>NZ_OZ241965.1:0-4056430 GCF_965204015.1 Candidatus Poriferisocius sp. | reverse complement strand
TTCCAGTGCCGGCTCCGTCTTTGGATGAGCAGCGAGAAGTTGTTGGTCATCTCCAAAAGATCATGGATTTAGAGAGCAGGCTACGTGAGGAGCTTGACCAGGCAAGGCGCCATTCAGAATCCCTACGGCGCTCGATCCTCTCGGATGCCTTCTCAGGTCGCCTCGTCCCTCAAGACCCCAACGACGAACCAGCCTCAGCCCTGCTGGAGCGCATCACGGCCTTTCGGCAATCCGCCTAAGCCGATGCCTATTGGGAACCTGCCTTCATATACCGGCTTTGATAATTCGCCTGGAGATTCAGCCACAGTTCGGGGTCAGTCCCAAAAGTCTGAGCGATGTCGGCAGCTAATGTAGTGCCCATAGAGGTTGGTGGCTCTGCTATGAGGCGAGGCCAGGATGGCCCCCGAACTGGAACCTGCCAAGTGTGCTTCTTCTGATCGCAAGATAAAGCTGTGGGTCCCCAAAATCTGCTGCCACCCGATGCTCGCCCCTGAGGAAGTGGGGAGAAATGGGCTGGTCCGATCCGTCTAAGTGATCCCGTACTTCTGACAGGCCATGCCGACTGTCTCGTCGATGTGGTCTATCGGAATAACCGTTATCAGGTCCGCGTTCTCGATTGCGATTATCCGGGAGAGCGCCTGTTGCTCTGAAACCTCGTCTACGGGAGCCTGATTTACCTTGTACGCATTGACCATACCGATCAGTTTCGTGCTGGGGACCACTGGAAGCCCCTGGATGCCAGCCACCTCGAACTTGGTAAGCACTGGGCTGCCGCTGTTGCCTCCGAACACGGAGCCGTCAACCAGGAAGGTCGAGTGCGATCCGTCATAGAGTCCCCGAATTTGGGCTATGACCCCATATCGGGTAACCGGATAATGGCGGTCTGATGGTTCCCACCCAACAGGGAACCCCAGGATATAGACGCCGTCCCCCTCGGAAACCCCAATCTCTTGGGCCTCCAGGCTGGCGAGGGAATGTTCTATTCGGGGGAATGTGGAGAAGGCGATCATCTCCCTAACCGGGTTATCCTTCAGAGCATAGAACGCCAAGACGGCTACGTCGTGTTCATCGTGCAAGGTCCAAAGCCAATTTCCTTCGGTACCGCTTACGTCGACCTCCATTGGCACTGCCCCTGTGCCGTCATTGCGGTTGAACCAAATGAGGGCCTTGTCTCCATCTTCGCGAATCCCCTCGTAGACATGCTTGCAGGTTACAAACCAAGTGCCTACCTTGCTCTCATTCGTTGGGGTTGGGGCGTCGTAGAGGAAGCCGGTGCCGTGTCTCCTGTCGTCAGCAGAGGAGATTTTGGCGACCGCGCGCAGCAGGTTGGGGTCGAACATCGCCATTGGCTTCTCCAGTCTGCTTGATGCCAGCCTGCGGGTCTCGCGCGGGTCAGATTATCAGCAGAGTTCTCACTCGTTGTCTCTTAGCCGAATGCCTACCGGCGGTATTCGGTGGGTATGGAGACCAGGTGAGACGGGGGGTTCAGCTGCTGCCATATGGCAGACAGACGATGGGAGAAGCAACAGATGGTGCAGCTCCCGGAGTTGCCCGCCGCCTAGCTTGCGAGCGCCATCAACCTCGGCCGGGCGCTAGGTACTCACTGACCCCTATAGCCGACCGCTCGCACTCGCAGATGGAGTTCGCCATTCCTCCGGCGAACGAGCCTTCTTCGTTGCAAGGCGTCTTCGGATTTGCAGAAGGTCAGCCTCAGCCGGGGCGATATACGTCGCGGCGATGGCCGACGCGGATCACATGAATTACCAAGCGCGCGTCGAACACCTCATACAGGACCCGGAGGTGGCCGACGCGCACTCGGTAGACAGAGTCCTCTCCTGTGAGGGCGACGCAGCCGGGAGGCCTGGGTTCTTCAGCCAACAAATCTATTGCTGCTCGAACCCGTTGCTGTTCTTTGCGTGGTAATCGAGAGATCGACTTGATCGCCCGTCGGGCAAATTCGACCGTGTACCGGCTCACTCAAGTCCCAGTGCGGCTTTGACCTCATCCCAGGGCACGTAGTCGTCATCGGCACGGGCCGCGTCAAGCTCGTAGCGATCTTCGATGTCCTCTGCGATATCGACGAGCCTGTCGAAGGCATCGGAATCAATGATTACAGCGACTCGTCGACCCCGCCGTGTCACCGAAATCGGCTCGCCCGAACGACGTGTCTCATCGATCACCTCTGCCAACCGATCTCGCGCCTCGCTCACCGCTACTTCCGTCATGTACGAATCGTACATGAAGTTGCCCAGAGCCCCAACTGTCATTGAGGGAGCCGAACCGAAGTGATTGAGGCTTGCCGTATTACCAAGTGGACTCCACGCTACTGGGGAAGATTCTCCCCAAGGGTGGCTCTTGCTAGAGAACGAATGTCACCCTATGACATCTCTGGCTGGCATGACTCCGAGTTTGCGGGTGCGCTGCCGATGGCAGTGTGGCATCTGGCTAATACCATGCACCGATGGCCATGACACTGCGATTGACTGAGGAGGAGCACAACGCCTTGCGTGAGCGAGCGGCGCTCGACGGCATGTCGATGCAAGAGATAGCGCGGCGGGCAGTTCGTGAGTACATCGCAAGTGCCGATCATCGCGACCGGGTCGAAGCGGCCGCCGAGCGTGTCGAACAGCGCCATGCCGCAGCGCTGAAACGCTTAGGCGAATGAGCTCCGGCGGCGTAGATGGCAGCCTCGTCCACGAAAGCCACCGACTCGCAACTCCTTTTTCACGCAGTTGGAAACAATCCCCATGCTCTGCCACGGTGAGGGGCTGATGAGCGCTGACCCCAATGCCATGGTGAAGAAGCTTTGGGACTTCTGCGATGTGCTCCGAGACGACGGATTGTCCTACGGCGACTACCTGGAGCAGCTCACTTACTTGCTGTTCCTCAAGATGGCCGACGAGCAGCACGATCTGTTGGGGGAGCGGGTGGTACCTATCGGCTTGGATTGGCCGACGTTATTGAATCGGTCGGGGGAGCAGCTAGAAGCCCAGTACAACAAGACCCTTGCCGAACTCGGATCAGCCGACGACATGCTCGGTGTCGTGTTTCGAAAGGCCCGCAACCGGATACAGAACCCGGCCAAGCTAGAACAACTCATCAAGGAGTTCATCGACCAGCACGAGTGGATGAGCTACGACGCCGACCTCAAAGGCGATGCCTATGAGTGTCTAATCGAGAAGACTGCTCAGGAAGGCGCCAAGGGAGCGGGGCAGTACTTCACCCCACGGGCCCTCATTTCAGCCATTGTGGATGTGATGCTCCCCGAGCCCGGCGACCGCATCTGCGATCCCGCCTGCGGCACCGGCGGATTCTTCCTCGGGGCCTACCAGTCCATTGTCGAGCGCTTCCCGCACCTAACCCCAGACCAGGCCGCACACCTGCGATCTGGAGCATTCACCGGCTGGGAGATTGCCGATCTGCCCGCTCGTCTCTGTGCCATGAACCTGCTCCTTCACGGCATCGAGAGCCCCGAGTCCGACTCGCCCATCAACGTGGACGACGCCCTTCGCGACGACCCCGGCGAGCGCTTCGACATGGTGCTCACCAACCCGCCCTTCGGCCGATCATCATCCGACAGCTACGAACGAGAGGACTTCTGGGCCACCACCAAGAACAAGCAACTCAACTTCGTCCAACACGTCGTCAGCCTGCTCAAGATCGGCGGGACTGCTGCAGTAGTTGTCCCCGACAACGTGCTGTTCGAGGCCGGTGCCGGCGAGACCATCCGCCGCCGGCTATTGCAGGACTGCGACGTCCACACCCTGCTCCGCCTGCCTACCGGCATCTTCTACGCCCAGGGTGTGAAGGCCAACGTCCTGTTCTTCCGCCGCCGAGAAGGTGCAGAGCAAGCCTGGACCAGAGAATTGTGGGTCTACGACCTCCGTACCAACAAGCATTTCACCCTCAAGCAGAACCCCCTCACCAGGACCCATCTCGACGATTTCGTCGCCTGCTACAACCCCGTCAACCGCCACCAGCGCCAAGAGTCAGAGCGCTTCAAGCGCTACTCCTACGACGAACTCATCGGCCGAGACAAGGTCAGCCTCGACCTTTTCTGGCTCCGCGACGAAAGCCTCGAAGACATCGACAACCTCCCCGCCCCCACCGTCCTAGCCGCCGAAATCGCCGAAGACCTCCAGTCCGCCCTAACCGAAATCCAAGCCCTCGCCGAGAGCCTGTCGGGCGGCCACGAACCCTTTGAACCTGCCGAGGTCGACTAATGGTGTGAACCTTCTAAGGCACAGCCCACGGCAATCGATTGGGCTGGTTGAGCGTTTACAGGGGTGCAAACTAGCGATGTCGAGTGATCCTAACCGCGCTTATCGAGCATATTTTGCAGACCCTTCCGATCATGGACTATTACGTTTGCGGAATTCCACGGCTGAAACTACAATGATCAAACTTTCGTTTCGGCAATCCGACTCAAAGGGATGGAAATCTATGGACAATGATCGACTTAGTACACTACTTGAGGTGATGCCTGATATCGCTACGGCTGTGAACAGCTTCAACTCGCCTGGGACTTATATACGGAACTAGACCAGGGCAGTCCTAGCAGGGATTTCGTGGGTTCTGTGGAGCGCCGGTTTTTATGCCAGCCTGCCTTCTATCCGGGCCAGCGTATCGACCACATTGCCAAGCTTCTCGTCCACCTTGTCCATGCGCTCTTCCATTCGACCCATGCGCGTGTCCAGCCCGCCAACTTTCTCGATTATCACCGCGTCGGTCTTGTCGTGGTTGAACACCATCTTCACGATGAACCCCACGGCAGTGAGCACGGCAGCGAAGAACACGCCTGTCAGGGTTACCAGCAGTGCTACCATAAATCTCTTTCAATCCTCTCAGATGCTTCTACATATATCTTAAGATTCATCGGCTGTTTTTAGTGACACCCCTACCGTAGCAACCACCCCTGGGAGTTTCAGACACGCGGCTCTGTCCAGTCGCACTGACCAGGGATTTCGCGCACTGGCAGCAGTCCCCTCCAATCCCTGCTACGGTGCTGTTCGTCACGGAGCGCGTGCTTTGCACGGCCAATCAACTGACGGGGAGCTGCCTCGCGCGGCTCCCTTCGGCTTGGTCGTGTATGCGCTCCGTGACAGAGGCTTGCTCACCGACCGAAGGGGGCCACCATGAAGCGCCTCTTGGCCTCCTTGCTGTTGCTCGCCGCCGCGTGCGGAGCGCCCGACACGGAAGTGGAGACAATCGCTGGCGATGTGGTCGCCCCGCTCGCAACTGCCGAGCCGAACACGCGGGATTCTGCTGAAGCCCAGGACACCGCGCATTCTTCTGAAACCAGTCCAGCGGCGACTCCCGGCCAGCCAACGGTTGAACGCAAGCCCGGCTACGTGAGCGCCACATGCAGCGACACATACGACAACGCCGGGCTTGAATACGAGTACAACATCAGAGAAATGAAACCAGCCGCGGCGGTCGGGCAGCACTGCGGAACCTTGGCACCTGTCGTCGCCCTGTGCGACGACTCGTATCGCGACGCTGGCAAGGAGTTCCGATTTGATCCCGACTCCACATCACTATGGGACGCTGCCGACGAGTCTTGCGGAGAATGGTGCGGCGAATGGTGCGATGAGGCAGACTCGTACCTAGACGGGGCAACATGTTCAGATGAGTGGGAGCTTGCTGGAACTTACTTCGCATACGACCTATACGAGATGACTTTCGAGGAAGCTGAGGCAGAGCATTGCGGAAGCCGTCTATCGCCTCCCAGCAATTGGGAGCACATATACGACTTCAACGGAAATCTGTCCACTGTATTCAACAGCACCCCGTTCTACGATTTCCACGACTTGTCGTCATCGCCAGAACTGCACATGGGATGTCCCGAAGGCGATCTTCTAGTAGCGATCTTTCTGGACGATTACACCATTTTCCCCTCATCGGGTGTCTTCATTCCTGTCGGCTACGGTTTCGCAAGGGGAATTGACGACACTATGAACCAAGCCACATATGTGGAAGAGGACTGGCTAGGAAACAGTGGCGGCGGTCTTATCGGGATGCCCTATAGAGTCTCTGTGATAGGAGACGGCCAGACATCATTCGTGAGAAATGTCCGCTCGCACGGATGGCTGGTTTTCGCTGCGCTGACCAGCGACGGCAGAGTTATCGGAGCGCAGTTCGAACTTGCCGGGGTTGGCCGCGACGTGGAACCCATGCTGCAAGAGTGCGGTTATTGATCGAACAACCGTGCTACAACAGTGCGGCTACTGAAAGGAAAAACCAATGGAAATCGAGAGCAACTACGAACAGGAATTGCGTGCAAACCTCACGAGCAAACTCGCTGAGATCAACGAGCGCATGAAACAAGCAGTGGAAGAGTATTTCTCAGGACTTCTCACAGCATCAGAGCATCGAGAAGACGGTTACAGCCACCCACCTTCGGAAATCCTCGCAAACATGAAGAATGTCGAAGAATCAATCGTTGAGGCTGTTGAGATCGCTTCCCATCTCAGGATTAAAGGCTTCGAGGATCGCCTGGTGGGTTAACTCTCTCATTTCCCTGTAAGCGGATTTTCGAATAGAGTCGGCTTCTTGTTCTGAAATAACTTGCGAATCAAACATACACCTTTATTTTAATCAGTTTTGTCTGATTCCCCAATATCGTCCTCAGAAGGGGGAAGGCTCAGCAGCCAGTCCGTCCCCTTCTCCAAGTCCTCCCAGGTGACTATATTCGAGTTCTCTTCCTCCGGCTTTGCCATGCTCGCTCCTAGCCCTCGGCCCGTCAGCTATCAACTCCTTGTAAGGGAGATGCTGTCCGTCCATACATCGTACCATGTAGCCCATCTGGTTGATGGTGTCCAAAGGCCGTATGTTGTGGCGATTGGAGAACTCTGAGACGTACCTGTGCAGATGCTCGTGAGACACCTGATGGAACGTGCCGTGATAGCCCCTTTTCAGCATCGCCCAGAAGCTCTCTATGCCGTTCGTGTGGGCCATGCCGTCCACATACTGTCCTGCCGAGTGCCTGACCGAGCGGTGTCCGTAGCCGTGGCGCTTCAGCGGCAGATATCCCTTCGCCTCATCGGTGTACACCGTCTCGCCCCAACCCACATGGTCCTTGACCATGCCCGTCAAAGACGCAGCGGACGTGTCGGGGATCACCCTGGCAGCGACCCTTCCTGAGCCGCGCTCGCGGACCCCCGCCACAACAGCCTTGCCGACCGGCCCGCCCGCGGCCTTCATGCGCTTGTCTTTGTGCTTGTTGGCCTCCTTGCCGCCCACATACGTCTCGTCGGCCTCTGATGCGCCGAACATCGACAAATCGTCGCTGCCCATGCCCTCTCGCAAGCGATGCGCCATGTACCACGCGGTCTTCTGGGTGACCCCCAAGTCGCGATGCAGCTTCATGGAAGAGATGCCCTTCAGGTTCGTCATCATCAGATAGACGGCCAGAAGCCACGTCTGCAAACCCAGCCTCGAAGACTGCATGACAGTTCCGTACTTCACAGAGAAATACTTGCGGCAGTCCTTGCAGTGCCACGGCATCGGCTTGCGGGACTTCACGCGGGACACAGAGATGCTTCCACAACGCGGGCAGGCGACCCTGTTCGGCCAGCGGCGCTGCTCGAACCAGGCTTCCGCGGCCGCGTCGTCGGGGAAGTGCTCGAAGAACTCTACGAGGCTGATGCCCCTGCGATCAGCGCGCCCAGGTGCTCGGAAGCTGTGCCTCTCATCCATACCAACACAGTACCAGCCGCCTGTGACAGTTCTATCCCAGTGAACTTCGATACATCCGCAGTAAAAACAGCCAAAATCGAACTAGAATATTCCTGAGAACATATCCACAGAACGCGCAAGAGCCGGGACTGCAATCCCGGCTCTTGCTTCAGTTCGTGGGGCTATAGCTCAATGGTAGAGCGGTCGATTTATACCCGATGCCGATGGGGGTTCGAATCCCCCTAGCTCCACTCTTCTGTTTTCAATACGGGCCTATAGCTCAGTCTGGACAGAGCATCGGCGTTACGAGCACGAAGGTCATGGGTTCGAATCCCATCAGCCCCGCAATATGAAATAGAAATATATCGCACCCCCAGCCCGGAATCAAACCCCGCGGCTGCGGCCACTCACCGGAGCTGCGCAGAATCTACGAAAGACCTGCTCACACCGGCTGTCTAGTTCTGTATGTAAGTCCCACTCGCCTGAAGTCCAGCGAGAGGCATTCGACGCCTTGATGCAAGCAGCCCTTGGTGTCTCGTCCGTAGAACCCCTGGAATCCAGTGCTGAAGCTAGGTCAGCCAATGGAGATGCCCAGCCAAGCCCACCAACGGCTAAGGGTAATTCTGCTAACGCTGCAGCACAGACCACTGGCACAAAGCCCAAGAAGAAAAAGGCCGCGTCAATATCTGTTGACCAAAATCTAGATATCAGGCCGAACGATAAGACTTCTCTTCCAGATTTTGCGACAGAAAAGAATCCAATATCAATGAAAGAGCAGTCGATGGTGATTGTGTATTGATTGCAAGAAGTAGCCACCCATTCGCAGATAGGTGTCAGTCAGATCTATACCTGCTACAGAGCACTGAAATGGAGAGCCCCGGCAAACCTCACGAATCACTTGCAAACACTATCTGCCACAGAGAAGTGGCTTGATACCTCCGATAGTCAGAATATCTCACTTACAACTCTTGGAAGCCAATTCGTAGAATTTGATTTGCCAAAGCCGGAAAAAGTGTAAGGTCATAGATGGGGGTGTTGCCGTCCAGAGCGCTTGAAGGGATTCCACCAACACTTCGAATTGAATTGCTTTCAGAATTCGACAAGATGATGCGAAACTATCGTGAATCAAGGTGGGAACCTTCTGAACTAGACGGTGCGAAATTCAGCGAAGTTGTGTATTCGGTTGTTAGAGGATTCATCGAAGGAAATTACCCGACGTCAGCGCACAAGCCCGCCAATTTCCCAGAAGCTTGTAGGCATCTAGAACAATCAAACAAGAGTTCTGCTCCGCACAGTATAAGGATATTGATCCCTAGGGTATTGCCTGGTCTCTATGATGTTCGAAATAACCGCGGAGTCGGTCATGTAGGCGGAGATGTGAAACCGAACCGCATGGATGCGACTCTAGTAGTTGAAATGGCTAGATGGGTGCTGGCGGAATTGGTTCGAGTGTTCCATGAGGTAACAGTTGAGCAGGCGCAAAGCATAGTGGACGGACTTGCTGATCGTATGGTTCCACTAGTTTGGGAATTGCCAGATGGCAGAATGCGTATCCTAAATCCGAATCTGTCAATGCGGGAACGCATGCTTGTGGTTCTTTACAGTTGCCATCCGGAACCGTTATCGGAAGGTGAGTTAGTTCAAAACGTAGAGGCCAAGAATGCAACATCCTTCCGGAGAGATGTTCTTCGGCCTGCCCACAAAAAGGCATTAGTCGATTATGACGACGGAGAACGAGTCGTCCGTCTTTCTCCGATGGGTATTCGTGAAGTTGAGGACAACATTGACCTTCAAGTGTAGGTACATACCGGGAGATCCGTCGACCTCTAAAGCGGGTTTCAAGTGGTCTGGAATTGGACTTCGATCGTGAGGCCGGTTCCGCCGCTGAGGCAGTGCGATCGGCGGTGGCCGACGTGGAGTCTGTCGAAGGACTGATGGTCGCTCGTCTGAACTGAGGTCATGAACTATGACCTCAATGGCTCACGGACGGTCGGGGTGGGGTATGGGTACCAGGTCTAGGCCAGAGATATCCGTGTAGTCGTCGGGGTTGGCGGTGTAGAGGGGGAGCTGGTTGGCGATGGCAGTGGCGGCGATGAGGGCGTCGTAAGCCCGGGCGGCGGGTTTGCGGCCAGCGCTGCGGAGGTCAGCGGCGACTCTGCCGAATACGCGGGCAGCGGTCTCGTCAAAGGGCACAACATCGAAGTCGGCTTCAGCTTGCTGGAGGTGAGCTTGGCGGCGGGCCCGCTCAGCGTCGGTGGATGCCACAAGCGGCCCAACGGACAACTCCGCCAGCGTAACCGCGGTGATCGAAGAGTCTTCGGGTAACAGGTCAGGATCGGTCAGCTGCGGAAGCAACAGCACGACGTTCGTATCAAGGATGCCCCGGTTCACTAATTCGGCGGTCATAGCGTCGGGTCGATGATCTCGTCGATGTCCTGGCGCATTTTGTCGGGGTCGACCTTGGGCAGATGGCGCCAGCGGTCAAGCAGAGTTTCAGGGTCTGGACCCTTGTGGCGCAGAGGCTGGAGTTCAGCTACTGGCCGCCCAGATCTGGTGACAATGATGCGCTCGCCTTTCTGCACTCGATCGATGACGTCGCCTCCTTGGTTGCGAAGCTCTCGAATCGTGACATATGCCATGGGCCAGAGTGTATCACCCGTGAGACAAGATACGGTTTCAATCTGCTTATCAAGCATTCTGCTCTCCCGACCGTGCCATTGACTTACGCGAGATTACCTGTAATATCAAGATATATCAAAGACTATCGCACCCAATCTTTAGGGCGCCCAGGGAAATCGCACAACGAGGAAGACTCATGATGGGCTCGGTCCTGACGGGGGTGACGATCGGTTGCTTCGGGTTGATGATGCTCAACCTGGGGTTGTACTTCCCGATCCTGAGGAACAAGTGGTATCGGCGGCGGCTGAAGAAGGTGCGGGCTGTTGGGCCTGATGGGACGGTTGTTACCAAGGACGACATTCGGCGCGAGCTAATGCGGGATCCTGTCGCGGCTGACCTGTTCACCAGCGACGACACGCCGGATGACGTGGCCCGGTATCTGTTCTTGGAGGCCGAGCGGCGGGCCATGCTGCGCAAGTGCAACCGCCTCGATGACGACGAAAACGACTTCTTTGCCCCGCCTCGCCGCTCTGGCCCCGATCCCGGCTTCCGCGGGTGCAACGAGGTGTAGGGAGACTGACTCAGTCAGCGGCCGCTACTCTCCCTCTGGCAATTGACCTAGGGGGAGCTATCTACGCATGTATCCGGGACAGCACGCTCGTACTACGCCGGACAAGGCGGCGCAGATTATGGCCAGCACGGGGGAGGTCACTACTTATAGGGAGCTGGATGAGGCGACTAATCGACTAGCCCAGCTCCTGCATTCCAGGGGGTTGCGGGAGGGGGACCACATCTGCATTTTGGCGGAGAATAATCGCCGGTATTACGAGGTGTTTTGGGCGGCGATGACGTCGGGGCTGTACTTCAGCACCATCAACCGGTACCTGTCGCCCGAGGAGGCGGCTTATGTGGTGAACGACAGCGGGGCGACCGCGCTGATAACCACCCAGGCGATGGCCAACACCGCGGCCCAAATGGTCGACCTCATTCCTGACTGCCGACACAAGCTGATGATGGACGGGGCCATCGACGGCTTCGAGTCGTACGAGGATGCGGTCGCGGCTGTGCCCAATGAGCCGCTGCCCCGTTTGCCCAAGGGCGAGGTGATGTTGTACTCGTCGGGCACCACCGGCAGGCCCAAAGGAATCAAGCGACCCCTGACCGGAGTGGAGGTACACGATGCCAGCCTGTCGGGCATCGGCATGCTCGAGCACCATCTGCTCGGCATGGACGAGAACTCGGTGTACCTGAGTCCGGCGCCGCTCTATCACTCCGCCCCGCTGATGTACAGCGCCGGAGTTCACGAGCTGGGCGGCACGCTCGTGATCATGGACCGCTTTGACCCGGAGCGCTTCTTGGCCTATGTGGAGCAGTATTCGGTGACCGACACCCAGATGGTGCCCACCATGTTCATCCGCCTGCTCAAACTGCCCGAGGAGATCCGCAACCGCTACGACATCTCGTCGCTGAAGATGGCGGTCCACGCTGCCGCGCCCTGCCCGGTTCCGGTCAAGGAGCAGATGATCGAGTGGTGGGGTCCGATCATCCAGGAGTACTACGCCGCCACTGAGGGCAACGGGCTGTGCTTCATCGGTGCCGAAGACTGGCTAGAGCACAAGGGGTCGGTGGGCAAGGCGATGATGGGAGTCCCCCACATATGTGATGACGACGGCCACGAGCTCGGAGTCGGGGAGCCGGGGGTTGTTTATTTCGAGCAGGAAACCCCAACCTTCGAATATCACGACGACCCGGAGAAGACGAAGGACTCCCGCCATCCCCAGCACGACAACTGGTCCACGGTGGGCGACGTCGGATACCTCGACGCCGACGGCTACCTCTACCTCACCGACCGGGCGACGTTCATGATCATCAGCGGCGGGGTCAACATCTACCCCCAAGAGATCGAGGCCTGTTTCGCATTGCACCCCCAGGTGGCCGACGTGGCCGTGTTCGGCTTGCCCGACGAGGAGATGGGGGAGTACGTCCACGCCGTGGTGCAGCTCGAACCCGATGTCGGGCCGTCGGACGAACTGGCCGAGGAGTTGCGGTCGTTCGCCCGACAGAACTTGGCCGGCTTCAAGGTGCCCCGTGTGGTGGACTTCCGGGCCGACTTCCCCCGGCTGCCCACCGGGAAGCTCTACAAGAAGCCGCTGCGTGAGGAATACCTGGCCCGCCAGTCGTGAAGACCAGTCGCTCTGGCTGGTTCCCAGTCGGATTTCCCCGCTAGGTAGGGTTGGCTGATGGCCTACACCGACGATGCGATCCGGGACTTGACCCGCCGGGTCTTCGGTCTGTGGCAGGACAACACCACCGATCTGGCCCCCGACGTGATGCGCCAGCCAGTTGACGCCTACCTCGACCAGGGGCGCTTCGAGTACGAGGTGGAGCGGATCTTCAAGCATCTGCCCTTGGCGCTGGCCCTCGGCTCCGAGCTTCCCGCCCCCGACACCTACAAGGCCATGGACGTCATGGGGGTGCCGGTGCTGCTCACCCGGGGGGCCGACGGCGCGGCCCGGGCGTTCCTAAACGTCTGCCGCCACCGGGGATCGCCGCTGTGTGAGGCCGGGTCGGCGGGATCGGCGCGACGGCTGAGCTGTCCCTACCACGCCTGGTCGTACGACACCGCCGGAGACCTCGTGGGCATGTTCGGCGGCCACACCTTCGGCGACGTCGACCGCGACCACCTCTCGCTCACTCCACTGGCCTGTGCCGAGACGGCCGGCTTCGTGTTCGCCTGCCTCACCCCCGGCATCACCTTCGACATCGACGCCTTTCTGGGCGACTTCGGCCCCTACGTCGCCGCCCTCGACCTCGACCAGTGGCACATCTTCGAGCAGCGCACCCTCGACGGCCCCGGCTGGAAGGTGGCCTGGGACGGGTATCTGGAGGGCTACCACCAGGAGCGGCTGCACCCCAAGACCGTGGGGCTGAACACCATAGGCAACCTCATGGCCCACGACACCTGGGGTCCCCACCAGCGCATCGTGTTCGGCCGCAAGTCGCTGCCCAAGCTGGTCGACCAGCCCGAGGACGAGTGGGATCTCGACGAGCACATCCGCCTGATCCACTCCATCTTCCCCAACGTGTCGATCTCCGGGATTCTGGGCGACTACTGCCTGCTGAGCCAGCTGTTCCCCGGTCCAACCGTAGACACCAGCCTCACCATCCAGACCGTGCTCTGCCGCCACAAGCCCTCCACCGATGAAGAGCGCGAAACAGCCGGGCAGTTCAGCGCCCTAGTGCTTCAGGCGGTGCGAGACGAGGACTACTGGGTGGGCTTTCAGATCCAGAACGCCCTCAAGAGCGGGGCCACCGCCGAGGTGCTGTTCGGGCGCAACGAGCCCAGCTTGCAGCACTACCACCACGCGGTGGAGCGCTATGCCGAACTGAGCGTGGACCGAGAGAGCTAGGCGTGCCGGGGAGCCAGTCCCGCTGCCCAGAAGCAACTGTTAAGTAATACTCAGCATCCGGTCGAGGGCGATGCGGGCATCGGCCGCAATCTCCGGGTGCACGGTGATGCGGTTGCGCACCTTGTCCTCCGCCAGGCCCTCCAGCGTCCAGGCCAAATGAGCGGCATCGATGCGGAACATGGTCGAGCACGGGCAGATCAGCGGGTCGAGCGACACCACCGTCTTGTCCGGGGTCTCGTCGTTCAGCCGGTTCACCAGGTGGATCTCAGTGCCCACGCCGATCACCGAGCCGGCCGGGGCCGCAGCCACCGCCTTGATGATGAAGTCGGTGGAACCCACCTGGTCGGCCACCGCGCACACCTCCCGGCTGCACTCGGGGTGTACCACCACGATCCCATCGGGATGCTCGGCCCGAAACGCAGAAACGTGGTCGGGCTGGAATCGCTGGTGTACCGAGCAGTGCCCCCGCCACAGCAACAACACCGATTCCTTGCACTCGGTCTCGGTCAGCCCGCCCAGCTCGAAGCGGGGATTCCACACCGCCATGTGGCTCTCGTCGTAGCCCATGTCGAACCCTGTATTGCGTCCCAGGTGCTGGTCGGGGAAGAACAGCACCTGATCGCCCCGCTCCAGCGCCCAGGTCAAAACGGCCCGGGCGTTGGACGACGTACACACCGCCCCGCCGTGGCGGGCCACGAACGCCTTCAGGTTGGCGGCCGAGTTCATGTAGGTGATGGGCACCACCCGGTCGATGTCGGTCACCCGGGCCAGCTCCTCCCAGGCCTCTTCCACCTGGTCGATGTCGGCCATGTCGGCCATGGAGCAGCCAGCGTTCAAATCGGGGAGCACCACCTGCTGGTGGTCGCCGGTCAAGATGTCGGCCGACTCGGCCATGAAGTGGACACCGCAGAACACGATGTACTCCGCTTCGGGGCGCTGCTGGGCCAGCACCGACAGCCGGAAGGAGTCGCCCCGGGCATCGGCCCACGCCATGACCTCGTCGCGTTGGTAGTGATGCCCGAGAATGAACAGCCGGTCGCCCAGGGTTTTCTTAGCGTCGCCGATCCAGTCCGCCAACTGCTCAGACGATGCCGTTGTGTACCGCTCAGGGAGCGGTCGCTGAACGCGCAACATGTTTTGAGAACCTCCGTGAGGTACGGGAACTCCAATTAGCAGCCGGTGGGGACAGCCGGGTCGCCTCGCCACGGGGATGTCGGCCTTAGAGTTCGATATGTCGCTGGATACCCGGCCAGCGTGAATTGAAATCATACCCGCCTTGATCCCGCAATGAAAAGAGGTGGGTTGGGTGTCCTGAAGGGAGGCAATCCGGCTGCCGCCCGGCTCGTAGGATGGGAGGAGCATGTTGAAGCGCCCGCCCCCCGGCACCATCCCCGACGCCGCGGGTTCGTACCAGTTCAAAGACCGGCACGGACGCCTCCTCTACGTGGGCAAGGCCAAGAACCTGCGCTCCCGGCTGGGCAGCTACTTCCAGAACCCGGCCTACCTGCCACCTCGCACCGCCCAGATGGTGGCCGAGGCGGAATCGGTGGAGTGGATTCAGGTGGATACCGAGGTGGAGGCGCTGATGTTGGAGTACAGCCTCATCCAACAGCATCAGCCCCGCTTCAACGTCCGCTACCGAGACGACAAGAGCTACCCGTTTCTCTGTGTGACCATGGTGGACGAGTGGCCCCGGGCCATGGTCATCCGGGGTCGCAAGAAGAAGGGCAACCGATATTTCGGCCCGTACGGCCACGCCTACGCCATCCGGGAGACCCTCGATCAACTGCTGCGCACGTTCCCCATCCGCACATGCAGCGACAACAAGTTCAACCACCACGCCCG
Source organism: Candidatus Poriferisocius sp. (assembly GCF_965204015.1). Taxonomy (GTDB): domain Bacteria; phylum Actinomycetota; class Acidimicrobiia; order Acidimicrobiales; family Bin134; genus Poriferisocius. The sequence goes on along the minus strand of NZ_OZ241965.1, from coordinate 4,040,879 downwards.
GCTGGGCCGGCCGTGTCTGCTGTACCACATCGAAAAGTGCGCCGGGCCGTGCGTGGGCGAGGTTGAGCGGGAACGCTACGACCAGATGGTGGACGACTTATTGGCCTTCCTCGGCGGCGACACCGACGAAGTGGTGAAGCGGCTGGAGGACGACATGGCCGCGGCCGCGGGCGCCCTGGAGTTCGAGCAGGCCGCCCGTTGCCGAGACCGGCTGGCCAGTGTGCGCAAAGCCATCGAGGGCCAAGAGATGGTGGGGGGCCGCTCGGAAGACTACGACGTGGTCGGCTTGGTTGACGACGAACTCGAAGCCGCCTGCCAAGTGTTTTACATCCGCAAGGGTCGGGTCATGGGCCGCCGGGGGTTCATCGTGGACAAGGCCGGCCAGCTCAGTCGGCCCGAGCTGGTGAGCCGGGTGCTGGAAAGGCTGTATTTCGAGGAGAATCCGCTGGGCGGACCAAAGCAGGTACTGGTGCCCGACCTGCCCGACAACCAAGAGCTGTACGAAGAGTGGCTGCGGGAGCAGCGAGGGTCCAAGGTGGCCATCTCGGTGCCCCAGCGGGGAGTCAAGCGCAAGCTTCAGGAAACGGTGGCCCGCAACGCGGCCGATGCGTTCGCCCGCCATAGGCTCAAGCGCAGCACCGACCACAACAGCCGGGCCCGGGCCCTCAACGACCTCCAAGAGTGCCTCGGGCTGCCCGAGGCCCCCCTGCGGATCGAGTGCTACGACATGAGCCACCTCCAGGGGTCTGACTACGTGGGCTCGATGGTGGTCATGGAAGACGGGCTGCCCCGCAAGTCGGAGTACCGCCGGTTCAAGGTGCGCACGGTGGACGGCAACGACGACTACGCCGCCATGGAGGAGGTGCTCACCCGCCGACTGTCCAACTACCTGGCCGAGCGGGACCGCCCGGTGGAGGAGCGGGGGAAGTTCGCCTATCCGCCGCAGCTCTTGGTGGTGGACGGCGGCAAGGGCCAACTGGGCGTGGCCGAGCGGGTGCTGGCCGAGCTGGGCCTCGACGGGGAGATCTCCCCGGCCGGGTTGGCCAAGGAGTTCGAGCAGGTCTTCGTGCCCGGCCAACCCCACCCGGTGGAGATACCCCGGCCGTCGGAGAGCCTGTACCTGTTGCAGCGCATCAGAGACGAGAGCCACCGCTTCGCCAACGACTACCACCGCCAACTGCGGGGCAAGCGGATGACCAAGTCTTCGCTTGATGGCATCGATGGCCTCGGGCCCGCCCGCAGAACCCGGTTGGTGAAGGAACTGGGCGGGGTGCGAGCGGTAGAGCGGGCCTCGCTGGACGACCTGCTAGCGCTGAGCTGGCTTCCTGATGCCGTGGCCCATTCGGTGTACGAAAAGCTCCATGGCCCCCAATGAGTGAAGGACTCCCGGGCGAGAACCTGTGGGAGCAACACGCCGGGTGGTGGCAGGCGCAGTGCACCGATGGGGCTGATCCCGAGTACGCCGAGCTGATCATCCCGCTGGCCACCGAGCTCTTGGCCGGGTACGACCGGGTGCTGGACATCGGCGCGGGCGAGGGGCAGCTCTCCCGAATGGCGGCCGGACTGGGAGCGTCCCTGGTGGTTGGGGTCGACCCCACCCGAGCTCAGATAGCCGAGGCCGCCCGCCGGGTCGGGGGACCGGTCTATGCCCGGGGACAGGCCGAAGCGCTGCCGCTGTCCGATCAGTCGTTCGACGCCGCGGTGGCCTGTTTGGTGTTCGAACACATCGAGGCCATGGACGCCGCTGTGGCCGAAGCCGCCCGAATGCTGCGCGACGGCGGGCGATTCCTGCTGTTCCTCAACCATCCGCTGCTGCAAACCCCCGACAGCGGGTGGATCGATGACCACATCCTCGACCCGCCCGAGCAGTATTGGCGCATCGGTCCGTACCTGCGGGAGAGCGTGATGATCGAAGAAGTGCAAAAGGACGTGTTCCTGCCGTTCGTGCATCGCCCATTGAGCCGATACGTGAACGCCCTGCGCGACGCAGGGCTGGCCCTCGACCGCATGCTGGAGCCCGCACCACCACAGGGTTTTCTGGCCGCGGCCCCGGAATACCCCCAGGCCGAGACCATTCCCCGCCTGCTGGTGCTGGTGTGCCGGAAAGTGCGGCCAGAGAGCTGACCCGCACTTTCGCCCCCACGATTCGCGAATATCCAGAGCGGTCTGATCGCGGCCATTAGCCTGAAGTGGTGGCCGAGTTCGTCGTGATCACCGGGATGTCGGGGGCCGGCCGGTCGCAGGCCGCCAACCACTTCGAAGACCTCGGCTGGTACGTGGTGGACAACCTGCCGCCCGCACTAGTGCCCAAGGTCCAGGAGTTTGCCGATGCCCCCGACAGCGGGGTCTCGCGAGTGGGCCTAGTGCTAGGGCTGAACCTCTATTACGAGGATGTGGCCCCCGCCCTGGTCGAGCTCAAGGAATCAGCCGAGGGATCGGTGCGCATCCTTTTTCTCGACGCCTCAACCCCTGAGCTGGTGAAGCGATTCGAGAGCACCAAGCGCCGACATCCGTTCTCCAGCGTCCCGCCGATGGGTGTGTCCGACGCCATCGAGGCCGAGCGAGAGGCTCTGGTCAACCTGCGCAGCCAAGCCGACGTGGTGGTGGACACCTCCGAGTACAGCATCTACCAACTCAACCGCTTCATAGACGAGGTGTTCGACCTAGACGCCGGGCCGGAGTCGGTGACCACCCGGATCATGTCATTCGGCTTCAAGCACGGCATCCCGCTCGACGCCGACCTGGTGCTGGACTGCCGCTTCCTGCCCAACCCCCACTGGGTAGAGGAGCTCCGCCCGCTCACCGGCCAGGACGAAGCGGTGAAGGACTTCCTGCTCAACGGCCAGCCCATGGCTGAGACCTTTCTGCAAAAGACCGAAGACCTGTTGACCATGTTGGTGCCCGCCTATGTGCGGGAGGGCAAGTCGTATCTCACCATCGCCTTCGGCTGTACCGGGGGCCACCACCGATCGGTCTTCGTAGCCGAGGATGTCAGCCGCCGCCTCGTCGAGAACGAAGAGCTCGGAGTCCGCCCCCTCGTAATCCACCGGGACATCGATAAATAGCCCGGAGAGGCCGCGGCGTAACCCTCAGGTGGCATCCCGGGATTTCGCCACCATGGTTTCGCTGGCTTCCCACAGTCTGGTGCCGTTTCCTGGGTCGGCCGCGCTCTCCGACACTGGCTTGCGATTCATCAGGTGGAGGTACATCCCGGTGGATGCTCCTGCTTCAGGAGCGCAGCAGAGATAAATGATCGGTGCAATAGCCTTCTCGGGGGACCGGAAGAACAGCCGCAGCGCCGGGTTGACGATCGGCTTCAGCAGGGCGGGCGCATCTCGGGCGATCTTGGTGGACACGCCACCAGGGCACAGTGCATGCACGGCCACCTCGGTGCGCTCGCCCGGATTCAGGCGGCGCGACAGCTCGGTGGCATAGGTGCTCAACACCAGCTTGCTGAGTCCGTAGTGCCGCATGCTCTCCTTGATCCCGTATTCGGCGTACTCGCCGAGCTGCTCGAACTCGATGGCCTCATAGGACCGGTGCGATTCCGATGAGACGAACACGATTCTCGGAAGCTCGTCGTTGTGGCCCGCGGGACGAATGACGCCGTCCTTGAGCCACCGGTCGATCATCACCCGTTTGGACAAGAAGTGGACGGCGAACATGGTGTCGTACCCCTGCGGGGTCTCCCTCGCGGTGGGCGTCATCAAGCCGGCGTTCATGAGCGCAATGTCTATGGTCACGCCGCTTTGCATGAGTTGGTCGCAGCAGCGATGCACAGAGCGGACATCGGCCAGATCCACCTCGACCATCTCGACGGCCTCCGATCCCGACGCCTCCTTGATCTCATCGCAGGTTTCGTCGTGGCCGGGGCGGCAGGCCAGGATCATGGTGCCGCCCCGCCGGGCCAGCTCGATAGCAGCCGCCCGGCCCAATCCGCTGTTGGCCCCGGTCACCAGACACGTCTTGCCGTCGATCCGCACATCATCGGGGACTGGTTCGACGTCGGAGGTCCTCAGATTGCGGAAGTCGCGAACGGCCCCAGTGATCGCGTTGACCACGGTGCGCTTCTTTGGTGCTTGGCTCATGGCCAACGGTACATCGTTGCTCGGTCGCCGCTTCGCGCTCGTTGAGCCTTGCTTGGCCTATTCAAAGGGGCCTATTCGAAGGGAATCGCATAGGCCTCTCGGTACGCCGCGAAGGTTTCGTCCATGAGCTGCTCGCTCAACCCGAAGTGCTCGAGTCGATAATGGTGCTTTCCGAAGCGATTCTGCGGATTCGCCGCAACATACTGCTCGGCCAGTTCCTTGGCTTCATCTTCGAAGTCGATTCCTGCCACCTCGTAGATCCGCCGGACCTGGGCTAACGGGTCGCGGATCAGGTCGTAGTACGAGACGTCGACGAATCGTCCGCCTGGTGTCTCCGCCCGCGTCTTCATGGCCCACTCAACCATTCGGCGCGTCTTGTCGCACCAGTGGCGGCCGATTTCGATGGGGTCCACGTGGTCGCTGAACATGCCCCGGCCGTGGGCCACCATGCTGCAAAAAGAAGGGACGGCGACGCGAGGATCGCGGTGGGTCTGCACGACCGTCGCGCTGTCGAACACCTTGAGGAGCACGTCGAGGTACTCCAAGTGGTGAGGCGTCTTGAGCACCCAGGCGCTGGCTGGCCGCTGCCAAGTCAGCACCTTCAAGACCTGGCGGAAGTACTCGTAAGTCGCCGTGTGATCCTGGTCTTTCAGCCAGCGGGAATAACTCGGAACGTGCAAGATGGCTTCGGCTGACTGGCTCATGAAGTTGAGGTCGAGCAGCAGTACATCTTCCTCAGGCTGTTCGCGGTCAATGGGGTGGACCGCCATGAAATCCGGAGACAGGTAGGAAATAGTCCGCTCGGCCAACACCGCCCGCCGCTTGCGAGATCGCCCAGCCCGCTCGGCGGCATCGGTCGCCAGTACCGGCACCAGTGCTTCTTCCCCGGAGATGCCCCGGATCTCCGGGTGGGAATAGATGATGCGGTGAAGGAGAGTCGTGCCGGTGCGCTGAAGCCCGGTGATCACAATGACCGTGCCGAGGTCGATGTCATCGATTTCGGGATGCCGCTTGAGCAGGTCCTGAATGCGCAGCCGCTGAACCAGGGCGGCAGCCAGCCTGGACTTCTGGATCAACCGGCCGGTCGGGGTCAGCTGAGCCTCGTCATTGATCGACCCCACGAGCACTTGCAGGGCCTCCAAATGCCCGTCATCTCCGAAGTCGGAGAACCCGGTCTTGCGCTTCGCTTGCTTGATGAGGGTGTCGACGTTCAAAGCTCCCGAGAGCCCGATGCGCTGCCCGGCCCGGGCTAGCCGGTTGAAGACTCTGATGGGGACCGGGCGATAGGGGCTCTGATAGTCGGTGGACGTCAAGCCGCTACTCCGTCAGGCTGCTCAGCGGCACCACGCGGCACCGGGGCTGGGGGTGTTCGGAGGCTCGCACCCAGCGAAACGACATGGTGCCGAGCGAATGGCCTGCGGTTTCGATCCAGTTGGGCAGGCCGGGATTCTCTTGGGCCACGATCAGGCGAATCGACCCATCGGCTTCGTAGTGGGCCAGATGGCTGTTGGTGTGGATCGTGAAGTGGCGATAGTCCAGCGATTCCATCCAGTAGTTGCTGAGCTGGAAGTTCCAGTACTCGCATTCCGGGGGAGTTGCCTCGATCACCAGCGCCTCGTCGGGTCCCAGCGCCCAGTGGCTGTGGTAGTAGGTGATGTTGGGGTCGCCGCCGGCGTTTAGTGACACGTCTGGGTCGAACTGGGGGAGTTGGTTGCTGTGCTTGGAGAAGTCGCGGGCCCACTTGGTGAACAGCAGCGGTGCGCCCATCACCAGAGCTCCCACATTCTTCAATCCCTCATCCAAGGCCCTCGCCGTCAGGTGCGAGGGTTGGCGCTCTTCGGGGTTGCAGTTGATGCGTTCGATGCTCAACTCGGCGGGGATCTCCGTACCGCGGTCGGCAAAGGTCTGGCGCACCACCAAGGTGCCGGTCTCGGGCGTCATCGGCAGCCAGTTGCCCTCCTGGGGGGTGCTGCTCAGTATCAGTTCGAAGCACCCGTCGGCGTCCATCTCGATCTGGTCGGCTTCTATGTGTCCTGTGGGAGGCAGGCCGCCGCCTTGGCCGTAGTTGCCCGACTGGGTTCCGATGCTCAGGTAGGCAATGTTGTTGCGGCGCCCGGTGATCTTGTAGTCGTAGCTGCCGTCCAACGCGGCGGTGTAGTAGTAGTTGTCGGGATTGTCGGCGCCCAGCTTGGTGGTCTCGTTGGCCACCCGGTGCATCACCGGCGCCTTGGGGTCGGCGTGCTCGATAAATGCCATCAGCCCGGCCCGGGCGAGGCGGCTCAGGTGCCGGTAGCCCTCTGCCTGGTTGAAGGGATCGCGCGGCGCGCCGGGGAAGTTCATCGCCGCCCCTGCCGCCTTCAACGAATCGCAGAACTCCTCCCACGCCTTGCCGCTCACCACACGCTGTTCGGCCACATCATCGAGCGTCTTGCCTCGCATCTTTCGGATTAGAAGGGAGATCCGTCGAAAGGCACCGAGCACTCGAATAGCAAGCCGTCGCATGGCGAATGTCTAGTGACGGCCTCGGCTCGACGGCAACATGGGTCCGGCACTCAGCCACCTCGTTGAACCATGATGGACCGGTGAGATTCGGCCTGCTCCTGACTTCGGTTCACGGCCGGCCGGTGCCCGCGCACCAGCAGATCGCCGAGCACCACGAGTTGATCTCCGTGGCGGTGGATCACGGGTTCGACCTAGTAGTGGCGGGCCAGCACTTCGCCACCCCGACCCTGCGCTACCTCCAGCCCATTCCGTATCTGACCTCGATCGCCATGCGCTTCCCCTCGGTGAGCGTCGCCACTGGCATTCTGCTGATGCCCCTGCACCATCCCCTCACCATCGCCGAGGAGGTGGCCACCATGGACGCGGTGACCGGTGGGCGGGTGACCATGGGCGTGGGCATCGGCTACAGCCAAGACGAGTTCGACGCCTTCGGTATCGACCGCACCACCCGAACCGAGCGGTTCGAGGAGGCGGTGGAAATCATCCGAGCACTGTGGACCGGCCACTCCGTGACCCAACAGGGGCGATTCTTTCGGCTCAACAACGTGGAGGTGTCCACGCTGCCCGTTCAGCAGCCGCATCCCCCGATCTGGGTCGGGGCCCAGGTGGAGGCCTCGGTGCGAAGGGCTGCGAGGGTGGGCGATGCTTGGTACGCCGCGCCGTTCCCCACCCACCGAGAGCTCATCGATCTCTACCAGGCCTATCTGGAAGAGCGAGCGGCTCACGGCAACCGGGCGCAGGCCGCCATCCCCGTGCGCCGGGAGGTCTACATCGCCGACGGCCCTACTGAGGCCGAGGCAGCGGTGGCCGCGGGAGCGTCGTCGCGCTATGGCACGTATCGCTCTTGGGGGCTTGACGTGGACGACGGCATCGGCAAGAGCGATTGGCTGGACAACCGTTTTGTGCTCGGCAGCCCATCCGACGTGGCGGAAGGGCTCACTCACCTCATGGCTCAGATGGAGCACTCCCACTTCGTCTACAAGCCGCAGTGGCCCGGATACGACCATGCCCACGCGCTCGCCCAGCTCGAGCGGTTCGGGTCCGAGGTGATCCCGCTATTGTCCGGCTGACACCGAACGCACCAACTACCGAAAGCAGAGCCCATGGGATCAAACGACACGCCCTACCGCGGCCCAAAGATCGGTCTCTGCCTGCCCTACGAAGGCCCCGCCACAGCTCAGGACATCGTCGATGTCGCTCAAGCGGCGGAGTCGGCCGGATTGGACTCGGTGTGGGTGGGCGACCACATCGCCTTTCCGGTGGAGTTCACCTCGCACAACCCGACGATGGCCGACGGGAAGTACCCCTATCCCACCGACAACCCCCGCCTCGAGGCCCTGACCACCTTGGCCTTTGTGGCCGGGGCGACATCCTCCATCAGGTTGGCGGTGAATGCCTGCGTGCTTCCCCAGCGCAATCCGGTGGTCGTCGGCAAAGCCGTGGCCACCCTCGACTACCTGTCGGGGGGAAGGGTGATCTTCGGAGTAACCCTCGGATGGCTTCGCGAGGAGTTCGACGCCCTCGGTGCCGACTACGGCCGCCGTCGGCAGTTGCTTGAGGACGGCATCGAGATCCTGCGTGCCCTGTGGGAGCAGGACCAGCCCTCCTATGAGGGGGAGACCCATTCGTTCTTGCCCCTGAACATGCGGCCCAAACCGGTCCAGTCGCCAGTGCCCATCTTTGTGGGCGGTCACTCTCGCCCTGCGCTCCGCAGGGCCGCAGCGGTGGGCGACGGTTGGTCGGCCTCCCGGATGACTCCGGAGAGCTTGCCGCAATACGTGGCCTTTCTGCGGGAGGAGCGAAAGCGGTCGCCGCGGGCTGATCAACCCTTCACCGTGGCCACCACCTGCCCGGCCGCAGTGGGCGCCGGCCCGCCAGGAGTGCTCGACCTCACCGATGGCGATACCACGCGGAGCACGCTGGCTGCGCTAGGGGAGGCAGGGGCCGATGTCGTCAACATGGTCGTCGGCTCCTATGACCCTGGCGAGACCCGAGAGGCGGCCCACGCCCTGGGCCAGCACTGCAATTCAGCCCAGTAGGGGCCCTCAGGCTGTGCCCGCCACCCCAGCCTGGATCATGGCGGCAATTTCCTCGGGGCTGTAGCCCGCTTCGGCCAGGATCTCCTCGCTGTGCTGGCCCAGCACCGGGGGAGGCCCGGCGATCTCGCCGGGGGTGTCGTGCAGGCCGATCACCGGACCCAACTGGGGGATCTCGCCCAAAGTGGCGTGCTCCACCGACTGCACCAGTCCGGCCTGTTGCACCTGGGGGTGGTTGAGGATCTGCGAGAAGGTGTGGACCGGCCCGAACAGCGCCCGGTGCTGGTTGAACGACTCCTCCCACTCGGCGCTGGTCCGGGTGATGAAGATGCCCTGCAAGTACTCGGTGATCTCAGCGCGGGCGTCCACCCGCAGCTGGTTGGTCAGATAGCGCTCGTCGGCGGCCAACTCCGGTTCGCCGATGGCCCGGCAGAAGCGCTCCCACCCGTCGGCGCCGCCCCACACGCCGGTCACCACGTGGCCGTCGGCGGTCTGGAACGCCTCATAGGGCACCACCACGCTGTGGGCGCTTCCATGGCGCTCCGGGTCCTCCCCGTCCACCCAGTGCGAGGCCAGCCGGGTGGTGAGCGACGACATCAGGGCGAAGAGCATCGAGACGTCGATGAGCTGGCCCTTGCCGGTTTTTTCTCGGGCGAACAGGCCGAGCATGGCGGCCTGGGCGGTGACCAAGGCGCCGGTGAAATCGGCCATCGGGACCCCCACCAGATTGGGACCCCGATCAGGCTCCCCGGTCACCGACATGACCCCCGAGACGGCCTGGACCACCGGGTCGGTTCCCGGATAGGGGGCCAGCGGACCCTCTGGTCCGAAGGCGGTGAGGGAGATGTACACGATCTGGTCGTTGATGGCCGACAGGGCGTCATAGCCGATGCCGATCTCGTCGGCCACCCCGGGCCGGTAGCTGGTGACCACCACGTCGACCGTGGCGACCAGGCGATGGACCGCCTCAAGCCCCTCGGGAGTGCGCATGTCCAGTGCGAGGCTGCGCTTGCCCCGATTCCAGATGAGGAATAGAGCGCTCTCGCCGTCGACAAACGCGGTGCCCACGCCGCGGGCGCCGTCGCCATGGGGGAGGCTCTCCACCTTGATGATGTCGGCCCCGTAGTCGCCCAGGATCATGGTGCCGTAGGGACCGGCCATGTGGCGGGTGAAGTCGAGCACCCGGATTCCGTCGAGGGGCTTGGTCATGCCCGGCCTCCCGACAGGTCTTCTCCAATGAGCTTGCCCAAACCGACTTCGGCCAGGATCTCGTCGGTGTCGCCACCCAGGTCGGGGGGCGGAGGTAAGTCGGACAAGCCGGGCTGGGCGGCTTCGTCGGGGTTCGAGGAGAGATGCACCGGTGAAGCGGCCATTTGAACTCGCCCTCCGGGAAGCTCGGTTCCCCGGAGCACCCGGTTGACGGCGGCGTGGTCGCTGCTGACCGCCTCGTCGAGGGTGAGTATGGGGGCGAACGGTATCTCGGCTTCGTCGAGAAGGCGGTTCCAGTCGTCGAAGGTGCGCTGGCTGATGGCCTCGGCGATCAGCGGGAACTCGTCGTCGTATCCGAAGTCCATGCTGTGGGTCCACTCTCCCCGCGCCCGGAGTTGGTGTAGGTCGGTGAGGTCGCAGAACCACTCCCAGGCCACCTTCTCCAGCGGGCAGATGAGCAGGGCGCGGTGGTCGGAGGTGGCGTACATGGCGTAGCGCGATCCCAACGAGCGGTACTCGTGCCAGGGCTCGTCGTTGTTCACCCTGGTATTCACATCGCGCCAGTTCCACCACAGTGCGGTGTTCCAAATGGAGGTGTGTACGAACTGGGGTCCGCCACCCCGGTCTCGCTTGACGATGGCGGCCAGCACCCCCATGGCGCCGAAGACCCCGGCCAAAAGCACGCCGGCCGAGCGCCACCCGACTCTGGTTTGGGGCTGGCCGTCGTTCCACTCCACCTCGACCCGCCCGGCCAGAGCGTCCATGTTCTGACCGTGGGCCTTGTACTCGGCCCACGGTCCGGCCAGCCCGTAGCCCGAGATCACGCAGTACACCAGCTGCGGGTTGGCCTCGAGGAGGGTGTGGAAGTCGAGCCCTCGGCGAACGGCGTCTTTGGGGCGGGCGCCGACGATCACCGCGTCGGCCCATGCGGTGACCCCGGCCACCACCTCGGCCCAGTGGGGAGAGCGGGTGCTGATCGCGATGCTGCGGGTGCCGGGGTTGAGGGCGAGGTGCAGATCACTGACCCCGGCGATCTTGGGATCGTTGCCCCGGTTGCCGTCGCCCTGAACCGGGTGTTCGACCTTGATGACGTCGGCGCCCATCTCCACCAGCAGGTGCGAGGCCAGCGGCCCCGACATGTGGGTGGAGAAGTCGACGATGCGCAGCGGCGCCGGCTGGGTCATCGTCCGGTCACCCCAGAATGGCCAGGATCTGGCGGGACTGGCACAGCAGGGTGCCGTCGGGCGCCCAGATATCGAGGTCCCAATCCAGGTAGCCGCCGCGGACCAGCCCGGTGCGCGACCGCAGCAGCACCATGTCGTCGGCCTTTGCCTGGGACAGGTCGGCCCGGAAATAGGTGGTGTGGTCCAAGGTGGCGGTGGTGTACATGCGGTCGAGGCGCACCCACCAGCCCATCATCCCGATATCGCCGATCATCAGCAGACCGGGGGCGTCGATGGGGCGGGCCTGGGCGAAGCCGGCCCATCCCACCCGCTCCATGGGGCCGTCGGGCGCGGTGAACGGTTTCGGTCCGAGGCGGTCCTGCATGACCACGTTGTCGCCGTACGGATAGGCGAACTCGGGCACGTAGCCGTCGGTCTCCCGTCCCGGGGTGGGCGGGGCCACCTCGGGCATGGGCAGCTCGTCGAACTCGGGGCTGGGCCGGTCGGTGGCGAAGCTGGCCAACGCGGTGGCGATCAGCTTGTTGCCCTGCACCACCCGGGCCGCTGTGCTGATGAGCGTGCGGCCCGTGCGGAGCACGTCGGTCTGCACCTCGTAGTCGCCCTCGCCCGGCGCTCGCAGCAGATGGGCGGTGAACGACAGCGGGCGGTACTGGGCGTCGGTGACCGTGGCCGCCAGTCCGGCCATCAACTGCGCCTCCACCAGCCCGGCAGGAACGCGGCCCGAGGCCATCCACGACGGGGGTGTGGACGTGAGAAAGCGCCCATCGCCCAGTGGCGTGTGGGCGATGGCCTCATCGAATGATGCTGCGGTCACATGGCCTCCAGTGCCTCGGCCACCTCGTCGGCCACGGGGGCCAACGAGGCAGGGATGTCCTCGACGGGCATGGGCGGGACCTCGGCCAGCGCCGGTATGACCTCGCGTCCCATGGTGTCGAGATAGTCGATCACCTCGTCGATGGGCATTTCGGGCCACTGGGGCTTCACCACGAACGGGTCTATCGGCAGCTCTCGGGCCACCTCGGTGAAGTGGTCGATTACCTGCTGGGCCGTGCCCACCGCCACCGAGCCCTTCACCTCCTCGAAGAAGTTGCCCATGAGCGCCTCCTCGTCCAATATGTCGAGCTCTTTGCGGGCGTAGGTGAGGTAGCGGTCTTTGCTGAGCTCCACGAAATTGGATATTGCCTCCTCGTTGGTGGCGCCCACGAAGGCGTTGCGCCGCAGGGGCTGATGGCCCATCGGCTTGCCCCGTTCGGCGAATCCGGCGGCCATGATGCCCAAACGGACCCGCATCTCATGGATGTCGTACTCCGGCGGGATGATGAACCGGTCGCCCACTCGACCCGCCCGCCGGGCGCCCTTGCGGGAGTGCGCTCCCATCCAAATGGGGGGATGGGGTTGCTGCACGCACTGGATGTGGGGCGTGGCTCCCTGAATCTGCCAATGCTGGCCGTGGTAGTCGAAGTCCTCCATGGCCCAGCACAGCTTCATGATGTCGAGGCACTCGTCGAACAGGCTTACCCGCTTGTTGAAAGGGACGTTCATCAAGTCGAATTCTTCAGTCCGATATCCGAGCCCTAATCCGATATCGAGGCGACCTCGGGTGACGATGTCGAGGGTGGCCAGCTCCTCGGCCAGAATCACCGGGTGGTATTTGGGGGCCAGCAGCACGGTGGCACCTAACCGCACGTGGTCGTCGATCTCTGCTGCCAGGCGGGCCAGGAGAGGAACCGGCTGGAGCCAGCGCAGGTCGCCGTACAAGAAGTGCTGGCCGATGACGAAATGGGTGAGGCCGTTGCGCTGTCCGGCCTCCACTTGGCGCAGGATGCCGTCGAACTGCTCGATGGGGTCCACGTCGCGCGGCACGTCGCTGATGATCATGCCGAACTGCATGGAAGGCCCCTAAACGTCGATGCCGTAGAGCTCGGCGGCGTTGTCCTGGAGCACTCGGCGGCGGACATGGGGATCGACGTCGGCCAGCACTTGGGCAAAGTGCTCTCGGGCGCCCGGGAACAGGCATGTCGGATGGGGGACGTCGGTCTCCACCAGCACGTTGTTTACCCCGACGTCTTCAATGAGCTTGGCCGGGGCCGACCGCTCGAACCAGAACATGACCCAGATGTGGTCGTTGAAATACTCCCGGGGGCGGCGGGTGTTCAGGGCCAGCTCGTGGGCTTCGGTGACCATCTCGTCGTACTGGTACTCGAGGGCTTCGAGGATGAAGGGAACCCAGCCGATGCCGCTCTCGGCCGAGACGACCTTGAGGTTGGGGTAGCGGTCGAACAGGTCGCTCATGCACAGGTTGACGATGATGCGCACGTTGCTCATGTACATCTGGGTGGCGTGGATGGCGAGGCGACGCTGGTGGTCGAATTGCCCCCACCAGGTGTTGGGGGCCACGGGAATGGGCCGGGGCAGGTCGTCGGGGCCAGCCTCGCCGCCCACCCGGGCCTGCTGGAAGCGGGCGCCTCGGATGCTCTCCATCTCGGCCCGGCTCATGCCGGCGCCGATGTGGAAGTTGGCCACCGCTCCCGACTGGTTGAACAGGTCCCACATGGGGGCGAAATAGGGCTCCCACAGCTCGGGCAGGCCCACCATCTCGGGCTTGTCGGAGAGGGTGAACCCGGTGATGCCCTTGTCCAACAGCCGGGTCATCTCGGCCACGGTGAACTCCATGTCCCAGATCGGGAGCATGGCCTGGGGGAACAGTCGGCCGTTCGACTCGTGCTGGATGTCGACGAAGAAGTCGTTGTAGATCTCCAAGACCATCCGTCGCTGCGCCAGATCCTCGATGGCGAAGACGTGGTTGGAGGAGAAGCCGACGCCGTTGGGGTAGAGGATCTGGGCATGCACCCCGATCTCGTCGCAGAGTTCGAGCCGCTCCTTCACGGCCCAGGCGCTGGTGTCGATGATGTCGAAGGGCTGGACCACGTGGCTGCCCAGGATCTTCTCCTGGCCGGTTTGGATGGTGTTCCCGCCGGTACTGGCCCACAGCTCGCCGTCCAGATACCAGGCGGTGATGCCGTCGACCGTCTTCTGCACCGGCACTCGGTGGTGCATGGCGGCGGGGGCCCGGGCCGTCCACAACTCAGGCGGCTCAGTGAAATGGGAATCGCAGTCGATAATCTTCAGGCCGTCTAGCGGGTCATGTGCGTTCATGGCGTTCTTTCCTTGCTGCGACGGCTAAATCGATCATCGTAAATGGAAGAGTTCTTGCTCACGGGGGTTTCAATGGGAGTGCTCGATGGAAGAGTAGCGGTCATAACCGCTTCCGGTTCAGGCATGGGCCGGGCCGCGGCCAGGCGCATGGCCTCCGAGGGCGCTCATGTGGTGGTGGCCGATCTTCGCGCCGAAGCCGCCGCTGAGACTGTGGCTTTGATCGCCGATGCGGGGGGCGCGGCGAGCGCCTTCACCGTTGATGTCAGCGATGTGGCTCAGATTGAAGAGCTGATGGCCGAGGTCGGCTCGACTCACGGCAAGATCGACGTTCTCTACGCCCACGCCGGCATACCCGGTCCGGCCGGGCTCAACATGAGCGAGGCCGACTACGAAGAGACCGCGGCCATCAACATGAAATCGGCCTTCTTCACCGTTGCCCGGGCGGTGCCCTTGTTGGAGGCGTCGGGCAACGCGTCAATCATCCTCACCGCTTCCACATCCGGGGTGGTGGGCTCACCGTTCTCGCCGCTGTACTCGATGACCAAGGGGGCAATCGTGACGTTCGGCAAGTCGCTGGCTCTGGCCCTAGCCCCCAAGATTCGGGCCAACGTCATCTGCCCCGGCCCAGTGGACACACCCATGCTTCCGCTGTTCTTCGGACGGGATCCCGGCACCGACGTCAAACCCCTGATGAAGGAGTTTCTGGAGACTTCGGTGCCTTTGCAGCGCCCATCGCAGCCCGAGGAGATCGCCGAAGTGGCGCTGTTCTTGGCCAGCGATGCCAGCAGTTTCGTGACCGGGGTCGCACTCCCGGTTGACGGCGGCTACTTGGCCCGATGACCAGCAGGAGCATCTCCATCGGCAGCGGGTCGGCGTATTCCACCGATCGGCTGGACTGGGCTCAGGAGCTGGCCGACAGCGGCCTGGTGGATTACATGGGCTTCGACTGCCTGGCCGAGCGGACCATGGCGCTGGCCCAAGTGCGCCGCCTCGATGACGAGACCACCGGCCACGATCAGCGAATCCCCGAGCTCATGCGCCGCTTCGCCGGCTTTCTGCGTCGCGGCGGAAAGATGATGGGCAACTTCGGCGCCGCCAATCCAGCCGCCGCGGCCGACGACGTGCTGCGGGGGCTGAAGCTCAACGGCGTCACCGGGGTGAGGGTCGGGGTGATCCACGGCGACGACGTGCTCGACCATGTGCTCGACCAAGATCTAGAGCTGCCCGAAATGGGGGTGACCGCCCAGGCCATTGCCGCCAAGGTGGTATCGGCCAACGCCTACATCGGCGCCGATCCCATAGTGGAGCTCCTAGACGAGGGCGCGCAGTTCATCCTCGGCGGCCGCATTGCTGATCCTTCTCTCTATGTGGGGCCGATCGCGTATGAGATGGGCTGGGCGTTGGATGACTGGGACAAGATGGGCACCGCAACCCTGGTGGCCCATCTCCTGGAGTGCGGCACCCACGCCACCGGCGGGAATTACGTCGATCCGCCCTACCGGGTGCTGGACAACATCGTCCACCTCGGCTTTCCCCTGGCCCACGTGAGCGAGGACGAGTTGATCATCACCAAGCTGGAGGGCACCGGCGGGGCGGTGGACATCGGCACCATGAAGACGCAGCTGGCCTACGAGATCCACGACCCGGCGGCCTATCTCACCCCCGACAGCACCGCGGACTTT
This sequence comes from Candidatus Poriferisocius sp., assembly GCF_965204015.1. Lineage (GTDB taxonomy): Bacteria > Actinomycetota > Acidimicrobiia > Acidimicrobiales > Bin134 > Poriferisocius. Next base: position 4,025,022 of record NZ_OZ241965.1, on the reverse strand, counting down.
TCGCACGTGTGGGTGGAGGAAGTGGGCCCAAACCGGGTGCGGGTCGGCGGTGCCTCGGGCCGCCCCCGCCCTGACTCCCTCAAGGTGCTGGTGGGGGTGGACCAGGGGTGGAAGGTGGTGACCGAGATCTCCTACGGCGGCGCGGGCTGCGTGGAGCGGGCCCAACTGGCCGCGGAGGTAGTGGCCAAGCGCCTGGAGCCCTACCAGCCGGGCATCGACGAGATCCGCTATGACCTCCACGGGGTGAGTGCCCTGTTCGAGGGCCAGCTTCCCGGAGGCGACCCGGCCGAGGTGCGGCTGCGCATCGCGGCCCGCTGCGACGATCGGGAGACCGCCGACGCGGTGGCCTTCGAGGGCCAATTCCTGTGGATGGGACCGGCCGGGGGCGGCGGGGTCACCACCCAGATGGCACCGGCCATCGGGGTCACCCCGGCGCTGTTGCCCCGCGAGGATGTGAAGCTGATCACCGAGGTCATCGAGGCATGAAGCTGCGGGAGTTCGCCTATTCCCGCTCCGGCGACAAGGGCGACATCGTGAACCTGTGCGTGTTCGTGTACAACGACGAAAACTGGGACGTGCTGCGGCGCGAGCTCACCGTCGAAAAGGTGCGGGACAAGTTCGGCACCCTGGTCAAGGGCGAGATCACACGCTACGAGCTGCCCGGCACCAAGGGCCTGAACTTCGTGATGACCGAAGCCCTCGGCGGAGGAGTATCCATGAGCCTCCGAACCGACCCCCACGGCAAGTCCTACCAATCCCTAATCCTAGAAATCGACATCGACGCCGGCGAAGAGATCAAGCCCCGCCTCGGGTAGCCGTTTAGGCTGGTCGGCTTGTCCCGTCAGCCGGCGGCTAGGTGCTCTCGGAGTTCTACCTTGCGGATTTTGCCGGTGACGGTGCGGGGGAAGCTGTCGACGGCGATGAATTCGTCGGGGACCTTGATCTTGGCCAATCGTTCTGCGCACCAATCCGCTAGCCCGTCGAGCGACTCCTCTGGTCTAAGTTCGACGAAGGCGACCGGGCGCTCGCCCCATTCGGGGTCGGGGCGCCCGACCACCGCTGCTTCGGCGACGGCTGGGTGGTCGTAGAGCACGGCCTCGATCTCACTGGGGTAGATGTTGACGCCGCCGCTGATGAGCATGTCTTTGGACCGGCCGACTATGTAGAGGTAGCCATGGGCGTCCATGCGGCCCAGATCCCCGGTTCGCAGCCACCCGTCGACCAGAGCTTCAGCCGTCTGGTCGGGGCTGCGCCAGTAGCCGGCCATCACCTTCTCGCTTTTCACCCATATCTCGCCCACCTCTCCGGGAGCGACCATGGCGCCGTTCTCGTCATGGAGTTCGATCCGGACCCCGGGCACGACACGCCCGCATGAGTCGAGCAATTCGGGGCGTCCGGCCATGGCGAGGTCGTGGTCTTCGGGCAGCAGCCCGGTGAGGTTGGTGACGCACTCGGAGATGCCATAGCCCTGGTACAGCCCGCACCCGAAGCGCTCATAGGCCTGTTTGATGAGCGGCCCCGCAGTGGGGGCGGCGCCGTAGACGATGAGGCGAAGGCTGGATAGATCGGCCCCCGCAAAGCCGGGATGGTCGAGAATGCGGCGCAACTGCGCGGGAACCAGGATCGAGATGGTCACCCGGTGCTCGGCCACCGCGGCAAAGAACGACTCCGGTGAGAAGGAGCGCAGCACCACGTGGGTCTGGCCGTCGGCCAGCATGGAGCACACCCGGGTGCCGGTGGCCGCGTGGTACAGCGGCGTGGTCGACAAGAACACATCGTCGGGCCGGAACCGCTGCACCAAGGCCATGGTCAGCCCGTTGAAGGCCAAACCCCGTTGGGTGAGGCACACCCCTTTCGGCCGCCCGGTGGTGCCGCTGGTGTAGATGATTAGCGCGGTGTCGTCTTCGGTAGCGCGATCCAGATCGGCGAAGGGCTCCGACTCCAGCAGGCCCGCGTAGGCATCGCCGTCGGCATCGATCACCGGGCCGGTGGCGCCGATGGCCTCCAGCCGTTCGGCGTAGGGACGGGTTGCCACGGTAAGGACAGGCTCGGCATTCGACAGTATGAAGGACAGCTCGGTATCGGTGAGCTGGGTGTTCAGAGGCACTGCCGCCGCGCCCAGGTAGGCCACCGCCAGATAGACGTCGAAAAAGACCATCCCGTTGTCGGCCATGAGCGCTACTCGGTCGCCAGACCCCACCCCCGCAGCCTCCAGACCGCTAGCCAGCCGAAGAACTCGGTCGCGCAGTTCCCCAAATGAAGCAGATGGCCCTCCGGCAACCGCTACCGCAGTCCGCTCGAGGTAGAGCGCCGCATCCCGCTCCAACAGGTCAACTATTCGCACGACCGCTCTCCAGTTGAGGTCCAGCCACTCCCTTTGTCCCAGCCCACCGAAAACACCTCATTCACCCCGGCAACGTACTCCCACGCCATCCAATAGGCATACCTTCCATGGCCCGGAGGCCCTGACTCTGGGGCGATGGCCCAGAGAGTGAATGCCAATTCCCCGCCACTTGAGTTCCCGGTAAGTTGTTGCGCCATTGAGCCAATCGAGCTTGTGGGAGTGCGTTGTGGATTTAGATGGCAAGAAGATTGTCGTCACGGGGTGTGCGAGTGGGATGGGGGCGGCGACGGTGCGGGCTTATGTGAAGGCTGGGGCTCGGGTGGTGGGAATGGACATTGCCGATGACGCGGGGCGGGCGGTTTGTGCTGAGGCGGGGGCTGATGGGCCAGGCGAAGTCGTGTACGTGTCGGTTGACGTTGCTGATGGAGAGCGGGTGGGTGCGGCTTTTGAGGAGGCAGACAACCTCTTGGGCGGGCTAGATGCGTTGGCGCACCCGGCTGCCATTCATGCAGCTTCCGCCGCGGAAGATGTGACCATAGGTGAGTGGGACCGGATGTTCTCGGTGAACGTTCGGGGCACGGTGCTGACCAATCAGGCGGCGTACCAGCGGCTCAAGGTTGGCGGGGGAGGTGCCATCATCAATTTCGGGTCGATTTCCGGCCAGCGGGCTGAGCCGGGAGCGGCGGCCTATTCGGCGTCCAAGGGAGCGGTGCATGCCTGGACGCGCACTGCGGCGGGAGCCTGGGGGGCCGACGGCGTGCGAGTCAACGCTGTTCTACCGGCCATCAGGACTCCTATGTTCCAAGCATCCTGGGATCGGGCTACCGATGAGGAGCGCACCGAGAAGTTCTGGCGCAACATCCACAGCATCGCGCTGGGCCAGGACTACGGCGACCCGGATCGGGACCTCGGGCCGGTGATGGTGTTTCTGGCCTCAGACGCGTCCCGGTTCATCACCGGCCAGCTCATCCCCGTCGATGGCGGACAGGGGAACGTGCGCTGAAATCACGCGTTTGAGCGGCAGGCTTGGGCTGAGGGAAATATGGCTGATTTCGTTCGTCCCCATCATCAGAATTCGGCGGGTGGGCCGTTAGTCTCAGCCGCATGAGCATTCGCGTGGGAATCAACGGGTTCGGCCGCATCGGGCGGAACTTCTTCAGAGCGGCCCGGCAGGCCGGCGCCGACCTGGAATTCGTGGCCGTAAACGACTTGGGCAGCCTGGAGACCATGGCCCATCTGTTGCAGTACGACTCGGTGATGGGCCGGTTCGCCGCCCCGGTTGCCGTGGTGGACGGGGCACTCGAGATCGGCGGGAGCACCCTGCAAGTGCTATCGGAGCGCAATCCGGCCGACCTTCCCTGGGGCGACTTGGGTGTGGACGTGGTGGTGGAGTCCACCGGGTTCTTCACTGCTCGGGACAAGGCGGCGGCCCACCTTGAAGCCGGCGCGCCAAGGGTCATCGTGTCGGCGCCGGCGTCGGGGGCCGACGCCACCTTCGTGGTGGGAGTGAACGACGGCGACTTCGACCCCGACAACCACTTGGTTGTGTCCAACGCCTCGTGTACTACCAACTGCTTTGTGCCCATGGTCAAGGTGCTCGACGATGCATTCGGCGTGGAGCGGGGACTGATGACCACCGTCCATGCCTACACCGGCGACCAAGCGCTGGTGGATGGGCCCCACTCCGACCTGCGTCGGGCCCGGGCCGCCGCGGTGAACATCGTGCCCACATCCACCGGTGCCGCCCGGGCCACTGGGCTGGTGCTCCAGGCCATGAACGGCCTGCTCGACGGCATCGCTCTGCGGGTGCCGATTCCCAACGGCTCCCTCACCGACTTCACCGCCGTGGTGCAAGGCGAGCCTTCGGCCGACGACGTCAACGCCGCCTTCGCCGCCGCCGCGGCCGACGGGCCGTTGGCCGGGGTGCTCGACTACAGCGAAGCCCCGCTGGTGTCGGCCGACATCGTCGGCTCGCCCGCCTCCTGCACGCTTGACTCCGGTCTGACCATGGCCCTGGGAAATCTGGTCAAGGTCTCCGGCTGGTACGACAACGAGTGGGGCTATTCCAACCGGTTGGTGGACATCGTCTCCATCGTGGGCGCGGCGGGCGGCTGAGCACCGGGGTGCTTCCCACACTCGAAACGCTAGGCGAGGCCCTCGGCGGCCTGAACGGCCGCCGGATCCTGCTGCGGGCCGACTTCAATGTGCCACTTGACTCTGATGGCCACATTGCCGACGACTTCCGCATCAAGGCCGCTCTGCCCACCATCCGCTGGCTCACCGGCCAGGGGGCCGCGGTGGTGGCGTGCAGCCACCTGGGACGACCCGACGGCAGGCACGATCCCCGATATTCGCTGGCCCCGGTGCAGACCCGGCTGGAGGAGCTGGCCCCCGGAGTTGAGCTGCTGGAAAACCTCCGATTTGATCCGGGCGAGACCGGCAACGACGACCGCTTTGTGCAGCAGTTGATCGCCGGCTGCCACGGCTATGTGAACGACGCCTTCGGGGCTTCCCATAGAGCACACGCGTCGATCGTGGGGCCGCCCCGCCATGCGCCCAGCGCAGCGGGCCGCCTGCTGGCCAAAGAAGCCGAGGTGCTATTGGGGCTGCGGGCCAAACCCAAACGCCCGTTTGTTGCCGTGTTGGGCGGGGCCAAGGTCAGCGACAAGCTGGGGGTGATCGACGCCCTGTTGGAGACCGCCGACGAGGTGGTGATCGGCGGCGGCATGTGCTTCACGTTCCTGGCTGCCCAAGGCCACAGCGTGGGCGACTCGCTGCTCCAGCCCGACCAGATTGAGGCTTGCGGCCGCCTGTTGAGTTCAGGCGCGCCCATCCGCCTCCCCTCCGACATCACCGCGCTGGCGCCGGGGGAGCGGGTGGTGCAGGCCGGAGTGGACCTGCACCCCGACTGGAAGGGATTGGACATCGGCCCGGGCACCGCGGCCGAGTTCAGCGACCTCATTGCCGAGGCCGGCACCGTGCTGTGGAACGGCCCCATGGGGCTGTTCGAAGACCCGAGGTTTGCAGCGGGCACGAAAGTCGTAGCCCAGGCGCTGGCCGACAGCCGCGCCTTCACCGTGGTGGGTGGGGGCGACAGTGCCGCCGCGGTCCGCCAGTTCGGCTTGGATCGAGATATGGACCACGTGTCCACCGGCGGCGGGGCGTCGTTGGAGCTAATCGAACAGGGCGACCTGCCCGGCCTAAGAGCATTAAGAGAATCCGTCGGCACCGGCAAGGAAGGACACCATGGCTGAGCGCAAGCCGCTGATCAGCGGCAACTGGAAGATGCACATGAACCACCTGGAGGCCATCCAGCTCATCCAGAAGTTGTCGTATGCCCTCGACCATGCCGACTACAAGTCTGCCGATGTCTCCATCCATCCGCCGTTCACCAACTTGCGATCGGCCCAAACTGTGCTGGACGCCGACAACATCCCCATCGCCCTGGGCGCCCAGCACTGCCACTGGGAGGAGAGCGGGGCGTTCACCGGAGAAGTGTCGCCCGCCATGTTGGCCAAGCTGGTGGTGAGCTATGTGATCGCTGGGCACTCCGAGCGCCGCCAGCTCTTCGGGGAGACCGACGAGAACGTGAACCGCCGCCTCAAGGCCATCCTGGCCGCGGGTATGACCCCAATCATGTGCTGCGGGGAGACCCTGGAGGAACGGGAAGCAGATCAGACCGAGGCCCGCATCACCAACCAGGTGGACGCCGGGTTAGCCGGGCTGAAACGGGATCAGGTGGGGGCCATGGTGATCGCTTACGAGCCCGTGTGGGCCATCGGCACCGGCCACACCGCCACCCCCGCCGATGCCCAAGGAGGCTGCGCCCTCATTCGGGATCGGGTACGGGCCAACTTCGGTGCCGACGCCGCCAACGGAGTCCGCATCCAGTACGGCGGCTCGGTCAAACCCGTCAACGTCGCCGAGCTCATGGCCCAGCCCGACATCGACGGCGCCCTCGTCGGCGGCGCCTCCCTAGAAGCCGAAAGCTTCTCCCGCATCGTCCGCTTCCGACTCCAGTAGAAGACACCGGTTGTCGGAGCCAGACCAAGCGGTGATAACGAATGCTTATCGCTGGGGTGGACAAAAGTGTTGGAAGACTGAGAACCGACTGGCAAGACTCCATTTTGCGCATTTGGACCCGCAAGTGTGGCTTCCAAGAGCTTGAGAGGCAGAGTGACTGATACGCAACTGTCCGCTGAAGGCGAGGCAGAGGTCTACCAATCGTTCCGGCATTTCTGGCATCCCGTTGCGTATTCAAGCGATGTCGAGTCTCAGCCAACAGCGGTCCGCCTATGCGACACCGACATCGTGGTGGTTCGCCTGGGCGGCCGAGTTCGTGCCTTTGCCGATTTGTGCCCCCACCGGGGAGCCAGGCTGTCACTCGGGTGGGTGGAAGAAGACCAGATCAGATGTGCTTACCACGGATGGAGCTACGACGGCGATGGCATCTGCACGCTCATTCCCAGTTGTCTTGACCAGCGCATTCCGGCCAAGGCTCGGCTGCGAAGTTACCTCTGCGTTGAATCGGGCGGATTGGTATGGGTTTGTTTGGAGGATGTCCCCCGGTTCGGCATTCCCCCCTTCCAAGAACACGGCGACCCTGCGTACCGCGTTGTTCAGATACCGCCGGTGGACTGGAATGCCGGCGCGGCCCGGCGAATCGAGAACTTCGTAGATCTGGCCCACATTCCATGGATTCATGACGGCCAGTTGGGATCCAGAGACCGACCCGAGGCCCCGATGCACGACTTGGTACGCGAGGCCGACAACATCCACATGTGGGGCCATTTCTCCGAGATTCAGAGCATCAAGACCGACTCCAGTCAGCTGGATGAGTCAGATCCGACCCTCACCTCGAACCACAACTGGAGGGTCTACATGCCGCTGACCGTGTGGTGGCAGCAGAGCTTGCCTGGCGACCAGTTCTTCGGACTGCTGGTGGCCGCTTCGCCGGTATCCCAAAACGTCACCCGGACGTTTATGTTGAATTTTCGTAATTTTGCCCTAGAGGATCCCGACGCGCCGTTTTGCCGATTTCAGATGGAGATCGCCGAGCAGGACCGCCAGATCGTCGAATCTCAGCGGCCCGAGGAACTGCCGGTGGATTTAACCGCTGAGCTCCACGTGCGCACCGCCGACAGGATGTCGCTGGAATACCGCCGCTGGTTGGTGGAACTGAAGCACGAGTTGTCTGATGGTGGATCGGAAAACCGGTTGAGAATTCATTCAGAAGCGGGGAACTATGCGACATGAGAGCTCCGACTCGAAACGGGCACTAATGATCGGCGTCGATGGCGCAATGCTGTCGATGGTAAAGAAATATCTCAAGGCGGGCTCAATGCCCGAAACGGCCAAACTCCTGGAGTCGGGCACCGCGGTTGAAGCCATGCCGGCCGTTCCCGTTGACACCCCGACCAACTGGACAACCCTGGCTACTGGTGCCGAGCCGGTCAACCACGGCATCAACAGCTTCATCGCCAAGTGGGCTGGGGAGGAACTGACTGCCCAAGACAGAGAACGACCTAGGAGCCTGCGATCCACGACCTCGCGAGCCGAATTGCTGTGGGAGACAGTCGGAGACCTCGGCGGATCGAGCCTGGTGATCAACTATCCCGTGGGATGGCCCCCCAAGGGCGAAGGAGTTCGGGTAATCGGCGGCGACACCCCCGGAGGGATGATCTGGCATCAAACCCCTGAGGAGATCTACGCCCAAGGACCGGTGACCGATGCGGTCTTGAAGCTCCATGAGATCACCATGAACCCGCTGCAGGTTGCCTTCGAGCCGACAGAAGAATGGACTTCGGTGCCGGGAAGCAGCCCGGAGTCCACCTACCTTCCCATCTCGGGGTTCGAGCCTGCCGGATTCCATGCCCAGCGCCGCCTTGTCGACGGCGAAGTCTGTCTCGCGCTGAGCCGCGACCCCGGAGGCCGCTCCATCGTCGCCGACTTGCGCCCCGGCCAGTGGTCGCCGTGGATTCCGATCGAGCTCAATGAACGAGAGAGCGCAACTCGTTTCCGGCTCATTCGGGCCGACCGAGACGGTGGATTCGAGCTCTACCGAACCCGGGTCGAGCCGGTCGACGGATACACCCACCCCGCTGAACTGGCCACCCATATCAGCGCAACCCATGGCCCCTATGTGGAGGGGCTGGAATGCCCCAACGTCCGGGCAGGAGACGAACGCCCGTTCGGACCGTCCAATCTCAGTGGCGACATCATGCTGGAGTTGGCCGACCAGCAGGTTCAGTGGATGACCGATGTCATCTGCGAGCAGGACGCTAAGGAACCATTCGACTTGTTGATGTCCCACTACCACTTCATCGACTACATCAACCACACCATGCTCGGTTACCTCGACCCCGAGTACCCCTATGCCGCTGAGTCGTACACCCGATTGACGGAACAGGTGTACGAGGAGGCCTACCGGGCAGTGGACAAGCTTGTGGCCGGGATCGTCCGAGAATGCGCCGATCCATATACCAGCATCGTGGTCGTGTCCGACCATGCCTGTCTGCCCTGTTGGCGCCACATCTCGGTGCTCGACATCCTCCGCCAAGAGGGCCTCGTCGCCTATGACTGGGACAGTGAGCACTCTCGATACGTCCTCGATCCCGCCAATAGCCTGGTAGGCCCCGCTCTTCAACCCCAGCATGTCTGGGTCAATCTGGCCGGCCGCGAGCCTGATGGCCCGGTCAAGCCCTCGGAGTTCGAGTCAGTGCGCCAGCGGGTCATCGACACGCTTTCTACGGTCGTAGACCCGGCCACAGGCGAGAAGCCCTTCGAGCTCGTCGCCCGCCGCGAGGCGCTCAACCTGAGCGGGTTAGCCCAAGACCGCATCGGTGATGTGGTGTACTTCTTGAAGCCCACCTACACCACCTGGGACGGCTCTCGAGACGTCAACACCATCGGCGAGCTGACACCGCAGCGCATGGCCCGAAGTCCCATTTCTCCCACTCACGTGGTCTCAGGCGTTCACACTCCGTACCTGCCCAGTGCTCAACGCGGAGATTTTCACAACAGTGCGATGGCGCTGTGGTTCGGGGCCGGGCTCGGCGCCCATGGAATGCCCGAGACTCCGATCCAGCTGCGCGACGTGGCTCCGACGCTGGCCTACCTGATGGGGATCCCCGGCCCGGCCCACGCCGACGGTGCGATCCGCTACAGCCTCCTCGGCTGAGAATCCTGACCGCCCGACTCGTGAGAGCCGTCGATTGCCAGTGCGTCGGCCAACCGAGGCACGGCGGGAGCCGGGTGCTCAGCTGGCCACGCCAAGCCCAGTTGGACCTGGTCGATATCGAAGATTGGGACAGCCACAACATCGGGCCGCTGATATAACTCGCTCACCGTTTGCGCCGTGATTGCGATACCCCGTCGTTGGGCGACGAGATCCATGAGCTGCTCTGCTGAGTCTGGGGCCGGCTGCACCACACAGGGCTCACAACTGCTGGGACGGGGAATGACCAGCCAGAACTCTCTATTGAAGTTGGAGTCGAGCACCGGCTCTGGATCCAAATCGTTGATGCTGATCTTCTTGCGCCCAGCGAGGTGGTGATCGGCGGGCAGCACTGCCACCCGTGCTTCATGGTGTATCGGCTGGTAGTCAATGTTGGGCTCTTCACAGGGAAGGTGCAGGATTGCAGCATCGACCGCGCCGCTGCGCAGGCGCGCAAATGGCGATGCCCAGTCGATTCGGACCAAATTGAGGGCCAGTTCGGATTGCATGGATTCGGCTGCCTGAAGGAGCTTTGCCGTGAGGTCGTGCGGCGTTCCGGCCACAAAGGCAATTATGAGCTCGCCCTGCTCTGTAGCCCGCAATGTGCGGGCCACCGCGGCCTCTCCCGCGGCAAGAAGAGCTCGGGCCTCATCGAGGAATACCTCTCCTGCGGGGGTAAGGCTCACCCCTGATCGAGACCGCTCGAGCAATTGGCAGCCAAACTGAGCCTCAAACCGCTTAATTTGTTGGCTCAACGCGGGCTGGGAGATGAACAGACGCTCGGCGGCCTGGCCGAAATGTCCGGTTTCGGCCACCGTCACAAAGTACCTCACGACCCGGAGCGAGAGGTCCATAAGCAGACATTATCAAAATGGGGGAATCTGGTCTTGGACGCGCCTAGGAGCCGCCCTACATTCGGAGGCACGAGCTTCCGCACGAGATCTTGGTTGCGTCCAGCAAGTTGAAGAGCATCGGCGGATCAAGGGGGAAACGGGGAGGAATTCACGTGAAGAGAGACTCGATCGTCATTACCAGACGAGACTTCATCACGAAAGCCGCAGTAGCCGGGGCGGTGGTCACCACTCCCGCGTTCCTTGCCGCGTGCGGAAACGACGACGACCAACCGAGTCCCGCCGTGGCGACGGTTGCGGCCACGGCTGTACCAGCCACGCCGACCGCGACCATGGCACCGGAGCCAGTGGTCCACGATGTCCGGTTCCAGTTCGACTGGATCAAGAACGTCCAGTTCGCCGGGCACTTTGTCGCCGACAATCAGGGCTACTTTGCCGACAACAACATCGCGGCGACTTTGGTCCAGGGAGGCGGCGGCATCTCGACACCGGTGACGATCAACGGGCCGGGCATCGAGATCGGCGCCATCTCGTTCCTGTCCAGGACAGTGGACGCCATTGCCGCTGGTGCCGACCTCATCGTCCTCGGTGCGGCGCTCCAGCAGTCGCCGATTGGGTTCATCTACATGCCCGACAACCCGGTCAACTCCATTGAGGATCTGGTCGGCAAAAGGGTTGGCCTCCAGGGAGAGTCCGGGATCGCCGACGTAGACACGCTGTTTAGGATCAACGGCCTCGAACCCGACTACGAGTACGTGCCCACTGGATTCGACCCCTCTCCGGTGGTCGAAGGCGAAGTAGATGTCTACTACGCATTCCTCACCAACCAGCCCCTCGCACTCGATGCCCGGGGGATTGAGCACGGTGTGGTCAGCCTCGGTGATCTCGGATGGACCCGCTACGGCAGGCTGTGGACGACCACTCGGACCTATCTGGCCGAGAACCGCGACGCGGTCGTCGGCTACATGCGGGCCGGAATCAAGGGATGGGAGCACGCCTTTGCCGACAACGCGCTGGCCGTTGATCTGACGGTCAACGAGTACGGCGTGGATCTCGGCCTGGATGCCGATACCGAAGCCGCCCAGCTCGTGGCCCAGAGCGCCTTTATGACCAGCGATGTCACGGAGGCCAAGGGCTTGATGTGGTTGGACGAAGCGGTCATCGAGGGCGAGTACGAGGGCCTGAGGATTGCTGGCCGCGAGAATCTGCCGGCGATCGGCGACCTCTGGGATCAATCGGTCCTCGAAGAAGTCTTCGATGGGGCGACTACCCTGTACTGAGACAGCTCCGACTGAGGCGGCGCCACAGGTCTCTTTCAACTGAGCTTGAGAGCGCCAGCGGGGGACGCATTGGCCGACAGTGGAGGGAATATGACCAGCGCGGACCGACCTGGTGACGCCGGGGACGCCGCCGAGGCAAATCCGGGCGCCGCGATCAGCCTCATTGGTGTGTCGAAGGTCTTTGAGGTGCGCCGCGGGCACTCGGTTACCGCGCTGGAAGGCTTCGATCTTCGTGTCGGCGACGGCGAGTTTGTGGCCCTCATCGGCCCGTCTGGCTGCGGCAAGTCAACTGCTCTGCGACTCATAGCCGGACTCGACATCCCCAATGCGGGAACGGTCCTGAACTTTGCTGAGCCCCCTCACAAATTGGTCAAAGCAGGAGGGATTGGCATGGCGTTTCAGGATCATGCCCTCATGCCTTGGCTCAGCGTGCGGTCAAACGTTGGACTTCCATTCCGCATCCGAGGGGAGGCCGTCGACCGGGACAAGGTAAACGAGCTGATCGAGTTGGTGGGTCTCACCGGTTTTGAGAAGGCCCGACCAAAGCACCTATCGGGAGGAATGCGCCAGCGCGTGTCCATAGCCCGTGCGTTGGCGTTGAATCCCACTGTCCTGCTGCTTGACGAGCCGTTTGGGGCGCTGGACGCGGTCACCAGGCGGGCCCTCAATCTCGAGCTCCAGCACTTGTGGTCCCGCCTGAAGATCACGACCGTCCTTGTTACCCACTCGGTGGAAGAGGCGATGCTGCTGAGCGACCGGGTTGCCGTCATGTCCCAGCGGCCCGGCCGGGTCATCCTAGAAAGGGACGCGCCGTTCCCACGACCGCGCTACAAGGACGTCTCCCAGAGCGCCGAGTTCAAAGCCCTCCACGACGAGCTGATCGATGCGCTTGACTCTCAATAGCAGAATCAGTCGGATCGGTCTGGGCGCCCTCGGAGCCGCTGGCTTCTTGACACTCTGGGAGGCCACGGGGCGCAACGGATGGCTCGGGCGCACCTTCCCGCCGTTGTCCGATGCATTGCAAGCGATCAGTGACAAAGATGAGGTGATCAGGCGAGCGGCTGCGGCCACTCTGGAGCGGGCCGCGTGGGGGTATCTGTTCGGGGCGCTCATCGCCATCTCGTTGGCAGTGATAGCCCTGCTCGTGCCGCGGCTGGAGAACAGCACCTACACCGGAGCAGTCGTGGTTCACGCCATTCCGGCCATCGCGCTTGGACCGGTCATCTACGCCCTGGGATGGACGTCGCAGACACCGGTCCTGTTCGCGCTGATGTTCGTGTTCTTCACCATCCTGGTGGCGGCCGGTGCAGGGTTTCGGAGCAGCTCCGAATCCGCCAACGACGTGTTCTCGGCTTTGGGCTCGAGCAAGTTCACCAGGTTCCGCCTCCTCCAAGTGCCCACTGCCGTCCCCAATCTGATTGACGGCCTTCGAGTCGCCGCACCGGCCGCGGTGTCGGGAGCGGTGCTGGGCGAGTGGTTCGGAGTTGAGCGCGGCCTCGGCGTGCTGCTGCTCAACTCAATGCGGAACTTCCAAGTCGAGCAACTCTGGGCCGTCGGAGTAGTGCTCATTCTTCTTGCCGGCGGTGCCTACGTGCTGCTCGGTGCAGTTGAGCGGATTGTGGAACGGGTCTTCGGCCGGGTCGTGGCCGTCGGCGGGGCCCACACCGATCGGTCGGGAACCGAACAGGGATGGGCTCGCTCTGCTGCCACCCAGTTGTGGGTCGTCGTGGCGCTGATTGCTTGCTGGTGGCTCTGGATTGAGATCGAAAACGTTCCCGAGCTCATTGCCCCGTCGCCGTACGACACATTGCAAGCGATCATCGACGATCCCGGGCTCTACTTCGAGTTGACGCTCGTCACATTGTCCTCGGCCATTGGTGGTCTCGCCATCGGGCTCTTCCTGGGCACTGTGCTGGCCTTGATCAGCTCACTGTCGCCGATATTGCGAAATTCGCTGGCCCCTATCGTGGTCGTCATGCCGACCGTCCCCATCGTCGTGCTGATCCCGCTGATCGCCCGTATTGCGGGGTTTTCCCAAACCACGGTTTTGATCGTTGCCGGACTCATCGCCTTTTTTCCGGTCTATGTATTCGCCCTCTCAGGTCTGCGGGCCCGCCCTCCAGGAGCCGACAGCGTGTTCTCGGCCCTCGGCTCGCCGGGTTGGCGGCGGATTACCTTTTTGGCCATTCCCTCTGCCGTGCCCAACGTGCTGACCGGCATTCGCATCACCGCCTCCATTGTCTTCCTCGCCGCTCTGACCGCTGAATGGTTAATGGGTTCCGACGGCCTCGGCTTTCACCTAAGCACTCGGCGGGCCGCATTCGAGAACTCCGAGGCTTGGGCGGCGATCGTGTTTGCGGTGGTGTTCGCCGTCATTACCTATCAAGCGGCCAGCGCGCTGGAGCGCTGGGGAAAGGAACGCTGGGCATAGGGGAGTGATGTGCCCAAGTCAGAACAAAACCACATAAGGAGTGATTTGAAATGAAACTGGCTATCCAAACGCCCCCGGAACACACTGACTTCTCCCGCTTGCGCGACCTTTGGCAAGCGGCCGATCAGCTGGGCTTCTCGGCCGGATTCACCTTCGACCATTTTGTGCCCCTCAATCCCGGTCCCCGACCAGATTTGGGTGGAGTGCCGTCTGGCCCCCAGTTTGAGGGCTGGGTCGCCCTTGCGGCGCTCGGAGCGCTCACCTCTAACCTTCAGGTTGGCACCTTGGTAACTGGCGTCACCTACCGCCACCCCGCGCTATTGGCCAAGATGGCGGTCACGCTCGACCACATCACCGGCGGTCGGGCCATTCTCGGAGTAGGCGCCGCGTGGCACGACGCCGAGCACGCCATGTATGGAATCGACTATCCGGGGGTCGGGGATCGCATGGAGTTGCTGGAAGAGACTGTCGAGGCCTTCCAGTTGCTGTGCAACCCGTCTGAGCTGGTTAGCCATTCGGGCCGTTTCGTCGAGTTGAACGACGCGGTCTTCGATCCCAAACCGCTGCGGCCCAAGGGAATTCCGGTGCTGATCGGAGGGGGAGGTGAGCGCCTTCGCCGGATCGCGGCCCGCTGTGCCGATTGGTACAACGGGTTCTGGGCTCCATGGGAGTGGGGGGAGGTCAACGAGCAACTAGACGCAGACTTGGCCCGCTACGGCCGCCAGCCCGCCGACCTCATGCGCACCGCTTTCGTGTTCTCGGAACTGTCCGGAGACCAGGCGGCAGGCGACGGCATGGTGGCGGCGTTCCAAGCCAATCGAGGCGGTACGACAGAGGAAGTGCGCTCCCGAGTCATGGTGGGCTCTCCCGATGACATGATCTCGGTGCTGCGGGCATACGAGAACGCTGGAGTGGAAATGGTGATCTTGAACATCCGCCCCAGTCAGCAAGTCGAGCACGTGCAGTCATTCGGCGAGCAAGTGCTGCCCGCAGTGAGCAGCGATTGATCGTCCGCTTCTATTGGCAATAGACGTCAAAATATATATGTGTTGTATCGCTATATATGTAGAATGGCGGGCATGAAGACGATCTCGATCACCATTCCCATCGATCTCGATCATCGGGCCGCGGAAGAGGCCCGGCGGCGTGGTATCTCCAAGTCAGAGCTGATCCGCCAGGGCTTGGCCGAGGTTCTGCCTGAGCGTGAGCCCAGTCCTATGCCAGAAATCGACAGCTCTATGTCTACCGCGGAGGTCTTGCGGAGATTTGGGGGATTTGGAAGTCCCGGCGTGACAGCTGGTGATGACATCGACGCAGTCATCTATGGCGCGTGAAGTTCGTCGACACCAGTTGGTGGGTGGCCATCACGCTGCCTAACGACTCCCGCCACGGCGACGCCAGCGGGATGATTCACCACATCGGTTCATCTGAACGGATATTGACGACCAACCTCGTGTTGGGGGAAAGCTGGACACTGCTTCGACGTCGAGATGTTCACCCGGTGGCAGTCGACTTCATGGACCGAATCGAAAAGCTCCGGCTCAACGGGACGTTGACTGTCCACCGGGTCACTCCCGAGCAAGAGGCCCGAGCCTGGAATTGGCTGCGCCTCCACGATGAGCGGAACTATTCCTTTGTGGACGCCACCAGTTTCCAAGTCATGCGCGACCGCCGAATGCGAGAGGCGCTGGCCTTCGATCAGGACTTCGCAGCCGCCGGTTTCATTGAGCTGCGGCCCTAGCGAATACCAGGAGGCAACCGGTCAGGTCAGGTGATCTCTAGGTCGTCCCATTCGACTTCGGTGCAGAGGCGGTGGTACTCGGGGCCGTACCAGGGGGCGCTCATTTGAAGCCGGTTGTGGGTTGAGTTGACGTAGTAGTTGTTGCCTGGTGACCCCATCTCGTGCATCAACAGGAGCTTGGAGGCCTCTTTGTCCAGCGCCTCGTTGTAGCGCTCGTAGGCGTCCATGGTGACCTCGACGCTGGACTTGCCCTCTTCGAGCATTCGCACGATCAACTGCCCCGCGTAGCCCGACCACACCTGATACCAGATGGGAAGGCCCGTGCCGCCCGACAGCGGCTGAGAGTTGGGGCCGTAGAGCATGAACATGTTGGGGAAGTTGGGCACCATCATGCTGATGTAGGCGCGGGGGCCGTCCTTGGACCAGAAGTCGTGCACGTTGAGGCCGTCTCGGCCGATGTAGTCGGCGGGGTACAGGAACTGGACGATCTCAAAGCCGATGGCGGTGATGGCGGTGTCCACCTCGTAAACCGTTCCATCCTCGGTCTCGACGCCTTCGGGGGTGAACCGAGCGATGGGGTCGGTGATCAGCTCGACGTTGTCGCGGGTGAGGGCCCGGTACCAGCCGTTGTCCACCACGGGGCGCCGGGAGAAGGGCGCGTAGTCGGGGATCAGCCGGTCGACGAGGGCGGGGTCGTTGTCGGTCTGCTCGTGGATGTAGTTGGTGAGGAACGAGCGAAGCTGGTCGTTCACCTCGTTCCAATAGCCCCCTTGGGCCTGCCACTCCTCATCGGGAATGAGCTGGTCGTGGGTCTTGAACAGCGCGGCGATGGCCATATAGCGCCACCAATTCCAGTAGCCCGGGAAGTTGTCCAGCAGCCAGCGCACCTCCGGCTCGATGGGCTCGCCGTACTTGGGACGGGGGCTGATCCACTGCTTGGAGCGCTGGAATACGTAGACCTGCTCGGCTTCCTCGGCGACGGGGGAAAGCAGCTGCACCCCGGTCGAGCCGTTGCCGATCACGGCGATCCGACGGTCTTTGTAGTCGTAGTCCTCCGGCCATTGGGATGGGTGGATAATCGGACCGGGGAAGTCCTCCAAACCCTCGAAGTTGGGGGTTCTCTGGTTGGCGAAGGCGCCGACCGCGTTGATCACAACGTTGGCCTCGATGGTCTCGATGCCGCCGGGGGTGTCGGCTTCGAGCACCCACACGTCGCGGCTCTCGTCGTAGGTGGCCCGCTTCAGGTCGTGGTCGAACCTGGTGTTGTCGTACATGCCGTACTTGCGGGAAATGTGGAGCAAGTACTCCCGCACCAGCTGGCCCTTTCCGAAGTACTCGGGCCACGGGTAGTTCTTCTCAAAAGCGAACTCGTAGGTGATCGAGATGGTGTCCACCCGAATATCCGGGTAGCGGTGCCGGCTCCAGGTGCCGCCGGGCTCGGACCGGCGCTCCAGGATCACATAGGGGATTCCCAAGAGCTCCATCTGGATGCCCGCGGCTAACCCGCTGAACCCGCTCCCAATGATGGCCACCTGGAAACCCTCGGGCAGCTCGGGCTTGCCATTGGTCCAGTCGACCGTCCAGGGGAAGGGCTTGAATGCCATCAGCTCGCGCCGAGACTCGAACTCCAGGTCGCCCATCTCCTCCTTGGTGGCGAAATTCATCAGCTGGCGCAGTCGGGGCTGGGGCGGTTCCTCGGGCATTCCCGGACCGGCGTTCTCCATGAGCCAGGCGGTGGTCTTGGTGATGAGCAGCTCGCGTTGGTCGTCGTCGAGCTCCAGCATCCGCGGCAGTGCCTCGATCTCCGGGTCGTCGGTGTGGTGGAACAGCGCCACCCGCACCGCGTCCAAATCGGCCAGCTCCACTGCTCGTCTAATGAACTCGGAATCCATACCCGGAAGTTTGGCAGAGCCAACTTGGATTTCTTTAGTCCTCAGAGGGGCGTTTAGCCCAAAGCCTCCGAGAAGAGGGTGGTGTACACCTCGCGGGTCTCTTGGGGTGACAGGCCCGCGCCGAGGTACAAGTTGTCGATGTGCAACTCCCAGTGGAGATGGGGATCTTCGTAGAAGTCCCCATTGGCCGCCGCATGCGTGCCGCGATTCCCGATCTCGCCCACTCGCGCCCCTGCCCTGATTGTCTGGCCGACGCGGATGTCATGGTCTACTTCGTGGAGGTGGGCGTAAACCGTCACCACATGACCGAGGAACGGGAAGACGCCGTGGTCGATGACCACAAAGTTCCCGTAGAGCGTCAACAGCGTGAAAGGGGGCGTCGCCTGAAGATCGCCAGCGATCTCCAGCAGTTCATCCCGGTCATCGGAGTCGGGGTCTTGGTAGTTGCCCACGGCCAGAACCACTCGACCGTCGAGTGCAGCCACCGCATCATGGCCCAGGGTGAAACAGCGGAAGTCCACCCCCTGGTGAATTCCGAATCGGTAAGCGCGGGGAGCGTTGGGCATCAGGTCGGGATGGGGGAGCGGAGACATGCAATCGCTGGGATAAATCGTCAGGGGTGCCAAGGCTGCAGCCATTGCCAGGGCCTCCTCATAGGTCGGCGGTTCTTGGTCCAAGACGACGACTGCTGGATTGGGGGATGCTTCGGTTTCTGGGGTCGTCGGATCGGTGCCTGTTCCTGGCGTGGTCGATGACTGATCCTCCGCGGATTCTGAGGAAGCCGAATCGGTTGGCGGCTGCTCATTCGCGCCGCCCGTTGAATCAGACGCTGCTCCCTGGTCGGCCGCGGTCGATTCGACGTCTGATTGGGAGGCGGGATCCCTCGAGTCGTCCGCGCCAGCAGGGAGTTGGCGGGCGTTGTCGCTGCTGGAGTCATCCGAAGTCCATACCTGGGCGACCAAGACTCCCAATACAAACCCCACCGCGACGAGAGCGAGCACCGCGAATCCCCTGGGGGAGAAGACGTGCCTCCTGACTGCGCTGACCAGCTTCCAGCAGCGGCGAAAGACGGCCTTCATTATTGGGTCAGGGTAACTGTCTGGAAGCTCAAAATTGCGGACCCGCTCGGTGAGGCCATACAGGTGGGTCAGCGGTGTGGTGGAGCGGTAGGATTGACCGCTGTGACCATCGCGCTTGTGGTGATCGACGTGGTTTCCGCGTTGGGGCTGTTGTTCTTGGTGCTGCTGCACAGCGGCCGAGGAGGCGGCCTGTCCGACATGTTCGGCGGCGGGTTCGGCACGCAGGCGGCCGGGTCGACGGTCATCGAGAAGAACCTCGACCGGCTCACCATCGTGGCCGCGTTGATATTCGCCTTCTCCACGCTGGCGCTGGCCCTGTTGCTGGATTCCAGCTAGCCGCCGGTTGGACTTCGCGCTCAGCTCCGAACTGCTGGCCCTGCGCGAACGGGCGCGAGCGATAGCCGCCGATGGCGTGAACCGCTTCGGACGCCACAACGATTCGTGGATCAACGGCTACTCCAAGGAGTTTGCCCGGATCATGGCCCAAGAGGGCTGGATCGGCATGGGATGGCCCACCGAATACGGGGGTCGGGCCCGACCGCCCATCGAGCGGTTGATCGTGGCCGAGGAGATGATCAGCGCCGGCGCCCCGGTGGCCGCCATGTGGTTCGCCGACCGTCAGATGGGGCCGACGCTGATCGCCTATGGCTCCGAACAGCAAAAGGCCGAGTTCCTGCCCCAGATGCTGGCGGGGGAGTCCACTTGGTGTATCGGGATGAGCGAACCGGACGCCGGCTCCGATTTGGCCTCCATTGCCACTCGGGCGGTTCGCGACGGCGACCACTTTGTGATCGACGGCCAGAAGATCTGGACCAGCTTCGGCAACTTGGCCGACTACTGCTATCTGATCTGTCGTACCGATGATGAAGGGCCGCCCCACCGGGGGGTCAGCGAGATCATCGTGGCGATGGACACCCCTGGCATCGAGGTGCGACCGATCACCGACATGATCGCCAACCGGCACTTCTGCGAGATCTACTTCACTGGCGTGCGGGTGCCAGCCGAGAATCTGGTGGGGACCGAAGGCGACGCCTTTAAGCAGACCATGGCGCAGTTGGCCCACGAGCGCGGAGGTATCGACCGATTGGTGTCCAATCGGGCGCTGTTCCTCCACGCCCGCTCCCAGGCCAACCGGGACGACCCCCGGGTCCGCCAGGAGATCGCCCGGTTGGAGAGCGAGTACCGGGTGGGCCGCCTGCTGGTGTATCGAGAGGCTCTGGGCCAAGCCCCCGCCGGCTTTAGCGCAGCCACCAAGGCCTTCTGCACCGAGCACGAGCAGCGGGTAGCCCAATTCGCTGCCACCACCCTGGGTCCGGCAGCCCTGCTCGACGACGAGTGGACCGAGGCGATCTGCTACGCCTCCTCGTACACCATCGCCGGCGGCACCTCCAACGTCATGCGCAACATCCTGGGCGAACGCGTATTGGGTCTGCCCCGGGAGCCCCGCTGAACTCCTCACAACCGAGTGGAATTCGCTTCTAGTTCGTCGTATTTCTCCTACGGCGAGGCTGGGGGCCGCGGTCGTGGGTTTCGGCGTCCACTCCCTGCTCGCGCAGCACCATCTTGCGGACCTTTTCCGACGGCGTCTTCGGCAGCTCGTCGACCACGCGGAGATAGCGGGGCACCGCGAAGGCCGGTAGCTGCTTGTCGGCATAAGCCCAGACCTCCTCGACGCTGACCTCGGCGCCCGGTTCGGGCACCACGAAGACCATTACCTCGTCTTCTCCGGCCTCCTGGTCGGCCGGGACGCCGATAGCCGCGACCTCGGCCAGGGCCGGGTGGGAAACCAAACCCTGTTCGACCTCGTACGACGAGATGTTCTCGCCCCGCCGCCGGATGGCGTCTTTCAGGCGATCCACGAAGTAGTACCAGCCGTCGGCGTCGCGACGGAGCCCGTCGCCGGTGTGGAACCACAGGTTTCTGAAAGCCTCGGTCGTTTTGTCGGGCATGCCGAAATACCCCTGGCAGGTGGTCCACGGATAGCGGCCCCGGACGATGAGCTCGCCTACCTCGCCAACCGGCACCTCTTCGTCGGTGTCGGAGTCCACCAGGCGGATGTCGAACCAGTCGGCGTTGAGAAGCCCGGCGGCGCCCGGTGGGCGGTCGACGCCATAGGGCGTGAGAATCGGCATACAGGTCTCGGTGAGGCCGAATACCTCCACAAAGGCCTCGACGCCGAAACGCTCCTTGAACTGGTCGAGGATGGAACTGGCCGTGGGTGCCGCGAAGATGCAGCGCAATTGGTTGTCGGCATCGTCGGGCCGGGGCTCCTGCTGCCAGACGAAGTCCATCATCACGCCGACGAAGTTGGTCACCGTTGCTCTTGCTGCTCGGATCTGGTCGATCCATTCCGATGCGCTGAAGCGCTCGTGCAACACGTAGCGGGCACCGGCGATCAGCGCTGGGTAGGCCGCCAAGAACTGCGAGTTGCCGTGGAACAGCGGGCCCACCGACATGTAGGTATCGGCTTCCGTCAGCCGGGTCAACGACACGCACTCGTCTGCGAACAAATACATGTGGGCGTGCGGCATCATGACGCCCTTTGAGAGCCCGGTTGTGCCCGAGGTGAAGAAGACCGACGCGAGGTCGCCAGCCTCCACATCGGCCAACTCGGCTTTTGCGGCGGTGAGAAGCGAGTTCCACGGGCTGGCCTCGTAGCCAGCGGCGCTCAGTTGGGAGATCGCGGCGGCAACCGCGGTATCATCTCCGACGACGAAGTAGTGGCGGATGGATGTCACCGCGTCGGGAACGTCGACGATGCGCTCCACGAACTCGGGGGCGATAACGGCCAGCACTGGCTCTGTAGTGCGGACCTGATGGGCCAAGAACGATCCTCGGTAGGCCGTATTGATCGGCACCTCCACGAGGCCGGCGACCGAAGACCCCAGCCACGCGAGGATGTATGCGGAGCAGTTCGAGATCATGACCAGGACCCGGTCGCCCGGCTGGGCCCCAAAAGCCAGCATTCCCGAGCCGACCCGCTCGGCCAGATCGAGGGTTTCGGCGAACGTGTAAGACTCGCCGGACCACGGCACGTCGAGATAGGTGCGATCCGGATGCCGAGCGGCGCGGTCCCGAAGCACCCGGGGAGAGCTCCACGACCCCCGGTCCGGATACGAAGGCGTGTACTCGTCGTAATACTGAGTCATGAGACGTGCCCTGGCAAGGAGGTTCTGCGGCGTGGTCACCGCGTGGATTGTTCAGACGACTCGCACGTTTTGTGCTTCCTCGCCCTTGCGGCCTGGGGCAACTTCGAACTCGACTGTTTGGCCTTCGTTGAGGGATCTGTGACCCTCGCCGGCGATGTTCGAATAGTGGACGAAGACGTCATCGCCGCCGTCTCGCGAGATAAAGCCGTAGCCCTTCTCATTGTTGAAAAACTTGACAGTTCCTTGCATGTCCTCATGCTCTCTTTGGAGTCGATCTCGTGACCCACTCAACCATGACTGTACGGCGGCGCAGGGCCGGAACTACTAAGCCAGACCGACTTTGCGGCAATTCGTTGTGCAGTCCACCCCTAGTACGTCGCCCCATACGGAATGCACTTCGGCCTCGTGCCATCGTCAACCGATCCCACGGCTACCCTGACGCAATGCTTGAGCGGTTCAGACGGCGACGCCTCCTGTGGGTGGTTCTGGCTGCCGTAGTTGTGGTGGCGGTCCTGGCTGTTGTCCTCATCTGGTGGTTGACCAGGGATGATGCGCCGGCGGCGGTGGATCTGGGCGCCGCGGTTTCCTCTCTTGAAGATGATGGCGGTGGGGCGGCTGCAACCGCGGCCCCTACTCCCGGCCCCACGGTTGCCTCACCACCAACAAAGCCAGCTCCTGAACCCACATCGGCGGCAGTGGCAATTCCCGCGGCGACAGCAGTTCCTGCTTCCGCTGAGGCGACGGAAGAATCCGACGCTGGGGTTGATGCTCGGGAGGTGAGCGGCGAGTGGACGGTGGACACTTCTATCGGGGAGTTCAGCTACGAAGACTCCACCGGGACGTTCGTGGGTTTCCGGGTCGACGAGGAATTGGCCAGCATCGGATCGACCACCGCCGTGGGCCGAACGCCGATGGTCAGCGGGTCGATCACCATTGACGGCCAAACGGTGACCGCCGTCACGGTGGAAGCAGATATGAGCGCTATCACCACCAACGACAGCCGCCGTGACCGCCCTGTCCAATCCGCGTTAAATACCGCTGAGTTCCCATCCGCGGTGTTTACCCTCACCGCGCCCATCGACCTCGGGCCTGATCCCGCTTCGGGCGAACCCATTGCCACCGTTGCGGTGGGTGAGCTCACCATAAGAGGTATCACCCGCGGCGTGGAGATCCAACTGGAAGCCCAGCTAGTGGACGATACCGTTGTGGTAGTGGGCTCCACAGAAGTGGTCTTCGCCGACTACGACGTAACCGTGCCCCGCGTCCCCATCGTGTTGTCAGCCGAAGACCACGGCATCGTCGAACTCCAACTGTTCTTCACCCGGGGGTCTTGAGCGGTAGCATCTTTCTACCTTTTTCTATATATTGGTACCTATGGTGTTGAGCATCAAGAGCGAGAGAGCTGATCAACTGGCCCGAGATCTGGCGGAGTTGACGGGAACGTCCATCACCGATGCGGTCACCGCGTCGCTGGAAGCCCAGTTGGAACTGGAGCGTCGTCGTCGGCGTCGACCGGCACTAGGGGACATTGTTGAGAGGTTTTGTAATTTGCCCGTTCTCGACGAGCGTTCGCCCGACGAGATCATCGGCTATGGCGAGCACGGTCTTCCCGCATGAACGTGGTCGACACCTCAGCGATCGTTGCGGTGCTGTTCAGTGAGCCGGGCAGCGAAGACATCGAGCGCAAGCTGATGGGTGCTCCGTGCGTGATGTCGGCCGCCACTCGAGTTGAGCTTGGAATCGTTGTGGAGGCCAAGACCGGGGCGGCTGGCGTATTGCTCCTCGAAGAGCTCTTGTCCCGCATCGAGATCCAGATTGAACCAGTGGATGCCGGTCTGGCCGAAGAAGCGCTGGCCTGCTGGCGGCGCTTCGGCAGGGGACGACATCCCGCGGCCCTCAACTACGGAGACGTCTTCTCCTACGCCCTCGCCCGCCGCTTGGGCCAACCCCTGGTGTTTGTGGGCGACGACTTCTCTCAGACCGACGCGTTAGTCGGCTGAAGGCTGCTGATCCACGACCTGAGGGGAGCAGTTCTGGAATACTCAGGAGGTGTTTCGCGTCACCCAGTTTTCAGATACGCACTTCAGCACCAACCCAGAAGGGGAGTCGCGCAATACCGACGACACCTGGGACGCAGTGTTTGCCGACGCGTTCGACTCTGCTCGGCCGACACCGGATCTGGTGGTGATCACCGGCGACATCGCCAACGACGGCTCTGAGGCCGAGTACATGAAGATTGCTGAAAAGTTCGATCGTATACCGGTTCCCGCCGTCGTGTGTCCGGGAAATCACGACCGGCAGGTGCCCTTCGACGCCATTTTGCCTCGGCCGGGGCTGAGCAACGGGCGCACTTGGAGGGTCGAGAACTGGCTGTTCCTGTTCGCCGACTCCAATGCCGACGGGCGAGAGCGTCGCCCAGATGGCTCTCTGGTAGACACCGAGGATCGGACCATGCAGCATGGACGCTTCGGAGACCCCGAGGTTGCGTGGATGGCTGAGACCGTGGGGCAAACTGATGCCGACCACGCCTTCGTCTGGACTCACCACCCGCCAGGAGTGGTCGGCTTCTTTAGGAGTCCCGACCATGACGCTGAATTCGCCCGACTGATCGAGATGGCTCCCGCCATCCGCGGGGTCGGGGCTGGCCACACCCACACCAACACGATCTTGGAGTGTGCGGGGCGCCCCATCCACCAGTGCCCTTCACTCTCGGTCAACTTGGACATGGGGGAGAACACCACTCTCCCGCCTGGATACCGCACATACGAGTTCGCCGAAGACGGCTCGATCACGAGCGAAGCACACCTCGTTGGGGAAGACCGGTGGCCGAGGAGCCAACTCCCCGTACTTGCTCAGCGCATGCTCCGCGGCGAGATCAGCTATGAGGAGATGAAGGCCGAGCAGGCTGCAGATATATTCTGAAAATAGATAAGATAGAATTTTTGAATTAGTCCAGAGTTGTTGCTATAGTGTCCCCATGGGATCCAGCGACACTCCCTCTCCCGCCGATCTGTTGCGGCAGCACGGCTTGCAGGTCACCGCTCAGCGGATTGCTGTCATCCGTGCCGTTTCAGCCAGCCCTCACGGTACCGTTGAGGATGTGGCCGAAGCGGTCCACAACGAGATCGGCGCCATCTCGCGCCAAGCGGTGTATGACTCGCTGGGAATGCTCGCCGAGAAGGGACTGATCCGCCGGATCCAGCCCGCCGGATCGCCAGCCCGCTACGAGGACCGGGTCGGCGACAACCACCACCATCTGATCTGTCGCAGCTGCAATCAGATGGTCGATGTCGACTGCGCGGTGGGCTACACCCCCTGTCTCACCGCGGCCGACGACTCGGGTTATGAGATCGACGAGGCCGAAGTCATCTACTGGGGCCGCTGCCCCGAGTGCTTTGCCGCTGACAAGGAGCCAGCGGCCCAATGAACCAACCAACAATCCACACAACTCAAACTCAAAGGAGAGTCCAATGACAGAAAGTGCGAACCAATGCCCGTTTTCTGGAGCCAATACCGCCAAGGGAACCTCGGCCACCGAGCAGTGGTGGCCCGAGCAGCTGAACCTCAAGATCCTGCACCAGCACTCACCTGAGGCCGATCCGATGGGAGACGACTTCGACTACGCCGTCGAGTTCGAGTCCCTCGATCTGGCGGCAGTGAAGCAGGACATCGCCGATGTGCTGGTCGATTCCAAAGAATGGTGGCCCGCCGACTACGGCCACTACGGCCCGTTGATGATCCGCCTCACCTGGCATGCCGCCGGCACCTACCGGATCGGCGACGGCCGCGGCGGGGGCGGCACCGGGGCGCAGCGGTTCGCCCCGCTGAACAGCTGGCCCGACAACGCCAGTTTGGACAAGGCCCGCCGGCTGCTGTGGCCCGTCAAGCAGAAGTACGGCCGCAAGCTGTCGTGGGCCGACCTGTTGATCCTGGCCGGCAACGTGGCCCTGGAGTCGATGGGACTTGAAACATTTGGCTTCGGAGGCGGCCGTCCCGACATCTGGGCGCCGGAGGAAGACGTCTACTGGGGCTCGGAGAACGAGTGGCTGGGAGATGAGCGCTACACCGGCGAGCGCGAACTGGAGACCCCGCTAGGGGCGGTGCAGATGGGCCTCATATACGTCAATCCCGAGGGTCCCAACGCCAATCCCGACCCGATTGCGGCCGGGATCGACATCCGGGAGACATTTGGGCGCATGGCCATGGACGACGAGGAGACTGTGGCGCTGATCGCCGGCGGCCACACCTTCGGCAAGGCCCACGGCGCGGCCCCCGACACCTACGTCGGGGCTGACCCCGAAGCAGCCAGCCTCGAAGAGCAGGGTCTGGGCTGGAAGAACACCTTTGGCACAGGTGTGGGCGCCGATGCCATCACAAGCGGACTCGAAGGCGCATGGACCAACGATCCCGCCCGGTGGGACAACGGTTTCTTCGACAACCTGTTCGGCTACGAGTGGGAGCTGACCCAGAGCCCCGCTGGCGCCCACCAGTGGCGTCCAACCGACCGGGCCGCCGATGACACCGTGCCCGACGCCCATGATCCGGCCAAGCGGGTGGCGCCGATGATGCTGACCACCGACCTGGCCTTGCGGTTCGACCCCATCTACGAGCCGATCTCGCGCCGCTTCCACGAAAACCCCGACGAGTTGGCCGACGCCTTCGCCCGGGCCTGGTTCAAGCTGACCCACCGCGACATGGGCCCGGTGGCCCGCTACCTCGGCCCCGAGGTTCCCGAAGAGGAGCTGATCTGGCAGGACCCGGTGCCCGCCCCCCAGGGCGAGCCCATCGGCGCCGATGAGATCGCCGACCTCAAGGCCCGGGTCCTGGGCTCGGGGCTGTCGGTGTCCCAGCTGGTGTCCACCGCTTGGGCCTCGGCCTCAACGTTCCGAGGCACCGACATGCGTGGCGGGGCCAACGGGGCTCGCGTCCGGCTCGCACCGCAAAGCGGCTGGGACATCAACGTACAGTCCGGCACAGCCGAAGTGGTGGGTGCCCTCGAGCAGGTGCAGACCAACTTCAACGCCCAAGGCGGCAAGCAGGTCTCGCTGGCCGATGTGATCGTGTTGGGCGGGTGCGCCGCCGTGGAGAAGGCGGCCCGCGACGCCGGCCACGATGTGGCGGTTCCGTTCTCGCCGGGGCGCACCGACGCCACCGCCGAGCAGACCGATGTCGATAGCTTCGCCGTGCTCGAGCCCACCGCCGACGGCTTCCGCAACTACCTGGCCGACTTCCACAAGCGGCCCGCCGAGGAGCTGCTGGTGGACAAGGCCTTCTTGCTCAACCTGACCGCCCCGGAGATGACGGTGCTGGTGGGCGGAATGCGGGCGCTCGACGCCAACGCCGGCCAGTCCCAACACGGTGTTCTCACCGACCGGCCAGGCACCCTGACTAATGACTTCTTCACCAACCTCCTGACGATGGACACCGAGTGGCAGGCCTCAATCGATGAGCCCGGCGCCTACGAGGGCCGGGACTGCGCCACCGGCGAGCTCCGCTGGACGGCCACCGCGGCCGACCTGGTGTTCGGCTCCAACTCGCAACTCCGGGCAATCGCCGAGGTGTACGGGTGCGACGACGGCGAGGAGAAGTTCGTCAACGATTTCGCCTCAGCCTGGGCCAAGGTCATGAACCTGGATCGGTTCGACCTGACCTGAGCCCAGTAACGGCCAGCCGGCCAGCGGGATCCCCCTCTCCCGCTGGCCGGCAGCCGTCAATCTCATAGAACCGCAGGCAATCAGCGCGATAGGGCGCCCTTTTTAGAGTCAGGACTCTCGATGTGCCACCGGGAGCGGACGTACCCACGTGTCATAGCGCGACCGCTGGTACCCGAGCACCCTGTACACGGCGTCAATCAGCGACTGAGCAGTCGGACCGATCGCGACGTCAGGTGCCGCTTGATTCATGATGTAGGCGAAAGACAGCCCGGCGGGCACGTCTCCAAAGCCGATCGACCCGCCCATACCATTGTGACCGAACGCTGCTGCGCTAAGTGACATCCGAAACGGAGGGTGCACTTGCACGGGACTGCGAACGCCCTTGACGTAGCCCAACGACCACCGGTTCGCGCCTAGGAGGACTTGATCCACGAGCACCGCCGATTGAACCTCCTCCATTTGGTTCAGATCCTCAGCATCGAAGCTGAACCGGCCGATCCGATGGTCCCATACGATCGCGCGATAGACGCTGGCTAGGGAGCGGGCGTTACCGACGAATCCGGTGGATGGCACCACGGCGGCGAGAGCCCTGGACGAGTTCCACTCATCAGGCAGGAAGTACCCCCCGTTGTTGTCCAAGGCGAGCCCGGTAATACAGGTCGGATCTTTCGCCGCCACCTCGAAGAATGGCGGGAGTAGTTCCCCTGGCTGCGGCTCGGGAGCCGGAAGGAGCTGGGTCACCCGATGATGTTCAGGGGCAGGCAGGCCGAGACAAAGGTCGAGCTCAAGAGGCCCGGCTACCTCGGTCGCAAAGAACTCATTAATCGGCTGTCCTGAGACTCGCCGAACGACCTCACCGACGAGGAAGCCGAAGGTCAGCGCATGATAACCGGAAGCACAGCCTGGCTCCCACAGCGGCTCTTGGGCAGCAAGACGTTCCACCATGTAGTCCCAGTCATAGAACCCACCGGGCTTCACTGGTTCCCGCAGCCCGGGTAGCCCCGCTTGGTGGCTGAGGAGATGGCGGACGAGGATGCCTTCTTTGCCCGCAGCAGCGAACTCTGGCCAATACGTGGCGACGGGCTCCTCAAAGTCAAGTTCCCCGGCGGAGGCCAGGAGGTGCGCGCACAAAGCGATAAGTCCCTTCGAGCAGGACATCATGACGCACAATGTGTCCTTCTCCCAGGGTGTAGCGCGATCCGCCGTTGCCCACCCGCCCCACAAATCGACCACGGTCTCGCCGTGGACCGTCACAGCGACCGAGGCGCCCAGGTCACCCCGCTCAATGAAGTTGCGCTCGAACTCTTCAGCCACGGAGGCAAATCGCGGGTCACAGTATCCCTCTACATCGCCGGGCTTGTTCACGATGGCGGCGCCTCCCGGACAGGTGGACTCACAAAACCGATGCACCAACCTATCGATTGATTGGGAGCCAACGTTGCCGAGACTGTAGCCATAGGCACTTCGGAAAGTCAAGAGCGAGAATCAGGCCAGGCAAAGAGGTCCGCAAGAACCACGCGCTCAAACCCTTGTGGTCAAGGCCCAAGTTGACGAGGCGGCGCGAATTCCGTTAGGCTATCGATCGATAGGCTGTGTCCCTTCGGGCCCTAGTCCCCCAGTGAGAAACTCGGGGATCGGCGCTGACCACGATCGGAGTTCGCCCAATGGCCAACATCGACTATTTGGTGTTCTCGGCTGACAATCACGTCGACGAGGACGACGATGCGCTCCAAGCCCGGCTGCCGGATCACCTGAAGCCCGAGGCGCCCCGCTGGGAGGAGCGTGACGGGCAGAAGTTGCGCATCGTCCCGGGTCTCGGCGTCATCAACGCGGACATCGCCATGCGCTTCGTCGAGAATGCCAGCGACGAGGTTCGCGCCAGAGAGTACCGGACCGACCCAACGGGAGGCCGTGACCTGGCTGTGCGGCGAATGAAGCAGGAGGCCGACGGAGTTGGTGCTGAGGTGGTGTACCCGAATCGATACCTGGCGCTGACTGCGCACCCAAATCCCGAATACCAGGTGGCGATGGCGCGCATCTATAACGACTTCCTTGTCGAAACGTTCTTCAGTGAGCCCGATCGCTATGTGCCGGTCGCCATCCTACCGGTGGGGGATGTCGAAGGTACTGTGACGGAGATCGAGCGAATTGCCGGCATGGGTTTCAAGGCGATGTTGATGCCCCCTTCGATCCCGTGGCTTCCGTACTTCCTTGACTTGTACGAGCCCGTGTGGCGGGCGCTCGACGAAACCGATTCCGTCCCGGCGTTCCACGTCTTCGCAGGGAATGCATCCTTTGGCGGCGCCGACTTCGCCAACGCCCTGGCGATTTCTCCGGAGTTGCTTGAGCTCGGCCGAGAGGAGCTCAGTACCAAGGATTTTGAACTCACGGGGCTTCAATCGTCGTGGATGGGCATGGCCCACACGGTGATGGGGACCGCAGCCGGGATGTCGCCGCTGTTGCAATTGACCTCATCAGGCGTATTCGATCGCTACCCTCGCCTCCAGTTCGCAATCGTCGAGGCAGAGGCCGGCTGGTTGCCATTCGTCTTGGAGTCGATGGACTACATGCAGGAGCGTCGGCCGGATGTGCGCAAGCTCGAGCTACGGGCAAGTGAGTACTTCCGCCGCCAGGGCCATATCACGTTCTCCTACGACTCGGTGTCAGTAGAATTGATCGGGCGCATCGGCTCCGACCGGATGATGTGGGCGAACGACTACCCCCACGATGAAGGCACCTACCCCAACAGCACACCCACCGTCGCTCGTCTGGTGGACAATCTCGGGGATGCTGTGTCGAAGGACCTACTTTGGAACAACGCGGCTCGTCTCTTTGGCCTCGCGAAAGAGCCGCCGCGGCGCTCCGATTCGGCGCTGTTAAGTTGACGACGAGTTCGCGTCGATGACCGCGCCGGCGCTCTCGTCGGTCCGCAGAACCTCGGGGCCGCAATGACGCTCGACACCCATGAAGTGGTTCGCGAGGAGACCTGCGGTCAGTCTGTGGTCCGGCGGGTGTCGGCAATGCTCGACATCGACCCGACGAGCGTCCTGGCGGGTGGAACGCTGCCTCGCGGTTGGCAGTTCGTCCTGCTCGGCGCCGATACTCGTCGATCCGAGCTGCGAAGCGACGGCTTTGGGGGATTCGGTGTCCGGATGCCAGACCTCGGCCTGCCACGCCTGCTCCTCGGAAGTCGGTCGGTGCACTATGCCCACGATGTGCCGATCGGGGCCAACGTCCGTCGTGTGAGTCGACTCGTGAGCCAGTCGGAGAAATCGACGGCGTCGGGACCGATGGCAGTGGTCACGATCGCTCACGAGATCTGGCTTTCGACATCGGACGCGCCTGCGATCACAGAGGAGCAGACGTACCTACTCCTCGGGGAGTCGCCAGGTGCCCCGCCGTCCGCCGACGGCTCGAAGGAGTTCGAGATTCCGGAGTCGTCGTATATCAGCGTGGTCGTTCCCGACGACACGCTGCTGTTCCAGTACTCGGCGCTGGGGTTCAACTCCCACCGGATCCATCTCGATCGCACCTACGCACGGGAGGTGGAGGGGTTTCCCGATCTCGTGGTCAACGGCGGTCTCAGCACGCTCCTGCTCACCGAGTTCCTCCGCCGCGACATCGGCGTCACCCCGAACCGAGTCGACCTGCGCTACAGCGCCCCGTTGTTCGCACAACGACCGATCACACTCACCGGAGACGAGCGCGACGACCACTACGAGTTGCGCGCGCTCGACGACACCGGTCGCGTGGCCGTCGGGATGAAGGCCTTCGTCCGATGACGGGGCCTGCGCTCGACGGACTGCACGTCCTCGACTTGACCACCGTCGTCGTCGGCCCGGCATGCACGTTGCGCCTCGCTCAGTACGGCGCCGACGTCATCAAGGTCGAGGGCCCGAACGGCGACCTCATGCGAGGGCTCGGCGGGGAGTCGCCGACCGGTCAGCACTCTGGCACCTATCTCCACCTCAATCGGGGCAAGCGGAATCTCGGCCTCGACCTCAAGGCCCCCGAGTCTCAACCGGTCGTCGAGCGCCTTCTCGAGTGGGCTGACGTGGTCGTCGCGAACATGCGGCCCCAGGCACTCGAGCGACTGGGCCTCGATCCCGTCGCGGTGGTCGATCGGTTTCCACGCGCCATCTACTGCTTGATCACCGGGTTCGGAACAGACGGCCCCTACGCTGGCCAGCCCGCGTACGACAGCGTTGTCCAAGGCGCGAGCGGCATCGCTGGGCTGATGCTCGAACGCGACGGCACCCCTCGGTACGTCCCGTTGCTCCTCTGCGACCACATCGTCGGCGAGATCGCAGCCGGCTCGATCCTGGCGGCCCTGCACCAGCGTGAGCACACCGCCCGCGGATGTCTGATCGAGGTACCGATGTTCGAGACGATGGCGGCATTCGTCCTTCACGAGCACCTCGCCCAGCACAGCTTCGACCCTCCGGTCGGACCGCCCGGCGACCGGAGGCTCCTCACTCCTCATAATCGACCCGTTCAGACACTCGACGGATGGATCGCCTTCACCGTCAACACCGACGCACAGGTGCGAGCGTTCCTCGAAGTCACCGGACGCCGCGAGCTCGTCGGCGACCCGCGCTTCTCGTCGGTCGCCGCTCGAGCGACGAACGTCGTCGACTGGTTCGTGGTGCGCGGGGCTCCGCTCACCGAGCGATCCACGGCCGACTGGCTGGAGCTCCTCGGATCGGTCGACATCCCTGCCCAGCCCATACACACCCTCGAGACGTTGCCGAGCGATCCCCACCTCACCGCGGTCGGTCTGCTTGGCGACGAGGAACACCCGACCGAAGGCCGCGTCGTGCGCATCCGCCCGACGATCGGATTCGATGGCAAGTACCCGGACGGCGGTGCGCCAGCTCGCCCTCGGGGTTGTGACACCCACGACATACTCGGCGAGCTCGGCTTCGAAGCCGACCAGGTTCGCGACCTCCTCGCGAGCAGGGCGGCGTTCGAGTGACGAGGCGTTGTCCGCCGAACCGGGTGTCGTACTAGTGCACAATGGAGGTGCCGAATGGCGACAAAATGGGAATACCTGATCGTGACTTATGAGCAGGTCGCGAGGGAGTCCGAGAAGGAGGGGGTTCGGTGGGATTTCGAGAACGCCCACTACATCTGGCGACCTGGCGACACCTTCGCTGAGAAGCGAACGGAGGGCAAGCAAGGTGATTCCGAGCTCGCTGTCGAGGGGGCTAGTGTCGTCGGGTGGCTTGCCCTCTGCAACGAGCTAGGGGACGAGGGATGGGAGCTTGTCGAAAGCCAAACAATGGCTTCGGCCGTCATCTCACTCGCACAAGGCTTCCACGAGGTCACTACGCCCTTGCGGATTTACTATTCGTTCAAACGACCGGTCGATCGCCTTGACACGTAATCTATCGACCGATAGGCTACCTACGTGTTGCTCGTCCCGATCGCTGATTCAACGACCTGAATGACCGCATTCACAGCGATGACGTGCCGTGGGAGGCGTGGCGCCGGGCACACGTACAGATCGAAAGGGGATGGGGAACCGGGCATTCACCAGCACCGCACCCCCGACAAGAGATGGCTACAGACGAGCGAAGTGCCCTCCTAACCGAGGATGAACGGGAGGCCGTGTGGCGGCCGATCGAAGAGGCCTTGACCTTGCCTAACCGAGCATTTACCTGCGAGGCGTGGTTCGCAGTGGAGGCAGAAAAGATCTATCGCCAATCTTGGGTAGCGTACTGCTTCGAGCACGAACTGCCTCACGAAGGTGATGTCATGCCACGGGACATCATCGACTTTCCGCTCATGGCTGTTCGTGGCACGGACGGAAAGGTGCGGGTCTTCCACAACGTGTGCCCCTACGACAGTTGTCCGGTGGTCCTGGAACAACAACACCGCCGTGAATTTTTGCGTGTCCCCTATCATGGCTGGCTCTACGACTTGAACGGAAGACTTGTAGGGATCCCATATTGGGACGGCACTCCTGAAGGCAGCCTTGCCTCACTGGGTGAACGCCGAGCCGACCTTCTGCCCGTTGCGTGCGAGACGTTCATGGGTATTGTCTTTGTAAGCTTGGCGGAGCAGTCCGAGCCTTTTGCCAGTTATATCGCGCCGCTCGCCGAAATCTTGGAGCCATGGGATCTCGCGTCGGCGTCGCCCGGCCGCATGTCGATGGGTGAGGGTGAAACCACTTTCAGCTACGAGGTGGCTGCGAACTGGAAGACATACTATGAGAACACGTGCATAAACGTTCTCCACGAAGCGTTCGCACACACGCTTTATGCTGATTCACCCGAGGTGCCGCGCGTACATGATGGCGTGAAGACCTATTGGGATCATGTCGATCGAAACTTCTTGGCACTCTCCTATAAGGCCGAAGATTTCGCGAATACGTATCCGTTTCTAGACATTCCACATCTTGGCCGCGAAGAGGAACCAGTCAATGCCTATTATGGCGCACTCTTCCCAAACCTTCACATCGGTATTGCGCCCGATTCGATTGTTGCCGTGCTCGCGTTCCCGGAGCGGCCAGACCATACGACACTCTACGAGTCATACTACTTTCGCCGAGACGCCGCGACGGATCCGACCTTACGAACTTCGCGGGAAGTGCTCTACCATTTGTGGCGAATGGCGCATTTGGAGGATCAGCGCGTTATCGAGGGAGTACAACGCGCTCGGCACTCACCCGCCGTCAATCAGATGTTCTATGCACCATTTTGGGACGTCATGCATCACGCGTTCAGCCAGATGGTTCTCGAAGCGCTAGGGGAGAAATAGCTCCGAGAAAGGGGGCAAAGCATGCCGACCACCCGCGGAGACGGACGTGTCGAACTCCACTACGTAGATTCAGGCCCGCGAAACGCTGAGGCGGTCATCCTCATTCATGGACTAGGACAGCAGCTCGTGCAATGGGACGTGATCGGGTTGACCAACCGGCTCCTCGAGAGCGGAAGGCGGGTAGTGGCATACGACCAACGCGACTGCGGGTTGTCGATGCGATTCGAGACGGCGGAGTTGCCGTCCTTCAGCGAACTTCAAGGCCGTCTGGAGCGTGGACAGCCCGTTTCGCTGCCATATGGACTCGAGGACATGGTTGACGATGTCTTCTGTGTCATGGACGCCTGCGGCGTCGAGTCCGGGACCGTGGTCGGCCACTCGCTCGGCGGAGTGGTGGCGGCGCTGGCCGCGCTGAGCAGGCCTGACCGGTTTGAGGGCCTGGTTATCATCTCTGCGTCGCTAGAGAAAACAGAGCGACTGGGACCCCGCCCGCCGGGGAGGATGGCAGTCATCGAGGAGGTGTGTACTCCGCAGTACATGCCCGAGTTCACGTTCGAGTCTGTCAGTTGGCTCCAGTGGGTCCAGTCGAGTCCGACATTCCCAATGCCCGGCGACGTCGCTGCCAGGGCCGCCCGATCAATGATGGAGCGTGGATATGACGCAGCCGGAAATCTCAGAAACCTCGCGGCCTTCATTGCATCTGACGTCACAGCTGAACGGCTGGCTGAACTTGAGGTCGATACGGTCGTCATCCACGGTTCAGAAGACCCCCTGCTGCCGCTCAACTACTCGGAGGACCTCGTGGCGAAGATCCCAGGCGCCGAGCTACGGGTATACCACGGCGCAGGGCACAACATGACTCCGGCTCAGGTTCCCGAACTCGTCGCCGACATTCTCAGCCTTTCCGAAGGCATAGCAAATTGATAGGAAGAGGACTATGAGTACTGAACAAGTTCCCGAGGCCTGGGTTCGCATACCTACAGAAGAAGAAATACGTGATCAGTTCGCTTCGGGCACAAGAACAGTCAATGAGGACTACGGTTTTATTCCGGCTATGGCGCGGCTCATCTCTACCCATGACAGAATTGGCCCGGCATTCTCTGCCTTGAGTCGGGAAGTAATGCACAACACTGAGTTTCTCAGCCAACAAGAATGCGAAATGATTGCGGCAGTTAGTTCGGCTGCCCAGGACTGCCACTATTGAACACAATCTCACGTAGAGTTTCTACGTGCAGAAGATGGCGATCCTGCTCTAGTAGACGCAATCGCACAGAAACGTTGGCGTGAAGTCGTCGGCCTTTCTGACCGCCAGACAGCACTATGCACTCTGGCTGAGAAGCTGAGCGCTACTCCAACTCGCATGGTAGAGAGTGATTGGCAACCACTACGCGACTTGGGATTCAATGACAGGGCCTGCTTGGAAGTGGCGCATATCGTTGGGCTGTTCAATTACCTGACACGGTTAGCGGATGGCTTAGGTTTGCAACTGGATGCCACTACTCAATTGGCGTCAGAGACAGGCATAAAGCTGGGCACTCCTCGGGAAACACAAGAGTTGTAGAATTCAACCCTGCTCTTCCAGCCCGGGAACCGCCATGGTGGTGCCGCGTGCAGCAAGCCGGTTGCGGACCAGGGTCACAACGCCGATGATGACGACCGCCGACACAAGGAGAAAACTCGACGCGGCCGTCACGATGGGTGTAGTCCCCTGAAAGGCCGCCAGAAACATCTTGACCGCGAGCGGAGTGCGGTCTGGCGCGACCAGAAATATCGACATCTGGACTTCGTCGAGCACCAAGAGGAATGCCAGGGCACCGCCCGCCAGCGCGGACGGCGCCACCATTGGAACGGTGACAAAGGCCAATGTACGCAATCGTCCCGCGCCGCAGGACAAAGATGCGAGCTCGATTCGCGAATCCATGCGGAGGGCTACGCCCGAAACCAACAAGGCAACCAGGGGAGCAGAGAGGAGTGCGTTTGCTACGACGAATGCGAAGAGATTGCCAACAAGACCATATT
Organism: Candidatus Poriferisocius sp.; assembly: GCF_965204015.1. GTDB lineage: Bacteria > Actinomycetota > Acidimicrobiia > Acidimicrobiales > Bin134 > Poriferisocius. Next base: position 3,988,604 of record NZ_OZ241965.1, on the reverse strand, counting down.
CGAGCGCCACGCCGTAGAAGGACACCGCGAGAATGATCACGGGAACGATCAGAGGACCAACCAGTAGCGGGTAGAAGATCGGCCGCATGCGAGAATGCACACGCGCGAACGCTATTCCGGCAAGTCCGCCGACAACGGACGACACGGCAGCTGTCATAATCGCGATCGAGAATGTCAGAAGGGTGGAAGACCGCCACGACCTATTGGCCAAGAACTCACGGAACCAACGACTCGAGACATCGGTTGGCGGGAACGTGAAGAATTCACCAGGATCGAGCGCAGACAAGACTGGAATCAACATCGGGAGCGAGAGCATGAGGAGAGTCGCCACCCCAATGACTCGAAACAGCCGGACATCAAACGGACGTGAGCTCTTCATCGTAGATAACGCCGGGTTAAGAGGAGCAGGCCGCCAAAGAACAAAAGGAGGAGTAGCGTCGTGCCGAGTAGGGTTACGCTCATTGCCTGAGCCCGTTGCAAGTCGAAAGTCTGATAAATCTGCTGCCAAATGAGGTTACTTATGAGCTGAGTGCGTGGCCCTCCAAGAATCGCAGGTGTTATGAAGAACCCCAGGGTAATGATGAAGACCGCCGCAGTTGCAGCGACAATCGTAGGCGCGAGCATCGGCAGTTTGACTAGAAGAAGTGTCCGAAGTCGGCTCGCACCGAGGCTCAATGATGCTCGGCTCAATCGTTCGTCATAACGAATCACCGCTGCATAGATGGGCAAAATCATGATTGGAAGCATCACCTGCACCATGCCCAGGGTCACCGCCAGCCGGGAAAACAGCAGCTGTTGGGGTCCATACCCGAAAAGATCGGCAACACGGTCCACCAGCCCGTCACGCACGAAAACGCCGTACCATGCATAAGTCCGGGCGATCACGCTGCTCCAGAGGGGTACAACAACCAATGCAAGCAGAAAGGGTCGAGTGCGCGATGAGCAGCTCGCGATGAATTCCGCGGTGGGATAGGCAAGGACAAGCGAGATGAGACTAACGACGGCAGCGGTCGTGAAGGTGCGGATCAACACCGTCCGGAAAAGTTCGTCGGCGAGGATCTCGCGGTATGCCTCAGCGAACTGCCTGTTTGCCTCAGGATCAGATCGAAAGCTGTTGATGACCGATTCGGACAGGGGTAATACAAACCCAACCGACATCATGGCCAGAAATGGCAGTGACAGCGCCACGATGAGCGCCGGCCCGTACATCGGAGCGCGACGCCGTACAGCCCAGCGTGGGGGCCCCGTAGGCGTCGCGCTCCGGGATGAATTCAAGGGTCGTTGCGGTTAACCGGCTAACTGGCGACCCATGCGTTCCACCGCGAAAGTAGCTCGTCGGCGTTCTCTTGAACGTATTCCAAAAAGTCGGAATCGACCATGAAGAGCTCCGGATGGAGCGTATTGAAATCATCAATACCTAGGTCCAGAGCCGCCTGAGCCCCCGCGTTGGTTGGAGGGCCATAGGTTGAAAGTGAAGCAAAGACAGCCTGCTGCTGTGGGTTCGAGAGTACATATTCCATAAACTCGAACGCGACCTCTTTGTTTGGCGCTCCCTTCGGTACGCAGAGGCGCGCCCCAGACAGGAATGTCTTGTCGGTGGGATACACATTCGCCACTGGAGCCCCTTGCTGCATTAGTTGGAAAGTGCGCCCGTCGGCGAGCATCATCATGTCGACCTCGCCCGACCGCAGCAGGTCCTGCCCCTGCGTAAACCCGCTGAAGAAGGCCCGAACATCCGGCCGAATTCGGTCGAGCACCTCATAGGCGCGGTCCAGGTCCAGGGGAATCAGGCTCTCCGGATTGGGATCCACACCGTCTGAGATGAGTGCCACGGTGGCAATTCGCCACGCCGAGAACAGGCCGAGGTCAAACATCCCCCTCGCTCCTGGGAACGTTGTGGTGTCGAAGAAGTCTGCCCAAGAGGTGGGTCCCCCATCCGGATACGTGTCGGTCCGGTACGCAATGTTGGGCAATACTGCGAACTCAGTGAAGATTGATCGGCTGGCCGCCTCCCCCGAGTCCTCGATGACGTAATCTGACGTGGATTGGACCACCGACGTGTCAAGCTCCTCGTACAGTTCTGGACGCGCGACGACATCAGCGGTGAGGCAGTCAACTAGGTCCCAAAGGACATTGCCCGAACTCACCTGAGCCTCCAGTGCACCCACCTGCTGACCCGCCTCAACAATCTCGATCTCTGTGCCCGTCTCGATGGAGAAGGGAACCAGGAACGCTGCGTTCATATTTGTGGTCACACTGCCACCGGCGGGCACTATGACCAGCTTTCGATCGCCTTGAGGGGCGCCGTCGTCGTCATCGTTACCACACGCGGCCCCGACCAATGCGATAACGACCAACACGACGAAGGCTGTAAGCAGCCTCCATCTCCGGCCACTGCGCACACCGCGTGACCATTGGTTCATTTGTTCATGCTGTTTCATTTGTTTATCCCCCCATAAGAGTTGTGGATCATTCAATAATTTCTTTGTTCATGCCGATTCATTTGCTCATACCAACCTAAGGACTGTGGACCATACAATCTTGTTCATGATGCATATCTTCGTCTTCTACCTGAGGCTGCTGCTGTACTTGCGATTCGTGTTGTGTCGATGCCAGAACCCATGCATCAACGGCCTTCCACCTCAGACGGACTTGGTCGCCAACACGTTCATCTGGTTTGTTGGGCACAAAGGCCTGTACGTCACCAAGTGCCGTCGATACACTGCACCTCCAAGTGCTCCCGGCAAATACCAGGCTCTCGACGCGCCCGACAACGCTCATCTCGTTTGTGGAAATTTCGGAGTCGGTTGCAGCCGATATCTCCACCTTCTCTGGGCGAAACACCAATAGCCCCTGTGATTCACCGCACGCCGAGACGCGGGCTGAACTACGTACTTCGAACGTGCCTCCTGATGCCAGGCGCACAACCGCCAACCCTGCTTTTGGATGTTTCACACGAACACTCAAACGGTTGGCCGAGCCGATAAAGCTCGCTACGAACTCTGTTGCCGGACGCTCGTATAGTTCCCTAGGGGTGCCGACTTGTTCTAGTCTACCGTCCTGCATCACAACGACTCGGTCGGCCATAGTCAAGGCCTCGTCTTGGTCGTGAGTAACATAGAGAAGGGTGGCACCGACCTTTCGGTGGAGGTTTCGCAACTCGACCTGCATACGTTCTCTCAATGCTCTGTCAAGCGCGCCCAGCGGTTCATCCAACAGCAGAACAGATGGCTGGTATACAAGGGCTCGCGCCAACGCGACTCGCTGCTGTTGACCTCCTGAGAGTTGGCTGGGGCGTCGCGCACCTAAGCCCTCGAGTCCAACTAGTTCCAACGCGTGATTCACCAATTCATTACGGTTTTTTCGCCGCGTTCCGCGTACAGCGAGCGGGTAGGCGATGTTTCCGCGTACGCTCATGTGTGGGAAGAGCGCATAGCTTTGAAACACAACTCCAAAGTTTCTTCTTTGAGGTGGCGTGTTTGTGATATCCGCTTCGCCCGAGAATACTTTTCCAGCAGTAGGTGTTTCGAAGCCTGCGACGATCATGAGTAGGGTGGTCTTGCCGGAGCCGCTTGGGCCGAGAACGGCCACGAATTCGCCCTCCTCAATACCCAGATCCACCCCTTGGAGCGCGTGAACCTCGCGCCCGAAGACCTTGTGCAATCCCTGAACTGTCAGCGCGCTGCCGCGGCTTGGAGCCTTGAGCTCTGGTGCCGGCAGGCCGTGAGCCACAGAGAGTCCTCCTCTCTCGTTCACAGGACCGATTCACTTATCTATCGATTGATCAGTTACGAATGTAGCTGTCGGGACTCGGGGAGTCAAGAACGGGCGGATCAGGCCCATGTGTAGAACCCCTGGCCGGACTTCTTGCCTAGCTTGCCCTCGACAACGAGTGTGCGAAGCAGCTCGGGCGGCTCGAATCGCGGGCCAAGTGTGACTGCCAGGTGCTCTGCGATGCCGAGGCGCACGTCGAGGCCCACGAGGTCGGTGAGCCGGAGCGGGCCGATCGGATGCCTGTAGCCGAGAACCATGCCGGTGTCGATGTCCTCGACGGTGGCGACGCCTGCTTCGACCATCCGGATCGCCTCGAGGCCCAGTGCAAGTCCGAGCCGGCTCGTCGCGAATCCCGGAGAGTCGCGCACGACGATGGCGTGCTTGTCGATCGAATGGGCCCACGCCTGGGCCGTCTCGATTGCCGCAGTCGAGGTGGCTGTACCAGCGACGATCTCGACCAGTTCCGAGATGGGCACGGGATTGAAGAAGTGCATGCCAAGGAACCGCTCCGGCGCACGCAGCGCGGCGGCAAGACCGGTGATCGAAAGCGAGCTTGTGTTGGAGGCGAGCAGTGGTAGCTCTGGGTACGACGCGTCGACTTCCGTCAGGACCCGGCGCTTGAGACCGAATGACTCCGGCACGGCTTCGATCACGAGCTCCGGATCGACGCGGGGCGGCAGGTCAACACGTAGTTCAAGTCGCGACAACGCCGCCGCCACATCTGCATCGGGATCGTGGGCTCGCTTGAACCTTCGACCGAGGCCTTCAACGATCCGTCCGTAGGCCGCTTCGGCAAGGGACGGAGTGGCCTCGACGACGGTCACGCGATCGGCTGCCTCGAGGAGCGTCTGGGCAATCCCGGCGCCCATCGTCCCACCACCGATCACGATGACGTGAGGGCGTGCCGGCAGAGAGGTCCTGGATTCCGTGCTCAAATTCCTGGGCAAGTGATTGTTTAGCGATCTTCCTTGCTATTGCAGGGTAGCCGATCAATCGATAGACTGCCGATGGCAGAGACTTTAGATCCTGGTCGCCGATGACGTCGATCAGGTCTGCGCCCAGCCGAATCACGCTTCCGGTTGGGGTGCGGAAACCGACATTATGGGCGCCGCGGTATCGGGCTTAAAGGGGAGACTCCAGTGCAAGGACAAGAAACGTTCGACGACATGTTCTCTGGTGACTCAGGATTCGGAATGTCGACCGAGCGGGGAACCGTGACGCTTCTTCCCGACCCCGCTCCACGGGAGCTGTGGTGTCCCATTATCTCGGTGGACGACCACGTGCTTGAGCCTCCTGGGACCTTTGTTGACCGCGTGCCCACGGCCGATCGCGACCTCGTCCCCTATGTCGTGACCGACGACGACGGGTTGCCGCATTGGGTGGTCGATGGCGAGCGTTTTCCTCTCATCACGCAGGACTCTGCGGTGGGCCGCCCGCAGTCGGAGTGGACGTTCGCGCCGGCGAAGTTCGAGGAGTTCCGCGCTGGTACGTACGATCCGAAGGCTCGTCTCGCCGACATGGACCTCAACGGGATCTCGGCCTCGCTCAACTTCGCGTCGGCACTCTGGGGGTTCGCGGGGACGCGACTCAACCTCATGAAAGATGAGCGGGCGGCGCTCTTGTCTGTGCGGGCCTACAACGATTGGATGATCGATGAGTGGTGCGGGGCCTGCCCCAGTCGGTACATCCCATGTCAGATCCCGTGGTTGCGCGATCCTGTGCTCGCTGCCGAAGAGGTCCACAAGAACCACGAGCGCGGCTTCAAGGCCGTTTCGTTCTCGGAGAATCCCGAAGGGCAAGGATTTCCCCACTTGTACAGCGAACACTGGGACCCGTTCTTTCGAGCCTGTGAGGAGACGGAGACGGTCATCAACCTTCACATTGGGTCGTCAGGCTCCATCGCGCGGCCTAGCTCGGTTTCGCCCATGATCGTGACCGCCGTGTTGTTCCCCTTGAATGGCCTGTCAGCGCTCGTCGACTGGATCTTCGCGAAGATCCCAATCCGTTTCCCGGACCTGAAGGTGGTCCTCTCGGAGGCCGGAGTCTCGTGGGTGCCCATGATCATCGAGCGGTTGACGAAGGAGTTTCGCGAAATCGAGGGGCAAGGCATGATTTGGGACCCCTGCGATCCGACTCCAGTCGAGATGCTTCATCGCAACTTCTGGTTCACCTCGATCGAGGATCCCTCGGCGTTCCGGATGCTCGACATCATCGGCGAGGACAAGGTGATGCTCGAGATGGACTACCCCCATCCCGATACTTCCTGGCCAGATACCCAGGCCCTCGTTCAAGAGGGCCTCGCCCACCTCGACCCTGAGGTCATCATGAAGTTGTGCTTCGGCAATGCCAGCCGGCTCTACCGTCATGAACCCCCGGCACCCGACCTCATAGCTCGTTCGGTCGTCGGTGGCATGAACGCGCCGGGCTCGTAGGATCCCGACACGTGACGTCGGTCGCGAACATCTCCGGATGGTGCACCAGGTACTGCCCAGGTGTCGCCTAGGCTTCGACGGGGCCAGCGAAGGCGACCGGAGCAACGATGGGGAGATGAAAAGGACGGCGATGAAAAGCTACGACGGCTCGATTCAGGAAAAAGCACGACTCGGCTCCGAGGCCAACGCAAACGCGCCTAGTACCTGGCGCCCGGAAGCCACATCAGATCGCATCCTCTTCGAAGCGGCCCGCTTGTTTGCACAACGCGGGTTCCACGGCACGTCGACGCGACAGATCGCCCGGAATGTCGGGGTCCAGCAGCCGACGCTCTTCCACCACTTCGACTCGAAGCAAGCGATTATGGAACATCTGTTGGTGCTGCAATTCCACCAGGCCGTGGAGTACGCCACCGCGATGCTCGGCGCAGACGGAAGTGGGGCGGCACGTCTGTATAGCGTGCTGCGGTATGACCTCCGGAACGTTCTCAAAGTGCCTCATGACCTGTCCGGAACCGTTGACGACTACATACTCCTCGGTCCCGAGTTTCGTGAGTGGGGTAGGAAGCTAGCGAAGCTCCACAAGGTGTGGCGCGCCCTTATCGAGGAGGGGATTCGGGAGGGGGACTTCGTGGCTTACGACGCGAGCCTCGTCGAGCTGACGATCGATGGGGTGTTCAAGGAGGTCATTCGCTCGGCGGCCCGCCACAACGCCGAAGACAACGTTCCGTCTCCCGACGAACTGGTTCGATTCATGCTCCGTGCGCTGCTCGTCAACCCACACAACCTGGACAAGATTGCTGCGGAGGCCGATCACCTCGATGAAGGGAACCCGATCACACTGTGATATGCGAGAATTAGACCCATGGGAGCAAACCCCGCTCTTCCGGTGATTCCCGAGTGGTTCCGAACCAAGCGAATCGACTCGACAACTAGCCTGCTGTTCGAACCGCATGTCGACCCATTGCTCCGTTGCAACATGTGGCTGGTGCGTGGCCAAACCAGCGATCTCCTAATCGATACTGGAATGGGTATTGTTCCTCTTGAGCCGGTTCTGGAACGCAGTCGGAATAAGCGCCTAATAGTAGTTGCAACTCACTCACACCTCGATCACGTCGGCGGACTCCACGAGTTCGAGGAGCGTTGGGTGCACATTGATGAGGCGAATGACCTATTGGACCCTTCACACGTGTCCTTGGTCGGGGCTGATATGCCCGCCAGCAAGCGCGCAATGTTCAAGCGAGCAGGATATTCGCTCGGCGATTACCTTCTGTCCGCGCTGCCAGCCCGTGGATTCGACATGTCCTTTTTTCGAACGGTACCCACGAGGGCAACGGTGTGTCTTCACGAGGGAGACACCGTCGACCTCGGAGACAGGGCATTTGAAGTTCTGCATCTTCCGGGGCACTCACCAGGCAGCATTGGACTGTGGGATCGGAAGAACTCGGTACTGTTCTCGGGTGACGCCATTTACGATGGCCCGCTCCTTGACGAGCTGCCTGAATCAAATATCGACGACTACTGCCAAACGATGACAAGACTTCGCGCACTGCCAGCCGAAGCGGTCCATGGCGGGCATGAAGAGAGCTTCGGCCGCAGTCGCCTCATCGCGATCGCAGATGCCTATCTCGATCGCCGCAGCGGATAACGCCTCGTCACTCGAACGCCGCCCCGCTCCCGAGGAAGCAGCCGTCAATCTCATAGAGCCCTGGGCATCCGGCGCGATAGGGTGCCCTCTGCGCCGGTTTGCCCGGCGTCCACGTCGGAGTGGCGGAATTGGCAGACGCGCTAGCTTGAGGGGCTAGTGCCCATCACGGGCGTGGGGGTTCAAGTCCCCCCTCCGACACCACCACTGACCCTTGATGCGATCGAGAGCTGAGCACGCCGGTTCTCGTGGTCGTAGAGCACTTCGAGCTGAGCGGTCTCGTAGACGCGGCGGCAGTCCTCAGGCGAAGCAGCCGATAGCAGTGAGATCGCGTCAGCAAGGTTTCGAGCAGCCTCTCGGATCTCGGCCTCGGTGATACCGGTCCCGTGGTTGCTTGGCGCAGCCGTAGCTCGGCAGTCGTGCGTTCGGCGCGGGCCCGCTCGATCCGCCGAGTGAAGCCGGCAAGCGAGTCCGGGTCGCCGCGATCAATGAGGGACGGAACCGGACCTGCTCATCATGAAGATGCATCGCGCAATCCGTGTGATCAATATTTCGACATGGTCCTCAAGCTCGCTGTCTTAAAGTGTTGCATGCCTGCGACGGGCCGGTTCTGGCCCCACAAATGGTCGTGGACCGCCGGACGTTCGGAGCGCTGTTGACAAGGAGTTTTGATCACAGCAATAATTCGTACTCGATCACATCAACGCCGGGTCCTAGCGCGCCGAGGAGGGGGATCCACGATGAGGAACGTTCTTTCGCCAGCGACATCGACGTCCGCCTCCGCGTGCGGTGCGGCGGAAGAACCGGCCTAATGGGCACACCTCGGATGAAGGTCCACAGCGTTGCCGCTTTGCACGAGGCACTCGAGATCCTTCGCGATAGCCCGGATGCTGTGCTGCTCGTGGGTCCAAAGCAGAGCAACTTGCCACTACCACCGCCTAGTGGACGGGCCCACGATGGTCCGACGCGGACATCGCCGCCGTGGCGGACGCAGCGAGCGAGGAGGTGTCGCCTATCGAGGATCACCGCTCCGCTGCGTCATATAGGAGGCATGTAGTGGCGACGTGTGTCCGGCGAGCGCTCAGGAGGATCGGTCGTGAGTGAGTCCCTGTCGTTGAACGTCAACGGGACCGCAACGACGGTGCCGTCGTCATGCGCCGGCGAATCACTGCTCTGGGTCTTGCGCGAGATACTCGAGCTCCGGAGCGCCAAGGGCGCCTGCGAGGAAGGGGAGTGCGGATCCTGCACGGTCTTGGTTGACCAACGGCCGGTGTGCTCGTGCCTGACGATGACCGGGGTCCTGGGTGACACAGAAGTCGTGACGCTCGAGGGACTCGAAGACGACCCGATGACCTCCGCTGTCCAGCGCGCTCTTGTAGCGACGGGCGGGGTGCAATGTGGGTTCTGCACCCCTGGATTCGTGGTGGCCATCCGTAGTCTCATTGACGAGACCGAGGCGCTCACAGCGTCGGCAGTACGCGAGGCGCTCTCGGGAAACCTGTGCAGGTGTACCGGATACGGTCGCATCCTCGAGGCCGTGGCGCTGGCGGCCCGCGAGTATCACGGCGCCGAGCTGGAGCCGCGATGAGCACCACGCAGATCGTCGACGACACGGCATCACCCCGGCTCGGGGACTCGACCCAGCGACCGGATGCAAACCTGAAGGTCAGCGGCAGGTTCGCATTCAGCAGCGACCTCAGCGCCGCCGGCGAACTCTGGGCCGCGACACTCAGGTCGCCGCACAGCAGCGCTCGAATCGAGTCGATCGACACGTCACGCGCTGAGGAGCTGCCTGGCGTCGCCGTCGTCATCACAGGCGCCGACCTCCCCGCGGCCTCTTCCTATGGGATCGAGATTCGAGATCAGCCAGTGTTCGCCACCGAGGTCGTCCGCTACCACGGCGAGCCCGTAGCCGCTGTGGCAGCCGAGGATCCGCGAACAGCTCGAATGGCCCTCGACCTCATCGATGTTATCTACACCCCGCTGGAAGGGGTGCACGATCCCGAGGAATCGCTCACGGCCGAGCCGATCCATCCCGACGGGAACGTGTTTCGGCACCTCCAGATCCGGCGAGGTGACCCCCAAGTCCGGGGAGCGGTCGCAGTGGAGGCGACCTATGAGATCGGCATGCAGGACCAAGCGTTCCTGGGAACTGAGGCCGGGCTTGCGGTGCCTACCGCGGACGGTGGACTGGATCTCTACCTGGCATCGCAGTGGCTAGCCAGCGACTACCAACAGATCAGCGAATGTCTCGGACTGCCACCGGAGCGGCTGCGGCTCATCCTCTCAGGAGTCGGCGGCGCCTTCGGCGGCCGCGAAGACCTGACAATGCAAATCCATCTCGGCCTTTTGGCACTGAAGACCCGGCGCCCGGTCCGGGTGAGCTACTCCCGCGAGGAATCCTTCCTCGCCCACGTTCATCGGCACCCTGGACGGGTATGGGTCCGACATGAAGCCGACGCCGAAGGACGACTCGTCTCGGTACAGGCGCGTGTTCTCCTTGATGGCGGGGCCTACATGTCCACCTCGAACTCCGTGATCCTGAACGCGTCGGTGTTTATCACCGGCCCCTACAAGGTGCCCAACGCCACGATCGATGGGTTTGCCGTTCGCACCAACAACCCATCCTGTGGGGCGATGCGGGGCTTCGGTTCAGTCCAGGCCTGCATCGTTCACGAAGCCCAGATGGATCGACTGGCAGCGGAACTGAAGCTGGATCCGGCAGAGGTTCGGCTCCGCAACGCCATGGCGCCGGGCGATGAGCTCAGCATTGGGCAGGAGGTGCCGTACCCGGCGCCGGTGGCCGAACTGATCCAGGCTTGCGTCGACCACCCGCTGCCGTCGGTGCTTTCGCCGGACCCAGAGGACCCATTCGCCGCGATGCCAGGCGGATACGGGCGCACGGCTGACCCCGAAGACATCCGCCGCGGCGTCGGCTACGGCGTCGGCATCAAGAATCTCATGTTCAGCGAAGGATTCGATGACTTCTCCACCGCTGATTGCGAGCTGGTCGATGGCGTCGTCACCATCCGCTGTGCTGCGGTAGAAGTCGGTCAGGGATTCGTCACTATCGCCCAGCAGATCGCTGCCGAGACCCTTGGCACCTCACGAGTCGAAGTAGCAGTGGCAGATAGCGACGCCGGAGATGCGGGCTCGTCCTCTGCGAGTCGACAGAGCTGGATGTCTGGCGGAGCGATCCAGGCCGCGTGCCTCGCGGTCCGCTCCCAGTTCCTCCAGGACATCAGCAGACAAACCCTAACTCGCAGTGAAGGCCTCATAATCCGCGACGACGTGGTGTGCACCCTTGAGGACCAGGAGCTCGGGAGTGTCGCCGATCTCGCTGACGGCAAGGTCTACCGGGCCAGAGAGGAATACCACCATCTGCCGACCGAGCCACTCGACGGCCAGGGCCAGGGCAACGCGTTCGTCGCCTTCGCATTTGCGGCACACCGAGCGGTGGTGGACGTCGATGTCGAACTGGGCCTCGTCCGGGTCGTGGAGATCTGCACTGCTCAGGATGTTGGTCGGATCTTGAACCCGGTCCAGGCCATCGGACAGATCGAAGGTGGGATCGCCCAGGGTGTTGGTCTCGCCGTCATGGAGGAGCTTCAAGTCGACGAGGGCCGCGTCGTGAATCCGAGCTTCACCGACTATCTCATCCCGACGGTCCTGGACATGCCGCCTGTCGAGATCGCCCGTCTCATCGAGCAGCCCGAGCCCCTCTCGCCGCTGGGAGCCAAGGGGATCGGTGAGCCACCCACGATCTCCTCCACTGCGGCGGTCATTGCGGCGATTCGCGATGCGTGCGGGGCGGCGCTGACCCGCGTGCCCGTCCGACCTCAGGACATTTGTGGGGTGTGACCGCATCGCTGGGGAACGCGAAATCCAACCCAAAGGAGAGCTACATGAGCCCGGCAAAACCATCAGAAACTGACCTGGAATTCGTTCGGCAGGCGATAGAGGTGTCGCGCCGTGCGCGCGAACGTGGGGATCATCCGTTTGGCGCCCTGTTCGTCGATGCTGATGGGCAGGTCCTCGTCGAGGGCTTGAACTCGGTGAGGACTACTGGCGACCTGATCGGACACGCCGAAACGAACCTGGCACGCGACATCGGCATGAGGCTCGATCCCGAAGTTGTCGCCGGTGGCACGCTATATTCCAGCTGCGAGCCGTGTGCCATGTGCGCAGGCGCGATGTACTGGGCCGGCGTCACCAGACTTGTCTACGGCATGAACGAGGCTGATCTCATGCCGTTCGACGAAGGCGATCACGGTGAGAATGCCACCATGACTGGTGTCGGGTGCCGAGCTGTTCTGGCCAGTGGGCAACGTGACATCGAGGTGATCGGCCCGACACTGGTGGACGAGGCCGTAGCCGCTCACGTCGGCTACTGGGACAGCTAGGGCGAGGTAGAGGAGCAGATCGACGTGCGAGTGGTGATTGACACCGACAAGTGCATAGGGGCGGGGATGTGCCTGAGCGTTGCCCCGGACCTATTCGAGCTTGATGGCAGTGGAAAAGCGACGTTGAAGGTCGTTGATCCGACAGAGGATCAGCGAGTCGCCATCGAGTCTGCGGTCGTATGCTGCCCGACTGAGGCGATTTCGGTTGCCGACTGAGAGATCCGCAACGGGCTGCCGCCGGCTGAGGTGCCTCGAGTCAGAGCGCATCCATCACGAATTGGCTAGATCAATGTTCGCCGTTGGATGTCATCATCGCCGGCGCTCGTAGGGAAGAGGTTGGTTCGGCGTCAGTCTCGGCGTTCAGCTGCTTTAGGGCCAACGTCGTGGTTGCCGACCTCCAAGCCGTGGCGCGTTGTGGAAGCCTCGTCGTCGCTCACGGCAGGCCGACAGGATATTGACTCAGTGGATATTGACTGCAACAATACAGAGGACGTGCCCAGGTACCCACTCCAGCGCAACGGTTGCGACGGGTGAACTGGGTGGATGAGGAGGAAGATCGCATGCGAACGTCTACGTCAGCCATGGCACGCCATTGGGTGGGCCTTGCCATCGCACTAGTCACGGTGTGTCTGCTCGCCGCGTCGTGTGGCGACTCGGACGGTGATACGGATGAGCCTGACGCAACCGAGACGCCCGCGAGTGCGGAGGCGCCGGATACGGATGAGCCTGACGCGACCGAGCCGTCAGCAGGTACGGAGGTGCCGGACGAGGTGAACATCGCGGTTGTCGTCTTCGCGGTGAAAGAAGCCTCCTGGAATCTGTCCCTCATCGGTTCGCTCGATCGAGTCGCAGAGGCCGAACCCCACGGCCTGCAAGTGACGTACGAAGTGTTCGAGAACATTGCGTACGCGGACGGGGAGCGGGTGATTCGCGAGCTCGCGTCCGGCGGTGAGTACGACATCATCCTCGGTCACAGCACGTACGGCGAAGCAATTGCGGCCGTCAAAGACGACTTCCCCGACATGCTCTTTGCCTACTCCGGCTCCGGGAATGAGCCGAGTGGTGGCAACGGATACTGGATCGACGTCTTGCTCCATGAACCTGCATATGTTGCAGGTGTCGCAGCGGCCTTGATGTCCGAGACCGACAGCATCGGCGCGGTGGCAGCATTTCCGTTCCCGAATGTGAATGGCCCTGTGAACGCGTTCTTCGATGGGGCGAGGTCCGTGAGTCCGGACATCACCACCAGCGTGACCTACATCGAAAGCTGGTTCGATCCTGCAAAGGCAGGCGAGGCATCGGCGGCACTGATTGCATCAGGAGCGGACGTCTTGTACGCGCCCTCGACGCCGGGCACGTTTTCACCCATCGCTGAGGGGGACCCGGTCCTTGGAATCGGGGACTTGATCGATGAGGCCCCCCAAGCCCCGCACGCGATCGTCACGAGTACGGTTGCTCTCTGGGATCCTGCGGTCAGCGTGCTGATCGATGCTTGGTTCGACCACGCCGTCAACGACGCTCCGTACGACGCTCCTCTCGAACGGATCCGCTTCTTCATGTCCGAGGGCGGTGCCGACATCGCGCCGCTGACAGAGACTCTTGTCCCCGGAGATGTCGCAGCCGCCGTCATGGAAGTGCGCGAGCAGATCCTGAGCGGCGAAGTCGTCGTCGAGCTCAATGAAGGGCCCGTGGAATAGGACGTCCGTCCCATCGCAGGCATCGCAACAGACGAGTGGAGTTCAAGAATGAGCGAGGAACTGTTGTCGTTGACAGGGACACCATTCACGCCGCGCCTAGGGCGGTTGAACAGCTCGAACAATTGGGCAGAATGGGCGAATGGTGACCTCGTTTGGCTTCGGCCCGAGTCGTTCGGCAACCACCACGCAGCGGTGACTGCCATGCGCGAGAGCGCCGTGCTGGAGGACAAGTCCCCGTTGGCGATGTACTTCTTCAGCGGCCCCGATGCGGAGGCATTTCTTCAGAAGCTGGTCATTCGCGATGTGTCGAGGCTTCAGATCAACAGTTCGATCTATATCGTCTTCTGTGACGATGAGGGCCACGTCGTCATCGATGGTGTGCTGTTTCGGCTCGGCGAGAACGAGTATTGCTATACGGCAACGCCAATTGACAAGTGGCTCGCGGAGCACCGCGCTGGATTTGACGTAGAGATCAGCTTGGCGACGAACGACTGGGGCATCCTCCACGTGCAAGGGCCAAATGCGTTCGAGGTCGTTGCCAAGGCAACAGGCGAGAACTGGGACGAGCTGAAGTTCGGCCGGGGTGCGCGGACGCGGCTCGGGGGCGTCGACATACGACTCTGGCGAGTCGGCTTCGCCGGTGAGCGTGGCTTCGAACTATGGGTGCCTGCCGCTGAAGCGCTACCAGCGTTCGATGCTCTGGTCAGTGCCGGTGAGCCGTACGGGCTCGAGCATCTCGGTGACTTGGCCGAGGACGTCTGTCGTATCGAGGCGGGTCTGGTTCTCCCGGTGATCGACTACACGATGGCGGGCCCAGATCTCTTCAAACAAGACAGCGACCCAACCGCGCCGCAAAGCGTTCAGTGGCTGGCCACCCCAGCCCAGATCGGTGCCGAACGATTCGTCGAATTCGGCAAGGCCGATTTCCTGGGCCGGGAGGCGCTGCTCGCGGAGCAGGAGCGTGGGGGTCCTTCATCTCGCCTCGTGGGTGTCGAGCTCAACTGGCGTGACATCGTGGCGGGCCAGGAGCGGATCGGGCGTCCGCCGCGAGTCCCAGAACGCGTTCAGCGGTTCCCGCTGCTGCCGATCCGTTCAACCGAACATCACGCCGGCTATGCGTCGAGTGTCGTCTGGAGCTCCTGGGTCAACGGACTTGTCGGTCTGGCCCGAATCGAGGATGAACTTGCGGACCCCGGCAGCGACCTTCGCCTGTCATGGTCTGAGGCCGGAGAAACTTGGGACGTCGGAGTGACGTTGTCGGAACTACCGTTTCTCAAGCGAAAGCGGTCCTAAGCAACGGCGCCCTGCCGAGCAGTAATCTGCCCGACAGGGCGCCGAGCCCCGCGCTCGACATTTCTCAGGGAGACCAGTGATCGCTCACGGCACGATGGAGCCGACGCTCCGGCTCCAAGGCATCTCGAAGAGCTTCCCAGGTGTTGTCGCCAACGACGACATCTCCTTCGATGTGCTGCCTGGCAGCATTCACTGTCTGCTGGGTGAGAACGGTGCCGGGAAGTCGACGCTGGCCGGCATCATCTACGGCGTCCAGCGCCCGGACCTCGGCACCATCGAGCACAGCGGCGGGCGCATCGATCTCCGATCGCCTCGCGATGCCATCGCCGCGGGGATCGGCATGGTCCACCAGCACTTCGAGCTCGTGACTCCCATGTCCACAATCGAGAACGTCCTCATCGGCACGTCCAGCAAGCGTCGGCTGGACCTCACCGATGTCAGATCCGCGCTCGCCGAGCTTTGCGAGACCTACGACGTTGACCTCGATCTCGACGCGCCTGTCGGCGGATTGCCCGTGGGCCAGCAACAGTGGGTCGAGATCCTCAAAGCCATGTACCTGGGCGTCGACCTGTTGATCCTCGACGAGCCAACCGCGGTGCTGACCCCGTCTGGCGTCGAGCGCCTGTTCGAGGCCCTGAATCGAATGCGCAAGCGGGGGTTGGCCGTGATCCTGATCAGCCACAAGATGGACGAGGTCATGGGAATCTCCGACCGGGTCACGGTGCTGCGACACGGTCGTCTGGTTGAGACGGTCGAGACTGCCGAGACCTCAGCTGCGGAGCTGACCAAGTTGATGGTCGGACGTGATGTAGAGCTCACCGCGACAGCCGAGATCCCAGCGCCGGGGCCGCCGGTGCTCGAGATAACGGGCATGCGGATGGGTACGGAAACGGGCCGCGGCGCCCTACGCGGGATCGACTTGGTCGTCCGCGAGGGCGAGATCCTCGGTATCGCCGGCGTCTCGGGCAACGGGCAAGGGGCGCTCTACGACGCACTCGTGGGCATGGTCAACACCGATGCCGGCACCATCACCATCGGCGGCACCGACATCACCGACGCCACCGCGGCGTCGGTGGCGGCCATGGGAGTGGGCAGCGTCCCCGCCGACCGCATCCAACAGGGCCTCCTCATGGACTTCACCATCGGTGAGAACCTGGTTCTCCGCCGCCACCGGCGCGCTCCGTACGCGCGGCGCGGCATCCTCAGGCGAAAATCGATTGCTCGCTTCGCAGATGAGGCCTTCGAGTCCTTCGAGATAGCAGCCCCATCGGCGGCGCACATCACGCGGACGCTGTCAGGCGGCAACCTCCAGAAAGTCGTCATGGCAAGAGAGCTCGCCGGCGAGCCCCGTTTGTTGATCATCGCTCAACCGACGCGGGGCCTCGACATCGGTGCCACCGACTACGTGCGCCGCCGCCTCCTGGCTGAACGAGACCGAGGAGCCGCGATCCTGCTGATATCGGAGGACCTCGACGAGATCGTCAGCCTGTCGACCCGCATAGCGGTGCTGCACGACGGAGAGATCATGGGCGAGGTGGCGAACCAGGATTTCGATATCGAGACAATCGGCCGCTGGATGACGGGCGCCAGCAGTCATGCGATGAGCGGTACGACCGATGGGAGGGCCTGACGTGGCTTCGGTGGAAACTGCTCGCCGAACGCGCCCGAAGAGCGTGCTCCGAGGTCGCTGGTGGAAGCTCCAGCGCCGGATCTACGTCGGACCCGGCCGCGAGACGGTGGCGATAGCGACTGGAGTTGTGGTTGCCGTCGCCATATGCGGGATCTTGATCGCCGCCGCCGATGCACCAGTGCTCGCCTCATACCGCTCGCTCCTCGACGGTGCTCTGGGATCGCGGCCGGCCATCTATGAAACGTTGGTCCGAGCCACACCGCTGATCTTCACGGGACTGGCAGTCGCGTTCGCTTTCCGGGCCAAGGTGTGGAACATCGGCGCGGAGGGTCAGTTCTTCGCCGGCGCCATGGCTGCGTGGTTCGTCTCCGACCTCTGGGCCGACAGCCTGCCCAGGGCGTTCATGTTGATCGTGATCTTCCTCGCGGCCGGAGTTGCCGGTGCTGCCTGGGCTTCGATCGCGGGTGCGTTGAAGGCCTACTACGCGGTCAACGAGATCATCACCACGGTCATGATGAACTTCCTCATCCTGTTTCTGTTGTCGTACCTGTTGAGCGATGCGTGGCAAGCCGAGGACACGTACTATTTCCAGACCGAGCGCATGGCTGGTTCGACATTCCTCCCGCAGTTCTTCGGGAGCCGGCTGCACCTCGGATTAATCGTTGGGATCGGGGCGGCCGCGCTGGTTTGGTGGATGCTGCGGTATACGTCGTTCGGCTACGAGGTCCGTGGGATCGGAGCCAGTCGACGGGTTTCGGAGTACGCGGGAATCAACGTGGCGAGGTCGATTGTGCTGATCATGGCCGCGAGCGGTGCCATCGCCGGCTTCGCAGGTGCGAGCGAGCTCACGGGCATTCATCATCGTCTTCAACTCGACATCTCCGATCAGGTGGGGTTCACGGGCATCATCATCGCCCTGGTGGCCCGGCTGAGGGCCCCGGGCGTCGTGTTGGTTGCCGTCTGTACCGGCGCAATCCTGAACGGCGCCACGTCGATGCAAGTGGCGACCGGCGTTCCGGCCGCTCTGGTCGATGTTCTGCTGGGCGTGACATTGATGTGCGTCCTCGTTGCGGCGGTCGCGGTGCGCTACGACCTCGTTCGGGTAGACCTCCATGAGTGACGTATTCGAAGCGATCGTCAGCGTAAGCGTTCTCTCGGCGTGCCTGCGCATCGCCACCCCATTGCTGCTCGCCGCGATCGGGGAGATGGTCACCGAGCGGGCCGGAATCCTCAATCTCGGTATCGAGGGAACGGTCACTGTCGGTGCCTTCTCCTCGTTCGTCGTCGTCGATCAGACCGGTTCGCTCTGGTTCGGCATCGTCGGCGGGATCGTGGGGGCGATGGCTCTTGCCGCCCTCATGGCTTTTCTCACAGTCACGATCAAGGTCGAGCAGGTGGTTGCCGGGCTCGCTCTCAACCTGGTCGGCCTCGGGATCAGCTTCTACCTGCTCCGGGCCATCTTCGATTCGGGAAGTACCACCGTGCCAACAGTGTCGACGTTCTCGCCCGTCGAGATTCCTCTACTGTCGGACATTCCGGCAATCGGTAACATCTTCTTCTCCCAGCACTGGCTTACGTATTTCTCGGTCGTGCTCGCCGTGGGTGTTTGGGTCGGACTGGAGCGGACGACCTATGGGCTGGAGCTGCGCAGTGTTGGCCACAATCCGGAAGCCTGTGACATGCGGGGCATCCCGGTTCACCGGGTTCAGTACGCCGCTCTTCTCTTCGGTGGTTTCACCGCCGGACTAGCCGGTGCCTTCTTGAGCATCTTCTCCACCGGCTTGTTCTTCCCGGACATAGTCGGCGGCCGGGGCTGGATAGCGTTGGCCATCGTGATCTTCGGGAACTGGCGCGTGGGCCGGATCCTGATCGGTGCGGTGTTCTTCGGCTTTCTCGAGGCCTACCAGCTGTCGCTTCAGAGCCGAGGCGTCGACATCCCCGACCAACTCCTGCTCTCGCTTCCGTTCCTCCTCACGATCGTGGCGCTCGTCTTCAACCGCGCTCGAAGCCGGGAGCCGCTCCATCTCGGAGTCCCGTACTACCGCGGTGAGCGATGATCGATGCGGGCGCGGCGAGAGGTGGATCACGTAGTATTGACCTAGTCAAAGCAACGTGATGCGGGACCATCACCCCACGGGGTTGCGGCCACCGCCCGGATCCATCACCGGTCCTTCAATCCCATCGGCGGTGACGCGGTCATCAAGTGACGCCGGTCCCCCCCCCGGGTCGCTCACATCTAGAACGAGGGCGGGCTCGACACCATCAGGAATCTGGCGCCGAGTTCACCGGAGCTCCAACGGTGGGGTGTTGTGGCCGGGTAGGACAGGGTGTCGCCGGGCTCGAGCACAATCGGCTCCTGGCCGTCGAGGTGAACTGTCACCTGGCCCTCGATCACGCTCACCAGCTCCTGGCCGGCGTGCACGATTTTGTGAGACATCGCAACCCCAGGTGCAGCGGTGGTCTCGTTCGCCTCGAGCCGGTGACCCTCGCCTGGGGTGAGGAAGCGGACAGTGGCCCCATCAGCGAGAACAAACCGTTCGCCCTCACCTTGGCGGACCAAGGTGAGGGCCGAGTAGTTCGGCTCGAGCAGCGCAACCGTGGTGGTGTCGAGCGCTTGGGCCACTTTGTGGAGCGCGAAGAGGCTGGGCATTGCGTGGGAGTTCTCGATCTGGGAGAGGAACGGCTGGGAGAGGCCGCACTCGGCCGCGAGCTCCTTCATGGTGAGGCCCGCAGCCTTCCGGCGGCGACGAAGCTCTGGACCTAGCGAAGGGGCGATCGCGACCTTGTCGACATCCGTCTCGAGTTCATCAGCATCCATCGAAAGCTCCCACGGTGAATATTGACGACAACAATACAGACGATGTATCCTGCTGCTTATCGTAGCTGCGGAACAGCCAGCACTGCCCAATGGAGGACCTTTGAATACCGGGGGTGCGAATGCTCACTGATGACAAGGAAAGCACTCGGGAGGATCGCCGTTTCTACGAGTGCCTCGACCAGTTCTGGCACCCGGTGGCCCGGGTTGAGGACGTCGGCAATGGTCCACACCTCGTGACCCTCCTCGAACGGAGGCTGGCAATCGCCTGTATCGACGAATGCTGGATCGCGTTCGACGACCAATGCCTTCACCGGGGCGCGTCGCTGTCGCTCGGGGAGGTAGACGGAAGCTGCCTCCGGTGTCCCTACCACGGCTGGGCGTACAACGCCGACGGAGCCGTTGTCGAGGTCCCTGCCAACCCCGCCGTGGGCGCCAACCTCACTATTGGTCTGGGTAAGTACCGCTGCGAAGTCAAGCACGGGCTGGTGTGGGTCAGTCTCAACGACAATCCCGTGTTCGAGATACCTGACTTTCCCCACCTCGATGACCCGGAGTTTCGGGTCATCTCCTGTGAGCCGTACGAGTGGGAGTGCGCGTCGGTGCGCCGCCTCGAGAATTACGTGGACTTCGGTCACTTCGCGTGGGTGCACGACGGCTTTCTCGGCTCGCGTGACAAACCCGAAGTGGGAGTTCACGAGACCTGGCGGGAAGACGGAGCTTTGAGGTGTGAAGCCACGGTTATCGAGCCGCCGTCGGGCAAGATGAAGAAGCACCTGCGCGATCTGAGAGACATGATCACCGCCCGGAACGAGTACTGGATCAGCATGCCGCACAGCGTCCTGCTCGATCGTCACTTCGAAGGCGGGGCGCGCTATGTGCTGTTCATGACGGCCAGCCCGATCGCGCCGAACCGTACGAGGTCGTTCTGGTTCATCGGCCGCAATTATGCGAAAGAGGAGTCCGCCGATCAGGAGTTCCTGGACTTCGAGTGGGAGATTCTCAACCAAGACCAGCCTATCGTCGAATCGCTGGAGCCAGGGGTCATCCCCTCCGCCCTCGGCGAGGAGATGTACGTCAAGACCGCGGACGAGATCACGCTGGGCTACCGCAGATGGCTGACCGAGTTGTCAGCCTGACGCTCATGGAGCCAGCAAGCGGGGAGGGGCGAAATGGCAGCCGAAGCCGAGTCGAGAGTCGATTATCTCGATGCAGAGACCGAAAGCAGTTTGTACGAGTCGATCCGCGACAAGTTCTGGTACCCGGTCGCGTACTCGGATGAACTCGATGACTCACCGCAAGCGGTCACGTTGTTCGGCGAACGGCTCGTGGTGGTTCGACTCGATGGCGAGCCGGCCGTGTTCGACGATCAGTGTCTCCACAAAGGGACAGCTCTGTCACTCGGTGTGGTCGACGACGGTTGCCTGCGTTGTCCCTACCACGGCTGGAAGTACAGCCCCGACGGCTCGATAGTCAGGATCCCGGCTCGCGAGGAACTGTCAGGCCTCGTGAAGGCAAAGCTCCGACGCTACCCAACGGTTGAAACGAGTGGGCTCGTGTACACCTGCCTTGGGGATGAGCCCCGATACCCGCCTCCGTCGATCCCCGAGTTCGAGGATCCCGCCTACGAGTTCTTGCACCTCGACATCTACGAGTGGGACTGCTCCCTCGCACGCCGCTTGGAGAACTATTTCGACTTCTCTCACTTTGCCTGGGTCCACGACGGCATTCTCGGCGACAGTTCACAACCGCGGATCGATGACTACGAAGTCGAGCGCGTAGAGGGCGAGATTCGGTTCGAAGCGGGGCCGTTCCCCGAGTTCACCGACAACGTGAAGAACGCGCCCGAATCCTCGTATGGCGGTGAGGCCGTCTACGGCGCAATGAAGCGGTACCGCGTCTTCATTCCGAACGCTATGCGGCTCAACAGCGCCGCCGGCGAAACGGAGGACTACGTCCTGTGGGTGTGTTTGGCGCCGGTTGGACCCGAGCGCACCCGGTGCTTCACCTATCAGGGCCGCAACTATGGGTTCGACAACCACTACGAGTTCATGGCTTTCGCACAGTTGGTCACCGACCAGGATCGGCCGATCGTGGAGTCTCAGCGCCCCACCGAGGTGCCAGCGGTGCTCCCTGCGGAGATGTTCGTCAAAGGAGCTGACCTCGCCCTGCTCGAGTACCGCCGCTGGCTCCTCGAGATCGCGAATGAGTAGCCAGACCGCGGGGAAGGCCATGCCGGGTCCGACCGCGTGGGGACGAAGATGAAGCCACCGCCGTTTCTCTACGCCCGCCCAGAGTCGATTGAGGAGGCCGTGGCAGTGCTCGTCGAACATGGCGACGAGGCTCGGCCACTCGCCGGAGGGCAAAGCTTGGTCCCGATGCTGAACTACAGGCTGGCTCGACCCGAGGTCCTCGTTGACCTGGCTCGCGTGGAAACGCTCAGGGTCATGACAGAACACGGCGGCGGTTGGTCTGTTGGCGCGACGACGACGCATGCCGAGCTGGGACGCAACGGAGACCTGGTAGCCAACTGCGGGTTGGTTGGCAAAGCGGTGCCTTACATCGGTCATCTTCAGATCCGGGCTCGCGGCACCGTTGGTGGCAGCGTCGCCCACGCAGACCCAGCAGCTGAGTTGCCAGCCGTCGCCTTGGCCGTTGATGCAACGGTCGTTGCCGAGGGTCCTGGAGGTCGGCGCAATATCGCTGCCGACGAGTTCTTCGTTGGGCCCTATGCGAACGGGCTCGCCGAGGGGGAGTTGTTGGTGAGCGTGGAGTTTCCAAAGCTGCCGGTGGGGACGCTGTACCTATTCGACGAGTTCGCCCGTCGCAAAGGTGACTTCGCGGTTGCCGGGATCGCGGGGATTGTCGAGATGTCCGAAGATGGCGTGACCGTCGGGAGCTCGCGGTTGACCGCGTTCGGGATCGGGGGGACGCCGGCGCGGCTTCGGGCCGCAGAAGAGGTCCTCGTCGACCGGGTCCTCGGTCAGGAAGCAGCCGATGAAGCAGGTGCCGCCGCAGCTCGCGAGGTCGAGCCGTGGGATGACAACCATGGGCCCGCCACATTCAGACGACAGCTCATCAGCACGATGCTTCGGCGTTCACTCATGGCCCGGGCGGCGTAGCAGTGGCCACAGAACTCGCCGCCGAAATTCGAGTGGAGCTATCGGTCAATGGGGAGCCTGTTCATGCCGTCGTGCCAGTTCGCCGCCTGCTCGCCGACTTCTTGCGAGACGACCTCGGGCTCACGGGCACACATGTGGGTTGTGAGCAAGGCGTGTGTGGAGCATGCACCGTGGACCTCGACGGGGCGCCAGTGCGCTCGTGCATCGTCCTTGCAGTGCAGGCCGATGGCGCATCGGTCCGGACGGTGGAGGGACTCGCGCGGGACGGGGTGCTCAGTCAGATGCAGGCTGCGTTCAAGGAACATCACGCCCTGCAGTGCGGCTTCTGTACGCCGGGGTTCTTGATGACACTGTCGACAGTCGACCCCGCGGACTATCCCGGGGCCGAGGGAATCCGAGAAGCATTGTCGGGGAACCTCTGTCGCTGCACGGGCTACGGCGGAATCATCGCTGCCGTTGAGTCGGTCTGGGGAGAGTCACCATGACCGATCTGGGCAGTATCGGGGATCGCCCCCAGTACGTCGGCGCGCACGTCACCCGCTCCCAAGACGACGCCCTGCTTATGGGCAGCGGCACCTACGTCGCCGACATCCGCCGCACCAACATGGCTGAGATTGCGGTCGTGCGCAGCACGGTGCCCCACGGACGAGTTGTGAGCATCGACTCAGAGCTGGCACGCGAGGTTCCAGGGGTTCTCGACATCATCATCGCGGCAGACCTCGTGGATGTGAGCCCATTCCCGAACTTCGCAACGCACACCGAGACGCCGGCGACGTTCCCGCTGGCTCGCGACAAGGTCCGCTATGTCGGAGCCCCGGTGGCGTGCGTCCTGGCGACTGATAGATACGTAGCCGAGGATGCAGCGGAACTCGTCTTCGTCGAATACGAAGAGCTGGAACCGATCCGTTCGATCCGCGCAGCCGTTCAGCCAGGGGCCCCCTTGCTCTACGACGACTGGGCCAGCAACAAGTTGCTCAGCCTCGAGCCCGACCACACCGATGCGGAGCGACTGATCGACGAACTCGGCAGTTTTCGACGCGAGTACGTCATCGGCCGCCACACTGCCATGCCAATGGAGTGCCGAGGCGCGGTGGCCGAGTTCGTCAACGACCGACTCACGCTGTGGAGCACGAACCAACTCCCGCACATCGCACGAACGACACTGTCCCATGTCCTCCCACTGGCCGAGCGCGACATACGAGTCGTCGCCCCATACATCGGCGGCGCGTTCGGACTGAAGCAACACGTCTACCCCGAAGACGTGCTTGTCAGCTGGCTGGCCATGCGTCACATGCGACCGGTCCGGTTTGTGGAGGACCGGGCCGAGCACATGATCGCTGGCACTCATGCGCGCGACAAAGTGATCACGATCGATGGAGCGATCCGACCCGATGGAACCATCGCCGCACTGAAGGTCGATGTCCTCCAGGACCTGGGTTCCGCGGAGGTCTTTCCCGCTGCGTTCGCGCCAGCCCTCACGACCGCCGGTCACATGACCGGCGCCTACGACATTCCAACGTGCAGCGTCTCGGTTACCGCGGGGGTGACCACCAAGACTCCTAGCGGCGCCTACCGCGGGTTCGGCGTCCCAGAGGCGATCTTCGCCCTCGAACGCTATGTCGACGAGATCGCCGTCCATTTCGGCGTCGACCGCATCGAACTCCGGCGCAAGATGCTCGTGTCCGACGCTGACATGCCGTATGTGACGCCCTCGGGCGCGTTGCTCGACTCGGGCAGTTTCCGCGAGACCCTGGACGCTGTGGTCGCGGCCGGCGAAACCGCGGTCGAGGCTGCCCGCCGCCAGTACTCCGGTGAAGGGCCCTACAAGATCGGCGTTGGCTACGCGGTGTATCGGGAAGGAACGGGGCCGACGCACTTCGGCGCATCGAGCCACTGGACCGGGCATGAGTCGTGCTCGATCTCGGTCGCACCCGACGGGAGCGTGCTAGTCGCGATGGGAGTGACCGACCAGGGTCAAGGCACGAGAACATTCGTCGAGACGATGGTTGCCGATGCCCTCGGCGTCGAGCGCGGTAGCGTCCGCGTTGAGCTCGGTGACACCGACTCGACACCCTACGGATTGGGTGCGTTCGGCTCACGCCAGGCGATCTTCGGTGGTGGCGCAATCCTCAAGGCAGCCCGCCCAATCCAAGAGAAGATCAGGCGTATCGCCGGCCACCTCCTCGAGGCCAATGAAGACGACATCGTCGTCGAGGCCGGTCGGGCTCATGTGGCCGGGAGCGAGGCTCCATCCGTCATCCTGGCCGAGATCGCAACCGTGGCGACAGTGCGCACTCTGGACTTGCCGCCCGGCGTCGAGCCCGGGCTCGAGTCGACGGCGCGGTATGAATCGGACACGGTGCAACACGTGCCGGATCACGAGGGCAAGATCAATGCGAATGCGGCCTATCCCAATTCGGCGCATGGCGTAGTGATCCGCCTCGACACCGAGACCGGCGAGCTCAAGATTTTGGATTACCACGTAGCTCACGACTGTGGGAGGGTGATCAATCCCCCGATCGTGGAGGGACAGATCCTGGGAGCCGTCGCGCAGGGCGTCGGCGGGGCTCTGTATGAAGATCTGAGGTTCGACGAGTTCGGCCAACCAGTTACGCCCTTCATGCACTACCTCGTGCCATCGGTTGAAGAGATGCCGACGGTTGAGATATTCCACCACAACACGCCGTCTCCGAACACGCCACTGGGCATCAAGGGTGTTGGCGAGGGGGGCTGCGTCGGAGCCTTGGCAGCAATCGGTAACGCGCTCGCCGATGCCTTCGGGCCCGGAGTAGCCATCGATTCGACTCCGTTGTCTCCCGAGCACGTGCTTGCACTCGTGGAAACGCTCAAATCCACGTCGTGACCACCGAGCGCAGTTACCGGTGGGCTCGAGCTGTGGCGGGCTCAGCTGGGGTTCGCCGCCAAGAAGTCGCGGATGGTATTGCTCAGATCGGCGGGCCGATCGAGCGGGACCACATGCGTGGACTGCTCCAGCTGCACCAGCTGAGAGTTGTTGATCAGCTCAGCCATCCGCTCCATCGCGTCTGCTTGCACGAACGTTGCAGTCGCATGCACCAACAGCGTGGGGCAGGCGACTTTCGACAACGCGGGCCAGTGGTCGCCGTCGCGGAACGGCCACTGCTCGTAGAGGAATGGGTCGTGCCGGGCGACGATCTTGCCGCCATCGGCACCGCGAAACGAGCCGTTCGCCATCGCCGCGATAGCACTGGCCGGCGCATCAGGTTGGTTGTCGGCCAACCAGGCCTCCACGTCGGCGAATGTGTCGAACCACTGCGGACGCGGCGGTACGTCGGTTGGCGAGACCCCAAAGGACGGCTCGATGTCGACGATGATCAGCCTGGTCACGCGCTGAGGATTCGCCGCGGCGTACTCGAGTGCGACAAGCGCTCCCCAAGAAGCTCCGCAGAGATTCACGCCATCGAGTCCTACGTCGTCGATATGGGCAGCGAGCGCCTCGACCTGTGATGCAGTCGAGTAGTCGTGGGTAGGAGACCAGAGGCTGTCGCCGTGTCCCCGCATGTCCACGGCGTGAATGCTCGCCACGTCTGCGAGATGGTCGGCGACGTCGTGCCACACCCAGCCGGTCCCAGTGACACCGTGAACGCACACTAGTGGAGGCCCCGTGCCGGGATACTCGAGCCGATGGAGCCTTCCGTCGGGGATGTCGACGTAGTGGTGGGAAACGGGGAGGGTGGAGTTCATGGTGATCCTTGGCCTCGCTTGGAGCGAAGCGCTAGTGGTAGTGGGCACCGCCGTTGACGAGGATGTTCTGCCCGGTCACGAAGTCGGCGCCAGAGCTCGCCAGGTACAAGATCGTGCCAATCATGTCCTCAGGGACCTGGGTGCGCTTGAGAGCGCGGCCCGCAACAACGAACTCATCGCTCGTCGAATCGGCCGGCCGTAGCGATGGATCCGGTATGAGGTCGGGCGACACCGTGTTCACGGTGATGCCATCGGGGCCGAGCTCCTGAGCGAGACACCTGGTCAACCCGATGACCGCGCTCTTGCTCGCCACATAGTGAGGGAAGCCAACCGTGCCCTTGAAGCACGTGTTGGATGCGATGTTGATGATCTTGCCTGAGCCCTGCTCTCGCATGTAGGGGTAGACCGCAGAGCAGGACAGCCATACACCTCGAACATTGACCTCGAATGTTCGATCCCACTCCATCTCCGGTACTTCGAAGAACGGACCTCGCGTGGTCTCGGAGAAATAGGCCGCGTTGTTGATCAGAACGTCGATCGAGCCGAAGGCGTCCGCTGCTGCTGACGCGAGCGCAACGTTGTCCTCGGCCGAGCTGATGTCGGCCGTGACGTAGATTGCCTCACCTCCAGCCTGGGCGATCTCGTAGGCGACAGACTGTCCATCGAGAAGGTCGCTCACCACCACCCGAAAGCCCGCATCGGAGAGAGCGAGGCAGTACGCCCGCCCGAGCCCTCGCGCCCCTCCCGTCACAATTGCAGTTCCCGTCACCTGGTCCCCTGTTCTTCTGGCCGAATGCTAGGTGACCTCCATTGATTGTGTCAATAATTATTCAGCCACTGGCATCGGAGTGCGGGGCACGGGCCCGAGCGGAGATGTTGGTCGTGACGACCCCCAACATGCTGGCTTAGACGCTGTGCGGTGGGTTGTTACTCACATCTTGTACCACCGACACAGTGCCGCGGAATTTTGTTCCTGGAAAGATTTTCGCCCGGCCTGTAGGATAGGAAATTGATACTGTCAAAGTTCGGTTCGCCCGGGTTCCGGTTCGGTAGCTAGCGGAGTGCCCGCCAAGTGCTGAGCCGGCGAATCCGCACGAACCCAGTGAGGAGGGACCGCTATGGGGCTGTTGGACGGCAAGGTCGCGGTTGTGACTGGCGCTGCCCAGGGAATCGGACGCGCGTACGCTCTCGGGCTCTGTCAGGAAGGCGCCAGAGTCGTGGCCGCAGATTTGGCGAGATGCGACGAGGTTGTGCGCGAGATCGAGGCGCGGCGCTGCTTCCCGCGAACGCAAATGCCCGACGACATGGTCGGCACGGCGGTCTATCTGTTGTCCCCACTGTCGGACCTCGTGACCGGACAGAACGTGTGGGTCAACGGCGGTTCGGGCTTCCACTAGGGCTGACGATGCGTCTCGACGCGAGCTTGCCCCTGCAATCGCCCCTCGCTTGGGCCTCCGTACAGCGCGCGACCGGCGAGGTCTCAGCGCGATGCGCAACATGGAGGAAGACATGAACTCCTCACAGACGGAAGAGGTCGACGTGCTCATCGTTGGAGCGTCACTGGGTGGGCTTCGCGTGGCCGAGGGACTCCGGAAGCTCGGCTTCGACGGCACGGTGAAGCTGGTAGGGGACGAGGCACACCTGCCATACGATCGACCGCCCCTCTCCAAAGAATTTCTCACGGGGGACGTCTCGGGTGAGGAGTGCTGCTTCCGCGACGAAGGCCAACTGAACGAGAACGGCATCGATTTGGAGACCGCCGCAGCGGCGCTCGCCGTCGACCTAGACGCCTCGAGCGTGTTGTTCGAGGACCGGACCGTGCGGTTCAGCCACCTTGTGGTGGCAACGGGTGCACGCGCTCGAACGCTCCCCGGAGCCGCCGAGCTCGCTGGGGTCCACACAATGCGCACGCTGGAGGACGCCCGGACGATCCGAAGCGAGTTCGTGGCCGACGCCGACGTGGTGGTCGTTGGCGCGGGCTTCATCGGCGCAGAGGTCGCGTCCTCGGCGCGCAAGCTCGGCCTCCAGGTCACCGTCATCGAGGCTCTTCCCAACCCTCTGTGCCGCGCCGTCGGCGAAGGCCCCGGCCATGCCTGCGCCGACCTTCACACCGAAAACGGCACGACGCTGGTGTGCGGTACAAGTGTCTCGCACCTAGAGGGCAACGGCCACGTCGAGGCTGTGGTCCTCGACAATGGTGACCGGTACGAAGCAGGTCTGGTGGTTGCCGGTATCGGCGTGCAGCCGAACATCGACTGGCTGGTGGATAGCGGGGTTCCTTTGGGAAATGGTGTCAGCTGCGACGAGTTCCTATGCGCCGGCTCGAGCAATGTCTACGCAGTCGGTGATGTCGCTGAATGGTTCAACCCTCGATACGGGGAGTCGATGCGGGTCGAGCATTGGACGACCACTGTCGAGCAGGCCCAGGTGGTCGCCCACAACATCTCGAACCCGGACGCCCCTCGTGAGTGCACCGCGATCCCGTACTTCTGGTCTGATCAATACGGCCACCGCATTCAGTTCTTTGGTCGTACGCGAGATACGGACATCGAGGAGTTCGAAGTCGGGGAGGCTCGGTACTTCGCCATGTACCGCCGCGAAGCCGAGTTGGCCGGCGTCTTGGCGATCGACGGGACCTGGCCGCTCATGCGGTTGCGCGGGATGTCAATGCAGGGATCGGTTGGCTGGGATGACGCAGTTGATGTCATCAATCGAACTTGACACGCTCCTTTGGTCGTCGGCGCTGGCGGGGTAGACGCCTGTGAGATAGCCGTGGTAGTCTACTTTTATAGCGCCTTCAAAGACGACAACATTGCGGGTCCCAAGCGAGTTGCGGGATGAGATCGCCTGGATCGCTGAACAGCGAGGCACGTCCATGGTTGACGTCGTGGCCGACGCGGTACATCAGCTCGGCCGTGATGAGTGGTGGTCGTCGGTCCGGGATGCGCTCGATGATCTGACCCCGTCGGAAGTTGACGCCTACCAGATGGAGAGCAGGCGGATGGATACTGGCTCAGTAGACGGTTTGGATGAACACTGAGGGACGGTTCACCCGGGGTGATGTGTGGTCGGTGGATTTCGGCGCCGACCCTGCGCATCCCGAGCAGGCCTTTCGTCGCCCGGCACTGATTGTTTCCGACGACAGGCTGCACCACCCAAATCTGAAGATGGTGATCGTGGTACCGGGCACGTCCACGATTCGCTCGGTTCCGCTGAATGTCGTGGTTGAGCCCGATGCAGGGACTGGACTTGTTGCCGCCACCGCGTTCCAAGTCGAACAGGTGCGGGCGGTATCGACTCATCGATTCGTCGAACGGCTAGGTCGGCTCGATCCCATGTACTTGCGAGCAATGGATGAGATCCTGCGAAATGCGCTCAGCCTGTGATTGCTGGCCTGCGTGTCCATATGAAGGGACTCCCGTTGGCGTTAAGCAGGCCTTCGGTGCCCTGCTAAGGGCTTGTTCAAAATGCGTTGGTGGGGAGGGGATCTTTCGTTAATTCAGGCCCCATGTCGCTGGATGGATGATGCTATGATATCACTGGTGAGAACGGTCATTACCATTCCAGATCAGATGCATGCCCGAGCCAAGCAGCGCGCGGCGGAATTGGGCATCAGCTTTGCGGAGTTCGCCCGCCGCCTATTCGAGAAAGAGCTGGAGGCGCCCACCCCCCAGGGAGATATCGAAGCCATCTGCGGCATGGTCAGCGGCGCGCCATTCGACATGGCCCGAGGCGGAAACAAGATCGCCGCCGAGGCTGTCAATCAGCTGAATCCCGAAGTGTCCGGGTAGGGGATGGAGTCATCCTATGCGGACACCTCGGCGTGGGTGTCGATGGCAGACAGCGCCGAGGCGTCCCATGGTGCTGTAGCCGAAGCACTCCGCATCCGGCGGGGCCACTTGGTCACGAGTGATCATGTGCTCCACGAGACCTGGGCGGTGATGCGCTACCGGCACAACGCCTACACCGCCGAAAAGCTCATCAACGCCATCCGAAGCGGAATCGCCAGAATTGAAGTCTCGGGGCTGGCCGATCTCGAAGCAGCCGCTGCGATCGGGGGTGCATTCGCCGACCAGGACTTTTCGCTATCGGACCGCACTAGCTGGGCCGTCATGGAGCGGCTTGGGATCCATAATGTCATCTCGCTCGACAATGATTTCCGCATCTACCGATTCGGACCCGGCCGCCGCCTCGCCTTCACCGTTGCGCCATGACCTCTGACCGGGCCTTGGATTCCTACGACATAGAGATCATCGACGCCCGACGCTGACTAGGTCATCGGCGGAAGCGGGTGAGGGCGGCTCGGCGTCTTCGGGCGAGGGCGGCTGATCGTGCGTCGGCGGCTGATCGTGCGTCGGCGGTCAGCACGGCCTCGGAGCCGGGCATCGCGGCAGGGAGATCCTCGATTGCGAGCAGCCGGGCGACGGGTTTGGGTATCACGTTGGCTTGATTCCACCGGAAGAGGATCTGGCCCTGCGTGCAGCCGCCGAGATCGAGCCAGTTGTTGTAGCCGGGGTCGGCTTCGCTCACAACCACACGAAGGGTGCCGTTGTCGAGCACCGCTTGTCCGGCGTTGAGGCTGGATTGCCGATTGACCCAGTCGGTGGACTGTCCCCAGATGTCGCCGAGTTGCACGTTCCAGTAGACGCAATCGGGGACCTCGACCTCGATGAGGAGCGCTTGGCCTGGGGAAATGTCGTACCAGCACTCGGCATACGCCTGATCGGTGGCGCCGCCCAATGATCCGACATCTTCGGGTGGGGTCGGCTCGATGTGTTCGAACGAGTTGACCTCCCCCCGGTCAATGTGCTCCCGGTAGTAGCTGTTCCAGAACGGGGGAACACGGTTCACCTCGGCGGCTACGGAGCGCAGTTTGGAGGCCAGTTGCTCAGGGGTGATCCGAGATGCCGGCGGGTCCTCGGAGAGGCATCGAAGCGACAGGGCTGCCAGCGACTCGCTCTCCCAATCCGAGAAAAACTGGCGCACAAGTAGGGATGTGCGCTTGGCAGGGAGCTGGAACCACGGACGGCCGGTGGTCCCCGGATCGGGTTGCGAGCTCAGCGTCACCGTGAAGTTGCCGTTCTCGTCGGCACCGAGCTCGGAGACGTGGATGTTCCTCACGAACTCGAAATCGCCCGTGCCCCACTTCATGCTCATCAAGGCGATACCGAGGTACGCAACCGACCCGATGTTGCCGGAGAACTCGTAGTCGTGGACCAAATCGATCGGGGCGGACTGATAGAGCGCATCAGGATTGTCGAGTCCCATCTTCGACGGATGGAACCAGGCAAGCTCCGGGAGCCTTGGGTCGGCGTTCTCGAACGTCGCCAAGCACGCCTTTACCAGCGACCTAACCACGTGGCGAACCCCCTCGGCCTCGTCGATGGGGGACTCCGTCACCTGATCGTCGGCGAACACGTAGTCGACCGACCCCTTCAACTCCTCGCAGAAGTCGATCCAAGCCTGCTGCATTTGAGACATGTCGGAACGGTAGTCAGTCGATGATGCGGAGCACTGCGCGATAGACGACTCCGCCAGTCAGCCTTGGCCCATGATGGCGTTCCCGGATTCACCGCCGACCGATACCTGCGCCGTTTCGCCTCTTGTCGATATCGTCGAACACGGCATGGGACAGCGGTTGCACGGCTGCTGTTCAGTAGCGGTGATCGTTTCCGCGATGCGGGGGGCGGATGCACGGTTTGCCTGTACGCACCCCGATATGTCCGCAGCGGGGTGATGCCTTCGCAGGGAGTGATTGAACTTGCACAGCGATCCCACTAGGAGTGGGTCCGCCAGCACCGCCTGTGCGGGCCTTGGCAGCAGCCTCCTCAGCTGTTGCCTTGCACTTCTGGGAACGAGATGTCATCGCCGCCCTTAGTGACGCGACTTCCGGGCTCGTGCCCATGCCGGGCGGGAGGGCGGCAATAGCGGCGGCGAGAGCATCGGGTACTGCGGCAGCGAGCTCGGAGGCACGGGCAGCTACGGACACAGGGTCTAGGCCGAGCCGGTCGGCTGTACGGCGCAACCCCGAGGGGCGGTCAGCGCTCGACAGCCGGTAGTCCTTGCCTAACTTCATCGCCAGGCGGATATTGCGGATCGGCTTCCCCGCTCGGTAGGGCAGCCAACTTGCCGTGTCGTACAATGGCGAGAGGCGCACGATCCCAGAGCCGGGAAGCAAGAGTCCGTAGTTTTTGGCGTGCCCGTCGGTGGCAGCTGATATCCACTGGTAGAGGAGGTAATCGCAGAACCTCTCGACATCGCCGGTGTTCCCCGAATCGCAGTGCTCCCGCAGCACACCTGCGATGTCGTCGGGCCCAGGTCCGCCATCCCGCTGGTATTTCATGTTCGGCGGATGGCCGAGTGCCTGGCACATGTCCTCTTGATGGATGCGGTGCGCTCCGCCTGCGGGCCGGTCGAAGCGCTCGACGATGATTACCTCGACTCCTTCGTAGACAGCCACAGTGGTGCGGGCCGTGGGGAGGCCGATTCTGGACGCGGTGGCCTGGGTGAGGTGCTCGACTATGGCTTCGTGCGGGTAGGGGTCGGGCCTGGTCGCTTTGATGATGTGGGTGGTAGGGACGGCCCCGTAGGGCACGGCCCACCCGCCGTCGTCGGTTCGGCGCACAGCGACTTTTGGCTGCATCCCAGCGAGGCTGAATCCTGAATCGGCATCAGGGGACCGACGCCCTCGGCGGGCTGGGTCGACTTGAAGCGCTCTGAGCCAGTCGGCTATCTCAGCCTCAGATATGGGGTCGGCTCCGCCCTTGTCGGCGGCCATCGCTTCTGCCTGGTCGGGCGGGCAGAACTGGACGGCGCCAGCGCAGTCGGCACCCATCGGCGTTCCGAGCAGCAGCAGCGTGTCGGTGCGGGCGAGGTCGTGCTCGGCGCGCAAGGCGCGAAGAAAGTCGTCGTGGTCAGGCAGCAGGCCTTCGAGCCATCCGCGCAGATCGTTGCCCTCGGCACCGCCGTCGGGGATCGGGAACCGCACTGATAACGGAGGTCCGCCGTAGATTCCGTAGGCCGGATCGTATGCGAACACAGGGCTGCGGCTGTCGGACAGGTCGAGCGTCCCAGCAATGCGCCCGCCGATCAGCACAGCGAGTTCCACGGCTGGCTACTCCCCTGTCAGCGAGCCGAGAAGGGCATCGACATCGAATGCCGGCGGCGGGGTGCGGGTGGCCATCGGTGTGAACCCCAGATGCAGAAGCGCAGCCAAGACCTTGCCGACTTCGGCTGACTGCTTACCCTGTTCCACCTCCGACACCCATTTGCGGGACACGCCAAGCCTGCCTGCCAGCGCGGCCTGGGTCATCTGCGCTCCCTCGCGGGAAGAGCGGATGAACCTGCCCATCTCCTCAGCAGTGCGTATCGGCACCCATATAGCGTTATCCGAATCCGACATGCCCATATCGTACCACCGTTCGGTGACACACCCCCTCTCGGTAACCGAACGGCATCCGAAACCATGTTGGGAGCGAACGGTTGCATTCGCATCCCGCAGATGGCTCCATGTCGCGCCGCTTCTCCCATGCCTCTTGCCATCATCGCCACCTTGCCGACGCGGTTCGCCCCTTCTTTGTCAAAGTATGCGTGTTCACTTGGAGTATCGACCGACTTTGGAATCGAATGACTGATGGGGAACGTCAGTGCTCGCACCCCAATTGCGGTTGAGATCAGTGATGCTCTTAGCTAAGCTAGGACTATGTCTGCTCTGGTGGTTAACACACATGAGGCGAAGTCGCGGCTGTCGGAGCTGATTCGCGAGGCCGAGGCGGGTGTTGAGGTGATTGTGGCCCGTAATGGGAACCCGGTGGCCAGGATCGTTCCATGGCGCCCTGGTCGCCCGGCCCGGGTTGCCGGGGCGTGGGCTGGGCGGGTTGGCTATCGCGGAGATGTGGTCGGCTCTGATGCGGAGGTCGTGGCCTTGTTCGAGGAGTCGGCTGAGGCAGAAATGCCGTGAGGGTCTTGGTAGACAGCCATGTCGCCCTGTGGTGGCTCGAAGGCAGCGAATCCCTGGGCTCGCAGTGCCGACAATTGATAGAAAACGCGGATGAGGTCTACTTCTCGGCAGTCACTCCGTGGGAGCTCGGGATCAAGCGAGCGCTCGGCAAGCTGACCATGCCCGATGGCCTTGTCGCTGCGCTCCAGTCAGGAGGGTTCGTTCCCCTAGCCATCTCAATGGAACACGCTGAGCATGCCCCTTCGCTTCCCGCCCACCACCAAGACCCCTTCGACCGGATGCTCATTGCCCAGGCCCAACTCGAAGCGCTGTCCCTGGTAACCGCCGACCAGTCTCTGGGCTCCTACGACACAGAAATCATCGACGCACGACGATGACCCTGAGCAATTGGTGTATGCATAACTGCTAACATAAATGTATGCAAAGCACCAGCGTGCGAATCGACGCCGCAACGCACCGGGAATTGAAGCAGCTGGCCGCTTCTCTGGGTACAACAGTGGGCGACACGGTTGCTATCGCGGTGCGGCGGTTGCGCCAAGACAAGATCGGCGCTGAGTTGCACGGTGAACTCACTGTTGAAGAGGTCAGTTGGCTTGATGCTGACCTCGGGTGATGTCGTCGACCTAGATCTCGGGACGCCCGCGGGGCGAGAAGCCGGCTTTCGGCATCCCGCGGTTGTGGTGACTGCCCAGCGTGTGCTCGACGCAAACCCGAGCGTTGTCCAAGTCGTGCCGCTGACGACGGCCATTCGAGGATTTGCATCAGAAGTGGAGGTTGAAGCCGATCCCGGCAACGGGCTGGACGATGCCTCAGCCGCCCAGTGCCAGCACATCCGCGCCGTCGCCGCCAGCCGCATCGAGAGCACAAGGGGCAACGTCGGAGGGAATGCGCTGACCCAGATCCGAGAGGTTCTCAGCCTGATCCTCGATATCCCCGGGTAGCACCTTGGGGTGCCGGATTCATAGGGCTCGCATTGGGTTTATTTCCTCACAGCGCAAGAGGAGTTCAAAGCGGAGTTGCGGAACAAGACCATTGTGGTGACGGGGCCGACGGGAATGGTGCGTCCGCCGCTTCACCAACCTGCTCACCATGGACACCGAGTGGCAGGCGTCAATCGACCAGCCCGGCGTCTACGAGGGCAGGGATTGCACCACCGGCGAGCCCGCTGGACGGCCACCGCGGCTGACCTGGTGTTCGGCTCCAACTCGCAGCTTCGGGCCATCGCCGAGGTGTACGGCTGCGACGACGGCGAGGAGAAGTTCGTCAACGACTTCGCCTCAGCCTGGGCCAAAGTCATGAACCTGGATCGGTTCGACCTGACCTGAGCCCAGTAACGGCCAGCCGGCCAGCGGGAACCCCCTCTCCCGCTGGCCGGCAGCTCCGTAGGCTCGCTGGCAATCTCATAGAGCCCAGGGCAACCGGCGCGATCGTTGTGTCTTTCCAGAACCGTTCGGGGTTGACAATGGCTACGTATTCAAACTACGTATTCATAGTCAGAGGGGTAGAGGGAAGGAGCCATGCCACGCCGCGTCACGTCCGTCGATGTCGCCGCTGAAGCCGGGGTCTCACAGGCCACCGTCGCGCGCACCTTCTCCTCGCCCGAGCACGTATCACCCGCCACCCGAGCGAAGGTCGAGGCCGCGGCAGAGACGCTCGGCTACGTGCCGAACGCGATCGCTCGCTCGCTCAAGTCCCAGCGAACCAACATCGTCGGGGCCGTCGTACCAGCCACCGGTGAGTTCTGGCAGAGCGTCATCTCCGCCTTCTCGGCCCAGCTGGCGGCCCGAGGCGAGCAACTGCTCCTGTTCAGCTTCTCCGACGCAGACGACGTCGACGCGGTTCTGGCTTCGGTCGCACAGTATCGGGTCGACGGCCTCGTCCTCGCGTCGGCGCGGATCGGTAGCGGCCAGCTCGTGCGAATGGAGCGAACCGGCCTTCCGCTGGTGGCGTTCAACCAGCCCGCTGCGGCCGGAATTGTGCCGTCGGTGAGTGTCGACAACGAGAGCGGGATGCGCGACCTCGCCGAGCATGTGATCGGCCGAGGCGCGCGAACTGTCCAATACGTCGGTGGCATCTCGTCGGCTTCGACCGATCAGATCCGCTATCGCGGAGCTGCGAGGGCGCTCGGGGAGCACGGAGTGGCGTGTCCATACATCGCGGCCGGGGGATTCGCCTACGACGACGGCTACAAAGCCGCCGCCCGAATCGCCCAGGCGGACGACCTGCCAGACGCCGTGATGGTGGCCGGCGATGAGCTCGCGTTCGGAGTGCTCGATGGACTCGAGTCCGGTGGTATCCGAGTGCCCGACGACCTCATCCTCACCGGCTTCGACGGGCTCCCTCAGGCGAGCTGGGCCGGCTACGACCTCACCACCCTCGTTCAGTCGACCGACGTCCTCGTCGAGAAGGCCGTCAAACTCACCCTCGATCGCCGGGACGGCGATCAGACAGCCCGGAGCGACGACACCTCGGCGCCAGCCGACGTCGTCGTTCCCGGCACCATCCGCATCGGCAAGACCACGACCCCCACCCAAACCCCCAGGAACGATGGCTGAGATCCTCAAGGACGCGAAGAAGAAGGAGGCCCACGGCACCGACCAGGCCCTCGCCGAGCGGGTTCGCTCGATCATCGACGACATCGCCGAGCGCGGTGAGGCCGCGGTACGCGAGTTGTCGGCCCAGTTCGACGACTGGAAGCCCGAGCGGTTCAGGCTCTCGGCGGAACAGATCGAGGAGACCGTGGCGAGCGTCGACCCCGGCACGCTCGACGACATCCGATTCGCCCAGACCCAGATCCGGAACTTCGCCCAGGCCCAGCTTGACTCGATGCTCGAGACCGAGATCGAGACCCTCCCGGGGGTCACCCTCGGCCACAAACACATCCCGGTCCAGAATGTGGGCGCGTACGTACCCGGCGGCCGCTACCCGATGGTGGCCTCGGCACACATGAGCGTCCTTACCGCCAAGGTGGCAGGCGTCCCTCGCGTGGCTGCCTGCACCCCGCCGATCAACGGCGCCGTCCCCGCCGAGACCGTCACCGCCATGCATCTTGCCGGCGCCGACGAGATCTACGTTCTCGGCGGCATCCAGGCCGTCGCCTCCCTCGCTCTGGGCACCGAGTTCGTCGACCCCGTCGACGTTCTGGTCGGGCCGGGCAACGCGTTCGTGGCCGAGGCCAAGCGTCAGCTCTACGGCCGGGTCGGCATCGACCTCCCCGCCGGGCCCACCGAAACGCTCCTGCTCACCGACCACACCGTCGACGCCGAGATGTGTGCGACCGACCTCCTCGGTCAGGCCGAACACGGGCCCACCTCTCCGGCGGTCATGCTCACCACCAGCCGCCAGCTCGGACTCGACACGATGGCCGAGGTCGAACGCCAGCTCCAGACGCTGCCCACGGCCGACATCGCGTCGGTCGCGTGGGACGACTACGGCCGGGTCATCGTCTGCAACTCTCACCAGGAGATGCTCGATCTCGCGAACGAGCTCGCCTTCGAGCACGTGCAGGTGATGACCGACGACGACGACTTCTTCCTCGCGAACATGGTCAACTACGGCGCGCTGTTCCTCGGGCCCATGACCAACGTCAGCTACGGCGACAAGGTCATCGGCACCAACCACACCCTCCCCACCCAGGGTGCTGCTCGCTACACCGGCGGCCTCTGGGTCGGGAAGTTCATCAAGACCGTGACCTACCAGCGGGTCACGGATCCGGCATCGTCCGCCCTGATCGGCGAGTACTGCAGCCGTCTGTGCGCCATCGAGAACTTCTCCGGCCACCAGGCTCAGGCCGACATCCGCGTCGAGCGTTACTCGGGGCAGCCAGCCTGACATGACCACACGCCTCGCGCTCGTCGCCGACCTCCCGTTCACAACCGGGGCGGTGATCCCGGTCGATGGCGGACGGCCCCTGGGAAGGGGGAGTGGATGAACAAACGAACATTCTGGGGGTTCACCGTTCCGAGCGTCGCCGTGATGCTCACACTGATGATCGTCCCGCTGCTCGCAACGATCTGGCTCGGGTTCCAGCGGCTGACGTTGCGCGATCTTCAGAACCCGGTGTTCATCGGGTTCGACAACTATCGCGACATCCTCTCCGACCCGGAGTTCTGGAGCGCGGCTCGCTGGACGATCCTGCTCGTCATCATCGTGGTCCCGCTCCAGTTGGTGCTCGGCTTGACGATCGCGCTCCTCCTCGATCGGGTGAAGCGCGGCCGCTCGATCTACATGGCCGCCCTGCTCATGCCCATGGTCGTCACGCCCGTCGTCGGCTCACTCGTCTACAAAGACCTCTTCGATCGGGGCGGGTTGATCGCATGGATCTGGGAGAGCATCACCGACGATCCTTTCCAGGTCACGTCCAGCAACGTGCGCTGGCTGATCATCATCCAGCTGGTGTGGGCGGTAACACCGTTCGCCTTCATCACCTTCTTCGCTGGCCTCCAGACGCTCCCCCAGGACCGCGTCGAGGCGGCGCAGATCGACGGCGCCGGCTTCTGGCGCCAGCTGTGGCATGTGACCCTGCCGCACCTGCGCACCCTGCTCCTGTTCGTGGCGCTGATCTCGATCATGGACATGTACCGGGTGTACGACCAGGTGTTCGTCTGGACCGGCAACCGGTTCACCGACGCGCACACTCTCGCCGTCTACAACGTCCGCACCGCCACGGCGTTCGACATTGGCCGCCTCGGCAAGGGCAACGCGATGTCGATCCTCACCGTGATCGGCATCTTCGTCGTGCTCATCCCGTTCTTGTATCGCAGCTACAAGGACCAGATCGCGGAGAGGGACTGACATGAAGAAGTCCAACCTGCTCCCGCGGATCGGTCTCCACAGTGTCCTGATCCTGCTGGTCGTCTGGAGTGTCCTGCCGTTCCTGTGGACGATCCAGACCTCGATCAAGTTCACCCGCGACGTGGCCGCCAAGATCCCGGTGCTCTGGGGTTATGAGACCACCGGCAACGCCTACCGCAACTTCTGGCTCGACGAGAAGAAACTCGAGGACAGCCTGTGGCTCGTACTCGGCTTCATCGTGCTGATCGCCGCCATCGCGGCGTTCTTCGGACTCATGTCCAGACGCAACGCCGACGGCCGGCCCTGGCTGCTCGCCTGGATGGGGCTCGTCGGGGTCCATCTGCTCGTGATCGCCGAAAACATCCAGTTCTGGCCCACGTTCTGGTACCTCGCCGTCATGGCGGTCGTCGCATACCTGGCGTACTCGCGCGACTGGCCAGCCAAGAACTGGTTCATTGGCGGCGCGGTGTTCACCCTGTGGTTCGGGCTCTGGCGCTTCCCCCGGGCCTGGGCGACCGAGGACACCTACGACTTCCTGATCAACAGCATCGTCGTCACGGTGCTCACCATGCTTATCTCGCTCTCGATCGGCCTGCTCGCCGGCTACGGCCTCGCCCGGTACTCGGGGATCTCCGGCGCGGTGATCCTCATCGTGGCGCTCGGCTTCCGTGCCCTGCCGCGCACAGCCTTCGTGCTGCCGTACTTCTTCGGTGCGAACCGCATCGACGCATGGCTGCGCGACAAGGGGATCGCCGACTGGGACTTCCCCCTGATCGACTTCCCGTTCATCGACGAGCTGCAGATACTCGACTCGCGAGTCGGCATTGTCCTCGCGCTGGTTGCTGTCAACCAGCCGTTCACGATCTGGATGTTCCGCTCGTTCTTCATGGACGTGCCGAAGGAGCTCGAGGAAGCGGCGATGATGGACGGCGCCACCCGCCTCGAGGCCTTCCGCAAGGTCATCATCCCGGTCATGTGGCCGGCGATCATCGCCACCGGCCTGTTCACCCTGCTGCTCGCCTACAACGAGTACCTGTTCGTCCGAGTGCTCGCCCCGACCGAGTGGACGTTGCCGGTGGCGATCGTGTCGCTCACCGGTGGCGAGAGTTCGAGAACGATCACCGAAGCGGCTGCGGCAGCGGTGTCGATCACCCTGCCGATCGTGATCGTGATCATCCTGTTCCAGAAGCACCTCGTGAAGGGCTTGGGCGCTGGTGCGGTGAAGGGTTAGCCGTGACTGACCTGCAGGCCGCCAAGCGAGTGGTTCTCGACTACTACGCCGACCTGGACGCCCTGAGCGGCGACCAGGACATCGCTGCGGTCCTGCGCAAGCACACCGCCGAGGACTACTCGTGGCGGGGTATGCACCCGTGGCACGAACAGGTGGGAGCCGATGCGGTCGCCGAGACGTTCTGGGTGCCGGTGCAGGAGGCGTTCAGCCCGCTGCAGCGCCGCCCCGACGTCTTCCTCGCCGGCGAGTCCGTGGTCGGCGACACGGCCGATGTGTGGGTCTGTCAGATGGGTCATCTTCTCGGCCTGTTCGACCACCCGTGGCTCGGGATCCCGCCGACCCGCAAGATGGTCTTCGTCCGCTACTCCG
This sequence comes from Candidatus Poriferisocius sp., assembly GCF_965204015.1. Classification (GTDB taxonomy): domain Bacteria; phylum Actinomycetota; class Acidimicrobiia; order Acidimicrobiales; family Bin134; genus Poriferisocius. The sequence continues at coordinate 3,947,719 of NZ_OZ241965.1, read as the reverse complement.
AGTTCCACCGGGTCGAAGGCGAGCAGATCGCCGAGACCGCCCTTTTCGTCGACGTGATCAGCGTCATGCGTCAGGCCGGCCACTACCCGTTGCCACCGCAGACCGGCTCGTCGCACATCCATCCCGGCCCCCGGACCCACGACGGCCTGCTATACGAGACCCAGGACGCGGCCGAAGGCGAGGCGACGATCGAGCTCGTCGAGCGCATGGTCGCCGATCTCCTCGAGGCGAACGAGATCGCCAACGAGATCGGCGAAGACCGCATGCCGAGTTCGGTTCTCGCGAATTGCTGGCACGACGACATGATCTGGTCAGGCCCCGAAGGCATCGGCGCGACGTACACGATCGACCGCTACCAGCAACAGCACCAGTACCCGTTCCGCACGAACCTGACCGGCAAGCGGTTCAACGGCCACATCGCCCGGTTCGGCGAGGGCAATTATGCGTGCTTCTTCGGCTGGGCCAACCTCACCAACATCGCCACCGGCGGGTTCATGGGCCTGCCCGGTTCAGGCGTCGACGCCGACATGCGGGTGGTCGACGTGTACCGCCGCGACGGCGATAAGCTCGCCGAGAACTGGGTCTTCATCGACCTGCTCCATTGGCTGGACCTGCAGGGCCTCGACGTGCTGGCCCGCCTGCGGCAGCTCACCGGACAGGAGGAACTCTGATGGCCACCAACGGCTGGGAGGCCTACGACCTTGGCGAGCGCACGCCGCCCGCCCCGCCGCATCTACAACAACAAGATCTCCAGCACCAAGGAGGCCAGTGATGGCTGCTGTCACTCTGGACAAGGTCACCAAGATCTACCCCAACGGCTTCCAGGCCGTCACCGACCTGAGTCTCGAACTCGTCGACGGCGAGTTCCTGGTCCTGGTCGGTCCCTCGGGCTGCGGCAAGTCGACCGCCCTGCGGATGATCGCCGGGCTGGAAGACATCAGTGGTGGTGAGCTGAAGGTCGGCGACCGCCGGGTCAATGAGGTCGAGCCCAAGGATCGCGACATCGCGATGGTGTTCCAGAACTACGCGCTGTACCCGCAGATGACGGTGCGGGAGAACATCGCGTTCCCGCTCAAGCTGCGCAAGGTCGACAAGAGCGACCTCCACCAACAGGTGGAGGAGGCGGCTCAGATCCTCGAGCTCACCGAGCAGCTCGACAAGAAGCCGGCGCAGTTGTCGGGTGGCCAGCGGCAGCGCGTCGCCATGGGTCGTGCGATCGTGCGCCGGCCGGCTCTGTTCTTGATGGACGAGCCGCTGTCGAACCTCGACGCCAAACTCCGAGTTCAGATGCGAGCCGACATCGCCGGGATCCAGCGCGAGCTCGGCGTCACGACCTTCTACGTCACACACGACCAGGTCGAGGCGATGACGATGGGCGACCGCGTTGCCGTGATCAAGGACGGTCACCTCCAGCAGGTCGCCGCCCCCGAGGAGCTCTACGCCGACCCCGACAACGTGTTCGTCGCCGCCTTCATCGGCTCGCCGTCGATGAACCTCTACGAAGGGGTCCTGAGCCAGGACGGCACCAGTGGGGGCTACACCGTGCAGCTCGGCAGCCAGTCCGTCGCCGTGCCCGAGTCGGTGGTGGCCGCCCGTCCGGCGCTCCACGGGTATCTCGGCCAGCCGATCGTCCTCGGCATCCGGCCCGAGGATCTCGAGGATGCTGCGGTCCAGCCGGACCACCCGGCCGATCAGCGCATCTCGGCCACCGTCGACGTCCGCGAGGCGCTCGGTGCGGAGACGCTCATGCACTTCAGCATCGATGCGACCCACGTCGACAGCGGCGATCCCGATGCGCTCGACGAGCTCGGCGACGAGTCGAGTTCGCGGTGCACCGCGCGCTTGAGCCCGCTCTCCGAGGCGCGCTTCGGCGACGCGATCCAGATCAACATCAACGCCGCGAAGTTCCACTTCTTCGACAAGGCGACGCATCTCGCGATACGCGGCTAGACCGAGACGATGGAGCAGAGCACCGAGCGGATCCTCACCACCCACGTCGGTTCCCTTCCGCGCAATCAGGCCGTCACCGATGGCATCTTCGGGATCGAGCAAGGCGCCGACGTCGATCTCGACACTCACGCGGCCAACGTCGCGGCCGCGGTCGACGAGGTGGTGGCGCGCCAGGTGGCGGTCGGCGTCGACGTCGTGAGCGACGGCGAGATGAGCAAGCTCAGTTACGCCACCTACATCAAGGACCGGATCACCGGTTTTGACGGCGACAGCGAACGTCGGGCTCCGGCCGATCTCGAGGAGTTCCCGTCGTTCCTCGAGCGCCAGGCCAAGACCGGCGGCACGCCGACGTACCGGCGCCCCCAGTGTGTCGGGCCGATCACGGTCAAGGACCTGGGTCCCTGCAAGGCCGACATCGCCAACATGGACGCAGCGGTCGCCAAGCACAACCCGGTCCAGGGCTTCATGAACGCGGCGTCCCCTGGCGTGATCGCGCTCTTCCAGCCCGATGCCCACTACGGCGATCACGAGACCTACCTGTACGCGCTCGCCGACGGTATGCGGGCGGAGTACGAGGCGATCACCGGTGCGGGCTACGTGCTGCAGCTCGATTCGCCCGACCTCGGGCTCGGTCGCCATATGATGTTCAAGGGCCAGCCCGACGAGGAGTACGAGCGGCTCGCAAACATCCATGTCGAAGCGCTCAACCATGCCGTCGCCAACATCCCGGCCGAGCTGCTCCGGCTCCACATCTGCTGGGGAAACTACGAGGGCCCCCACACCCACGACGCGCCGATGAGCCAGGTGCTCCCCATCGCGCTCAAGGCCAAGCCGCGGGCATTCCTGTTCGAGGCGGCCAACCCTCGCCACGCCCACGAGTGGAAGACGTTCGCCGAGACCGACATCCCCGAGGACAAGATCCTCATCCCCGGCGTGATCGACACCACGACCCACTTCGTCGAACACCCCGAGCTGATCGCCCAGCGCATCGAGACCTTCGCCCGCATCGTCGGCCGCGAGCGCGTCATGGCAGGCACCGACTGCGGATTCTCGACGTTTGCCGGCTACGCCGGAATCGACCCCGAGATCGCGTACGCCAAGCTCGGCTCGCTGGCCGACGGGGCTCGGATCGCGTCCGAGCGGCTTTGGTAGCCGCCGTGTCACCGAGGGTTGCGGACGTTCAGGCCGCCAAGCAGCTCATCTGGGATGTGTTCACAGGCGTCCATCGCACCGCGCTTCACCCCGACGTCGAGTTCCACGGTCCTGCGCCGATCGGGCGACTCGACGGCGCGGCCGCGGTGCGGGAGACCGTGCATGCGCCGTTGGCCGAAGCGCTGCTCCACCGACGGTGGGAGCCTTATCTCTTCCTGGGTGGCATCTGCAACGGCGACGAAGTGTGGGTCGCCCACACCGGTCACATCACCGGGGTGTTCTCCCACCAGCTGTTCGGAATCCGACCCTCGGGGCGCACGGCGTCGTTGCGCTACGGCGACTTCGCCCGCATCGAGGACGGCAAGATCGTCGAGATCCGGGTCCTGTTCGACATCGTGGGGTTCGCTGCGCAGGCCGGCATACATCTGCTGCCCGAGCCTCCGGCGCGCAACGACCTGCCGCCGGGTCCCATCCTCCGCAACGGTCTCACGCGAGGCGTGAGCGACTTGGCCGAGTCCGAGTTCACACTGCGCCTCGTCGAGGACATGTTGGGTGGCTGCAACCGCCTCAACGGCAGCGATCTCGAGTCGATGGGGATGGCCGCGTACTGGCACGACGACATGGTCTGGCACGGGCCGCACGGGGTCGGCTCGGCGTACGGGTTCGACGAGTTCGAGCGCTTCGCCCAGGGGCCTTCCGTGCGTTCGTTCCCGAACCGGCGGGGCGGGTTCCACGAGGCTCGATTCGCCGACGGCCTCACGTCGGCCTTCACCGGGTGGCCGAGTATGCGGGGCGACTTCACCGGTGAGCCGTTCCGGGGGATCAACCCTACAGGTGGTCCGATCGGCCAGAACATCATGGACTTCTACGTCCGCCGTGGGCCCAAGCTCCACGAGAACTGGGTCCTGATCGACCTGATCGACTTCGCCGCCCAATGCGGCGTCGACTTGCTCGAGAACCTTCCGTGACCGACGGTTCGGTCGCTGCAAAGGAGTTGCTCGCGCCGTGACCGTCCACTGGGCGTGGCTCCAATGAGGTCAGCCGGCCCGCTCGGGTGACGACGCCGCCTCCGGCACGTACTGGGTGAGGTACGGGTGGTCGGTGATGCGGGTGGCGATGCTGGCCAGCGCTCGGGCGAGTTCGGCGGTCTGTTCGGGTCCGTCGAGCGGATCAAGCAGCAGCCGGCGGATGTCCTCGCGGTGCTGATCGGTGACCATGGCGACGACATCGCGGCCCTTGTCGGTGATCGCGATAGTGACTCTCCGGGCGTCGGCCGCTGCGGTCGTGCGGGTGACCTCGCCGGCCTCCTCCCGCTTGCGGAGGCGATGGCTCAGCCGGCTCGGCGTCACCCCGAGGATCTCGGCGAGCTCGCCCGCGCTCATCCGGCCCTCTGGTTCCTCGGCGACCGCAACGAGGATGCTGTAGTCGAGGGCGATCAGCCCGTGGCGTTGAAAGGTGGGCTCGAGTTGGGGCAGACCCTGCCGCGTGAGGATCATCAGTGATCGCCACACGAGCATTTCATCGTTTGTCAGAAGCGGGGAAGTCATACTTGAGTTTTCATTGAACGTTGGAGTAAAGTCAACCCATCGAGTTTCGACTCGGTGGCTTTGCAACGAGCCGGATGGAACGTTGCCAAAGAGAGAGGGAATCCGATGAAGAACAAGAATGCAACCTGGCGAATGCTGGTTGCGCTTCTCCTCGTCCTGGGGCTGATCGCCGCGGCGTGTGGCTCCGATGACGACGAGGACACGAGTACGTCCGACGACGCTGCGCCGGCCTCCGACGACGGTGCTGCCGACGACGAAGGTGATGCCAACGACGGTGCTGCCGACGATGGTGCTGCCGACGACGGTGCCGACGACGACGGTGCCGACGACGACGGCGCGGGTGCCGACGACGGTGATGCCGAAGAGCCCGCAGAGGATGTGGAGCTGGCGCTCATCTCCGACGAGTGTCCCATTCCGAACCCCGAGGATAACGTCGAGATCGACCTGATCGGTTGGGAGTTCCCGATCGTCGTGCAGTACGCCGACGAGCTCGAGGAGTGCGCTGAAGGCAACTACACCTTCAACATCCAGTTCCTCGACTCGGCCCAGGCGACCGAGCAGATGAACCTCGATCTCGCTACCGGCAGTCCAAACTTCGAAATCATCCAGGCCTCGAACAACGTGATCGGCGAGTTGGCCAACCAGGGCTACCTGTACCCGCTGAACGATCTCATCGAGAAGTACCGCGATCAGTTCGACCTCGACCAGGTCGACCCCGCCTTCCTCGAGATGGGTTCGGTCGACGGCAACATCTACACCATCCCGATGGTGTCGAACACGCTGCACACGTTCTACAACCAGGCGATCTTCGACGAGCTCGGCGTCGACGTCCCCGACACGTTCGACGAACTGTTCGACCTGTGCCCGGTCCTGCAGGACGCCGGCTACGACACCGCCTACGGCATGCGGCTCAGCTCGCCGTCGAGCTGGTACATCCACTTCGACAGCGTGATCTCGTCGCTCGGACTCCGGTCGACCAACCCCGACGGCACGACCAACTGGGAGACGCCCGAGGCGCTCGAGGCTGTCAACATCCTCGTCCGCATCCTCGAGGAGTGTTCGCCGCTCAACGGTTCGTACAGCGTCGATGACGTGCAGGCCGGCCTGCAGACCGCCGAGATCCCGCTCGGCTACCTGTGGGCGTCGCGTGCCGGTGCCATGGACGATCCCGAGGCGTCGACTGTGGTCGGCGACATCGCGTTCGCCCCGGCCCTCGGCTCGACCCCTGGTGGTGTCCGGGGCGCTCCGGCATACATCGACGGCTACGCCATCCCGATGAACACCCGGGTCGATCCGGAGCTGATCTTCCTGGCGATCCTCGCGGCCACTGATCTCGAGAGCATGAACGCTGCGGCCGAGTTCGGTCTCGTCACCCGTGCAGATGCCACCAACCCGAACGCGCCGCGCAACGCGCTGGCCGCAGCGACGAGCCTCGTCGAAGGCCGGGGTGCCGACTCGCCGCACCCGGCGGCTGGCATCGCTCGCGCCAAGATCGGCGAAGCGCTCCTCACAATCCTCGACGGCGTGTCGCCCGAAGACGCTCTCGCAGCGGCTCAGGCGGCGTACATCGCGGAGGCCACCGAACAGGGTCTGCTCTGATCCCCCTGCCTCCCCGGGCAGGTAGGCACCGCCCGGGGAGGCCACTCCTCCTCAGCCGCCCTCGGCCCGGCGCGAGCGGCTGAGGAGGAGTGCGACACCTTGACGAATGACTACGTACCCAAAGGAGCATGTCCCGTCCGAGGTTGAGGATCTGACTGCGCTGGCGGACCGCTCGGTGGCACTCGTGGACGAATGGCTCCGTGGGGCTGCTGTCGCGGAGACCGCGGCTGAGGGCCGCACCACTCGACGTCTTGCCGGTCTGGTGGCAGACCCAACAGGCGTGCGTTTCGGGATGGGGTTCGTCGACCGAGTGATCCGGCCCGAGAACAATCGGGTGGCGGCGCATCAACTCGCAGCGTTGGTGGATGACGAGGAGCTTCCTGGCTTCTTGTCCCGTTCTGATCGGCTGTTGCTACGGGCTGGCGCATGGCTCGGCCCGATCCTGCCGTGGCTGGTGATGCCGTTGGCTCGGCGCCGGATGCGGGCGTTGATCGGACATCTGATCGTCGATGCTGAAAGCGGGTCGATGCGGGCCCACTTGGGTCAGCGTCGCCGAGAGGGATTCCGACTCAACGTGAACCTCCTTGGTGAGGCCGTGCTCGGTGACCGGGAGGCGGCCCGCCGTCACGCCGAGGCGATGCGGCTGCTGACTGAGCCCGACGTCGACTATGTCTCGGTAAAGGTCACGTCGCTCGTTTCCCAGCTCAACGAATGGGACTTCGACGGGTGTGTGTCCCGGGTGGCCAAGGCGCTCACTCCGCTGTTCGAGCAGGCCCGGGCCACGTCGCCGGCGACGTTCATCAACCTCGACATGGAGGAGTACCACGACCTCGAGCTGACGCTCAGAGCATTCACGGAGGTCTTGAGCGAGCCGCGGTTCCACAGCGTCGACGCGGGTGTCGTGCTCCAGGCGTACCTGCCGGACTCGTTCGACGCTTTGCGGGAGCTCTCCGCCTGGGCCACCGAAAGGCGTGGTCGACATGTCGACGGACAGCGGGGCGGGACGGTCAAGGTCCGGCTTGTCAAGGGCGCGAACCTGGCCATGGAACAGGTCGACGCCGCGATGCACGGCTGGGAGCAGGCGCCATACACGACTAAGGCCGAGACAGACGCCAACTACAAGCGCTGCCTCGACTGGCTCCTCCACGCCGAGCGGCTGGGTGCAATGAAGGTCGGTGTCGCCAGTCACAACCTGTTCGATGTCGCCTTCGCGAAGTTGCTCGCCGAACAGCGGGCAGTGACTGACCGAGTCGAGTTCGAGATGTTGGAGGGCATGGCCCCGACCCATGCCCGCCTGCTGCAGGCCGACACCTTCGGGGTGCTGCTCTACACGCCGGCTGTCGCCGCCGCTGAGCTCGACGTGGCGATCAGCTACCTGTTCCGCCGGCTCGAAGAGAACGCGTCGGACGAGAACTTCATCCACCACCTCTTCACCATGGAGCCGGGGTCCGCAGCCGCCCAATCCGAAGCCGAGCGGTTTCGCCGGGCTGTTCGCGATCGCTGGACCGCCAGCGCGACGCCCAACCGCCGTCAGGACCGGACAGCACCGCCCACAGCCATCGCGCCCGACGCCGGCTTCCAGAACACGCCCGACACCGACCCGGCCTTGGCGGTGAACCGGCAATGGTTGAGCGAGGCACTGGCGGCATCTGACGTCGAGCCTCGGGCACCCTTGGTCGATGACGTCGGCGAGATCGACGCGACCCTCGAATCCGTGCGAGGCGCCCAACGTGGGTGGGCCGCACGAAGTGTCGAGGAACGACGCTCGGTGCTCCACGCGGTGGCGCACGAGCTCGAACGCAGACGAGGCGATCTCGTGTCGTGCATGGCGCACGAGGCCCGCAAGACCGTCGCTCAGGCCGACCCCGAGGTCTCCGAGGCGGTCGATTTCGCCCGCTACTACGGCGACCGCGCCCTCGATCTCATACAGGACGACGTCACCTTCGAGCCCCTCGGGGTGGTGCTAGTCGCCCCGCCATGGAACTTCCCCGTCGCCATCCCGGCCGGTGGGGTCTTGGCGTCGCTGGCGGCTGGAAACGCAGTGATCCTCAAACCGGCACCCGAGACCCACCGCTGCGCGGAACTGGTGGCCGAGTGCTGTTGGGCCGCCGGCGTCCCGGCGGATGTGCTGCGGTTCGTGCGGGTGCCCGACAACGACACAGGCCGCCACCTGGTCGCCCACCCCAGCGTCGACGCCGTTGTCTTGACGGGTGCGCACGAGACGGCGCAGCTGTTCCGCTCCTGGAAGCCCGGCCTGCGGATCTTCGCCGAGACCTCGGGCAAGAACGCAATGGTGATCACGCCCAACGCCGATCTCGACCTCGCGGTCGCTGACCTGGTCGACTCAGCATTCGGCCATGCCGGGCAGAAGTGCTCGGCGGCCAGCCTGGCCATCTGCGTCGGGAACGTCTACGACTCCGAGCGGTTCCGCCGCCAACTGATCGACGCGACGTCGAGCCTCCGCGTCGGCCCTCCCACCGACCTCGCCACCACCGTCGGACCAACCATCGTCGAACCTACCGGCAAGCTGCTGCGCGCCCTCACCAAGCTCGACACCGGTGAGCGGTGGCTGGTCGAGCCGCGGCGCACGGCGAAGGGCTTCTGGACGCCCGGCGTCAGAGAGAACGTGCAGCCTGGCTCGTGGTTCCACCAAACCGAGTGCTTCGGCCCCGTGCTCGGACTCATCCACGCCGACAGCCTTGAAGACGCAGTCCGGATCCAAAACGGCACCGACTTCGGGCTCACCGGCGGTCTCCACAGCCTGGACCGAGCCGAGATCGACTACTGGCTCGACAACGTGGAAGTCGGCAACGCCTACGTGAACCGGGGAACGACCGGTGCGATCGTCCAGCGACAACCCTTCGGCGGATGGAAGCGCTCGACCATTGGGCCCGGGGCCAAGGCTGGCGGGCCGAACTACGTCGCACAGCTCGGCCGATGGTCTCCCGAGGCCCCAGCCGTAGAGGACCAAGCGTGGCTGACCCGTGCAGTCGAGAGCGATGCGGCTGCCTGGGCCGAAGAGTTCGGTGTGGAGCACGACCCGACCGGCCTGTTCTGCGAATCGAACCGCTTCCGCTACCGCCCCCTTGAACGCGTCACGGTCCGCATCGAGGACACGTGCCGCGAAATCGCGTTCCAGCGGGTGCTGGCCGCGGCTGAGCGTTGCGGGGTCGACGTCACGCTCTCGACCGTGGCCGAGCAGACACCTGACGAGTTCGCTGCCCAGCTTGACCGTTCCCCGCCCGACATGGTGCGGGTGATCGGGACGCTCGCCCCGATCATCCGGGACACGGCCAACGACCTCGGGATCCAGGTTGCCGACGACCCGGTGCTGGCGAACGGCCGTCTCGAGCTGCTCCACTACCTGAGGGAACAGTCGGTCAGCCAGACGACGCACCGGTACGGCAACCTCCTGTCCCACCAGGTTCGCAGGTGATGAAGGCCGGGTGACGGGCAGCCGGCCAGCGGGGTTCCCCTCTCCCGCTGGCCGGCAGCTCCGTAGGCCCGCTGGCAATCTCATAGAGCCCTGGGTACCCGGCGCGATAGGGTGCCCTCTGCGCCGGTTTCCCGGCGTCCACGTCGGAGTGGCGGAATTGGCAGACGCGCTAGCTTGAGGGGCTAGTGCCCAATACGGGCGTGGGGGTTCAAGTCCCCCCTCCGACACCGACAGATGTCCGTTCTGAGCGCATCGGAGATTGGCGGTATCACGCGAGTGGAGGCGGGGAGAGGTGGGCGGGGATGTCTCTTCGGGCGTGCAGGATGCGCCAGATGTCGATGTGATTATCGGTGGCCACATAGAAGATGAGGTAGGGGAATTTCTGGAGAGGCAAGTTCCGAAGCTCTGGGATCTCTAGTTCAAATGCGAATCGGAGCGATCCGGTGAATGGATGCTGCTGAAGGTGGTTGATCGCGGCTTCTAGCGCGTCTACGAAATTGAGTGCGGTATCAGGACCGGCTTCCTCGCGGTAGTAGGCCACCGCGGCCTCGACGTCGTTGGCCGCGAGGGCGCGGAGGTGGACTTGCACGGGCTAGGTGTTGGCCTGTGCTTGGTCTCGGAGTGATTCGAAGTAGGTAGGGTCGGCTTCGGTGGCGATGGGGGATCGGGCGCCTTCGAGGAGAGCGTCTCGAAGTTGGCCGCGGTCGTAGTCGTGGCGGATCAGATCCCGTATGTACTCGCTGGTCGATCCATAGTTGCCATGGTTGACCTGAGAATCGACAAAGCTCTTGAGATCGTCGGGAAGAGATACGTTCATCGTGGCCATGACCCCAGAGTCTAGCGTTTTGGCAAACTTTGCCAAAGCACTCTTGGTCGGAATCCGATTGGAGCTGCTTGGAGTGTCGCACCCCGTGGGCTGGCAGTAGTTTGAGCCCATCAATCTGCAAAGGAGCCCATTGTGGAGTTGCAGGACAAGACCATTGTGGTGACGGGACCGACGGGGATGGTGGGGCCACCGCTGTGCAAGACCCTGGCCGCCGACAATCGGGTGATCGCGCTGGCCCGGTTCTCAGACCCTGATGCCCGGGCTGATCTTGAGGCTGGGGGAGTGGAGTGCATCGCGGTTGACTTCGTGAACGCCGACTTCTCAGGCGTCCCCCGCGACGTGGATGCGGTGGTGAACCTGGCGGTGATCAAGACCGGCGACTGGAAGACCGACTTGGCGGTGTGCTCGGAGGCCACCGGCCATCTGATGAGCCATTTCCGTGACGCGGAGGCGTTCATGCACTGCTCTTCGGGCGCGGTCTATCAGCCCAGCGGCGGCGAGCCCTTCACCGAGGACAGCCCCCATGGCAACCACCACGCCCACATGATGCCGACCTATTCGATCTCCAAGATCGCCTCGGAGTCGGTGGCCCGGTTCGCGGCCCGGGAGTTCAACCTGCCCACGGTGATCGCCCGGCTGAACGTGCCCTACGGCGACACCAACGGCTGGCCGCTGTTCCATCTGCTGATGATGCGGGCCGGCATGGCCATCGAAGTCCATACCGACGGCGCCCGCTACAACCTCAACCACGACGAGGACATCGCCGCCGACATCCCCGTGCTGCTCGACCAGGCCTCGGTGCCCGCCACCACGCTGAATTGGGCCAGCCCCGGGCTGGTGTCGGTCGCCGAGTGGTGCGAATTCATGGCCGAGATCGACGGCTGCGGCCCGCCCCAGATCGTCGAGTCCGAGAACGCAATCCCCAGCACCGTCATGGACACCAGCCGCATCGAGGCCCTGCGCCCCGACCGCCTGGTGAACTGGCAAGACGGCATCCGGCGCCTGGTTCTGAACAACCCCGCCTAAGCAGCAATCTGTTTGCCCGGCCCGCAGGCAGATTGTGGGCTTGGATCGCCGGAAGTACCCTGCGAAACCACCAAGCGGGCCGCGCCCACCAAGGGGGAACAGTGACTGCAATCGAACCCGACATCTTGTCGCCAACGTTTCTTGAGGACCCCAATGCCGTGCTGGAGGTCATGCGGGAGGAACACCCGGTGGTGTACCACGAGGCCACCGAGGCCTGGCTGATCTCGCGCTACGACGACGTGGAGCGGGCTTTCAAGGACAAGGCATTCACCTCAAAGAACTATGAGTGGCAACTGGAGCCCGTCCACGGCCGGACCATTCTCCAGATGGAGGGCCGCGATCACTCAGCCCACCGGAACCTGATTGCGCCGGCCTTCCGGGGCAGCGAGCTGACGGCCAAGTTCGTCCCGGTCATCGAGGCCAACGCCCGCGACCTCATCGACGGCTTCCGCCACGACGGCAAAGTCGATCTGGTCGATCAGTTCTCCATCCGCTTCCCGATCAACGTGATCGTCGACATGCTGGGCCTGGACAAGTCGGACCACGAGCGGTTCCAGAAGTGGTACCACTCGATCATGATGTTCCTCAGCAACCTCACCGGCGACGAGGAGGTCATGGCCCAGGGGCTCCAGACCAAAGAGGAGCTCGAGGCCTACATGATGCCGATCATCGCCGAGCGTCGGGCCAACCCCGGCGACGACCTGCTCAGCACGCTGTGTACCGCCATCATCGACGGCGAGCAGATGACCGACCTGGAGATCAAGGCGTTCGTGTCGCTACTGCTGGTGGCCGGGGGAGAGACCACCGACAAGGCGATGGCCAACATGATGATGAACCTGATCGCCAACCCCGATCAGCTCCAAGCCGTTCGTGACGACCGCAGCCTCATCGACAACGCCTTCGCCGAGACGCTGCGGCACTCACCGCCAGTGCAAATGATCATGCGCCAGCCCGAGGAAGACGTGGAGATGCACGGCGTGACCATCCCGGCTGGCTCTACGGTCACCTGCCTCATCGCCGGCGCCAATCGGGACCCTCGCCACTACGCCGATCCCGACACCTTCAACATCTTCCGTGAGGACTTGGACGTGTCCAAGGCGTTCTCCGGGGCGGCCAACCACACTGGCTTCTGCCTGGGCCGGCACTTCTGCATCGGCGCCATGCTGGCCAAAACCGAAGTCGACATCGCCACCAACCAACTACTCGATGCCATGGACAACGTCGAATTCGACGGCATGCCGCCCACACCCGAGGGTGTGTTCACCCGGGCTCCCAAAACCATGCCCCTCACCTTCACCCCGACCGGTCTCTAAGGAACCAGCCTTAGCGGGACAAGCGGCGCTACTCGTTCTTCCCCAGGGTGGTTGCGGGGCTGGGGGTGGCGCCTTTGAGATGACGGCGGCGCTCGAACAGCTCTTCGGCCGCGGCTTGGGCCTGCTCGGCAACCTGGGCGACGTCGACTGAAGTCACCTCTCCGTTGGCCACCAGTTGCCGCCCTTGCACCCAGACGTTGGCCACGTCGTGGGATGACGCGGTGAACACCAGGTGGGCGGCGATGTTGAAATCGTCTCCGCGCATGACCGGCACAAAGTGCAGCCCGCCCAAGTCCACGGTGACGATATCGGCGTCCTTGCCGGCCTCTAGTGAGCCGGTCACGTCGTCGAGGCCCAGCGCCCGGGCGCCCGAAAGCGTGGCCATGTCGAGGATGTCCCAGGGATCGCCGGTGGTGGGATCGAGAGTGCTCACCTTCTGGAGCAGCGACGCGAACTTCATCTCCTCGAGCATGTCGAGGTTGTTGTTCTCCTTCTCCCCGTCGGTGCCCAACCCCACCGTCATGCCCTGCTGGCGGTAGAAGCCGATCCGCGCCGGACCCGACGAAAGCTTCATGTTGGAACAGGGGCAGTGAGTGACGCTGGTTCCGGTCTGCACCATCAATTGCACTTCCCGGTCGTCCAGCCACACCCCGTGGGCGATCACAGTATGGGGTCCCAGAATTCCCCGGTTGTAGAACTCCTCGATGGGGCGGCGGCCGAACTGGCGCAGGCACTCCTGCACTTCCCAGATCGACTCCGAAGAATGGGTGTGGATACCGGTGTCGAACTCCTCGGCCAGGGCGGCTGCCCCTCGGAACATGTCGGGCGTGCAATAGAAGATGTGCTCGAGGCCCACCCAAGTGCGCACCCGGCCATTGGCGGCCACCCGGTGGGACTCCAGCAGCCGCCGATTGGTCTCCAGGGTCTCGAAGTAGTCGTACAGGTCGGCGGTGTAGGGGGCCAGAGTGGCCCGGATCCCGATGGCCTCGGCGACCCGGGCCGAGCCATCCATGTGCCGCCACATGTCCAGCACCGACGTAGTGCCGCCCCGCAGTCCCTCGGTGTAGGCCATCCACGAGGCCGCCTCGGCTATCTCCGGCGTGAGAGCGCGGTGGGCCGGATCGATGTGGTCTTCCAGCCACTCCCAAAGGGCCAGCGATTCCGCGGTTCCACGCAGCAGGCCCGAGTGCAGGTGGCAGTTGTGAAATCCCGGGACCACCGCGTGCCCGGTGGCGTCGACCACCTCCACATTTGAGGCCGCAGCGTGCTGGTCGACATCGTCGACGCGGCCCACAAGCTCGATCTTGCCGTCGATCACCAACACTGAACCCGGATCGAAGGCCGCCTTCGAGCCCTCCATCGGGAGCACCGTTCCACCGCGTAACAAGAAACTGGTCACCGTACCTGCCTTCAACAGCCACTTCCGCGGGCCACAGTAGTTGTTTGTGTCCGCCATGCTCGCCTGTAGTCGTCTGCCAGTCATTCCACAGCCTGCGGCATCGGCCAAGAGCTAGCGTCTGTTTATGTACAGTCATCTTGACGAGGAGACTCGGTCTCGAGCAGTCGGGGCCGCATTGGGCAACGAACCCTTCGACCTGATCCTGACTGGCGGCACAGTGGTTGACGTGGGGACAGGGGAGCTGCGCAGCGCTGACGTGGGACTCGTTGGTCCGATGGTCGCCAGCGTCCACCCAACGGGAACTCGCACCGATGCCGCCGACTCATTCGATTGCGCCGACCGTTTCATTGCCCCTGGATTCATCGATATGCATGTGCACTTCGAGAGTTCGATGCTCACTCCCGGCGGTTACGCGGAAGTGGTCTGTCCCCGGGGCACCACCACCGTTTTCATAGACCCGCACGAGCTGGCCAACATCGCCGGAGTTGAAGGCGTTCGGTACGCCGTGGAAGCCAGTCGAGGGCTGCCGGTTCGTTTCGTCGTACAGGCCCCATCCTGCGTACCACCGCTACCGGGATTGGAACTCTCGGGCCACGATCTGCACGCAGCTGATATCGCTGAGATGCTCTCCTGGGATGAAGTAGGTGGCCTAGCCGAGGTCATGGACATGGGCGGGGTCTTGACGCGCGACACCCGTATGGTGGAGATCGTCGCCGCCGGCCACGAGAGCGGCAAGCTGGTCAGCGGGCACGCCGCTGGCCTGACCGGGCCCGCCCTCCAGGCTTATCTCAGCGCAGGCATATTCTCCGACCACGAGGTGTTCGCCCACATTGATGCCATGGAGAAGCTTCGGGCGGGAATGACCGTCGAACTGCGGGGCGCCTTCGACTTCGTGCTCCCGCTCCTAGTCGAAGAACTGGCCCAGCTACCGGAGTTCCCCACCCACCTCATCGCTGCTACCGACGACCTTTTCGCCCTCACGCTGCTGGAAGAAGGGGGCATCGACGACCTCCTACGCCGTCTGATCCGCTATGGCCTGCCACCGGTTAGAGCATTGCGAGTCGCCACCTATAACGCGGCCTACCGGCTCCAACGCACCGACCTCGGCCAGGTCGCCGCGGGGCGACGGGCCGACATGGTGGTGCTGTCCTCATTGGAGGACGTCGTGGTCGACGACGTGTTCTTTGACGGTCGACGGGTGGCCCACGGAGGAGCGATGCTTGAGCCGGTCACCGAGGCACCCTCAAGTCCTCCGCTCGACACGATCCAGTTGCCGGCAATGTCCCCCGAGGACTTCGTCTATCGGCTGCCTGGGATTGCCGACGGCAAGCACCGTCTCAGAGTGGTCGAAGGTGTTGTGCTTACTGACTGGGGCGAAGCCGAAGTCGAGGTCGTCAACGGGATCGTTGCCATTCCCGACGGCTATTTGCTGAACGTGGTCGTACACCGCCACGGACGGATTCCGGCCACACCAGTCGCCGGTCTACTCGGCGGTTGGGGACACTGGACCGGCGCAGTGGCTACTACGCTCAGCCACGACACCCACAACCTCGCAGTATTCGGCCGCGACCCGTCAGACATGGCGGTAGCGGCCAACGCGGTGATTGCCGCCCGAGGCGGGGTCGCAGTGGCACGAGACGGCGAAGTGGTCTCGATCCTGGAGCTCCCCGTGGCGGGAATCCTGTCGCCTTTGCCTGCCACCGAGGTCGCCCGGCTTCAAGGCGAGGTGGGCGCCGCAGCCGAAGCCATAGGACTGCCGCCCGGACCCCTCACCCAACCACTCTTCTCGGTCATGTTGATGAGCTTGGCCTGCTTGACGGGTCCGCACGTGACCGACATCGGCGTTGTCGACGGCACGCTAGGTCAGCTGGTCGACGATCTCGTATTGGCGTGAGCAATATGTTCATTGGTGCCGACCTTGCTCCCACCCCCGAGCAGATTCTGCGGCTTCAGGCCACCGCCCGAGGTGATCAGCCGGCCGACTTGGCCATTCGGGGCGGCATGGTGCTGGCGCTCCACAACCGCGAGCTCATCGAGCGAGACGTCCTGATCGTCGGGGAGCACATCGCCGCGGTGACGCCGCCCGGACGGCTGGAGGCCACCATAGAAGTCGATGCGTCGGGCCAGTTTGTAGCGCCGACGTTCATCGACGTTCACCTCCACATCGAGTACACCATGCTCACGCCGGGGGAGTTGGCCCGATTGGTGGTGCCCCGGGGCACCACCACCGTGTTGGCCGACCCCAACTGTTTGGCCAACGTGGTCGGCACCCAGGGCGCCGATGCCATGGCCTCCACGGCCACGCCGATGCGCATCTTCCAGCAGATCTCCCACAAGATCCCCCGGGTGCCCGACCTGGAGTTGGGCGGAGCAGTGATGCCCGAAGAAGACGTGCTGGAGCGCCTCACCGCGGCAAATGTGGCCGCGTTGGGCGAGAGCAACCCGTTCGACCTGGACATATCCGCCGCCCGCAAGGCCCACACCGCTATTGCCGCGGGCCGGAGGCTGACAGGCCACACCGCCCGCATCACCGACGAACCGCTCTGGGCCTATGTGGCCGGTGGCATCAGCGATGACCACAACGCGTTCGACACCGCCGAGGTCATCGACCGGCTCCGCCTCGGGGTGATGATTACGGTGATGTCGGGGTCGATGAACGACAACGTGCCGTTGGTGTTCGAGGATGTTGGCGCAGTATCCGGAGGGTTCGACCACATGAGCTTCTGCGCCGACGACCGCCACGTGGAGGATCTCCGGGACGAGGGCCACATCGACCACCACGTCCGCAGCGCCATTGCCGAGGGGGTCCCGGCCATAGAGGCCTACCGGATGGCCTCGCTCAACGCCGCGCAGTACTACCGCCTTGATCACCTACTGGGTTCGATCACCCCCAGCCGGCTGGCCGATGTGATGCTCCTCGACGACCTGGCTGAGGTGCGACCCTCGCTGGTCATCGTGGGTGGAGAGGTCGCCGGTCGAGACGGCGAGGCCGCCTTCGACAATCCCGACACCATGCCGGATTGGATACGCAACACGGTTCATCTGCCCGGCGATTTCGGACCCGACCTGTTCCGAGTGGAAGCCGACGCCGCTCCCGACGAGGTGGCCGTGGTTCGCGCCATGGAAATGTACGACGGCTATTTCAAGCGGGCCATGGAAGCGGAGCTCCCAGTAGTGGACGGCAACGTAGTCCCCGATCCTGCCATCGACATCGCCAAGATCACGGTTGTCGACCGCCATCATGGCACCGATACCCGGGCAACGGGATTCGTGCGGGGGTTCGGGCTTACCCGCGGCGCTCTGGGCATCACCAGCAACTGCGAGAACCAGAATCTGGTGGTGGTGGGCACCAGCGACGATGACCTCGCTCACGCCGCCCGCACCCTCCAGCAGATCGGAGGCGGCTACGTGTGCGTGGCCGACGGCGAGGTGTTGGCCACCGTTCCGCTCCCCTTGGGGGGGATCATGAGCGACCAGCCATGGGAGCAGGTGTACGACGAGTCGATTGAGGCCAACCGTGCCGCGGCGTCGCTGGGTTGCGATATTGCATCGCCCTACATGATCCTGGCCTTCGTCGGTTTGGCCGGTGTCCCCGACTACGGCCTTACCGAGAAGGGTCTCATCGACACCTTCACCCAGTCGTTCATTCCCGTGCTCTTGTGCTGCCGGTGCCCGCAGCACGTTCACAATGGATAGGGCACAAAGATGGGCCAGGCGCTGTGGATGAGGCACGATAGCGGGGGACAGGTTGAATCCAATTGACCGGCGATTGAGGAGAAAACGATGACATTGGCACGGCTGTTGGGATCGGCGATCGCCCCTCCGGTGCTCGGCGACGGCGAAGAGCAGGCCCTGGAGACACTGGACGAGGTGATTGCCGAGGTGGTGGCGCCGCTGGCGCCCGAGCACGACGACGCGGGCCGGTATCCCACCAGAGCTGTCGAGGCCCTCAAAGGCTGCGGATTCCTGGGGCTGGCCGTGCCGGCGGAATTCGGCGGCATCGGGGCATCGCACACCGCCAGCCTGCACGCCCAGGTTCGACTAGCCGCAGCCGACTCCTCGGTGGCCCAGGTCTACAAGGTGCACGACGAGCTGGTGCGGGAGATCTTCAGCTACTGCTCCGACGATCTGAAGCCCCGGCTGGCGTCGCTGGTCCTCGAGGAGAACGCCATGTTGGGCTTGGCCGTGGCCGAGGCCGGGCGCACGGTGGCCGATCCGTTCACCACGGTGGCCCTGGAGCAAGAAGACGGCAGCCACGTGATCAGCGGCCAGAAGATCTACACCACTGGATCCGCCGAGGCCGACTACGTGGCGGTATGGGGCGTCAACCCCGAGCGCTTCACCCCCGAGAACCCGTTCTTCGCACTCCAGTTGAACCTAGTGGCCAAAGACACCCCGGGCATGACGGTCCATCGCGACTGGGACACCCTCGGCCAGCGGGCCACCGATTCGGGGTCCATCAGCTTTGAGAACGTCCATGTGGGTGCCGAGTGGAATGCCAGCATCCCCGGGCGGGCGCCATTGCCCCATTCGGGGGTCCGGTTCGAGGCTGGATTCGCGGCGGTGAACATCGGGATAGGCATCGGTGCGCTTCAGGCCGCGGTGCCGTTCGTAAACGAGCACAGCCGCCCGTGGCCCTCGGCCGAGGTGGACAACGCGGCCGACGATCCCATGGTGCAGCGGACGACGGGGGAGCTGGTGGCCGATCTGGCTGCCGCCCATGAGTTGACCATGCGCTGTGGGGAGTTGATCGACGCCTTCGAGCGGGGCGAGATGAGCCGCACCGACCTGGCCATCCCGATCTACGCCGCTCGCTCGGCGGCCGACCGGGCCGGTTTGGCCGCGGCGCAGGGCATCTTCGGGCTCATGGGTACTCGCTCGGTACGGCGTCCTCTGGGATTCGATCAATGGTGGCGCAACGTCCGCACGCTCTCACTGCACGACCCGGTGGAGTGGAAGCACGCCGAGATCGGCCGTCACGTCCTCACCGGATGGGATCCTCCCCCCGGCATTTACACATGACGTCGCCCGGCGCGGAGCAGATTCGCGCTGTCCCCAAGATCGAGTTGCACATCCACCTGGAGGGCACGTTCCGCCCTGAGCGGGTGGCCGAGCTAGCCGCCATGGTCGGGGAGGTGCCGCCCCGGCCCGTGGATCGCCTCTTCGAGGTGGACAATCTGGCCGACTTTCTGGAAACGCTCGACTGGGTGTGCGGGCTCGTGCGTGACGAACCCACGGCTGAGCAAGTGGCCTACGACTTTGCCGCCTACGCCCATGACCAGGGCATCGTCTACGCCGAGGTAATCGTGAATCCCACCCACTGGTCGGGGCTGACCACTGGCGAGCTCTTCACCGCCTGCGCTCAAGGGTTCGATAGGGCCCAGGCCGACGGCCTCGGCGACTTTCGATTGCTGCCCTCGATTCTCCGGCAGCAATCCGAAGAAGAAGCCCAGCAGTTGGTTCAGTGGATAGAAGGCGCAGGGTTGGAACGAATCGTCGGACTCTCCATCGACGGCAACGAAGAGGCCGCCGGGCGCACTGGGCCCCGGTTTGCCTCTGCCTACGCCGAAGCGGCCCGAATCGGGCTGGGGCGCACCGCCCACGCCGGCGAGTCGTCGGGGGCTGAAGGGGTCCGCGACGCCATCGAGCTGTTGGGCGTGAGCCGCATTGATCATGGGGTTCGCTGCCTTGAGGATTCGGCGGTGTTGGATCTGGTCCAAGAGCGGAACATCACCCTGAACGTCTGTCTGACGTCCAACTGCACCCTGCTCTACTCAAGCTTGGACGACCATCCGATCAGGGAACTGGCCGCGGCGGGGGTGCGCTTCACCATCAACACCGACGACCCCGAGACGCTGGGCATCTCCCTGTGCAGCGAGCTCCGGTTGGCCGCCGACCACCTGGGTTGGAGTCTGGGCGATCTAGTCGCCGCCCAGCACCGAGCTATAGATGCCGCCTTTTGCTCCGATGCCGACAAGCAGGCGCTCAGGGCCGTGGTAGATCAGACCGTGGGGACGTAGTTCTCACCCAGCCCTCGGGGCATCCGGGCCCAACGGGCGCTCACGGTGAGGATCACCAAGGCCACGAAGAACGGTATGGCGTTGAGACCCTCGATGGGCACGTCCACGAACACGTTATTGAGGTTGAACCCCAGTGCCTCGAAGAACCCGAAGACAAACGCGCCCACCGCGGCCCCCCAGATGCTCCAACTGGCCATGATGATCACGATCAGAGCGATGAACCCGCGGTTGGCGGTGAGATAGGGCTGGAACCGACCCACGCTGCCCAGCATCAGCGCGGCGCCGCCCAGACCGCCGAGGAATCCAGAAATCAACGTGGCCTGCGTGCGGATGCGCAAAACGTCGACACCCTTAGCCGCGGCCGCGTCGGGGTCCTCCCCAACTGCTTTGACCTCAAGACCGAAGATGGTCCGCGACGCCACGAATCCCGCCACCAGCACCAGCGCCAGCGAGAGCCACGTGTACCAGCTGTGGCCGAATACGGCATCGCCGAGCCATGGGATGTCCGACAGGAGCGGGATGTCTATTTCCGATGGCAGGGAGACTTGGCGGTCTCGTCCCCCGACATCGGTGGTGACGTGGAAGATGTAGCCCGTGGTGCCGATGCCCAGGATGGTCAGCCCGAAACCGACCACAACTTGGTTGGCGAAGAGGCGAATTGAGAGCAAGACCATGATGAACGCCAAGCCCATTCCGGCCAGCCCGCCCACCAGGAAGCCGAGCGGGGCCGCGGTTGGGTCGGCGACATACAGGGAGGTCAGGGCGCCGATGATCATGTAGCCCTCGAGGCCCAGATTCAGCACCCCGGCCCGCTGGGCGAACGTCTCGCCGATCGATGCGTAGATCAACGGGGTGGCCAGCCGCAGTCCGCCGGCCACGGTGGCGCTCCAAAACGTGGCTTCCAGAAGCTGGCTCATGTCCGTCTCTTCCCGATGAGGGTGAAGTTGGCCATGACCCCGCGGGTGAGGCGGATGATCTGGGGCGCATAGCGGATGGAGAACCCGAGCAGAAGAAGCGCCTGGATGATGTCGGAGAGCGAGGCCGGGATGCCCTCCGATGACTGCATGGCCAGACCGCCAGACTGAAGGGCGCCGAACAAGAGGGCCGCCACCAAGACTCCACCCGGGGTGGCCCCCCCGAGGAAGGCGACAACCAGGCCGAAGAAGCCGATGTCGGATGCGATCTCCACGTAGACCCTCTGGAGAAGCCCCGCGGCCTGAATCCATCCGACGAGACCGGCGGTTGCCCCGGAGATGAGGAGCGAGTTGACGATGACGCGGTTGCCGGAGATGCCCAGGCTCTGGGCCAGGCTCGGGTTCTCGCCGTACAGGTCGTAGCTGAACCCCCGGTCGGAGCGCACCCACCACACGAAAAGCAGTCCGATGGCCACGGCCACGAACACCCCGATATGGAAGCGGGTCCCGTCGATCACCAGTCCCAAAACGCCGTTGTCGGGGTAGGGGTCCGACTGCGGCGTGATGGCGGTGGGGGGTTTGAGGGGATTGTTCAGGAGGTACTCGATGAGCAGGGCGGCGAATTCGGTGAACAGGAGGGTGGAGAGGATCTCGTTGACACTGAAGTGGGCCCGCAACAGCGCGGGGATCAACACCCACGCCATGCCGAACAGAGCGCCTCCCAGGGCGGCAGCCGGAATGGCAACCGCCGAAGGAGCGCTCTCGAAGAACTGGGCGGTCACGAGCGCTCCGATGGCCCCGGCCACAACTTGCCCCTGGGCGCCGATGGTGATCAAGCCGGCGCGAAGCGCAACTGCGGTGCCGTACCCCACAATGGCCAGGGGAGCGGCCCGGGAGAGGGTCTCACCGAGGGCGAACTTCGAACCGAACGCGCCGTCGACCATGGCGGTGTAGGCGGTAAGCGGGTTCTCACCGGACATGAGCATGATCAGCCCGCCAAGAACAATGGCGATGAGCACGGCCAGGCAGCTTGTCGACAACGACGTGGTGAGTCGGCGCCCCTCGTCTTTGCGGGACTCGGGGGACGCGTCGCCTACATCGCCGCCGATGAAGGTGTCAGCCACTCACTGCCTCCGTGGTCTCGGTCAAGCCGGCCATAGCCGCCCCCAGGCGCTCAGATGTCATCTCCTCAATGGGGAACGCGTCGGTCACTCGTCCGCGGTACAGCACGATGACCCGGTGGGCTAGGTCGGATACCTCATCGAGGTCGGCAGAAATAACCACAACGGCACCACCGGCCTGGGCGGCCGCGAAACAGCGATCGCGCATGGCTTTGGCCGCTTCAGGGTCGAGTCCCTTGGTGGGGCCATGAGCCACCAGCACCGTGGGATTCTTCTCGAGTTCCCGAGCGGCCATCAGCTTCTGCTGATTCCCGCCCGACAGCGAGCTTGCCATCGCGGCGGGCTCAGGGGGACGGACATGGAATCTCTCGACCAATTCCCGGGCGTGGCGGGCGATCTTGTCCGGCAGTCTGACGCCGAAACGGGTGAACCTCCGGCTTCCCACATGGCGGGCGGTGGCGTTGTCGGCCACCGAGAAGGCAGCGGCCAGTCCGGTGGAGCGGTCTTCGTGCAGGTGGGCAACCCCTGCGGCGATGGCCTTCCGAGCCGACCCGGAGATGTCCTCGCCGTCTACCACGACGTGGCCGCTGGCCAGTTTGACTTGTCCGGTGAGGGCCTGGGCCAGCGATTCCTGGCCATTGCCGGCGATGCCGACCACTCCGAGTATCTCCCCGCCGGCTACTTCGAATTCGAGGTCGTGACAGCCGATCTCCTGGGTTGACGAGACAGAGAGGTTGCTGACGCTCAGCCGGGTTGGCCCTTGCGCAATCTCGGGCCGATTGACCTCCAAAAGCGAGACGTCGCCGATCATCAGGGTGGCGACCTCGCGGAGGTCGGCGGCCCGCACATCGGCTCCCTCTACCACCACCTTTCCGCCCCGAAGCACGGTGAGCCGATCGGCTAGTTCAGCCAGTTCGGGCAATCGGTGGGAGATGTAGAGGATGGGGGTGCCTTCAGCCCGGAGGCGATGGCACAGAGCAATGAGGGCTTGGGTCTCGATCGGTCCCAGCGCGGAGCTGGGCTCGTCGAGGATCAGCAGCCGTGCTCCCCACGCCACCGCGATGAGAATCTCAGCTTGCTGTCGAACGGCCAACGGCATGTCGTCGACGAGCGTCTCCGCGGGAACGTTCAGCGCGTACTCGTCGGACCACCGCTCAACCTCGGCCCGGGCCGCGGCGGCATTGAAGATTGCCGGAGCATCTGGTCTTCCCAGTTGCAGGTTCTGGGCGACGGTAAGGCCTCGGACCAGCGACAGTTGCTGTCGAACGTGGGCCACTCCGGCCGCAGCTCCTTCCCGGCGCGAGGAGGGCCGGTAGAGCTCGCCGAACAGGCTCATCGAACCGGAATCAGATCGGATCGAACCGGCGACGATCTTGGCCAGTGTGGACTTGCCCGCTCCGTTCTCGCCGACAAGCGCGTGGATCTCACCTGCTTCCAGCGTGAAATCCACGTTGGCCAGCGCCTGGACGGACCCGAACCGCCGGGAGACGCCCCTGACCGAGAGGGGCGTACCGGTGGCCGGGTCCGCGCCTGGTTCGGAGGTCAACGAGTGTCTAGCCGGGGAACGGGATCGCGAACTCGCCGGCTTCGATGGAGGCGACCAGTTCGTCGAGGGCGGCTTGCAGCTCGTCGAGCCCCACCGCGGTTTCCACCGTTGCCGCCATGTTGACCGGCAAGACTTCTACCTGGGCGTTGAAGATGCCGCCCGGATAGAAGGCGTATCCCTCTTCGCCCACCGCGTGCACTTCGCCATCGGGTGTGCCGAAGGTTCCGTTGCGGACCTGGTCGAAGAACGACAGGTACAGGTCCTTCATCCGGATGACGGTGGCCGCCAGATAGACATCGGGTGCGGTCTGCTCCTGGGAGCCGAATCCGACCGCGATCGGGATCCCGGCCGCTGATGCGGTCTGAGCCGCACCGATGCAGATTCCATCACCGGAGCAGTAGATGAAGTCGGCCCCCTGGTCGATCAGCTGCTGGCTGACCTCAGCGGCGGCTTGGACGTCGACGAACGAACCGGCAAAGCCCTCAAGGAAGTTCAGATCGGGGTTCACCGACAGGGCTGCATCGCGGAACGACTGATGCATGGTCTTCACGAAGTCGAACTCGGGACCGCCGACGATCCCGATGGTGTCGCCGATGACTGCCTGCGCGGCCAAGATGCCGTTCGGATAGGCCATGTCCTGAACGTTGTACAGCCAGTCCACCACGTTGCTGGAGGTGACCGAGCCGGGAACCAAGATACCGCCGGTCATCGAGAAGGCAACGTCGGGGAACTCGTCGTAGAGCTGCTGGATCGGATCGACATACTCGATGCCGTGGCCCAGGATCAGGTCGAACCCCTGGCTGGCGAAGTCGCGGAGCGCCGGTAGCGAGTCGGTCGGGTCGATGATCTCCTCAAGAACCTGAGTCTCGACGTTTCCGTCCTCGGCCACGGCATCTCGCAGACCCTCATAGGCCGCCTGGCTGAAAGAGTTGTCGTTGCGGACACCGGGCAGCAACAGGGCCACCCTGAGAGCATCCCCGTCGTCTTCAGGCTCGGGCTCCGGTTCGGGCTCCTCTTCCGGTTCAGGCTCCGGTTCGGTCTCCTGGCTGTCGGTAGGCGCCGGCTCGGGTACTGGTTCTGCGTCGGTGTCGTCGTCGTTGCCGCACGCTGCGGCTACCAGGCCGAACACCATCAGCAGCGCAAAAAGTTTGAACAAGATCGAAGAACGCCGTTTCACGGAAATACCCCCTCCTGGTACGGCGTTGTCGTTGGACAACACGCGCAATCTGACAGCAACCGACACTACCCCCTTGCTGATCAGGTGTCGATTGAGAGTGTCGGCAAGTCAGCCGCGGCGCCGGTGCGAGGACGGGCGGACGG
Organism: Candidatus Poriferisocius sp.; assembly: GCF_965204015.1. Classification (GTDB taxonomy): domain Bacteria; phylum Actinomycetota; class Acidimicrobiia; order Acidimicrobiales; family Bin134; genus Poriferisocius. Next base: position 3,922,550 of record NZ_OZ241965.1, on the reverse strand, counting down.
GATAGGCCTCACGGGCCGCGTCGGCGATGGCCGTCTCGTCCACCGTGGTGCAGCGACCGTCTCGGACCACAACTTCACCTCCCACCATGACCAAAGAGGCCCGATCAGATAACCCGCCGAGAACCAGTCCGATGACCGCGTCGTGGACTCCCACACGGTCGACGGTGGTCATGTCCCACGCCGCGATGTCGGCAGCCTTTCCCGGTTCGATTGCGCCCAGCTCATGGCGCCCCAGGCAGGCCGCCGAACCCCGGGTGGCCAGGTCTAGCAGCTCGCGGGCGCTCGGCCACTTCTGCGGTGAGGTGTGCATGTCGCGGTGGGCCAGGGCGGCCAGTCTCACGTCGCCGAGCTGGTTGCAGCCATCGTTGGAGGCCGACCCGGTCGTGCCGAATCCGACCTTGCATCCGGCATCGAGGTACTTCCGCAGGGGGGCCAGCCCCCAGCCCATGCGGAGATCAGGCGCGATCAGGTGCACGATGCCGACGCCGGCCTCGGCAAATTCCGGGATCTCCTCATGAGGGGGATCAACCATGTGAGCCAGCCATACCCTGTCGTGGTGCCAGCCGGTGTCCCGAAGGAAATTCCACGGGGTGATGCCATAGGTGTCGACACAGAATCCGGTGTCGATGACCTCATAAAGGTGGGTGTGCAATCCAACCTCCGGGTACTCGGCGGCCAGTCGGGCGAACTCCCGATACATCTCCGGCTCGTCGGTGTGCACACCGCAGGGCGCCAGATCTATCCGGATCTGCGCCAGGGGGTCAGGGTCGTGGTACTGATCCAACAGCTCTTGAGAGTGGCGCAGGACCTCGTCGATCGTTTGGCACGCGATGTCGGGGACCACGCCGCCGTGCCGCTTGCCCTTGGTCATGGAGCCCCGACCGGCGTGCAACCGGATGCCGGTCTCCAAGGCACCCTCGATCATCTCCTCGATGAAAGGCTCCGTGTTGCCCTCGACGAACACGTAGTGCTGGTCGGCGACGGTGGTAACCCCGCCCAGCAGCGACTCGACCATGCCCGCCCGGGCGACCGCGCCGACCGAGGCCGGCGTGTAGTGCCCCTGGCGCCACAGGTACAGCGTCTTCACGTGGAGCGCGGTCAGCCAGGGGTGAATGGGCGCCCGCTCGAGCTCGACAAACGAGCGGAGTCCCACCTGGTAGAGATGCTGGTGCCCGTTGATCAGACCAGGGAGCACGAGCAGACCGCGGCCGTCGATGACTTCAACAGAGTCGTCGACCTTCAGGTCATGGCCCACCGCGGCGATGCGTGAACCCGACACCAACAGGTCTGCGCCTTCCATCTCGCGGTCGTTGGCGTCGAAGGTGACGAGATGGCTGATATTGCGAATCAAGGTGTCGGGCATCTCCTGCGAGTTTCGCCCTTGAGCCTGGGGCAGTGCAATCGCCGCTGATGGGCTTGGCCATCGCTCGCTAGTGTCGAGACACCTATGCAGCACCGGCTGGTCGGCCAGCGGGTTCCCCGCACGAACGACGACGGGCTGCTACGCGCCAAGGGGCGCTACATCGACGACATCGTGCTGCCCGACATGGTCCATGCCGCCATTGTTCGGAGTCCGGTAGCCCACGGGCGACTGATCGGTTTCGACCCTGCCGACGACGGCCGCGCCACGGTTTTCAGCCCCGATCAGCTGGCGGAACTCATTCCCGGCCAGCTCCCTGTCCTGTGGATTTTGGACGGCCAGCAGCAGCGGTCCACACCGGTGATCGACAAGGCGCTGCGGTACGTGGGCCAGCCGGTCGCCGTGGCCATCGCCGATTCCCGGTATCTGGCCGAAGACCAGGCCGAACGGGTTGTTTTGAACATCGAAGAGCTCGACCCGGTGTTGGAGATCGACGACGCGCTAGCCGCCGATGCCGTATTGCTGTATCCCGAGCTCGGTTCCAACGTGCTGGCCTCGTTCGATGCGGGCGACTCCGAGGACCACACCGCCGCGGTGTTCGCCGCGGCGGACCGCAGGCTCCACATGAGGCTGCGGATCGGGCGGGTTCACGGATTGGCCATCGAGGGGAGGGGGATCGTCGCGGTGCCCGGACCCCAGGGGAAGCTCACGGCCTACACATCGACGCAAGCACCGCATTCGGTGCGCGATTCGCTGTGCGAGTCGCTGGGTATGGCCCAGAGCCAAGTGCGGGTGATCGCCCCCGATGTGGGGGGCGGCTTCGGGCTCAAAGACCACGTGTACGAGGACGAGGTCATGGTGGCCGCGGCCGCCATGAGCCTGGGGCGACCGGTGAAGTGGGTTGAGGACCGGTCCGAATCGCTGATAGCCACCACCCACGCCCGCGACGAGATCCACGACGTCGAGGTGGCGTTCGACGATGACGGAACGCTGCGGGGGCTGCGAGTCGAGGGGCTTCGCAACGCCGGGGGTCGTTTCGCGGTTTTCGGCGGAGGACCGCTCTTCACCGTGTTCGGCGTGGTGCCCGGGCCCTACCACTGGGATGCCGTGCGCTGCGTGGGCCGGGTGGTGGCCACCAGCACCATGACCACGGGGGCCTACCGGGGATTTGGCCAGACCCAGGCGGCATGCATTCGCGAGCGGGTGGTCGAACGGGTGGCCGCGGAACTGGGCCGCGATCCGGTGGAGCTTCGGCTTCAGAACATGATCGGTCCCGAGGAGCTGCCGTATCAGATTCGAACCATGATCGAGCTCGACAACGGCGATTATCCGCAGTCGCTGCGCCGGGCTCGAGAGCTCATCAACCGCGGTCCGGCTGTTTCTGACGATGGGCGGGTCCGCGGTGTGGGCTATTGCTGCTACGTGCAGATGGCCGGGATCGGGCCGAGCACCGCGAACGAATTCATCGGCCTCAGCATTGGCGGGTTCGAGAGCGCCGACATCCGCGTTGAGCCCGATGGGTCGGTTCGGGTGGCCACCGGGGTCTCTCCCCATGGCCAGGGTCTGGAGACCACCATCCCCCAGCTGGTCGCCGACGAGCTCGGAGTGGGACTGGAGACGATCGAGTTGGTACACGGCGACACGGACACCACCCCGTATTCCCCCTACGGCACGGCCGCCTCGCGATCCATCGCGGTGGGCGGCGGAGCTGCGGTCGTTGCCTCGCAGCGGGTGGCGGACAAGATCAGGGCCATCGCCGCCGAGATGTTGGAGGCCAGTCCGGCGGACATCGAGCTCGGCGAGGGTCAAGCCCGCGTGGCAGGCACCGATGTCGGGGTGAGCATCCCCGACGTGGCCAAGCGGGCCTGGCAGGGGTTCCGGCTTCCTGAGGGAATCGAGCCCGGGTTGGCCGAGTCGTACTCGTACGACCCCGTCAGCGCCACGTTCTCCTACGCCACCCATGCGTGCCGGGTGGCGGTTGATCCCGGCACCGGACAGGTGGCCGTGGAGGACTATGTGGTGGTGAGCGACTGCGGCACCATGGTCAACCCCACCATCGTCGAGGGCCAGATCCAGGGCGGTGTGGCCCAAGGGCTGGGCGCGGCCCTGATCGAGGAGTTCGTCTACGACAACAATGGTCAACCGCTGATGTCGACATTGCTCGATTATCACGTACCAAACAGCGCGACAATGCCCGACATCCGCGTCGAGCACTTGGAGATCCCCAGCCCGCACACCCCGGGGGGTATGAAGGGAATGGGGGAGGGGGGAACCAATGGCGCATACGCTGCGGTCGTGAATGCCGTCTGCGCTGCGCTGCCCGACGTGGACTGGAACAACGTGACCACTCCGCTGTCGCCCAACCGAATATGGGAGGTGCTCCATGGCCAACCTTGACCACACCAGAGTGCGGGTGCTCTACCCCGACATGTTCGGATTCGCCCGCGGAAAGTACATACCGGTGGCAGCGGCCACCGGGGAGGTGGGCTTTTCCATCGCCATCTTCGGGGTGGGGTACGACCGGGCATTGATCCCCGCCCCCGGAGCCGAAGTGCTCGAAGGGCTCGGTGATTTCCGGGCCGTTTACGACCTTGAGCAGATCAGAGACTGGTGGCAGGAGGGGACCGGCGTGGTCATTGCTGACCTCCTCCAAGACGGCAAGCCGCTCGCCATCTCGCCTCGGAACGCGTTGGCCAAAGCAGTCGATGACCTCGAAGCCGCCGGCTACCGGGCCAGAGTCGGGATCGAGCTGGAGGCCTATGTGCTTCAGCCCGACGGAAAGGGGGGCTGGGAGGAATGGGACACTCCCGGCTCGCACTGCTACGGAACCGGCCCGCTGGTGGACCCCGTCGGCCTGCTGGACGACATCATGGCCGCGGCCGCAACTGCGGGCATCGGACTGGAAACCATCGCCAGCGAGTACGACACGCCTCAGTTCGAGTTCACCATCGAGCACCAGGAGCCCCTCGAGGCGATCGACAACACCTTCCTCCTCAAGCTGCTGTGCCGCGAGATCGCCGCTCGGCACGGGCTTCTGTTGACGTTCCTCGGTCGGCCATTCGGCGATCGCGGCGGCAACGGCCTCCACGTGAACATCAGCTTCCAGAACGATGCCGGTGAGCATTTGTTCCACGATCCACAGGCCGCCGATGGACTCTCTGCCATCGCCCACCACGGCATCGGGGGCATGCTCGAACATCACGAGGCGCTGACCGCACTGTGCGCCCCCACCGTCAACGCCTACAAGCGGCTCATCCCCGGGCAGTTGTCGGGCTATTGGGCCAACTGGGGATACGACCACCGCGCCGTAGCGATACGAGTCCCGAGCGACCGCGGCGCCGGCACTCGTCTGGAGAACCGACTGCCTGATGGCGCATCGAACCCCTACGTGGCCACCGCGGCGCTGTTGCAGGCCGCGCTCCTCGGAGCCAAGAACCACATCTCACCACCCCCGTGCGAAGAGGGCGATGGCCTCGAAACTGCCAATACGGAGCGGTGCGCCCCGGAGAACCTGAGTCTGGCCCTCGATGCGCTCGAGGCCGACTACGCCTTGGTAGAAGCCGTCGGATCAGGCCTGGTGGCCAACTTTGTGGCCATGAAGCGTGAGGAGTGGCGCCGGTTCTCCCAGGCGGTCACCGACTGGGAGCTCAACGAGTACCTGACGTACCACTAGGAGTGTCGATCAGTTCCGACAATCAGTCTCTGCTTGTGACGGGCTCCAATTCGAACAAGCGCAGCTCGCGCTCGGTAACTGCGTCGTATTGAATCCAGAGCGGATACCAGGCCACGGCGGTCTGCCACCTCGATTCACGTTCGGCGCCTGATAGGAGTCGAGCCCGCATCGGCGTCCGCTGGCCGCGGAACACGATCTCAGCATCGGGGTTGGCCAAGAGGTTCGCCGTCCACGCGGGATGATGTCCGCGGGCAAAGTTACTCCCCACCACCAGAAAGCGGCCCTCTTCGAGCGGGACCGCGCCGAGGGGAGTCTCTCGGGTCTGGCCGGTCTTGGCGCCTGTGGTGAAGAGCATGAGCATGGGCTGCGCCGCGGAATCGAGCAGTGTTTTCCCTCGGGTGAGCCGGTTGATTGCCCGGTGGGCCCGCGGAACGATGTGCGGGCCGAGGGTCCGAAACGGTCTCGACAGCACCACGCGGGCCGGCATGCGGAAGCCTTTAGGCGGGGTCGGCGCTTTGCTGGGATCAGGAATCGGGAGCGCCTTGCCGATCTGGCGGTTGGAGAGGAGGCCGGCTTCGTGCCAAGCAGTCAGGCTGTCGGCGAACGTCTCCTCTATTGCCCGGAACTCGACCCCGTAGGCGGCGAGATCGCTGTCTTCCGACCCCTCCCACTGGGTGAGCACGCTCATGCTGAATCTGTTCATCGCCGCGTTGATCGGCACAACTCGCCGAATGGCATCGGCCACGCGCCCCATCCCCCGGAGTGCTGATGGTGGCAGCGGCATCATGGGGAACCTTCGACCGGTGAAGTCTCGGTAGATTGCGGCAAAGAGATTCATGTCCACCAGATGGCCGCCGCACATCACGCGACGGGGCCCATGGCCCGGTTCCAGTAGCGCCACGAGGAGCGAGGCCATGTCTCGGACATCGGAGATCGCCACCGCGGCCTTGCGGGTGGGAATGATGCCGCTTGCCGTGAATCGGGCCATGTCCTCGCTGGCCTCGCCGAAGGCCGAACCGGCGGGCGGCCCGATCACCGCGCTCGGATAAACGATCGCCAAGGGAGCACCGTCAGCCTGGAGCTTGCGGGCCACCATCTCCGCATCAGCCTTGGCTTGGCCGTAGGTGTATCCGGCCGACGACGGCGGGTGGTCGACGGTGAGCGATCCGGCGCCGGGATCGAATAGAGCCGCCACGCTGGAGACGTGGATGATCGGGTCGAGCTCCATTTCGTGGGCCTTGTGGAGCACGAGTCGGGCACCGGCAATGCTGTTCTCGATCCCTTGGGCATTGCCGCGGGCATCGAGAGATACGACGGCGGCGCAGTGGATCGCCGCGTCAGCGCCATCGAGAGCCGAGGCGACAGCGTCAGGATCGGTCATGTCCCCTTGGACGTAATCGATAGCAGGCAAGTCGAAGGCCGCTTGGAGGTCTTCGAGCTTTTGGGGCGACCTCACCAAGGCACAAACTTCGTGACCAGCCTGAATGGCGCGCGCCGCGGTGTGGCCACCGATAAAGCCGGTCGCTCCCGTCATCATTACGCGCATTGGAAGCCACCCTAGTGGCCAGTGGGGTTAGATTCCGCTGGTGGACCCCGACAAGCGAGCAGCCAATCTCCAGCGGATTCGGGAGTACTTCGATCTGATCGCCACTGGCGATGTCGACACGCTGGCGCAGTACTGGCACGACGAAATCGTGTTTGAGGCTCCATTCTCGTTCACCGGCAAGCCGTCGCGCACCGTTGGCAAGCAGGCGGTTTACGACCGGCTTTTCACCTCATACGGCCTGGTGAGTATGGCCTTTCACATCATTGAGATCTACGAGCTCATCGACCCTGACCGCTTCCTCGTGGAGTACGACAGCGATGGCCACATGCTTGGCTCGGGAGAGCGGTATCAAAACAGCTACATCACGCTGGTGGAGATGCAAGACGGCCTTATCAGCCGCTTCCGCGAGTTCTACGACTCCCAGCGGTGCGCCGCCGCCTTCGGCCCGCTGCTGGACCCCGACCACTGAGCGATTATGAATAGGTGAAGACAATTGCCAGCGGAAGGAGACATCGGTGACTGATCGATCGGGACAGGTATGGGACGAACTCGTCGAGTTGATGGGTGACATCGAGCGGGATTGGGGGCGCGAAGCCAGAGCCATGCCGACGGCGGACGAGCGGGCAGAGGCGCGGATGTTCGCACTCAACTGCTTGCAGCACGCCCTGGAGTTTTGGTCGCAGGCTGATCCGGCCCGGCCGTGGTTCTATCGGTGGTTCTCACCGACCAAGAAGCTCTTGGGGGACAACCCCGACGCTATCTACTACGGCTCGGTGATCGCCCCCGAGCGCGACTATGTCATCCGAGGCAACCTGGCTGGAGCGGTCTATACATCCTTCACCGTCGAGGTCGGGACGGCCGGTGGGGGCATGTCGAAAGCACTGGGGGCCACGCTCAACGACGATGAGATAAAGGTGGGCTCCGATGGGAGCTACGAGCTGCACCTGAGTCAGAACCCCCAGCCCGAAAACTGGCTGGCGCTCACCCCAGAATCGGGCAGCGTTACCACCCGCCATTATTTCGAATGGGATCGTCCGGCGGCGACCGACCCCAACATGCACGTTCCACTGTCCATTGAGCCGACGGTCGATCCCGGACCTCCAGCCATCCCCGACGACGAGGCCTGCGCCCTGGGTCTCCAGCGGGTCATCACATTCCTTCGCAGCGTGACCGTGGACTGGCCCACCGGTCCTCGCGACATTCCGCTGGATTGGGTTTCCCCCGAGCCCAATCGGTTTACCAACCCCCCGCTCGACGAGGGCAATCGAGCTATCGGGTACGCCGCGGCCGACAATGCCTACCGCTCGACCCGCTATGAGCTGGGGCCCAATGAAGCGCTTGAGATCCGCGGCCGGTTCCCAAGCTGCCGGTTCGCCAACGTTGTGCTCAACAACCGGTTCATCCAGACCCCGCCCTACCGGGATCGACGGGTGTCGCTCAACCGACGCCAGACCGTGTTGGAGCCCGACGGCTCGTTTCGCATGATCCTCGCCCATCGCGACCCCGGCGTCCCCAACTGGCTGGACACCGCGGGCGCCCCCACCGGCACCATCTTCTGGCGCTACCTCCTCCCCGACGAACAGCCAACCCAACTCGAAACTCAGGTGTTGTCTGTGGACGCGGTTTGATCTGCCGTGTCTCTTCCCTAGCCGGCTAGAGCTCGAAGGCGGGCAACCCGCTGATCTTCGCCACCTAAGTAGCGAACGAGTACGCCCAGTACCGCTTCGTGGTCAAGGGTGCCGGCTGCGTCCATTTCCTCGAGATCGGCCCAGTCACGAGTGCGGTCGAAGAACGCCTTGAACACGGCCAGGTTCATTTTCCGAAAACGGGAAATTCCAGGGTGGGGGAGTGTCGGGACGGGAATTCGGCGGCCAACTCGACCACAGCAGCCAATTCCTCCCCTCGGTCAAGGCGGCCGTCTCCCCGCACGCGGGGACTGATCTCCCAGTCAAGGGCGAAACCAGCGGCACTCACGATGCGGTCGAGGGTAGCGGTAGACGGAATCTTGGCTCCCGCCTCGTAGGCCGCGATCGCCGAGTGGGAGGTGCCGGCAGCCGCAGCAAGGCCCCGCAGAGTGAGGCCAGCCCGACACCGGGCAGTGCGGATCACCTCGGCCGCGTCCATGCCTACAATGGTATCCGATCAGATACCATTTGGCTATAGCAGCCGGTCTAGAGATCGCGTCCTAGGAGGCTGAAGCACTGGCCGGTCGGGCCATCTTGTGGTGAACGGGTGGCGAGAAATGCCACGTACTCCGCAACTTCGCTGGGCTCTTTGACCCGATCCCCGCCGAGTGCCGGCTCAAGTTCCGCGAGACGGTCCATTGGCAGCCCAACCGTCCAGCTCAAGAGCTCGGTGGCAACCGCGCCGGGCACAATCTCGTTGACCGTGATTCCCCGGGGACGAAGCTCCCGTGCCAGCACGCGGACGTACATCGAAACAGCGGCCTTCGCCGAGCAATAGGCAGCGGCACCTGGTGAGGGCGAATGACCCTGGCCCGAGCCGATCACGATGATGTGGCCGCCGTCGCCAGCGGCCAGGAGCTCGAGTGCGGTGTCGCAGCAGAAGTGCACCCCATGCACATTGACGTCGAAGCAGCGGTCCCAGTCTTCGTCAGCGAGTTCCCCAACCGGGGTAAGCGGCTGCATAGCACCGGCATTGTTCACCAGGATGTCCAGCCGCCCGAAGATCTCCTCGGTTCGGTCAAGAAGATGGCGAACCTCGGAGCGCGAGGTCACATCCGTCGCAATCACCTCGGCCCGCCCGCCAGCGTCGGTAATGCCAGCCGCGGTTTCGTCAAGTTCGTGGACAGAACGAGCGGCAAGCACGACTGAGGCACCCATTTTGGCCAGACGCTCAGCACTTGCCCGTCCGATCCCACGTCCCGCGCCGGTTACGACTGCGACTCTTCCTGTGAGCGGCTTCGTTGACATTAGACCTCCTGTGCGGCCCACCCAATCATGTCCGGTATCGCCAGGCGATGTGGGATGAGCGGCGGGCAATCTGAGATTGACGGTCTACCGGGGGGAGGTCGAGCTCGCTGAGGGGGATGACCTGGGCGTCGACAATGGGTGTGTCAGGCGGGTTCCACCATCGGAAGGTGCAGAGCACTGAATCCCGCCCTTCGGTGTCGAGCCAGTTGGCGCCGCCCGGATCGGAGCCAGCAATCACGATGGGCCCAGGTTCGATGAGAGCGTGGTTGAGGCAGGTGAGTCGGTTGGTGAAGTCGAGGGCTTCGTACCACGGCCGGTTGTAGAGCTGGACGTCCCACATAGTGGTGCCCCCGTGGTCGACGTTCACCACTAGTGCTTCCTCGGGATCCAGGGCCACGCCAGCGTGGCTGTAGATCAAGGTCTTCACACCGCGCCCCATTCCAGCTGGGGGAAGGAAAGTGTTGGAGGGCTGATCACCGAGCATGCGCTCCTGGTAGCCGTTCCAGAATTCGAAGGAGTGTTCAATCTCGCCGAGGGCGGTGCCGAGGATGGCGCCGGCATCGATTTCCGGCTTGGGCTCGCCCATGGTGTCGAGGCGCTCGATGACGAACGTGGCCGGCTCGGCGGGCTGCCAGTCGAAGTAGTAGTCGCGGATGTGCACGAACGACCCCTCAGGATCGAGGGGTAGCCAGCTCTGGGTCTCGTCGTCAGGGTCCTCGCCTCCGAGCAGGATGTCAATGTCGTCGCAGGGACCGAGCCCGAGGCTCGATCCGGTCACTTCCAGTCCTACGCCCGCACCTCCGCTTTGCGTGGCGCCGAGCTTGATCTGGAGAACGAACTCCTCACAGGCCCCCATGTGGCCCGAAATCCGGTACACCCCGTCGCCGTCGATCGCTGTCCGGCGGGCCACCTGGTCGGCGTTGGGCCCGCCCCATTGGTAAACGGGATCGCTGCTCCGGAAGAAGGCGGGATGGCGGGGGTCGTTGTGGCCGATTGCATAGGTCAGCCAACAAGCCACTTGATTGGCCAGGTGCCGCTGCCCCTCGTCGTCCAGACCCTCGCCGAGGGCCTCAATCCGTTCGCAGAACTCACTCCATGTCGTCATAGACGTACTGCAAAATAGACCACTCTCGCCTCTCAAGCCGTAAGTTCCAGGGCAATATGCGGGGTTCAGTACCCGAGAAGTGCTGGCCGGGTAGTTGGTGAGTTTGAGGGCTGCTAAGCCATATGTTTGACGCTACTGAGTTTCGGGAGGCCATCAGGATGCGAATTGAACCGCTTACGGCGGCGCTTGGGGCTGAGCTATTGGATGTCAACCTCGGGGAACTCGACGCCAGGACGGCATCCGAACTGCGGGGAGCGATTCTGGAGTACAAGGTGGTGGGTGTTCGCGACCAGTTCCTTGATGATGCTGATCATGTCCGGCTGGCCGAGTCGCTGGGCGAGCCGTGGATTCATCCGATGGACCGTCTTGCTGGGGTCGATAAGGCGGAGCCGTCGGAGTTGCGGGTCAAGAGCGATCACCAGCTGCTGACTGATCGGTGGCACTTGGATGTGCTCTACGCGCCCAGCCCGCCGGCGTTCGGGATCCTGCGGGCGATCGATGTTCCGCCGGTGGGCGGCGACACCATGTGGGCCAACCTGGTGCTGGCTGCCTCGTGGCTGCCCGACGAGCTGCGGGAGCAGATGCGGGACCTCTCCACAGTGCACAGCGTGCCCGACACGCTTATCGGCTTGAAGCAGCAGTTATTCCCAGACTTCGATCCGCAGATCTGGCGGGACAAGCTCCAAGGGGTGCACCAGCCCCTGTTGCGTCGGCACCCAGAGACGGGGGAGGAGGCGATCTTCTGCGTTGGCGACGCCACGGTCGACGGTCTCGACGAAGATGCCAGCCACAGCCTCATGGCCGCCGTCACCGAGCATGCCACCAATCCCAGTGTGACCTGCCGCTGGCGCTGGCGCAACGGAGACGTGGTGATCTGGGACGAGCGTTGCACCGCTCACTTCGCCGTGCGCGACCCCTGGGAAGGGGAGCGCGTACTGCGGCGGCTGCTCGTCGAGGGCGACTGCCCGGTAGCGGCCGAATAGCTTTCCAGGGTGGCGATGGCAGATTCACTGGATGACAGGATTCAGCGGCTGCTCGATCGCGACGAGGACCTGCTGGCCTCTCCCTGGCAGCTCTTCGACGACGTGCGGGAGGCGTCGGAGCCAGCCTTCTACAGCGGGGCAATGGGGGCCTGGGTCATAACCAGCTATCAGCTGCTGCACGACATCGTTGTCGACCCGGAAACGTGGTCGAACCGGTCACCAACCGCGACCTATGACTTCCGAAATCCCGTGGCAGATCACGCCGCCGCTATTGCTAGGGAGCCGGACATGGCTGAGGCCGTCAGCCGTTTCCGAAGCCGCAATCGAGGGCGGGTGCTCAACACCGCCGATCCGCCCGAGCACGTTCGGCAGCGCCGGGCGCTAAATCGGGCGTTCCGTCCTGCCCGCCTCCGGGCACTGGAGCCCGAGGTCATATCGGTATCTGATCAGCTGGTTGCTGGGTTCGCCCATCGGGGCCGGGCCGACCTGTTTCGCGAGTACGCCGTCTTGTTGCCCATGGTGATGATCTCCCGAATGCTCGGCGTCCCCGAGCTAGAGCTCGGGAAATTCAAGGGATGGTCGGATGACTTCGCCATTCCCATCGGGCGGGCCAACCCAAGCCGGGACGAAGTACGCAGCTACATCAGATCGGAGTCTGAGTTCGAGGACTATTTCTCGGCCATGATCGAACAGCGCCAGGCCGAGCCGCGAAGCGATCTGATTTCCGATGTAGCCAACGCCGAGGTCGACGGCGAGCCCTTGACCCACGAAGAGCGGATAACCGCATTGAGACAGTTTCTTCTGGCGGGCAACGAGACGACTACCACGCTATTGGCCAACATCGGCCATCGACTGGCCACCGATCACGAGTTGCGCGACCGGCTGGCCGAGGATCGGGATCTGGTGCCCGCCTTCGTGGAGGAGGCCCTCCGCCACGAAGCACCGGTGACCGGGTTGTTTCGAGTTGCCACCCGAGACACCCAATTGGGCGATAAGCCAGTGGCCAAGGGCGAATTCGCATGGGTGGCGTTCGCGGCGGCCAATCGAGACCCCGAGTTGTGCCCGATGCCCGATAGGTTCGACATCGACCGCGACTCCAATGACCACGTTGCCTTCGGCTATGGCGAGCACTACTGCATCGGCCAGGGCTTGGCCCGCCTGGAGGGCAAAGTAGGCACCAATGCCATGTTGGATTTGCCCAACCTGACTCTGGCCGACGACCACACCTACAACTACATGGACAGCTACATCCTCCGCGGTCTTACCCAGTTGTTGGTCACCTTCGATCCGTTCGGCGGCACCCTCGGCAATTGAGGCGAAACCAATCCGAGTTGGCCTACGGGTCAGGTCGCGCCGTCGGCCACCAGAACAACCTGGTCGCTGGCCAATGCCTCGATCTGTTCAGCGGTGTAGCCGAGCTCAGCCAGGATCTCAGCGGTGTGCTCGCCGCACTCGCAGGGGCCCCGCTGAACCGACTCTTTGGTGTCGCTGAAGTTCACCAACTGCCCGACGTCCTCGAACAAGCCGACAGATGCCGAATTCGTCTGGGCTCGCAGCCCGAGAGCGAGAGCCTCGGGGTCGTCGAAGAAGTCGCGGCAGAACTCCTCGTTCACCACTTCGGCAGGCACGCGGTTGGAATCAAGCAGCTTGAACGCCTCGGCGGCAGAGCGCTCCCGACACCACGAGGCCATCTCTTCGCTCAACGCCTGGTCGTGCTCAGCCCGGGCCGTCGGATCGGAAAACCTGATGTCTGCGGCCAATCGCTCAAAGCCCGGGACCGTACACAGAGCCGCCCAGGCCGGCTCATCGATCACCGCGATGGCGATGTATCCGTCGCTGGTCTCGTACATGCGATAGAGGGCGCTGAGGCCCCACTGGTCGGCATCGACCTGATCCCAGGTAACTTCTGGGTCTTCGGGGTCTATCCAGGCGTAAGACGTGGCCAGAAGGGTGGCGTTGACGATGGACGTGCTTACCGAGCGGCCTACCCCGGTGCGCTCCCGGTCGAACAGCGCCAACGCGATAGCGGTCGCACTGAGCATCGCGTTCCCCGTGTCTCCCATGCCCGAGCGCGACCACATCGGAGGATTGCCGCTTGAGCAGGCACCGTCTTCCCACTCTGTGCCGCACAGCGCGGCGGCAGTCTGGTCGGTGCCGGGCAGATCGGAGCGCGGCCCCTTCTCGTATCCCCGGGAGTTGCAGATCACCAGGTCGGGACGGCGCTCCCGCAGCGAATCTTCATCGATCCCCAGGCGGGCCATCGCCCCAGGCCGCCAGTTGGTGGCGATGACATCGGCCTGGTCGATGAGCTGGTGCAAGATCTCCGATCCGCGGGGATCTTTGAGGTTGACCGAGATGCTTCGCTTGCCCCGGTTGGTGCCGAGCCCCATATGCGTGCCCGCCCAGAAGGTGTCGTGCAGCGCATGGATCTTGATGACGTCAGCGCCGAGATCGGCAAGCATCCTCGGCCCGAAAGGTCCAGCCACCCCGAGACCGAGATCGAGCACCTTGATCCCGGCCAATGGCCCACCGGTGAGCTCGGATGCACCCCTAGGTCGGGTCGGAACGCTCTCAGCGTAGGGCTCGCCAAACTCCAGAGGGTTGCCGATGTGGCGGATCCGACCGTGCTGGGGATGGTCAACCTCGGCCACACATCCATCGGCCAGGAACGACTCGTCGAGCAGGGCCTCGAGCGGGGAGCGCACCAGCGCGACCCCCATTTCGTTCGCCTCTGCCTGGGCCACCCAGTCACCGGCCGGGAGTCGCTTGAAGGCTTCAGCCAACTCAGGGTAGAGGAAATGGGTGACGAGCAAGTCCTCAGCAGTCATGCCGATGCGATCAGAACTCCGGCGAAAGTCGGTGTCGGGACCAGTGGCAGTAGCTGAGGAAGCTGAAGCGGTTTCGCGGACCCAAGCCGGCCAAAGGCTCCAGTGGTGGACCCATCGTCCGTCGGCGCACTCGAATAGGCCTTCGATCGATCGGCTGTCGGTGGGCCACATCCAATACAGGGGGCTGTCTTCAGGACGCTCGACCCGTTGCCAGACGAGGGACCCGGCGAACAGTGCGCCCTGGAGCAGCGATGTCTCCACCGCCTGGCCCCTGCCGGTGACCTCGCGGGCCCGCAGGGCGGCCGCGATCCCGAAAATGGCCAGGTGAGCTGCGCCCAGGCTTGGCCAGTTCGTCCGGGGGAATATGGGTCCAGGTCGATCAACACCTCTGACCATCCCATCGGGAGGGCCGAACTCGGGCGACGGGGGCTCGCGGCGGCCGATGTAGTTCATGGCCGTCCCCACCCGACCCCGCTGATCGAAGAACAGGCCGGTTCGAGCGGCGACCAGGGCGTCGATTCCGGGCCGGTCTTGGTGGTCGGAGTGATGCCCGTAGCCGGTGATGGAACAGGAGATGACCAGGGGGTTGATCTCGGCCAGTGCGGCGTGGCTGAGGCCCAAGCGGCGGGTGGCCTCGCTGGAGAACGCGCTGACAACGATGTCTGAGTTCTCCACCAGCTCCCGGAACGAAGCGGCATCGGCTTCGCGGTGGAGGTCGAGCGGGATGCGCTCTGCGCCCCGGTGCCACACCACATAGCCCGACTGATTTGCGAATGGATCGCCTTGCGGAGGCTGGATGCGGACGACTTCAGCGCCGTTGTCCTCCAGCATCATCGTGGCCATGGGGCCGGCGATGCCCCATGACAGGTCGAGCACTCGCACCCCGCTCAGGATCCCCATTGCTGCTCCTTCCGCCACCAGTCCATGTCAAGTGGTGATTTCTTCCAGGGCTAGGATAAGTCCCGATTCTCAACCAAGGGAGATTCATGACTGCGACTGCACCATTGGAGTCAACCACTAACGGCAGGACGAGGGAGCTGCTCGTGTCATCGGACTCCCACGTCCGCCTGACCCATGAGGGAGTGAAGGACCGGCTGGCAACGAAATTCCACAGTGACTACGACCAAGCCGTCGACCAGGTCGGGGGCGGGGTGGCCACTCGCGCCGGCCAGAACACGATGCCCCCGGGATTTGAGGGGGTGCGCCACGCCATAGGCCGGGCCGGAAATATCGACGGCCATGAACGCTTGAAGGACATGGACCAAGACGGTGTCGACGTAGAGGTGTGCTACTGCGAGTTCAGCGCGTTCCGCTACCTGTATCTCATGAAGGACGGGTGGCGGGAGGCCACCCAGGCGTTCAACGACTCGCTGATCGCATTCGGGGAAGCCGACCCCAGCCGGCTGGTGGTTTCGTACCAGATACCCATTCACGACATCGACGTCGCGGTCGAAGAGGTCCACAGAGTGGCTGCCCTGGGCGGTAAGTCGCTGCAACTTCCGGTGTACCCGGTGGAGCTGGGCGCCCCCGACTATTACGACCGGGTCTACGACCCGCTGTGGGCCGCCATCCAGGAGACCGGGCTTCCAGCCTGCTTTCACATCGGGCTGGCTCCGATCGACTACTTCCAAGACGAGATGCCCCAGTTCGGGCAGGGCTGCATCCAGCCGATGTCAGCGATGTTCACCTCGGTGCAGTACGCCAACTTCATCCTCAGCGGAATCTTCGTGCGCTTTCCCGAGCTGAAGACGGTGTGGGTGGAGCCGGGGGTGGGTTGGATCCCCTGGTGGCTGTTCATCATCGACCAGATGAAGACGGTGACCAATTACCCCTTCAACGAGATCGACGAGCGCCCCAGCTTCTACTTCAACCGCAACATGTCCGTGACGTTCATCCACGAGCCGTTTGCAGTCCACAAGCTCCGCTACGACATCGGCGTTGAGAACATGATGTGGTCCACCGACTACCCCCATCCTGCCTGCACCTGGCCGGACTCGCGAGAGCTGGTCAACCAGGACTTCGAAGGCATCCCTGCTGATGAGCGCGAGCTGATCTTGAGCGGCAATGCCATCCGGGTCTGGAATCTCGACCTCTGAGCTGACCCGGCGGTCTCGCCGGTTAGTCGAGCGTCAGGATCGCCCCGGTCCGGCTGGCGGAGATAACCGCGGTTCGGGCGTCGGCCACCTGATTGACGGCAGTTCCTCGTAGCTGGCGCACCGCCTCCAGCACGAGATTGAGCCCGTGGATGTAGCCCTCGCCGATCAGCCCGCCGTTGGTGTTGGTGGGCAGTGAGCCGTTGAGAGCCAGATTGCCGTCGGCGATGAAGTCCTTCGCCTCACCGAACCCGCAGAATCCGAGGCCTTCGAGCTGCATTAGCAATATGGGGGAGAAAGCGTCGTAGATCAGGGCAATGTCGATGTCGTTGCGGGAGAAACCGGCATCCTCGAACAGACGGCTGCCCAGCGCGGCAGTGCCTTCCATGATGGCGAGGTTGGGCCGGTAGTGGTCGCTGGCGATCTCTTGTTCGAACAGTCCGGCGGTTGAGGATGTGGCAATGTGAACCGGTGTATGGGGCAGATCGCGTGCTCGCTGCGGGCTGGTGATCACCAGGGCGACCGACCCGTCGGTCTCCTGACAGCAGTCCAGCAAGTGGATGCAGGGCTCGACGATCCACCGCGACTCCTGGTGCTCATCCAAGGTGATTGGGTTCTGGTAGCCCCAAGCCGCGGGGTTCGAAGCGGCGTAGTCGCGCAGCTGGACGACGGCTCGGCCGAAGTCCGCGCTCTCCACCCCGAATTCGTGCATGTAGCGCACGGAGTTGAACGCCATCCAAGACGCCGGCGTCAGTACCCCGAATGGCATGCACCACTGCATTGCCGTGGTTCCCGAATGACCCGAAGTGGGAGTGGGCGCGGTTTTGGCCGACCCAAAGCGGGTGGCTCCAGATCGGGCCCGGATAGCGCGGTAGGCCACCACGACTTCGGCGGTGCCGCTGGCCACTGCGGCCGCGGCGTGCTGAAGCACTCCCACCGACCCGCCACCCCCATAGGGGACTCGAGATGAGAAGTTGACCTCTTCTATCCCCACTGAGCGGACGAGCTCGGTCTCGTCCACGGGATCAACCGTGTAGCTCACGACTCCGTCGACGTCGGGCGGAGCTAGGCCGGCGTCCTCGAGAGCGGCGGTGATCGACTCGCAGGCCAGCTGAAGTTCGGTGCGACCCGCACGTCGGGAGAACTCAGTGCATCCTGCTCCGACAATGGACGCCGCATTCCGCGACAGAGTGCTTCGTCCCATCACGAATCCTCGCGGGGGCGGAAGACGGGGATCATCGCGCCGTCGGCGGTGGAAGCGAAATGGGCTTGCACCCGCATCCCAATGTGAACATCGTCTTTGGATGCACTGGTGAGGTTGGACATCAGACGCACCCCTTCGTCGAGATCAACTAGTACTCCAATCACCGGATAGTCGAATGCCGGGTGCTGAGGGTGGTGGAGAATGGCATAGCTGTACAGGGTTCCCATCCCGGACAGCTCGACCACCTCCACCTCCAGCGATGAGCATGCCGGGCACATGGGACGCGGCGGGTGACGCAGCCTTCCGCAATCGGCACAGCGTTGAGCCACGAGGCGGCCCTCGGCAGCCGCATCCCAGAATACGGCGCTGTCGTCGGTAACTGTGGGCGAGGGCCGGGTGGGCGCATCGGCAGCCATTTGCTCTCCTTTCTGGCGACGGCCTGTGCATGGTAGGTCGCCGTTGGCGGCGAGGGGTGGTTGTCGAAGCTAACCTGCGGATTGGTGCCACTCCGCGGTAGTCGCAAGGCTTAGGGCCGATGATGACGGCCAACGAGAACGAGCGGGTGTTGTTGGTGTCCGGCGATTCCCATGCCGGGCCGAGCCTGGATGCGCTGCGGTCGTATTGTCCATCGGCCTATCTGTCGGCCTTCGACGAGTTCTCCGCGAGCACCCAGGTCGAGGAAATGCGCGCCCTAGTGCGGGAGAGCGGGTCGCTGTACCTCAACACCTCGGGGCACAATGACCCGGAGGCCCGCCTAGCCGACATGGACCGCGACGGCATCGCCGCCGAGGTGATCTTCCACAACAGCTTCAACGGCGAGCCGATGCCCTTCGTCGACGAGGGGTGGCCCGAGTTCGACAATCCCGAGTTGGCCGGGGTGGGATTTCAGATCTACAACCGCTGGCTGGCCGATTTCTGCTCGGCCGCGCCCGAGCGGCTCGTCGGGTTGGCCCATATCCCAATGTGGGACATCGACGCCGCTATTCAAGAAGTCTGCTGGGCGGCCGACCACGGGTTGCGGGCGGTTAACTTCCCCAGCGCTCGACCGCAATGGACCCAGTACAACGAGCCGGACTGGGATCCGTTCTGGGCCGAGGTGCAAGAAACTGGTCTGGTGCTGGGCACCCACGCCGGGGCGGCCACCGATCCGGCAGTGCGGGATGTAGGCGGCACGCCGCTGCTGTTGATCGAAGCTGGTGGGGCGTACAACCGCCGGGCGGTGGCCCGCATGATCCTGGGGGGAGTGTTCGAGCGATTCCCCGGTCTCAAACTGGCCATGACCGAACAGCCCGGTGTGTGGATCCCAGCTGCCCTGGTCGAGCTCGATTCGGCAGCCCTGGCGCCGCTGCCATTGGCCAACGCAGAGCTATCCAAGCCTCCCAGCGAGTACTTCAAGCAGAACGTGTTTGTCGGCGCCAGCTTCATCGCCCCGTTCGAGGTGGAGGCCGCGGTGGGGGACTGGTGGTGGACCAACATCTTCTGGGGCCGCGACTACCCGCATCCCGAGGGCACTTGGCGCTACTCCGATGACCCCCACGAGACCCCTATGACCCACCTGTCGCTGCGCCATGCCATGGCCGGCATTCCCCACGACAAGGTTCGGGCCATCGTCGGGGAGAACGCGGCCCGGGTCTACGGACTCGACATGGACGCGTTGCGGTCGATCGCCGACGAGATAGGTCCCACCATCGAAGAAATCACCACCCCGCTAGACGCCATTCCGGCTCTGGAGGGGCCTGAGCGCAAGGGCTATGGCTACTTTGCCTTCCGAACCGTCGGTCCCTACGCGTGAGTCTTGGTTCTAGTACCAGACCGCAAGCCACCACCAAGGAGCACAGGAGATGACTGCACACGGCGACAACAGGGTTGCCATCGTCACCGGGGCTCGTCCCTGGGGAGTGGGTGGAGCCACCGCGCGGGCCCTGGCCCAACGGGGCTACGACATCGCTTTGGTGGACCTCCGCCAGGACTGGGGGGAGCAGAGCGTCGAGAACGTCCAAGGTGAGACCGGCCAGCGGGCGATCTGGGTGCGGGCCGACGTGTCGAATCGCGATGATGTCGCGGCGATGGCCGATACCGTGCTCGGTGAGTTCGGCCGCATCGATGCCCTGATCAACAACGCCGCAATCGGCGGAGCCAGCAGCACCGAGCACTTCGAAGTGGAGGAATTCAACCAGGTCATCGGGGTAAACCTGCTCGGCCCGATGCTGTGCACCCAGGCGGTTGTCCCGGCCATGAAGGAGGCCAACTACGGCCGGGTGGTCAGCGTGGCGTCGACGGCGCCCTTCAATCCGCCCCCCGCCGATATGAGCCCGGTGTCCCTGTACAACGCCGCCAAGGGCGGATTGATCGCTTGGACCAAATCGGCCGCCGTGGAGTTGGCCCCCTACGGGATCGTGGTGAACGTTGTCGCCCTCGGAGGCATCTCGACCGGCGGTATGGGCAGTGAGAATCCTCCGACTCCCGAGCAGGATGAGCACATGTTGAATGTCGTTCATCGTGGCTTGCTGCCCTGGGGCCGGGTGCTGAGGGTCGACGAGGCAGCCGACGTGATCGCCTACGCCGCCTCGGCGCCGAGCCACGCCATGCTCGGAGCCACCATCCACGCCAGCGGCGGGCGGGTCATGCCGCTCTGAGCGCGGCCAAGAGAGACCCTCAAGACTTGAGAAAGAGGCAAGCAATGGAAAATAGCCAGCAGATCCGCCGCGTGGTCACGGGACACGATGCCGATGGCAAGTCGGTCGTCGTCTTCAACGACGTTCACGAATACAAGCGCCGGGTGCAGATCTGGACAACCCAAGGATCCCCAGCGGACAACTCTGGGGAGGTGGCTGATGCCGCGTTGCGGGAGACCCGTCTTGAGGCCCCGCACCAGGGTTCGTTGTTCTGGCTGGTCGAACTTCCCCCCAGCCAGGAGATCGCCCCGGAAGCAGTGGCCGCCACCGCCGAGCGGCTCGCCGCGGAGGGCGCGGTCACCCAGAGCGATGGCCGACCCGGGATGCACACCACCAGGACGATCGACTACATGGTGGTGCTCGACGGCCAGGTCACCCTGTTGCTGGACGAGGGCGAGGTCACGCTGCACAAGTACGACACGGTGGTCCAGCGCGGCACGGCCCACCACTGGGAGAACCGGGGCACCGAACCGGCTCGCCTGGCCTTCGTTCTGCTCGATGCCCAGCCGCTGCCGGGGAGGTAATCCAGCGCAGCGCCATGCCACCACGGCGGGCGGCGTTAGAGCAGCTGGCGAAGAATCAACGCCACTGCCCCGGCAAGGGCGACGACCAGCACGGCGGGCCTGAACCAGGAGCGGTCTACGTAGGGGCGGACGAAGCGAGCTATGGCCAGCCCGAGCAAGACCCCTGGGAGCAGCCAACCAGTTAGCTCCAATTCGTGGCGGCCCTACTCCCCGGTCACGACAAGCCCAATGAGACCGAAAGCAGCCACCATGAGGACGTAGGTGGCAAATGTGCCCCGCAATATGGGCGGCTTCATATCGCTGAAGGTGAGTACCAGCGGCGGACCAGGCAAACCGGCGGTAACGCTGGTGAACGCGGTGGCAAAGCCGGTGGCCATCTCGACGGGAGGGTTGCGGCGGATTCGCAGGCCGAACATGAGCGCGATGGCGGCCGCCGCCGTCAGGCTCCCGATCAGGAGTCCAAGCGTCTTGTCGCTGATGGCGGTAAGAACGGCGAGGCCAGCAGCCAAGCCAAAAGGGAGCCCAACAACGCAATGGCGCACTGCCCGGCGGTCGGTGTGGTGGCGTTCGACGATGGCGTGGCGAAGCCCCACGATCTGGCCTATGACCATAAGCGGTCCGGGAGCGAACCCGGGGTCGATGGCCACCAGCGCAGGCCCGGCAACCAGGGCCGCCCCGAGCCCCAATGAGCCGTGCACCACAGCCCCGGCGGTGGAGAAGCCGATGATGATGAGGATCTCCAGCGCAGTCAGAACGAGAATCCCGACTCTTCGTCGTCGCTGCTCAGCATGCTGCCGATTAGGCCCCCATCAGTGCTCACTGCCGTGATGCAAACACATTTTCCCAACAACGGCGAATGAGATGTTGGACGGCAAGAGGGTTGGTGAGGGTCGGCAGTATGCTGCCCCCATCCTCATCTCGTTCGACATCGACGGCACGCTGGAGTGCGGCGATCCGCCCGGGCCGATTTTGTTAGAGGCTATGCGCCAGGCCAAAGCCCGGGGCTATGTGGTGGGCAGCGGCTCCGACCGGGTGCGCTCCGACCAGCAGCGGTTGTGGGACATCCACGGGATCGATGTTGACTTCGTGGGGGGCAAGCACCACCTGGAGGAAGTTCGGGACCAGTTCGAGGCCTCCCGCTACATCCACATCGGCGACACCGACGTTGATCGGTACTACGCCGAGGCCGCCGGTTTCGAGTTCTTGCACGTCGAGGACCTCAACGGCATTTCCGACGCGCTGGCCGGAACAGAGTTCTTCGACTGGCTGGGCTAGCCGCCCAACCTGAGGCGGCGCAGGTCGGCCAGAGCCTCTTCAAGGGCCTGAGCCGCGGCGTCTATGTCGTCATCGGACGTCGACCACCCCACGGAGAAGCGAAGCGAGTGGTGGGCGTCGACCCCCATGGCCTCGAGCACCGGTGACGGCTCCAGTGACTCTGATGCACACGAGCTGCCGGAGTGGGCGGCCACCCCGGCCCGGTCCAAGGCGATCAGCACGGCCTGGGGCTCCACGTCGCGAATGCCCAAACACACCAAATGGGGCAAGCGCTGGGTCGCGTGACCGTAGAATTCAACCCCCTCGATCTCTTGAGCCCGGTGGCGGAGCCGGTCGGTTTGCGATCGAGCTCGGCTGGCCTCTTGCTCTAGGGCACCTCCTAGGAGCGCGGCGCAGGCCGCGCCGAAACCAGCTATGGCCGCGCCGTTCTCCAGCCCAGCCCGCCGGGCCCGCTCCTGGTCGCCGCCTTCCAGCAGCGGCACTATACGCAGCCCGCGGCGCACCAGCAGAGCCCCTACGCCGGGTGGGCCCCCGAACTTGTGGGCGCTGATCGACAGCAAATCGGCGCCGATCTCTTCGAAGCTGACCGGAATCTGACCGGCGGCCGCGGCGGCGTCCACATGGATCAACACCTCGGGCGACTGCTCTCGGCAGGCGGCCACCACCTCGGCCACCGGCTGCACCGTCCCCACCTCGTGGTTGGCCCACTGGCAGTGGACCGCCGCGGTATGGGGCTCGATGGCCGCGGCCATATCGTCGGGGTCCACCCGGCCAGTGCGGTCAACCCCTACCACGGTGGCGCGGTGCCGTTGGGCCGACAGCCGTTGGGCCGACAGCCGCACCGCAGAGTGCTCCACTGCACTCAGCACTTGATGGGCACCCCGGTGTGAGGCCCCTCGAACTGCGGCCGCGATCGACTCGGTAGCCCCGCTGGTGAAAACCACCTCCCGGGATCGGGCGCCAAAGCAGCCGGCCACCTGCTGGCGGGCCTGTTCGATTTCGTATCGGGCACCGAGTGCCTCGGCGTGCATCCGGGAAGGGTCGCCGTGGCCCGCGGCCCACCACTGGTTCATGGCCGCCACCGCCTCCGGCCTGATGGGCGAGGTGGAAGCGTGGTCGAGATAGTGGCGACTGGTCACGGCAAAGGGTTGGTCACGGTCATAGCGTGCTCACAGCACAGGGATTTCTGGGTCGATGCCGTAATCTACCGGCATGGCTCCCGCTGGCGACACCCCCACCCCGCCGCGCCGGACCATCCCTTTCACCGATCCGGCATCCACCACGCGGGTGATCCTGATTGCCTCCGGCAAGGGCGGTGTGGGCAAGTCGTCGGTCACGGTGAACCTGGGGGTGGCCCTGGCGGCGGCTGGGCACCGCACCGCGGTGGTGGATGCCGATGTGTGGGGCTTCTCCGTTCCCAAGATGCTGGGCATCGATCATCTCCCCCAGATGGTGGACGAGATGATCGTGCCCCCCGAGGCTCACGGCGTGCGGTGCATTTCCATGGGGTTTTTCGCCGAGGAGGACCAAGCAGTGATCTGGCGGGGACCCATGCTCCACAAGGCGCTGGAGCAGTTCCTCACCGACGTAGCCTGGGACGACCCCGATTTCCTGCTGGTGGACCTGCCGCCGGGCACCGGGGACATCTCCATCTCCCTGGCCCAGTTCCTGCCCCGCTCCGAGGTGTACGTGGTAACCACCCCCCAACCCGCCGCCCAGCGGGTAGCGCAGCGGGCCGCATTCATGGCCGAGAAGGTGAACCTCACCGTGCGTGGGGTGATCGAGAACATGAGCTGGTTCACGGGCGACGACGGCAAGAGATACGAGCTGTTCGGCGCCGGAGGAGGCCAAGAGCTGGCCGACCGGCTCGACGTGCCCCTGATCGGACAGGTGCCGCTTTTGCCCGCGCTGCGGGAGGGGGCTGACCGGGGCCGGCCCATCGCGGCGGAGGCCCCCGACTCGGAGGCTGGCCGGGCATTCTCGGCCATGGCCACCCACTTGGTGGACAACCCCCCGCCCCGGCGGATCTACAGTCCCGAGCTCAAGATCAATTAGCTGGATCGAGTCTCAAGGAGATCATTCAATGCATGTTCGTATCGGCGTGATCCGAAGCCAGAAGGAGATCGAGGTGGAATTGGATCCCGACTCCGATGTGGAGTCGGTGAAAAAGGCCATCACCTCGGGGCTGGCGTCCGGCGAGATGCTGTGGCTGACCGACCATCGGGGCCGCGAGGTCGGCGTTCCGGCCTCCAGCGTGGCCTACGTGGAGCTCGATCCCTCGGCGACCGGCCGATCCATCGGCTTCGGGAGCTGATTGGCCCCTGGCCGACAGACAATAAGCTTGTCGGATGGCGAGCCTGGAGGAATTGGCGCCCGGCCTGCCCCAGTCGCGTCTGAACCATCTCCAGAGGCTCATGCGGACTTGGGCACCGCTGGCCGACCTCTCCTTCGCCGATCTGCTGCTATACGTGCCCACGAGCCGGCTGAGCCAGACTCCTGCCGCCGAGAACCCGAACGGGTACGCCATCGCGGGCCAGATCCGGCCCACCACCGCCCGGTCGGTGCATCGCAGCGATCTGGTGGGGGCTGTTTTCGCCCCCGAGCAGCGTCCGCTGGTCGACGTGGCCTTCCGCGAGGGGCGGATTACTGACGGGGGGCGCATCGGCCAAGCCGAACAGCCCCGCATCCGCACGCTGACCGTGCCGGTGAACTGCCACGGCGAGGTGGTCGCGGTGATGGCCCGGGAGTTCGACCCCGACACCCAGCGGGATCCCGGCGAGCTGGAGATGAGCTACTTCAAGCTGTTCCGGCGGCTGGCCGCCATGATCGCCGAGGGGGAGTACCCGTTCCCGGTGGACGACATCGAGACCGAGGAGTCCCCCCGGGTGGGCGACGGGCTGATGCTGCTGGACGCCTCGGGCCGGGTTCTGCTCATTTCCCCCAACGCCGCCTCTGCGCTGCACCGCATTGGCCTGCACAGCGAGGTCGAGGGTCGCCGGCTGGTGGAGATCGGCCTGGAGCAGCGAGCCATTCGAGCCGCCTTCGCCTCCCGTTTACCCCAGACCGAGGAGATACAGCACGGCGATCGGGGCACGGTGGTGTTGCGCTGTTTGCCGCTGATCGGCAGGGGAGAGGTGACCGGCGCATTGGTGCTGATGCGGGACATCTCCGAGTTGCGCCGCCGCGACCGCCTGTTGATGTCCAAAGACGCCACCATCGCCGAGATCCACCACCGGGTGAAGAACAACCTCCAGACGGTGTCCTCGCTATTGCGCCTGCAAGGGCGCCGGGTCACCGCGGCAGAGGCCCGGGATGCCATCGAGGAGTCGGTGAGACGCATTCGGGCCATCGCCATCGTCCACGAGATCTTGTCGCGCGATGCCAGCAGCGACGTGCCGTTCGTTGAGATCGTGCGGTCGCTGGTGCGCATGGTGGAGGAGGGGCTGACCGGTCCCGACCGGCCGGTGGAGTTCAAGGTGATGGGCGACGCTGGAGAGCTGGCCGCCGATGTGGCCACGCCGCTGGCGGTCGTGCTGAACGAGTGCCTGCAGAACGTTATGGACCACGCCTATCCCGAGCCGCCCGGCGGTCAGGTGCGGATTGAGCTGGACAACGACGGCGACCGGGTACAAGTGCGGGTGACCGACGACGGGGTGGGGCTGCCTGCCGGATTCGATACCGACAGCGCCGACGGACTGGGTATCGCCATCGTGCGAAATCTGGTGAGCACCGATCTGCGGGGGAGCATCACCATGAGCAACGGCGAAGGAAACCCGCCCCGGGTCGGAACGGTGGTGGAGTTGGCGATCCCCCTGCTGGGGTTCCGCTCCCCAGGCGGGGGCTAGCCAGACGGGGGCTAGGCCGTGAATATGGCCGTCTGGCGCTGCTCGGCCATCCTGAGTCGGCGGAGCTGGCGGCGCTCCTCCTCAGACTTTCCGCCCCAGATTCCCGAGTCCTGGTTGGTGGCCAAAGCGAACTCCAAGCAGGCAGTTTGCGAATGACACTGCTGGCAGACCACCTTGGCCGACTCGATCTGCTCGAGGGCCAAACCGGTGCTGCCCACGGGGAAGAACAGGTCGGGGTCGGTATCGCGGCAGGCGGCTTGGCACCGCCAATCGTCCGCCGCGTTGTCGATTTCAAAAAGCAATCCCTTGGTAATCACGCGGGGACAAGGATAGGGGTGGTGTACTGGTGTGGCAAGAGGGGATTATGGGGAATGTGTTGTTACTGGTAGCTGTGTTGGTGCTGTGAGTATGGGTTTCGCCCCCAAATTGGCAAGATTGTGGCCGTGAGGGTGATCGCCCATCGGGGGGCATCGGCGGTTGAGCGGGAGAACACCCTGGAGGCCTTCCGTGCCGCCGTGCGGCTGAATGCCGACGGAATAGAACTGGACGTGAGGCGCACGGCCAATGAGGTGCTGGTGGTACACCACGATGCCCACCTGCCCGACGGCCGGGCCATCATCGATCTCCACGACGACGAGCTGCCCGACTGGGTGCCCACGTTGGCCGAAGTCATGGACGTGTGCCGGGCCCCGGCCTCCGAGCGGGAGTTCGTGATCAACATAGAGATCAAGAGCGCCCCCAATGATCCGGACTACGACGCCGAGCACCAAGTGTCGGCCGCGGTGGCCGGGTTGGTGCTGGGGTGGGGGATGGGGGAGCACCGCGGCGAAGTGATCGTCTCATCGTTCGACATGGAGGCCCTAGACCGCATCAGGGCCATCGACCCCGCCATTCCCACGGCCTATCTGACCTTCGAGGTGCTGACCCCCGATCTGCTGGTGGGCCGAGTGGCAGCCGCCGGCCACTCCGCCATCCACCCCTATTTCGCGTCAACCAGCAAGGCCCTGGTGGACACCGCTCACGCCGCCGGTATCGAAGTCAACGTCTGGACCGTCAACGACCCCGACCAAATCGCCCAACTGGCGTCGATGGGCGCCGACGCGGTCATCACCGACGTTCCCGACATCGCCCGCGAGGTGCTCGACAAGAGCTAGCCCTTCCTTCGCTAAACCGCGGATGCTGCCACCAAGAACGCGGTAATGACGGCGACGGTCATTAGAGCGATCGCCTCGATGATCGCCGCTCGTCGCAGGCGCAGGTGAACGATGTCTTCTCCGTGCCGCTCGACGGCGGGAATGAGCACCCAGCGGTTGTGGCCACCAATGGCCGCAGCCACCGCGACGAGGGCAATCTTGGCCAGCAGCAAGCGGCCCCACTGGGTTGACCACAGGTCATCGAATCGGTCGAGCACGAGAATCGCCATGACCGTGCCGGCCACGCCGGCCAGTACCAGCGCGGTGGCCGCCATTCGGGAGAATCGCATCAACGGCCGGAACACGTCCGCACCGCGGCGGTGTCGACGCCACAGGAGGTCGGCCAGCAACACGACCCCGCCGCTCCAAACCGCGGCGGCGCTCACATGGCTCACGCTGGCGATCGAGTGCAACCACCTCGGTCCCTCGGTAACCGTGTGGCCGTCGAAGGCAAACGAAGCGATGACCAGCGCCCCACCCATGAGCACGGTCCCAACAATCGGCCCCCTCGGTGGGTTCTCCACCGCGCGCCAAAAAGCGCCCACTAGGACGAGCCCCCCGAGCAGTCGCAGCCCGGCGGCCACACCGAATTGAGTCGATACGGCATCGGCTATCGCGTCGGGCGACCAGAATGCCGACCATTCCCGTTCGATCACCACGGCTCGGTTCAACGCCGCCACGGCGGCGCTGGCGGCAAGCACGATGGCGTTCCCACTAACCCATCTCCGCACCCGGTCCGAGTCCCGCGACTCGCCACGAACGATGAACGCCAAAAATGCCAGCCCACCCACGACACCCATGGTGGCCAAAAAGATCAGGATGCGAGTTACTTCGGCTATGCGGTGAGACACCGTCGCGGCCGAGTTGCGCTGCGGTGCGAATGAAGACGTGCTGCGAACTTCCGCATCGGGCTCCTCGGCGCCCGTGGTTGGCGAAGGGGATGAGCCATCCGAGGCCGTAGAGCCAGCACTCGGCAGTGTGGTTGGTGGCGGCGTCGATGGAGCTTCGGTGGGGCTTGGCGCTTCGGGTGATTTGGTTGCGGCCGAGGGAGGATCATCGGGCACGGGTGTCTTGGGCTCGACGATTGTTGGGACAGGCCCGGTGTCCTGGGCATCTTGTGGGCCAGGAGACGGCGCGATCGTGGGTCCGCTCTCGGACTGGAGGACCGTGAACACGAACGTGCCCTCCAGAATGTGGCCATCAGCCGCCGTTACCCGCCAATACACCTCAATTCTGCCTCTGGGCAGCGGTGTCTCGTAGCGCATGACCCAGGTCTGCCCATCGGTTGATTCCACAGTGTCCGGAGCGCGCTCAATCCCTTGCTCATCGAATGCGATAAAGCCGTCTGAGACCGGCTCAACGGGACGAGTGAATGTAAGCGAGATCTGCGAAACCGGTTCGTCGACAGCGTCACCGTCAGACGGATGCGACGACTCCAACTCGGTGTGAGCGGCCGCCGAAGCAGGCCAGACGGCCATCAAGGCAAGACTGCCCAGCAATACCAAACACAGGATGACCGCTACCCGCTGGTCAAATTGACGCCTTTGTCTGATGAGTGGCGATGCTAGTAGTCCACCGGAAGTGCGAGGGCGAGGGCGTTGGCGGCGTGGTGGAACTCTAGGCGGGTGGTTTCGCCTAGGTAGTCGCCGTCTAGTTGGTAGGGGAAGGGGGTGTCGCTGGCTACTACTGCGCTGGTCACATCGGCGCGGGAGTGGACGTGGCGGTGAGCGGTGACCGGGGGGCCGTAGCCCAGGGCGCTGGCTGCGGTCCGAAGGAGCCTGCTCGCTCTCAGCGAGCGCATGGTTACCAGAGATAGGGGCACATCCAGGGTGGTGTCGGGCATCACGTTGAAGGGGCGCGACCCCAGATAGGTGTAGGGGTTGGTGTTGAGGCAGATGGCGAACTGCCCGGTCACCGCCTCGCCGTCGGCGTGGTAGACGGTGAACCGGGGGCGCGACCGGTCGTAGTGGCGCATCCAGGTGTCCACCGCCGCGTAGGCGAACAGCGCGTGGTTGGCGTATCGCTTCAATCCCGCCCGTCGCTCCACCTGCTGCACCACGGCCGCGTCGTATCCCACCCCGGTGTGGAACAGGAAATACCGGCCGTTCACCTGGCCGAGCCCGACCCGCTTGATGTGGCCGGCGGCCAGCGTTTCCAGCAGCATGGCGGCCGCCTCCACCGGGTCGTCGGGCAGGCCGATGGTGCGGGCGAACACGTTGGTCGATCCCCCCGGCAGGGGGGCCAGAGCCACGTCGGAGGCGGCCAGCCCATTCACGGCCTCGTTGAGGGTGCCGTCACCGCCCAGCACCGCCACCACATCGCACCCGTCGGCCACCGCCCCGTGGGCCAGGCGCGAAGCGTGGCCTCGCCGATGGGTTTCGGCCAGGGTCACGTCGTGGTCGGCGGCCAGCGCCTTTTGGATGACAACCTGGGTTCGGGCGGTAACCGACGAAGCGTGGGGGTTGACGAGGAGCAGAAGTTTCAGGCCTTAAACGCTACTGCTTGCCTGTTTGAGGCAGGAAACGGGGCCCGCGGCAATTGCCCCCAGTTCCCCTTCGTTTGGTTTTGCGTGCCCGAAGCGTGGTGGGAGACTTGTGCGCTATGGACATTGTCGTCTGCGTGAAACAAATCCCCGATCCGGCCGATCCCGGGGAGCTCGATTCGGACACCAACACCCTCAAGCGGGACATGAAGCTCATCATGGACGAGTCGGACTCCTACGGCGTGGAAATGGCCCTCCAGCTGCGTGACGCCGCGGGCGAGGGCGAGGTGACGCTGGTATCGATGGCGCCCAACGAAGAGGTCAACGGGCTGCGCTCCGCACTGGCCATGGGCGCCGACAAGGCCATCTTGGTGAGCGACGAAGCCCTGGCCGGCACCGACGCCCTGGGCACGGCCCGGGTTCTGGCCGCGGCCATCGGCCGGGCCCAAGCAGACCTGATCTTGGCCGCCACCGAATCGTCCGACGGCTATACCGGCACGGTTCCCGAGCAGGTGGCCGAGCTTCTGGGCCTGCCCTCGGTCACTTTCGCCAAGGAGATCCAGGCCGACAGCGGCGAGGTGGTGGTGAAGCGCCAGACCGAGGCCGGCTACGACGAGGTGCGGTGTCCGCTGCCCGCGGTCGTGTCGGTCACCGCCGGGGTGGTCGAGCCCCGCTACCCGTCGTTCAAGGGAATCATGGCGGCCAAGTCCAAGCCGATGGACCAGGTGGGGATCGGCGATCTGGGCATCAGCGCCGAACAGGTGGGCTGGGCCGGCGGCGGCCAGGAGATCACCGATGTGAGCCCCGCCCCCGAGCGGGAGGCCGGCGAGATCATCACCGATGAGGGCGATGCCCACGAGCGCATCGTTGCCCTGCTCGAAGAGCTCAGGATCGTTTAGGCGCCAGGGCGCTAGCAGCTAGGAGACAGCATGGGAACTATTTGGGTGTTTGCTGAGGCCTCGGGCGGCAAGGTCGCCTCGATCAGCCTGGAGTTGTTGACCAGGGCCCGCGAGTTGGCCGACACGGTGGAAGCAGTGGTGGGCGGCGACGGCGAGTCGCTGGCCGCCGAGCTCGGCGCCCACGGGGCGACCACGGTGCACGCCACCGGCGATCTGGGCGACGGGCTGGCCGGACCGGCGGTGGCCTCGGCCATCGCCGCGGCCATCGAGGGGGGCAATGCCCCCGACGCGGTGCTGTTCGGCACCACCTACGACGGCCGAGACGTGGCCGGACGGCTCTCGGTGAAGCTGGGCGCGCCGGTGATCACCAACATCGTCGAGCTGGAACAAGCCGACGGCTCATTGGTGGGCACCGAACCGGTATTCGGCGGCACGGTCAACGTCAGCACCCGTTTCAACGGGTCGGGCGTCGGCCTGTTCCTCGTCCGCCCCAAGTCGTTTGCCGCCGAGGAGAGCGGAGGCGCCCCCGCGGCGGTCTCCGCGCTGCCGGTGCCCGATCTGGGCGCCACCGGAGCGGCCCGGGTGGTCGACCGCTTTGCCGAGGAGTCCAGCGGCCCCAAGCTGGACGAGGCCGGCGTGGTGGTCTCCGGTGGACGGGGACTGGGCGAGGCCGAGAAGTACTCCATGATCGAAGACCTGGCCAAGCTCCTCGGAGGTGCGGCGGGCGCGTCGCGGGCCATCGTGGACGCCGGCTGGGTGCCCTACTCCCACCAAGTGGGCCAGACCGGCAAAGTGGTCAAGCCCGACGTCTATGTGGCCTGCGGCATCTCCGGAGCCACTCAGCACATGGTGGGCATGAAGGGCTCAAAGAACATCATCGCCATCAACAAAGATGCCGAGGCTCCCATTTTCGGCATCGCCGACCTCGGCGTCGTCGGCGACGTTCACAAGGTGATCCCCAAGCTGATCGAGGCGCTGCAAGCTCGGAGCTGACCCCGCCTTACACCAAGGGCCCGCCCTAAACCAGGGGCCCGCCTTACACCAAGGGCCCGCCCTAAACCAGGGGCCAAGGGTGGCGGCGTCCACTGGGATCGGTGGGGAAGCGGGCCTCGCTCACCAGTGCGCTCGCCCGGGTCAGCAACGCATCTCGCTCTAGTAGAGAGAGCAGATTGGCCACGTCGGGGGGCAGGCCGCCGTCGAGCAGGCGGCCCACGTCGCCGGCCAAGTCGTCGGGCAGGGGATCCCCGGCCCATTCCCAGATCACGGTGCGCAGCTTGAACTCGCAGTGGAACGACAGCCCGTTGTCGATGGCGTAGAGCCGCCCGTCGTCGCCCAGCAGGATGTGGCCGCCCTTGCGGTCGGTGCTGTTGATGATGAAGTCGAACGCGCACAGCCGCTGGAACCACTGGTGATGGGCGGGTTCCTCCCGCAGGGTGAAGTAGTGCTCGTCGTAGTCGGTGGGCACATAGAGCTGCACCGACCCCTCGCCGAGCGGACCGTCTCGCAGCACAGTGGGGGGCACCAAATCCCAACCCAGGGCTCGAGCCAACTCGAACGCGGCGATCTCCCGCTTGTGCAACCCGGCGGGGAAGTCCCAGAGTGGCCTCTCGCCCTGCACTGGCTTATACACCCCCTGGACGACAGGGGCATCGGGGGAGTGGACATCCACCAGAAACGTCATGTTGGAGCTCCATGGCATCCGCCCCAGCACCTCCAGTTCGCCGGTGGCGAGGATTTCAACTGCTACCTCGTCATCCAGTGCAGGCCGTTCGCGAAACGGCGACTCGGATTTGGCTTCCATCAGTTGTAGCAGGGGCACCAGGTGCCGTCGTCGTTCAGGGGCGCGCCGCAGAACCGGCACGGGGGCCGCCCGGCGGCCACCACCTGTTGGGCTCGGCCCACAAACCCGGCTGCTTGGCCTCTTGTGATCCGGAACTGAGCAGTGGCCAGGTCATCGGCCTCTTCTTCGGAGGGCCTCTCGGTGATCATGAGCAGCATCCGATCGGCACCGGCGTCATAGCCGAACCGGAATTCGCCCGCCGTCCACTCCGCTTCCACCGGGTCGATGAGGCCGATATCGGCTTCAGGCTCGATTGACTCGGGGTCGTCGGTGATCTCATCCAGTATCGCGGCGAAGTGTCTGGCCAAGGCGTCCACCTCTTGCTTTTCCACCTTGAGGGTCACCAGGGTGCCGGTGACTCCGGCCTGAAGATAGAAGACGCGTTGGCCAGGAGGCCCGACGGCGCCCACGGTGAAGTGCTCGAGGTCGTTCAGATCAAAGGACTCGCTCATGAGGGCACGAGGGCTTTCAAGTCAGAGGTGCTGTTCACGGTCAACACCAGCGGACCATCGGTGCTGTAAACGATGGCGGTGATCGAACACGGCGACACCACGATCCTCTGGAACATGTCCAAGTGGGCACCCGAGGCGTGCGACACCGCTGCCTTGATGGTGTCGGCGTGCGATACCGCCACCACGGTTGAACCGGGGTGGCGGGCGGCCAGCGACTGAACCGCGTCGGTAATCCTGGTCTGCATCTCCGCGAACGACTCCCCGCCCGGGAAGCGGAAGCCGCTGGGGCTGTGTTGCACCTGCCGCCAGTCGCGGCGTCGGCGCAGGTCGCTGAGGCGCCGACCCGTCCACCGTCCGAAATCGCACTCATTGAGGCTGTCGAGCACCCGCACCCGGCGGCCCACCGCCCGGGCTATGGGGGCGGCGGTCTCCCGGGCCCGCTCCATGGGCGAGGCGTACACCGCGCCGATGCGGCTCGCACCCAGGGCGGCGATGCGGGCCGCGGCCTGTTCGGCCTGCTCTCGGCCCCGGTCGCTGAGGTGCAGGCCCGGCGCCCGTCCGGGCAAAACGGCACCGGTGGTGGGGGTCTGACCGTGGCGCACGAACAACACCATGGTGGGTTTGCGGGTCTTACTGGCCATTTGCTCTGTGGATTCTGGGCTTTGCTGGGAGTTCCGGTTGACAGTGATTGCCAGCCATTGGGTTGCTGGGTCTTCTAGCTTGCCGGTCGTGGACTCGTTTGACGAACTGGCCGCCGATGTTATCTCTTGTCGAGCCTGCCCCCGACTCGTGGCCTGGCGGGAGGAGGTGGCCGAAACCAAGCGGGCCGCCTACCGGGATTGGACGTACTGGGGCCGACCGGTGCCGGGCTTCGGCGATTCCGAGGCCCGTATCGTGGTGGTAGGGCTGGCTCCGGCGGCCCACGGGGCGAACCGCACGGGGCGGATGTTCACCGGCGACCGTTCCGGCGACTTCCTGTACGCCTCTCTGCACCGGGTCGGGCTGGCCAACCAGCCCGAATCCACCGACCGAGACGACGGGCTCGTGCTGCGCGACGTGTACATCACCGCCCCGGTGCGGTGTGCGCCGCCCCAGAACAAGCCGACCCCAGCCGAACGGGATGCATGCCGCCCATTCCTGATGCGGGAGCTGGCCCTGCTGAGCCGGGCCCGGGTGTTCGTGGCGCTGGGGGCCATCGGTTACGGGGCAGTGGCCGCCGAGTTGGGAGTGAAGCCCCGGCCCAAGTTCGCCCACGGGCTGGAGGCAGCCGCCCCCGAAGGCCGCATGGTGGTGTGCTCCTACCACGTGAGCCAGCAGAACACGTTCACCGGACGGCTCACCTCCGACATGCTCGACGATGTGTTCGCCCGCTCGCTGGAACTGGCCGACGCCACATAGGGGCGGGAATGGTTCGCGACCGCAGGGAATCGGGCGATACCGTTGGGCCTGTGACAAAGGGCCGTTTGCTCGCGGTGGTGGCCGCGCTGGTGTTGGTGGCGGCCGCCTGCGGCAGTTCCGGGGCGCCCACCTTCTACGACGACAATGCCGCCGACTACCAATTCGACGAGAACAGTCCGGTGGAACCCAATGTCGGCCAGCCCGAGCGGAACTTCCGCGACGGCTGCAAAGAGGCGGGCCGCGATGACCTGGACGAACAGGTCAGGGCCAATCTGGCCGACGTGTGCAAGTGCGGCTTCGACAGGATCAGAGAAGCGCTGACCTTTGATGAGTTCAAGCAGCTCGACGACGACCTCCGCAGTGACATCAACGCCGACCTGACCGAAGAGGTGAGCCTGATCATGCGCCAGTGCATTCTGGAGGAATCAGGGATCTAACTGGCTCGGCGGAACGCCAGCAGCAGGCG
Organism: Candidatus Poriferisocius sp.; assembly: GCF_965204015.1. GTDB lineage: Bacteria > Actinomycetota > Acidimicrobiia > Acidimicrobiales > Bin134 > Poriferisocius. The sequence continues at coordinate 3,887,776 of NZ_OZ241965.1, read as the reverse complement.
GCGTTCAGACCCCCACCCGGACCGCGCTCTCGGCCCAGTCGGGCCAACGCTGGCGGCTCTTCGCAGCCAGCTTGTGCATCAGGGCCACCGCGCCGGGGTCGTCGTCGCCGGGACGGGCCTCGATCACCCCGTCTTCCAGCATGGCGTTGATCACGGCTCGGCCCAGCTCGGTGCGGACCACGGTGAGGGTCCAGTCGGTGGCGTCGCCGATGCCGCCGGTGGAGATGTCGGCATGCTCGGCAGCGAAGTCGGGGCAGAGGTTGCAGCCCTCCCGGGTCCAGGCGTGGCACTCCTTGAGGTTGATCTCGTGGTAGTCGCCGTTCTTCATCCACACCTGGAACACGCCCTTGATGTTCATCTTGGCGATTTGGTCGGTGGGCAGGCCGTACTTCACCCAGAACAGCTCCTCGAACATGGAGTCGTCGAAGCTCTTGGAGCACAACAGCCCGATGTTCAGCTTGATGGGGCGGCCCACCTTGCCCACCTTGCGGTTCCACATGACCGGGCCGATGGAGGTCTGACAGCTCATGCCCACCAGGGCCAGCCGCTGGAGTCCCTGCTCCTTGGCCTCCCGGTAGGCCAGCGGGTTGGCCGAGTAGGTGTACCGGCTGCCCGCGCCCCGCAGCACCTCCTCGCGGTTGACCGCCAGTCCAGGAACCGCCTTCCAGCCGTCGGCGTCGCCTCCCTCCAGAAATGAGGTGAGGGCGCCGTCGATCACGTCGTTCTCCAGACACCAGATCAAAATGGCCGACACCAGTCCGCCGTCTTGTCCCACGTCGTACACATGGTCGTCAGAGGCCCGCACCAGCAGGATGTCGCTGTAAATGCCCGACACCTCGTCCTCGTTGCGAATGCGGCCGAACAGGTGCTCATCGGCCTCGGCCTCCCAGGTGCGGAACCGGGGGCAGGCCCGAGTGCACGACGTACACCCCTTTTGGCCGTGGATGCAGTCGGACAGGCCCAGTTCCTCCTCCAGGTGGAAGGGCTTGTACTGGCCGGGCTCGTGCTTGTAGCCGATCACATCGTGGGGACAGGCGATCACGCACCCCGCGCAACCAGTACACAGCCCCGAGTCGATGACCTCCTCGTAGAGCTCCTTCCACTGGTGCGTCCAGCGAACCTTGGCCTCAGCCACCCACAGACTTTGCCACGCCCAGCCCGCGATTTGGTCATTCAAAGCGCATTTGCCCAGGAAGGGGCTATGGGGGAGGGGCAGAAGAGGAAATGGCCGGAAAAGCCGGTAGGGTGGCCGTTATGGAGGCCTAAACCGCAGGCCAGCGCCAGACTGAGCGCCAGACTGCGGGCAGGACTGCGAGATAGCGAGACAGACGGGAGGAAGAACAGATGGGTGACTGGTGGGACGGCCTGACCGGCGACCTCCAGGTCTTCTATCTGATCGGCGCAATCGCCGGCGTCTTCCTCATACTCCAGCTCTTGTTGTTGGGCTTCGGCGTCGGTTCCGACCTCGATATCGACCTCGACGATGAGGGCGCGGGAACGGGATTTCTGTCTCTTCGAAGCCTGACGGCGTTCTTTTTCGCCTTCGGCTGGACCGGCGTGTTGATGAAGGAGGCGGACAGCTCCACCCCGGTCTCGGTGATCGTGGCCATTGCGGTGGGCCTGGCGGTGTTCTTCGCCGTGGCCTACATGTGGCGGAAGTTCTCCCAGATGGAAGAAAGCGGCTCAGTCGACTACCAGAGTGCCGTAGGCGTCCACGGAACCGTGTACTTGCCGATCCCGGCCAACCGATCCATGCCCGGCAAAGTCGAGGTGCTTGTGCAAGGACGGCTCCGCGTGATTGATGCCTACACCGAATCGGACACCGACCTTCCGGCCCAGACCCGTGTCGTCGTGCAGGCCGTGGTGGATCCATCCACCGTCCTTGTCAGACCCTTGTAAAACACTTCATTTAGACCCGAAAGGACTCGTTAATGGCTGCCATAGCCCTTGTTGCTGGCCTCATTGTCATTCTTCTCATCGCCCTGCTGTGGATTTCTTCCCGCTACAAGCGCTGCCCCTCCGACCGCGTGCTGGTCATCTACGGCCGGGTGGGAGGACAGGGCCAGTCGGCTCGATGCCTCCACGGCGGCGGCGCCCTGGTGTGGCCTGTTATCCAGGGCTACGCCTTCTTGGATCTCACCCCCATACCCATCGAGATCAAGCTCCAGGGCGCGCTGTCCCAGCAGAACATCCGAGTCAACACGCCGGCCACGTTCACGGTGGGGATCTCTACCGAGCCCGGCGTGATGCAAAATGCCGCCGAGCGGCTGCTGGGACTGAGCTTGGTAGAGATCGAGAACCTGGCTCGCGACATCATCTTCGGCCAAATGCGGGTGGTGATCGCCACCATGCCCATTGAGGAGATCAACGCCGACCGCGAGAAATTGATCACCAACATCACCGAGTCGTTAGAGATCGAGCTGCGAAAGGTGGGCCTGCGGCTCATCAACGTCAACATCCAGGACATCACCGACGAGTCGGGCTACATCGACGCCCTCGGCCGGGAAGCAGCTGCCCGGGCCATCAACGAGGCCAAGATCAAGGTGGCCGAGCAGGAACGCGACGGCGACATCGGCGCCGCCGAGGCCCAGCGGGAACAGCGCATCCGGGTGGCCCAGGCCAACGCCACCGCCACCGAGGGAGAGAACGAGTCTCAAGTAGTGATCGCCCAGTCCGATGGCCAGCGCCGTCAGCAGGAGGCCGAGGCTGAGCGGGCCGCAGTCACCGCCGAGCGGGTCACCCAGGCTCGAGCCGCTGAGGAGTCGTTCGCCGCCGAAGGCCAGGCCGAGCAGGCCCGGGCGTCACGCGACAAGGCTTCCCAGGAAGCCGACATCGTGGTGCCTGCCGAGGTGGAGCGGGAGCGAGTCCGCACCCTGGCCGAGGCCGAGGCCGACCGGATCAGGCTGGTCAAGGGCGGCGAGGCCGACGGTCAGCGCCTGCTCATGGAGGCCGAGGCGCTGGGCTTGTTGGCCCTGCTCACCCGCCGGGCCGAAGGCCTCGGTGCGCTGGTGAACAACGCCGGCGGCAATCCCCAGCTGGCCGCACTTCTGCTCGTTGCCGAGCAGATGCCCAACCTGGTGGCCGAGCAGGTCAAGGCCATCTCCAATCTTCAGATCGACCAGATCACGGTGTGGGATTCCGGCGGGAGCGACGGCAAGGGTGGCAACAGCACTGCCAACTTCCTGTCCGGCCTGGCCAGCTCCCTGCCCCCCATCCACGACCTAGCCGCCCAAGTCGGCATCAAGCTCCCCGCCTACCTAGGCGAGCTCGACGATGAATCGGCAGTCGAGCGCCTCCGCGAGATAGCCGACCAACTGGGTTCGGAGGATTCCTCGGACGTGTAAGCTAACGCGCCCATGACCATCCGCGCCGGGGGTCAGCGCGGCCGCCTCTTGGCGATCATCGTCCTTGTTGCGCCAATTCCCGCCGCGGGCGCGGGCCCCTTGCTCGGCGGCCGGGGGGAGTTCGGTTGAGCTCGCACGCGGTCGTGCGCCACGGGCAGCTTGCTCTGATCTGGGGGGCGGCGCTGGGGGTGCTCCAGTTCATCTGGCCTACGCCGCCGGGGGTGATTGTGCAGGGCGTGGTCGTGGGCTCGCTGACCGCTTTGCTCGCGTTCGGGCTGTCGCTGGTTTACAAGACGAACGGGGTCATCAATTTCGCCCAGGCCGACCTGGGCGTGGTGCCGGCCACGGTTGGGCTTTCGCTGCTGAGGGACTGGGACTGGCCGTACTTCGTGGTGCTCCCGGTCACGATCGTGGTCGCCATGGCGCTGGGCTCAGCGGTGGAGTTTCTGGTGATCCGCCGGTTCTGGAAGGCCCCGCGCATCATTCTCAGCGTCGCCACCATCGGGCTCGCCCAGCTGTTGCTCGGCATCGGCTTCTACGTCCCGACGCTGTTTAGCGACGAGGATGGGTTGGCGCTTCTGCGCTTCCCGAGATTCAACCCTCCCATCGACTTCACCTTCGAGATCGATCCGATCGTCTTCACCGTCAACGACCTGTTGGCCATGATCATCGTGCCTTTGGCGATCTTCGGCCTCATTGCCTTCCTCAACCGGACCGACGTGGGCACCGCGGTGAGAGCCAGTGCCCAGAGTCGGGACCGCGCCTCGCTGGTGGGCATCGACGTGCGGGGAACCCAGAACGTGGTGTGGATCATCGCCGCGGTGCTGGCCGCGGTGGCCATGGTGCTGCGGGCGGGGATGTTCGGGCTACCGCTCGGACCTGCCTTTGGACCGGCGATCCTCCTGCGGGCGCTCGCCGTGGCGGTGATGGGGCGGATGGAGAACTACTCGGTGATGTTCGTCGGCGCCACCTTTCTCGGCGTGCTGGAGACGGCCATCATCTGGAACGAGGACACCGCAGAGCTGATCGACCCGGCGCTGTTCGTGATCGTCGTCGTTGTTCTGTTGTTCCAGCGGCGCGCCCGGGGACGAGCCGAAGCCCAAGCCGAGGGGTCATGGGTGGAGGCTGCGTCGGTGAAGAAAGTCCCTCGCCAACTGGCCTCGCTGCCGGAGGTGCAATGGGGTGGGTGGGTGGCCAAGCTGGCAATGATCGGCTTGTTGCTGTGGCTGCCGACCGCGCTGGGCGACACCGACACCAACTTCGCTTCGGCGGTCATGATCTACGGGGTCATCGCGGTGAGCATGGTGATCCTCACCGGCTGGTCTGGAGAGATCAGCCTCGGCCAAATGGGCTTCGTCGCCATCGGCGCGGCCACCGCGGCAGTGGTGAACTTCCACTATCAGTGGGACCTCACCCTGACTCTGATGCTGGCCGGGGTGGTTGGGGCGGTGGCCTCGGTGATCGTCGGACTACCGGCCCTGCGCATCCGCGGGCTCTTTCTCGCGGTGACCACACTGGCCTTCTCGGTGGCTACGGCGTCGTTCCTCCTCGACGAGGACCGGTTCACATTCCTTCCCGACAACATCAGCGAGCGGGTCACCCGACTGCCCCTCCTCGGGAGGATCGATGTGTCGAGCGAACACACCTTCTACTACGTGTGCCTCGCCGCGCTCCTCGCCGTGATCTGGACCGTGGGGCGGCTGGAGACAACCCGCACGGGGCGGGTCCTCCGGGCGGCCCGCGACAACGAGGACAACGCCCAGGCGTTCGGCGTGAACCTGACCCGGACCAAGCTGATGGCCTTCGCCATCTCGGGTTTCTACGCGTCGCTGGCCGGGGGGCTGTTCACCCTGCACCAGCAGGCGTTGGGCCAGGGTTCGTTCTCGCCGGCGGAGAGCATCCGGGTCCTCACGATGGTGGTCATCGGCGGCCTCGGGTCGGTGTCGGGGGCGATCCTCGGCGCGGTGTTCTTGCAGGGTACCGAGTATTTCAGTGACAACCTTCCCGCCGACATCCGGCCGATGTGGTTGTTCGCCAGCAGTGGCACCGGCCTGCTGGTGGTGCTGATGTTCTTGCGCGAGGGCCTCGGCGGGCTGCTCTACGAGATCCGCCGGCGTCTGCTGGCCATCGCGGCCTTCCGCCGGCAGATCCCGGTTCCGAGCCTGTTCGCCGACTACCGCACCGACGACCCCGAGGCACCTGGCGAGGCCGCCGGGGTCGAATATCCCGAACCGGTTGCCATGGTGAGGTCGCCTCGACGAGACGCCGAGGGCGTGTTCCGCTATCTGCCGAGCAAGCCGGCGCCGCCCACCGACTACTTCTCGTTCCCCGACATCATCGTCGGAGACGATCACGACGGCTCGCTGTTGAGCGTCCGGTCGATCGACGTGTCGTACGGACCAGTGCAGGTGCTGTTCGGCGTCAACCTCGAGGTCGACGAGGGCGACTTCGTGGCGCTGCTGGGAACCAACGGCGCGGGAAAGTCCACCGTGCTGCGGGCCGTCTCCGGTCTCACTGTCCCCAGCCGGGGGTCGGTGTCGTTCAAGGGAGCCGACATCACCACGATGGCGCCCCACCGGATCGCCGCGCTCGGAATCGCCCAAGTCCCCGGGGGCCGGGGAGTGTTCGGCGCCCTCACCGTTGCCGAGAACATCGCCCTGGGCGGATGGCTGCACCGCCGGGACAAACAGCACATGGAGCGGGAGACCGCCCGCGTGCTCGAAGTGTTCCCGGGCCTTGGGGAGAAGCTGAACGAGCCAGCCGCCAACCTGTCCGGCGGCCAACAGCACATGCTCGGCGTGGCGATGGCGCTCATGACCAAGCCCCAAGTCCTCCTCATCGACGAGCTGTCCTTGGGCCTTGCCCCCGTGGTGGTGGAGCATCTCCTCGACGTGGTGCGGACCTTGAACGACGACGGGGTCACAATCGTGGTAGTCGAGCAATCCGTAAACGTCGCGCTGGCCATCGCGGAGACCGCGTTCTTCATGGAGAAGGGCGAGGTCCGTTTCCGGGGACCCACGAGCGACCTGCTGGAGCGAGACGACGTCCTCCGATCGGTGTTCTTGGGCGGGGCCACGGCGCGCGCCGCGCAGCAACCCCGGCCAGCCCGGGCCTCGATCGATGCCACCGCCACGCCGCGGCTCGAAATCGAGGGACTGTCCAAGTCGTTCGCCGGCAACCGTGCGGTGGATCAGGTATCGCTTGGTGTGGGCGAAGGAGAGATCGTGGGCCTCATCGGGCCCAACGGCGCGGGGAAGACCACGGTGTTCGAGCTGATCTCAGGCCTCCAAACCCCCGACGAGGGAAGGGTGCTACTTGATGGGCGCGACATCACCCACCTCTCGCCCCATCGTCGGGCCCTCCTGGGGCTCGGGCACTCGTTCCAGGACTCCCGGCTGTTCGGGTCACTAACCGTGGAGGACGTGTTGAAGGTGGCCCTCGATCAGACCATGGCCACCCGCGATCCGGTGGCCGCCGCCCTCGGCTTCCCCGACGTCCGCCGGGCCGAGGACCGCCTCCAGCACCGCGTAGACGAGCTGATCGGGATGCTCGGGCTCGACGCCTACCGCGAGAAGTTCGTGTCGGAGCTGTCCACCGGAACCCGGCGGATTGTCGATCTCGCCTGTCAAACGGTGGGCGCGCCCCGGGTGATCCTCTTCGACGAGCCCTCCTCGGGCATCGCCCAACGGGAGGCCGAGGCGCTCGGGCCGATGTTGGCCCAGATCCGCGACAACACCGGCGCCAGCCTGCTCGTGATCGATCACGACATGGCGGTGCTGGCCTCGATCTGCGACCGGATGGTGGCCCTCGACCTCGGCGCCAAAGTGGCCGAGGGGGCGGCGGACGAGGTCTTGGAGCACCCTGCGGTGATCGCCTCCTACCTCGGAGGGTCGCGCTCTGCTATCGAGCGATCTGGCATCGCCTCCCCCTAGCGCTCGTAGCTCGGCGGCGTGTCGTTGGGGGGAAACTCGTAGAGGATGCCGATGGCCGCATCCGGATCGAACACTCTTGGCTGCTGTTCGGTCCACTCGCCGACTGCGTAGCGGCGCCCGTCGTCGACCTTCATGTATTCGCCGACCACAACGCGCCCAGACGCCGTGGTGCGCTCGTACGCGGGATCCCACCACTTCTCGGTCATGTCATCGAAGCCGGTGTAATCGGTCCAGGGAAGCCTGCCATCGCCATAGGCTGCGCCTGGGCTGGTCACGCAGTCGCAGTAGGCTCCGAGCGACGGGGGCAGCGCGAAGCAGCCCTCGGTGAAGCTCTCGGGGGTGAGATTGGGTCCGGCCGCATGGAGGCAGGCCATCGGCGGCTTCAGGGTCGAAAGGGAGAACCTCTCGGATAGCGAGACTGGCTCTCGACCGTGGTGCCACTCGAACAACGCCGCCAGCGAGTTGGGCTGGTCGGCAACGCTCAATCCGATTGGACCCGGCCCGAAGGCGTGGGCCCACTGCTCCTGGTCGTAGCCCCGGGCGAAGAAGGCCGTGTCGTGGCCGCTGTAGCCGGTGATGATCCACTCTGGGAACCACTGCTGCTCGGTTGCCGCCGCGGTCATCGTCCTGGTGAACAGGTTGTCGGTCCCGGCGATCACCGTGGTTACGCCGGCATCCTTCATCCGGGCGGCGATCACCCGGGCTCTCTCCTGTCGCTGCGTATTCTCGGCGCCCTCGTCGTAGCTCACCGCTTCCACCAGCTCGAAGCCATTCTGGGCGGCTTGGTCTTCCATGAAGTCCCTGCTCCACCGGTCGGTGTAGATCATCCCGATCCGGCGGGGCTCGCCGATCATGTCGTCGTCGCCGGCCCACTGCACTGGGTAATCGGCGACGCGCTTGCCGATGTACTCGGCCACGTGGAGCATCGTCACCCGGTCGTCGGCCAACGCCGACCAGCGGAAGCCGGGCTGGTCCTGGGTTTCCTGCCAGGAGACGCCCGTGCTCCACACGATCACTCCTCGGGCCGCCATCTCAGCCTCGAATATGGCTTTCCCCTCGCCGGTGGTGGTGGCGTCGACGGCCAGGAACGGCTGGAAGTCGTTCACGGCCTGGGTGGCGTCGGCCCTCTGGGCCACCTCGGTTGATCCGCTGGCATCGATGAACTCGAGTCGAACCTGGCGGCCCCAGAACTCGAAGTTCTGATTGAAGATGTCAGCGCCGTCGAGCCAGCCGCGGGGGATGCTGCCGGTGTCGTTGACGAACTCCGTTTGGCCGGAGTCCACCCGCACCACCATGACGATCTCATCGGCGGTAACGCCCGGGGCCGTGTTTCCGCCGTTGTCGGCCCCCTCAGGCCACTCAAGGACGCACGGCGGTGCGTCCACGAGGGGAACTCGGATCCTCCCGGTCTCCGGGTCGCAGTGCGGGTTGGCCAGCGCTGCGTCGGACCCGATGCCCGGGAACTCGGGCTCGGGCGGCTCGGTGGGCTCAGCGGCGGCGGCGGTATCGTCGTCGGTGGATTCGGGTTCGTCAACCGTTGCTGCGGGGGCGTCGTCGTCAATCGCGCCGGTGTCCTCGGGCTCGTCGGACGCCGAGGGCGCAGCGTCACCCGCGGGGTCATCGCCAACCGTTGGTGCGTCGTCCATCGGTTCGTCATCAGCAACTTCTTCGGCCGCCGGGGGGGTGGTGTCGCCCGTGGTGTCGTCGCCATCGTCGTCATCGGAGCCGCCACCGGACACGATCAGCACGATGATCACGACGGCGGCTACCACCGCGATGGCGAGGTACCAGCGCAGACGGCGCAGGAGGCTCTGCTCTCCCGCCGGTTCGGGGGTGTTTGCTGAATCGGTCATGAGGTGGGCTCCTCTTCGTGGCTCACGGATGGTTCAGGCGGGTCACTCCTGTCCCGCGGTCGGCACAATCAGGTACTCGTCGAATCGGGTGATCCGCCCGTCGGCGACCAGGGCCACCAGGCACCCCGGAATCTCGATCGGATTGCCCTCGGCGTCAGCCAAGCGGATAACGAACTGGCGCACGAAGCCGTGGTCGGTGACATGGCGGCGCACTTCGTCGAGCGCGATGTCAACGTTCTCGGCCTCCCACTTGGCCCCGGTGACCAGGGAGTCGACGGTGAGGTCTCGGCCTCCGAAGGAGCTGCTCCATCCCTCGAAGTCGTCGGCGAGGACCTCGCGGATGCCTTCTTCGTCGGCCGCGGCGTACACGGCGAAGAACCGATCGGCCACCGCCTCGATGCTGGCTTGGTCGGTCGTCATGACTCCCCCCGGCAGGTTTGCTCGGCGCGCAATTCCAAGCCGGCCAGCTCATCCGCGGCGCGCCAGTCGCCCAGAAGCTGGAGGAACTCGATGGTTCCCGGGCCCACGCCGTAGGGACCGTTCTGGCTGTTACGCGCCTGGCCCTCGTTGTTGTAGTACCCGGGGGTGCAGTCTTCGAAGAACCCGCGGTCGGTGGCCTTCTCGCGGCAGGCGGCTACCCAGTCGCCCTCGGCCTCGGCGGTGGCCTCCACCATCGCCGCACCGAGCTGGCGGGCGCGGGCCACGATGTAAGCCAGGTGGATGGCCTGTTCGTCGAGTATGTGGGTGTAGTTCACGGTGTTGGCCGACTGGCCGATGGACATGAGGAACAGGTTGGGGAAACCGTGCATGTGCATGCCGTGCAACGTGCGAAGGCCGTCGGCCCACTTCTCCATGAGCGTCTCGCCGCCGTTGCCGATGATCTCGAATCCTCCTCGCTGCGAAAGCGGGGTTCCAACCTCGAATCCGCTGGCGTAGATCAGGCAGTCCACCTCGTACTCCCGCCCGCCGGCCACGACGCCGGTCGCCGTGATGCGATCAACGCCCTTTCCGGAGGTATCGACGAGGGTCACATTCGGGCGATTGAAAGTGGGCAGGTAGTTGTTGTCGATGCAGGGTCGCTTGCAGAATTGCCGATAGTAGGGCTTGAGAAGTTCGGCGGTCTCGGGATCGTCGACCAGCTCGTCGACGCGGGCCCTGATCTGCTCCATCTTCTGGAGGTCGGCCAGTTCGACGGCCCGCTGGATGCCCTCGGGCGACAGGTCGACGCCGTCGCCGTCCCGAAAGAGCCTGACAAGGTTGCCGATCAGGTCGGTCCAGCCGTCGTCGACCAGATTCTCCTCCTGGGGGACGCCGGACACTAGGGCGTTGAAGTTCTCGCGACGGTGCTGGTGCCAACCCGGTGACAGCGACCGGGCCCATTCGGGGTCGGTCTCCGGGTTGTGCTTGATGTCGACCGACGAGGGGGTCCGCTGGAACACGAAGAGGTGCTCCGCCCACTCGGCGATGTGGGGCACCACCTGCACGCTGCTCGCGCCGGTACCGATCACCCCGACCCGCTTGCCGCTCAGACCGGTGAGGTTCCCCTCCTGGTCGCCACCCGTGTAGTTGAAGTCCCAACGGCAGGTGTGGAACGAATGGCCCTCGAAGTCCTCGATGCCGGGAATCCCCGGCAGCTTGGGCTTGCTCAGCTGGCCGAGCGCGAGGCACACGTACCGGGCCTTTATCTCATCGCCGCGGTCGGTCTCGACGATCCAGCGCGAGGCACCGTCCCATCGCAGCTCGGTGACCCGGGTCTGGAAGCAGGCGTCACGGTAGAGGTCGAACTGGCGGGCGATCGCCTGGCAGTGCTCGAGGATCTCCTGGCCGTAGGAGTACTTGCGTTTCGGCACGTAGCCCACTTCCTCCAGCAGGGGGAGATAGATGTACGACTCGACATCACAGGAGATGCCCGGGTACCGGTTCCAGTACCAGGTTCCACCGAAGTCGGATGCCGGCTCGACGAATCGGATGCTGTCTATGCCCTGCTGGCGCAACCGCGCCCCGGCCACCAGGCCGCCGAGTCCTCCGCCGACGACGAGAACGTCAACCTCATCGTGGAGCGGCTCGCGGGTGAATTCGACATCGGCCCAGGGGTCGTCCATGTAGTGGGCGAATGACCCCTTAACCTGGATGTACTGGTCGGGGCCGTCTGGCCTCAAGCGCTTGTCGCGCTCGCTGCGGTACCGGTGCCGGATCTCTTCCAGATCCGGCAGGGAATGCGTCGGCTGCTCATCGGTGATGCTCATCGGCTCCGTCCGCTATGGCCACTTCTTAGTAATCTTGATACATTAGCAAGGATCGAGACAAGGGGCAGGCCCGGTGGCACCCAATGCCGGGCCTCCAGGAGGTCGACCGATGAGCACTATCGTAAACGAGCCCGGATACGGGGCCCGACCGGGCATGGAGGACGCGTTGTTCGAGGTCGGGCCCATGCGGTCAGACCCGGCCTCGGTGGCCGACTTGAGCCGACGGGTTCGGATCTCCCGAGAAGGCGCTGGCCAGAAGCGCTATCCGTTCCCGATCCCCAACGGCTGGTTCGTGGTGGAGGAGTGCAGTGAGCTCGCCCCGGGGGAGCACAAGAACATCTACGCCTTCGGCAAAGACCTCGTTTTGTTCCGGTCCGAGAGCGGCGAGGCCCGGCTCATGGACGCCTACTGCCCCCACTTGGGCGCCAATATCGGGGTGGGAGGCCGGGTGGACGGCGAAGGCATGCGGTGCCCGTTCCACGGCTGGCAATTCGACGGTGACGGCCGCTGCATCGACATCCCCTACGCCGAGGGCAAGGCGATTCCCGCCAAGGCGAAGATACGCACCTATCCGATCATCGAGCGCGACCAGATGATCTGGGCGTGGCACCACCTTGAGGGCGGCGAGCCGTTCTACGACGTGCCCTACTTCCCCGAGTTCGAGGACCCGGACTGGCAGCCCTACCAGGTGCTCCGCTTCGAGGTGGCCACCATCGTCCAGGAGTTCTCCGAGGGCGAGTTCGACGTGCAGCACTTCAAGTACGTGCACGGGGCGCCCCCGCTGCCTAGCACCGAGATGGTGGTGGACGGGACCTACCGGCATAACTCCAACGGCAACTTCACCATTGAGAACTTCGGCCTCGGCTGCACCCTCATCTCGATCGGCGACTCGATACGCATCGGCCAGTCGCTCCTGCCCACCGACGAGGAGAACGTTCATATGACGTGGTGGTTCACCATGCCCAAGTCGTTGGGGGAGGCCGCCTTGTCGGGCCTCGTCGCCAGCTTCGCCGACGGCATCAGCCAGGACATCGTCATTTGGGAGAACAAGCGCTACGAGCCCAAGCCGCTGGTGACCGCCGTCGAGCGCAACATCCGCGTCGGCCGGCAGTGGGCGCTCCAGTTCTACTCCGGACTCGACTCGTAGCACCGCGGGCCCCAATCTCTGGCCGTGGCGGGGGCGCGGTGGTGAGAGGCTGATGTCGGCTCGTTATCCTCACGCCTGATGCCCCGGTCGCCCGAACCCGCCCGTGAAGCACTCATTGCGGTGGCTGAGCGCCTCTTTGCCGAGCGAGGCGTCGATGCGGTGCCGGTGGGCGACATCGTCAAGGAAGCCGGCCAACGCAACAGCTCGGCCGTGCAATACCACTTCGGCAACAAGGCCGGGCTCCTTCAGGCGATCTTGGAGCAGCATCAGGCCCGCCTCGATGCTCTCCGAGACGAGATGCTCGACGAACTCGGGGAGCAGCCGGGGCTCGAGGCGCTCATCGAGGCGCTCGTTCGGCCCCTAGCCTCCCTGCTGGATGATGAGTCGGGCCGCTGCTACATCAGGATTCGGGCCCAGCTCGTGGGCGCAGCACGACTCCCCAGCGATACCGACCTGATACGAAACGCGCTGGCGAGCGCAGGGGGCAGTAAGAATTCCGCCGAGCCGAGACCCGGCATTCGGCGGGTGGCTCGTGCCCTCGTCAACCTGGTGGACGAAACGCAGACGGCCGATCTCGGACACCGCCTGACCCTCACCGCGGTGCTGTTGCTGCACGGCCTCGCCGACTTCGCCCGACGCCACCCCGACGCCACCCCGGCCGAGCGCAAGGCCTTCACCGACGTCCTCACCCGCAGCGTCATCGCAATCAACCTCGGCGACGGTCGCGCTTAGGACGCCGCTCCCGCAGCGGAGGTTGTCGAGGGCTTCAACCAAAAAGGAGTTGGCCGCAATGCGAGCGATTAGAATTTCTGCCGCATTGGCAAGCGGGCAACGGGGGAGGAGGGCGATGGTCAGGTTGGTGCACATCGCGGGGGGACCGCGAAACCGCGAGGTGTGGACCGATGAGTTTGTCGCAGCATTGGCCGCGCAGGGCGACCTCACGATGCGAGAGCGTACCGGCCCACTCGCTGACGAGGACATGGCCTCCCTTGTCCGAGCGCACGATGTGGCCATCGTAGGTTGGGACTCCTACGGCCTGCCCACCGCGCTGGCCGACGACCCGGGCGCGCTGCGGTACGTGTGCAGCTACTCGGGCACGATTCGCCACACCGTTCCACGCCAATTGATCGAAGCCGGGATCGTGGTGTCGAACTGGGGTCCGCTGGCCAGCGACGGTGTGGCCGAGGGCGCCATGGCATTGTTGTTGGCGGGCCTGAAAGAGCTGCCTCGGTTTGGCGGCGCGCAAAGGGGCGGCGAGTGGGGGATCGAGGACGGCCGAATCGGGTCCATTCATGGGCTCCGCGTCGGAATTTACGGCCTCGGCTATGTAGGCCGTCGTTTCGTCGATCTGCTCCGCCCGTTCGGTGCCCGCATGATGGCCTTCGATCCCTACGTCGCCGAATTCCCCGACGATGTGGATCGGGCGGATTCCCTGCTCGATCTGTGCGACTTTGCCGAAGCGTTAGTTGTCCACGCCGGGCATTCGGCTGAGACTCGTTCTTCGCTTGACCGTGAATGCCTAGCCCGGCTGGTGGATGGCGCGATGGTCGTGAATACCGCGAGGGGGGAGATTTTCGATCAGGAGGCGCTCTTCGCCGAGCTGGCATCGGGACGTCTCCGGGCTGGACTTGACGTGTTGGCCCCTGAACGCCTCGATCCTGAGCACCCCCTTCGGGCTGCCGACAATGTGATGTTCACGTTTCACCAAATCAGCTCCGCCCGGTGGCCGAAGCGTCCGGGGCTGAGCCCGATGCAGCAGCTAGTGGTCGACCAGATTGACCGCTTCCAACGGGGAGAACCGGTGCTGTACCAGTTCGACCTCGACCGATTCGACCGCAGCACGTGACGAACATGGGCGTCCTTGAGCCCCGCGTCCTGTTGGGCACCGTCAATATTGAACCCAATCGCTGGGGGCTCGCAGTCCACGGCGGCATGCCGGTGTCGTTGCCGAAGGACTGGGTTCCGCTGCTTGACGGCGCGGGGTTCGACGGGCTCGAGTTGTGGGAGCGACACGCCCGCTCGGTGGACGATGAGGATTTGGCCGCGCTGGATGCTGCCCCGGTGCCGGTGATGGTGTTCAACAGCTACGCGAGCTGGGATCCCGAAAGCGACAAATACCGCGACAGGGCGGCCCGTTGGGTTGAGCGGTTTGGCGCCACCGGGGTCAAGTACAACGTCGGCGCCGACCCGGAGATGGAAGCCGAGTTCACGGCGCGCCTCGCCCGCTTCGACGCCGCCGTTCCGACTGGGGTCCGGCTCATCTGCGAGTGCCATCGCAACACGCTGGCCGAGACTCCCTCGGTGGCGCTGCGCATGTTCGAGAGCGTCGGCGGGGCCGACCGGCTGCAAGCAACCGTCCATGTCAACCCGAGCCGGGACCCGGGGTTGGTGGAGGCGCTAGATGTGCTGGGCGAGCGGGTGACGCACGTTCATGTCCAGATGCGAACGGTCGAACCAGACGTCAAACCAGAGGACTTGGCGGAACAGATTGCCGATCAGGTGGAGTTGATCTGCGACCGCGGTGCACCGCAGACGTGGACCATCGAGTTCTCTCACGGAGTTGGGATCGACGGCCATGACACTGTCGACTGGATCTTCCCGAACGCGATCCGTGACGCGGCCGCGGTCCGGCTCGCTCTCCGCCCATGACCTGACTCGCCACGAGGTCCCCGCCGTCGGGCCAGGCGCCTACAGGCTGGTGAGGGCCGCCTGGATGATCCGGGTGCCGCGGGGGTCGCCCAGGGCGTCCGGCGCCATGCGGTTCATCACGTAGGCGACGCTGGCCCGGGTGTCGAGGTCGATCACGGCCAGCGAGCCGCCCAGGCCGCCCCAGAACATCTGGCCCGCAGCGAAGGAGAGGTCGCCGATCTGGAGTCCGAAGCCGAGACCGTGGCGCAGCCGCACGCCGAAGACCTGGTCGATACCGTCGGTCTGCTCCTCCAGGGCGCGTCGGGCGCCAGCCTCGGACAGCAGCCGGACCCCGGAGAGGGCACCCCCGCAAGCCAGCGCGGCGTGGATGCGGGCCACCGAGCGGGCATTGCCGAACCCGCCGGAAGCGGGAAGCTCCGCGGCCCGCCACTCGCGGGTGGCGGGCTCGTCGCCGGTGGTGTGAACGCTCAAAGAGGCGCGCACCGCCAACTCGTCGACCTCGACCTCCTCGCCGCCGACGGTGAGCGTCTGTGGGGTCGCCGGCCTCACCAGGTCCGACACTCGGTGGTCCTCGGACGCGGGCAGACTCATCCAGAAGTCGGCCCCGAGCGGTTGGGCCACCTCGGTGCGAAACCACTCGGCCATGCGCCGGCCGGTGGCCCGATAAAGGATCTCGCCCAACAGGGTGCCCTGGGTCACGGGGTGATAGCCCGACGCGGTGCCCGGCTCCCACCACGGCGCCTGGGCCGCGAGGTTGGCGGCCGCAGCCTCGAGGTCATAGAGCTGCTCAACGGTGATGGGCGGGTCAAAGCCCGGCAGCCCCGCGGTGTGAGCCATCACATGGCCCACCAGCACGCCCTCTTTGCCATTGGCGGCGAACTCGGGCCAGTACCGCGCCACCGGGGCGTCGAACTCCAGCTCGCCCCGGTCCGCCAGCATCAACATGCATATCGCGGCCATCGTCTTGGTCGTCGAGTAGACATTGACGATCGTGTCGCGCTGCCACGGGGCGCCGGTGGTGTCGGCATCGCCGGCCCAGATGTCCACCACGAACTCGCCGTCCACGGTCACCGCCGCGGACGCGCCCAACTCCAACCCCTCAGCGAAGTTCGCCTCGAACGCGTCGCGCACCGGCGCGAACTCAGGCTTGCAGATGCCGTTGATCTCCATGGCGGAAAGTATGGCGTGATGGCTCAGGAACTGCTATCCCCGCTCCAATGCGAGTCTCAGAAGTAGCGAGTAGACCGGTAAACTGGCTGCATGAAGCGGGCCCACAGGATCAGGGCGCTTGTGGCCGCGGCCGTGGTCATATCTGTCCTGCTGGTCGGTTTGATGGGCTTGGCTGCTGCCTATGGGGAGCGCTCTGACAAATGCGCACAGGTCGGCTACGACGGAGTAGACGCGTGGATAGAGCAGGGCCTGTGGTGGGACGACGCGGCGTTCTGGGACGAGATGCGCCATCGAGGTCACACAGTCGAAGAGGCTCGGGCGTGCCGGGCAGACCAGCTGCGCGATTTGCTGTGGAACGGGGCCTGGCCCAGGTGGTACGAGCACTGGGACGAGAGCGGGTGACCAAAACGGCCAATCGACAAGAGGGCTCAAAAAGCGCCCACGGCAGGATTCGAACCTGCGGCCCCTTGCTCCGGAGGCAAGTGCTCTATCCCCTGAGCTACGTGGGCAGTAACTGGGTGAGTATACCTAGCAGGGCATCGGTACCATGTCTCAGTTCATGGCCGACATCCGCACCTCCCTTTCTGACGCCCTGTGCGCCGCGCTCGCGGCCGCGGGGATCGACCTGCCTGCCGACTTCTCGGTGGGGTTGGAGCGACCGGCGCGGCGCGAGCATGGGGACTGGTCGTCCAACGCCGCGCTGGCCATCGCGAAGGGGGCGGGGCGTAATCCTCGGGAGCTAGCGGCCGAGCTGGCCGCCTGGCTGGAGGAGAACCGGCCTGAGCATGTGGCCGAGGTGAGCGTGGCCGGGCCCGGGTTCGTCAACTTCAAGCTGGCCCCGAGCTGGCTGCACAGCGTGGTCGCCGATGCGGTGGCTGCCGGTGTCGACGGCTACGGGCGCCAAAGCCTCGGTGAGGGCCGCACGGTCATTGTGGAGTTCGTGAGCGCCAACCCCACCGGGCCGGTTCACGCTGGGCACGGCCGGGGAGCGGCCTACGGCGACGCAGTGGCTCGGCTGTTGGAGTGGTGCGGCTACAGCGTGCAGCGGGAGTTCTACATCAATGACCGGGGCACTCAGATGGAGCTCTACGGCGCTTCCCTTGCCGCCCTCCGGGCCGGTGAGCCGGTCCCCGAGGACGGATACAACGGTCAGTACATCGCCGAATGGGCTTCGGAGATACCCGCAGATGCCGATGCACGCCAGTGGGGGAGGGAGCGGGCGTTGGCCGACCAGCGGGACGTTCTGGGCTCAATGGCGGTCGCGTTCGACACCTGGTTCAGCGAGCAGGCGCTGGTGGACTCCGGGGCCATCGACGACACGCTGGTGGCGCTAGACGAGGCGGGAGCCTCATATGAGGCCGACGGGGCCTTGTGGCTGCGCGCCCGCGACCACGGCGACGACAAAGATCGGGTGCTCATCAAGTCTGATGGGGAGTACACCTACCTGCTGCCCGACATCGCCTATCACCGCGACAAGCTCGACCGGGCTGGCCACGGTGGCCTGCTGATCAACGTGTGGGGGGCCGACCACCACGGGTATGTGGCTCGAATGAAGGCGGCTATGGCTGCTCTGGGCTGCGACCCTGCCAGTCTGGAGGTGGTGGTGACCCAGCTGGTGCGCCTGGAGCGCGAAGGCGAAGAGGTGCGGCTTTCCAAGCGCACCGGCGACCTCATCGAGCTGCGCGACGTGATCGACGAGGTGGGCGCCGACGCCACCCGGTTCACCTATCTGCTCCAGTCGATGGATACCGCGCCAACTTTTGACCTGGCCAAGGCCGCGGCCCAGGTGATGGAGAACCCGGTGTTTTATGTGCAGATGGCCCATGCCCGGGTGTGCTCTATCGCGGCCCGGGCCCAGGCCGATGGGGTGGTGCGCCAGAGCATCGGCGAGGTGGACTTGAGCCTGCTGGTCCACGAGCGGGAGCTGGAGATAATGCGACAGCTTTCCACGCTGGGCGAGGTGATCGCCGCCGCCGCTGAAGAACGGGCCCCCCATCGCATGACTACATGGCTGCGGGACTTTGCCGCCGCAGTCCACAGCTTCTACCACGACTGCTACGTGGTGGGCACCGGAATCACCCCCGAGCTGACCCAGGCCCGCCTGGTGCTGATCGACGCCGCCCGGGTGGGCCTGGCCGTCGGCCTCGGCACCCTCGGCGTGAGCGCCCCCGAGTCGATGTAGGGGGCTGGTTGTGTCGTCTTTGCCCCAACACCTACTGCCTGACAACGCCTCGGTGGGACCCGAGGGGCGACTGTCCATCGCCGGCTGCGATGTGCTTGACCTGGCCGGGGAATTCGGCACCCCGCTGTTTGTCTACGACGAAGCCCACATGCGGGATCGGTGTCGCCAAGCCCGAGCCGAGTTCGATGGGTCGGTGGCCTACGCCTCCAAGGCGTTCTTGTGCCTGGCCATGGCCCGTCTAGTTCACGAGGAGGGTCTCGACCTGGACGTGGCCACCGGCGGAGAGCTGCACGTGGCCCAGGCCGCGAACGTGCCCGGGGATCGGCTGGTGATGCACGGCAACAACAAGTCGGCTGATGAACTCGCTGCTGCGGTCGAAGCCGGGGTGGGCCGCATCGTGGTGGACTCGTTCGACGAGCTCGATCGCCTCGACGCCCTTCACGCCACCACCGGCGCCCGCCCGAGAGTGCTTCTGCGGATCACCCCCGGAGTGGAGGCCCACACCCACGAGTACGTCACCACCGGGGTGGACGACACCAAGTTCGGCTTCACCGCCTCAACCGGACTGGCCGATGCCGCCATCCGCCGGGCCCAGGAGGCCGACTCCATGGAGCTGGTGGGCCTGCACGCCCACATCGGCAGCCAGGTGTTCGAGCTGCGTTCCTTCCAGCAGGCCGTCGAGGTGATCGCCGGATTCGCCCAGCCCTACGGCCTGCCCGAGCTATCACTGGGAGGCGGCTTGGGCGTGGCCTACGTGGAGGGGGAATCGGCGCCCACCATCACTGAATGGGCCGCGGCCATTGCCGAGGCCTGCGTGTCAGCCGGCTTCACCGCTCCGGTGAGCGTGGAGCCTGGCCGAGCCCTGGTGGCGGCTGCCGCGGTGACGCTCTATGAAGTGGGCACCATCAAGGAGCTATCGGGCATTCGCACCTATGTCTCGGTCGACGGCGGCATGAGCGACAACCCCCGCCCGGTGCTGTACGGCAGCGGTTATGAAACTTTTTTGCCCCGAGCCACCGATCGCGACCGAGACAAGAACGTGCGGGTGGTGGGCAAGCACTGCGAGTCGGGCGACCTCTTGGTGCGAGACGGCCGGGTACCCAGCGACATCGCGGTGGGCGACATCTTGGCTACCCCGGTAACCGGCGCCTACGGCCATTCCATGGGCTCCAACTACAACAAGGTCCTCCGCCCCGCCGTGGTGTTCGCCCGCAACGGCGACGCCCGCCTAGTCGTCCGCCGCGAGACCTACGAGGACCTCCTCCGCAACGACGTTTAGCCAGTCACCTCGGTTCTCGCTGCGGCGACCTGGATGATGGTGGGGTGGCCGTTTTGGATTAGGTAGCCGCGGCCGGGGATCGTCGGAAGGGTGGGGCGGGTGGGGAGTTGGATGGTGAACAGATCGCCGTCTAGGGGGGTGGGTTGGAGAAGGACCCCCGTGCGGGAGAAGCGGACCTCGGCGGTCCAGTGGCCGTAGGCAGTGCGAAGGCGGTCGGCGCGGCCCGCGGCAACGATGTGCAGGCCGGGGCGGCAGTCAGCGGCCAGTGATTTGAGGGTGCCGTCAGGGTCGGGGACCGTTTCGGCGTCGTCGATGAGCACCAACGTGGGATGGTCGTTCTCGCTCGTCGCGGTAAGCAGCACAGGTGGGTCGACGGCTACAAGGTCGATGCCGGCACAATTGACCAGCTGAGACCCCCCAGGGGCGAATGCGACCACCCTCGCTCCAGCTTCGGACCCCACCTGGGCCAGCAAGGAAAGAGCCGAGGTTCGCCCCGACCGGGCTGGTCCCAAAATGAGGGCGTGCTCGCCGGGGTAGAGGGTGAGGCCAGCCGCGGCCAGCGCGTCGTCGCTCAACCCCAGCGGGAGGTACCACGGGGAACCCTCCAGACGGGGCTGGTCCAGGAGGGCGGGGTCGACCACTGAAGGCAGGCTCTCCACCGGTGACGGGCCGCCAGACTGGGGGCAAGCGGCGGCTACTGCGGCTGCCGCGTCGGCCAGCCCACCGTCGGGAACTGCGACTTGTAGCTCGATACCCGACGGGACGGCGAATCCCCGACCGGGAGGCAAGGTTGCCGGATCTTCCACGCTCACTCCCCATTGGCGGTAGAGCGCGGGGTCGCCCAAGCGGAACACGAAGGTCTGGGGGGTGGCGGCTTGAACGGCCCGGCTCACTTTGGACAGTTGGTCGGCGGCTGTGGCCACAAAGAGGCCGACAGACGGGCCCTCGGCCCACACCCGCTCCAGTGAGGCCAACAAAGCGTGGTCGGCCACGTTGTCCAGGCTCTTGGCCAGGCCGCCCCAGTTGTCGACCAAGGTCAGCACGAGCGGAGGGGTGGAATCCGAAGAGCCCCGGCTTTGGGCCAGCCGTTGGTCGAGTTCGTCTTCCAGTCGACGGACTAACCTCCGGATTCGGTCGCGCTCATCGGGGCCCACCACGGCGCCGCTGTGGGGCAGGGCCATCAGGGGGGCGAGCTGACCGGATCCGGAATCGATGGCGTAGAGGTGACAATCGGCTGGCGGGTAGCGGATGGCCAAGGAGATGCCCAGCGTCGCCAGGGCGGTGGTGGTGCCGCTGCCTGGGTTGCCCGCGAAGATGACATTGCCCTGATCGGGGTCCCACTCCAATGGGCATTGGGTCTGCTGGTTGGGGTCGTCGGCCAGGGCGAACACAACGCGCGGGCCAGCCTCGGCAGATAGAGAGTTGAGCGATACTGTTGTCGGCAGGGGGTCGGGCCAGGGCCGTCGGGGCGGCAGGCCACCCCAGCCATCCCAAGCGGAGATCGCGGCCGCGGCGAGGCGGGACAGGTCATCGGGGGCCTCTCCCTCGGGATCTTCCGTGGGTTCCAAGTTCGGGATTCCGTCGGGAGCAGGAACGACCCGGATGCCCCGCTTAGCGGCGGTTACCCCGGTGATCAGGGCGCACTGGAACTCCACCAGCTCTCCGGGACCGAATCGGGCGTAGGCCCGACCGGGTTGGTGCCGACCGATTGACGCGGCCTCGGGACTGTCAAGCACGTCGGTCGAATCGGCGGGGTCCAACACCCGCAGGGCGATTCGCAGCGCGGTGTTGGTGCGGATGTTGGCGCTTACGGCCCCCGAAGGGCGCTGCGTGGCCAGCACTAGGTGCATGCCCAGGCTGCGGCCTCGCTGGGCCACATTCACCAGGGCATCCATGAAACCGGGCAACTCGGCAGCCAGGGCGGCGAACTCGTCGATGACCACTATCAGGCGGGCCAATGGTGGCCAGGGTCCTTCGTTCTCGCTCTGGGCCAATGACCAGTAGTGGGCCAGGTTTGTGGCACCCCGGTCTCGCAGCACTTGTTCGCGGTAGCGAAGCTCGGCTTCCAAACAACGCAAAGCCCGCTCGGCCAGCCGGTCGTCAAGATCGGTCACCAATCCCACCACGTGGGGCAGGGAGGCGCAGGCGTCGAACGCGCTGCCGCCTTTGTAGTCCACCAAGACGAAGTTGACGCGTTCAGGCGAGTAGCTAGCCGCCAACGATGCCACCAGTGTGCGCAGCAATTCGCTTTTTCCCGATCCTGTGGTGCCGCCTACGAGGGCATGGGGGCCGTCGGCTACCAGGTCGGCCGTGAGGGGTCCGTGGCCATCGGCCCCAATGGGAGCAACCAGGCAGTCGGCCTGCCCGTTGTCCTGCCAGCGGCTGGCGATCGCTTTCGACAGCGCCAACAAGTCAGCCGATGGGTCCGAGCCATCGGCGGCGGGCAATCCGAGGAGGTCGAACAGCGATGAATGGTTGGGAATGCCGGAATTGGCGCCGTGCTGCTCGGGGTCTTCATATCGGGCCAAGCCGCGGGCGGTATCCCGGGCCAGGCTCAAGCTCATCCCGGAGGCCAGCACTGAACAGAACGACTCGCCCGTTTGGGACAGATCGACTGAGCCGGACGCCTCGCGGGCTTCGACGACCGCCGTGGCTGTAGCGGGCAGTTGGTCCACGCTGGTGGCCAGCACTATGGCCGAGACCGGCCCAGCCGAACCCTGAAGTAGAGAGCGCAGCGGTGGTGTCCTCCCGGTGGCCAGACTCTCCCCGTCGGCCACTACCAGCAGATGTGGCCAGTGGCCCTCACCCCTGCGATCCCAGGCTTCGGCCAACTCCCCGGCGATCTCTGCCGCGGCCGTACGGTGTTCGGCGATTAGCCGCGGCCGTCCGACGGCGGAGTGGGTGGTGTGGGGGAGCCAGG
Source organism: Candidatus Poriferisocius sp. (assembly GCF_965204015.1). Lineage (GTDB taxonomy): Bacteria > Actinomycetota > Acidimicrobiia > Acidimicrobiales > Bin134 > Poriferisocius. The sequence goes on along the minus strand of NZ_OZ241965.1, from coordinate 3,865,054 downwards.
CAGTCCACGTCCAAGCTGGCGCGGAGACTTCATCGGCGGCCACCAGCACCGCCATATCGGCCGGTCCGTGATGGGCGACCGCTTGGATGAGCAGACTGCGGGCTATGGCGGTGGTGGCGCGGCGGGGACCCACCAAGCCGAGCAGCTTGCCCGGACCAAGATCCACGGCGATGGGGGAGTCGGGGATCGGACCGAGCTGATCGAGCATCGCGGTTGCCTCGATGGCGGGCTGCGGACCGTCGATGGCCAGTTCGGGATCAAAGGGCACCGGACCGTGGGCGGCAACCAGCAACAGAAAGTCGTCGTGGGCGGGCCTTCGCTCCCAGAGCCGAACACTGGGTTGGCGGATTCGCCTGATTGCTTCCGCGAGATGGGGATGCTGATCGCGTCGGCGGCGGGTCTCCGCGCCGTGAGCAGCCTCGGCTGCTGCTTGGAATTCAGTTAGCGACGCCTGCGACCGACTTCGGGATCGTCGGCGCTCGGTGCGGTCGCGGCGGCGGTTGTCGAACCAATTGGCGCCCATCATCAAAGGGCTGAGTAGGGCGAACAGCGCCATATAGGGGCTATAGAGCACAGCCATCAACACTCCGATCAGCAGCGGCCCGGCCAGGGCAGCCCATCCGAACGAAAACGACCGGGGCGACCGCCGCGGTTCTTCGCCTGGGGTTGGGAGTGCTTCGGGCCGCGGGGGAGGCAGTGGTCGGGGAGGGCGGTTGAAGGCGATCCTTCCCGAGGCGGTGCGCCCGACGATGGCGGCCAAGCGGGTCGGCCGGTCGTCGAGAGCATTGGAGGCTTGGATCAACACACCGCCCAACCGCAGCGGCACGGTGTTCTCCAACGCGGTCGGCTCATTGTCGCCTACCAGGGCGAAGAACCGTCCGTCCCGTCCCTCCACATGGGCATGGCGGGGCCTGAGCCCGACGTGGAGCAAGGTGACGTCGGCGTCGGGCGAGCGACCCAAGCTCAACCCCTTGGTGGGAATCGGACGGCGTTCGCCGGCGCAGAGCCCGCCCACCACTTCGAGAGTCCACCCCGGCTGATCGGGTGCTGAACCAGGACGCACGCCCACGCGGACGCCGTCGGCCACCCCGGCCTCGTCAAGCCCGCGGCCGGCTTCCATCCACTGGTCGCCTACCCAAAGCCCGGTGACTGGTGCAGGAAGGCCCAGCACCTCGGCCAGCTCTCCGACATCGGTCATCAGACCGCCGGCAATGCTCACCTCCCGGGTGCCTTCTGGCCCGTCATACAGCAGGCGCACAGGCCGCTCTGACAGTGCGGGGCTGGCTGCGGACTCAGGCGAGGCCGACGGCAGTCGGCGCCATCAGACCGAGTCGAGCGCCGCGATGGTGTTCTGGCGCTCAAGGCTGATCGAGGTGGCCAGTTCGGTAAGCGCTTCTTGCAACTGCCCGAGCGAGGGCGACCATTGCTCGTGCCAGGCGCCGCGGAATCGCTCGGAACGGCTGCCCGTCCAGGTGGTGCCCTCCAAGGTGGCGGTCAGGCGGGTGCGGAGGTCTTCCACCTGTCCGGCGAACGCAGTGAATTGCTGCTGGAGGTGGTCCATCTCTTCGGTGTTCATGGTGAGCACAGACATGGCGGGGCCTTTCGGTTGGCTGATCCCTCGGGCAGATCAGGCGGGACTATCTTGATAGCTTCTCAAACTGGAAATATCAAGATATTTACTGAAACTTATTATTTAGCCATGTATTCATCGAAGGCGGCCTTGACCCATGAGAGATCATCGGCCGCGACCCGACTCCGGGTCAGATCCGGATCGATCCCGTAGACCCGGGCCGCGTTCAGCCCGAGTATCTTCTCCTTGATGCGGGGGGTGAGCTCCGGGTATCCGTGAAGTTGGCGCAACTCCTCCGGTATCTGAAAGGCCCGAAAGGCGTCGATTAGGGGTTGAGGCGACCCGTACCAAATCGAATCGCTGCCCCACAGCACGTTGTCCTCGCCGACCGCCTTTAGCAGCTTCCCGAGTACATGGGCTGCCTCCCGGGGCCGACGCACCAGCACAAACCAGGTGCTCCCCAGTTCGGCGTAGACGTTGCCACCGGGCCCGATTCCAGCATCGGCCAGACTCTTGATCAGGCGGTCGGTGCCAGCAGGTTCGCTATCGTCATAGGGGCCTTCTTCTTCGTCGTCAACCGGCGTTTCATACCCTGAGTGGTACACAAGGAAGTTGATGTCGGGGAAGCTGGCCGCGGCCGGGCCGATGTCGGCCGGCGACCCAGCGGGCGCCAAGGCGCTCAGCCCTTTGTGAGCGCAAACGATGCCCACCCCCAGCTCTCGGCTGCTCTCCAAGAACGGCAGTCCGGACTCCTCGTCATCGAGCCGCCACCCCGGCTGATCCCCCCACCCTTGGATGGTGTAGACCTTCCAGCCCGACGGCCTGTTGTGCTCAATCAGCGACCCCAGCCGATCCAACTCACCCGGTGCGTTGGGATGGACGATCGAGTGATTGATCAGGCGGCCGGTACCGGCCAACCGATCGATCAGCTCGCGGGTCGCAGCGACCTCGGGATTGGTGAGGATGCTGTGGTCGTCGTCGCCGGGCGTGCAGGTGAGTACTGCGGCTGCGGTCTCGCTCTCCAGAAAGATGTGACGCAGGTAGTTGCCGAGGTCGAGATGGATCTCCGGGTCAAGCCCCTCCCAGCGGTCAGGGGCCACGTTGCGGATGAACCACATGATTCCCTCGACACCGGGCGCCTGGGCCCGATGGCGAGCGATGTAATGCGTCTGAACGTCGATTACGAGCTCATCGCCGCCGAACGCCTCGTCGGCGGCTTCTGGATCGGTCTCGGCCTGCGGGTCGACAAGGTAATAGCCCCCGCCCCAGGCCTCATCGATGGCCCGCAGCGCGGTTGCGGTCCCCAGTCGACTAACCGCGTACTGGAACTGATGGCGAAGCGCGTCACCGGCGGCCTCTGCCCGAGACACTGCTCGCCCTACGGCCCACCGATCACGCTTGGACCAAGCCACAGGCCGGTACTCGTCGCTGCTGTGGTGTTGCAACAGCACCGGGATCGGCTGGGATCGGTCGGGCGCGATGCCTATCGAAAATAGCTTGCTTGCAGCTCCAGTTCACGGGCTTCCTCTCTCCGCGCGGCCTCCGCCGCCTGCTCCACCCGGGCCGCATCGGCGTGCAATTCGTCGGCTCGGGCTTGGAGTCGACGGCTTACCTGCTCGATCTCGTAGCGCAGCCGAACCAGATGGGCGTGCTGGTGCCGGAGCCGGAGGCGGCTGGCGTCGGCGGTGGCCGAAAGCCACACTGCGGGTTCGTGGCGGGCCACTGGCCCGTCGAGCACGTGATCCAGCCCGTACCAGATACGGTCGACATCGGCTCGAACCAGTTCGCACGACGCGGCCTGTTGACGCAGGTCAGCCGCTAAGGAGAACAGCTCGTAGGACGACATGTCGTACTTAAAATATATTGTTTAGACGGAAAATCAATGAAAACTTTTGGGTGGGAGAAATCTCGCCAGTTGGGCCAGGCTCAGCCGGTACGGTGGAGAAGGTGAGCGATTCTTCGAAGACGCAAATCGGCGTGGGCGTTCTGGGGTGTGGAAACGTTGGCTCGGCGTTGGTCGGGCTGCTTGAGGAGCAGCGGTCGGCCATCGCGGAGCGTACCGGCATGGAACTGGACGTGGTGCGAGTAGCGGTACGCAGCGCGTCGCGCGACCGCGACGTGGTCTTGGCCGACGGGGTGCTGACCACCGACGCCTCCTCGGTGGTGAATGATCCCAAAGTGGATGTGGTGGTGGAGCTGATCGGAGGAATCGAGCCAGCCCGCGAGTTGGTCTCGAGTGCACTGAAGCTGGGCAAGCCGGTGGTCACCGGCAACAAGGAACTTCTGGCCAACTATGGCGCCGAGCTGTATGCCGCGGCCGACGCTGCCGGGGTGGACCTTCTTTTCGAGGCCGCGGTCGGCGGAGGAATCCCCCTCATCCGTCCTCTGCGGGAGTCCTTGGCCGCGGAGCCGGTCCGCCGGGTGATGGGCATCGTCAACGGCACCACCAACTACATCTTGAGCCAGATGACCGAGCACGGCACCAGCTACCACGACGCCCTGGCCGACGCGCAGTCGCTGGGGTTTGCCGAGCGCGATCCCACAGCCGACGTGGAGGGGTTCGACGCCGCCGCCAAGGCGTCCATCATCGCCACGGTGGCCTTCGGTGCTCGGGTGCTGGCCGGAAGCGTGAACCGGGAAGGCATCTCCGGCATCGGCGCCGCCGACATCGCCCATGCCCAGCGGCTGGGATATGTGGTCAAGCTGTTGGCCATTGCCGAGCGGGTCGGCCAGGTTGAGGGCAAGCCCGAGCTTGCCGTACGGGTACACCCGGCCATGGTGCCGGTGGACCACCCTCTGGCCTCGGTACGGGACTCCTTCAACGCAGTGTTCGTGGAGGGCGACGCCGTCGGGGAGCTGATGCTGTATGGCCGGGGCGCCGGCGGGCGGCCCACCGCCAGCGCGGTGCTAGGCGACCTCATCGACGCAGCCAGCAACCGGTGCCGGGGAACTTGGACGCCGATCGGCACCCTGGGGGAGGCGGTGATCTGCCCCATCGACGATCTGGAGTCGGAGTACTACATCAACATGGAGGTGCTTGACCGGCCGGGCGTGCTGGCCGCGGTGGCCGGGGTGTTCGGACGCCACGGGGTGAGCATCCGATCCATGGAGCAGGAGGGACTGGGCGACCAGGCCAGGCTCGTATTCATCACCCACGAGGCCACCGAGCGTGATGTGCAGGCCACGCTGGGAGACCTGCGGGAGCTGGATGCGGTGCGGGGCGTGCCTGCGTTGCTGCGAGTGATCAGCCAGTGAAATACATCAGCACCCGGGGTCGGGCGCCGACTTTGGAATTCGGCGATGTGTTGCTGGCCGGGTTGGCCGATGACGGAGGGCTCTATATGCCCGACCGCTGGCCTGCACTGTCGCCCGAGGCGCTGAGCGGAAACCCGGGCCGGGGCGACTACGCCGACCTGGCCGCCGAGGTGATGTGGCCGTTTGTGGACGGTGCCTATCCCCGTAACCGGTTCAACGAGCTGGTGCGGGACGCCTACGCGGGGTTCGATCACCCCGAGGTGGTGCCCATGGTGGAGTTGGGCGACGGGCTGTGGCTCATGGAGCTGTTCCACGGCCCGACGCTGGCCTTCAAAGACGTCGCCCTCCAGTTGGTGGGGCGGCTGTTCGACGAGGAGCTGACCCGTCGGGGCGAGCGGGTGACCATCGTGGGGGCCACGTCGGGCGACACCGGGTCGGCGGCCATCGAGGCGGTGCGCGACCGGGAGAACATCGAGATCGTTTTCTTGCACCCCCATGGTCGGATCTCGGAGATACAACGGCGACAAATGACCACCGTGGACAGCGCCAACGTCCACTGCGTGGCCATCGAGGGAACGTTCGACGACTGCCAAGACCTGGTGAAGGCCATGTTCTCCGATGCCGCCTTCCGAGCCGAGCACCGGCTGTCGGCGGCCAATTCCATCAACTGGGCCCGGGTCATGGCCCAAACCGTGTACTACGTGGCCGCCGTTACCCGGTACGGCTTGGAACAGGTGTCCTTCTCGGTGCCCACCGGGAACTTTGGCAACGTGCTGGCCGGCCACGTCGCCCGCCAGATGGGCCTGGCCATCGATCGGTTCATCGTGGCCAGCAACCGCAACGACATCTTGACCCAGTTCTTCACCACCGGATCGATGGCCATAACCGAGGTGCACCCGACGCTGTCGCCGAGCATGGACATCCAGGTGTCGTCCAACCTCGAACGACTGCTGTTCGAGTTGCTGGATCGCGACGGGGTCCGTACGGCGAAGACGCTGGAGGACTTCCGCCAAACGGGCGAGATGCAGATCGACGCCCGAATCTCGGCCGATCTGCACCGGGAATGGCGTGGGGTTCGGGTGGACGATGCCGAGACCACCTCCACCATCGCCGATATCCACCGCGAAACCGGCATGGTCATCGACCCCCACACCGCGGTAGGCCTGGCCGCTGCCCGCCGATCCCGCCGCGACGCAGAAGGGCCGATAGTGGTGCTAGCCACCGCCCACCCGGCCAAGTTCGGCGACGCGGTGGAGGCAGCTATCGGCCAATGCCCAACGATGCCGCCCGCCCTGGCCGAGTTGGCCGAACGCCCTGAACGCTGCGAACTACTGCCCAACGACCTATCGGCGGTGAAAGCCCACGTCGCCCTCTGCTCGGGTCATGGCTCCCAATAGCCGTCGACCCAAGATGATCTGGCAGAATCGGGCGTCGTGAAGTACGTCGTGTGCATACCCGACGGGTGCGCTGATCTGCCGGTACCCGAGCTCGACGGGGCCACGCCGTTGGAGGCGGCTCACACCCCGGTTCTCGACGCTCTGGCCGCTCGAGGACAGGTGGGATTGGCCGAGGTCATCCCCCCGGGCATGCCGGCGGGAAGCGACGTGGGGAACATGTCTATCTTCGGGTACGACCCCGCCTGCTACCACACGGGACGCTCACCTATCGAGGCCGCCGCGATGGGCCTCACCCTCACCCCCGATCAGGTGGCCTACCGCTGCAATCTGGTCACGGTGACCGACGAAGGGATCATGGCTGACTTCTCCGGCGGGCACCCCGACTCCGACCGGGCTGCCGAGGTGATCGCCGCGTTGGACGACGAGCTCGGCGGCGAGGTCAGCTTCCACGCTGGCGTCCAGTACCGCCACACCATGATCGCCCCGGCCGAGTGGGCCGACGCAGTGTGCACTCCGCCCCACGAACTCTCCGATCAGCCGGTTATCGGGCCCCAAGGCCCGGCGGGCCCCAAGCTGGCCGCGCTGGAAGAAGCCTCCCAGGCGGTGGTGAGCCGGTTCGGTTTGAAGGCCAATCGGATCTGGCTGTGGGGACAGGGCTTCCAGCCGGAGATGCCCTCGTTCCAAAAGATGCACGGGGTAACCGCCGGGATGGTCAGCGCGGTCGACCTCGTCCGGGGGATCGGTGCCCTCACCGGCATGACCGTGGCTGACGTGCCCGGGGCCACCGCCTGGTACGACACGAACTACGAGGGCAAGCGGGACGCAGCTCTAAACGGGCTGGCCGCCGGCGCCGACCTGTACGCCATCCATGTGGAGGCCAGCGACGAGGCCGGACACGAGGGCAACGTCGCCGAGAAAGTCAAGTGTCTGGAAAATTGGGATCGGCGCATTCTGGACGGACTGGTAGCCGGGCTCGACAAAATGGGGCCGTGGCGGCTGCTGCTGCTGCCCGACCACGCCACGCCCCTGACGCTGCGGAGCCATACCGACGACCCGGTTCCCTACCTGATGGTGGACTCAGAAATTGACGGTCCCGGCGGCGTCTACACCGAACAGGGAGCAGCCTCAGCCGAGGTGGTGCCCGGACATCACCTCATGGCGAAGCTGTTGGAATAGTCGACAAAAGACTCGGCATGTTGCCACTGGCGGCAGTTTGCGGTATTCTTCCGGGCGTTGGGACTGCGGAATTGCTCGCAGTCCTACGGGAAGCCCTCTGACCGCTCGGTCGATTTCGACATTCCTTTTGTCAGCGTCCCGGTGGTTAATGGCTGCTCGAATCATGTCGCCCGCATTCGCGGGCGGCGCGCCAAACAACAAGAAGTGCTCTCAGTTGTGGCATCTCAAGGGAGGAATGAGTGCCTCTCAGCTGTGGCAATTCAAGGGAGAAACGTGAGCGTAGAGACCACTGAGCTGTCCCGGTCCAAACTGCAACGCAAAGACCGGGCGCAGCTTCAGATCATCGCCAGGGCCATGGGCGGGCGACCAGACGCAAAAGCCCGCAAAGCAGACATCGTGGACATGATCCTCGAGCTTGCCGGTATCGGCGCCGACGGCGAAGGCCAGGCCGCGCTCGACTCGGCCGGCAACGGGGCCGCCCCCGTTCAAACGACGAGCGCCGATGACTCGGCCGACGGGGAAGAGACCAAGGACGAGGCCGAGGATGAGGCCGAGCCGGTTGAAGCCCGGCAGGCCGAGTCCTCGACCACCGATGAACCAGAAACACAGGAAGAGAAACCGGCCGAGGACGCCACCGTCGAGGAAACCACTGCCGAAGAGACCGTCGACCGCGACCGCTCAGAAAAAGACCGCGGCGAACGTCAGAACCGTGATCGCCAGGACCGGCCCCGCCAAGAGCGCGGAGACCGCCAAGACGGGGACCGCCAGGACCGGCCCCGCCAAGAGCGTGGGGATCGCCAGGACGGGGACCGCCAAGAGCGCGGAGACCGCCAAGACCGGCCCCGCCACCAGGACGATCAACCCGAGGCCGGCAATCGCCGCCGGCGCCGAGGTCGGGGCCGCAACGACCGGGACCGGCCGGAGGAGCCCTGGGAGGGCGATCCGATCGCCATCTCCGGCTATCTGGACTTGAGGGACGACGGCTACGGCTTCTTGCGGATCAAGGGCTTCCACCCCAGCAAGGAAGATGCCTACGTATCGGTCAAGCAGGTCCGCCAGTTCGGGCTGCGCAAGGGTGACTACATCACCGGCGGCTGCCGGCCAGCCACCCGCAACGAGAAGAACCCGGCCCTCCTGCACATCGACAGCGTCAACGGGCAGCCCCCCGAATCGGTCAAACAGCGGCCCAAGTTCGAAGACCTCACCCCGCTGTTCCCCGATGAGAACCTCAGATTGGAGCGAGTCGACGACCCGACCAACATGACCTGTCGGATTATCGACCTCCTGTCGCCCATCGGCAAGGGCCAGCGCGGCTTGATCGTGTCGCCCCCCAAAGCGGGCAAGACCACCATCATGAAGGAGATCGCCCGGTCTATCGAGCTCAACAACCCCGAAGTGCACCTGCTGGTGCTGCTGGTGGACGAGCGGCCCGAGGAGGTCACCGACATGCGGCGTTGGCTGCTGCGGGGCGAGGTGGCTGCGTCCACTTTCGACCGTCCGGCCGATGAGCACACCCACGTCGCGGAAATGACCATCGAGCGGGCCAAGCGCATGGTGGAGCGAGGCGAAGACGTGGTGATCATGCTCGACGGCATCACCCGGCTATCGAGGGCGTACAACCTCGCTGCTCCGGCCACCGGGCGCATCATGTCTGGCGGTATCGACACCGGCGCCCTGTACCCCCCCAAGAAGTTCTTCGGAGCGGCCCGCAACGTGGAGGAGGGCGGCTCGCTCACCATCCTGGCCACCGCGCTGGTGGAGACCGGATCCCGCATGGACGAGGTGATATTCGAGGAGTTCAAAGGCACCGGCAACATGGAGCTGCGCCTCGACCGGCACGTCGCCGAGCGGCGCATCTACCCGGCCATCAACGTCGACGCCTCTTCGACTCGCCACGAGGAGCTGCTGTTCGAGCGCCGTCAGCTTCAGCAGGTGTGGAAGCTGCGGCGAGTGCTCAACGGCCTCTCCAGCGACGGCAACGGGGGCGGGGCCGCCGGCTTGGAGCTCCTCATGGACCGCCTGCGGACCTTCCCCAACAACGCCGCCTTCCTAGAAGAAGTAGCCAAGGGCCCCGCCGGGGTGTGAGGCTAGGAGGAGCATGAAGCCTGATATTCATCCCGAGTACCGCATGGTGGTGTTCCAGGACACCTCCGCGGGCACTTCCTTTCTGACCCGGTCCACCATCGAGACCACCGAGACCGTGGTGTGGGAAGACGGCAACGAGTACCCCTTGGCCAAGGTGGGGATCTCCAGCGCCAGCCATCCGTTCTTCACTGGACAGATGACCATTGTGGACACCGCCGGCCGGGTGGAGCGGTTCGAGCGCCGCTACGGCCAGCGCAAGCGCTCGTCCAAATAGCGCCCAGTTAGCGCTGCCCCTGCATTTCTGTTCCCGTTCCCAACTCCGTCCAGCGGTAGCTTGCCAGCGGTAGTTTGAACCCATGGAAGGGAACCCTGCCTACGAGGAGATAGAGGCGGAGTTCAACGCGCTCGAGGAGCAACTGGCCGACCCGGAACTGCTGGCCGATCGAGATGGCTATACCGCCGTGGCTAAGCGCTACAAGGAGCTGGAGGCCAAGGCGGTCCGCATTCGGGAGCTGCGGGGTCATCAGGAGGACATCGAAACAGCTACCGAGATGCTGGCCGAGGCCGACGGCGCTGAGCAGGAACTGCTGGAAGCAGAGATCGAGACGGCAACTGTCGCCGCTGATGGGCTGGTGGCCGAACTGGCCGAGCTGATGGCCCCAAGAGACCCCAATGACGGCAAGAACGTGATCGTGGAGATCAAAGGCGCCGAGGGGGGAGAGGAGGCCAACTTGTTCGCCCGGGACCTGTTCGACATGTACCAGGCCTTCGCCGGACAGAACCGCTGGGAGCTGGAGATGATGAACGCCCAGAACTCCGACATGGGGGGCTACACCGACGTGGTGTTCATGCTTCGGGGCGACGACGTGTGGCGCAAGATGAAGTACGAGGGCGGTCCCCACCGGGTGCAGCGGGTTCCGGTGACCGAGTCGCAGGGCCGGGTGCACACGTCGTCGGCCACCGTGTCGGTGCTGCCCGAAGCCGAGGAAGTAGAGGTTCAAATCGACGAGAAGGACCTCCAGGTTGACGTCTACCGGTCGTCAGGGCCGGGAGGCCAGTCGGTGAACACCACCGACTCCGCCGTCCGCATCACCCACAAGCCCACCGGGATGGTGGTCTCGATGCAGGACGAGAAGAGCCAACTCCAGAACCGCAACAAGGCGATGGCTGTGTTGCGAGCCCGGCTGCTCCAGGCCGAGCAGCAGCGCCGTCAGGACGAGCTGTCGGAGCAGCGCCGAGGCCAAGTGGGCGGCGGGGGCCGATCGGAGAAGATCCGCACCTACAACTTCAAGGAGAACCGGGTGTCCGACCATCGCATCGGCCTGACTTTGTACAAGTTGGATCGCATCCTGGCCGGGGGATTGGACGAGGTGGTGGATGCCCTGGCCGAAGCCGAGCGCCAGGACATCTTGGTCGGATCGTGAGCCTGGCGGCGGAGCCGGTGACTTGGGGCCATGTGGCCTCCGAGGCCGCCCGCCGCCTCGGGGAAATCGGCGTCGCCGATGCACAGGCTCAGGCGCGTCGCCTGGTGGAGCAGGCGTCGGGGTATGAGGGCGGCGAGTACTACGTCGGCCTGACCAAGGCGGCCACCCGGCGGCAGTTGGCCTATCTCGACGCCATGCTGGACCGCCTCTTGGCCGGTGAGCCGTTGCAGTATGTGCTCGGGCGCTGGGGATTTCGGGGGCTGGACCTGATGGTGAGCCCCGCGGTGCTCATTCCCCGCCCCGAGACCGAGACGCTGGCCGGGCTGGCCATCGCCGAGCTCTCCCGCCGCGATCCCCCCGGCGGCGTGGTAGCAGACCTGGGCACCGGTAGCGGGGCGGTGGGCCTGGCGGTGGCCGCAGAGTGCGAGACGGCCCGCGTCATGCTGACCGACGTGTCGTCCGACGCACTGGGCGTGGCCCGGGCCAACTTGGCCGGATTGGGCCGGGCCGCGGTGCGGGTGTCGATCGGGCAGGGGTCGTGGTTCGAGGCTCTGCCCCAGTCGCTGGTCGGAATGGTGGATGTGGTGGTGAGCAACCCGCCGTATGTTCGCGACGACGAGGCGCTGCCCGCGAACGTGACCGAATGGGAACCGGCGCTGGCCCTGCGGGGCGGTCCCGACGGTCTGGACGGAGCTCGCCAGATATTGGCCGACGCCGGTAGGTGGTTGAGTGCCGGGGGGTCGGTGCTGCTGGAACTGTCCCCCGACCAGATGGACAAGGCCGCGGGCATTGCGGTGGCCCAAGGGCTGACCGTAGAGGCGATCCACGCTGATCTCGCCGGTCGAGATCGGGTGCTGCAATGTCGAAGCCACTGAGCATGGGCGGCCCCGCCGAGTTGATGGAAATGGCCGCCACCGAGCTGCGTGCGGGCCGGGCGGTGATCATCCCCACCGACACGGTGTACGGCCTGGCCGCCCTCCCGGAGAACGTCGATCTGCTGTTCGAGCTCAAACAGCGCCCACCCGACAAAGCGGTGGCCATCCTGGTGGCCCGCCCGGCCGACGCCGAACAGATGTTCGATCCGCTGCCCGTCACCCGCCGGCTCATGGAGGAGTTCTGGCCGGGAGCTCTCACCATCGTCCAAGACGGCTGCGGTGTGCGCTGTCCCAACCACCCGCTGGTGCACGCCTTGGCCTCAGAGGTCGGCCCAATGGCCACCACCAGCGCCAACCTGAGCGGCCACCCCACCCCCTACACCGCAGCTGAAGCGGCTGCCGCCTTTCCCACCGTGCAGTTGGTGATCGACGGCGGCCAGCTCCAGGCTCCTGCATCCACCGTCGTCGAGGTGACCGAAGACGGGCTCTCAGTCCTTCGCCAAGGGGCCGTGGTGGTCGATGGGGTTTTGGAATGAATCGGGCCGAGAGCGCGGTCTCGCGAGGTCGCAAGACCACTTCGCGCCCCAGCAGATCCAGCGCCTTAGGCCGCAAGACCAACTTGGCCTTGCTCATCACGTTGACCTTGGCCTTGATTACCGGTGGTGCATCGTTTTTGCTTGGAAGTTCCTCCACCGCGTGGCTGGTGACGCTGCACGGTGTGCTCGGCTTCGTCGTTCTGGTTCTGGCCCGCCCAAAGTCACCGGTTGTGCAACGCGGTCTCAGCCGCCGTCGTCCCAATCGCTTCGCTTCCATTGCGCTGGCCACCGTTGTCACCGGTGCGCTGATCACCGGGCTGATCCACACCCTCGACATCTGGGAGCCGTTCGGCCTGTGGTCGCCCATCGGCCTGCACGTCATCTTCGCCATCGGCGCCGTGCCGCTGGCGATGTTGCACGTGGTGACCCGTCCCCAGCGGGTCCGTCCGATCGACCTCTCACGGCGCACGTGGCTTCAAGCGCTGGGAGTGGCCGGGATCGCTTTCGGGCTCCGCTCGGTCTTCGACCGATGGGCTGCGGCCGACCGGCGCTTCACCGGCTCCCATGAAGTGGGCTCGGGCCAGCCTCGAGAGATGCCGGTGGTGCAGTGGTTCACCGACTCGCCCCCTCGTATCGACCCATCCGACTGGGTGCTCCGCCTCCGGGGCTCGGTGCACCGAGATGTGGACTACCAGGAGCTTGCTGCCCACGCCACGACCAAAGAGGCCACCCTGGACTGCACCAACGGGTGGTACAGCACCCAGGACTGGACCGGGGTCATGCTGTCCGACCTTCTCGGTCCGGGGGCCACTGGCCGCAGCCTGGAGGTGCGCTCAGCCACCGGCTACACCCGCCGCTTTCCCCTCGGCGACGTCGACAAGATGATGTTGGCCCACCAGTTGGGCGGAGAGCCCCTGTCGCGCGGCCACGGCGCCCCGGCTCGACTGGTGGCCCCCGGGCGGCGGGGGCTGTGGTGGGTGAAGTGGGTGATTGAGATAAGGACCAGCGACCGCCCCTGGTGGCTCCAGTCGCCGATCTCATTCACATAGGAGTGGAAGATCGCAGTAAAGAGTCATCAATCAGGCTGCGGGCTGGATAGATTGACCCATATGCCGCGAGTCGCCGCCGGGGCCGATCACGCTGGGGTGCAGTTGAAGGATGTGCTGGTGACCCATTTGCGGGAGTTGGGACACGAGGTCATCGACTGCGGCACCCATGGCCTCGATCGGGTGGACTATCCCGACTACGGCGAGGCGGTGGCCCGCAAGGTGGCCGCCGGCGAGGTCGACTTGGGCCTATGCGTATGCGGCACCGGCATCGGGATCGCCATGGCGGCCAACAAGGTACCCGGCGTGCGAGCAGCCACCGTGCACGACGTGACTTCAGCCCGGCTTACCCGGGAGCACAATGACGCCAACGTGATCTGCCTGGGGGAGAGGCTGATCGGCCCCGAGGCGGCTCGAGAAGCCCTGGACACCTTCCTTGGAGCCACCTTCGAGAAGGGTCGCCACGTTCCCCGGGTGGCCAAGATCGACGCCCTGTTGCCCACAGAAGAGGTAGCCCCGTGATGTGGCCGGACAGCAATAACGACCCGGTGTTCGACATGGTCCGCCGGGAGGTGGAGCGCCAGAACACCACCGTGCAGCTCATCGCTTCGGAGAACTTCGCCTCGCCTGCGGTGTTGTCGGCTACCGGGTCGGTGCTCACCAACAAGTACAGCGAGGGCTATCCCGGCCGCCGCTACTACGGCGGCAACATGGTGATCGACGAGGTGGAGTCCATCGCCCGAGAACGCGCCACCGCCCTTTTCGGAGCCGACCACGCCAACGTTCAGCCCCATTCAGGGGCCAACGCCAACGTGGCCGCCTACCTGGCCGTGTTGGAGGCGGGCGACACGGTGCTGGGGATGAGCCTGGACCACGGAGGGCACCTCACCCACGGCTCCCCGGTCAACATCAGCGGACGCACCTACCACTTCGTGGCCTACGGGGTAACCCCCAGTGACGAGCGCATCGACTACGACCAGGTGCGGGACTTGGCCCTCGAACACCGGCCCAAGCTGATCGTGGCCGGCGCCACCGCCTATCCCCGCATCATCGACCCTGCGCCGTTCCGCTCCATCGCCGACGAGGTGGGCGCCCTGTTCATGTTCGACGCAGCTCACATCGCCGGGCTGATCGCCGGCGGCAAGCACCCCAATCCGGTGCCGTACTCCGACATCGTCACCTTCACCACCCACAAGACGCTGCGCGGCCCCCGAGGCGGAGCCATCCTGTGTACCCAAGATCTGGCCCCGGCCATCGACAAGGCCCTGTTCCCCGGCCTCCAGGGCGGCCCCCTAGAGCATGTGATCGCGGCCAAGGCGGTGGCCTTCGGCGAGGCCGCCACCCCCGAGTTCGCCGACTATGCCGGCCGCATCGTGCAAAACAGCGGGGCACTGGTGAAGGGGCTGGCCGAGGAGGGGTTCCGCTTGGTGTCGGGAGGCAGCGACAACCACCTGCTGCTGGTGGATCTGCGAGCCTTCGACGATGAGCTCACCGGCAAGGTGGCCCAAGAGGTGCTCGACCGAGCGGGAATTACCCTCAACAAGAACACTGTGCCCGACGACCCTCGGTCGCCATTCGTTACCAGCGGGGTGCGGATCGGCACACCGGCCACCACCACTCAGGGTATGGGCCCGGCGGAAATGGGCCTTATCGCCACCTTGATCGGCCGGACCCTGCGCCAGCGCGACGACGATGGCGCAGTGGCCGACGTCCGCTCCGAGGTCTCTGACCTCTGCCGGCGTTTTACCCCCTATTCACTGGCCGGATAGGCGTCGCAAAGGGCGCCTCTCACCGCCATGGCCCCCGATCTCGATAGCTATCTCATCGTCTTCGCGGTGGCTGCGGGAGTCACGCTGGTGGCCACGCCGGTGCTGCGCCGGATCAGCGAGCGCTGGGGCCTCATGGTGGAGCCCGATGCCCGACGAGTCCACGAGCGCTCGACTGCGGTGCTCGGCGGGGTGGCCATGTTCATCGGCTTTCTGTCGGCCATGGGCACCGCTTGGCTGATAAGCGACTTCGATGTGGTGTTCGCCACTGCCTCGGAACCGGCGGGCATCGTGGTCGCCGCGCTGGTGATGATCGTGTTCGGCACCTACGACGACGTGAGGGAGATGTCAGCCCCGGCCAAAGTGGCCTCCATGGTGCTGGCCGGCAGCATCCTGTCGTTCGCCGGAGTGACCGTGTTGAACCTGAGGCTGCCGGTGCTGGATGCGCTGATCCTGTCCCAAGACCTGGCCTTCGTGGTCACGGTGCTGTGGCTGGTGGCCATCGCCAACGCCATCAACCTGATCGACGGCCTGGACGGGCTGGCCGCGGGCATCGTGGCCATCGCCGGGCTCACGTTCTTTGTGTACTCCATAAAGCTCACCGATGAAGAGGTGCTCTTGCCCAACAACATCGGGCCGCTGATAGCGATCGTTGCCGCCGGAGTGGCTTTGGGGTTCCTTCCCCAGAACTTCCACCGGGCCCGCATCTTCATGGGCGACGGCGGAGCGCTGTTTCTGGGCACGCTGCTGGCCGCTTCCACTGTTTCAGTGGGGGGGCGCAGCAGCGAGCCGTTCGCCGGTCAGACCTACTTCCTGTTCGCCCCCATGCTCATCCCGCTCATCATCCTGGCGGTGCCGGTAGTGGACGTGCTTTGGGCGGTGCTGCGGCGGACTCGGGCCCGCACCAGCATCACCGCTCCCGACAAGGAGCACCTGCACCACCGGTTGATGAGCCTGGGCCACGGCCATCGCCGCAGCGTGCTGATCCTCTGGCTGTTCACCGCCTTGATGTCCACCCTGGTGCTGTATCCCACCTACACCGGGGAGGGGGAGGTGATCATGGTCCCGGCCGCCGCGGTGCTGGTGTTGGTGCTGTACACCGTTTTTCACCCCATCTTGCGCCGCCGCACTCCGTGATCGTCTCTCTTGACAGCCAGGCTGATGATTTGGCCCCGTAGGCTGGTACGCGAAACCATTTCGGCGAGGCCAATCCGCTTGCCATAGGGGCCCAATTCGTGCCAACTGCAATGACGCAGAATCGCCAGCTACACAACCGCCAGAGCGCGGGAGATGCCCTCTCCATCGCCTTCGAGTTGGTGGCCACCCCGGCGGTGTTCGCTTTCTTCGGCTGGCTCATCGATCGTGCCCTCGACACCCAGCCGATCTTCACGCTGGTGTTGTGCTTGTTGACCGCGGTCTACGCCGGGTGGAAGGCCGTAAAGACCTATAGCGATCGCATGGACGCCTACGACCGCAACCTGCCCAGCCGGCGGACTGATTCTGAGCCAGAGGCCGCTGATGGCTGAGCAAGTGTCGGAAACGGGTGAGGAGGCACCGGAGCGGGCGGTAGCACACGACATCATCCGCCGAGGGTTGATCGGCGGTCCGGTGCTGGTGGGAGTGTGCGCCGGGGTATGGGGCTTCGATGGTTTGTGGTCGAGCGGCTTCGCCCTTGGCTTGATCCTGTTCAACTTTTGGCTGGCCGCCTCACTCATCACCTGGTCGATGCGGATTTCCCCCACCATGCTCATGGCCGGGGTGATGGGCGGCTACTTCATTCGCCTGGGCATTCTCACCGGGGCCTACTTCTTGGTGAGGAATGCCGGCTGGTTTGAGGCGCTGCCGTTTGTCATCACCCTGGTCGCGGCCCATATTGTTCTGCTCGTTTGGGAGACCCGGTATGTCTCCATGTCCCTCGCTTACCCCGGCTTGAAGCCACAAGGAGCCACTCAGTGAACGTGTTTGCCCTGGACTTTCCGCCAGTCTCGCAACTCTTCAATTGGCCGGACTTCTTGTTCACCGACACACCGGTGGCGCTCAACAAGACCGGGTTGATCTATATCGCCGCGCTGCTACTGACCGCCGGGCTGTTCTGGGCTGCGGGCCGACGCCGCGCGCTGGTGCCCACCGGGACGCAGACGGTTGTCGAGGCGAGTGTTGAGTTCGTGGAGAACAACATCGTCATGCAGACCATCGGCCCCGACGGCCGCCGGTATCTGCCCTTCTTGACCACGATCTTCTTCTTCGTGCTCTTTAGCAACATCTTCGAGGTCGTCCCGTTCATACAGTTCCCGGCCAACTCTCGCATGGCAATTCCCCTCCTGCTTGCTCTGGTGGTATGGGGCGTCTACCACGTGGTGGGGATTCGAGCCCAAGGTTTCTTTCAGTATTTCAAGAGCGCGCTGTTCCCACCCGGCGTACCCACGTTTCTCTATGTCCTCGTGGTACCCATCGAACTGCTTCAGATCATCTTGATCCGACCCCTGTCGCTAGCCATCCGGCTCTGGGCCAACATGGTGGCCGGTCACTTGCTGCTGGTGACTTTCGCCGTGCTTTCGGCCGCCCTTTGGGGAACCCTCTACGTTCCCGCAGTGCTTCCGTTTGCCATGCTGATTCTGCTCACCGCGTTCGAGATCTTCGTCTCGGCCCTTCAGGCCTTCATTTTCACCATTCTCACCGCCGTGTACATCGGCGGGTCCCTACACCCTGAGCATTAGGAGAAAACCTTGCTTGCACTGATTTCTGCCATCCTTGCCGAGTTAATCGGTGACGGTGAAGCTGGCATGAAAGCCATCGGCGCCGGACTTGGCTATGGCCTCGCCGCCATCGGACCCGGCGTCGGTATCGGCATCGTGGTGGGGAACGCCATCACCGCCATGGCCCGTCAGCCCGAGTCGGCCGGTGTGGCCCGGACCACGATGTTCTTGGGCATCGCCTTTACCGAGGCGCTGGCTCTCATCGGATTCGTCGTCTTCGTCCTTCTTGCGTTCGCATGATGCGGCGGCTTTGGGCCGCGGCTGCCGTTGTGGTGGTCGCGGTCGTATTCAGCACGTCAGTGGCCAGCGCCGCGGAGACCGTGGGCTCCTGCATTCTCGATGAGATTGCCGTGGCCGAGTTCGAAGGCATTGAGGGAGAGGGCTTTACCGCAGCCAAGAACTTGAAGACACTGGCCGCGGCCGGCGACGAACACGCCGAAGAACTCAAAGAGGCCTTTGGAGACGACCTCGAAGGCTGCCTTGAGGCGCCCAACCCCATCATCCCGGAAGTCACCGAGATCATCTGGGGTGGATTGGCATTTGTGATCCTTTTGGCCCTGATGACCTGGAAGCTGTTCCCGCCGGTGAAGAACCTCATGGAACAGCGCACCCAGCGGATCCAAGACGCCATCGACGACGCCGACCGGCTCCGGGCCGAGGCCGCCGAGGTGAAGGCCAACTACGAGGCCAATCTGGCCGACGCCAAGACTGAGGCGGCTCGCCTCGTGGACGAGGCTCGGGACCAGGCCGCCGCGGTGCGGGCTGATCTTCAGGCTCGGGCCGAGGCCGATATCGCCGACATGCGGGAGCGGGCCGCGGCCGACGTCGAGGCCTCCAAGCGCCAAGCCATCGCCGACTTGCAGTCGGAGGTGTCCGACATCGCCCTCGGCGCGGCCGAAGCGGTGCTGGGCCGCAGCCTGGAAGACCCGGAGATGCAGCGCCAGTTGGTCGACGACTACATCGCCAGCGTGGGCGCGGGCCAAGGCTGAAGAAATGGCTGAGCGATCTGCCAGTTACGCCGACGCCGTGGCCGCGGTGGCCCGGGCCGAGGGCAACCTCGACGCGGTGTCTGACGAGCTGTTCCGCGTCGCTCGGGCGCTGGAGGGCTCCGACGAGCTGCGGATGACGCTGTCCGACCGGCAAATCCCCGCGGCCCGCCGCCAGCAGATCGTGGAAGACCTGCTGGGCGGCCAGGCCTTGGAGACCACCACCGCGGTGGTGTCCATGATCGTGGCCGCGGGACGGTCGTCCGATCTGGCCGGCATTGCTCGGGAGGCGGTGGAGATCAACGCCCGCGACCGGGGCCGCTCGGTGGCCGAGGTACGCACCGCGGTGGCGCTTACTGACGATCAGGCGGCGCGGCTGTCGGCCGCGCTGAGCGCAGCCACCGGCCATCAGGTGGACATCAAGGTGATCGTCGATCCCAGCGTGATGGGTGGTGTGGTGGCCACCATTGGCGACGAGGTGATCGACGGATCGGTGCGCCACCGCCTGAGCCAGCTGCGGGACACTTTCTAGTCCCGTGCGAGCCAACTTGAAGAACGATTCTGACCGAGGAGAGCAATGGCAGAGCTGACCATCGACACCGGTTCCATCGCCGAGGCCATCCGCCGCAACCTGGAGGGGTTCCAACCCGAGGTTGAGCTGGCCCAGGTGGGGCGGATCACCGAGGTGGGCGACGGCATCGCCCGCATCTCCGGGCTGCCCGGCGCGGCGGTGAACGAGATGTTGGAGTTCGAGAACGGGACCATTGGGCTGGCCCTGAACCTCGACGAGGATTCCATCGGCGCCGTGGTGCTCGGCGAGGTGGACGAGATCGAAGAGGGCCAGGCGGTGCGCTCCACCGGCGACATCTTGTCGGTTCCAGTGGGCGATGCCCTTTTGGGCCGGGTGGTGAACGCCCTGGGCGAGCCGGTGGACGGCAAGGGACCCATCGTCGGCGCCGACACCCGCCGCATGGAGGTGCAGGCGCCCGGCATCACCGGCCGCAAGCCGGTGCATGAGCCCATTCAGACCGGCATCAAGGCCATCGACTCGCTCATCCCCATTGGACGGGGCCAGCGGGAACTAATCATTGGCGACCGCAAGACGGGCAAGACCACGGTGGCCATGGACACCATCTTGAACCAGAAGGGTCAAGGGGTGAAGTGCATCTACGTGGCCATCGGCCAAAAGGCCTCTACCGTGGCCCAGGCGGTGGCCACGCTGGCGGAGCGGGGCGCCATGGAGTACACGGTGGTCGTGGTGGCCCCCGCCTCCGACCCGGCCCCGTTCAAGTACCTAGCCCCCTACGCCGGATGCGCCATGGGCCAGCACTGGATGGATAATGGAGGCCACGCCCTAGCGGTGTACGACGACCTGTCGAAGCAGGCCGAGGCCTACCGCCAGATGGCGCTGCTGCTGCGCCGCCCGCCGGGACGGGAGGCCTACCCCGGCGACGTGTTCTACCTGCACAGCCGGCTGCTCGAGCGGGCGGCCAAGCTGAGCGACGAGCGAGGGGCGGGATCGCTGACCGCGCTGCCCATCATCGAGACCAAGGCCGGCGACGTGTCGGCCTACATCCCAACCAACGTGATCTCCATCACCGACGGGCAGATCTTCTTGCAGGACGACCTGTTCAAGTCGGGGGTGCGGCCGGCGGTGGACGTGGGAATCTCGGTATCCCGAGTGGGCTCAGCCGCCCAGATCAAGGCCATGAAGACCGCGGTGGGCACGCTCAAGGCCGACCTCCAGCAGTTCCGCGAGCTCGAGGCCTTCGCCGCTTTCGGTTCCGACCTGGACGCGGTGTCCCAGGCCCAGCTCGACCGGGGCTACCGCCTCACCGAACTGCTCAAGCAGGGCATCCAGACGCCCATGCCGGTGGAAGAGCAGGTTGTGTCGCTCTACGCCGGCACCCGGGGCTACCTCGACACCATCCCCATCGAAGACGTCGCCCGTTTCGAAGCTGAGCTGTTGGAATGGGTCCGGACCCGCAACGCCGACCTCATGTCGGCCGTGGTGGATTCCGGTGCGGTAGACGAAGAGGCTCTGGAGGCCGCGGTGTCGGCTTTCGCAGCCCAGTTCGAGTCGTCGGCCGAGCCCGAGGGCGATGCGCCTGATGCGGAGGCCCAGGCCGATGCCGAGGCCGGGGTGGTAGACGCTGACCACACCCTGCCCGAGACCGACATTCAGCGGCCCGAGGAAGACTGATCCATGCCCGGTGGTCAGGAACGGGCGCTTCGCCGGCGCATCTCGTCGGTGCAGTCCACCAAGAAGATCACCCGTGCCATGGAGCTCATAGCCGCCACCCGGGTGGTGAAGGCCCAGCAGCGGGCCCACGCCGCCCGGCCCTACTCCACCAAGCTCACCAGCGTCATAGAAGACGTGGCCGCCGGCGGGGCTGAGGCCTCCCACCCCTTGCTGGAGCGGCGGGAGACGGTTCGCCGAGTTGGATTTGTGGTCATCACCTCCGACCGAGGCCTGGCCGGTCCCTATAACAGCTCGGTGATCAAGGCCGCCGAGCGAGAGCTGATGGACGCCCAGACCAAGGGGCGGGACTACTCGCTCATGCTCATCGGCAAGAAGGGCCAGGACTACTTCCGGTTTCGCAACTACCGGATCGACGAGGCCTTCACCGGCATGAGCGACACCCCCACCTACGACGATGCCCGCCAAGTGGCTGAGATCGTGGCCGACCGATTCGAGTCGGGCCATATCGACGAGGTGATCTTGACCTACATGGAGTTCTTCACCATCGGCACCCAGCGGGTGGCGGTTCGGCGCTTTTTGCCGCTGGAGAGCATCGACGTGATCGCCGCGGCCGGTACGGGCGAGCTGCGGGCCGCCTTCGAGTTCGAGCCCTCCCCTGAGGGCGTGCTGGAGTCGCTTTTGCCCCGGTATGTGGAGTCGCGGCTGTTCTCGGCGCTGTTGGATGCGGCGGCCTCCGAACACGCCAACCGCCAGCGGGCCATGAAAGCTGCCACCGACAACGCCGAGGAGCTGATTACCAAGCTCACCCGGGCCATGAACCGGGCCCGCCAAGACGCCATCACCACCGAGATCATGGAGATCGTCGGCGGTGCCGAAGCCCTTAAAGATGAGGACGATGACGGCGATATCGCCGATCTCCTCGCCACCGCCAACCAGTAGGAGAAAGAGTTCAGATGTCGGAGAACCTCAAAGACGGTCGAGTGGTCGGAATCGCCGGCCCGGTCATCGACGCCGAGTTCCCCCCGGACGCCCTGCCGGAGATCAACACGGCCCTTGAGTTCGACGTGAACGTCGACGGCGAGACCGTGACCGTGAAGGCCGAGGTGGCCCAGCAGATCGGCGAGGGCCGGGTGCGAGCCATCGCCCTCAAGCCCACCGACGGCCTCACCCGGGGCACGTTGGTGCGCAACACCGGCCAGGGCATGACCGTCCCAGTGGGTGATGTGACCCTGGGCCATGTGTGGAACGTGGTGGGGGATTGCCTCGACACCGACCGCAGCACCCTGGACGTGGGCGAAGAGTGGGAGATCCACCGGCCGGCCCCCTCGTTCGACTCCCTCGAGCCGTCCACCCGCATGTTCGAGACCGGCATCAAGGTCATCGACTTGCTCACCCCCTACAAGGAGGGCGGCAAGATCGGTCTGTTCGGCGGCGCCGGCGTGGGCAAGACGGTGCTCATCACCGAGATGATCAACCGGGTGGCCACCCAGCACGGCGGCGTGTCGGTGTTCGCCGGAGTGGGCGAGCGCACCCGTGAGGGCACCGACCTGTTCTTGGAGATGGAGGAGTCGGGCGTTTTGGACAAGGCCGCCCTGGTGTTCGGCCAGATGGACGAGCCCCCCGGCGTGCGGCTGCGAGTGGGCCTGGCCGGGGTGACCATGGCCGAGTACTTCCGCGACGTGCAGAACCAGGACGTGCTGCTGTTCATCGACAACATCTTCCGCTTCGTGCAGGCTGGCTCCGAGGTGTCCACCCTGTTGGGCCGCATGCCCTCCGCGGTGGGCTATCAGCCCACGCTGGCCGACGAGATGGGCGAACTCCAAGAGCGCATCACCTCCACTCGGGGCCGCTCCATCACCTCGCTTCAGGCCGTGTACGTGCCGGCTGACGACTACACCGACCCGGCGCCGTTCACCTCGTTCACCCACTTCGACGGCACCACCGAGCTGAGCCGCGACATCGCCGCGCTGGGCATCTACCCGGCGGTGGACCCGCTGGCGTCCACTTCGACCATCCTCACTCCCGAGGTGGTGGGGGACCGCCACTACGGCGTGGCCCGCCGGGTGCAGGAGATCCTCCAGCGCTACAAGGAGCTTCAGGACATCATCGCCATCTTGGGCCTCGACGAGCTGTCGGAGGAGGACAAGGTGATCGTGTCCCGAGCCCGCAAGGTGCAGCGGTTCTTGTCCCAGCCCATGTTCGTGGCCGAGGTGTTCACCGGTTTGCCCGGCGTGTTCACCCCCGTCGGCGAGACAGTGGACTCGTTCGAGGCCTTGGTGAACGGCGACCTGGACGACCTGCCCGAGCAGGCCTTCTTCATGGTCGGCGGCGCCGAAGACGCCCACCGCAAGGCCGCCGAACTCGAGGCCCAGGCAGCCTGACCGTGGCTCTGAACGTCGAGCTCGTCTCCCCCGAGGAGATCGTCTACACCGGCGAAGCCGAGATGGTGGTGGCCCGCACCACCGATGGAGAGATCGCGTTCCAGCCCGGCCACGTGCCCTTCCTGGGCGTGCTGGTGCCCAGCGACGTCCGGGTGTACACCACCGAAGGCACCAAGACCACCATCGCCGTCGAGCGCGGCTTCGTGGAGGTATCCCACGACAACGTCGCCCTGCTCAGCGATTCCGCCACCGTTAGCTGAACGACCACTAATTTGTCAGCGTGAGAGCGACGGCTTCGCTCCTAATGGGGGTGCTTGGAATGGGTTTGGGGAGGTCTCGGGGACCGCGGTGGGAGCGGGCGTTGGTCACTGGGGCATCGACCGGAATTGGGCGGGCGATGGCTGTGCAATTGGCTGCTGCGGGGGTTGACTTGGTGCTGGTAGCCCGTAGTGGCGACCGGTTGGAGGAACTGGCCTCTGAGTTGCGGGCCAGCGGGGGGCAATTGGAAGTTGAGGTGCTGGAGGCCGACTTGTGCGATCCAGAGGGGTTGGCCGCGGTGGAGAAGCGGGTGGTGGCCGAGGAGGCCCCCATAGACCTGCTGGTGAACAACGCCGGATTGGGCTACGAGGGACTGTTTCACGCTCAAGATCTCGCTGAGGTGTCGGAGACCATTGATGTGAACGTGGTGGCGCTAGTGCGGCTGACCCATGCCGCATTAAGACTTATGACTGCCCGCGACCGGGGCCAAGTGATCCTGGTGTCGTCCATTGCCTCGCTTCAAGGGATGCCGATGACCGCGGTGTACTCGGCCACCAAGGCGTTCATCACCAGCTTTGGCGAGGGCCTATACGAAGAGCACAAATGCACTGGGGTGACGGTCACCACCGTGTTGCCCGGACTGACCCACACCGAGTTTCACCAGCGGGGTCACTGGGACTTGGACCGGTGGCCCTCGATTGGATGGCAAGATGCCGATGCCGTGGCCTCAGTGGCGTTGGCCGCGGCGGCAAAGTCCCGGCCCGAGGTGATTAGCAGCTGGCAGAACCGGGTGCTTGCCGTCTTGTCCAGCAAAGCGCCTCGACATTGGCGACGGGCGACCATCGGTTGGTTCTCCCGCCGCAAATAGACTTTCCCCACATGCCTGCAAGGACTCCAGCAGTGAACCCCAAGCGGTGGCTCGGTTTCGTGCTTGTTCTCGTTTTCGCCTTCACGTTCGCCTGTTCGGACGATGATCCTGCCCCCTCCGCGTCGACGCCCGAAGCGACCGTCGCGCCGGACACGGACTCTGAAGAGCCAGATGCCCCCGTTCCGACTGCCGAGCCGACGGTTGCGCCACCGGAGCCGACCCCCGTTCCGACTGCCGAGCCGACGGCTCCGCCGCCTGAGCCGACCGCGGAGCCTGTGTCGCCCGATGACAGTGAGGCGACCGGCCGGGTAGGCCAGTCCGCTCTGGAGCAACTCCGCATTCGCATGGCGGCGGCAGCTCAGTTCGGGGGACTTATTCCGTCTATGGCCATCGTGGAGGAACTGCGCCGAAACGCCGAGGGGTTCTCCTATGAGATCGGCAGTCATGGCGGAACGCTCACGGTGGCAACGATCTCCGAGCCCCTCACCTTCAACCTTGCCCTGGCCAGGGACGCCGGATCGTCGGGCGTGCTCGGGTACCTGTTCGAAGGACTCACCCAGACCTCGTGGCTGGACGATGAGATCGAGCCGCTGCTGGCCGACTCGTGGGAGCGCTCTGACGACGGACTGCGCTGGGTGTTCCATCTGCGCGACGACGTGCAGTGGCACGACGGAACGCCGTTCACCGCCCACGACGTGGAGTTCACGTTCCGGCGTGTTATCTACAACGACGATTTCCAAGCAGCGAGCCGAGCTTCCTTCGAGTTCCGATTCCTGAATTCGGAGACCGGCCAGTGGGAGCAGTCGCAGATGACCGTGACGGCACTGGATGACCACACCGTGGAATTCGTCCTCCCGCAGCCGTTCGCGCCGTTCCTGCGCTCGATGGGCACCGCCATCTACCCCAAACACATCCTGGAGGGTCCTATCGAGGAGGGTGCCTTTGCGGAGTTTTGGGGCATCGACACCGATCCGGCGGAGATCATCGGCACTGGCCCGTTCACCATCGGGGAATACACGCCGGGCGAGCGGATCGTCTTCGAGCGGAACCTCGACTACTGGCTGGCTGACGATGCTGGCGGCCAACTGCCCTACCTCGACCGGGTGGTGGAGCTGATCGTGGAGGAACTCGAAGACGAGCTGGAACTATTCCGCGACGGCACCACCGATTTCCACGGCGTATTGGGCGAGGAGTTCGCTTTGCTCGATCCAGTGGCCGATGCGGAGAACTTCACCCTCCATCGCCGCGGCCCTGGGTTCGGCACCAATTTCTTGGCGTTCAACCAGAACCCCGGGTCCAACGACGCAGGCGAGCCGTATGTCGATCCGGTTCAACTCCATTGGTTCCAGAACGTGGCGTTCCGACAGGCCGTGGCCCACACCATGGACAAAGCAGCCATGATCGACGGGGTCCAACACGGTTTGGGCTATCCACAGTGGTCTTCGGTGAGCCCGGCGGCGGGCGACTTTCACAATCCCGAAGTGCGCCAGTACTCCTACGACCTCGACCGGGCCAATGAGATCCTCGACGAGATGGGCTGGGTTGACACCGACGGCGACGGCATCCGGGAGGACGATTTGGGCAACCCCATCTCGTTCACGATGGTCACCAATGAGGGGAACAGCGTTCGCGCCGAGATCACCGGCATCATTCACGAAGGGATGACGGCGATCGGCCTCGACGTTGATTTCCGCACCGTGGACTTCGGCGACATGGTGGCCCAGCTCACCGCCACCTTCGACTGGGAGGCCATGGTGGTGGGACTGACCGGCAGTCCCGATCCCTTCGGCGGAATGACCGTGTGGCATAGCGGCGAAGGCCTGCACCTATGGCATCCGAATCAGCCCGAGCCCGCCACGGAGTGGGAGGCGGAGATCGACGAGCTATACATCGCCGGCAGCAAAGAGCTCGACCACGAGCAGCGAGTGCAGCACTACTGGGATGCGCAGGCGATTGTCGCCGAGAACGTGCCGCTCATCTACACCACGCAGTCCGAGCGTTTGGGAGCGGTCCGCAACGTGTTCGGCAACACCACGCCGACGCTGTACGGCTACTGGGACCTGCGCTTCCTGTACCGCACCGATCAGTAGCCGACGGGTCCCGCCGCCTCCGGGGAAAGGCGGCTAACCGAACTCGATCGCGGAGAAGCTGTTCAGCTTGTCCAGCTGGTGGTCGGCGGTGACCAGCCGGACGGTGCCCGACTTCGACCGCATGACGAGCGACTGAGTGCTGGCGTGGTTCTTGTAGTAGTGGACGCCCTTGAGCAAGTCGCCGTCGGTGATCCCGGTGGCGGCGAAGAAGCAGTTGTCGCCTTGAACCAAGTCGTCGGCGGTGAGCACTTTGGTCACATCCCGACCCAGCTTCTCCGCCTCCTTGCGCTCCCGGTCGTTGCGGGGCCAAAGCCGCCCGAGTTGCTCACCGCCCATGCATTTGAGGGCAGCCGCAGAGATGACTCCCTCGGGGGTTCCCCCGATGCCGAACAGAATGTCGGCCCCTGAGTCGGGCCAGGCGGTGGAGATGGCCCCGGCCACGTCGCCGTCGGGAATGAGCCGGATGCGGGCGCCGGCATCGCGCACCTCGGCGATGAGCTCCGAGTGGCGGTCGCGGTCGAGGATCACCGCAGTCACATCCCGCACCGGCTCGCTCTTGGCCTCGGCTACCAGCTCAAGGTTGCGGGTGGGCGAGTTGTCCATCGAGATGCCGTAGCCGATGCACTCGGGGCCGTAGGCGATCTTCTCCATGTAGACGCATGGTCCGGGGTTGAACATGGTGCCTCGGTCGGACACCGCGATCACAGACAAGGCATTGCCCCGCCCCAAAGAAGTGAGTGTGGTGCCGTCGATGGGGTCAACCGCGATATCGCATTCCGGAGGCGTTCCGTCGCCGATCAGCTCCCCGTTGAAGAGCATGGGGGCTTCGTCCTTCTCACCCTCGCCGATCACCACGATCCCGTCCATCGGCACAGTCCGCAGCAGCACCCGCATAGCCTCCACCGCGGCGCCGTCGGCCCCTTCCTTGTCGCCCCGGCCCATCCACCGGGAAGCGGCCAGCGCGGCAACTTCGGTGACTCGGACCAACTCCATCGCCAGGTTGCGATCGGGGGTCTCAGGCGAAGCGTTCACGTTACCCAACCGTAGTGCTGCCCAACGCCGACTTCACCCTCTGCCAGCATGTTTGTGCGGCTTTTGTTTGCCTCGACAATGCGACCGTTGCCCCGTCATCTGAAACCATGGACGGCATGGTTTGGTGCTTCCAATGCGGCGCCCCCTACGACGACGACGTGTCGGAGTGCGTGGAGTGCGGCGTGGCCACCTTTTCAACACCGCCGCAGCCGGCTGAGGAAGTGGGCGGCCCCGACGACGAGCAGTTCGCCTACGAGTTCCACGAGTGGGCCTACGACGCCCGCAACGGTCTGGAGGCCGAGCTGCGGGCCCTCGGGCTGGAGCACGCCTGGCTGGGCCCGACGCTGATCGTGCGCGAGGCCGACGAGCAGGAAGTCGACCAGGCGGTAGAGGGGGTACTGCGGGCCCAGTTGCCAGCCTTCGACAAGAGCCTGCCTGCGGTGGTGTACGAACTGGGGGACTACGACGACGATCAAAAGGCCGATGTGTTGAGCGAGCTTCTGAGTGAGGGCATTGCCCACGAAGTGGACTACGCCGGCAATTTGGTAGTGGGGGAGGCCGACGAGGAAGTGGTGGACGCCCTGTTCGACCGGATGATCAACGCCGCCGCCCAGCGGCAGTTCGGCCCAGGGCTGCCCGGGGTGGAGCCCTATCAGGTGTTGGAGGCACTGTTCTTCTCCTCCGACCGGCTGCGCCGCAACACCTCCGATACCAAAGCGGTGGAGGACTTCGCCGTCGCCCACGATCAAGTGGTGCAGCTCAGCCTGCCGTGGGGGTACGACGCCGAGTTTTGGCGGGCCATGCTGGAGGCTTCCGACGGGTTGCGAGAGGCCTTGGTAGCCGGTCCCGATCCGACCGAAGGCGACGCCCCTGCCCAACAAGCCGCCACTGCCCTGAGGGATCTCCTGCGACGGTTCATGTAATGGAGAAGCCGACGGTGGACGGGCTGGTGCTGACCCACGGTGCGGGCGGAGACCGCGACCAGCACACGTTGGTGGCCCTTGCCGAGGGTCTGGCCCCGCTGCCGGTGGAGCGGATCAATTTCCCCTATCGCAATCAGGGCCGCCGACCCCCCGATCGGGCACCCAAGCTGCTGGCCTTCTTGCGCGAGGAGATTCCGGCCATCGCCGCCCGGCTGGGGACCGAGCTCGGCCGTTTGGTGCTGGGAGGCCGCTCCATGGGCGGCAGGATGTGCTCGATGGCGGTGGCCGAGGGGATGCCCGCTGCCGGGCTGGTGCTGTTGAGCTATCCGCTGCACCCGCCGAAGAAGCCGGAGAATCTGCGGACTGCGCACTTCCCAGAAATCGACGTTCCATGCTTGTTCATCTCGGGTGACCGCGATCCCTTTGGCAGTCCCGAGGAGTTTGATCGGCATTTGCCCGCCATCAAAGGTCCGGTGACTGTCGTGTGGCTGGAGGGCGAGCGCCATGATCCGAGGAAAGCTGACGTTGAGATCGTTGCCGCGGTTGCAAGCTGGTTGGAGGAGCTCTAGGAGTCTTCGGGGTTGAGCTCTTCTAGAGATCGTCGGGTGGTCTCGGGGTAGAAGAGGAGGACCAGGATGGCTACGAGGATTGGGCCGGCTATCAGGATGCTGAAGGCGGTGCCGTAGCCCCAGGCGTCGGCCATTACCCCCGCGGCTGCCAGTCCGGCGGCACTGCCGGCCACACCGGCTATGCCGAGGAGTCCGTTGGACTCCGATCGGCGGATGGTGCCGAACATCTCAGCTCGGTACACCCCCAACGTCGGCACCGTAGTAGCGGTCATGAGGGTTCCCACTGCGATCAGAACCCACATGGGCCATCCGGCCAGGGTGAAGTGCCACAATGCGAACAGCGCGCCGCCGCTGACACCGATAGAGGCAAGGACCCGTCGGCCCCGAAGATCAGCCAGCTTGCCGGCAATGAGCATGCCCGGTCCCGCCGTCCAGGCGGTGAGCAGCGTGAAGACCGCGATCTTGGTGGCGCTAAAGTCCCGTTCGTCCCGCAAGAAATCGTTTTGCAGCTGAGAGGCCGGAGCGGCAAACACCAGCACCGCAAACGATGTCACAGCCAAGAGCACCAGTCGGAAGCGGTACTGCTTCGGCGGGCGGGTTCGAGGCTGTCGACGGACAGTTTCAAACCGCTGAGATTCGGGCAGTCTGCGGGCCGCGAACAACACCAGGGGCAGTCCGGCCAGCGCCACCACGAAACTGAGCCGCCACGCGGTATCCCCCAGGTCGGCCAAGGGCACGGACCCGACGGCGATTCCCGAGCCCAGCCCGGCGGCCAACCCCAGCATGGAGGCCACAAAAGCCCGTGAGCCGGCGGGGGCTTCTTCGAGGGCGAAGACAAAGATGAGCAGTGCCATGGCGTGGGACAGCCCCCGGGAGATTGCTTGGACCGCGGTCAACGTGGCCAGGTTGGCAACCAGGGAAGTCGCCGCTGAGGCCAAAACGGCACCGGCCGCGGCATAGAGCAGCGTGCGCCGCCGACCCTTGCGGTCGGCCAGCGCGGCAACGGCCACCGTGATCAGGATGCTGAGTCTGATCAACGATAGGGCGACCCCCTGAGCTGACTTGCTCTCCCCGAACTCCTCTCGCGCAAAGGTGATGGTCTGGCCGAGAAGCGTCCCCAGGAACCCGGCGAGCACCGCCAACGTGGCGAGCAACGCCACGATCCGAGCTTGGCGGGCGGTGAAGCGGTCTGGGGGGTGCCACCAGGGAAGGTCCCGTCCCTGGCGCAGGGCCCGGCTGACGGGGACGGTGAACAGCACCCGCCACACCGGAATGGCCAGCCGAAAGTCAAACTGTTCGGTGATCTCTACCTGATCTGAGCTGATCGGCTCAACGGAGACCGTGCGGTGGTAGTGATCTACCGGCCCCTCTACTGCGGTGAAAGCCCCTTCAGGCTCGGCGCGCTCCAAAACGATGTCGGAGCGGGGGGTCAGCAGGCCGTCAGGGCCATTCAGTACGACATCGGCGGCGTCGGCGCTCAGAACGCGACGAGAGATCACTCGGGGCATGGGGCTTGAGGCAGTCTACTTTTCGGCAGCAGACGCTCCGTGACCGCATCGGTGGCTTTGACTTCGCTGATGGGAGCGCGGGCACCATACTTATCGGGTGGAACGCGTCCAGCAGGAGGACTTCGATCAGCAGGACCGGATCGAGGTTCGGGCCAGCGGTCCGCTAGAGGGGTCGGTGGCCATCGGCGGGGCCAAAAACTCGGTGCTGAAGCTCATGGCCGCCTGTCTGCTCGCCGAAGGCACATACGTGATCCGCAATGTGCCCGACATCGACGATGTGACAGTGATGGCCGATGTGCTGCGGGCGATGGGGGTCTCGGTCAGCCGGTCGGGCGATGCCCTCACCATCCAGCGCCCCGCGGCCATCAACCCCGAGGCGCCCTATTCGCTGACCGAGCAACTGCGAGCCTCCACCGCGGTGCTGGGACCGCTGTTGGCCGGCATAGGACATGCCCGGGTGGCCCTGCCCGGCGGCGACGACTTCGGCCCCCGGCCCATCGACATGCACATTGCCGCGCTCGAGGCCATCGGCTGTCGGTTCGAAATCTCGGGGGGCGATGTACATGCCACCGCCGACAATCTGGTGGGCAGCCCGGTTCTTTTGGAGTTTCCCAGTGTGGGCGCCACCGAGAACGTGATGATGGCTGCTGTCCGGGCCAAGGGCACGACGGTGATTGACAACGCCGCCCGGGAGCCAGAGATCGCAGACCTGGCCGGATTCCTGAACCGTATGGGCGGCCAGGTAACCGGTGCCGGCACGTCCACCATCATGGTGGAGGGTGTAGACGAACTGCACCCGGCCGAGCACACCGCGATGAGCGATCGGATCGAGACGGCCACGTTTTTGGCCGCTCTTGGGGTGGCCGGCGGGGAGATCATCTTGCAGGGCGCCCAGCCCGACCACATGGCAATGCCATGCCGCAAGCTGGGCGAGATGGGGGTGCGAACCTCGTCGGACTCCGAAGGGATGTGGGCCATGAGCACCGGGCGCTTGCGGTCGGCCGATGTGTCCACTCTGCCGTATCCCGGCCTGCCCACCGACTGCAAGCCGCTGCTGGTGGCCATGCTGTCGGTGGCCGAGGGAGTGGGAATTGTGACCGAGAATCTCTTCTCGGGCCGGTTCCGCTACGTAGACGAACTGGTGCGCATGGGCGCCGATATCCGCACCGAGAGCCATCATGCCGTGATCCGGGGAGTGGACCGGCTCAGCGGTGCGCCGGTGCGGGCGTCCGATATCCGGGCTGGTGCGGCCCTCGTGGTGGCCGGGTTGGCCGCCGAGGGCGAGACCGTGGTGTGCGACCCCCACCACATCGACCGGGGCTACGAGGACTTTGTCGGCAAGCTCAGCGCGCTGGGGGCTGACGTCTGCCGCGAGAGGCCCGGCGGTTAGCCAGATACAGCAGGCCGGCCAGCAGGGCCAGCGGCGCGGCCACCAAGAGGATCTCGTCCCAACCGCCCTGGTGGGCCAGCACTTCCACGGTGCCGAGTCTGTCAGATGTCGGCTTGGTTGATTGAACGAGATCGGCGGGAAGGTTGGCGAATCGTGTTTCGGCTGAGACAATTGGGGCGTGGAGAACGCCGTAGCCCAAGTGATCGAGGCCATCCGCCCGGCGGTGCAGGCCGACGACGGCGACATCTTCTTGCGAGGGGTGGACGAGAACACCGGCGTGGTCACCGTGGAGCTGACCGGGGCCTGCGTGAGCTGTCCGGCCTCGACGGTCACGCTGAAGGCCGGGGTGGAGCGGATTCTCAAGGATCGGGTACCCGGAGTCACCGAGGTGGTGAACGTGGGCCAGAACCTGCTGAGCGACGGCTCGCCGGTGGGCCTGTAACCGCTCACTGAGCATGGTCCCACAAAGAACCGAGACCTGGTACGTCAGCTATGTGCTGATCGCCGCCAACGTGGCGGTGTTCATCGTGGGCATGGCGATGGGAGACGGGGTCAGTGGTGTGGGCAGTCTCAACGGACTGACAGTCGACGCCGCCACCTGGGGGGCGGCCATTGACGTATACAACGAGTGGTGGCGGGTGTTCACCGGCGGCTTCTTGCACCACGGTTTGTTCCACCTCGCGGTGAACATGTATTCGCTCTACATCTTGGGATTGGCTTTGGAGCAGTGGCTGGGTCGGGTGCCGTTCACCGCGGTGTATTTCGCCTCGGAGGTTAGCGGATCATTCGGGGCGTTGATCGAGACGCCCAACTCGCTGGTCGCGGGAGCTTCGGGGGCGATCTTCGGGCTGATGGGCGCCTATGCCGCCTTGTTGCTGACTCAGGGAGTGGGCTTGTTTCAATCCCCGATTGGACCCATTCTGGCCATCAATCTCGTTATCAGCTTCATGGTTCGAGGGGTCTCGCTCGGCGGCCACATCGGGGGGCTCGTAGGCGGAGTGATTGTTGGCGCGGTTGCAGCTCAGGCCATTCGCAAACACCGGTACACCAAAGCGGCTCCTTTGCTAGCTGCCACCGTAGTGGCGGCGGCTTCTTTCGTCGGGTCGCTTTGGGCTGCCT
Source organism: Candidatus Poriferisocius sp. (assembly GCF_965204015.1). Classification (GTDB taxonomy): domain Bacteria; phylum Actinomycetota; class Acidimicrobiia; order Acidimicrobiales; family Bin134; genus Poriferisocius. The sequence continues at coordinate 3,831,841 of NZ_OZ241965.1, read as the reverse complement.
CTCGCTGGGTGGAAGTGCTCTAGGCAGCCGAAAACTGACTGCGCAGCGTCTTCAGGTTGCGGCGCCACACCCATTCGAGCACGCGGGCCCCGACGATGTCGCCCAGCAGGCCCCCCATCCACCAGGGAAACTGGAGCTCCTCGGTCCAGCAGAATTCGGTGCGGTCGGTTCCCGCCGGCGAAAGGGTGAACCGGCCTTCGCCGGTGACCAGTCCGGTGTGGCGCACTCCGATGGCCTCCTGTTCGGCCCATTCGGTGATCACCATGGCATCGTTGAGCCGCAGGGGGCCGATCTTGGTCAGGCAATCGAAGGCGGTGCCCACACCCTCGGTCTGGGCGCTTTGGAAGGTGATCGACTCGGCGTCGGCCATCCACTCGGTGTGAGATTCGATGCGGCGCACGTACTCCCACACCGCGTCGAGAGGCGCTTCGATGGTGGTGGAAACCCTGATTCTGGCCACAACCTGAGTCTAAAGCGACTCGTGGGACTTGCTGGAGGGCCGTAGGATTGGAGGATGCCCGACGCCGACATCGAGTTCTTCTGGGATCCGATTTGCCCCTTCGCATGGCTCACCTCCCGCTGGGTCACCGATGTCGCCCGCCAGCGCGACTACGCCGTGGACTGGCGGCTGATCTGCCTGTCGATCCTCAACGAGGACAGCGACTACGAGGACTTTCCCGAGGGCTACCAAGACCTGCATCACAAGGGCCGTCGCATGCTCCGGGTGGCTCAGGCGGTCCGTGGCGAGCACGGCGCAACTGCGGCCGGTGAGCTATACACCGCCTACGGATCCACCATCTGGAATCCCGATGCGGATGTCCGCTCGACGATGGGTGAGGTGGCCTCTGATGAGCACTTGAAGGCCGCCCTGGAGCGTGCCGGCCTACCCGATGTGCTAGCCGATCGGGCCGAGGACGAGTCGCTGGATGAAGCCCTGCGGCAGTCCACCATGGAAGCGCTGAGCCGCACCGGTCGAGACGTGGGCACGCCGATCATCTCCTTCCATCACAATGGGGGCACAACGTCGTTCTTCGGACCGGTGGTGAGCCAGGTTCCGCCCCCCGAAGAGGCTGTGCGCCTGTGGGACGCGGTGGTGACTCTGGCCGAATGGCCGTCGTTCGCCGAGCTGAAGCGCTCCAAGCGCGACGATCTGGTGTTCCCCAGGGTTTAGAGGGACACGGGAGGGTCGGCCATGGCGTCGGATTCGATTGCGTATCTGGACAATGCGGCTTCAACCCCGCTGTGTGTCGAAGCGGCCGAGGCCATGGCCCCGCTGCACCGGGAGCTCTATGCCAACCCGACCGGCGCCCACCGGATGGCTCGGGACACCCGCCGCAAGATCGACGATGCCCGGGACGTAATGGCGGAGGCTTTGGGCTCAGAGCCGGGGGAGATCGTGTTCACTGGCGGGGGCACCGAGGGCGACAACATGGCGGTGGTCGGACGGCACATGCAAGCCGGCGGGGTGACCGTGTGCTCGGCCATCGAGCACCACGCGGTGCTGGAGCCGGTAGAGCACTTGGGCGGCCGGGTGGTAGCGGTGGACGCCGCCGGGGTGATCGATCTGGAAGCGCTAGCCGCCGCCCTCGACGATGACGTGACCGTGGTGTCGGTGATGCTGGCCAACAACGAGACCGGCATGGTTCAGCCCTTGGCCCAAGTGGCCGAGGCCGTGCGCTCGGCTGCCCCCCAGGCAGTGCTCCACACCGACGCGGTGCAGGCCTTTCCTTGGCTCGACGTGGCCTCGCTGGCCGCTTGCGCTGATCTGATCTCTGTCAGTGCCCACAAGTTCGGCGGTCCCAAGGGGGTGGGGGCGCTGGTGGTGCGCGACGGGGTGGAGCTCTCGCCGCTGCTGCTGGGCGGTGGCCAGGAGCGAGGGTTGCGCTCAGGAACCCACAACGCCGCGGGTATCGCCGGCATGGCGGCGGCCGCCGAGGTGGTGCTGAAGAGCCGGGCCGAGCAGGTGGAGCGGCTGGCCCGTCTGCGTGATCGGCTGGCCGACGGGATCCTGGCCGCGGTGCCCAGCACGGTCGAAACCGGGCAGCGATCGGGCAAGGTGGCCGGTTCGGCCCATCTTTGCTTCGAGGGTATTGAGTCGGAGGCGCTCCTGTTTCTGCTGGAGGATGCCGGGGTGTACGCGTCGGCCGCATCATCGTGCTCAAGCGGGGCCCAGGATCCGTCGCATGTGCTGGCCGCCATGGGCTACGACCGAATGCTCGCCGGGGGATCGCTGCGGCTGTCGCTGGGCTATGAGACCGCCGATGCTGATGTCGATCAGGCGTTGGCGGTCATTCCCGATGCGGTGGCCCGGCTCCGGGCCTATGGGACTGGCTGAGGGGACGGGCTGAGCCATGCGGGTGTTGGCCGCCATGTCGGGAGGAGTGGATTCGTCGGTGGCTGCCGCCATGCTGGCCGAGCAGGGCCACGAGGTGGTGGGCGTGACCCTCAAGCTGTGGGGAGGGGAGTCGGATACCGGCTGCTGCTCGGTGTCGGATGTGGAGGACGCCCGCAGAGTGGCCGATCTGTTGGGATTGCAGCACCACGTGTTCAACTTCGGCGACGCCTTTGACCAGCGGGTGGTGTCCCCGTATGTGGATGACCACGCGGTTGGGCTAACGCCCAATCCCTGCATCGAGTGCAACCGCCACATCAAGTTCGACAAGCTTATGGTGCGAGCCGAGGCGCTGGGTTTCGACGCAGTGGCCACCGGCCATCACGCCCGGCTTGAGGCCGCAGATGGCGGATTCCGGGTGCGCCGGGGCGTGGATGGGGCTAAGGACCAGTCCTATGTGCTCTACATGCTGGGCCAAGAGCAAATGGGCCGACTGCTCTTGCCCATCGGCCACCTGACCAAAGCTGAGGTTCGGGAGCGGGCAGCCGATCTGGGTTTGCGGAACTCGGCCAAGCCCGACAGCCAGGATGTGTGCTTCATCGCCAACCGGGCAGGGGGAAGGCAGGGCTTTCTGTCCCGTCGATTGGGGGAGTCTCCAGGCACGGTGGTTGACGTAGACGGCACGGAGTTGGGCACAGTCGGCGCCGTGCAGGCGGTGACCATCGGCCAGCGCCGAGGCCTCAACCTGGGCGGCACCGACGAGCCTAGGTATGTGACCGACGTGGACATTGCCGCGGGCCGGGTGACCGTGGGGCGACGAGAGGATTTGTACACCCCGACCCAGGATGTGGTCGATATCGAGTGGGCCGATGAACCGGTCGACGGTCCGGTGGACGTCCAAGTAAGCGCCCACGGCACCCCCGCGGTTGGGGTGGTGGACAGAGCGGGCAGGGTTGACTGGCAAGAGCCCCAGCGACGAGTAGCCCCCGGCCAGGCGGTGGTCTTCTACCAGGACGAATTGGTAGCCGGCGGAGCGGTCGCGGCCTGACTGGGGCAATTTGCGGCTTTGGCGTCAGATCTGGGCCAGTTCTAGGGATTGACTCGGCGATCAACCGAAGGATGGGCGGCCGCGGGATCAAGTAGGTGCTCGGGGTTCCCGCCTCTAAGCCAGATGAGAGCCTGTTCCAACGCCTGGCCTATCAGCCTTACGATACCCACGGTGGTAGTTGAGGCCACATGGGGAGTGACAACCACATTGTCGCGGCATAAGAGTGGATGGTCCGGGGGTAGAGGCTCTGGTTCGGTGACGTCGAGGCCCGCTCCAGCCACATGGCCGGAATCGAGTGCGGCTAGCAGCGCTTCCTGATCCACCAGCGCTCCCCGGGCGCAGTTGATGATGATCACCCCGGGGCGCATGGCGGCCAGCGAGTCGGTGTTGACGATGTGGCGAGTCTCCGGCGTGGCCGGAGCATGCAAGGAGACGAGATGGGCCTCTGCCCATAGCTGATCGAGGCCTACCAACTCGCCGACGGGAGCCGCCTCGAGATAGGGGTCGTAGACCAGCACGGTCATCCCCAATGCCTCGACGTAGCGCCCTAGGAGGCTGCCGATCCGCCCGCAGCCCACTAGCCCCAGGATGCGTCCGTCCAACTCCAGCGCCCCGGGGCCTGTGAGTCGGCCAGGGCCGCTGACGGTGCCAGCGGTCAAGCGCGCTTCAGAGCTCTTGAGCCGTTTGGCCACCGCCAGCATCAGCGCCAGGGCGTGCTCAGCAGTAGAAACCGTGGGGGCGTCGGGGGTGTTGCAGGCGGCCACCCCGTGGGCCGCGCAAGCGGCGACGTCCACATTGTCGTAGCCGATACCCGAGCGGGCTACCACCTTTAGGTTAGGCAGGCGACGGCAGACTTCGTCGTCCCACGGCCGGTCGGCGGCCACCACCACCCCGTCGGCGTGCTCTGGGCCGTCAACCAACTCCACATCAGGGGGGATCGCGACCTCAGACGGGGGAGTCCGGTCGATCCAGATGCGGATTCTCTTCTCAGGACCGCTCATCCCGCGGGCGCTAGCCAGTTCCGAGAAGCCGGTCGAGTTCAGCTAGGGCGGGAGCGATGTCATCTCCTACCAGCACACCGTGCATACCGAGGTCTCGGGCAGCCACCACATTGGGCTCGAAATCGTCCAGAAAGGCGCTCGTTTCCGGGCGAGAAACCTCCAATTTCTGGAGGGCGAGCTGGTAGATCCTCGCATCGGGCTTGCGCATGCCCACTGCGCTGGAGTCGATCACTGCCTCGAACAGCTCATCGACCGGGATGAGCTGGCGCCACATGTCGCCGAATTCCTTCGCGTTGTTGGTGATGATGGCCTGTCGTATGCCCGAATCGTTGAGTGCTCTGACTTTGGAGACTGCTCGCTCTCGCCGCTCGTCGCTGTCGGTGCCGCTCATGGCCTTGAAGAACCCCTCGGAACTGAACCCCTCGATGCCGTCGGCCCGGCAGGACTCATCGGCCGCCTCCAGCGCCTCGGCCAGAGTTCCCTCGCCCCGCTCCAGACGGTGCCAGGGATGGTCGCCATCGGCCTCGTATCGCCCGAACACATGCTCCAAGAGGCGCTCGTTGGTGGTGCCCAGCGAGCGGGCGAAGTCGTCGAGATGAAACGGCGAGCCGGTAAACACCCCGCCGAAATCCCAAAACACTGCTTCAATCATGGCAATTCTCCGGTCTCAATGAGCCGCTGGAACTGTGCCTCATTGAGGATCGGAACGCCCAACTTCTCGGCTTTGTCCAGCTTGGAGGCACCCGGGTTCTCGCCCACCACCAAGGCGGTGGTCTTGGACGACACGCCGCCCGGGGACTTGCCACCCCGAGCCTTGATAGCCGCCCCGACTCCGTCGCGGGTGTACCCCTCCAGCCCGCCGGTGACCACGATGGTCATCCCCTCCAAGGTTTGAGGCAGCGATTCGGCCTCGGCGTCGGGGTCGGAAGACTTGGCCTCTCGCAACTCCTTGGGCAACCTCTGGATGATCTCCTGGTTGACATCCGACTGGAAGAATTCGTGCACGCTTTCGGCGATGATCGGGCCGATGCCGTCAATATCGGCCAGCTCCTCGACTGAGGCCCCCATGATGCGGTCCAAAGAACCAAGGTCATCGGCCAGCAACTCACAAGTGGTGTCGCCCAGATGGCGAATATTGAGACCTACCAGCAGCCGGGCCAAAGGCTGCTGTTTGGAAGCCTCAATGGCGTCGGCCAAGTTGGCCACTGAGAGCTCGCCGAACCCCTCCAGTTCGCGGATGCGGTCATAGGGAAGGGCGTAGATGTCGCTCACATCGGTGATAAAGCCAAGATCGATGAACAAACGCACTCGCTGCTCACCCAAATGCTCGATGTCGAGGGCGTTCCGGGCGGCAAAGTGCTCGATCCAGCCTCGGAGCTGCTCGGGACAGCGGGAAAAGCGGCAGTAGTGGGCTGCGTCGCCCCCCTGTCGGGTCAGCGGCTGTTGGTGGGGGCAGGGGCACACCTCTGGGAACACCCACTCGGGGAGCCCAGAGGGGCGGTCGGCCAGCACTGGTCGCAGCACTTCGGGAATCACATCGCCGGCCTTGCGGACCACCACGGTGTCACCGGGACGAACGTCTTTCTCCCGCACCTGATCTTCGTTGTGCAGGGTGGCCATCGCCACGGTGGAACCGCCGACAAACACCGGCTCCAGCACTGCAAACGGGGTGGCCTTGCCTTTGCTTCCGATGGAGACATGGATATCTAAGAGCCCGGTGGTCTGTTCCTCAGGGGGGAGCTTGTATGCGACAGCCCAGCGGGGAGCCCGACTGGTGGATCCGAGTTCCTGCTGGAGATCCAAGCGGTCGACCTTGATGACCGCGCCGTCAATCTCATAAGGCAGGTCGTGCCGCATGGTCTCGCACCGCTCGACGAATTGCCAGGCTGCGTCAACCGAGTCCACTGCGGCGGTCTCCGGGTTGACCGGCAGGCCCAGACTGTCCAAGTACTCCAGGGTGGCGCTATGGGTGGCTACCTCAGGGCCTCCCTGGACTTCGCCAACTGAATAGCACCACATCGACAAGCCCCTCGTAGCAGTGATCGATGGATCTTTCTGGCGCAGCGAGCCGGCTGCGGTGTTTCGGGGGTTGGCGTAACGAGGCTTACCTTCGGCGTCTTGGTGAGCGTTGAGCGCATCAAAAGCGGCCAGGGGCATGTAAACCTCACCTCGCACTTCGAGAACTTGAGGTGCCTCCGCAGGGAGTCGGTGGGGGACAGTCCTGAGGGTGAGAACGTTCGCAGTGATGTCCTCGCCCACCCGCCCATTGCCTCGGGTAGCTGCCTGCACCAGCCTGCCGTCTTCATAGCGCAGCGAAACGGCCAGACCGTCGAACTTGAGCTCGCAAACCAGGCCGCCGAAATCCTCAGCGGCCAAGCGGCGCTTCGCCCGGTCAGCCCATGCACTCAGCTCGTCCCGGTCGAAGGCATTGTCGAGCGACATCATCGGCACCCGGTGCTCCACCGGCTCGAACAGTGTCGACGGGTCCGCCCCAACCGTCTGGGTTGGGGAATCGGGTCGAGTTAACTCCGGGTGGGTTGCCTCAAGCTCCAGCAGTTCCCGTTTGAGCAGGTCATAGTCGGCATCAGGAATCTCCGGGACGTCATCGGTGTGATAAAGCTGATCGTGGTAGCGGATGAGTTCGACCAACTCCGCGATGCGATGCTCTGCACGGTCTTCTGCCCCTTCCGTCACCTGCCGGATAGTACTGCCGACCGCTGACAGGGGTGGCCGGTTTGGGCTGAAGTGGGGGAGGTGCTGTAGTGGGGTGGGTGAGAGGTCTCGGTGGGGATCGGGTGTGGGTGTGGGCCGTGAGGGTGTGGTGGGCGGCGCTGCCGTTCACTGCCGGGCCGGTGTTGGCCGACGGGCTGCACGATGCGTCGGCCGCGTGGCGGTCGACCGCGTCGGTGGGTCTGTGGGTCCTTTGGGGTGGGGTGTTGGTGGGCTCCCTGCTCGCCCACCCGGCGACCTTGGTGCTGGTTCGGCTGGCCGTGCCGTCGGCAGTAGCGGCTCTGGTGTGGGCGGGGTTGGGCGATGCCGATTGGGGCGAGGTCGCGCTGGTCGCCGCCATTACCGGAGCGATGGCCGCAGTTTGTTTGAGCTCACCGGTCGGCCAAGTTTTCGTGAACGCCATCTCCTATGGCGACGAGGTCCGATTGCTGCTTCGACCACCGACGGTGCTGCTGGCTGGTCCGCTGCCCGCGGCAGCAGTGATCACGGTCGGCGGTCTGGTCAGCGGACCGCTCCTTCTGGCCGCCGAGCAATGGGTCTTGGGCGCGCTTATCACCGTGGTAGGCGGTGCAGTTGCCGTGCTCGGAGGCCGCTCGCTCTATGCGCTCACTCGACGGTGGTTGGTCTTCGTTCCCGCCGGGGTTGTGCTCCATGACCACCTGGCAGTACAAGACCCCGTGTTGCTGCGCCGCCGAGTTGTATCCGCCTTTGGCCCGGCTGAGCAGGGATCAGGCGCCTTCGACTTGAGCCAAGGCGCGACCGGGTTGATCTTGGAACTGACCGCGAACCAGCCGATCACCTTGACCCCCCCAACCCGGAGAGGGAACCGAGCTGACGAAGTCCAAACCAGCGCCGTTCTGATCGCGCCCTCCCGGCCCGGACAAGCCGTCGCTCTGGCCCGACAGCGACAACTCATTTAGCGACCTGCGTCTCCCATGAGGAGGCCCCTGAGCACCGAGGAAACTTTGGCCCTAAGATACCGAGCACTGAAATACCTAGGGGGAGGGACCAGATGGCGAGTCAGTTCACTGAAGCTGAGTTCAACGAGCACATCCAGCGGTATGGGAGCAAGGAGCTGGACTGGGGCCCATTTGCCGCTCAGGGAGACCTCAAGGAGAAGTACCGACGAGCCCATGTGCGAATGGTGGGGGCGAGCATCACCGGAAAGCACTACGAACCCGGAACCGTCACCGCCGACAACTTCACCCTGTCGGTGATGATGATGCCCCCGGGAGCCGAAGCACCATCGCACGCCCACGAAGTGGAAGAGGTCTTCTTTGTGGTCAAGGGTGAGTTGACCGCATGGTGGGAAGACGACGACGGCCGGATTCTCGACACCGTTCTGAAAGAGCGAGAGATGATCTACAGCCCTGCCGGGATCATGCATGGCTTGCGAAACCACACCGATGAAGAGGCCTTGGTGCAGGTTGTGATAGGCGTGGGCCGCCCGCAAAAGCCCACCTACCTCGACGCCGCTCTCACCGATCTCTGAGGGGACCGTGCGACTGGGTGAGATGAGCTGGACGGCTCTGAGCGAGCGGCTCGACCTGGGCCCATTGGATGTGATGATCCCCTTGGGTGCTCTCGAGCAGCACGGTCCCCATCTTCCCCTCGACACTGACGCCCTCATCGCCGAGGCAGTAGCCGATCGGGCGGCTCAAGAAGTAGGGGAGTGCGTGGTTTCGCCCTGCATTCCCGTTGGCTCCTCCAGCCATCACCTCACGTTCCCGGGCACGGCCAGCTTGAGCGACGAGACCCTCAGCGACGTCCTGGTTGAGGTGATCCAAACTCTGCTGAGCCACGGATTCCGCGGCGCCTATCTGGTAACCGGCCATGCCGGAAACGTCGGGGCAATGGCCGCGGCCCTGTCTGAGCTCGACGCCGACGACCGTGCCCGAGTGGTGTCGTTTGACGATTGGCCCGCCCAGCGAGATGCCATTCACCAAGCAGCTGAGACCCGGCTCAACATGGATCGAGAAGTAGTGGGTACCCATGGTGGGCACTTCGAAACCAGCATCATGCTGGTTGTCGCCCCCGACCGGGTGGATTTGGACTCAGCAGTCGCCGGCCACGTAGGACCAGCGGCCTCAGCCAGCGCCAAGCTGCGCTCTGAGGGCATGGCGGCAGTATCCCCGGTCGGCATCATCGGTGATCCGCGCGGGGCCACGGCCGACGCCGGCGAGCTCTACCTCGACGCATTGGTCGGCCTGGTGGTCGAGGGCATCGAAGCCCATCGCACCCAGTCGAATCAGCGGGTGGCCCCATGACTGAGCCCTCGGCCGCCATGGGCTGGGACAAGATCCGGGTCGCTATTCCCCGGGTGGTGGAGGCCGGGTTCGCCATATTCGTGGTCGTCATCCTGGGCGCAGTCATGACCGTCAAATCCGACGTGTTCCTGACCACCGGAAATCTCCAGAACATCTTGCTGCAAACCTCGTTCTTGGCCTGCGCGGCTTTCGGAATGACCCTGGTGATAATCACCGCCGAACTGGATCTGTCCCAAGGGTCGGTTTTGGCCCTGATCGGGGTCGTGGCGGCCGAGACCATGGTCCGCAACAACAGCATCGTGCTCGGCCTGTTGGCCGGAGCGGGGGTGGGCATAGCCGCCGGGCTGTTCAACGGGCTGATCACTGCGGTGCTCAGAGTCCCCTCGTTCATCACCACCCTGGGACTTCTGATCATGGCCCGGGGCTTGGCCCGAGAGATCACCGCGGGCAATACCGTGGGCAACCTACCCGGCGGCTGGAAAGCGTGGTGGAGCGGGGAGTTCATCGGGCTGCGAATGCCCATTTGGGTGGCGCTGGGTCTCGGTGTCGTCTACCACATCATCCTTCGCTATTCCCGGTTCGGATTGCGGATCTACGCGGTGGGAGGCAATGCCGAAGCAGCCCGCCGAGCCGGCATAAACGTCACTCGGGTGCGGGTCACCGTTTTCGTGCTGGGGGGCCTGGCCGTTGCCGTCGGCGGCTTCACCCTGTTGGGGCGGGTCAACGTCGGCCAGCCCAATGCCGCCGTGCTCACCGAGCTGTACGCGGTGGCCGCGGTGGTACTGGGCGGCACCAATCTGTTCGGAGGTCGGGGGTCGATTCCCCGCACGCTGGCCGGCGTGCTGCTGATCGGGGTGATTCGCAACAGCCTCAACCTGCTCAATGTGTCGTCCAACATGCAGGACGTGTGGCTCGGCGTCGTTTTCGTGTTGGCCATGACATCGCAGTTCTTGCGCAGGTACCTGGAACGGTGGGCCAACCGAAGCGAGGACACCGCCATCGAAGTCGAAGTCGAGCACGAGCTCGACGAAGAGCGCCGTGCTATCGAGCTGGCCGAGCAATCGGCCCGCTCGGAAGACCTAGAACTCCAAGGCGTGGAGCCGGCCGAACAATCGGCCACCTCGACGTCGGAGCAACCATAAACACCCGGAGGGGAGCACAATGAAAACCAAGAATCTGTTGTTCAAGCTGCTGGCGCTGCTATTGGCCTTTGGGCTGGTGGCATCGGCGTGCGGCAACGACGATGACGACGACACCGCGTCGGGAGACGGGGGTTGTGAGGAGACCTACGAGGTGCGGTACGCCAATCTGGCCACCTTCATCCTGTACTTCCGCGACCTCGAAGCTGGTCTCCGCGACTTCGGTGCCGGTAACTGCTGGAACTTCGTCGCCGCCGACGCCGCCTACGTGATCGAAGACCAAGTGGCTCAGATCGAGGACTTCGTGACCCAGGGAGTCGACCTCATCATCGCCTCGCCGGGCGACCGCCAAGCGCTCATTCCCGCTTATGAGGCCGCCGCGGCCGCCGGCATTCCCATGTTGTCCACCGGCGACAGCGTGCAGGAGGCCGCCCCGGAGATCGGCTTCATCGGCACCGACTGGGGCGTTGAGGGCACCAAGCAGACCGAGTGGATGGTCGAACAGCTCGGCGGTTCGGGCAAGATCGCCCGTATCGGTGGCCCGGGCGCCAGCGAGTACGTGGAGAAGCGCCGCGAGGGCTTCGAGCACACCATGGAGAACAACCCCGGCATCGAGGTGGTGTTCAACCAGAGCGCCAACAGCTTCACCGCTGAGGAGGGCCTCCGTTTGGCCCAGGACGCGTTGACCGCCAATCCCGATCTCGACGGAATCTGGGCAGACAGCGACGCCCTGGCTCTGGGCGCCGCCACCGCAGTGGAAGAGGCGGGCATCGCCCACGCCGACATCCTCATCAGCGGAACCGACGGCGAGCCGGCGGTATTCGATCAGATCCGGGCCGGATCCGGCGTGGACATGACCATTGCCTTGCGGGGCTATCAGTGGGGTTGGCAGACCGCCGAGGTCGCCCACCAATACCTAACCACCGGCAGCACCGGCCAGGGCTACTTCATCCAGGCGCCCACCTTCGTGGTGGATGCCGACACCATTGAAGGCATGACCAACGCCGATCTCCGCTAGGGGTCCTTCCCTTCCGGATTTTCGACAGCGAACATGACCTATCGGGCCGACGTCCTCATCATCGGCGCCGGTGCGTCCGGCGGGGTGGCGGCGCGCCACCTCGCCGAGCACGGCTTCGACGTGGTCTGCCTCGAGCAGGGCGATTGGCCCGATAGGTCTTCGTTCCCGGGCACCCGCCCCGACTGGGAGCTGGCCATCCGCAGGGACTGGGCCATGAGTCCCAATGTGCGGAATCGACCGGAGGACTACCCGGTTGTCCACGACGACTCCGACATCGAACCCCTCATGTACAACGCGGTGGGGGGCAGCATGATCATCTACGCCGGGACCTGGCCGCGGATGCTCCCATCAGATCTGCGAGTGCGGACCCTGGATGGGGTGGCCGACGACTGGCCCATCGCCTACCGGGACCTGGTTCCCTACTACAACACCATCGACCGCCAGATCGGCGTTTCCGGCCTCGCCGGCGATCCGGCCTACCCGCCCCATGACGACTACCCGCTGCCGCCGCTGCCCCTGGGAGTGGCTGGGAGGCGGGTAGCCGAGGGCCACAATCGGCTGGGATGGCACTGGTGGCCCGAGCCCAATGCCATCTTGTCGGCCCCCTACGACGGGCGGCGGCCGTGCGTGCAGCGGGGAGTGTGCACCTCGGGATGCGCTGAGGGGGCCAAAGCCTCCACCGACCTGACCCATTGGCCCCAGGCGACGGCCGCCGGGGCCCGGCTCATCACCGGTGCCCGGGTCAGCCGGATCACCATCGGGCCTCGGGGGTTGGCCACCGGAGCCGTGTGGCTGGACCATGCCGGAGTCGAGCACCACCAAGAAGCCGACGTGGTGATCCTGGCAGCCAACGCGGTGGGCACGGCGCGGTTGCTGTTGCTCTCGGCCGACGACCGCTTTTGCCCTGATGGGTTGGCCAACTCCAGCGGACTCGTGGGTCGGCGCTTGATGATGCACCCGTTCTCGGTGGTTACCGGATGGTGGGACGATCAGGTGGAGGGCTGGCAGGGCCACTTCGGGGCCAGCATCACCACCTACCAGTTTTACGAGACCGACGCCGACCGAGAGTTCGTGCGCGGGGCCAAGTGGGCGCTTTCGCCGGTCGGCGGCCCCCTCAACCACATATTGCCCATGAGGGCCGGCAACGAGGTGTGGGGACCCGATCACCACCAGCTCATGGGACGGACATTCGGGCGGGGGGCGAGTTGGGCCATCTTCGGCGAGGACCTCCCCGAGGAGTACAACCGGGTGAAACTCGACCCAGACCGCACCGACAGCCACGGCATTCCCGCGCCCCGGGTGAGCTATCGGATCTCTGACCACTCCCGGCGGCTGATGGCCTTCCAGGAAGAGCGGGCTACCGAGTCGCTCACAGCATCGGGCTGCCAGGAGACCGCGGTGGCCAGCATGATTCCCTATTCGGGGTGGCACCTCATGGGTACCGCCCGCATGGGAGACGACCCGGCGACATCGGTGGTCAACGCCCGCCAGCAGGCCCATGATGTGGCCAATCTGTACGTCGCCGACGCCAGCGTGTTCGTGACCAGCTCGGGAGTGAACCCCACCTGCACCATCACTGCACTAGCCCTGCGAACGGCCGATCTGCTGGTCCGAAACCGAAACGAGCAGAAGGTTCCGGCATGACATCTGCCGACAACAGCACCGTTATCGACATTGGTCGATTGGAACAGTTGGCCGACATCATGCTGCCCGCGGGCTACGGCATGCCCTCAGCCTCCGAAGTGAGGGCGGTGGGCTCCTATCTCGACGAGGTGTTGGGATGGCGCGACGATCTGTGCCAGCCGCTGGTCGAGGCCTTGGCCGCGCTCGATCCGTCAACGTTCACCGTGGAGAGGCTGTCGGCCTTCCTTTCCGAGAACGAAGACGCCTACACCGCCCTGACCACCGTGGTGGCGGCCTGCTACTACCTCAGCCCGGTGGTGCGCGACCGCATCGGCTATCCGGGCCAGGTGGCCAAGACCTACGACCCCTTCGCCTATACCGAATGGGTGGCCGAAGGACTGCTCGACCCGGTTGTCGAACGGGGCCCCATTTGGCGAAAGGTCCCCGAATGAGCCGAGCAGTGGTTTTGGCCGACTATGCCCGCGGTCCCGCGGTCGAACGCCTGAAGCTGGGGCCGGTGATGCCGGGGGGCGCCCTGGTGCGCATCGATGCCGCCACCGTGTGCGGAACCGACGTCCACATCTGCGACGGAGTCTTCGATCAACTGGCCCGTCTGCCGCTGATATTGGGCCATGAGGGCGCTGGAACGGTTTTGGAGCTCGGCGCGGGTTTGGAGCGCGACGCGCGAGGCCAGCCGCTGCGACCGGGCGACCGCATCATCTGGGCTCACAACTGGTGCGGTCGGTGCTACTTCTGCGCAGTGGCCAAACAGCCCACCCTGTGCGAGAACACCATGGGCTACGGGTGGGGCCCCTATGAGGAGGGGGCCGTCAACGGCACATTCTCCGAGCACCTCCACGTGTCGCCCGATTCACGGGTGCTGCGGGTGCCCGACAGCGTGTCCAGCCCGCTGGCGTCCGCGTCCACCTGCGCGCTCCGCACCGTGATGCACGCCTTCGACCGTCTGCCCCGCATCCGCTTCAGTGACACCGTGGCGGTGCTCGGCGCCGGCCCGGTGGGCGTTTTGTGCGCGGCGGCCGCCTTGCACAGCGGGGCCCACCAGGTGGTGCTCATCGGCGCGCCCGCCTCCCGGCTGGCGGCCACCGAGAAATGGGGCCTCACCGCCCGCATCGACATCGACCACACTGAGCCCGAGGAGCGAATCGAGGCAGTCCGCGACCTGACCGACGGCCGGGGCGCCGACGTGGTGTTCGAGTGCGCGGGGCCTCCCGACGCCTTCACCGAGGGAATGGAGATGGTGCGGGCCGGCGGCGCGCTCATGGTGGTCGGCCAGGCCCACGGCCAGTCAGTCCCGGTGGATACCACTGCCATGAAGGTCCGCCAGCTCACGGTGCGAACCTCCCTGTCGGCCGACATCTCCCATTTCCACGACGCCTTTCAGTTCCTGGATCGGCACGGGGCTGCGCTGGAGTTGGAATCGGTGGTGTGCTCGAAGACCTACTCGCTGGAACAGGTGACCGACGCCCTGGCCGCCATGAGGGCTGGCACGGAGATGAAGCCGGTGATTGTGCCATGACCTCCGGGTTCCCCGAAGCAGCTGTTCGCGACCGCTACCCGCTGGTAGTGGGAGACCGCGAGGTCACCGCGGCCACTCTCATGCCCGCCACCGCGCCGGGCACCGGGGAGATCGTGGCCGAGGTGCCGCTGTCCGATGCCGAAGTAGTGGATCAAGCCGTAGCGGCCGCGACCGACGCGCAACAGGCGTGGGCCGGCCTCTCGGCGGCCGAACGGGGGCGATATCTGCGCGATCTGGCCGATGCGGTGCGGGCTCAGGCCGAGCAACTCGCCCGGATCGACGCCTTGGACAGCGGCAACCCCCTGGCTGCCATGCGCAACGACGTGGTCTACGGAGCTGACGCCTTGGACTACTTCGCCGGCATCGCCCGGGAACTGCACGGCAAGACCCTTCCGGCTTCGGCCAACGGCCTCCATCTGACCCTTCGAGAGCCCTATGGCGTGGTGGCCCGCATCCTGCCGTTCAACCACCCGCTGATGTTCACCCTCTTTCACGCAGCCGCCCCTTTGGCCGCGGGCAACACCGTGATCGTGAAGGCCCCAGACCAAACCCCGATCTCCCCCCTGGAAGTGGCATATTTGGCCGCCGAGATCCTCCCCCCCGGGGTGCTCACCGTGCTCACCGGCGACGGGGCCATCACCGGCGAGGCTTTGGTGGCCCATCCGGGCATTGGCCGGATCGGATTCACCGGCCGGGGGACGACCGGGCTGCGGGTTATGGAAGCGGCCGCGGCGTCGGGCCATGTGAAGCACGTCACCGTGGAGTTGGGGGGCAAGAACCCCTTGCTGGTGGCGCCCGATGCCGACCCCGCTTATGTGGCCGAGCAGGCCGTGGGGGGAATGAACTTTGAGTCTTCTCAGGGACAGTCGTGCGGATCGACTTCGCGGCTGTATGTGCCAGTGGGGATGCGCGATGACGTGGTGGATGCGGTGGCCGCCCGGCTCGACCGGATCAAGGTGGGCGACCCCCTCGATCCGGCCACCACCATGGGACCGCTCGTCTCCGAGCCCCAGCTCAGTCGGGTGCGCGGCTACGTGGAGACCGGGACGTCCGAGGGCGCCCGGCTGGTCAGGGGCGAAGGCCCGCCCGACGGGGTGCCCGACGGCGGGTACTACCTGGCCCCCACGCTGTTCGACCGGGTGGCGCCGGGCCATGTCATCGCTACCGAGGAGATCTTCGGCCCGGTGCTTTCGGTGCTGGAATGGCAGGACAGAGACGACCTCATCGCCCAGGCCAACGCCACCCGCTACGGGCTGACCGCCAACATCATCACCAACGACTTGGACTGGGCGATGGACACCGCGCGCCAGGTGCAGGCCGGATGCGTATGGATCAACGGGCGAGGCCAGCACTTCTTGGAAACCCCGTTCGGGGGATACAAGGACTCCGGGCTGGGAGCAGAGGGGTCGATGGAGTCGCTGCTCAGCTACACCCGAACCAAAGTCGTCCACATTCTCGACATCGGAGCGCGACCATGAGCAGCCACCCCACCGAGGTCATTGCGTCCCTCAAGGACAAGATCGCCACCTCCACCCGGATATTGGTCCGAGAGCGGCTGATCGGGCCCTTCGGCCACCCCTCGGCCCGGGTTCCCGGCACTGGCTTGGTGGCGGTGCTGGGCCACACCCACGACGACGTGAAGGACCTGGCCGAGACCGAGCCGGGCGACGTGGTGGTGATGGACTTGGACGGCGAGGTGGTCGAGGGATCCATGGACGCCCCCGGGGAGCGCTTCATGCACACCGAGATCTACCGAGTGCGGCCCGACGTGGGCGCGGTGATCCACGCCCACCCCATGCACTGCATCGCGTTCTCGATGACCGATGTTCCCCTGGCCCCGGTCTGGCACCTGTGCACCCTGTTTGCCGACGGTGTGCCGGTATATGACTCCGCGGTGCAGATCGACAACCCCGACCGGGGCCGGGCCGTGGCAGCGGCCCTGGGCGACCGCAAAGGCGTGCTGTTGAAGGGCCACGGCCTGACCGTGGTGGGCTCGTCAATCGAGGAGGCCACGGTGAGCGCGGTGAACCTTGAGCGCTCAGCCCGATTGCAGATCATGGCCCAAGGCATCGGAGCGGTGGAGTCCATCGACCGAGCCGAACTCACCGACGATCTGTTGACCGACGGCCTCACGCTGGAGGAGTACACCCACACCCAGTGGGACTACTGGGCCATGGAGACGGCCCGGTGAGGCAACTGCGGCGCGAGGATTCCCGGCTCCTGCGGGGAGGCGGACGCTACGTAGCCGACATCGATCTGCCGTCGATGCGCTTTGCGGCCTTTGTGCGCAGTCCGGTGGCCCACGCCGATCTGATCGGGGTTGAACTGCCTCCCGGCGTTGACGGCTGGATCGGCCAAGACCTGATCGGGCGAATCGACACGATGGCCCCCAACGAGGCTGACGGTGGCGTCTACCAGGACAAATTGCTGGAATCCCTGGACGACGACCGGCTGTTCGTGCGTCATGAGGGGCGACCGCTGTTGGCCGTAGACCGGGTGCGCCATGTGGGAGACCCCATTGCCGTGGTCATTGCCGACACCCCCTACGGCGCGGCGGACGCGGCCGATCGGGTGGGCCTCGAGTTGGAGAGCCGCCCGGCGGTGGTCGACCCCTTTGCCGCCCTGGCCGACGACGCTCCCCGGCTGTACGACCACTGGCCCGATAACCGCTCGCTGTTCGTGGCCGCCGGTTTCGGTGACATTGGCGCCGCCTTCGCCGACGCGGCTCACGTGAGTCGCCGCCGACTGCACTCGGGAAGGCTGGCCTGTCACCCCATGGAACCGAGGGGGGTGGTGGCCCAGCACGATCCCCGCACCGATCTGCTCACGGTATGGAGCAGTACCCAGATTCCCCATCCGCTGCGCACCGCCCTGGCCAAGGCCCTGGGGCACCCGTCCCACCGGATCCGGGTGGTAGCCCCCGATGTGGGCGGCGGATTCGGAGTCAAGGCCATTCCCTACGCCGAGGAGCTGATCTTGGCCTTTCTCGCTCTGGAACTGGGCGGGGCGCTCCAATGGGTGGAGCAGCGGAGCGAGCACGGCCTCGCCGCCATTCAATCCCGCGATCAGATCCATGACATCGAACTGGCCCTCGACGGCGACGCCCGCATCCTGGGCGTACGCGACCGCTTCGTAGTGGACAGCGGGGCAGCCAACCCACTCGGCGTGGTCCAGCCCTACAACACGCTGGCCCACCTATGCGGCTGCTACCGGGTACCGGCGCTCGATGTGGAGGCCACCGCGGTGGTGACCAACAAGGCCCCGAACTCGCCCTATCGGGGTGCGGGCCGGCCCGAGGCAGTCTTCGCCATGGACCGCATCCTCGACGTGGCCGCCCGAGAGATGGGAATCGATCCGGTGGAGCTTCGCCGCCGCAACCTCATCTCCGCCGACGAGATGCCCTATTCCGTCGGGCTCAACTACCGGGACGGCACGGCCATGACCTACGACAGCGGCGATTTCGCCGGTTGCTTCGAGGCGGCTATGGCCATGAGCGAGATTTCCGAAGGGCTCCGTGGAGGAGCTCGCGACGAAGCTGGCCGGCTGGTGGGCATTGGAGTGTCCTCCTATGTGGAGGGCACCGGGGTTGGCCCGTTTGAGAGCGCCCGAGTACGGGTGGACGAGACCGGATGGGTGGAGGTGGCCACTGGCGCCTGCTCTCAGGGCCAGGGCCATGAGACGGTGTTTGCCGAGGTCTGTGCGCAGGCGCTCGGGGCCGATCCCGCCCGGGTGACGGTGATCGGAGGTGACACCGCCGCGGTGGAGTTCGGCTGGGGCACGCTGGCCAGCCGCAGTGCGGTGGTGGCCGGCAGCGCCATCCACCAAGCCGCCACGGTGTTGCGAAACCGCATTGTGGATGCGGTGGCCGAGCAGTGGGAAGTGGCCCCCGCTGACCTGTGCATTCGCAACGGCGCGGTGGAGGTGGTGGGAACCCCCACCCGCCGAATGGAATTGTCCGAGGTGGCCACTGGCTTCGCCCCCGGGGGTGTCTTGACCAACGGCAGCCGCGCCGGTTTGGAGGAACTGGTCTGTTTCGAGCCCCCGACCGTCACCTTTGCCGCCGGTGTGCACGTCGCCCGAGTCGCGGTTGATCAGTCCACGGGCACGGTCGAGGTCCTGGACTATGTGGTGGCCCATGACTGCGGGCCGCTGCTGTCAACCATGATCGTGGACGGCCAGATCATGGGAGGCGTGGCTCAAGGGATCGGAGCCGCGCTGTTTGAGCAGGCGGTATACGACGCCGAGGGCCAGCCGCAGAACCCGAGTCTGGCCGACTATCTGGTACCCGACGCCGCTGGGGTCCCCGAGTTGGCCGTCGCCCATTTGGAGACGCCGTCGCCCCTCAACCCGCTGGGCATCAAGGGGGTGGGGGAAGCCGGGGCTATCTCGCCTCCGGCCGCGGTGGCCAACGCCATCGAAGACGCCCTGGCCGGGTTGGGCGTCGAGGTGAACCGAGTTCCGGTATCGCCTGACTATCTGTTCGAACAATTGCAGGGAGCGAGAACATGACCGCCACCCAATCCGGATCCGTTGTCGACGCCCCCCGCGCTGGAGGGCCGGAGTCGTCGGATATCGCGCTGAGCGTGTCGGGGATCCACAAACGCTACGGCGGAGTGGTCGCCCTCCGAGACGTTTCGCTGGACTTTCCCACCGGCACCCTTACCGCCATCGTGGGCGACAACGGGGCCGGCAAGAGCACTCTGTTGAAGGTGATTTCCGGGGCAGAGCAACCCGATGCCGGAACAGTGGTGCTGCACGGCGAAGTCCGCCGATTCCGCTCTCCCTTGGACGCCCGGACCGCAGGCATCGAGACCGTGTATCAAGACTTGGCGTTGGCCGACAACCTCGATGCCGCCCAGAACCTGTTCATGGGTCGGGAAATCAAGCTGGGATGGGGTCCCTTCACCTTCCTGCGCCAGCGGGCCATGCGCCGGGAGACCGAGCAGATCATCAAGAGGCTCAACATCAAGATCCCATCGGTCCGCATCCCGGTTCAGCATTTCTCCGGAGGCCAGCGCCAGGGAGTGGCCATAGCCCGGGCCATGAACTGGGGCAATGAAGTGATCATCATGGATGAGCCCACCGCAGCCCTGGGTATCGCCGAGACAGCCCGGGTGGAAGACCTCATCACTACCTTGCGAGAGCGCCAGTTGACCATCATCGTGGTGAGCCACAACCTCGACCAGGTGTTTCGGCTGGCTGACCGGATCGCAGTCATGCGCCGAGGCCAGCTCATCGAGCTGCTCGACGCCCGCAGCACCGACGCCCAGAAGCTGGTGTCGCTCATTACCGGTCTGTCCGCTTCTCATGAGGGGGCAGATGGCCATGAAGGAGCCTGAGATGGCGCCGAGGGTGG
Source organism: Candidatus Poriferisocius sp. (assembly GCF_965204015.1). GTDB lineage: Bacteria > Actinomycetota > Acidimicrobiia > Acidimicrobiales > Bin134 > Poriferisocius. The sequence continues at coordinate 3,811,790 of NZ_OZ241965.1, read as the reverse complement.
GCGTCCAGATACGGCCCAACCATGTGAGCTGGGCCGACATGAAGGCCGCTTGGCAGTACGCCGATGGGGCCGGAGCCGACAGTATCTGGACTTTCGACCACTTCTTTCCCATCGACGGCGATCCCGAAGGCACCGCCTTTGAGTGCTGGACCACGCTGGCCGCCATGGCGTCGGTCACCAAGACGGCCATGATCGGCCCGCTGGTCACTTGTACGGGGTTCCGCAACCCCGATCTGTTGGCCGACATGGCTCGCACCGTGGACCACGCATCCGGGGGCCGGGTGGTGCTCGGCCTGGGCTCGGGCTGGCTGGAGCGGGACTACCACTCCTATAGGTATGCCATGTCGGGCGATGCCGATCGAATACGGGAGATGGAGGTTGCCATCCACCGCATCCGCCGTCGGCTGGGACAGCTCCGTCCTGGCCCGATGGGCCCGCTCCCCATACTGATCGGTGGGTTGGGGGAGCGCATGACCCTGGACGTGTGCGCCCGCCTGGCCGACGCCTGGAACGGATGGGGCACCCCAGACGAGATCGCTCACCTCAACAGCGTGCTGGACGGGTGGTGCGAGCGGGCCGAGCGCGACCCGTCTCAGGTGGAGAGGACGGTGGCACTGTTCGAGACCGCCAGCGATGCGACCTACGACGATTACGCGGCCGCGGGGGCCGAGCACCTCATTCTGGTCTGCTCGGGCCCCGACTATCAGATTGAAGAGCTGGGATCCCTGCTGGCCTGGCGGGACTCGCGGAGCGGATCGTGAGCTCGGGTGCCCTGGATCGGGAGCGATCGTTCGGGGAGAGACGGTGAGCAGCACAACTGGCGCCCTGTGGATGCCGTTCACCTCGGCGGGCGGCAGCCGGCCCCCGGTGGTCGTGGCCGGGGACGGCAACTATGTGATGACCGATGATGGATCCCGACTGCTCGACGCCACCGCCGGAGGAGTGGCCTGTGTGATCTTGGGACACGGCCGAGCCGAGATCGCCGACGCGGTGGCCGAGCAACTCCGCACACTGGAGTACCAGTGCCTCTTCGGGTACAGCCACCCTCGGGCTCGGGAACTGGCCGAGGCGGTTGCCGACCGCACGCCGGGCGATCTGAATCACGTCTTCTTCACCAACTCCGGCTCAGAGGCGGTGGAGACCGCCATGAAGATCGCCCGCGGGTACTGGCGCCGGGTCGGCCAGGGCTCCAAAACCGGATTCGTGTCGCTGCACCGGGGCTACCACGGCATGAACTTCGGTGGGATATCGGTGGGTGGCCTGACCGAGAACCGGGCGGGATTCGGCCCGCTGCTGGAAGGCTGCTCCCAGGTTCCGGCCCACGACATCGACGCTCTGGAACAGGAGCTGGCCTACCGGGATCCGAGCACCATCGCGGCCGTGATTATGGAGCCCGTGCAGGCCGCCGGAGGCGTCTATCCGCCTCCGGAAGGCTACCTATCCAAGGTCAGGGCGATGTGTGACCGCAATGATGTACTTCTGGTGCTGGACGAGGTGGTCTGCGGATTCGGACGGCTGGGCCACTGGTTCGGCGGCCACCGCTATGGCGTGGTCCCCGACATCATGACCGTGGCCAAGGGGTTGACATCGGCCTATGTCCCCATGGGGGCGGCCATCGCCAGCAGCCGTATTCACGAGGGGTTTGTCGACCCCGAAGGCTCAATCGAGCTGATGCACGGCTATACCTACAGCGGCCATCCCGCAGCCTGCGTCGCCGGGCTGAAGGTGATCGAGATCCTCGAACGGGAATCACTGGTGGATCACAGTCTCCAGACCGGCCGGCACCTTCAGGAGCGGATACACAGCCTGGATTCCCTGCCAGTGGTGGCCGAGGTTCGCGGTGAGGGGATGCTGGCCGCGGTGGAACTGGCCGCGGAAAGCCCAGAGCCCTTGGTGGCCGAGGCCCAGAGGCGCATCCAGGCAGCCGGGGTACTGGTACGGGCCCAAGCCGACCACTTGGGCATCTACCCGCCGTTTACCTTCACCGCTACCGAGGTGGACCAAGTAGTAGATACCGCTGGGGCGGTGTTGGGGGAGTTGTCGTGACATTTGACCGGGTGGACTCGATCTTGGAGCAGTGGGCCAGTGAGCGGCCCGATTTGGACGCCTCGCCCATCGGGATTTTCGGGCGTATCTCCCGCATCGACCGGTTGTTCGAGCAATCCATGGCTGAGTTCCTCCGCCCCCACGGCCTCACCCTGGGCCTGTTCGACGTATTGGCCGCGCTGCGGCGAAACGGCGAGCCCTTCCAGGCGAAGCCGAGCGATTTGGCGGCCATGACCATGCTCACCTCTGGAGGCATGACCGGGCGGCTGGACCAGCTTGAGAACCTCAATCTGGTGCTCCGGGTGCCCGATCCCGACGACCGCCGGGTCATGATGGCCCAGCTCAGCCCCCAGGGCAGAAACCTCATCGACCGACTCATGGGCGAGCACCTGGAGCGCGAGCGAGACCGGTTGGAGTGGTTGCAAACCGGAGAGCCGGAGGAGTTCGCCGGTTACTTGCGCAAACTGGAGGCTTCCCTTCGGTCCCTCGATGGACGAGGAGATGGGGCTGGCTCGGAATCACCCCACTAGGAGGCGGTGAAGCACCAAGAGATGGTGTTGGCGTCGTCGGGGCCGACCTCTTGGCGCCAATAGGTGGCCTGGACGCAGTTCTGCTCGGCTTGAAGTCTCTCGATCACCTTGTTCTGATCGGGCCGGAAGGTGAAGCGGTTGATATTGGGCAGATGGCGAATCTGCTCGGGGGGGATGGCCACTCCGTTGATGGCCAAGCGGGCGTCATAGCCGCTAGCCAGGTCGATGCCGACGGTTTCTTGGGAGAGGACTTCGGCGTTGCGAGGGGGGATGAGCTCGTCCACCGCGGCATTGCCGGTGACGCTCACGTCGTTGTCGTCGGTGTCGGCCAGCAACAAAGCCAACAGGATGGCTCCCGCACCCATCAGGGCCGCGGCACCCAACAACACCCGGCGCAGAATAACCGACTCAAGCACTCACCCAGTGTGCCCGCTAGCCGAGGCTAGAGACACCCTGAGTGGCGCGGAAAAACTCAAGACAGCAAGTACCCTCAAAGCGTGTCCCAAGACAGCGGCGAAACCGAGGTGATCGGCCGGGTCTTGGGCGGGCGCTTCCGGCTCGTGACCCGTATGGGCCCGGGCCGGTTCACCGACGTCTACATGGCCTACGACCTGGCCGCGTCGCGAAGAGTGACGGTCAAGCTGCTCTCCGAAGACTTGCTGCCCGACGGGTGGGCCGGCCTCGCCAGCCGGTTCCTAGAGGCTGCCGGGGAAGCGGCCCCCGTAAGCCACCCCCACGTGGTGGGCGTCCAAAGCTGGGGAGACTCCGATCTCGGTCTCTACGTAGTGAGCGACTATATGGAGGGCGGGAGTTTGCTGGGGATGTTGGATGCCGGGCACCTTCTGTCTCCGTCACAGGTTCTCATGGTGGGCTTGGACGTCGCCCGCGGCTTGGAGCACATCCACCGTCAGGGCATCATCCATGGGGACATCCGGCCCTCCAATGTCCTGTTCTCGCGCCGCGGTCGAGCCCGACTGGCTGATCTCGGCACATCATGGGCCTTGAGTTCGTCCGAGCGCGAGGGAGCTCTGATGGCCAGGTCGGTCTTTTCAGCCATCGACGCAGTGCGCTACGCCTCCCCCGAGCAGGCCCAGGGCCTGACCCCCGACCACAAGAGCGACGTTTATTCCCTCGTCCTCGTGCTGACAGAGGTTCTGACGGGTCGGGTGCCATTCGACTCTGACGACCCCGAGTACACCCAGATGGCCAAGATGAGCAGACAACTCGATCTCACCGGCCAGTTCGACCGGCTGGGCCGGGTATTGGAGCAAGCGGGACGACCAGAGCGGGACGACCGTCCCACCGCTCGCGATCTAGGCCTTGGGCTGTTGTCGGCCGCAGAGACACTGCCCCGCCCGGCCCCGCTTCCCCTGTCAAAACCGGGGCCGGAGATTCCTGATACCGGTGAATCCGCGGCCGCGACCGCACCCGACCGACACCCGGAGGAGGTTGCCCCCAAGGCCAGCAGCCGCCCGGCGGTTCGAAGGCTGCTGGCGACGGTGGTGGCGCTCGTGCTGCTGGGGGCGGCGGGATTCGGAGCCTTCAAGCTATGGGACAACTGGTTCGGCGCGGAGACCCAACCGGTGCCCGACCTGATCGGCGCCTCCGACTTTGAGCTGTCACGCATCGAGAACGAGTCCGGTTGGGTGCTCGACCGCCGCGAGCAGCGCCAAGACGGCACCGTGGCGGGCCAAATCCTGCGCCAGGAGCCCCAGCCGGGCACCGGGCTGGAGCGGGGCAAGACGGTCACGGTTTGGATCTCCTTGGGTCCCGAGTTGGTGTCCATTCCCGGCAACCTGACGGGACTGTTCATTGCCGATGCCGAGGAGGCCCTGGCCGCGGTAGGCCTGTCGGCCGGTGAGGTAACCGAGCGCTTCGACGAGGTGGCTGTCGAGGGGGTTGTCATCGAAGTCGACGAGATGCTCCTCCAGCTCGAGCAGGGGAGCCGGGTGGACTTGGTGGTATCTCTCGGGCCACCACCTCGGCTGGTGCCCGAAATCGATGCCGGCATGTCGCTGGCTGCGGCCCTTGAGCAGTTGGAAGAAGCCGGGTTGGAGGCGCTCGAGTGGAGGGTGACGGACAACCAGGTGGAAGCAGGCCACGTTTTGAGGGTCGAGCCTCTGCCGGGAACCGAAGTTGCCGCCAACTCGGTGGTCACCGTGGTGGTCTCCGACGGCCCCGAGCAAGTGAGGATTCCCTTCTTGGCCACCCTCGGCGCGGAGGAAGCCGCGGCCATTCTTGAGGCAACAGGCCTCTGCCAGGGAGAGATCGTTGGTCCCCCCGACGCCGAGGTCTTGGCCAGCAACCCGCCCGCCGAAGCTGTCGTGGACTTTGGAACGTGCGTCAGCCTCATCACCCGGCCAGAAGAAGGGTCAGAAGAAGAAGGCTGAGGGCTCAGCCCTCGTCGAGGATGGTGATGGCCCGCAGCCGGGTCTGGGCATGGCGGGCGAAGGCGAACTGCTCGTCGGTCATCCCCTCCCCGAACAGGATGAGGACGAGGGCCAGGTCGCCGTCCACACGGAGGGCGCCGGTGAGAAACCCGTGAGCGACGACGTCGTGGTCATCGGTGACGAATGCGGCCAGGGCTGCCGGGTAGTCGAGGATCACGGTGGCATCGGGATCATCCAGATTGCCCGGCATGGGCAGCGGACCTCCGGCCTCGGTGTCGATATAGGCCCGGAAATCCCCGTCGCCGAAGGGGATGTCGGTGACCACCAGGTTGACCCTGGCCGTATGTCCAGGGGCCGGCGCAGATGTCGCCAGCTCACCGCGCAGCGCCATCGCCGCGTCAATCCACTCCGGGCTGAGAAACGGGTGCGACCCCACCTTGGCAACGTATCGCTATGAGGGCACAGGCAATGGGATTGTTGGGCGGTACGATGTCGCTTCGGTATGGGCCAGCAACGCATTACCCGGGCTGAGTGCGCCCATGTGGCCGCTTTGGCCCGTTTGGCGCTGAGCGACGAGGAGCTGGAGCGCTTCACCGGCCAGCTTGATGAGCTCCTAGACCATGTAGCCGAGGTGGAGGCTCTGGACGTGGAGTCGCTTCCCCCGACGATGCACGCCCTTCCCATCGTCAACCTCCTTCGTCCCGACACTCCCGGTGAGGTGCTGGACCGCGACGAGGTGTTGGCGCAGGCACCCTTCGCCGAGGAGGGCCAGTTCAGGGTTCCCCCGGTTCTCGGAGAGGCGCCGTGACTGCGGTCGAGATCGCCGCTGCCGTGCGGTCGGGACAGCGTTCTGCCCGCTCGGTGGTCGACGAGTACCTGGGTGCCATCGCTGACGGCGATGACGACATCCACGCCTTCAATCTGGTGACCGCCGCGCAAGCCCGAGCCCGAGCCGACGAGATTGACGCCACGGTGGCCGCTGGCCGCGACCCCGGCCCGCTGGCCGGGGTGCCCGTGGCCCTCAAGGACAACCTGTGCACCCGGGGGGTACCCACAACCTGTTCCTCTCGCATTCTGGAGGGTTGGGCCCCGCCGTATGACGCCACTGTGGTGGAGCAACTCCGCAATGCCGGCGCAGTGACGGTGGGAAAGACCAACATGGACGAGTTCGCCATGGGCAGCTCCACCGAGAACTCGGCGTTCGGTCCCACCCGCAACCCGTGCGATCCCAGCCGGGTGCCGGGAGGCTCGTCGGGGGGAAGCGCTGCCGCGGTGGCTGCCGGGTTCGCTCCGGTGGCGCTGGGAAGCGACACCGGAGGGTCGATCCGCCAACCCGCTGCACTGTGCGGGGTGGTCGGAGTGAAACCCACCTACGGACTGGTGTCCCGTTATGGCTTGGTTGCGTTCGCCTCGTCTTTGGACCAGATCGGCCCGTTCACTGCCACGGTGGCCGACTCGGCGGCCGTTCTCGACGTGATCAGCGGCCCCGATTCCCGTGACTCCACCAGCATCGGAGATGCCCAGCCCCCGGTGGCCGACACCCTGGGCGACGGGGTGGACGGGCTCCGGGTGGGGGTGCTGTCGGAGTTGAGCGGCGACGGCATTTCTCCCGATGTGGCGGCCCGATTGCAGGCCGCGGTGGGGGCGCTGGAAACAGCCGGCGCTCGGGTGGCTCAGGCCAGCGTTCCGGCGGCGGTCTACGGGCTGTCGGCCTACTACCTGATCTCCCCGGCCGAGGCGTCCAGCAACCTGGCCCGCTACGACGGGGTTCGCTACGGACTGCGAGTGGATGCTGCCAGCACTCCCGACATGAATACCGCCACCCGCTCAACTGGCTTTGGCGACGAGGTGAAGCGCCGCATCATGATCGGCACCTACGCCCTGTCGGCCGGGTACTACGACGCCTACTACGGCAAGGCCCAGAAGGTTCGCACGCTGATCATCAACGACTTCGCCTCGGTATGGGAGCAGTTCGACTTGCTGGTGAGCCCCACCTCGCCCACCACCGCGTTCTCGCTGGGAGAGCGCACCGCTGATCCGATGGCCATGTACATGAGCGACGTGTGCACTGTGCCGGTGAACCTCACCGGCCAGGCGGCCATGTCGGTGCCCTACGGGGTGGGCGACGACGGCCTGCCGGTGGGGGTGCAGATCATGGCCCCCGCGCTGGGAGAAGCGGTGATGTTCCGGGCTGCCGCAGTGCTGGAGGCAAGCTTGCCATGAGCGCGGAACGACACGACGTTCCCGGATTGGGCGCACCGGCCGATACCGAGTGGGAGACCGTGGTGGGGCTGGAAGTCCACGCCGAACTCGCTACCGAGACCAAACTCTTCAGCGCCAGCCCCAACCGGTTCGGGGGCGAGCCCAACACCCACATCGACCCGGTGTCGCTCGGCCTGCCCGGTTCGCTTCCTGTGCTCAACGAGAAGGCGGTGGAGTTGGCCATCCGGGTGGGTTTGGCGCTCAACTGCCGGATTCAGCCGTCGGTTTTCGCCCGCAAGAACTACTTCTACCCCGACATGCCCAAGGACTTTCAGATCAGCCAGTACGACCAGCCGATCAACGTCGATGGCTGGCTCGAGCTTCCCACGGGCAAGCGCATCGGCATCGAGCGGGCCCACCTGGAGGAGGACACCGGCAAGACCATCCACATCGGCGGGGGAGGGCGCATCCACGAGGCCGGTTACTCGCTGGTGGACTACAACCGGGCTGGGGTGCCGCTCATCGAGATCGTGGGCCACCCGGAGCTCAGGTCGGCTGAAGAAGCCCGCCAGTACGTGGCCGAGCTGCGCTCGATTCTGGTGGCGATTGGGGCATCGGACGGCAAGATGGAGGAGGGGTCGCTGAGGGTGGACTGCAATGTGTCGGTGAGGCCCTTGGGGAGCGACCGACTGGGAACCCGGTGCGAGATCAAGAACGTGAACTCCTTGCGCTCGCTGGGCCGGGCTGTCGAATATGAGGCGCGCCGACAGATCGACTTGCTGACCAGCGGTCAACCCATTGAGCAGCAGACCCGGCACTGGAACGAGGACGACGGGCGCACTCACGCCCTGCGCTCCAAGGAAGAGGACTACGACTACCGCTATTTTCCCGAGCCCGACCTGCTGCCACTCGACCCCAGTGCAGAGTGGGTGGAGGAGATCCGCCAAGGTATGCCAGAACTTCCCAGAGAGCGCCGACGTCGCCTTGCCGAGGCGGCCCCATCGGTGGAAGCCGACCAAATTGCCCTAATCGTTGAGCGCTCTATGGACGAGTTGGCGATGGGTGCCATCAGCCAGGGAGGAGCAGCGGAGCGGGTGATGACCCACATCGTCCAAAACCTGGCCGATGGCGCGGGAATGGTCACCCCGGAATCCCTAGCCGGCCTGGTTGGCATGGAGGAAGCGGGAGAGCTGACCGCCACTCAGGCCAAGCGAGTGCTGGCCGCGCTGGTGGAGGGAGGGGGATCGCCCCAGGACGCGGCCCAGGCACTGGGGTTCGAGGCCATGGACACCGGCGAGCTTGAGTCCCTGGTCGACAACCTCATTGCCGAGCACCCCGACGAGTGGTCCCGCTTCTGCGATGGCGACGCCAAACTCACCGGCTTCTTCGTCGGCCAAGTAATGAAGGCCACCCAAGGCCGAGCCGACGGCAAAGCCGTCACCCAACTGCTGAACTCCCGCCGCGGCTAGAGGGCTGGTTTTCAGGGGATTGGATAGGGTGCAGGGCGGTATGACGCTGCTGGAACGATCGGCCCGGATCATCGACGAGGGAGTAGATGAGGGGCAGCAGGCGATCCACCCCATGGACGGGTCGTTCCATGAGATTGCCGACGACGTATCCATAGTGTGCGCTTTCTCACACGTGTGGTCGGTGGCCACCGAAGAGGGATTGGTGGCCATCGATACCTCGCTTCCGGCGTTCGCTCCTATTGCGTTGGACCACCTACGCAGGTGGAAGGGCCTGCCCGTCCACACCATCGTCTACACCCACGGCCACATGGATCACGTCGGCGGAGCCTCTGCCTTTGTTGAGGATGCCCAGCAGCAGGGGAGGGCCGCTCCCCAGGTGGTGGCCCACGAGGCGGTGGATCGCCGGTTCGACCGCTACACCCTTACCCAGGACTACAACCGGCTCATCAACCGCCGCCAGTTCGGGCGAAGCGGCGTGATGGACATGTTCGCCGACGACTGGGTGCGCCCCACCACTGACTACGCCGCCGAGCTGGATTTGGAGGTGGGCGGTACGTCGCTGGGGCTTTTCCATGCCGAGGGGGAGACCGACGACCACACCCTGGTGTGGCTGCCCCACCAGCGGGCGCTATTCGCCGGCGACCTGTTCATCTGGTACTTCCCCAACGCGGGCAATCCCCAAAAGGTGCAGCGGTATCCAGCGGAGTGGGCCGCAGCTCTTCGTCGGATAATCGACTTGCGGCCCGCGTTGTTGCTCCCGGCCCACGGCCTGCCCATCGAGGGCGAGGAGCGCATCGCCATGGTGCTCGACGATGTGGCCACCGCGCTGGAGGGCTTGGTGGCCGACACGCTGGAGATGATGAACGCCGGGGCCCGCCTCGACGACATCATCCACCAGGTGCGGGTTCCCGACGACCTGATGGCCAAGCCCTATTTGCGGGCCGGCTACGACGAGCCCGAGTTCGTGGTTCGCAACATCTGGCGCCTCTATGGAGGCTGGTACGACGGCAACCCCGCCCGCCTCAAGCCCGCCCCGGATCAGGCGGTGGCCGCCGAAGTGGCCCGGTTGGCTGGAGGGGCTTCCGAATTGGCAAGCCGGGCTATCAAACTCTCCGAAGCTGGCGACTTGCGTCTTGCCTGCCAACTGGCTGAATGGGCCGCCCAAGCCGCGCCCGACGCCCCCGGCGTGCTTGAACAGCGGGCCGCGGTGTACCAGAAGCGGAGAGACCAAGAGCAATCCCTAATGTCCCGCGGCATCTACAACGACGCGAGCAAGCCATGAACATCGACACTGAAGCGGTAGATCTGGCACTGACTACGACGAGGGCGGTGCGGAAGCGGCTGGATCTAGAGCGGCCGGTGGACGATCAGATCATCCTCGACTGCATCGACATCGCAGAGCAGGCCCCGACCGGAGGCAACCAGACCAGCCGGCGGTGGATCGTGGTGCGCGACCCCGAGATCAAACAGGAACTGGCCCGTCTGTACCGCGAGGTGGTGGGCGGCTTCATGCTCGAGGCTCGCGACCGCCTGGAGGGCACCGATCATCCCCGAGCCAAGACGGTGAGCTCGTCGGCCTATCTGGTGGAGCACTTGGCCGAAGTGCCGGCGATAGTCATACCTGTCATCGTGGGCCGCCACGACGGCAGCGGCGCGCCCGGGTTATTCGACTCGGTCATCCAGAGCGGGTGGAGCTTTTGCGTGGCTCTGCGGGCCCGGGGGCTGGGTACCGCCTGGACCACGGCCATCTTGGCCAAGGCCCCCGATTTGAAGGAGTTGCTGGGCATCCCCGAGGAGATCACCGAGATCGCCATGTTTCCGGTGGCTTGGACCAAGGGCACCGATTTCCGGCCCGCACAACGTACTCCAGCCCGAAACATCACCTTCTTCGACGGCTACGCCCGCACCTACGAGTCCGGTCCGGGAACGCCGGTGACGATGGCCGACCGCCCCGGCACGATGGTCGAAACCGACATCGCGGCCGAGATCGACGAGGTGTGGGCCGCGGTCACCGACATCGACCTTCCCGCCCAATTCTCCGACGAGTTCACCGGGGCCACCTGGGACGAAGGGTTCGAAGGCCCCGCCCTGGGAGCTGTGTTCACCGGCCGCAACTATCTAGAGGCGATGGGCGACTGGGAGGTCCCCTGCTTCGTGGACGTGTGCCAGGAACCCACGGCCTTCGGCTGGTGTACCTCCGACCCCGACAACCCCGGCGCAAGGTGGCGCTTCGAACTCCAACCCTTAATGGGCGGCGGTACCCGCCTGCTCTACCGCCTCCTCCTCGGCCCCGGCCCCTCCGGCCTCACCATGTTCATCAACCAGAACCCCGAAAAGGAACCCCGAATCATCGCCAACCGCCTCCGAGTCCACCGAGCCAACATGCAGCGAGTAGTGGACGGCATCAAGGCCCATATAGAGGGATCTGAGGGCTAGTCCCTCTCAGCGGACGGCACCGGGCACGAGCCAGTGGGAGCCAGCGAAGCGCCAGAGGAGGGCCACCAGCCGGGCGGCCATGAGGGCCCACAGAGCGCCCCACAGCCAACCGATGCCGGCATCGGCGGCCATCACCCATACGGCTAAAGGAATGAACACCGCCGCGGCGCCAGTCATGGCCACGGCGAGAAAGCGCATGTCCCCGGCACCGATCAGCACGCCGTCGAGGGCGAAGACCACGCCGTTCACCGGTTGCAAGAAGGCCAGGTGCAGCATGAGGAATCCGACCAGGGACAGCACCGCCTCATCGCTGGAGAACACCAGTGGCAGCCATGGTCGGGTAACCAGGAGAACCGCGGTGGCGGCCAGGCCCGAGGCCAATCCCCATTCGATCATTCGGCGGCCGGCGGCCCGAGCCTGGTTCAATTCGCCGGCCCCCAGAAGACGCCCGATCATGGCCTGTCCGGCGATGGCCACCGCGTCCAGAACCAGGGCCAGAAAGAACATGAGCTGATAGATGACTTCGTGGGCGGCCAGGTCGATGTCGCCCAGCCGAGCAGCCACGGCCACCGACATGGTGAACGAGGCTCGCAGAGCCGCGGTCCTCAGAAACAGGTCCAATCCCACAACGGCCAGTTGGGCGATGATCGAGCGGTCAGGGGCCATGGTGACCCCGTGGACTTTCACCGCCTCCCGGATCCACCACACGTAGGCGCCAGCCGCCAGCCATTGGGCGATCACCGTGGACAGGGCCGAGGCACCGATGCCGAAGCCGAGCCCGTAAATCAGCACCAGCTCTAGAGCAAGGTTCAGCCCGGCGGTGAACACCGCCACCTTCAGCGGACGCAGGGTGTCTTGAAGCCCTCGCAGATAGCCCACCCCGGCGAGCGTGATGAGCATTCCCGGCAAGCCGAAGAGGCTGATGCGCAGATAGATCCGGCCTTGAGCCAGTACCTCTCCGTCGGCTCCCAGGATTCTCAGCAAGGGATCGGAAAACGCATAGGCGACCGCCGCCAGAACCGCTCCTACCACCGACGCCAGCCACAGCCCCTGCACAGCCTGCTGGGCGGCCCGGCGGTGGTCTCCGGCACCGATGAGCCGCCCCACCGCGGCCGTGGTTCCGTAGGCCAAGAAGATGAACAGCGACAGCGCCCCCAGCAGCACCTGCGAGGCCACCGCCAGTCCGCCGAGATGGGGGGTGCCCAGGTGCCCGACCACGGCAGTGTCGGCCAGGGTGTAAAGCGGCTCCGCGATGAGCGCGCCGAGGGCGGGGATCGCCAGCCGGGCGATCTCCCGGTCGTAGGGCGACTTGTGCAATCCCAATAGCCCTCTAATCCGCGCCATCTCACTAAGTAGCCTGTCGCTATGAGCGATATGAAGCCACGTTCTCACGAGGTGACATCAGGGGCCGAGCGGGCTCCGGCGCGGGCCATGCTGCGGGCCGTAGGCATGACCGACGACGACTGGGACAAGCCTCAGGTGGGGGTGGCATCGTCGTGGAACGAGGTAACCCCGTGCAATCTGCCGCTGGACCGGCTGGCCAAGCGGGCCAAGCAGGGCGTGCGCGACGCCGGCGGCTTTCCCATCGAGTTCAACACCATCGCAGTGTCCGACGGCATCTCCATGGGCCACGAGGGAATGCGGGCATCGCTGGTCAGCCGGGAAATCATCGCCGACTCGGTAGAAGCGGTGATGCACGCCGAGCGACTCGACGCCTTCGTCAGCTTCGCGGGCTGCGACAAGTCGCTGCCCGGCATGCTGATGGCCGCCGCCCGGCTCAATTTGCCATCAGTCTTCGTCTATGGCGGGTCCATCCTCCCCGGCCAGCACAACGGCAAGGTGCTCGACATTGTGAGCGTGTTTGAGGCAGTGGGCGCTCATGCGGTGGGCGACATCGACGACGAGGAGCTCGACGCCATCGAGCGCAACGCCTGCCCTACCGAGGGGTCATGCGCCGGCATGTTCACCGCCAACACCATGGCTTCAATCGGGGAGGCGCTGGGCATGTCGCTGCCGGGAAGCGCTTCGGCCGCCGCGGTAGACCGCCGTCGCGACGACTACAGCTACGCCAGCGGCACCGCGGTGATCGGGCTACTGCGAGAGAACATCCGACCTCGCACCATCATGTCCAAAGCCGCCTTTGAGAACGCCATTGCGGTGACCATGGCCCTCGGCGGGTCGACCAACGCGGTGCTCCACCTGCTGGCCATCGCCTGGGAGGCCGGCGTGGAGCTGGAGCTGGACGACTTCAACAAGGTGGCCGCCCGGGTGCCCCACTTGGCCGACACCAAGCCCCACGGGGAGTACCACATGGCCGACATCGACCGCATCGGCGGCGTTCCGGTGGTGATGCAGTTGCTGCTGGATGAGGGACTGTTGCACGGCGACGAGATCACCGTGACCGGGAAGACCATGGCCGAGAACCTGGCCCTGCTCGATCCGCCCGCCCCCGACGGAGACGTGATTCACGGCCTCGACGACCCGCTCCACGACATCGGTGGCATCGCGGTGCTCACCGGGTCGCTGGCCCCCAACGGGGCAGTGTTGAAGGTGGCGGGCATCGACTTCGACCACTTCGAGGGCCGGGCCCGGGTGTTCGACGGCGAGGATGCCGCCATGGACGCGGTGCTCAACGGCCGCATCGAGGCCGGCGACATCGTGGTGATCCGCTATGAGGGGCCCAAAGGCGGTCCCGGCATGAGGGAGATGCTGGCCATCACCGGGGCTATGAAGGGCGCGGGCCGCGGAGGAGATGCCGCTCTTGTTACCGACGGCCGATTCTCGGGGGGCACCCACGGGTTCTGCGTGGGCCATGTGGCCCCCGAAGCCACCGAGGGCGGGCCGATTGCCCTGGTTGCCGAAGGCGACACCATCCGCATCGACGTGCGGGACCACTCCATCGATCTGGTGGTGGACGAGACCACCCTCGCCGAGCGGCGGGCCAACTGGAAGCCGCCCGAGCCCCGCTACACCAAAGGGGTACTGGCCAAATATGCCCGCTTGGCCCAGGGCGCCGAAAAGGGCGCCATCACCGAGGCCTAGCCGGTTTCCTCTAGAGGTCGGTGTTCGACCAGGCCCCGGTGGCGTCGTCGAAGGCCCGGGCCGCGGCGGTCATCCATTCCAGCCTGCCCTGACGGGCGCCGGTGGACGACACCAAGTCGATATCGGTGCTAATAACCAGCTCAGCGTTCGCCGGCACCTCGAATGGAGGCCGGGGAGCGATGGCCAGGTCCAATTCGAGCAGGGCTTCCACCGCTCGGTCGCGGGCCTCTGCCGAATCCCCGTAGAACGCCGGGTCCAGCACTTGGGCCCATTTGTCGGCGCCCATCACTACTGCGTCGTACCCACGGGCGATGTCCACGAGGAGCTGATGGTCGGTCACCACCACCTCCAAACCGGCGATGTCGGCCACCGACGCCTCCAGCACGGCGATGCGATCATCGAACGACGGCCGCTCCACCGCCTCCTTGCCCAGCGCCACCCGCGACACGACCAAGTCCACCCGGTCCAGCCCCCGCTGGCGCAGCGCCGCCTCCGCGATGGCCAGATGCCCGATGGTGGGGGGGTTGAACGAGCCGGGGTAGACCCCAAACCGTCTTGTCACAAGTAGGCCCGAGCGTTCATACTGGTGTGATCCTATGAAGCGCCATCCCCACACCGGAGCGATTCTCGTAGTACGCCTTTAGCGCGCGGTCCCGGGCCGGCCCGGAGACCGAGCGCTTCCGACCTCCCACACTGGGAGGTCTTTCTATTTCAGGTGACACCCCGAAAGGTTGATCCAACATGAGAATGAACGGCGGACAAGCCCTAATGAAAGCCCTCGAGAACGAGGGCGTGGACATCTTGTTCGGACTGCCCGGTGGTGCCATCCTGCCGGTGTACGACCCGCTTATCGACTCGTCCATCCGCCATGTTCTGGTACGCCACGAGCAGGGTGCCGGCCACATGGCCGAGGGGTACGCCCACGCCACCGGCCGCCCTGGTGTGGCCATGGTCACCTCGGGACCGGCGGCCACCAACATCGTCACCCCGCTGTGCGACGCCTACATGGACTCCATCCCCATGGTGGTGGTCACCGGCCAGGTCCCCTATGCGGCCATCGGCACCGACGCCTTCCAGGAGTGCGACACCACCGGCATCACCATGTCGGTGACCAAGCACAACTACCTGGTGACCGAGGCGGCCGACATCCCGCAGGTGATCCACGACGCCTTCCACATCGCCACCACCGGCCGTCCCGGTCCTGTGCTGGTGGACATCCCCAAAGACATCGTCGATCCCAACAACCCCCGCTCGGCGATGGAGTGGTACACGCCCGACAGCCACGACCTGCCCGGCTACCGCCCCAACCGCGCCGGCGACTCCGAGCTGATCCGCCAGGCGGCCAAGCTCATCTGCGAGGCGAAGCGCCCGGTGATCTACAGCGGAGGCGGAATCCTGAAGGCCCGGGCTGCCGAGGCCCTGTTGGGACTGGCCGAGCTCACCGGCATCCCCGTGGTCACCACGTTGATGAACCGAGGCGGGTTCCCCGACGACCACCCCCTGTGTTTGGGCATGCCCGGCATGCACGGCAACTACACCGCGGTCACTGCCATGCAAGAGGCCGACCTGCTCATCGCCCTGGGCGCCCGCTTCGACGACCGGGTCACCGGCAAGGTGGGCGAGTTCGCTCCCCTGGCCAAGGTCATCCATGTGGACATCGACAGCGCCGAGCTGGGCAAGGTGCGCCGCCCGGACGTGGCCATCCAGGGCGACTGTCGGGTGGTCATCGAAGAACTGGTGAAGGCGCTGAAGGAGATGGGCGGGAGCGATGCCCAACCCGACCGGAACCCCTGGAAATCCCGCATCAGCGGATGGCAGGAGCGGTTCCCGCTGACCTACGAGCAGTCGAAAGACGATGAGCTGCTCAAGCCCCAGTACGTGTTGGAGCAGCTTCGGGACTCCACCCCCTCCGACACCATCGTGGCCTCGGGAGTGGGCCAGCATCAGATGTGGACCAGCCAATACTGGAAGTTCAACCATCCCTACACGTGGGTGAATTCGGGCGGGCTGGGCACCATGGGGTTTGCCATCCCCGCGGCCATCGGAGCCAAGGCGGGCCGACCCGACCGCATGGTGTGGGCGGTGGACGGCGACGGCTGCTTCCAGATGACCGCTCAAGAGCTGGTCACCGCGGCTACCGAGGGGTTCCCCATCAAGGTGGCCCTCATCAACAACGCCTATCTGGGCATGGTCCGCCAGTGGCAGGAGATGTTCTACGAGGAGCGCTATTCCGAGGTGTACCTGACCCGTGACGTGCCCGACTACAAGCTGTGGGCTGAGGCGTTGGGCTGTGTCGGCCTCAGAGTGGAGTCGCCCGAGGAGGTCGGCCCGGCCATCGCCCAGGCCAACGAGGTCGACGACCGCCCGGTGGTGGTGGAGTTCCGCTGCGAGGCTGAGGAGAACGTCTTCCCCATGGTTCCGGCCGGCATGTCCAACAGCGATGTGGTGGTTGACCCCTCCCAACGGGACCAGCCCCGATGACCGCCGCCGACGGCGGAGGCACCACCACGCTGGTGGTGCGCGTGGAGAACAAGGCCGGCGTGCTGGCTCGGGTGGCCGGGCTGTTCGCCCGGCGGGGGTTCAACATCGAGTCGCTGGCGGTGGCCCCCACCGACGACGAGCGTTTCAGCCGGCTCACCATCGTGGTGGGGGTGGACGCCGCCCCCATGGAGCAGGTGGTGAAGCAGCTGGACAAGCTGGTCAACGTGGTGGACATCCGGGAGCTGAACCCATCAGCCAGCGTGGAGCGGGAGCTCATGATGGTGACCGTTCGGGCCGATCCCGATATCCGGGGCCAGATTCTGGATCTGGTGCGGATATTCCAGGCCACCGTCCTCAACGTGGGCTACGACGAGATCATGGTGTCGCTCACCGGATCACCCAGCCGAGTGGATGACTTCGAAGACCTTCTGCGACCCTATGGGATTGTGGATGTGCAGCGCACCGGCAAGGTGGCGCTGCCGAAGCTGGCGAAGAACGCCCCCGACCCCCTGGCCCCCTGACGGCCCCCAACCAACCAAGGACAACCAATGGCAACCGTGATGTACGAAAAGGACGTCGACCGCTCCCACATCGCCGACCGCAAGGTGGCGATCTTGGGATATGGGTCGCAGGGCCACGCCCACGCTCTGAATCTGAAGGACTCGGGGATCGATGTGCGGGTCGGGCTGCGGGACGGTTCGTCGTCGGCCGCCAAGGCCGCAGAGGCTGGCCTGCGGGTGATGTCGATGGCCGAGGCGTCGGCCGAAGCCGACATCATCATGCTGCTCTTGCCCGACACCGAGCAGGCCGACATCTATCAGGCTCACATTGAGCCTCACCTCCAGCCCGGCGACGCCCTGTTCTTCGCCCACGGCTTCAACGTCCGTTTCGATCTGATCACGGCACCCGATGGGGTGGACGTGGCCATGGTGGCCCCCAAGGGTCCCGGACACCTGGTGCGGCGCACCTACGTGGAAGGCGGGGGAGTGCCTTGTCTGATTGCCGTGGGCCAAGACGCCACCGGCAGCGCCCGGGACGTAGCCCTGGCCTACGCCGACGCCATCGGCGGCGCCCGAGCCGGGGTGCTCGAGACCACCTTCGCCGAGGAGTGCGAAACCGACCTGTTCGGCGAGCAGGTCGTGCTGTGCGGAGGGCTCACCTCCCTGGTCACCGCGGCATTCGAGACCCTGTGCGAGGCCGGCTACCAGCCCGAGGTGGCCTATTTCGAGTGCCTCCATGAGCTGAAGCTCATCGTCGACCTCATGTACGAGGAGGGCATCGGCGGGATGCGCTATTCCATTTCTGACACCGCCGAGTACGGCGACCTGAGCCGGGGCGACCGCATCATCAACGAGGACACTCGTGCGGAGATGAAGAGAATTTTGAGCGAAATCCAGAACGGGTCGTTCGCCGAGGAGTGGATGAGCGAGAGCCGCAGCGGCCGACCCAACTTCTTGCGGTTGGAGGCCGAGGGCCAACAGCACCCCATCGAGGAAGTCGGGGCTGAGCTGCGGGCCATGATGCCGTGGATCTCCGAGGGCCGCCAGAGTGTCCAAGCAGTGTCCGGAGGCCAGGGGAAGGAATAGTCCCGGGCCAGCCTTCGATAGCTGCCAAACGGCAGTAATTCATTAGTATCTACCCGGCAACTCTGAAAGGAAGAGGGAAGAGCCGTGAGCGATAACTGGGGTTTTGAAACCAAGCAGATCCATGCCGGGCAGGAGCCCGATCCGGCCACCGGATCGCGGGCCGTGCCCATCTACCAGACCACCTCCTATGTGTTCCGCGACACCGAGCACGCCGCCGCGCTGTTCGGGCTGGCCGAGGTGGGCAACATCTACACCCGCATCATGAATCCCACCCAGATGGTGCTGGAGGCTCGCCTGTCTGCCCTGGAGGGCGGCACCGAGACCGCCATCGGGATTCCTGGGGCGCTGGCCATGGCGTCAGGGCAGGCGGCGGAGACGCTGGCCATTTTGAACTTGGCCGAGTCGGGCGACCACGTGGTGTCCTCCGCGTCGCTGTACGGCGGTACCTACAACCTTCTGCACTACACCCTGCCCAAGATGGGCATCGAGGTGTCGTTCATCGAGGACCCCGACGACTTGGGCGCCTGGAAGAACGCCATTCAGGAGAACACCAAGGTGCTTTACGCCGAGACCATCGGCAACCCCAAGAACGACTGCCTCGACATCGAGGGTGTCGCCGCAGTGGGCCACGCCGAGGGCATCCCGCTGATGGTGGACAACACGGTGCCGTCCCCCTACCTGATCCGCCCGCTGGAATTCGGGGCCGACATCGTGGTCCACTCCATGACCAAGTTCATCGGAGGGCACGGCAACTCCATCGGTGGGGTCATCATCGACGGCGGCACGTTCGACTACGGGGCCAGCGGCCGCTTCCCCAACTTCACCGAGCCCGACCCCAGCTACCACGGCCTGGCCTTCTGGCCGGCTCTGGGCCACGGCTCCTTCATCATCAAGGCCCGGGTGCAGCTGCTGCGGGACATCGGCGCGGCCATCTCCCCGCAAAACGCCTTCTACTTCCTCCAGGGGTTGGAGACGCTCAGCCTCCGCATGGAGCGGCATTGCTCCAACGCCGAGGCCGTGTCCGACTACCTCGAAGGCCACGACCAGGTCGAGTCAGTGCAGTTCGGCGGACTCACGTCCAGCCCGTGGCACGAGCGGATGAACCACTACACCGGCGGCAAGGGCTATGGCTCGGTGCCCGCCTTCCACATCAAGGGCGGACGCGACGCCGGCGAGAAGTTCGTGAACGCGCTCACCCTGCACAGCCACGTGGCCAACATCGGCGACGTGCGCAGCCTGGTCATCCACCCGGCATCCACCACCCACTCCCAGCTCACCGAAGAGGAGCAGGCGAGCACTGGCGTGTACCCCGGATTGGTCCGGCTGTCGGTCGGCTTGGAGTCGGTGGACGACATCATCGCCGACCTGGAGCAGGGCTTCGCGGCCGCCCGGGCCTAAGCCTGCCATCCGCACAACAGCAGCTACGTGCGACCATAGGGGCGTGGGGCTCGCCCGACTTCGAAAGTATGCCTTCGCGCCGTTGGCGCTGACGGTAGCGCTGTCCCTGGTGGTCGCGGCCTGCAAGACCCCCAACCTCGAGGGCCCGGTGGTATCGAGGCCCTCTCTGGCCACGCCCACCCCCACTGTCGAGGCCGAGGTGCCAGAGGCTCCGGGGCCGACCGTCGAGCCCGAGGGTCCTGGTATCAGCGATGAGGCGATCAAGATCGGAGTGATCGCCGACGCCGGTGCGGGCAACGCGGTGACCGGGGGCAGCGAATCGGCGTGGCTGGCCATGCGGGCCTGGGCGCAGGCCGTGAACAGCACCGGTGGACTCGGCGGTCGGGATGTGGAGATCGTCCTCATCGATTCCAATGGTGTCGACCACCGGGCCGCCATCCGGGAGGCCTGCGAGAGCGACATCTTTGCCTTGGTGGGTTCCTACGCGCTGTTCGACGGTGACGGAGTGGATCTTCTGAACGACGAATCCTGTCGGTTGCCCGACTTTCCCGCGGCCGCGTTGAGCCCAGACCGGCGGGAGTCGCCGGTGACCTTTGTGTCCAACCCCACCTCCAACGTCTTGTGGCCGGCCGGTCCGGCCCGGTTCCTGAGTGAGCGCTACCCGCAGTCTGCGGCGGCATTGGGCACGGTCATTCTGGATCTGCCGGTGGCCTTCTATCGGGTCCAACGGGATATCGAGGCGGCCACTGAGGCGGGGTTCGGATTCACATTCCAAACCACCGCCGATGTGGTCGGCGAGGACTACGACGCGCTGGCTTCAGCCCTGCTGGAAGCAGGGGCTCGGGGGATTTTCTGGTCGGCTGACGGCCAGCGGCTTCTCGAACTGCTCAAGGCCTGGGAGAGCTTGATGGACCAGTTGCCGATATTTTTCTCCGCAGCGCCTGGGGAGGAATCGGCAGGGCCTACTGAGGGCGAGACCGCTGAGGTTCCTGTAGAGGAACCCACCTCGGTGCCCGAGGAAGGGACGGACGCAGAGACCGAGCAAGCTTCGGCGCAGCCGGGAGAGGATGACACGGTCATTGAAGAGGAGCCCACCGGTGGGGAGTTCTTCGTTCTGTGCTCGACTGACTGCTACTCCCAGAGCTGGGCCGAACAAGCCGGGGAATTGGAATCGAACATCTGGGTGAGCATCGGGATGCTTCCCTTTGAAGAGCCGGGCGACAACGTCGAATTGGTGAGATATGTGCTCTTCTTGAGGGAGGAAGTGGACGAGGAGGCCGAAGTCGACTTGATCGGCCTATCGAGCTGGGCATCAGCACTGCTGTTTGAGGAAGCGGTCAATCGGGCGATGTTCACCAGCGGGGGAGGGCTGACCCGAGAGCTGGTGATCGAGGCAGCCCGCACGATCACCGAGTGGGACGGCCGGGGCTTGCACGGCCCGACCAATCCCGCAGAGGGAATACCCTCGCCGTGCTTCTTGCTGATGAGCCCTACCCCCAGCGGTTGGATCCGCCGCCACCCCGCCACCCAGGGCACCATGGACTGCGACCCCGACAACCTGGTTGAGCTCGTTGAGTCGGCCACCCTGGGCCTCGACCCCAGTCGCCCTGATTCGGCGGCTTCGTCGTAGGGGCTGCGGACTTGTCTCTGGTTTTGACCGAGGTCAGTTCCCGCTGACGAAGTTGCTGGCCTCGGAGTCCCAGAAGAGCCGAACGAGCGGTGCGTTGTCGGCGCTGTACTTGCCGTCGCCGAGCGAGGCGGAGGTGGTGCCGGTGAGGTCGAATGACCCCAGCCCTCGGGCTGCCTCGAGGAACGAATCCTGGGTGAGCACCGGCCCCGCGGCAGTGGCGATAGCGACGAAAAGATCAACGCCGCGACACGCCCGGATTGTCGCGGGGAGATTGTTGGGCCTCGGGCTGGGAACATTGACGTTGACCACGTTTCCGCTGCGGGATTCGTAGTTCTCGACGCACTCTGCCACCCCAGCCTGGCCAGCGTTGTAAAGATCCTGGAGTGTTGGGGCGCCGTATGCATATATGTCGACTTGGCTCGGGTCGTAGCCGAGGTCGACATAGCCCGCGCGGGCGATCGAGTCGGTGATGACCACCAGATCGCTTCCCGCTCGCTCTACGGCTCCAGTCGCTCCATAGCCGGCAGTGTTGAAGGCCAAGATGGCGTCGGCCCCATCGGCTTCGGCGCGTTCGATCCAGACATCGGCTTCTGCCTCCCCGGCCGGGAGATCACCAGGGGTGGCAGTTCCGTACACCGCCCGGGTCACGATGCCGCCAGCGGCTTCAACCAATTCCTGTACTGACCCAAGCAAGGTTTGGTCATCAGCCGACGCATGAATCTGGATCTTCTTGCCGTCGATCAGCCCATCGGCGGCCGCGGCGTTGACGAGACCGGAGATCTTCTCTATGAGGCCCGCTTGCGCCGTAAAGAGCAGTCCGCGGCTTCGCTCCATGACGTCGGGTGCCATATCTGCTGTGTTCACTGCCAGGAACCCATACAGCTCGGTATAACAGAGCACCCCATCCCAGAGGACGAAGCCCACAAACGCGAAGACCGCTTCATCTTCGGTGAACTGCAGGCATACCGCTTCGATGGCGGCGTCGTCGACCGGCGAATAGCTGGCGAATACCGGAGCCAGAAGTCGCCCATTGACGCCTCCGGCATCATTGGCCCTGTCGATAGCAGCCTTCCACTGGGCTTCGATATCGCCGCTGTCGATGCCGAATTCGGTGGCGTCGACGAACCCGACGCCGATCTTGATCTCTGTCTCGGTGACCCCGCGGAACGACGCGGTAAGCACGACCGGTTCGGGCTCGGGCTCCTCGGGAGATGCCTCTTCAGGTGCAGTCTCTTCGGGCTCAGCCTCTTCCGGTTCTGCGGGTTCGGGCTCTCCCTCCTCGGGTTCTGCGGCCTGAGGCTCGGCCTCGGTTTCGGCTTCAGCCGGTTCGGTGTCTTGGGCCGCGGGCTCCTCGGGCTGAGCTTCTTCGGTGTTCACCGATGGGGCATCGCCCCCCGATTCCTCATCGTCATTGCCTCCACACGCTGTTGCCAGCAGCGCCAATGCCACAAGCAGAGCCAGAATCCATCGCCGCATCTTCGTTTCCCCCCGAGATATTCTGGGCAAAGGGTAGTCAGCTAGAGCCCGACCGGTCGGGTGCCGATGACGCCCTTGGCCTCCAATTCGGCCAACTCGTGATCAGTCAGGCCCAACTCGCCGCCCAGCACCTCGCGATTGTGCTGGCCGAGGGTGGGGGCCGGGGCTTTGGTCCAAGGACCGGGTGACATTTCGAACCGGAACGGCAGGCTCGCCGCAGACACCTCACCGCACACGGGGTGGTCGATCGGCTCGATGAACGAGCGGGTCCGAAGTTGGGGGTGTTCGCCGATCTCGGCGGGCAGCACCACCGCGCTGGCCGGGACCCCGGCTTCGTTCAGCTGCGCCACCGCGTCTGCGTCGTTCTGGGGGGCGATCCATTCGCCGAGCCCGGCGTCAATGGCATCGGCGGCGGCCCGGCGTTTGTCGGCAGTGTCGTAGTCGGCCCAGTCGGGGCGGTCGAGCAGGTTGCAGAGAGCCTTCCACTGGAGGTCGTTCGCCACCCCCACAGCCACCCAGCGCTCGAACCCTGCCGCGGGATATACCCCCTGGGGCGCGGCCCGCGGTCCCCGATTGCCCTCTCGGGGGAGCTGGCGGCCGAGGGCGGAATACTCCACCAGTTGCTCGGCGGCAGCGTTGAGGGCCGCGGCCACCATGGTCACCTCCACCAGCCGGCCCTGGCCGGTGCGGTCTCGCTCTTCGAGGGCGGTGAGGGTGGCAAACACCGCGTGCATCCCGGCCAGCGGGTCGCACGGTCCTCGGGGGATCTGGGGATCCTCGTCGGGATAGCCGGTGATGTTGGCCATCCCGGTGAGCTGCTCCATGGTCTGGGCGAAGCCGGTGTTGTCTCTCCAGGCACCGCTGAGGCCGAAGGCGGGCATCCGGGTCATGATCAGCCTCGGGTTGAGGGCCGACAGCCGCTCCCACGTGAGGCCGAAGCCGTCCATCACCCTGGGGGTGAAATTCTCGATCACCACATCGGCGTCGGCGATTAGCCGCTCGGCGATTTCTACCCCTTCGGGGGAGCGGAGGTCGAGGGTGACGCCTCGCTTGTTGGTGTTGGCCCCGTGGAAGACCATGCCCCATTCCCACCACTCGTCTTCCGATGGCGGTTGGGCGGAAGCGAAGCGCATTCCGTCGGCCCGCTGGACGGACTCGATCTTGACCACGTCGGCGCCGAGCAGGGCCAGCGAGTGGCTGGCAATGGGCCCGGCCCACCAAGCGGTGAAGTCGATCACCCGCACGCCGGCCAGGGGGAGCGCGGCGGGTTCGCCCCGGTTGGTCTGGGGGGTGTGGGACTCGATCTGACCGGTGTGCTCTCCGGGAGATGGAACCGGCTCGAAGGGCCTGGTATCGGTGCCGTGCAGTTGGTAGGGAACGGCCGGCTGGGTGAAGCCGCCCGAGGGGTTGGTGGTGAAGGCATCCCTCCCAGAGAACGTCTCCAAAGTGGGCACGGATGCCCCGGTGCCGATGGGGGCCACCGGAATGCGTCGGGCTGACGCCTCGGCAATCACCTCGGCGGTGGTCCTCTGGGTGGTCCAGGCGTGCATGGCCGCGCGGAACTCGTCCCGTCGCTTCCAGCGACCGCCATAGCCGCACATCTCCTCGTCTTCCAGCCAATCCGATCGCCCGATCATCACCAAGAAATCCAGGAACTGCTGGCGGGCCACCGTGCAGAAGCCCACATGGCCATCGGCGGTGGGCTCGATCGAAGGCAGCTCCACATTGCGGCCCGGTCGCTGGGGGTTGGTGTCGCCGGTGAATTCAGCGCTGATCCACGCGTAGGTATTCATGGTCATGACCATGGTCTCGAACATGGACACATCCACATGGTCGCCCTGGCCACTGCGCCCGGCAGCTCGGGCCGCGGCCAGCGCCCCCACTCCGGCATAGATCGCTGCGGTCCACTCACCGATGGTCCCTCCAGCCTGCACCGGCGGCCGCTCGGGGTTGCCCCGCTTGCCGATGCCGCCGCACTCGGCCTGGAGGGTGAACTCGGTAGCGGGCCGATCGGCATAGGGTCCGGTGCGCCCCCACGCAGAGATCGACACCAGCACCAGCGCGGGATTGGCCTGGCGGGCCGACTCGATGACTGCGGGTGGCAGTCCTTGGTTGGTCGAGTCGATAACGATGTCGGCACTGGCCAGCAAATCAGCGACGGCCGGGTCGCTCGGATCGCCAACCACCGAGCGCTTAGAGGTGTTCAGGAACTGGAACAGCGGCCCGTCTTTGTCGCCCAGTTCGGCACCCGACGCCGACCACCGGCGCAGGGGCTCGCCACCGATGGGCTCGACCTTGATCACATCAGCCCCGGCGTCGGCCAGCAGCTTTCCTGCATAGGGGCCCGAAATGCCACCGCCCACCTCGACCACTCGCAGGTGCTGAAGAATCATTAGGAGCGAGGACGGTCGGCAGGAGGCATCGACCGGCAGATTAGCGAAGGGCGAGGTTGCCTTGGCTATGCCAGGAGGTCAATGCGCTATTAGGCTTACCTAACAAACCTGTCGAATTGCGGACTATGGCCGAGGTCTCTGCCCAATGATCAAGATCGAAGAAGTTACCCACCGCTTCGGTGACACGGTGGCCCTCGACGACGTGAGCTTCGAGGTGGCCGCTGGCGAGGTACTGGGGCTCCTGGGGCCCAACGGCGCGGGCAAGACGACCATGATCAACGTGCTGTCGACCCTTCTGGTTCCCGACCGTGGACGGGCTTCGGTGGCCGGTCACGACGTCGTTGCGGAAGCCCCAGCGGTTCGGGAGTTCATCGCGCTCACCGGTCAGTTTGCCGCCCTCGACGACGTTCTGACCGGTCGGGAGAACCTGGTTTTGTTCGGCCGCCTGCGGTCGCTGTCCAAGCGGGACGCCACCCGCCGGGCCGATGAGCTGCTGGAGCGGTTCACTCTGGCCGACGCCGCCGACAAGCGGGTCGGCGCATATTCCGGTGGCATGCGCCGCCGTCTGGACATCGCGGCCAGCTTGGTGGTGGCCGCGCCGGTGCTATTCCTCGACGAGCCCACCACGGGACTCGACCCCCGGAGCCGAGCCGAGCTGTGGCAGGTGGTGCGCGAATTGCGCGATGACGGCCTCACCATCATGCTCACCACGCAATATCTAGAGGAGGCCGACCAGCTATCGGAGCGAATCGTGGTGTTGGACCACGGTCGGATTGTGGCCGAGGGCACTCCTGATGAGCTGAAGCAGATGGCCGGCGGTCAGGCCTGTGTGATCATGCCGGTGGATCTCGGCCAGCTCGATGAGTGTGCATCGGCGCTGTCATCGTTCGGCACCCCGGTGATCGACCGCGATATCGGCTCAGTCACCATTCCCGATGCCGGTCCCGGTGTGGTCAGTGGCATCATCGCCCGCCTCGAGGGCATCGATCTGTCTGATATCTCGTTGCGACGGCCAACCCTGGAGGAGGTGTTCCTCCAGATCACCGACCAGCCGGGCGGCACCCAGACGTCGCCCGAAAGCGAGACCACGACGTGAGAACGCTGGCGGCGGACACCTTGATTCTCGGAGCCCGCTCCGTGCTGCGCAGCCAGCGCAACCCGGCCACGATGATCAGCGCGTTCATCCTCCCGCTGCTGTTCTTTGCCCTGTTCTTCGTCGTCATGCGCAGGGTGATGGCCGCCCAAGGTTTCGACTACGTCCAACTCCTTCCGCCAACCATCGTCGCCCAGGCGATGCTCTTCGCCGGCATGTCGTCGGCTTACTACGTGGCGGCCGACCGCCTGTCCGGGATTACCGCCCGCCTTCGCTCGATGCCGCTGCACAGAGCGGCCCCCATCCTCGGCCGGTCGGTCGGAGACCTCATTCGCAGCCTGATCTCACTGGTGCCGATCACCGTCGTCGGAGTGATCGTCGGGATGCGCTTCGACAACACTGTCGGTGTCGTCGGGTTCGCCCTCGTTGCTCTGGCCTTCGGCCTGGTGGCCTCCCTGGGCATGGGATTGATCGGGTATGTGGCGTCGTCGCCCGACGCGGCGGTTTCCATCGCCTCGATGCCCTATCTGCCGCTTCTTATGCTGTCGACGGGCTTCGTCCCGGTGGAGAACTTCCCCGGCTGGTTGCAGCCCTTCGTGGAGTGGCAGCCGGTCACGGCAGTGATCGACGCCCTGCGGGCCTTTACCGGCGAGGGCGATATCGGCTCGACATTGCCGGTGGCCGCGGCATGGATGGGCGGCCTCGCGCTGTTGTTTGCCGCGCTGGGCGCCCGGGCATTCAAGAGGACGTCATGAGCGCCGGAGTGCGAAGCCTACTCTCCCACAGTCCTGTCTTTGCCGGGCGCTCGTTCAAGCGCTTCATCCGCTCTCCCGACAATGTGGTCAGCACCGTCGGCTTCCCGCTGCTGTTGCTGTTGACGATATTGGCGGTGTTCTCCTCCGCAGTCGAGGGCTTCGACGAGGGCCCGTATGCCCAGCGCTTGGTGCCCATGCTGGTGGTGTCGGGGCTGATGTTCGGATCGCTCAGCACCGCGGTCGGTTTCTTCACCGACCTGGGTCAGGGCTACATGCAGCGCATTCGCACCATGCCGGTGTCTCCGGCCGGGCCGCTGGTGGGAGCGGTGCTCGGGGAGATCGGCCGCGCCGCGGTGGCCTTGGCGGTGTTGGTGGCCGTGGGATACGGATTCGAGTTCCGATTCACCAACGGCATTGTGCCCGCAATCGGGTTCTGTCTGATGGCCATGCTGGCATCGGTGTCGATCGTGTGGATCGGCCTGGCCATGGCAACCGTGGCCCGCTCCCAAGAGGCGCTGGGGCCACCGCTGGGGTCGCTTTTCCTGGTGCTGCTGTTCTTCTCCCGGGGCATGGTTCCCATCGACGCCTATCCGGGATGGGCCCAGCCGGTCGTGAGGTTCAATCCCGCCACCGCCTATGTCACCGCCATGGACCATCTCGCCCGCGGCGGCGATCTCGTCAAACCGATCCTCGGATCGCTGGCCTGGTCGGCCGGGCTAGTCGCAGTGTTCGGCACCATCGCCGTCCGAGCTATCAGACGGGCGAAGTAGCTCCGGTCAAAGACACGGCCTAAGTCATCTGGGTACCTAATGGGCCGCTAGATTCGCGCCGTTGACGCTGGTTGGGTTGCCGACCGGGCTGAGAGAAGGAGCTGCTATGGCGACGGTGCCGCTGCATGAGGAGATCGAGCCGATCAAGGAAATGGTGCCGTTTGCGGTCATCAATGCGGATAATTTGCCCGAGTTGCGGGCTGGACGCTTAGGAGAGCTTCCTGAACTGAGCGATGCGGTGGAGCGCACCGACCATGTGGTGGACGAAGCCAACGGCGTGGTAGTTCGGGTGCATCGAGCGGTTGGGCAGGAGGGCGCCGCGCCCTGCGTGTATTCGATTCACGGCGGGGGTTACATCCTGGGCAGCTATGAGATGGACGACGCTAAGTTCGACCGCTGGTGTCAGGAGTACGGCATCGTCGGGGTGTCGGTGGAGTACCGGTTGTCACCGGAGACGCCTTATCCCGGACCGCTGGAGGACTGCTATGCCGGATTGAAGTGGACGTATGACAATGCCGATGAGCTCGGCATCGACCGGGACAAGATCGGCATCACCGGAGTGAGCGCCGGAGGCGGATTGTGCGCTGCGCTGGCGCTGTTGGCCCGGGATCGGGGCGAGGTGCCGCTGCAATTCCAATTGCTGGACTGCCCGATGATTGATGACCGCCAGATCACCCCGTCGAGCCAACTTGACGAACTGCTGGTTTGGAGCAGGGAGTCGAACGCTTTTGGCTGGCAGAGCTATCTCGGCGACCTCTATGGGTCAGACGATGTGCCCTACACCGCGGCTCCTTCCCGGGCTGAGGATCTATCCGGTCTGCCCGATGCCTACGTCTGCATCGGCGGAGCCGATGGCTTTCGCGACGAGGACATCACCTATGCCATGCGACTGTACGGCGCGGGCGTGCCCACCGAGTTGCACGTCTACCCCGGCGCCCCCCACGGCGTCGCCCTCTTCGGCCACCTTGAGATCGCCCAGCGCTATTCCGCCGACCAGGAAGACTGGCTCCGCCGGCAACTTGAGCGGCTCGGCTGAGGGGCTCTTAGCTCAAGAGCACCAGAAAGGCGGGTATTGCGATGGTCCTGTTAGACAAGGAAATCGAGCAGCTCAAGCACACGGTGCCGACTCGTGACCTCAGTGCCGAGCTGCTGCCCGAGGTTCGGGCCAGCTTGCCAGTCCAGTTTCCCGAGCTGAGCGACGCGGTGGAGCGGTCAGACCATGTGGTGAACGAAGCCAACGGCGTGGTGGTGCGGGTACACCGGCCAGTGGGGCTGGAGGGTGTGGTTCCATGCGTGTACTCGATCCACGGCGGGGGCTACATCCGGGGCACCTACGACATGGACGACGCCAAGTTCGATCGGTGGTGTCCAACCTACGGCATCGTCGGCGTGTCAGTGGAGTACCGCCTGGCCCCGGAGACGCCCTATCCCGGTCCGCTGGAGGACTGCTACACCGGTTTGAAGTGGACGTACGACAACGCCGCGGAGATCGGCATCGACCCCGACAAGATTGGCATCACCGGAGTCAGCGCCGGAGGTGGCCTGTGCGCCGCGTTGGCGTTGCTGGCCCGAGACCGGGCCGAGGTCCCGTTGCAGTTCCAGCTCCTGGACTGTCCCATGCTCGACGACCGCCAGATCACCCCGTCCAGCCAGGATGAAGACCTGGTGATCTGGAACAAAGCATCGAACGCCTTCGGCTGGCAGAGCTACCTCGGCGATCTCTACGGCACCGACAACGTCCCCTACACCGCAGCCGCCGCCCGAGCCGAAGACCTATCCGGCCTCCCCGAGGCCTACGTCTGCGTAGGAGGCGCCGACGGCTTCCGCGACGAGAACATCATCTACGCCATGCGCCTCTACGGCGCCGGCGTCCCCACCGAACTCCACGTATACCCCGGCGCCCCCCACGGAGTAGGCCTCTTCCCCCAAACCGCCATAGCCCACCGCTACGCCACCGACCGAGAACACTGGCTCCGCCGCCAACTCGAGCGACTTGGGTCGTCCTAGGTTTAACTGAATTTCTGTCAGGGTTCTCTTTCTAAGCAGGCCAGAGCGGCGCGTAATTGTCACTGCGTGTCGCTAATGTACTGATATGAGATTCCAGCCATGTAGTTTGCGCTGCATAGGGAGTTCCGCGTGAGTGGCACTCGGCAGTTGCCGCTCCTGGATTCTCGCCGGCCGATGGTCGAAGCCGACTCTCAAGGCGAGTACGGCGAAGTGTTTACGCGAAGGTGGGTCGTCGACCTAATGCTCGACCTCATCGGCTACACGCCTGAAACCGACCTGGGGGCAAAGGT
The DNA here is from genome assembly GCF_965204015.1 of Candidatus Poriferisocius sp. Taxonomy (GTDB): domain Bacteria; phylum Actinomycetota; class Acidimicrobiia; order Acidimicrobiales; family Bin134; genus Poriferisocius. The sequence goes on along the minus strand of NZ_OZ241965.1, from coordinate 3,781,796 downwards.
GGTCGTGGAGCCATCGTGCGGGTGTGGGGCGTTCCTTCTTCCAATCGTTGAGAGGCTCGCGGAGTCATGCGCCACTCATGGGCGTCTACTGTCTGAGCAAGGGAGTGCCATCGCAGGCTTCGACTTGCTTGAACACAATGCTGAGATTGCTCGGAAGGCTGTTGTAGCCAAACTTCTCGATCTGGGTGAGGCACTGGAGAGTGCAGAGCGCCTCGCTGCGCGGTGGGTCACAACGAGTGATTTCCTCCTGAGCGAAGAGCCGGTACAAACAGCTGACTTTGTGGTGGGGAATCCTCCGTATGTCCGTCTTGAGGACGTCCCCAGGGAAGTCAGCGATGCTTACCGATCCATGTGGCCAACCATGCGAGGTCGAGCAGACATCTACATAGGGTTCTTTGAGAAGGGCTTGTCTTTGCTTGGTCCTGAGGGCCAGCTGTCCTATATCTGCGCAGACCGATGGATGCGGAACCAGTACGGCGCGCACCTCCGCAAGCTGGTGTCGAATTGCTATGCCGTTGACACGGTCATAGTCATGCATGATGTCGACGCGTTCGAAGAGGAGGTGTCGGCGTACCCAGCCATAACCATCCTTCGGAATGGCGTCCAGGGTCCTGTACGTGTAGTGGATGCCAACGCTTCCTTCGATCAGCACGAGGCCTCCTTGGTGCTCGATTGGCCATGTGATTCACAGCAGCCCTTGTCTGCCTCTAGGGGTTTTGAGGCAGGCGAGTTGACAAGGTGGTTTGAGGGTCCAGATTTATGGCCAGCAGGATCCCCTAAGAGGCTTGAGTTGTTGGCCGATCTCGAATCCCGGTTTGTCCCACTCGAAGATCCTCGGACAGGGACACGTATTGGCATTGGCGTTGCTACGGGATGCGACGAGGTCTATATCCGGGCTGAGGCCGAGGGGGTGGAGCCCGATCGTCTGCTCCCACTCCTGACCGCAGGCGATATCGCGACGGGTCGTCCTGATTGGTCGGGCAAGTACCTGATCAATCCCTGGGATAAGGATGGGCTCGTGGACCTGCGCGACTACCCAGGACTGGCGCGCCACTTCGAGCAGAACAGCAAGTTGCTTCGATCACGTCATGTCGCCCGGAGGCAGCCGAAAGCCTGGTATCGGACCATCGACCGGGTTACTCCTGAACTGATTGACCGGCCCAAGCTGTTGCTTCCGGACATCAAGGCGCTTTCACACCCCGTTTTGGATCCTGGTGGCTTCTACCCCCACCACAACCTCTACTACGTGGTATCCGATTCATGGGACCTTGAAGTGCTCGGCGGCCTTCTGCTGTCCGACATCGCCAACCTCTTTGTCGGTGCCTACTGCGTCAAGATGCGAGGTGGCACCTACCGATTCCAGGCACAGTATTTGCGCAAGATTCGAGTACCCGCCCCCGATGCCATCAACACGGAGCTACAGGAGCACCTAAGAAGGGCCTTCAAAGAGCGAGATCGTCGTGCCGCGACTGAAGCAGCGGCAGAGGCGTATGGAGTGGCCAGCGACATTGACCAGGTTGGCGGGCGGTCTTGTAGTGGCATTCAATTGAGCAGGAGTTGACAGGAAGAGTCAATAGATGCCCGCTCCAACCAACGCTCGATGGGCCACGAGCCAACGATGTGCCCCGTTCATGGATGTGTACGCCGCCGCCGAGGCTGAGGGGCACACAAGCTGGAATCAAGTAGAACAAGCGTTCTTACTGGCGATGTCTCAATTCGACGCTTCCATCGCCGCGTCGGTGGGTGCTGACATGACCGACGACGAGAAGTCCGAATTGGGAGCCGATCTCCAAAATGGCAAAGGCGACTTCTTCAACGATCTGCTCGTTCTCCTCCTCAAGCAGTGCTCCGGTGTCGAGCTCTTGACGTCTCGTCGCCCAGTCCCCGGGCTCATCGTGCCTGTACACAACCTCGATTGCGTCTATCCCGCTGAAGGCGATCTCCGGTTCATGCTCGAAGCGAAGATGATGGGTACGCCCAAGCACATCAACTCTCCGAGGCAAAAGGAGAGTGGCCGCCCTGGATCAGCCGACATCGACAAACGGGTCAAGGAACTTGCTTTCAAGTGCATCGACCTGAAGGGCGAATTCAGCAGACGTCAGACGATGACCGGCACAGCGCCTCGCACAGGAGGGCCCGGCGGAGGCGATCTGACCACCTGGCTCCGCTCGGTCGACCCGAAGATCTATTTCTTCATCGCAGTAAGGGTCATCAACGACAGCGATTTCGAGAGGACCCTCAAATGGGCCTCAACTGCACAGCAAGTTCTCGATGCTGTCGGCCTCTACTGCTTCGAGCCCGTCGGCGACTCGTTCACCGATTACCGGCAACGCGACGGCGTCCCACCAGACCTGCAACTCGAACGGGTCTTGTACAAGGCCTGTGTCGATCTACAGGCGATGACATGAGGTAGTCCACGACGTGCTCCCTCAGTCGTCTTGGACTAGGCGGGCGGGGAAGCCGCCTTTGGAGATAGGGCCCCATTGGTCGATTGTGAGGCGGATGAGGCATTTGCCCTGGTGGGCCATGGCCTCGCGGTATTCGTCCCAGTCGGGGTGTTCGCCGGAGATGACTCGGAAGTATTCGACTAGGCCGTCGAGAGCCTCGGGCATGTCGAGGACTTCTGCGGTTCCGTCGAGCTGCATCCACTCGCCGCCGAACTCATCCGACATCACCACCATGGAGGCCGAAGGGTTGCGCTTGACGTTCATCGACTTGGCCCGCTCGGGGTAGCTAGACACCACCACCCGGCCACTGGTATCGAGGCCCATAGTCACCAGCGAGCTCTGGGGGCGCCCGTCTCGGCGAGTGGTGAGGAGCACGCCCCGGTGGCGGGGTCGGACGAAGTCCTCCATCTCGGCCCGGTCGACGTAGCGGTCGGTAGCAATCGAAGCCATGGGTTGAACCTAGCTGCCTGTTGCCAATGATCCTGAACTACAGCGTTCGCCTCACGGGTAGGAGGTTTTGAAAGACGGGGTCGCGGCCCTCGGTTCTCGCAGCGAACACCTCGGCCATATCGTCGGGGTGGAACATGCCCGATTGCCAGGTGGCTACATAGTTGAGACCGTCGTCCACGCTGTGGTCGCGGGTGTAGTTGAGCATCTCCTTCGATCCCCAAATAGCCAGTGGCGAGCGCTGGGCAATTTCCTGCGCGATGGCGAGTACTCCTTCGATCATGGCCTCTTGATCAGGGTAGACCTGGTTGACCAGTCCAGCTGCCTTTGCCTCATCGGCGGTGAGCCGGCGGCCGGTGTAGGCGAGCTCGCGGGCCAGCCCGTCGGGGATGATCCGAGGCAGCCGTTGAAGGGTGCCTAAGTCAGCAGTCAGGGCGATGTTGATCTCTTGGATGCAGAAGAAGGCATCGGCGGTGCAGTACCGCATGTCGGCGGCGCAGACCATGTCGACCCCTCCGCCGACGCAGCCGCCCTGCACTGCGGCCAGCACGGGCATACGGGCCTTCTCCAGGCAGCTGAACGACTCCTGGAGGATCAGGGCGAGGTTGCGAGTCTCGGCTCGGACCCGGCCGAATTCCGGTGCCTCTGCTGACTCCCTATCAGTATCTGAGCCACCCGAGAACAGAGAGTCCGGCTGGGTGAACACCGACAGATCCATTCCCGCGGTGAAGTGGCGTCCGGTGGAGGAGATCACCAGCGCTCGGGCTTCGCCGGAGTCCGACAGCTCATTCACCGCAGCGGGCAGCTCAGACCAGAATTCCGGAATCATTGAGTTCCTGGCTTCGGGCCGCGAGAGCTGGAGATGGGCGACGCCACCTTCGAGGGTGATCTCGAAGCAGGTGTAGTTCTGGTTTGAGCTAGCCATATTGGCTTCCTTTCGTGGCCGATCTGCCCTACAGGGAGCCCCCTGAGATCGGCGTTAGGGGGTGTTGCCGAGCAAACTAGCCGGGTGCTCGTAGTCGATACCCATACTCACGTGATCTCGGATGACTTTGAGAAATATCCGCTCCAGGTGGCGGACTATCCGGGGGTGGAATGGGTGTATGAGGCTCCGGTGACCGCTGAGGAGTTGTTGGCCGAGATGGCGGCTGCTGGAGTGGACCGGGCGGTCTTGGTGCAGGCCCAGGGGGGTTACGGCACGGACAATTCCTATGCGCTGGACGCTCGGGCGGCCTACCCCGATTTGTTCAGCGCGGTAGTGATCGTCGACGAACCTGCCGAACTCGACCGGCTGGCTGCGGCCGGGGCGGGTGGGGTGCGGTTTTTCGCTATCGGCGGGGGAGGGCCGCTGCACGATGAGGCCACTTGGGACACCGCGAGACGACTCGGCCTACGGGTCAGCGCGGCCACGGTGCCCGAGTATCTGCCAGCGTTGGGCGACGCGGTGGCCGCCCATCCTGATGTGATCTTGTCTCTCGACCACTGCGGGTTCGCGCCAGAGTCGATTGGGGACTATGCCCACCTGGGGAACTTGTACTTGAAGGTCACTCCCCATGTGCTGGATGCGGGTGACCCGGCGGCCATGTTGGAGCGGCTGGCCGAGCAGTTCGGCCTCAACCGGCTCATGTGGGGATCGGACTACTCCCAGACCCACGACCGGCCCTACCAGGAACTAGCCGACCAGGCCCGAGCAGCTTGCGCTGGGCTTACCGAGCGCGAGAAGGCCCAGTTCTTGGGGGGCACCGCCCTGGCCCTTTGGCCGGAATTGGGCTAGTCGATTCCCAGCATCTCGTCGATCACCGCAGCCATCGCGGCGGGGTCGCGCTCGGTCTCGCGGGTTTGGCCGCCAGCGTCGAGGAAGCGCTGCATAAGGGCCACATGCTGGCCGGTGGCTGAGCAGGCCATCATCGCCTGGGTCTCGGTCAACAAGCCTGGCTCCACCGGCCCCAACGCGGCGTCCACGGCCTGCTTGGCCTTGGCGATTGACAGCCGGGGCGAGGCGGCGATGCGACGGGCCACCTGGGTGGTGAGGGCTCGGAGCTGATCGGAGGGCAGCACCTGGTTGACGTAGCCGATGTCCGCGGCCTCCTCGGCGGTCACGTCGTTGCCCGACAAGACGATCTCCAGCGCCCGGCTGCGGCCCACCAGGCGGGCCAGCCGCTGAGTGCCACTGGCCCCGGGGATGATGCCCATAGCCACCTCGGGCTGGCCCAACACGGTGCGTGGCCCAGAAAAGCGCATGTCGAGCGACAGCAGGAACTCTGAGCCGCCACCCCGGGCGATGCCGTCGATCATGCCGATGGTGGCCACCCCCATGGTGCGGCAGCGGTCGAACGTGGCCGCGGCAAAGTTGGGCTCGCTCGGCACCTCGGCGGGCGCCTCCATAGCCAGGATCTGCTCCACATCGCCGTGCATCAAGAAGAACTCGGGATCAGCGCTCTCGAACACCAATACATGCACCTGCTCATCAGCCTCAACGGCGTCAAGAAGGCTCATGAGACCGCCGATCAAGGGGCCGTCAACGAGTTGTTTGGGCGGATGATCGATAACCACCCAGCCCACGCCGTCGGCAACTCTCAAAGAGAATGGCCCAAAACTCTGCTCACTCATCGTGGTCCTCCCATTCATTCCAGAAACAAACTTCCGACAATGGCCGCCGGCGCACCGGCCCGAAGGGCACCGCGGGCCACCCCATCGGGATGCCGCACACGATGTGGACGTCGTCGGGAATGCCCAGCACGGCCCGAACCTCGTCGGCCCGGAAGGCGTGCAGCGTGGTCAGCACCGTGCCCAATCCCAGGCTGCGGGCCGCCACCAAGAGGTTCTGCACCGCGGGGTATATCGAGTGGCTCACTCCCCTTTGGGTGGAGCACACGATGATGAACACCGGCACGTCGCCCACCTCGCGGGCGAACTTGGCGGCCTTCTCGACGACTTCAGCCTCCTGGCCCCGCAGCCACTCGGTGCCCGCCGCTGACGGATTGTTGTACGACTCCTGCTGAGCGTCCAGATAAAGCTCGGCCAGACGGCGGCGTTTCTCAGGATCGGTGACCACCACGAAGCGGGCGAACTGCCCGTTGATGGCACTGGGCGCCCGGATGGCGGCGTCGAGCACCTTGGTGACCATCTCGTCGGGCACCGGATCGGGCAGATAGCGCCTCACCGCCCGCTGGGTGTGCATGGCCTCGAACACGCCGACCTCGCCGGCTGGTTGATTCATGGGGTCCGACAGTAGCGGTCGCAGAAATGTGCGGGTTGCCGACTGCCCGCCGGTAGCCTGCTCCCATGGCGCAAAAGCACCGCATCACCATCACCTATTGAGTTCCTTGAGACTATTCCGAGCACGCCGTGAGCGCTGCCAAGGACCTCCTTCAGAACTACCAACACATCATTGAGGATCTGACTCTGGTGACCGGTGCGTCGGGCATCTTCGACGTAGAAGTCGACGGTGAGATGCTCTTCTCCAAAGACGACTGCATGCGACACGCCGATGTCGGCGAGGTGTTGAAGCTCTTTGCCGAGAAATACGCCGAAGGAGTGCTGGTCTACGGCTCGTAGCTGTCCGGACCGCCCGAGCGGGCCACTACGCTGCGGGCGTGGACGCCGAGACAGCAGACGTCACAGTCGACATCGATCATCAGACGCCGGAGTTCGTCGCCAACCGCCATAGCCGCTACCACGAGTTGCGGGAGAGCTGCCCGGTGATGTTCAACGAGCACTACGGCGGTTTCTGGATGGTCACCGACTATGAGTCGGTGGCCCAGGTAGCCCGAGACAATGAGACGTTCGCCCACAAGTACGAGCCCGACGCCCCCGACGGCATCTCCTACATGGGCATCTGCGGAGTACCCCGCCCGGGCTACATCCCCCGCCAAGGAGTGTCGGAGATCGACGGGCCCGAGCACGCCGATCTGCGGCGGGTGCTGAACCCGCTCATGACGATCAACGCAGTCGAGAGCAATCGTCCCCGCATGGAGGCGGTGTCGGCGTGGTTTATCGACGAGATCATCGAGTCGGGCCAGGCCGACTTGGTGCTCGACTACACCACGCCGGTTCCGGCGGTGCTGACGCTGGAGATGATGGGCATGGTCTCGTCGAACTGGCAGCACTACGCCGACTTCTTCCATGCCACCTCGTCGTATGAATCCACCGACGAGCGGTACAAGAGTGCAATCGCCCACCAACCGGACATGTGGGAGGAGCTTCGCGACTTTGCCGCGTTCCGCCGGGACAACCCGGCCGACGATGTCACCACTGCATTGGTGTCGTCCCCGTTGGATGGCCGGATGCTGAGCGACGACGAGATCACCGCCATCATGTGGAACCTGGTGGCGGGCGGCCTCGACACCACCACGTCGCTGGTGTCGTGGGGCCTGCACCACCTGGGCACCCATCCCGAGGACCGCGCCCGGCTCATCGACGATCCGAGTCTGATCCCGACCGCGGTGGAGGAGTTCTTGCGCCACTACAGCCCCAGCGAGACCCTTACCCGCACCGCCACCCGCGACGTGGAATTGGGTGGCCGCCAGATCCGCCGAGGCGACATCGTGTTCATCAGCTGGGTGACGGCCAACCACGATCCCGAGATGTTCGACGCCCCCGACGAGGTGCGCATCGACCGAGAAGCGAACAAGCACTTGGCGTTCGGGCTGGGCGGCCACCGCTGCATCGGCTCGTCGATCGCCCGCATCGAGTCAGAGCTCATGCTCCGGGACGTTCTCGCTCGCATCGGCGACTACGAAATAGACCTCGACGGGTTCAAGCCCTATCCCGGCAATCTGCTGATGACCGGCGTGGTGTCGATGCCGGTCACATTTACGCCTGGGGTGCGTACGGGCGCAGCCGACCCCTTCGCTTAAGGGCCTAGCAGGCCCGGATGATGGGTGTGGGGCCTAGCTAAGGCGCTCCACAATCATGGCCATGCCCTGGCCGCCGCCCACGCACATGCTCTCGACACCGATGGTCTTGTCGGCGTCCTCCAGCCCGTTCAACAGCGTGCCCATGATGCGGGCGCCGGTCATGCCAAAGGGGTGGCCCAGGGCGATGGCCCCGCCATTCACGTTGAGCTTGTCGTAGTCGATGCCCAACTCGTCGGCGCTGGGGATCACCTGGGCGGCGAAGGCCTCGTTGATCTCCACCAGGTCGACGTCGTCGATGGTCATCCCGGCCCGCTCCAGTACCTGGGCGATGGCCGGAATGGGGCCGAGGCCCATGATCTCAGGGTTCACTGCGGCCACCCCAGAGGCCACGATCCGGGCCAGCGGCTTCACGCCCAGCTCGGCGGCCTTGGTGTCGCTCATCACCACCACCGCGGCGGCCCCGTCGTTGAGCGGGCATGCATTGCCCGCGGTAACGGTGCCGTCGGGGCGGAACACCGGGTTGAGCTGGGACACTTTCTCGATGACGGTGCCGGCTCGAATGCCGTCGTCCTTGGTCACCAGCGTGCCGTCGGCCAGCGGATAGGGGGTGATCTCCCGCTCGAAGAAGCCCCGCTCCTGGGCCGCCTCGGCCCGGTTCTGCGACCTGACGCCGAACTCGTCCTGGCGCTCGCGGCTGACATTCCAGGCCTGGGCTACGTTCTCCGCGGTCTGGCCCATGGCGATGTAGATGTCGGGCAGGCCCTCAGGCGGTGACCACACCGCAGTGCCCTCGCCGCTGCGCTCAGCTGAGCGAGCCTCGGCCTCGGCGAACTTGTCGTTCTTGCCGCCCCGGTCGGAGGCACCGGAGGCGAAGCGGCTCACGCACTCCACCCCGCCAGAAACAAACACGTCGCCCTCACCGGCCCGCACTGCGTGGGCGGCCATGCGGATGGTCTGAAGCGACGAGGAGCAGTAGCGGTTCACGGTCACGCCGGGCACGTCCAGGCCGGCCAGCAGCCCCGACAACCGAGCGATGTTGTAACCGGCCTCGCCCGCGGGCTGGGCGCAGCCCCACATCACGTCCTCGACATCGGCCCCGTCGATCTGGGGGACCTTGCCGAGCACGTCGTCGATGATGAACGCCGACATGTCGTCGGGGCGGACGTCGGCCAGCGAGCCCTTTACGGCTCGCCCGATGGGCGTGCGGGAGGTGGCGACGATGACTGCTTCGGGCATGGTGGCTCCTGTTTTTGCTTGTGATCAGTTGGGTTGGGGGCCCCTTGGGCCGATTGGGATGGGAAGTCTGGAGTCTAGGAGAGGTCTATTCGCTCGGTGTCGCTTCCGCTGCGGAGGTGCTTGCCCGGTCGAGCGTCGGTGAACTTCCCGTCCCGAACGATTTCCTCGCCGTTGCAGAACACGTGGTCGATGCCGTCGGCCTCTCCGTACAGGCGGGGAGCGCCGGCGGGCAGGTCGGCCACCACCGTGAGCGGCTTGGCCCCCACCCGGGACTCGTCGATCACCACCACGTCGCCGTGCCAGCCCTCTTGGAGCTGGCCCCGCTCCTTGAGGCCGTACAGCTGGGCCTGCACATCGGTCATCAGATGGACGGCCTCCTCGGTCGAGATGAGCTCCCGCTCCCGCATGCACTGGCCGAGCATGGACGTGGCGTAGTTGGCGGTCATGAACAGGTCGAGGTGGGCTCCGGCGTCGGAGGCGCCGATCACCGCCCGGCCGTCCCGCCAGATCTCCATGCGGGCCTTCCAGTCCTCGGTGGACGACACCGGCGGCGGCGTGCCGAAGGAGGTCTTCAGCTCGTCGGCCACCACGATGTCGCACAGGGCGTCGAACGGCTTCTTGCCCTCGTCCTCGGCAATCTGGCCCACGGTGCGCCCCCGATATTGCTCGTTCTCCGGGGCGAACGTGTCGAAGATGATCTTCGTGGACCAGTCGGCCAATCCCTTGAGCGGTCCGGGCTGCTGGGCCAGCTCGTCGAGGCGGTCGCGCTCGGCCTGGTCGGCCAACAGCGCCATCTTCTCGGCGGGCGGGGCCAGCATGGCGCCCTCCCAGTCGGGCAGGGCGTCGAGCACGAAGCCGCCGGCCATGCTGAGGCGAACCGAGAAGGCCATGGGCACGGTGAGGGCCACCACCTTGCCGCCGTTGGCCTTGGCGTGATCGCTGGCCTCCAGCTTGGCGTAGCACTCGTCCAGGTTGCCCTCGGCCACGGTCATCACGTTCCAGTTGAGCTGGGTCTGGGCCGCTACTGACATGTCAGTCATCAGGTTGATGGCGGCATCGTCGAACGGGCCGACACAGGGAATCAGCTCCAACGAGGTGCCCGGGTACTCCGAGCACACTCGGGCCAGCTCCACCAGCTCCTCTCGGCTGGCATAGCGGCTGGGCACCATGTTGCCGAACGGGTCGTTGTGGGTGCGGGCGTAGGAGGAGGAGAACCCCAGCGCACCGGCCTCCAAGCCGGCCCGGAGCAGGTCCTGCATCTGGGCCAGCTCCTCGGGGGTGGCCTCCCGCTTGACGCATTCCGGCCCCATGACCACCCGGCGCAGCGCAGAGTGGCCCACCTTGAAGGCGGTGTTGATCGAAAGGGTGCCATCGAAGGCGTCGAAATATTCGGCGGTAGACCGCCAGTTCCACGGCACGCCGACCTGGAGCGACTCCAGGGGCATGCCCTCCACCCGGGCCAGCATTTGCATCAGATACTCGCCGTCGGCAGGGTCGTCGCTGAGCGGCGCGATGGTGAACCCGCAGTTGCCCCCGATGACGCTGGTCACTCCGTGAAGAGGCGACGGGCTAAGCGTGGTGTCCCAGAACACCTGGGCGTCGAGGTGGGTGTGGACATCGATGAAGCCGGGGCACACTGCTTTGCCGGTCGCGTCCACCGTGCTGGCTGCCTCGGCTGCGCTCAGGTCGCCGATGGCGGAGATTCGACCGCCCTGCAATCCCAGATCGGCTCGGTAGCGAGGGCTGCCGGTGCCGTCGACGATGTCGCCGCCTTTGATGATGCTGTCAAACATGGTTCGCCCCTTATATGCGGCCCTTCGGCACGCTTTGGGCACAATCTAGGCCATGCCTGGGCTCGTTGGCGAAGAACCGGGCGTTGAGTGAATGGCTTGGGCGAAAGCATCGGTAAGCTTCCTCCCCATGGCAGAGATCCCGCGCATCATCTCGGTGGACGACCACGTGGTCGAACCGCCCGACCTTTGGACTGAGCGGCTTCCCCGCAAGTTCCACGACCGCTGCCCCCGGGTGGAGCGCGACAAGGCGACGTTCCACTTCGAGGGCGGGGTGTTCAGCTACGAAAAGGGATCACCCGACGGCACTTGGGGCGACTGGTGGCTCTATGACGACCTGATCTACCCGTTCCCCAAGCTGTCGGCGGCCATCGGGTTCGAGCCGCTCACCAACACCCCGGTTACGTTCGACGAGATCCTGCCGGGGTGCTGGAAGCAGAAGGAGCGCCTCGAGGACATGGAGGCCAATCACGTAGACGCCTCGATCTGCTTCCCCAACGTGCTGCCCCGGTTCTGCGGCCAGACCTTCCACGAGCGGGAGGACAAGGAACTGGCCCTGCTGTGCGTGAAGGCCTACAACGACTGGATGATCGACGAGTGGTGCGCGGGCGATGGCCAAGGGAGACTGATCCCGCTGACCATCATCCCGCTGTGGGACGCCCGTCTGGCCGCCGAGGAGATCCACCGCTGCGCCGACAAGGGCAGCTTCGCGGTGGCGTTCTCCGAGAACCCCTACCACCTGGGACTGCCGTCGATCCACGACCCCAGTCGATTCTGGGAGCCGTTCTTCGCGGCATGCGAGGAGACCGGGACTGTGGTGAACATGCACATCGGCTCCTCCTCGAAGATGCCGACAACGTCGCCCGACGCCCCGTTCGCGGTCAGCTCCACCATCACCTTCAGCAACGCAATGGGCTCGATGTGCGACTACATCCTCTCCGGGGCGTTCGAGCGGTATCCCGGCCTGCGGGTGGCCTACAGCGAGGGCCAGGTGGGGTGGATGCCCTATGTGATCGAGCGCATGGACAAGCTGTGGGAGGAGCGGATCAACGACGACGACGGCGATTTCGGGGTCAATCTGCCCAATCCGCCGTCCTCCTACATCGCCGGCCACGTGTGGGGCTGCATGTTCGACGACGAGGTGGGACTGCGCAACCGCGACCTGATCGGCATGGACCAGATCACCTTCGAAGTGGACTACCCCCATGCCGACTCCACGTTCCCCCACACCAAAGAGATCGCCACCAGGATCGTGACCCAGGCTGCGCTCAACGAGGAGGAGACCTACAAGCTGCTGCGGGGCAACGCCATCGAGTTGTACGGCCTGGAGAAGTACGGAATCGCCGCGTAGCTGTTTGAGGCGACGGGTTATTCGGCAAGGGGGGATTGCTATGGCACTGGCCGAATTGGAGCCGCTGAACGTCGACGACGAATATCGCCTGCTCATCGGGGGTGACTGGGTGGCGCCGGAGGCGGGCACCTACGAGATCGTCGACCCGAACACCACCCAGGTGATCGGCCACGCCCCCGAGGCGTCGACTTCGCAGGTGGCCGACGCGGCTGCCGCGGCCAAGGCAGCTCTGCCGGGCTGGCGAGACACTCCGATGGCTGAGCGCTGCGCCTTGCTGGGCCGGGCTGCTGATCTGATCGACGAGCGGATCGGCGGCCTGACTGGGCTGCTTCAAGGGGAGACCGGGGCCACCATCAACATCACCGAGGCGGTGCAGCTTCCCGCGTGCGGCGACCGATTCCGCCAGTACGAGATTCCGGTGGACCTGGACGAGTCAATGGCGCCGTATCCGGTGGAGGCCAATCCGCTGGGGCCGGGCGGTTTGGCGGGGGCCCACGTCATCCGCCAGCCGGTGGGCGTGGTGGCCTGCATCACCTCGTACAACTTCCCGCTGGTCAATGTCTCAGGCAAGGTCGCCCCTGCGCTGGCCATGGGCAACACCGTGGTGATCAAGCCGGCGCCTCAAGATCCCCTGGCCATGATCAAGGTGGTGGAGATCATCGAGGAGGCCGGGTTCCCGCCAGGTGTGGTCAACATCATCACCGGCTCAGGGGCCGCCGCCGGAGCCGCTCTGGTGGGGTCACCCGACGTGAACATGGTGAGCTTCACCGGTTCGTCCGCGGTGGGGGTCAAGATCATGAGGGCCGGAGCAGCCACCATGAAGCGGTTGCTCATGGAGCTGGGCGGCAAGGGGGCCTGCGTGCTCACCGACGACTGCAACGTGGACGCCGCGATTGGGGCCATCGCATCGGTGTGGGGGCTTCACAGCGGCCAGATCTGCACCGCTCCCACCCGGGTGATCGTCCACCGCTCCCGCTACGACGAGGTGGTGGACAAGCTGACCGCGGTGGCCGGGATGCTCAAGGTGGGCGACGCCCTCGATCGGGAGACGATCGTCGGCCCGGTCATCACCGAGCTGCACCGCAGCCGGGTGGAGCACTTCATCGCCAGCGGCGTGGCCGATGGGGCCACCTTGCAGTGCGGTGGGGAGCGACCGGACCTTCCCGGCTACTTCGTGGCTCCCACCTTGCTGGCGGATTGCGAGCCGGACATGCGGGTGGTGACCGAGGAGATCTTCGGACCAGTGGTGGCGGTGATGCCCCACGACGGCGACGACCACGCGGTGGAGCTGGCCAATGACAGCCACTACGGCCTGTTCAGCTACGTGTTCGCCGACAGCCCCGCCCGGGCCTTCGAGATCGGCCAGCGCATCGAATCGGGCAACGTCGGCATCAACTCACTGGCCCCCCACGTCCACGCCCCCTTCGGAGGCTTCAAGATGAGCGGCGTAGGCCGCGACCGAGGCATCTTCGGCCTCCACGCCTACAGCGAACTCCAAGCCCTCAGCTGGGTATCTAGCTAGCTGCTTTTCGGTGGCACACTGATTGGCGTGGTTGAGGAGCCCCTTGGCGGGGGGATTGCGAACGCTGGGCAGGTAGTCCGGGTCGGTCCGCATGTTCTTCGCCCGTCGAATCCTCACTCAGGTTCGATTCACGCTTTTCTTCGGGCGGTAAGACGGGCCGGATTTGAGGGAGTTCCCGAACCGGTCGGCATTGACGACGATTCCCGCGAGCGGCTCGTGTTTATTGAAGGCGAAGTTCCGATAGCGCCATATCCGGAGTGGAGCCAGTCGGATATTGCTTTGGCATCCATGGTCGAGCTGCTTCGCGGCTTCCACGACGCCGCCAAGGACTTCGACCCTCTGGGGCACACTTGGAATGGCAGTTTGTCGGACCCGGCAGGCGGGACGGTGGTATGCCACAACGACGTGTGCCCGGAGAACGTTGTATTTCGAGATGGCGTCGCCGTTGCCTTGCTCGACTTCGAGTTCGCGGCTCCCGGACGCCCCGTCTTCGATTTGGCCCAACTGGCCCGGTTGTGTGTGCCGATCGAGAACGACTTCGACCAAGCCCGCCTCGGGTGGCGGCCGGCTGACCGGCCAGCGCGGCTGCGGCTCGTGGCCGACGCCTACGGTCTAGACCGAGACGGCCGCAAGGAACTGCTGACCACAATCGACGTCGCCCTCACCCGTGGCGAGGAGTTCATCCGCCACAGAGTGGAATCCGGAGACCCCAACTTCGTCGAAATGTGGAACCAGACCGATGGCGCCGAGCGCTACCACCGCCGACGCCGCTGGTGGAACGACAACCACCATCACTTCGCAGCCGCCCTCAAGTGAGCGGCATTGGGAGCACCAAAGGCGTCTTCGGCCTCCACGCCTACAGCGAACTCCAAGCCCTCAGCTGGGTATCCAGCTAGCTGATTGGAGGCGAGAGCCCTAAGCGGTGGAGGCTGGCCTTAGTACGGCAGCCTTGGCGAATGAGAGAAGTTCGCTGATCAGTTGGTCCTCGGTGAGCAGGGACTTCTCGGCCAAGGTGTGATTGATTTCGGCAATCAGTGGGGTGCTTGTGTCCCAGGTATTAGGGACCAGCCAATCCTCGAACTCGTAGACGTCAATTTGGCCATCCTCAAGCTGCTTGAGCTGGTCTAGGATCTCAGCATCGATCGCTTCCACGGGAAGAATCCTACGCGACCGTGTGTCGAAGGCCACAGGGAAAAAGCCATACGTGGGTGGAAAGCAGCAGGACACGCCTGCCCGCCGGGTGAAGCCCAGCGAAATTCGGCCGCTGTTCAATGAGTCGGGATTATTCGAGCGAGTAACACGCGGCGAGTTGGGAACTTTCTTAGAGTCCGACCGCTTGGTCCTGCCCGAGGTGGGGTTGCCCGAGGGGACGCGGAGCCAGATGGTCTGGTATCTCAGCCTCGACGGTCAGAAACTTGCGCTCGTTCACCAGTATCTACTGCCCGACGGCACAATCGGGGGATCAGGACGGCCAGACCCCAAGCGAATGATTCTCGACACTGAGACGATCTACTGCTGAAGGCAGTGGGCCGCCAGCAGTCGGCGGCCGGTTTGACTCAGCGATGTGGCGGTGACCTGTCTGCCATAACCTGTGAGTTGTAGTACCAAGTCATAGCTTCGACAAGGAAACTGATCTGATGGCCAAGAAATTCAAAGACCTTGCGGCTCCTCTGTATTGCGACCCCAAGTCTCGGGAGCAAATCGAGCGGCACAAGCGGGACATGGAAGCCGAGCTGTTCGCGTGCAAGCTGGTTGATCTGCGCCAGGGTCTGGGGATCAGCCAGACCGATCTGGTCGAGCGGCTAGGCATATCCCAAGCTGGGGTCTCCAAGCTGGAACGGTCCGCCGACCCCAAGCTCTCTACAATGCGCAAGCTCACCGAAGCCCTCGGAGGAACCCTCCACATTGAGGTGCGCGTCGGCGGCCGCTCCATCGAACTCGGCACGGACGCCGCAGACGAGTAATCAGAGCTGCTCAGAGCAGCCAAGCCCCCAATACCTGAGCCTCATCCGGACGGGGCAGGCTTTAGCACGGCGACCCTTGCGTGGGAGAGAAGTTCGCTGATCAGTTGCTCCTCGGTGAGCAGGGACTTCTCGGCCAAGGAGTGGTCGATTTCGGCGATCAACCTGGAGTGGCTCCCCCATGTACGGCCCACATGCCAGTCTTCGAACTCGAAAATGGTCAATCGGCCATTTTCAAGCAGTTTGAGTTGATCTAGGATCTCGGAATCGATTGCTTCCACGGGAAGAATCCTACGCGAGCGTGCGTCCAAGACCACAGAGAAATAGCAATAGGTGGGTGGAAGGAAGCAAGACGCGCCTCGCCGCCGTGTCGAGCCCAGCGAGATCAGACGACGATTCAACAGATCGGGATTGTTCGAGCGAGCCGTACGAGGTGAGCTGATACTGGTTTTGAGGTCTGACTGGCTGGTCCTACCCGAAGTGGGGTTGCCTGAGGGGACGCGGAGCCAAATGGTCTGGTATTTCAGCCCAAAAGGTCGAGAGCTCGCTCTTGTTCATCAGTACCTACTGCCCGACGGCACGATTGGGGGCTCGGGGCGACCGGACCCCAAGCGCATGATTCTCGACGATGAGGTCATCTATTGCTGACGGCTGACATCAAGACAGGCGAATGGCGGCAGGACCGGCTCCTAAACGGGGCGGTGGCCGCCGGGGTAGGGGGTTTTGGCGTCTAGGGTCATGACGGTTAGGCCTAGTTCGTCGAGTAGCGAGAGGCTTGACAGGATCTCGCCGCAGCGGTCTATGGGGCAGTCGCACAGGGCCACGGCTGCTTCCACCATGGCCTCCATTGACTCGATTTGGTCGGGGCGCAGGATGTTCCCCACCAGCTCGTCGGCCCCTTCCGACAACACCGCCGCTTGGGGTTCGATGGTGTTGATGCGGATGTTGCGGGGGTGCAGTTCCACGGCTAGTGCGCTGGTCATGCGGTTCAGGGCCGCTTTGGTGGTGCCGTAGAACCCGAAGGTGCCCTTTACCCCGTCGGAGGGGAACGGCGGGCCGACGGCCAGGTTGGCGGTGGCGCTGGAGAGGTTGACGATCCAGCCTTCCCCGGCGGCTTCCATATCGGGAAGCACTGCGTCGGTGAGGTCGTGAGGGGCCAGCAGGTTGATCTCCAGCATTAGGCGGCGTCGCTTCAGCGGGTAGCCCACCATGGGCTGGTAGATGGCCGCGGCGGCGTTGTTGACCAGAATGTCGATGGGGCCCAGCGCCTCTCGGATATGGGGCACGATGGTCGCTCGGCTGTCGGCATCGGCCAAGTCGGCCTGGATGGCGATGTGGGTGCCGGGATGGGCATTGAGCTCGGCCAAGGTCTCGTTGAGAGAGCCGGGCAGGGTGGGGTGGGAGTCCAGTGTTCGGGCGGTGATGGCCACGTTGGCCCCTTCAGCAGCCAGCCGTTGGGCGATGCCTTTGCCGATGCCCCGGCTGGCTCCAGTGACGATGGCATTCTTGCCTTCAAATCGCTTCATGGCCAGCATCCTAAGTTCGCAGGCCTTTACACCTCGCAGTGAGGCGCCTCCAACTGCTCTGTCTCTGACCGCCGGTACTAGGGTCGCCACTCATGTTGAGTGAAGGAACAAAGGCGCCGGAGTTCACTGCGCCGGATCAGGATGGCAACGATCTGTCTTTGGCTGATCTGCGGGGCAACTGGGTGGCGTTCTGGTGGTACCCGAAGGCGTCCACCAAGGGTTGAACCATCCAGGGACAGGGATTCCGTGATCGAATCTCCGAGTTTGAGGCCCTGAACGCCGTAGTAGTGGGTGCTTCGTTCGACTCCGTGGAGGACCAGAAGGGTTTTGTGGATGGCGAGAGCTTTCCCTTTGCCCTGATCTCTGATCCCGACCGGTCCGTCGGGCGGGCCTATGACGCCGAGCGGGCCGAGGGCGAGCCCTACTTCGAATACGGCCTGCCCCGGCGGATCAGCTACCTGATCTCACCGGACGGCACCGTGGCCAAGGCCTACGACCTCGAGGGTCAGGACTTGGCTGAGCACGCCGCCGTGATCATAGCCGACATCAAAGCGCTGAGCTAGAAGTCCAGAGTTAAATCAGAACTCGATTACCCAGCGCCCGCGCGTCCCGCCGGCTTCCAGGCGGGCGTGAGCCTCTGAGGCGTTCTCCATGGGGACGGTTCCTGCCACCCGCAGGGACACCTGGCCGTCTTCGGCCTGTTGGCGCAGGCGGTCGAGGCGGGCGTGCTCCTTGGCGTATTCGAACACCCAGGTGATGTGGAATTGGATGCCCCGCTCGCCGTTGCCCGGCCAGCCCCGCACCGAGGCGAAGCCTCCGCCGTCGCGCACTGCGGCCACCAGCGGCTCCATCTGCACCGACCCGTCGGCCAGGCCGTCCACGCCGTCGGGGGCGTGCTCCCGGATGCGATCGGCCACGTCGTCGCCCCGGCGCACGATCACGTCGGCCCCGAACGAGGCCACTAGTTCTTCATCGGCTTCCAAGGAATCGGCGATTACCCGCAACCCGTCGGCCTTGGCCAACTCCACCATGTAGCCGCCGTAGCACCCCGCCGCCCCGGTGACGGCCAGCGTCTGGCCCGGCTGGAGCTTGAGCTGGTCGAGGCTGAGCCGGGCGGTGAGGCCGTTCATGGGCAGGGTGCTGGCCTCGGCGAAAGACGAGCCCGCCGGCATCCGGGCCACCGATTCTGCCGACAGCACCACGTATTCGGAGTAGGCCCCGTGCGATCCCATTGGCACCACCATGGCCATCACGTGGTCGCCCACTTCCAGATCGGTGTCAGCGCCCTCGCCGACCTGGTCCAGCACGCCGGCCACATCCATACCCGGCACGTAGGGCGGCGGTCCGGTCTTGGCCTGCTGCTCGGCTCGGGTTCCCGCTCGCACGTGGGTGTCGGTGGGACTGACCGCGGTGGCTCGCACCCGGACCCTCACCTGGCCGGGACCGGCCTCAGGCGTGGGCAACTCCACCACCTCCAGCGCTTCCGGTCCGCCGTATTCGATTACTCCAACTGCTCGCATGGGCCGAGAGCCTAGGGGTTCTTGCGGTGGGTTCGTTCAGTCCCAGCAGATGATGTCGTTGTTTTCGCGCAACCCGCACGCGTGGTCAGCGCCGGACGAAATGGCCACGAACCGCCGTATCTGCGGGTCGGCCGCCCCGCCTGCTCCCCAGCACCGGGGGGTGCCGTCGTCGCGCAGTCCGCACGTATGCTCCCAGCCGGCGGAGAGGGCCGTGAACTGGTCGCTGGGGGGCTCCGCCCGCCCTCCGGCATTGTCGCCCCAGCACGCCACGGTGCCGTCGTCGCGAATCGCACAGGCATGGGAGAGGCCCACGGAGACCGCGGTGAACCGGCCCTCAGGCGGATCGGGCCATCCGTAGTCGCCCCAGCACTCCAGGTTGCCGTTGTCGCGCACCCCACAGGAGTTGTCACCCCAGCCGGCCGAAAAGTCGGTGTAAGGAACCCGGTCGATGGCTGGCACGTCGGCGCGGCCTTTGGTGTTGGGCCAACATCTGACGGTGGCGTCGTCGCGGAGCCCACACGATCGCAGCCCTCCAACAGAGATGGCGGTGAACGTGCCGTGAGGTGGAGGGTTGCGCACCTCGTAGTTGTCGCCCCAGCAGTCGGCGGTGCCGTCGTCGCGGAGCCCGCAGGAATAGCCCGATCCCGCGGAGATGGCGGTGAAAGTTCCACTGGGGGCATAGGCCCAGCCGGCGTTGGTCCACTTGTCGCCCCAACACCAGGCGGTGCTGTCGGTGGTGATCCCGCAGTTGTGGTCCTCGCCAGCGGAGATGGCGATGAACTTGTCTCCCGGCGTGTCGGCGTCGTCGATGAAACAGGCGGTGGCCACTACCGCCACCAAGGCCACAACTGCCGCCAACCGCCAAGTCAAGATCCGACGAATCGACAGCTCGTTCACTTGATCCGCCGTAACTGATCAGGATTGGGCGCGAGAGGCCACCACGTCAGTGAAGTCCACGAACGAGCGCAGAGTGTGGCCCCCGTCAACGGTGATGAACTGGCCGGTGGTGAAGCTCGACTCCGGTCCGGCCAGGTAGCGGATGGCCCCGGCAATGTCGTCGGGGCGGCCGATGCGCTGGAGGGGCTGCTGGTCGAGGTACTGGGCAACCACTGAGTCGTTGTTCACCAAGCCGTCGGTGGCGTCGGTGGCGGTAAGCCCCGGTCGCACCGCGTTGACCCGCACATTCCGGTCGCCCAGCTCGTCGGCGGCCACTCGGACGAGGGCGTCCACCCCAGCCTTGCCGGCGCAGTAGGCGGCCAGGAAGCGGCACGACTGGATGGCCGCGGTGGACGACACCGCCACGATCGACCCGCCCCCCGCGTCGGCCATTCGCTGTCCGGCGTGCTTGATCATGATGAACGGGGCCACCACGTTGAAGCTGACAATGTCGGCGACCTGCTCAGGCTCGTAGTCAAGCACCGCGGCCATGCCGCCCCCTCCGGGAACCGACACCGCCATGTCGAGGCGTCCGGTGGGCTCGGCGGCCAATTCCACCGCAGCCAGCACCTGATCGCTGTCGGTGGCGTCGCAGGTGGTCCAACGGATCGAGCCGCCGGCCTCGCCGGCCAGCGGGGCCAACTCGTCGGCTGCCTCCTGCAAGTGGCCCGGGCTCCGGCTGGCGATGACCACATGAGCCCCGTCGGCCACCAGCAGCCGGGCGGTGGACCGGCCGATACCGCCGGCCCCGCCGGTGACCACGGCCGACATTCCAGCAAGGGGCAAGCTCATAGCTCGGCCACTCCTTCTCTCACAACCGTGCACAGCAGTTCGGCGTGGCGGTGGGCCAAGTCGTCGGGCATCCCGGCGATGCTGGTCCAGCAGTAGGCCTCCACCATGGGGATTCCCTCCGACAAACCCCGCAGGTGGGCAATGGCGTCGTCGGGGGTGAGCACCTCCAGCGGGGATATCACCCCCATGGTGCTGCGCCGTTCCCGCAGCTTGTCCACCGTCAGCGGGCTGGGCGTCTTGCCGGTGCCCGACGCCCCCGCCGCCCGGTATGTGTTGAGCTGCCACGCCAGGTGGGGGAGGATGCGCTCGTAGGCCTCCTCAGGGTCGTCGGCCACCACCAAGCTCACTATCCCGGCCATCTGGGCGACGCCCGGGTCGTGGCCGCCCTCGGCCAAGCCCTCGCTGTAGGGCTCCAGCGATGCCGGGTTGATGGACAGCAGGCCGCAGCCCAGCCGCCCGGCCCGGCGGGCGCCCTGGGGGCCGTTGTATCCCAGCCAGATGGGGAAGGGGTTCTGCACCGCCGGCGGGGTGACAACTCCGCCGTCCAGCAGCTCTCGCACCTCCCGAACCCGCTGGTCGGTGATGGTGTAGCGCTTGGACAGGTCGGCCCCGTAGGCCTCGAACTCGTCGTGCACGTAGCCCGCGCCCAGCCCCAGGTCGATCCGGCCGTTGCTGATCTGGTCGGCCACCGCGGCCTCCTCGGCGATCTGCGGAGCAATCCGAAGGGGCGCCAGCAACACCGCGGTGCCGATGCGGATGCGCTGGGTTCGAGCGGCCACCGCCGCGGCGAAGGTGAGGGGTTGGGGCAGATAGCCGTCCTCGAAGAAGTGGTGCTCGCTGAGCCATACCGAGTCGGCCCCCCACTCCTCGGCTTGGACGGCCAACTCCAGCGACTGCCGGTAGAAGTCGGGCCAGGGCTTGTGCCATTCGGGCGGGTTCCGCAGGTCCATGTAGATGCCGATGCGCATGGCCTGACCCTAACGCCCTTGCCTGGCTCTACTCGTTCTCGGAGTCCCTACTCGTCCTCGGTGGCAGGGGGCATCCAGTCGGGCCAGTGGTCGGCCAGGGTGAGCGACCATTCCGGGGGACGCTTCTCCAGGAAAGCCATCACTCCCTCGGTGGCGTCGGGCTGGCCCATGACGTGGAGGTGGATGCGGCGCTCCAGCTCGTTGATCACTCCCTGGTCGCCGGGCGAAGTGGTCCACAGCAGCCGTTTGCTGAGGGCGGCCGACACCGGAGCCACGTTGACCGCGATGTCTTTGGCGGTCTCCATAGCAGTGGGCAGCACTTCTTCGGCGGGCAGGGCGGCGGTGGCCAGCCCCAACTCGGCGGCCTCTTGGCCGGTGTACATCTTGCCGGTTAGCAGGATCTCCAGTGCTTTGGCGTGGCCCACCGTGCGGGGCAGGGTCCAATGAGAGCGAAAGTCAGGCAGCACCCCTCGGCGGTTCTGCACGATGCCCCATCGGGCGTCGGCGGCGATGTAGCGGATGTCGCATTGCAGGGCCATGGTCATGCCCAAGCCCACCGCATGGCCGTTGACGGCGGCGATGACCGGTTTGCGCACGTCCCAGGGATGGAACTCCAGGGCATCGGAGCGGAAGCTGTCGGGGTTGGGGGTGCCGAACACGCCCGGCCCGCCGGAGAAGTCGGCGCCCGCACAGAAGGCCCGGCCCGCACCGGTGATTACCGCGGCCCGCACCTCCTCGTCGGCATCGCAGCGGCGCAGAGCGTCGGACAACTCGGTGCCCATCAACGTGCTGAAGGCGTTGAGCTTCTCCGGGCGGTTCAGAGTGATGACCGCCACCCGGTCGTTTACCGAATAGGCGATGTCCTGGTAGTCGTCGGTCACTGGCGCTGGTATCTCCTGATGGCCCGGGGGATGTTGACCACACCGGCACCGGCGACGACCATCGCGGCGATGGTGGGGATCCACACCCACGTTGGGGGAGCGTCCAACTCGAAGTAGTCCCGGGCAAACGGCCACACCATCACCAGTGCATACGACCCGGCCATGGCTGCGGCCAAGCCGATCTTCCACGGTCGCAGCGGGCGGCTGATCACCACCAGGATCACCAGCCCCACCCCCAGCAGGGTGAACGTGGCCACCGTGCGGGCCTCGGGCAGGGTGACTTCCTCATGGCGGCGGGCGACCTCAAAGACGAAGAACGACGCCACCGCGGCCAACACCCCCGCGGGGATCGAGAACCGCAGCACCCGGCGCAGAAAGCCGGGGCGGATCAACTCGGTGCTGGGGGCCAGGGCCAAGAACAGCCCGGGCACCCCGATGGAGAACGTGCCCACCAGGGTGAGGTGGCGGGGGAGGAACGGGTACTCCACCGTGAATATGCCCACCAGCACGGTGAGCAGCACGGCGTAGGCCGCCTTGGTCACGAACAGGTTGGCCACCCGTTCCACGTTGTTGATCACCTTGCGCCCCTGGGCCAGCACCTCGGGCAAGGTGGCGAACGAGTTGTCGAGCAGCACCAACTGGGCCACCGCCCGGGTGGAGGCCGAGCCGCTGCCCATGGCGATGCCCATGTCGGCGTTCTTGAGAGCCAACACATCGTTCACGCCGTCGCCGGTCATGGCCACGGTGTGGCCTCTCGACTGGAGCGCCCCCACCATGGCCTGTTTCTGCTGGGGGGTGACTCGGCCGAATACCGCGTTCTCAGACAGTGCCCTGGCCATCTCGTCGGTGTCTTCGGGAAGCTCCCGGGCATCCATGTGGCTGTGTGCGTTGGGAATGCCGGCCCGCTGGGCCACCGCGGCCACCGTGGCAGTGTGGTCGCCGGAAATCACCTTGAGGTTCACCCCTTGCTCCCGGAAGAAGGCCAGGATCTCGGGGGCGTCGGGGCGGATGGTGTCCTCCAGCAGGATCAGAGCAAGCGGGGTCCGATCCTCGGGCAGCGTCTCGTCGGCCAACGGCTCGGGGCTGCGGGCCAAAAGCAGGGTGCGCCGACCTGCTTCCGCGTGCGCGGCCACCCGGTCCATAACCAGGGGGAAGTTACCGGCGATCACGTCGGGGGCGCCGAAGTAGAAGGCGCCGTGGCTGCGGAACTCCATGGCCGACCACTTGCGGGCGCTGGAAAACGGTGTGACCCCCACGGGTGTCCAACCACCGGCATCGCCGCCGTCGGGCGCGGGGTAGGCGTCGCGCACCGCCAGCATGGTGGCGTTGGGGGCCTCATCGGCATGGGCCAGGGCCCCGAGAGCAGTGGCCACCAGGCCAGGATCGACGGCGGGCAGGGTCTCCACCTCGCCGAAACTGATGTGGCCGGTGGTGATCGTGCCGGTCTTGTCGAGGCACAGCACGTCGGTGCGGGCCAGCAGCTCCACGGTGGCCAGCTCCTTGGCCAGCGCTCGACGGCGGGCCAGGGCGATGACCCCGGCCACAAACGAGAGGCTGGTGAGCAGGACCAGCCCGTCAGGCACCATGGCCACCGCAGCGGCCACCGTGCCCTGAAGCGCGTTCTGCCAGCGGTCCTCGGTGTCGAGCAGCACCAAGATCAGCAGCGCCGATGCCGGCGGGATGATGATGATCAGCCAGCGCAGCACGGTGTCGATACCCCGGCGCAGCTCGCTGTTGACCAGGGTGAAACGCCTGGCCTCTTCCGACAGCGAGCTGGCGTAGGACTCGGCGCCGATACGGGTGGCCTGGTACCTCCCGCTGCCCGCGGCCACGAAGCTGCCCGACAGCAGCTCGTCGCCGGCCTCCTTCTCGATGGGATCGGCCTCGCCGGTGAGCAGCGACTCGTCGGCCTCCAAGCCGGAAGATGTCAGCACCTGACCATCCACCACCACCTGATCGCCGGGGGCCAGCTCCAGCACTTCGTCGGCCACGACCTCGCTGACGCCAACTTCGGAGACCTCCCCGTCGCGCACCACTCGGGCCTTGGGCGCGCTGAGCACCGCCAGCTTGTCCAGCTCGCGCTTGGCCCGAATCTCCTGGGCCACCCCGATGACCGCATTGGACACCACCACTCCAACGAACAGCCCGTCGCGGGGAAACCCGGCGATCAAGATGGCGGCGAACAGCGCCAGCATGATGCCGTTCACCGGGGAGAACACATTGGCCCGCAAAATCTGGGGCAGCGTGCGCACCGGGGCATCCGGCACTTGGTTGGTGCGCCCCGCGGCCACTCGCTCAGCCACCTGTTCGCTGGCCAGCCCTCTTGCTGGGTTCACCTCGGCTGTCGGGTGCGGAGCGGTCTCAGGGGCCATCAGGCTTTGAAGTTATCGGCTCTGAATCGGGGCGGTCGGGCTTGTACTCGTTCACTGCCAGATACGCAGGGAGCCCTCAACGGTGGCGGCGGCGATCGACAGCGTGCCGTCGGGGCGGGTCAGCACGGCGATGTTGGTGGCCAGCGTTCCTCCGAGGGGGCGACTCCACATGTCCACGGCTCCGTCAGGGCCGTGGCGGACGCCAGCGATATTCTGCCGGTCGAGGGTGGGGACGATCACCTCTATGTGGCCGTCCCGGTCGACGTCAGCGGCCAAGACCTGTTCGAGGTTGCGGGATCCGAATTCATGAGACCGATAGCCCGTGCGGGTGGCGACCACCGGCAATTCGCCCCCGACCAGAGACAGGAATCGGACCGAGCCGTTGTCGTCGGGATAGAGGACTTCGACGATCTCGGTCTCCCCGTTGGGGCCGAGCGGGCCCACGGCCACGAGTTGCCGCCAGCCCAGGAGGCGGTCCACCGGGTCGCTGGTCGCCACCACACCGCTGCCGGTGCTCGATGCCACCACGATCCAGGCCTCCCGGTCATTGCTGACAACGAGGGCCACATCGTCGATCCCATCGCCGTTCACATCGGCCAGCAGGGGAGCGATGGACTCGATGACGTCATCCCCCGACCGGTAGATCGTCTGCACCTCGTTCACCCCCACGGTGACCACCACCGCGGTGTTGGCCTCGAGATTGTCGCCCAGCGAGGAGTGGGGATACCGGTCGGTCGGCTCGGCCAGTACCAAAACCTGTTCGGGGCTGATCTGGACGACCCTGGAGTCGGGCAGAACCTCGAGGTCGGGCCGCCACAGCGTGCCGTTGGGTTCAAGGACGGTGAGCCGTTGGAGATTGTCCACATAGGCGGCGCGGTTACCGGCCAGATACACGGGAACGCTGTTGGGCGACGCATTGGCCGGCGTGGTGGCCAAGCGCACCGAACTACCCTGGACCGCCAGCACTGGCGGCTGGCCGGGCACCAGCCGATCGCCGGGAATGTCGATCTCCACCGGTTGGCCCGCGACGGGAACCTGGTAGCCCACCACCGTGCCGTCGGCCAGGGCCACCGCCCAGACGTCGCCGTCGGGAGTGCTGGCGCCGGTCACCCAGGTGGGTTCGCTTTCGAGGCTTATGTCTTTGGTGGTCACCTGCTGGATGAAACCGGTGCCCAGCCCCAAGCCGGTGGCCAGCCGGTTGCCATCGGGCTGGTACACGGGGTCGGCGTGGGTCACCGGGCCGAGGTCGGCGGTAGGCGTGGTGGTCGGCACGGGGGTGGCGGAAGGCGGGGGAGAGGCTGTGGCGATGTCGGCAGGGGAGTCGCCCGAATCGGCGCCGCAGGCCCCAATGAGCGCGGCGGCGAGGGCAACAAGGGCCGCGATGAGCACAGCCGACGGGCGGCGCAACACCGCGGGCTCGCGGGTGGCGCGGCGGCTCATGTCCGCTCGAACCGCCAGCCGCCCTCATGCAGGGTGAGGCGATGCCGGGGGCCGGGCGCGCTGGCGTCATTGGTGTCGTAGCCGGCGTCGCCGTGCCACATCGACACCGGGACTTTGCCGTCGAGGCCGATGTGGGTGGCGTAGTGCGGGATGTCGTCGGCTCGGCTCCGGGCCGCGGCCAGGGCATGGTCGACGGTGGGGTGTTCGGCCAGCTCCATCAGGGTGATGAACGTGGGCGGGACCATCTCAATCTCGCCAGCGGCGTGGCGGGCCAGGGTGTCGGCCGGGCGCCACCAGGCGTGCTCTTTGATCTCGCCGCCGTCCACGGTGACCGCGCCGGCGGGCGCGGGAGCGAGGAAGAACCAGGTGGCGAACCGCTTGTTGATGGTGGTGGGCGGCACCCAGTGTGAGTAGGGCACCAGCTCGTCAATGGCAACGGCCAGGTTGGCCTCCTCGGCGGCTTCTCGCACGGCGGCAGCCCGGCTGGCGGCAAAGATGTCATCAGGCCGCTCGGCGGGGTAGTCGTCGTCGTCCACCCGGCCACCGGGGAACACCCACATGCCGCCGACAAAGCTGAGCTTGGAATTGCGCCGCATCATCAAGGTCTCCAACCCCTCGGGGGCATCGCGCAAAAGGACCACGGTGGCCGCAGCCACCAGCTCCGGGGCATTCTCGTCCTGGCCAGCCCAGTCGGAGAACCGATGGCGCTCGCCGCTCATGGGGGATCAGCTCCGATCATGCGGCTCCGGACCTCGGGGTCGGTCACAAACACCGGGGCATTGTCGTCGCCCAGCATGGCCAGCTTCACCGACATCCCCCCGTCCACGGACAGCACCTGCCCGGTGATGTAGCTGGCCTGGGGCGAGAGCAAGAACACCGCAGCAGCGGCGATCTCCGCGGGGTGGCCCCGGCGACCGAGGGGGATGGCCCGCTTGGCCGCTTCGGGGGACTCCTCATCACCAGCTCGTGGAGTGGTGATGGTGCCAGGGGCGACGGCGTTGACCCGGATGCCGTGGTTGCCCCACTCCACGGCCATGGTGCGGGTAAGCGAGTTGAGCCCGGCTTTGGCCGCGCCGTAGGCAGCCAGGAAGGGCTGGGAGGCCAGGCTGCTCACCGAGGAGACGTTGACCATCGCCCCGCCGGTGTCGGCGTCGATCATGGCTTGGGCCACCGCCCGGTTGAGGAATGCCACATAGCGGAGATTGTTGGCCATGACCCGGTCCCAGCCCTGGTGGTCGATGTTCACCAAGGGGCCGAAGTCGTCTATGCCGGTGCCGCCAGCCACGTTGATGAGCCCGTCGATGCGGCCGTGGGCGTCTAACGCGGTTCGAACGACGGCCGCGGGGGCATCAGGATCGGTGAGATCGGCCTGGACTTTGGCTACCGGTCGGGAAAGCAGGTCGAGCTTGTCCAGCTCTTCTGGAGACCGCTCTACGGCCACCACCTCCGCTCCGGCAGCCAGTGCGGCCTCACACGAACAGGTGCCTATCCCCCCTCCTCCGGCCCCGGCCACGATCACGGTGGCGCCGGTGAGATCAACAACGGGTTTCGCCATCTCCATCACCCTACGGCCTGTCGCCCTAGCTGCCCTGTCATGAAGAAATCAACGCCACGGGAACGGCCCTGGCAATATGAGGCGTCGGAAAATCGGAAAGAGGGTAACGGCCATGAAAGAGCTCAACGGCAAGGTCGCCGTGGTCACCGGGGCGGCCAGCGGGATCGGATTCGCGATGAGCGAGCGGTTCGTATCAGAGGGCATGTCGGTGGTGATGGCCGACGTTGAAGAAGAGGCGCTGGCCCGGTCGGCCACCCAGCTCGAGTCCGAGGGCGCCGATGTGCTGGGCGTGCTGTGTGATGTGAGCGACGCGGCCTCGGTGAAGGATCTGGCTGAGCAGACCCTGTCGGCCTACGGCGGGGTGCATGTGGTGTGCAACAACGCTGGAGTGGGGCCAGGCGGGCTGATGTTGGAGACCACCGCGGAGGAGTGGGAATGGATCGTGGGCGTGAACGTGATGGGCGTGGCCCATGGTGTGATCACGTTCGGGCCGATCTTGGCCGAGGCCGGGGAAGGTCACATCGTGAACACTGCATCGGAGGCCGGTTTGGTCACCAACAGCGCCCTGGGCATGTACTGCGCCACCAAGCACGCCGTGGTGGGGTTGAGCGAGTCGCTGTGGCGGGAGTTGCATCCCCTGGGTGTGGGGGTGTCGTGCCTGTGCCCCAACTTGGTGAACACCCAGATCTTCCAGTCGGAGCGGAATCGACCTTACGACGCCGAGCTGACCGCCACCCAGAACGCCATCATGACCCCGATGCGGGAGATGCTTAGCGCCCGGGGCATCGCACCCTCCGAAGTGGCCGCCAACGTGTTGGATGCCATCGTGGAGGATCGGTTCTGGGTGTTCACCCACGACATCACGCCGGAGGCGGCCGCAGTTCGCTTCACCGACATCGAGGCACGCCGCAATCCCACCGACCCCTATGAAGGGGCCGAGTTCTAGGGCTGCATCAGGGATTCGTGGATCCGGTGAACTAGGTTTCAGTCATGGCTGTAGTGGACCACGCCCCCCGACTTCCCCTGTTCGACACCCTGGACTTCGACGACTTCCACTCAAATGACCTGCCCCGGCGCTTGGCCGAGGGTAACGGAGCACTGGCTGCGAGCATTGGCTCCGGGGCCTTGGTCAAGAGCTTCGCCTGGCGGCTGACCGACGGCCGGTCGGTGACCTACGTGGTGGGCGACGATGGGGTGGAGATCCGGCCCGGCGATGATGCCGAGCTGGTGGTGGAGGTCAGCGAGGAGAACTGGTCGAATTACGTGGCTGAGCTGTGGACCTGGGTCGGGCTGCTGTATGCCGAGGCCGCCGAGATGATTCGGGGCGATTTCGGGCTGTTCGAAGACTTCGAGCCGGTGCTATTGGCCATGTACCACGGCCGTCCCCTGTACGAGGGATGGGAGCCCACGGTGGACTTGTCTCGCAGCTTTACCCTCGACGACGACCACGAGGAGATGAGCCGGTTCCTCGACGAGGCCGGATTCCTCCACATCCGAGGTGTGTTCAGCGCCGAGGAGATCGAGGCCCTACGGGCCGATGTGGAGCGCCAGCGCAGCGCGGCCACCCCCGACGACCACCGGTCTTGGTGGGCCACCAACGCCGGTGGCGAGGAGGTGTGCTGCCGGGTGACCCACATGGACGACCGCAGCGAGCTGATGCTCGGGCTGATCGGCGATCACCGTTTGGACGCCATCGGCGCGCTGGGCGGAGACGACTTCGCCGCCTATCCCGAGCGGGGCGACGGCGTGTCGGTGGTCATCAAGCTGCCCAGCATCGTGGAAGGCCTGGCCGACCTGCCCTGGCACCGGGATTGCGGCACCGGAGGGCACTCGATCACCTGTCCCACAGTGAGCATCGGCATCCAGCTCGACGAGTGCAGCGAGGCCAACGGCCAGCTCCACTACCTGGCCGGTTCCAACAAATCCTCCAACCGGGCTCGTGAGGTGCGCGACGACTGGCCCACGGTGGCCATCAGCGCCTCGCCGGGCGACGTCACCGTGCACTACGGCCATACCATGCACGGCGCCCCGCCCCCCACTGCGGCCCCCGAATCCGGTGGCCGACGCACCATCTACGTGGGCTACCACCAGCCCATCTGGGCCGAGTTCATTCCCCCCGGCCAGGGCTACAACGACATCTTGTTCAAAGACGGCGGCCGCATCAAGAGCCCCGAAGAGTTTCAGGAGCAGAGTTCGTAGCCTGCGCTCAAGCAGCCGGCTAGCGAACCAACAGCCGGTCGACGATCTCTTCGAGCAGGGGCTCGAGCTTTTTGGTGATGGCGTCGGTGTCTTCGCTGAGGTAGTCGTGGGGGATCACCACCCGAGGGATGTCGGGCATGCCCAGGGAGCGGGCGACGGTGTCGGCGGCCACGGTAAACGGCTCGGTGACCACGGTTACGGTGGGGATGCCCAGCCTCTCCAGGTTCACGGCGTCGAGCACACTGCCCGACGTGCATGAGCCTCATTTGGCCAGGCCGTTGACCACCCCCGCACAGGCCCGGAACGAGGCGAGCATCTCGTCGCCCGCCGGCCGGCTGAGCACCGGCTTGTGCTGGCGGACCACCGCGGTCACGTCCAGGCGATGGCGGAACTCCTGCTCCAGCACCTCGGTGTAGCGGGTGAAGTCGGGGCCGGAGGAGGGGTTGTACTCGTTGACCAGGAAACCGATGGTCAGCGGCCCCTGGGTGTGGCCCCGCCGGGATGCCAGGGTTGCATCGTTGACCACTACTTGGCCCCGGGGATCCACCAGCTCTCCGATCGACTTCACACTTCAATCCTGCCAGTTCTAGCCATCGAGCGCCCGGCTCACCGCGTAACCGCCCAGGTTGCCCCAGCCAGCGCACACCGCCATCCACGGGATCGACTCGGCGCCGGTGACCATCACGTGGATGTCTTCGGGCCGCTCGGTGACCGGCACCAGCGTGTCGGGATCGTCGGCGTCCACCCAGTCGGGCCACCAGGCATAGGGAGGAACGCCAGGAGAGAGAAGGTCGCCGACGCGCCGCCGGGCCTGCTGCCAGAGTTGCTCTTGCACCGCGGCCCGGTCGTAGCCGTTCTCGGCCAAGTGGCGGGCCTCGTTGGGGGTGAGCACCACCAGGGTCTCGCCCATGGTGTGGGTGTTGTTGCACCCCTTGATGGCCATGGCGTCGGCCAACTGGGCCAGTCGGTTGACCGGGGTGTCGTCGGCCCCCCACATGGCCACGCTGGTGGGGGACTCGCAGGCGAACACGGTGATCCCGCTGGCCGCGTCGACGCCTCGGGCCTGGTGCAGCGGAGGCCACGGGCTGGCCGGCGACTCGGCCACGCAGAAGGCGTAGCGGCCAGGGTGGCCGAACACCTCTTTTACCGGCTCGCCGGGGGTGGCCCCGCCGGCGTTCCACAACAGCAGCTTGACGGCCCGGCCGATGGCCGCGTTGGCGTGGGCCCCGCCGCCGCTGAATACCGACTCGGTATGAGCCATGGCGAGCCGCTCCACCGCCGGCCCCGAGACGATGACCAGCGGCCAGCACGGGTGGGTGGTGGTGACCACCCCACGCAGGTTGAATCGGTCCTCCAGCATGGCCTCGACGGCGGTCAGCACCACCTCGAAGTGCTCGGGCCGACAACCGGCCATGACCGCATTGGCCGCCGCCACCTCGACAGTGGCCGCACCGCCCCTCGGGGGGATGGCTCCCAGTAGCTGGCCAGGATCCCGGCCCGAGGCGGCCACCAGGGCGTCCACCGCCACCCGGGTGGGGGGATACACCGGCAAGCCGTCGGTCAACCCCTCGGCGTGAGCTAATTCCACCCACTCTTCGATGGTGTCGGCCGTTGTGATCAGGCTCATGGGCTCAGTCCCACCCGAACAGCCGCTTGGGGTTGGCCTCGAATATGGCCCGCTTGTGGGCTTCGGCCAGATCGGAGCGGTCGGTCACGCCGGTCACGCTGGTGGGGAAGTCGCTGTCCCAGTGGGGGTAGTCGGATGCCCACACGATGATGTCGCCGCCGATCTGCTCGATCACCTGGGGCAGGCCTTCCTCGCCCTCGGTGGACACGAACAGCCGCCCCTCGGCCAAGTACTCGCCAGGCGGCTTGGTGATGGCGTCGAACTCGTGGCTTCGGTACTCGTAGTGCTCGTCAAGGCGCTCCAGCGTGTGGGGCACCCAGCCCACCCCGCCTTCCAGCAATGCCACTCGAAGCCGTTTGAACCGCTCGAACACCCCGCCGCAGATCAGCGTAGTGGCCGCGAACATCAGATTGAACGGGAACTCGATCACATGGAGCTGGGCGTAGGCGTCGGTGAATCGACCATTGGCAAACCGGCAGCCCCCAGCGTGGAAGCCCAAGGGCACATCCAGCTGTTCGGCCAGGTCGTAGAGCGGGTCGTTGTCGGGGTGATCGGGATTGCGATCGCCCACCGCGCAGGGAACGGTCAGCGAGACGAAACCCAGCTCGGTAACGCACCGCTCGGCCTCGGCTACCGCCTCGTCCATCCACTTCAACGGCAGCGCCGGGGTGCCCCTCAGCCGCTTGGGGTCGGCCGAGCACCAGTCGGCCAGCCAGTTGTTGTAGGCCCGACAGCAGGCGACGGTGAGATCTCGGTCTGATCCGGCGTACAAGCCGAGCGACATGGCCCCGTAAAGCACGGCGATGTCGATGCCCTCGGTGTCCATGTCAGCCAGCCGCAGCGAAGAGTCGACACCGCCCTCTCGGAGGGTAGTGGACTCTCGGATGCCCTCGGGCGCCCACGCGCCCGTGCCGGTGCCCGGGGGGATCACCTTGCCCTCGATCACATAGCGGGTGGTACCCCGGTCGTCGGTGATCAACCGGGGCCGCCGCTCGTGGAAACGGGCCGGGAGGTACTTCTCCCACAGCTCGTCGGGTTCGAACACGTGGCCGTCCACGTCGATAACCAGATGATCCGACACCCCACGAAGCTAACCCCTCCGGCGTGCTGTGACCCGCGCCTAGTCTTCTGCTCATGGTCAGCCTCGGAGTCCTTCCCCACATGCACGAGTCGGTCGTCACCGACGCCCGCTGGATCACCCAGTTCGCCCAGGCGATGGACGAAGAGGGAGTGGAGTCGATCTGGACGGTTGAGCACGTGGTGGTGGCCAACAACTACGAGCCCCGCTACTCGTATTCGGAGTCGGGCCGCATGCCCGGCGCTCCGGGCGTGGTGATGCCCGATCCGCTGGAGATGCTGGCCTTCATGGCCTCGGTGACCGAGCGGGTGCGGCTGGGCACCGGTGTGATAGTCCTGCCCCTGCACCCGCCGGCGGTGATGGCCAAGCGGGTGGCCACCCTCGATGCCCTCAGCGGCGGGCGGGTGATCCTCGGGGTGGGCAGCGGCTGGCAGATCGAGGAGTACGCCGCCTGCGGGGTGCCCTACGAGGGCCGGGGCGAGCGGCTCGACGAGTGCATCGGCGCCCTGCGGGAGCTGTGGGCCCCCGGCTACCGCACTTACCAGAGCAACGCGGTGAGCTTCACCGAGTGCGAGAGCCTGCCCAATCCGGCCCAGCCCGGTGGCCCGCCCATCGTGATCGGGGGCAGCACCGGCCGGGCGGCCCGGCGAACCGGGCGACTGGGCGACGGGTTCTATCCTTATGTGATCTCACCGGAGGACTACGCCGACCGGGTGGCCACCATTCGGGCCACCGCCATCGAGCACGGCCGAGATCCCGACGCCATCGAGACGACGGTGTGGCCGGGCAGCTACCAGCGGGGCGGGTCGTTCGACTTGGGCCTCATCGAGAAGTACGCCGAAACGGGCCTCGACCGGCTGATCGTGTCGGCCGCCGAGTCGGGCAGTACCGACATCGACGACATCCGCCGCTTTGTCGGCCGCTACCAGACCGAGGTTCTGGACAAGATCGGAGGTTGACCATGGCACTGGTCACACAGGTTGGCGACGTGAAAGTCATGCTGGTGCGCGAGACCCTGCAACCAGTTCCCGCCGAGGGGATGTACGTGGAGCCCGACATGGGGGTGTTCGAGGCCAATGCCGACTGGCTGCGGCCCTATTTTCTGGACGACGAGGGCAACATGCCGCTGTCTATCCATGCTCTGGTGCTGGAGTCGGAGGGCCAGACCATCATGGTGGACACCTGCATCGGCAACCGCCCTATCGAGATGGTCCCCCAGATGAGCCATTTGGGCGAAGGGTTTCTCGACGAGTTGGCTGCTGCCGGCTTTGAACCGGGCGACATCGATATCGTGTTGTGTACCCACTTGCATTTCGACCACGTGGGCTGGAACACGATCCTGGTGGACGGGGAGTGGGTGCCCACCTTCCCCAACGCCCGCTATCTGTTCAACCGCACCGAGTACGAGTACTGGGACTCCGGCGCCGAGGGGGCGGCCATCACTTTCGGGGATGCCGTGCGCCCAGTGCTGGACGCCGGGCTGGCCGACCTGGTGGACAGCGACCACCAAGTCACCGGCGAGATCAGCCTGGAGCCCTCACCAGGCCACAGCCCCGGCCACGTAAGCGTGCGCATTTCATCGGCAGGCCACGAGGCCGTGATCACCGGCGACTTGGTACACCACCCCGTCCAGTTCTCCGCCCCCGAATGGGTAATGACCGCCGACGACGACCCAGCAAGAGCCTCTGAGACCCGTAAAGCCTTCCGCGAGCGCTACGCCGACTCCGGCATCCTAATCTTCGGCACCCATTTCGCCGGCCCCAGCTGCGGCCACCTGTCCAACGCCGACGGCCGCTGGATATTCACCGTCAAGTCGTAGCCGCGGACCTCAACCTCCGGCGACAGAAGCGCGGCCCATCACTCTTAGGGCAGGGTGGTAGTCGTTGACGCCGTAGTGCTGGACGGCTTGGTTGTCCCAGATCACCACAGTGTTGGGGGCCCAGCGGACCCGGCAGTGGTATTCGGGGACCTCGGCTTGGCGGCAAAGCAGATTGAGCAGGTCGTCGCTGTCGTCAACCGGTGAGCCGTTTTGGTCGACCAAATCGGTGGTGAAACCGGCGTTTACGAACAGGGTGAGCCGTCTAGTGCGGGGATGAGGACGGGCCACCGGGTGGACAACGGGAGGAACTTCGGCCCGCAGCTTGTCCAGATCGTCCCCGTACTTGTCGGCGTAGGCCCCGATGCTCCAGTCGTGGCGGGCTGACAGCGAGGTCAGCCGGTCTTGAAGATCAGGGTCGAGGTTGTCCCAGGCGGCGGCCATGTCGGCGAACAGGGTGTCGCCTCCCACAGGGGGAATCTCAATGGCCCGCAGGATGGTGCAGACCGGCGGGTGGGTTCGAAACGTGCCGTCGGTGTGCCACATGTTCTCCAGTCCGACCACGGTGTCGTTGCGCTCGAAGGTGATGGCATCTGTTTGGGCGGCGGTGCCGGGATTGGGGATCAGCTGGTCATCGGTGAGTGGTCCCCAGCGAAGGGCCAGCGCACCCTGGGCGGAGACATCGATTGGCTGATCTCGCACAATCAGCACCTTCCACTCCAGTAAGGCTCGGTCGAGCTCCTCGAGCAGCTCGTCGTCCACATCCCGCAGGGATAGGTCGGATAGCTCAGCGCCGATAGTTGGGGCTACCGGTGAGACCTCGAAACACTGGAACTGGGCAGGTTCCCAGTTCTCCGGAAGCCGGCGCATAATCCGGGGCCCTACGGGGTGGCGGCGCATAGTCGCCATTGTGGCCAAGAGGGGCTCTCTCAAGCAGCAGCGTCGCGCTCGGCGAAGATGTCGGTGGCGATTTCGAAGGCCTTCATGGCGGCCGGGAAGCCGGCGTAGATGGCGGCTTGGATCATGACCTCGCAGATCTCCTCCCGGTCCAGGCCGAAAGAGTCCAAGCCCATGATGACGTGCTCGCGGATGGCGAACTCGTTGCCCAGCGCAGTCATCATGGCAATGGTGGCCAAGCTGCGCTCCCGACGGCTCAGCACCGGCCGACCCCACACCGCCGACGGCCCCACCCTCAACATCTCCATCACGTCATCGCGGACTTCCTCGGGTATTGGGAGTCGGCTGAGCACATCGGGCTGGCGGGGTTCAGACATGGCCTGACCGTACTTCACCCATGGCAATTGGTCGCACGCGGTGCGCGAAGTTGCATGTTGACCGAATGCGGTGGGGTATTGGGCGTGGAGTCCGGTAGTTTGGACTAGCAGGCAAGGCCTATCGCAAGTGCTGAGGCTCAGAGCAAATGGAAAGCACAAGTAATTTGAACCGCCCGATTGAAGTGGCACCCCGAGAGGGATATCGAGTCTGGCTTCGATACCCCAATGGGGTAGCTGGCGAGGTTGATCTGTCGGATCTGGCTGGCCGAGGCGTGTTTCAGGCGTGGGAGAGTCGAGCTTGCTTTGAGGCAGTGCGAATTGCCGCAGATGGAGGGATCGCCTGGGGGGAAGAGATCGAGCTCTGTCCGGATGCTCTCTACATGAGGCTTACCGGCAAGTCGGTTGAGGAGGTCTTCCCGGGCGTGATTAGCTCATCTATTTCGACTTCTTGAAGTAGGTAGCGAGAACTTCATGACCAGCGGAATGGAGCGGTTTAGGGCGGCAGCCGAAGAGCTGGGTGTTCAGGTGGAGCCAGTGCGGTATCCCGCGGGCACTCGGACTGCGGCTGATGCCGCCGCCGCGGTGGGCTGCGAAGTAGGCCAAATCGTGAAGTCGCTGGTATTCGCCACTCCGACAAAGCTGGTGGTGGCGTTGACTTCAGGAGCTAACCAAGTGGACATCGATCGCTTGGGAGAGCTTGTCGGTGAGGAGGTCAGCCTGGCTGAGCCGGAGGCGGTGCGAGCAGCCACCGGGTATGCCATCGGGGGCACTCCGCCGTTCGGGCATATCAACCAGCTGGCTACCTGGATCGACGAGGACTTGCTGGCATATGAGGCCGTGTGGGCTGCGGCTGGCACTCCCGATTCCTGCTTTCCCATCGCTCCGGCTCAACTAGTGGCCGCGTCGGGGGCTGCTCCGGCTGATTTCGCCCAACGACAGGAGCGTGAGCATATGGGCCAATGGCTTGTTGACAACATGCCGCGCGGCATCGATCTTGAGTTGCCTGACAGGAGGGAACCTGATCGAGAGGTCTCTTTTCTAGGCGGCGACTAGGCGTTCCGCTGATCGAGGGCGCCGGCTATGGCGGCGCCGGCGGTTACTCCGCAGGCGGCGGCCCATAGCCAGCTGAGGGCGGCCAGGGTTCCGGCGGTGGCCACGGTGACCGCGGTGCCGCCGACGGACCAGTTCACTGCCAGCGCAGCGATAGCCGAAACGATTGAGAACCAAACGGCTGATACCAGGCCGCCGATCAGGTCGTGGCGGAGGGGTCGGCGGGGGCAGGCCACCTTCTGCACCAGGGAGAAGACGGCCACCGCCGACACGAAGCCGACCACCGGGGCCAGGCGGGCGTCGACCCACACCGCAATGGCGGTGGGCCCGGCGATCAGGGGGATGACACCCACCAAGAGCCAGAATCCGGCGAACCGCTCCATCCACCACGACCGGCGGGACTCTCCCCGAACCCGGCGAACGGCCCGGCACGCCGCGGCCGCGGCCCTCATGGTGCCCCACACCGCGACCACCGCGGCAATGGACGTAGCCGCCACCGGCGCCGACACCACATCGGCGAGCTCCTCGCCGATGGTGCTGTCCACGTCGCTGAGCGCGGTCTGGCCCGCGTCGGCCAGCCATTCGTTGAACCGGTCGGCGATCCGGTCGGACACCGCCCGAACCGTGGAGGCGATGGCCGCCGCGGCCACCGCGGCGGGAAACAGCGACACCGCCGACCAGAAGGCGATCTCCGCCGCCCCGGTCCCACCCTCACCCTCCCGCCAGCACGAGATTGACTGCTTGATGAGGGAGCCGATGTCCACCACGTCTCAGAGGGTAGCTACGGTGGGCGGATGGCATTCACAAGGCGGCGAATTGTTACCGGACACGACGAACGGGGTGCCCCGGTCGTCGCTTCCGACGGCATGGCCGAGTCGAGCTTCTTGGGACGGAGCACGGCCAGTATGTGGTACGTGGGGCAGCATCCCGCCTCCGTCGACGACGGTGGGGACGAGCCCGAGGGCATTACTGATTTCGTCCCCCCGCCCGGCGGGATTTCGTGGCGCTTCTTCACCCTGAAGCCCTCGGGGGGAAAGGCCATCGGCCCACTCGACGACCCCCGATTCGACCAAGACCGCGTCGGCTTCCACGCCACCCCCACCATCGACTTCATCGAGATCATCTCGGGCCAGATCCGCTTGGAGCTGAACGACCATTGGGTGGAGCTCGAAGCGGGCGACTGCGTGATACAGCGGGGCACCTGGCATCGGTGGATCGTCATCGGCGACGAGCCCTGTACGTTCAGCGCCATCATGCTAGGGGTGGGCGAAGGGGCTGATCCCGGCTTTGCCGGGGCATCCGTCGGCACCGTTGGCCCCCGCCGGATCGTCACCGACGGCAACGGGGTGTGCGCCGATGGGCCGCCGGCTACCGCATCGCAGTCCGAGGGCGGGCTGTTAACCGCCGAGCTGTGGCACACGTTCGCTCCCGTGGCCAGCGAGCTCCAGGGCGGCGATGCCCCCCAGTCGGAGATGCAGCTCAATCCGCCCGGGGGAGGGGTGACCTGGAAGCAGGTGACCATTCCGGCGTCGATGGCCGACCAGGCCGCATTGATGCACCAAACCCCCACCATCGACTTCGTGCGGATCGCTCAGGGCACCGTCGATTTGGAGCTGCCCGGCCAACCCCCGGTACACCTCACCGCTGGCGACTGTGTGATCCAGCGGGGCACCGAGCACGCCTGGCGAAATACCGGCGACGGCCCCTTCACCCTCTCGGCGGTGATGATCGGGGTGGACGGTGGTTGATCGATCGGAGGCTGAACTGGATCCCCGGCTTCAGGCGCTGGTCGACAAGGACGAGATCACCGACACCGTCCACCGGGTGGCCCGGGGCACCGACCGGCTCGACAAGGAGCTGATCGTCTCCGGCTATCACCCCGACGGGTTCGACGATCACAACAACTTCCGCGGCAGCCCGGTGGAGTTCGCCGACTGGGTGCTGGAGGTGCTCGCGGCCTTCGACTACACCCAGCACCTGCTGGGCCAGTCCCGCATCCAGCTAGAGGGCGACGTGGCCTTCGTGGAGACCTACTGCAACGCCCACCACGTGGTGCATCCCACCGAGGAGGGGCCGGGCTCCGACATGCGCATGGGCCTGCGCTATGTGGACCGGTTCGAGCGGCGCGGCGGCGGACCCTGGCTGATCGCCACCCGGGTCTGCGCCTTCGAGTGGCGCTACACCCTCACCCTGAATTACTCGTTCCCCTACGACGACGACTTCACCATCGGCCACCGCGATCGCTCAGACATCACCTACACCCGCAAGGGTTTGACGGGAGAACCCCGGCAATAGGGCTGCGCCTTCGGGGATTAACCGGAGCGCCCTAGCCCCCCATGAGGGGGCCCTCGGACATCGACTCGATGGTGGAGGTAGCCAACACGTTGTGGTCGGCGTCGAGGGTTTCGAAGAGCACGCCGGTGGGGGAGTGGAGATTGAACAGCACGATGGCGCCCTCTTCACCGCCCCGCTCCATGTGAATTTCGCCGGAGGGACTCTGGCTGTAGGTGCCGGCGGGCTTGATCTTGTGGACGGTCTCGCCGTTGGACCCGACATCGAACACATGGTGCTCGCCTTGGAGCACGAGGGTGCGGGTGACCGCGACATGGCGATGGAAGTGGCAGTGCGAGTTGGGGGCGAAGCGCACCAGCAAGTCAAGCGTGCCGTTCTCGGGCTGGGAGCCGAGCACGGCCACGTCGAACTCGACGGGATAGTCGAACTCCGGGCCCCCTTCCATATGGGTCCAGTCCACGTCACTCAAGTCGAATCGAGCCTCAAAGGTCATGGGCCGTATCGTAGTGGGCTATGACCGACACTCTCTCTTCTGACGCCAAGATGGAATTCGACCCCGATGCCCTCCGAGAGAAGTACCGACACGAGCGGGACAAGCGCCTCCGGGCCGAAGGCAACGACCAGTACATCGCCATGGACGGGGAGTTCTCCCGCTATCTGGACGACCCGGCCCAAACGGGGATCACCCGGGAGCCGCTGACCGACGAGGTGGACGTGGTCATCATCGGCACT
The DNA here is from genome assembly GCF_965204015.1 of Candidatus Poriferisocius sp. Lineage (GTDB taxonomy): Bacteria > Actinomycetota > Acidimicrobiia > Acidimicrobiales > Bin134 > Poriferisocius. The sequence goes on along the minus strand of NZ_OZ241965.1, from coordinate 3,742,125 downwards.
GGGTTCAGCGGGCTGTTGGCCGGGGCCCGGCTCCGCCAGCTCGGCGTGGAGAGCATCCGGATGATCGAGACCGGGGCCGAGTTCGGCGGCACCTGGTACTGGAACCAGTACCCCGGGGTGCAGTGCGACATCGAGTCGTACATCTACCTGCCCCTGCTGGAGGAGATGGGCTACATGCCCAAGGAGAAGTACTCCTACGGGCCGGAGATCCTGGAGCACTGCAAGGCCCTGGGCCGCCACTTCGACCTGTACCGCGACGTGTGCTTCGGCACCCGGGTACACGAGATGCACTGGGACGACGCCGACCACCGCTGGGTGTTGCACACCAACCACAACGACCGGATGCGGGCCCGCTTCGTGATCATGGCCATCGGGCCCCTCAGTCGGCCCAAGCTGCCCGGCATCGCCGGCATCGACACCTATGGGGGCCACTCCTTCCACACCAGCCGGTGGGACTACGACTACACCGGCGGCGACACCCACGGGAACCTGACCAAGCTGTCCGACAAGGTGGTCGGGGTGATCGGCACCGGGGCCACCGCGGTGCAGTGTATCCCCCATGTGGGCGAGGCCGCCCAGCACCTGTATGTGTTTCAACGGACCCCGTCGTCCATCGACGTTCGGGGCAACCGCCCTACCGACCCGGAGTGGGCCATGTCGCTGGAGCCCGGTTGGCAGCAGAACCGCATCGAGAACTTCGGCAACATCGTGGCCGGCAGCATGCAAGAAGAGGATCTGGTCAGCGACGGCTGGACCGACATCCTGCGCAACCTCACCGCGCTGGGCGAGGGCGCCCGTCTCGGCACCCCCGAGGAGATCGCCGAGGCCATGGAGATGGCCGACTTCCAGAAGATGGAGCAGATCCGCAGCCGGGTCGACGAGCTCATCGAAGACTCGTCCATCGCCGAGGCGCTCAAGCCCTACTACCGGCAGTTCTGCAAGCGGCCGTGCTTCCACGACGACTACCTGCCCACCTTCAACCGCGACAACGTCACCCTGGTGGACACCGACGGCCAGGGCGTCGAGCGGATCACACCCAAAGGCGTGGTGGCCGGCGGCCAGGAGTACGAGCTGGACTGCATCATCTTCGCCACCGGGTTCGAGGTGGGCACCGACTACTCCCACCGGGCCAACTGCGAAATCTACGGCCGGGGCGGCGTGACGCTCAGCGAGCGCTGGAAGGACGGGATGTCCACCTACCACGGGGTGGTCACCCGGGGATACCCCAACCTGTTGCACATGGGCGGCATCCAGTCGGGGGTCTCCCCCAACTTCACCGAGCTCTACAACGAGCAGAGCCAGCACGTGGCCTACATCGTCGAGAAGGGCCTGTCGGCGGGGGCCACTGTGGTGGAGCCCACCGAGCAGGCCGAGGCCGACTGGGTGCGCGTCATCATGGAGTCGGCCTATCGCCGGGCCGGATTCCTGGAGTCCTGCACGCCCGGCTACTACAACAACGAGGGAAGGCCCGACGAGGGCCCCGGCTGGTTCGGCGGCAACTACGGGGGCGGCGCTCAGGAGTTCTTCAAGCTCCTCAAGGCCTGGCGCGACGAAGGTTCCCTGGACGGCCTCGAGCTGAGCTGAACCCGTGGCCGTCAAGTTCGCCTACCGCGGCGGAGAGAAGTGGGCCGAGCCATGGGACGACTACCGCGCCCTGCGGGATGAGGACCCCGTCCACGAGGTGGGTGATGGCCAGTTCTGGGTGCTGTCCCGGTTCGACGACGTCTTCGCCGCCGCCCGCGACACCGCTACCTATTCGTCGGCCAACGGCCTGACCACCGTCCCCGACGACATGGCCAGCTTCGACGAGAAAGCCCGGCCCATAGTGATGATGGACCCGCCCGAGCACACTGCCATGCGCCGGCTGGTGAGCCGGCCCATGACCCCCCGCCAGGTGGCCCCGGTGGAGGACCTGGTTCGGGAGTTCATCGCCCAAAAGCTCGATGCGGTGGCCGAGGCCGGCGACGTCGACATCGTCCAAGCCCTGTTCAAGCCGCTGCCCAGCTACCTGGTCGCCTATTACCTGGGTGTCCCCCCCGAAGACCGGGTGCTGTTCGACCGCTGGACCGAGCGCATCGTGCAGGCCACCGCCGAGTCCACCGCGGCCTACGGCCAGGACCAGAGCGCGTTCCTGGAGCTGTTCGAGTACGCCACTGGGCTAATTGAGCGACGCAAGACCGATCCCGGCGACGACCTGGTGACCGATCTGGTTGAACAGGGCGAGGACACCGCCTCGGCCATGTGGATCGTGGGGTTCATATTCACCATGATCACCGGCGGCAACGACACCGTTACCGGCATGCTCAGCGCATCAACGGTGCTGCTCGACCGTCATCGGGATCAGCGTCAAGTGCTGATCGACGATCCTTCGGCGATCCCCAACGCGGTGGAGGAGCTGTTGCGGCTGACCTCGCCGGTGCAGAACCTGGCCCGCACGCTGACCCGGGATGTGACCCTGCACGGCGTCACCATCCCCGAGGGCAAAAAAGCGCTGCTGCTGTTCGGATCGGCCAACCGGGACGAGCGGGAGTTCGGGCCCACTGCCGGAGAACTCGATGTGAAGCGAAAGATCGACAAGATCGTCGCCCTCGGCTACGGCGCCCACCACTGCCTGGGCGCATCGGTGGCCCGTCTCCAGTGCCGAGTCGCCCTCGAGGAGCTGCTGCGGCGGTTCCCGGACCACTCGGTTGACGAGAATGCCGCCCGCTTCGCCGGCGGCTCGTCGACCCGCACCTACCAGTACCTGCCCTTCTCGACGAACTGAGCGTGCCTAGAGCGCGCCCAAGCGCTCCAACAGAGCGTCGGGCGCACCCACGAACTGGGCAATCTCATCTGCCGGGACTATCTCGCTCCACTGTCCGTCGTCGCCGCGCAGAATGGTGGGCAGAGCAGTGGTGGCTGCCAATTGCTCAGCGGTGGCCTCGTCGCGATGCAAGAGCTCCAGATCGACATCCGACACCGCACAGGCCTGCTTCCAGCTCCGCGACCCCATTGGATTCCACCCGTGGGTGATGTCGCACAGGGCGCACTTTCCCCGGCCCAGGAGCTTGCCGGCCACATACCGCAGCTCGCCGCCAAGCCCCCCGTCAGCGTCGTAAATGCCTACGAATGACACGCTCAAGCGTATCGGCGAAGTCCCCGTTTACTCGGGCTGGCAGGCCCATTGGGACCAAGGGGGGTGGCCGCTGGAGTCCTCGTAGTAGCGGATGAACTTGGCGGCTTGGAGATTGGTGGCCGGGTCGGTGAGGTCGACGGGCTGATCGTTGTGAGAGAGTATTGCCCACTCCGGCATGCTCCATCCGGTGAGCCAGCCCTCATTGATCTGCATGAGTCCCAGTGAGTAGTCCCCCCACTCCTCCAGATGGCGGGCATTGGGGTTGCCAAGGGACTCACAGGCCATCACCGAGAGCACGTCGTCTACCTCGTCGGCCGGAAACATCTCTTCCACCAGACCACGCCACTGCTCTACGCCGTAGTGGTCGTAGCTGTCGGTCTGGCTTCCGGTGCCAACCAAGGCCAGGCCAGATAAGGCGATGAAGCTGAGCAAGCGGATAGAGCGCATGGAGAGGTGAATGGGACTTCTGCAAATGCGGGTTGGAATCTATAGATTGTAATTACAAGCATATATTTTGGCATGGCGGGAATGGCCGATGCCTACTGTGCCCGTAAGCCCATCCCTTCGGCGGTGCCGCCGGATCCCTTCACGGTGCGGCTGAGCAAGATAGCGGCGATCACCAAGGCGATGCCAAACAATTCCCTCCCGCTGGGCACCTGGAGAAGCACGGCCAAACCCACGAGCACCGCAGTCGCGGGAAGCAGCGCTTGCAGGAGCGCGAAGCGGTGCTGGGTGATTCGCTTCATGACCAACTGGTCGATCCAGTAGGGGATGACGTTCGACAACAGCCCGGTGGCCAGGGCCAACAGCAGCACCAGCGGCGAGTCCAGCGCCGATCCCACCTCGGTGGCGCCGAAGCCGCTGATGGCCGCCGCTCCGGCCAACATCCCCAGGCCCAGTCCGTCCACCGCGGCCGGACCCCGCGCTACTCGGTGCCCGAGCACGATGTAGCCAGCCCAGAACATCCCGGCCAGCAAGGCGAATCCCACCCCCCGCATAGTGCCGTCGGCCTCCACCCCGGCCAGCACCACGACCCCGCCCGCGGCCATCAACAGCGCGGCACCGGAGCGGAGCGTACGGGTGCCCACGGCGGCCACCAGGATCGGGCCGGTGAACTCGATGGCCACCGCGTTGCCCAACGGCAGTTCGTCGATGGCCAGATAGATCGACAGGTTCATGGCGGCCAGCGCCACCCCGAAGGCCGAGGCCCACGCCAAGTCTTGGGCCTTCCAGCGTCGCTGCCAGGAGCGCCGCAGCACGATGATCATCACCGCCGCGCCCAGCACCCGCACCAGCGCCACCCCAGCCGGGGCAATCTCGTCGAACAGGTGAACAGCCACCGCCGCGCCCAGATACTGCGACACCGCCCCCACCATGAACAGCGGCTCGGGAGCAACCGGCTGCGATCGAGGCACTCGGACCACAACAACGTTCTACTTGCCTTGCCCCCTCGAGTCGGTTCAAATTGCCCGCTGCTCCCGCCTCTTCTGCAGAATTCCTAGAGTTCAGAGATGGAACAGGGCGAAATGCGGCAGCGGGTGGGAGAGGCCCGGTCGGCCATATTGAGCACCATCACCGCCGATGACCGTCCTCACGCCGTGCCGTGCTGCTTCTTCCTCAAGGGCGATGTGGTGTATTCGGCGGTCGATGCCAAGCCCAAGTCCACTCTGGCACTGCGCCGCCTCGACAACCTGACCGCCAACCCCGCGGCCTGCCTGTTGGTCGACTGCTACGACGACGACTGGTCGAAGCTGTGGTGGATCCGAGTGGACGGCACCGCCCGAGTGCTAATCGACGGCGACGAGCGCGACCACGCCCTCGACCTGCTGGCCGCCAAGTACCCCCAATACCAAACCACCCGGCCCCCGGGACCGGTCATCGCTATGGACATCGTCTCGTGGAGGTCTTGGCCCTAAGCCAGAATCAGCGGGGGGTTTCGCCTGCTGCGTTGCGGCCGGCGACTCGGCCGAAGGCTAGGGCGTCGCCGATGTGGAAGCCGCCGTCTTTGCACCGGCTATAGGTGGAGCTGACCGTGCCGGCAGCGTAGAGGCGGCCGATGGTCTGGCCGAAGGGATCGAGCACCTGGGCCTTCTCATTACGGCGAGGGCCGCCGTTGGTCCAGCCCAATAGCGGGGCTGAAGTGAACCCGTAGTACGGGGGAGTGGCCAGTGGAGCGAGAGTGGCTGCGGGGCGGCCCAGCGGGTCGTTGCCGGCGGCGCAGACCTCGTTCCATGAGGCCACCGCCGCCTCCAGCCCATCGGGGTCGATGCCGAGGGTCTCAGCCAGCTCCGCGGGGGTGTCGGCCTGTTGGATCCAGCCCTTCTCGATCTCGGCCGAGTTGTCGGCGCTCCACTCGTAGCCTTCCATGAGCAGGTTCCATCCCACCGGCAAGATCTCCCGAGGCGGGGAGATGGGCCCGGCCTGACGGGTGTTCTCGTCGAAGATCACGTGCAGCGGACGGCGCTGGAACAGCTCGTAGTCGCCGTCGATCAGACCGTGGCCGTGGCCCTGGGGCGGAATCTCGTTGTGGGACCGACGGCCATCGTTGCCCACGCAGATGAACCCCATGGAGAAGATGAACATCACGTACATCCCCGCTTCGAACCCGTCGGCGGCAAAGCCGAGGGCAGCCATCATGTTGTCCATGTGCCACAGATCGGCGCCCACCTTCTGGGCCATCTTGATCCCGTCGCCGGTACCCGCCGGCGAACCCCATACCGGGGAACCGGGAAGCTGCAAGTAGTCGCGCACCATGTCGGGGTTGTTCTCAAAGCCACCAGTAGCCAGCACCACCCCCCGGCGGGCGCCCACCCTCAGCGGCTGACCGCCCGAAGTGGCCGCCACGCCAACCACCGCGCCGTCATCGTCGGTCACCAGCTCGTCAGCAGGGGTATCCAACAACACCTCCACACCCTTGTCCCGCACCGCAGCAGAAAGGGCCTTCCACAGCAACTGCTGCCCCATCTCGCCATTGACTCCCAAATAGCCGCCATAGAACTCCGCACCGGGCATCTCCGGGTACTCCGGCTTGTAGTCGGCATGAACCCCCGGCGTCACGCCCAGCCCCTCCAACCACTCAGTGTTCTTGTAAGTCTCGTCAGCCCACACCTCAATGATCTCTTCAGGCAGCGTGTAAGGCCCGCACAGCGACCGCAAATACGTCGCCATCCCGTCGCGGTCCAAGCTGTTGAACCAGATCCCCCCCGAGATGCGGGTGTTGCCCCCTTCTCGGCCCTCGGGCATCTTCTCCAGCAACAAGACCGACGCCCCCGCATCGGCCGCCGCGACGGCCGCGGCACATCCCGCCGCGCCCATCCCCAGCACTACTACATCAGCTTCTCTGTCCCATCCATTGCTCATGGGCTGGACTCTAGACAGGCGCTTCCACCCGGTACAGCTTCTCGGCGTTGCCCCAGAGGAGTTGGTGGCGGTCTTCGGGAGAAAAGTGCCCGAGGCTGGCGGCAATCTTCTCCTCCACGTTGTCGTAGAGGCAGGTGGGGTGGGGGAAGTCGGTCTCAAACAGCACGTTGTCGAGCGGAATCCGGCCTCCGAGCAGGTCCTGGGGAGCCGACTCTTCGAACCAGAACGTGGTGTACACCTGTCCGGTGAAGTACTCGCTGGGCAGCCGGTCGAACTCGGGCCGGTCATTCATGCCGCCGCCTTCGACGAACTGGTTGTCCACCGCCTCGAGCATGAAGGGCAGCCAGCCGATGCCCGACTCCACCGACACTACCTTCAGCTTGGGGTAGCGGGGGAGCACCCCCGACAGCAGCAGGTCGCACACCTGGATGCCGTTCTTGGTGAACAAGTCCACCGATTGCAGGGCGTAGGCCTCGGCAAAGCCCCGGCGTTCCACCCGGTTGTGGTCCCAGTTGAACTCGCCGCTGCCGATGTGAAACGACACCACCATGTCGCAGTCACACACCGCCGACCAGAACGGATCCCAGTGGGACTCGCCCAGATAGGGCAGGCCGAACACCTGGGGCTCGCCGGTGAAGTTCACCGACCGGTAGCCCATCGCCGCGCACCGCTGCACCTCGGCCACTGCATTGTCCACGTCCCAGAACGGGGTGGCCATCGACGGGATGAGCCGCCGGTCATCGGCGCTGCACCATTCGGAGAGGAAGTCGTTGTAGGCCCGGACGCACTCGTACTTCAGCTCGGCGTCGTCGATGGACAAGAACTTCTGGGCGCCGAACCCTCCGACGTTGGGGTACAGAACCTCGGCCCACACTCCTCGCTGGTCCATCAGCTCCAGGCGGGCCTGGGCGTCGTAGGCCGCGGGGTGTACCTCGTCATAGCCGGCGGGCGAATCGGGCATCGGCTTCGACCACCCGGCCGGGGCCGTCGGGCCCACCGCACCGACGCGGTCGTCGCCCAACAGCCATATCTGACGGCCGTCGATCTCCTCGACTCGGGGAACGTGGTCGCGGTGGCGGGCGGCCACCCGGCTGGTCCAGGTGTCGGCTGGCTCGGTGATGTGCGTGTCAACGTCGATGATCGAATAGGCCATTCCCCAGTTTCGCGCCAACCACCCCCATAATGCGTTGCCGGTCGGCGCAAAATCCGTCAAGGATGGTGGATATGAGCAATGCCGGGAACCCGGGAGGCGACGAGCCCGGCGAGCGCAGCGACTTCATTCGCAGCCTGATCCGCCAGGACATCGCCGATGGCATCTATGGCGGTCGGGTGCAGACCCGGTTCCCGCCCGAGCCCAACGGATTCCTCCATATCGGCCACGCCAAGTCGATCTGTTTGAACTTCGATTTGGCCGCCGAGTTCGGCGGCACCTGCAACCTCCGGTTCGACGACACCAACCCCGAGACGGAGCGGGCCGATTTTGTCGCCGCCATCGAAGAGGACATCGCCTGGCTGGGCTACGAGTCCGACCGGGGCACCTTGTACGCCTCCGACTATTTCGAGCAGCTCTACCGGTGGGCCGAAGACCTGATTCAGGCCGGGCTGTCCTATGTGGACGACCAAGATGCCGAGGCCATCTCCGAGAACCGGGGCAGCTTCACCGAGCCGGGCACCGACAGCCCGTGGCGCGACCGCACCCCCGAGGAGAACCTCGACTTGTTTCGGCGGATGCGGGCCGGGGAGTTCGCCGACGGCGAGCGGGTGCTGCGGGCCCGCATCGACATGGCCCACGAGAACATGCTGATGCGCGACCCAGTGCTGTATCGCATCCGCCACGCGAGCCACCACCGCACCGGAGACCAGTGGTGCATCTACCCCACCTACGACTGGGCCCACGGCCAGAGCGACGCGGTGGAGGGGGTGACCAACTCCATCTGCACCCTCGAGTTCGACGCCCACCGCCCGCTGTACGACTGGTTCTTGGACCATCTCGATCTGCCCGGCGACCGCCCTCGCCAAACCGAGTTCGCCCGCCTGAACGTCACCCACGCCGTGTTGTCCAAGCGCCGCCTATCGCAGTTGGTGGACGAGAGCCATGTGGACGGGTGGGACGACCCCCGCATGCCCACCCTGCGAGGTCTTCGCCGCCGGGGCTTTCCGCCCCAGGCCATTCGGGAGTTCTGCCGCCACATCGGCGTGGCCCGGGTGGATGGAACGGTAGAGGTGGAGCTGCTGGAGTCGTTCGTCCGCCGAGAGCTCAATGCGACGGCACTGCGCCGGATGGCCGTGCTCAACCCGCTGCGTCTGGTGATCGAGAACTATCCCGAAGACCAGGTGGAGATGCGGGAAGCGGGCAACAACCCCGAAGACCCGTCGGCTGGAACCCGGCAGGTTCCATTCACGAGGGAGCTTTACATCGAGCGGGACGATTTCATGCTCGATCCGCCGCCCAAGTTCTTCCGCCTGGCCCCGGGTCGGGAGGTGAGGCTGCGGTCGGGCTATTTCGTGACCTGCACCGACGTGGCCACCGACGCCGACGGCAACGTGACCGAGGTGCGCTGCACCTACGACCCCGAGACCGGCTCAGGCAAGGCCCCCGACGGTCGCAAGGTCAAGGCCACCATCCACTGGGTGTCCGCCGCCCACGTCCTAGAAGGCCAGGCCATCCTCTACGAGCGCCTGTTCACCGACCCCCACCCCGGCGCCGACGGATCCGACCCCATGGACTCGCTCGACCCCGACTCCGCCCAGCTCATCGAAGGCGCCCGCTTCGAGCCCGCCATGGCCGACATCGCCCCCGGCCAAGTCGTCCAGTTCGAGCGCCTCGGCTACTTCGCCCGCGACCCCGAGACCCCCGACCTGTTCCACCGCACAGTCGGCCTAAGAGACGAGTGGGCCCGCATCCAAAAGCGCCAAGGCAGCAAGTAGGGAATTGGAGCCCCAGAAGGAGTTGAATTCAGTCCGGGGTCGGCCAGCGTTCGGCGGTGGTGTTAGTGGCGGGCCAGGCGTCAGCGTTGAGGGCGGCGTCGCTGCCGCCGTCCATGAACACCACTGAGCCGCAGAAGAAGCTGGCGTCGGGCGATAGCAAAAAGGCCAGCAGGTTGGCCACCTCGGCGGGGCGTCCGGGGCGGTTCTGGGGGATGGGGTACACGTCGCCCAAATTCATAATCATGTCGAGGTTCTCGGCCACCAGCGGCGTGTCGATGAGCCCGGGGGCCACCGCGTTGAGCCGGATGCCCGACCCGATCCAGTCGTCTCCGATGGCGGTGCGCCGCACCCACCGGGCCAAGGCCAGCTTGCTGGTGGCATAGGCCGTGCCCGGGTCAGAGCCGGCGAGCTCCCGGGCCTGGGCCTCGTCGTCGTTCAGACAGGCCTCCACCAGCCCATCAGGCAGAGCTACCAACGTTGTGCAGGAGTTGGAGCTGATGGCCACGGCCGAGGAGTCGGTGCCCTGGGCCAGCAGGGGACGCAGCCCCTCCACGGTGGCCACCGCCCCGAAGTAGTTGATCGACACCACCTGCTCGGGATCGGGGCCGGTAATTCCGGCGCCGGCCACCAGGCCATCGATCCGACCTCCGCTAGCGGCGGCCACCGCGCCGATCATCTCGGTGCGCCCCTCAGGAGTTGAAAGATCGGCGATGACCTCGGCGTCACGGATGTCCACCCCGATCACCTCGTGGCCGTCTCGGGAGAGGCGCTCCCGAGTGGCTTGGCCGATTCCGCCTGCTGATCCGGTGATGACAATCGTTCCCATGAGTACTTATTTAGCCTAATTCGGATCCAGAGGTTCCCATTGGGGCTCGCGTTTCTCGGCGAAGGCGGCGGGGCCCTCCACTTGGTCGGGGTGGCCCCAGATGCCGGTCATGTGGAAGGCACCGGTTTTGCTGGCCTCGGTTAGGCCGTGCTCCATGGCGTCCCACAGGGCCTTCTTGGTAGCGGCCATCGCAGAAGGGGAGTTGCGGGCGATGGCTTCGGCGATCTCGCCGGCTCGCTCCCGTAGGCGCTCGGGCGGGTCCACGATCTCGCTGATCATGCCCAGTTCGTACGCCCGCTGGGGGCCCATCCGCTCGTGGGCGCCCATCAGGGCCATCCGCATAACCGTCTCCGCGGGCATCTTCTTCAACAGCGCGATGGCCTCCAAGGCCACTACTTGGCCCACCGACACGTGGGGGTCGAAGAACTGGGCGTCGGAGGCGGCGATCACGATGTCGGCGTCGGCCACCCAGTGGAAGCCGCCACCGCAGCAGATGCCGTTGACCGCGGTGATCACCGGCTTGCGCACTTTCTGGTGCCACGAGGTGAAGTGCAGATCGAAGTTCTCCACCGATTCCCGATAGCGCTCCATGCCCTGCCCGTCGGTGGCCAACTCCACCACATCCACCCCGGTCTGGAAGGCCCGCCCCTCCCCGGTATGGACGATCACCCGCACCTCCGGATCCCGGTCGAGCTCCAGCCACGCCTCCGCGAACTCCTCCCGCATCTGGGAGTTCATGGCGTTGAGCTGGTCGGGGCGGTTGTTTATCAGCCATCCCACCCGTCCCTTGCGCTCCACGATCAGCGTCTCGTAGCCCATCTCGTCAGTTTGTCGCGGTACTCCCAAAGATGCCTTTTCGTTGGGGAGGGTCATCATCTGTGATTTTGGATTTCTCCCCGTACATTGAGTGGTATGAAACGGCTGATATCCCGCTTGTGGGGCTGGTTGAAGGCACTGCCGACCCGAGCCAAAGTGCTCATCGCCGTGGTGTTGGCCGCCCTGCTAGGTGTGTTGATCTGGTTGGTGTTCTTCTGGTTCGCCTTCCAGACCTACTTCATCGACGACGAAGTTGATGAGGCCGGCCCGGTGTTCGACAGCGGCGCGGCGGCTGAAGCCCCGGCTGCCGAGCCAACCGGACCCGAACCCACGACGGGCGATCCCGGCCCACCGGCTGCGGAGTCAACCGCGGCGGCGCCCGACGCTCCCGCCCCGACACCCGAGACCGATTCCGCCACCCCGGCTCTGGCCACAGGCCCCATGCCGGGCGACGAGTTGTCGGAGGAGCTCATCGCCGAGATGGACGAAGCCATGGAAGAGCTCGGCATGCCCGAGGAGATGCCAGTCGAAGAGACCATGCCTGATATGCCCCAGGTGAGGGTGGAGGCGTCGGGCGAGTTCATCAGCCGCAGCCACCCCACTCAGGGACGGGTCGACGTGCTGGGCGACGGTACCGGCCAGCGGTTCCTGCGGTTCGAGGATTTCAGGACTGACAACGGCCCCGACCTGAACGTCTACCTGAGCGCGGCTCCCCCCGATGCTCCCGTCGGCCAGTTCACCGACGTCTATGTCGACCTCGGCGACCTCAAGGGGAACGTCGGCTCTCAGAACTACGAGATCCCCCGCGATCTCGACCTCGACGTCTACTCCACCGTGGTGATCTGGTGCGTGAGGTTCTCGGTGGTGTTCGGTGCTGCCGAACTCGTCTCTAGCTAATTTTGGCTAGCCTGTGCCGGACATGAAGCCCTATCCCGCACCACCCGAAGGGCTGCGAGTGGTCTCGGCCCCGCCGGTATTGACCCTGACCCTTGATCGGCCCCATCGACGCAACGCGTTGACCGACGACATTGTGCTGGCCCTCATTGACACTCTGGAAGCGGCCAGCGCCGACGAAGAGATCAGGGTGATTTTGCTCAATGCGGCGGGCGATCACTTTTGCAGCGGCTTCGATCTGGCGGAACGGGCGGGCGATGGCAACCGTCCTCGGCCGGGCAGCATTTCCCGCCGTATGCCCTATCTGGTGAATCGGCTCATCCCGGTTTTCCTGGAAGTGCAAGTCCCCATCGTGTGCGCGGTGCGGGGTTGGACCGTGGGCCTGGGTCTTAGCCTGGCTTTGGCCGCCGATTTCACAGTGGCGGCTGACAACGCCCGACTGCGGGCGCCGTTCACGTCGATGGGCATCACCCCCGACAGCGGGATCTCCTGGCTATTGCCCCGACTGGCCGGCGTGGCCCGGGCCAAGGGCATGTTGATGCTGGGGGAGGAGATCTCTGGGTCGGAGGCGGCCGATTGGGGACTCATATACCGAGCGGCACCTGAAGGCCGTGTCGATGCCGAAGTAGCCGATTTGGTCGACCGGTTGGCCTCCTCGGCCTCCGTTGCCGTCGGCTTGGCCAAGGCCCTCGTCCAGCGGGGCAGAGAACGCAGTCTGGAGGCCCACATGAGCGAAGAGGCATTTGCCATGGAGCTGTCGTCGCGCTCAGCCGATTTTCGGGAGTGGATCGAATCCCGCCAACAGGGCCGTCCCCCTGATTTCACCGGCCGGTAGCCGCCGGCGGCATCTCAAACCGGCATCATCAGCACCGGCCGGTAGTCTGCACCCATGTTGGTATTGGATCCGACGGCTGCTCCGCCGCTGATCGACCCTGATCGGGGCCCCGATGCCGGTCCGCTGACCGGCAAACGGGTGGGCATCCGCTACGACCTCACGTGGCGCTCGTTCCTGTGGACCACCGACGAGTGGACCCGCAAGCTGGAGGCGGCCGGGGCCGAGGTGGTGCCGTGGTGCTCGGAGTCCCGCCAGGACGTCAAGCTCGAAGACGCGGTGCTCGAGGAGTTGGATGGCTTCGCCACGGACGTGGACATCGCCATCGTCGGCTTGGGCAATTGAGGCAGCTGCACGTCTTGGACCGTCCACGACGCAGTTGCGGTGGCGGCCCAGGACAAGACGGCGGTCGCCGTCGTAACCGAAGAATTTGTGTCGCTGGCCGAAATCATGGCCCGCAACATGGAGCGGCCTGGCCTGCGGCTGTGCGTGCTTCCCTACCCGCTGGACACCCGTCCCGAGCAGGAAGTGCGCCAGATCGCCCACGACTTCTGGCCGTCGCTGTTGGACTCGCTGGGAGTGCCCTCGTAGATGGCCCCTGACGGCGACGCCATTCCCGACGGGCAGGTCGAGGCCCCCGACGACCCCGCGGAGTTCATGCGCTGGGCCACGGCTCAGGGCTGGGGCGACGGCTTGCCCCTGATTCCGCCCACCCCAGAGCGGGTGGCCCAGTTCACCGCTGAGGCTGGCCGACCGGCCGATTCGGTGCTGTTGGAAGTGCCGCCGGCCAACGCCTGGTGCACGGTGGAGAAGCTGGCTGTGAACGCCTGCATGGCCGGGGCCGCCCCCGAGGCCATGCCGCTGATGATGGCCGCGCTGGAAGCCATGGCCGAACGCCCCTTCGACCTTTTCGCCCTCAACACCACCACCAGTTCGGTAGTGCCGTGCCTGTTCGTGAACGGCCCGGCCCGAGATCGGCTCGACGTGCCCTACCAGGCCGGCTGTTTCGGTGGTGCTGCGGGGGCCGGACCAGCCATCGGCCGGGCCATCCGCCTGGTGATGCGCAACGTGGGCGGCCAAGTGGCCGGCGAGACCTCAAAGTGCGTCCTCGGCCAACCCGCCCGGGTAGTGGGCCTGGTCATGGGGGAGTGGGAGGAGCGCTCCCCGTGGCCGCCGCTGGCCGAGCGCCGGGGGGTGAGCGGCGACGCAGTCACCGTCTACGGCACCATCGGCACCATGGACATCGCCGACATCGCGGCCGACGACGGCCGCTCGCTGGCCTGGGTCATCGGCCAGTCGCTGGCCTACGTGGGCACCAACGCCTACATCTCCCACTGGGGGGCCGAGGTGATGGTGGTGGTGCCCCCGCCCTGGGCCGACATGTTGGCCGCGGCCTACCCCACCATCGAAGACGTGCAAGAAGCCCTGTGGCAAAACGCCTGCCACCAGGTGGATCAATTTCCCGAGACCCACAAACAGTGGCTGGCTGAGCGCGACCGCATCAGCCCCGACGGCACCGCCTACATCGTGGAGCACCCCTCCGACGTGATCGTGATGTGCGCCGGCGGCCTCGGCAACCTCCACGCCGGCGGCCTCCACAACTTCGGTCCCACCCGAGCCATCACCCGCCCATTCTGATGACACCGCCAACCGAGCCCAAGGTCACCGTGGTCGTAGTAGCTGGCGGAGACCCCCCAACCCCAGAAGAAATCGCCCGCCTCCCCGCTAACCCGGTAGTGGTAGCCGCGGACTCCGGCCTCGACCACGCCCAAGCAGCCGGCCTGACAGTGGCAATAGCAGTAGGCGACATGGACTCAGTGTCACCCGAAGCCCTAACCACCGCCGAACAGTCCGGAACCCGAATAGAACGCCACCCCCCCGACAAAGACCAAACCGACCTAGAACTAGCCCTAGAACTAGCCACCCGCCTAGCCGACCGAGTGATCGTCATAGGCGCCGGAGGCGGCCGCCTAGACCACCTAATCGGCAACCTCACAGTCCTAGCCTCCCCCCAATGGTCCGGAGTACAAATAGAAGCCTGGCTAAACAACACCCAAGTCCTAATTGTCCACAGCCACCGCACCCTAGAAGCAGAACCCGGAGACACCGTCTCCCTATTCGCTCTAGGCGGACCAGCGAAAGTAACCACCACCGGCCTCAAATGGCCCCTAAACGACGAGGTTCTGGAACCTCTCACAAGCCGAGGAGTAAGCAACCAAGCCACCACCCCCACTCCCCAAATAACAGTGTCCGAGGGGGTAGTGCTGGCAGTTATCCCGTAGGCCGCTCCGCTGGAAACACCCGATTCCCCTCAACCTCCACCCGCTGCCGCCGCAAAAGCAGAGAGGCAATCCGCCACTGACCATCATCACACTTGCGGTAAGTCTCCTCGTACCACCCAGTACCCCACATCTGCCCCACCCCGCTCTCCGGCGGCCAGTCCAAGTGGTCCTCCATCGACCACACAGCCGAGGCGGTATCAGGCCCGTCGATGCTGATCTCGCTCATGTGCCCGTGGTGGGTGGTGATGATCGGGGCCAAGATGGGCTCCAAGTACACCCGGAAGGCCTTGTTGCCAGTGATGTCGGAGTCCTCCCCGGTGTCGTCGGGAGTGGAGATCACCACGTCGTCGCAGAACACGTCCTCCCACTCGTCCCACCGCTTCTGGTCCATGAACCGGAAGTACCGGGCCTTGAGCTGGCGAATGGCCTCGATTTCCACCAAATCTTCAGGAGTCATGGCTGGCACGCTAGTCGGCTGAAACTCTCACAAGCTGTTTGCCGATATTGCGGCCCTCGAAGAGCCGGGCCAGCGCCTCGGGGGCGTTCTCGATGCCGTCCACCACGTCTACCCGGTAGCGGACGCGCCCGTCGCTCACCCACTGGGCCAGGATGGGGAGCGCCTCGCCGAAGCGGTGGAAGTAGTCGATGATGATCACGCCCTGCACCTTCAACCGCCGGAACAAGATATTGCGAAACAGTCGGGGCGACCACCAGTCGCCCTCGGCGTTGTAGGTGGAGATCATGCCGCACAGCACCACCCGGGCGTGGTTGTTCACCTGGCCCAAAACGGCGTCCATCACCTCGCCGCCCACGTTCTCGAAGTCCACGTCGATCCCGTCGGGGCACGCCGCCCGGAACTGCTCGTCGAGGTTGCCGGCCTTGTGGTCCACGCAGGCGTCGAAGCCCAGCTCCTCGGTCACGAACCGGCACTTCTCCGGCCCTCCGGCCACGCCCACCACCCGGCAGCCGGCGATCTTGCCGATCTGGCCCGCCACCGAGCCGGTGGCCCCCGCGGCCGCCGACACCACCAGGGTCTCGCCCGGGCGGGGCTCGCCTATGTCCAACAGGCTCCAGTAGGCGGTCATGCCGGTGGGGCCGAGCACGCTGGTGAACGCTTCCAGGGGCACTCCTAAGTCCATGGGAATAGCCTCGGCCTGGTCCTGCACCGAGTACTCCTCCCAGATGTGCCCGCCGGTCACCACGTCGCCGATCGAGAAGTCCGGATGGCGCGACTCGATCACCGTGCCCCACGTCCGCCCCCGCATGGGCTCGCCCACCTCCACCGGGGGCATGTAGGCGTCCATGTCGCTCATCCAGATCCGGTTGGTGGGGTCCACCGACAGGTAGGTATTGCGCACCAGCATCTGGCCCTCGTCCAGGGCTGGCACCGACAACTCGGTCATCTCCAGGTCGTCGGTGTCTATGTCTCCCTGGGGCCGTGCCCGCAGGATCCACCGTCGGTTGCGCTCGCCGCTCATGTCACTGCCCCGGTCATTACCGGCACACTCTACGGGGTGCTCACTAGTCTCAGCCCATGAGCGAGATGTCTCCCGGCGACGTCAGAGAGCGGCTCGACCATCCGGTGGTCGACAGCGACGGCCACTATTGGGAGCACTGGCCCGACCTCGACCGCTACGTGCGGGACGAGGGCATCAGCGAGGGGTTGAACGCGCTGTGGGCCACGGGCACCTTCGATGGGAGTCCCCACTGGGCCGGGGTGGCTCCCGAGGAACGCCCCCGGGTGCGCCCGTTCCGCCAGACGTGGTGGGGTGTCCCGTTTGGCAACACCGACGACCTGGCCGCAGCCATGGCCCCCGAGCTCATGTATCGCCGGTTAGACGAGCTGGGCTTGGATCTGGCCCTCTGCTACCCCACGTGGGGGCTGGTGGTGCCCAGCCAGCGCAACGACGAGATCCGCCGGGGGCTGTGCCGGGCCTGGAACCGCTACACCGCCGACGTTTATGACGGCTTCGGCGACCGCTTGGTGCCGGTGGCCACCATCCCCACCGCCACCCCCCAAGAAGCGGTCGAAGCGCTGGACCACGCCGTGGTTGATCTGGGCTTCAAGGTGGCGATGCTGGGCGGCTTCGCGGTGCGCGACCTGGAAGGCGGGGGCACCTGGGTCGACTCGCTGGGCCTCGACAGCGCCTACGACTACGACCCGCTGTGGCAGCGGCTGGTGGAGCTGGGCGTGGTGGCCGGCTTCCACTCCGGTTCGATGGGGTGGAGCGGACGGCGGTCGATCACCAACTTCTCCTACAACCACATGGGCAACTTCGCGGGGGCCAGCGAGGCCACCCTCAAGTCGCTGCTGTTCGGCGGGGTGCTCCACCGGTTCCCCGATCTGCGGCTGGCCTTTCTCGAAGGGGGCACCACTTGGGCGGTGCAGCTGGTACACGACATGATCGGCCACTACCACAAGCGCGGCCCCGAGGGCTTGCCCGCCTACGACCCCGACGCCTTCGACCCCGACCGGTTCGACCGGCTGCTGGCCGAGCACGCCGGGAAGCTCAATCCCGAGCCCGGCTTCGGTGCCCAGTTCGCCGACTTCTTCCGCACCACCGACGTGGTGAACGACTTCGAGGCCTCGGGCATCACGGGACCCGACGACGTGATTCGCCAGATCTCAACATCCTGCTGGTTCGGCTGTGAGGCCGACGACCCGCTCACCCGGCTGGCCTTCGACCCCGAGCTACCGGGCGGCGTCCCCCTCAACGCCGTCTTCAGCTCCGACATCGCCCACTGGGACGTGGCCAACATGGTCGACGTGATGCCCGAGGCTTACGAGCAGGTGGAGAACGGATGGCTCAGTGAGCCGGAGTTCAGGGCCTTCATGTGCGACAACGCCGTGCAGCTCTGCGCCGGGGCCAATCCCGACTTCTTCAAGGGCACCATTCTCGAGGGCTATCAACCCGCCTGAGCTCCGCCCGTCGATGCCGGGCGAGGCGTGCCGTATTGTGTCGGCGGCGAGCCACAAGGAGATCCGATGACCGATCAGCGCCAGCAGGAGCACTATCCCGGGTTCGAGGGCACGGTGGGCAAGATCATGGCCGCCTCCAAGTCGTGGTGGCCGCCTCGGCCTACCCCGCCTGAGGGCGCTCCCAACATCGTGATTGTGCTGGCCGACGACCTGGGCTTCTCCGACCTGAGCTGCTACGGGTCGGAGATCGCCACCCCCGCCATCGACGAGCTGGCCGCCACCGGGGTCCGCTACACAAACTTCCACGTCACCCCGCTGTGCTCGCCCACCCGGGCCGCCATGCTCACCGGGCTCAACTCGCATCATGTGGGGGTGGGGTTCGTGGCCAACGCCGATCCGGGCTTCCCCGGTTACGCCAGCGAGCTGCCCCACAACCAGCAAACGCTGGCCGAGATGCTCAAGGCCAGCGGATACGCCACCATGGCCGTGGGCAAGTGGCACCTGTGCAAGGAAACCGACTTGTCGATCGCTGGCGACAACCACTCGTGGCCGCTCCAGCGGGGCTTCGACCAGTTCTACGGCTTCTTGGAGGCCCTGACCAACTTCCATCACCCCCACCTGATGTATGAGGGAAACAGCCCCATCGACATCGCCGAGTACCCCGAGGGCTACTACCTGACCGACGATCTAACCGACCGGGCCTGCCGCATGATCCGGGAGGTCAAGGCCACCGACCCCGACAAGCCGTTCTTCCTGTACTACGCCCACGGAGCCGTGCACGCTCCGCTGCACGCCAAAGCCGAGGACATCGCCCGCCATCGGGGCAACTACGAGAAGGGCTGGGATCAGCTCCGGGAGGAGCGTCTGGCCCGCCAGATCGAGCTGGGCATCGTGCCCCCGGACACTGAGCTGCCGCCCCGGAACTTCGAACCCGACGAGGATGTGCGGGCGTGGGACAGCTATCCCGAGGGCGAGCGCCGGGTCATGGCCCGCTACATGGAGGTGTATGCCGCCATGGTGGAGTCGGTCGACGACAGCGTGGCCCGCATCCGGGCGGAGCTGGAGGCCATCGGCCAGCTCGACAACACCATCTTCGTGTTCACCAGCGACAACGGGGCGTCCCGGGAAGGCCGGGCCCAGGGAACCACTTCGTACTTCACCTACAGCAACCCCGGAGCGATGTCGTCGGCCGAAGTGGGCGAAGAGGAGATGAACGCCCTCGACGCCATCGGCGGCCCCACCACCTGGCCCCACTACCCCCGAGGCTGGGCCATGGCCTGCAACACCCCTTTCCGGCTCTACAAGATCACCTCCTATCGGGGCGGCCACTCGGTGCCGTTCGTATTCTCGTGGCCGGCCCGCACCGCGTCGGTTGGCGGGGAACTGCGCCACCAGTACGCCCACATAATCGACCTTTTGCCCACCCTTTCGGAGATGGTGGGGGTAGAGGTCCCAACCGAGCGCCGGGGACTGGCCTCCGAAGCCCCCGACGGGGTGTCGTTCGCCGCCACGCTGGGCGACCCCGATGCCCCCTCCGAGCGCACCGAGCAGTACTACGAGTGCATCGGCCACCGGGCCTACTACCGCGACGGCTGGGGGGCGGCCGCCTTCCACGAGTTCATGACCCCGTTCAGCACCGACCGCTGGGAGCTGTTCAACCTGGAGGAGGACCTCAACGAGCGCAACGACCTGGCCGAGGCCGAACCCGAGAAGCTGGCCGAGCTGGTGGATGCCTGGGAACGGGCCGCCTGGCGCAACCGGGTCTACCCCCTCGACGAGGGCACCGGCCTATACCGCCTGCTCCGCCCGGCCGAGCACGACCTGCTCACCCGGCCGCTGCGGATCCGCCCCGGCACGCCCACCGTGGAGCGCTACCGGGCGTCTCGGGTCATCGCCGGGGGAAACTTCACCGTCACCGTCGACCTGCACCACCAACCCGGCGACCAAGGGGTGCTGGTGGCCCACGGCGGGCAGGCGTCGGGCTATGTGCTGTACATCGAAGACGGCGCCCTGTACTTCGAGGTGAACAGCGGCGGCCAGCCCATGGTGTTCGACCCCATGGACTTGCCGGGGGAGTGCGGGCAGATAGTTCTGGACGTCGCCGCCCCCGGCGGGCGCATCTGGAACATCACCGTGAGCGCCGACGGCCAAACCGGCATCACCGCGACTGACATCCCCCAGATCTACGGCTTCATCCCCTGGGAGGGCATCGACGTGGGCGTCGACCGCCGATCCCCGGTGTCGTGGCAACTCCACCAGCGCCACGGCTCCTTCCCCTACACCGGCACCATCCACCAAGTGACCTACAAGCCCGGCCCCCCCGCCCCCGACACCGAAGAAGTCCGCCTAGCCGAACTACGAGAAATCGGAATGGGCCTCGAATAGCTCCCGCCGCCCCGCCGGAGGATGGTTAACCCTAAGGGCAAGCACTAATGTCCCAGCCGACCTAGGGGGCATAGATGACCGATCAGCGCCAGCAAGAGCATTATCCCGGCTTCGGGGGCAAGATCGGACGCATCATCGCCACCTCGGAGTCGTGGTGGCCCCCCAAGCCCACGCCGCCCGCCGATGCCCCCAACATCGTGGTCGTGCTGGCCGACGATCTGGGATTCTCCGATCTGGGCTGCTACGGCTCAGAGATCCCCACCCCGGCCATCGACGCGCTAGCCGCCTCCGGCGTGCGCTATACCAACTTCCACGTCACCCCGCTGTGCTCGCCCACCCGGGCAGCGCTGTTGACCGGGCTCAACTCCCACCACGCGGGAATGGGATTCGTGGCCAACGCCAACCCCGGCTTCCCCGGCTATGCCGGCGAGCTGCCCCACAACCAGTCGACGCTGGCCGAGATGCTCAAGGCCAACGGCTACGCCACCGCGGCGGTGGGCAAGTGGCATCTGTGTTTGGAGTCCGACCTGTCCATCGCGGGCGACACCCACTCGTGGCCGCTCCAACGGGGCTTCGACCAGTACTACGGGTTCTTGGAGGCCCTCACCGACTTCCACTTCCCCCACCAGCTTTATGAGGGCAACAACCCCGTGCACGTTGACGAGTATCCCGAGGGCTACTACCTGACCGACGATCTCACCGACCGGGCCTGCCGCATGATCCGCGAGGTCAAGACCACCGACCCCGACAAGCCGCTGTTTCTTTACTACGCCCACGGGGCGGTCCACGCGCCGCTGCACGCCAAAGCCGAGGACACCGCCCGCCACCGGGGCAACTACGACAAGGGCTGGGACCAACTACGCGAGGAGCGCCTGGCCCGTCAAAAGGAATTGGGCATTGTCCCGTCCGATGCCGAGCTGCCCCCTCGCAACACCGAGCCCAACGAGGACGTGGCGGCCTGGGACAGCTACCCCGAGCCCGACCGCCGGGTCATGGCCCGCTACATGGAGGTGTACGCCGCCATGGTGGAGTCGATCGACGAGAGCGTGGCCCGCATCTCAGCCGAGCTAGAGGCTCTAGGCCAGCTCGACAACACCATCTTCGTGTTCACCAGCGACAACGGGGCGTCCCGGGAAGGCCGGGCCCAGGGCAGCACGTCGTATTTCACTCACAGCGGCACCGGCGCCCGGCCCTCGCCTGACGTGGGCGACTTCGAGGTGGCCGCCCTTGAGGCCGACGCCATCGGCGGCCCCACCACCTGGCCCCACTATCCCCGGGGCTGGGCCATGGCCTGCAACACCCCCTTCCGGCTCTACAAGATCACCGCCCACCGGGGCGGCCACTCGGTGCCCATGGTGCTGTCGTGGCCGGCTCGCACCGCGGCCATGGGCGGGGAGCTGCGCCACCAGTACACCCACATCACCGACCTGCTGCCCACCCTGGCCGACCTGCTCGGCCTCGACGTGCCCACCGAGCGCCAGGGACAGGCCTCTGATGCCCCCGACGGCGTCTCGTTCGCGGCCACGCTGAGCGATGCCGATGCCCCCTCCGACCACACTGAGCAGTACATCGAGTGCATCGGCCACCGGGGCATGTACCGCGACGGCTGGGGGGCGGCCATCTTCCACGAGCACCACACCCCGTTCAGCGAAGATCGCTGGGAGCTGTTCAACCTGGCCGACGATTTCAACGAGCGCAACGATCTGGCCGACGCCGAGCCCGAGAAGCTGGCCGAGATGGTGGACGCCTGGGAAGAGGCCGCCTGGCGCAACCGGGTCTTCCCTCTCGACGAAGCCTCCGGGCTGTTCCGCACGGTGAAACCGCCAGAGCACGCCAAACTCACCCGAGAGCTGCGCATCCTGCCCGGATCGCCCACCGTGGAGCGATTGCGGTCGTCCCGGCTCATCGCCGGGGGCAACTTCACCATCAACGTGGAACTGCACCACCAGCCCGGCGACCAGGGCGTGCTGGTGGCCCACGGCAGCCAGGCGTCGGGCTACGTGCTCTACATCGAAAACAATGCCCTGCACTTCGTGGTAAACAGCTCCGGCCGATACCTATCCGCCGAGCCAATGGAATTACCGGGGGAGTGCCGCCAAGTTGTGGTCGACGCCGCCGCCCCCGGCGGCCGCATCTGGAATTTCACTGTCAGCGCCGACGGTCAGGCCGGAACCACACTCCCCGAAGTCCCCCAAATGATCGGCTTCCTACCCTGGCAAGGCATCGACGTCGGACTCAACCGACGGTCCCCAGTGTCATGGGACCTGTACCAGCGCCACCGCACTTTCCCCTACACCGGCACTCTAAGTCTGGTGACCTACACCCCCGGCCCCCCCGCCCCCGACGCCGACGACGTCCTACTAGAAGACTTCCGAGAATTCGGAATGTCCCTGGAGTAGCTAGCCCCGGTACTCCGCCGCTTCCAGTTCCTTCAGCATCTCAAACCGCTCCCGCAGTTCCCGACGCCGGCCCCGATCATTAGCCAAATTCACCAACTCACCAGGATCGTCATCGTGGTCGTACCACTCGTGGTCGTGATCATCGAAGTCGGCATCGGGCCCGAACAGCATTGAGTCGCCCAGCGACACGCCCAGGTTGCTGACCCCGCCGCCGATGCCGTAGTAGCGGCAGTACTTGTGGCGGCCGTCGAACACCCCGGAAGAGGCGTAGCGCACCTTCTCCACCCCCAGATACCACGGCCATCGCTGGGCGAACAGGACGTGGTCGCGGATCACCGCCGACTGGTCGTCGAACAGCGGGCTCAGGCTCTGGCCGGGCAGATCAGCAGCATCCACCCCGGCCAACTCCAAGATGGTGGCGGCCAAGTCGGTGTGGCAGGTAAGCGACTCGGTGGCCGTCCCTGCATCAGTCAGCCCCGGCGCCGACAAGTAAAGCGGGATCCGCATGGTCTCCTCGTAGTTCCACGGCCCCTTGGACCGCAGCCCGTGGGAACCGCATTGGTCGCCGTGGTCGGAGGTGAACACCACCACGGTGTTGTCCCACTGGTCGATGTCGTCCAGCGCGGCCAAGATCACCGCTAGGCACTGGTCGCTCAACTGGTGGAGCTTCACGTAGTAGTCGAGCTGGCGCAGCCACAGGTCGTGGTCGCCGGGGTCCATCGGCCCGGGGGTGCTGTTGCGCTCCATCTCCAGCAGCCACCGGCGGTGCACATCGGGCTTGGTGTGGAGGTCGTCGTCGAAGTTCTCGGGCAGCTCGGTACACCACCGCTCGATTTCGTGGGCGAAGGCGGGCAGGTTGGTGGCCCGGCCCCACTTGCGCCGGTCGAGCTTCTCCCGGCTCTGGGCCACATAGTCGGGCGCCTGCTCCCAGAACCAAGGCTGGTCGAGCGGGAACCACATGATGTCGTGGGGGTTCACCAAGCCCACCGTCAAGAACCACGGCTCGGTTGCGCCCCGCTGGTCGCGCAGCCAGGCCGCGGAGTCGGCGGCGATGGGCTCGTCGAACTCGGTGCCGCTGCCGGGCAGCCCCCAAAAGGCCATGTCGTTGCCGGTCCAGTCGGAGAACCCGTAGGCCTCCATATCGGGCTCAGCGGAGGCTTCAAGGTGCCACTTGCCTTTGTAGGCGGTGCGGTAGCCGGCCTCCCGCAGCCGGGTGCCCAGGGTGGGGATGTCGGTGGAGAGCTGGGTGTTGTTGGGATAGCTGGAGTTCTCGGTCACCCCGTGCTCGTCCATGTGGAGCCCGGTGAACAGGGTTGCCCGCGACGGCGAGCACGGCGAACTGTGCGTGTAGTGGCGGCGGAATTCCAGCGACCGGTCCAACAGGCGCTGGCGGGCGGGTAGCGGCACTCCGGGCGGCAGCCAGTCCCGCTGGCGCTCCTGGTCGGACACCAATAGCAAGATGTTGGGAGGGCTGTTTTCGGGCATCAAGGGCAGCGTAGTAGCGCGCCCAACCGTAAATCTTGCGCTTCCAATTTATTAGTGCTGAACTATCGCCCTGAACGTCGCGCAATCGCGCCTGCCCGAGGGGGACTCCATGAAGACGCGTTCCTGGCTGTATTCGCTTTTCGCCATTCTGTTGGCGTTTTCGTTGGTTGCCACCGCCTGTGGCAATGATGACGACGACCCTGGAACGGGTCCGGCACCGTCCACGGACGATTCCGGCGACGACATGGCCGACGACTCCGGCGACGACATGGCCGACGACTCCGGCGACGATGGAGCTACCGACGACTCCGGCGACGACATGGCCGACGACTCCGGCGACGATGGAGCCGCCGACGACTCCGGCGACGACATGGCCGACGATGCCGTTGTCATTGAGGAAATCGGTCCGCCCGAAGACACCGTGGTCACGGTGTGCGACGCGCCGTCGTTCACCCAGATCTATGCCAAGGTGATGGCCAATCGGGGCTTCGCTGAGAACCGGGGATTCCAGATGGACTTCGTGGCCTGCCACTCCGGTGCTGCCCAAGCCGCCGCCTTGGTCTCCGGGCAGGTTGACATTGCCCTGAACACCCCCGACAACATGCTGGGAATCCGCAACGCTGACTTCGACGTGGTGATGTTCGCCCAGGTTGTCGACAACCACTTCTTCGACATTGTGGTCAGCAACAACTTCGGCGAAATCGACTGCCCGCAGGGCGATTGGGAATGCGCCATGGCCGCGCTCAACGGCACCCGAGTTGGCGTTGTCGCCCGAGGGGTCGCCGCCGAGCAGATCGCCCGCCAGCTCTTGGACTCTGCCGGGTTCGACCCCGACGACTCCACCTACATCGCCACCGGCTTGGCTGGCACCACGCTGGCCGCCTTGGACGCCGACGAGGTGGATTGGGCCATCACCTTTGAGCCCGGTTTGAGCACAGCCGAACTCGACGACATCGGATACGCCCCGTTCCGGCTGCGGGCGGGCGACGGTCCGACCGAACTGGACTGGCCATCGGCGATCATGCTCACCGCACGCTCTTATTGGGACGCCAATCCCAACACCGTCTTGCACTACCGGGCCGCGATCCTCGAGGCCATGGAGTGGTTGCGCGACCCGGCCAACCGCGACGCGGTCCTGGAGGAGTTGGACGCCCATCTGGGCCTCGACCCTGAAATGGCGGCGTACATATTCGACAACAACATCGGCTCGATGACGGTGACCGCTGAACTCGATCCAGTCAGGATCACCAACAACGTCAACTACGCCGTGGGCCGGGGCATCCTCGGCGCAGCCCAGGAATTCGGCGAATTCGCAGTAGGCCCGGGCATCGATGTGATCCTGCCGGCAGCGCTTGTGCCGGAGGCGACCACGGTTGGCATCTGCCAGGCACCATCGTTCAACGGCATGATCGCCCATATCGCAGTTGAGGAGGGATTCCTCTCCGACCGCGGAGTCACCGGCGAGTTCATCCAGTGTCCCTCTGGTCCGGCCAACGCCGCGGCGCTGATCGCCGGTGAGGTCCAGTTTGTGGGCAACACGCCCGACAACATGCTGGGCATCCGCAACGCCGGCTTCGACGTCGTGATGTTCCAGCAGTTGGTGGACAAGCACTTCTTCGACATCGTGGTGTCCAACAACTTCGGACCGATCGATTGCGAACAGGGCGACTGGCAGTG
The DNA here is from genome assembly GCF_965204015.1 of Candidatus Poriferisocius sp. Taxonomy (GTDB): domain Bacteria; phylum Actinomycetota; class Acidimicrobiia; order Acidimicrobiales; family Bin134; genus Poriferisocius. The sequence goes on along the minus strand of NZ_OZ241965.1, from coordinate 3,716,206 downwards.
CGCCATGCAAGAGCTTGAGGGCACCAACGTCGGCGTAGTGGCCCGCGGCGCGGCGGCCGAACAGATCGCCCGTCAGCTGATCGACTCCGCCGGTCTTGATCCTGACGGCGCCACCTATATCGCTACCGGATTGTCGGGCACCACGCTGGCCGCATTGTCGTCCGGCGAGGTGGATTGGGCCATCACCTTCGAGCCCGGTTTGAGCCAGGCCGCGGTCGACGACATCGGTTACGCTCCGTTTGCCCTGCGAGCCGGGGAGGGTCCGACGGAGCTCGACTGGCCGTCGTTGGTCAACACCACTTCCCGGCAGTTCGCCGAGGAGAACCCCAACACGGTGGCCATATTCGCCAGGGCATCCCGCCAAGCCATGGACTTCATGCGCAATCCCGCTAACCGTGAAGCGGTCTTGGCGTACATGCGAGACTTCCTCAGCTTGGAAGGTGCAGTCGCTGAGACGATCTTCGATTCCAACATCGGGAGCTTGTCGCTCAACGGCGCTCTCCAGCCTGCCCGGCTCCAGAACAACGTGGACTACGCGGTAGGCCGGGGCATCCTCGAAGAGGCCCAGGACTTCGACGATTTCACGGTTTCTCCATAACACACCCCTCTACTGGTCGGGCGGCCTGTGATCAGGTCGCCCGACCGGAGGGGCTGACTAAGGTGTCTTGATGGTGGCGTTGTGAATCCAGCAGTCGAACTGAAGGATGTAACCCTCATCTTCGGGGGCGATCACCCCAAAGACGAGCCGGTACTCGCCGTCCAAGACATCGACCTCTCCATCCCACCCGGCCAATTCGTGGCCGTGGTGGGGCCGAGCGGCTGCGGCAAGACCACCATCTTGAACATGCTGGCCGGGATCATCGGCGCCACCCGGGGATCGGTGATGCGCCATGGCGAGGAGATCGACGGCCCCAGCGACGACATCGGCTACATGCTGGCCCGCTCGGGGCTGAGCCCGTGGCGCACGGCTCGCCGCAACGTTGAGCTCGGCCTTGAGTTCCGGGGCGTGCCCCGGGGAGAGCGGCGCGAGCGGGCCATGGAGCTGTTGTCCAAGCTGCGACTGGAGGGCTTCGCCGACTCGTTCCCGTCTCAGCTCAGCCAGGGCATGCGCCAGAGGGTGGCCATCGCCCGCACGCTGGCCATCGACCCCGACCTGTGGCTCATGGACGAGCCCTTTGGGGCCCTCGACGCCCAGACCCGCCTCACCGTCCAGTCTGAGTTTTTGGAGCTGTGGTACGAGACCCACAAGACGGTGATCTTCGTGACCCACGACCTCGAAGAGGCCGTGCTGCTGGCCGACCGGGTGGTGGTGATGACCGCCCGCCCCGGCCGCATCAAGTCGGACACCATCGTCGATCTGGCCCGGCCCCGAGTGATCGACGAGCTCCGCTTCGACCCGGTCTTCCGAGAGACCGAGCACAGGATCTGGGAGGAGTTGCGCGGTGAGATCGTCTGACGTCGACGAGCCTCGGGAAGCCGATATGGCCGACCAAGTCGGGTTGGCCGACGCGCTCAGCCAGGAAGAAGTGGAGGCGCTGATCCCCCAAGAGTCCATTTGGAGATACCGCCTGCGCCAGCTCGACATCCCGGTGCAGATATTGAGGATCGGGATTCTGTTCGGGATCTGGGCGCTGTGGCATTACGAAGTGGTCTGGAACGGCTGGGAATGGCTCTCGATTGCCGGCATCCAGCCTTTCCCCGATGTGCCCGAGACGTTCCGAGCCAGCCCCGGGGAGACCTGGGAGTACTTCACCCAGATCTACCACGAGAAGCTGTTCTGGCAAGACCTCTGGGTCACGGTGAAGGAGGCGCTGTTCGGCTTCGTCATCGGCTCAATCCTCGGATTGGTTATCGGCATCATTCTGGGGCGCTTCCAGCGATTGTCCAAGACATTCGGGCCGTTTATCGTCATCATCAACGCCATGCCCAAGATCGCCTTCCTGCCGCTGATCTTGATCGTGTACGGCGTGGGCGAGACCTCCAAGGTGGTCTTGGCCGTGATCATCGTGTTCTTCATCGTGCAGGTGCCCACCCAAGCCGCGGTGGCCCTGGTCGACCCCGACTTGGACTTGGTGGCCCGCACCATGGGGGCATCCCAGCGCCAGCTCTTCACCAAGGTCACGCTGCCCGGCATCACCCCGGCAGTCTTCGGCGCGCTGCGGCTGTCGGCGGTGATCTCGGTGCTGGCGGTGGTGTTCGGCGAGATCTTCTCGGCCCGCCGGGGCCTCGGCCAGCGCCTCATCACCGCGGCCAACCAGCTCTCCTACGGCGACACGTTCGCCATCGTGTTCATCCTGGCCCTGATCGCGCTGATCATGAACGGCGGCATCGGCTTCGCCGAGCGCAAAGCCCTCCGCTGGCAAGCCACCCAACAAGGCGGCCAAGTCATCTCGCTCTAGGGGTAGCGGTCCGCTCAGGCTTGACCGCGAGCCAAATCGGCAAGACGAGATACGTCGTCAGGGTCCTGTATTTCGATCACGTCGTGGACCGGCTTGCCCGCGCCGGTAGCTGCTTTGAGGGCTCGATGTCCGGGGCTGTTGGGGGCGGGAAGGTCGGTGGTCAGCAGCACAAGCGGAGGGTTCTGTCCGTCGGCGTGCAGGACTGCGGCCTTGCCCAATGCCTTCCACAGCGTGTCTGCTCGGCGCAGCCCGGGTCGCTGAGTGATGCTGAACGCACCTGCCACGTCGAACAGCCACGGTTCACCATGGTGGTCAGCGGCCTCAAAGTCGACGTCAACTCCGCATGGGAGACGCACCCGTTCTCTGACCACTCGAAAGCCCTCAGATTCCAGCACAGATCGGGCAAGATCGCGTGCCTTGTCTCCATTCTCTCCAAGAATGCCCGCGACGACGCGATCTCGTCCCATGCTCTGAAGCCGTATTCGCTCTTCGTCGATGCGCTGTTCAGCTATGGCTAGGTATTCGGAATCGGTGTCGAATCCGACATAGTGCCTCCCGGCACGAAGAGCGGCCACAGCAGTTGTACCGGCGCCCATAAACGGATCGAGCACCAGATCGCCTGGGTAGGTGTAGAGATTGATCAACCGTTCGGGCAGTTCCACGGGGAACGGGGCGGGATGCCCCACCCGGGAGGCAGACTCGGCGGCAATCTCCCACACGTCAGTGGTGGCCTCCATGAACTCGTCTACCGATATGGAGCCCTCCGACGGCAGCCCTCGGCTAGCCCGTTCGGCTGCGGTGAGGGCTCGGTCGAAGCGACCTTTGGAGGCGATCACCACCCTCTCGGTGAGGTCGCGAATCACTGGATTGCCAGGACTCTTGAAGCTGCCCCATGCGCAATTGCCCCCAGCCCCCTTCGCCTTGTGCCAGATCACCTCGCCCCGCAGCAGCAGCCCCAGGCGGTCTTGGAGTATGGCCGTCACGTCGGCCGACAAGGACCGATACGGGCGACGGCCCAAGTTGGCCACGTTTACCGCGAGACGTCCGCCCGGTTCCAGCTTGGCCACGCACTGGGAAAAGACCTCTTCCAGCATGTCCAGGAAATCCACGTAGTCGGCGGGTATATGGCCTTGTCCGACTGCTTCCTCATATTCCTTGCCCACAAAGTAGGGGGGAGAAGTCACCACGAGTGCAACTGAGTTGTCGGCGATCTCGCCAGACAGGTCCATCTTGCGCGCATCGCCCACCCAAAGTTGGTCGACACAAGTCGGAGCGGAGACCTCATCTTCCTCGCTGATTTCCGGCACCGGAAACCGGCTGTAGAACGCGGAGGAATCATGTCCTTCCCGCCGACTTACCCCGAAATTGGAGGTAGCCGTCCCTTGTCTAAGCCGGGAAGATCCCACCTCTTGAAATTACATCGTGGTGATGACAGTTTCGGGGAGATCCCCCTCAACAAGCTTGGGAGTGCCAGCGGCCGTTGCGATGTTCTAGTTCTAGGGGGAGGTTGAAGCAGGCTGAGAGGGATTCGGAGGTCAGCACTTGTTGCAACGGGCCCTGGGCTAGTACCTCGCCGTCGCGCAGCAAGAGGGCGTGGGTGAAGCCGGCGGGGATTTCCTCGGTGCGGTGGGTGACCATGACCAGGGGAGGGGCGGCGAGGTCGGCAGCCAGCCCGGAGAGGTCGGTCACCAGCATCTCCCGGCCGCCCAAATCCAGGGTGGAGGCCGGCTCGTCCAGCAGCACGAGGCCGGGGTCGGTCATCAGGCTGCGGGCAATCTGCACCCGCTGGCGCTCGCCCGACGACAGGGTGTCGATCGTGCGGTCGCCCATGCCAGCCGCCCCCACCTGTTCCAGCAGCTTCTCCGCCCGCTCGCGATCGTCGTCGGTGTAGTCGTGCCACCACGGTTCCAGCGCGCCATGGCGGGCGGTCATCACCACGTCAGCGGCGGTCAAATGGGGCCTAAGCATCTGCGCCAGCGCGGGCGACACGAACCCCACCCGATGCCGCATCCGGCGCACGTCCACTTCGCCCAATCGCTGGCCCAGCACCTCCACGGTGCCGGTGGTGGGGTGCTCGTATAACGCGGCGATCCGCAGCAGCGTGGTCTTGCCGCTGCCGTTGGCCCCCAGCACCACCCACCGCTGGCCGTCGGCCACCTCCCAGTTGACGTCGGCCAGGATGGGCCGCTTGTCGCGAGTGAACCCCACGTCGGCCATCCGAAGCGCCAAGGTCCGCGTCGGGCTGTCCATCGCGCTCAGTTGGTGTGGGCCATCCAGGTGGCGTACATGTCGGCGTAGTGGCCGCCCAGGGCCACCAGCTCGTCGTGGGTGCCGATCTCGGTGATCCGGCCGTCTTCCACCACCGCGATCCGGTCAGCCCGCATGGCGGTGGCCAGTCGGTGGGCGATGATGATGGCGGTCCGCCCCTCCAGCACCACATCCAAGGCAGCCTCGATCTTGGACTCCGACCGCAGGTCCAGATTGGACGTGGCCTCGTCGAGCACCAGCACCCGGGGCCGGGCCAGAAACGCCCGGGCCAGCGCCAGCAGTTGCCGCTCGCCAGCCGACAGCGACGCCCCCCGCTCGTGCACCTGGGAGTTGACGTCATCCGGCAGCCGTTCCAGCAACTCGGTCAGTCCGACCACCCGACAAGCTTCCAGCACCTCGGCCATCGAGGCATCGGGTCGGGCGAAGGCCACGTTGTCCCGGATAGAGCCGTAGAACAAGAAAGGCTCCTGGGGGACCACCCCCAACTGGCGGCGCAGCGAAGCCAGCGTCACCGTCCGCAGATCACAGCCGTCGATGCGCACCGTCCCCTGCTGGGGGTCGTAGAACCTCACGATCAGCTTGGCCACCGTGGACTTGCCCGCACCGGTGGGCCCCACAACGGCCAGGCTCTCGCCCGGGGCCAGCCGCAAGCTCACGTCGTGCAGCACCGGGGTGTCGTCGTCGTAGCCGAAGCTCACCCGGTCGAGGGTGATCTCCCCTTCGATGGTGGGCAGATCCACCGCATTGGCCGCTTCGGCCACCGAGGGCTCGTTTTCCAGAACCTCGCGTAGCTTCTTGGCCGAGGCCTGCCCCTGCTGGTAGCCGTTGTAGAGCTGCACGAGCTGCTGGATAGGGGCGAAGAAGAAGGTCAGATAGAGCACGAAGGCGGTTAGCTCCCCGGCGGTGAGGCTGCCGTTGACCACCATGGTTCCGCCGATCACCAGCAAGATGGCCTGACCGATGATCATGATGGCCTCAGTGGTGGGGGCGTAGATGGACGCCGCCCGCACCCCGGCCAAATTGGCGTCCTTATGCCGCCCTACCACGTTGGTGTGGTGAACCATGTTGTGGCGTCGGCGGTTGTGGGCGGTGATCACCCGGATCCCGGCCAGGCTCTCCTGGAGGTCGGCCAGCACCTCGGCAATGCGGTCTCGGACCAGCCCGTAGTACCGGTCGGACACCTTGCGGAACCAGATGCTGAGCAAGAATGTTCCGGGAACCACGATCACCAAGGTCAGCAGCGCCAGCAGCGGGTTCAGATAGAACAGCACGCCGGTGATCACGATGAGCACCAGTCCCTGTACGGCGAAGTTCACCAAACCCTCTTGGAACAGCACGGTCAGGGCCTCGATGTCGCTGGTCATGCGGGTCATCAGTACGCCCGCCTTCTCTCTGGTGAAGAAGTCCAGCGACAGCCGCTGGTAGTGGGAGAACACCCGCATCCGCAGGGCATACATGAGCTGCTCTCCCAGCTGCCCGGTGTAGCGGATGCGCAGCGATGAGCTCAGCGCATGGGCCAGCACCGTACCCATGAACACGGCGGCCACTACCAGCAGAAGCCGCACGTTGCCGGAGCTGACGCCGTGGTCGATGCCGATCTGGGCCAAAAGCGGCCCCGACTGCATCATGGCCGACTCGATCACCACCAGCAGCAGCGCCACCGCCAGCTGGCGCCGGAAGGGCCACAGGAGAGAGCGCAGCGTCAGCGGCGGATCGGCCGGTTGGCGGTGGCTGAAGTCCACCTCGACCGGCGGATAGTCGGGCTCGTCCCTCAGCACCTCCTCGACTTGGACCCGCAGGTTGCCGGGCACACCGGCGTGGGGGAGCCCCGCGTCGCGGGCCGCGCTCTGGGCCTGGGGACCCCCGAAGTATCCTCCCCACCCCATTAGCGCCCATTCCAAGAAGTCGTGAAGCCATCGCCGTTGCCCGACACATCGCCCGACTCGTCGTCGCTGTGGCGGGCCAGGATCTCCACATAGTGGGGATCGGTGGCCAAAAGCTCGGCGTGGGTCCCCGAATTGGCCACCCGGCCCTCATCCAGCACCACCACCCGCTCCGCCAGACTGATGGTGGACAGCCGGTGGGCGATGATGATGGTGGTGCGGTCGGCCATGAGCTCTTGCAGCGCCCGGTGGATGGCCTCCTCCACGGTCACGTCGATGGCGCTGGTGGCGTCATCAAGCACCAGCACCTTGGGATTGGCCAGCAGCGTGCGGGCGATGGCGATGCGCTGGCGCTGACCGCCCGACAGGGTGTAGCCCCGCTCGCCCACCACGGTGTCGTAGCCGTAGGCCAGTTCACTGATGAACCCGTGAGCTTGGGCGGCCGACGCGGCGGCCTCCACCTCGGTGCGCGAGGCGGTCGGGCGACCGTAGGCGATGTTCTCGTGAACCGATGCCGAGAACAGGAACGGCTCGTCCAGCACCAGCCCGACGGTGTGGCGCAGGCTGCGCAGGGTCACATCCCTCACGTCGAGGCCGTCGATGCGCACCGACCCGCCATCCACGTCGTAGAACCGGTCCAGCAGCCGGGCCACCGTCGACTTGCCGCTCCCGGTGCTGCCCACGATGGCCACCCGCTCGCCGGGCTCGATGTGCAGGTTGAAGTCGTCCAACACCGGGGTCTCGGGGTTGTAGCCGAAACAGACCTCTTCGAAGTCCACCTGCCCTCGGGGCTGCACGATGTCCACCGCGCCGGCCGAGTCGACGATCTCGGGCACCTCGTCGAGAATCTCGTAGATCCGCTGGGCGGCGGCGCTGGCCCGCTGGCCCTGCATGAGCACGAACCCGGCCATGCGGAAGGGCACTTGCAGCATGATCACGTAGGCGCTGAAGGCCAAAAGCGTTCCCACCGACACTATTCCCTCGATGGCCAGCCAGCCCCCGTAAAGCACCACCATGGCGGTGCCCAGCCGGGGCAGCGACTCGATGATTGGATTCCAGCGGGATCGGCTCTTGGCGATCTCCACGTTGGTCCACTGGATGCGCTGCGCCGACCGTCCCAGCAGGGCGATCTGGCGCTTCTCAGCGGCGAACGACTTCACCACCCGGGTGCCGTTGACGTTCTCGTCCACGATGGTGGCCAAATCGGCCATGCGAGCCTGGGTGACCCACGACAACGGGAACACCTGATTGCGGAACTTGAGGCCGAACCAATAGACGCCGGGCAGCGGGGCCAGCGCGGCCAGCGCCAGCCAGGGGTGGATGTACAGCATGAAGCCCAGGGCCATCACGAACATCAGCAAGTTCATGCTGATGAGCGGTCCGAACGCCAGCAACAGCTGCAACGACCGGATGTCGCTGTTGGCCCGGGAGATGACGTCTCCCGACTGGGTGCGGTCGTAGTAGGAGAACGACAGGCGGGTGAGGTGCTGGTACATGATGGCCCGCAGGTCGGTCTCCACGTCCCAGCCCAGCTTGAACAGGTAGAAGCGGTTGACCCCGCCGAACACCAGCCGGCCGAGGCCGAACACCCCGATGAGTACCGCCACGATCCACAGACCCCGGCGATCTCCGGTGATGGCCGCGTCCACCGCCGAGCGACCTGCGGCCGGCACCGCGACCTGGGTGGCCAGTGCGAACACGCCGGTGACCACCCCGATGACCAGCGTCCGCCGATGGGCCCGAAGCAGCGGCATGAGCCGCTTCATCCAGCCCTTGGTTCGGTCGGGGTCGATCCCCGCGGTTGGGGGCTCGTACTGGGCCGCTACCGCGATCGGTTCGAATTCGGGTATTTCTGACTGAGCCCCTGTCTGGTCGGGCTCGAGCTCCGGAATGCCGACAGGCCCGGTCTCGGTCGTGGTCACTTTTGAGCTGCCCCTTGACCGCGAGCCCGGTTAAGCGCCTCATTCCAGAGGGCCAGCCCCTCCAAGGCCTGATCGGCCTGGTCAGCGTCAAGATGGCCCGCGATAGCGGAAATCTGCTCGGCCACCGCGTCGTCGGCCGCAGCTAGCGCCAATTTCCCGGCCTCGGTCAGCTCGTGGGCCACCTTGCGGCGATCGGCGGGATCGGACTTCCGCTGGAGCAAGCCCCGTCTTTCCAACCCGTCAGCCAGCGCCGTCACGCTGGGCCGGCTCACCGCCAGCCGACCAGCCACCGCCGACGCGGCGGCGTTTCCTTCCGATAAGAACAACAGCAGGCGATACTGTGAGGGTGAAAGGTCTAAGTCTCCCAGCGCCACCGCCACTTGGCGGGCAAGCCGGGTCGCCGCCTGAGCCGCTTCTTGAGCGGTTCGAGTCGGTGATTGTTTGAGACTCACATGGTTAGTTTCCCTAAAGATTATGGACGGTGCCAAGCCCAATGCCGGGTAGTTGACCCCCGATGAGCTGGACAACCGCTCTCGGCCTGGTGGCTGCCGCGCTCCTGATCGGGGCCAACGCGGTATTTGTGGCGGTGGAGTTCGCCCTGGTGGCGGTGGACCGGATCCGCATCGAGCGCCTGGCCGCCGAGGGCCGCCGAGCCGCTCGGACCACCCTGTCGCTGCTCAAAACCCTGTCGTTCCAGCTTTCTGGGGCCCAGTTCGGCATCACCGTCACGTCCCTGGCGCTGGGCTTCATCGCCCGGCCCTCTATCGCGGCCGCGCTGGAGCCAGCCGCTGATCGCGTCGCAGGGGGGGCTGCCGAAGGGCTGTCCATCGCCGCTGCGCTGGTCATCGCGGTGATCGTCCAAATGGTGCTCGGCGAGCTGGTGCCCAAGACCCTGGCCATTGCCCGCCCACTGCCCACCGCGATGAGGCTGGCCGCTCCCATGAGGGGCTTCGAAGCAGTAGCCGGGCCGTTCATCCGCCTATTGGACGGCTCGGCCAACTGGGTGGTGACCCGGCTGGGGATCGAACCCGCCGAGGAGCTCAGCGAGGCCCGTTCCCGCGAGGAGCTGGCCTGGCTGATCCGGTCCTCGGGGCAAGAGGGAGCGATGCGACCAGCCCGAGTTCGCCTGCTGACTCGAGCCATCCGCTTTGCGGAGCGAGACGCCGCCGATGTGCTGGTACCCCGGGTGTCGGTGTGCCCCATCGAGCACCACCAGTCGGTGGCTGAACTGGTCGCCCTGTCGAGCCAGACCGGATTCTCCCGCTTCCCGGTGATCGGGGCCGACATCGACGACGTGGTGGGGGTGGCCCTGGTCAAGAACGTGTACCAGGTGCCGGCCGAGCGGTGGGCGGCCACCCCGGTCACCGAGATCATGCGGGCGCCGCTCGTCGTCCCCGAAACCCGGAACCTGCGCTCCCTGCTGCTGGACATGAGATCACAGCGCAGCCCGCTGGCGGTGGTCATGGACGAGCACGGCGGCACCGCGGGCATCGTCACCCAGGAGGATTTGGTGGAGGAGATCGTGGGCGAGATCGCCGACGAGCACGACGACACCGAGCCCCCGCCGGTGGCCCGCGACGCCGGAGAGCTGGTGGTCCAGGGAGGAATCCATCCCGACGAGCTGGGGGACATGACCGGGCTCCGGGTGCCCGATGGGGACTACGAGACGTTGGCCGGCTTCATCTTGGACCACCTCCAGCGCCTCCCAACCGTCGGCGAGGTGTTCCGCTACCAAGGCTGGGAGTTCCAGATCGAGTCGGTGGATCGCCGCCGCATCGACACCGTGCGCCTGCGCCCAGTGGCCTCGGTGCCCCATGAGGGGGCCAGCCGATGACTGCGCTGTATATCTGCGTAGCGGTGGTGCTGTTGCTGGCCAATGCCGGCTTCGTGGCGGTGGAGTTCGCGCTTATCGCCGCCCGCCGGTCTCGGCTGGAGCCCCTGGCCGAAGCCGGCAACCGCCGGGCCCGAATGGCTCTGGCTGCCATGAGCGACCTCAACCGGCAATTGGCGGGCGCCCAGCTCGGCATCACCATGGCGTCGCTGGGGTTGGGCTTTATGGCCGAGCCGGCGGTGGCCCGCCTCATCGAGCGGGCGATTGAGTCGTTCGTCCATCTGCCCTCGGGGGCGCTGCACACCATCTCGTTCGCGGTGTCGCTGGCCTTGGTGGTCTACCTGCACATGGTGCTGGGAGAGATGGTCCCCAAGAACATCGCCCTGGCCGGGGCCGAGCGCACCGCCATGTGGCTGGCCCCGGTGAACCGCCTCTACGCGATCGTCTTCGGCCCGCTCATCGGGCTGTTGAACCGGCTCAGCCGGGGCATTGTCCGCCTGTGCGGCGTGGAGCCCGTCGACGAGCTGCCCACCGCCCGCACCCCCCAGGAGTTCGCCGCCCTGGTAGAGCACTCGGCGGCCGAGGGGTTCTTGGACGAATTCGACCGGTCGCTGCTGTCCAGCGCGCTGGAGCTGGCCGCTCGCCCGGTTCACACGGTCATGGTGCCCCGCGACCGGATCGTGGCGGTGGAGCGGGAGGCCACAATGGCCGAGGTGCTCGACGTCATGAACGCCAGCGGCCACTCTCGGGTCCTGGTCCAAGACAGCTCCATCGATCAAGTGGTGGGATTCATTCACGCCAAAGACCTCCTCGACGCCACCGGCCCCCGCTCGGCACAGCCCCTCAGCGACGACCTGATCCGGGTAGTGCCGGTGATCGAGGAGGAAACCTCGCTCGAAGGCGCGCTGGCGCTGATGCGGGGAAGCCGACGCCATCTGGCCGTCGTGCGCCAAGGCGCTCGTCGGCGCACCATCGGTCTGGTCACCCTGGAGGACGTGCTGGAGGTGCTGGTGGGCGACCTCATCGACGAGACCGACCCCACCGGACCCGCCCTGTCGAACCATCGGACATAATGACGGCATGAAATTCTGGTGCGTTACCGCGTTCATGAAGAGCACCGAGCTGGTGCCCATCGCCCGGATGGTGGATGAGGCCGGATATCACGGAATGGTGCTGTCCGATCACATCTTCTATCCCCAAGAGCTCAGCAGCCCCTATCCGTATTCGCCCTACGAAGACGGCCGGCCCATTTGGGACCCGGAGACGTCGTGGCCCGATACCTGGGTGACCATCGGGGCCATGATCGGGGCCACCGAGCGTCTGCACTTCTCCAACAACATCTACATCGCCCCCAACCGACCCATCCTGGCGGTGGCCAAGCAAGTCTCGACCGCCGCGGTGATATCCGAAAACCGGGTGGCTCTGGGCATGGCCGCGGGCTGGATGCGCGAGGAGTTCGAGCAGATGGGACAGGACTTCGACAACCGCGGCCCCCGCACCAACGAGATGATCGAGGCGCTGCGGGAGCTGTGGAAGCCGGGCTGGGTGGAGTTCCACGGCGAGTACTACGACATCCCGGCCATGATGATGGGACCGGCCCCCGACCAGCCCATCCCCATCTATACCGGCGGCCACTCCGGGCCCGCCTTGCGCCGAGCGGCCCGCCATGCCGACGGGTGGGTTGGCAACGCCTACGACTGGGACACCCTGGCCGGCATCGTGGCCCGACTGCGGACGCTGTTGGCCGAAGAGGGTCGGGCCGACGATCACTTCGACATCATCTCCGGCTTCTACGAGCCTCCATCACTGGATCTCTACCGCCGGGCCGAAGAGGAGTTGGGCATCACCGGGCTGTACGCCCTTCCCTGGGCAGAACTCGAAGACGTCAGCACCGACAACCGGGCAGGCCTCCTGGAGAATGCATCGGCCTACCGGGATGCCATCAACCGCTTCGCCGACGACTTCGTCCACCCCCTCGCCGACGCCTAGACGATTCGAGGCTCAGGCCCCCATGGCGTGGTAGCCGCCGTCCACGTGGACCATCTCGCCGGTGGTCATCGGGAACCAATCCGACAGCAGCGCCACCGCGGCCTTGGCCACCGCTGAGCTGTCCTTCACGTCCCAGCCCAGGGGGGCTTTGTCGCCCCAGGTATCCTCGAACACCTCGAAGCTGGGAATAGAGCGGGCGGCCATGGTGCGCACCGGCCCGGCGGCCACCAGATTCACCCGGATGCCCTGCTCGCCGAGCGAGCGGGCCAGATAGCGAGCGGTGGACTCGAAGGCCGCCTTGGCCACCCCCATCCAGTTGTAGAAGGGCCAGGCCACGGTGGCGTCGAAGTCGAGTCCCACGATTGAACCGCCGTTGTCCATCAACGGCACCACCACCTCGGCCAGAGTCTTGAGCGAGTAGGCCGAGATCTCCAGCGCCACCTTCACGTCGTCCCATCCCGCGGCCATGAAGTCGTCGCCCAAACAGACCTCGGGGGCGAACCCGATGGCGTGCACCGCGCCGTCCACTGAACCCCACCGGTCGGCCAACTCATCGCGCAAGGCGGCGGGGTGGTCAGGGTCGGTCACGTCGAAGGCCAGCACCGGGGGCGAGCCCGGCAGCTTGCGGGCGGTGCGCTCGGTGAGGCTGAGGCCCCGCCCTGCGCCGGTCAGCACCAGATCGGCGCCCTCAGAGGCGGCCAGTGAGGCAATTCCGAAGGCCAGCGAGGCGTCGGTCAGCACGCCGGTGACCAGAATCCGTTTCCCGTCAAGGAGTCCCATGATCGTTCGAGGCTACTCGTCGCCGATCACCATGGTGGTCCTATGTGGGTTCGGGACAACTGCGGGCACGACCGTTCCCGAGAACGAGCCGGAGGGTGGCCCCATGTGGGTTTGAGAAGACACCTCCTATACCGTAAGGGCGATGAGGATTGGGATTCTCGGAGGCACAGGTCCGGCGGGCCGCGCCTTGGCCGTCCGGTTGGCATCGGTGGGAATCAAGACCGTGGTGGGGTCGCGCTCGGCCGAGCGGGCCGACGAGATCTGCGAAGGCCTGCTGGCCCAATGGCCCGACCATGATCTCCCCCTTTCCGGTGCGGCCAACCCCGGTGCCGCCTCCTGCGAGGTGGTGGTAGTGGCCACCCCGTGGGATGCCGCCGCGGCCACCGCGGCGACCGTGGCCGACGAGCTGGCCGGCAAGGTGGTCATCAGCATGGCCAACGCCTTGGCCAAAATGGGCCGGGAGTTCCAGCCGCTGGTGCCGTCTCGAGGCTCCATCGCGGCCGCAGTGCAGGCGGCAGTGCCCCAGGCCCTGGTGTCGGGCGCCCTCCACCATGTTCCCGCCCACGATCTGGGCGATCTGAACCAGCCGGTGGACTGCGATGTGCTGGTGTGCTCCGACCACCCCGAGGCCACCACCACCACCATGAAGATCATGAACAAGCTCCCCGGTGTCCGAGCCCTCGACGCCGGCCCGCTGTCGGGCGCCAGCCCGGTAGAGGCTTTCACCGCGGTGCTGCTGCAACTCAACGTCCGCTATAAGACCCGGGTGGCGGTCCGGTTCACCGGGTTGGACCTCGAAGACGGCTGAGCGATGCCGTCCCTGCCCGCCGGCGCCGACCACGAAGGTCCGATGCGCCTCTACGACACGGCCCGCCAAGCGGTGGTGCCGTTCGAGCCCGGTCCGGTGGTGGCCATGTACACCTGCGGCATCACCCCCTACGACGCCACCCACCTGGGCCACGCCGCCACCTATGTGGCCTACGACGTGCTCCAGCGGCGGTTGCGCGACCGGGGCCACGAGACCCGCTGCGTGCGCAACATCACCGACGTGGACGACGACATCTTGCGCAAAGCCCGGGAGATCGGCGTCCACTATCTGGATCTGGCCGCGGCCGAGACCGCCCGGTTCGATTCCGACATGGAGGCCCTGGGAATGCTGCCGTCCTGGTCGGAGCCCCGGGCCACCTCAGCCATTGCCGACATCCGCAAGATGATCGGTCTCGTGCTCGACCGGGGCAACGCCTATCAATCGGGCGGGTCGGTGTACTTCGACATCTCCACCTTCGACCGCTTCGGCCAGGTCAGCCACTTCGACCGCGACACCATGCTGGCGTTGGCCGCCGAGCACGGGGGCAATCCCGACGACCCCCACAAACGCGATCCCCTGGATTTCGTGCTGTGGCAGAAGTCCGCCCCCGACGAGCCCGCCTGGGACTCCAAGTGGGGACCGGGCCGTCCCGGCTGGCACATCGAGTGCTCGGCGCTGGCCATGCGGGAGTTGGGCGAGACCGTCGATATCCACGGGGGCGGATCCGACCTGATCTACCCCCACCACGAGTGCGAGGCCGCCCAGTCGGAGGTGGTCACCGGCAAGCAGTTCGTGCGCCTCTGGATGCATCAGGCCATGGTGCGGATGGACGGGGCCAAGATGTCCAAGTCGCTGGGCAACCTGGTGTTCGTCTCCGACCTGCTCAAGGAGTACGACCCTCGGGCCATCCGCTTGGCCATCGTGGCCCACCACTACCGGGACTCATGGGAGTGGAACGACTCGATCATGCCCGCCGCGGCCGAACGCCTCGACGCATGGCAGGCGGGGGCCGACGGCCGCGCCGACGCGGCTGCGAAGGTGCTCGACCGGGTGCGGACCTGTCTGGACGATGATCTCGACACCCCCTCGGCGGTGGCGGCCATAGATGACGCGGCCTCCTCGGGGGGCACCAGAGCCGCAGCCGGGCTGCTGGGCGTCCAAATCTAACGCCGATAATGGAACGAGCCGAGGCAGGGCGAATGGTTAAATTGGCTTGTCATGTCTGACATTTGCGTCACCCTTCCCGACGGCAGCACCCGCACGCTTCCTACCGGGGCGACCGCGGGTGACCTGGCTTCCGACATCGGTCCCGGCCTGGCCAAAGCCGCCCTAATCGCCACCGTGGACGATGCCGAGGTCGATTTGAGCGTTTCGCTGGCCGACGGCCAGCAGGTGGCGATCATCACCGCCGACAGCGACGCCGGCCTGGAAACGCTGCGCCATTCCACCGCCCATGTGCTGGCCCAGGCGGTGTTGGAGATGTACCCCGGCGCCACTTACGCGGTGGGCCCGCCCATAGAAGACGGCTTCTACTACGACTTCGATCTGCCCGACGGCGCCACCATCAGCGATGACGACCTTGAGGCCATCGAAGCCCGGATGCAGGACATCATCGCCGCCGACCAGCCCTTCGAGCGCCACGAGGCGTCGGCCGCCGAGGGGCTTGAGCTGTTTGCCGACCACCCCTACAAGCGGGAGATCATCGAAACGGTGGCCATGGCCTCCGATGCCGATGCCAGTGGGCAGGCGGCCGATGAGCTGGCCGACGAGGTGTCCGGCGACGGCCAGATCAGCTACTACCGCAACTCGGATTCCTTCATCGACTTGTGCCGCGGCCCGCACGTGCCTTCCACCGGCCGGCTGGGGCACTTCAAGCTGATGAGCGTGGCCGGGGCCTATTGGCGCCGCGACGCCGGCCAACCCTCCCTCCAGCGCATCTACGGCACGGCCTGGGCCTCCCGCAAAGACTTGGCCTCCCATCTGCACCGGCTGGCCGAGGCGGAAAAGCGCGACCACCGGCGCCTGGCCCGCGAACTCGACCTGCTGTCATGGCCCACCGAGCTGGGACCGGGGCTGGCGGTGTGGCACCCCAAAGGGGCTGCGGTGCGCCGCATCATCGAGGACTACAGCCGGAACCGGCACGACGAAGGGGACTACCAGTCGGTGGTCACCCCCCACATCGCCCGCTCGGAGCTGTGGGAGACCAGCGGCCACCTGGACTTTTACCGGGAGAGCATGTACCCGCCCATGGAATTGGACGGTACCTCCTACCACCTCAAGCCGATGAACTGCCCCTTCCACATGCTGATCTACAAGAGCAACCAGCGGTCCTATCGCGACCTGCCCATTCGGCTGTTCGAGCTGGGCACGGTATACCGCTACGAGCTGTCGGGGGCGGTGCACGGCCTGATGCGCATCCGGGGATTCACCCAGGACGACAGCCACATCTTCGCCACCCGGGAGCAAGCCCCCGCTGAGATCGCCTCGTTGGTGGCGTTCGTGCTCTCGGTGCTGCGGGCGTTTGGATTCGATACGTTCGAGGCTCGACTGGCCACCCGGCCGCTGGAGAAGTCGATCGGCGACGACGCCGAATGGGATTTGGCCACCGACGCTCTTCGGGATGCCCTCAAGGCCTCCGGGTTGGAGTACGAGTTGGACGAGGGCGGGGGCGCCTTCTACGGGCCCAAGATCGACATCGATGTGCGCGACGCCATCGGGCGGAGCTGGCAGCTGTCCACCATCCAGGTGGACTTCCAGCTCCCCGAGCGATTCGACCTGGAGTACGTGGGCTCCGATGGTGGCCGCCACCGACCGGTAGTGATCCACCGCGCTCTCATGGGGGCGATCGAGCGCTTCTTTGGGGTACTCATCGAACATTGCAGCGGCGCCTTCCCGGCCTGGCTGGCCCCGGTCCAAGCGGCCGTCTTGCCGGTGGCCGCCTCCCATGGCGACTATGCCGCCGAGGTGGCGGCTCACCTGAGCGAAGCCGGGTTCCGAGTGGAGGTGTCCGACTCTCAAGAGCCGCTGGGCCGGCGCATCCGGGCGGCCAAGCTCCAAAAGCTGCCCTATGTGCTGGTGGTGGGCGACGACGATGTGGCCCACGGCACCGTGGGGGTGAACGCCCGGGGCAGCGACGGCGATGAGCGAGGCGTGCTGCTGGGCGACTTCGCCAATCGACTGCGCGACGAAGTGGATGCCCACCGCTGATGCTTGAGCGCTTGTGGGCCCCGTGGCGCAGCCGGTATGTGGCCGGACTGGGCGCCGCCGACTCCGAGTCTGAAGAGGGAACGCTGTTTGAGCGCATCTTGGCGGCGTCCGAGCCCGACGAAGAGACCGGCATCTTGTGGCGGGGCAACACGTGCTTCGCGGTGCTCAACGCCCATCCCTACGGAAGCGGCCACCTGATGGTGGTCCCCAATCGGGCCGTGGCCGACTTGGCCGATCTCACCGACGCCGAGAGCGAGGAGCTGTGGTCCGCCGTGCGAGCGGCCGTGGCCGCCATCCGTCGGGCCTACAACCCCGAAGGTGTGAACGTCGGCATCAACTTAGGGGCCGCCGCCGGCGCCGGCCTTCCCGATCATCTGCATGTTCACTGCATGCCCCGCTGGCAGGGCGACACCAACTTCATGACCACCGTGGCCGAAGCCCGAGTGCTTCCCGAGCCCTTGTCGGAGTCGTGGTCCAAGCTGAGAAACGCTTGGGAAGCTGGGTAGCCTTCCGTTGTGTCCGACGCGGAAATAACTGATGAGCTGCCCCAAGAGCTGAACGTCAGCGACTACGTCGGCCCCTACCTGTTTCCCAACAACAGCCGCCGCCGGATCCCGGCCATCATCTACCTGGGGGCCGCCGTGGTCTGCACCGTGGTGTGGGCGGTGGCCTCCGACAGTCCCCTGGTCAACGGGGGGCTCTTGGCCGCCGCCATTGCCTTGGCCGCCTTCGCCGTCTACGGGTTCGTCTGCGGCAAGGAGCTGAAGGTCGACGAGTCGGACGCGCTGGTAATCGCCGTCGGCGCAGTGGGCTTTCCGGTGGGGCACGCATCGGCCCAAATGGGGTGGCGGGGATGGTTCAGCCGCCCCACATGGCGCATTCTGCTCTATTCCAACGAGCCCCAGCCCGACCAACGGGGCCTGGTATTCGTGGACGGCATCAGCGGCGAGGTGATCGACCAGCTCGTGCAGCCCAATCCCGAAGACTGGGCCCAGTTCGTGCGGTCCAATCCCGAAGACTGGACTGACCTCCGTTCCAGCTCAGAAGTAGAGTAGAGGTCACATGTTCGACGGCAATTGGCGCACGGCGGTCAATCGTGGGCTCGATCCCATCGGCGCCGTCCTCTGCCGGTTGGGCGTGAGCGCCGATGGGGTTACCTTCTTCGGCATCGCCATGGCCGCGGCAGCCGCCGTGGTCATCGGCCGAGGCCAACTCATCCTCGGCCTGGTCTTTTTGATCCTCGCCGGTCTGTCCGACGCCCTCGACGGGCCCATCGCCAAAGCATCGGGCACCAGCTCGGTTCGGGGCGCCTTCTTCGACTCCGTCAGCGACCGGGTGTGCGACGCCCTGCTGTTCGGGGGGTTGACCTGGCATCTGGGGTCAACGGAGCCCGGTCACATCTTCATGCTGCCGGTCGCCCTCATGGGGGTGTCCTTGCTGGTCTCCTATCAGCGGGCCAAGGCCGAGTCGCTGGGGCTCGATGCCAAGGGCGGCCTCATGGAGCGGGCCGAGCGGTTCGTTGTTCTGGGCGCCGGACTGGCCTTCAGCTTCGTTCTGATCCCGGTGCTGTGGGCCATGCTCGGCCTCACCGCGGCCACCGCCGTGCACCGATTTGTCAAGGTATGGCGTCAAGCCGACAGCCTGCACTCGGTATGACTGCTGCCGAGGGGACCGCTCCTCCTTCTGCTCGAACCCACCGGCTCTCGGCCGACGTCGTGCTGTACCGCAGCGGCGCGGCTTTGGCCCGCCGACTGCCCCAATCGGTGGGGGCCGCCCTCACCCGGGCCATCAGCCGCTCTGCCTACCGTTTGCTGCCCGAGCGCCGCTTCATCACCGAGCGCCGTCTCCAGCGGGTGTGCGGCCCCGAATTGCAAGGCGAGTCGCTGGCCCAGGCGGTGCAGGCCTCGTTCGAGTCGTACGCTCGGTACTGGTTCGACGGCGCCCGGATCGGCGATTTGGACGACGCCGAGGTCGCAGCCGGATTCAGCCACCAGGGATATCACTACATTCAAGAGGCCATCGACACCGGCACGGCCCCCATACTGGCGCTTCCCCACCTCGGGGGCTGGGAGTGGGCCGGAACATGGATGGCCCGCATCCCCGGGTACCCGGTGATCTCGGTGGTCGAACCGCTCAAAACCGCTCGGCTGTTCGATTGGATGGTGGAGGAGCGGCGCCGCATGGGCATCGACATTGTGGCCCTGGGTCCCGACTCCGTCTCGACGCTCATCAAGTCGCTGCGCTCTGGGCAGGTGGTGTGCCTGCTCGCTGATCGACAGGTGGGCCGCGGGGGAGTGGAGGTGGAGTTCTTCGGAGAGCGCACGCTGCTGCCCGGCGGTCCGGCCGCTTTGGCCCTGCGGACCGGCGCGGCAATCCTGCCCACCGCGGTCTACCAGGATGGCCCCAACCATCGCGGTGTAGTGCTGCCCCCGGTCCCCGCCGAGCGTCAAGGCAGGCTGCGGGCCGATGTGGCCCGGATCACCCAAGATCTGGCCCTGGCTTTGGAAGAGCTGATCCGCGCCGCCCCCGAGCAGTGGCACCTCATGCAGCCCAACTGGCCCAGCGACACCGAGGCCCTGCAACGTTTCCGCCAAGAACGCAGGGGCATCGACCATTCCGGCCGCGATGACCCCCTCCTGCATTCCCGCAAAGAGAGGGTGCCGGGATGAGGGTAGGGCTGGTGTGCCCCTACTCCCTGACCATTCCCGGCGGTGTCCAGGGACAGGTCATGGGACTGGCCCGCTCCCTGCGCCGCATGGGGGTGGAAGCCCGAGTGCTGGCGCCGTGCGACGGCCCTCCCCCCGACGAGTCGGTCACGCCGCTGGGCAACAGCCTGCCCACTGCGGCCAACGGTTCCATCGCCCCCTTGGCCCCCGACCCCCCGGCCCAGCTCCGCACCATCCGGGTGCTGCGCGACGAGCAATTCGACGTGATCCACATTCACGAGCCATTGGCCCCCGGCCCCACCAACACGGCCGCGGTCATGAAGTCGGCGCCTCTTTTGGGTACCTTTCACCGGGCTGGCCACAGCACCGCCTATCAGTATCTGCGCCCCATCGTGCAGGCCGTGGCCAACCGCCTGGACCATCGCTGCGCGGTGTCCGAGGACGCCCGCCGCTTGGCCCAAGAGCAACTGGGCGGCCAGTACGAGCTGGTGTTCAACGGCGTGGAGTTGGAGGCGCCCTCGGCCGAGCCGATTGAGACATCGCAACCCACCATCTTCTTCGTGGGCCGCCACGAGCCCCGCAAGGGGCTGGGCATCCTCATCGACGCCCTTCAGCATCTGCCGCCCGAGGTGCGGCTGTGGGTGGGAGGCGACGGCCCGGAGACCGAGGCCCTTAAGGCGCAGCCCGGCAACGACCACCGCGTCGAGTGGCTGGGCCGGATCTCCGACGCGGAGAAACAGGCCCGCTTGCAGGGCGCCGACGTGTTCTGCGCCCCGTCGTTGTTCGGCGAGTCGTTCGGGGTGGTGCTGCTGGAAGCCATGGCTGCCCGGACTCCGATCGTGGCCTCCGACCTGGACGCCTACGCCATCGTGGCCCGTCCCGGGCGCGACGCGCTGCTGTCTGAGCCCGGCGATGCCGCCGCATTGGCCGTCACCCTCAAGCGAGTGCTGTACGACCCCGACACGGCGGGCGCCCTGGTGGAATCGGGGCTGGACCGGGCCCAGCAGTTCTCCATGGACAAGCTGGCCAGTCGCTACATCGAGATCTATGCCGACTTGGCCGCCCGCCGCCCGGTCCGCGCCCCCAAGCGCCAGTCCAGCCCGACCAAGGCGGAATCATGAGCCGCGGACCCCGTCGGACCGCGGCGATCCTCGGCCTTCTGGGCGCATTTGTCGGGGTGGTAGTGCTGGTTGTCCTCGCCCTGGTGGGCCTGCCCTGGCTGGTTGCCCTCATCATCGCGGTGGTGGCGGGGGCGGCCGTCGTTGGTGGCCTGCGCCTGACCGCCTGGCGGTTGCTGATACGCCTGACCGGCGGCAAGGCCCCCCGCGGCGAGGCCGAGGAGATACTCGCCAATGTGCTCGAGGGCCTGTGCGTGAACCACGGCATTCCCACTCCCGAGCTGCGCGTCATCCGATCCGACTCCGTCAATGCCCTGGCCGTGGCCCGCACCCCCGCCCATGCCGCCATCGTCGTCACCACCGGCGCAGTCAAGCAGCTCGAGCGCATCGCATTGGAGGGACTGCTGGCCCATCATCTGTGCCGCATCCGCCGGGGTGATGCCGCCTTCGAGACGCTGGTCGGCATCCTTTTGGCCTGGCCGCTGGGGGCGGCCGGCTGGTTGCGCCGCCGGGTGATGAGCCGGGTACTGCCCGCGGGCCGGAGTCTGGAAGCCGACTTCGAGGCGGTGTCGCTCACCCGGTATCCGCCCGGTCTGCTGTCTGCGCTGATGACACTTTCCAGCCAAACCGCTGAAGTACCATCGGCCACAGTGGCTGCGTTGCACATGTGGATCGATGAGCCTGATTGGGGGGTCGCCGATCCCGTCCGCCACCCCCGGCTGGAAACCCGCATCGCCGCGCTGAACGAACTCTGATGAGAAGCCTGCCCGCCGCTCGGCGCGCCCTCTGGCGCGCAAGAATCGTCGCCCTGTTGCTGGCCGCGGCCCTGGCCGCCGCCTGCGGCACCTCGAACGACAGCGACCCCGCCGACGGTGAGGCGGGAACCGGCACCGCCGCACCAGCCACCGATGCGACGGGTACGCCCGGCGGCGACGGAGCGCCGGCCGACCCCGGCGATTCCACCGCCGCCCCGTCGGGCACCGAACCCGACGGCACCGGCTCGGGCGACACCGACCCCAACGGCACTGACTCGGGCGGCACCGACCCAGATCCTGATGCGACCCAGGGGCCCGGAGAAGACGGTGCCCCTGATGCCGACCCGACCGCCCCCGCCCCTCCACCGGTCCCCACCGAGCCGCTCACCGGGGAGCCGCTAGAAGATTCCTCCATCATGAATCGGCCTGCGTTGGCGGTGAAGATCGGCACCAGCAGCGTGGGCCGTCCGCAAACCGGCATCGACCAAGCCGATGTGATCATCGAGGCCCGGGTGGAGGGGATCACCCGGCTGATGGCCGTCTTCCACAGCCAGGATGCCATCCCGGTGGGCCCGGTCCGGTCGGCCCGCAGTTCTGATCCCAATATCCTGGCCAACTTCGGCCAGCCGATATTCGGCCACTCCGGGGCCAATCCGGGCGTGCTCCGGGAAATCTCCCAGGGCCAGTCCAACGGCAAGCTCTACGAGCTGCGCTGGGACAACCTGCCCGACGACTACTGGCGGGTGGCCGATCGGGTGCCGCCGTGGAACCTGTACACCACCACCTCGGCCATCTGGAATGCCGCCCCCAGCCGCCTGGAAGCGCCCGAGCCGCTGTTCGAGTACCGCCAACCAGGCGAGAGCCTCCCGTCCAGCGCTCAGCCGGTGCCCGGCGTGGAGATCCGCTACCTGAGCGGCAGCGGCGGTCTCGGCCTTTTAGCTCAGTTCGCCTGGGACGAGGAGTTGGGCGGTTGGGCCCGCTGGCAAGACGGAACCGCCCACATGGTCATGCCCCGCCATCCCGACGGCACCCCCAACCGCGATGCCGACCCCGTTCAGATAGCGCCGACCAACGTGGTGGTGCTCCAAACCCGCTACACCGGCAGCGCTTCCGATCCCCGGAGTCCCGAGGCCATCACCGTCGATGCCAACGGCGGGGTCGCCCTGGTGTTCACCGACGGCCACCTGATCCGGGGCCAGTGGACCCGCTCGTCGGCCGCCCAGCCGTGGCAGGTGACCGACGGCGACGGCAATCCGGTGCGGCTCACCCCCGGCCAGACCTTCATCGCCCTGCCTGGAGGAGATGTCTTGGTGATGGTGGAGGACTTCACCGAGAACCTGCTCAGGAAGCGCTAGCTCGGAGCGCTACGGGAAACCGACACCGCTTTTTCGATGCGCGAAGCCATAGAATGCACACATGACCGCTGAGTCGATGTCGGGGCGCGAGACGGGGACCACTTTGGTCAAGCGAGGGCTGGCCGAGATGCTCAAGGGCGGCGTGATCATGGACGTGGTCACCCCCGAGCAGGCCAAGATCGCCGAGGACGCCGGGGCAGTGGCGGTCATGGCGTTGGAACGGGTTCCCGCCGACATCCGCCGCGACGGCGGGGTGGCCCGCATGAGCGATCCCGAGATGATCACCGGCATCCAGGAGGCGGTCACCATCCCGGTCATGGCCAAGGCCCGGATCGGCCACTTCGTCGAGGCCCAGATTCTGGAAGCCCTCGATGTGGACTACATCGACGAGAGCGAGGTGCTGACCCCCGCCGATGAGGCCCACCACATTGACAAGTGGGCGTTCACCGTGCCGTTCGTGTGCGGGGCCACCAACCTGGGCGAGGCTCTGCGGCGCATCTCCGAGGGCGCGTGCATGATCCGCTCCAAGGGCGAGGCCGGAACCGGCAACATCGTGGAGGCCGTCCGCCATCTGCGCTCGATCATCGGCGACATCCGCAAGATCACCCAGGCCGACTCGGCCGAGCTGTTCGACTGGGCCAAGCAGCTCCAGGCCCCGCTGCCGCTGGTTCGGGAGGTGGCCGAGACCGGCTGGCTGCCGGTGCCGATGTTCTGCGCGGGGGGCATATCCACGCCGGCCGACGCCGGACTGGTGATGCAGCTCGGCGCCGAGGCGGTGTTCGTGGGCTCGGGGATCTTCAAGTCCTCCGATCCGGCGCCCCGGGCCAAGGCCATCGTGGAGGCGGCCACCAACTACCGCGATGCCCACATCCTGGCCAAAGTCAGCCGCGGCCTGGGCGAGCCCATGCCCGGCCTAGAGATCGACGGCCTCGAAACCCGGTTGGCCGACCGCGGCTGGTAGCCGCGCCCCACCGTGCAGCAGATCGAAGCTTCGCCCCGAGACCCGGAGCCCCCGGGTGAAAGTCGGGATTCTGGCCCTTCAGGGTGCCTTCGGACTGCATGAGCAGGTCCTGAACCGGCTGGGGGTGGCCGCGGTCCAAGTCCGCACCCCCGAGGAGCTGGCCGAGGTCGACCGCTTGGTGATTCCCGGCGGCGAGTCCACCGCCATCGCCAAGCTGTTGGACGCCAACCGCCTGGCCGACCCGCTGGCCGACCGCTTGGCCGACGGCCTGCCGGTGCTGGGAACCTGTGCCGGAATGATCCTTCTGGCCTCCGAGGTGGTGGACGGCTATCCCGGCCAGCGCTGCTTCGGCGCCGTCGATGTGGCGGTGCGGCGCAACGGCTATGGCCGCCAGTCGGAGTCATTTCACGCGCCGATCGACGTCGAGGGATGGGAGTCGCCGTTCCCCGGCGTGTTCATCCGGGCCCCGGTGGCCGAGTCGGCCGGCGCGGGGGTGGAGGTTCTGGCCGAATTGGACGGGGTGCCGGTGCTGTGCCGCCAAGGCTCGGCCGTGGTGTCGTCGTTCCATCCCGAGTTGGCCGATGACGATCGAATCCACCGTTGGTTTGTGGAGCAGGAATAGGGGAATAGGGGAGAGCACCCATGTCTGGACACTCCAAATGGGCCACCATCAAGCACCGCAAGGGGGCGGCTGACAAGCGGCGGGGCAAGCTGTTCGCCAAGCTCATCCGCCAAGTGGAGGTGGCCGCCCGCGAGGGGGGCGGCGACATCGACGCCAACCCCACGCTTCGCACCATGTTCCAGAAGGCCAGGGACAACTCGGTGCCCCTCGACACCATCGAGCGGGCCATCAAGCGGGGGACCGGCGAGCTGGAGGGGGTGTCGTATGAGTCGGTGTTCTACGAGGGGTACGCCCCCGGCGGCGTGGCCCTCTACGTGGAGACGCTTACCGACAACCGCAACCGAACCAGCTCGGAGGTGCGCACGCTGTTCACCCGCAACGGCGGGTCACTGGCCGAGCCCGGCGCAGTGGCCTGGCAGTTCGAGCGCAAAGGGGTGGTGATTCTGGACCGCTCAGTGGACGAGGACGAGCTGATGATGGCCGCCCTCGACGCCGGCGGCGAGGATTTGGCCGACGAGGGCGACACCTGGCGGCTCACCTGCGATCCCTCCTACCTATCGACCATGCGCGACGCCCTGGCTGATGTGGAGATCGCCTTCGTGTCGGCCAACTCCACCATGCTGCCCACGTCGGTGGTGGGCGTCGACAGCACCGAGGCCGCCCGGGCCGTCCTCCGCCTCATCGACGCCCTCGACGACCACGACGACGTCCAAGACGTGTACGCCAACTTCGACATCCCCGACGAAATCCTCCAAGCCGCCGCCGGCTGAGTTAGTCGAACAAGTTCGACTGGTCCCCAGCGCTGGGCGGTGGGGCTAGGCCTAGGTGGTGCCAGGCGGTGGGGGTGGCTACTCGGCCTCGGGGGGTGCGCATGAGCAGGCCTTGCTGGATGAGGAAAGGCTCGTATACATCCTCAACAGTCTCGGCCGGTTCGCTGACGCTGATGGCCAGGGTGGACAGGCCGACCGGTCCACCTCCGAAGCGCTCGCAGAGAGCTGACAGGATGGCCCGGTCGATCTTGTCGAGACCGGCCTGATCCACGGCGAACAGGTTCAACCCGGCGGCCGCGGTCTGCTGGTCGATCACCCCGTCGGCCCGGACCTCGGCGTAATCGCGCACCCGGCGCAGCAGCCGATTGGCGATGCGAGGAGTGCCCCGGGCCCGGCAGGCGATTTCGGCCGCGCCTGCCGGGTCGACCTGAATGTCGAGGATGGCCGCGGCCCGCACGACGATGGCCTCCAAGTCGACGGTGGTGTAGTAATCCAGCCGCGACACCAAGCCGAACCGATCCCGCAGCGGTCCGGTGATGAGACCAGTGCGGGTGGTGGCCCCCACCAGGGTGAATTTGGCCAGATCGAGGCGGACCGACTGGGCCGCGGGCCCCTTGCCCAGCACGATGTCGACGTTGAAGTCCTCCATGGCCGGGTACATCACCTCTTCGACGATGCGGGGCAGCCGATGGATCTCATCGATGAACAAGATGTCGCCGTCCTCCAGCTTGGACAAGATGGCGGCCAGGTCGCCGGCCCGCTCCAGCGCCGGCCCCGAGGTGACGTGCAGTCCCGCCTCCATCTCCTTGGCCACGATGTGGGCCAATGTGGTCTTGCCCAAGCCCGGAGGCCCGGCGAACAGCAGATGGTCGGCTGGCTGCGACCGGGCCCGAGCTGCCCCCAAGATGATGTGAAGATGCTCCTTCAGCTCCGACTGGCCCACGAACTCGTCCAGCCGGGCCGGCCGCAATCCCGACTCGGCCGCGGCGTCTTCGGGCAGCGGGGTCCCGGCCAGCAGTTCCTCTCTCTTGCTCATGGCCTGCTCATATCCCCGAGGCCAGGTGGCGGAGGGCCGCTTTGAGCAGGACAGAGGAGTCGTCACCCGGGGGCAAAGCCGCGATGGCACCGCGAATCTCCTCGGCGCTGTAGCCCAACTCGGCCAATGCTTGGCGAACCACGCTGCGGGCATCGGCTGGCTGATCGCCCACCGACTCGGTCGACGCCACCGCGGTGGTCACGTCGCCGATATCGAGTCGGGATTTGAGCTCCACCAGCAGCCGGGCTGCGGTCTTCTTGCCCACTCCGGGCACCAGGCACAGGGCGTTGATGTCGTCGGTGGCCAGAATCCCGGCCAGCTCTTCGGGCCCGAACACCGACATGATGGCCATGCCCATCGCCGGCCCCACGCCGTGAGCCGAGATCAGACCCTCGAAGACCCGGCGCTTGTCAACGGTGTCGAACCCGTAGAGGGTCTGGGCGTCCTCTCGGATGTGGTGGTGGGTGTGCAGCAGCACTTGTTGGCCCAACTCTCCCAGGGAGGCCGAGGTGTCGGGCGATACAGCCACCCGGTAGCCGATGCCGGCGGCCTCCACGATCACCTCGTCGTGATCCCGCAGGGCCAGCGTGCCCCGCAGCAGGCCGATCACAGCGCCGCCTGGATCCGAGATGCGGCCGGGCGGTGGGCCAGATGGCAGAGGGCCACCGCAATGGCGTCGGCCGCGTCCACCGGCTTCAGGGGTTGGGGCAATCTCAGCAGGGTCTGCACCATCTGTCCCATCTGGTCTTTGTCGGCGGCGCCCCAGCCGGTAACCGCTTTTTTGATCTGGGTGGGGGAGTACTCGAACACCTCGGCGCCCGCTCCGGCCGCCGCGGCCATGGCCACCCCGCTGGCCTGGCCCACCCCCATGGCGGTGCGGACGTTCACCTGGAACAGCACCTGCTCGATGGCCACCGCATCGGGCTGGTATTCGCCCAGCAGCTCGACCAGTTCGCTCTGGAGCTCATGCAGTCGCTGGGGGACGGGATCGTCCTTGTCGGTGCGGATGATCCCGGCGGCCACCGCCTCGGTGGCGCGGCCCTTTTGGCGCACCACGCCATAGCCGCAACGAGACAAGCCGGGGTCGATCCCCATCACCAGCATCAGCCCCAAACTACCGGCCACCGGTGACAGTTTTCGGGATAAGGGCGCTGGTCGGGTAGAAACAAGACGTGCGGACCGCGGAGCTGGACTACGAGCTGCCCGAAGCCGTTATCGCCCAGCAGCCCGCCGAGCCCCGGGACAGTTCCCGGCTGCTGGTTGACCGGGGGCCGACCGCTCCGTCCGAGCACCGTCAAACCCGCGATCTGCCCGAGTTGCTGGGCCCCGGCGACGTGCTGGTGGTGAACAACAGCCGGGTGATGCCCGCCCGGCTGCGGCTGGCCAAGGCCACCGGGGGTCGGGTCGAGGTGCTGTTGCTGGAACCGGGCGACGGCGGCTGGTGGAGTGCGCTGGTGCGTCCCGGCCGCCGGGTGCCGCCGGGCACCGAGTTGTGGTTCGACGACGAGCCGGTGATGGAGGTGGGGGAGCGGATCGGCGACGACGGCCGGCGCTGGGTGAGGCCCATCGGCGATCCCCACGCCCTCATGGACCAAGCCGGAGAGGTGCCCCTGCCCCCCTATGTGACCGAGGAGCTCTCCGACCTCGAGCGCTATCAGACGGTCTATGCCGACCGGCCGGTGTCGGCCGCCGCACCCACCGCCGGGCTCCACCTCACCGAGGAGGTGATCGACCGCTGCCGGGCGGCCGGGGCGGTGGTGTGCGAGCTGGAGCTGGCCGTGGGAACGGCCACGTTCACCCCGGTTGCGGCCGACAACCTCGACGACCACGTCATGCACACCGAGATGTACCGGATCCCCGAGGCCACGCTGGCCGCCTGCGTCCGGGCCGAGCGGGTGGTGGCGGTGGGCACCACCGTGGTGCGGGCCCTGGAGTCGGCCGCCGCCACCGGATCGGCCTGCGCCCCGACCGATCTGTTCATCACACCGGGGTACCGGTTCGCGGTGGTAGACGCGCTGCTCACCAACTTCCATCTGCCCCGGTCCAGCCTCCTGGCCCTGTTGGCCGCATTCGTCGGCCCCCGCTGGCGCAACCTCTACACCACCGCCCTGGCCGAGGGCTACCGTTTCCTGTCGTTGGGAGATGCCATGTTCTGCACGAAAATGCCAGGGCAGTGACCCTCCAATTCGACGTGTTGGCCCGCGACGGGCAGGCCCGCACAGGGCGCATCACCACCCCGAGGGGCTCGTTCACCACCCCTTGCTTCATGCCGGTGGGCACCCGGGCCGCGGTCCGCACCCTCGACACCGCCGACCTCGAGGCCCTCAAGCCCTCGGTGGTGCTGGCCAACACCTACCACCTGATGATGCGACCCGGCGCCGACGTGGTGCAGCAGATGGGCGGCGTCCACGGGTTCACCGGCTGGTCGGGCCACGTGCTCACCGACTCCGGCGGCTACCAGGTGTTCTCGCTGGATCCCAAGGTGGACGACGACGGTGCCACCTTCCAATCCACCTACGACGGATCGACCCACCGCTTCACTGCCGAGCGGGTGGTAGACGTGCAACTCCAACTCGGCTCCGACATCCAGATGGCCTTGGATGTGTGTCCTCCGTCGGAGGCGCCCGCCACGGCCCAGCGCCTGGCGGTGGACCGCACCGCCGCTTGGGCCGCCCGAGCCCGCCGCCGCTTTTTGGAAATGAACGGCCACGAGGCCGGCGCCAACCAATTCGGCATCGTCCAAGGGGGCATCGACGCCGCTCTGCGGGCCGAGAGCGCGGCTCGGACCATCGAGGTGGGCTTCGACGGCTACGCGGTGGGCGGGCTGTCGGTGGGGGAGAGCTCCGAGCAGATGATGGCCGCGCTGGAGGCCACCACCCCCAAGCTGCCCGACGATCAGCCCCGCTACTTCATGGGGCTGGGCGATCCGGTCGGGCTGGTGGAAAGCGTCGCCTTGGGAGTGGACATGTTCGACTGCGTGCTGCCCACCCGACTCGCCCGCCACGGCACCGCCCTCACCTGGGAGGGCCGCGTGAACATGGGCAACTCATCGCTGGCCACCGACGACGGCCCGATCGACCCCCACTTCCCGGCCAGCCCGGCGGCCCGCTACTCCCGGGCCTACCTCCGCCACCTGTTCAACGTGGACGAGCCGTCGGCGGCCCGGCTGCTCACCCTCC
This sequence comes from Candidatus Poriferisocius sp., assembly GCF_965204015.1. Taxonomy (GTDB): domain Bacteria; phylum Actinomycetota; class Acidimicrobiia; order Acidimicrobiales; family Bin134; genus Poriferisocius. The sequence continues at coordinate 3,686,657 of NZ_OZ241965.1, read as the reverse complement.
ACAACGTGGCCTGGCTGCTGGCCCTCATGGACACCGCCCAAGAGGCCATCGCCGCGGGCACCTTCCACCAGCTTCGCCACCGGGTGGCCGAGGCGTGGGGCTGACATGCTGAATGCCATCATTTGGGCCCAGCCCGCCGAGTCGTTTACCAGCCAGGTCTTCCGGTAGGATTCTGAGCCTTGGAGATCCTTCCGCTTCTGCTTTTGATGTTCGTCGCCATGTACTTCTTCATGGTGCGTCCCCAGCAGCGCAAAGCGCGCGAACAGCGAGCGCTGCTCGACTCCCTTGATGTGGGCGACGAGGTGATCACCGCATCAGGCCTGTACGGGATGATCACCGATTTCGACGGCGGCACCGTGTTCATCGAGATATCCGACGGTGTCGAGATCAAGATCAGCCGCGAGACCATCGCCAACAAGATCGTGTACTCCGACTTCGACGTCGATGGCGACGACGCTGACGCCTAGCCCCCACATCCAGCGTCAATGAGCCGCCGATCGCTGGTTTCCCTTGCCCTCATCGTGGCTGCGGCCGCGGGGCTGCTGGCTGCCTCGCTGGCCGCGGGCAACCGGCCGCTTCTCGGGCTCGACCTCAAGGGCGGGGTCGAAGTGGTGCTGGTGCCGGCCGACGACCCCGACCGCCCGGTGGCCATAGGCGAGGGCGATCTCGACATAGCCGTCGAGATCATCCGCGACCGCATCGACGGGTTGGGCGTGGCCGAGCCCGACGTGACCCGCCAGGGCGGCCGGGTGGTAGTCCAGCTCCCCGGCATAAGCGACCAGCAGCGGGCCATAGACATCGTGGGCCAGACCGCCGAGCTGCGCTTCCGCCCGGTGTGCACACCGCTCGACCCTGAACCCGCCCCCGTAGACGACTCCGGGGCCGAGCTGCCCCCACCCCCGGAGCTGCCCATTCCCGAGCTGGACGACCGGGGCTTGGCCCCGTGCCCTACGGGACTCGACCTCTCGGCCCTGCCCACCACTAGCTCAGCCGATGACCTGCTCGACCGCTTCGTGGTCTTGCCCCACCAAGACGGGTCGAGGCGCTACCTGCTGGGTCCGTCCACGCTCACGGGCGCGGGCCTGTCCAGCGCCGACCGGGGGTTCACCAACGAGTACGTGGTGGAGTTCAACCTGAAGGGCGGCGAGGAGGGCGCCGACAAGTTCGACGAGCTCGCCCTGGTGTGCAACTCGCTATCCGAATTCTGCCCCACCGCCCAGGTCGCCATTGTGGTGGACGGCTCGGTGGAATCGGCCCCGGTGGTGAACGAAGCCCGCTTCGGCGGGAGCGGAATCATCTCCGGCAACTTCTCCGAGGAGGAGGCCGAGGACCTGGCCCTGGTGCTGCGCTACGGCGCCCTGCCCATCGAGTTCCAAGACCCCACCGACCCCCAGAGCGACAGCACCAGCCGGGCGGTGTCGGCCACCATCGGGGGCGACTCTCTGCGGGCCGGGGTCATCGCCGGCATCGTCGGGCTGGCGCTGGTGTTCTTGTACATGGTGGGCATGTATCGGCTTTTGGGCCTGGTCGCCATGTTGAGCCTGGGCGTGTCGGCCACCCTGTTGTGGGTGATCGTGGCCTGGTTGGGCGAGACCCAGGATCTGGCGCTGACCCTGGCCGGGGTCACCGGCCTCATCGTGGCCATCGGCGTGTCGCTCGACTCCAACGTGGTCTACTTCGAGCACCTCAAAGAAGACGTGGCCACCGGCCGCATGCTGCGCTCGTCGCTGGAGCAGTCGTTCGCGGCCGCGTTCCGCACCATCTTCCGGGCCAACTTCGCCTCGCTCATCGCCGCGGTCATCTTGTACTGGCTCTCGGCCGGGTCGGTTCGGGGCTTCGCCCTCATGCTGGGCTTGGCCTCGGTGCTCGACCTGGTGGCCACCTACTTCTTCCTGCGGCCCTGCGCCCAGCTCATGGCCCGTTCTCCGAGCCTGATGGCCCATCCCCACCGCCTCGGCCTGCCCACCAGGGAAGAGGCTATGCCCGCGGGAGCTGAGGCATCATGAACCGCCTCCAGCGCCTGTGGCGCAACCAGACCAAGGTCGACTTCCCCGAGGCGTGGAAGACCGCCCTGAAGGTGTCCGCCGCCCTGATCCTCATCAGCGCCATCGCCCTCTTGGTGCGGGGGGTCAACCTGGGCATCGAGTTCGAGGGCGGCACGGTGTGGGAGGCCTCGGCGCCCGATACCTCCACCGCCGATGTGCGCGACGCCCTTCGAGACGTGGGCCAGGCCGACGCCAAGATCCAGTTCGTGGGCGGCGACGTGCTGCGGGTGAGAGCCGAGTTGGACGCCACCGACGCCTCCAGCGTGGCCGAGGTGTCGCTGGCCCTGGCCACCCTCACCGGCCAGAGCCTCGACGACATCAGCTTCAGCTCCATCAGCGCCTCGTGGGGCGATGAGATCACCGACAAGGCCATCCGGGCGTTGATCGTGTTCTTCATCGTGGTGGCCATCTACATCACGCTGACCCTGGAGTGGCGGATGGCCCTGGCCGCCCTGGTGGCGGTGGCCCACGACATCGTCATCACCGTGGGCATCTACGCCCTGTTCCAGTTCGAGGTGACTCCGGCCACCGTCATCGCCTTCCTCACCATCATGGGCTACTCGTTGTACGACACCTTGGTGGTGTTCGACAAGAACCGCGACTACCAGCGCCGCTCGGCCCTAGTCGGGCGGGCCACCTACACCCGGATCATGAACTCGGCGCTCAACACCGTGCTTTTGCGGTCGGTGAACACCACCATCACCTCAGTATTGCCGGTGCTGTCGATGCTGGTGATCGGCACCCTGGTGCTGGGGGCGGTCACTTTGTCTGAGTTCGCCGTGGCCCTGCTCATCGGCCTGTTGGTGGGCACCTATTCGTCGCTGTTCGTGGCCGCGCCGGCCGCGGCGTGGATGAAGGAGCGCCAGCCGGAGTTCGCCGAGTTGCGAGAGCGCCTCGAGGCCCGGGCCCAGTCCCGGGGCACCACGGTGCACGACGTGGAAGACGTGGCCGTCGGCCGGCCCTCGCCGCCGGTGGCGCCCCCGGCGGCCGGAGCGTCCCGCCGGCCCCCTCCCACCGGAACGGTCATCCCCCCTCGCCCCCGAAAGCGCAAGCGGCGGTAGCCCTCCGGGTTCACGGGTAGGATTGGAACGGTGGAGTCCGGTTGGCCTGAGAGCCTTATCAGGGATATCCCCGACTTTCCCACCGAGGGGATCTTGTTCAAGGACATCACCCCGCTGCTCGACGACGGCGAGGCCCTGCGGTGGGCGGCCGATGCGCTGGCCGACCGCTTCGCCGACACCCCGGCCGACCGGGTGGTGGGGGTCGAGGCCCGGGGATTCATCCTGGGGGCACCGGTGGCCTATCGGCTGGGCTTGGGCTTCGTGCCCTTCCGCAAGCCGGGCAAACTCCCCTACAGCACCGTGTCGGTCGACTATCAGCTTGAGTACGGCACGGCCTCTCTGGAGGCTCACAGCGACGCTTTGTCCTCCGGCCAGCGGGTGCTCATCGTGGACGACGTGTTGGCCACCGGGGGCACAGCGGCCGCCGCGGTTGACCTGGTCAAGTCAAAAGACGCCGAGGTCGTCGGAGTGGGCTTCCTCTTGGAGCTGGGCTTTCTCGGCGGCCGGGGCCGGCTGGGCAACGGCTGCCCGGTGACCTCGCTGTTCTGCGATTGGGGCGACGAATGACTCTGGCTGATCAGGCGCGGCCCCGGTTGGAGCAGCCCGACCAGGATGTCGCCCTGCTGATCGACGCCTATCTCGAGCGCCACCCCAACGACACTGGGGAGCGGGTCGAGACGGCCTACCGCCTGGCCGAGGAGGCCCACGCCGGGCAGGTTCGCAAATCCGGTGAGCCCTACGTGTCGCACCCCCTGGCCGTGGCCCACATCGTGATCGAGCTGGGGCTCGACGACGTATCGGTCATCGCTGCGCTGCTGCACGACGCCATCGAGGACACCGCCATGGACTTGGCCGAAGTCGACCGGCATTTCGGCGGCGAGGTGGCTTCCATCGTCGACAGCGTCACCCGGCTCGACCGGCTCAAGTTCAACACCCAGGAGGAGGAGCAGGCCGCCTCCATGCGCAAGATGCTGGTGGCCATCGCCAAGGATCTGCGGGTGCTGGTGGTGAAGCTGTCCGACCGGCTGCACAACATGCGCACGCTGGCCGCGCTGCCGCTGGAGAAGCAGCACCGGGTGGCCCGCGAGACGATAGACATCTACGCCCCGCTGGCCAACCGCCTGGGCATGCAGGACATGAAGCTCCAGCTTGAAGACCTGGCCTTCGCCGCCCTCCACCCCAAGCGCTACGCCGAGATCGACCGCATGGTGGCCACCCGGGCGCCCGAGCGCGACCTGTATCTCACCCAGGTGCTGTCCAGCGTGGACGCCCGCCTGGCCGAGCTGGGCATCCAAGCCCAGGTCACCGGTCGCCCCAAGCACCTCTGGAGCATCTACGAGAAGATGATGGTCAAAGAGCGGAGCTTCGACGAGATCTTCGACTTGGTGGGCATCCGGGTCATCGTCGATTCGGTGCGCGACTGCTACGCCGCGCTGGGCTCCATCCACGCCACCTGGAAGCCGGTGCAGGGGCGGTTCAAGGACTACATCGCCATGCCCAAGTTCAACCTCTACCAGTCGCTGCACACCACGGTGGTCGGGCCGGGGGGCAAGTCGCTGGAGGTGCAGCTTCGCACCAATGAGATGCACGCCCGGGCCGAGCAGGGGGTGGCGGCCCACTGGGACTACAAGGAGGGGGCCACCACCGACGATCTGGCCTGGCTGAGCCGCATCATCGACTGGCAGCAGGAGACCTCCGACGCCGCCGAGTTCTTGAGCAATCTCAAGACCGACCTCGACCACGACGAGGTGCAGGTGTTCACCCCCAAAGGCGACGTGGTGTCGCTGCCCATGGGGGCGATCCCCATCGACTTCGCCTACTCCATCCACACCGAGGTGGGCCACGCCTGCATCGGCGCCCGGGTCAACGGCCAGCTCGTGCCATTGGATCGAGAGCTGCGACCCGGCGACATGGTGGAGATCTTCACCTCCAAGGTGGCCGACAAGGGGCCGTCGCGCGACTGGCTTGGGTTGGTGGCATCGCATCGGGCCCGCAACAAGATCCGCCAGTGGTTCGCCCAGGCCCGCCGGGAAGACGCCATCAAGGCCGGCCGCGACGCAGTAGCCGCCGGCCTGCGCCGCGAGCGCCTCCCGGTGGCCAAGATTCTGTCCGGCGACGAGCTGGTGCAGGCGGCCAAAGACATGAACTACCGCGACCTCGACACCCTGTTCGCCGCGGTGGGGGAGCGCCATGTGTCGGCCCAAGCGGTAGCCGAGCGGGTGGCCGGCCTGCGGGTGGAGCCCACTGCGGATGAAGACCTGGATGACGATTCGGTCGTGGCCCCGTCGCCGGCGGCGCTGCCCCGCCACACCGATCAGCCGGTGGATGTGGAGGGCCTCGGTGATGTGCTGGTCAACCTGGCCCGCTGCTGCAAGCCGGTTCCCCCCGATGAGATCATCGGCTTCGTCACCCGGGGCCGGGGGGTGTCGGTCCACCGGACGGAGTGCGCCAACGCCGTGTCGCTGTCGTTCGAGCAGGGCGACCGCCTCATCGACGTCGATTGGAGCGCCGAGCGCACCGGCGCCTATTCGGTGACCATCGAGGTGAAGGCATTCGACCGCACCCGCCTGCTGCGAGACGTGGCCAACGCCCTGTCCACCGGCTCGGTGAACATCCTGGCCTGCGAGACCCGCACCGGCGCCGACCAGATCTCCATCATGCGGTTCGACTTCGAGCTGATCGACAGCACCCACCTCGACGCCCTCCTCCGCACCATCCGCGGCATCGAGTCGGTCTACAGCGCCTACCGAGTCCTTCCCACCGCTGCGGGCTAGGCGATCTTCGCCGCGAAGCCATCGGGGTCATCGGCCAGACGTCGCTGGTATTTCGAGATCAGCATCAACCCGGTGGCCAACACGAGGTGGAAGATCGGGGGAATGGTCGTGCTGAACCAGTTGGCCGACGTGAAGGAGTCGTCTCCCAGCACGTTGACATCGGCCAGCACCCCGATGAGCAGCCGGATTCCCATGATGGCGAAATACAGCACACCCAGCACGAAGATCGGCCGGACCCAGCGCGGACCGAGCAAGCTCAAGCCGCGGTTCATGCGAGTCACCACCACGATGAAGAGCAGCAGGATCGCAATCTGAAGTCCCAGCAGCGCGGGATACCACAGCCCGCTGCCCTGCCACCTCTCATAATCGGGCAGAAAGTCCACCGGCGCCCAGCGCTGGATGATCTGGCCGAGAACCCGGCCCAGAAAGGCGATGCCCAGCACGGCGGTGACAGCCGCAAATCTCTCGTTCCTCATGGCTGCTCCATTTCTTGGGCCCTCTGCGGGTGCAGCGGGATCAGCCCCGCATTGGGGTCGAGATCCAGGCCGAAGCCGCTCGCGCCCAGGCCGGCGACTCGGCCCAGCTCCAGTCGTCCTGCCCAGTCGAACCTGAGGCTCGGCACCGTCAGGTCACGGCGCAGCAGTTGGGTCCCGAACGCCCCTTCTGCGGCGACCAGGCCGTGGCCCACGGCCTGCATCACCGTGAGGGCTGACCGAGACAAAACGCTGGTCTCACCCACGTGGCACCCCACAATCACCCCCACGCCTCGACGAGCAGCCTCCTGGGCAACCTCCAGAGAGCGGATCACGCCGCCCATCTTGGAGACCCGAAGATTCACGATCCACCGCTCGGGATCGTGGAGAGCCTCCATCTGGCCGGCTCGGGCCAGGCTCTCGTCCAAGATGATCTGCAATCCCGTCGCTTCGGCGATCTGCCGGCAGCCTTGCAGGTCGCCCGACCGCAGTGGCTCCTCTATGGCGAATGGTGCAACGGGCATGGCGTTGAGATGGTTCTGGCACTCGTCGGGCGTAGTCCAGAGATTGTTGGCATCCACCCGCAGCCGCAGTCGCCGGCCGGAACGGGACGAGAAGGGACGGAGCTTGCGACGGTCGCGGTAGACATCCCCGGAGAGCTTCGCCTTATAGTCACTGAAGCCGCGTACTCGATAGCGGCCGTGCTGCCACCGGTACAGGGGATACGGCCAGTCGGCCAATACCGCCGAATACCGGAACTCGCCGAAGGGGAATTTCAGCCCCAGGACTTCTTCCACTGTTTGCTTTCGGGTCTTGCCCAGCAAATCGAGCACGGCGGTTTCCATTGCGCAGAAGGCGGCGGGATTGGCGTCGATGGCATCTCGATGGGATGCGATCCAAGCCCGCAGGCTCGGGGCGTCGCCGACCTCGGCGATGAGCGAGTCGGCGTGCTGCGCGATGAATCGGCTGCCGCTGACCATTGTCTCCCCGGTCACATACTCTCGAGGGCAGCCTTCTCCGAAGCCGGTCTGGCCGTCTTGGGCATGGGCGACCACAATCAGATTTTCCACCTGCCGTCGGCTGGCAGAGGCATGGCGTATCACGGTCTTGAACGGCATCGGAAACGTGTAGGCCTCGAGGCGCTCCAAGCGCATGGCGTTCAGGCAGTGTCCCCAGCAGAGGCGACGCCTTCGAAGTCGAAATCGCATTCGTGGCGGTACTGGAGGTGGACGAACTTGAATTGCACATCCCGCTGGCCGTCGGCCACCCGCTGGCGGCGAAAGGCATCTCCGGTGCCGGACACAACAGGCTTGACGGTCAGCTGATTGAGCCGCCGACTCGCTCTCTTCGACTTGTATTCGATGTTCAGATCGGCGAGGTGCTCGTCGACCTGGCGGGCTAGGTCGGAGACCCGAAGTAATCCGGATTGGTCTGGGGCCGGCTCGAAGTACAGCGAGTACCCGGCGCGGTCGACATCGGCCAGCATGATGAAGAACGCGTGGGCTAGGCCCTGCTGGCCCAATACAGAAGTCACCGCGTTGATGACTTGCCCTTCGTGCAGCTTCTCGCCGGTGATACTGGTGATGCCTTTCCCCTTCTGAACGAAGACCAGGGTAGGGGTCGCCCCCACAAAGCCGGTCACCCGCACGATGTCGCTCATGTCGTAGCGGTAGAGGCCGCTGGTGGTGGTCACGATCACGTAGTAGTCGCGACCTTCTTGCAGTTGCTCCAGCGTCAGGAGTTCTGTGCCCCGCTGGTCGGTCTGGGTGGCCGTTTCCCATTCTTCGCTGGGGGCGAACTCGAAGAAGACGTCGCCCAGCGTCGGTACGCAGGCCGTTCGATGCGGGTCGAGATTGACCGTGCCCGTCACCTCGCTGGCCAGGTAGCCGAGCTCGTACACCGGGCATGCATCGGTCAGCAGCGGCCTCAGATTCGCCACCGCCACACCGCAGCTCCCCCCGGTCCAGGTGAGGACCCCGGATAGCTCGGGCCACAGGTCGGCGTAGGTCAACCCGCCCGCAGCGTTGCGGCGCTGCTCCAGTTCCCCGGCCCGCTCGGGCTGAGGCTGGAGTAGGGAGTCGGTTTTCATCTGCCCAACGTCCAGGCCGACCGGCGGCCGCCCCTCGGCCACCGCTGCGATCACCAGATCGGCGTTCTGGTTGATCACATCCATCAGCCGCACCAGCGTGGAGGGGTTGGCTGTGGCCAGACAGGTCACCGACTGGTCGGCGGCCCCCAGAATGCCGGTGAGGAGATAGCGGGCATCGTTGTCGGCAATGTCGGACAGCTCGGCGGGCAGCACGTAACGCCGCCTGATCAGCCGGCCCTGACTGGCGTTCAGCAGTCCTGAGGCTGACCCGAAGGGGGTCCCTCCCGGCATGGTGCCTTCGATCGCCGCGCCGGTGATCGAGAACACCTTGCCCGTGAGCATGGAGGTGTTCCTCGCCATCACATAGGCGGTCAGCCGCTGGAGGCCCTGGATGCGGGCGAGGGCCGACTTGGTGATCGGGATGTCCTTGGGTGCCGCCACGGTGCCGCTGGTGCGGTTGTAGAACACCGGCTGCTCTGCCGTCAGACACGGCTCGCCAGTGAGCTCTTGACGCTCGATGTGGTCGCGCAGCGACTCGTAGGTCTGAACGGGGACAGCCTGCCGGTATTGGTCAGCAGTGGTGATATGGGCGAATCCGTGGGCCTTTCCGAAGGTGGTGTCGGCGTTCTCGGCGAGGATGCGGCGCAAGAGGGCCTCGCTCGCGGCATCGGGCGACTTCGCGTCAGCCAGGATCCTCCGGTGCCGCCGGCCGCTCTTCAATGAGAGCCCAGCCCTCAGGGCGAGGTAGCCGATTCTGCTGGACATCTGCTGGCGGCCTCCGGTTGCTTCCTGTTATCGGCTCTGCTCAGCCGTTTTGGCTTTGTCCAGCCCGGCGACGAACGGGGTTCGCATCTGGGCCATGAAGCCCAAGGGATAGTCCTGGTTGATCAGCCCAAGCGGGCCCACCTTTCGGCTGGTGGGCAGATAGCGCGTGCCGAACAGCGTGTCCCACACGATCAGGTTGTTGCCGAAGTTGTTGTCGGACTCGGCGGGAATCATCGAATGGTGCCAGCGGTGCAGTTCGGGGCCGCTCACCAGGTGGTTGAGTGGCCCCAGCCGCACATCGCAATTCGAGTGCTGGTAGAACCCGTTGACCGCGTAGAACACGAAATACGCGGCCAGGGCTTCCCCGCCCACGCCCACCAGCACGAACGGCAGCGCGTCGGCGCAAAATTGCACTGCCTTCTCGATTGGGTGAAAGCGCCCCACATTCACCCAGTAGAGGCGGTGGGGTGAGTGGTGAACCGCATGGAACCGCCACATCGACTCGAACTTGTGGAAGGCCCGGTGCAGCCAGTACCGGAAAAAGTCGGCGACAACCAGCATGAGGATGGCCTGCACCGCAATGGGCTGGCCGTGAGGCCACAGGCCATCGAGCGAATGGCCCGCGTTCTTCAAGACATCGGCGATGGCGATGACAGCCAGGAAGGACAAGAAGAGGGGAAGGGCCACCTGGACGGCCAGCATGAACTCCACATCGGCGCGCACGTCGTGTTGCGAGGGCCTCCAAGCCGTTCGGTAGGGCAGTTTCAGCTCGTGGAGGGTGACGAGGACTGCTCCGGTGAGCACGGCCGCGTAAGAAGCCAGCGTCACGTGAACGTCCGAGGCCATCAAGACCGCGAAGAGGGCAAAGGCCAGTCCCAGTACCGCCGGATATGACACAGCCATGGCGAATCGCTCGCCCCAACTGCGCTCACGTGCCGGCACAGTTGAGCTTTCGCGGGCAGGAAGCGGCCCTGAGCCATCCGGCATCACTTCAGACTATTGGAAACAAAGAAATACATGGTCGCAGTGCGCCGGTAGCATCGGGGGCCGTGGCCGAGATGTTTCAGGCGCCGAAGGGGACGCGCGACATTTTGCCGCCGGAGTCGGATCGGTGGCAGGCGCTGGTGGGGGTGTTTGCCGACGTGTTTGGGCGGGCTGGGTATGGGCTGGTGCAGAGTCCCATGTTCGAGGACATCGGGGTGTTCCAGCGCTTGGGCGAGGGCACCGAGGTGGTCCGCAAGGAGATGTACGACTTCTTCGACAAGGGCGACCGCCACCTGGCCCTGCGTCCCGAGGGCACCGCGCCGGTGGTACGGGCCTTCAACCAGCACCGGCCCACCGTGCCGTGGAAGGTGTGGTATCTCACGCCCTGCTTCCGTTACGAGGAGCCCCAGGCCGGGCGGTTCCGCCAGCACCACCAAGTGGGGGCGGAGGCCATCGGCTCGGCCGATCCCGACCTCGACGTTGAGGTCATCGCCCTCCAGCACGACTTCTACCGGGCATTAGGCCTGAGCCGCCTGTCGCTGCGGCTGAACTCAATGGGCAGCCCCGGCGACCGGCAGGCCTACGCCGAGCGGCTGGCTGCCTGGCTGGGCCAGCGGGTAGGGGAGTTGGACGATGCCGACCGGGCCAATGCCGCCGACCACCCGCTGCGGGTGCTGGACTCCAAACGGGAGCGCACCATGGCCGTGGTGGCCGACGCCCCGCAGATCACCGATGGCCTCTCCGATGACGCCGCCGCCCACTTTGAGCGGGTGCAAGCCGGGTTGGACGCCCTTGGGGTGGCCTACGAAATCGACCCCCGCCTGGTGCGAGGATTGGACTACTACACCCATTCCACCTGGGAGTTCGCCGCCGGTGCTTTGACCTCAGCCCAAAACGCGGTGGGCGGTGGCGGGCGCTACGACGGGCTGGCTGAGTCGTTGGGGGGCAAGCCCGCCCCCGGGGTGGGCTTCGGCGCCGGCATCGAGCGCATCCTGCTGGCCGCCGACGCCGAAGACGCCCTCACTGAGACGGCTGGGGCCGTCGACGTGTTCGTGGTGGACGTGACCGGCGGCAACGCCGGGCGCGACCTCACCTTCGAACTGCGCCGCCACGGCATCTCCGCCGACCGGGCCTTCGACGCCCGCTCGATGAAAGCCCAGATGAAAGTGGCCGACCGCTCCGGCGCCCGACTGGCCCTCCTAGTGGGCGACGACGAGCTGGAGTCCGGCATCGTCACCCTGCGCGACCTGCGCTCCGGAGAGGGCCAGAGCGCGCTGCCCCGGGCCAACGTCATAAATGACGTGGCTAAGAGGCTGGCGAAGGAGAGCAAGCCCGAGTAGCGGTACGCCATCTAATCGGCGCGGCGCCACTGGGCAACGAGCTCGGCTGCCGAGAGTTCCAGACCTGCTTGGTGCGATTGCCAGCAGACCTGCAAGAGTCTCTGGCGGTGGTCGACGACCTTTAGCAACTCGGGCACCTCGAACACTCTGCGCCCGGTGTCCTCGTCCCGTGATTCCGTCAACGCCCCTGCTGAGACCAGACTGCGGAGGCCGCGCCTCACCGAATTGGGGCTGCGACCAGTCGCCTCACAGAGGTAGACGACACCCGCCGCCGGCATCGTGGCCATTACGTCCAGGGTGGCCGCCGCCGCCGAGTGCGACCTCAGGCCCAGACCATCCCACTTGGCCAGCATGTCATCTATGGCATGGCCGACCGCCTCTGCGTAGTCGCAGGCCACAATGGCCGCGTCAGCGATGTACGACACCGCGGCCTCCCCGCAGGCATCGCGCACCTGGCTCTCGCTGTCGCCCGTGTAGGTCTGGTAGGGCCGCAGCGCCGCGAAGTAGTCCTGCTTGTGCTCGGCAATCGCAGCCGAGAGCGGCACAGGCCTCAAAGTCGGCCAGTTGCGCTGCAAAATGCAGTGGATCAGCGCCCGGCCGACACGCCCGTTCCCATCGGGGAACGGATGGATCGTCTCGAACTGCAAGTGGGCGATTGCGGCCTTGACCAAAGGGTGCTCAAGGTCGTGCGCCGACACATAGTCCGCCAAGTCCTCACAGAGAGGGAGCACATACTCCGCTGGCGGCGCGACGAACAGGGCTTCCGGTGGCGTGGCCCCTGTCGGCCCGACCCAGATGTCGTCGCCGCGCACACTTCCAGGCTCGAACGGCACATCGACGCCCTCGAACAGCCGCCTGTGCATCTCGCTCAGATCGGAAACACGCACCGGGACCTGCGCCCTGCGTCCGACGGCCACAGCATGGGCGGCAAGCCGGACCGCCCCGAGAGCCTGTTTGTCGCGCTCCTGGCGCTCAGGGTCGCGCTCGACCCGCAGCGACTCAAGCAGGCTCAACGACCGCAGCGTCGTCGAGACCCCCTCCACATCGCTGGTCGCGATCCCCTCGGAGCGGTTCAGGCACCACTCCAAGGCGGGATGGTTGGGCAGCCTGGCTCCCAATCCCGCCATCCGATCACTAGCGGCCTTAACCCGCTGGGCCGTACCTTGGCTCAACTCCGGACTCCAACCGGCGATTCCGTGCGGCACCAGCGCCTTGTACGGCTCTGGCCCCAGAACACCGTCGTGAACGCGGTCAACGTACCTCCCCACACCCACCAAACTAACCGCTAAATGGCAAAAACGGGCACTTTGCAATCAAAAATGCCCGTTCTACTACCCAAGCGGGCACTTCCAATTCCCAAGCCCGTCTGGAGCACGCTGTTTCTATGTTGCCGATACCATCTGCGGTCATATCACGGTTGTCGTCTACTCAAATCACCCAGCGCCTCCTTCGCCGCGCCGCCAGGGTCACAGCCTGCTCCGTGCTAGCGGTCGCCCTGGTCGCCTCCGCAGGGGTTGAGGCGGCGAGCCAGTCACCATCGCACGCGGCCCCTGAGCCTGCGACCGCCGTGGCGGTGCGCTGCTTCGGCCATCACGGGTTCGGCGAGTACCCCGTCGACGTGGCCAAGGCCGCCGACGGCGAGACCGTGCTGGCACAGACCAGTTGGAACTGGCACGACACCATCGGCTGCTACCTGACTCTTGACGACGACGCGCTGGCCGTGTTGCGGGCCGCTCCGGTTCCCCAAGACCTTCCCGCCGCTCCGACCGACGCGTCGAGGCGGTGCTTCGAGTACCACAAGTTCGGCGAGTACCCCGTGGACGTGGCCAAGACCTTCGACCGCGAGACTGTGATCGCCCGGCTCAGCTGGGGCTACCACGACTCCATCGGCTGCTATTTGGTGCTCGACGACGAAGCCCTCGCTGCCCTTCGAGCCGCCGCCATGGCCCCCCTGCCCGACCCCGGCTGGTATCCCGATCCGACCTGCCGCCACGAGCAGCGCACCTGGGACGGGCAGGCGTGGACCGAGCAGGTGTGGGACCAGGGAGTCAGGAGCACCGACTCCATCCGCCCCGGTGAGGCCGACACGCTGGCCCAGCCTGGCGAGGCCTTTGCCTGTTCTTTGTCAGACCCGGTTATGGCTGTTGAGGGCTGGAAGCCTGATCCGACCTGCCGGTACGACTTCAGGTGGTGGGAGAACGGGCAATGGATGGTGAACGCCGTCAACAGCGGCGAAGACGCAGAGCAGGACTTTCTGCTGGTGAGCGACGGATATCTGCCGCTGCCCGGCCCCCCCGTCGCCTGCCCCAACCTGGTCGCAGCGTCGTTCGCGTTCCCGTGCGACAACCCTGCCCCCTCCGACGAGCCCGGAGTCGGCATCGGCGACGACGGGCTGCCGTGCGCCACACGACTGCCCGAGTTGGGCGACCCGATGTTCATGGCCTCGGGTTCGCGGTCCGATCCCCCCGGCCTTTGGCTGCGCTATGAGAAAGACAGCTACTACTACAAGCCCGAACGCGTCTCCGACAAGGAGGCTCTCGGCTACATCACCGCCTGCCTGCGGGGAGGCGCCGTGAGCGGCGGCGGCGATGCCTACCCGGACTCCTACCCCACCTATGCGAACGGCCCCACCCCGCCGGACGGCTGGCACTGGTCTCAGCCGGGCGACTACCTCAGCGTGTACCAAGAATGCGCCGACAACTGGAGCAGATCGGCGCACGCCATCAACTTCGGCGGGATGGGAAGCAACCTAACCTGCGTCTACGACGCCTACTTGGACTTCCACCTCCGAACACCAGACAGTGTTCGGTACGGCCTATACGAGTCTGGTTCGTGGTATGTCGGTTGGGCGGAGGCGTGCGGCTCATGGTTGGACCCTGTGCCCGACCGCTCATTCGTTGAGAAGTGCGTCTGGCTGCGCGGCTACTACATCGGCCACAACGAAGCGCTGCATCGCGAGGCCATAGACAGCAACTGCGCGAACATACACCGTGTTATCGGCTATACCTTAGAGGTGATAGAGAGAATCGGTATCTGTGCCCACCGCTACATGCTCTTGGCGATGGTGCTGCGGTGGATACGCAGCGAGGCTCTCCGACTCGGACTAGAGATGCCACCAGACGAATACCTGCCCGACTACCGCGCTAGGCCCCTCGTTTTGACGGCTTGCTGATCGCAGGCAATAGCAGTACCGCACTCAGCGGTGTCGGCGTCTAGGGCCAGACGGCAAGGCCATCTTCGCTGGTGTGAAGGATCTTTTCGCTATCTCTTGCACAATGGAAGTAAGTTTTAGCTTTTGTTAGCTATTTTTCAATGATCCAGGGTGATATTGTCACTGGTCTTGGTAGACTACAGGCATGGAGTTTTCGCCAGTTCTCCCTGGTCAAGCCGGGATTGAGACTGCGGCCAATGGAGGTTGCGGGGCGGCGGTTTGTGTCGATCGCTTCGATGTGGCTGGGTTGTCTGATGGTGGTTTGCGTAGCCGGTTGGGGCTGCTGGGTGAGGCTGAGTCGCAGTTGGAGGCGTTGAAGGCCCAGACAATGGCCGAGATGGCTCGCCGCCATGACACCGCTGGGGCCAAGAAGATGGCCCGCGAGGTGCTTCGGTCGTCACCCTCCAAGGCTCACCACGACGTGAAGGCGGCTGAGCGGCTGGCTGGATTGTCGGCGACTTCTGAGGCGCTGGCGTCGGGCGAGGTACCTGCCGACCATGCCCGGCTGATCGCCCGGGCGTCGTCTGAGGGGCCGATTGACGAACGAGAGCTCGTGGAGGCCGCCAAGACCCAGACCTATGACGAGTTGGCCAAGACCGTCAAGCGCCAGCAGCACGAGTTGTTGGGCGACGACGGCCAATCGATCCACGACAGGCGAAAGCAGAAGCGCTCGGCCCGCCTGTTCCAAAACGGGGACACGGGCATGTACGTGCTCAATGCCGAGTTCGACCCGATCACCGGCAACCACATCGCGGGAGCGCTGGCCGACAAGGAGCGGGAGCTGTGGCGGGCCGAAGACCCCAAGAACCGGCGCACCCACCAACAGCGTGCCGCCGATGCATTGGCGGAGCTGATCTTGCATCCCGAAAAGGGCAGGGCCGCAGGCATCGCGCTGGTCCTAGTGGCCGACTACGACGCCACCCGCAGAGAATTGGCCAACGCCCGCATTTCCGACGGCACCCCGCTTCCAGCTAGCGAACTGGTCAAGCTGGCGTGCGAGGCGGACATCTTTCCGGCGGTGTTCAACGCCAGAACCCAAGACCTCTGGTTGGGACGGCGGCGCCGTTGTGCTTCAGATGCCCAGAGGATTGCATTGATGGTGCGCGACAAGGCGTGTGTGGGCTGCGGGGCGGATGCCAACCGCAGCTTCGCTCATCACATTGAGCATTGGAAGAACGGCGGCAAAACCGATTACTCCAACCTTGTCACGGTGTGCAACGACTGCCACGGCGACATTCACGACCGCCACTATCAGGTGGAACACGACCGGCGAACGGGCGAGCACCGCGTCGTCCCGCCGCCTGAGGCATTTCCCGACACTGGAACTGACACCTGGCGACCAAGGCACATCAACTCCGTGCGGTTGAACTGAGGGCTTTCCTACCCCTAGGCAATGTTGCGGCAATGCCTGGGTGGACAAGAGGGATGTTAGGGGGATGTTAAGGGGATGCGGACCAACAGCATTGGAGCGGTAGGATCGTGCGCTGTGGCTGTCTTGCCCCAGGTACTCGAAGGGATGAGATGAACCCGATGCGAACTGACTATTGCGGGGAGTTGCGGGCTGGTGACGTTGGGCGGGAGGTGTCGGTTTGTGGTTGGGTGGACCGACGGCGGGAGCATGGGGAGCACTTGGCGTTCATCGACCTGCGGGATCGCACGGGGGTGATCCAGTGCGTGGTCGACGAGCGCCACGATCTGCGCTCGGAGTACGTGGTGCGCATCACCGGCACCGTGCGGCCCCGGCCCGAAGACACGGCCAACCCCAAGCTGGCCACCGGGGAAATCGAGGTGGGCGACTGCCAGGTGGAGGTGCTGTCGGCCGCGGAGCCCCCGCCGTTCCCGCTCCACTCCCGCACCGAGGTGGACGAGACCGTGCGCCTGCGCTACCGCTACGTCGACCTGCGGGGGGAGCGCCTCCAGCGCAACCTGGAGCTGCGGGCCACGGTGAACAGCGCCATCCGCCGCTCCATGGAGGCCCAGCGCTTCACCGAGATCGAGACCCCCATGCTGGTGGCCTCCACCCCCGAGGGGGCCCGCGACTTCGTGGTGCCGTCCCGCCTTCATCCGGGCCGGTTCTACGCCCTGCCCCAGTCGCCCCAGATCTTCAAGCAGCTCTGCATGGTGGGGGGCCTCGACCGCTATTACCAGATCGCCCGCTGCCTGCGCGACGAAGACCTCCGGGCCGACCGGCAGTTCGAGTTCATGCAGCTCGACGCCGAGGCCAGCTTCGCGAGCCAAGACGAGGTGATGGCCTTCATCACCGAGGCGGTGGCCGCTGCGGTGGAGGCGGTTACCGGCGACCGCCCCGACGAACCCATCTTCATGACCTGGACCGACGCCATGGAGCGCTACGGCTCCGACAAGCCCGACGTGCGCTTCGGCATGGAGCTGGTCGAGCTGACCGGGCTGTTCGAGGGCACCGAGGCCAAGGTCTTCCAGGTGGAGTGCGTCAAGGGCATCAACCACAAGGGGGGCGGCCGCAGCCTGGGGCGCAACGCCATCGACGAGCTCACCAAGAAGTGCCAGCAATGGGGGGCCAAGGGCCTGGCCTGGTTCCGGGTGGGCGACGACGGCGCCCTCGACGGCGCGCTGACCAAGTTCATGTCCGACGAAGAGCAGGCCGCGCTGGGCCCGGCCCTGGACGCCGAGCCCGGCGACCTGCTGTTGCTGATCGCCGACCGCCGCCGCAAGGTGCGCGACGTGCTGGGCCTGCTCCGACTGGAGCTGGGCCGACCCCCGGTCACCGAGGGCGGCCTGCACTTCGTGTGGGTCACCGACTTCCCGCTGTTCGAGGCCATCGACGACCAGGGCCGGCCCATATCGGCCCACCACCCGTTCACCATGCCCCACCCCGACGACGTGGGACTTCTGGACGGCGCCGGCGAGGAGCTGCTGGCGGTGCGCTCCCAGGCTTATGACCTGGTGCTCAACGGCTGGGAGCTGGGCTCGGGCAGCGTGCGGATCCACCGGCCCGACATCCAGCGGGCGGTGTTCCGGACGCTGGGCATCAGCGACGCCGAGGCCGAGGAGCGATTCGGCTTCTTGCTGGACGCCTTCCGCTACGGGGCCCCGCCCCACGCCGGGTTCGCCTTCGGCATCGACCGGCTGGTGGCCATCTTGGCCGGCGAGGAGAACATCCGCGAGGTGATCGCCTTCCCCAAGACCCAGTCGGGCGCCGATCCGCTGTCCAACTCGCCCACCCCCATTGCCGACCGCCATCTCGACGAACTCGGCCTGCGCGTCCTCCCGCCCCCCGCCGCCGATTGAGCCGATGGCGGCCGGCGTGCAGACAGGCCCGCGATGAGCGACGACCTGTTTGCCGCCGCGGCCGCCGAGCGCCTGGCCAAGACGGCCCCGCTGGCCGACCGCCTCCGTCCCCGCACCCTCGATGAGCTGGTCGGCCAGGAGCACCTGCTCGGCCCCGGCAAGCCGCTCCGCAGCCTCATCGAGTCCGACCGCCTGTCGTCGGCCATCTTGTGGGGGCCGCCGGGCACCGGCAAGACCACCATCGCCCGGCTGGTGGCCAACACCACGGCACGGGCCTACATCCAGCTCTCGGCGGTGACGGCCACGGTCAAAGACGTGCGGGAGGTGATTGCCCAGGCCCGCGACCGCCTGGGTCAGCGCGATCAGGGCACCATCTTGTTCCTCGACGAGGTCCACCGGTTCAACCGGGCCCAGCAGGACGCCCTGTTGCCCGCGGTCGAATCCGGGCTCATCACCCTGATCGGGGCCACCACCGAGAACCCCTACTTCGAGGTGAACCCGCCCCTGCGGTCCCGCTCCACCCTGTTCCGCCTCGAGCCCCTCGACAGTGACTCTCTGGGCGAACTGCTGGCCCGGGGGCTGCGGGCCGAAGAGGCAGAGGCCGACGACGATGCGCTGGATCACCTGTCGATCCAGGCCGCCGGCGACGGCCGCCAAGCCCTGACCAGCCTGGAGGTGGCCGTGGCCCTGGCGTCGGCCCGCCCCGACACCCCGCCCCGAGTCACCCTGGACGACGCCGAGAGCGCCCTGGGGGCCAGCGCGGTCCGCTATGGCCGCGACGAGCACTACGACATCATCAGCGCCTTCATCAAGAGCCTCCGGGGCTCCGATCCCGACGCCGGGCTCTACTGGCTGTCGCGAATGCTGGAGGCCGGGGAGGACCCCCGGTTCATCGCCCGCCGCATGGTGATCCTGGCCTCCGAGGACATCGGCATGGCCGACTCCCAGGCGCTGGTGGTGGCCGACGCCGCCGCCCGGGCGGTGGAGTACGTGGGCCTGCCCGAGGCGCAGCTCAACCTGGCCCATGCGGTGGTGTACCTGGCCACCGCCCCCAAGTCCAACACCGTCACCACCGCGCTGGGACGGGCTCGGGCCGACGCTGGCCAGGGCAGCGGCGAAGTGCCTCCCCACCTCCGCGACGCCCACTACTCGGGGGCGGCCGGTCTAGGGCACGGTGCGGGCTACGTGTATCCTCATGATGATCCCCAGGGCTGGGTGAGCCAGCAATATCGCCCCGACCACTTTGAGGATCGCCGCTATTACCATCCCTCTGAACACGGTGCCGAAAAGGAGATTCGCCAGCAAATGACGGACCGCCGAGACGACCAATCCGACCGCGAGGACGACTGATGGCCAAGCGATTCGTGTGGTTTGCCGCCGGGGTGGGCGCCGGGGCGACCGGGGCCTCCTACCTGCGCCGCAAGCTGCGCCAGGCCACCCGACGGCCGCCCCCCCGCCAAGCGGGCAGCGACGTGGGCGCCCGGGCCCGAGCGGCCGTCTCCGAAGCCCGGGCGGCGCTGGCCGAGGGCACCGCCGCGGTCCGGCGCTACCGGGCCGAGATCGCCCGCCGGGCCCTTGAGGATCCCCCTGGCCGGTGAAGGCGGCACCATGACCCCCAAGCGAGCCCAGGAGATCCGCAGCGCGTTCACCACCTTCTTCGGCGAGCGAGACCACGCCGTGCTGCCGTCGGCCAGCCTGATCCCCCACGACCCCACCGTTTTGTTCACCGTTGCCGGCATGGTGCCGTTCAAGCCCTACTTCTTGGGCGAGGAGACCGCCCCCCACCGCCGGGCGGTCACCGTCCAGAAATGCGTGCGGGCCGGGGGCAAGCACAACGACCTCGACGAGATCGGCCGCACCCGCCGCCATCTCACGTTCTTCGAGATGCTGGGCAACTTCAGCTTCGGCGACTACTTCAAGACCGAGGCCATCGGCTGGGCCTGGGAGTTCGTCACCGAGGGCCTGGGCTTCGACCCCGACCGGCTGTGGATCACCGTCCACCTCTCCGACGACGAGGCCGCCGAGATCTGGCGGGACGTTGCCGGGGTGGCCCCCGACCGCATCCAGCGGATGGACGAGGACAACTACTGGCGCATGGCCGACACCGGCCCGTGCGGCCCCTGCTCGGAGATCTTCTTCGACAAGGGGCCGGAGTTCGGCGACGACGGCGGCCCGGCCCACGGCGGCGACGAGCGCTTCCTGGAGTTCTGGAACCTGGTGTTCATGCAGTACGACCAGCAGCCCGACGGCCTGGTCCCGCTGCCCAAGCCCAGCATCGACACCGGGGCCGGCCTGGAGCGCATCCTCACCCTGATACAGGGGGTGGAGTCGGTGTTCGACATCGACGAGATGGCCGAGCTGGTGGGGGAGGCCAGCGCGGTCACCGGGGTGAAGCTGGGGGCGGCCGACCACAGCGACCTCACCCTGCGGATTCTGGCCGAGCACGCCCGCACCATGACCTTCCTCATCTCCGACGGGGTATTCCCCTCCAACGAAGACCGGGGCTACGTGCTGCGCCGCATCATGCGCCGGGCCATCCGCCGGGCCTACCTGCTCGGGGTCACCGAGGTGGTCACCCCCAGCCTGGTCGACAAGGTGGTCGACATCATGGGCCACGACTACCCCGACATCGCCGCCAACCACAGCTTCGTGCGGGAAGTGGTGGCCCGCGAAGAGGAGGGCTTCCGGTCGACCCTGGCCCAGGGATCGCAGATCCTCGACGACGCCATCGACCGCCTCGGTGAGGGCGAGGCGCTGTCGGGCGATCTGGCCTTTTTGCTGCACGACACCTACGGCTTCCCGTTCGAGGTCACCGAGGAGACGGCCCGCGAGCAAGACGTGGCCGTAGACCGGGAGGGCTTCGACCAGCTCATGGAGGGCCAGCGCTCCCGGGCCCGGGAGGACTTCGACGCCCGCCACGCCACCTCGGCCGACGTCTCGGCCTATTTCGCGCTGGTCAACGAGCACGGCCCCACCGAATTCATTGGCCGCGAGTTCGACACCGCCGAGGCCGTGGTGGTGGCCGTCACCGATGACGGGATCATCCTGGACCGGACCCCGTTCTACGCCGAAGCCGGCGGCCAGGTGGGCGACACCGGCACCATCACCTCACCCACCGGCTCGGCCCGTATCGCCGACACCACCTATGTGGTGCCCGAGCTGCACCTGCACCACATCGACGAGATCGAAGGACAGATCGACGGGGAGATCACCGTGGGCCAGACGGTGATCGCGGCCATCGACGCCGACCGCCGGGCCGCCATCCGGCGCAACCACACCGCCACCCACCTGCTGCACTGGGCGCTGAAGGCCACCCTGGGCGACCACGTCAAACAGCAGGGCTCGCTGGTGGACGACAACCGGCTGCGCTTCGACTTCACCCACTTCGAGGCCGTCAAGGCCGACCAGATCGCCGAGATCGAACGGCTGGCCAACGCCGACATCTTGGACAACCCCGCCACCCGCAACTACGAGACGTCGATGGCCGAGGCCACCGCGGCCGGGGCCATCGCCTTTTTCGGCGACAAGTACGGCGAGCGGGTCCGGGTGCTGGAGGCCGGCCCGCACTCCATCGAGCTGTGCGGCGGCACCCACGTGCGGGCCCTGGGCGACATCGGCCCGGTGAAGATCGTCTCCGAGGGCTCGATCGGGGCCAACATCCGCCGCATCGAAGCGGTCACCGGCACCCGGCCGGTCGAGCTGCTCACCGAACAGGAGCAGCTGGTGGCCCTAACCGCCGAGCGCCTGGGCGTCCCCGCCGATCAGCTGGTGGACGGGGCCGATAAGCGCATGGCCGAGATCAAGAGCCTCCGGGCCGAGCTGGCCGAGCTGCGCAAGGCGGCTTCGGCCGATCAATCCGGAGATCTGGCCCAGCAGGCGGTCGACGGAGTCGTGGTGGCGCTGGTCGAAGGCCTAGACCGGGGTCAGCTGCGCGATCTGGCCATCGCCACCCGGGATCGCCCCGGCGTGGCCGCGGTGGTGCTGGGAGCGGCCCCCGACGGCGGCGGCGCAGCCCTGGTGGCTGCGGTGGCGGCCGATAGCGACCTGCACGCCGGCGAGCTGATCGCCGAGGCGTCCGCCACCATCGGCGGCGGCGGGGGCCGCGACGCCAAGCTGGCCATCGCCGGGGGCCGCGACCCGTCGCGCTTGGATGAGGCTCTGAGCCAGGTGCGAGCGGCTGCTGGCATCGGGAGCTGATGGCGGCCCGGGCACTGGGCATCGACCTCGGTGAGCGCCGCATCGGCGTGGCGGTGTCCGACGGCGAGGGCCGCGTGGCCACCCCGCTGACCGTGATCGAGCGCTCAGGCAGCCGCCCGGGCGACCACCGCCGCATCGCCGAGCTGGTGGCCGAATACGAGGCCGAGCTCGTGGTGGTGGGCCTGCCCCTGTCGCTGGACGGCACCGCCGGTCCCGCCGCCCGCGGCGCCCAGAGCGAGGTCAGCCAGCTCGAGGCCGCGCTGGATGTGCCGGTGTTGACCCACGATGAGCGGCTGACCACCGTCATCGCCGAGCGGTCCCTGGCCGAGTCGGGCCTCAGCGGAAAAGCCCGCCGCAAACGGGTCGACATGGTGGCCGCGTCGGTCATCCTCCAGGGCTGGCTGGACGCGGCCCAACAGGATTCGCCGCAGGAATCCCCATGACCGACGACGATCCCCAAGATTGGGACTGGTTGCCCCGCCGGACCTCCACCCTCACCCGGGTGCTCATCATCTTGGCCTCGTTGGGGGTCGTCATGCTGGTGGCCGGGCTGGTGATCAAGGGCTGGGTCGACGACCGCCTCGACCCGCCCGGCGACGAGGGCCCCGAGCTGGTGGTCAACATCCCCCAGGGGGCGTCCATCAACGACATCGCCCGCATCCTCGAAGACGACGGCGTGGTGGCCAACTCCACGGTGTTCCGCTACTACCTGCGCTACAAGGGCGCCGGCGACTTCCAGGCCGGCAACTACGTCTTGAACGAGAACATGGCGGTGTGGCACGCCAAAGACGTGCTGTTGGCCGGCCCGGCCCCCGGCCCGGCCGAAGACGCCCTCCGAGTGGTGGTGCCCGAGGGCCTCACTCTGGCCCAGATGCAAGGCCAGCTTCTGGAACAGCTTCCCACCTTCGACGCCGACGATCTGGCCCGGGCCATGGCCTTCCCGCCCTTGCGGTCCGACTACCAGCCGCCCACCAGCACACTGGAGGGCATGCTCTTCCCCGACACCTATCTGCTCGATTCGGCCACCGCCGAGGACGAGGCCGCCCTCGTGGTCCGCATGATCAACCAGTTCGACGCGGTGGCCGCCGACGTGGGCTTGGACGCCGCCCCCAATACAGTGCAGTTGAGCCCGTACGAAGTCGTCATCGTGGCCTCGCTGATCGAAAAGGAGGCCCTCATCGAAGAGGACCGGGCCAAGATCGCCCGGGTGATCTACAACCGTTTGGGCTTCGACATGCCGCTTCAGATCGACGCTGCGGTGCGCTACGCGCTGAACAAGCCCTCCGAACCGCTGACGCTGGCCGACCTGCGGGTGGACAACCCCTACAACGTGTACAACCGAACCGGCCTGCCGCCCGGCCCCATCGCCGCTCCCGGGCGGGCGTCGCTGGAGGCGGCGCTGAACCCCGCCAACGGCTTCTGGCTGTTCTACGCCCGCACCGACGAACCGGTGCCCGGCGCCCACACCTTCAGCAACACCTTCGAGGAGCACCAGGTGGCGGTGGACCTCTGCCGAGAGAGGGATCTGGGGTGCTGACTCCCATCGGGATGGCCCCCGACACCGAAGTCGCCGCCGGGGTGATCGGCTTTCCGGTGCGCCATTCCCTGTCGCCGGTCATCTGCCAAGCCGCGTTCGACGAGCTGGGCCTGGATTGGATCTACGCCGCGTTCGAGGTGCCCGCCGGAGAGGCCGCCCAGGCGCTCGACCACATGAGAACCCGAGGCATGGCCGGGCTGTCGGTGACCATGCCCCACAAGGCCGATGTGGCCATCGCGGTGGACGAGCTCAGCCCCGCAGCAACGGCCCTGGGAGTGGTGAACTGCGTTAGCCGCGACGGCGACCGCCTCATCGGCCACAACACCGACGGCGCCGGATTCTGCGACGCCCTGGGGGCCGACGGGGTGGAGCTGGCCGACATCGCCTGTGCCGTTCTGGGCGCCGGCGGAGCAGCCCGGGCGGTAGTGGCCGAGTTGGCCCGCCGAGGGGCTGCCGAAGTGGCGGTGATCGCCCGTCGCCCCGAGCGGGCGGCGTCGGCCGCCGAGCTGGCCGGCTCGGCGGGAACAGTGGCCGGCCCCGGCGACATCGGCCGGTTCCGCTTGGTGGTGAACGCCACCCCGGTGGGGATGGCCGAGACCGAGGGCGCCGGCAACCTCCCCCTCGATCCCGACCTCCTCCACCCCGGCCAGCACGTGGCTGAGCTGGTCTACAACCCGCTGCAAACCCCGCTGTTGGCCGAATGCCGGCGCCGGGGCGTGCCCGCATCCACCGGAGTGGGGATGCTGGTACAC
Source organism: Candidatus Poriferisocius sp. (assembly GCF_965204015.1). Taxonomy (GTDB): domain Bacteria; phylum Actinomycetota; class Acidimicrobiia; order Acidimicrobiales; family Bin134; genus Poriferisocius. The sequence goes on along the minus strand of NZ_OZ241965.1, from coordinate 3,662,162 downwards.
CAAGCAGCCCACGCCGTTCGGATCTGGACCGGGGCCGAGCCGCCGGTCGACGCCATGACCGCGGCGGCCACCGCCGCGCTGGCCAGGAGATGAGCCGAGCTCTTCGCAGTAGGGAAGAGGGGCGATGACCCGGATGGCCATGGTCATCGCCGGACTGGCCATCGGAACCGTCGCGGGCCGCAACCTCCTGCGGCTGGTATGGACCTTCGGCGTGCGCGACAGCCGATCCCTGCGGGTGCTGGTCCCGTCGTTCACCGCCATCGCCCTGGGGACCGCGGGCGGGGTATTGGGCACCACCTGGGATGTGGTCCCGGTGTGGGCGCTGTTCATCGGCCTGGCCGGGGTCACCACCGTGGATCTGTACCTCTACCGCATACCCAACGGCATCGTGTTCCCCACCGTCGCCCTGCTGTTGATGCTGATGACCCTCATCTCGCTGTTGCGAAATCAACCGGGAACCATCGGGCAAGCCGCCGCGGCCGCCGGCTTCTACGGCGCCATCATGTCGCTGCTCTACGTGTTCTCGGGCGGCAGCCTCGGCCTGGGCGACGTGAAGCTGGCCCTGCCGGTGGGCCTGGCGCTGGGCTGGATCGCAACCGACTACGGACAGTCGATGCTGGCGGTGTTCTTCGCCTTCTTGCTGGCCTCGCTTTTCGGGGCCGCTATGGGCCTTTTGGTATGGGGCATGCGCCAGTGGGGCAACGAGGTTTTGCCTGATCCCTTGGCCGATCCCTCCAATCCCCGCCCCACCGTGTTCCCCTTCGGCCCCGCGATGGCCACCGCCGCCGCGGTGATAACCCTTGCGGTGCCCACATACTGGTGACAGGTAGTATTTTCCCGTGGACCCTCGACCTCACGTGGCCCTGATCGGGATGATGGGGTCGGGAAAATCGACGGTGGGGTTCTGGCTGGCCCAGTCGGAGGGACTGCGGTTCGTGGACTTGGACGCGGCCATCGAAGAGCGCCAGGGCCGGTCGATTCAGGAGATCTTCCAGAACGACGGCGAGGCCCGCTTTCGCGACATGGAGCAGTCGGAGCTGACCGAGTGCCTGACGTCGGAGCAGCCGCTGGTGGTCTCCTGTGGCGGGGGAGCGGTGCTGCGGTCGGGAAATCGGGCGCTTTTGCGCAAGCGGGCCTGGGTGTGCTGGCTCCGGGCCTCCATAGAGACGCTCAGCCGGCGGGTGCGCTCCGGCGACAATCGCCCCCTGCTGGGCGAAGACCCCGTGGCCGACCTAATCCAGATCAGCGACGCCCGGGCCGCGCTGTACCACGAGACCGCCCACCGGGTAATCGACATCGACGGTCTGGAGGCCAACCAGGTCGCGGAGCGGATCAGGCTCATCCGACCCCAGCAGACCGCGGCCCGATGACCGCGTCAACCGACATTGACGAGGCGCGGCGATGACCGCGGGCACTGACCTGGACCAGGCCCTGCGGGTGCCGGTCGAGCTGGGCGAGCGTTCCTACGACGTGTGGGTGGGCCCTGGCGTCCGCCATCGGCTGGCCGAGGTCGTCCCTGGCGGGGCGAGCCGGGTGGCGGTGGTCACCCAGGCGGCGGTGGCCGACGCGGGCCTCACCGTGGACCCCGGCGTCGAGCACCGGGTGTTCATCACCGACGACGGCGAGCACATCAAGACGCTGGGCGCGGTCGAGGAGCTGTGCCGCGAGTTCGCCCAATGGGGGCTCACCCGCCGCGACGCGGTGGTGGCCGTGGGCGGGGGCGCGGTCACCGACCTGGCCGGGTTCACCGCCGCCGTCTACCACCGGGGCATCCGGATGGTGTACGTGGCCACCACCCTGTTGGGCCAGATCGACGCCTCGGTGGGAGGCAAGACCGGCGTCAACCTCCCCGAGGGCAAAAACCTGGTGGGGGCCTTCTGGCAGCCGTCTGCGGTGCTGTGCGACACCGAGGCCCTCGACACCCTGCCCCCCGAGGAGATGCGGTCGGGGCTGGGGGAGATGGCCAAGTACCACTTCATCGCCGATGCCGGACTCGACTCGCTGCCCCTGGTCGAGCGCATCGCCCGCTGCGTGGCCATCAAGGCCGAGGTGGTGGCCGACGACGAGCGCGAGTCCGGCCGCCGGGCGGTGCTCAACTACGGCCACACCCTGGCCCACGCCCTCGAAGCCCACGGTGGCTACGACCTCCGCCACGGCGAAGCGGTGGCCGTCGGCCTGGTGTACGCCGCCGAGTTGGCCCACCGCGCCGGGCGCATCGACGCCCACCGGGTGGATGAACACCGCCGGGTGGTGAGCGGCTACGGCCTGCCCACCTCGCTGCCCGCCGATGCCGACGCCGCTGGCCTGGTCGAACTGTTCAGCCGCGACAAGAAGGCCGTCGGGGGGGTCACCTTCATGCTGGACGGCCCCCACGGCATCGAGGCGGTAACCGGGCTCGATCCCGCCCTCATGCTCGAAACCCTGGAGGCCATCCGATGAGCTCGACGATCCTGTTGCTGTCGGGGCCCAACCTCAACCTGCTGGGCGATCGGGAGCCCGAGGTGTACGGCACCGACACCCTCGAAAACCACGTGGCCACCGCAACCGCAACCGCCGAGCGCCACGGGCTGGGCGTCGAGCACCACCAGTCCAACGACGAGGCCACCCTCATCGGCCACATCCACGGGGCCCGGCGCCGCTGTGGGGCCATCATCATCAACCCCGGGGCGTTCACCCACTACTCCTGGGCCATCCACGACGCCCTGGCCGCCTTCGAGGGCCCGGTGGTGGAGCTGCACCTGTCCAACCCCAACGCCCGGGAACCCTGGCGCCACACCTCGGTGGTCAGCCCGGTGGCCACCGGCACCATCGTGGGCTTCGGAGGCCACGGCTACGAGCTGGCCGTCGAAGCGGTGGCCCGGCTGCTCGCCAGATGATGTCAAAGTGACCGACCTCGCCAACCTCGCCCCCATGGACGTGGCGGGGCGGGCCGATCGGGTGCGGGCTGCGGCCTCAGATGCCGGCTGCGACGCACTGGTGGTGGCCAACATGGTCAACGTGCGCTACCTCACCGGGTTCACCGGCTCGGCCGGGCTGGTGTGGCTGGGGGCCGACGAGCTGGTGCTGGTCACCGACCGCCGCTACACCGAGCAATCCGAGGCCGAGACCGGCCAAGCCGGGGCAACCGTGCGCATCGAGATCACCAACGACGCCCCCAAGGAGATCCTGGCCGCAGCCGCCGCCGGGGTGGGTCGCATCGGCTTGGAGGCGGCCTCGGTGAGCTGGGCCGACCAGCGCAAGTACGCCGAATGGTTCAGCGAGGCCGAGCTGGTGCCCACTGCCGGGGTGGTGGAGCGCTGCCGCCAGATCAAAGACGACGGTGAAATCGACCGAATGGCCGCCGCGGCGGCCATCGCCGACGACACCCTGGCCGAGGTCCGCCCCATGCTGGCCGCCGGCCCCACCGAGGCCGAGGTGGCCCTGGCCTTGGACACCGCCCTTCGCCGTCGGGGGGCCGACGGGAGCGCATTTCGAACGATCGTGGCCGCCGGCCCCAACGCCGCGCTGCCCCACATACGCCCCACCGACCGACCCATCGGCCACGGTGAGCTAGTCATCGTGGACATGGGCGCGGTGGTGGACGGCTACCGCTCCGACATGACCCGGACCATGGCGGTGGGCGAGCCCGATCCCGAGGCCCAAAAGGTGTTCGACACCGTGAGGGACGCCCAGCAGCTCGGTGTGGCCCAGGCGGCGGTCGGCACCCCCATTGCCGAGGTGGACAAGGCCTGTCGCGACCGCATCGCCGCCGAGGGATGGGCCGACGCCTTTGTCCACGGCACCGGCCACGGCGTGGGCCTCGACATCCACGAGCAGCCCTGGGTGCGGGCCAGCGCGGAGGAGTCCCTGCAAACCGGCCATGTCATCACCGTGGAGCCCGGCGTGTACCTCCCCGGCATCTGCGGCGCCCGGGTGGAAGACACCGTGCTGGTGGCCGACGACGGCCCTCGGCGGCTCACCCGATCGCCCAAAGAGCTGGTGGTGGCCTGAGCCATTTGTCGGCTGGGCCACCGGTCGTCTGGGCCGTCAGCCCCCCTGGGCTTCGGCCACGCGGGGGATGAGGGCGTCGAACACCTCGGCCCAGTCGCCCACGATGCCGATGTCCACCACGTCCCACAGCGGGGCTTCGGGGTCGGGGTTGATCCCCACCACGGTGCCGGCGTTGCGCACTCCCACGGTGTGGTTGAACTTCCCGCTCATGCCGATGGCGAAATAGAGCTGGGGGCTGATGCTGTGGCCGGTGATGCCCACCTGGCGGGCCCGGGGCATCCATCCGTAGTCGGTGACCTTGCGGGTGGCGCACAGGGCGGCGCCTATCGCGGCCCGATGCTTCTCCAGCTTGGGATAGTCGGCCGGAACCACCCCCTGGCCCACGCCGATCACCACCGAGGCGGTGGCCAGCTCGTCGCTGTCGTCGTCCCGGTAGCGCCGGGTGATCTCCAGGCGGCTGCGGCCCGGCGAGGCCAGCGACCGGCGGCGGGCCGGCGGCCGGTCGGGGTTGGGGCGGGGGAGGGGGAGCACGCCGGGGCGCACTGTGGCCATCTGCACCACAGATGAGCAGCCGATCTCGGCCACCAGCCAGCCGCCGAAAGCCGGCTTCATGGCGATCATCTTGCCCTGGTCGTCGATTTGCAGCCCGACGGCGTCGCCGGTGAGCCCGGCCCCCAGCGATGCCGCCATCCGGGAGGCCACCTCCCGACCCCAGGCCGTTCCCGGCGCCAACACGGCCCACGGCTGGGCATCGGCGGCCCACGCGGTGATGGCCGCGGCCAAGTCCTCCTCCGCTGGAGCGCTTCCGCGGGGGCCGTCGGCGATGCCGATCTGCCCGTCGGCCCCCCACGGGCCGAGGTCCTCGTCGGGATCGTCGAGGCCGGGGCCAACGGCGGCCACCCACCCGCCGATGTCAGCGGCGAGGTCGGCCGCGGCCCCCAAGAGCTCTCGGGTCACCCGTTCCCGGCCGGGCTCCACCAGCACGGCGATGGCCGCACCGCTGGCGTCGATTGACGAGCCTCCGGGCACTATTGCGGGCTCGGGGTTGGAGCTGCCGACCAGCGCCCCCCGGTCGGCCAGAATGGCCATGGCCTCATCGATCTGGTCTTCCAGCGGGCCGGTCAGCATCGAACGAGAGCGCTGCACGTCGATCATGTGGACGGGGCCAACGGAGGTGGGGCTGGCCTCCTGGCCCCACGGACCGGGGCCCAACTCGGCGGCGCTCACCGTCTGGATGAGCGAGCCGTCGACGGTGGCCCAGGCCACCGGATCTTTGATCTTGCACGGATCGCACAGCCGTTCGGCGCACGACACCACTGCGGGCAGCTCCACGGCCACGTCCACCCACTCGTCGTCGTGCTCCAATCGGAGCTCCAGGCGGTCGCCGTGCAGTGAGAAATGGCGGACCCCGGTGGCGAACGGCAGCCCCAGCAACTCGGCCATCTGGGGCGGCACCTGGCCGGTGTCGGCGTCCACCGAGTTGCGCCCCATCATCACCAGATCGAACGGCCCGAACCGCTCCAGGGCGGCGGCCAGGGCCTTGGCGGTGGCCCAGGTGTCGGAGCCGGCAAACTCGTCGTCGCAGATGTGGATGCCGCCGTCCACCCCGAACAGGATGGCCTCCCGGCACACGTTCTCGGCCGACGGCGGCCCCAGGGTGACCACGGTGACCGTGCCCCCGCTGGCCCGGGCCACCTCGGTGCCCTTGGCCACCGCTCGGCGGCAGTAGTCGTTCATGTGCAGGTCGATGCCGTCTCGCACCATGCGGCCGTCGGGGCCCAGCACCATGTCCTCGAACACCGGGATCTGCTTGACCAAAACGGCCACCCGCAGGGGCCGGTCGGGGGCGATGACGTCGGCGGGAGGGTCAACCATCTGCTCCGAGGCTACCGAGCGCGGCGGCCTGATCTCTGGTTGGGCGGTGTCTGGCAGGGCGACGGGTGGCTACGGTGGTCTGATGGCGTTGACGGCGGGCCGCTAGCGATGGCGCTCGAAAAGCGGCATATCCGGTTTGAGCGGTTGGCCCTCGAGGAAGTGACCCACGAGATGCTGACCCTGGCGGCTCGGGGCGACGGCAAGGGGTGGATGAACGTGCAGCCGGTGGTGGCCGACGAGCACCGGCCGCCCGAGTCGGCCATATTCAAGCTGTTCACCGCCAAGGGGCCGGCCATCCCGCTGGGCACCTGGGTGCCGGGCCACCACTACCGCGACAAATGGCAGGCGGCGTCGGTGGGCTTGCAGCACGCCGGCGGGCGCCACGCGGCCAATCTGCTGGAGGAGCGGGGGGTGAGCGAGCCCGAGGGGTGGAATCGGCGCCAAGACCACATCAAGCGGGGCCTGGTGTATGAGCTGCCCGAGGGCCAAGACCCGAAAAAGGCGCTGGAGTTCTTGGTGGATGCCATGGCCCAGCTCGTGGAGTTCCCGCTCAGCGGGCGCTGGCTGGCCATCGTCTTGACCCAGCGCTAGTTGCCGGAGCCTGCGGCCAGCCGGTCGGCGGCGTCTTTTTTGAGCTGGCCCTTGGCCACCTTGCCGCCGGAGGAGCGGGGGAGGGCGTCCACTGTGAACAGGTGCTCGGGCCACCACTCCCGGGACACGCCCCGGCCGGCCAAGTGCTCCCGGAGCCCGTCCAAATCCAGGCTGGTGCCAGCAGTCAGCTCCACGTAGGCGGCCACCCGCTCGCCGAACACCGGGTCGGGGGCGGCCACGGCGGCCACCATGGCCACTGCCGGGTGGGTCATCACCTCGTCTTCCACCGCGGGGGCGCTGATGTTCTTGCCGCCCCGGATGATGAAGTCCGACGTGCGGCCCACCACCCGCAGGTAGCCGTCGTCGTCGATCTCCACGATGTCGCCCATCAGCATCCGGCCATCGTCGGTCATCAGCTCGGTGTTGGCCTTGGCGTCGTCGTAGTAGCCCAGCGCGGTGGCCGGTCCCCGGCAGGCGGGCTGACCCCGGCCCCTCAGCTCGGGAAGCCGCTGGCCGTCGTCGGGGTCGTACAGCGCGCAGTCCATCTCCGGCTCGCACTTGCCGCCGGAGCGCAGCCGGGCCGAACGGGGATCGCTCAGGCGGGTGCCGCTCAGCATCCCGGTCTCGTTGGAGCCGTAGAAGTTGAGCACCGTACAGCCGGTGCGGTCCTCGAACTCGGATGCCCGCTGATAGGGGATGGCCTCGCCTCCGGTGAACATCAGCCGCAGCGACGACAGGTCGTGGTCGTCGAACACCGGAGAGTTCAGCATCATGATGAACTGGGTGGTCACCGCGCACAGCACGGTCACCCGCTCGGCCTCGATCAACCGGATCAGGGCATCGGCGTCGAAGTCGGCCATCACCACGGTGGGCACCCCCAAGATGGTGGGGGAGTAGTGGGCGGTCCACAGCCCGAAGCCGAACGGGGCCGGCACCGGCACGCAGAACACCTCGTCGGAGCCCAGCCCGCTGTACTCCACCGCCTTCTGGTGGAAGTAGAACCACCGGTTGTGGGTCTGCATCACGCACTTGGGCAGCCCGGTGGTGCCCGAGGTGGAGTTCAACAGGCACAGCTCCGAGGCGCCCAGGCGGCGGGCCTCAATGGCCTCGGCGAAGCTGAGGACCGAATCTGGAGACGGGGCGGGCTGACCGTCGAGGCTGATGGCCGCCCCCTGGCCGGGGCCGTCAATGGTGATGTGGTGGGCCAGAGCGGGAATGCTGCGCCGCAACTCAGCCACTGTGTCGTCGGCTGGGCGCCCCCGGTGCTCAGCCCCGGTGATGATGGCCCGAGCCCCGGATTTCTCCACCAGATGGGCGATCTCCGCCGGCCCGGCCCGGTGGCCGATCCCCATGACCACTACCCCGGCCTTGTCGGCCCCGGTGAAGGCGGCGTGAACCGCCGCGCCGTCAGGCAAGATCACCGCCACCCGGTCGCCCCGATCCAACCCCGCGGCCAGCAGAGCAGCGGCCACCCGGTCGGACAGCCGGTCGTAACCCGCCCACGAAGTCCGGTCGATGCTCCCACTCGCATCCTCGGTCTCACCCTTGGGCCGGCTCCAAGTGACATACGCAGTGTCATCAGGCCGCTCAGCAGCGTTGCGGCGAATCAGGTCGGTGGGCGTGTCATCCCCCCACCACCCAGCAGCCACATAGCCAGCAGCCACCTCAGGATCGGCGGCAAGTTCGTTCAGCGGGAGTCCTCCCTTTCAGTATATTTGAATATATTAGCAGACTTATTGAGAAGTGTCATGTCTTTCCGTACAATACTAAGGGCCGCACCGGGCCTTTGTAGGAGACCCGGTGCGGCCCTTGGAGAGAGCTTCGCTTTCTCCACTTGGGGCTGCCCGGTAGGTCGGGGCGGTGCAGACTTGACACCTCGCCGCGGGGGTTCGAGTCCCCCCAGCTCCACCGAGGGCATCCTACCCAGCCCATTTGCAGACCACAACAACATTTCACCAGCCAGCGGCATTGCTCGGGCGGCTCTAGAAGCTGTTGGGGTTGGCTATTACGGAGTTGGGGATGGGGTGGCGGAAGAGGGCGCTGGCGTTGGCCCAGCAGATTTGGGCTACTTCGTCGGCGGGGATGCCGGCGAGTTGTTTGCGGAGCAGTTCTTGGGTGTTGGGCCAGGTGGAGTCGGCGTGGGGGTAGTCGGATTCCACCATGAGGTTCTCCAGGCCCATGTAGTGGCGGTGGTCGAAGGCCGAGGGGTCGTCGATGGCGCAGAACCAGAAGTTGCGGCGCAAGGTGTCGGCGGGGGAGAGCTCCACGTCGTTCCAGGTGCCGTACATGGAGTCGTACTTGCGGACGTGCTCCAGGCGGTCCAACAGCCCGGCCACCCAGCCCAGGCCGCCCTCGCTGAGGGCGATCTTGATGTTGGGGAACCGCACCGGGATCTTGGAGTACAGCCAGTCGACCGCGGCGAACATGGCGTAGCCGAAGAACAGCACCCCCACCGTGTCGGACGGTGCGTCGGGGGAGGTGGCCGGCGAGGTGCCCGACGAGCCGACGTGGAGGCACACCACCGTCTCGGTCTCCTCGCAGGCGGCCATGATCGGATCCCAATGGCCCGAGTGCAGCGAGGGGAACCCCAACGAGTGGGGAGCCTCGGAGAAGCTGATGGCCTTAAAACCCCGCTCGGCGTTGCGGTACACCTCGGCCGCGCCCACCTCGGGGTCGAGGAAATAGGTGAGCTGGCAGGGGATCATGCGGTCGGGGTAGGCCCCGGACCACTCCTCGATGTTCCAGTCGTTCCAGGCCCGCACCGCGGCCAGGGCCAGTTCGGGGTCGTCGGTGAGCTGTTGGAACCGCTGGCCGCAGAAGCCGGGGAGGAACGACGGGAAGCACAGCGAGGCGTACACCCCGTTGAGGTCCATGTCGGCGATCCGGGCGTCGATGTCCCACGAGCCCCGGCGCATGTCCTCAAAGCGGGTGGGCTCAAAGCTGTACTCGCTCACCGGGCGGCCCGCCACCGCGTTGAACCCCACATTGGGCAGCGAATGCCCGGCATACAGCCAGGTCTCCGACCCGTCGTCGAGGGTGGCCACCCGGGGGGCGTCGTCGGCATACTTGGCCGGGAACCGGTCGGCGAACGCCCCAGGGGGCTCCACAATGTGGTCGTCCACCGAGATCATTGGCGTCCACCGGTCGGCCCGCTCGGGCTCGGGCAGAAACGTTACCTGGCCCTTCACGTGCTGGGTGAAGGAAGTGTCAGCCGTGAGGTCGTCGAGCGAAATGGCCATGCAAGAGTTTCCCGCGAATCAGCCCGGTTGGGCTACTGCGAGGTGGACTTGGAGGTCGGTGAAGGTGGGGGGGCCCAGGCCGTCGCTGCAATGCAGGGTCAGGCGGTGCTCGCTGGGCTCCATGATGATGCCGGCGTTGCCCAGCCAGGCCGATTCGAGGCCGCCCAGATCCCAGGCGTTCCACACCTCGAGGCGCCGGGCCCGGGCGCCGAGCACGGTCATCTCCACTGCGGCGGGGCTGGTGTCGGACCACAGCGAGATAATCTCCGAGACCGCCTCGTCCACCTCCAAGAGGCCGTCCACACAGGCCAGCTTGAGGGCCTGGCGGCGGTCGGGCCGAGCATTGATGCGCTCCACCCGCACCCTGGTCCCCTCCGAAACCGCCAACCGCAGCAGCGGCCTCACCTCCCGCCCCCCATACCAAACCGTCTCAGCCCCATCGGCAAACTGATCGCTGAGGGGGGCGTGGTCGGCGACTGAAGACATAGGGCGGTTCGGAGCATTCTACGCTCCCGATGCCAACTAGGAGCGGGCGTCAACAATCCGCAGAGGCCCATCCCTCTCCGGTGTCTAGCTCATCGTCCCATCTGGCGAGAAATGCCTCCAACCAGTTGTCATCGACTGTCTCCAGCGCGTCGACGTCGACGTCCGACGGGATCTCGACCAGGCCGACCAGTAAGCCCCGCAGCCCAAGCCGACCGTGGGTGGCGGGCATGATGTTAGCTACGGGCACCCCGCGCCCCTCGGATACCATCTTGTGTCCATCCGCCGTTGGGGTAGTACCCCGTCTATTCCTCGGAGCGGTACTGGGTGGCGGCGCCCTTCTCAGCGAATGTGTCGTTGTAGAGTTCGAACTCCGGCAGATCGGGCCAGGATTGGGATGAGCCGTCGCTTGATTCCGCCGCTCCAACGCTTGGTTCGGGATCTGGCGCTTGCACAGGCTCATCATATCGCACCAGACCGAAGGTCAAGACTGAAACCGCTACAACGAAACTAGTAAGTGCGGCAGCTAGGACGGGGTGGCGTAGGGGTCTAGGCCTGGGTCGTTCCAGGTGGGGGTGGGGTTTCGGCCGGTGGTCCAGGCTTGGCGGAGCATGGGTTCGGGGAGGTCGAGTTCTTCGATGGAGCCGGTTCTGGGGTTGAAGCGCTGGGGGGGTTGGCCTATGGCCATGAGGGCTCGGTTGGCCTCGCCGAACACCAGCGACGAGCGGCGCTCGGAGAGGTTCTTCCAGTAGCGGCGGCGCACTGCGGTGATCGACGGGAGGGTGCCCCGGGGGGTGAGCTTGAAGATGGAGTCGCCGGCCTGCCACGGGCCCGACGGCGTGGCGGGCTGGGGTTGGGGTGCTGGTTCGGGTGCGAAGCTCGGCTCGGGCAGGTCTCCTGGCTCGAGGGCTAGCGGTTCGGGGGCTAGTGGTTCGGGGGCTAGGGGCTCGGGGGAGGAATCCGCTGGTGGGGCGGCGAAGTCGGGGGTCGGGGTCTCTGTCGGCACCGGGGTCTCTGTCGGCACCGGGGTGTCGGTGGCCAGCCAGCCTGGTGTTCCGGTGGTGCGGGGGCGGAAGGTGCGGCGGATGGGCTTGCCCATCCAGTCCAAGATGATGGCCAGGGTGGCCAGCGCCAGCATGATCAGCAGAAAGACGAAGAAAGCGGCAACCGTGGACATAGCGCGGTGCGGGCAAGTCTACGCTCAGCGTCCCTGGAATCGGGGGTCTCGGTGCTCGGCGAAGGCAGCCCGGCCCTCGGCGAAATCCTCGCTGGCCCAGCAGTCGGCGATGGCGTCCAAGGCGGCCTGGCGATCGCCCCGTCCGGCCGCGGCGGCGATCGACAGCTTGACGGCCCGCAGGGTGAGCGGGGCGTTGGCCACCAGGCGCTCGCCCAGCCGATCAACCTCATCGTCGAGCCGGCCGGGGGGCACCACCGCATGGGCCAGGCCCATCCGCCGGGCCTCCTCGGCGCTGAACCGATTCCCGGTCATCAAGATGAGCGCGGCGTTGGCGTCGCCCACCCGCCCGACGAGCTGCTCGACCCCCTCGATGGGATAGCCCACCCCCAGGCGGGCGGCGGGAATGCCGAACTGGGCCCGGTCGGTGGCCACCAGCAGGTCGGCGTGCAGCGCCACCAACAGCCCGCCCCCCAGGCAGTAGCCGTCGACCGCGGCGATCAGCGGCTTGGTGAGCCGGCCCAGCGCGGCCGGCCCCCGGCTGGTGCGGGCATCGCCGGAGGAGGGCTCGCGGCCCGGGCCCCGAGCCGAGTCCAGGTTGCCGATATCGGCCCCGGAGGCGAACGCCTTGCCTCCTGCCCCGGAGATCACCACCACCCGGATGGCGGGGTCGTGCTCGTAGGCGTCGACAACGGTGGCCAGCGCGGCGAACATGTCGGGTGTGATGGCGTTGTGGCGCTCGGGGTTGTCGAAGGTGATGCGGCCGATTGCGCCGTCGATCTCGCCGATCAACTTGTCGGTGCCGGTTTCCACTGGTTGGGCCATCTGGTAGTAGTAGCACGATGTCGCTGTACGACCAACAGAGTGCGGGCAACGGGCCGCTGGCCGGCGTGCGGGTGATCGATCTGACCACCGCCCGGGCCGGCCCCACCTGCACCCGCCAGCTCGCCGACATGGGCGCGGCGGTGATCTGTGTGGACCGGCCGGGCCGGCTGGTGCTGGGCGACTCCGATCGGTTCAACCTGAGGCGCAACAAGCGCTCGGTGGTGCTGAATCTGGCCGACTCGAAGGGCCGGGAGGCGTTCCTGCGGCTGGCCGACCGAGCCGACGTGGTGGTGGAGAACTACCGGCCCGCGGTCAAGCACCGGCTGGGCATCGACTACGACGTGGTGTCGGCCCGCAATCCCCGGGTGGTGTACGCCAGCCTGTCGGGGTTCGGCCAGGACGGGCCCTACGCCAGCCGTCCGGGGGTCGACCAGATCGCCCAGGGGCTGAGCGGGCTGATGAGCGTGACCGGCCCACCAGGCAGCGGGCCGTGGCGGGTGGGCATCGCGGTCTCCGACACCGCGGCGGGCACATTTCTCACCCAGGGCGTGCTGGCCGCCCTCTTGGCCCGGGAGCGCACCGGCAAGGGCCAGTGGGTCCACACGTCGCTTCTGGAGGCGGCCATCAACTTCATGGACTTCCAGGCGGTGCGGTGGCTGACCGACGGCGAGGTGCCCCCGCAGGAGGGCAACAACCACCCCACGGTGGTGCCCATGGGCATGTTCCCCACCGCCGACGGGCATGTCAACGTGGCCCCCATGGCCCGGTGGGAGACCTTCGCCGAAGCGCTGGGCGCTCCCGAGCTGGTGGCCGATCCCCGGTTCGCCGATCTCGAAACCCGCCGAGCCCACCGCCAGGAACTGGACGAGATCATCAAGCAACGCCTGGCCACCGCCACCACCGCCGAGTGGGTGGAGCGGCTCAACGCCGCCGGGTGCCCGTGCGGGCCGGTGCTGGCGGTGGACGAGACGTTTGCCGACCCCCAGGTGGAGCACCTCAACGTGTTCTCGATGGTCCCCGGCCCCGACGGAAACGAGGTGGCCGCGCTGCGGCTGCCCCTCACCTTCTCAGACACCCCCGCCGCGGTGGGCACCGGCCCCGTCCACCCCGGCCACCACACCCGCGAAATCCTGGCCGAGCTGGGCTACGACGACGCCGAGATCGACGCTCTGGCCGGCCGTGCGGGCTGACTGAGGCCTGACCGCCGAGCGGCTAGGGAAGGCGGCCCAGGAGGTCGTAGAGCAGCTCGTAGAAGCCGTTTGAGTCCACGTCGGTGATGTAGTGGCAGTTGGGGGGGCGGTCGGTGACGTCCCACCAGTCGACCACGGTCATGCCGGCAGTGAGGGGGGAGTCGGTCTCCACCTCCACGTTGCAGTGGCGGCCGCCGTAGAGGTCGGGGCGCAGCAGGTAGGCGATCACGTTGGGGTCGTGGAGGGGGCCGCCGGTGGTGCCGTACTTGTCCACGTCGTAGCGCTCGTAGAAGTCGAGCATCCCCGCGGCGGCGGCCCCGGTGCTGGTGCCCAACCCCCGCACCCGGTTGATCCAGGCGTCTTCCATCAGCGCCTTGTGGGTCACGTCCAGGGGCAGCATGGTGACCGGGGCCCCGCAGTGCAGCACGATCTGGGCGGCGTCGGGGTCGACGAACACGTTGAACTCCGCGGTGGGGGTGGTGTTGCCGCCGCCGAAGAACCCTCCCCCCATGCAGACGATCTCGCGGATGTTGGCCGCCGCCTCGGGGGCGGCCTCCAGCATGGTGGCCACGTTGGTCATCGGGCCCACCGGGCAGATGGTGATCTCCCGCTCGCCGGCGGCCAGCACGGTCTCGGCCATCCAGTCCACCGCGTGGCGGGGTTGCAGGGCGACAGCCGGCTCGGGCAGGTCGGCCCCGTCGATGCCGGTCTTGCCGTGGACGTGCTCGGCGGTGACCAGCTCCCGGCGCAGCGGGCGGTCGCAGCCGGCGAACACCGGCACCTCGGGGCGCCCGGCCAGCTCCACCAGCATGCAGGCGTTGCGGGCGGTGAGCGCCAAGGGCACGTTGCCGGCCACCGCGGTGATGCCCAACACCTCGAGCTCGGGGGAGGCCAGGGCGGCCAGAATGGCGATGGCGTCGTCTTGGCCGGGGTCGGTGTCGATGATGATGGGGCGGGGGCGGGCGTCAGATGGTGCGCTCATCGTCTTTGTCCTGCTCTGGTTTGGGCCACGGCGTGGGCCGCGTGTTCGAGGTCGTCGTCCAGCGGCGCCAGTTCAGCCGGGCACCCGGCATGGTCCAGCGCCCAGCCCAGCAGGGTATCGGCCAGCCAGGGGTTCTTGGGCAGGAGCGGCCCGTGCAGATAGGTGCCCACCGTGCGACCGGCCACCGCCCCCTCGCAGCCGTCGGCGCCGTTGTTGCCGTGGCCCCGGCGCAGGCGGCCCAGCGGCGTGCAGCCACCGCCCAGGTGGGTGCGCCCGGCGTGGTTCTCATAGCCCACCACCGTGGCGGTGCGGCCCTCCAGGGTCACCTCCAACACCACGTCGCCGATGAGCCGGCTGCCACCGGCGGTGGTCTCCAGATCCAACAGCCCGATGCCGGGCATGATCCCACCGTCGGCGGCAACGTAGCGGTGGCCCAAGAGCTGGTATCCGCCGCACACCCCCAGCACCACCGCGCCATCGGCCGCGGCCTGGCGCAGCGGGTCGGCCTTGTGGGCCAGGTCCTCGGCCACCAGAAGTTGGTCGCGGTCTTGGCCGCCGCCCAGGTAGTAGAGGTCGCAGTCGGCCGGGATGGGATCGCCCAGGCCCACCTCGGCCACCTCCAATGCCAACCCACGCCACCTCAGGCGGCGATCGAACACCGCGATGTTGCCCCGGTCGGCGTAGATGTTCAGCTGGTCGGGGTACAGGTGGCAGAGCCGGACCGGGGGAGTGTCAGCGGTGCTCACTGGTCCTCCCAGAAGGCGGGGGCCAGGCCCCGGTCGGCCAGCACGCCCTGGAGCTCCAACAGGGCGGTGTAGGTGGGCAGCACGTAGAGCTCGCCGGTGCCACAGGCCCTCAGGCCGGCGTCGAGGGCGGCGGGCACCGAGGGCATCACCGATATCCGGTCGGTATCGAGCCCGGCGTAGCGGAAGCGCAGGGCCATGTCGTAGGCCCGGTCGCCGCCCACCGTGAGCGACGCCAGCCGGTCGTTGTCCAACAGCAGCTCGTAGTCCACATCCCAGATCCACGACACGTCTTGGCCATCGGCGGTGCGGTCGTTGAGCAGCACCACCACGTGCAGGGGGCCGTCCTCCAACAGCATGGTGCGGATGTTCTCGTTGGCCCCGGCGGGGTTCTTGGCCAACAGCGTGGTGATTCGGGCATCGCCCACCGAGGTGCGCTCGGCCCGCCCGAAAGCGGCCGGGCGGCGAGCCAGCGCCGGGCCGATCGACTCGGGAGCCAGACCCAGGGCCAGGGCGGTGGCGGTGGCCGCGACGGCGTTGTAGGCGTTGTGCATGCCCGGCAGGCGCAGCGACAGCTCGATGGGGCCACCAGGGGCGTCCAGAGCCAGGCGCTGGCCGCCCATGCCGTGCAGCTCCACCCTGGTGGCCCCTACGTCGGGCTGAGGCCGGCTCAGGCCGCATTCGGGGCACGACCACCGGCCCAGGTGGGCGATGGTCACCATGTCGTAGTGCAGCGGCGCACCGCAGCGGCGACAGTCGGTGGTGTCGGCCGCGTGGGGGAGGCGGTCACGGCCCACCCGGGCGTCGTCGATGCCGTAGGACACGGTGGTGGGGTGCTGGCCGGCCACCTCGGCCACCGCGGGGTCATCGGCGTTGTAGATCACCACCGTGGCCGGATCGAGCCCGGCCACCGCCTCCCGCCAGCGGTCCACCAGGTGCTCGAGCTCGCCGTAGCGGTCGAGCTGGTCGCGGAACAGGTTCATCAGGGCCACCGCCCGGGGCCGGGTCTGGGTCATCAACCCCGGCAGGGCGGCCTCGTCCACCTCGAACAGGGCCATCTCGGCCCCTTCGGCGTCGAGCAGCGCGGCGGCCACCCCCCGCTCAAGGTTCGATCCGGCGGTGTTGGCCACCACCCGAGCGCCCGAGGCGTCCAGAACGGCCCGAATCAGCCGAGCGGTAGTGGTCTTGCCGTTGGTCCCCGACAACAAGATCACGCCCCCAGGAACGCTCTGGGCCATCTCCGCGGTGGCCTCCGGCCGCAACCGCGTCAGCACCAGTCCAGGCAGCGTCGTCCCCCCGCCCCGCCCCAGCCGCTGCGACAGCCGCCCCGCCCCCCGAGCCACCCCCGCGGCCAACCCCCGAGGCAGCGACGGCAACCTCATCAGCGGTCGAGTTGCAGAACCTGCGACAAGGCAGCGTCCACTTGGCGCATCACCTCGCCCTCGAGGGTCGCTCCGGTCCAGTCGGTCACCTGATCTTTGTCGAGAGTGGCAAGTTGGGTCAGGTTGATCACCGAATCACGTTCTAGTCCGGTTCCGTTCGCTGGAATTGCCACCACACCCGCCATGTCGGAGAGTCCGAGGTTGGAAGTGATGGCGGCGGCGACAACAGTTCCCAGTCTGCTTTCGTTGAAACTGTCAGCAGAAACGATCAGCACCGGACGCCGGTAGCCGGGTTCGGAGCCAATGGGGTTGCGGAGGTTGACCCAGTAGACGTCGCCTCTCCTCACTCCTCCCACTCCCAATGCTTCAGGAGAGTCCTGAATTGGGCTTCGGCGAGGCCAGGATCAAGCTTGGGGTCGTGTTTGGCAGCGTGCTCGTTGAGATTCCGGGTGATCTCCTCGTCACTAAATGCCAACCATGCTGGGTGAGGAGGGGCGGACGACGTATCAGAGGGACCGTTAGAAGCCAAGAGGGACTCCAAGGCTCGGGCATAGAGCTCAGAGCGGGTTATGCGCTGCTCAGAAGCAACACTCTCGGCTTGTTTGAAGAGGTCATCGGGAATGTTGACGGCAACTTCCACCTGGCCAGCATACCCGCGCGACAGTTGACTCATTCGCCCTCGGGTTAGCGGAAGCGGCGGAAGAATTGGCGGATGTCTTGGGCTAGGGCCTCGGGTTCTTCCATGGCGGCGAAGTGGCCGCCTTCTTCCATGTCGCTCCAGTGGACGATGTTGTAGCTGTCCTCGAGCCAGCGGCGGGGGGCTTGCATGATCTCCTGGGGGAAGCTGGCCATGCCCAAGGGCGTGTCGAGGGGGTCGGTGATGCCCGGCGCGCCGGGGCGCAGCACCTCGTAGTACATGCGGGCCGAGGAGCCCGCGGTGGCGGTGAACCAGTAGAGCGAGATGTTGGTGAGCAGGCGGTCGCGGCTCACCGCCGATTCGATGGTGCCGTCGTTGTCGGTCCAGGCCAAGAACTTCTCGGCGATCCAGGCCAGTTGCCCCACGGCCGAGTCGGTGAGGCCGTAGGCCAGGGTCTGGGGCTTGGTGCTCTGGATCTGCATGTAGCCGGCGCCCTCGGTGAAGTAGAGGTTGGCCCGGCCCAGCCCGGCCTGCTCGGCCTCGGTGAGCTCGCCGGGGCCGTCTTCGGGGGCGGTGCCGAACAAGAAGTTCACATGCACCGCCTCGCAGTGGTCGGGGTCGGTGCGGCCGATGTTCTGGGAGATGAACGACCCCCAGTCGCCTCCCTGGGCGCCGTAGCGGTCATAGCCGAGGCGCCCCATGAGCTCGCCGAACGCCCGGGCGGTGCGCACGGCGTCCCAGCCCCGGTCAGCCGTCGGCCCCGAGAAGCCGTAGCCGGGCAGTGAGGGGGCCACCACGTGGAAGGCATCGGCGGGGTCGTCGGGCTCGGTGAGCAGGCCGATGATGTCGAGGAACTCCACCACGGTGCCGGGCCACCCGTGGCTGATGACCAGCGGGTAGGCGTCGGGGTGGGGCGAGCGCTGGTGGATGAAGTGGATGTTCTGGCCGTCGATGGTCGTGGTGTAGTGGTCGAGCTGGTTCAGCTCGGCCTCCGCGGCCCGCCAGTCGTACTCATCGGCCCAATAGCGGGCCAACTCCTGGATGTAGCCCATCTCAGCCCCGTAGTCCCAGCCAGCGTCAGGAAGCTGGTCGGGCCAGCGGGCGTCCCGCAGCCGCCGGTGCAGGTCTTCCAAAGCGGCGTCGGGAATATCGACAGTGAACGGGGTGATCTCAGACATGGGGTTCCTCAGCTATTCGGGACTCGGGTCGCTCCACAAAGGGCGCGAGTCACGGATCGAGAATATCAGCGGTGTGGTGTTTAGTGGTCGCTGGGGCGCGGTTACGGCTCTGGTTAGGGGGTGGGGAGGTGGCGGCGGGGGAGGGTGGTGTTGATGGTGTCGATGGCGTCGATGACGTGGTGGGCTACCCACACCTGGGATCGGTCGGCTCGGTGGGTACTGGATCTGAGCACGTCGGCTTCGGCGAGCTGGTGGAGTATTTGCGATGCCCGGCCTGGAGTCACGCCGTAGGTCTCCTGTATGTGGCGGGCGGTGATGGCCGGGGTGTGGATGAGCGAGTCCAAGATATGGTCCACCGCCGATCCGGCCCGGGTGCGGATGCGGTCTCGGAAGGCTTGTCGCAGGTCGTCGATTCGCCCGACGAGGCGGATAGCGGCGATGGCGCCGTCGGCCACCGCGGCCGCGAACGCGGCCACCCAGGCGTCAACGTCTCCAGCCCGGTAGGCGCTGAGGCCTCCCACGTAGCCCGCCGGGTCGTGCAACAGGCCGTGGGCCACTGGAACCGGCGCCGGCCCGGCGTCGAGGAGGGGGTGGATCAACAGCCGGCCGACACGGCCGTTCCCGTCGACGTAGGGGTGGATCGTCTCGAACTGGGCGTGCGCTATCGCGGCGTGAATCACGGGGTGCAGGTCCCGGCGGGCAGCAAAGCGGACCAGGTCGTCCATCAGCGCCGCCACCTGGTCGTGGGGCGGGCCCTCGAAGTCCGCGGTCTGGCGGTTCTCGCCGATCCACACCGCGCAGTCCCTCCACGCTCCGAGATACCGAGGCAACATTTCGGAGTCAGCGGCCAAAAGGCTGCGGTGTCGCCGGTGAAACCACTCGACATCGACCGCCTCGTCGGACCGAAAGGCGTGCAGCGCGGTCGCAACGTTCGCCGCCACCAACTCAGTGCCCCGGGGGACCGGGTCGGCCCCCTCGTCTCCCAGATCGGCCAACGCGACCGCCAACGCCTCGCTCGAGGTGGTGATCTGCTCGATCTGCGACGACGCCACCGCGTCGGCGCGGATCAACACCGCGCTCAAGTGCCCCAGCACCCCGGTCGCATTCCCCGAGTGGGCCCGCAAGCGGCCGATCTCATCTCGGGCCGCCTCAACCGCCTGGGTCGCATGCCGCCCAGGCGGCGGCACCGGCTGATCCGCTATCGCCGCGGGCACTGTCTGCACGACTGTGATACGCGGCTCGCTGTCGTCGATCCAGGGGCGGTACAGCTCGTTGTCGACGACGACAGCCCGTCGGCCCGCAGCCGGCCAGCCCTTTACTGACACCTAAACACTCCCTCCTAGAGTTTAGTCAATTATATCATTACCTAAACTTTAGGAGGGCGTAGTGGGCTAGGAACGGGGGAGGAGGCCGGCGTTGGATCGGGCTCTTTTTAGAGTGGCGACGGCCACGGTGCGGGCTTTGTCGGCGCCGGTGTGGAGGAGGCGGGCTACTTCGGCGGGGTCGGATGACAGCTCGGCGTAGCGGGTGCGGATGGGGTCGAGGAGCTCGTTCACCGCGTCGGCGGTGTCGGCTTTGAGCGGGCCGTACTGGGCGTAGTCGTCGGCCACCGCCTCGGGGGTGCGCCCGGTGGCCGAGGCCAAGATGCCCAACAGGTTGGACACTCCCGCCTTGGCCTCGGGGTCGTAGCGCACCTCACCGTCGCTGTCGGTCACCGCCCGCTTGAACTTGCGGGCCACCCCGTCGGCGTCTTCCAAGATGCCCACGGTTCCCGCCGACTCCAGCGACTTCGACATCTTGTCGTCGGGGTTCTGGAGGTCCATGACCCGGGCCCCGGCTTCGGGGATCACGTGGGCGGGCACCACGAAGGTGTCGCCGTAGCGGTGGTTGAACCGCTCGGCGATGTCGCGGCACAGCTCGATGTGCTGGCGCTGGTCGTCGCCCACGGGCACCAGGTCGGTGTCGTACAACAAGATGTCGGCGGCCTGGAGGGCGGGGTAGGTGAACAGCCCGGCCGACACGAACTCGGTGCGGTCGGACTTGTCCTTGAACTGGGTCATGCGGCGCAGCTCCCCGAAGCCCACCGTGCACTCCATCATCCAGGCCAGCTCAGCGTGCTCGCTTACCGCGCTCTGCACGAACAGCGTGGAGCGCTCAGGGTCGATGCCCACCGACATGAGCAAAGTGGCCGCCGCCACGGTGTTGCGGCGCAGCTCGGCGGGGTCGGGGGCGGTGGTGAGGGCGTGGAGGTCCACCACGCAGTACACCGCCTCGTGCTCGTGCTGATAGGCCACCCAGTTGCGCAGCGCCCCCAGCAGGTTGCCCAGATGCATCCCGCCCGACGGCTGTATCCCCGAAAACACACGAGCCACAGCCCGCCATCCTAGAGCCTGGCCAGCCGAAACGTAGGGTTAAACACCGGCTCCCCCGGAGGCTTTCGCCTTCCGGGGGAGCCGGCTTTGGCTAGTTTTCTCAGGGCCGGTCCCTAGTGGGTCCGGCTTTGAGTTTTTGCGCCTATGCGCACGCGTCCCCGGCCAAGTCGTCGGCGTCGTCGCCGTAGTCTCCGCCAGTGAGGCCACGGCAGGCCGAGGCCAGCTCACGGCGGAAGGCTGCCGGGTTCATGGCTGCGAGAGTGTCGCCAGCGATCTGGCGGGCGACGGCCTCGCGCCGGGTGTACGGCAGGGCGCACACATCGGCCACTCCGTCGCCATCCGAGTCATGCGGGTAAGTGGAGATGAAGGGTTAAACGCTTGCGGCTCCGCTGGGAGGTTGTGGGAAGCCGCTCATGCGGCTGCTCGCGTCATTCGGCAATTGCTCGAAGCGGGTTGCAGCTCCGAAAAAGTCACCGCCTCCCGCCCGACGGAGCAGCTTTGCGGCTTGGCGCAGCCGTTTGCGTTCGTTCGCAGCCAAAGAGGCCGCCTTTGCATCGTTCCTGTCTAGGAAGCCGCTTAAGACATTCAGATCTCCTAGATGCCGACTGTTCCCTCTTACGCTCGCTACCGGGTGTGGACAAAGGTGTCGGGGAAACGGCCGCACGCTGGGGGCAGTCAGTTGCTGAGGACGAAGTGACCGCCGACCATCGTGATGTGGAAGCCAATAAGCAGGTCCATTCCGAGGAGAATGTCGTAGTTCAACGGCTCATAGGGGAGCTGGGCGACCCTTAGCTCTCTTCCCGCGGCGAAGATGTTCGGATCGGCATTGTCCATAGCGATTGGGATAAAGACTCCGAGCCAATAAGTGGGGACGGTCAGCGGCTCTCCGCTGACCGGGATGATCTTGCGGCTGCTCGTGCTCTCAGCCCCCACTTCTTCGATAACCCTACTCGAGACCATGGTCATTTGAGCCCCCGTGTCAACCAGGGCGTCGAAAGCCGGAGGGGGGTTGTCATCTTCTGCCCCTGGGATGAGGATTGATGCCTTTAGGATTATTTGGTCGTCTGCGACCTCGACATTGAATGTCGGCATGGTCTGATTTGCCAGTTAGCCGAGATTCACGGTGAGCACGCCCATGTGAACGGGTTTCTCGCCGACAACGATCAGGGAGAAATTGCCCAGCCCGAATCGGTCCAAGCCGGTCTGGTAGGCGGTTCCCTGGTCTTCCAGGATGTCGATGACTTTACCGTCGTGCATCAGGGCGGTTTTGCCCTGATGATCCCGCTCTAACCTTTCCTTGTGTTCTGCCTGGTAGGCGGCATAGTTCGCTTCGACTTGGCTTTCGTTCATCGCACACCTCCTCAACATGCTGTGTATACATGGTATCCGGCGAAAAGGCAAGTGTCCCACTAGCGGGCCGACGGCTCGCCTTAGGGGGCTGCTGGCCGGTCAGAGGCCCTGAATCCCTCGGGAAATTCGGGAAACCCAGTGTTGGAGGCGCTTCATGATTCCATCCACCACGGCCTGGGAGAGGCCCTCGCTGCTCTGTTCGATTGACTCGGAGAGCCGGTCGAATATCCAGATGAGCTGCCCCACCGTTGTCGGTGCCCTCATTAAGTGCAGGGGCGGGACAGCAGGAGGGGCGCATAGCGCCCCGTCCGGCAGGCTCGACTCGAACTGCTTTCAGGCACCGACATCACCTGAGGGGTTAAACACCGACTCCCCCGGAGGCTTTCGCCTTCCGGGGGAGCCGGCTTTGGCTAGTTTTCTCAGGGCCGGTCCCTAGTGGGGCCGGCTTTGAGTTTTTGCGCCTATGCGCACGCGTCGGCGGCCAAGTCTTCGGCGTCGTCGCCGTAGTCTCCGCCGGTGAGGCCGCGGCAGGCCGAGGCCAGCTCACGGCGGAAGGCTGCCGGGTTCATGGCTGCGAGGGTGTCGCCAGCGATCTGGCGGGCGACGGCCTCGCGCCGGGTGTAGGGAAGGGCACAGACATCCGCGACGCCATCGCCGTCGCCGTCGTGCGGGTAGGTGGCGGGCCCGCCGAGCGACCGGTTGGCGCAGAAGCTCGGGCCGGTGACGATGCCGGAGTAGAAGGCACCGCCATCATTGATCGGGATCGCCGGAGGATCGGCGAGCATCTCGCCGCCGCAGTCGTCGTCGCCTTCCACCATGTCGCAGGCCGCGTTCACCAGCGCCGCATAGGCGTCGGAGTGTTGTACGGCCAGGGCCTCGACCGCACTCTGGCGGGCGATGGCCTCACGGCGGGTGAAGGGCAGCGAGCACACGTCGGCAACGCCGTCACCGTCGGAGTCGTGAGCGATGAGGTGGGCGCCTCCCAGGGAGTAGTCGGTGCAGAAGTCCGCACCGGTGATCACTCCGGAGTAGAAGGTGCCGTTCTCGGGCGACGCCATGGCGGGCATCGCGTCGTTGGACTCGCCGGCTTCGCCTTCACCGATGGCGTTCACAGCCCGCACATGGAATGTGTAGGTGAGCACGCCAGTACCGGTGTCGAGCCCGGTGAGGGTGACGCTGCTGGCGGAAGCATCGGCCTCATTCCACTCGCCGTAGTCGCCGGAACCGAACTTCATGCGGTAGTGCCAGGCGGTGACCGCCGAGCCGCCGTCATCGCCAGCGGTCCACGAGACCGTGATCTGGCCAGCGGCGCCGGTAGCGGTAACCGTGGGCGCCGCCGGAGTGGTGGCCGGTGTAGCCGTGGCTTCGCCTGCTGCGCCGTTGCCCACATCGTTGGCCGCCCGCACCGCGAAGGTGTAGGTGGTGCCGTTGGTGAGGCCAGGCACTGGCACGCCAGTGGCATCGGGGCCAACTCCGAAGGTGCTCAGGTCGGTCCAGTCGCCGCCGCTCACCTGGAGGTGCCAGGCGGTGACTGGCGAGCCGCCGTGGTCGCCGGCAGTCCACGACAGGGTCACCATGCCGTCGCCGGCGGTCGCGGTGACCTCAGGCGCTGAAGGCGTGGTGGCCGGGGTGGCCGAGGCAGTGCCAGCGGCACCGTTGCCCACGTCGTTGACCGCCCGCACACTGAAGGTGTAGGGGGTGCCGTTGTCGAGGCTGCTCACGGTGTGGCTATCGGTGTCGGCACCGCTGCCCTCGATGGGCATCCACTCGCCGTCGTTCACCTGGAGGTGCCAGACGGTGACTGCGGAGCCGCCGTGGTCGCCAGCGGTCCACGACAGGGTCACCTCGCCGTCGCCGCGCTCAGCGGAAAGGTCGGGGGCCGAAGGCGTGGTGGCCGGGGTTTCCGGACCAGCTTCGCCGGCTTCACCGCTGCCCAGAGCGTTCACGGCCCGCACCTCGAAGGTGTAGGCGGTGCCGTTGTCTAGGCCGGTCACCGAGTGGCTGGTGGTGTCCGGGCCGCTGTCGGCAATCGGGGTCCATGCGCCGTACTCGCCGTCGCCAGCCTTGTGGCGGACATGCCAACCAGTGGTCGGAGCGGCGTAGTCATCCTCGCCGACATCACCGGAGGTACCGGCCGTCCAGCTCAGGTCGACCTGGCCGTTGCCCCGCTCAGCCGACACCGTGGGTGCAGGCGGAACGGCGGACGGCATGGTCGCAGCCGAGGTGATCGGCACAGCGTTGCCCTGGCGGTTCACAGCCCGCACCTCGAAGGTGTAGCTGATGCCGTTGGACAGGCCAGTCACGGTGTGGCTGGAGGTTTCCGGGCCGCTGTCGGCGATGTCGGTCCATGGGCCGTAGCCCTCGCCGGACTCGCTCTGGCGGTACTGCCACTTGGTGATGGCGCTGCCGCCGGAGGTGCCCGGTGCCCAGCTGAGCACTACCTGGCCGTCGCCGGGATCAGCGCCCAGCATGTTGGCGGTGGGAGCACCCCTCGGGGTGGCCGGATTCGAGGTGGTGGCGAAGCCGGGGCCGAAGCCGTTCACGGCCCGCACCTGGAAGGTGTAGGTGGCGCCGTTGACCAAGCCGGTCACCGCAACGCCTCTATGAGCAGACAATGGCTGCGGTGCGCTCGTGCCCAGGGACTCCCACGCGTCGTAGGGGCCGTCGCCTTGGCGCTTGCGGACCTGGTAGCCCGTGACCGTGCGGCCGGGGTCGCCAGGGATATTCAGCGGCGCATCCACCGTGATGGTGACACGGCCGTCGCCTGCAACCGCCAACACCCGGGCGGGAACGCTCGGGGCCTTGCCCGGCGTCGCCGGGTTGGACTGAGCGGGATCCCCGCCACCGATGATGTTCCTGGACCGAACCCGGAAGGTGTAGGTGTTGCCGTTGGTGAGCACCGAAGTGGGATCGGCGACCGCGGTCAACTTAACGGTGTGCTCGGTGGTGTCGGCATTGCTCCTGGGAACGTCGGTCCAGCCGCCGGCGTCGTCGGCGTCGCCAATGGCACAGGTGTTGGCGTCCGCCGGAGCCACTGGCGTGGTTGGAGCATCAGGTGCCGTGTGGCCGGAGATGCAGTACTCCCACTCGAGGATCGGCGGTCCGCCGCTGCCTGCCGAGGTCCACGTCAACGTGACGCTCTTGTCGCCGGCAGCCGCGGTGAGACCCTGCGGCGCTGGCGGGGCGACCCCCGGAGTGACGGGTGCGGATTCAAGAATGGGGCTGGACAGCGGACCGTTGAGGGCGCGGATCCTGAAGGTGTGAGCCATCCCGTTCTCCAGACCGTCGATGACCAGTCCTTCAGTAAGAGTGCCGGTACCGGCGCTGCCGTTGAAATTGGTGGCGTTCGTGTTGAACGTCCAGTTGCCGTAATCGCCGTCGCCCACCTTGTAGGAGTACTCCCAGCGGGTGGCGGCGGTGGTGGTGCCAGTGGTGCCCACCAAGTGCAGGGTGGCCCGAGTTACCCCTGGTACTGCCACTAGGGCCGGGGCGTTATACGCGCGGCCAATGGTGGCGGTAGTGGCCAAGTCGTCGGCGCCGGGCGTACCCGGGGCACCGGCGGCGACCGAGGCCGACTCGGTGGCAGCACCGGCGCCTCTGGCGTTGAGGGCCCGAACCCTGAACGTGTGCAAAGTGCCGGGTGGCGTGCCGGTGGGCACGGTGTAGGTTGCCGTGGCGGTTGCAGGTGCAGCGCCGGTCACCCAGCCACCGTACGAACCGTCGCCGACCTTCACGGAGTACTCGTAGCGAAGAGTAGTGCCGCCGGTGATTTTGGCACCTCCGTCAACCGAAGGCGGCCAGCTCAAAACGATGGTCGTAGCCGTGGTCGAGTCGATATGCACGACTGCGGGCGCCGATGGGACTGTGGGGCTGAACCTCGCGCTGTCGGTACCCGACTGGAAGCCGCTGCCGCGGGCGTTGACTGCCCGGATGATGAAGTGATGCTCATCTGTGCTCAACGCCGGGTCGGTGGCAGTGGTCCTATCCACGAAGCTCAAGTCGCCGTCGGGCAACGTGCCAGCGGCGGTTGGTGCACGGGGCACCGAGACGCTGGTGGTGGTTGCACAATCCGGAGCTGCGCCTCGAGAGTTGTCGCAGATGGTCACCCAGGTATCCGCGCCAGCCGCCGCGGTAGCCAAATCGGAGAGCGAGGTGGCGGTCACGTACTGCCACATGGTGATGGGGGAGCCGCCGTCGCCGCCGGAAGTCCACGACAGCATGATCTGGGCATTGCCGCTTGGGGCGTCGTACACCGCGGTGGCGCTCAACCGGGCCGGTGCCGGGGGCTTGGTGCCCGGGTTCACCGGACGGGCCAACACCGCAGGCTGGCCACCGCCGGAGGCGTTGACCGCCCGGACCCTGAACAGGTAGGAGGTGCCCGCGGTCAAACCCCTGATCGTCGTACCCATACCGGCTACGTCATCAGTGGTATCAGAAAGGTCTACCGGAGTGGCGGTATTGAGTACCCGATCACCGGCCGAAGAAGTCGCAGTAAGGGTAGCTCCAGTTGTCGGGAACAGAGCGTTGGCTGCGATGGCCGTCCACTCGCCGTAGTCGCCGTCGCCGGCCTTCTGGGAGTACTCGTAGCGGAGGATCGGGGAGCCCCCGTCATTGAGCGCGCCACCGGTGAGAGGCGGCATCCACGTCAAGGTGACGGAATTGGCCGTCGCGCTATCGGCCAGGACGGTCGGCGCACCCGGCGGCATTCCGGGATTCACCACCGCGCTCTGGGCCACACCACCCACGCCGCGGGCGTTGACCGCCCTGACCTGGAACCGGTAAATCATGGCGTTGTCCAAGCTGAGCACGGTGTAGCTCGTGGTGTCAGCGTTGCTGTCAGGAATGTTGACCCATGCGGTGGCAGCGGGGAAATCACCAGTTATCGGAGTGTCGTCAGCGGAACTCTGGAGGCGGAACTGCCAGCTCACGATGGGGGAGCCGCCGTCGCTGCTCGGCGTCCACTCCAAGGTGACGCTCTTGTTGCCCGGCGTTGCGGTCAAAGAGCGGGGCCGCCCCGGAACAGAAGCGATGGTGACCGGGTCGGTCTCAGCGGCTGCTCCCGCACCATTGGCGTTGCGGGCCCTGATCTCGAACTGGTAGGTGATGCCGTTGGTCAACCCTCTGACCGTGTGGCCCGGCACGTCGTCAGCGGTGCCCAGAGTACCGTCAGTACCAACCGAGGTACCGGTAGTGGCACCAGAGCCGATGATGATGGTCCACGGGGAATAGTCACCGTCGCCCGTCTTCTGCCGGTACTCGTACGACGTGATGACTGAAAACCCTTGCTCACGGCCCGGGGTAGCTGTGAGCGCCGTCCAGTGCAATCCGACCTCGGAGTTACCAGCCACAGCCCGCAGGTTCGCAGGCGCCATCGGAACAGTAGACGGCGTGACAGTACCGGGGGTGATAGTGCCAGCAACCCTGGGACCCGACAGCGTAAAGGTCGAGGTGTCAGGCTGGCTGCCCACACTATTGACGGCCCGAATCTGGAACTGGTACCCGGTGCCGTTCCGCAAGCCGGTGACGGTATGGCGGGTGGTGTCCCGACTGCTGCCCGGAATCTGTATCCATAGACTCGTCGCCGGAGTCGTCTGCTGGTACTCATACCGGAGGATCGTGCTTTGATTCTCCACCGGCCTGGTCCAGCTCAGCGTGACCTGTCCATCACCAGGCGTCGCCACAAGATCAGTGACGTGACCCGGCACTCCCGGCTGCGCGCTCGCAGACGTCAGCGGTGTCAACAGCGTGGCCAAAAGCGCCAAAATGCCCAGCGCGGCCCACATAGTGACCCGCCGCCGGGGCGCGCGTGAGTGCCCGCCAGGGGTTGTGGGGCGAACCCCAATAGAACTCAATGCTGTAAAAGCTCTTTTTGTCATGAAGAGCACATTACTTCATTACAGTTCGCTTACAACACTTTTCGTAAAAAAACTTCCAACAACTTGTCGCGCCGAAATCTCGAGCCTCAGCGCCGATGCGGGAAGGGTGAAACGCCTGCTCCCCCAACGGCTGGGCCAACCGGGCGCCGGCGCCGGCCTCGTCGCCCCGGAGCCGGGTCGCTGAGGACGGTGCGCAGTGGCGGCAGCGAGATGGCCAGTTGACCGGAAAGGGCCGTGGGATGAGCTGCGTTGTGGTCATAAAGCACAGAAACCCGCCGAAGCGGGTTTCTGATGGGCCTAGCCACACGACAGAGACTAGGGACTTCGCCCGGAACTCTACCCGGCTTCGGCGTGTCTGTGTCAGTTACTGATGATGCACTGGGATCCGTGCATGCTGATGTGGTCGTTCAGCTGCGCCCGGGTCCAGGCAACACGGTGGCTTCGGAATCTGCCGGGGTGTGGTCGGGATCGGGGATGGGGTGACTGAACTCGAGCCGGGTCTCAATGCGGGCCAAGCGCTCGCCGTGATCCCGGAAGCCCTTGTGCATCTCGGTGCGGAGGTCGCCCAGCCCGGCGTTGAGCTTTTCGGTGAACTTGATCTCCAGCTCTTTGATCTCTTGGCCCTGAGCGGTGATCAAGGCGACGAGGGCATCGTGCTTTTTGTCGGAGTCGGCGCGCATCTCGGCGAACTTCTTGTCGGAGTCGGCGCGGGCTTCGTCGAAACGCCGGTTCATGTCGTCGCGCGATTCGTCGAAGCGCCGGTTCATGTCGTCGCGCGATTCGTCGAAGCGCCGGTTCATGTCGTCGAAGCGGGTGTCTTGAGCCGCCTGCAAATCGGAGATCCGGTCGCCCTTTTCCTGGCGCCTCCCCTTCGCCCACATGATCCCGATATTAACCGCCTGAGTCACAGCAACACCGACCAGCGCAAGCCAATACGAACCCATACCATCCCCCCTTCAAAAGAGGAGCTTGAAAAGGGGGAAGCTTCGCCGCCGCCCTAACCCCGCATCGGTAAGCCCGCAACGGGCCGACCACCGGCCCCGGGGTTAAACGCCGGCTCCCCCGGTGGCTGGGCCTACCGGGGGAGCCGGGTTTGGTTTTTGTTTTCTCAGGGCCGGTCCCTCGTGGGGCCGGCTATGGGTTCTTGCCCCTTAGGCGCAGGCGTCGTTGGCCAGGTGGGCCGGATCGTCGCCGTAGTCGCCGCCGGTGAGACCGCGACACGCCGAGGCGAGTTCACGCCTGAACGATGCGGGGCTCATGGCTGCGAGGGTGTCGCCAGCGATCTGGCGGGCGACGGCCTCGCGGCGGGTGTAGGGCAGTGCGCACACGTCGGCGACGCCGTCGCCGTCGGAGTCGTGCGGATAGGTGGCGGGCCCGCCGAGCGAGCGGTTGGCGCAGAAGCTCGGGCCGGTGATGATGCCGGAGTAGAAGGCACCGCCGTCGTTGATCGGGATCGCCGGAGGATCGGCCAGCATCTCGCCGCCGCAGTCGTCGTCGCCTTCCACCATGGCGCAGGCCGCGTTCACCAGCGCCGCATAGGCGTCGGCGTACTGGACGGCCAGGGCCTCAACCGCACTCTGGCGAGCGATGGCCTCACGGCGGGTGTAGGGCAGCGAGCACACGTCGGCAACGCCGTCGCCGTCGGAGTCGTGGGCGATCAGGTGCGCCCCTCCGAGGGAGAAGTTGGTGCAGAAGTCTGGACCGGTGATCACCCCGGTGTAGAACACGCCGTTCTCCGGCGAGGCCATGGCCGGCATCGCATCGTTGGAGGTGCCGGTGGCGCCTTCGCCGATGGCGTTCACGGCCCGCACCTGGAAGGTGTAGGTGAGCACGCCGGTGCCGGTGTCCAGATCAGACAGGGTGACGCTGGTGGTATCGGCCGAGGCCTCATTCCAGTCGCCGTAGTCGCCTGCGCCGAACTTCATGCGGTAGTGCCAGGCGGTGACCGCCGAGCCGCCGTCATCGCCCGCGGTCCACGAGACCTCGATCTGGCCGAGGCTGCCGGAGGCAGTGACCGTCGGCGCAGCCGGGGTGGTGGCCGGAGTGGCCGTGGCCTCGCCGGCGGCGCCGTTGCCCACATCGTTGGCCGCCCGCACACCGAAGGTGTAGGTGGTGCCGTTGGTGAGGGTGGGCACCGGCACGGCCCGGGTGTCGGGGCCGAGGCCGAAGGCCGACAGGTCATTCCAGTCGCCGCCGTTCACCTGGAGGTGCCAGGCGGTGACCGCCGAGCCGCCGTCATCGCCGGCGGTCCAGGTCAGCGTGACCGTGCCGTCGCCGGCGATCGCGGTGACCTCAGGAGCCGAAGGCGTGGTGGCCGGGGTGGCCGAGGCGCTGCCGGCAGCACCGTCGCCCACGTCGTTGGCCGCCCGCACACCGAAGGTGTAGGCAGTGCCATTGTCGAGGCCGGTCACGGTGTGGCTGGCAGTGTCGGCATCGCTGCCGTCGATAGCCATCCACTCGCCGTCATTCACCTGGAGGTGCCAGGCGGTGACCGCCGAGCCGCCGTCGTCGCCGGCGGTCCACGACAGCGTCACGCTGCCGTCGCCCCGCTCAGCGGAGACATCAGGCGCCGAAGGCGTGGTGGCCGGGGTTACCGGGCCAGCGCTGCCAGCCGCGCCGCCGCCCTCGGAGTTCACTGCCCGCACCTCGAAGGTGTAGGCGGTGCCGTTGTCGAGGCCGGTAACAGAGTGGCTGGTGGTGTCGGCATTGCTGTCGGGCACGTCGGTCCAGGCACCGTCATTGGTGCGGACCTGCCAACCAGTGGTCGGAGCGGCGTAGGTAGCCTCGCCGGCCGCACCGGAGGTGCCAGCAGTCCAGGTCAGGTCGACCTGGCCGTTGCCCCGCTCAGCCGACACCGAAGGCGCCGGCGGAACAGCAGACGGCATGACCGCAGCCGAAGTGATCGGCTCGGCGTTGACCATCTCGAGGTTCACGTTCACACCGCGCACCTCGAAGGCGTAGCTGACACCGTTGGACAGTCCGGTCACCGTATGGGAGGTGGTGGACGGGCCGCTGTCGGCGATGTCCATCCAGGCGCCGTAGCCGCCGCCGGACTCGCTCTGGCGATACTGCCACTTGACGATGGTGCTGCCGCCGCTGCTGAGCGGATTCCAGCTGAGGGCCACCTGGCCGTCGCCGGGATCGGCTGACAGCTGGTTGGCCGTGGGAGCACCGGTTGGGGTGGTCGAAGCGGTATCGACCTCAGCACCGGGACCGTAGGCGTTCACCGCCCTCACCTGGAAGGTGTAGCTCGAACCGTTGGTTAGACCGGAAACCACCGCGCCGCGCAGAGCAGACGGGCTCCTCCCAGTCGTGCCCAAGGACTCCCAAGCGTCGTAGGGACCGCCGTCCTGGCTCTTGCGAACCTGGTAGCCCACAACCGGGCTGCCGTTGTTGGACGATGGCGGATCCACCGTGATGGTGACCTGGCCGTCGCCGGGATCAACCAGCGCCCGAGCAGGAGCTGTCGGCGCCCGACCCGGCGTCGCCGGTGCGGCCTGGGCGAGAGCGCCGTTGCCGATGGCGTTCATGGCCCGCAGCCGGTAGGTGTAGGTGGTGCCGTTCACCAGGCGAGGGGCGGGCGGAATGCCGATGGTGTGGCTGGTGACCTCACCGCCTCCGCGAATGTCCACCCATTGAGCGGCATTGGCGACGTCGTTGTCGCAATCCTGACTGACAACCGTGGGCGTGGTGGCGGGAGGTACAGGAGGTGTCGACACCGTCAGGGCGCAGTACTGCCATTTCATGATGGCTGGGCCGCCGCTGCCGCCTGAGGTCCACGACAAGGTGACGCTCCGGTCGCCGCCAGCCACGGTGAAGCCCTGCGCCGCGGGCGGGGCAACCCCGGGAGTGACCGGGTTGGACACCAGAACCGGGCCGGCCAGTGGGCCGTTGCGGGCGCGAATCCTGAACTGATGCACCACGCCGTTCTGCAAGCCGTCAATGGTGCTGCCAGTAGTAAGGGAGGGGTTGATCTCACCAGGAGCGAATTCCCCGTCCTGGCCAGCGAACAGCCAGCCGCCCCAGTCGCCATCACCGACCTTGTAGGAGTACTCCCACTGGGTGACGCCGCCGGAAGCAACGACGCCGCCGGTGGCGCCAGTCATGGCCAGGGTGACCTCGGTGGTACCCGGGCTTGCCGTGAGCCGGGGAGCGGTGCCAGCGGCCACATCGGCGGCTACAGACGCACCAGGCGAACCGGGGGCACCGGGGATGATCGATGGAGACTCGGTATGGCTACCGTTGCCCCGCACATTCACAGCCCGAACCCGGAAGGTATGCACGGTGCCAGCCGGTGTGCCGGTGGGCACGGTGTAGGTCGCACTGTTATCAGTGGGGGTGTCGTCGGCAACCCATGCTCCGTATGAACCGTCTCCGACCTTCAGGGAGTACTCGTAGCGGGTAATGGCAGAGCCGCCATCAACCGAGGGCCTCCAGGTCAAAGTGATGCTCGTGCCCGTGGTCGCGCCGATGAACACGGCCGGGGGCGCCGACGGGACAGTCGGGCTGAACCGGGCGCTGTCGGTACCAGACTGGAAGCCGTTGCCGCGGGCGTTCACGGCCCGGACCACGAAGTGGTGCTCAGCTTGACTCAAGGCTGGAGTTCCAGGAGTGGTCCGATCCACATAGGTCAAGGTGCCGTCGGGGGCCGGTGCTGGGCCAGTCGGTCCGTCTGGATCGGCACGGGGAATTGTGACGCTGGTGGTGGATCCGCAAGTCGGAGCCATGCCAGTGGAGTTGTCACAGATGTTCACCCACTCGGTCGCATCAGCGCCCGCTGCGGTGGACAGATCAGCCAGCGAGGTGTTGGTCAGATACTGCCAATGGGTAATGGGGGAGCCGCCGTCGCCGCCGGAGGTCCACGTCAAGGTGATTGTGGCATCGCCGGATGCGGCGTCGTAGTTGGCCCGGGCGCTCAGGTTGGCCGGGGCCGGAGGCTTGGTGCCCGGGTATGCAGGACCGGGCATGGAACCGGCCTCACCGGGGCCCGTGGCGTTGACGGCCCGAACCCGGAATTGGTACGCCGTGCCGGGGGTCAAACCGCGAACGACGAAGCCCATCGTCCCCTGCGTGGCATTGACTTCAACGGCGGTAGCGGTGAGGGTGCGGTCTTCAGCGCTAGTAGTGGTGAAGAGGTCACTCGCCGCTATGGCTGCCCATTCGCCGTAGTCGCCGCTGCCGGTCTTCTGCGAGTACTCGTAGCGGATGATCGGGGAGCCGCCGTCATTGAGGGCGTTGCCAGCTTCGTTCAGCGGCGGGGTCCAGGTGACCGTGACGGAGTTTTCGGCTGCGGCGCCCTGCACGGCTGTCGGTGCGCCAGGGGGCATTCCTGGGTCCACCACCGCGCTCTCCGCGGTGCTGCCCGGACCCTCGGCGTTCACCGCTCGGATCTGGAACTTGTATTGCAGGGAGTTGTCCAAGCTGACCACGGTGTAGCTCGTGGTGTCGGCGTTGCTGCCCGGAATCGTGACCCAGGCGGGGGTTGTGGGCTCAAAGGTCTCAGTGCTCAATGCTTGGCGGAACTGCCAACTCAGGATCGGGGAGCCGCCGTCGCCGCTGGCCACCCACGACAGCGTGACTTGGGCGTTGCCCGGTACCGCGGTCAGCGAGCGGGGACGCCCTGGGGTGGTGGCGATGGTGACCGGCGCCGATTCGGTTTCCGCACCATTGCCGTTGTCGTTTACCGCCCGAACCTTGAACTGGTAGGTGTTGCCGTTGGTCAACCCGGTGACCGTATGAGTGGCCAGCGCGGCATTGGGGGTGGTGGCGGGATCAGGATTGATGATGATGCTCCACGGGGAGTAGTCACCGTCGCCCGTCTTCTGCTGGTACTCGTACCTCGTGATCGGCGACCAACCGTTCTGGCGGTTGATGGTGGTGGCATCGGGAGCGGCTGCCGTCCAGGTCAGCACGACCTGCGAATTATCCTCCGTGCCCCTCAGGTTAAGGGGCGCCGACGGAACGGTAGACGGTACAGCGGTGCGATTGGCGGTAACCTCACCAGAAACGCTGGAGGCCTCAGCCCCGTTTCCGGCGTCGTTTACGGCCCGCAGGTCGAAGACGTAGCTTTGGCCGTTGGTCAATCCGGTGACGGTGTGCCGATCGGTGTGGCGATTGCTGCCCGGTATCGGGGTCCACACATTTGTTGCAACTTCCGAGCCAGCGGCACCCACGGAATACGTGTACTCCCACCGGGTGACGGTGGCACCGCCGTCAGCGCCTGCGTTCCACGTCAGCGTCACGCTCTTATCGCCGTGGGTCGCCGATGTAACCGTGGGCGCCGCCGGCGCACTCGGCTGCGCGCTTGCCGTGGACAACGGTGTTAACAGCGTGGCCAGCAGCGCTAGAATGCCTAGCGCGGCCCACGTTGTTACCCGTCGCCGGGCGCGCGAAGACTCCACGTGGCGATGCCGCGCGGAGCGAAATCCTGAGAAAACATTTTTAGCCATAGGGGACACTCTATGAGGTCAGGTACTGAGATACAAGCCTTTGGCCCATTAGTTGTGAACTTTCTTAACGCTTCTGTAATGAATGTAATGAGTCCCCAAAGCCGTTGAGACAGGGCAGTATTGTGGCGGCGTGACAGCAGCGCCAGACACCGGGGTTTCCGAGGGGCCGGTGGTGGTGCGAAGCGAGGTTTCCGACGGGCCGTTCGAAGTGCGAACCGAGGTGTTCGAGGGGCCGTTCGATCTGTTGTTGCACCTCATCTTGCGCGACGAGGTTGATCTGTACGAGGTGGTGGTGGGCGACATCGTGGACGCCTACCTGGCCGAGCTCGACCGCATGGAGCAGCTCGACTTGGAGGTGGCCACCGAGTTCTTGTTGATCGCGGCCACCCTGGTGCAGCTCAAAAGCAGCCGGTTGCTGCCCGATCCCAGCTCGGTGGACCTCGATGAGGAGCTGGCCCTGTGGAGCGAGCGCGACCTGCTGTTGGCCCGGTTGTTGGAGTGCCACACCTTCAAAGCAGCCTCGGCGGCGCTGGAGAAGCTGGCTTCGGCGGCCGGGCGGGGGCTGGGGCGCATTGCGGGGCCCGATGAGCGCTATATGGACCTGGTGCCCGACTTTTTGGCCGGGATCGGCCCCGAAGACCTGCGGGCGGCGTTTGTGCGGGCCACCGCGGTGCGGCCCGAGCCCAAGGTGAGCCTGGCCCATGTGACCGACATCCCCTTCACCGTGAACGAGGTGGCCACCGACCTGGCCGCCCGGCTGCCTGCTATGGGCCCGGTGGG
Organism: Candidatus Poriferisocius sp.; assembly: GCF_965204015.1. Classification (GTDB taxonomy): domain Bacteria; phylum Actinomycetota; class Acidimicrobiia; order Acidimicrobiales; family Bin134; genus Poriferisocius. The sequence goes on along the minus strand of NZ_OZ241965.1, from coordinate 3,627,046 downwards.
GTTTCGGGACCTCACCGAGCACTTGGCCACCGGCATCGAGGTGGTGGTGTACTTCTTGGCCGTGTTGGAGCTGTTCAAGCGGGGGCTGGTGGAGGTGTCGCAGGCGTCGGTGTTCGGGCGCATCGTTATCGCCTGGAGCGGCGACGACGCCGGCGACGACGGATTGGCATCGCTATTGGAGACCGACGCCTATGAGGGATGACCGCCAAGAGGCCCGCCGGGCGGTGGAGGCTGTGGGCGCGACCCTTTGATTGCCTCGTCGAAGGATGAGGTCAGGCCAGCTTGGCCTTTTCTATCTGAGGGCTCGGGCTGGCTTTGGCCAACCGGCGCGCGGCGCATTTGGTACAGGCGTTGTTCCAAGTCGGCGGCGCGGCGGGAGAGGTATTGGAGCACCTCGTCTTTGCGGTCTTCGAATATCGGGTCGAGGTCGAGATCGCCGGGGGCTTCAAGGAGTTCGACCATGCGGGCGGCGTCACTGGAGGCCGGTGTGATCCCGTAGCGCTGCATGTGGAAGGCGAGTCCGTCTTCGAGGGTGTAGGGGCCTGCTGTGTCCATCGCCATCAGATCGATGTAGTCGCGCAGCTTCGGGCGGTACATGATGACATCGAGCTTGGAGGCCAAAAGGTCGGGCAGCGACGCCACGGGCAGCCCGTCTATTGCGAGGGGCCGCTGGAGAGTCTTGACGTGGCCGGGGTTGGCCCCCCTTTGGGGGGTTCGGAACACCTGGACCAAGACTCCCCTGACCCTGGCGTGCATCTGGTCGGGACCGCTGGCGTCCACCTCGATGTCTCCTGCGGCCTCTTTGAACTGCCGGGCGAGACTGTCGCCGGAGAAGCCCTCGTGGGTCATGTAGTCGAGGTCGTAGGAGATGCGGTGGCGCAGGTGTATGGCCAAAGCGGTGCCGCCCATCAGACAACCGTCGATGCGCCGCGTGGCGGTTTGCAAGATGGGCCACACTTCGCGCATCTCCGGCGACAAGATGTCGCTCCAGGCGTCGATCTCAGGCATGGACGCGTTGGGCAAGGGCTTTGTCGATGCGGGCGGCGATTTCCCCGGTGTCGTAGCCGCGCATCTTCCGGCACCTTTGCAGCGCCTCTTTTGGCAGGCATCGCAGCGCCCAGGTTCGGGCCACAGGGTCGGGGCCGTCGAGGAGGGTCGTGGCCACGAAGAAGGCATCTTCGGGGAGCCTGAGGTCTTTGGCGCTCGACCCGCTCCAAAACAGGCTCCAGAACTCGGGCGGCACTTGCTCGGGGCAGGCGTGGTCTGTCTTTTCTGGTCGCGGCGGCAGGTACGCCATTGCGGTGATGCACTCCTCGTTGAGGTCGAGCGACCACAGGGGCAGCTTCAGCGACCCGTAGCCCCACGGCACGCTGGCCTGCTCGCAACGGGCGTAGCCTCGCTGCGCCAGCGACTTCAGGCACCGGCGGGCGTGATCCTCGGACAGACCGGCCTCGGCGGCGACTTGATCGAGGGCGGTGCCCCTGATCCGGTTCCGCAGCACTCCCATCACGGCCCGCTGCCCCCTGCTCAGGTCGGCAACCGGGTTGTCGTCGGGGTCGAACGTGGCGGGAAGCCGGTCTCGCAGCGCCTGTGCGGGATCGTGGTGTTGGTGCAGCAACGCCATCAAGCGGTCTTCTCCCGCCGGCTTTCCCGTCATTTCCAAAGCAGCAGAGATACGGCGAGCCGCGGGAGCCGATACTCCCAACTCACGCACCAGTGCAGAAGGGCTGATGTCTACACGCTGTGCTGCCGCAATCCATTTGGCGATTCCCACCTTGGAGCCGTGCATGGCGGTGTGGGTGGTGACCGTGAAATCCCCCCGGCAGGTTCGGCACCGCCACTGGGTCACGGGCCGCTTTGTTCTGATGGACAGATCGGCGGAGCCGCACTTGGGGCACACCACTGCGTCGGGCCATCTGAGCTTGGTGAGATACGCCTCATCAGAGCGCTCAGAGCGCGGTCGCAAGCCATGGGAGCCGGCTGTCATGACTTCTCAATCCTACCAGGTTGTGGGGACTGATCGTTCAAAAAGTCGGGAGGCGTTGGGGTGATTTGGCCGCCAAGGTCCAATTGATGTCGCCGTGCGCCCCGACGGGGGAGTCACCGTGGCGTTGGGGGTGGCGCATTAGTGTGGCGGCGTGGGGATATACGCCTATGAGGGATGACCGCCAAGAGGCCCGCCGGGCGGTGGAGGCCATGGTGATGGTGGCCGAGGCGCCGGTGGCGCCGGGGCTCATGGCCCAGCTCATCGAGATCCCCATCGGCGAGGTGGAGGCCATCTGCGACGAGCTGGCCGACGAGTACCGGGCCGAGGGGCGGGGGTTCGAGCTGGTGCGGGCCGCCGGCGGCTACCGCTACCGCAGCCATCCCGACGCCGAGGGCTACGTGAAGCGGTTCGTGGTGAGCGGCCAGAGCGCCCGGCTGTCGTCGGCGGCTTTGGAGACGCTGGCCATCGTGGCCTACAAGCAGCCTTTGTCGCGGGCCCAGGTGTCGGCCATTCGGGGGGTGAACGCCGAGGGGGCCATGCGCACGCTCGAGCAGCGGGGCCTTATATATGAGGCGGGGCGCGACCCCGGCCCGGGCAACGCCCGGCTGTTCGCCACCACCGCGGCGTTTTTGGAGCGCTTGGGGCTCGACTCGTTGCGCGACCTGCCCCCGCTGGTGGACTTCGTGCCCGGCGCCGAGGTGATCGAGGCCTTGGAGACCAGCCTCATGGCCGACAGCCGCCCAACCCCGGTTTCTGACGCCAACGGCGACGGGGCCGGTGGCGGGGAGGCTGGCGGCGGCGCTTAGGCGCAGATGTCGTTGGCTAGATCGGCGGGGTTGTCGCCGTAGTCGGTGTTGGCCAGGGCCTGGCAACTGTTCTGTAGCAGGGTTCGATACTGCGCGGGGAACGTTGCCGCCAGGGTGATGGCGGCTTGCTGGCGGGCGATGGCCTCGCGGCGGGTGTAGGGCAGCGAGCACACATCGGCCACACCGTCGCCATTTGAGTCGTGCGGGTAGGTCGTGGGGCCGCCCAACGACAGGTTGGCGCAGAAGCCCGGGCCGGTGATGATCTCGCCGGAGTAGAGCGGGTCGCCGGCGGGAGGGACGGGGGGCGGCTCGCTCAGGGTCTTGCCGCCGCAGGCCGCGGTGCCCTCGGTGGCGGCACAGGCCTGGTTCACCAGCTTTGTGTAGATGTCGGCGTGCTGGTGGGCCAGTGCAACCAGCGCTTGCTGGCGGGCGATGGCCTCGCGGCGGGTGTAGGGCAGCGAGCACACATCGGCCACGCCGTCGTCATCGGAGTCGTGCGGATAGGTGATGGGCCCGCCCAGCGACTGGTTGGCGCAGAAGGTCGGCCCGGTGATGACGCCTGAGTAGAACAGTCCGCCAGCCGGCGGCACCACCGGGATGTCGGGCTCGGTGCCGTCTTCGGGCTCGGTGGTATCGGGCTCTTCCTCCACCGGCTCAGTGTCGTCTTCGGGCTCGGTGGCTTCGGGCTCGTCCTCCTCTGGCTCGGTGTCGTCTTCGGGCTCGGTGGTATCGGGCTCGTCCTCCTCCGGCTCGGTGTCGTCTTCGGGCTCGGTGGTATCGGGCTCTTCCTCCTCCGGCTCGGTGTCGTCTTCGGGCTCGGTGGTATCGGACTCGTCCTCCTCCGGCTCGGTGTCGTCTTCGGGCTCGGTGGTATCGGACTCGTCCTCCTCCGGCTCGGTGTCGTCTTCGGGCTCGGTGGTCTCCGGCTCGGACTCGGTGTCGTCTTCGGGCTCGGTGGTATCGGGCTCTTCTTCTTCCGGCTCTTCTTCCTCGGGCTCTTCTTCCTCGGGCTCTTCTTCTTCCGGCTCTTCTTCCTCGGGCTCTTCTTCCTCGGGCTCTTCCTCCTCCGGCTCAGGCTCGGGCGGCGCTGGTGTCGGTCCTATGGCGTTCACCGCACGAACTTGGAACCAGTAGGTGACGCCGTTGGTCAAGCCGGTCACGATGTAGCTGGTGGTGGCACCGGTAGAGCCGACCATGATGGTCCACGGGCTGTAGGGGCCGTCGCCGGACCTCTGCCGGAACTCGTAGTACAGGATGGGCGAGCCGCCGTCGGAGCCGGGAATCCAGGTCAATGTGGCCTGGGAGTTGCCCGGAGTGGCTATCAGCTCGGTGACCGGGTCGGGGGTGGTGGCCGGTATGGAGGGCAGCGACACCGCGGTGGCCACCGCTCCGTTGCCCTCGTAGTTGACCGCCCGCAGATGGAACCGGTAGGTGTTGCCGTTGGTCAAGCCGGTGACCGTGTAGCCGGTGGTGTGGCGATTGCTGCCGGGAATGGGGTACCACACGTTGACCGCCACGCCGTTCTCGTCGTAGGTGTACTCGTAGCGGATGATGGTGCTGCCGTTGTCGTCGCCCGGGGTCCAAGCCAGCGTGACCTGGCTGTCGCCGGGCGTCGACGTCACATTGACCGGTTCAGCGGGCACGCTCGGCTGGGCCCCCGCGGTGGGCATCGGGGCCAGCAAGGCGCCCCACAGCGCCAAAGCCCCCACCAAAGCAGCCGCCCCTGCGACCCGCCAGGAGCTCAATACGGCGCAACTACCCACACCCATATGCTTGTCCCACCCCAATGCCTCGGCAACATCAGCCAACGCATGCCATGGTAACCCCGTATGGGTAGCGCGCCAGAGCGGATTCAGAAGGTGCTGGCTCGGGCGGGGGTGGCCAGTCGGCGGGCGGTGGAGGAGATGGTGGCCGAGGGCCGCATCACCGTGAACGGGCAGCCGGCCCGGCTGGGCCAGCGAGTCGATCCCGACCATGATTCAGTGGCGGTGGACGGGGCCTTGGTGGGGCTGCGGGCCGATCTCGTGTATTACCTATTAAATAAGCCCCCCGGCGCGGTGACCACCGCCTCCGACCCCCAGGGGCGGCCCACGGTGGTTCAGATGGTGCCGGAAGAGCCCCGGGTTTTCCCGGTGGGGCGCCTCGACGCCGACAGCGAGGGGCTGTTGTTGTTGACCAACGACGGCGAGCTGACCCACCGGCTAACCCATCCCTCGTTCGGGGTGGACAAGGAGTATCTGGCCCACGTGGAGGGCCGCCCCAGCCGAGGGGCGCTGCGGCGGCTGCGCGAGGGGGTGGAGCTGGACGACGGGGCGGCCCGGGCCATGGCGGTGTCGCTGCTGGAGCCCTCGGTGGTGCGCATCGTGGTACACGAGGGCCGCAACCGCCTGGTGCGGCGGATGTGCGAGGCGGTGGGCCACCCGGTGCTCCGCCTGGTGCGCACCCGCATCGGTCCGCTAGCCGACCGCAGCCTTGCGCCTGGTGAGTGGCGAGAGCTGTCGCAAACCGAGGTCCGAGCGCTGGAGCGCACCGGCACCGCCACCGATTCTGAGTTCGGGGGCGACGGGACCTGAACTCTCTTAATCCGATGAGTGATCGGGCGGCGCAGTGGGTATCCCCAACTCCTGTTGTACGTTGTCAAACATGGTCTGAAGGATCTCCCGCAGCTCCACTGAGTATGCGGTGAGAGCCTCCCGGCTGACCCGTCCCCGGTCGTCGGTTTCGGGCGGGGCCAGCGGCTCGCCCCACACAATCCTCACGGTGCGGGGGCGGGGCATGCGGATGCCGATGCCCATGGCCCGCTCGGTGCCGCCGACGGCCACCGGCACCACCGGCACCCGGGCCTTGCCCGCCAGCCAGGCCACACCGTCCAGCAATGGGAATATGCGGGAGCCCGACTTGCGCTCACCCTCAGGGAACACCACCAGCGTCTTTTCGGCCTCCAGCACCGTCAGCGCCGCCTTCAGCGCGCTGCGGTCGACCATCTCCCGCCGAACGGGAAAGGCGCCCATGGTCACCAGAAACCGCGTGGTGATCGGGCCCCGGAACAAGCCGCTCTTGGCGAAATAGCGCGGCGCCCGGCCGGCTGACGCACCCACCAAGAGGGTGTCGAGGTTGGAGCGATGGGTGGGGGCGATGATCACGCCGCCCTCCCGGGGCAGGTTGCGACGCCCCCGGGTGTAGCACCGGAAGTACGCCCCGAACACCGCCCGAGCCAGCCTCTGCACGAAGAAGTGGAACACCACGCCGGCCAGGCGCCCCTTGGCCTCCAACTCCTCTGGGTGAAGCTCGGGCCGGTTCATGCCAGCCGGGCGATCAGCAGGTCCACCACCTCGTCGACGGTGAGGCGGGTGGTGTCGATGTGTATGGCGTCGGGGGCCTGGGCCAGCGGGTCGTGCTGGCGGGTGGAGTCGGCCGCGTCGCGGGCGGCCAGATCGGCGGCCACCGTCTCGTAGTCGAGCGCGCTCACCTCGCCCGCCCGGCGCTCGGCGCGCACCTCGGTCGAGGCGCTCAGATACACCTTCAGCTCAGCGTCGGGGAACACCACGGTGCCGATGTCGCGGCCCTCCAGCACCCCGCCGCCCCGCTCCATGGCCCACGCCCGCTGGCGCACCCGCAGCACCTCCCGCACCCCGGAGATGGCCGCCACCGTGCTCACCGACCGGGTCACCTCCGGGCCTCGGATCTGGGTGGTGGCGTCCACGCCGTCCACGGTGACCGACGCGTCGTCGACGCGGATATCGCTGGATCGGGCCACTTCCACGATGGCGTCGGTGTCGGCCAAATCCACTTCCCGGTACATCGCCGCGAACGCCACCGACCGGTACATCGCCCCAGTGTCCAGGTACTCCAGCCCCAGCCGCTCGGCCAGCCGCCGGGCCACCGTCGATTTGCCCGACCCCGCCGGCCCGTCGATGGCGATCACCCTCATCTGATCACCCTCCCGAGCGCTCATCCTCGATCACCCTCATGGGGTCCATCCTGTGACGCGGCTCAGGTCGCGGGCAAAGCCCGGATAGCTGGTGGCAGTGGCCTCGAATCCCTCGACGGTCACTGGGGCCGAACCCGCGGCTCCGGCGATGGCCGCGGCCATCGCCATCCGGTGATCCCCATGGGAGTCCACCGTACCGCCGCCCAGACGTCCGTCTCCCGACACCGCCAACGTCTCCCCGTCGATCTCGCTCTCGGCCCCCAGCACGTTTAGCATCTCGATGATGGCCGCCACTCGGTCGCTCTCTTTGACCCGCAGCTCGGCAATCCCCTCGAACACGGTGACCCCTTCGGCGGCCGCCGCGGCCACCGCCAAGATGGGCACCTCGTCGATGCACCCCGGCAGCTCGTCGGCGGTCACGTGGGTGGCCCGCAGTTCGCTCGTGCGAGCCCGGATGTCACCAGAATCCGAGTCAACGGTGATGTCGGCGCCCATGCGGGCCAGCACGTCGACGAAGCCGCCCCGGGCCGAGCCGAGGTACACGTTTTCCACCGTTAGGTCGCTGTCTGGGGCGATGCACGCCCCTACCAGCCAGAAGGCGGCCTGCGATGGGTCGCCAGGTATACCTATTAAATGGGGGGGCTCGACGTCGCCGGGCCAAACGGTCACCGAGCCGTCGCCGCATTCCACCCTGACGCCGGCGTCGGCCAGCATCTCCTCGGTGTGGGCCCGGGTAGGCGCCGGTTCGCGAACGGTGGTCGGCCCCTCAGCCCGCAGACCGGCCAGCAGCACCGCGCTCTTCACCTGCGCCGAGGCCACCGGGAGGGTGTAGTCGATGCCCCGCAGCGTCCGGCCCTGCACCTTCAGCGGTGCCAGGGTGCCGCCCTCACCGCTGCCGCGCACCGACGCCCCCATGGCCGACAGCGGCTCGATGATCCGATCCATCGGACGTCGCCGGATGGAGGCGTCGCCGTCCAGGGTCGTGGTGAAGCCGTATCCGGCCACCAAACCGGTCAGCAGCCGGATGCCGGTGCCGGAGTTCCCGAGGTAAATGGGATCGGAGGCCCCGGTCAGGCCGCCGGATACAGTGACGCCCCCCGATCCATGGTCCTCAACCCGGGCGCCCAAGGCCTCTACGGCTAGGCGGGTGTGGGTCACATCGTCGCCGTCGGACAGGCCCTGGATGGTGCAGCGCTGCCGGCCGAGGGCGGCGATCATCAGCGCCCGGTGCGAGATCGATTTGTCGCCGGGCACCCGTATTCGTCCGACAAAGGGACGCGGCCCGCCGACAGTCAAAGCCGTCACGACAGGGCTCTTGACGACGGGGCGTAGCCCTGCTTCCCCAGCGCCTCGAGCAGCCCGTCGGCTGCCTCGGCGTTCACCACCAAGATGGCCACGCCCTGGCCGCCTTCCACCGAGTGGGCGATCTCCAAGTCGAAGATGTTCACTCCGACGTCGGTGGTGAGGCTGGTGATTCGGGCCAGCTCGCCGGGGCGGTCGAACACCGGCACCCGCACCTCGGCCAGCGATACGTCTCGATCCAAGCCGTAGGGCAGGTGGGCCCGGGCGCTTCGGGCCTGCTCCAACAGCTCCAAGAGCCCGCCCCGGTTGCCCTCGGCCACCAGGGAGCGCACGCCCGTCAGCGCGGCGATGAACCGGTCGAGCACCGAGCAGATGGCCTCGGAGTTCTCGTCGCAGATGTCGGGCCAGATCCCCGGATGGCCCGACGCGATGCGGGTCATGTCCCGAAAGCCCCCGGCGGCGAGGCGCAGCATCACCTGATGCTCCTCGGAGCGTTCGTCGGCCATCGCCATGAGCGTGGCCGCGGTGAGATGCGGCACATGCGACACCACCGCCACCAAGGCGTCGTGGCGCTCGGGGGCCAGCGACACCACATCGGCCCCCAGCGAGGCCACCACCGAGCGGATCTGCACCAACGAGTCGTCGTCGGTGTCGTCGGTGGGGGTCAGCACCCACACGGCGTTCTGGAACAGGTCGGCCCGGGCGCCGGCCACCCCCTCCTGCTCGCTGCCGGCCATGGGGTGGCCGCCCACGAAGCGGCGGTCGTTCACCGCACCCACGATGGGGGCCTTCACGCTGCCCACATCGGTTACCAGTCCTGCGCCCTCGGCCAGTGCCTTGCGGGCCTCGGCGGCGGCCACCCCCACCGGGGTGGCCACGAACACGATGTCGGCGTCGGTGGGCGGCCCCAGTGAATCGAGCGCCCCGCGGCGCAGAGCCTCGGCGGCCACCGCCTCGTCCTCGTCGGTGCCCACCACCTGCCAGCCCCGCTCGCGCAGGGCCAGGCCGATGGAGCCCCCGATGAGGCCGGTGCCGATGATGGCGGCCTGCTTGCCCATCATCACTCGGGAAGGTCGTCGCGCAGGCCCTGGGCGCCTTCCAGGTAGATGTGGTGCAGTTCTTCGCGCCCCCGCTCGGTGTTCAGATGGATGAGCACCCGCAAACAAAGCGGCGTGCCCCCGTCGATGTCCAGCTCCTGGGCGCACAGCAGCGGCACGTCGCCCAGGCCAAATGACCGGGCCGGTGCCGCCGGAAAGACCGAGTTGATGTCGGAGGTGGCGGTGAACACGATGCTGATCAAGTCGTCGTGGTGGATGTCGTTGCGGTCGAACAACTCGGACAACAGCGCGATGATCCGCTCTTCAATCTGCTCGGCGGTGTCGACGTCGATGGTGGTGGCGCCCCGCAGGGCCCGCACGGCGCGGCTCACGCCCGAGATTCTACCGACCCCCGCCCCCAGCCCCCCACTTCGTTAATGACAGTTAGCGGGTGGCGGTTAGGACGTCTAGGACGTCGCTGGCGGCTACTTGGCGGTCGACCATCTTGGGGGGTGAGGGGGGGCCGCCCAGGGTGAAGGAGGCCAGCGAGCCGGAGGCCTCGATGAGCTCTCGGAGGTTGCGGGGCGGGGGGAAGTACTCGTCCTCGCCGGTGACCGAGACCTCCTCGATGCCCTCGGCCGGGTCGAGGCGCTCCAACACCTCGTTGATCAGCTCCTCGGGCGCGGATGCCCCCGCGGTGACCCCGACGACCCCGGTGATGTCGTCGGGCAGCTCTGCGGCCCGGTTCACCCGGTAGACGTTCTCGCAGCCCAGCTCGCGGGCCAGCTTCTCCAGCGCCTGGGTGTTGGAGGAGTTGGCCGAGCCGACGACCACGAAGGTGTCGCACCGCCTGACGATGGCGGTCAGCGCGGCCTGGCGGTTGGTGGTGGCGAAGCACAGATCGCTGCGCCCCGGCGTCCACATGTCGGGGAACCGTTCGCGGGCCGCGTGCAGCACCCCCTCCCAGTCGCGGTGCGACAGGGTGGTCTGGGCCAAAAGGGCCACCGGCTCGGTGAATTCGGGCAGCGCATCCACGTCTTCGGTGGACTCCACCGGGTGGATGGCCTTGGGGGCCACCGCCATGGTGCCCACCGCCTCTTCGTGGTCTTCGTGGCCGACGTAGATGATGCGGTAGCCCTTGCCGGCCCGGACCTTGACCTCGTGGTGCACCTTGGTGACCAGCGGGCACACCGCATCGACCATGTAGCTGGCCTGCTCGGTGGCCGCGGCCACCACCTCGGGGGCCGAGCCGTGGGCCGACAGCATGATCGGGTGGCCGGGGGGCACCTCGGATATGTCGTCGACGAACACCACGCCGAGCTTCTCGAAGCGTCGCACCACCAGCTTGTTGTGGACGATCTCGTGGTAGCAGTACACCGGCCCGTCGAAGGTGCGGACCAGCCAGGCCAGCGCCTTGATGGCCATCTCCACGCCGGCGCAGAAACCCCGGGGAGCGGCCAGGATCACCTTGTCCACATGCACAGGGCCAATCTAGCGGCCTGGTACTCGTAACATTGCGGTCATGTCCGCGCCCCGGATCACCGCTGTCGCCGATGGCTCGGCGGCCGAGCGGTTCGGCCTGCGGGCCGGCGACGAGCTGTTGGCCATCAACGGCAGCGTGCCCAAAGACGTGATCGAGTACCAGATGCTGGTGGACGAGCCGGAGCTGAGCCTGGACGTGCGGCGCGACGGGGTGGTGCTGGAGCTGGACGTGCAGAAGATGGCCGGGGCGCCGCTGGGCGCACAGGTGGACTCGGCGCTGTTCGACCGGGTTCGGACGTGCGACAACCACTGCGAGTTCTGCTTCATCTACCAGCTTCCGCCCGGGCTGCGGCCCAGCCTGTACATGAAAGACGACGACTACCGGCTCTCGTTTCTGTACGGGAACTTCACCACCCTGACCCGCTTCACCGAGGCCGACCTGGAGCGGGTGGTGACCGAGCGGCTGTCGCCGCTGAACGTGAGCATCCACGCCACCGACCCCGACGTGCGGGCCGACATGTTGCGCAATCGCCGGGGGGCCACCAGCCTGCGCTGGCTGCGGGCGCTGTTGGACCACGGCATCGAGGTGAACGGGCAGGTGGTGGTGTGCCCCGGGGTGAACGACGGCGACGTGCTGGAGGACACCCTGTGCGGGGTGGCCGACGAGTACCCCGAGCTGGCCAGCCTGTGCGTGGTGCCCCTCGGGGTGTCGCGCCACACCTCCGAGCCCCGGCTTCGGCCCCACACCGCCGCCGAGGCGGGCGCGGTGGTGGACGCGGTACACGAGTGGCAGGCGATCAACCAGCGTGTGCTGGGGCGCCGGTTGGTGTTCGCGGCCGACGAGTACTACCTGCTTGCTGGGGTCGAGTTCCCCGGCCCCGAGGCCTACGAGGGGTTCGGCATGCACGAGGACGGGGTGGGCATGGCGGCCACCCTTCAGATGGAGTTCATGGGCCAGGCCGCCGAGGTGACCGGGACCCAGCCCGGCTTCTTCGCCTGGGTCGAGGGGGCGCCGGCGGCCGGCTACCGGGCCCCGCGGGCCGACAAGGGTGGCGGCAAAGGAGCTGCGGCCCCGCGGGCCGACGGGTCGACGCCGGTTGGGCTGCGGGCTCGCAAGGGCGCGCCGGTGGGGGTGGTGACGGGGGAGTACGGGGCTGAGGTGTTGGCCCCGCTGGTGGCATCGCTGGGCCGCGACGACGTGCGGGTGGTGCCGGTGGAGAACCGGTTCTTCGGCGGGACCACCGCGGTGGCCGGGCTTTTGGTGGGCGACGACATCGCCCGCACGCTGGCCGCCGAGCCCGAGGGCGACCGCTATCTGCTGCCCGACGTGTGCCTGTCGCAGGGGATGTTCTTGGACGGCACCCGCCCGGGCGACTTACCCCGCCCCGTCGAGGTGGTGGCCACCGACGGGGCCGCGCTCAGAAGGGCGCTCGGTGGGTAGCCCAGTGGTTGGCTCCGCGGCTAGCGCGGCGGCTGGCGCGTTGCCCACGGTGGCCATCGTGGGGCGGCCCAACGTGGGCAAGTCCACGCTGATGAACCGCATCTTGGGCCGCCGGGAGGCCATCGTGGCCGAGCAGCCCGGCATCACCCGCGACCGCAAGGAGATGCCCGCCCACTGGCAGGGGCGGGAGTTCACCGTGGTGGACACCGGCGGCTGGCTGCCCCCGGGGGCGGGCGACAACGCCTCGATGGACGCCAAGGTGTCGGCCCAGAGCGAGAAGTCGATGGCCCGAGCCGATGTGGTGGTGATGGTGGTGGACTCCCAAGCCGGGGTCACCGGCGATGACGAGGGGGTGGCGGGGCGTCTGCGGGGCCGGGAGGGGCCGGTGCTGGTGGCGGTCAACAAGGTGGACGACGAGGCACACGAGAGCCTCATCTGGGAGTTCGTGAAGCTGGGGCTGGGCGACCCGTTCCCGGTGAGCGCGCTCCACGGCCGGGGCGTGGGGGATCTGCTCGACGCGGTGACCGCTTCGTTCCCCGAGGAGTTGGCCGAAGAGCCTCGGGCTGACGCTGGGCTCGGGGCTGATGGGGCCATGGTGTCGGGGGCGGGGGCTGACCCGGGGTCGCCCATGGTGTCGGTGGCCATCGTGGGGCGGCCCAACGCCGGCAAGTCCACCCTGTTCAACCGCCTCATCGGCGACGACCGGTCGGTGGTCCACGACCAGCCGGGCACCACCCGCGACGCCATCGACACCGTGGTGGAGACCGAGCTGGGGCCGATCCGGTTCGTGGACACCGCGGGCATGCGCCGCCGGGCCCGCATCGACCAGGCCGCGGAGTACTACTCGCTGCTGCGGGCGCTGGCCGCGGTCGACCGCTCCGACATCGCCTTGTTGGTGGTGGACGCCACGGTGGGGGTGACCCATCAAGACCAGCGCCTGGCCGAGCGGGTGGACGCCGCCGGCTGCCCGATCGTGGTGCTGTTGAACAAGTGGGACCTGCTCGACACCCAGGCCCGGGAGGCCATCGCCCTCGACATCGACCGGCGGCTGCACTTTTTGGGCGAGGCCGCGGTGCTGCGGGTGAGCGCGCTGTCGGGCAAGGGGGTGAACCGGCTGCTGCCCGAGCTGCGGGGGGTGATCGCCGAGTACCGGCGGCGCATCCCCACCCAGGCGGTGAACCGGGTTTTGCGCGACGCCCAGGCGGCCCATCCCGCCCCCGACGGCGTGCGGGTGCTGTACGCCACCCAGGGGGCGACCGATCCGCCTACGTTCACCCTGTTTGCCAATCGGACGCTGCCCCGCACCTATCTGCGCTATCTGGAGCGCCGCCTCCGGGAGTCCTTCGACTTGGGCTCGGTTCCCATCAAGCTGCGGGTTCGGCGCCGGTCGGGGGACTAGGCCGGGGACTAGTGGGGGAGTAAATGGCACAAATGCGGCAAGAACTGCCCGAGAAGGCGGGGTAGCCTTCGGCAATGGAGAACCTCCTCCTCGTGATCGTCGCGGGGGTGTGCTTGGTGGCCGCGGGCGTGTTCGCCCGGTCGGCCCGGCACCGCTTGCGGTTTTTGCGCCGCGTGGAGCACACCCATGCCGGCGTGGGGTACGACGAGGAGGGCCAGGACGCCTACGAGGCGGCCTACACGCTGGCCCAGTCGAGCTTTCGCCGCGACGCCCACGCCGCCCTTCTGTACGCCGCGCTGACTGTGGTGGCCGCGTTGATGGCGGCGGTGGAGTCTCGGGCGGCGACCGCCATCTTGGTGCTGGTGGTGGTGCCAGCCCTGTTCCCGCTGTGGTGGGGGCGCCGCTCGGTGGCCGAGGCCCGGCTCACCCAGGAGCGATTCGAGATGGAGCGCCGGGCCGAGGAGACGCTGAGCCAGGGCGACTTGGCCCCGCTGGCCTGGGCCGACCGGCTGGCCCCCGACGATCTGCCCGACTTCGCCGGCTACGAGATGGGCCGGGTGTACCAGGCGGGCGAGGGAGTGATGGCCGGCGACTTCTTCGACGTGTTCCGGGTGGGCCCGACCCGGGTGGCCGCGGTGATCGGCGATGTGGCCGGCCGGGGCATCGAGTCGTCGATCACCGCCTTTCAGGCCAAGTACCTGCTTCGGGTGTTCCTGCGCCAGTTCCGCGACCCGGCCCAGGCCTTAGAGGAGCTGAACGCCCAGATGTCGTCGATCGAGCGGGCCGAGGAGTTCATCTCGGTGGTGATCGTGGTGTTCGACACCGAGGCCCAGACCATGCGCTACGCATCGGCGGGCCACCCGGCGGCCTGGCTGTGGCACGAGCGGGAGGTGCAGCCGCTGCGGGCCACCGGCGCATTGTTGATGCTGGATCCCGACAGCTCGTTCTTCAGCCGGGAGATCCCCCTCGACACCGGCGACATGGTGCTCATGTACACCGACGGCCTGGCCGAGGTGCGCTACGGCGACGCCCAGTTCGGCGAGGACCGCATCGCCATGCACCTGCGGCGCGATCCCACCGTGTCGCCCGACGTGCTGTGCAAGTCGCTGCTGGAGGCCGCCCGGGACTTCGCCGACGGCACCATCAGCGACGACGTGGCCATCCTCGCCGTCCGCCGGGCCTGATCTGTTTCCGGCCGCCCGGACCAGCGGGCAGGCGGATCGCTACCGGGAGGAGGCGCGGCTTCGGGGCTTCCGCCCCTTCTGGTGTTGCGGGCGACCCTGCGGCCTGCGGTTTGACCGTTGCCCGTTGCGGTTCTTGCCCTGCCGTCCGGTTTGGTTGCCGCGGCCTTGGGGTTTGCTGTTTGGCTTCTGCTTGTCGCGGCCCTCTGGGCGGGGATGAAGCGGCCTGCGGGGGCGGGACGGCGCGGTGTGCCCATCGATGGAGTCGGGACTGGTGATGGGCTGATGGAGGCCGAGCCGTTGTTGGACCTTCTTGGCATCGGCGTGTTGGCCGTTTTGAACCAGCGACACCACCAGGCCGGTCTGGCCGGCGCGGGCGGTGCGCCCCGAGCGGTGCAGATACGCCTTGTGGTCTTCTGGCGGGTCGAAGTGGATGACGCTGGCCACGCAGTCCACGTGGATCCCCCGAGCGGCGACATCAGTGGCGACGAGGGCCTCAACCCGGCCGTCGGTGAACTCCCGGAGCGTCCGGGTGCGGCGGTTCTGGGCATGGCCCCCGTGTATGGCGGCGGCGTTGACCCCCCGCTGGGACAGTTGTCGGGCCAGCCGGTCTGAGCCATGGCGAGTCCGGCAGAACACGATCGTCGGTCCTGCCGTGGAGATCACATTGGCGCAGACATCGACCCGCTCGGTCTTCTCCACCGTCCAGAACCGGTGATCGGCTGACCTGACGTCGGGCGTTGCGTCACCCACCTCATGGGTGACCGGGCGGTTCTGGTAGTCGCGGGTGAGCTTGGCCACGTCGTTGTCAAGAGTGGCCGAGAACATGACGGTCTGGCGCTCGGAGTTGGTTTGGTCGAGGATGCGCCTGACGGCGGGCAAGAAGCCCATGTCGGCCATGCGGTCGGCCTCGTCGATTACGACATGGTCGGTTTCGTGAAGGCTCACCGCTCTCTGGTCGATCAAGTCTTCAAGCCGACCGGGGCAGGCCACCAGGATGTCCACTCCCTTTTGCAACTGCTTTCGCTGGTTGGTGTAGCCGACACCCCCGTAGACGGCGGCAACGGTGATCGGACCGGAGATCGAGCGCAGCTCCGATGCGATCTGATCGGCGAGCTCGCGGGTGGGGGACAGGATCAGCGCTCGGGGCCGCCGGGGCCGGGCTTGGCCGACGTCGGCGATCAACGGGATGCCGAAGGCGAGCGTCTTGCCCGACCCGGTGGGCGCGCGACCGCAGATGTCGCGGCCTTCCATGGCGTCGGCGATGACGGCGGCTTGGATCTCGAACGGCTTGTGGATGCCGTTGCGCTCGAGCGCGCGGCAGATGGATTCGGGCACGCCCAACTGGGCGAAAGTGGGGGGCATTGGGGCTCCTTGCCCGCGTGGGGCGGGCGACTAGGGGATGGTTGGCGCCTGAAATCGTCAGCGTGGCGCAATTCAGCATCGGGCAGCTTGCCCGGAATCAGAGAAAGAAACTCGGAGGCAACCCGCTCGGCAGAGACTTTCAGCCAAGTGAGACCAGGCTACCACCGCCCCCGGCCAAACCCGCATCTTCCCCCAGCGCCGGGGAGTCGCTGGCAGCCAGAGACGACTTCGGCGCCTCCGGCTGCGGGGTCTCGGCGTCTCGTGGTGGCAAGCTATGGCCGTGCCCTGGTGCGAGCCCTGCGACCGCTTCTGGAACCCCGCCTCAGTAACCGAAGCCGGCGACTGCCCCACCTGCGGCACCCCCGTAGAAACCCCACCCGACACAGCCCCCCCACCCCGCCAAAAAGTCCCCTGGCACTTCTGGCTAGCCATAACCGCCGCCGGAATCTACCTAACCTGGCGCGCCATCCAAGGCATCGCCTCGCTGTTCTGAAGAGGCAGCGGCTGCTAGCGGCGGGCGGAGCGGGAGGCTTGGTAGATGGTGACGAACTCGTCGATGGGGGTTCGGGCGACTACTTCGGCGACGAGTTCTAGGGGGAGGTCGTCGAGCTTGCGGAAGCGGACGCACTCCTGAGTTACTTCCGATCTCTTCATTCGCAGCGGAATAGGTCACGAGTAGCCTCAACCTGATGCTAATTTCGGAATGATGCCCCCAGAACAGCCAGTGCTCGCTCCCGATCTCTCAGAACTCGCCGCGGCTGTGCAATTCCCCGACCTCTCAGAACTCGCCGCGGCTGTGCAATTCCCCGACCTCTCAGAACTCGCCGCGGCTGTGCAATTCCCCGACCTCTCAGAACTCGCCGCGGCTGTGCAATTCCCCGACCTCTCAGAACTCGCCGCGGCTGTGCAATTCCCCGACCTCTCAGAACTCGCCGCGGCTGTGCAATTCCCCGACCTCTCAGAACTCGCCGCGGCTGTGCAATTCCCCGACCTCTCAGAACTCGCCGCGGCTGTGCAATTCCCCGACCTCTCAGAACTCGCCGCGGCTGTGCAATTCCCCGACCTCTCAGAACTCGCCGCGGCAGGGCGGGCAGTACAAAAGTTCAATCGGGCTTCGCTACGGGGCGCCTCTCGCGAATCGTCGACCAAAAATGTATCGAACGCTTTCGAATTTTCCGATGTGCGACCTCCCAAGATTGCCAATCCGAGTGGACCTTGCCCAGAAGCTGTTACATCGCCTTCGATCTCGCTCCTCTTACTTCTCTCGACTCTGCCCCTCCAAACAGATCAGGCACCGGCGGTTGCACATTCTGTCCTAACGGCATTCATATCTTCCCTCAGACATATGGGTACCTTTGTCGATTCGGACCCTGCCTTGTCAGGCTCGATGGTGCTGCTTACCATTCTGGGGACTGCCGTAATGTTGCTGCAGTATTATCTTCGTCCCTAAGTCGGCAGCCACATCTCGTTCTGGCCGTGGCTGCACATAGGCACAAGCGCCTAGATGCCAATGCAAAATACCGTTTAGGCCTCCTGTCGGCCGACGAGGGGTTTGGTGACATCGAGGACGAGCACGGAGACCTTGCGGGCCTCTTCGGCGGTGAGATCTCGTTCGAGTTGCTGCTGTAGCTCTGCGGCAGTCTTAGGCCGGTGGCCATGTGGCGGGGCAGGGGGTTTGCGGTCTTCAAGGCCAAACCAGAGTGGGACGTAAATGCCGTGTTCGTCCGCTGCCCTATCGGTGGTGTACTGGCCGACAAGCTGGGCGCGGAGCGCGGTCCAGAGGTCTCGATGGTCGTCCTTCTTGAGTTCAATGGGGATGTTGTGCCCGCCGTAGCTCACGCGTATATCCGCCCTGGTTCCGGCGGCGTAGTGCCCTTCCGGTACGGCGTCAATACCGTGAGGAAGAGTCCCTTTCAACAGAAAGAGGACTGCATCTCTACAAGACTCCTCATGCTTTGGAGTCCAGGAGCCGTCGCTTGAGTCTTCGTTCCAGAAGTGTCTCCATGGATTGTCGCTGTCGCCCCTTAGGCGCTGGCAGATCTCGCGCAGCCGCTCTTCCACCAGTGCCGCCAAGTCCGCCGCGTTAGCTGGCGGGCCGTTGTCGAGCGTGCGCTGAACTTGCTCGATGCTGGGGTGGTGGTAGGTGGCATCGCGAAGGGCGACCCTCTGCCGATCTCGAGACCAAGTGAGCTGGTCCTGCCAGGACGTGAGCGAAGGGTTCTCGATCAAGTCGGTCAATGCCGCGTGAGCTTCGTTGCTAGGCATGGCACCAAGGAGCGAAATCAGGCTGGCGATACGGTCGGATGCGTCTATTTCCAGAGTCACAATGCCATTAACCCGCAGCGGGGCATAAAGACGGCCGAGCATTTCGATGACGTTCTTCAGAAACGCTGGTTCCGAGCAATTCCCCATCACCGAAGGGCCAAAACGGTCGTTTTCGGAGGCACCGCTTAAGAACTGGGCAAGGTGCCTAGAGCGCTCATCATTGTCGCTGATGAAATCTCGAAGCGACTGTCGGTGCCGCGAAGGAGAGAGCAGAGCACCCGTCGCCAACCACCGGACCCGCTGGCCGTCGGTGGTGCTCTTGGCGTTGAGCTTCTTCTCGACAAGAGCAGACAGCTCGGCGGTGTTGGGATATCGCAATGTCTGGCCTAACAGTCGGTCGAGCAAGGCCAACTGCTTGCTGGGGGCACGAACCGGGAGTGCCTTAAGCAACCTGATTCTGATGTTGTGGACCTGGTCATCTAGTCCAGAAATTCGGTCAAGGTCGCTGAGGCCCGCCGGATAGTCGTCACCAGACTTGAGGGCAGCGACCGCGCACTGAAAGAGCACTTCAAGAACCAGATCAGGATCCTCCTCTAGCCATCGGTCGTGGCAAGGGGAGGTAGCACTTTGCATCGCACTGTCAGCCACGCAATAGCGGATAGCGAGAGCGTTGCGCCTCTGCTTGTCGTCGACGAGGTCCAGAAGTGCTGTCTCCTCTTTGTGGAGCAGTTCCAGACTGGCCAGCACTGGGAAAGCCAGCCAGGAATGGCAAGACTCGTGTTGCAGCGCGATCGTTTCTTCGGGCTGGGGAAGGTCATCTCGCAGGACGGCCCTTCGCAGGGCGGAAATAGCCGCATCCACCAGATGAGTGTCACCGCCGATGAAGTCGCTGATACGACTCTCGGGGAGAGCTTGCTCGTCTACATCTATGAACAGAGCGAAGTAGACCTTAGCCAAGCTGTCCAAAATCGGAGGAGGTGCTCGATTTTCCTGCAGCTCGGTTATGTATGGCTGCAATGCCGCCGCCCATTTCTTTTGCCGCTGCCGCTTTTCCTGTTCGTACTTAGCCAGCTGGTCAGCCATCTCACGCTCCCACTCACTGACCTCTGCAGGTGGTGGAGGAGGATTGCGGAGTAAGTCAAGTTGGCCAGCTAAGGCGTTGTGCCCAATTGTCCGGTTGGTCATGATCTCAGGCGTGAGCCCCTTGCTGATGGAAGGCTCATCCAGCGAGCGAGATGCCTGCCTCAGAAGTTCTTGCGCCACGAACGTCTCAGCGTTGGCAACTTCCACAGCCTTGTCCAAGCACCACAACCCAAAGTCAGCAGGAGGCTGGCTCCAATGCAGGGCATTGCAGTTCCAGTACCCGTAGATTTCGAGCTCTTCGCTGGTCTCATATCGTCTGATCCAATTCAAAAACACCGATTTCTGGACATGGGGACGAGCTTCCAGCCATTCCTTGATCCGCTGGGCTGCCTCGCGGCCAAATGTCCGTGAGGAGCGAGAGCGTCCTGGGGTGTTCAGCCAGTCGTACAGTCGAGAGTGGTCGAGAGTGTCACCCCACGCCTCCAAGCCCCGGTGCAACAGTGGGTAGGGGAGGTCCTCGAGTCTGGATTGCTCCAGCGCAGCCAACTGGGCAGATTGGTTTTGGGAGAGAGAATCGAGCAATCCGGCAATGTGTTCATCAGATGACTGCTCTAGGAGTCCGAATCGCCAAAATAGAACAAAGCGGCCGGTGTAGTTGTGCCGGTGGCGGGGTTGGACATACCGCCACACTTGCGAGGGGGACAACCAGATTGGATAGAGATACTCCAGCAGAGTGCCGCAGAGGTCGTCGTCGGGGTCGGGGAGGTCGCGGTTGTGGATTTCGTTCAAGAGCTGCGTGAGGGTGTGCGTCTTGCTGTCACCAAGGGGGGCGATGCGGAGGTAGGCGTCCAACGCCAATCTTCTGGCAAATGGGGGTCTCGCTGGGTCGCGCACCGATGCTTCTAGTTCAGGCAGCAACAAGACGAGCGCCTCCAAGGAAGACTGGTCGGCTCCGGAGAGGACTTCGCAGATCAACTCCAAGAACCGGTGGTCTTGAGACTCGGTGCCTAACTCGGTGAGCAGTCGCTTGATTGCTAGTGCCATGTCAGCGGAGGCGAGAGGTCGGAAGGCCTCAGCGGTACTGTTGCGAAAACCATCCTGTCGGGCATCATGCTGCTGGAACCCGAGCAAGGGTCCCTGTGCGGCAAATCTCGCCAGCGACTTCAGCAGGTGTTCCTTCTCGCTCGGCGAGAAGTCCCCAATGTCGCCGTATAGGCCGACGCCTACCGGGTCGACGTCGATGAGCTGTAGGCGCGCTTCGGAGGAATAGACGGACAGCCAAGCTGAAAGGCCCCGCAATTCAGTGGTGACACGCCCATCGCTGGGACTAGCCATCAATGCGATCACCCTGCTGGCCGGCAGTCCGTCGGCAATCAGCTTCGCTAGGTAGCGGCCTCCCAAGAATTCGGCAATGTGGCGGTGAACAGGGGTGAAGCCAGTCTCTTGGCTTCCGGTGAACAGGCTCGTCGCGAGCGCTTGTTTCATGCAGTGGCGATTGGGGGCGCCGGGTAGCTGTTCAAGGTCATCTATGCAGACGAGCGCGCCAGCGTCTGGTCGCCTGGTGGGCAAGTACCCCTCGACATCGGCGAGCAGATGCATGGCGCACAAGTACCCCGCCGCGTCCATTGAAGTAAGTGGTGGCAGAGCGTCGGCTGCGGCAAGGTGCTCTTGGTTCTGCTCAGCGGCCATCTTCCGACAGGCCGCCTCGAATGTTTCCGCCCGACTTGTTGGCCAGGATTCACCGTGGTCTACGGCATCCGCTAGCAACAACAGTGTTTGGGGGTTGCCGAGCAGGCCACTCAGGCCCCGGCCTCGTGCCTCGTCTATGAACTGCCGCGCATCGCGGCGCATGTCCTGAGAGCTCAACAGCTTGGCGGCGGCCTCATCATCGAGCGGGTTGAGGCGCAGGACGGTCACGTTCGAATCGGGGCAGATTCGTTCCAAGCTCTGCCGGTCGTTGGCACCCAGCCAGTCAGCCTCGCGGCAAGACAGGCGAAATTTCGGCACGCCAAGCTGCTCGAGGCGGAGACGGATCTCATCTAGCGGAGCACGCTGGTCAGTTGCTCCCGCCCTGACCTCGTCGAGACCGTCGATAAAGAGCGTTTTGTTCCGCCACTCTGGATGAGAGTCCAAGTCGAGCTTGATGAAGTCCCGGGCTTTCTCATGGATAGCAGCATCGCCCAGCGCCACGCGCTCCCTGTCGAACTCGGTGGTCTTGCCAGAGCCAGGATTGCCCAACAGCACATAGGCGTGGTGCTGTCTGAAGTCGCTGAGCGGTCTTGAGCCATCGGCATGAGCGCTGAATCTGTCGCTGGTACCGACTTCGGTACAAGTACGCGCCACGTAGGTACTCATGTCTCGTCGAACCAGTAGTCAGGGGACACGGACAGAAACTCGTGGAGGGGCACGCCCGCATCTCCGACAACGATGGTGTTCTTGGGCTGGAACCGGCGCTGGAACTCCGATAATCCTCTGGTTGCAGCGGGTGCCTGGCCGCTCTTCACTTCGATGCCCACGAGATTCGATCCACGCTCAAGTACGAAGTCAACCTCGAAATTCCGGTCTCGCCAGTACTTGACTTCGGTCCTGGACGAGGAGGCATTGAAGAGGTGGGCTCCCACGCTGCTCTCCACCAGGCGCCCCCAGTGGGTGCGATCACCCCGGGCTTCATCAAAACTCAAGCCGCAGACCGCAGACATGAGGGCAGTGTTGAGCACGTTCAGCTTTGGGGTCGGTACTTTCGCTGAGGTCAGGCGATTGGAATGTTTGGGCAGTCCAGCGAGCAAGCCGACTTGGGCGAGGAGCCCCAGGTACCTCGTCAGGGTGGTTGTGTTGCCCACATCTTGCAGATATCCAACCAACTTTGTGTATGACACCACTTGTCCCGATAGCCGCGCCCCGAGATCGAAAAGCCGTTTGAACAGCTCTGGCTTATCCACTCTGACCATCGAGAACACGTCTCGCTCAATATTGGGGCTGATCATCCCACCGCGCATGTAATCCATCCAGCGGTCTGAATCGGCGATCATGGCAGCAGCGCCGGGGTAGCCGCCGAAATAGATGTACTCGTCCAAGCTGAGTCCGAATGCCTGTGACATTTCCCGGTACGACCAGTGCTTGAAGTGGACCAGCTCGAAGCGCCCAGCCAGGCTCTCGGTCAACCCGTCCTGCATCAGCAGCGGGGCCGACCCGAGGATCACCACGTGCATTGGGCAACCGTTCATCCGGTCGGCGTCCCAAAGGCCCTTGACCACCTCCGACCAGCGGTCAATCTTCTGAATCTCGTCTAACACGAGAACGAAACCCCGGGGGGAGTTCCATGCCCGGTGTCGACTCTGGCGCCAGACCATCTCCAGCCAGTGGGTATTGGCCTGATTGGGCAAGGCGCTCTCGTAGTACATGTCAGACGTTGCCCCCCTCGGGTCGCCTTGAAATTCGGAACTATCAGATGTCTCGTACCGATGCTCCCTTTGAACGGACGAAATCGCTTGGAGCACTGCTCTGGTTTTGCCGGACTGACGGGGGCCGAAGACCGCGATCAGCCGCTCTGGCGGCTCAGATAACCGCTGGATGAGGGTGTCGACTTGCGCTCGACGAAATTCGGCCATAACGGCAGCGTACCTGCTTTTATGATGCTTTCCTACTAAATTACTCAGTTGCATAATCAATCGTGGACAGCTCGCAAAGGAAACCCTTGCAACGGTGTGTCTGTAGGGTGGCGGAGAAGTCGAGATAGCGGACGGCGATTGTCCATCCAGAAGAGAGGAACCATGAACGAAGGCAATGGAAAAAGTGGGATCAGCGTTGGGATAACGGCGATCTCGAAGTTTAATTCGATCGGGATCGCGGCGGTCGCGGGCATCAACGCCATTGGGGCTGCGGCGGTGGCCTTCCTCAACGCGATGGGGATCGTCACCTTCGGGGTGGTGAACTCCATGGGCCTGGTCACCATCGGCGGGGTCAACTCCGTCGGCCTCGTGGCCATCGGAGGCGTCAACTCCATCGGCCTAGTCGCCATCGGCGGCGTCAACAGCGCTGGCCTAGTCGCCATCGGCGCCGGATCCACCACTACCCTCGTCTAGCCCCACCACTCGCTGACAGGTGCCAAATGGTTCCTGGCGTGGCACAATGATGGTCATGGCTAGCGAGTCGCTAGAGGTGGTCATGGGCCAGTTGCCGGAGTTCGTCGAACGGGTGAGCACTCACCACGAGCGCGTGGTCATCACCTGCAACGGCTCTCCAGCTGCGGTGCTAATGAGTCCAGAGGATCTCGAATCGCTTGAGGAGACTTTGGCCATTCTTGGGGATCCCCAGGCCATGAAGGAGATCGCCGAAGGCGAACGTGATCTCATGAACGGCGATGTCGTAGTCGGCGTCGAAGCCGTCAAAGCACTGCGCCCTTCATGAGTGATGCCCCCTACGGGCTAGTCGTCACGCGGGCAGCAGCACGAGCCATCGCCGAATCGCTCCCTGAGTCGGTCGCTGCAGCCGTCATCGAGTTTATGGCTGGCCCCCTCGTTGAGAACCCCCGGCGCATTGGTGTGAAGTTACGGAGCGGGGAGCTAGCAGGCCTATGGAGCGCCCGAAGAGGCACGTATCGAATCCTCTACCGAATCGACGATGTCGACAGAAAGATAGAGATCATCCGAGTCGGCCACCGCCGCGACGTATACCGACCGGACTGATCTCGTCTCTACTGCCGTATACGGTGGTCAGGTTGCCGGGAGCTGAACTCGGGACCTACCGACGATGCTTGTTCACTGCGGAGCTGTGGGTGAGTTACTCACTGAAAGCACTAGCACGGCATGCGCACTTTGAGACCCCTTCAGGTAGGCACTGCCAACTGGTCTTGGCGTGTTGCGCCCGGACTGCAACAAGCAATGTCGTAGGAAGCTCTGAATTGTGAATATTGCACGACTCGGCGAGTACGGTGCTGCAGCGGTGCCTACCGTTACCACGCTCTTGTTGCCTTCACAGAAGATCCAGTTCTCAAGCAGGCCAAGTCTCTATCGGGCCGCAAGAAGCAAGGACGGGTAGCTGAACCATGGCAGGACGGTAGGTCGGATACAGTTGCAAGATTGGATGAATTTATGTACCACACTGGGCAGACAATTGAAAAGACTCTAGAAGACATTCAGCGCCACAAGCTTGTGTTGCCAGCTATACAACGGGAGTTTGTATGGCACCCTGATCAGATTTGTCGCCTGTTCGACAGTATCATGCAAGGCTATCCATTCGGCACCTTTCTCTATTGGAAAGTAGCACCTGAAAACAGCGACAAATTCAAGTTTTATGGCTTTGTACGAAATTATCACGAAAGAGACAATCCCCATTGCCCTCCATTGGGTTCAATCCGACATCAAGAGCTAACTGCTGTACTAGATGGACAACAGCGCTTGACAGCATTCAATATCGGCCTCAACGGGAGTATAGCTCGAAAGCTGCCGCACAAGAGATGGAGCAATCCGGATGCATTTCCAACAACTAAGCTCCATCTGGATCTACTCTGGCAGCCAGACGATGACAATGAAGATGGAACCAAATATCGGTTTAGCTTTATAACTGAAAATCAGGCAACGAGTGCTCCAGACAATGTCTGTTGGTTTCCGATCGGGAGCATTCTTAGCATGTCAGATGAACTCCCCGCTATGGTGCGTTGGCTAAATCGCCGATTGCCGCAACATATGGTGGATGCCGCTATGGATCCCCTGTTTAGACTCTATGAGGTCACACGTAAAGAAAGATTAGTAGCATATTATGAGGAGGACGATCAGGAATTGGATAAGGCACTCCAGATTTTCATTCGTATGAATGACGGCGGTACACCCTTATCTCATTCCGACCTGCTGCTCTCAATTGCGGTAGCGCAGTGGGTCGACCATGATGCCAGAGAGGAAATACACAACCTGGTTGACCAAATGAACCGCTTAGGTTCAGGATTTAGCTTTTCTCAAGATCTTGTATTAAAGGCAGGTCTGATGCTTAGTGACATAGGTAGTGTCGGATTTAGGGTAGACAACTTTAGTCGAGAGAATATGGCTACATTCGAAGGAGAATGGGAAGACATTAAGCGAGCACTTGTATTGACAGTTCAGCTCATAGCATCGTATGGCTTTAGTGGGCAGAACCTAACGGCGCACAACGCTATCTTGCCGATTGCCTACTATTTGCACTATAGAAAATTGGGAGAAACCTATCTGACAAGCCGTCACTTCCGAAATGACCGCGAATCAATTCGTCGTTGGCTTGTCAAGAGTCTTCTCAAGACAGGCGTTTGGGGTAGTGGTCTAGACACTCTTCTTACAGACCTTAGACGCTCCATAAATGAAAATGGAAATGTAGAATTTCCAGTCGACAAAATACAAGAAGCGATGGCACGGAAAGGAAGGCAATTGGTGTTTGATGAAGAGGAAATAGAAGATTTGGCGGATATGAGGTACGGCGATCGATTAACCTTTGCGTTACTGTCTTTGCTGTTCCCTTTCGTCGACCTGCGCAACCAATTTCATGTGGACCACATTTTCCCATCAACACGATTCAACGAACGTCAACTGCGTAAGTCAGATGTGCCTGAAGGAGAAATCGAAGCGTATAGGGACCGCAAGGACAGACTAGCTAATTTGCAGTTGCTTCAAGGAGTAATCAACAATGAAAAAGGCACGAAGATGCCTGCTGAGTGGTTGTCAGCAGAACTAGACCGTGACAGAGAAATGGAGTATCGAAAGCTCCACCTGCTTGGAGAGGTGCCCATTTCGATTACTGATTTTGGCGATTTCTATGAACAACGGCGAGCGAAATTGAGACAAAGAATCTCTGAACTGTTGGGAAGACAGTCTTCCTATTAGTCATTCTTGGTGCTCTATTGAATGCCTCCTTTCGCCGCAGATTTGTCGACCGGAACGTGAGCGGTGGAGGGAGCCTCGCCACGGTGGCCGTGGGAGTGCCTTATCATCGTGGAGCCATGGCTGATGTTTGACCTGTGAAGCCCGTCGGTACTTGTAATTTTTCAGCCGACCAAGTCCACTACAATGTGTTGGGCAAGATTTCTCCAAGGACCGCGTCAACCCAAGTCCGCAACCTGTTGACCTCGTCCTGGCCCGCATCTCTGCCCAAATGCGTCGCTGCTGACGCCTGTTGGTAAGTTAGGCGCGCGATCAAACCAATTTTCTGATCGATGATGTCCAGTGTCTTGGTCGGTTGCTCCGATCGTTCCTTATTGTCGAGGATTGCCCGGACCCGCTCAGCTTGCGTTGGCTTTCCCTGGTGTCCTTTGAACCAGGGCTGGGCAGATATTTCTTCGTCGGGGGGAGACAGCCGATGAAGAGTGGCCCTTAGGACCTCGCGCAACTCAGTCGCTGGTCCTACGTAGGTGAGTCGTTGCGGATCGCTTAGGTCGAGAAGTGCCTGTTCGTAGCTCTTGGCAATGGCCTCATCAAGAGTTGAAAGCCTCCTTTGGATTGGCCCGTCATCTGTGCGGATCTGAACACTGGAGGCCTGTGACCAACGTATTGTCTCGTATGCAGGCAACAACTGTCTGCTGATGGTGCGGGAAATTCCACGCAACTTCTCTCGGAGTTCATTCGATCTGGTCCGAACGCCGCAGCGGGACCGAAGCCACTGCACATCTTCATCCACCTGAGAGACCTCTTCGGTCTCGCCAAGAGCCTCCACAATGATCGGGCGGCACTCTTGAAGCCACCCGGCTGAGAGCGCTCGCATTCGTTGTCCGTCATCACGAGAGGTAACCCAAGTGATTGCTCTCTTCTTGAGGTCTTTCTCAAACGCCAGGAAGTCCTCCGGCGCCTGGTCGAGGTCAAGCATCACTGTGCCTAACTCTGGTTTTCGCTCGCTCCTAGGGTGTGCACAACGAGGTTATGCCCCGTGTTTGACAATTCATAGACCCCAGTGTCGACCCGATTCAAGTAACCAGCTGATGCAGTGTCGACGAGCATATTGTCCAACCGCTTAGGTAGCTTCCACTGGGCTTGGCGGAACACGTCTCCCAGGAGTTCCTTCGTGATTGTCGACGATCTGTCCTTGGATGGTGCTCTCTCTGCCAAGTAGAAGGCGGCTACAGCGGTTGCCTCACGGTTGTTTGTTGGGGACCGTTCCCGAAAGAACCTAAGGGCCCCGATACGTTCTTCGTCGGTGGTGGAATCTCCGTCGGAGTCTCGCTCACCAGTGGATGTGGGTTCTTCGGCATCTACTGCGTTCGCATCCGTTGAGTCAGTGGAGGATGCAGGGAGTTCGCGTGTGCCTCCGCCATTCAGCACTTCTCGAAGAACTGTGGCGATCTCGGTCGGACTTCCGACGAGTTCGATTTCCAGTTCGCCTTCCTGGATTGTTGCTCGCATCTTGCATTCCTTTAGAGCAGGCCTACCTTGAGCGGTTTGCCCGGAGCCGTGACTAAGTGACCCAAGGCAACCCCCACATCAAATCGTCTGTTCGGCCGCAGCACTTTGAACTCGTCAGCGACCGAGACAGATCTAACTATGGCCATCCTATCGTGGATCGATCAAGATCACACAAATGTGATTTGACATAAGTGCAGAAACAACCAAGACAGTGTTCCTAGCCAGCGACTGCCGTCACCTCAGCTCAGTTCTGGTCGGGCTGCCGGGATTTGAACCCGGGACCTTCGGTCCCCCAGACCGACGCGCTAACCAAGCTGCGCCACAGCCCGTAAGCCAGTGAGCATAGTGGCGCGGGGTGGGGGCGCCCTATGCGTATAAGTAGGATTGGGGCCGTGTTGGACCTGGTGATCCGTGGGGGCACGATCGTCGACGGCTCGGGGAGTCCGGGCTATTCCGGCGATGTCGGGGTCAAGGATGGGCGGATTGCCGCTATCGGGGATGTCGCCGACGCCAGTCGCAGCGAGATCGATGCCTCTGGCCGGGTGGTTTGTCCCGGCTTTGTGGACCCTCACACCCACTACGACGCCCAGCTTTTTTGGGATCCGGCCGCCTCGCCCTCCAACCTGCACGGGGTGACCACCGTGATTGGCGGCAACTGCGGCTTCACCCTGGCGCCCCTCAGCCCCGGCGACGCCCCCTATCTCCAGCGGATGATGGCCAAGGTGGAGGGCATGCCGCTCTCCGCGCTGGAGTCGGGCCTGGACTGGTCGTGGCGCACCTTTGCCGACTACCTGGCCCGCCTCGACGGCAACCTGGGGGTGAACGCGGGGTTCTTAGTGGGCCACTGCGCCATCCGCCGGGCGGTCATGGGGTCCGACGCCACTGGCAACGAGGCCGACCCCGGCCAGCTCGAGGCGATGAAGGCGGTGTTGGCCGAGGGCATCGCGGCGGGGGGCCTGGGCTTTTCCACGTCGCTGTCGTACACCCACAACGACGGCGACGGCGCCCCAGTGGCCTCCCGCTTCGCCAGCAACGACGAGGTAGTAGCACTGTGCTCGGTGGTGGCCGAGCACGAGGGCACCACCCTGGAGTACGTGACCGACGGGTGTATGCAGGGCTTCACCGACGAGGAGCTCGACCTCATGGTGGCCATGAGCCGGGCGGCCCGCCGCCCGCTCAACTGGAACGTTTTGACCATCGACTCGGCCGATCCCGACCGATACCGGGCCCAGCTCGGCGCCTCGGTGCGGGCGGCTGAGCACGGCGCCCGGGTGGTGGCGCTGACCATGCCGGTGCTGGTGGGCATGAACATGAGCTTCCTCAACTACTGCGCCCTCAACATGCTCCCCGACTGGGGGGAGGTGCTGGGCCTGCCGGTTCCCGAGCGCATGGCCCGCCTGGCCGACCCCCAGACCCGGGCGCACCTGGCCGAGCGGGCGGCCTCGCCCGACGCCGGGGTGTTCAGCCGGCTCACCGGTTGGGGCGGCTATCGGATCGGCGACACCTTCAGCTCGGCCAACGACGGGCTCTCGGGACGCACCGTGGCCGACATCGCCGCCGAGCGGGGGACCAGCCACTTCGACACCTTGGTGGACGTGGTGCTGGCCGACGAGCTGCGCACGGTGCTGTGGCCGGCCCCCACCGATGACGACGACGAGAGCTGGCGGCTACGGGCCGAGGCTTGGCAGAGCGAGCACACCCTTTTGGGCGGCTCCGATGCCGGCGCCCACCTCGACCGCATGTGCGGCGCCCCCTACACCACCGCCTTTTTGGGCGACTGCCTGCGGGGCCGGCGGCTGGCCTCGCTGGAAGCGGCCGTTCACATGCTCACCGACGCGCCGGCCCGGCTGTTCGGGCTGCGGGAGCGGGGCCGCATCAAGCAGGGGTGGCACGCCGATCTGGTGGTGTTCGACCCCGCTGCGATCGACTCCGGCGCCATGCGCATGGTGGAGGATCTGCCGGGCGGTTCGGCCCGCCTGTTCGCCGACGCGGTGGGAGTGCACCACGTGCTGGTGAACGGCCAGCCCATCGTGAGCGGCGGCCGAGCCACCGACTCGCGGCCCGGCACCCTGCTGCGCTCGGGGCGCGACACCGACACCGTGCTGGTGGGGTAGTGGACCTCGAACAGAGCAGGGTCGCACTGGCCCAGTTCCGGCGGCGGTTGGAGATCTTCTCGCTGCGCTGGCAGGCCCGCCTCGACACCCGGCAGGTGGACCGGGCCGTCCCCTGGGTTATCGCCCTGTTCTTGGGTGGCCTGCTGTCGGGGTTGTCGTTGGCCCGGGCCCGCTCGCTTGATGCCGGGGCCGACCTGTCGTCGCATCTTCAGGGGGTGTGGCTGATCGGGGAGGGATACGAGCCGCTGTCCAGCGTGGCGGGCCACAACCTCTTGTGGGAGCAGGCCGCCTTCATCTTGTACCCGGTGGCCGGCTTGACCGCCCTGTTCCCCGATCAGCCCACGCTTTTGGCCTTGCAGGCCGCGGTGCTGGCTTTGGCCGTGGTGCCGCTGTGGCGGATCGCCCGCGACGTGGGCGGCCTCAAGTCGGGGGCGGCGTCGGCGGTGGTTTTCGCCTATTGCGCCTACCCGGCCGTCCACACGGTGAACCTGTCGGACTTCCACCCCGAGGCTCTGGCTGTGCCCGCCCTGTTCGCCGCGGTGCTCACGGCCCTGGAGGGGCGGTGGAACCGGTTCACGGTGTTCGCCCTGCTGGCGGTGTTCTGCCGGGCCGATCTGGCCTTCGCGCTCTCGGGATTGGGCCTGCTGGTGCTGATGGAGGGCCGTCGCCGCCCCGGTGCGGCCATCGCCCTGGGCGGGCTGGCCTACGGGCTGGTGTCGATGACCGCCATCCAGCCCCGGTTCAACGGCGGCAAATTCCCCCACATCGAGGCGTTCTCCGACTTCGGCAGCGGGCACCCGGGATCGGTGCTGTGGGGCTTCATCTCCGCCCCCCATCAGGTGGTGGCCGACGCGGTGTCGCAGGCCAACTTCCAGATGATCGTGTTCTTGTTGGCCCCGGTGATGCTGCTGCCGCTGGTGGCGCCCCGCTATCTGCTGCCGGTGGTGCCGTTGTTCGCGGTGTACCTGGTGGCCGACGTGCCCCCCGGCCAACTGGCGGAGGCTTCCCAGACGGTGCCGATGATCCCCTTCATGTTCGCGGCCACGGTGTTCGCGCTGGCCCGTTCCGGCCGGGTGCTGGTGGAGCGGGTGAACGTGGACCGCCGCCTGCTCACCGCCCTGGTGCTCACCGCCAGCCTCTTCTTTTTGCGCGACGCGCCCAGCTCGCTGTACGAGCGACCGTGGGACTGGGGTCGGCGCGACACGATGGACATCGCCCGACACGAGGCGGCCAACTTGATTCCCGCCGATGCGTCGGTGCGGGCTTCCGAGCAGGTCCTTCCCCTGTTGTCGGACCGCACCCGGCTGTACGTGCTGGAAACCGTCGACGATCCCGACAGCGCGGCGGTGGCGGCCACCCCCAAGGTGGAGTGGATCGTGTTCGATCCGGCCGCGGCGCCCGACTGGAGGCCCCTGGACATCCTGAGCTTCGACTTGGACGTTAGGCGAACCGGCTTTGAGCGGCTGAAGTTGGATGCGGGCGACGGCGATCTGCGGGTCTACCGGCTCCTCAACGTGATCGAGAGCTGACTAGCCGCCAGAGGGGAGGTGGGAGCGCAGGCGCTCGGCGGCCTGGGCCAGCTCCTCGGGGGGCACCGAGGCCCGGGCGTTGGCGAAGCTCAGGTCGCCGATGTCGAACATCGGGATCACGTGCAGATGGGTGTGGGGCACTTCGTGGCCGGCGATGATGAGCCCCACCCGGGGCGGTTCGAAAGCAGCCATCTGGGCGGTGCCCACCGTTTGGGCCACCACCATGAGATGGGCGGCCAGCTCCGGGGGGACGTCGAGCCAGTGGTCGATCTCGGCCCGGGGGACGATGAGGGCATGGCCGGTTTGGATGGGGTTGATGGACAAGATGGCGACGCAGTCATCGTCCTCCCACACAAAGTGCCCCGGCAGGTCGCGGTTGATGATCATCGTGAAGACGCTGGCCATCTGCCCATAGTATGACCTGGCTATGTCCGGGCGGCAGGTACTGACCGTTCCCAACTTGGTTTCGGTGTTGCGGTTGGGGTGTGTGCCGGTGTTCTGCGTGTTGCTGTTGGGGATGGGCAATCGGGCGGGGGCCGCCATCCTGCTCGGCGTGCTGGGGGCCACCGACTGGGTGGACGGCTACATCGCCCGGCGCTTCGACCAGGGCTCGGAGCTGGGCAAGATCCTGGACCCCACCGCCGACCGGCTGATGTTTCTGGCCGCAGTGGTGGCGATGATGGTGGACGGCTCTCTCCATGCGGCATTCGGGGTGACCATGCTGGTCAGAGAGGCGGTGGTATCGCTGGCCACCGTGGTGCTGGCGGCGATGGGGGCTCGTCGAATCGACGTGACCTGGACCGGCAAGACGGCCACCTTCGGACTCATGTTCGCCCTGCCGATTCTGCTGCTGGGAGACTCGAGCGTTGGCGGGGGAGAAGCCCTGCGCGGCGTGGGATGGGGGCTGGGCATCCCGTCGCTGGCGCTCAGCTATTACGCGGCGGTGGAGTACGTCCCCCGAGCTCGCCAGGCCCTGGCCGACGGCCGGTCCGACCGAGCCGGAGCCTCAAGCTGAGGTTGAGAGTTTTCGCGATTCCCGGTACGGTGTCGCCAATGAATGTACCGGTTGAATTGCGCTATTCCGAAGACCACGAATGGGCCCGAGTCGAGGGCAACCGGGTCTTCCTGGGCATCACCGACTACGCCCAAGACGCTCTGGGCGACGTGGTCTACATCGACTTGCCCCCGGTGGGCACCGAGGTGACCTCCGGCGACCCGTTCAGCGAGATCGAGTCGACCAAGTCGGTGTCGGAGATCTATGCGCCGGTTTCGGGCACGGTGGTCGAGGTGAACGCCGATCTGATCGACCACCCCGAGCGGTTGAACGAGGATCCCTACGGCGAGGGATGGATCTGCGTGATCGAGGCCTCCGACCTCTCGGAGATGGACGGCCTTTTGGACGCGGCGGCCTACACCGATCTGACGGAGAGCGTGAATTGACCTCCTCCTCTTCTGCATCTTCTGGAGGCGGCTCCGAGATCGTATGCCCGATGTGCGGCCACCGCAACGGGCCGGGGTCGAACTTCTGCTCGGCGTGCGGGCATCGCCTTTCCGACCCCGTTGACGACGATGCGGTCCACATCGCCGATGAACCGACTACCGAGATGGCGCCGGAAGCCGATCTGATCCACCAGCCGGCGGTGCTGGTGGTGACCCAGGGGGCAGCCGCGGGCAGCCGCTTCGAGCTGTCGGAGACCCGGGTCACCTTGGGCCGCCACCCCGACTCCGACATCTTCCTCGACGACATCACGGTGTCGCGGAACCACGCGGAGATCTACCGCGAGGGCCTGGTGCCCCGGGTCAAGGACATGGGCTCTTTGAACGGCACCTACCTCAACAGCCGCCGCGTGGAGGAGGCCGGGCTGAAAGACGGCGACGAGCTCCAAATCGGGCGCTTCAAGCTGATATTCCACGATCGGGTCGGTTGGTGAGAGGCCAGCACCGGTCGATCGGACAGGTCTTGGACCTGCTGAAGGGCGACTTCGCCGACATCAGCATCTCCAAGATCCGCTTCTTGGAGAGCCAGGGCTTGATCGATCCCGAGCGGAACCAATCCGGCTACCGGAAATTCACCGAGGCCGACGTCAACCGCCTGCGGTGGATCCTGGAACAGCAACGGGACCACTTTTTGCCGCTCAAGGTGATCAAAGAGCGCATCGACCAGCAGGACTTCGACGGCACCGCCGGCCGCGGGGGGCCTGACGGGGACGGCGACGGAACAGCGTCCAATGCCTCAGGCACCAAGAAGCTCAACCCGTTGGACACCGGAGAGGTCTCGGTGTCGCTGACGGTGGACGAGCTGGCCGCGGCCAGCGGGCTCAGCCAGGCCAACATCATGGAGCTCCAGAAGTTCGGCCTCATCGAGCCGCTGGACGACGGCGCCCTGGCCCACTACGGGGCCGAGGCGGTGATCGTGGCCAAGGTGGCGGCCGGATTCTTGGCCCATGGGCTGGAGCCCCGCCACCTGCGGGCCTACAAGTCGGCCGCCGAGCGGGAGGCCGGGCTGCTCGAGCAGCGGATCATGCCCTTGGTGATGCAGCGCACCGCGCAGTCGCGCAAGCAGTCGCTGGATGTGCTGGCCGAATTGATCAACTTGGGCTCGGACCTGCGGCTGTCGCTGCTTCGGGGGGCCTTGGCCAACCACACGAAGAGCCGGTAGCGGGGCAGTGGTCCAGGCCGGGCCCGAGCTGTTCGCGAGCCGGGGATCCATCGAACAGGCCGTTGAGCGGGTCGCGGCCGAGATCTCCGAGCAGTACTCCGATGGGGTGGTGCTCGTGTCGATATTGAAGGGGAGCCTGCCGTTTCTCGCCGACTTGGTGCGGGCGGTGGACATCGACGTGGAAGTGGATTTCATGGCCATGTCGCGGTTCGCCCCCGATTCGGGGCGGGTGCGACTGGTCAAGGATCTGGACTGCGACGTGACCGGGCGCGAGGTGGTGCTGGTGGAAGACATCGTGGACACCGGGCTCAGCCTGGGCTACCTGAAAGGGGAGCTGGGCCGCCGATCGGCCGCCTCGGTGGCGGTGGCCGCACTGCTCAACCGCAGCGCCCGGCGCATCCTTCCGGTTGAGCCCGACTTCGTGGGGTTCGAGGCGCCGGATGAGTTCTTCTTGGGCTACGGATTGGACTGGGCGGGGCGCTACCGCAACCTCGACAAGCTGGTGATTGGCGACCCCGATCTTTTGGCCGACGATCCCGACACCTACGTCTCATTCCTCTACTAACGTGGGGGCGATGAAGGAGATGGAGCTGGTGGGGGTGCGGATCGAACTGCCGTCCAACGCCCCGATCGTGCTGCTGCGGGAGACCGACGGCGAGGGTCGGCTGCTGCCCATCTTCATCGGAGGGGCAGAAGCCCAGGCCATCGCCTTGGCCATGGAAGAGGTGGAGACCCCCCGCCCCATGACCCACGACCTGTTCAAGGACGTGCTCGATCATCTGGGCGTGCGCCTTGAGCGCATCGTGGTGACCGAGCTGCGGGATCGGACCTTCTTTGCCGAGCTGGAGCTGGCCGGCGGCAACGGGGCCCGGCGCATCTCCAGCCGCCCGTCCGATGCCGTGGCGCTGGCCGTGCGGACCGGCGCCCCCATTTTCGCCGCCGATTCGGTGCTGGACGCCGCCGGACACACGGTGGAACCCGAGGACAGCGAAGGCGACGAGACTCCTGCTGAAGAGGTTTTGGACCAATTCCGGGAGTTCCTCGACCAAGTGACGCCGGAGGATTTCAACGGCTGACGCCCCTCCGGCGTGCTTGACAATCCACAGGGAGAGCTTTACCCTGTGGAAATCCATTGGCGTAGTTTCCCCGGTGTAATAAGCCCCTCTGGAAGCGCGCCCCGGAACCGGAGAGCGAGATGAACGATCAGGCACAGATAGCGGGCGACTTCAGTTCCCCTCAGACCATCGAGATCATCGGCATCACCTACCGCCAACTGGACTATTGGACTCGGACTGGTCTGGTGGTTTCCACCGCTCGGGAGGCGGACGGAAGCGGCAGCCGCCGCCGGTATTCCTACAACGACTTGCTGGAGTTGAAGCTGATCAAGCGGCTGTTGGACGAGGGCATCGCCCTTCAGCGGGTGCGCGAGGTGTTCGACTACCTGCGCGACGAGCTGGGCGAGGAAGTGGCCAGCGCCGATCTGGTGATCAACGGCAACCAGTCGCTGCTGGTGCGCACCGACGAGCAGATTTTGGATGCGCTGCGCCAAGGCCAGGGGGCCCTCTACCTCCGGATGGAGGGGTTGGTCGAAGAGGTGGACGCCGCGGTGCGGGAGTTGCCCATCGAAGAGGCCCCGCCCGCCGAAGCGTCCCCACCCCGAACGGGCATCGGCACCGCCCAGACCGGTTCTTAGGAGCGACGGAAGGGGCCCGAGGCAGCGTGTTCGCCCACGATTCGGAGCGGCAGTTCGCCGAGCTGCTCGATTTCTACGGCATCGAGTGGCACTACGAGCCCGACACCTTTGTGCTCTCCCACAATGAAGACGGCGAGGTGACCGAGGCGTTCACCCCCGACTTCTATCTTCCCCAGTTCGACCGCTACGTCGAGGTCACCACGGCCCGCCAGAAGTACATCTCCCGCAAGAACGGCAAAGTCCGCCGGCTGCGGGAGCTCTATCCCGAAATCGACGTGGTCGTGCTGTGCCAGCGGGACTATCGCAACCTGCTGAGCAAGTACGGCTTCGACGATGCCTCCGGGATTGACGGCGACCTGACCCACACGGGCGCGGCGGCCGGTTCCGCCTAGCCGGGGGTCGGGCGGCGGACATGCGCTCCTCTCCCCTGGAGGACCGGCATCGGGCGCTGGGGGCCAAGATGGTGCCCTTCGGCGGTTGGGAGATGCCGCTGTCGTACCCGTCGGGGACCCTGGCCGAACACCGGGCCTGTCGGACCGACGCGGTGGTGTTCGACGTGAGCCATCTGGGTTCCCTCCGGGTTGCCGGGCCCGATGCCTATGGGCGGCTTCAGCAGGCGTTTACCAACGATCTGGGCCGAATAGGCCCGGGCCGCACCCAGTACACCCACTTGCTGGACGACGACGGCTCGGTGCTGGACGACATCATCGTGTGGTGGCCTAGCGACGACAGCTTTGATGTGATGCCCAACGCCTCCAACACCGACCGGGTGCGCGATGCCCTGGGCGGCTCTGGTGCGGGCTCGGGCTTCCAGGCCACCGATGTGACCGCCAGCCGGGCGGTGCTGGCGGTGCAGGGTCCCGAGGCCCGAAGCCGGCTGGCCGCGGTGTCGCCCGGCGCGTCGGAGGTGGCCCGCAACTGCGTGGCCTCCGTGGAGTGGGAGGGGACCTTGTTGACGGTGGCCGGCACCGGCTACACCGGCGAAGACGGCGTTGAGATCGCGGTGCCGGCCGAGGCGGCCGAACGGCTCTGGGATGCGGTGACCGCGGCGGGGATCGGCCCTGCCGGGCTGGGCGCCCGGGACACGCTGCGGCTGGAGAAGGGGCTGCCGCTGCACGGCCACGAACTGGGCCCGGGGATCACCCCGCTGCAAGCCGGGCTGGGCTGGGTGGTGCGGTGGGACAAGCCCTCGTTCAAGGGCAAGGAGGCCCTGGCCGCCGAGCGGGAGCAGGGCATCCACCGGCGACTTCGGGGACTGCGAGTGGGGGGCCGCCGCCCGCCCCGAGAAGGCCAAGCGGTGCTCCGGGACGGCGAGGCAGTGGGAGAGGTCACCTCGGGGAACTTCTCGCCCATGTTGGAGACGGGTATCGCCCTGGCCTTCGTGCCCCCCGATGCCGATATCGGAGACGAGCTGGCCGTGGACATGAGGGGCACCCCCACGCCGGCCACGGTGGTCAAGCTGCCCTTCGTTTAGGCGCTGTGTTTAGGCGCTGTGTTTAGGCGCTGTGTTTAGGCGCTGATGGCGTCGAGAACCCGGCTTTGGGGGATGGCGCCCCGCCAACTATCGAGAATCTGACCGTTGCTGTCCAGCAGCATCCCCGCAGGCTGGCCGGAGATGCCCAGCTGGCGCCAAGACTCGAAGGTCGGATCCCAGAGCATGGTGAAGGTGGTCCCGGTGGACTCCACGAAGCTCTCGGCCAATCCGAGACTGTCTTGGGTTCCGACGCCGATCACGGTGACCTTGTCGGCATTGTTTCGAGCGAACTGCTCGACGCCGGGGGCTTCCCGGCGGCAGATGGTTCAATGGGGCGCCCAGAACCACAGCACAAGGGGCTGGTCGGCCGGGGCAAAGCTGGCCAGGTTCACGCTGGCGCCGGTGGCCACGTTCACCACATCGACCGAGGGCAGGTCAGATTCTGGGGGTGGGGCGGCGGACTCTGGGGCCGCCTCTGGGGCCGGCTCGGGTGCGGGTGCCTGCGTTGCGGGCGCCGCCGTTGGGGCCGGTTCCTCGGTGGGAGCCGTCGCGGGACCGTCGGTGCTGTCTCCGCAGGCGGCTGCGATCAGGGCCAAACAGATGGCGACGGAGAGGAACTTGATTTTCGACTTCATGGATATACCCACCTCAGGCTGTTCCAATGCCGGCCACCTTTTCCAAGATCCAACTGTGCGATGGGTTGGCCCGCTTGTCGACTTCCTGGCCGAATCGGTTGAGCACGATTATCCGGTGCTGGCTGGTGATTCCCAGCCCGTTCCAGGAGGCACCGGACGAATCCCAGAGCATAAGGAGCGAATTCCCGGTTCCAGTGGCACTAACGAAGTCCTCGGCTTGACCCAGACTGTCTCGGGCGCCCACCCCGATCATGGTGAACTTGTCGGTGTTGTCTCGAGCCAACTGCTCGAGGCCGGGGGCTTCCCGGCGGCAGGTGGGTCAATGGGGTGCCCAGAACCACAGCACGATTGGTCGATCCGACGGGGCGTAGCTGGCCAGATTCACGGTGGCGCCGGTGGCCACGTTCACCATCTCCACCGAGGGGAGGTCGGAATCGGGCAGCGGGGTGGGGGCTGGGGTGGGCGGTGGCGTGGGTGCCGGCGTCGGGGCCGGCGTGGGGGCTGGCGTGGGTGCCGGCGTCGGCGGTGGGGTGGGTGCTGGAGTGGGTGCTGGCGTCGAAACCGGGGTGGGCTGGGGCGCCTGCGTGGGCTGGGGTGCTTGGGTGGGCTGAGGGGCCTGCGTGGGGGCTGGGGTTGGCGCTGGAGTGGGGGCTTGGGTTGGTTGGGGGGTTTGGGGTGCTTGCGTCGGCGCTTGAGTGGGTTGGGGTGCTGAGGTGATGGCGGGCGCGGCGGTGGGGTCGGATTCGATCGGCGTGGTCTGGGAAACCGAAGTCTCCGATC
Organism: Candidatus Poriferisocius sp.; assembly: GCF_965204015.1. Taxonomy (GTDB): domain Bacteria; phylum Actinomycetota; class Acidimicrobiia; order Acidimicrobiales; family Bin134; genus Poriferisocius. The sequence goes on along the minus strand of NZ_OZ241965.1, from coordinate 3,588,529 downwards.
CGCCGCAGGCTGCGGCGACCAGGGTGAGAGCGAGGGCCATCGCCGCAGCGGCAATCACCCTCGATTGCCTGCCGGAGCGGGGTGCCCGAATGCTCACCCCCTGATGCTATCGCTGCGCCTTTTGAAAGACAGCAGCGATAGCAATCAGAGAATCAGAGATTGGCTAGCCGAGGCGTCGGTATGGGGCGGTCTGCTCGATGCAGGTGGGGATATCGGGATCGTTGGGGCACGGGAACTGGAACACCAGCTCGGTCACCACATCGGGAGCCCCGAACTTGTCGGGACCGAAGGTGGCGGGAAGCTGGTGCTGGATGTCCACCGAGCCAAGATTCCTGAAGGCCTCGTAGATGTCTTGGCGCGTGGGGTTGGGACCAGCGTCGTAGAGGGCCCGGGCCACCATGCGCATCTCAGTACACACGGTGTTGGTCATGCCGTAGGCGCTGTCGTAGCTCCCGTAGACCTCCCGAATGTTCACGGCGCCAATGTCGTTGTTGTTGGCGTAGGTCTCGTTGCACATGATGTTCAGCGGCGCATTGAAGCTGAGCACCGGGTCGGCAACCCGGAAGTTCCCAGTGGGGGCATCGTCGATGATGATGGTGCCGTTGTAGAGGTCGGCCGCGGCGTCGCCACCGAACTGGGCCACCTTGCCCGACACCAGATCGCCGGCCTGGCTGTTGAAGTCGGAGTTGAAGAACTGCACGTCGCCGGGTGCGAAACCCTGGCTGACCATCTCGTTGATGAACTGGGGCAGGCTGAGCACGTTGAGGGCGGGGAAGAGCACGTCGACCCGCTCCTCGATCATCTGCTCCACCGTGATGTCGTTGCCGAGAGTGCATTGGGTAGCCCCACCGCAGCCGATCTGCTCGGCTACCGCGATCTCATAGCCGGCGTCTTCTAGAACGTCGATGATCCCGGCCTGAACGGTTTCGGGCTGGCCGGGGGTGTCGGGCCAGACCACGGCGATGGTCTTGCCCTCCAAGGCGCCGGTGGCGATGACCGCCTTGGTCATGTTGACCACCGAATCCTCGGCCACCGGGCTCAGCGAGTACAGCAGACCGTTGGCTTGCTCGTGGAAGTTGCGGGGATTGCCCTGAGTGGTGAGGAACAAGGTGTCGTGTTCGGCAATGCACAAGATGGCGGTGCCCTGGAATCCAGAGGTGTTGACCACGATCACTGCGTTCTTGTCCTCAGTGGCCTCGATGCAGGCCTGGTTGCGCAAGGTGTCGATGTCCTCGCCGCCGCCGCCCAGTGCGGACACCTCGACGAGTTGGAGGTCGATCTTGCGGCCCCAGATGCCGTTGCACTGCTCGTTGATCACCTTGGTGAACGTCTCAAACTGGTTGATGACATCGCCGACGGGGATGGCGAATCCGATGCCCTCCAATTCCTCCAGCTTGGTGCGGAGGTGGACGATGGTGATGGAGTCCTCGGTGATGCCCGCATCGGTGGCCTGGGGTGGCGAGTCGGGGTCGGGCGTGGCCGTGCAGAACACATCCAGGGGCTGGAATGGGTGAGAGCGGTCGAAGGTCCGGTGGAACTCGATGAACATCTCGCCGCGGGGCTCGTCGAAGCCGATGTCCACCGGCTCTTCGGGGGCTGGCTCGGATGGCTCGTCTCCGTCGCCGGAATCGGACGGCTCGTCGGGGGCCGGCTCGTCAGGAGCATCGGGCTCGTCGGGAGCGGGCTCGGCCCCGTCGCCGGAGTCGTCGGGGGCATCGGGCTCGTCGGGGGCCGGGGCTGCGGTCGGCTCCGCCGGGGCGGGCTGAGCACCACCGTCGTCATCGTCGTTGCCGCTTCCGCAGGCTGCGGCCACGAGCACGAGCACAAGGAGCGCTCCCCAGAACTTCAGCATCCTTCGAGACACGGTTACCCCTCTCCGTAGCTTGGCGACGAACAGTAGCCCAATAGTGAGGCCGTTGTGAACAGCAGATGTTGTGCGCGGCCTTGAAGCGATGGCCTAGTGTCTTGGCCCGATGAGGGGCAGCCATGGATGAGCCGGTGGACGGGGAGTCCGCCTCAGGCGAGCCGGCCTTGGACGGTCCTGCTGTGAACCAACCGGGCGAATTGGACGACCCGGCGAACCTGGCTTCGGCGGTATTCGAGGAGGAGTCCAAGCGCCTAGCGGAGCAGGCGGCCAAATCCGAGGTGGTGGTGCTGCCCGACGACCTGCTGCCCGGGGTGGGCGAAGCGCCCATGTCACTGAAGCAGGGGATTCAGGCCGGCGGGGCGAGCATGCTGGTGGTGCTCTTCTTGCTCAACGTGATCGACGAGTTCGACCGGGTGGCCATCGCCGTGCTGTTGCCCGACCTCCAAGACGCCTTCGGCGTGTCGGACACGGTGATCTTGGGCATCTCGTCGTTCGGCGGCGTGGCCTTGGTGCTAGGGGCGGTGCCGCTGGCCTGGCTGGCCGACCGGGTCAAACGGACCCTTATCGTGCCGGTGGCCACCGCGGGGTGGGCGGTGAGCGTGTTCCTCACCGGATTGGTGAGGAACCCGTTCCAGTATTTCTGGACCCGGGTTCTCACCGGGGCGGGCCAGGCCAACCGGTTGCCGGTGCACTCCTCGCTGCTCACCGACACCTATCCCATTCCCGCTCGGGCTCGGATCTTCGCCTTCGAGGGCATGGGCCGACCCATCGGCCTGCTCATCGGCCCGGTTCTGGCCGGGGCCATCGCCTCGATCGCCGGCGGGGATGACGGGTGGCGCTGGGCGTTCTACATCTTCGCCATCCCACCGGTTGTTTTGGCGCTGGTGTCGCTGATCTTGAAAGAGCCCCCTCGGGCGGGCAACGAGCAGCAGGCCATCTTGGGCGAGCAGTACGAGATGCCCCCCATCGGGTCGGACCTGCCGGTGTCGATGTCCACCGCATTCGCCCGGCTCAAGAAAGTCAAGACCTTCTACTTCTTGGCTGTGGGGGTGGGCACCCTCGGCTTCGCGCTGGTCACGCTGCCCAGCCAGCTCAACCTGATGCTGGAAGACGAGTACGGCTACGAGGCCTTCCAGCGGGGCTGGGTGACGTCGCTGGTGTGGCTGGCCAGCCTGATCGCCATTCCGATTTCGGGCTTCAAGTTCGACGGGCTGTTCCGGGAGGACCCGGCCAAGATGGTGCGGACCGCGGGCACGCTCATCATCATGTCGGGCGTGCTGGTGCTCATCGCCATGCGGTTCCACCAGCCCGCAATCATGATCTTCGGCATCAGCCTGGCCAACGCGTGTACGTCGGCCTCCTTTGTGGCCGCTGCTCCCACAATCGGGGCGGTGGCCCCCTATCGGATGAGGGCCCAGGCCTTCGCCTTGTTGCCGGTGTTCATCTTCTTGATGGGCGGATTCATGGGCAGCATCATCGCCGGGTCGATCAGCGACGCCCACGGCGAGCGCCTGGCCATCAGCGTCGTCGCCCCGCCGGCCTCGATCATCGGCGGCCTGCTGGTGGCTTACGGGTCCCGCTACATCAAGCGAGACATCTCGTTGGCGGTGAGCGAGCTCGTAGAGGAGCAGCAGGAGATGCGGCGCATGTCGGAGCATCCCGACGACATCCCGGTGCTCCAGGTGCGAGGTCTGGACTACAGCTACGGCCCGGTGCAGGTGCTGTTCGACTGCGGCCTGGAAGTGCGTCGGGGTGAGACGCTGGCCCTGTTGGGCACCAACGGAGCGGGCAAATCCACCTTGTTGCGGGCGGTCAGCGGGCTGGGCGTGCCCGACCGGGGGGCCATTCGGCTCAATGGCCGCACCATCACCTATGCCGACGCCGAACTGCGCTTCAAGCAGGGCATCGTGCAGGTGCGGGGCGGTGCCGGGGTGTTCCCCGGACTGACGGTGGAGGAGAACCTCCTGGCCACCATGCTTTCCACTAAAGCGGAGCGGGACGAGGTATTCCGGCGCGTCGAGCGGGTGTACGACGTGTTCGGCGCGCTGCGGGAGAAGCGCAACCAGGCCGCCGGGGACCTCTCCGGGGGCCAGCAGCAGATGCTGGCCTTCGGCATGGGCCTTATGCATGAGCCCGAGGTGCTGCTCATCGACGAGCTGTCGCTGGGCCTGGCGCCGGTGGTGGTGCAGGAGCTGCTGGAGGTGGTGGAGCAGCTGAAGGAGACGGGGCTCACCATGATCATCGTCGAGCAGTCGCTCAACGTGGCCCTCAGCGTGGCCGAGCGGGCGGTGTTCATGGAGAAAGGACGGGTGCGCTTCGAGGGCCCAGCCCAGGAGTTGGCCGAGCGGGATGACCTAGTCCGGGCGGTGTTCTTGGGCGCGGAGGGCGGCTAGCCAGTGAGCAGGGTTGACCGAGGCCGAGCCGAAGACCGGGCAGGCGTGCTGTGATCGACATCGGCTGGGAGATCTCTCAGCAGGATTTGTTCTCGGGCAGCGTGCAGGGACTCATCGTGGCCGCACTGGCTGCTGGCTTCGTGCTCATCTACCGGTCCACCGGGGTGCTCAACTTCGCCCACGCCGAGATCGGCAGCTTCGGCGTGGCTCTGATGGCCATGCTCACATTCCGCTACGACGTGCCCTACTGGCTGGCATTCTTCTTGTCGGTTGGGGCGGCGGCCGGATTTGCCATGGTCACCGAGTTGGTGGTGGTGCGGCGCCTGTTCAACTCGCCCCGCCTGGTTTTGTTCATCGCCACGCTGGGAGTGGCCCAGTTGGCCATCTTCGCCGCCATCCAGCTTCCCGACGTGTCCCGGCCGGGGCCGTTCCCGCTGCCCCCCAAGCTCACTGCCCAAGAATTCCGCTGGGAGGTCACCGATCACCTCCGCATCGGAGGGCGCGAGCTCATCGTGGTGATCATGGTGCCGCTGGTGATCACGATCTTGGCCCTGTTCTTGGGCCGAACCCGATTCGGACTGGCCATTCGGGCCTCGGCCGACAACGCTGACACCGGGAGGCTGTTCGGAATCAGCGTGCGGCGGGTGTCCACCATGGTGTGGACCATCGGCGGGGCGCTGGCCGGCGTCACGCTCATCTTGTTGGCGCCGTTCCGGGTGAGCGCCGCCGACGCCGGTACCGCCAGCCTCGGCCCTGGCCTGCTACTTCGGGTGCTGTTGGTGGCACTCATTGCCCGAATGCGGTCGCTATGGGTCACGCTGATCGCCGGCATCGGTCTGGGCATCTTCCAGCGGCTGTTCCAGGGCAATGTCGACCGCGACATCCGCGAGGCGGTGGACGTGATCTTCTTCATCGCCATCTTGGTGATCACGGTGATGTTCGCCCGACGGGGTACCGAGGACGAGGGAGAGTGGTCGCTGTCGCCCAAGGTGAAAGCCATTCCCGAGCGGCTGAGGGACCTGTGGTACATCCGCAACCTGTCGCGGTTCGGGTTCGTGGCCCTGTTTGGCGGTCTTGCGCTGCTCGGGCTGTTCCTCACCAAGAACTCCAACCTCTACACCTGGACCAGGATCCTGGGCTTCGCCCTGATCGCCCTATCGGTATCAATGCTCACCGGCTGGGCCGGCCAGCTCTCGTTGGGCCAGTTCGCCTTCGCTGGCGTGGGCGGTCTCACCGTGGTGGCGCTCACCGAGAACGGCGACATTCCCATTCCCTTCGACTGGTGGGATTGGTCATTTGACCTTCCCTGGGGTGTGGCCATGGTGATCGCAGTGGCCGCGGGAATGATCACCGCCTTCATCATCGGCGTGCCCGCGCTGCGGGTGAAGGGGCTAATGCTGGCGGTGACCACACTGGCGTTCGCCATCGCCGCCATGTCGTGGATTTTCGCCCAAAACGTGTTCACTCAGGGGGCCACCAATACGCCCAAAGTCATCCCTCCGGTGTGGGGCCCGTTCGACTTCACCGCCTCCCGCAAGTCGTTCTTCTTCATGGTGCTGGCTCTGTTGGCCCTGGCGGTGTGGTTGGTGGCCCACCTGCGCAAGACCGGCATCGGCCGGATGATGATCGCGGTGCGCGACAACGAGGACATGGCGGCGGCGTCCACCGTGTCGGGCAGCCGCATCAAGCTCATCTCGTTCACCCTGGCCGGGGGATTGGCCGCACTGGGGGGCGGGCTGATCATCACTGGCGAGCCCACCATCAACCCCCAAGTCCTGTTCAACTCCAACGAGTCGATCAACGTGATCGCCATCGCCATCATCGGCGGGCTGGGGTCGATTGCCGGACCGCTGCTGGGCGTGTTGTGGGTCAAGGGCATTCCCGCCATCTTCGGGGCCAGCGACGAGGTGCGGCTGCTCACCTCGGGGGTGGGGCTGCTGTTGCTGTTGATGTACTTCCCGGGCGGGATCATGCAGCTGCTCTACAAGCTGCGCGATTTCTTGCTGGGGATGGCCGATGAGCGCATGGCGGCCCGAGACATCCCCGAGCCGGTGCCGGCGTTGGACAAGCCGGTGCCGATCACCAGCGAGCGCATTGTGGAGATCGAAGAAGGCCATCCTTGGTTGGCGGTTCGGGACGTTCACGTCCACTTCGGCGGGAAGGTGGCGGTGGACGAGGTGTCCATTGAGGTTCACCGGGGCGAGTTGGTCGGGCTGATCGGCTCCAATGGGGCGGGGAAGTCCACCCTGATGAACGCTATAAGCGGCTTCGTTCCGTTCAACGGTCAGGTTGAGGTGCTGGGGCGGGATATCTCCCGAATGCCGTCGTACCGACGCCACCGGGGCGGCCTGGGGCGGGGGTTCCAGCACGCCAAGATCTATCCCGACCTCACCGTGAGAGAGGCGTTGATGGTGGCGATGGAGGCCCGTGATCGCTCTTTGCTGGTTCCGTCGCTGCTGGGAGTGCCGCCGTCGCCGGGCCAGGAGCGGCGCAAGCGGGCCGACGTGGACAGCCTTATGGACTTTGTGGGTCTAGGGCGCTATGCCGATCACTTCATATCGAATTTGTCCACCGGGACGCGGCGTATCGTGGAGCTGGCCAGCCTGCTGGCGGTGGATGCCAAGGTGCTGTTGCTGGACGAGCCCACTGGCGGGGTGGCTCAGCGGGAGAGCGAGGCGTTTGGGCCGCTGATCCGGCGGATTCAGGCTGAGTTGGGGGCGGCGGTGGTGGTGATTGAGCATGACATGCCGTTGGTCATGAGCATTAGTGATCGGGTTTATTGCTTGGAGGCGGGGCGGGTGATTTCTGAGGGGTCTCCTGAGGAGGTTCGGAATGATCCTTTGGTGATTGCTTCTTATCTGGGGACTGATGTGCGGGCTATCGAGCGGTCGGGGGAGCGTACGACCTAGATCCTTCTTAGGGCGGGGTTTGAGATTGCTGGGGGGATGTAGAAGGCGTCGTCGGGGTTTAGGTCTTTTCCGGGGGGGACTAGTTGGTCTATGCGGTCTAGGACTTCGTTTGTAAGCCTTAGGTCTGGGTTTTCTAGGGCGGCGTTTAGTTGCTCTGGGGTTCTTGGGCCGATGATGGTGGATGTGACCGCGGGGTGGGCGAGGGTGAAGGCGTAGGCTAGGGAGGCCATGGAGCAGCCCAGCTCCTTGGACAGCGCGTCGAGTTCTTCTACTAGGTCTAGTTTGTGGGCTACTACGGGGTTTTCTCGGTCCCAGCGTTTGGCGCTTACTAGGTTGCGGGTGGCTCTGGAGTTTTCTGGCCAGTCGGTGTCTTTGCGGTACTTGCCGGTGAGCCAGCCGCCGTTGAGGGGGCTCCACACGATCACGCCCATGTCGTAGGCCTCACAGGTAGGCAAGACCGCCCGTTCTATCTCCCGGGTGAAGATGGAGTAGGGGGGTTGTTCGCAGCGGACCCGCTCCAGTCCCCGGCGCTCGGTGGCCCACTGGCCTTCCACGATGAGCTCGGCCGGGAAGGTGGAGGTGCCTATCATGCGGATTTTGCCGGCTCGTACCAGATCGGTGAGCGCGGCCAGAGTGTCGCCGAAGTCGGTGCGGGGGTCGGGGCGGTGCATCTGGTAGAGGTCGATGTAGTCGGTGTCGAGGCGGCGCAGGCTGTCTTCCACCGCCTGGGTCACCCAGCGGCGGGAGCCGCCCTGCATGTTGATGTCGTCGCCCATCGGTCCGTAGAACTTGGTGGCCACCACCACGCTGTCGCGCCGGCCCTTGATGGCCCGCCCCACGATCTCCTCGGAGATGCCCATGCTGTAGCGGTCGGCGGTGTCGATGAAGTTGATCCCGGCGTCGAGGGCCTTGTGGGTCATGGCCGCGCACTCGGCCTCGTCGTTGTTGCCCGCCGGCCCGTACATCATGGCACCCAAACACAGGGTGCTCACCTGGACTCCGGATCCTCCCAGGGTGCGGTATTCCATTGCGGTTCCTTTCCGATGATTCGACGAGGTGGGCCTATTGGCCGGCGGCCCGGGCGATCACCGCGGCCACTGCCTCGGGCTGGGCGAGCATGGGGGAGTGGCTGCCTTCCATCACCACGGAGTGGGCGACCAGCCCCGCGCAGGTCTGCTGGAAGTCGGCGGTCAGGGTGCGGTCGTCGGCGCACACGATGTAGGTGGACTCGACATCCCGCCAGGCCGCCCGCCCGAAGGCGTAGGGGGCTTGGCCCAGCGGTTGGGGGCGGAGCTGCGACTCGGCCCAGGCGATGTCTTCGGCTGAGCAGTCGTGGTAGAAGAGGTCGCCGGCGGCCCCCTGTTTGACTGAGCTGTAGCCGTCTTCGCCGTGCTCAAGGGCGGGAAAGAAGTTCTCGGCAATAACTGCTTCGGCCACATCGGGGGGATTCGCCTCACCGCTCTCGTCGGCGGCGAGTATGGCGGCCAGGTACACCAGGTGGTCCACCGTGGCGGAGTCGAGCCCAGAAATGGACAGGCCCCCTAGCGAATGGCCCACGGCTACCACCGGGCCGTTGTCGCCCACCTGGTCTCTCATGGCGTTCACATCGGCCTGGAAGGCGGCGATGTCTTCTGCGGTGGTCGGACGGCACAGATCGGAGGCGTGGACGGCAATGCCCATGTCTTCCAAACATCCCTGCACCCGCTCCCAGCACCACGGTCCGTGAAACGCCCCATGGGCCAAAACAACTCCTGCGGTCATGGGGTCGCACTTTAGTGCCCGCTAAGTTGCCGCCATGGAGTCCCCAGGATCGCTGGAAGAGCGGTTGGAGCGGCTGGAGTCCATTGAGGAGATCCGGGGGCTGGCCGCCCGCTACTGCCTGGCCCTGGACATGAGGGCGACCGATGCCTGGGTGAGCCTGTTTCCCGCTGACGTGCGGGTGGGGCGGGGGCGCTCTGGTCGGGCGGCGCTGGCCGAGTGGTTCTGCGAGACCATGGGGGGCAAGTTCACCGGCACCGCCCACGTGACCGGCAACCACATCATCGAGTTCGACGGGCCCGATCGGGCCCGGGGGGTGGTGTACTCCCGCAACGAGCATGAGACCGGCGACGAGTGGGTGATCATGACCATGATGTACTGGGACGACTACGAGCGCATCGACGGCCGGTGGTACTTCCGGCGGCGCCTGCCCCTGTACTGGTACGCCACCGATCTGAACGCGCCGCCGCTGGGCGACAACAAGATGCGCTGGCCCGATGAGGAGCCCTATGAGGGGACGTGGCATGAGTTCTGGCCGACGTATCGGGAGTTCTGGGAATCGCGCCTGGACGAGGCCGCCGATGTGGCCGAACCGGCGCCGGTGGGAGAGTTCCTGATCTGGCTGCGGGGCAACGCCGAAGGGCTCCCCAGCGTGCGAGTGCGCTGACCATGCGGGCCGCCTACCACGAGACCCAGGGCGGGCTGGATGTGCTGCGGGTGGGGGAGTTGTCCGATCCCGAGCCCGGTCCCCATGATGTGCTGATCCAGGTGAAGGCGACGTCGATGGATCGGGTGGACGTGTATTGGCGGGAGGGCTCGCACGGCATGAAGCTGCGCTGGCCCCAGCACGTGGGCGGGCGCGACATCGCCGGATTGGTGGCGGCTGTGGGGGCGGAAGTGAAGTCGGTGGCTGTTGGCGACCGGGTGGTGGCGTCGGGCGAGCGGACCCACGCCTCGCTGGCGCTAGCTCCCGCGGAGTTGACGTTTCCCCTTCCTGACGGCATCAGCTTCGAGGCTGGTGGGGCCACCCCTACCGCAGGCCGCTCAGCCCATCAGGCTCTTATCGAGAAGGCTCAAATCCAGTCGGGAGAGACCGTGCTGGTGATGGCCGCTGGTTCGGGGGTCGGCAGCTTCGGGGTGCAGATTGCCCGGGCCATGGGCTGTCGGGTGATTGCCACCGCGGGCTCAGCCCACAAACGGGCTCGAGCGATGGAGTTGGGCGCGGAATTGGCCATCGACCACTACAACGACGACATCGTTGCGGCGGTGCGGGAGGCCACCGACGAGAAGGGGGTGGACGTGGTGCTCGACCATGTGGGCACCCCGGTGTTCGCTGCCGCGATCCGGTCGCTGGCCCCCGAAGGCCGGTTTGTGACCTGCGGGGTCACCGCCGGTCACATGGGAGAACTGCACTTGGGCCAATTATTCGTGAAGGGCATCACCCTCATGGGGGTGGGCCGCCCCGACAACCAGCGGATCGCAGCCACCATGCGAGGGTTGCTGGCCATGATCGCTCAGGGACAGGTCACGCCGCAGATCGCCGCGGTGTACGGGTTGGACGAGATAGCGGAGGCCCATCGGTTGATGGAGAGCTCCGACTTCTTCGGCAAGATCGTGCTCGTTCCCTAGGAGAAATATGCGGTCATTCGAATTCCCCATCGAGGCGGGTCACATCCAGGAGTTCAAGCGGGCGGTGGGCGATGTGGACGCGACGTTCGACTCCGACGCGGCAGCCCCGCCCACGTTTATGGTGGCCGCCGACCGCTACGACCCCGACTACGACCGCCGACTGCGGTCCGACCGGCCGTGGCCGCCGGTGGCGCCGGAGACGGGCTCGGGGTTCCACGCCGGGATGGTGTTCGAGTACCACCGCCATCCCCGAGCGGGTGAAGTGCTCACCGCCACGGTGGCCGACGGGGAAGAGTGGCTCAAGCAAGGCCGTCGAGGCGGCCAACTGCGGTTCCGGGAGATTGTCACCACCTTCGTCGATGCCGACGGTCAGCCGTGTGTGACCGCCCGGTGGATCAACGTGCGAGCGGCCAACGAGGTGCGGGAATGAAGCCCGAGGTGGGCGCTCGGCACCGCCAGGTGGTGGCCGAGGGTCTCACCCGGACGCAGCTGGTGGCCTATGCCGGGGCCTCGGGGGACTTCCACCCGTTCCACCACGATGAGATCTACGCAACCACCCACGGCTTCGACCAGCTCTTCGCCCACGGCATGCTGACCATGGGCATTACCGGAGAGGCTCTGGTTGCGGTGTTCGGCCCTGAGGGGCTGAGCCGCTACGCTGCCGACTTCTTGAGGCCGGTGTGGCCGGGAGACACTTTGACCGCTGAGCTGGTGGTGACCGCGGTCCTTGACGACCGCTCGGTGGAAGTGGACATCTCCACCACCGATCAGCACGGCACCCAGGTGCTGCGGGGCACGGCGGCGGGACGGCTGGCTGAAGGCTAGGAGAGCAGCTCTTGGAGCCGCTCGATGGGGTCGCCGGAGGTGACCAGAGCCTCGCCAATCAGGGCGGCGTCGTAGCCGGCGTTGCGCACCTCGGCCATCGTTGTCCCGCCGGGGACGGCAATGCCGGATTCGGCCACCTTCACGACATGCTCGGGCAGCAGTGGCGCCATACGTTCGGCCCGCTGGTAGTCCATGGTGAATGCTGCGCTCTTGGGCTTCTCCCGCTGGTTGACCCCGATGATGTCGGCCCCGGCCTCAACGGCCGCTTCCAGCTCATCATCGGACTTGACCTCGGTGAGCACGTCCATCCCCAGCGACAAGGCCAACTGGTGTAGCTCGGCCAATTGGGGGGTAGTGAGGTCGGCCACGATCAGCAGCAGCGCATCGGCCCCCATTCTGTGGGACTCGTGGACGTCTTCGACGCTGGTGATGAAGTCCTTGCGGAGGACGGGCAAGCCAGAGGCCTGGGCTGCGGCGGCCAGATCGTCGCCGCTGCCGCCGAACATCTCCTGATTGGTGAGCACCGACAGGCAGGACGCCCCCCCGTCGCGATAGGCCGCGGCCAGCTCGGCCGGGTCGAGGCCTGCGTTCAGATCGCCCCGAGAGGGCGACCGTCGCTTGATCTCGGCGATGATGGCCACGTCGTCGCCGGCCAAGAGGGCCTGCTTGAAACGCCCGGCGCGGCTGGACCGCTCATCAGCTCCCATGGGTCGGATGATACGGGGGAGTCCCGCCGCCGGAGAAAGCAGAAACGGGCGGCTACGCCACTGCGGGCATGACTTCGGCCGCGAAGAGTTGGAGCGTTTCGGGGGTGGCGAAGTCGCTGAACTGGAGCACGAACTGCTCGGCACCCATGTCCCGGTCGGCTTGGAGGCCCTCGGCCACCTCGTCGGGGGTGCCGGCCACGAGAGCCCAGTCGCCGAACCGGCGCTGGGCGGTGGCCACTATCTCGTCTCGGGCCGCCGAAGACGGGGCCAGGCCGATGGCTCGTTGCACCGAGAGCCGGGCGTTGCCCGAGAGGGGTAGCAGCTCAGCCAACTCGGCCATCCCGTACACCGGGCAGTTCCACCAGTCGGCGAAGTCCCTCACCAGCGGCATAGTCAATTTGCGCCCAGCCCCGCCGATCACGATCGGGATGTGGCCGTTTAGCGGAGTGGGCTGCTGCTGGGCGTTCTCCAACTGGAAGAACCGGCCCTGGTGGTTGACCGGCTCGCCAGTGAGCAGGGCCTGAACTACCTCCAAGGTCTCCCGCAGCCGGGCGGCCCGCACCGCCGGAGGCTCGTCACCCAGACCGAACCGCTCCATCTCATCGGGCACCGAGCCCCAGCCAATACCCAAGTCGAAGCGCCCCCCGCTGAAGTGATCGAGGCTCACCACCATCTTGGCCAGCAGCGCGGGGTGGCGGAACTGCCCGCACAGAACCATGTGGCCGATCCGCACCCGCTCAGTCCACGCCGCCACCGCCGTCGCGGTCACAAAGGCGTCGTACATGGGTGCGGCCGACAACAGGGGCGGATTCAAGTGGTCCATGAGGTCGATCTTGTGGAACCCGCAGGCTTCCGCGGCCCGCACCCGCTCTTCGATGGTGTCCATGTCCATCCGCATCTGCGGCATGAACACGCTGAATTGCGGGGGGTTGGTCATTTCAGGATCCCTTTCCCAGGCCGCGGCGTTGCATGTCGTCGGTATTGACGGTCCAGTTGCGCATGGCCTCTTCTTCGATGTCTTTGGCTTCGGCGAAGTTCATGCCGTCGGTGTTGTCGTAGATGCGCATGGTGGCCGCGGTGGCGGGGGTGGTGGCGGCCACAATGTCGGCGGCCAAATCCCGAGCTTTGGCCAGCAGGTCGTCGTGGGGCACCACGTGGTTGACCAGGCCGATGCGGAGGGCCTCCTCGGCGTAGACGAAGCGGGCGGACGCGGTCATCTCCTTGGCCATGCGCTTGCCGACTGCTCGGGGTAGCAGCGCGGTCATACCCCAGGCGGCGATGACCCCGATTTTGGCGTGGGTGTCGGCGAATCTTGCTTGATCGGAGGCCACGATGAAGTCGCAGCTCAGGGCGATCTCCAGGCCGCCGGTGACACAGGTGCCGTTCACCGCGCAGATCAGGGGCTTGGCGGTGTCCCGGCAGGCTTGGGCCGGGTCTTCGGCTTGTCGCTTGTTGCCGTCGGGGATCTCTGCCACGCCGTCAGCGGCTACTTCTCGCAGGTCTACGCCGCCGGTGAACACCGGGTCGGCCCCGGTGAGGATGATGGTGTCCACGCCGTCGTCGGCATCGGCTGCTCGCAGCGCGGCGCACAGGTCGTTGCGCATGCGCTTGGTCATGGCGTTGCGGGCTTCAGGGCGATTCAAAGTGATGGTGGCGATGCGGTCGTGAACGTCAACGAGCAGGCGCTGGTCTTCGGGGGTAATGGCTTTGTCGGCCATGTTTTCGACAATCAGCCTTCGCAGTCGATCACGTCAACGGCTTGTTGGCGCAGCCAGTGATCGGCCAGCACCAGCAGCACCTGGGCCTCCACCATGGGCACTGCTCGGGGCAGCACGCAGGGGTCGTGGCGACCGCGGGCGGCCAGGGTGACCGGGTTGTTGTCGCGGTCGACTGTCTCCTGAGTCGACGCGATAGTGGCGGTGGGCTTGAACGCCACCCGGATCACGATGTCCTCGCCGTTGCTGATGCCGCCTTGCACTCCGCCGGAGCGGTTGGTGGCGGTGCGGGGGCGGCCGTCAGGGCCGGGGGCAAAGGGGTCGTTGTGCTCTCGACCGGTCATGGTCACCCCTGCGAAGCCCGAGCCGATCTCGAAGCCCTTGGCCGCGGGCAGCGAAAGGGCGGCCTTGGCCAAATCGGCCTCCAGCTTGTCGAACACCGGCTCGCCCAAGCCGGGGGGCACCCTTCGGGCCACGCATTCGACTATCCCGCCCAGTGAGTTGCCATCGCGGCGGGCCGCTTCAATGGCCTCGGCCATGGCCTCCGCGTGTTCGGGCGACGGGCACCGGGTGGCGTCGGCCTCCACATCGGCCAAAGTCACCGCAGCGAGATCGACATCGGCCGTGATGGTGCCCACTTGGCGGACCCAGGCCAGCACCTCGATGTCGGCTGCGGTCCGCAAGAGATGGCGGGCAATGGCACCGGCCGCTACTCGGCCGATGGTCTCCCGGGCGCTGGCCCGGCCCCCTCCCTGCCAGTTGCGTATGCCGTACTTGGCCTCGGTGGTGTAGTCGGCGTGGGAGGGGCGATAGACGTTCTTGAAGTCCTCGTACGCGCTGGGCCGGGCATCGGTGTTGCCCACCAACATGGCAATGGGCGACCCCAGCGTGTGGCCCTCGAACACCCCTGAGAGGATCTGTACCTTGTCGGCCTCGTCCCGCAGGGTGGTGAGCCGGCTCTGCCCGGGCCGCCGCCGATCCAAGTCGTGCTGGATCATCTCCTCGTCCAGCGAAAGCCGGGGCGGACAACCGTCCACGACCGCGCCGATACCGCCGCCGTGGGATTCCCCAAACGTAGTGACCCGGAACAACCGCCCCGTCGAACTGCTCATTGGATCTCAACACTACAGACCAGGCAGTGTCGTTCTGAGGGTCATAAACAGCCGACCCGGGTGTCGGTCATGCCTTGATCGGCGCGGCTGTGGCAGTGTCGGGACATGGATTTTGGGCTATCGGGCAGAGTGGCGTTGGTTACGGGGAGCTATCGGGGGACGGGGAGTGGGATTGCCCGGGTGCTGGCGGCTGAGGGTGCTGAGGTGGTGGTTCACGGATTTGAGGAGGGGCAGGCCGATTGGCTGGCTGATGAGTTGGGGCCGCCGGTGCGGGCGGTTTGGGGGGACATCTGCACCGACGAGGGTGCCGAAGCAGTGGCCAGCCAGTGCGGCCCGGTGGACATCTTGGTGAACAACTACGGGGTGGCGGTGGGCGGCACCTGGGGGGATGACGGCACGGATGTGTGGGTGGATGCCTACAACCGCAACGTGTTGAGCGCGGTGCGGATGACCCAGCTCATGGTTCCGACCATGATGGAGCGGGGTTGGGGCCGGATCGTGCTGGTGTCGACTGTGGGGGCGACTCGTCCCGGCGACCGCATTCCGGGCTACTACGCGGCCAAGGGGGCCCTGCCGGCTATGACGGTGAGCCTGGCTCGAGAGCTGGCCGGCACTGGGGTGACGGTGAACTGCGTGAGCCCGGGGGCCATTGCCACTCCAGAGCTGGTGGAGATGTGGACCCGCCAGGCCGAGCGGGATGGCCGCTCCACCGACTGGGCCGACATCGAGCGCCACGTCACCACCGTGCAGATGCCCACGCTGACCGGGCGCATCGCCACCGTGTCCGACGTGGGAGAGTTGGTGGCCTTCGTGTGCAGCGACCGGGCCCGCCAGATCCACGGCGCCCATCTGAGGATCGACGGGGGCGCGGCCGACGTGGTGACGTAGGCTGCCCGGCGATGCCGACCCTGTATGACGTCGTCCGGGACTTCAGCCACACTTGGCCCGACAAGCTGGCCGTGCTCACCGAGCAGGACGGCCACCGCACCTACCGCCAGCTGGCGGCCCACGGCGGGGCGCTAGCCCACCAGTTCCAAACCCGCTTCGGGTTGGGCCTGGGCGATCGGGCCTGCGTCTGGATGCAGAACCGCCCCGAGTACATCGAATGCCAGCTGGGTATGCAGGCCATCGGCTTGGCGGGCGTGCCCATCAACCCGGAGTGGACCGATCCGGAGCTGGAGTTCGTGCTCAACCACTCGCGGTGCCGCCTGGTGTTCGCCGAAGCCGAGCGGGCCGAGCGGGCGGTGGCCCTTACCGCGGGCATGGACGCGGTGGAGGCGGTGGTAAGCGTGGACGAGCCGGTGGACGGGGCATTGCTGTTGGCCGACCTCATCGGAGAGGCGCCGGAGGGCGCCGGGTTGGACCTGCCCCCGGTGGACGGATTCGTGGAGGGCAACGTGCTCTACACCTCGGGCACCACCACCGGGCGGCCCAAGGCGGTGCCGATGAGCCCAGAGCTGTTCGCGGGCGGGGCGGTGCCCTATGAGGAGATGTTCGGCCTGAGCCACACCGACCGGTCGCTGGTGGTGACCCCGCTGTTCCACGGCAACGCCATGGGCGGGGCCATGTCGGCGCTGAGCCGGGGGGCCAGCGTGATCATGCCCCGCAAGTTCTCGGCGTCTCGGTTCTGGGCGATGGTCGACCTATACCGGCCGACCTATTTCCTCACCCTGGTGCCCATCATCAACATCTTGATGTCCCAGCCGCCCGGCCCCCATGAGAAATCGCACTCGCTGCGGGTGATGATCCCGCTGGGCTGCGCCCCGATCATCGAACAAATCGAGGAGCGCTACGGGGTGCCGTGCATGGACTGGTACGGCATGACCGAAGCCGGGTCGGGCACCTACACCCGCTTGGATGAACCCCGGCGGCCCGGATCGGTGGGCAAGCCGTTCGAGGGATCGGTACTGCGGATCTTCCTGCCCGACGGCTCCGAGGCCCCGACAGGTGAGACCGGGGAGATCTGTTTCCTGCGGTCCACCATCGGCTTCAACGGCTACATCGAAGACGCCGAGGCCACCGAGGCGGCCACGTCGGGGGACTGGTTCCGCACCGGCGACCTCGGCTACGTGGACGACGACGGCTACCTCTACTTCGTGGACCGCCAGAAGGACATCGTCCGCCGCGGCGGCGAGAACCTCTCCACCATCGAGGTAGAGACCGCCCTGCGCACCCACCCCGCTGTGGGCGACATCGCCGTGGTAGCCCGCCCCGACCCCGTGCTGGGCGAGACAGTTGCCGCCTTTGTGGTAGTAGCCGAGGGCCATGAGCTGCCCACCGAAGACGACCTCCGAGCCCACACCACCGGCACCTTGGCCCCCTACAAAGTGCCCACCACCATCGAACCCATCGATGAACTCCCCCGCACCGGCAACGGCAAAGTCGAGAAATTCCGCCTCCGCCAGCGGTTCGGTTAACCCACTGGGCACGATTGGTAGCCCAGTATGGGCAAATATGGCAATTGCATATGTGCAAAACCAGCACTGATCAATGCGCAGAACTGTAATATATAGGGGGTGGACAGCTACCTGACGCGCTTGGTCGACTCCTGGATTGCCGAGATACTCGATTCAGCGCCAGCGGTAATGATTACCGGGGCGAGAGCCGCGGGCAAGACCACTACCGCTTTGCAGCACGCGGCAAGCGTTGTGCGATTCGACAACGAGCGTGAGGCAATCCCCTTTCGGGCTGATCCCGATTCCGCATTGCGGGGCCGCTCGGAGCCGGTCCTCCTGGATGAATGGCAGGAATGCCCGGAGGTTCTCGGCGCCGTCAAGCGAGCGGTGGACCGCGAGAGACGACCGGGCCGGTTCATACTGACCGGTTCTGTGCGCTCTGATACCGACCCGGCTTTGTGGCCGGGGACGGGAAGGCTCATCAGGGTCGTGATGCACCCCTTCACAGTGCGGGAGCAGCTTTCCCGCCTCGGCAGGCCTTTCTTCGAGCGTTTGCTGGGCCAAGAATCTCCAGCACCGTCAGCGGATCCTCCGGATTTGCGTGCCTACGCGGAGATCGCCCTGCGCAGTGGGTTCCCTGAGCCTGCCTTGATGCTGGAGGGCCGAGTCCGGGAGGGTTGGCTGGCCAGCTATGTCGAACAGCTAACCCACGGCCGCAAGACCACGGCCAATGGCCCCGACCCAGCGCGATTGCGCGCCTTCTTCCAGGCGTATGCGTTGAACTCTGCGGGCGTCGTGCGAGACACCACCCTCGTTCAGGCCGCAGGCATCAGTCATCACACCGCTCGTTCTTATGTGAGGCTATTGACGGATATCGGTGCAATCTCAGAGTTGCCCGCATGGAGCAGCAACCGATTAAAGCGCCTTACAAGGGGTCCGAAGCGCTACATCACCGATGCCGGACTGTGGGGAGCGGCCGTGGGTGCCGACGCAGACTTGGCCATGAATGACGGTGACCTGCTGGGGCGTCTCATAGACACCTTTGTTGCCCAACAGCTACGAGCCGAAGCCGTGGTGGATCAACTCCGCCCTGCACTTCATCACCTGCGTGATCGCGAGGGTCGTCACGAGGTGGACATGATCGCCGATATGGGGGCCCGCGGAATCGTCGGCATCGAGGTAAAGGCCCACAGCGCGCCCACTCTCCGAGATGCCCGGCACCTGCTGTGGCTGCGCGACCAACTAGGCGATCGTTTCAAAGCAGGCGTAGTGCTT
Source organism: Candidatus Poriferisocius sp. (assembly GCF_965204015.1). Lineage (GTDB taxonomy): Bacteria > Actinomycetota > Acidimicrobiia > Acidimicrobiales > Bin134 > Poriferisocius. The sequence continues at coordinate 3,569,943 of NZ_OZ241965.1, read as the reverse complement.
CACACCGGTCCCGCAACTTTCCAACTCAGCGACCACATCCAAGCCATCCCGATCTGCGCCCTATGGAGCTAGGCGGAGATCATCTCGGCAAGCGGACCACGGTCAAGACGGAGAGGGCTGATAGAGCAGTGGTCTCCACGGTGGCCGCCGAAGCTTCAAGAGCGGCCCTGGCCCGTGTCACTTGAAGGCTGTCTTGCTCGATTTGGTCCACTAACTCGCCATCTACTTGTGATGAGTTGAGAACAATCTCGGCAATCCAGGAGTCGACCTAGGGCGTCAGGGTTCGATGCGAGTGATGGTGGGGACTCGGTCTATGGCGCGGTCGAAGGAGGCGATTTCGGGGATGCCAGCCTTTTCGGCGGTAGCCACCAGATAAGCCTCGGTGAAGTCGATCCTGTGGTCGGCATAGATCTCTAGTGAGCGGATAAGCATTTCCCGGTCTCGGACTTGGAATCGGGAGGAGGACACCAACGCGGCAACGAGGCTGGCTACCTGTTGGCGGGGCATTTGGTAGAACGACTCCAAGACGTAGACGGTTTCGGCCACGACGAGATCCGACAGGACAAGATCACGGCCGCTCAGCAGGTAGGCGGATGCCCGCGCTGCCATTTCCGGCGGATCACCGGTCAGGTGGCGAATGAGGACGTTGGTGTCGAGGAGTGCCGTCACTGAATCAGGTTCTGGGCCCGGGCCTCACGAACTTGCTCTCTGATCTCCTCCCAAGGCACTCCGCTCTTTTCGGGCGGAACCTCTACTACCCCAGCAAGATCAGCGAGGTCGGGCACTCGGATAATGGCAGCCCCATAGTCGGTGGTCCGAAACACGAGTTGGTCCCCCTCCAAAAAGCCGCATTGGTCGCGGATTGCCTTGGGAATGGTGACTTGGCCCTTGGTGGTGACTGTGGCGATTGCTTCCATTTGTAGTCCTTACTTAGATGCTGAAGTAAGGATAGCAGTATGACCTGGGTGAACAGGCCAGCATTAGGTTTCAATCAGTAAATTCGGCTCGGATTTGGGGGCCGTGTTGGTTGATGTTGGGGAGGGTGTGGACGGCATCATCGCTGGTCTTGTCCCAGTCGGCGGTGGTGGCGGGGGCGGGTAGATCGACAGTGCCGTCGGTGTGGGTGACGGTGATTCGGTTGAGCTGGGGGTGGGCTGAGAGTCCGGCCACGTCGTTGACCGTGCCGAAGGCCATGCGGCTGTCGGTGAGCTTGGCGTGGAGGTCTTCAGTGCTTAGGCGGGCGAAAACCTTGCCCACCGCGTCGTCGGTCTCGGCCCGGTTGGTTACCCGGGCCTTGTTGGTGGCGAAGCGGGGATCGTGGGCTAGCTCCGGGCGGTCGAGCACTGCTTCGCACAGAGTGACCCACTCCCGGTCGGACTGCACGGCGATGAGCAGGATGGTGCCGTCGGCGGTGGTGAATGCGCCGTAGGGGGCGATGGAGGGGTGGGCCAGGCCCACTCGCTCAGGGCCTTTGCCCAGGTAGTCGTGGTGCAATAGGGGTACGGTCATCCACTCGGCCATGGTCGAGAACAGCGAGACCTCGATGTGCGAGCCTTCGCCGGTGCGGGCTTGGCGGACGAGGGCTTGGCTGATGGCCCGGGCGGCGGCCTCGCCGGTGGCGATGTCGGCCACCGACACCCCGACGCGGCCGAGCGGTCCTGGAGCCCCTGACACCGACACCAGGCCGCTCTCGGCTTGCACCAGCAGGTCGTAGGCCTTCATCTGGGCATAGGGCCCGGTGGGTCCGTAGCCGGAGATGTCGCAGGTGACCAGGCGGGGATGCTGCTGGCGTAGGGATTCTGAGCCGAATCCCAACCGTTGGGCGGCGCCTACGGCCAGATTCTGGATGTAGACATCGGCCCGCTCGATCATCCGGCCTAGCAGTGCTTGATCGCCATCGTCTTTGAGGTCGAGGACGATTGATTCCTTGCCCCGGTTGAGCCAGGCGAAGTAGCTGGACAGCCCGTCGGCGGCCGCGTCGTAGCCTCGGGAGAAGTCGCCTTCGGCCCGCTCGACCTTGATCACTCGGGCCCCGGCGTCGGCCAGTCGACACGATGTCAGCGGCGCGGCCACTGCTTGTTCGACAGAGACCACCAGCACGCCATCGAGCGGCTTCGCCGAGCTCACGCCAGCAACGTACCCGTGCATGGGCCGAAACGACCAAGAGATAGGCTCCGGCGATGACACCCGAAGAGATTTTGGACTTAGCCCGTGAGCATGCGGCCGCCGAGGCCGAGAACGACGCCGAGCGGACGCTGGCCACGCTGGTGGACGAGCCCACCTACGAGTTTTGGCCGATGGGCAAGGGGTTCACTGGTGGTGACCTGGCCCGGACGTTCTATCTGGAGCAGTATCCGCAGTTTGCCCAGCGGGTTACCAACTTCGGGGTGTTGGGGGAGTGGACCAACGAACAGTGCGCCATCCAGGAGTACTGGATCGAGCTCGATGGCGAGACCCGCCACATGGTTATGTCGATGATGCCCGCTGAAGGTGACCTTCTGGCGGGGGAGAAGCTGTACTGCGACGACGGGTTTGTGGAGGCTTTGCTGGGGCCGCTTTGTGTGCACTTGAAGCCGCTCTGAGCTTTGGTTCTATCCAACAGGCCTTGGGCAGGGTCCGGGCGGCGGGTCCTGTCGCTCTACGGCGGCACGGCGCGCGGTGGCGCCGAGTCCGCCTCCGGCGCCACCCCCCGCCCTCGGGGGACTTATTCCAACAGGTGCTTTTGGACTTTGCCTAGGGCGTTGCGGGGGAGTTCTTTGACTATGTGGAGGAGCCTTGGGTGTTTGAAGTCGGCGCATACTCCGTTTAGGTGGTTGCGCAGGTCGTCCAGCGTTGGGGACTTTCTGGAGGTGGGTACTAGCCAGGCGGTTACTAGTTCGCCCCATTCTTCGTTGGGGGTGCCGGTGATGGCTATGTCTTCTACTTCGGGGTGGGAGCGTAGGGCGTCTTCTACTTCGCGGGGGTAGACGTTTAGGCCTCCGGAGATGATGAGTTCTTTGGCTCGGCCTTGCAGTCTTAGGTAGCCGTCTTCGTCGAACTCGCCTAGGTCGCCGGTGTGGAACCAGCCATTTTCGTCGAAGGCCTCTTCGGTGGCGTCGGGGCGGCGCCAGTAGCCGGCGAAGACGTTGGGGCCCCGCACCAATACCTCGCCACTGTCGGGGGCTAACCGCAGCTCTACGCCGGGGAGGGGGAATCCCACTGCTCCGGCTCGGCGTTCCTCGTCGTAGGGGTTGGACACCAGCATGATGGTCTCGGTCATGCCGTAGCGCTCCAGCACGCGGACTCCAGCAGCCTCTTCGAGGCGGCGGTGTTGATCAGCGGACAGGGGGGCGGAGCCGGCTACGCAGAGCCTGAGCCGGGAGAGTTCTCCCACCCTGGGCGACTGGGCCAGGCGGGTGTACATGGTGGGCACGCCGAAGAACAGGGTGGCGTCGTGAGCTTGGGCGGCGTCCAGCACGGCGTCGGGGGAGAACCCGTCGAGCAGTACCGCCGAGGCGCCGGTCAACAGCGTGCCGTGCAGCCCCACGCCCAAACCGTGCATGTGGAACAGGGGGAGGGCCAGAACCAGGCGATCGTCGGGCGTCCACCGCCAGGCAATGCGGACCGACTCGGCTCCGGCCAGCAGGTTTCCGTGGGTCAGCACCGCCCCCTTGGGCACCCCGGTGGTGCCCGAGGTGTAACCCAGCAGCGCGGGATCGCCGCTGGATAGCTGGTCGAGGCTGGGGGCCGTTCCCTCGTCGATGTCCAGCCGGGGGGAGACCACGGTCATCTCGGGGGCTAGCTCGGCCAGCCACCGCACCCATTCGGGCCTGTCCACCACCGCAGCTCGAGGATCGGCGTCGCCCACGATGTGGGCTAGCTCGGCCTGCTGGTAGGCCCCGTTTACCGGCACCACGATCAGCCCCAGCCGCAACGCAGCCACATGGGCCACCACCAAATCGACCGACGCCGCCGCCGAGAGGATGATCCGGTCGCCCTTGCGCAGGCCTGCCCCGTAGAGCCGCCCGGCTGCGGCCTTCGTACGCTGGGCCAGGTCGCCCCTTGTAATCCATCCGGTTCCCGCGTCCCACAATGTCGGCTTGGAGGCGCCGGTAGCCCAGCGCTTGCTCCAGGCTGCTGGCAGGCTGACTTCGTCCAGCAAGTCCACGTCATCGGGGTCGACCCCCCTAGGGAAGTGGACAGCATCGGCTCGGGCGGTGCTCACGACTCACGATAATGTCACTCCCCGTGCCCTTGAACCTGGCCACAGCGTGGGAAGCGGCTGCGGAGGTGGTGCCGGACGCTGACGCGGTGGTGTGCGATCCGGTGACCCGGACGTGGCGGGAGTTCGAGGATCGGGCTGCTCGGCTGGCGGCGGCGCTGGAGGAACTCGGCATCGGTGCGGGCGACAACGTGGGGTTGTACCTGTACAACGGCAATCCCTACTCCGAGATCACCTTCGGGTCGTTCAAGGCCCGGGTTGCTCCCTGCAACGTGAACTACCGATACCTGGCGGGGGAGTTGCGCCATCTGCTGGAGGACGCTGACGCCAAGGCGGTGTTCTTCTCTCCCGAGCTAGCCGACCGGGTGGACGAGGCCAGGGGTGACCTTCCCTTGTTACGGGCGGCCATCCAGGTGGGCGAGCCAGGCGATCCGGTTCCCGACTGGGCGCTGGACTACGAGCAGGTGATCGCCGGCCACGACCCGGCCCCGCCCATCGACCGCAGCCCCGACGACCTGTGGATCCTCTACACCGGCGGCACCACCGGCAATCCCAAAGGGGTCATGTGGCCCCACAGCTCGGTGATCGGCGCCATGGCCCCCAACTTCAAGGCGCTGAGGCTGCCGGTCCCGGAGAACCTGGAGCAGGTCAAATCCAACATCGCGGCCATCTACGACAGCAACCGGGTGACCCGTCAGCTCGCCGCCTCTCCGCTGATGCACGGCACGGCCAGCATCGTGTCGCTGGCCACCTTCACCCAGGGCGGGGCGGTGATCACCATGGCCGAGCGCAGCTTCGACGCCGACGCGCTGTGGCGCTGTGTGGAGCGCGACCGGGCATCGGTGCTCACCATCGTGGGCGATGCCTTCGGACGGCCCATGGCCGAGGCGTTGGACGCAGCCGCCGACCGAGGCGAGCCCTACGACCTGTCGTCGGTGTTCATGATCATGTCGTCGGGGGTGATCTGGAGCCAGCCGGCGAAAGAGGCCTTACTGGTGCACAAGAACATGAAGCTGGTGGACTCTCTGGGCTCCAGCGAGGGCACCGGCACCGGCATGAGGATCAGCGACCGAGAGGGCGGGTCGGCCACCGCTCGGTTCACGCTGGGGGAGAACGCCGCGGTGTTCGACGAAAACGGCCAGCCGGTGGAGCCCGGCTCAGGACAGCAGGGCATGGTGGCCGTGGGCGGTCCCATCCCCATCGGCTACTACAAAGACCCGGTGAAAACGGCGGCCACGTTCCGCACCATTGGCGGGAGGCGCTGGTCGGTACCCGGCGATTGGGCCACCGTGGAGGCCGACGGCACCATCACGTTGTTGGGCCGGGGTTCGGCCTGCATCAACAGCGCGGGGGAGAAGATCTACCCCGAGGAGGTCGAGGAGGCGGTCAAAGCCCATCCTGCGGTGGCCGACTGCCTGGTGGTGGGAGTGCCCGACCCCAAATGGGGCGAGGCGGTGACCGCGGTGGTGCAGATGGCCGGCGATCCGGCATCTCAGGCGGTGGGCGACGACGAAGTTATTGCCGATGCCCGCACCCGCTTGGCCGCCTACAAGCTCCCCAAGTCTCTCGTCCGGAGCGATGCCGTCCAGCGGGGGGCCAACGGCAAGCCCGACTACCAGTGGGCCAAGCAGGTCGCGCTCGACTCGCTGTCGCAGTAGGCCCCGATCTGAAAACATGGGGCCATGAGCATCAAAGTGACTGCGCTTCCGGCGGCTTTGGGCGCCACGGTGGAGGGACTCGATACCGATCACCTCGACGACGGGGTGGCGGCCGAGTTGCGGGAGGCGTTCTGGGCCCACAAAGTGCTGTTTTTCCCCCGGATTCACCTGACCGACGACCAGCATGTGGCCTTGGGCTCGCTGTTCGGCGACCTAGAGGCGGTGAGCAACGACGACACCGACCATCGCTACCACCACACGGTGGACGATGAGGGCAAAATCCTGGTGCTGGACAGCTCCAACGAATATTCGCGGGCCAATTTCTGGCACACCGACGTGACCTTTGCCCGCCAGCCCCCGCTGGGGTCGCTGCTGTCGATGAAGGAGTCCCCGCCCTCGGGCGGCGACACCATGTGGGTGAACACCCAGGCCGCCTACGAGGGGCTGTCCGATCCCATCAAAGCGGCCATCGACGGGATCACCGCCCGCCACGGCCGGGCCGGGTTGACCGAATTCACCGACCACCCGGCGGTGACCGTCCACCCCGAAACCGGCAATCGCATCTTGTTTGTGAACCGGGGATGGACATCGTCGCTCAATGGGATGAGCCACCTGGAGAGCAGGGGCTTGCTCACCTTGCTGTGCGACCACATGGAGCGCCCTGAGTACACCGTGAGATGGCGGTGGAGCGACGGCGACGCCGCCTTGTGGGACAACCGCTGCACCATGCACTACGCCATCGACGACTACGGCGCCGACCACCGCCGCATTCATCGGGTGACCATCTACGACCCCACCGGCACCGGGCCGGTGGCGGCCACGCCGACGGCCTAGAGCTCCAGCAGCGCCTGTTCGACCACCTCGGTCAGCGCGGGGTGGATGTAGAGCTGCCCCCGGGCCATCTCGTCGACGGTGAGGCCGAACTGCATTCCCAGGATGAGCTGCTGGATAAGGGTGGGGGCTTGGGGGCCGATGATGTGGGCGCCGAGCAACCGGCGGCTCTCGGGATCGGCCAGCACCTTGGCGAAGCTGGTGGTGTCCTCCATGGCCCAGCCGTAGGCGGTGTCGCTGTAGGGGCGGACCGCTTTCAGATAAGGCCGCCCCTCGGCCCGCAGGGCTTGTTCGGTGGCTCCCACCGCAGCCACCTGGGGATGGGCGAACACCGCGTGGGGGATGCCGGAGTGATCGGGCGCCCGCAGATCGTCGGGATGGGCGATGTTGTGGGCCACGGCCCGGGTGTCCTCATTGGCGGTGTGCTTGAGCTGGGCGGCGTGGCAGATGTCGCCCAGCGCCCATACCCCCTCCACTGCGGTGCGCAGGTACTGGTCGGTCACCACGTAGCCGGCGTCGTCTAGTTCGACCCCAGACTGGGTCACGCCCAGCTGCTCGCCGTTGGGCACCCTGCCGGTGGCCACCAGCAGCACGTCGCCGGTCACATCCCGGGATTCGGTGCGCACGGTGATCTGCGAATTGTCCTGGGACACACCGACGATGGGGGATCCCAACGCGCAGTCCATGCGCTGGCCCACGATGTCGGTGAAGGCGGCGGACACGTCCTCGTCCTCGGCCCGCAGCAGTCGCTCCGAGCGGTTCACGATGGTCACCGAAACCCCCATGGCATCGAACACGTGGCCCAGCTCAGCGGCGATATAGCCCCCGCCCAAGATCACCAGCCGCTCGGGCAGCACCTCGAGGCGCATGACAGTGTCGGAGGTGTGGTAGGGCACGTCGGCCAATCCGGGGATCGGGGGGATGAACGGACGGGCGCCGGCGGCCAGCACGATGTGGTCGCCGGTGAGCTGCTGCCCATTCACCTCAAGGGTCTTGTGGCCGACAAACCGGGCATCGCCGTTGAACACGGTCACGTTGTCGAGGCTGTGGCGGTAGTCCTCGCCGCCTTGGGCAATGGGATCAATGCGCCCGAACACCCGGCCCACGATCTCGGGCCAGCGCACCTCGTCGAGCGTGGTGTCCACCCCCAAGTGACCCGTGTGGCCTGCTTGGTGGGCCATGTCGGCGGCGTACACGAACATCTTCGAGGGGATGCAGCCCCGGTTGAGGCAGGTGCCGCCGAATACGTCTCGTTCGATCAGCGCCACCCGCCAATCGTCGAAATCTGGGGTGAGGACGCTGTTGCCCGACCCGGTGCCCACCACCACCAGGTCGAAATGCTCAGGGGATTCAGCCATAGGCGGGATCAGCCGTCCTGGGGTGGCCCTTTGGCGGTTTGGTCTTCGTCGATGAGCTGGCCCCGGAAACTGGGGTTGCGGCCCTTTTGGATGTCCTCGTGGCGCTGCATGATGGCGGGGGCGTACACGTAGTCGGTCCAGATGTAGAACTGGTTGTCGATCACCGCGTTGTACACCAGCTCGGCCACCTGGGGCGGCTGCACCGCATCCTCATAGATGGCCATCATCATCTGCATCCGCTCCTCGTCCTCAGGGGTGGGGTCGGGCGGGATGATCGGCGAGCGCAGCGTCTCCGGGCGATTGCGCTCGGAGTTGATGATGTTGGTGCGCACCAGCCCGGGGCACAGCACTGATACGCCGACGGTCGAGCCGCTTTCCTGAAGCTCGTGGTAGAGCGTCTCGGACATGGTCACCACCGCGTGCTTGGTGGCGTTGTAGGGGCCGATGTTGGGATACGAGGTGTGGCCGGCGACCGAGCCGGTGTTCACGATGTGGCCGTCACCGTGCTCCATGAGATGGGGCAGAAACACCCGGAGGCCGTGGATCACGCCCCACAGGTTCACCCCGAGCACCCACTGCCAGTCGGCGGTGGTCAGGGTGTGCATCAACCCGCCGGCGCCCACCCCGGCGTTATTGCACACCACGTTGACCTGCCCGAACCGGGAGAAAGCGGCCTCGGCCAGCTCGTCCATGTCGCGCTCCGAGCTCACGTCGGTGAGCACGCCCACCGCGTCGACGCCGGCGTCGTTCATCTCGGCCACCGCTGCGTCCATGGCGGGGCCTTCCACGTCGGCGATCATGATGCGAGCCCCAGCCGCCCCGAATCGGTCGGCCATGGCCCGGCCCATGCCGCTGGCCCCGCCCGTTATGACTGCTGCTTTGCCCTCAAGAGTGTCCATGAGCCGACGCTACCGCCTGCTTGCGGTGGGAAGCGGTGTCGGAAACTAGGGTTCCCGCCGTGAGCACAGTCAACGCCGTTGTTATGTACCCGCTGGCGATGGATGAGGCGGAGCTTGAGGATCTGCACCGGCGGTTCCACGGTGTGAAGTTCGCCAACATTCCCTACTTCGAGCCCCACGGGTTGCGGGATGCCAAGGCCAAGGGGCGGGTTACCGAGGAGTTGCTGGCCACCGCGCCGGCGCTGTCGGATGCGGAGCGGGCAACAATCGCCGACGCCGAAGTGCTGATGGCCCTGGACCTGCCCCCGGGGATTCGAGACTGGGCGCCTCGGCTGCGGTGGGTGCAGGCCATTGGGGCGGGGATTGGGCAACTGGAGCCGGCTGAGCTCAAGGCCAAGGGCATCGTGCTGACCAATGCCGCTGGGGTGGCCTCTGCCCCGATCGCCGAGTTCGCCGTGGGGCGGTTGTTGGAGGTGTGGAAGGACATTCGGGTGCTGGAGCGCCAGCAGAAGGAACACCACTGGCAGATGCATCAGGGGCTGTTGGTGAAGGGGAAGACCATCGGCATCGTGGGCTTGGGGGCCATCGGCCGGGACGTGGCCCGTCGGGCCAAGGCATTTGAGACCACCGTGCTGGGCAACCGCCGCTCGGCCCGGCCGGGCGACACCGATCCCGATGTCGATGAGCTTTACAGCCTCGATGGGCTCGATGAGATGCTGGCGCGATGCGACGCGGTGGTGTTGTCCGCTCCGCAGACCCCCGAAACCATCGATTTGTTCGACGCCGAGCGCTTGGCACGGCTCAAGCCGGGAGCGGTGCTGGTGAACGTGGGCCGGGGGTCGATCATCGACGAGGCCGCTTTGGTGGCCGCGCTGGAATCGGGCCAAGTGGGGGCCGCGGTGCTTGACGTGACCCGAGAGGAGCCGCTGCCGGCCGACAGCCCGCTGTGGGATGCGCCCAACATGTATCTGTCGCCCCACTGCTCCACGGCCCGAGAGGGCTACAACGAAGCTCTGATGGTGTTGTTCTGCGACAATCTGGAACGCTTTCTGGCCAACGAGCCGCTACGCAACGTGGTAGACCCCGACCGGGGCTACTGAGAACAGGGAGAAAAACATGCCGTCAGACGCCTACAACGCCGCGGTCGCCGCTCTCAGGCAGCAGATGCAAGCTGCTGCGGCTGCCCCACCACCTGACTTGGCGACGACCCGGGCCGGATTTGAGACGGCCTACAGCTCGATGCCCGTTGCCGACGGGGTGAGCTTTGCGCCGGTGGATGCCGGAGGGGTTCCCGCCGAGTGGGTGACGCCCGCCGAGGTGGAGGGCAACCGGGCGATCATTTACTTGCATGGCGGCGGCTATGTGGTGGGCAACCTGAACACCCATCGCCACGTGGTCAGCCGCTTGGCGGCGGAGGCCAAGGCCCGGCTGTTGAACGTGGACTACCGCCTTGCCCCCGAGAATCCTTACCCGGCCGCGCTGGACGACGCCGTGGCCGCGTGGCAATGGCACCTAGCCAATGGGGGAGAGGCGGCCCACACCGCCATCAGCGGCGACTCTGCCGGCGGGGGACTGACCATCGCGCTGTGCATGAAGCTGCGGGACGAGGGCCTGGAGCAGCCCGCCTGCGCCGCCCCCATCTCGCCGTGGACCGACTTGACCTTCTCGGGCGATTCCATGACCGAGCGGGCCGAGCGCGATCCCATGCTGGCCGGGGCCGACTCCCTGCATGGCATGGTCATGTCCTACGCGCAAAGCGTTGACGCCACCGATCCCTACGTCTCCCCGGTGTTCGGCACCTTCGACAACTTGGCCCCCATGATGATCCAGGTGGGCACTGAGGAGGTGCTCTACGACGACAGCACCCGGGTGGTCAAGGGCATCGAGAACGCCAACGGCTCCGTGGAGTTCCGCCCCTGGCAGGACATGATGCATGTCTGGCACCTCTTGGCCAGCATCGCCCCCGAAGCCGAAGAAGGCATCGCCGAGATGGCGGAGTACATCTCAACCCGCACCTGATGCGGTAATGAGGCGGCAAATGTAACATTTTACGAGCGAGATTTATAACATTATCTCTGCTGTAAATGCTACAATTTATGTCATGCCGACCACGCTAACCCCTGCGGGTTATGTCGAGCGGATCGCTGACCAGGAGATTGCTGAAGCCCTGGAGAGCGCCCCGGTATTGGTAATCGAAGGGGCAAAGGCATGCGGCAAGACGTGGTCCGGGAGAAACCTTGCTTGTAGTGAGGCCTCATTTGAGCAGGATGAGCAGGCGCGGACCCAAGCCCGGTTGTTGCCCCGGCAGTTCTTGGAGGGTCCAGAACCACGGCTGATCGATGAGTGGCAGATCGTCCCGGAGGTTTGGAACAGCATCCGTCACATGGCCGATGAGGAGCGCCGCAACGGGAGGTTCATCCTCACCGGCACGGCCCGACCGACTGACGACGGCATTCGCCATTCGGGGGCCGGGCGCATTATGCGCATTCGCCTGCGCCCGATGTCGCTCTTCGAATCAGGGGCATCCACCGGGGATGTCTCACTCACAGGCCTTGTGAACGGCGAGGACTGCTCCGCTGATCGCCCCGAGATCGGAGTGCCCGAGGTGGTCCAGGAGCTCTGCCGAGGCGGGTGGCCTGAGCATCTCGGCCTGCCACCCGTGCAGGCCCAGCGTCGTCTGCGTTCCTATTTGAACGAGATTGCCCAAGTTGACGTCTCGCAAGTCAGCTACAAGGGAAGGCGTCGAGACGCTCAAAAGGTTGGACGACTCCTCGTTTCCCTGGCTCGGAACACCGCGACAACAGCATCAGTGGCGAAATTGGCATCCGATACCGCGGTTAGCTCGGACAACAGCACTGCTCAAGACCAGCGAACAGCCGCCGCTTCCTTGGAAGATCTCGAATCGCTGTTCGTGGTAGAGGATGTTCCCGCTTGGGCGGCCAATCTCAGATCCCGGGCTCGATTGCAACAAGCTCCCAAGCGGCACTTCGTCGACCCCTCGCTGGCTGCGGCGGCGCTGCGCGCCGGACCAGAGCGTCTGCTGGGAGACCTCAAGACGCTGGGCTTCTTGTTCGAGTCGCTCGTATTGCGCGATCTGCGCATCTACGCCCAGGCCAGCGAAGCGGCGGTCTGGCACTTCAGGGATTCCCACGGCAATGAGATAGACGCCATCGTGGACTGGGGAGACGGCAGGTGGATGGCGGTGGAAGTCAAACTCGGATCAATGGACGCCATCGACGAAGCCGCCGACACCCTCAACCGAGGGTGTGAAAAAGTGGACTACGACCTGACCGGCCCTCCCGCTCGCAAATTGGTGATCACTGCCAGCGGCTACAGCTATGACCGACCCGATGGGGTGTCGGTCTGTCCCCTTACCGCACTGGCCGTATAAGTAGTTCATCTCATTTTGGCTGGGACCATGGCGACTTAGGGTGTCTGCCAACCCCACGAGCAACACAGGGAAACCCGGAGGCGACAGCAGAGTGGCGCCCCGTACACAACAGGCCGCAGCGCTTCCTGTCCTAGCCGAATACGGCCGGCCAATAGTCCGCGTTCCGCTGAGGAAGCGGCAGTCGGCGGAATCTGGGAGCTACAGACCAGTGCACCGGAAATTGTCTGGTCTCTCCGAGAGGGTGCCGCAGCACGTGACTTGCGTATCGTCTGACCCAGCGCGGTAGGAGCACCCATTCCAGACCGAAGAGGTGTTGTCACCTGCAGGAGGAACTGTCACCGTTCGCCGGTATCCTTGCCTAGTTACATTATTGGAACTTGCCTCGCGCAGCAACAACCCGTTCGAGGCCCACATCTGAAAGAAAAAGATGGCCAACCTGATCACACAATTCACAGCAGCGAAGTCGCGAGTGGAGGCGACCGAAGCTGACAAAGCTAATGCTGCGTCGGCCCACCAAGAAGTTCGTGCCCATCTCGAATCAGATCAGTTGCTTCAGGCTTGGGGGATCGACACGGTGTTGATAGGCAGCTACAAGCGGCATGTCGCCATCCGAAGAGTTAAAGACGTCGATATTCTGTCAAAGCTGCCCCAGATACCGGCTGACGTAGACCCGAGGCACCTGTTGGAGCATTTGGAGGGCGTGCTCCGTGGTGCATATGGCCAAAGTCTTGTAGAGGGCCAAGACCGCTCGGTGAAGGTCGACTTCCCACAGTATGGGCTCGCTGTAGACGCTGTGCCCGCGCGCCCGCACTCGGGGGGAATCGGCTACCTCGAGATTCCTGACAGATCAGGAGGCTGGGAACTGACCAACCCCGAATACCTCACAACGCTGACCACGGCTATGAATGAACGATACGAGGAGGAGTATGTGCCGCTGGTCAAATTCGTTCGCCAGGCCCGCCGATACCACCTCGGCGATGCCCGACCGGGAGGGTTCTATTTCGAGATCCTCTGTTACCACGCCGCCGGTAGAGGCCTGACCGGATCAAGTATGGCTGAGCTGTTCACCTCATCTCTGCGGAGCATCGCTGGCCAACTGCAGGATGCTGTCTCGGGTAGCCCGCCGGCGGACCCAACCATACCGGGAGCTTATATTCATACAAACGCCACCGACGCTCAACTGCAGGCCGCCGCCGCGACTTACACGAGCCTCGCCTCCAAAGCTGAGACCGCCCTAGGCGCCGAGCTTTGCGAATCCGCGAGGGGTTTCCGGGCAATCTTGGGAAAGAATGGCGACAGCGAATGGGTTTTGGAGATGCCAGCCACATGCAACGAGGACGGTACAGCAAAGTCATTACACGGCTTATCGAAGGGGGACCGCACCATCCCGGCAGGCGGCGACCGACGTTTCGCCTGATGAGCACCATCGCCGAGAGCATCGCCGCGGCACGAGAGGCGTTCATTGAGGAGCTCTGTGTCCGAGGGTTCTCGCTGCGAGATGATTGCCACACGTTGGTCGGAGATATTGATGTCGGTGGGTCTCCCGTACAGCACCAAATCCTGCTGTCTGACAATTTCCCCATCACAAGGCCGCGTGTGCTGGCCCCGGAAAGCGAAAACGGCCCCTCGTGGCACCAGGAGCGCGATGGTGGGCTCTGCCTGTGGTCTGATGAAGAAGTATCTGACCTACCCTGGACTGACGTAGATTGCGTGATTGAGCGAGTGTCTCAGTGGCATGCCGCTAGCGCCGCTGGTTGGCCGGATGAACCTCCCGACCTCGACTTGGAGAGATACTGGCCAAGAGACCGCTCCAAGCTGTTCATGTACCCGGATCTCGAACCCCTTACGGGCAAGCCGTGCAAAGCGCAGAAGAAGCTGAAGGGGCAGTCCAATATCTGGGAGGTCTCGGAGGGTAATGCACCGCGAAAACAGCGCTTCTTCAGCGTCGCTGTCATCGACTTAGGCGAGCTGGATCGTCCTGTGCGTTCCTTTGACGAGATCGCTGGTCTGCTGGGCGACGACGAGGCAGCAAATATACGGGCCGGAATCGAGGGGAATCGGGTCAAAGCGCTTATGGTCCGATATCGGCGAGGAGGTCACGAAGCAGCGGTTGGCCTTGTCGTTGAGAAAAGCGACCCTGAGCAGTTATATGCCGTCCGTGCCGCGCACATGGGCGATTCCACCCTGCGTCTGAGGGCAGGACTGGACGCCGAAGCGCTGGCCTCGAAGTCAGCCGCAATAGTTGGCATGGGAGCCATCGGCTCGATTGTCGCCGAGTTGCTTGCCCGCTCCGGAATCGGAGCTCTGACTCTGGTCGACGATGACTTGGTGATGCCAGGGAACTGCATCCGACATGTAGCCACTCATGAGGCGGTCGGGCGTGCCAAGCCCGAGGCCGTCAAAGACCACCTGGTCAAGAGAGGAATCACTACTGAAGAGGCCATCACGCCCCTCAACGCGTCACTTGAGTCCGTCGACAACGCTGAGTGGATCTTTGGCAATCACGACATCGTGATCGACGCAACAGGCAACGGCCCGGCCACAGCACTCATCTGCACCGCCTCCAAAATCCTAGGCAAACCCTCAATCACGGTCTGCCTGCAGCGAAATGGAACAGTCGCACGTGTCGACAGGTTCCCGTTAGGCGACGGGGAGGCCCATGACGACCCGCTGCCGCCAGGGGGGCCCAGGGTTGAGCTGCGCGAGGCGGGATGCGGAGACCCCGTTTCTCCTGCACCGCCGTGGGCTTGCGCGGCGGCTGCGGCGCGGGCAGCGGGAATGGCCGCCGACCTGCTCTCCGGGCGCTCCACCTGCCCCCCTACAATGATCGATGAGCTGATCCGTGAACCTGGTAGCGCATCAGTTGCCGGAGCAACACATTGAGTCGTCAACCTTGCCGTGTGGTAGTGGAATCGTCGGCCTGGCGAGACGTTGTGGCGGCTGTCTCGCGGCAGCCGGAAACAGAGTCGGGAGGCATTCTGTTGGGTTGCCGCCACAGCACAGGCGTATACGTTTCTGAGTTCATCGAAGTGCTCGACCGAGCCTCAACCCGCTCCAGTTACGTGCGCAATTCCGCCGCAGCGACCAAAGAGTTGGAAAGCCGCGTCAGAGAGCTGCCTGAGGAGGCACTCCCTGGCTACGTAGGCGAATGGCACACACACCCCGAGCGCCAAGGCCCCAGCCGCACCGACCGCAATCAGATCAAGCAGATCTCGCAGCACAGCGAAGGTGAGATCGCCCTCGTCGTCATCGTCCACCACCCCCATACTGCCCAATGGTCACCCGTAGTGATCTGCGCCAAATCTGGCAGAACCCGCCAAGCAGTTATTGAAGTACAGACCGCTGGCGATCCCTCAGCGGGGCAGGACAAATTAGGAGGACCGCAGTGAATGTCCCGGCAAAGCGCGCCCAGCCTGCATCGCAAATCGAAGGCCACTACTACCAGCATCTTGTTGCCTGGTCAGAGGCCCTCAACTCCCTAAGGCCAAACAACAACGCCGCTGGCATCACAGTTGAGCATCCCGCCGCCGGGAATGTGGACGATATAGTCATCCACCTGCTAACCGGCCTTCACCGCTATATCCAGGTCAAGCACGCAGTTGACGCCACGACCCCTGTCGGTAGCAAGTGGTTCATGGCCAGCAGAACAAGCAAACCGGGTTCTCTCAGTCTCTTGCAGAAGTTCCACCGCAGCTGGCACAACCTCACCCAACAGGGAATACGACCCGAACTCCGATTGGTCACTGACCGGGACATTGACCCTGCCGACCCTGTCGCGAGTCGGATTGTTCGGTACACCGGACTACTTGTCCCCGGCATCTGCAACACCGCGGCAGCGCAAGAACGAGCGCTCTGGGCTAAGCACTTGGATGTCACTGAAGACGAGCTCGTCGAGTTCCTGCGCAGCCTGCGGGTCGAAACCGGCAGATCAATTGGGTTGGAAAAAGAACGCGCCACGACCTTGATGTACGCCATGGGCCTAAACGACACCCCCTCGGCCCTCGACTCGGCCGTTGCCTTGGTACGGGACTGGGTTCTGCGCGATGAACGTACGCTTACTCCCGACTACGTATTGAAATGGGCGCAAGAACGTGTGGGACGTCGGACAGAACAGGGTGCGGTGGTTGTCATCGACGGCATCGACTATGACCCTCATCCCGAAGACGCCGACGAACACATTTGTTTCGTCGATCAATACCTTGGTGACGAACCTTTCGGCCGCCGGCAACTGCGCGATCCAGGCCACTGGCCACACATTCAGTTCCAGATCGAAGAAGCGGCAGGGAGGCTTCGCGGTACAGGAATACGGCGAGTTTTGGTGCGCGGCGCGATGCGGCTACCCACCTGGTTCGTCGCAGGAGCGGCATTCCGCGAAGTGAGCGGCTTTGATGCCGCTGGAGTACAGAGAGGCGACATCTGGTCAAGCGAGAAACTGGAGCCAGCCGTCACAGTCCAGACTGAGACCATTCCATTGGATGCCGGGCCAGACGTCGCAGTAGCCATTGGGGTGGCCGCCGATCCGACAGATGAAGTCCGTAGCCACATAATTTCTGCCGGTTTGCCGGTTCGTGACCTGATCTCCATTCTCCCAGTAAGCGGGCCGAACCCCGCCGCCATCCCCGACGGGCCAACCGCCGCTGCAATAGCGGTAGCCGCCCGCAATGCCGCCCGCGATCTGCTCGCATCCGCACCGACCACAGCGAATATCCACCTATTCTTGGCCACGCCCGGAGCCCTGGCGCTCCTACTCGGCCACCGATGGAACGCCATGCGCCCGACCACAATCTACGAGCACCTTGGAACGGGCAGGGGATACACACCGACCTTCCGCGTTGCTGGCTAGCCGAAATAGCCTAAACATCCAGTTCTGCTAGCAGGTTCCGCGCTATAAGAAGGCACGAGGACTTGGCGTTTGCGTCCATGCTCCCTTCGGTGGGGAACTCACGGCGAGGTCACCCCACCCCTGAGGTTTGCGGGAACCCGCGCTCTGGCACCTGGTCTTTTCTATGATTCCATTTCGGTGGCAGAACTTCATTCTCCTGGTGGCAATCTGGTTGGTGTGGTCATGACGATTAATGGTGGTGCTGGGTGAATTGGCCTCTGGATTGGCGGCTTGGAGTCCCTGTGATTGGCAGGGTCGGAGTGTCGCCGGAGGCCGCCAAATGGCCAGCCGACAAGTCTGTTGACGGCGGCATGTCTGGATGCCGTGCTGATGTGGGCGATGAATGAGGCGGAGGGGCAGGTGAACTTCGGGGACGGCGACCGGGTGTTCCTACCGGGCGAAGACAAGGTTGTCACGGTCGAAATGGCGAAGTCTCGGCCAGATGGCGGTGTGAGCCTCTTTGTGCTTGACAGCGGCGAGTACCGCCCCGTTGAGCTGAATGCGGTCGAAGCGGGTGAGGTCGTCCTTTTCAAGGCGGATGGCGGCGCGGATCCGGAGCGCACGCTTGCCGCCCTTTGGAGCCAGTGGATGATGCAGGAGGCCGAGAGCGATTTGGGGACAGCCCTCGGATCAGCGCCGCTGATGCAGTACCTCCACCAGCACCAAGCGGTCTATGGGGCGATGCTCCCGCAGCCGATGCTTCGCTTCTTGCTCGCCGACGAGCCGGGTACCGGAAAGACCATCATGGCTGGCCTCTACCTCACTGAGGCGAGCCGGCTCGGGATTGTGAACCGCGCGCTCGTCGTGTGTCCAGCACACCTTGTGGGTAAATGGCAGGATGACTTCTCCCGTTTCTTCGGGGTTGAGTTGCGGCGCATCACCAATGACACGGTGCGCGAACGTGTCCTTGAGTCCAGCCCTTACCCGTTCTGGGTCGTGTCGCTTCACCTCGCGTCATCCAACCCGCAGGTGAGAGAAGCGGTTGATCCCGACGTAGCCGGATGGGATCTCGTCGTCGCGGACGAGGCCCACAGGCTGACCCCCACGGCGACCACGTATTTCCAAGTGGGGCTCACGGTTGTCGCCAAAGCGCCTCGTGCACTGTTGATGACCGCGACTCCTCATCGGGGGTCTGAGTGGCTTTTCCGATCGCTCATGCACCTCACCGACCCGAGAGTATTCCCGCTGCCCTCGGAACCTCGCGACGGAGGAGGCCTGCAGCGGCTTCGCCCCGGATCGGTGCATTTTTTGCGCAGGATGAAGGAGGGGCTCGTCGACATAGATGGCGTCACTCCTCTGTTCAAAAGGAGGACTGCGCACAACATCCAAGTGCCGCTGAACCTCCCGGAGAAGGTCATCTACGACCAGGCCCAGGCCCTGGTCGACGACTACTTCCCCGCCAACGCCGTCGGATTGGGCCGAATGGTGTACGGCAAGCGTGCCGCGTCGTCCCTTTACGCGTTGCGTGAGACGCTGCGGCGCCGAAGCGCAAGGATGGGCACTCCCGAACATCCTGACGAAACCGAAGGGGTCAGCGAGGAAGATGCAGACGAGCGTGAACTGGTCAGGATTGCACATATCGAGTCGCGTTCCGCTCGTCAAGAACGCCGCGAGATCGCAGAGCTAGTGGAACTTATTGACCGGGAGATGGCAAAGACAGAGGTCCCGGTGTCGAAGTGGCCGCGCCTCAAGCGAGAGGTCCTGGAGCCGCACAAAGTCACCCCTGGTGGCGACAATCAGCTGGTCGTGTTCACGGAGTACGCCGACACGGCCCAGTGGTTGTTGGAGCGATTCCGAGAATACGGGTACAGCACCGAGATGTACTCAGGAAGGCAGACGCATGCCGAGCGAGAAGATATCCGCGCCCGGTTCATAGCGGGCGCGTTCCAAGTGATCGTCTCCACCGACGCCGGCAACGAGGGAATCGACCTCCAGTCGGCCCGGGTGCTGGTCAACTGGGACGTCCCCTGGTCGCTGGTGACTTTGGAGCAGCGCCTCGGGCGCATCCATCGGGTTGGGCAGACCGACGATGTCGACCTGTTTAACCTCATTGCCATAGACACCCGCGAGGGTGACGCCCATGCGACCCTTCTCGACAACCTCGTGGCGGCTGCCAACGAACTCGACGGCAAGATCTTCGACAGCCTTGCCCTAGTGGGCGAGCTTCTCTTATCGCATTCTGCGGGTGTCGACAGGCTCGAAGAGCTGCTGTCATCCCTCTACCAACCCGGGGCTGACAGCGAGGCGGTCCACTCTGCGATCCGGGCCATGACCAGAGAGCGCTTCCGTCAGCAACACGAAACCATCCGCAAAGAGGAGCAATCTCTCGAGACAATGGTCGACATCGGCAGTGCCATTGCCAGCGCCAACCAACAGCGGCTCAACGGGATCAACCCGGATGTCGTGGAGCGCTACTTGAACCGGCTCAATGACGCTGGGCTGATCCACCTCACGCTTCCTGCTGCGGCCGATCGCGGCCTGTTCCACATAGGACCTGATGAACTTGCCCAGCCCGTCGGCAAAGCGGGGAGGGCCCTTGTCGCAACCAGCGGCGGCGCCAAACGGGACGCCGTCCGGCAGGGAGCGACTTCGGCCGAGCAGGCCATCACACTCGGACCCAATGACAAGGCATTCCGTGACCTCGTGGCCCAAGCCAGCGAGAAACTGCAACCCGCGCTATACCAAGGTGGGTCGCTCAACGACCCCCACGCCATCACGGACTATCGGCTGTTCTCCTTCGCACTAACGGTCAACCAAGGGCGGACATCCGCGCAGCCTCTAAATTGGAGGCGCCAAAATACCTGGTCCTACCTCGTGAAGATCGACGCCACCGGTACCCGGACCGTCCCCTGGGAAACCCTCGCTAACCTTAAGGCCTGCGAGACGGCAGCGAAGGAGAACCAGCATCCCGGCGACCTCACCAATGCCGAGGCGCAAGCTCTCCATGAAGCCGAGAAGGACGAGAAAGCGAGGCGCGCCGAGCTTGACGCGTGGTTGACCCAAGCAAGCATCCAACTGCAGAAACTCCCCAACGACGTCACGGACGGCATGGACGACCCCGAAGAAAGCGCCGCCGCACGACGCAGCGTTGAAATAGCCGTCAAAGAACGCATTGAAGCTCTCAAAGCGTCAACAGACTTCGAAGTGGGCAAAATCGAGCTGGTCGGGTGGGCACATGTAACGGCGACCGCTACTCCAGACGCCGCTGGCGAGGACCCCGACTCCGAGATCGTCGCGATGCGCCACGTCACCTCATTGCTGAATGCTGACGGGTGGCGTGTAGCCGACGTCCATAACGAGAAGCTGGGCTACGACCTCAAGGCAACGAGAGGCTCGAAGTACAGAGCCGTCGAGGTCAAAGGCATCAAGAGTTCCGCAGCGACGACCGGGATCAAGGTGACCGGCGCGGAACTGGCAACAGCCGGGATACTAGGTTCGGACTACTGGCTCTACGTCGTCGACAACTGCGCAGACGGCACCGGTCAGCTCTTCCACGCGTGGCCCGACCCCGCAGCCAAATTCGCCGACGCCGCCCGGGACATCGCTGAACTGCGCATCAACGGTTCAGTCCTCACAGAGGCCAAAGAGGATTCGGGGTGACCACCGCACCGCGCATGATCGAGCGCTGGTTCCCCTGCGAAGAGGTGTCCGCCAACTCGACGAAGGGCTGGGGCTCCGGAAACAGCGAGGCCAACCTGTTCACCTGGTTCGCCAAACGCCCTTTGGCGCAAGCCAAGGCAGCGGTGATCACAAGTCTCCTCCCCTGGCCGGAAGACCCTGCTGAGCAGCGACGCCTCCAAGCCCTAGTTCGCTCAGCCCTCCCCTACCACGACGACCCCGACGGCCGGGACGCCGCCCACGACGAACTCGTCGCGGAGCTAGAAAAGTACTTTCCTGAAGGGGCCACGATGCTGGACCCATTCTCCGGCCGGGCAATGATCCCCCTAGAAGCAGCCCGCCTCGGAGTAAGGGCAACCGGAATCGACTACTCGCCTGTCGCGACCCTCGCCGGCAAACTCCTAGCTGACTACCCGCTCAGAAACTGGGACGACGAGCCGCCTCTCACGTTTGACGGGACTGACCTGCCCGGCGACCAACTCGATCTTGATGCAGTTGGCCAGCAACGGCTGCTAAGAGATGTCGAGGCGGTGCTCCGAATTGTCGGCGACCGCTATGAAGAGTCAATGGACGAGTTCTACCCGAAGGTCGATGGGAAACGACCGTGGGGGTACCTCTGGGCCGTTACCCTTCCGTGCGAGGAATGCAGCAATCGATTCCCGCTCACAGGCTCCCTGGTCCTCCGCCACCCTCTGCCCAAGAACAATGACCCGGGACAGTCGTACCGCATAACTGCTGATCCCGACACAGGCAGCTTCGACGTCATAGTCCATGACGGACCGCCAAACGCCTCGCCGACGCTGGTGACCGTCCAAGGGCGCCGGGGTAAGTCGGCCGTGTGCCCGTTCCCGAACTGCCACCATGTCCATCCGATCGACGTCCACACCAGGCTTATGCAGGATGGTCTCGCGGAAGATCGCCTCCTAATCGCTGCCGATCTCGATGATGAATTCGCCAAGGTATTCCGTACTCCGACAATTGAAGAATACGAAGCCGCAGTCGCCGCCAACGCTGCGCTTGCCGACGAGAAGGGGTTCGCCCCCGGTCTACCAGCTGTGCCATCAGAGGAGATTCCTGCCGGCAATCACCACACGGTGCGGCCATCGAAGTACGGCTACAAGACCTATGGGGAACTCTGCAACGGCCGCCAAACCCTCGGGTTCATCCGACTATGTCGCATTATCGCCGACATCGGGGAACAAATGAGACAGGCGGAGGCAAGTGACGAATATGCCTCCGCCCTGCCCGCATACGCGGCGTCAGTAATTGTGCGGCGGTTGCGCCAATCCACCAGGGGAGCACGCTTGCAAGCCAGGAGGGGGGGCAATGCCCATCCTGGAGATCTTTTTGTCAACGAATCTTGCATCGGGTTTGGCTATGACCACTTCGAGACGGGGCCAGGCTTAGGGCCAGGTACCTGGCGATCGCTTGCCAAGGACTCGTTGAGAACACTTAGAGGCCAGCTTGAGCGAGCTGGCGGTACACCGGCCCGCATAGAGCGAGGGTCTGCACTCGCACTGCCCCTCAAGGACGGCTCTCTAGACGCAGTCGTGACGGATCCTCCCTACAACGCGATGATCGACTACACCGACGCTTCCGATCTGTTCTACGTCTGGCTCAAGAGAGCGCTGCACACCACTCAGCCAGCCCTCACCATTTCCGCCCACCCCGCCGGAGTGCAGGAGAAAGCAGAAGAAATAATCATCAAGGATTCCTTCAAGGCGGCCGACGATCACCGCACTCCTGAGTTCTACAACGAAAAGCTCGCAGCTGCCTTTGCCGAAGCACGTCGCGTGATTTCACCCGGTGGTGTCGTCACGATCGTGTTCGGCCACAACGATCCCGACGTCTGGCGCGGCCTGCTGCAGATCATCACCGACGCCGGGCTGGTGCTTACGGGTACTTGGCCCGCTCTCACGGAGAAAGGTGGCGGGACCGGCTCTGCGAACATTGTCACCACCATGACCCTCGCATGCCGGGCCGCGCCCGAAAATCGCCCCGACGGGCGGAGCAGCATCGTCGCCGCGGCTGTCCGCGAGGAGGTGGGCCAGCGCATTCCCCTGTGGGAACAGGCCGGCCTCGCTCTTCCAGACCAGCAGATGGCTGCCTACGGGCCAGCCATGGAGATCGTCGGCCGCTACCACCAGATACTCAACAACAAGGCCGAAGCCGAGCCGCCCGAGAAGTTCCTGCTGATTGCCCGACAAGCGGTAGAGGACGCGGCTGACATCCGAATTGATGGGTTGCCTCTCGGTACGTTCGACGTCCGCACCCGCTTCGCCCTTTCTTGGGTGCGCCAGCACCGGCGCCAAGTCTCCGATGCCGCCCAAGAGCGGTGGCAGCGCCTTACCGCCCAGGCGGTGGCCGGCACCGAGCTCGACTTGGACGGCATCGTGGTCAAAGCAAAGAGCGGCGTCCGGCTCGCCTACGGTTCCGAGATCGACACGACCGCCAACCGGGACACCTCGATCATCGACGTGGTGTTCGCGCTGGCCCGAGCGGGCAAGAGCAGCACCGCAGCCGCCGAAATCCTCGACGCGACCGGCCGCGCCAATGACGAGTACCTGTGGTCGGCAGTCGGCGAGATGGCCCGTCAACTGGCCGAAGCCGACGCCGACGGCGAGGTTTACACCTGGCAGACGCGGCATAAGAGGGAGATCGCGAATGCCGCCTCAAACGCTGCGACGACCAGGGCCGCAGAAGAACGGCAAGAAAAGGCAGCGGGGTATCAGTCTTCGATCTTCGAGCAGGGAGCACACCAATGACGACGAAGCTGACACCGTGGTGGAACGAGCTCCGCCTCAGAGACGAGCTTGTGGCGGCATCGGGGACGATAGGCGACATCCAGATGAGCCTTAGGGGAGTTGCCTACGGCTCCGCCGGTGACCATCCGGTCTACCGTTCGGTCGACTACTTCGGCGAGATCACTCACCCGTCGCCGAGCCTGCGCCGCATCGCAGCTGACATAGCTTTGCGCCTTGGCGGCCGCGACGGACAGGCCGCGTCGGCGAAACCGGTTTGGCGGTTCGACCAGGGGATGGGCGGCGGAAAATCGCACGCCTTGGTCGCCCTGTGGCACCTGGGAACCGACCCGGTTGGATTCGCCGGAACCGAGCTCGGTGTGCAGATCATTACAGAGGCCGAGAAGCTGGCCGGCAGCGGCACATTGGACCCCGGTCTTGGCGATCCGGTCGTGGTGGCCCTGCCCGGCGACTGGATGGACCCCAGCCGGCCCGAGCCAGAGATGTTTGGCGGCGCCCGGACGCTTAGGGAGAAGTTCTTGTTCCGCCTCTATGAGGGCGACCACGACAGGTGGGTCGCCGATAAGGACACGATCAGCTACACGGACGCTTTGCGCGCCGCTGGGCGGCCCGTGCTGATCCTGTTCGACGAAGTGATGCACTATGTCCGAGCTTCCACGTCGGCCGGGGCGACAGAGCAGGCCGTCAAAGACCAGGCGTTCCTCGTGGAGATGATGCGAGACACCAACGAGGTGGCGCACTGCGTCGCTGTGATGGTGATGATCGACTCGGCGAAAGACCCCATAGCCCTCTCCTCGTTCGGCGCACAGTGCCGAGATGAACTGGAGGCCGAATCCGCCCGCGGAGAGGTCACCACCGACGCGGTCACCTCGCCCAACGACTTCGCCAGCATCATCAGGCGGCGCCTGTTCAAGGCCGCGCCGAAACCGGAGACGATCGCTGCAACGACCGAGGCATTCACCAAGACGATGCAGGACGACGTTTGGCACAAAGAAGTGTTCAGCCGCCTGAGAGGGCCGTTCGCCGACGACTACGCCGCGCAGGTGGACCGCAGCTACCCGTTCCACCCAGCGCTCATCCACCTCGCCGAGCAGGAATGGTCTCATGTGGCCGGCTTCCAGCGCGTCCGCTCGACTATCCGCGTCTTCGCCTCCACCGTGTACGCCCACCTGCGCCGCCTCGCAGACGCAGCAGGCCTGTCCGTCGAAGTCGCCCAAGAGAACTCTGGCGGCCTAAACGACGGGGCGTGGGCCCCTCTGCTCATCGGACCCGGCGACCTTGTGCTTTCCGACCCCGACGTACGCGAAGCGCTCCTCGACTCCGGCCTCGTCATCGACACCACCACAGTGCAGAACTATCGCCAGGTCATCGCGACCGACATCGTCGACGAAGACGACGCCAGCGGCAACGCCCGGGCCATCGACGAGAACGCTGGCAGCGACCCCGCACGGGCAATCAACCCTCGGGCGGCCGAAAGGGCTGCGACCGCAGCGCTGCTCTACTCGCTAAGCGACCGTCCGCAGGGCGGCCAGGGCGGCTCCGTTCCGGAAGTGCTGGCCGCAAGCCATATTCCGGACCTGTCCTACGGGTACGGCGACGCCGAAATAGTCCTTGAGTTGCTCAAGGACCCCCAAATCGGCCTCGGGTCTCTAGAGCAGATCCCCGGGAAGGGCGGGCAGCCACCCCGCCTCTACATGTCGACCAAGAAGACCTTTGGCATGTTCTTGCGCGACTCCAAGAACGCAGTTACCGACGCGCAGCGAGCTGACGAGCTCCGGCGCCGCAGCGATCAACTGGCCGTCTCTGGGCCCTTCTCGATCAGGCTCTTCGTTGAGCAGCCTGACAATGACGCAACTCCGCTCGAAACGATCGCCGCCGCGTCATTCGACGAAGCCCGCAAGAATCGGCTAGTGATCCTCGACCCTTGCGTGTTCTCACTGCTGAACGGCGACGACCGCGACACACGCCAAGCAATCGAAGCCGCCATGGGCCTTGGCGACAGCAAGCTCGCCGTCAACTGGGCCTCCTCAGCCGTGTTCGCCGTCGTCAACACCCATCGGCGCCGTAACGCCCTCACCGCTGCAGGGGAATACCTCGCGGCCGCACGTGTCGCGTCCCGCGACGCAGTAAAGAAAGACCCTGATCTGAAGGCACAGGCTGACGAAGAACTCGAACGCGCCTCCAAAGCCGCAGACAAACAGGTCCGAGCTGCCTACCAACACGTGGTATGGCTTGCCGAAACCGGCGACGCCGGGCGGGCCTGGGCGGATCACCGTTTTGAGGGCGACCTCGAAACAGCGCTCAACGGATCACACGTGTGGAAGGTACTGGAGGCAGCCGACAAAGCATTTGGCATCGGCGAATTCACCGTCAAAGCGCTCCTCCACAACCTAGACGAACGCGACTACGGCAAACCTCTATCCCACCTGCGCGATGACTTTTGGCGAGTCCCCCGACTCCCGCTGCTACCCAACGGCGAAAGCGACCTCCGCAACGCGATTTGGGACGCCATCCGAGCAGACGACATTGAAATTGTCGACAACGAAAACAACCCCCGTGAGGCCTACAGTGCATCCGAAATCAACCTCTCCTCCGACATTCAGCGACTCCGCCTCAAAACCCAAGATCAGCAAGACAAGCCGACTGGCGACGCAGACAACGATCGACAGCAAAGCGAGGACGACGAAGAGTATCGCCCCGATGGGGAGAAAAGGGTAACGATTTCCGCCACGGTCGCGGTTGACGCAGGCAACCGGGATGCCATCAGGGTGATGCTCGACGCCCTCCGCAACAGCATCCAAGACGGCGATTTGTCATGGCTACAGCTATCTATGTCGGCCACCATGTCACCCGAAGCTGCAAACGACATCGAAGCGAAAGCCCAAGCATCGGGGATGAACGCCAACATCACTGACCAATAGCCAGCACGCCTTGTCCCGGTTAAGTGGAAAAATCACTATTGCCGCCGAAAAGAAGTAAGCGGTGGTGCCAACGATTCAGTTGATACCTTGTTAGCATCGCTAACTGAAGCGCCAATCACCCGTATGGTCCGCGGTCAGAAGAGAGTCGGCACGTATGTGTTTTCCTCGTCGAGATTTGAAGTTGAATGCCTGGGCGACCTTCTGTATCGCTCGGACTTATTGAGGATTGCCTGGACTAGAAGATGGTTAGCCTTTAGCAGTCTCCTGGACCCCAGAGAGGGATGCGGAGTTGGAATCAAGTTGTTGATGAGAGAGTTCAAGTCGCTGCATTCTTGCATTACGAAGCAAGACAATGAACAGCAAGACACTTATTCCGGCACTTATCCATAACGCAAGGGCATAGCTGTCACTGAAGACTATCCCACCATCAGAATTTGCAATTGCGGAGTTATAATCTGATGTAGTCATCCAACTAGACAGAATAAACGTGATACCAAGTGGAAGGAACATCGAAATTACTCTGTTTACGTCCCCGTGATAATCGTAGACCTCTAAGCGGTCTAACTTCAAACATCTTGCAATCCGCGGGCAGTACTTCACTATGGTTGCCCAGAATAGAAGCACGAATCCCCCAGCAAGTACTGCTATAGAAGCTATCCGAAAAGGAGATGTGGGGTCGCCAAAAATATTGGGGTAACGTGAGATCTGATGTATAACAATGGACATTGTTGTGGCGAAGGATATCGAGGCAAATGTTTCAACATAGCGTTGAGGCGGCGGCGTTTCCATAGAACACAGTCTACGGGTGATGACCGATTAGAGTCAGCGACCCAAATGTATTGAATGAGCCCTTACTATTGAACCGCCATACCGCAGGTTTAGCTGGCTGCTAAGCGCGCTCCCAAGGTACGAAGCTGCTGGGTGCCGGCGCCCAGGGAACACTCGATGTGCTTGTTCCACAGGGTGTAGCGGTGGAGGGGATAGTCGACGCTCACCCCCATGCCGCCGTGGACGTGCTGGGTGGCGTGGGCCACGTCGTGGGCCCAGTGCGAGGCGTACCACTTGGCGATGGGCAACCGCACTGACGCGTCGTTGCCCTCGCTCAGGTCGTAGAGCACCGCACAGGTGCAGAGCCGCACTGCCTCAACGTGCATGAACTGGTCGGCCAACCGCTGGGTGACCGCCTGGAAGGTGGCCACCGGGCGGCCGAACTGCTCTCGTACCGAGGTGTACTCGGCCGCCAAGCGCAGCGCTCGGTCGACCACGCCCACCTGGGTGGCGCACAACAGGGCCACCGCCCGGTCGGCTAGCCACTGCACTGAGGCGCCGTCGGCCGCGCCCACCGGCTCGCACGGGACGCCGTAGAAGCTCACCTGGTGTACAGGCTGGAGCCGGGTGGACATGCCCGCCTCCGTGGTAACCCCGGGATCGGACAGGTCGACCAGGAACAGCCCGGTGCCGCTGATTATGCCGTTGTCGGTGCCGTCGTCGAGTCCGGCCACCACCACGATCTTGGACGACTCGGCGGCGAACTCCACCACCTCCTTGGTGCCCACCATCTTGCCGTCCACCACCCGGGCCATCGGACTGGTGATGTCGTCGTTCAGGTACTCCTGGAGGCCGGCGGTCAACACGTTGGACCCATCGGCGCAGCCGGGCAGTTCCCGTTGGCGCTGCTCATCGCTACCGAAGGCGTCCACCGCCAGCGCGGCCAGCATCCCGCTCCACAGCGGCACCGGCGCCACATGGCGCCCTTGGGCCTCCAACACCTGGCCGACGGCGATCAGATCCAGGCCTCCGCCGCCAACGTCCTCGCTCAGGCCGATGCCCACCAGCCCGGCAGCGGCCAGCTCGGCGTAGACATCCCGATCGAACCACTCGTCGGCGGCCTCGATCTCCATGAGCCGCTCCATGTCGAGCCGGTCGCCCATGATCCGGTTGGCCAGCTCGGCAACCGCTTCCTGCTCTTCGCTCAATGTGAAATCCATGGCTCGACCTCCTACTTGCGGCGCTTCTCGCGGGGCAGGCCGAGGCCGGCCATGCCGATGATGTCCCGCTGGATCTCGTTGGTACCGCCGCCGAACGTCAGAATCCAGCAGCCCCGGTAGGACTCCTCCATCCGGCTGGAGAAATCAGCGTGGGGGGATCCCTTCTTGAGGTGGCCGGTGGCCCCGACCACCTCGGTCAGCCCGGAGTAGATGAGGTGCATCGACTCCGAGCCCCACACCTTGATGGTGGAGGCCAGCGCCGGGCTCACGTTGTTGCCCACGGTGGACTCGTAGGCCACCTTCCAGTTCAACAGATCGAGGAACTCCACCCGGGCCCGGCACTCGGCCAGCTTGACCTGCACCCACTCTTGGTCGATCACCCGGCGGCCGTCGGGCAGCTTGGCCTCTTTGGCCCACTCCACTGCTTGATTGACCAGGTTGGCGATGCCCCCGGAGGCGCACAGCGACACCCGCTCGTGGTTGAGCTGGTTGGTGATGAGGCCCCAGCCCCCGTTCACCTCGCCCACCCGCAGCCAGTCGGGCACCCGCACGTTGTCGTAGAACGTCGACGTGGTGTGGGAGCCCCCCATGGTGATGAACGGCTGGATATCGAAACCGGGGTCGTCGGCGGGGGCCAAGAACATGGTGATGCCCTTGTGGGCGGGAGCATCGGGGTCGGTGCGGGCCGCCAGCCACACGTAGTCGGCGTCATAAGCCAGGCTGGTGAACTGCTTTTGGCCGTTGACGATCCACTCGTCGCCGTCGCGCACCGCCTTGGTCTTGAGGGCGGCCAGGTCGGTGCCCGCGGTGGGCTCGGAGTAGCCGATGGAGAAGTGCATCTCGCCGGCCAGGATCTTCTTCAAGAAGAAGTCCTTCTGGCGGTCGGTCCCGTACTCCCGGATGGTTGGGCCCACCGTGTTGATGGTGAGGAACGGGACCGGCACCTGGGCGGCCCAGGCCTCATTGAAGAAGATGTACTGCTCGATGGGGGTGAACCCCTTGCCGCCGTACTCGACGGGCCAGCCCACACCCAGCCAGCCGTCGCTCCCGATCTGGCGGATCAACGCCTTGTAGTCCTCGTTGGCCTCGGTCTCGGTGTGGCGGATCTTGGCCCTCACCTCATCGGTCATCAGGTTGGCGAAGTAGGTTCGCAGCTCCTGCTGGAGCTCAAGCTGATCATCGGTCAGTTCGACGCGCATGGGGTAAGTGTGCCAGCCCTCGTCGTCAGCGGACCACCCACTGCCCTCGGTTGCTGGGCTATGGGTAGCATTCGCGCTGTGCTGGTCGTGGGTCTCACTGGGGGGATTGGGGCGGGAAAGTCGACTGCGGCGGCGCGGTTTGGCGAATTGGGGGCGGTGGTGATCGATGTGGACGCCATTGGGCGGGAGGTTTTGGCTCCGGGCGGTAGGGCTGAGTCGGGGGTCGTTGACGCTTTCGGGCCTGGCATCTTGGGGGAGGATGGCCACATTGATCGGGGGAAGGTGGCGGCTGAGGTGTTTGGGCGGGCTGACCGGTTGGAGGCTCTGGAGGCGGTTAGCCATCCGGCCATCAATACGGAGTTGGACAGCAGGCTCCTAGAGCTCGCCGAGGCGGGAGAGGTGGATGTTGTGGTGCTGGATATGGCGGTGTTGACCGAGAGCCGACTGGGGCAGTTGGAATCGGGGCGGGGCTATACCCAGGTGGTGGTGGTGGAGGCCCCTGAGGAGGTGCGCTTGCCCCGACTTCTCGAACGGGGCCTCACCGAGGAACAGGCCCGGGCCCGCATGGCCAGCCAGGCCACTGATGATCAGCGCCGAGCAATCGCCGACCATGTGATTGTGAACGACGGCAGCCCCGAGGATCTGGCCTCGGCCGTCGACCAGGTGTGGGCTGAGCTGACCAAGGCCTAGGCCGAGCTGGTCAGGAGCGGGGGACTTCCTCCCAGGGTTGGCCCTTGAACGGGTCGGGCTCCTTGGGCAGGCCCAGTACACGCTCGCCGATGATGTTGCGCTGCACCTCGTTGGTGCCCCCGGCGATGGCCATGGCCGGGGCGCTGATGACCGCGCTGGCCCATTCGTCGGCGTCTTCGTCTTTGGCGTTCCAGGCTTGGCCCGACGGTCCGGCCAGCTCGATGGCCACATCGGAAGCCCGGCGGCTCAAGATGGCCGCGTTCAGCTTGGCGATGGAACCCTCCGGGCCGGGGGCCTTCCCCGATTCGACGGCTTGACGAATCCTCATGCCGATGAACTTTTGGATGCGCTCGCGGATGTAGAGGTCGGCAATGGCGTCGCGCACCACTGGGTCGTCGTCGCGGCCCCGTTGCCGGGCCTCCTCGATGAGCTTGGCGCTGCCCATCGACCGGGACATGGCCCCGCTGCCCCCGGCGCCAATGGCCACCCGCTCATACATCAGCATGGCCACAGCCACGTTCCAGCCGTTGCCCTCGCCCCCGACCAGACAGTCGTGGCCCACCCTGACGTCGGTCAGGTAGATCTCGTTGAAATGGGAGCTTCCGTTGATCTGGCGCAGCGGCCGAATGTCCACTCCGGGCAGTGACAGATCGACGATGAACATGGAGAGCCCCCGGTGTTTGGGCTGGGCCGGGTCGGTGCGGGCCACGCACAGGCCGTACTCGCAGTACTGGGCGCCCGATGTCCACACCTTTTGGCCGTTCAGCACCCACTGGTCGCCGTCGCGAATCGCCCGGGTGGCCAGTGAGGCCACATCGGAGCCGGCGCCGGGTTCGGAGAACATCTGGCACCACAGCTCATCGCACCGGATGATCCGGGCCTGGTGGCGGTCCTTTTGCTCATCGGTGCCGAAGTCGTTCATCACCGGCAGGCACATTCCGTGGGAGATGGCCGCGGGCACCAGGGGCGCCTGGTAGCGGGACAGCTCCTGGTTGAACACCTCGAGATAGCCCTTGTCGAGTCCCAGCCCGCCGTATTCCACCGGGTAGGTGATGCCCCCCAGCTCGGCGTCGGCCAGCGCCTGGTGGAATCGACGACACTCGGCGACCAGCGATTCCTCGGTCCACTCCACCGGAGGCTGGCTGTGGGGCACGGCATTGGCCTTGAGGAACTCTTTGGCCCGAGCTTGGAACTCCTCGTGGGTGATGGTCATGTCCAGAGACTAGGAAAGTGCGGCCGCGCCGACCTAGGCGGCCGGACGGACGGCTTCGGCGGGGTCCATGCGGGAGGCCCGCCATGAGGGGTACATCCCGGCCACCAGCCCCACGCCGACGGTTACCGCCAGCCCGATGGCGATGAACGAGACCTCGATGGTGAAGGGCCAATTCAGCACCTGGACGACCACGGCGACCACGCCCAGCCCGAGCCCGATGCCGATTACCCCGCCGAACGAGGTCAACAGCACCGACTCGATGAGGAATTGCGCGGCGATATGGGTTTTCTTGGCCCCCAAGGCTCGGCGTACCCCGATCTCGCCCCGGCGCTCCAGCACCGAGATCAGCATGATGTTGCCCACCCCGATGGCCCCCACCACGATGATGACCACCACCAGCAGGCTGAGCAGCGATTGGAAGTTCTCGCTGATGATCTCTCGGGCCTCCAGGTCAAGCGACGACACCGAGACCTCGCCGGGGGCCTCGGGGTTGGCCTGTCGGGGGAGGAGCCCCCGGACCTGCTCGATCACGTCGAGATCAGCCTGCACCCAGATGCGCTCGGGGTTCTCGTCGGCGTCGTAGAGCTCTTCGGCCACGGAGAATCCAATGAGCGCGGCCCGGTTCAACGTCAGCCCCTGGCTGATGGTGAAGGGTTCCAGCACCCCGATCACCGCGAATTCGTGTCCGGAGATGTGGACGGTGGGATTGGCGTAGAGCAGGTCGAAGCCCAGGACGTCGGCGGTGTCGGACCCGAGGACCACGGTGGGGACCTGCACCGTGACCCCATCATGGAATCGGCCGTGGGCCACTCCGCCCCTCAGCATGGGGAGCAAGTCCAAGTCGTCTTCCTCCACGGCGAACAGTCGGATGCCCCCCGTTTCAACCTCGGGGATCAAGTCGGTCTTGCGCATGGTGGCCGGAACCCGGCGAATGGATGCCACCGTATCCACCAGGTTCCGCATGTGGGTGTCGATGGCCGCGGCGGCGCCCGGCAGCAGTTCGGGGTCGTCGGCGAAGGACGTGCCGGGGGTCAGCTCCAACACGTCGATGCCCTGTTCCAGCAGATCGCGCTGGGCGTCGGCCTCCCCAGAGTTGATGATGCCCACCAGGGCGATGAGCGAGGCCACGCCAATGGCGATGCCGATGGCGGCCATGGTGGTTCGGCCCTTGCGAGTCCGCAGCCCCAGCGTGCCCAGCGACAGGGTGTCGCGGACTCGCAGCTTGCTGCGGGAAGGGCCCGGGGGAGCATTTGAGATTCGCCGCTTTCGGCGCGCCATCTCAGGCCTCCGCCGAGGGGTCGTTGTCAGCTTCGGGGTTGAGCGAATCCACGCCCGAATCGTGGCTGATGCGGCCGTCGAGAATGGCCACCGACCGGGGCATGCGATCGGCCAGCTCCCGGTCGTGGGTGATGATCACGATGGTGGAACCGGCCCGGTTCAGCTCCAAGAACAGCTCCACGATCTCCTCGGTGTTCTGCGAGTCGAGGTTGCCGGTGGGCTCATCGGCCAGCACGATGGCCGGGTCGCCCAGTAGCGCCCGGGCGATGGCCACCCGCTGGCGCTCACCGCCGGAGAGCTTGCCGGGCCGCTGCGTCATTCGGTGGCCGAGACCGACTCGTTCCAGCACCTCGCGGGCCATCTGGCGTCTCCACCGGAGGCTGAGGCCCTGATAGAGATTGCCGGTGGCCACGTTGTCGAGGGCCGACAGCCCCTCCAGCAGGTGGAACTGCTGAAACACGAAGCCGATGCGGTGGCCCCGCACCCCGGCCACCTCGCGGTCGGCCAGGTCGGAGAGCCTTTGGCCGTCCACGACAACCTCGCCGGAGCTGGGGCGGTCCAAGGCCCCCATGATGTTCAACATGGTGCTCTTGCCTGAGCCCGAGGGGCCGACCACGGCCACCAGCTCGCCAGCCCGAATAATGAGGTCGACGCCGTCTAGGGCCTTAATTGGCGGCGAGCCCGGATAGTGCTTGACCACCTGGTGCAGCTCCAGCACCTTGCGGGGCTCAATCTTCATCAGGACTCGCCTCTAGTTGCTGTACGGCTCGGGGCCGTACCGGCGTCAGGGGATGCGCACCAAGTCGCCCACTTCGAGGTCGCCGGCGGTGATCTGGACGAAGGCATCGACGAACGTGCCCACCTCAACGGGCACCAAAGTTAGCGACCCGTTTTCGACCACCTCTACCGCGAAACCACCGTTCACCGTGGCGATCAGCGCCGATGCGGGCACCACCAGGGCGTCGGGGGTGACCTGTTTGGTGATGGTCCAGTTGACCGGAGCGGCGTCGAATCGGGCCGAAGCCTCCTCGTCCAACAAGATGATGATGACCTCGATGGTGGGGTCGGCCAACCCGCCGGTCTGCGCGTTGGGCAGCCGCTTGGCCACCCGGGCCACCTCCGACACCACGCCCGGGCTGACCCGGCCGTCGGGCAGCTCTACTTCCACCTCGTCCAGCTCGTTCACGATCTCGGCGTCGCCGGGATCGATGTTGCTGACGATCTCCTGGTACTGACCGGTGATGGAGAACGCGGCGGCTTGGGGGCCCAATTGCTGGCCCTCCGACACATTCACCGCCGAGATGCGGAAGGGCTCCTCGATGAACACCACGAAGCCCATGTCGATGATGCCGGTCTCGTCGACGCCCAGGCGGTTCTGCCACTCCTGCACCACATCTTCGGTGACCGGTGTGAAGTTCTCGTTGACCGTCATCTCCTCCCAGCCGGGAATCTGCATGTCGGCCAGCGCCTGCTCGAGTTGCTGGACGTCGGGTCCGTCTTCCATCTGGCTCTGGAAGGGCCGGTACATGGGGCGTTCTCCCCGCAGCAGGACAACCGGATAGCTGTTCACCTCGAAGAGGGTGGCGCCCACATCGAGAACCTCGCCCTCTTCGGGCAGGAGACCGGTGACGATCCCCGAGGTGTTGGTGAACATCGGTTCAGGGTCGCCGAAGCCGAGGGTGCCGGTGAACTCTTCGGTGTCGATCAGGTCGCGTCGTACTACTTCGGCGGTGTTCAGCTCTTCGGTGTCGCGCTGGATCCTGTCGGCGACCGAGGAAGAGACCGTAGGCGTGGTCACGCCATCGGTCCTCGGCGCGGGGATCTGGGTGCTGGTGGCGCTTTGGGTGCTGGTGGCGCTCTGGGTGCTGGTGGCGCTCTGGGTGGCTGCTGTGGTTGCCGGCGTCGATGGGGTCGGGGTTTCGGTCGGCGGAGCGGCGGCCAGGTTGGGCTCTGCTCCCCCAAATACCGGCAGACACACCCTCAACGCCGCCTGGACATCGTCGGACAAGCCGTCGCCGCCGCCTTCGCCTTGTCCGGGGAAACCGGTGTTGGGATATTGGCCGAAGTCGGGATCGGGGAATTCGTCCAGGCCCCGGTCGCGCATGCACTTGGAGAACTCCAGCGCGTTCGCCTCCTGCTCCGCCTGCTGGACGTTGGTGTCCTGCTGGGGGGCCAAGGCGATGAGCTCGCTGAAGACGCTGGCACAGGTCTGGAGGGCCGGAGCCAGGCCCGGCTGGGTGAAGCTCACCCCGGCCTCCTGCAAAGCGGCGATGAACGAGGCCTGGTCGACGATCTGGGAGCTGTCGATATCGGGGAAGTCGGGGAATCCCTCGTCGCGGATGCAGCGGGAGAAGTCCACGAAGGCCTCGTCGCGCATTCTCAGCAGCTCTTCTTCAGTCGGCTCGGTGTCGGTGTCGGCCTGGGCGGGAACAAGCTCGGCCATCGGTTCGTCGGGCTGGGTCTCAGCCGGGGTTGGCGCAGGGGTGGGCGCCGCGGGCGGATTGGCCACGTTCTCCAGGGCCTCGAACAGGCCGTCGGGCATTACCTCGCTCAGATCGGTGGTTACGACGCTGGCGGAATCGCTTTCCGGCGCGGTTCCGCATGCACCGGCCGTCAAGGCAAGAGCCACAAGGGCCCCGGCGAACCACGTCGAGCGTTTGAGTTGTGGTTGATGATTCATGGTGTGTCCAGTCCAAATAATCGGCGGGCGTTACCGCCGGCTACTGCTGCTTTGTCGTCATCTGAGAGATCGGACTCCAAGAGCTGGCCCAGGATGTGGCTGATGCGCTGGCCCAGCGGCCAGGAGTACAAGTCGGTTCCATAGACATAGCGGTGGGGGCCGTGTTGGCGCACGTGATTGGCAATGAAGTCGAAATTGTACGAAAGGCTGGTGTCAAACACCAGATTGGGGTAGGTGGCGGCCAGGTGGCCGCAGTGTTTGGTGCCCTCGTGAGTGGAGTAGCCGTCGAGCACCAGCATGGTGAGGTCGGGGTGCCAGGAGGCGAGCTGGCCCACCTTCCACAGCGATTCCTCGGCACTCTCATCCAGCGCATGGACCACCGGCAACAGGCCCAGCTCGCCCATGGCCCCCACATAGGTGTTCACCCAGTGGTTGTCGATGCTCACTCCCTGAAAGCGGGTGTGAAAGCTCATGCCCACCAGCCCCAGGGGCCCCGCAGCCCGCTCCAACTCGACCAGGCTTACGTCGCCGTCGCGGGGCTCCACGATGCCGATGGCCACCGGGAAGCGGTCGGGATTGGCGTCGCGATAGGCGGCAATCTGATCGTTCACCGCCTGGGTGTCGGCGTGGCCGTTGGGCCGCAGATAGCCGTGGCCGGGGATGACCGCGGCCTGGTCGATGCCGCCGGAATCCATGATCTCGAGGCGCTTCGCCAGCTCCAGCGCGGCATAGGCCTCGGGATCGGGGGCTTCTTCGGGGGGCAGGCCCAGCGCCCCCGAGGCATCGCCCACATGGTGGTGGACGTCGAAGACCGATATGCCCGACGAGGCGCTCATCGCTACCTCCGCTTGAACTCCGGCTTTCGCTTCTGGCTGAAGGCCAGCGGCCCCTCTTTGGCGTCATCGCTCTGGAACACCTTCCAGCCGTACTCGAACTCGTGGGCCAGAGCCTCTTCTTCGGTCATGCCGTCGGTCTCGTGCAGGGTGCGCAATATGGCCTCCACGGCCAGCGGGCCGTTCTCGCAGATGACCGCCGCGATCTCTTTGGCCTTGGCCAGGGCTTGGCCGTCGGGCACCACATGACCGACCAGCCCGATGTCTTTGGCCTCGGCCGCGGTGATGTGCTTGCCGGTCAGCAGGATCTCGGCCGCGACGGTGTAGGGGATCTGGCGGCGAAGGCGCACCGCCGATCCGCCCATCGGGTAGAGCGACCATCGGGCTTCGGAGACCCCGAACCGGGCGCTCTCGCCGGCCACCCGGATGTCCATGGCCTGAAGGATCTCGGTGCCTCCGGCGATGGCCACGCCCTCCACCGCGGCGATGATCGGCTTGGTGGGCCGGTAACTGCGCAAGAGCGCTTTCCAGTGGAGTTCGGGGTCGGCGGCTTGGCGGGCGGCCACATCAATCTCGGGGTCGGCGTTGCCAGCGTCGCCGCTCATGGCCTTGAGATCGGCCCCCGAGCTGAAGTTGCCCCCCGCGCCGGTGACGATGATGCAGCGGATGTCGTCGTTGTTGTCCGCCTCCTCGTAGGCGTCCAACATCCGCACCATCATCGCCCCCGACAGGGCGTTGTACCGCTCGGGGCGGTTCATGGTGATGATGATGGACTGGCCTTCGCGTTCCACGATTGCGTCGGGCACCGGTCGAACTCCTTTGCTGGATCTTGGGCTGCAAAGTCGCGCAGCCCCCGCAAACTAGTGGGCCAGTGGGGAAATGGGCGAAACGACCGGCCTTCGGCGGGCTTCAGTCGTCGAGGGCTTGAAGGTCCTCGATTGGCGGGCAGGCGCAGAACACGTTCTTGTCGCCGTGGGCGCCGTCGATGCGGCCGACCGGAGGCCAGTACTTGCGTTCCACCACTTCGGGAAGGGCGAAAACGGCTTGCTCCCGGCTGTAGGGGCGATCCCAGCCGTCGTCGGCGATGGCTGCCGCGGTGTGGGGGGCACGGCGCAATGGGCTGTCGTCCATGGCGATCAGCCCGTCGGCCACCTGGTCGATTTCGGCTCTGATGGCGGTCATCGCGGCCACGAAGCGGTCGAGCTCCGCCTTGGACTCCGACTCGGTGGGCTCGACCATCAGGGTGCCGGCCACCGGGAACGACACGGTGGGGGCATGGAAGCCGAAGTCGATCAGCCGCTTGGCCACGTCTTCCACGGTGACTCCGGTCTGGGCGTGCAGCGGGCGCACATCGATGATGCACTCGTGGGCCACCAAGCCGTTCTCGCCGGTGTAGAGCACGGGAAACAGGCCGTCGAGGCGGGCAGCCAGGTAGTTGGCGCTGAGCAGGGCCACCCCGGTGGCTTTGGTCAGCCCCTCGGCGCCCATGGCGGCGATGTAGGCCCAGGAGATGGGCAGGATTCCGGCCGATCCCCAGGGAGCGGCCGAGACTGCGCCCACCCCGGTGGCAGGCCCGGCGTCGGCCACCACCGGGTGGTTGGGCAAATAGGGGGCCAAGTGCTCTCCGACCGCCACCGGGCCCACCCCCGGCCCGCCGCCGCCGTGGGGGATGCAGAACGTCTTGTGGAGGTTCAGGTGGGACACGTCGGCGCCGAACTGGCCGGGCTGGGCCACTCCCACCAGGGCATTCAGGTTGGCCCCGTCCAGATACACCTGCCCTCCGTAGGAGTGGATCAGGTCGCACACCTCGGTCACGGTGGCCTCGTACACGCCGTGGGTGGACGGATAGGTGATCATCAGGGCGCTGAGCACGTCGCCGTGCTCGACCACTCTGGCCTTCAGGTCGTCCATGTCCACGTTGCCGTCGTCGTCGCACTTGACCACCACAACCTTCATGCCGGCCATGACCGCGCTGGCTGCGTTGGTTCCGTGGGCCGAGGCGGGGATCAGGCAGATGTTCCGCTGGGTCTCGCCCCGGGCGGCGTGATAGCCCCGGATAGCCAACAGCCCGGCGAGCTCCCCCTGAGAGCCGGCATTGGGCTGGAGCGACACGGCGGCGTAGCCGGTGATGGTCACCAGCATCTCCTCTAGCTCAGCGATCATCGCCCGGTAGCCCTCGGTCTGCTCCGACGGGGCGAACGGATGAATTGCCGCGAACTCGGGCCAGCTCACCGGCTCCATCTGGGTGGTGGCATTGAGCTTCATGGTGCACGACCCCAGCGGGATCATGGTGCGGTCCAACGCCAGATCCTTGGAGGCCAAGTGGCGCAGATAGCGCAGCATCTCGGTTTCGCTGTGGTAGCGGTGGAAGGTCGGGTGGGTCAGATAGTCGCTGGCCCGAATGCTGTCGGGAGGAAGGGCGTCGACGGGGAGGGCATCGGGGATCTCGGCATCGAGGGCGTCGAAGTCTCCGATGTCGGCCGCGATGCCGAAGGCCCGCCACAGGGCGGCCACCGTGGCCCGGGTGGTGGTCTCATCCAGCGAGAATCCCACGGTGTCGTCGTCCACCGGCCGCAGATTCAGCCCCTCGGCCACAGCGGCGGCCATGACCTCGGCGGCTCGACCCGGCACTCGTACGGTGACCGTGTCGAAGAAGTGCTCAGCGGCCAGTTCGTAGCCGGACTGCACCAGGCGGGCGGCCGCGATGGCCGTCAGGCGGTGAACCCGCCGGGCGATGCGGGCCAACCCCTCGGGGCCGTGGTAGACGGCGTACATGGCGGCCATCACCGCCAGCAGCACCTGGGCGGTGCAGATATTGCTGGTGGCCCGCTCCCGGCGGATGTGCTGCTCTCGGGTCTGGAGGGTCAACCGGTAGGCCACCGCCCCGGCATCGTCGATGGACACGCCGGCCAGGCGGCCGGGCAGCGACCGCATGGCCGACTCCGGCACCGCGATGAACCCGGCGTGGGGGCCGCCGAAGCCCAGGGGCACCCCGAACCGCTGCGACGATCCCACCACCACATCGGCCCCCAGCTCGCCGGGCGGGGTCAAAAGGCACAGCGCCAACAGGTCGGTGGCCACCGCTACCAGGGCGTTCACGTTGTGGGCCGCGGCGATGATCCCGCTCAGGTCGCCGATGCGCCCCGAGCTTCCGGGGTACGACACCAGTATTCCGAACGCCCCGTCGGCGAGCTCCTCGATGTTGGCCTGCTCAAGGTCGGCCACCACCACTTCAATGCCCAGCGGTTCCGCCCGGGTGGCTACCACGTCGATGGTCTGGGGGTGGGTGTCGGCGTCGACGATGAACCGGTCGTCGGGGGCTTTGCGGTTGAGCCGCCGTAACAGCGTCATGGCCTCGGCCGCCGCGGTGCCCTCGTCCAGCAACGAGGCGTTGGCCATGCCCATGGCACACAGGTCCGAAACCATGGTCTGGAAGTTGATCAGGGCCTCCAAACGGCCCTGGGAGATCTCCGGTTGGTAGGGGGTGTAGGCGGTGTACCAGGCCGGGTTTTCCAGCACATTGCGGCGGATCACCGCTGGGGTGATGGTGTCGTAGTAGCCCATGCCGATCAGCGAGGTGGCCACCGTGTTGCGGTCGGCGAGTGCCCGCAGCGCCTCGGTGGTGGCCGCCTCACTCATCCCCGGCGGCAGCTCCAAAGGGCTGTTGGAGCGGATGTTGGACGGAACGGCGGCGTCCACCAACCCCTCCAGGCTGTCGAAACCCAGCTCGGCCAGCATGGCGGCCTGGTCTTCGGGAGCAGGGCCGATGTGGCGGGCTTGGAACTCGTCGGGGTTCTCTAGAGCTACCAGGCTGTTAGGGGGAGGGGTTACTGAGCGCGCGGTCGGCACTGACACGGTGGTCTAGCTTACCGGCGCTCTCGCCATCTACGGGGCCACGGCAGCCCCGTCGCTCAGGCCGTAGTCGGGGAACGGGCCGAAGAAGCCGTGCTCGTAGAGGCCGAAGCCCTCCTTGCCCTCATAGCTAAAGCGGGCAACGTGGTCCACCACTCCGTATTGGCCGATGGGCTTGACCTCAGTATCAACGTCGTACACCTTGCCCTGAACCACCAGTTCGGGGCCCTGGTACATGCCGTGGCGCCAGTCGGCGTCCATGCCGTAGCCGGTGCCCACCGACACGTAGTTCACCAACAGGGGCTCGCAGTCGATCTCCAGGCCCGATTCGGGGAAGGAAATGGTGGAGTGAGACAACACCCGGGTGCCGGACTCGAAGGTGTGGTCGTGCTCGGGCCGGCCCAATTCCTCGTCGGGACGCCCGTCGGCCCAAATGCGCTTGGCCTCAACCAGTTTCCGGCTTCCATCGGGCTGCTCGTGGTTCAAATAGAGCACGGCGTGGTCGTCGAACAGCATCGGAAAGTAGTTCCACATGCCAGCCATGACATTGGAACCCTCGCGGATGCCGTCCGACTCGGCCTCGCCCACTGGGCGGATGCCCCACGAGCGGTCGCGGGCGCCCCCCCACTTGTCGGGGGTTACCTGGAAATCCTCGCCGCCCACCGACAGGGTGCCCTCCCAGCGGCCGAGCTGGGCAAAGCGCTGGGTGTTGAACACCACGCGGCCCTCATTGCGGATGTGCTGGTTGGGCTCGGCAATGGGCCGGATGGCCGCATGCCAGGTGACGTCCATGGCAATGGTGTGCTCGCTGGGCTCCACGATGACCCGTAGCTTCTTGAGCGGCTCGATCACTTCGATGCGAATGGGGCCGACCGTCTGGTCCATGCGGTCGGTGAGCGGCCGAGACGCCCGTACTACGTGCTGCTTGGCACCCCGTGCGACGCAGCAGAAAGCGTCGTGGACGCCCAGGTTCGGATATTGCCCCATTCCGAAGATGGCAAAGAGCTCGCCGCTGGAGCTGTGCAGGTTGAAGTAGTAACGGTCGTAGAAGTTGCGGTCGGTGGTGGCCACGTGGCGGATCCAGTCGGGGGACTGGTGAACCGGGAAATCGTCCCAAGATGAGATGCTCATTGCTGTCCTTTCAGTTTCCGTTGCGCGGTCGCCTACCTTATGTGCTCGTAACAACGGCATTAGAAGGCAGATGGGCATGAAAAACACCATGGAAGGCAAAGTGGCTTTGGTGACCGGGGGCGCCAGCGGGATCGGCCAAGCGGCCGCGGTGCTGTTCGCCCGCAGGGGGGCGAGCGTCGCGGTGGCCGACCGCAATACCGAGGGCGGGGCCGAGACGGTGGCACTGGTGGAGGCCGAAGGAGGTCAAGCCCAGTTCTTCGCCACGGATGTAACCGACGAAGACCAAGTGGCCGCCCTGGTGGCGTCCACGGTGTCGGCGTTCGGCCAGCTCGACTACGCCTTCAACAACGCGGGCATCACCCATCCCTCCCGGCTGTTCCACGAGCTCACGCTCGAGCAATGGGATGAGATGATCGCCATCAACCTGACCTCGGTGTTTCTGTGCATGAAGCACGAGATCATCCAGATGCTGGCCCAGGGCGGCGGAGCTATCGTCAATACCGCGTCGGGGGCGGCGCTGATTCCCGCTCCCGGACAGCCCCATTACACCGCGGCCAAGCGAGGCGTGCTGGGGCTTACCACCTACGCGTCCGATGAGCTCAACAACAAGGGCATTCGGGTCAACGCCATTTGCCCGGGCATGATCGACACCCCGATGGTGGCGTCGTGGCGGGAGTCGAGCCCGGAGATGGCCGAGGCGGTCATTCAGATGATGCCCGGCGGGCGTT
This sequence comes from Candidatus Poriferisocius sp., assembly GCF_965204015.1. Classification (GTDB taxonomy): domain Bacteria; phylum Actinomycetota; class Acidimicrobiia; order Acidimicrobiales; family Bin134; genus Poriferisocius. Next base: position 3,527,830 of record NZ_OZ241965.1, on the reverse strand, counting down.
TGGGGCTGCCGGTGGAGGTGGCTGAGGCCGCGGTGTGGCTGTGTAGCGACGAGGCCCGTTGGGTGTCGGGCGACACCATGGTGGTGGATGGGGGGATGCTTAACCGTTAAGCGCGCGTCCGGGCGGGGCGCGGCGCGCGTCCGGGCGGCGGGTCCTGTCGCCGGAGGCCGGCCTGGCCGTCGGTGCGGCCAGGTCCGCCACCGGCGCCACCCACCGCCCTTGGGGGTGCCACCTGCCGGTCGGACGCCATAAGGTTTTGGTGTGAGTATTCGGACGCAGGTTCCTGCTGTTGAAGGGCTGTTTACGCTCGATACCGACGAGCCTCGGCTTATTGGGGGCAGGGGTCGGAGGCGGGGGTCTTATTTTTTTCCTAAAGCCTTAGCTGGGTCTGATCCGGCTTGTTTGGGGGAGGAGATTGATGAGGTGCTGCTTAGTCGTACTGGGCGGTTGTGGTCGTTTACTACTGGTGAGTATGCGCCGCCGGCGCCTTATGTGATTCCTGGTGATGAGTTTGAGCCCTACGTGATTGCGGCGGTGGAGTTGGCCGATGAGCGTCTGGTGGTGCTGGGGCAGGTGGTGGATGGCGTTTCGGCAGGGGATCTTTCGGTGGGTATGGAGATGGAGTTGGTGATCGATGTGCTCTACTCCGATGAGGAGCACGACTACCTGGTGTGGAAGTGGGCACCGGTCGGTATGAGTGAAAACGGAGAACAGTGATGGATGACATCGCCATTTTGGGTGTGGGCATGCACCCCTGGGGCAAATGGGGCCGCAACTTCACCGAGTACGGCGTGAAGGCGGCCCGCGACGCCCTGGCCGACGCCGAGGTGGACTGGGAGGAGATCCAGTTCGTGTCGGGGGCCAACAGCGTGCGGTGCGGTTACCCCGGCTACGTGTCGGGTTCCACGTTCGCCAACGCGCTGGGATTCACCGGCTGCCAGCTAGCCAGCTCCTATGCGGCCTGCGCCTCGGGAGCCACGGCCCTGAGCATCGCCCGGGCCCAGATCCTGTCGGGGGTGTGCGACGTGGCCCTGGTGGTAGGGGCTGAGACGACACCCAAAGGGTTCTTCGCCCCCAACGCCGGGGAGCGCCACGAAGACCCCGACTGGCTCCGGTTCCATTTGGTAGGCGCCACCAACCCCACATACTTCGCGCTCTATGCCCGGCGGCGTATGGAGCTGTACGGCGACACGCCCGAGGACTTCGCCGCGGTGAAGGTCAAGAACTCCCGCCACGGGGTGTTCAACCCCAACGCCCGCTACACCAAGGAGTACGACGTCGACGACATCGCCAACTCCCCGATGGTGGCCGATCCGCTGCGCCTGCTGGAGATATGTGCCACCTCCGACGGGGGCGCCGCGCTGGTGGTGTCGAGCCTGGAGTGGGCCGCCAGTCGGGGCGTGACCGACCCGGTGCGGGTGTCGGGCATCTCCACGGTGAGCCCCACCTATCCCAACAGCGTGATCGAGCTGCCTTATCTGGCGTCGGACTCGTGGGCCGCGGCCGGCGACGAGACCATGACGTTCAAGGACAACATTGCGGGCCGGGCCTACGAGGAGGCCTCGGTGTCCCCCGAAGACCTGGACTTCGCCGAAGTGTACGACCTGTCATCGGCCTACGAGCTCGATTGGTACGAGCACATCGGCCTGTGCGAGCGGGGCGAGGCCGCCAAGCTGCTGCGAGCGGGCGATACCGCCCTGGGCGGGCGCATACCGGTGAACCCGTCGGGCGGGCTGGGCGCCTTCGGCGAGGCCGTTCCGGCCCAGGCCATTGCCCAGGTGTGCGAGATGGTGTGGCAGCTCCGGGGCGAGGCCGGCCACCGCCAAGTGGAGGGCGCCCGAGTGGGCCTGTCGATCAACCACGGCATGTTCGGCCACGGCTCCTCGGTGATCTGCACGCGGTAGTCGACCGATCCCGTCTCGGTGGGGGACGGTCCCTCCTGGCTAGAGTGCCGCCATGGCACCACCTGATCTGCTGAGCTCCGACGAGGATCGCTACGAGGTGTACCGGGTTTACCGGGACGATTACCCGTGCTTTCACGATGAGGCGTCCGACACCTGGTTCGTGAGCCGCTACGCCGATGTAGAGCACGTGTTCAAGAACCCGGATTTCAGCACCGACATGTACGAGTGGATGATCGAGCCAGCTCACGGGCCGACGCTGTTGTCCAAGCACGGGGCCGAGCACTCCCGCTACCGCAACCTGGTGGCCCCCTTCTTTAGGGGGGCATTGCTGGAGGCCGACTTCATGCCCATGATCGAGGCCCAGGCTCGCTCAATGATCGACCAGTGGATCGCCGACGGGAGCTGCGATCTGGTGGAGGGGCTGTCGCGGTATCTGCCCATCAAGGTGATCGTGGCCATGCTGGGCCTGCCCGACGAGGACCATCCCAAATTCCAGGACTGGTACGAGTCGATCAACCGGTTCGTGTCGAACATCAACCAGGACCCCGACATCATTGCCGAGGGCGAGCAAACCCGGGTGGAGTTTCAGGACTACCTGATGCCGGTGATCGCCGAGCGGCGCCGCAACCCCGGCAGCGATCTCCTGTCGAACCTGGTCACCGCCGAGATCGACGGCAGCGGCTTGTCGGACATCGAAGTCAAGTCGTTCACCAGCCTGCTGCTCACCGCGGGGGGAGAGACCACCGACAAGGCCATTGCCAGCCTGTTCAAGAACCTGCTGGAGCACCCCGACCAGCTCGAGCAGGTGCGCAACGACCGTTCCATGGTGACCATGGCGGTGGCCGAGACCTTGCGCTACAGCCCGCCGGCCCACTGGATCCAGCGCCTGCCCCACGAGGAAGCCGAGCTGCCCTCGGGCACCGGCACCATCCCTGCGGGAGCCACGGTGACCGGCATCATCGGGGCGGCCAACCGGGACGAGCGCAAGTACACCCACACCGATCCCGAGCTGTTCGACATCAACCGCCAGGACCTCCCGGCGTCCAGCGCCTTCGCGGCCAACGCCGAGCACACCACGTTCTGCTTTGGCCGGCACCACTGCGTGGGCTCCTATCTGGCCAAGGCCGAGATCGAGGCCGCGCTCAACATCGTTCTGGACCGCACCGAGAACCTCCGGTTGGCCGACGGATTCGAGGCCAAAGAGGTGGGCGTGTTCCTTCGGGCCCCGGCGGAACTCCATGTGGAGTTCGATCCGGTGGAAAGCGAGTAGGCATCTAGGAAATTGATGTTGAACTTTGGTGGCGGTTATACGGGTTTCCTACTATTGGAGCCTCATACATTGGACAGATGCTGAATCGTCCAGAGAGGGGACAACTATGAAACGCTCTTTGTGGAAGCTGCTGGCAGCACTTCTGGCGTTGACGTTGATTGCCGCCGCGTGCGGCAACGATGACGACGACGCCGCAGAGCCAGCGCCTGCCCCGGCTACGGAGGCTCCGGCCCCGGCGCCGACTGAGGCACCCACTGAGGCTCCGGCTCCTGAACCCGAGCCCACTGAGGAGATGGCTCCCGAGCTGCCCGACATCACAATCGGGTATCTCCAGTGGATCTACGCCGACGAGGCCGGCAAGCGCATCGAGGATGCCGCGAAAGAAGCGGTGGACTTCCTCGGCTGGGGATACGAGACCTGCGATGCCGCCGGTGACCCGGCGCAGATGCCGGTGTGCGGCAACCAGCTGCTCGATGCTGACATCGACGTGATGCTCACCGACGGCATTCCCGAGGCGTTCATTACCGACGTGCTTGAGCGGGCCCAGGCCGAGGGCGTGCCGGTGCTGTCAGCTGGCGGCGAGGTGGATCCCCGCGATTTCTACATCGCTAGCTATGCCTCCGACGACACCGACCTCGGCGTGCAACTCGCCAACTACTTGATTGAGCAGCTTCCTGACGGGGGCAACATCATCGTGCAGACGGTGCCCACCGCGTGGAGCGACAAGCGCATTACCGGACTCAACTCGGTTATCGAGGGGACTGGAATCACGGTTGTCGACCAATGGGAAGGCGACTTCGCCAACCTGGTTGCTGGTACCGAAGCAGATGTGACCACCAAGTTGCAGCAGTATGACGATGTCGACGCTGTATGGATCAATTTCTCGGTGGCCTCCATCGGTGCTGCGTCGGCAATTGGTGCCCTGTATCCCGACGGCGACGATCCAGACCGACCGCTGTTGGTCACTTTCTACGCCAATCCAACCACGGTCAACGACATCCGCGACGGTCGGGTAGATGCTGCGGTGGACGAGAAGCTGGAGTGGCAGAGTTGGGCCCAGGTGGATGCCGTGGCTCAGATGCTGGTCTTTGGCGAAGAGCCGAGCCAGGAGCGGGCCCCGAGCTACGACGGTCGGATCTTCTCGGTACGGCAGGTGGTCACCATTGACACCGTCAATGCCATGCCAGCCGACAGCACCGAGGTTCCTGCACCGGATCCCCCCGGTGACTATGAGGAGTACTTCCGCAACAAGTGGTGCGGCCAATTCAGCGGAGTCGCCAACTGCGGCTGAGGGTCTGAACTTGCACTCTTGGTGTAGGTGACTACATCCGATGGGGCCGGTGGCAGCTATGTCTGCCACCGGCCCCATCGCGTACTACCTGCTACTTTGGCCTTAGGAGGCTCTAGACGTGTCTGAAATGGATTCAATCCAGGCCCCTTCACCAGGGTCAAGTGGCAGGCTTCAGGATTTTGACCTGCTGAAGGTCATCTCACGCTTTGGGGTGATCATCACGCTGCTGGCCAGCATCCTGATTTTCGCCATTCTCAACGACCGGTTTGTGGAGATCGACGGGATCCGAACCAGTCTCAACCTGGCCTCTCCGTTGCTGATGTTGGCTCTGGGCCTCACTGTCGTCTTGGCCATGGGCGATTTTGACTTGTCGGTAACCGGAATCCAATCGGCGGCCGGGGCCATTGTGGTCATTCTCATTGTCAACCATGACTGGTCTTGGTTGCTTGCCGTATTGATGGGCTTGCTGTTTTGCCTGATCGCAGGTTCAGTGAACGGCCTCCTTGTCTCTTATGCAGGGATGCCCTCATTCATCACAACTCTTGCCACCGGCCTGATATTGATCGGAACCAGATATGAGGCTGCTGATGGTCGCAACATCACTGGCGCAAAAGACCTGCCTGCCATCTACCGAGACTTCGGAGTCGGCAGGCCGGATCCATGGTTGGAGTTGCATACACCGGTATGGATAGCCGCAGGGCTGGCCATTCTCATGTGGCTTCTCATGGCCAAGACTGAGGCTGGGCGCTACATGTATGCAATCGGCGGGAACCCTGAAGCAGCACGGTTATCAGGTATAAACGTCAAAGCTCTACGAGCCCTTGGGTTTTCTGCCGTTGGCTTTATGGCGTTGTTTGCTGCGGTCACTTCGACGGCAAGAACTGCTTCGTCGGTGGCAGACAGCGGTTTCTCAACGCTCCTTGGAGCCTATGCCGCAGCCTTTTTGGGAGCGGCCGCCTCAAAGCGGACCCTGTTCAACGTGCCGGGAACCGTGCTAGGCGTGATCTTTCTGCAGGCTGTTGACAGAGGGCTGATCTTGGAGGGTTACAGCACCGGCGTCCGGGATATAGCCAAGGGCTGCATCCTGTTGTTGGCGATGGCGTTCACACGCATTGGCGCTTCCCGGCGATGACCGCGACACCGCTGGCGGAGTCGGCACCTCTGCTCGAAGTCTCTGATGTCACCAAGCGCTACCCGGGCGTGCTAGCGGTCGACGATGTGACCGTATCGCTGGAGGCCGGCCAGATCGTCGGACTGGTGGGCAAAAACGGAGCGGGCAAGAGCACGCTCATCAAGATCATCGCGGGGGCTGAACACGCCGACGAGGGCCATTTGCAGCTGAACGGCGAGCCACTGGAGTTGCACCGTCCCCACGATGCCACCGACGCCGGGCTGGCCTTCGTTCACCAGGACTTGCAGGACGTCGGCGACCTATCGGTGGCCGAGAACGTGATGATGGGCTTGGGCTATCCCCGCAAGATGGGACTGTTTGTGGACTGGGCCGAGCTGTACCGCCTGGCCGCTGAGCCGATCGCCCGGCTGGAAGCCGACATCGACCCCCGCGAGCCCGTGGGGGATTTGAGCGTGGCCAAGCAGCGTCTGGTGATGATTGCTCGCGGTTTGGCCCAACAGGCTCAGCTCTTGGTGCTGGACGAGCCCAGCGCTTCGCTTACCGATGAGGAGATTGAACACCTGTTCGCCGTCGTGCGGCGATTGCGAGATGACGGAATCACCGTGGTGTACGTGTCGCACCGACTGGAGGAGATCTTTGAGCTGACCGAGCGGGTGATCGTGATGCGCAATGGCGAGCTGGTCGCCGACGAGCCCACCACGTCGTTGGATCGCGCCTCGCTGATCACCCACATCACCGGCCACGAGCATGCTCAAACGGCGACCGAGCGAAGAGCCAGCCGGGGGGTAGGTGGACGCCCCGACACGGAGGCAGTGTTGGAAGCGGAAAGAGTGACCGCCGACACCGGCGTACACGGTTGCACGTTCGATGTGCGAAAGGGCGAGATCCTGGGCCTTGGCGGGTTGATGGGTAGTGGGCGTACAGAGTTGGTTCGAGCAGTCTTTGGTGCCGATCATCGTCAAGACGGCACAGTGCGGGTTCATGGCCGCGAGATCCACGGCAACCACCCGTCCGAGTCCATGGCGGCTGGCTTGGCCTTTTTGCCCGAAGACCGGAAAACCCAGGGCAACATCATGGACTTCAGCGTGCGCAACAACATCACGCTGGCCTCCCTGGACCGCCACCGGATTCGCCCTCGGGTACCGGCCCCGTCGGGACGGTCGGAGAAGCAAGCAGCCGACCGCCGGATCGGCCGCCTGAGCATTGCCACTCCCCACGACCGCCAGCTGGTGCGCCTCCTGTCCGGCGGCAATCAGCAGAAGGTGGTGATCGCCAAGTGGTTGGAGCAAGGCGCCGACGTTTTGATCTTCGACGAGCCGACCATCGGGGTAGACGTGGACGGCAAAGAGGAGATCTACGACATCATGGAGGAGCTGGCCGCCGAGGGGAAGGCGGTGGTGTTCATTTCTTCCGAATTCTCTGAGTTGGTCGGCGTGTGCCACCGGGTGCTGGTGCTGCATGAAGGCCGCATCGTCGGTGAGCTGGAGGGTGACGCCGTCTCCGAGCCGGCCATTGTGGAGATCTGCTACAGCCAGCACTAATCGCCCTGTTACGCTGGGGCTTATCGCCGTGTGGTGTGGGTTGTGTCACTGGAGATCAGTACTGTGTTCGGCCACGGGCTCTGTTGAGCCGTAATGAAGACTGACCACCAGAGGCGGGCATGAAGAAGCTCCTAATCCTGTTGTTCAGCGCGGCCCTGATCGCGGCCGCCTGCTCGGACAGCGAATCGCATATTCCGGTAACCGGGCAGATCGACACGGGCGAAGACACGGCCGCCGACGAGGCGGTGCCGACTGCGGAGGCAACCGCGGAAGCCACCGCTGAGCCCACTGCTGAGCCCACTGCGACGGCTGAGGCTGATGAAGATGCAGGAGAAGTAGCTCAGCCTGAGACCCCGCAAGCAGATGACGGGTGTCAGACAGCCGGAGACGACGGCCCCGCAGCCGATGAGGGATTGCTACCGGTGGATCCCGACGTGAAGATCGGCATGCTGGACAACGGATTCACCTACTACGTGCGGTCCAACGACAGCCCGGGCGGTGCCCTGTCTCTGCGGCTGGTGGTCAACGCCGGATCGTTCAATGAGCCGTTCGCGGGGGCCAACTTCGCCCACTTCCTCGAACACATGCTGTTCAACGGCACTGAGAAGTATCCGGGCAACGAGATCACCAATGCCCTGCAAGACATCGGGGTGGAGTTCGGCCCCGACATCAACGCCTATACCTCTTACGACGAAACGGTCTACATGCTCGACCTAGTTATCGACGAGGAGGAAGACTCGGTGGCGACCGCCTTCGACGTACTGTCTCAATGGGCCCATGCCGCCACCATCGACCCCGATGACGTGGAGGAAGAGCGGGGGATTGTCCGGGACGAATACCGCCTGAGGGACGAGTCCGGCCGAGGCATTATTTTCGACGTGTTCGACCGGATGTACGGCCAGGGCACCCCTTATGAAGGACGCTCGCCCGGTGGGACGGCGGAGAACATCGAGGCAACCACCGCGGAGGACCTACGGGCCTTCTATGAGACGTGGTACGTGCCCTCCAATATGGCGGTGGTGGCGGTAGGCGACCTGCCCCGAGACACGCTTGAAGACTTGGTGGAGGAGTACTTCTGCCACATTCCGGCCGGGGATGATCCCCCTGTGGTCGACAATTGGTCGGCGTTGAATCCGGAAGCGACCTTCGATACCGCCACCTCTCCGGAGCAGTCTTATTCCTATCTCTCCCTGGACATCCGTCTGCCGTCTTGGGATCCCAACACCATTGAAGGCGACCGCCAACTGTGGATCGAACAGATCATCAGCATCATGGTGGAAAACCGCTTGCAGGACGGCTACGAGCAGGGCTTTTTGTCGCAGATCGACCCGACCCACTGGACGTCGTTCGCCCATACCCGGGGTTTGCGGTACTACGGCACCAACCTCCGGGCCGACGACTTCTCAGCCGCCCTCACCGACTATTGGTCTTTGCTGCTGAGCCTTGAACAGCATGGCTTCAGCGATACCGATCTGGAACGAGCAGCCAGAGCGATCAGGGCTGACTTGGAATCAGCGATAGAAGCTGAACCCACCTTCCAGGATCGCCAACGCGCCGATCGATATACGGCGCACTTCTTGGGAGGCACCGATATCGGAAGGGTGGAAGACACTGCGGCGAGGGTCGATGCCCTGCTCAATGAACTCCAGGTCGACGATCTCACCGAACGCTATCGGGAGATCTTGGCTGAAAGCGGGCTGATCCTGATCGCGGTGGGCGCTGATCCTTCGCAGGTTCCCTCGGTCGAGGAGATGAGGGCTGCCCTGGAGGCGGCCGCGCCGGGCGAATTGCCGGCCCAGACCGGGGAGGCGACCGAGTTGTTGGCTACGCCCGATCCGGTCGATCCGGTGAGCGAGGGGCCGATAGAGGCAATCGTCGATGAACTCGATGATGCCTATGAGTGGACATTCGCCAACGGGGCCCGGGTCATGTACGCCTACTCCGATATTTCAGAGAACGAAGTCGGTCTGGACGCCATCTCCTGGGGAGGTTGGTCAGCCCTTTCCGAAGGCGACCGGCCTCTTGCCCAGTACCTGGCTACCCGGGCGGTGGGCAACAGTGGGCTGGGCGAGCTGAGCCCGGCGCAGATTTCCCGCTTCCTGGACGATCGCAACGCCCAAGTGCGGCCCTACATCTCCGAGACCACAGAAGGAATTTCGGGGGTATCCGACACCGAAGCCGTGGAGACGATGTTCCAGCTCATGCACCTGTACATGACCGCACCCCGGGTGGATGATCAGGCCTTTGGCGAGGCGGCCAATGTCGGCGACATCATCGTCTCGCTGTCGCTCTCCGATCCCGATTGGCAAGAGGCGTTGGCCTATCTCGAAGCCCGTCACAGTGAGTCATTCGGTTGGTTCAACCTGGTTCCCTCCCAGGAAAGGTTGGACTCGCTTACCCCTGAAGGTCTCTTCGACCTGTACCAGCGGCGCTTCGGCGGGGTGGACGACCTCGTGGTGGTGGTGGTGGGCGACGTAGATCGCGACGTTGTGGAGCAAATGGCTCGGACCTATGTGGGGACTCTTCCCGCCGGGGAACCCGACAGCTACGTGAACCGCCGAGCACCTGAGCCTCCCGGCATCGTGCGCCGTGAAGTCGTGCTGGGCCCGGATATCCAATCCACCTCGGCGACCTATTACTACGAGGCCCCCATAGAGGTGAACCCCGCCACGCAAGTGGCCGTCGACTTGCTCGATGTGATTCTGGACGACCGTCTGGTCGATGACGTCCGAGAAGACTTGGGCGACTCCTACGTCGTGAGTGTGTCGATGGGCCTCAGCTTTACCCCAGAGCCCAGGATCAGCAGTGAAGTCTTCGCTTCGGGCGATCCTGAGCGTATGCCCAGGATCGAGGCTGAGGTGGCCCGAATTCTGGCCGGGATGCAACTGGGAGTGATCAATGCAGAAGAGTTCGAACAGGCTCGTGCTGTGGTGGGCGACGACTATGAGCTGATTGACAACGGCGACCTCACCAACGTGCTGCTTCGCCGGGTCTACGCCAGCGATGACGAGCTGCCCACGCCCAGGCGGCTCATTGAGGAGCTGGAGAACATCGGGCTCGAAGACGTGAAAGCCTTGGCTGAACTGCTGTTCGATCCTGATCGGCACATCCAGATCGTCCGGGTGCTGCCGTAGGGATGTGTTCTGGCTGGCGGCTGTATGGGATCCGCCGCCGGAATCAAACTTGGCGCTCCTCGTCGGCCCAGTGGGGGTCGCGTAGCACCCGCTTGAGGATCTTTCCGGTGGGGGCCTTAGGCAGCTCGTCCACAAAGGCCACCGAACGGGGCTTCTGGTAGGAGGCCAGGTTCCGGCGGGCGGCGTCGATGATCTCGTCCTCGGTGGCCGTCATGCCCGGCTTGAGCACCACGTAGGCCATGACCGACTCGCCCCAAGTGTCGTCGGGCACACCGATCACCGCGGTTTCCAGCACCGCCTGGTGGGTGGCGATGGCCTCCTCGACCTGTACCGAGTAGATGTTCTCGCCGCCGGAGATGATCATGTCTTTGGCCCGGTCGACGATGAACACGTACCGCTCGTCGTCCCAGGTGGCGATGTCGCCGGTCCACATCCAGCCGTCTTTGATGGTGTCGGCGGTGAGGTCGGGGCGGCGGAAGTAGCCCAGCATGTTGGCCTCGGACCGCACGATGATCTGGCCGGGCGTCTTGCCGTCGCAGGGCACGTCGTTGCCGTCGGGGTCGACCACCCGCACCGATGTCACGAACCCCTCCCGGCCGCACGACCGCAGCCGCTCTGGTCGGTGGTCGTCGCGGATGGCCCGGATGTGGTCCTCCTGGGCCAAGAAGCACATGGTGGTGCCCTCGGTCTGGCCATAGCCCTGGATGAGGGTGCAGGGGAACTTGTCCATGGCTTCGGTGATGACCCGCGACGGCATGGGACCGCCGCCGTACTGGATGTTGCGCAGGCTGGAGATGTCGTAGTCGTCGAACCCCTCCACCGCCATCATCCAGTTCAACATGGTGGTGACGCCCAAAAAGGCCGAGACCTTCTCGGATTGGATCAGCTCCAGGGCCAATTTGGCGTCGAAGTTCATCAGCACCAACGGGCAGCCGTGGGCCAGGTAGTTCATGGCCAGCACCACCGGAATGTGGAACATCTGCCCGGTGAGCATGTACACGTCGGTGGGGACGATGCGCTCGGCCACCGTCTGGTTGAGCATCCCGAAGTAGACGCTGCGGTGAGAGTGCAGGGCGCCCTTGGACTCACCGGTGGTGCCCCCGGTGTAGAGGATGAACAGCGGGTCGGTGTCGCCAATGTCGGACGATCCCTCGGGCTCAGCGTCCGACGATGAGGCCACCAGCTCTTCATAGGAGCCGTCGCCGCCTTCGCCGTACTGGAGCCAGTGCTCCACCGAGCTCACCAAGCCGGCCAGCTCGGCCGACTCGGCGGCGTATGCGCCCTGAGTGATGTAGGCCCGGGGCTCGCCGTTGTTGACGATCTTGGCCAGCTCAGGGGCCGATAGCCGCCAGTTCATGGGCTGGGCCACCAGACCGGAGCGTCCGCACGCGAAGTACAGCGCGGCGTACTCCACCGAGTTCTGGCTCAATATGCCGACCCGGTCGCCCTTTTCCAGGCCCAGGCCAATCAGCCCGTTGGCCAACCGGCGAACGTGCTCGTCGAAGGCCGCGAACGTGACCCGCTGGCCGGTGGTGGAGTCGATGATCGCCTCGCGGTTCGGCGTCTGCCGGGCCCACTTGGCGGGAATCTGGCCGATGTTCATCTTCGGCTCCTTTCTAGAGAGCGGTACCGATGTTCATGGCCGCTTGTGGCTGACCCCGCCTAGTAGGGCAGGTCGAGAGCCAAGAAGCGCTTTTGGATCTTCCAGTCGTCGCCCACCTGCACGCAGTCATCGGTGTACACGCCGCTGGAGAGGACGCTTAGCTGGCCGTTCTCCACGGTGATGAGCACCAGATAGCTGATTGCGGTGATGGAGTCCTCGGTCTCGTTCTCGAAGTAGAGGTTGGTCACCACGTGGCGGCGCTGGTCGGTCTGCTCTTCCATCGCCCCGCTGAACAGCCCGGCGATGGCTTCCGACCCCTCAAAGGTGATCGGGTCGCCGCCGGCGATGGTCATCGCGAACACCGGATTGTCGGGGGCGAACATCCCGATGAGGAAGTCGCTGTCGCCCACGTCGTAGGCCACTCCCGCGTGGTTCAAAAGCTCGGTTACCGCTTGCTTGTCTGCCATTGGATTACTCCATTCCCAGTTGCTCTACCGTGCCTCGCCATGCAAGCGAGCCACCGTCGATCAAAATGTACGCGCCGTTGATGAAGCCGGCCTCTCGGCTGGCCAAGAAGCACACCAGCTCGCCCACCTCCGAGGGAAGTCCCAAGCGGGGGATGAGCGAGGTGTTGATGAGCGCCTTCTCGAACGCCGCCGGGTCGTCGGCCTGCTTCACGAAGTCGGTGACCATGTCGGTGGCGATGGCGGTGGGGCCATAGCAATTGACCCTGATCCCCATCGGGGCCAAATCCACCGCCAGGTTCTGGGTTTGCAGCCGGATACCGCCCTTGGAGGTGCCGTAGGCCGCGTTGTTCGGATAGGCCGACTGGGCGCCGGTGGAGGCCGCGTTGACGATCGATGGCCAGTCGCTCTCTTTGAGGTAGGGGAGGGCAGCCTTCGAGCAGATCCACGGGGCGACGGCGTTGACCTCCACCACCTTCCTGAACACATCGAGGGACATCTGCTCCAAATTGCACTGGTCGGCGGGGGCTAACCCGCTCTCGTGGATGCCGGCGTTGTTGTGCAGCACGTCGATGCCGCCGAGAGCCTCGGCAGCGGCCGCCATCAGCGCTTCAACCTGGCCGGTATCGGTCACATCGCAGTGCTGGTAGGCCGCAGTGCCCCCAGATGCGTTGATCTCGTCGGCGACCGCCTGACCCTGCTCGTCGTTGAGGTCGGACACCATCACTTTGGCGCCCTTGCTGGCCGCCACCCGGGCGGTGGCCGCTCCGATTCCGGTCGCCGATCCGGTGATGACGAATCGCAGTCCTTCGATGCCCATTTATGCCCCCTTGTGCGAGATACGGCCCGCAGCGTAGGCGGCTGGGTTGGTGGCTGTAAAACGATGGCCCGACACAGAAGGCGAATGCAGGGTGGAAGATGTCTGTTGGTACATTTGGCCGGTGCCTACCGTGTCTACAACCCCGCCAGAGCGAGCGGGGTCGGATCCTCGGCCCGAGTTGGTACTCAGCAATGGCCATGTCGAGTTGGCTGGCAGCCGGTGTCCGAATTGCCGCCATCCCATGACCACGACGCCGCCCCGATGCCCAGTATGCGGTCATGACTCCATGGAGGCTGCCACCTTCGGCCCACGGGGCACGGTATTCAGCTCGACGGTGCTGAGGATTCCTGTGCCGGGACGGACTCCGCCATTTACGTTGGCCTATGTAGACATGGATGACGGCCCCCGCATTCTGGCCCATGTGGTGGGCCCCGATGAGGCCCTGGTTCCCGGCAGCCGAGTGGTGCTGTCGGGCTGGAATGGCCACGGCGACCCGGTAGTGGAGAGGTGCGGGCCATGACCGGTCGGAGCGCAGCCATTTGGGGGGTGGGGACCTCGGCATTCGGCAAGCAGACCTCTCTGGGCGGCCCCCGGTTGGCGTGGCAGGCGACGACAGAAGCGCTCGATGACGCCGGATTGAAGGCCACAGACATCGAGGCGGTGTACGCCGGCTCGGTGTTCGGTGATCCTGGCACCGTTACCCGCAGCCTCCAGCAGATCGGCATAGTGGAGGTTCCGGTCATCACCATCGAGAACGCCTGTGCCAGCGGGACTTCAGCGTTTCATGAAGCCCGCATGGCGGTGGACACTGGCCGCTTCGAGCGGGTATTGGCTTTCGGCATCGAGACCATGACATCCCACTTCGAGGGGGCCATCAGCCCCATTGCCTCCGATCCCGACGGGGCCCAGGGCTATGCCATGCCCAGCATCTACGGCATGTCGGCAACCAGGTACCAATATGAATTCGGGGTAACCAGCGAGCAGATGGCTGCGGTGGCGGTGAAGAACCGTCGCCACGCGGTGGGCAACCCCCGAGCCCAACACCGCAAGACCGTCACCCTCAAGCAGGTGCTGAGCAGCCGCATGGTGGCCGATCCGATCACCCTTTTTCAGTGCTGCTCCATCGCCGATGCTGCGGCAGCTGCGGTGGTGGGGCCGCTGGGTGGGTCTGGTGAGCCCTCCCAGGAGGTAGCCATCCGCTCCAGCGCACTGCGCTCAGGACGGTTGTGGGACCACACCACCGACAAGGTGTGGGGCTGGGACATCGTGGCCGACACGGCGGCCCGGGCCTATGAAGAGGCCGGGGTGAGCGTGGAAGACATCGACGTGTTCGAAGTCCATGATGCCTTCACCATCGGCGAGATCATCACCACTGAGGCCTTGGGGCTGTGCGAATTGGGCGAAGGCGGGCGACTCGTGGAGTCGGGCCATACTTCGTTGGGCGGCCCCCAGCCGGTCAACCCGTCGGGTGGGCTCTTGTCGCGGGGTCACCCGCTGGGAGCCACGGGTTTGGCTCAGATCGCGGAAATCGTCTGGCAGCTTCGGGGCATGGCGGCCGACCGCCAGGTGGCCGATGCCCGCCTTGGCGCGGTGGAGACCATGGGCGGCGGAACGGCAGGGATCGACGGCAACGCCTGCGTGGTGACCGTGCTGGAGCAGGTGGGCTGACCCGGTGAGCGATCGGCAAACCTTGGCTATCGACGATGAGGTCTTGTCGCCGGAGCGGATCGCCGATCCCCATTCCTATTTCTCTGTGCTCCGCGAGCACGACCCGGTTCACTGGAATGAGAAGTACCGAGCGTGGTTCATCCACCGCTACGACGACGTGCTCGACGCGTTGCGAGATCCCCGGTTCTCTTCCGAGCGCATCGGCGCGGCCTACGACCGTCTAACCGACGAGCAGAAGGCCCAGCGCCAGCCCACCTACGACATCTTGATGGACTGGCTGGTGTTCCGGGATCCGCCCGACCACACCCGGCTGCGGCGATTGGTGAGCCGGGCCTTCACCCCCCGAGCGGTGGAGGCTTGGCGGGATCGAGTGACCGGCGTGGTCGATGAGCTGATCGACGGCTTGTCCGACGAGGAGCACTTCGACCTGATTGAGGACTTTGCCTATCCAATCCCCGCGGTGGTCATCGCCGAGATGATGGGGGTGCCCGCCGAAGACCGCGACCGGTTCAAAGACTGGTCCGACGATGTGATGATCCTGGTGTTTGGCGCCCGCGGCGTGGGGGACCGTCGGGCCCGAGCCCAGCAGGGACTTATCGAGCTGGCCGCCTACCTGGGCGACCTGGTGGCCCATTACCGACAGCATCCAGCCGACAACATCATCTCCAACCTGGTGGAGGCCTCAGAGGGCGACGACAGCCTGGAAGACCCCGAGATCGTGGCCAACTGCGTGCTGTTCCTCTTCGGCGGCCACGAGACCACCACCAACCTGATCGGCAACGGCATCCGGGTGCTGCTCAACCATCCCGGCCAGCTCCAGAAGCTGCGGGAAGACCTCTCGCTGATCAAGCCGGCGGTGGAGGAGATCCTGCGGTTCGACGGGCCGTCCAAGATGGAGGTCCGCACCCTGGCCGATGAGGTGGACATGGGCGACAAGACGCTCCCCGCGGGCGACATGGTGTATTTGG
Organism: Candidatus Poriferisocius sp.; assembly: GCF_965204015.1. Taxonomy (GTDB): domain Bacteria; phylum Actinomycetota; class Acidimicrobiia; order Acidimicrobiales; family Bin134; genus Poriferisocius. Next base: position 3,512,035 of record NZ_OZ241965.1, on the reverse strand, counting down.
TGCAGCACGCTGCCAACCGGGATCCCGAGGCCTTCGACCAGCCCGACCGATTCGACATCTCCCGCGACCCCAACAACCACATCGGCTTCGGCTTCGGGCTGCACTTCTGCCTGGGCGCGTCGGTGGCTCGCCTCGAGGGGACGATCGCCCTGGAGGCGCTGGTCCGCCGCCTGCCCAATTTGGAGCTGGGGCCCGAGCCGGAGGTGTGGGTGCCCACCATGTTGAGCCGGGGACTGGAGCACTTGCCGGTGAGCCTCACATGAGCACGGCGCAGCCTTTGGAGGGTTTGGGCGCGGTGGTCACCGGAGCGACCGGCGACATCGGCGGGGCCATCGCCCGGGTGTTGGCTGACCAAGGGGCTCGAGTCGGGCTGGTGGCCCGCCGGGTCGAGCGGTTGGAGGAGTTGGCCGGCGAGTTGAGAGATGGCGGCGCAGAAGTTTCTGTCTCCCCCTGCGATGTGACCGATCCCGACGCGGTGTCAGTCACCGCCGAGGCCATTGGCGAGGGGATTGGCCCCATAGACATCCTCATCAACAACGCGGGCGGGGCCCGTTTCACCGCTCCGGTGCTCGACATCAACGAACCGGGCTGGTCGAAGACCGTGGCCCTCAACCTGACCGCGCCGTTCTTGGTTTCGCAGGCGTTCGGGCGATCGATGATCGAGCGGGGCGGGGGCAGCATCGTCAACGTGGGCTCGCTGTCGGGCTTGCGCCATCTTCCGGGTATGGCGGCCTACTCGGCGGCCAAGGGCGGCCTGTTCCAGCAGACCAAGGCTCTGGCCCGGGAGTGGGCCCCTCACGGCGTCCGGGTGAACGCAGTGGCCCCTGGCTTCGTCGACACCAGCGGGTGGGACAGCTACGACAAAGACGCGGTGGTAGCCGAGGCCGGCATCGGCATCCCCCTCGGCCGCTGGGCCACCGCCGAAGAAGTCGCCCTGCCAGTAGCGTTCCTCGCCTCCCCAGCCGCCTCCTACATCACCGGAGCCGTCCTGGTAATCGACGGCGGAATGCTGGCCTAGCAAGAATCGACGAGAGGGCCGGTGGGTGGCGCCGGAGGCGGGCTTGGCCGCTCCGACGGCCAAGCCGCCGCAGGTGACAGGACCCGCCGGCCCGGTGGATCACCGCGTGGTGAGCCGCAACCCTGCGTCCAGCCGCACAACCTCGCCGTTGAGAAAAGTGTTCTCCATGAAGTGGACGACGAGGTTCCCAACATCCGCGGGAGTTCCCAGTCGGTGGGGGAACACGTTGTCTTCCACCAGCTTGGCGATGAACTCCTCGTTGAGGGTGGCCAGCATGGGAGTGTCCATGGTGCCGGGAGCGATGGTCATCACCCGGATGCCCCACACCGCCAGATCGCGGGCCATGGGCAGGGTCAGGCCGATCACTCCGGCCTTCGACGATCCATAGGCCGACTGGCCCACTTGGCCCTCGTAGCCCGCGATGGAGGCTATGTTCACGATGAGGCCCCGCTCACCGTCTTCGTTGGGCTCGTTGGCCGACATGGCCGAAACCGCATAGCGGGCCACGTCGAACAGCCCGATCAGATTCACCTCGATGTGCTGGCGGAAGTGGTCCAAGGAGTTGGGCGTGCCGTCGCGGGAGACCACCCGCTGCCCGGAGCTGATCCCCGCGCAGCTCACCAGCAGATCGACCCGACCGTGAGCCTCAGCCGCGGCGGCCACGGCCTGCCCGACGTCATCAGAGTCAGTGACATTGACGGGGACGAAGGCCACCGCGTCGCCCATGTCATTGGCCATGGCCTGCCCGGCCGAGGAGGGCAGGTCCAAGATCACCGCCCGGCCGCCTTTGTCGACCAGGGTGTTCACCACCCCGGCGCCCAAACCGGAGGCCCCGCCAGTGACTAGAGCTACAGAACCAGAGACTCTCATCTTCAGAACTCCCGGAGGCGGGCGCTGGTCGGGTCCACCTCGGTGCGCAGGATGTGCAACTCCTCAGCGGTGGGCTCCGCCGTGGTGGGAATATCACCGCCGGGCATCAGCACCTCGAAGCCGGTGGCCTCCTGCACCTGCTCAGCGGTCACGCCGGGGTGCAGCGACGCGAGGCGCATCCGCTTGCTGGAAGGTTCGAAGTCGAACACGCACAGGTTGGTGATGCACAGCTGCGGTCCGCCGGGCATGCCCATGCGCTCCCGGTGGTCGCCGCCGTCGCCCCAGCCGATGCCGGAGCGGAAGTGGAGCTGGTCTACGAAGGTCCGGGGGTCGTGGGTGGACGACCACAGGTAGATGCGGGGGATCATGGCCCCGAGGTCGGCCATGCCGCCGCCGCCGGGCAGTCGCACCTTGGGGGCGTCGTAGGGGCCGATCACCGTGTTGTTCACGTTGCCGTAGGCGTCCATCTGCGCGCCCCGGAAGGCAAAGGTGTTGTAGCGGGCCCCTTGGGCGTAGCTCCAGAAGTCGAACGGGGAGTTGCTCAGCATGGAGGCCCCGCCCCACAGCGAGTCCGACAGGGTGGAGTCGCCGATCTCATCGGGGTCGGCGTCGACGGCGATGGAACTGGCGGCCCATACCAACTCGGGGGCATGGGTGCGCCGGGCCAGCAGGTAGCCGCACACGGGGATGAACGACACCGCTCCGTTGAATGCCCGGGTGTCGTTGGACATGGCCCGGGAGAAGGTCACCACCATCAACTCGTCCATGGTGCAGTCGTAGCCGGGGACCGGGGCGCTCATGCCGAGGCCCCTGTGGCTACGCTGTTGACGGCCAGGAAGTCTTCCCAGGTCTCCGGCCCCACCACTCGTTCCTGGAAGAACTGGGTGAACGTCTCCCGGTCTCGGGCCGCCTGGGAGTATTCCGTGAAGAATCCGGAGTCATGGCCGTAGTCGGGGAAGCTCGAGCAGGGGTAGGCACCCATCGGGGCCGGGGCCACCGTGTCGATCATGAACCTCGGGTACGTCGTGCGCTCCGGCTCGGCCGTGAAGGCCGCGGTGTCCACCACTCGCTCCACCGAGGCCACCGTGCGGGCGGCCGCGTTCACGATCTCGTTGTCCATCCACACCAACTTGGGATTTACCCTGGTGTTTCCCCGCTCGTCGGCCTCGTGGGCGTGGACCAGGGCCACATCCACCGGAAGGCGAGTGCAGGCCACGTAATGCTCGCCGGTGGGACCGTCTTTCTCCTCCCGCACCGCGCCGCTTTCGGCGTGCAGGCCGAGCACGTCGGTGCCCAGTCCGGCCTTGGTGGGCATGAACGGCAGGTTGTAGCTCTGGGCCTGGAGTCGGCAAATCAACAGATGCTCGCTGTACTCCTCAATGGCCACCTGCCCCGACTGCACCGCCGCTCGGAAGTTGGGGGCCAGTCCCAGGCCCTCGAAGCTGACCAGCCCGGCGAGCACCCGGCGCACGCAGCCCCCGGCCACCAGCCAGTCCACCGCCATGCCCGACACGATGGCCACCAAGTCGAGGTCTTTCTTCTGCTGGCGCACCAGCTCGCGCACCAGGGCCATGGGGGCGCTGTTCATTGACAGGCCGCCGATGGCCACGGTGGCGCCGTCGGGGATCGACGCCGCCGCCTCTTCCAGTGTCGTGACTTTGCTCATGAGATCTTCCGCTTCCCCCTGACTGGCCATTCTTGAAGTTCTTGCAGCCCGCCGTACTATACGGCCCATGACTGACGCCCCAGACATCCTCTCGCCCGAGTACGACGCCGATCCCTACCCGTTCTACAAGGTGCTGCGCGACGAGTTTCCCGTGATGTGGCACGAGGGCACCCAGGCCTTCGTGATCAGCCGCTACGAGGATGTGGCCGGGGCGTTTCGCAACCCCCAGATCTCCAGCCGCAACTACGAGTGGCAGACCGAGCCGGTGCACGGACGCACCATCTTGCAGATGGAGGGCAAGGAGCACTCGTCGTACCGGGGCATCGTGAACCCGATCTTTCGGGGCAGCTACCTGGAGCAGAGCATCGTGCCCGCCATCACCACGGCGGCCCGCCAGCAGATCGGCGAGTTCTTGGCCGACGGGGAAGTGGACCTGTGCAAGCGGTTCAGCACCTACTACCCGATCGGCGTGATCGTGCAGCTCCTCGACCTCCCCATGGAGGACGTGCCCCAGTTCTACGAGTGGTACACGATGATCATGGACTTCGTGTCCAACATCACCGGCGACGAGGAGAAGAACCGGCGGGGCATGGCCGCCCGGGTGGAGATGGGGGAGTACCTCATGCCCAAGATCGCCGAGCGGCGGGCCAACCCCGGCGACGACCTGCTCACCGCCATGGTGACCAAGGAGTTCGACGGCGTGCAGATGAGCGACGACGACATCCGGGGCTTTTGCAGCCTGCTGTTGACCGCTGGCGGGGAGACCACCGAGAAGGCCATCACCTTGACCATGCGGAATCTGCTGGACAATCCCGAGCAGATGGCTGAGGTGCGGGCCGACCGCCAGCTCATCGGCCCGGCCTTCGCCGAGACGCTGCGGTTCACCGGGCCGGTGCAGATGATCATGCGCCACACCGATGAGGATGTGGAGTTCTCCGGAGGCACGGTGGCCGCGGGCCACACCCTGGAGTTGCTGCTGGGTGCGGCCAACCGGGATCCGGAGGCCTTCGACGAGCCCGACCGGTTCAACATCCACCGCTCCGACATGGAGTTCGACAAGGCGTTCACCGCGGCGGCCGACCACACCGCGTTCGCCCTGGGCCGCCACTTCTGCGTGGGATCGATGCTGGCCCGGGCCGAGCTGACCGTGGCTATGGACGCCCTGCTAGACGCCATGGACGACATCGCCTATGCCGACGGCTACGAGCAGGAGGAGACCGGGGTCTATACCCGAGGATTGACCTCGCTGCCGCTGACGTTCACGCCGAATCCCGATTTTGTGGCTGGCTAGCGGGGGACGACGTAGCCCGCTTCGTCGCGGTCCCAGGTGTCCGCGGTGACGCCCTCCTCGCGGAGCTTGAACTTCTGGACCCGCTCGGAGGGGGTCTTGGGCAGGTCGTCACACCAGCGGACGAACCGGGGGACGGCGAAATGGGCCATGCGGGGGACGCAGAAGTCGAGAAGTTCGGTCTCGGAGAGCTGGTGGTCGGGCTTGAGCACCACCACGGCCATTACCTCTTCTTCGCCCAGTTCGGAGGGAACGCCGATCACCGCTGACTCCAGCACGGCGTCGCAGGTGTTGATCACCGCCTCAACCTCATAGGAGGAGATGTTTTCGCCTCGGCGGCGCACGCAGTCCTTCATGCGGTCGATGAAAGTGAGGTAGCCGTCCTCGTCGAGGCGCCCCCGGTCGCCGGTGTGGAACCACAGATTGCGGAAGGTCTTTACCGTGACGTCGGGCATGTCGAAGTAGCTGTCGATCATGATGTGGGGCTTCTTGGGCCGCACCACGATCTCGCCGGCGGTGTTGGGGGGCACCGGGCGGTCTTCAGGATCCACCACCGCCACGTGGTACAGGGCCGATTCCCGGCCGGCGGTGCCGATCTTGCGCATGCCCCGGCGGTTCTCGGTGGTGATGGCCACCTCGGTCATGCCGTACACCTCGCTGAGATGCACCCCGAAGCGCTCCTCGAACGGCTCCCAGATCTCGATCGGGCAGGGGGCGCCGAAGCCGTTTCGCACCGGGTTGTCGGCGTCGTCGGCCCTCTCGGGCTGCTTCCACAGCATCATCAGCAGCCCGCCCTGGTAGTTGAAGGCGGTGATGCCGTCGGCCCGGCAGCGGTCCCAGAATCGGCTGGCCGAGAACCGCCGGTCCATGATGAGCCGGGCGTCAGCCTCCATGGCGCACATCACGCTGGTGTACTTGGCGTTGATGTGGAACAGCGGGAAGGCGGTGTAGAGCACGTCATCGGCGTCGTAGCCCACCAGGTCGACAGTGTGGCGGGCCAGGTTGAGGTTGGCCTCGTGGCACAGCATCACGCCCTTGGACGGGCCGGTGGTACCCGAGGTGTAGAGGATCACCGCGGTGTCCCGGTAGTCCACATCGGGCTCGGGAGCGGGGGAGTCGAGGTACAAGTCGGCCAGTTCGTGGACAGTGACATGGCTGGGGAAATCAGGGGTGCCGGTGTCTTCGGTTCCCTCGGCCCGGCTTACCACCACGTGCTCTAGGCCCGGGAGGCTCGGGGCCGCCTCGGCGATGCGGTCGAGGTAGTCGGCATCGCAGACCACCGCCGAAGAGCGCGACTGGCTGATCAAGTACTCAAGCAGGTGGCCCCGGTAGGCCTGGTTGATGGGCACCTCCACCACGCCGGCCTTGTTCATGGCGAACCAGGCGTCGATGCATTCCAGCGAGTTCTGCATCATCAGACAGGAGCGGTCGCCCTGGCCCAGGCCGAGCGAGGCCAAACCGGCGGCCAGTCGGTCGGAGTCCAGATCGACCCCGGCGTAGGTCTTGTCCCGCCCCTCCACGGTGAGGGCCAGTCGGTCGGCGTTGACTTCGGCCTTGTGGCGGATCCACGCTCCGATGGTGCGCGGGTTGGCGGTGCTGGGGTTCGAGCTCATGGCTGGTCCCGTCAGTTCAGCACTTCGGGAGCCTCGCGGAGCAACCGCCGCACCGCCCCCTCCCAGAAGTACCTCACCGTCATGTGGTGGCTGTTGACCGCGGCCTTGAGGGTGGGCCGCTGGTCGGGGGGCACCGGTACCGGGGTTTGGCCCGCCTGCATGGCGTCGTAGTTGAGGCGGCACACCCGCTCGAAGTTGGAGGCTCGGTAGACGGCCTGCTCGGTGGTCTCGCCAGCGATGAGAACCCCGTGGTTGGCCAGGATCACCGCGGTGGCGCCGCCCACTGCGTCGGCCATCTCCTGGCCCCCGGCGGCGTCGTCAACTCCGCCGGTGTAGGTGCCGAACAGGGCGATGTCGCCGTCGAACATGCAGGCCTGCTGGTCGGTTATCTCCGGCAGCTTGTGCATGGTGGACAGCAGGCTGCCGTAGTAGGGGTGGTTGTGGATCACCACCCGGGCATCGGGGCGAGCCCGGTGCATCTCGGTGTGGATGAACACGGCCGGGGTGACGTCCCAGCGGCCCTCCAATACCTCGCCGTCGGCATCGATCGTCAAGATGTCGGAAGCGGTGACCTCGTTCCACCAGAGTCCGTAGGGGGTACACCACATGGAGCCGTCGTCGGCGTCGTCCCTTACCACGGTGATGTGACCGGCCACATCTAGGGCGTATCCCTCGGCGTCGAGGATGCGGGCGGCGCAGGCGATCTTCTGGGGCACAGTGAGCGGCTGGTCGAGTCCGGGCATCACCCGGGGAAATCCACTTTGTCCGGCGATGGCTTCGTCTAGCTTGCCCATTCCCTGCTAGATAGCACACTTGGAAGCTCTCCAAAGAATGTGAGAGCACCGGGAGGGGCAGGCCATGGGCTGGAGAACGATGGGCGAGGCCGGATATCCGGCTGGTTTGGACACCAATCCGGCGGTGTCGCCCCGCATTCAACGCTGGGACCACATCGGGATTGCGGTGCGCTCTATTGAGGCCGCCGTGCCGCTGTTTCGCGATGTGTTCGGCGGGCAGTTCGTAATGGGGGGCGACGACGTGCCGCTGGACATCCGCACCGCCATGTTCAAGCTGCCCGACACCGTGAAGGTGGAGCTCCTGGAGCCCCTGAACGAGGAGAGCTACCTGCATCGCTTCATCGAGAAGCACGGGGAGGGTTTCCACCACGTGACCATCTTCGTGGATGACGTGGAGGCCACCATCGTGGACTTGGAGGCCGCCGGCTATGAGGTGGTGGACACCGAACTGCGCGAGCCGCACTGGCGGGAGACCTATGTGCGCCCCCGGTCAGGGCACGGCTGCCTGTTCCAGATCGTGGACTCGACCATCGACTGGCTGGAGCCCCACCCGCACTGCACAGTCGAGGATGTGATTGCCGGCAGGTGGCGCTGGTGGAGGAGCCAAATCTGGCACGTCGACCAACTGCCCGACGGCTATGGGGGGTGATCGTCCGGTGGGCGGCGCGCTCAGCGCTTGTCCGGTGGGCGGCGCGCTCAGCGCTTGTCCGGTGGGGCGGGTCGCGCTTGGCGCTTGTCCGGTGGGGCTGCGGGTCCTGTCCCGGCCCAGCCCGCCGTCCTCCATGGAGTCCGGGCGGCGGGCGCCCTGAGCCGGGCCACCCCCAGCCCCACCTATCGGGGTTATCGCCCGCCCCACCTTGGTTTCTGCCCCGCCCACCTCGGTTGGTTGCTTTTTCCGCCGTCGGGCAGATGGTCGGGGGGTGCCGATTGGCTTTTGGCTGGGGGGTTATAGGCCTAGTTCGGCTTGGAGCTTTTCGGCGAGGCGGAATTTTTGGATTTTTGTGGCTGACATGGGCCATTCGTTGGGGGCTACGAATTGGACGTGGCGGGGGATCTTGAAGCTGGCGATCTGGCCTCGGCAGAACTCGATCAGCTCGTCCTCGCTGGCCTCCGCCCCGGGCTTGAGCTCGACGAAGGCGGCGGGTATCTCGGTGTACTTCTCGTCGGGCAAGGGCACCACTTGGGCGATGGCCACCGCCGGATGAGTCTGGAGGTAGCTCTCGATCTCCACCGCGGCCACGTTTTCGCCCCCCACCTTGAGCATGTCCTTGGTGCGGCCCAGATAGCTGATGCGCCCGTCGGGGTCGAGTGAGCCGATGTCGCCGGTGAAGAACCAGCCCTCGTCGTCGAAGCACTCGGCGTTCTTCTCTGGATCCTTGTGGTACCCCTCGAACACGTTGTAGCCCCGCACCCAGATCTCGCCTGCTTGGTGGGGCTCGGTGAGCGTTTCTCGGGTCTCGAGATCCTTGATCTTGACCTCGATGCCCCGGAACGGGCGGCCCGACGACACCGCCCAGGTCTCCGGCGGGTCTTCGGGGCCGGAGAAGGCCACCACGCCGCCGCACTCGGTGAGACCGTAGGCGTTCATGTGGCGGGCCCAGGGGAGCAGGGCGTGGATGGCCCGCAGCGCGTCGGGAGGCGCCACGTTGTTCACCAGCCGGATGCGCTGGAACTCGTCGGAGTCCCAGTCGGGGTGATTGATCATGGCCTGGGTTACCGGCGGGAAAGTGGAAAAGCACACGGTGGCCTTCTCGTCGCGCATCTGGGCGATGGCCTGGGCCGGGTCGAAGTGGGTGATGGTGACGTAGGACGACCCCGCGTCGAGGCAGCCAATGAGCGGAAGAATCGAGCTCATGTGGAACAGGGGGAGCGGGTCCCAGAACACGTCGGTGTCGGTCAACTCGAATCGGGTCCGACAGGCGGTGACCGCAGTGCGCACCAGCGATTCGTGGTTCAGAGGGCAGCCCTTGGGCTCGGCGGTGGTGCCTGAGGTGTAGATCATCAGGGCCTCATCCCGAATGGCCACCTGGCTACGGAGGAGTTCCACCTCGTCGTCGGTGGCGTCGTCGGCGAGTGCTTCGAATGCGCCTCGGTCCACCATCCCGGCGGGGGAGGTGCTGCCCAGCAGCACCACTGCTTTGAGTTCGGGAGCGACGTCAAGATCGAGATTGGCCGGGTCGGACGCCTCGGCCAAACCGGGCAGGCAGTCGTGCAGAATCACCACATAGTCGGTGAACTGGTCGATGATGTCGCTGGTCACCAGCACCTTCAGATCGGCGTTCTCGGTGACGTAGGCCAGCTCCCGCCCCTTGAAGCGGGCGTTGATGGGAACCGGGACAGCACCGATAAGGGAAGCGCCGAACATCACCTCGATGAAGTCCATGCAGTTGGGCATGAGGATCCCCACCCGGTCATGAGGCCTAACCCCCAGCCCCAACAGCGACCGTGCCGACCGCCGAGCGGTCTCCTCCAATGACGTAAAGCTGTGCCGCGTGTCGGGAAAGACCACCGCGTCCTGGTCCCCATACAGCGCCGACCCCCGCACCACCAGATCGCCATACGTGGTCACATCAACCCAAGTGCTCATCCCCGTAGCTTCGCGCACCCCTCTCCCACCCGACGAAAAATGCACACCTCCCCATCACTTTTCGCCGAAAAGTGTCAAGTAGCGATGCAGATCGCGCCAAAGTTCTACCATTATGGTAGAATCTGTCTATGGATCTGAACATCAAAGACCTCGACGATGACGTGGGCCAACGTCTGAGAGAACAGGCGGCGGCAGCTGGTCTCTCAGTGCAGCAGTACTTGCGAAACGAGCTGACTCGCATCGCGTCACGCTTGTCACCTGCTGAATTGTCCGGCGATTACCCGCCGATGGACCGTTCAGAGTTCGAATCCATCCGCCAGCAACTGCGCGACCTAGATGCCCAGTAGCGTCGTCTGCGACGCCGGGGGAGTGTTGGCTGCGGCTGGTGTGCTGAATGGGACGGTGCCAGTTGGCGCAGAGTTCCTGGCTTTGGATTGGTCGGCGATGACCATTGGTCGCTTTGTGGCAGCTCGCCATGAGGGCAATCCGGAGAGGGTTCAAGTAGAGATCGGGCTTGCTCTATCCGCAGTACACGAATGGTTCCCGGTTCGCCCTCTGGTAGCAGAAACCATCTCGCGGGCGGGTGTAGGAGCAGTGGATGCCCTCGACTCATGGTCCGCCCTCGTGCTCGCCGAACATCTTGACCTGCCGTTGTTCACTGCTTCGGATGAAGTCACCAGCTCCCGTGTTGAGATACGCCGACCCTGGTAAGTGCCCACTCGCGAATAACAGCAGCACGATCATCAGTTGCGCTTCCTCAAATGGGGTCCACGCCTGGCCCATCGATCATCCCTGCAAAGCCCTTCTGATTTCAGCGGCAGAGATCGCCGATTACCCCGCGTGAACACAGAAAGGTGCGCTCCACTGTCTTAAGGGTGAAGCCACCTTCGGCCTCCGGCAGGTGGGCGAAGATACGCAGCCGGTAACCGAGAATCGAATCATCCGCCAACCCCACCGCATCCAAAGTGATCTCCCCCAGATCGCCGATGACTGGCCCCTCGACTACTGAAATCCGCGGTGCCCCCTCTCCCTCATCGGGCACAAGGGCGTTGGCCACCAGGTAACCGAGGGCGGTCATGGTCTCAGCCGAAGGGATCGACCCCAACTTCTCCACCACCCGAGAGGTGATGTCGTCGGTGCCGCCCACAAATACCTCTAGCTGCGCAGGCGGGGTCAGAGTTGCTGGTGGGGTTGGCGTAGTTGGCGCGCTAGTGGGAGGAGGAGAAGGCGAAGCCAGTGGGGTCAGCGAGACCGTCGTTGAAGTCGGTGTCGCTGGAACTGGTGTGGCCGCAGCCCTTGTAGGAGGGGGTGTCACGGGCACTGGAGTGCTGGCAGCCTCCGTAGAGGTCGGCAGGGGTGTTTCCGACGGCAACACCGCCTGCTCAGTCCCCCCGCAAGCAACCACGAGCACGGCCACGGCCACAATGCCCAGAATCGCCAGCCCAACCCGCAATCCCATTACTCCTAACCCTCCCAGCCCCCCACGAGGGTATCTGCGGTTGAGATACGACACTCCTGGTAGGTGCCCGCTGAATTTCTAGAGTTGAACCCTCAGCCGGTAGGCGTCCTTCCCTCCGAGGTATTCGCGGTATCGCTCACCATGAGTGGCGAGAAGATCGTCGAGTGTCGCGAGATCGGATGCCGACGCGGAGGCATGGCCGCTTCTGAGGGCGTGGCGGGCTTCCAAGAGGCCGCCGAGGCCGTATTCGGTGTCAGGCATAAACACCGCGGGTCCGGCAAATTTGTCCATCTGCTCGACGACAGGAAGCACGATGGCGGCAAGTTCAGCGTTGAGTGGCGCGAACCCGTCGTCTCGCGCGTTCCGGTAAGCAGCCGCCAACAGTGCCAAGCTCATCCTCTCCAGCAGGATGGGCGGGAACCACATGCTTGCGATGCAATCTGCTCCTTCAGGTGTGGATTCTCCCGATCGCGTTGAAACCCGCACTCCTTCGAATTCACCTGACTTTGAGAAAAGTGCAAATACCTCGTCTTCACTGGGGTACCAGTAGCCCGGCTCCACCGATTCCAATCGGAGTCTGCCTGCCAACTGCGCCAACTCTTCGACGTTTGCTGGATCGGCGTAACTCAGGGCCCGCTGGAAGGTGTATTCAGGCATGTTCTCAATCACAGTCATCCAGAACAAGAAGTGCTCTGAGTCATAGAGCCGCTCTCCCGAGACGCGACCAGCGGGCAGTCGCGTAACCCCGTACTCCATGACCCTGACGGCGGGGAGCCTGACCGCTACTTCGGGCATTACCAGAGCACGGGCGTATCGAGACGCCAGAGATGATGATGTTGGGATAGTCGGCGCTGGCGCGAGTGCCGTCATGGGCTGATCCTATGAGCGACTTCACTCTCCGCGCCGGCTGAGCAGGCAATTTGCCAGATTTCAGAGGTACAAGGGGTCGCATCGTGTGGCCTCAAGCAACAGCCGGCTACGTTGGCAGGGTGCGATCGCTGAGCGACTACCTCGACCTCACCGTCGAGCAAGCCCGGTCGCAATGGAGCCAGATACTTAGGCGACAGCAGAAGCCACGCCAAGAGCCGTTTACTCCGGTTGAAGCAATCCTGTGCTACGGGCTCTTCTTCGTCATGGATCCTCACCGCTTTGGAGGGGGGTCGATGCATCGAGCACCAAAGATCTTGCACGACCTAGCCGAACTGTTCGTCCGACCTCCTGGGTCAGTGAACAACAAAATGATGAACCTGGACGGTTCTCGCGCCAATGCCGGTGCTCACGAGTGGAGATTCTTCATCGAGATGGCCGCGGATCCCGATCAGTTTCCCCACTTGTACAACCGGGTGCTCCTCGCAGCCCGTGACATGGGAGTAGGGCCTGAGCGCTTGCCTGATTTCCTTGCCTTGGAAGGCATCAAGAGCTTTGACTTGTTGGGACAAGAAGAGCTTTCGCGGCAGCACACTTTTGACGCCGTCCTGGAGGTCAAGGCCGCAAAGAGGCGGGCCCGTTTGCTTGCCAATGAGGAAGAAACAACCCGCATCGCGGAGCATGAGATCCGCGTCGGCCAGCACAGGTTTGCCAAACAGGTCTTGGAGAATTTTGCCCATAGCTGCGGATTCTGCGGGTTCTCCCCTCGGTCTCTCCCCAGAAACAAGCTATTGGTGGCATCGCACATCAAGCCCTGGTCTGCGTGCACTGACCGGGAGCGCATGGACCACCGAAACGGGGTCGCCGCCTGCCCGACACATGACGCTGCCTTCGACTCGGGTCTAATCACAGTCAACGGTGGACTGAGGGTCCACCGGGCACCAAACCTCGAAATCAGCACGCGCGCCGATCCTGGGGTCGATCAGTACTTCGGTCAAGCGCTCAAGCGGAAATTGATCATTCCCGAGCAGGCCGAGCGCCCAGGGGATCCATACCTCGCTTGGCATCACGAGCACATCTTTCAAGGAGTTGTTGAAACCTAACCCGGGGCAACAACCCGCCGGTTCAGGGTCTACGAGATGGGATCGGTCAGGTGAAGAGTTCAGCCCTATGCCTTGTCAAGCAGCGTGTCGCAGCCCACGAGCTCAGGGTTGGTGGGGACTAGGCGGTTGATCATGGTTTGGATGGCTTCGGGGTTGTTGTCGATGAGGAGGTAGTCGCGGCCGTGGTTGGCGGCGGCTTCTCCTAGGGTGCCGCTGCCGGCGAAGAAGTCGAGTAGGAGGTCGCCGGGTTTGGAGTGGACCTTCACGAGGCGCTCGAGGACGCCGAGGGGCTTTTGGGTGGCGTAGCCGGTTTTCTCTTTGCCGTTGGGGCTGACGATGGTGTGCCACCATACGTCGGTGGGGGTCTTGCCCCGGGCGGCCTTCTCCTTGCCGACCAGGCCGGGGGCCATGTAGGGGATTCTGTCCATCTCCTCGTAGCAGAACGTGTAGTCGGACGGGTCTTTGGCGTACCACAGGATGCTGTCGTGTTTGGCTGACCACTTCTTCTTGGAGCGGGCCCCGTAGTCGTAGGCCCAGATGATCTCGTTCATGAAGGAGTTTCGGCCGAAGATCTGGTCGAGCAGCACCTTGCAGTAGTGGACCTCGCGGTAGTCGATGTGCAGGAAGAAGCTGCCGGTGGCGGCGAGCACCCGATGGGCTTCCTCGAATCGGGGGGCAAGAAAGCCCAAGTAGTCGTCGAAGGCGTCCTCATAGCCTGACTTGCCGAGGTGGATCGTCTGATAGCGGCGCCCAGCGAAGCCGGTCCGGTCACCATTGGCCTCATCGTGCACCGTCTTGATCCGGTCGCGCTCCTGGCGCTTGCCGGTGTTGAACGGCGGATCAATGTAGATGAGGTCGACGCTGCCGTCGAGCAAGCCTTGCAACACCGGCAGGTTGTCGCCAAAGACGATTTTGCCCATCTCTTCCAATCCTAGTGGTCCGACTGCAAACTTCTCTGTATATTGAAAATCATTGATAATGACTGAATCCACAGTGATATCCACATATCCACAGGAGCTCAGGCTTCGAACAGGCCTACCAGGGTGATGGCCTGAAGCGGAGTCCTAGGAGTACGGGGATTTCGTCTTCGAGGGTGGGCGGGATGAAGAAGTCGGTGTGTTGGGTGGGGGTCTCTTCTAGGGCGCTCTTGGTGACTTCGGTGAAGCCGTCCACAGCTAGGCCAGCGTCGAAGGCGAGATTCAGCTCATGGGAGATGGAGCGATGGAAGTTGAGCTGCTTTTGGGGCTGACCGGGCATTCCTTCGACTTCCTGGGCCATCGGAGTGAGGTAGTGGGAGATGATGATTCCTTCCCGTTGATCACCGGTCGCGAGTTCTCCTTCGATTGCGAATTCCAGGTTGCTGGGGTTCTTGAACACTGGGTGCATCGTGACCACCACCGCTACTCCGTGGGGCTTCAGGCAGTGGGAGATGGCGGCGAAGAGGTCTTCGCTGGCCGGGATGTCCATTAGCGCCATCGTGCACGCCACAAAGTCGAAAGAGTTCGGCTCGACGTGCTCGGCGATGTCGGCTAGCGGGAAGCAGAGCCACTCCACATCGGCGCTGCCGTCGTACTTGTTGGCGAGGGAGAGGAAGGTTTTCGACCTGTCGGCGCCGGTGACCTGGGCCCCACGGGCGGCGAGCTGGCGGGCCAGGACGCCGCTGCCGCAGCAGAGGTCGATTCCTCGTTTGCCCTGGATGTCGCCCAGCAGGTTGAGGGTGGTGGGCAGCACCAGGTTCCGGTGCCAGTCATTGCCCACATCCCCATGGCGGCTGTCGTAATGGTGGGCTAATGCGTCCCAATCGTCCTTAGCCCGCTGGTCATGCGCGGTGCTAGGCCGCTGACTCTCGGTATCTGGCATGGGAAATCGCGTTTCTAACTCGATGGCAGGCAATCTGGCCGCCGGACATGCTAGCTGGCAGCTGCTGTACCGGCGGCGTGGGCAACCACAAGTAGTGGCCCGATGGTGCCGCCTGCGCCGGGGTAGGCGGCACCGAGGGGGCTGGCGGAGGCGTTGCCTACGGCGTAGAGGCCCTCGATGAGGCTGCCGTCTTGGTGGCGGACTTGGCCGTGGATGTTGGTTCTAGGGCCGCCTTTGGTGCCTAGGCATCCGGGGTGGAGGCGGACAGCGTAGAAGGGTGGTTCGTCGACTGGGCCGAGGGTGGGATGGGGGGCTGATGGGTCGCCGACGAAGCGGTCGTAGATGGAGCGGCCTCGGCCGAAGTCGGGGTCGTCGCCGGTGGCGGCGAGCTGGTTGAATCGAGTTGCCGAGGCGGTGAGCTCTTCGCCGTCTACGTCGATGACAGCAGCCAGCTCGCTAAGGCTGTCGGCTCGACGTAGCCACTCAGGATCGGGGTCGTCTCGGCGCATTGGGCCCAAGTGGTAGCGGCGGCGGTAGCTGGCGTCGAATACCAGCCAGGCGGTGGTCGCCGGGTACTGGAATCCGGTGGGGTCGAAGGTCTGCATGGCTCGGCCCACGTCGTTGTAGTTGCGGGATTCGTTGACAAACCGCCGCCCCCGAGAGTCCACCATCAGTGATCCGGGCCGGGCACGCTCGGTGAGCACCAAGCGGTGGAACGGTTGGTCGTCGATGGTCTCATCGGACACGGTCATAGCTGGACACCACCAGGCCTCAGCCATGTTGCCCAGCTCGGCCCCGGCGGCCAGAGCCAGGCGCAGCGCAGTTCCGTCCATGCCGGGGGCTCCCACCGGACCGGTCATCGGCCCCCGCAGGAACCCCTGCACTAGCGAGGGGTTTCGCTCGAAGCCCCCGGAGGCCAAGATCACCTGGCCGGCCAATACCTCATCGCCGATCCGTACCCCATTCACCGTGCCGCCCGACTGGGCCAAGCCGTCCACCTTGGTTCCGGTGAGGATCACCGCTCCGGCGGCCTCGGCAGCCTCTGTCAGTGAGGCGATCATCGATCGGCCCATGGTGATCACGCCGCGGCGGGACCGGTCGGCCACCTCGTCCCAGTCGATGTTTCCGGTAGCCAGCTCCCGGTAGGTGATGGGCGCGGTCACATTGGGAGCAGTCCGGATTCGCTGGTCGAGGTCAGGCGGCACCTCACGGGGCTGGGGTTCCAGGGGACGATGGCCTGGCTTCCCGCCGGGCAGTTCGGGGTGATAGTCGGGGTAGGGGACCGTCTGCCACGACAATCCAGTGGCTGACTCCAGCCAATCGGCCACCTCCGGTGCTTGATTGGCGAAGTAGTCCACGAGGTCGTCGTCCACGTCGCCCAGCCGCAGCGCGTGCAAGTACCGGCGAGCTTCGGCAAGGGAGTCGTCGACCCCTTCTGCGACCATCAGCCGGTTTGCGGGCATCCAGGCCAGTCCCCCCGAAAGGGCGGTGGTCCCGCCCAGCACCGGCGCCCGCTCCACCACGGTTACCTCAGCCCCTGTCTGCGCCGCCGCCACCGCCGCAGTCAACCCGGCGGCCCCCGATCCGACGACCACTACGGAGGACATTTCAGGGCCAATTCTCAGCGAGTCAGTCGCGGGGAGTCCAGCGGAACCACCGGGTGACGATAAGGGCACCGGCCACGCCCCACGCGGCCATGACCAGCCAATTGGTCAACGGCCACAGCGAATCGTCGGTGAGCGGATCGAAACCCCTTTGCAGTGCCACCGCCAGGTGTCTGATGGGGAATATGTCTCCGATCAGGGTGATGGCCCGGGGCGTGTCGTCGGAGGCGGGTACGTAGACGTCGGAGACGAAATACAGCGGCAATACGACCAAATTGAGGAAAGGGGGCCCGGACGTCTCATTGGGGACAACGTTGGTGAATGCCAGCCCGAGAGCACAGAACACCGCGCCCCCGATGAGCAGGGTCACGATCAAACCCGGGACCGCCTCCCACAACAGATCAACGTCGTAAACCGCCCAGCCGATCAACGCCATCAGGACCGCCATCAAAGCGATCACTGCGTAGGAGGTGGCCACCAGTCCTCCCATGAACACCCAAGGCCGTATCGGCGTGCCTCGCACCCTCTTGAGGATGCTGGTCTCCCGACGGAATACGGTGACCACAGCCAGGTTCACAAAAGAGGCTTGGACCACCGAGAGGGCGATGATGCCGGGCACAAAGCGACTGGCGAGTCTGGGGCCAGCCGGCGTGACCAATTCGTTGCCGAACAGGGCGGTTAGAACGAATAAGAAAATGAGCGGAAGGACCACCGTGAAGAAGCTGGCCAGCGGGTTGCGCCACAGCAGGGTGAAGTCGACGCGAGTCTGAGCGGCCAGTTGCCGAAGTCCCCGGCTGCTCAATGATCAAGACTTCCTGCTTTGTCGGCTTCGCCGATCAGGGACAAATAGGTGTCCTCCAGGGTGGGGGCTAACACCTCGAGTGAATCGATCTTTCGGCCCAGCCGCCCCGCTGTCTGCAACAGCGCGGCCACGGTGTCAGTGACGTCGTCGGTCAAGATGACCATCCTTGTCGGACCCTCAGCGGAGGTGGTGCCTGGCTCCCGGGATTCGCCCGCGTCAACTGACACCGCCGCGGCTCCACGAAGCGGCTCGGGCAGCTCGGCCAACGGCACCTCTTGGGAATCCCAGGAGATGCGGGTTTGCATAGAGGCGGTCACAGCCAAATCTTCGGCGGTTCCTCGTGCGATGATGCGACCAGCGGCGATCACCGCGATCCGGTCGGCCAAGTTCTGGGCCTCGTCCATGTAATGGGTGGTGAGCAGAACTGTCACCCCCAGATCGCGCAGGCCGTCGATCATGGCCCAAGCTTCTCGACGAGCGGTCGGGTCGAATCCGGTGGTGGGCTCGTCGAGGAACAACAGTTCGGGATTTCCCACCAATGCCAGCGCCAAATCAAGCCGTCGCTGCTGACCTCCAGACAGGCGCCCCACTCGCTGGTCGCGTTGCTCGGTCAATCCGACTAGCTGAAGCACTTCGCCTACCGGGCGGGGGTCGGAGAAGTACGCAGCCCATATGGTCACCGTTTCAGCGACCTTCAGGAACTCTTCGGGCTGCGACTCCTGCAAGACGATCCCGATGCGCTCCCGCCAATCCAATCCGGCCGTGGCCGGGTCTTGGCCAAGTACGGATACTTGCCCCGCGGTACGCGGTCGGAAACCCTCCAGAATCTCGACCGTGGTGGTTTTGCCCGCGCCGTTCGGCCCCAGAAAGGCCAGGATCTCGCCCTCCTCCACATGGAGGTCCACGCCTGCGACGGCTTCGATTGCGCCGTAGGACTTGTGCAAGCCGGTCACTTCGATCGCCGGACTCTTCATTCCACCCACTCTCGGCGTGTCAGGCCCACAGCGTAAGTGCCGCGAAGTCGGTCCGCACCCGTTGGCCCCTAGCCCCCCAACATTGAAGCCAAAGCAGCGGTGTCGAACCACTGGGAGAGGCGGCTGATGCGGCCGTTGTCGACGTCGAAGATGTCTACAGCGTCGAACGCCACCTCATGGCCGTCCTGGGTTGCGCCGTTGAAGGTGATCTCGACCACCACGGTGTTGCCGGCTTCTAGGAACCGAGTGGGGTTGTCTTGGTGGACCGGGAACCGCTCGAAGATCTTCTGGAACATGGCGATGGCCTTGTCGGAGCCGATGCGGGGACGCGACCCGGAGGGGATCAGGTCGAGCTCGGGGTGCAGCACCGAGGCCATCAGGTCCCAGTCTTCGTCATTGAGTGCGACGAAGTACTCCTTCACCACCGCCAGCGGGCTTCTGTTCGATCTTTCTGTGCTCATTAGCCGGCCCTCAGTATGTCCTTGACTTCGCGCATGGCCCGGAACGACCAGCCGGCCAACTCGGGGTCGCCGAAGGCGGTTACGTTCCACATGATCAGGTGGCGCAGACCGGCGTCGTAATAGGTGCGGACTTCCTCGGCGATCTGCTCGGGAGTGCCGCAGAAGCAGTAGTAGTCCACCACCTTGGGCGGGATGCCGTCGATGATGGCCTCGGCTTGCTCTCGGGGCACCGACGCGGGGATCAGGTCGTGGAAGCCCTCGGGGGGCTCCACCCCCAGCTCACGGAAGATCTGCGGGGGCAGCATCACCATGATGGCCCGCAGCAGCGGGGCCTCCTGCATGCGCCGCAGCGTGGCCTCGTCGGGAGCGGCCAGCACGTAGGCCAGCAGTCCAGGGGTGACTGCCTCGGCATCTCGGCCCGCTTCCATCGACGACTGGCGGATGGTGGCCAGCGAATCGGCATACACCTCGGGGGCGAGCTTGGTGGGCAGCCAGCCGTCGGCCAGCCTCCCGGTGATGTTCAGCATCCGGGGGCCGTGGGCTGCCGTCCAGATGGGCGGAGGAGTGTTGCCGTAGGGAGATAGTCCGAGCACGGCGTCGTTGAGTTGGTGGAATTTGCCCTCGTAGTTGATGGGGCCGTCGGCGTCCCACAGTGCCCGAATGATCTCGATGCCCTCTTCCAGACGGCCCACGGGGCGGTCGAAGTCCATGCCATAGGGGGTCACGTTCATCCGCTCGCCCGAGCCCAGCCCCAGTATGGCCCGGCCTTGGGTGAGGTGGTCGAGGGTGAGGGCCATGTTGGCCACCATGGCCGGGTGGCGGCGGATCAGGTCGGTGACTACGGCCCCCACTTTGATGGTCTCGGTTTGGGCACCGACTGCGCCCATCATCACCAATGGGTCGAAATACACGTGGCCGCTGGGCTGCACCGCGGCTAGCGGGCTCATATCCGGGGTCCATATCGAGTCGGGGTGCCAGCCCATCAGATGGCATGGCCACCACAGGGCGTCGTATCCGTCGGCCTCAGCCCGCTGGCCCAACTCCACTGCCCGGTGGGCCGGGGGCATGATCTGGCCGGGAACGCCGATCTCGAGGTCCTTCATCCCCTGTTCCTGACTGCATGAGGGTACGTGTCGCAGCACATGGCTCGGTCTCTCATCCTCCGAATTCCCGGCGGCGCATGTTGTCGGGGTCGATCACCTCGCGGATCAGCCGCACCTGCTCGACGGTGGGCGCCGCGGTAATGGGCAACTCCCCTTCAGGGGCGGGCAACTCGAAGCCGGTGGCCTCCTGCACCTGCTCGAAGGTGACCCCAGGGTGCAGCGATGCCACCTGCATGTGGCGGGTTTCGGGGTGGAAGTCGAGGACGCAGAGGTTGGTGATCACCAGCTCAGGTCCGCCTTCCAATCCGGTGTCGGCCCGCTCTGAGCCGCCGCCCAGATACCCGGCGCAGGAGATGAAGTCCACCTGCTCCACCAGTGAGCGGGGGTTGTGGTTGGGGTTCCAGTAGTAGAGGGCCTTGCCGATTGATCCCATGTCGCCCAAACCGGCGGTGCCCGGTAGCCGCACTCGGGGAGCGTGATAGTCAGTGCCGATGATCGAGTTGTTGCCGTTGCCGTAGCGGTCGAGCTGGGCCGACCCCACGCAGAACTTGGTGAGCCATCGGCCGTTCAGGGCAATGGTCCAGAAGTCGCCGTATTGCTCCACGTACATGATGGAGTCCCGCCACAGCGGCGCCTCCAAGGTGGAGGCGGGTACCCGGTCGGGCCGGGGTTCGAGTCCAACCGCTCCGGCCAGCCACACTAGGTCGGGAGCGTGGGTGAGTCGGGCCAGCCAGAAGGCGCTCACCGGCACGAACGAGGCCATGCCGTTGCAGGCCTGGTCGCCGTCGGCGAAGCAGGCGGCCAGCCGGGCGATCATCAGCTCATCGATAGTCCAGTCGTCAGCCGGAGGGCTGTTCTGCCAATCGCTCACGAGGCCTCCCAAGCTTCCACGGCCGTTAACCGCTCAGATCCCCCTACGGCTTCCAGGTAGGCCGCGTGGTCGGCGGTGCCGGTCACGTACTTCTCCATGAACCCGGCCACGGCCTCGTCGTCGCGGGCTGAACCGATCCACTCCAAATGCATCGCCGTGTCGTACCCATAGCGGGGGTAGAACGAGGTGGGGTGAGCGCCAAACGGGGCTTCCACCACTGCGTCCACCATGAAGCCGGGCAGCACCGTGCGGTCGGGGTCGGCTCGCAGCACTTCGGAGTCCACGATCTCCTCAACGGTGACGATCACCGTGGTAGCCGCCTTGGGCATGATCCCCAGGTCAGGCCACAGCGCGGTGGGCTCGTAGCCGATGTTGCCGAACCGGTCGGCCTTGTGGGCGTGAACCAGGGCCACGTCGGGCACCAGCGCCTTGCAGGCCACCACCGACGGTCCGCCGAACGGGTCGTCGAGCATGACCAGGTTGTCGTTCACGTCGATCAAGTCGGTGCCGATCAGCCCCCGGGTGGGCAGAAACGGCAAATTCCGAGCGCCCGCGCCCAGTCGGGCGTTCAGTGCCGTCTCCGAGAGCTCCTCCACGCGGATAGCTCCGGCCTCCACTGCCTTGCGGTAGCGCTGGCACAGCCCGAACTGCTCCATCGACACCGCCGCGCCGATAAGGCGGTTCATGGCCCCCGCCGCGGCCAGCCAGTCCACAGGTATTCCCCCTACCAGGCACACCACCCCGAGCTCCTTGCGGCCTTGTCGGATCAGCTCCCGGACCAGGGCCATGGGCGCGGCCTGAGTGGCCATGTTCTGGATGGCCACGAGGTCGCCGTCGCGCACCAGAGCAGCCGCGTCCTCAAGAGTGGTCAGCTTCTCAGCGCTCACAGGAGTTCCACCATCTCTCGTCCTCCATGAAGTTCAATCACCTGTCCAGTTGCATAGTCGGAGTCGCCCGACGCCAGCCAAGCGACGGCGCCGGCCACATCCTCAGGAGTGCCAGCCCGACCGATGGGGATCTGGGCTTCGATGCGCTCGATGATCTCCTCGGGGATGCCCAATCCGGTGTCGTGGTCGCGGGCCCCGGTGAGGCGGGTGCCGGCGATATATCCGGGGGCCACCGCGTTGACGTTGATTCGGTGGCGGGCCCACTCCCGGGCCAGCGACTTGGTGAGAGCGATCACCCCGCCCTTGGCTGCTGAGTAGTTGACGTTGCCCGCGATGCCGTAGATCCCATTTATGGAGGCCATATTGACCACCTTGCGATGGTGGCCCGGCGGGTTGTCCCGGCTGCCCCGCAGCAGTGGAAAGGCGGCCCGGCACAAGTTGAAGGTGCCCTTCAACGCCACATCGCACACCAGGTCCCACTGCTCGTCGGTCATGTTGTGGGCCATGGCGTCCGCGGTGATCCCCGCGTTGTTCACCAGGATGTCGAGGCCGCCGAAGGAGTCCTGGGCGGTGCCCAGCATGGCGGCCACGTCGTCGTTATCGACCACCGACCCCGCTGCGGCTACGGCCTGCCCGCCGTCGGCAACGATGGCCGCTGCTGCTTCTTCGGCAACATCGTCGTCGACGTCATTGACCGCTACCGCAGCGCCATCGCGGGCCAAACGAGCCGCCACCGCCAACCCGATACCCCGCCCAGCGCCGGTTACCAGCGCCACCCGGCCATCCAGAACTTGAGCCACTAGAAGCTTCTGGGCAGCCCGAAGGTCTCGGCGATGCTGTTCCTCGCCATCTCGTTGGTGATGGGCCCGATGCGGTAGAGGCGGCTGTCTCGCCAGTAGCGCTGGGGATGGGTCTCGAGGGCGTAGCCCATGCCGCCCAGCACCTGGATGGCGATGTCGGAGCACTTGCCAGCGTACTCCGAGGCCACCACCTTGGCCATGTTGGCCTCCCGGCCGCAGTCTTCGCCCGACTCCGACTTCCACGCCGCGTAGTACGTCATCAGTTCCGACTGCTTTTGCATCATCGCCATGTCGGCCAGGTTCTGGTGCCACACCTGGAACGAGCCGATCTTCTTGCCGAAGGCCTCCCGCTCCATCAGGTAGCTGAGGGTTTCCTCGATGCAGCCGTCGATGATGCCGGTACACAGGGCGGCCACCATGATCCGCTCGTTGTTGAGGGTGGACAGCATTTGGTAAAAGCCCTGGCCGGGCTGGCCCACCACGTATTCGTCGGGCACGAACACGTCGTCGAGGAACACCTCGCACGACCCCACCGACTTCATGCCCACCTTGGGAATCTGGCGGCACTCCAGGCCCTCAGCGGGGTTTTTCACCAAGAACAGGGTCACCCCTCGGGCCGGCTTGTCTTGGATGTCCTCGGTGCGGGCCATCAAGAACAGGTAGTCGGACACGTGGGCCGCGGTCGACCAGATCTTCTGGCCGGTGATGCTCCAGCCGCCGTCCACCTTGGTTGCCCGGGTTTTCATGGCCCCCATCAGGTCGGTGCCCCCAGAGGGCTCGGTGACGGCGATGGCCACCCGCAGCTTGCCTTCGGCCAGCTGGGGGATCAGCTCCTCGCGGGCCACATCGGAGGCGAACTTGTTGATCGACTTGGCGCAGAAGGAGGAGATGCCGAAGATCCAGGTGAGCCCGGCCAGCGAGCGGGCCAGCTCCCGGGTGAGGATCATCTGGGTGACCACGTCGCCGCCCTGGCCGCCCAGCTCGGGGGGCAGGCCGATGGCATGGAACCCGGCGTCGGACATCTTGTCCCACAGCTCGAACGGATACTCGAACTCCTGGGCCTCGTAGTCGCGGGCTGCGTCCTTGGGGCATTCCTTCTCGACCCAGTTGCGGACCATCTCTTGGAACATCGTCTGCTCGTCGGTGAGGGTGAACTCCATGTGCTTGGTTGCTCCTTGTGTTGGATCGATCGTTGTCTAGTGGGGCTGCTTCCTTAGTAGCGCCAGCCGTCTCCGAAAGTGGGGATGCGGCGGCCCAAGATGTCCTCTACGCAGGTGAGAGCGGCTCGGGCCGAGCGGTCGGTGCCGATGCCCCGGCTGCGGAAGGTCTCGCTGGCGAAGTACAGGCCGTCCACGGTGGGGGCCCGCCAGTGGGGCCGGAACTTGCCCACCAGCATGGGCTTTTGCGCCACGCCGAACGCCGGGTCGAACACGAACAGGCGCCTCTTCCACACATGTTCGGCCAGGCCGGGGTACATCACGTAGAGGCCCTGTTCGAGGCGGTTGTACATGTCCTCGATGTAGCGCCGGTCCCGCCCCTTTGAGCCGGGGACGATGCCACCGGTGCAGTACAGGTGGAGTCCGTTGGGGATGCCCTGGGGATCCATGGCCGCCTGGTCGTACATATAGCCCGGCGTGGGGCTGTGGGGGGTTTCCAGCCAGGTGGCCAGCTCTCGGGGGTCGAACATGGTCACCGGCTCTTCGGTGGCGAAATACAGGTTGAGCATGGTCACCCGGTACTGGTCTTGGGCCAGGTAGCGGATCTGGCTGGTGTACCAGTCGGGCAGCTCCCACTCGGGCACCACGTTGAACACGTTCCACACCGGCAGGGTGGAGATGACCGCGTCGCACTCGATCACCTCGCCGATGTCCCAGTCGTTGGGCACGGTGGGCTCATGGGGGATGGACACCCCGACCACCGCCCCGTTCTCGATCAGCACCCGGCCGGCCGCGGTCTGCATGCGCAGTTCGCCGCCGTGCTCGGTGAAGCCGTCGGCCAGGTCTTGCCACATGCCGTCCCAGCCCTGGCCGGGCCAGCACGAGTAGGCGGCCATGTGCCGCTCCTCATAGTGCATCTTGCGCACCCACAGGTTGTCGCTGGCCGAGTGGTCGTACCACTCGTCGGTCATGCACTCCAGCACGGCGATGAACTCATATAGGTCGTAAACCCCCTGGTCGGAGGTGTACTGGGCCAGCCATTCCCGCATGGGGCGGTCGTCCCACTCCTCCAACTCGTCCCATGTGCTCTCGGTGATGGCCTTGATGACCTTCTTCACCTCGGTCTTGTCGGGATAGCGGTCGCGGATCGACCCCCAGGTTTGGGTGTCGTTGTCCCAAATCGGCATGTCGTGGGACACCTCGCCGTGGATGAGTTCCTTGCCGACGTGCTCGAACACCTTGGTCAGGCCCGAGCCGGGGTCCTCAATGAGGTGTCCGCCGAGGTTCACCTTGAAGCCCTCGTCGTCCACCGCCAAAGCCCGTCCGCCCAAGAAGGGGGATCGCTCCAGGAGGGTCACCGACTTGCCCTCAGCGGCCAGAAGGGCCCCGGCGCTAAGTCCGGCTGCCCCGGCGCCGATGACGACAACGTCGCATTTGGTCATGGGGGGATACTAAGAGCGTGGGCCGGTGGGCGGCACTTTATGAATGCGGCGACTCAACGCCACCTGGGATATCGCCGCGGCAGTGTCCGGGCGGCGGGTCCTGTCACCGGAGGCCGGCCTAGCCGTCGGTGCGGCCAGGTCCGCCACCGGCGCCACCCACCGCCCTTGCGGGAACGCCGACCAACTGGC
This sequence comes from Candidatus Poriferisocius sp., assembly GCF_965204015.1. GTDB lineage: Bacteria > Actinomycetota > Acidimicrobiia > Acidimicrobiales > Bin134 > Poriferisocius. Next base: position 3,486,620 of record NZ_OZ241965.1, on the reverse strand, counting down.
GACCACAGTCAGGGCTTGGCAATCCGACTCAGCGCGTCCACCGTGGCCTGCGGGCCGATGTCGTCGCCCACATGTGCTCCGGTTAGTAGCACGATGGGCAGGTCGACGCCCGCAGCCCGGTAGGCGGCGATGCGGTCGGCCAGCATGTCGGGTCCGAGGGCGCATTGGGCCAGGACGGCCTCGTCGGGCACCATCGACAACGCCGCGGCCCGGTCGCCGCTCTGCCAGGCCTCGGCGACTTCAGGCAGGTTGTCGAAGGTGCCGACGAAGGCGGGCTGATGGGTGGGGACCATGGAGTAGGCCAGCACCTGGCGGCGCATCCGCTCCAGCGCTTGTTCGGGACTGGGACCGGCGTAGGCCCAAAACGAGAGCACGGTAGATACATCGCAGGGATCTCGCCCCGCCTCTGTGGCCGCGGCTTTGACGATCTCTTGCTTGGGAGCCACTTCCGAAGGCGGGCACCACGTCATGAACGCCGCATCGGCTATTTCGCCAGCCAGAGCCAGCATGCGGGGGTTGATGGCCCCCAGCCAGACGGGCACATCTACCGCGGGCAGGTCGAGCCGGAAGCCTTTGGATCGGAACCGGGGGCCGTCGTGGTTCAGCTTTTCGCCCGCTAAGGCGGCTCTAAGGAGGGCGATGAATTCCCGCACGGTGGCCAAGGGCCGTTCGAAATCACCACCGTGCCACCGCCCGACCACAATGGGGCTGCTGGCCCCGATGCCAGCGATTACCCGGCCGGGGGCCAGGGAGGCCAGGGTGGCGAAGCCCATGGCGGTGAGGGCGGGGGAGCGGGTGTAGGCGGCCACTATGCCTGAGCCCAGTCGGATGCGCTCGGTGCGGGCGGCCATGGCGCCCAGAGTGGCGAACACCTCGGGACCGGCCACTTCGCCTACCAGCGCGGTTTCGATGCCAGCCTGTTCGGCGTCAACCACCAGATCGGTAAGCCATCCGATGGAGAGCCCGTCCTCCACCGGCATGGTGATGGCGACCGGGGAGTCGGTCATGTCTAGTAGCGACCTACCGCGTTCTGCCGGAAACTAGGAACTATCCGGAGTAACGCCCGCGGAGTTCGTCGGCTAGGGGCTGGTTCTCGGCGTTGTCGGGGTGGGGGAGCCACTCCTCGCCGACCGACAGGTAGCGGGTGGCTAGCTCGATGAGGGGTCCGTGGGCCTTGTTGGGGGGGATGAAGTTCCACTTGAGCCATGGCTGGGTGTCGGGATGGCTGGGTTCTTCCATGACCAGCGGGATGTCGGCGTCGCGCACCCCGTCGATCATGGTGTCGAAATCGTCGGAGCAGAAGGCGATGTGGTGGACGTACTCGCCCTTCTTGGCCAACACCTTGTCGGGCCAGTGGCCGGGCTCGGCGGGAGACCAGAGCTGAATCGACACGCCGGTGGGGTCGGGGTTCTGGAACGTGACCCACGCCATAGGGGTTCCGTCCATGTCGTCGGCCCCCTCCCCCCGGGTGACCTTCATGGTGTGGCCCGGTGCCAGCACTTCGAGGATCTGGCGCCAGTCGGCCTCAGCCTGGTCGAGGTCCTTCACGAGTAATGAGATGTGGTCGATGTGAATGCCCATGTCTTTCGCTGTCTCCTTGTGGATCTCTCTTGACTACGCAGCCAGGTTCTCGATGATGGTGGCGTTGGCCAGTCCGCCGCCCTCGCACATGGTCTGGAGCCCATAGCGGCCGCCAGAGCGCTCCAGCTCATTGAGCAGCGTGGTCATGATTCGGGCACCGCTGGCTCCCAGGGGGTGGCCCAGGGCAATGGCCCCGCCGTTCACGTTCACCTTGTCCATGTCCACGCCGGTGTCTTTGGCCCAGGCCAGAACCACTGAGGCGAAGGCCTCGTTGCACTCGAACAGGTCGATGTCGTCGAGGGCCATGCCGGCGCGCTCCAGCACTTTGGCGGTGGCTGGGATGGGGCCGGTGAGGATGAGCACTGGGTCGCTGCCCACCACAGCCATGGTGTGGATTCGGGCCCTAGGGGTAAGGCCATGCTCGGCCACCGCCTTCTCGGAGGCGATGAGCAGCGCGGCCGAGCCGTCGGTGATCTGGCTGGAGTTTGCCGCTGTCAGCGGGCCGTGCTCGGAGAATGGCCGCAGCTTGGCCATCTTCTCCATGGAGGTGTCGGGCCGGATGCCCTCGTCGCGGGTACAGTCGTCTACCGCCAGCACCTCCCGCTCGAAACGCCCTTCCTCCCAGGCCCGGGCGGCGTTCTGGTGGCTGCGCAGGGCCAGGCCATTCATGTCTTCCAAGGTGACTTCCCACCGCTCGGCGATGAGATTGCCGCCTCGGAACTGGTGGACCTCCTCGTCGCCAAAGCGATTGGCCCAGCCGTCGCCGTCGAACGGATAGCGCATGCCCAAATCGGGGCCCACGTCGCCCTGGCTATTGAGATGGATGAGGCTCATGACCTCTACCCCGCCGGCCACCACCAGGTCTTGGGTGCCCGACATGATGCCCTGGGCGGCAAAGTGCACGGCCTGCTGCGACGACCCGCACTGGCGGTCGATGCTGACTGCCGGAACGTGCTCGGGCAGCCCGGCCGACAGCCAGGCGTTGCGAGCCACGTTGAAGGCCTGGGCGCCGATCTGGCCGACGCAGCCCATGATGCAGTCGTCCACTGCCCCAGGATCCACACCGGTGCGCTCAATCAGCCCGCTCAAGATGTTGGCGCCGAGATCGGCGGGGTGGAGGTGGCTCAGCCCGCCGCCGAAGCGGCCCATGGGGGAGCGAACTGCGTCGATGATGTAGGCGTCGGCCATGTCTGTGCTTCCTGGTTCTTGTTCGGGATTCCTTGGTTGCTGCTTCTTGTCGGACCGAGGCCGTTCAGCCCACAGCCCGCTCGGCAGCGGCCACGGTGTTGGCCATCAGCATGGTACGGGTCATCGGCCCCACCCCGCCGATTCGAGGCGAAAGCCAGCCCGCCACCTCAGCCACATCGTCGTCCACATCCGACACCAGCTTGCCGTCGGCGAAGCTCACCCCGGCGGCCACCACCGCGGCACCAGGCTTGACCATGTCGGCCTTCACCATGCGGGGCGCCCCAGCCGCGGCGATGAGGATGTCAGCGTTCTTGGTGTACCGCGAGATGTCGCCCGCCCCGGTATGCACCACGGTGACCGCGGCATTGGCATTGGGCCGCTTCAGCGACAGCAAGTTGGCCAGCGGCCGCCCAATGGTGAGACCTCGGCCGATGATCACCACGTGCTGGCCGGCGATGGGGATCTCGTATCGCTCCAGCATCAGCTGGATCCCCCGCGGCGTGCAGGCCAGCGGAGCATCCACTCCCTGCACCAACCGCCCCAAGTTCACCGGGTGCAGCCCGTCGGCGTCCTTCTCCGGCAACACCCTTAACAGCGCCGTCTCGTAGTCCAGTTGGTCCGGGAACGGGTACTGCATGATGTAAGCGTCCACCGCCGGGTCGGCGTTGAAGTCGTCCACCACGGCGTCGACTTCTTCCTGGGTGGCATCCGCAGGCAGATGCACCTCCCGAGACCCCATCCCCAGCTCCTCACTGTCACGGTGCTTCATGGCCACGTAATTGGCCGAAGGCCCATCGTCCCCCACCAGCAGCGTGCCCAACCCCGGGGTTACGCCCTTCTCAGCCAGCGCAGCAATCCGCTCCCGCAGCCCTTCCTTGATCTCAGCCGACAGCATTTCGCCGTCCAGTTTGATAGCAGTCATCGCCCGGAATTCTCTCGCAAACGCTGCGGTTCCACAATGACCTTCTAGCTAACTGTCATTTGGGCTTTCAGGGCGGGGTCAGTCGCGCAGCTAGGCAGGGTTTGGGATGACGATTCGCTCGTCGTCGAAAACGGCTACCAGCTCGAGGCGACCTCCCATGCTTTCGATAGCCGCGCGGTAGGTGGACAACAGATTGTCGCCTGCGGCTTCCATGGCTGAGATCGACGCCTGAGTCCGCTCAAGTCGCTGGGCCAGTTCGACCTGGGTCATCTCGCGGTGCCGACGGAGTTCGGCCAGGTTAAGAGCCACGGCATCTGCTCTGGCCTCTTCCTTGATGGCGTCGATGCGAGCGCGGCGCTCAGGGCTGATTTCGCCTGCGATATCGCTGAACTTGCGGTTTCCCATGTGAGAGTCCCTTCTAGTCGGTGTCATTGATGAGGCCATCGGCGGCCAGTTCTTTCAGGTATTCCTCGTAGAGCTGCTCGGCCTGTGGAATGGCCTCCGCGTACCAACGATCCCATTGGCCACTCTTGTCGCCCCCAATGAGGAGGATCGCTTCACGTCGGGGGTCGAACAGGAACAAGATCCGGAAGTAGCTGGCCACACCACGCGGTCTCAATTCCTTCATGTTGTGATACTTCGATCCCTTGACTCGATCGGCGTATGGGCGGTTCAACTCTGGACCCTGTTCGGCGAGGAGTTCAACGACGGCTATGACTTCGTCGGTTTCCGGCTCAGTGAGTCCACCGAACCAGTCGGCGAACTCATCGGTCCCGTTGACTTCCCATGCCACTTGGAAATTATAGAGTGAAGCCAATATAGATACAAGTCGATATTGAATCCGGCATTCTCGTCACGCCCAGCAGCGTGCGGCAAATAAGCCCTGCTTCAGGTCACCCTCTTACGTAGGTTATGTCCTAGGAGTACGTAAGACTCGAAACAGGGTATGGCCGTGCAATTCCTTGCCGATTCTGAAACCAGCCGCAGACTTCGCGAGGTGCTCGATGCTGCCGAAGCAGGGAAGGCAGCGGGGGTCGAGCGCCGGGGTAGTCGGGTTGCGCTGGTAGAGCGAGACCGTTTGCACGGACTATTGGCCGATTCTCGGCAGTTGGGCAGGCCGGAGGCGATGGCTGAAGCAGACGGGTGGTCTGTCTTTTTCCCAGGTACCCCAATTGCTGCCGATGGGTCCGACTCTGAGGTGGCTGTCGAGGAATTCATAAAGGCCCTCCGTGAGTATTCGGAAGACTGGGAGAACCGGCTCAGACTGGTCGCCAACCACGAGCACCATTGGCCGCTTGTGCTGTTCGTGGCCATGAGCTCCGATGCCGAGCTAGCCAGTTGGGTGTACGGCAAGGAGTCTTGAGTTCTTCGGCGCCCGTCCCGCGTAACCATGCTGGCTCTTGCGAAGTTAAGGGTTGGAGGCTGGCCGGCTCAGACGCTGGCAAGCGCAATGCGCTAGGCGGCGACAGCTTCCGTTGGACCTCGAGCGCGATCTCGGTCGATTGCGCGGTGGGGGGATTTCAGCTTGTTTTGCCCGGCGGCGTCTTCAACCACCGCGTAGCCGTGTTTGTGGACCTTCCTATGGCACTTGGGGCATAGCAGCACGAGGTTGGTGATGTCGGTGGGCCCGTTGTCGTCCCACCAGACGATGTGGTGGGCCTCGCAGGCGCTGGCTCTCATGCCGCAGCCGATGCATTGCTTGTCGCGGGCAATCAGGGCCAATTTCTGGGCGGCTGTGACGGCCCTTTGTTTTCTTCCCATGTAGAGCGGCTGGCCGTCGGCGGCGAAGATGGCGGGCACGATGCCGGCGTCGCAGGCGATGTGGCGGAGGTCGTCGATGTCGATAGGAGTGCCGTCGATGAGCCCGGCACTCTTGAGCTGGCCGCTCAATGTGTCGTAGTCGACGGAGACGATCAGTGTCGTGGCCTGGGGGGCAATTTCGGAGCCGACGTCGTGACCCTCGGAATCATCGCTGGACACAGCGTCCGAATCGCCGACGGGGCAGCAACCGCTGCCGTTGGAGTTGACATCGGAACTATCGGCTCGGGCCGGTCGTTGGGTGATAAGCGCTACGAGGGCATCGGCGTTGCGCTGCTCGTGAGTGCGGTCGCTCCCAGACCTGGCGTCCTCGCGAAAGAGGCGATCACTCAGGTCGTGGAGCGCAGCCTTGACCCGCTCTCCGGCAATGCGATCAAACTCGGCGTGCAACACGACCATGTCGTCGTCCCCGTCGAACACCTTGCCGCTACGGCGCTCGCGCTGACGCTCGTGGCGGGTCAACCCGTCATCGGCCCGGCGCTCGTCTTCGCTGCGAGCCACAGTCTTCTTGAACTCGTCGAGGTCCTCGGAAATGGCCACGACGACCAGTTCCAACTCCTGGTCCTTGGACAGCGGCGCCCGCAGATGCGACTCGCCCATCACCCGGGCGTGATCAATAGAGATCCACCCCTGCTTGGCCGCCTCCAACGTGTCAGGCAACGCCTTGAGCGAATTAGAAGTCTTGGCCTGCTGGCGGGCCCGATGACGCCCAAGCCCAAACTGACGACACAGTTCCTCAACCGCGTCCTGCCCTTCCAGATCGCCAAACCGCCCCAACAGGGCAGTCAGATAGCCATCCAACTGCCGACGGGCACTGTCGGCCTGGAGGATCAACTTGACCAATTCACCCGACCCCAGCCCCTCAAATTCAGCCAGCTGAACATCCACCGTGGCGCTTCCGCTGCCTCGTGACTCGCCTTTGGTCTTTGTGCTGTTTCCCCTGGTGAGAACACCTAAATCCATGCCCCCAGTCTACCGACGCCAGTGACAACATCCCCCGAAATGGCTCAACATATGAACGGGTCATAAGGTGGACATGTCTCATATGTGTGAATCCAGCATGCGTCGAGAAGTCACCCTTGGGCAGATGATGGTCTCGGAGCCGGTTTGTGTCATCAAGGAAACCTCACTCGCTGAAGCCATCGGCATCATTGACGACAAAGGCTTCGATCAACTCCCGGTTGTAACCGACCACGAGTCCAAGCATCTGGTCGGTGCGATCACCTCCCGCCAGATTGCGATATGGGCAAGGGATTGGGCACAATCCGGCGCATCCGTCAGCGATGCAATGGAGACTCCCTGGGATGGGCTAGTCCGCAGCCAGCAGGACAAGATGAGTGACGAGTTGCTCGACTACTTCAGCACCTATGACTTCGTAGTTGTAGTTGACGACCAAAAACGGGTGATCGGCATCGTCCAGCTTTGGGATATCGCCCGGGAGTTGTGGAATCGCCGCACCAGCTAGGACTCATGGGTCCGGGTTCTCGACACAACAGCGATCAGCTTTGCCATTATCTCCGTTGACTATCCGGTTGTCTTGCACGGAGAGTTCCAGGTTGCTGTTCACTCCCCATAGGGAGTACTTGATGGGTCGGAGGGGGAGCGCCACCGCCGGGATACGCTGGCGCGGATGGCAACGGTTCACGATTTTGGCGAGCAGCCTCCATCCCAGCTTGTCTCCGCAAGGAGAGCACAGGAGGTCGGTTCTGGATTTGTCGACGCGCCTGTTCCCGGGCTTGATGCCGTCACTCGCGAGGCACTTGCACAACTTGGAGAAGAGTATTTTGAGTTGTGTGAGCGGCTCTTCCCCCAGGGTTCAGAATTCAGTTTGACCTAAGTCTCCAGGCGGACTCTGGATCACACGGTAAGAGCCCTGCGCCCGTTCCCAGCCGAAGTGGCTTCTCTTGTAGAGGTTGCCCCGGTGAAGACAGGCTGGTCACCAACCTCTTCCGCTGGGCGAGTCTGCCGAGACGTTCAGTCGAAGATTGTGCTGACAGAGCAGGTAAACCCGGGGAGGACGTCGTGGCCTTCGAGGGAGTCGTCTTCTTGCAGGGTCGTGGAGTCCGCGCCAGGGCGGTACACATCGATGGTTCGGGTGTCGGGGTGGACTATCCACACCAGCGGGGCTCCGTGGCCAAGCCACATCTGCGCTCGGTCGCGGGCCCAGCGGCGGCTGTCGCTTGGTGAGACGATTTCCACCACCAGGTCGGGAACGACTTCGGCGTAGCCGTCGATCTCTGCGTCCAGTGGGATCTTCTCTGCTGAGGTGAACGCCACGTCGGGCTCGCGCACGGTGTCGGGGTCGCGCTCCAGCCACACGCCCGAATCGGAGGCCACTAGCGAGCCCAGCTTCCTGGGCCTTACGAAGTTGCCCAGCTCCATGACAACGTTTACCGCGATCTTGCCATGTCGGTGTCCTGATGCCATCGTCTCGTGAAGCACTCCCCGCACCAGCTCGCCGCGCACGCCTTGACCGCTCAACCGCAGCAGGTCGTCGGCGGTGAGCAGCTTCGTGTCGGCCAATCCAGCTTCAGTCGTAGCCATATACTTTAGATAACTTTCAGTCTAATCTCTTTATTTCCAAGTTGGCAAGTGCGTCCAGTTGTAGGATGAGCAGCAGGACCATGTCTAAATCTTACGTCGCTTCGCACGTAGTTCTAGCCGGGGCGGCGTTTGATACAGGGGTTGCCGTGGGTGACGTTGTGGGCGTTGGGGGAGGCGCAATGGGTGGTGAAGCAAAGGGACTGGCTGTCGTCGCCCCTACTCTTGCGGCTCGCAGACGACCCGGCGCTTGTCGGGATACGCCACGTCAATTAGCGCCCGGTGGATGTGGTGGTTGACGCAGTCGTTGTGGGGGTAGACGACGTGAGCGATGTGCGTGGTTTCTACTAGATAACCGTTGGTAAGCGTCTCGGTAACGAGTTCTTCGGACTCGCCGAAGGAAGTGGCCGGGTCGGAGTGGTTGCCGATCACCAGGATGGGCACGCCTCGGCCGTCAAGGGGGCCTTGAAGGGGGTCGGGGGCGAATTGGTCGTAGAACAGGCAGGCGCTGGGTAGAGGGGGGGACAACATCGCCAACAGGGGGAACCGCTCCTCCACAACGGCCCCGGCGGCCTCAGCGTCGGCCAGCAGTGTGTCGCGGTCCAGTTCCGGGTACAAGGTCAGGCTGTCCAGGCAGTTGACGTGCGCGGTGAAGCTCGCCGCGGCGGGATCCTCGCCCAGATGCAGCAATGCGAGCTCCAGGAAGATCGACGGGTCGTTGTCCTCTTGGAGCTCAAACAGCCCGTGCCACAAATAGGGCCAGTAATCCTGGCTATACAGCGTGGTGAGCACACCCAAGACACCAGCCCGCGGATTGCCACTGGCTGCCTGGTTTACCAGGTCAAGCTTGGTGACAGCCTTCCTGAAATACGCGACCGGGTTCCCCCAGTTGTAGATCGGGCACTGCCAATCGTCGCACGCGAACAATGCCTGATCCAGCACATCGGCAAAGGCGGCAACCTCCTCAATGTACTCCTCGATGCGTTCCTGTCTGGTGCTGGCCGGGTCAACCGGGTTGTCGGCGCCGTCGACTGCCATCGCCCGCACAGACTGAGGAAAGAGCGTGGCGTACCAGACGCCGAGGGTCGAGCCGTAGGAGAATCCCAGGTAGGAGATCTGCTCGACACCCAGGGCCTTGCGGATCTCGTCCATATCCCGGGCAACGTATTCGCTGTGCAGGAGGCCGCCGACGGGGCCCATCGACTGGATACACAGGTTGGCGGCCGCTTCTCCAGCCGCAACGTCGTCGGGGCTGTCGATGGGCATGTCTATTGCCGCGAGCAGTTCGAGTTGCTCGCCGGAGGCCCCGCAGGAGAAGGCGGGCTCGGATGCGCCGACGCCGCGGGGGTCGAACCCCACGATGTCGAAACGCTCGAGCAGTTGATCGGCGAAGCGGTCGCCGCCGGCGACAAGCTCCACACCGCTGCCGCCGGGACCTCCGGGGTTCACCAGGAGGTAGCCGATCCGCTGCTCGGGAGAGGCAGTCCGGAGCACGTTAACAGCGATCTTGATGGTGTCGGCCTCGGGTGACCGGTAGTCGGCGGGTACGTCCACAAAGCCGCATTCGAGGTCGGCGCCGCAGTTAGTCCACTCGATGCGCTTTCCCGCGGGGGTGGCGGTGGTGCTGTTCCATCCGCTGTCTCCGGCGCTGTTGGTGGCTCTGACGCACACGCGGTAGGCGGTGCCGTTGGCCAGGCCTGCGATGGTGGCGGTGGTTTCGGAGGTGATGCGGGGGTTCCAGGCGGCGTCGGCGTCGGCCGGGCATGCAGTGGCGCCGGCCTGGTAGGCCACGGTGTAGTCGGTGATGGGCGCTCCGCCGTTGTTGGCGGGAGCGGTCCACGACACGGTGAGCTCGCCGTCGCCGGAGACGGCGTCCACGTTGCCGGGAGCGCCCGGGGTGGTGGCGGGAGTGGCGGTGGTGGCGACCCATCCGCTGTCTCCGGCGGTGTTGGCGGCTTTGACGCACAGCCGGTAGGCGGTGCCGTTGGCCAGGCCTACGATGGTGACGGAGGTGTTGGAGGTGATGCGGGGGTTCCAGGCGGCGTCGGCGTCGGCCGGGCATGCAGTGGCGCCGGCCTGGTAGGCCAGGGTGTAAACGGTGATGGCCGATCCGCCGGTGTCGGCGGGCTCGGTCCACGACACGGTGAGCTCGCCGTCGCCGGAGACGGCGTCCACGTTGGCGGGAGCGCCCGGGGTGGTGGCGGGTGTGGCGGTGGTGCCAACCCAGTCGCTGTCTCCGGCGGTGTTGGCGGCTTTGGCGCACAGCCGGTAGGCGGTGCCGTTGGTCAAGCCGGTGATGGTGACGGAGGTGTTGGAGATGGTGCGGACGGTCCAGGTGGCGTCGAGAGTGATCGGGCAGCCGCTGGTGGTGGCCTTGTAGGCCAGGGTGTAAACGGTGATGGCCGATCCGCCGGTGTCGGCAGGCTCGGCCCAGCTGACCGCGATTTGGCCGTTGCCGGCAACAGCGGTGAGGTCGGCGGGGGTGCCGGGGGCGTCGGGGGCTTGTTCAATGGCGCGCAGCGTGTTGACCGCGGCCGCATCGAAGGCCAAGAAGCAGCCGATGCTGTCGTCATACCCCCAGCTCAGGCGGGCCAGCGCGGTCTGGTTGTCGGCGGTTTTGGCCACATCTACCGGCTCGGCCCCGAACCGGTGATGCTCAAAACAGCGCCGAGAGTCGTCGGTCTCACCCGTTGGCAGGCTCGGGGGCGGGTCCGCGGCCCGCAGAGCGGCCAACGCGTCGTCGTCAAGGGTGAGGAAGCAGCCGATGCTGTCATGGAATCCCCACCGGACCTGGGCCAGCACGGTTTCGCCGTCGGCGGTCTTGGCCACGTCCACCGGCTCGGCGCCAAAGAGGTGAAACTCCGAGCAACGCTCCGCCGCGCTCTGATCGGCCGACTGCGCGGTCGCCTCCTGGGCGCTGACGGCAACCAGCACGGACGCGGCCAGCAGAGCCAATGCCACGGTTCCCGCCACCAGAGAACGCCCTTTACCTGTCATCCGGGCTGAACGTAGTTCCCCCCCCCCCCCCCCCAAATCCCAAATCCGTCAACGACTGTCGCCTTCTACTTGTCATACCTGAGCTACACGTAGGTCCAGCCGAAGCGGGCTTTTATGTCTAGGTTGCCCCGGGTGACATCGTGGTCGTCGGGGGAGTTGCATTGGATAATGACGTAACGGGACCTGGCTGTCGTCGCCTGTCATTCCTGCGGCTCGCAGACGACCCGGCGCTTGTCGGGATACGCCACGTCGATTAGCGCTCGGTGGACGTGATCGTTGACGCAGCGGTTGTGGGGGAAGACGACGTGAGCGGGGTGCATGGTTTCTACCAGATAGCCGTTGGTGAGCGTCTCGGTAACGAGTTCTTCGGACTCACCGAAGGAAGTGGCCGGGTCGGAGTGGTTGCCGATCACCAAGATGGGCACGCTTCGGCCGTCGAGGGGGCCTTGGAGGGGGTCGGGGGCGAATTGGTCGTAGAACGGGCAGGCGCTGGGGAACGAGGGGTCGATCAGAGCTAGCAGCGGGAACCGCTCTTCGACGACGGCCTCAATGGCCGCGGCGTCGGCCAGTCGGGTGTCGCGGTCCAATTCTGGGTACAAGGCTAGGTCGTCCAGGCAATTGACGTGCTCGGTGAAACTGGCAGCTGTGGGATCATCGCCCAGTTGCCGCAAGGCGAACTCCAGCAGGATCGACGGGTCGTCCTTCTCATGGAGCTGGAACAGCCCCTGCCACAAGAGAGGCCAGGAGTCCTCGTTATAGAGGGTGAGGATGACTCCCAGCACTCTCGCCCAGGGGTTGCCGCTGGCTGCCTGATTGACCAGATCCAGCCCCAAAACAGCCTGCCTGAAGTAGGCGACCGGATCTCCCTGGTTGTAGATCGGGCACTGCGGGTCGTCGCATGCGGCCAGGGCTTGGTCGAGAAGGCCAGCAAAGGCCGCGATCTCCTCGGTAGCCTCTTCGACGCGTTCCTGCCGGGTGCTGGCCGGGTCAATTGGATTGTCGGCACCGTCGACCGCCATCGCGCGCACAGACTGAGGAAAGAGCGTGGCGTACCAGACGCCGAGAGTCGAGCCGTAAGAAAATCCCAGATAGGAGATTTGTTCGACTCCCAAGGCCTTGCGGATCTCGTCCATGTCGCGAGCGACATATTCGCTGTGCAAGAGGCCGCCAATGGGGCCCATGGACTGGATGCACAGGTTGGCAGCGGCTTCCCCGAACGCGATGTCGTCGGGGCTGTCGATGGGCATGTCGATGGCAGCGAGCAGTTCGAGTTGCTCGCCGGAGGCTCCGCAGGCGAAGGCGGGTTCGGATCCGCCAACACCGCGGGGGTCGAACCCCACGATGTCGAAGCGCTCGTGCAGTGCATAAGAGGAGCGTCCGACGTTGGCGACAAACTCGACGCCACTGCCACCGGGACCTCCGGGGTTTACCAGCAGGTAGCCGATTCGCTGACTGGGATCAGCAGCCCGGCGCACATTGACGGCGATCTTGATGGTGCCGGCATCAGGCGACCGGTAGTCGGCGGGCACGTTTACGAAGCCGCACTCGAGGCCGAAGCAGCTGGTCCACTCAATCTGCTCTGCCACAGAGGACGGCCCCGGCTCCGGGGTGGCCGCGGAAGGGGTGCTGGCGGCTGACGGAGACGCCGAAGGAACGGGTTCGGGTTCAGCGGTGGCCGCTGAGGAGATGCCGGTGCCCGACTGAGACGCTGCGGGAGTGGGGTCGTCGGGCACTGGCACGGTGGGAGCAGCCGCAGTGGGGACGGGTGGCGAAGTGTCCGGCGAGGTCTTCGCATCGCCACAGGACGCCGCGGCTGTCAAAGCCAGTGCAACGGCTCCCGCCATGAGAGACCGCCCTCTACCTGTCATATCTGAGCTACACGTAGTTCCAGCCGAAGCGGCCTTTGATGCAGAGGTTGCCCTGGGTTACGTCGTGGTCGTCGGGGGAGGTGCATTTGACGATTTGGTTGTCTTGGACGTGGAGTTCGAGGTTGCAGCCGACGCCGCAGTAGGAGCACACCGTTTGGGTGACGGTCTGGTCCTCGGGGCGCCAGTCGTCGGCTTGGCGCAGGTCGAACTCGGTCTTGAACTGGAGGGCGTTGGTGGGGCACACGGCTACGCAGTTGCCGCAGTAGACGCAGGCCGAGTCGGGCAGGGTCACGTCGAACTCGGTGGAGATGCGGGCGCCGAAGCCCCGGCCGGCCACCGAGATGGCGTAGGTGTGCTGGGCGTCGTCGCCGCAGGCCTCCACACAGCGGTAGCACAGCACGCACTTGTCGTAGTCCCGGATGTAGAGGTTGTCCTGCACTCGCACCGGCTCGTTCATGGTCTGGCCGCCGGGGACGTAGCGGTCGGGGTCGGCCCCGTAGTGCTCGGCCCACTGGCCCAACTCGTCGGCCTGGGACACGTCGACCCCGGTGGCCAGGAACTCCAGCACCATCTTGCGGCTGTGCCGTACCCGCTCGCTGTCGGTGTGGACCACCATGCCCTCCTCGGCGGGACGGGAGCAGGAGGGCACCAGGGCCCGACTGCCGTCCAATTCAACAACGCATACCCGGCACACGTTGACCGGGGTGAGGGTGGGGCCGTAGCAGATGGTCGGAGTTTCTACGCCGGCGGCGTCGCAGGCATCCAGGATGGTCGCGCCCTCGGGCACGGCTACCTCTTGGCCGTCGACCCGGATGGTGACCGCGGTCTCGGTGATGACGCCGCTCACTGGCTATTTCCTATCAGGCCCAGCGCCAAAGCGGAACGCACCGCGGAGGCGGCGGTGTGGCCCAGGCCGCAGATGGAGGCGTCCACCATGGCCAGGGCCATGTCGTCGATGAGTTCGGATCGCTGAGGGGCCAGAGGCTGGCCGGAGGCTTGCAGCTCGACCAACACCTCGTGTTGGCGCTGGGTGCCCACCCGACAGGGCACGCACTGGCCGCACGACTCGTCCCGGAAGAACTCGGCAATTCGGACTACCACAGCTTCCATATCCACGGCATCGTCGAACACGGTGACCACCCCCGACCCCAGGGTGGCGCCCGCTTCACGGGTGTCTTCCAGGGTGAGAGGCATGTCGAGGGCATCGGGACCGACGAACACTCCGGCCGCGCCGCCCAGTAGCACCGCGGCCAACTGCCCGGTCGGCCCTCCGGCCAAATCGAGCAGCTCTCCCAGGGTGGTGCCGAACGGCACTTCGTAGAGCCCGGGAACCCCTATCCGACCCGACAAGCAGAACAACCGAGTGCCGGGGGAGCGCTCGGTGCCCACTGAGCGGTAGGTGTCGGGACCGTCGATCACGATGTCCAAGACGTTGATGAGAGTCTCAGGATTGTTGATGGCAGTGGGCTGGGAGAACAGGCCGTGGGTGGTGGGGAAGGGGGGCTTGTTGCGGGGTTCGCCCCGAAAGCCCTCGATGGAGTTGAACAGGGCTGTCTCCTCACCACATATGTAGGCCCCCGCCCCCCGGCGAACCTCGATGTCGAAGCGTTGCCCGCTGCCGGCCACGTCGTCGCCCAACAGACCCGCGGCCCGGGCCTGGACGATGGCATCCTCCAGTCGGGCGGTGGCCCGGGGGTACTCGCCTCGGATATAGATCCACCCGTGGGGCGAACCGGTGGCCAGTCCGGCGATGGTCATCGACTCGATGACTGCGAACGGATCGTGCTCGCAGACGATGCGATCTTTGAAGGTGCCCGGCTCCGACTCGTCGCAGTTGGCCACCACGTGTTTGTCGGGCCCGGGCTCGTCGGCCACGGCCCGCCACTTGATCCCGGTGGGGAAGGCCGCTCCGCCCCGGCCCGACAACCCTGAGTCGGATATGGCGGCGATGACCGCGTCTGGTCCCATGACAACGGCCGCAGTGAGGGCCTCATAGCCGCCATGTTCCCGATAGGAGTCCAGGGAGGTGGGATCGACCACACCCACCCGGCTCAGCACCCGCAGGCCGGAGTCCCCGGCTTGGGGCAGATGGAAGTCCTCGCCATCGTCGGCCGGCACCCGATCGGGCCGCCCAACACCCTGGACGAACAGGGCCGGGGCCCGCTCGCACTGGCCGAGGCAGGGACTGTCGTGGACCTTGGCCCCATCGGCTTCTAACGAGGCCCGAAGCTCATCGTTTCCGACCAGAGCGCACACCGGGTCCACGCAGACATGGACGACGTCGTCGCGGTGACCGGGGTCGCTAGTGCGGAGCAGTTCGTAGAAGGTGGCCACGCCATAGGCCTCGGCGGGGGGAACCCCCAGCCGCTCGGCCGCCCCGTTTAGGCCACCGGGGCTGATCCAGCCGATCTCGTGCTGGAGCGAGTGCAGCACCGGCAACAGCAGGTGGCGAAGGCCATGGCGCCGGCTGCGGCCTCCGCGAACGATCCGCTCGGTTTCGACAACGGTGGCCGCGTTGGCTTGGGGAACGATGGCGTCGATGGCGGCCTGTTCGGCTTTGGTGGGCTGGTCTTCGCCGAAATGAAGATCAGCCAACGGAGGTGCCTGCGGTCGCGGCGGTCTGCTGAGAAGCAATCCGCTCTACCCGGACGGCTGCCGCCTTGAACTCGGCGGTGCCAGATTTGGGATCCCAGTCGGGGTTGGTGAGCACGTTCACGTCGATCAGTTCGGGATGGTGGAGGGTGGTGAAGGCCAGCCCTTGCGGCAGGCTTGACACCACCCGGGCGTTCATCTCCACTGATCCTCGGGGGGAGCAGACCCGCACCCGGTCGCCATCGGCGATGCCTAAGCCCGCGGCATCGTGAGCGTTCAAATCCAGGCCAGCGAACCGCAGCGGTGAGTCATAATTACCGCTCTGCACCCCGGTGTTGTAAGAATCCAACGCCCGCCCGGTGGTGAGCCGCAGGGGGAACTCCTCGCTCAACTCCTCGGTGGGCCCCTCGTGCTCTAACACCGAGAAGGGTGCCGGTTCGCGGCCCTCCAGGTCGTCGGCCCACAGCCAGCCGTGGAGGAAGGCACTACCGGGATGGTCCTCATCAGGACACGGCCATTGCAGGCCGCCAGCGGCCTCTAGGCGCTCCCAGGCCATCCCCCCATGCATCGCCGACAAAGAGCGGAGCTCGTCCCACGCCGCCTCCGGGTCGCGGGGCCCGAGTTCATCACCCATGGCCTCGGCCATGTCGCACAAGATGTCGATGTCGTGGCGGGCTTGGCCGGGGGGAGAGACCGCGGGCCGTACACGCTGCACCCGTCGCTCACTGGAGGTGACGGTACCGTTGCTCTCCGCCCAGGCCACCGAGGCGGGCAGCACCACATCGGCCATTTCCGCGGTGCGGGTCATCAGAATGTCCTGCACCACCAGGATGTCCAGGCCCTCAAGCTGGGTTCGGGCGTGAGCCACGTCGGCCTCTGAATCGGCTGGGTTCTCGCCGATCACATACAGCGCCCGCAGATCGCCCCGTTCCATGGCCTCGAACATGAGGGTGAGGTGCAACCCAGGAACTGGGTTGAGCTCTCGGCCGTAAGCGGCCTCGAATCGGGCCCGGTGATCAGGATCGTCCACGCCGGCGAAGCCGGGGAACTTGTTGGGGATGGCCCCCATGTCACCGCCGCCCTGCACGTTGTTCTGGCCCCGCAGTGGCACCAGGCCCGAACCCCACCGACCCACATGGCCGGTGAGCAGGGCCAGATTGCACAGAGACAGCACGTTGTCGACCGCGTTGTGGTGCTCGGTGATGCCCAGGGTCCACAGGATCTGGGCTGTTTCCGCGGTGGCGTAGGCGTGGGCCATCTCCACCACCACCTCGGCGGGAATGCCGCAGATGGCGGCTACTGCGTCGGGGGTGAACGGCTCCACCGAGGCGGCGTAGGCCTCGAATCCCTGGGTGGAGTGGGCGATGAAGTCTTGGTTGGCCAAACCGGCGTGGACGATCTCTCGGGCGATGCCGTTGGCCAGGGCGATGTCGGTGCCCACGTCGATGCCCACCCACACGTCGGAGAATTGGGCCGAAGAGGTGTAGCGGGGGTCGACGCAGTACATGCGGGCACCGTTGTCGAGGCCTTTGAGCACGTGGTGGAAGAAGATGGGGTGGGCCTCGCGGGCATTGGACCCCCACAAGAGGATCACGTCGGTTTCCTCAACCTCCTGATAGGAGCAAGTGCCCCCTCCCGCTCCGAACACTGTCGCCAGACCGACGACCGAGGGAGCGTGTCAAGTTCGGTTGCAGGAGTCGATGTTGTTGGAGCCCACCACCGTTCGGATGAACTTCTGGGCGATGTAGTTCATCTCGTTGGTGGCCTTGGAGCAGCTGAACATTCCGAACGCCTGCGGCCCATGCTCAGACAGCACCTGGTTGAACCCGGCCGAGGCCCGCGATAGGGCCTCTTCCCACGTCGCTTTTCGCAGGCTCCCGTTGTCCCGCACCATCGGCACGGTCAAACGTTCCCGCCTCGCCATTTGCACCCCCTTTCCTCAGCGGCACCCTGAGGTAAATCAAGCCTATCTGCCCTCGGCCGCCTCGACTGCGGTCAGCTCAGTCCGACGATCTCTCCGTTTTCGTCGAGGTCGATGCCCATAGCGGCGGGTTGGCGGCCGAGGCCGGGCATGGTTCGCATGTCGCCGCAGATGGGGTAGACGAAACCGGCGCCCACCGAGGCCCGCACTTCCCGCACCGGCAGGGTCCAGCCGGTGGGGGCTCCCTTGAGGGAGGGGTCGGACGAGATGGACAGGTGGGTTTTGGCGATGCACACCGGGAGGTGGCCGAAGCCGGCCGACTCGTAGGTGTCGAGCTGGCGGTTGGCGGTGGCCGAGTACTCCACGCCATCGGCGCCGTACACGGTGGTGGCCACCGCGGCGATCTTGTCTTTGAGCGAGAGATCGTCCTCGTACAGCACCTTGAAGGAGCTGGGCTCCTCGCAGGCCTCGGCCACAGCTTCGGCCAGCTCGGCCGCCCCCGCACCGCCGTCGGAGAAGTGGGTGGTGACCGCGCAGCGGGCGCCGTACTCGTCGGCGATCTCGGCGATGGCGGCCAAGTCGGCGTCGTGGTCGCCGGGGAAGGCGTTGATGGCCACCACCGGGGTCACACCGTGGGCCTTCATGTTGGAGAGCTGCTTGCGGAGGTTGTCGCCCCCGGCGTGTACCTCGTCGGGGTTCTCGGCCAGCAGTGCCTCGGGCAGAGGACGCCCGGCCACGATCCGGTGGTTGCCGGAGTGGGCCTTGAGCCCCCGCACGGTGGCCACCATCACCGCGGCATCGGGGTCGATGCCCGAGTAGCGGCACTTGATGTTGAAGAATCGCTCAGCGCCCATGTCGGCGCCGAACCCGGCCTCGGTCACCAGGAAATCACCGGTGCGGATGGCGATGCGGTCGGCCACGATGGAGGAGTTGCCGGTGGCGATGTTGCCAAACGGTCCGGTATGCACCAGAGCGGGGCCGCCCTCCAGGGTCTGCATCAGGTTGGGCTTGAGGGCGTCTTTCAACAGCACGGCCATGGCCCCGGCGGCCTTCAGGTCTTCGGCGGTCACCGGGTCGCCCGCTTTGGTGTAGCCCACCACGATCCGGCCCAGCCGGGCCCGCAGGTCCGACAGCGACGTGGCCAGCGCCAGGGTGGCCATCACCTCGGAGGCGGCGGTGATGTCGAAGCCTGATTCCCGGGGGACTCCGTCGAGCCGCCCGCCCAGGCCCACGACGATGTTGCGCAAGGCCCGGTCGTTGATATCCACCACCCGGCGCCAGGTGATGTTGTGCAGATCCAGGCCCGATTCGTTGCCGTGGTAGATGTGGGCATCCAGCATGGCTGAGCACATGTTGTGGGCCGCGGTCACCGCGTGCATGTCCCCGGTGAGGTGGAGGTTGAACAGCTCCATGGGCACCACCTGGCTGTAGCCGCCGCCAGCCGCGCCGCCCTTGATGCCGAACGTCGGCCCCAGTGAGGGCTGGCGGATGGCGATGGTGGCGCGCTTGTTGATGTGGCCGAACCCCTGGCCCAACCCCACGGTGGTGGTGGTTTTGCCCTCGCCCAGCGGGGTGGGAGTGATGGCGGTCACCACCACATAACGGGCTTTGGGTCGGTCGGCTAACGCCTCGATGGCGTCCAGGCTGATCTTGGCCGCCCCCGCCCCGTAGGGCTCCAGCATCTCAACTGGGATGCCAGCCTCTTCGGCAATCTCGGTGAGCGGTCTCAGATTCGCCCCGCGGGCGATCTCAAGATCGGATGGAAAAGACATGGACCCGCCTCTCATGCTTGTCGCTTGATTTCAACCCCGCCAGCGTACGCGCAATCGAGCGGCTTCGTGTGGCGAACCTTAGAATCAGGCGGCAGATTTCTCGTCGTGACGGAGCCCCCTAATGACCGACTTCTTTGACACCGTTCCCGAACCGGTGGCCCATGCCGGGGGTAGCGCCGGACTCGGCCAACTGGCCTATCGGGTGTACAACCCCGAACGGCAGGTGCTGGGGCGGCGAATGGAAGACCATCTTCGGATCGCGGTGTGCTACTGGCACAGCTTCAATTGGCCGGGTAGCGACATCTTCGGCCACGGCACGTTCGACCGCCCCTGGCTGGAGCCCGGCCAAGATCCGATGGACGCCGCCCGGGCCAAGCAAGACGCCGCCTTCGAGTTCTTCGAGAAGCTGGGCACGCCGTTTTACTGCTTCCACGACGTGGACATGGCCCCCGAGGGCGACTCCTTGGCTGAGAGCCGGGCCAACCTCGACGCCATGGTGGAGCGGGCCGCGGACAAGATGGAGGCCACCGGTGTGCGGCTGCTGTGGGGCACGGCCAACCTGTTCAGCCATCCCCGCTACGCCGCTGGAGCTGCCACCAACCCCGATCCAGATGTATTCACCCACGCCGCGGCCCAAGTACGACACATGCTCGAGGCCACCCATCGCCTCGATGGGGCCAACTACGTGCTGTGGGGAGGGCGCGAGGGCTACGAGACGCTGCTCAACACCCGGCTGCGCCAAGAGGCCGACCAGCTCGCCCGCTTTCTGACGCTGGTGGCTGAGCACAAGCACAAGATCGGATTCACCGGCACGCTGCTGCTCGAACCCAAGCCGCAAGAGCCAACCAAGCACCAGTACGACTACGACTGCGCCTCGGTCCACGGGTTCTTGGAGCGCTACGACCTAGTCGACGAGTTCAAGGTGAACATCGAGGTGAACCACGCCACCCTGTCGGGGCACTCGTTCCACCACGAGGTGGCCTATGCGGTGGACAACGGCATCTTCGGCAGCGTGGATGCCAACCGGGGCGACCCGCAGAACGGGTGGGACACCGACCAATTCCCCAACTCGGTGGACGAGCTCTCTCTGGCCCTCTACGAGATCTTGCGAGGCGGGGGATTCACCACCGGCGGGTTCAACTTCGATACCAAACTTCGGCGCCAGAGCATGGCTCGAGACGACTTGTTCTGGGGCCACATCGGGGGCATCGACACGCTGGCCCGATCCCTGCTGGTGGCCGAGGCCATGCTGGCCGACGGCACCATCGAGCAGGCCCGCAACCTCCGCTACGGCCGGTGGGAGTCGGGCTTGGGGGTCGACATCATGAAGGGCGAGGTGGACTTGGCCACCCTGGCCGACCAGGCGGTGGCCGACGGGCTCGATCCCCAGCCGGTGTCGGGACGCCAAGAGCGCCTTGAGAACGAGGTGAACCGCATCATCTGGACCACGCCGAGTTGATGGAGTTGGTGGCGGGGGTGGACTCGTCCACCCAGTCGACCAAGGTCGAACTGCGAGCGCGCGACTCGGGCCAGTTGACGGCCAGAGCCAGCGCTCCGCATGCCCACGTGCGTTGGGATCCGCCGGTGAGCGAGCAGGATCCTCGCAACTGGTGGGAGGCGCTGGCCGAGTGTTTCGCCCAATTTACCGAGGCCGACCGGGCCCGAGTGGTGGCCATCAGCGTGGCCGGCCAGCAGCACGGCCTGGTTCTGGTGGGCGACGACGGCGAGGTACTGCGCCCGGCCAAGCTGTGGAACGACACCACATCGGCGGCCCAAGCCCGTGATCTTGTGGCTCGCCACAGCCCAGAGCAGTGGGCCCAGCGCTGTGGGTCGGTGCCGCTGGCCTCGTTCACCATCGCCAAGCTGGCCTGGGTGTTGGAGCACGAGCCCGAGATGGCCAGCCGGATCGCCCGGATCATGCTGCCCCACGACTGGCTCACTTGGCGGCTGTCCGGCGCCCATGTCACCGACCGGGGCGACGCTTCGGGCACAGGCTGGTTCGATGCTGATGCCAATGAGATGGCTCCCGATCTGCTGGGGTTGGTGGTCGACGATCCCGCGGGCTGGCTGTCGCGGCTGCCCCGGATACTGGGACCCGATGAGGCTGCCGGGACCCTTACTCCGGAGGCGGCCGCCACACTGGGATTGGGCGATGCAACCCTCGTCGGCCCCGGTACCGGCGACAACATGGGCGCGGCCCTCGGCCTCGGACTGAAACCGGGCGACACGGTAATCTCTCTGGGCACGTCGGGCACGGCCTATAGCGTTTCCCGCACTCCGACCAGCGACCCGTCAGGGGCAGTGGCCGGGTTCGCCGACGCCACCGGAGCGTTTCTGCCCCTGGTGTGCACCCTCAACGCCACCCGGGTCACCGATACCGTGGCCCGCTGGCTCGGTGTGGACGCTGCCGGCCTGGCCGATCTGGCACTGGCCGCCGATGACGGCCCGGGCACACCAACGCTGGTGCCCTACTTCGACGGAGAGCGCACCCCCGACCTGCCCGATGCCACCGGGCTCTTCGCCGGATTGCGCAACGACACCACCCGCGAGCAGCTGGCGCTAGCCGCCCACGACGGTGTGTTGTGTGGGCTGTTCGACGGGCTCGATGCCCTGCGGAGCGCAGGGGTGAGCACCGGCGGCAGGCTGCACCTCATCGGTGGGGGTGCTCGCTCGGCTGCTTACCGGGTTCGGGCTGCGGCGCTGCACGGCGAAGCGATCATCGTGCCCGACGAAGACGAGACGGTGGCTCTGGGGGCGGCGGTGCAGGCCGCCGCGGTGTCAGCTGGGCGTAGCCCTGCTGAAGTGGCCGCCGACTGGACACTCGGCCAGGGTGCGACTGTCGAGCCCCCGATTGGGGTTGACGGCCGGGAGGTCAGGGCCCGCTACGCCGAGCTACGCAAAGAATTGCTCACCGTTCAGCAGCTAACCGGGATCTAGCCCTGTGGCAGAGTAGGCCCATGTCCAGTGACCAAGTGATGCGCGACATGATGGCCAACCTGCCGGTGCCGGAGTTCGAAGCCACGCCGTGGGCGTCTCCGCCGCCGCTCAATGAGGCCACGGTGGCCATAGTGACCAGCGCGGGGCTGCACCGGGCCGATCAGGATCGCTTCGTGGGTCGTGGGGATACCAGCTACCGGATGCTCGACCGGGGTGACCGGGAGCTGATCTTGGGCCACTGGAGTTCGAACTTCGACCGGGCTGCGTATGTCTCCGATCACAACGTGGTGTATCCGATCGACCGCCTGGAGGAACTGGCCGCTGACGGGACTATCGGGGCAGTGGCGCCCCGGCATGTGGCGTTCGCCGGCAACCAGCCCGACACGGTGTCGGAGGTGCGGCTGGACACCGGTCCGGCTGCGGCGGCCGAACTGCGGGCCGACGGGGTGGACGTGGCCATATTGACCCCGGTTTGACCGCTGTGCACGCGCACCGTGTGTGTGCTGGCCCATGTACTGGAAGAAGCTGGGATCGCCACGGTGGTGCTGGCGTCGATGCGACCGGTGGCTGAGCGGATGAACGTTCCCAGGGTGCTGTACTGCGAGTTCCCCCTGGGTCGCCCGTTGGGCATGCCCGACAACGCCCAATTCCAACACGGTGTGCTTGCCGCAGCATTCGATCTGCTTGATGCCCCCTCGGGCCCAGTGCTGGTGGACTATCCCGAAGTGGTGGAAGCGGTGGAGACGCCGCTGGCTTGTGCGCTGCCGCCCCGCTACGACCCCGATATCGCGCCGTCTATTGACGAAGCCCAGGGTCTTCGGGCCGCCTACGACCGGGCGGTGGCCCAACGGGGCGCTACCGAGGTGGGCCGGGCCATCGACGCCGACGGCGTGGCTGGAGCGCTGGCCGACCTCGAGCGGGTGGCTGCCGGAGAACACTGGAAAGAGGTGTATGGCCCCCGGTTGGACACCATCGCCATCGCCCATGACATCCGGGCCTACTACCAGGAGGCCGCCCTTGAGCTGGCCAGCGGCCCGCCTCCGGGTGCACGGCAGGCGGAGGCCTGGTTCTATGAGGAGACCGAGGCAGGCAAGACCTTGGCCGCAGCCCGCGACGCCCTCACCGAGCAAGAAGCCCCCAGCGGCATCACGTTCTACATGCAGCCCGTGGGGCGCTGAGTCTTAGGCAGCTGCTGAGCCCTAGGTAGCTTTAGGCCACCGCAGGCAGGGGATCGCCGATGCGGGCGAAGCAATCGGCGGCTGTTGCTCCCATGAACGCGGCCTTGACTTTGTCATCGAGTTCGTCAAGCGCGGGGCGGTATAGCTCAATGGGGTCGGCGTTGCCTTCCTGGTGGGGGTAGTCGGAGGAGAACACCACCATGTCGGGCAGCTCAGCCAGCACATCGAGGGCGTCGGTGTCGCCGAAGCCGGGTAGGGGAGTAAGCCGCAGGTTGCGGTGCAGCATCTCCTCGCCGCTGACCGGCCACGGCCAATCGCCCAAAGACGGCGATGACAAGCACTGGCGCGAGAGCGTGGCCACGTACCAGGGGAGCCATCCGGCCCGCATCTCCTCAACCAACACGGTGAGGTTGGGGAACCGATGGAACACCCCGCCGAACAGCAGGCTGGCCACCAGGTTCTGAGCGGCGTGCAAACGCTGCGTGTTGGCCAGCCGGATCAGCCCGCCCACGCCGGCGCCGTCGGGCAGGTCCCAGCCGATGTCGGCCCATTTCGAGAAGTCGGCCTCGGTGTTGCCCACATGGATCACCGCCACCATGCCCAGCGAGGTAGCCGCGGCCCACACCTTGTCCCAGTCGGGGTGGCCGGGCGGACCTCCGACGGGCGCGCCCCGCAAGGTGTAGAGGAAGAACGCCCGGGCGCCCCGTTCCCGGCACCGCTCCAGCTCGGCCACCGCGTGGTCCAGGTCGGAGAAGTCGATGGTGGCCACCGTGTGGAGGCGGTCGCGCTGGTCCCAAAGCTGCTCGGTGAGGAAGTCGTTGCACCGCTGGGCGGCGATCACCCGATCGTCGGGGCGCAAGTAGTCGAGCTTTTGCCAATAGCCGCCCGGGTTCACCAGGCAGTGGTCGATGCCCACCGAGTCCATCCACGCCACTCGCTCGGCGGCAGTGGAGTCATGGCGGGGGTGCAAGATGACCGGCCCGCCCGACTCCTTGGCCCGTTCGAACAGCTTGGGCAGCAACTCCGCCGGTCCGGGCCTTCGCTCCGGGGGCAGCACCTGGAGCAGGTCGCCAGCGATGGCGTTGGCCAGATGCGTCCGATTGTCGGGGATCTGATCGGCCCACTGCTTCATCGGATCAACCCCCGCCGAGTCCCCCGTGATCTCCCAGTGGGTATCCACATCGATGATCATGCGCCGAGTCTATGGGGCAGCCAGCACCCCCGTCGTCAGCCGACCCGGGCGATGAACCAGCGGCTGGGAGGCGTGGTCAAGGCGGGAGCGGTGAGGGGACCAGAGGATGTCAGAGACTGACCATCGCCGACTCCGATCTCGGCGTCCTTGTACAAGTCGGCTTCGGGGAACACGAATGTCTGAACCTTGGCGATCACGAAGTGGCGGCCGACGGCCACCTGGACCTCTGTGAAGGAGTTGTCGTCTGGGGTGCTTTCGGGCAGGCCAAACGCCTCTTGGAGGGTCTGCCATTCCCAATCGATGCCCTCTCGCGACCAGCCGATCAAGAACTCTTCGGGCTGGTATCGGTGGTAAACGGCTGTTTCCTCTTGCTTGGTCGTCGCCTCCATGAGTGCCTCCTCCAACTCCTCACTGAGGAAGGCCACGAGCTCGGCCCCGGTTTCGGGGTCGAGGAATATCACGAGCACGGATCCGTCGTCGCCCTCGACTTCACGCACTACCTCTGGCGGTTCCTCCTGTCGAAGGGTCTCAGCGTCGAACACATGCACGGCCGAGTCCTCCTCCAAGTCCCACAGGGTGATGCCGCCTTCAGGTTGGTTGTACCGGAGTTCGTAGCCGTCCTTTTCGAAGCTGATGTCGGGCAGAATGAAATCCTCTTCAGGTTCGTCGTAAGGCGACACCGGTCCTCCCACTGCGGCAACTCCCGCAGGTCCGACGGCCAGATCAGGCATCCACCCGATGCCGTCAGGCAGTGTCAACACCGGGTCTGTTCCGAAGACGCCCTCGAAGCGCTCGACCTTGAACTCCCCGTCGGTCGGATCAGCGGTCCAGAGCTCATGGCGCGCACTGTCGGTGATGTGAACGTCAACAGTCGTCCTGCTCCATTGACTGCCATCCGGGGAATCCAGCAGATAGTCGTTGCCGGAGTCGGATATGAGCAGGTGAAAGCCGTCAGACGCCCCATAGCCACCCGAAGCCCAACCCGGGAATTCGGCTGCCAACTCGGCTGGCCCACCGTCGCTCAAGAAAAGGTGGACACTGGCCACACTTGGCTCGTAGGCCATGTCGTCATCAAGGGCTTGGGCAGTGTCAGGCTGCCAGGTGTCGCTCTGGACCACCATCACAATGAGCCTTCCCATCACGATGGCGTTGGCGATCCAAGCCGTGCCATCGAACGGGTCAAGGTCAACCACCAACTCAGTCCAATTGGATCCCTGGTCATCGGAGAACAAGATGCGGGTGTGGGGCGCATCTTCACGTGTATCCCATCCCTGAATCACCCAGCGGTCGCCAGAAATGTCGATATCCGAGGGGTTGAAGCCGGTCGGAATGGGAAGCGCGGACCAGTCCACCCCGTTGTCGGTGACAAGCACACTGTTCACAACGTCGGGACTGGCGACAACGGCGAGCACTCGGCCGTCGCCGACCGATTCGAGCTCTAGGGACTCATCCACATCGAGGTCGAACACTCCGCTGAGATCAACCTCGATCCATTCCAGCCCCGATTCCTGAAGAGTGTCCTGCGGAGCAGGATCCTTTTCTGGTGCAACCGGGGTCCCGACGATGGGTGCTGCGGTTGGTTCCGGGATGGGAGCAGGAGTCTGCTCACTGGGGACGACTACCTCGGTGGTATCTGAAGGGGAGCAGGCCGCGACGGTGCCCATCGCCACGGCAACTGCGGCAGCGGCAAGCGCCACTGGTCGTGCCATCAACATTGCGGTCAGTCTGCCCTGGCGATGAACCAGCGAGGGGATTGGGGAGAAAAGCTCATGCTTGTCGATCGGCCGTCTTCGCCGGGCGGGGCGTCGGAGTACTCGCCACTGTCGGTTCGGACGTCTCCGGCTTCGTGGGTCTGCACCCGGGCAACCACGAAATCACCGCCAACGGCCAGATTGACCTCGGTGAGGGCGCTCTCCATCGCGGTCAGTCCGGTGAGGCCGAAGGCCTCGGAAAAGGTCTGCCACGTCCAACCGCCGCCTCCGGTCCACCACCCCACCTCTGGTCCTGGCTGCTCAAGCCGGGCAGCCATATCGGTAGTGGGGCTGCGGAGAGCACTCATGATCTGCGTGAACAGCTCCTCGCGGCTGAATGCCACGAGATCATCTCCGGTTTCGGGGTCTTCAAACACCAGCAGGTCGAGGCCGTCGGGGCCGTTGTCGCCGACATCGACCTCCCGGGTGCCTTCGGGCACTGGCATCTCCTCGTCGAACAGATCCAAACCGAACTCATAGACCGCGGCGTCTCGCGACAAGTCCCACAGGGTGATAGCGCCTTCAGGCTCGTTGTACCGCAGTTCGTAGCCGTCTTTTTCGATCCGCAATGCAGGGAGGAGTTCGGCACCGAGGGGCGTTCCCGGCTGGGCGACGGCGGCGACACCCGCAGGTCCCACGGCCACGTCGCTGACCCAACTGATCCCGTCGGGGAGGGTCGCCACTGGAGCAGGGCCGAAGACGCCGGTGAATCGCTCGACTCGGTATTGGTCGTACGCCGGGTCGGTGGTCCAGATCAACCCGGAATTACCCGAGCTGAATGCGGTGCCCTCGAGATCCTCATAGCCAGGGGAACCCTCGACCCACTGGCGGCCATCGGGCGAGAACAGTCGGACATTCTCTTCTTCGCTGAACAGGGTTAGGTGGAAGCCGTCGGCGGTGGCATAGCCGGTTGCGTTCCAGCTTGGGTACTCGGCCACCAGCTCAACAGGGCCGCCGTCGCTGAAGAAGATGCCGAGGCGGTTGAAAACCGCGGTGCTGGGAACAAAGCCGCCGTTCTCTTCCTCGGAATGGTCGCGTGGCGGGGGATACCACGCGGCCACAACCATGCGCTCTCCGGCTGCCATTGCAGCGACCACCCCCGAAATGCCATCGGGGGCATCGGGGCTGAAGGCCAACTCGGTCCAGGTGGCCCCTTGGTCGTCGGAGAAGAAGACTTGATCGGAGGGGATGCCGACAGATTCCGCGCTGTTCAGGATCAGTCCTGTGATCAGCCAGCGGTTGCCGGCGATGTCGATGTGCCCGGGAATGATGTTGTCAGCCGGCAGGGGGACCTCGGTCCAGTCCGTGCCGTTCTCCGTGACCATGACCCGGTTGTCGCTGGGGCCGAACGTCAAAAAGACCACCCGGCCGTCGCCGACCGACTCGATTCTGTTGAACTCGCCCAGGCCGGGGCCGAGAGCTTCGACAGGGTCGAACTCAGTCCAAACAAGCCCTGATTCCTGAGAAATGTCCAACTGAGCAGATTCTTGCTCTGGAACAGCCGGGGTTCCGGCGACAGGCGCAGCGGTTGGCGCCTGAGGAGGAACGGGGGTCAGTTCGCTGGACACGATGACTTCGTTGGGTTCCGACGAACTACACGCTGTGATCCCGCTGGTCGTGATTGCGATTAGCAAGGCAACACCAAATGCTGTTCGCAGGGCATACCGGGTTGAAATCGCGATCACCGGACACAAGATGCCACATCTATGTCATCTATGCAGCAAGGTGGTGTACGGCAGTGCGGGCGGTTGGCGCGGAGGGGGAACACACCAACCGCCCACAGCCGCCACGCCGTCAGCCGATTCTGGCGATGAACCAGCGGGGGGGCTGGCCGGTGAGGGAGACGGTTCCGTCGCCGTCGCTGGTGGCATCGGAGGGCTCGGCTTCGAAGGTTTCAACCCGGGCGAGAACGAAGTCGGCGCCGACGGCCAGCTCCACGTTGGCGAACTCGGTTTCGGAGTCGGCGACGTTGAAGGCATCGGAGATGGTCTGCCAGCCCCAGGCGGAGCCGTCGATTGACCAGCCCACCCATGGGTCTGGTTGTTTGGGCTGGTCTGGCGGAGGGGTCGGCTCATCACCGGGTTGGGGCAAGGATTCGAGCAGGGCAGCTTCCAGGTCGTCCAAGTTGAACGTCACCAGGTCGTCCCCGGTTTCCGGGTCTTGGAAGACCAAGTAGCCGCTTCCACCGCTTTCGTCTTCGACCGGCCGAAAGCCCTCAGGCGGGGTGTTGCCGTCGAGGGCTTCGGAGTCGAACTCATAGACCGGGGCGTCCTCGGACAAGTCCCACAGGGTGAAGCCGCCCACCGGCTCGTTGTATCGAAGCTCGTAGCCGTCTTGGGCCAACCGGAGTTCGGGGGAGGCCCCAAGAAGTTCGGGCGTGCCGCCGGGGATAGCCACGGTGGCGATACCCGCGGGTCCGACCGCCAAGCGATGCACAGCGGCTATGCCGTTGGGGAGTTCAGCGACAAACGGAGGGGCGTAGACGCCTTCGGCCAGCTCGATCCGATAGTCGCGGCCGGTTTGGCCAGAAGTCCAGATGGTCTGCTCCGGGGATGAGTGCCACGAGGCGTATCCCCAGTCCGGTGCGCCATCGCTATAGAGCAGGGGCGCTTGGCTCCATTGAAGGCCATCGGACGAGGTGAGCAGTTGCTCATCCTGGTAGTAGCCCAGCAGCGCAAGATGGAAGCCGTCGTCGGTGCCATAGCCACCGGTGGCGGCGCCCGGGAACTCTGCCACTACCTGGGCGGGACCGCCATCGCTGTAGTAGAGGCGGGCGTGCTCCCGTATCCCGCCGAAGAGCAAGGCTTCCTCTTCTGCGGTCAGCTCGAACGACTCGGGGGCGGACGACTCGTCGCGGGTAAAGCTCACCGTATCGCCCTCCACGCTCGTCCATCCCCGGATCGACTCCTTGTCGGGCACTAGGCCCCGGGCCACGATCACCGAGGCGACATCGGGATGTTTGCGGCTGTTCACCGCCACCACCATGTTCTCGCCGGATACCAGCGCCGCGGCTACCCGCGCCGACTCCTCGGCGGGATCAAGCGAGAAGCCCAAGTCGGTCCATGTGGCACCCTGGTCGTCGGAGAAAAATGCCTGGTGTCGCAGCGACGGAATCGGGGCGGTTTCCGACGCTGGGGTGGGGCCCTGGTCGTCGGAGAGGAGGCCCGGACCCTGGAATGTGCCTCGGTTGGCCCCCAATCCGGTAACCAGCCAACGACTGCTGGTGATATCGATGTGCTCGGGGTCGAAGTCCGGCGGCATCGGGACCACTGCCCAGTCCACGCCGTTGGCCGACACCAGCACCTGGCTGCCGCTGGGGCCGTATACCAGGGCCAGCACACGGCCATCGCCTACCGAGTGGATTCGGCCAATGTGAGTCACATCAGCGCCGAACACCGAGGCCGGATCGAATTCCGTCCATTCGAGCACCGGCCCAGTGGACAAGCTCTCCGGCGTGGCCGGCCCGGAGCTGTCGGCGGGCGTGACCGGGGGCGTATCGGGGAGTCCGTCGACGGGGTCAGCGGTCGGAGCCGGTTCGGAGGTGGTCGGGGGCTCGTCAACCACGATCACCTGGGTGGGCTGATCGTCGTCCAGCGCATTCCAGGCGGCGATGCCGCCGGCCACCAGGGCAATCGACGCCGCGATGCCCACGACCGTCCGTCGGGCGTTGCGGGCCTTGGCCCGGGCGGCGGCCCGCTCCGCTATCGAGGACACCGGCGGCCGGGCGGACGGGGTATCGACCCGTCCACGGATGGCGGAGCCCAAGGCCTCACCGAGGGCCTGGTCGTCGGATTCAGTCGGATTCTCAGGGGGGCGGCGCTCGTCGCTCATTGCTCGACCACCTTTCGCAACTCGGCCAGTCCTCGGGAGGTGGCGCTTTTCACTGTGCCCGGCCGTACCCCCATGGCCTGGGCGATCTCCTTTTCGGACATGTCGGCGTAGAACTTCAAGACAAGAGCGGTTTTCTGGCGGGGTGAGAGCTGGTCGAGGGCATCAAGGAGGTAGTCCTGATTCTCGGGCTGAGGGGAAATGAACGGCCGAAGGCCGATCCGCCGCCTCACCTCCCGCTTTCGCAATTCGCTGCGGGCGCCGTTTACCACCGCGGTGCGCAGGTAGCCGCCGGGCTGGTCGAGGCGGCTCCAGCGCTCGTACACCTTGGCGAAGGCGTCCTGCACGATCTCTTCTGCGATCGCCGGGGCGTCCACCAGCCCTCGGGCCAGCCGAACCATCGGTTCGTACTCTGCCCGGTACAGGTCGTCGAAGTTGGCCAGCGAAATGGCCTCCTCTGCCGGCGCGGTTTCCGGGGAAATCGACAGCTCGCCTTCGGGAACTTCTGAAACCATCCAACAGACAGTCTTCATCACCCCACAACGACGCCCGGTGATGCTGATCGGTTCCTGGCGCCGCGGCGCGGGGCCCGAGCCGCAGGGAAGTTGGCCAAGGGTTCTTGGCTGCTGTCAGCCGCACCAGGCGGCGACGGCGTCAGGCCGCGACGGCGTTTTTGAGCAGGGCCTCGTTGGGCTCGGCGGGAAGCTCGTTGAGGGGCGTGGCGATCTCGTCATGGGTTGGGCCGTGCTGGGCGGCCAACGGGGCCAGGGCGTCGAGATTGAAGCCGTAGAGGTCGGCGGCGTTGCCGGCCAGAATCTGCTGGAGTTCGACGGGACCGGTGTCGCAGAACACCTGGCGCAAGTGCTCGCGGGTGTAGGGGCCGGTGCCCTCGTTGTGGGGGTAGTCGGAGCCCCACATCACCTTGTTCACCCCCAGCACCTCGCGGGCCGCCGCGTCATCGTGGCCCGGCTGGCTGATGCCCACCCAGCAATTCCGCTGGAAGTACTCGGTGGCGCTCTTGGGCAGGATGTGGCTCTCGTCGTAGCGCATCTCGCCCATGCGGCCGGTGTCGCGGATCTTGGCCAGGGTCTCGTCCATGTGGGACAGGGCCCCCAACAGCCAGGCGCAGCCCTGCTCGGTCATTACGAACTTGAGCTTGGGGAAGCGCTCGAACACTCCCGACAACAGCAGCTGGTAGAAGGGCCGGTGGGAGTAGAAGCTCACCTCGGTGATGAACAACAGGTCGGCCACCGAGTACTTCCCGTAGTTGGGGACGCCGGTGCCGCCGTGGCTGTTGACGATCACCCCTAGATCCTCGCAAGCGGCCCAGAAGGGGTCGTACACCGGGTCGTACAGGGGAGCCAGATCTTTGCAATCGGGCGGGATGGCCGAGATGAGCACGCCGCCGCGCAGGTTGTTGGCGGCGATGAACTCCACGTCTTTGATGGCCTCGTCCACGTCGTTCAAGAAGGTCTGGCCGATGCCAGCCCGCTGGTCGGGATATTGGGCGCACCAGTCGGCCAGCCAGCGGTTGTGGGCCCGGATGCCGGCCAGGCGGTGCTCGAGCTGATCGGCCCGGGGCGGGCGGGCGAACAGGATGAAGCTGGGGAAGAAGGGGGGCACGGTGTTGGGGAACACCACCTCGCCCACCTGGCCGTCGGCATACAGGTCGCCGAGACGACGATCGTTGTCCCAGTTGCGGATCCGGCCGCCGTCTTGGAGGTCGCGGAACGGGTTGCGGTACTTCTCCCGCCAGGCGTCGAAATCGTCGTGGTACTTCGACTCGAGAAATCCGCGGTAGGTCTCGTGATTGGCCCCGGCGTGGCAGTCGGCCGAGATGATGGTGTACCGGTCGGTCATTCCACTAGTTTGCCCTCTATGGGAACGTCGCCGGGCATCGTGGAGGGGGAGTGGGACGACCAGCCCCGCAATTGGAAGACGTTCTTCAAGCGCTGGCGCCGCAGCA
Organism: Candidatus Poriferisocius sp.; assembly: GCF_965204015.1. GTDB lineage: Bacteria > Actinomycetota > Acidimicrobiia > Acidimicrobiales > Bin134 > Poriferisocius. The sequence continues at coordinate 3,454,568 of NZ_OZ241965.1, read as the reverse complement.
AGGAGTTGTTCCGGCTTGAGGTGGTCCGCACCGAGGCCATGTCAGCCGACGATTTCTTCGTAATCGGCCGGCCTACCGCCGGCCGAGTCCAAGTGGGCGACGCCCTGGTAGCCGATATCGGAGATCAGGCAGTCTCCACCAGAGTGACCTCCATCGACCATACCGTGCAGAACGACGACGAGTTCCACATGCTTACAGCCCTCAAACTCGACGGCATCGGCCCCGACTCCCTCATAGAGCCCGGAACCATCATCCGCCAGCCCGGCTAGAGGGGACTGCTTGTCGTCGGGGTTACACCCGGTAGACGTGGACGTTGTCGGCGTGGGCGGCTAGGGCACGCATGTCGGAAAGGTCGCCGGTGAGCACTGCGCCGCCTGGCTCGGCGAGGGCGACCACAATGGCGTCGACCGCCGAACCTCGCTTGGCCAGAGCACGGAGCTCGCCTGCTCGTCGCGCCGCCGACCGGGGCACTCGCTCGTCGACTTCGCAGAGCTTGATGAGCCGGCTCACGGGCACATCAGTTCGGGGATGCCCGGAGAGCGACTCGGCGAGAACCACGGTGGGCACGGTTGGAGGCCACAGGCCACTGGACTGGAAGGCGCTTATCAAGCCCACGGAGTCTGACCTTCGGCGAGCCAGACGGCTTACGCCCCCGGAGTCAAGAATGAGCCGGGGCATCAAGCGGTCTTGGCGCAACAGGCTTGATCTGGCACTCTCTTTGGATGCGCGCCACGAGTGCTTCCGCCCTGGCCATCTCCTCCTCAGTCGGCGGACCAACTTCTGCGATCAGCTCGGCCAGATAGCGGTCGGTCTCATCGAGCAATTCCTGACGTCTCAATTCGGCTCGAATCGCGTCTTGCAGAAGCTCGGAGGCGGGCAGATCGCGGGCTTTTACCTCTTCGTGCAACTCTATCGGCAGGTAAACCTGCATCCTCGGCATACGCCTAATCTACGCCTATAAGGCGAGGAAGTGCAACGGACTTCCTGAAGTTCGCCCAACCCGCCTCTGACACCCTTACGGCGTCAAGAGCTGGCCGAGGCGTCGGCTGGCGATGGTGGCGCCGATTGCGGCTAGGGCTAGGAGGTAGGCGATGTGGACGATCAGGTCCACGCTGATGTCGCCGGCGATGAAGGCTCGTTCCATGGCCACGCCGTGGTAGAGGGGGGTGGCTTGCACCAGGAACTGCACGGCGCGGGGGTAGGTGTCGAGGGGAAAGAACGTGGCGGAGAACAGGAACTGGACGATGAGGGGCACAGTAACGAGGTCGAGGTCGTTCCAGCTTCGCATGTAGCTGGTGGCGGCCATGCCCAAGGCGGCGAACGTGAAGCCGATCAGCGTCGCCCCCGGCAAAGCGGCGATAGCCCACACGGAGTCCACCAGCCCCAGCCCGGCCATGACGCCCAGGAAGCCGCCGGAGTAGAGGGTGGCCCGCAACACCGACCATCCCATCTCCCCTAGGGCGAGGTCCACCACGCCCACCGGGGTGGCCAGCACCGCGTCGTAGATCTTGGCCCAGGTGAGCTTGTAGTACATGTTCATGGTGCTGTCGTAGAAGGTGCCGTTCATGGCCGAAGTGGCCAAGAGTCCCGGCGCCACGAACGTGCGGTAGTCGATGGTGCGTCCCCCGACGGTCACGTCGCCCACCAGCTCGCCGATGCCGATGCCGATGGACAGCAGGTAGAAGACCGGCTCGAAGAACCCCGACAACAACGTGACCCAAGTGCGCCGGTACACGGTGATGTTGCGCTCCACGACGCGGGCGAATCGCCGCGACGGCAGCAATCCGGCCACCGAGGCCAATCCCAGCCGATTTGGGCGCCGCCCCTGGCCCACCAGGCTCATTCGTACAGCCTCTTGGTGAAGGTCCGGCTGGCAACCAGGGTTCCGGCCAGTATGAGCGCCACCAGATAGGCCAAGTGGCCGGCCAACTCCCAATTCACCCCGCTGCCGGTGCTCAGCGCCCGGCACAGCCGCACGCCGTGCCACACCGGAGTGAGCCAGGCGAGCTGCTCAAGAACGATGGGGAGTTGGGATACCGGATAGAAGATCCCCGAGAACAAGAACATGGGCATGATCACGAACCGGGTGTAGGTGCTGAAGTTGTCGGCATTGATCCGAGTGGCGACGAAGGCCGCGGTGGGGGTGGCGAAGGCCATGCCGCACAGGGCGGCGCAGAACGGGGCCAACACCGCCAGCGGCGACGACACTGATCCGAAAGCGGCCATTACCCCCAGGAACACGAAGCTGGCCAAGGTCACCCGGAAGGCCATGTAGGTGAAGTGGCCCAGCAGGATGTCGCGGCCCCGCAGCGGGGAGGCGGCCATGGCCATGTAGGTGCGGTACCACTTGAAGCCGCCCAGCACCGGGTAGGTGGACTCGTTGACCGCCAGCATCATGGCGTTGCCGGCCAACAGCCCAGGAGCCAAGAAATCCAAGTAGTCCAGCCCGCCAAGGTCTCGGCCAGAACCCACCTCGGCGTCAACCAGCGAGCCCAGGCCCAATCCCATGGCGGCCAAGAACAAAACCGGGCTCAAGAAGCTGGTGAGAATCGACCCCTTCCAGTTCCGCCGATACGTAATGAGCCAATACTCCACCGCCAGCCTTGTACTGGGAACCACCGCGGCGCGGGTCATCAGTCCACCAGCGAGCGGCCGGTGAGGTGCAAGAACACATCTTCGAGGGTGCTCCGGCGCACCAGCACGCTCTCGTGCTCGACCTCGCCCAGCAAAGCAACCAGCCGTTCGCCCTGGTCGGTGTAGAGCAGCACCCGATCGGGCAGCTCCTCCACCCGCTCGTAGAGCTCCTCCCTCGCCTGGGCCTCGGGGCTCTCGCCCAAGCGGCGCAACGCTTCGGCCATCACGGTCACCTGGCCGTGGGTGCGCACTTCCACCACCTCCCGGGTGGAGTAGCGCTCGATGAGCTGGCGGGGCGACCCCTCGGCCACGATCTCGCCCCGATCCATCACCACCAGGCGGTCGCAGAGCTGCTCGGCCTCGTCCATGTAGTGGGTGGTGAGCACCTGGGTAACCCCTTGGCGCTTCAGCGTCCAAAGCCGCTCCCACACCACGTGGCGGGCCTGGGGGTCGAGGCCGGTGGTGGGCTCATCCAGCAACAGCACCTCCGGTTCGCTGATCAGGGCCCGGGCGATGGTGAGGCGCCGTTTCATGCCCCCCGACAGCGGCTCCACGTGGTCGTCGGCCCGCTCGCTGAGCTGCACGAACTCCAACAGCTCGGCAATGCGGGTGCGCAGCACGGGGCGGGGAAGGTCGAAGTAGCGCCCGTACACGTACAGGTTCTCGGCCACCGACAGCTCTTCGTCGAGATTGTCCTGCTGGGGGACCACCCCGAGACGAGAACGGATCTTCGTTCCCTCGCGTGCGGGGTCCATGCCCAAGATGCGCAGGGCCCCGCCGGTGGGGTCGGACACACAGCCGATCATCCGCATGGTGGACGACTTGCCCGCGCCGTTGGGCCCCAGAAAGCCGAACACCTCGCCCCGTTCGACTTCGAATTTGATGCCGTCGACCGCGGTGAAATCGCCGAACTTCTTGGTGAGCCCCCACGCTGCGATCAAAGACACCCAGCGAGAATATGGCGGTGAGAGGTGTGGTCGGCAGTTCTAGAGCAAGTGCTCTTGTGGCAGTGTCAATCTGACCGAGCTGGCGTAGCTGGGCCATGATGGGGCCAAGAGCTACGAGCATCTATGAGCTAGGAGCACTAATGAGCTACGAGCATCTGCTTTCTCCGGGACGAATCGGCACGCTGGAGCTGCGCAACCGGCTGATCATGGCCCCCATGGGCGAGGAGCTGGGCGATGAGAACGGCGAGGTGTCCGACGACCAGGCCGCTTACCTGGAAGCCCGAGCCAAGGGCGGCATGGCCGTGGTCATGCTGGGCTCGGTCGGGGTGGCCCACCCGGTGGGCTGCTCCAACAAGCGCCAGACCGCCATCTCCGAAGACCGGTTCATCCCGTCGTGGAAGCGGGCAGCCGACCGGGTCCACGCCCACGGCGGCAAGATCGCCATGCAGCTCACCCATGCCGGCAAGATGGGCCTCCAAGACACCATGGCGGGAAGGCCGATGTGGGTGCCGTCGGAGCCGGGACCGATGACTGTCGACCCGCTCTACGGGATGGTCACCGCCGATGAGGGGGCAATGATGGCCGAGCCGTTCATGGCGCCCACCTCCAACCCCCATTACCGGGTGATGGACCACGACGACATCGCCACGGTGATCGACCAGTTCGCGGCAGCCACCGTGCGGGCCCGGGAGGCCGGGGTTGACGCGGTGGAGCTGCACAGCGGCCACGGCTACCTCATCGACGCCTTCTTGTCGCCCACCATCAACAGCCGCGACGACGAGTACGGCGGTTCGGTGGACAACCGGGCCCGGTTCCTAGTGGAGATTCTCACCGAGATCCGCCGGCGGGTGGGCGACGACTACGCGGTGTGGGTGCGGCTCAACAGCACCGAGGTGGGCATCGACGGCATCATCCTCGACGACGCCCTCCACAACGCCCGGGTGGCGGCCGCTGCGGGGGCCGACGCCATCCACGTGTCGGCCTACCACGACCCCGGCATCGCCACTGGCCCCACCGACTCCTACGGCCCCCACGTGCCCGAGCTGCTCGTGCCCAACGCGGCCGCAGTGAAAGCCGAGGTGGACGTGCCGGTGATAGCGGTGGGCCGGATCAGCCCCGAAGCGGCCGACAGCCACATCGCCGAGGGCAAGTACGACTTCGTGGCCATGGGCCGCAAGATCCTGGCTGATCCCGACCTGCCCAACAAGCTGGCCGCGGGCCAGGCCGATGACGTGCGCCCCTGTGTGTACCACTACCGCTGCATCGGCAACATCTTCTTGCGGGTGGGCACCCGGTGCGCGGGCAACGGTTTCCTGGGCCGGGAGGACGAGCTCACCGCCGAGGCCGCGCCTGCGGCCAAGAAAGTGCTGGTAGTGGGCGGTGGCCCGTCAGGCATGGAGACGGCCCGGGTGGCCGCCCTGCGCGGCCACGAAGTGATCCTGGCCGAGGCGTCCAACCGGCTCGGCGGCCGGTGGGCGCTGGCCTCGGCCACCAGCGACGTGAACGCCGAGCTCATGGAGTGGTTCGAGCGCCAGCTCGACCAGCTCGGGGTGGACGTGCGGCTCAACACCCGTCTGGACGCCGCCGCCGCCAGTGCGCTGTCCGCCGACGCGGTGGTGGTCGCGGTGGGGGCGCAGTGGGGGCGCCCCGCGGTCGACGGCATCGACGGTCCCAACGTATGGGGGGTGGACGACCTGGCCCCGTGGCTGCTCGACGGCAACCCGCTGGATGCCGACCGAGTGGCGGTGCTGGGCGGCGACCTGCCCGGCCTCGGAGTGACCGAGACCGCCCTTCACCAGGGGGCCGAGGTCACGCTCATCGAGTCGGGTCCGGCGTTCGGCTACTCCCTCGGACTGCCCGGTCGTTGGCGAGTGGTCCATGATCTGGGCCAGGCCGGAGTGAATCTGATGGCCGGTGCCGAGGTTGTGGCCGTCACCGACGAGGGAGTGGTGTGGCGCTCAAACGGCGCCGAGCAGACCGCGACCGCCGACCTGGTGGTGGTGACCTCTGAGCTGGCCGCCGACCCCACGCTGGCTAACGAGTTTCGGGCCGCCGGGGTCGAAGTCCACGCAGTGGGCGACTGCGCCCAGCCCGGATTCCTGGAAGGGGCCATGCGCTCCGCGGTGGAACTGGCCGCGGAGCTCTAGCCCCGAATGCTGCACCCGAAGAGGAGGACGCGATGAGCTTTCGACTGGCCAACTGGGCTGGGCAGGCTGTGCTGCTCGATGGAGACGACTATTGGGCACTGGGCATCGACCCTATGGATGCCTTGACCCGTCTTGACGAGATACACCGAAGCTGGGATGGCCGAGGAACACCAGACGGGCAGCTGGGCGCGGCCGATCTGGGGCCGCCGGTGCCACACCCCAAGCAGGTGTTCGGCTATGGGCTCAACTACCGCGACCACGTGGAGGAGATGGATGAAGTGGACTATCTGGGCCGGACCACCAACGAGGCACCGGTGGTGTTCACCAAGTACCCCTCCTGTCTGGTCGGCCCTGCCGCCCCGGTCGCGCTAGTGGGAGACCAGTGCGACTATGAGTGTGAGTTGGTGGCGGTAATTGGGACCGAGTCCAGAGACGTCGACCAGGCCCAAGCCTGGGATCGGGTAGCCGGACTGATGATCGGACAGGACATCTCCGACCGAGCCCTCCAAGTGGAGGCCACTCCGCCCCAGTTCAACCTGGGCAAGTCTCGGGAGTCTTTCGGCCCCACCGGCCCCGCGCTTGTGAGCCCCGACATGGTGGCCAACCCGGATGACCTGGCTATCTCATGTCGCATAAACGGGGAGCTGCGCCAAGACAGCCGCACCAGCTTCCTAATGCGACCGGTGGCCGAGATGGTGGCCTACTTGTCGTCGATCCTCACCCTGCACCCCGGCGATCTGATTTTCACCGGCACCCCTGGAGGCGTTGGCCACGCCCAGGGTCTCTACCTCAAACCCGGCGACGTGATCCGCTCCGAGATCGAGGGCCTCGGCGCGCTGGAGAACACCTGCATCTAGGCCGCTAGGGCAAATCCAGCATCTCGGCTGTCTCGGTGCAGGTGGCGAGGGGGCGGCCTACTTCGTTGCACAGAGCCACGGCTTCGGCCAGCAGCTCCTGGTTGGTGGGGGAGCGGTCGGGGTCGTAGAACTCCTCGATGCCCACATGAAGGTGGCCGCCGAGTTCGAGGGCCAGCCGGGCCACTGGGGTGGCCATGAGGTCGCCGCCCCACACCGAGACCGACCAAGGAATGCCGGTTCCCTCCAGCATGTCGAGATAGGCCAGCAGGGCGTGTTTGGTGGGAGGAAGGCCGAAGGTAACCCCCTTGGACCGGCGGGAGAGCCCCCACTCGGCTCCGAAATAGAGCTTGGCCATTGATCCCGCGGGCAGCTGTCCCACCCGGTGATAGGTGAGCACGCACTGCAAGAATCCGGGCTCGTAGATGGCCATCGCCGGGGCCCAGCCGTTGTCGCGGCACAAATCGAAGCTGGCCCGGATTTCGGCGTAGTCGTTCTTGTAGGTGCCGCCCACCGGCAGGCCGTCGGGCCCGGCGCCGCCGATGTTGGTGGAGCCGGGGTCGACGGCCACCATGCGGAGGGGCATCTCGGCGGCGATCATGGCCATGTGGGCGTACTTGGCCTGGTGGTCTCCCGATGTGAGCGTGGGATACCACAGCGCGTCGGGACGGTCGGCCAACACCGGCGCCATGGCCTCGATGTAGGGGTTGGCGGCGTCAGCCCCGGTGAGGCTGATGTCGTGGTTGTGGGTGTGGATGATGGCCGCACCCCCCTCGAAGCAGGCCAGCGCGTCGGCCCTGATTTCTTCGGGGTTCAGCGGCACGTTGGGGTTGATTTCAGGGCTGGTGATGCCGTTGATGGCCACCTCAATGATGGCCGGGATGTCTTCGATTGCAACTGCTGCCATGGGCTGAGACTAGGGGAACAGCGGCTGGCGTGGTTTACTGCGGGGCGTGGTTGCACCGGCAGGGGACGGTCCCTGGTTCGAGGATTTCACGGTGGGCGAGCGACTTGATCCCGCCCCGGCCATCACCATCGGACCGGGCGAGGCTGCCGCCTATCAGGCCATCTGTGGCGACCCGCTGGCCATCAGCCTGAGCCGTCCGCTGGCCGAGGCCGTTACCGGACAGCCGGGGGCGGTGGTCAACTCCGCCCTGGTGCTGCAAGTGGCCATCGGCCAGTCCACCGTGGCCACCCGCAAGGTGGTGGCCAACCTGTTCTACCGGGGGGTGCGCCAGCTGTGCACCGTGCGAGTGGGCGACACGCTCACCACGGTGGTGACCGTTCGGGGCCTGCGAGAGGCCTCCGCCCGGCCCGACCGTCCTCCTCGGGGCCTGGTGCTGCTCGGCGTGCAGAGCCACGATGACCAGGGTCGTCTGGTGCTGGACTTCGAGCGGTGTGCGCTGGTCCGCCGCCGCTCTGATGCGGCCACCGGCCACCGCGATGACTTGGGGGACACCCCCAAAGAACTCGACATGGCCCCGTTTGTCGAGGCTGCCCCTACTGATTGGGATCTGGCCCCCCTCGGCAAGCCCCAGGAGTGGCCGATCGGCGAGACTCGGCGCGATCCACTGCGCGACACCGTCACCGATGCCCCCGCATTGGTGCGGCTCACCCAGAATCTGGCACCGCCCCACCGTGATGCGTCGCTCGGCCAGGGGGGCAAGCGGCTGGTGTACGGCGGCCACACCGTGGGATTGGCCCAGGCCGGACTGGTACGCCTGCTGCCCACCGCGGCCACCGTGGTGGGGTGGCACCTGTGCGACCACACCGGCCCGGTATTCGAGGACGATGTGGTGGACATGACCGCCACCCTTGATGCGGCCGAGCCGGTAGCAAATGGCCGATTGCTGGCCTTCACCGTGATCGTGCAGGCCGAGCGAGGCGGCGCCAACCCGGTGCCGGTGCTGGACTGGCGGCCGATTGTGCTGGCCCCGTGAGCGATACTCCAGAGCCCACAGACCACAAGCCAAGTGACCACGAACTGGCCCACTGGTTGGCCCAACAGGCCGGGGAACAGCTCCAAGCCCTGTCAGATGAGATGGAGGAATCCCGGGCCGGTTACCTCCACCGGGAGATGGCCGGCGATCAGCTGAGCCACCGCTATCTCACCGGGGCGCTGGCTCAGCTCAGGCCCGACGACATCGTGCTATCCGAAGAAGGCCGTGACGACGGCACTCGCTTGGACTCTGAGCGGGTATGGATCGTCGACCCGCTGGACGGCTCGTCTGACTACGCCGACCAGTGGAGCGATACCTGGGCGGTCCACGTCGGATTGGCGGTGAACGGCGAGCCAGCAGCCGGGGCGGTTTCGGTACCTCCCTGGGGCCGCACATTCAGCACCATGAGCTCTGACGGGCCCCCCGCCGACTCTGGCCGAAAGCGACCGCTGGTGGTGATGTCCCGCTCCCGAGTGCGATGGGACGGCCACCGCCTGGCCCGCCATCTGGATGCCGACGTGTATGGCGTGGGCTCGGCTGGGGTGAAGGCCATGGCCGTGGTCACCGGTGAGGCCGACGCCTGGGTTCACGCCGGCGGGCTCTATGAATGGGACACCTGCGCCCCGGTGGCCATCGCCTTGGCCGCCGGACTGCACGCGTCCCACCTCGACGGCTCCCCGCTGCGCTACAACCGCGGCGACCTAGCCCAGTGGGGCATCCTCATCTGCCGCCCTGAGCTGGCCAAAGACCTCCAAGCCGCATTCGCAGCCTGATCTCTCTAGTCTCCTGCCATGAGACTTGGGATGTTGGGAGCGGCGTGGATCGGGCCGATGGGGATCATCGAACCGGCCAAAGAGGTTGACGGCGTCGAGGTGGACGCGGTGGCGGCCCGCGATCCGCAGCGGGCCCGAGCCTATGCCGACGAGCACGGCATTCCCCGGGTGTTCGACAGCTACGACGACCTGCTGGCCTCCGACGACATCGACGCGGTGTACAACCCCCTGCCCAACTCCCACCACGCCCGCTGGACCATCGCGGCGCTGGAGGCGGGCAAGCCCGTTTTGTTGGAGAAGCCGTTCACCGCCAATGCCGACGAAGCCCGCCAAGTGGCCGAGGCTGCTGAACAAACCGGACTGGTGGTGATGGAGGCCTATCACTGGCGCTTCCATCCCCAAGCCGAGCGAGCCATCGAGCTGGTGGCCTCCGGCGTGGTAGGCGACGTGACCCACGTGGAAGCGGCCATGGTCTTCCCATCGATGCACGGCCCCGACGACATCCGCTACCGCTACGACCTGGCTGGCGGCGCCCTCATGGACACCGGCTCGTATGCCCTCAGCAACCTGCGGGCCTTCGGCGAGCTCGACGTGGTGCGGGCCGAGTGCGAGGAGATGGCGCCCGACGTCGACCGGCGCACCACCGCCGAGCTGCGCTATCGCCATGGCGGGGCCACCGCGTCCATGCTCTCGGAGTTCACCGGCACCGACCGCAAGGCCGAGTTGGGCGACCCCGACGACATTGACCCTGAGGCGTTCGACTTCGAGTTCCGGGCCGAGGTGGTGGTGACCGGCGCAAAGGGACGTCTCCTCATCGACAACCCGCTGGCCCCCATGTGGGGAAGCGGCCTCACCGTCACCAATACCAACGGCAGCACCGTCCACCACGAACCGGCTGAGCAGGTGGGCACCTACACCTGCCAGCTTCGGGCTTTTCGAGCCTGTGTCGAAGAAGGCGGCCCCAACCGGTATCCCCCGTCGGAGTCGATCAAGACCATGGAGCTGATCGACGCGGTTTATCGAGCTGCTGGCTTGCCGGTGAGAATGGGGATCTAGCTAGCCGTCAACCTCAGCGAGCACCTGGCGGGTGGCGTCGCCCAGCAGGCGGGCAAAGTCCACCGGCCCGAGGGCCTCTAGGCGTCCCGAGTCGAACACCTCCAGGGTGATGGGCGCTTGGCAGCCAGCACCCCGAATGGTTCGCAGCGCGCCGGCCACGTCCATCGCCCCTTCACCGGGCACACTACGGAGATACCGAGTGGCGAACGCCAAGTCATCCGGAGGGTCTGCGGGGGCGTCGTTGAGTTGGATGGCCCCGATCAGATAACCAGGAATCGAGGCAAAATCGGCGAAGTCGCCGGGGCCGTAGAACACATGCCAGAAGTCCACGGTGAGCCCGCAATTTGCCCGACCAGTGGCGGCCACCACCTCGGCGCTGGCCAGCGGGTCGGGAACAGGCCGGTTGCGGCTGAACTCCATATACACGTCCACCCCGACGGAAGCCCCCTGGTCGGCCAGCTCGGCCATGGCCTCCACCACCTGCTCCCTGGTCGCCGAACCCGGGCAGACCAACAGCGAGTTCACCCCGGAGGCCCCCAGTGCGGCGGCGGCCTCGAACACCGCCTCTCGAGGGGCCTCCTCGTAGTAGGGCCCACCAGGGTCTCCGGGGCCCACCCACACGATGGCGGCATCCATGTCGACCACGGCCAGCCCGGCGTCGCGGATGCGCTCCCCGATGGCGGGATCGGGCGGGTAGACCGCGGGCCACAGGGTCAGACCCGCGAAACCCCCGGCCACCGCGGCCTCCACCAGCACTTCGATGGGGGGATTGTCCACAGAACCCGAGCTGAGCACCAGATCGTCAGGACCGAGGGTCACTCCCATAGCATGGCACCCCATGTCCACTAACCCCTCTACTGGCACAGCCACTCATCCCGACGATGAGTTCCATCCGCCTACTTCTGACGACCCCTATTGGACCGAGACCTGCTGGTTCACCTTCGCCGCACCCGAGCACAAGCTGTCGGGCCAGCTCTACCCGTTCTTCCGGCCCAATCAGAAGATCACCTCTGGCGGGGCGTTCTTCTGGGACACCGGCGGCGACCAGATCTGGAACTGCCGCTACGCCAAGAATTTCTGGCACCTGCCCCTGCCCGATCAGCCGCTGAGCGATATCGAGCTGCCCAACGGCATCCGCTACCAGGCGATCGAGCCCCTGAAGCAGTACCGGATCAGATTCCTATGCCAAGACGACGGTGAGGCCGAGGTGGACTTGACCTTTACCGCGGTGTGCCCGCCCAACTACTTGGGCGACGGCCACCTCGACCAGCCGGGCCGCTACCAGGGCACCATCCGGCTGGGCGATGACACCTACGAGGTGGACGCCTACGGGATGAGGGATCGGTCGTGGGGGCCGCGCAGCCAGTTCGGCGCCACCCTCCACGGTGCCGTTCGGGGCGGCTACAGCTACGCCACCGCGTCGGACACCGACGGCTTCCACGCCTTGACCATGGCCTACGGCGAGGGCGACGACCCCGACTGCACGGTCATTCATGGCTACTACCTGCGCGACGGCGAGTACTCCCGATTGGTTCCCGGCCAGGGCCGACGCGACGTGCTGGAGCGCGATCCCGGCACCGGCGCGCCCACCGTGGTACGCATCGAGGCGGTGGACGAGTCAGGCCGGGAACTGGTGGCCACCAGCCGGTCGGTGAACCGCATCGGCGTCCATCTCAACCCCAACTTGTGGACGTGGAACTGCCTCAGCGAATGGACGTTCGGCGAGACCGTCGGCTGGGGCGAAGACCACGACAACTGGAGCGCCGCCGGCTACCGCCGCTTCGTGCGCGGCCACCTCGGTCTGGACTGAGGCTGGCTGGCCTAAGTCTCCTGATTTTCCAGCCTCAGCCGCCTTCGCGGTAATCGGCCAAGTCGACACCGTCGATGAGGTCGGCAAACTCGGGGGTGACCCCGACGTCGAGTCGATCGGTCAGATTGGCCAGGAAAAATGCGGTGGTCAGGTGCTTGAGCGCGGCCTGCATGGCTAGAGGATGGGCGTTTTCTGGAGTACATCCGTCTTCGGCCCGGGCTACCTGCTCCGCGCCGAGGAGGGGTTCGAGCATGCCCAGGCCACCTCCGGCGAGGATGACGGGGCAGCTATCGGTGAAGCTGTTGTGGCCGGCCTGGGCCAGGTTCACAAACGTCTTGGGTCCGGGGGCTGATTCGTAACTCTCGAGGCTTCTGGCGGTGGGCACGGTGATGTCTAGTTCAGCCACGATCACCAAAATCGGCTTGTCGGCCCCCTCGGGCGGAACCGCACCGCCGCCCGCCAGTGGTATGGCGGCCAAAACGGACTCGTTGGCCAACGCGCCCATTGCGGTTCTGGCCCCCGCGGAATGTCCGATCACCCCGACCCTGGCGGTGTCGACAGCGTTTCCTAGTGCCGATTCCAGTGCGGCCAGGGTGTTGGCCACATCGGCTTGGTCTTTCTCGGGGTTGGACTCTGCGGTCCCAAACGCCTGGGCGGGCAGATTCCTGTGAATGTGCTCGGCGGATGCAACCACGAAGCCGTGGGAAGCCAAATGGGTGGTCAAGAAGATGGCAACGTCACGGTGCCCGCCAAACCCGTGGCTGTAGATAACCACCGGATAGGGGCCCCCGTCGGCCAGCGGTGCGTCGCGATAGGAATTGGTCTCAATTGCACTTTGCATGCTCTCGGGGATCAGGGACCTAAACGCTGCCGGAATTGCTTGGGCAGAGTCATAGATCTCAGTCTCCATGCCGGCCACTGCGTCTGAATCGGTGGGGTACCAAACAGAAAGGGGCTGCTCGCCGGGTTCTTCGCCTAGTTCTAGGGTTCTGACTCCAACAGGGAACGCGCCGAACTCGTTGAGCGCGACCAGCGGTTCGGGAGTGAGCTCCGGCGTCGGCTCGGGGGTGGGCTCAGGTGCCGGGGCTGCTGTGGGTGCCGGGGCTGCTGTGGGTGCCGGCGTCGGCTCGGGGATGGGCTCAGGTGTGGGTGCCGCAGTGGGCTCAGGAGTCGGCGCGGGCGCCGCCGTGGGCTCTGCTTCGGGTGCCGCAGTGGGCTCAGGCGCCGGCGCCGTGACCGGAGCGTCGTCGTTGGAGGAGCAGCCCGTTGCCACCAAACCCAGCACCATGACCAGAACGATCCAGGTCTTTTTTGTCAGTCTCTTGGGCTGTCCCGCTTTCTTGGACTCTGGTTGACGCGAATATGCTCCAGTCATGGGCCGAAAGTACAAGGTAATTAGCGCTGATGGGCATGTGGAGACGCCTCCCGATGTATTCGTGAAGTACGTACCCGAGCGATACAAGGACCGGGCACCCCGCCTGATCCACCTCCCCGAGGGGGGAGAGGGCTGGCTGATCGAGGGCCAGCCGCTGCTCCGCAACGGCCAGAACATCGCCGGGCGCGACAAGGTGAAGTTCTCCGGGGGCACCTACTTCAACGCCGACGGCAGTCCGGCTGAGGGTGCCGGCCCGGCCGAACAGCGCCTCAGGGAGCAGGATCTCGATGGCATCGATGCCGAGGTGTTGTTCCCGCCGGTGTTCGCCAGCCGATTCCTTGAGGGCATCAAGGATCCCGACGTGTACCGCTCGATGATCCGGGCCTACAACACGTTTTTGGCCCATGACTACTGCTCGGTGGCCCCCGACCGGCTCATCGGAAACGCAGTGACCCCCATTACCGGCATCGACCACGCGGTGGAGGAGCTGGAGTTCGTCGCCGAGGCCGGCCTGCCGTCGGTGGCGTTCTACAACTTTCCCAACGGCTCGCCCTACGCCGATCCGGTGGACGACCGGTTCTGGGAGAAGAGCCTGGAGCTGGGTCTCAAGCTGGCCCCCCACTTCGGCTTCGGCGCGGGGCAGGCCCCGCTCCAATCGGCGGCCAAGGGAACATCTGACAGCCCGTGGGCGTCGGCACTGGTGCAGCGGGCCGGGAGCCACTCCCCGGTGTACTGCATGGCCCAGCTCATCGCCGCCGGCGTGCTGGAGCGGTTCCCGGAGATCAAGTTCTACTTCGCCGAGACCAACGCCAGTTGGCTGCCGGGCACGCTCTACTTCATGGATGACAACTACGAGCTGTTCGGCGACTGGTTCAAAGTGAGCTATGAACGCAAGCCCAGCGAGCAGATCCTCGACCACTTCCACTTCAGCGTGATCCGCGACCCGGTGGTGTTCGACATGGTCGACATCATCCCGTGGGACAACATCATGTGGGGCACCGACTTCCCCCACTCGGTGGGGTCGTTCCCCGACTCCCAGGAGTTCATCGAGGAGAACTTCACCAAGGTGGACGAGTCGATCTCCCGCAAGGTGCTGCTGGAGAACCCGGCCAAGTACTTCGACCTAGACCTCGACGCCGACATCACCGAGACGCCGGCGGCCTGAGCTCTTAGCTCAGATCGAGAACTCCTCGGGCCAGCTTGCCGGCCTCGAGGTCGTCGAACGCCTTGTCGAGCTCGGCCAGGTCATAGGTGGCCGACACCAATTCGTCGAGCAGCAGGCGGCCGTCCAGATACAGATCTACCAGCGCGGGGATGTCGAACGCAGGGCGGGCCGATCCGTAGCGGCAGCCCATGATCGACTTGTTCTGGTAGAGCTTGAACGGGGCGAGCTCCATGACCGCGTCCATGCCGGCCACGCCCAAGATCACCATGCTGCCGCCAGGGCGCAGCATCTCCACCGCGTCCATCATCAGCGAGGTATTGCCCACGCACTCCACCGAGCAGTCGACCCCGCCTCCGGTGATCTCCCGCACGGTCTCGACCGACGGGGCTTGGCCCGAGTCCACGAAGTGGGTGGCGCCGAATTGGCGGGCGAAGCCCTCCTTGGCCGGGTTGTTGTCGACGGCGACGATCTTGGTGGCCCCGGCGATACGGGCGGCCTGGATCACGTTGAGGCCGATGCCCCCCACACCGATCACCGCCACGGAATCGCCCCGATATACCTGGGCCCGGTTGAAGATGGCGCCGGTGCCGGTGAGCACGCCGCAGCCGATGAGGCAGGCGCTGGTGAAGGGCACCCGCTTGTCGATGGCCACCACCTGGCCCTGGCCGACCACCACCTCCTCGGCAAACACTCCGGTGTTGGCGAAACCCATGATCGCCTCGCCCTGGTAGGTGAAGTAGGCGGGCAGGTCGCCGGGGCCGGGCTCTTCGCCGGTCTCGTTGCGCTTGGCGATGGCCGCGCCGAGCTTGGAGGTCTGGCACAAGGTGGGATGGCCGGTGGCGCACACCGAGCAGCGTCCGCAGTTGTCGATGGTGGCGATCACCACGTGGTCACCGGCTTCGACGGTGGTGACATCGCTGCCCACCGCGACGACCTGACCAGCGCCCTCGTGGCCCATCACGAACGGGGGAGAGAACATCTGTCCGAACGTCCCGTTGATCACCGACACGTCGGAGTGGCACACCCCGGCGGCCCCGATCCGCACCCGCACTTGGTCGGGCTCGAGATCGGTCGTCCCCAGCTCGTCGACTACAACCGCTCCTTCGCCATCGAACAAGATGCCCCGCATAGCTGATACTCCTGTCTTGCCTAAGTCCTGTTGATATACGTGTCGTCTTCGTAGGCCTCGGGGCCGGTGAGGGTACCGGGTGCCGGGGTCATCAGCTCCTCCCGAAAGCGGGTGGTGTACTGCTGGGCAGTCGCCCGCCACGCCACCAACCGATCGTCGCCGTCGGTGCCCTCGTCAAAGCCGTTGGCGGCGTCGGCGGCCTTGTTCAAGCGAATGTAGGCCTCGGGAGAAGCAGCCCACACCGTGCACACCTCGTAGTCGTGGTGCAGCACCTCCCACAGACCCATGCAGGTGTAGCCGTAGTCGGCCGCGGCGGGCAGGTAGTCGGCGGCCATGGCGGCCAGATAGTCGCGGGCTGAACCCGGCCTCACCTCGGTGAGCTCGTGGATGTACAGCGTGCCCCGCACTTCCCCGGCGAGCACCGACGCCACCGGGGGCGACTCGGGCACCGATCCCAGCACCCGGTCGTAGCCGCCGGTGCGTAGCTTGTAGGCCTCTTCCCACCAGTCGTCGAGCAGGTTGTTGGACTTGCGCTTCAAGTTGAGCCGGTCCACCCGCTCCAGCCAACCGTCCCAGCCGCCGGAGTCCCACAGATTCACCACCTGGGGCCAGCGGGCAGTGATTCCCATGGTGTACCAGGTGCCCAGCAGCTCGAAACCGACCCGGGCGTCCCGGTTCTGGATCTTGATGTGCTCCATGTAGGGCCATGCCGCCTGACCCATGATGTCGACATACTCGTGCAGGATGATCTCTCTCTTGCCCACGGGCAGGACACTATGGCAAGAGGTATCGACAGAGATATTCAGAGGGTTCTGAAGACGGCTAGATGGCCACAGCCACAACGATCACCAGAACGATCACCGCGGCCAGAGCCACCGAGGCCAAGAGCATTGCGCCGGGCAGGTGCTTTCCGAACAGGCGAATCGACCGGCGACCGGGGATGGGAGAGGCCGGTTCGTTGAGGGGAATCCCCCGGGGGGCGACCGCGATGCCCGGCGGGTCAATCCCCGATTGATCTCCGTCGCGGACTTTCTCCGTCCACTGTGTGCCGTTCCACCAACGGGCCTCGTGCCGCCCGAATGGGTCGGTGTGCCATGAGGCTTCGGGCTCGGGGTTCGCAGCCAACTCGCTTTGGAGTCTAACCATACGGATGACGGGATCGCGGGGCAGAATGGCAGTCGTGGACAGCCAGGCCCAGTTTGCCGAGCTTTTGGCCAAACAGGAGATCACCGAGCTGCTGTATCGGTATTGCCGGGGGGTGGACCGCCTCGATATGGATTTAGTGCGCTCGTGCTACCACCCCGATGCCACCGATTCACATGGCACCTTCGAGGGCACCGTGGACGAGTATCTGGAGTGGAGCGAGCGCCTGCTGCGCCGGTACACCGGCTCAGTCCACACCGTGCTGAATGTACTCGTAGAAGTCGACCCGAAATCGGAGGCCTCGGCCGATGGGGGCACCGTGCAGTGGGCCCGCTCCGAAGCCCACGGCATCGCCCGCCATTGGACCGAGGGAGGCCCGCCGGAGCTCAACCTGTCGGTGGGCTTTCGCTTCATCGATGACGTGACCCGGCGAGACGGCGGGCCATGGCTGATCCAAAGGCGAGTGGCCACCACCGAGTGGGTGCGCGAGGAGCAGTTCCGGCCGTTTGACGAGCGCTTTTTGCGAGGCAGCCGGGATCGATCCGACCCGGTTTATGCCCCCCGTCCTGACCAATAGGCCACTGGTCGAACCGAGAACTACCATCGGCTGCCATGCAAACTGAGAACGTAGAACTCACCACAGCCGACGGCCCGATGAGGCTGTACGTGGCCCGGCCCGACGGCGATCCGCAGGCCGCGGTCATCGTCATCATGGAGGCCTTCGGACTGAACGGCCATATCGAGGACGTGACCCGGCGGGCCGCGGCCGAAGGCTATCTGGCGGTGGCCCCCGATCTATATCACCGCTACGAGAACAATCTGGCCGGCTACGACGAGATGGACAAGATCTTCGAGATGATGGGCAACCTCCTCGACGAGCATTCCCTCACCGACGTGGACGCCGCCCTCGATTACCTGGCCAGCCAGGGGATCTCGTCTGACAAGGTGGGCATCACGGGGTTCTGCATGGGCGGGCGGGTGACGTTCCTCACCGCTATCAGCCGACCGGTGGGTGCGGCGGTCACCTACTACGGCGGCGCCATCGTCACCGACGGATTCACCCCCGGCCAGCCCAAGCTGGCCGATCGCCACGGCGATCTCCAGTGCCCGTGGCTGGGCCTGTTCGGCGACCTCGACGGCATGATCCCCGTCGAGGGAGTGGAGCAGCTTCGGTCCGACCTTGAGGCCAACGCCCAGCCCACCGAGATTGTGCGCTACGCCGAAGCCGACCACGGCTTCTTGTGCGACGAGCGGCCGTCGTACAACGCCGACGCCGCGGCCGACGGCTGGTCGCGCATGGCGGCCTGGTTCAACACACACCTGTCGTGACCGCCGGAACCGAGAAGATAGGGGTCATCGGCTCGGGGGTGATGGGCTCGGGCATCGCCCAGGTGATGGCCATCGCCGGCCATCCGGTGGTGGCCTTCGATATCGACCCCGACGTCGTTGCTGCCGCGCCCGGTCTGGTTTCCGAGGGCCGCTTCGGCATCCAAGGGGCAGTGGCCCGGGGCAAGATGACCGAGGCCGAGGCCGAAGCTGCGCTGGCCCGCATCGTATTCACCACCGACCGGGATGCGGCTGCGGCCGTCGACGTGATCATCGAGGCGGTCCCCGAGCGCTTGGACCTCAAGATCAAACTGTTCCGAGACCTCGACCACGAGTGCCCTGAACACACGATCTTGGCGTCCAACTCGAGCGGGTATCCGGTGCAGGCCTTGGCGGTGGCCACCGACCGGGCCGACCGGGTGATCGGCTGGCACTGGGCATCGCCGCCGCCGGTGATGAAGCTGGCCGAGATCGTGAGGGCGCCGCAAACCTCCGACGAAACCACCGAGACCATCTGCCGTCTGGCGACTGCCGCGGGCAAGAACCCGGTGGTGATCAAGGACTCGGCTATGAGCTGGGGCTATGTCACCAACCGGGTGTACGGGGCCATGATCCGCGAGGCCAACGCGGTGGTGGCCGAGGGAATCGCCAGCCGGGAGGAAGTGGACCAACTCATGGTGGACTGCTTCCGGTGGCCATCAGGCCCTTACGGCATGGTCTCCGGTGCCACCACCGGCTGGAAGGCCGGCAAGAAATAGACCCAGAAAAGAGACTTCCATGAAGGCAGCACTGCTGGCATCGCCAGCTTCTCCATTGGTGATGGCTGATGTGGATTGCGTCGATCCCGGACCGGGGCAGGTGCGGGTGCAGGTAACCCACTGCGGGCTGTGCCACTCCGATCTGACCATGATCGACGCCCCCGAGATGATGACCCCGATCATCCTGGGCCATGAGGCCGCCGGGATCGTCGAAGCGGTGGGTCCCGGGGTGAACTCCCTGGCCGAGGGTGACCATGTGATGCTGTCGCCGTTCGGCCCGTGCGGGACGTGCTACTGGTGCGTGCGGGGGGAGATGACGCTGTGCGCGTCGGCGGCGTCGATGTTCATGGGAACGATGCCCGACGGCTCGATTCCGTTCACGATGGACGGCCAGCCGGTATACCGGGGCCTTGGCGTGGCCGGATTCGGCCAGTTGACCCTGGTGGCCGAATCGGCGGCGGTGAAAATCGATCCCGACGTGCCCCTGGAAGTAGCTGCGGTGATCGGCTGCGCCATCCAGACCGGCGTGGGCGCGGTGCTCAACACTGCCCAAGTGGAAGAAGGCGCCACCGTGTTGGTGATGGGCCTCGGGGGTGTGGGCATGTCGGTGGTGCAGGGTGCCCGCCTGGCTGGTGCGTCCCGCATCTTCGCCTCCGACCCGGTGGCCGACCGCCGCAACGCCGCGGTGGCCTTCGGGGCCACCGACCTGCTCAATCCCACCGAGACCGATGTTGTGGCCCACGTACAGGAGGCCACCAAGGGGATCGGCGCCGACTACGCCTTCGACGCCGCCGGGGCCGGCCCGCTGGTGGAAGCCGGCTTGGCCGCCACCCGCAACGGCGGCACCACGGTAATGGTGGGCGCGCCCGCCCTAGAACACACCGTGACCATCAATCCCGCCGTCATGTATCTCACTGCGGAGAAGAAGCTGCTGGGCTGTTTGTTCGGCGGCTGCAACTCCCAGCGAGAAGTTCCCCGCCTGCTGGCCCTATGGCAGAACGGCTGCCTCGACCTAGAACCCATGATCACCGCCCGCCGCCCCATCAACGAGATCAACGCCGGCCTAGACGACCTCCGAGCCAGCATCGGCATCAGAACGGTCTTCAACCTGAGCTGAATCGTCGTCGGCTCCGAATTGTTCTCAGCTCTGGTTGCTGAACTCTGAGGAGAACGGAAGCCGAGCCTCTCCTTCAATTGGCATCTGCCCTTCGTCAGGCATCGGCTTGTTTCGCGCATTGATGAGCAAGTCCTCCAACTCGTCCAACGAGCCAACCGGCACGGCCCCCAGCTTCTCCAGGCGTTCGTTGCCTGGACCCTCACCCGGCCCCCGCCACACGGCGACCGGTCCGAATCCGTGTTTGAGGGCTTCGACTGCTCCGGCCCATGTTCCGCCGGATTCATCGTCGCTGGCCACGACCAGCGTCGTCACCGAACCGGCATAGATGAGCTTGTTCCGACCCATGGCTGTTCCCGCAGTGAAACGGGCGTCGGGCTTATAGGGAGTACACAACAGAGCACGGCCATCGAGGATCACCCGTCGGGTGTCCGGCCGTTTGAGCTGGCGCTCCATCGAGTCGGCCAGAAAGCCGATCGCGGCACCCGCTGCTCCCTCCTCACCAACAGCCGCGTTCATGGCCAGCTGATCCACTCCTCGAGCACCACCGGACACCACCGGCAAACCCAGCCGGGTAGCCAACCGAGCCGCGCCCTTGGCGACTTCAGCACCCTCTTCGCCGATATCCCGGCTTCCGACCACTCCGAGACCTGAACGGTCGAAGAGATCAAGGGGGCCAGCAGCGTGTAACACCACCGGGGCCTTCTCCTTCAGCCGATACCGGAACAGGCATGGATAGTGCTCGTCAAAAGGAGTGATGGTGTGAATGCCCGATTGCTTCAACCGGTCGACCTCAAAGGCCATCGCAATGGCTCGATCAAGAAGGGCGGCAATCCTGGAAGCCATCTCTTCGGCAAGACCATGCACGCTGCACAGCGCTTCAGGCGGTGTGTCAAAGAGCGCGCTTGGTCGGCTGGCGATTTCAGATTGCTGCCAGTACTCCGCAGAGGTAAACGGCTTGACCCCTTCTGAAGCCAGCCTGCTGGTAAGCAACAGCGCAGCCAACGAGTCCTGGTTAGCCGTGCTCCCACTCCCGATTCGCCCAAACTCAGTCACGCGCCGACCTTCCCGCCGTATCTGCCAGGGCGAACGGGTAAACCGGTCCAGCACCAGCTTCTCGAAGCTGCGCAGCAATCACTGTGAACGTCCACCGGGAGTCCACGATGTCGTCCACCAACAGTACGGGCCCGGAAGGAACCTCTGGGGTGATCCTGAATGCATCCTTGATGTTTGCGTATTGCTTGGCACTGTTCTGCATGAACTTCTGCGGCTGGGTCTCCTGGGTTTTGACAACTGCATCATGGCACGGCAGCCCCAGTTCCTGGGCGATGAGCCGGGCGAATCCTCGGACAAGCTCAGGATTCTTGAGGGAAGGCACATAGGTCACCCAGGCAGGTGCAGGGTCAGGCTTCCAGTTCTCTAGGATCAAGTTCGCTGAAGCCTCAACCAGTTTGTCGTCGAATCGTCCTTCAGCCTTGCCTTCTTGGACGAGTGCTCCCCAGCCACCATCACCCCACAAGGCCAGCACGCGACCAGATTCACAGCGTTGATCCGTGGGGATACTGCCCCCGCCAGCGAACTGTTTTCGGGGCTTAATCGCGAGCTCTGCTCCCCGTAGGAAGTCGACTGCGGCCTGAACCGCTTGAGTGCTCACCCCGAGCTCTCTGCGGTCTGAGAGGCAGTTGTCGCAGATTCCGCAAGGATGCGTCTGTGGATCGTCCAGGTACGACCTGAGTAGGTTCATTCGGCATTGGCCAGTGCTGGCATATTCAGCCATCTGAGCCTGTTCCTCCCACCGCAGGCCAGTGACTTCTTCAACCCGCTCACTGTCGTAGTTCCACGGTTGAAGCGTTCGCTGCCAACCGGCAGGGACACGCTCAACTGCGCCGTCGACCTCCAGAATCTTCAGGAGCTGCTCAAGTCGCAAGCGTCGGACGTTCACAGCCCGCTCGACCTCAGAGAGCTTCAAGGGGCTTGCCGTTCGTTCCAGCAGCCCCACAATTTCATGGGCTTGGTCAACGGTCGGGAACGCCGTGTCGATGAAGTGGCTCTGGATGGCAGCGTCCTCGTAGCCCTGAAGCAGGATGCCCCACGACTCGGTCAGATTACGCCCGGCCCTTCCCACCTGCTGGTAGTAGGCAATTGGGGAGCCCGGTGCCTGATAGTGGATGACGAAGGAGAGGTCGGGTTTGTCGAATCCCATTCCCAGTGCGGAAGTCGCAGCGACGACCTTCACCTGATTGCCTAGCAGCTGTTGCTCGATCTCCAATCGGCTGTCTTTGGCAGAATCGCCCGAGTAGGCGACAGCGATTATTCCCTGAGAGGAAAGCCAGGCTGCAACTCTCTCCGCGTCACGGACCGTGAGGCAGTAGACGATGCCGGTCCCAGGCAGCTTGGGAATCGTTTCAGCCATCCACGCCAGTCGTTTCTGCTGGGGTGCTGGTTCGTAGACGCGGAGCCGGAGCCCCTCACGACCCAGGGGACCTCGAACGCGATCCAGTTCAGCCCCAAGCTGTTCAGCTACATCTGCCACGACCCGATCATTGGCCGTCGCAGTGCAGCCCAAGACGGGAATTCCTTGAGGAAGCAGGTCCAAGACTCCCTTGATTCGTCGGTAGTCGGGCCGAAAGTCGTGTCCCCAATCGGAAATGCAGTGAACTTCGTCGACCACCAAAAGACCGCCCCGCTGGGCGAGCGACGGGAGGTGCTCGGTGCGGAAATCCCGATTGGCTAGCCGCTCCGGTGAGATCAACAGAATGTCAATCTGGTCCGAGGCAATGGCGGCATACACCGCCTCCCATTCCTCCTGGTTGGAGCTATTGATTGTGGTCGCCCGGACACCCATGCGCTGAGCGGCTTCGATCTGGTTCCGCATCAATGCCAACAAAGGAGACACCAACAGGGTGGGACCCGCACCTTGATCGCGCAAGAGCCGAGTAGCGATGAAATAGACCGCGCTCTTTCCCCAACCAGTCCGCTGCACCAGGAGGACCCGGCGTCGGTTCACGACGAGTTGCTCGATGGCCTCAAGCTGCCCAGCGCGAAAGGTGGATGAGGGATTGGAAGTCAGCGTACGCAAACTGGCCAGGGCTTCGGCTGCGAAGTCATCCGCCGGATGGTTTGGCATTATCAGATCTCCTATTCGGCAAGTTGATGGTGGAAGATGATGTTGAGGCGGGGGTGGTGGGGCGAGTTCGCTCTGGGACGGTGTCCGAGACCCGGGTCAGGTTCAGTTCGTAGAAATGCAACCGGCATGGGCCGTCCACTCTAGGAACGGCCAGTGACAGTTTCGGTTGTCGCAACCATCGATAGAGATTGCCGAACTAGCCGGTAGTCCACAAGGAGGCTGAGGGGAGGCAGCATGCCACTCGTGGATGAGGATCTCAGCGAGATGTTTTTGGCGATAGACGGAGTTGAAGAAGGCTGACTTACCCTCGCCGAGGCTGTGGCCGAGATCAAAAAGATCTGCGATAGACGTCCTCCTCAGCCCAAAGGGGAGGACGATTACTTGCAAATGCGGAGAGCTCTTGGCCTTTCCCTGCCTGCCGATAAAGCCGGGATAGACGCCCGGTGCGAGGAGCTTCGCGAGGAGGTCGCTCTCATCAATCTCTGCCGAGAGACCGCGAGGGGATGACTCTGACCCTGCCCGCGCAAGCAGAGGCAAGGGGTTGGAGGTGACCTGGTGAGAAAAGGGGAAGGAGTTGATTTGGCGGTCGGACTAGGGCGTGTCGACAGCCATCACCGCTAGAAGAGCAACGAGTCCAGGTGTCGCGTAGCCGCCTCATCTGCGCTCGGCCTCGCTGGCGCGCCACCACGGAAGCCCGGTGTCGAGTTTCGGAGCTGCGAAGAAGTCCCGCGAGGTTTCCCTCGATTTGAAGACCTCCCAGGCCATCGCCGACGAAGTGGCGAGCGCCAGCGGCCCGGCGAACAAAAGGATCACCAGGCCAAACCCGACCCTGGCTTCATCCCCTGTGGGCATGTCGCCCACCAGCAGGCTCACCAGGATCGTGCCGTACATCGCTATCACCGTAACCACGAGACCCGCCAGCGGGGGCACATAGATCGCCCACTTCCACCGGGACCGCTTGAACCCCACCACTGCGACAGTCGCTGCGACCGCGAGGAAAAGGACAGCAATACCCTCGACAATCTCCACCCCAGTCACATCGAAGACAAAAGCATGCCCGCTCTTCACCCTCACCCACGGAAGGAAGCTGCTCACCGCAGAAACCGCCCATGACCATATCGCCGTCCGGTACAGGACTTTGAACGTGTAGTTGCTCATGTCCCCTCGGACCTTATCGTCGGCGGCGCCATCGACTCCCATACGTTCTACGGTGTGGATACCGGCAGTGTGTAGCGGGCACAGCGGTGTTGTCAGCTCTTCATTTTAGGAAGCTCGTGGCGGAAGGTGATGCTGAGGCGGGGGGCGGTGGGGTGGGTTTGCTTGGGGACGGCGTGCTCGAAGCGGTGCTGGCAGTTGCCGCCCATCACTAGTAGGTCGCCAGAGCCGAGGACGAACTTTCGGGACTTGCCGCCGCCAAGGGGGCGGAGCAGGAAGGGGCGGGCTGCGCCCAGCGACACCAGGCCGATGACGGGCTGGTGCATGATCCGGCCGATCTTGTCGGCATGCCAGGCCACGCTGTCGCGTTCGTTGCGGTAGAGGTTGATTCCCACTCGGGTGAACGCCTTTTGGTAGCGATCGCCCAGCATCGCCGCGATTTCGCTGATCACGGGTACGGATGAGCCCACTACGGCGGTGGAGAGATGGCCTGACAGCCGGGGAACGTCCACCATGTTGTCGTACATGGGCCGTCTTCCGGTGGATAGGGGGACCGTGTTCACCAGCGTGTCCATCAGAGTGTCGCCGCCCCGCACAAAGCCAGTCATCGTGTCCACCCATGCCCCGTCGCCCAGGTCCACCCGCTCAGGGGCCAGCTCAAGCACGATTGGCTCCTGCATGCTCCACAGCGCGGGCTGGGCAATGGCGCTGCATCGCTCGGACGGTGGGGCAACAGCCGACATGGGCCGACCACTCTACGAACCACCAGTGACAGTTTGGAGCGAAATGGCGGGTGCTTTGGGGCTTAGCGGTTCAACCAGTCGTCTCGTGTGTAGCCAGCTTGCTTGAGCAACCGCAGCAGAAAGGGGCCGGAGAGACCCGGCGGCTCATGCAGGTACAGCGACCATGCCGTCGTGGAATGAGGGGATGCGCTGGCCGAGTTCCTGACCAAGTTCAACCCATCCAATTCCTCAGGGGGTGTGGGGCCGCAACGCTGGCGGTCACTTCCTCGGTGTGTTGAGCAGTTTCTCCTGGGGGGCTATCAGGGTGTGTCGGCTACTGGGGGTTGGGGTCTTGGGGCCGGTGGCATTGGTGGTGTGTGTCTTGGCTGATTGCTACGTAGATGCGACAGGCTGCCAGGGCTACCCAGTTGACGGAGGTGGAGTAGTTGCCTTTGGTGGTGGAGCTGGCTGCGGCGATGGCGAACCATCCTCCGTCGGGCAGCGTGACCAGCCCGGCGTCGATTATCACGCTCTCGTTGATGCGGCAGCATCCGGGGGGAAGCCATCCCGTTTTGTGGACGACCCGGTCGGCGATCGCCCGCGGCAGCCGGTCGGGTAGGGCGCCGTCGAATCCTGAGAGCTGTCGGGGCGTGTCGCGCAGCCACCTTTGGAGCGCGGAGGTTTCCGCTATCCCCAACAGCTCGCCTTGGTGCAGCCGCGCATAGAACAACGCCAAGTCTTGCGCGGTGGTCAGGTTCGGCCGCAGACCCGACGATGCCAGCCGCTCAAACCAATGGGCCAGACGAGTATTCCCCAGCTTGGCCGTTTCGGCCGCCCAGGCGTTCACCGCGTCTATCCCGCCAGCCAAATCAATTAGCCGCCCGGCCGCCGTGTCGTCCGACAACGCCAACGCGCCATGGGCATACCGATCCACAGCGTCTCGGCCCGCGGCCGCCATTGCCGCCGCGGCCCACACCGGTTTCACCGCGCTGGCCGACCGCACGAGCAGATGCCGGTTCACGCCGCGGATCGAGCCGTCTGGCAACACGACCGCCAGCACAACACGCGCCGAGCCGTCCCAACGATGCGCCAACTCCGCCAATCGCTGTGCTTCGCGGTCAACGGCGCGACCCACATCCGACCACTTCGACGCAGCCCTACAATCGTCCAGCGCGATACCGATTTCCGCGGCGAACAAGCAGCGGTATCTCTGAAGCAGCACTTTTTGGGAAGCGATCAGCGCATCTTGGACAGCAATGTCGTTCATGGTCGCCACACCCCGATGCCGGCCAGGTGCCACGACATCGACCGGCCACCCCTTCGCGCAACCGCCCGGCACCACCTCCATGTCAGCGCCCATCACACACCGATAAACGTTCAACAAGTTCTCCTGCTCGGCGATCGCACGGTGCCGCTCAGCCGCTAGATCAGCGACGGCTTGACCCGCCGCTGTCGCCCGCGGGACCACAACCGCGGCCAACAGCACAACAACCACAACAATGACACCCGGGAGCTTTGAACCTCCCCGGGCATCGATGCTCCTAGGCTCTGCTGGTTGGGAGGATGAAGCCACGACAAAGCGAACGGGCCCGGACTGCGCCGAGCGCTCGATACGACCCAAGCGGAGCTAGCCAGGCCGACCCTATCGAACCGCCAGGGTGTCCTCGGGCGGGTTCGGGCCCGGCTCGGCGACGGTCAGCCTCTCGGCACGACGAACGACCAGGTGCCCCAGCAGATGATGGAACCGTCGCTGCGGAGCCCGCACGCCTGTCCGTGGCCGGCGGTGATGGCGGTGAAGGTACCCTCGGGCGCGTCGGCATACCCATTCGGGGTGTTGTCGTAGCGATATCTGCTGACGTCCCAGCAGGTGGCGGTGCCGTCGGGCCGCAGCCCGCACGCATGATGGCCGGAGTCGATGGCGGTGAACCGCCCGCTCGGCGGGCCGTCCGGCCCGGCTCCAAGGTCGCCCCAGCAGGTGGCGGTGGCGTCGGCGCGGAGCGCGCACGTGTGGTATTCGCCGGCGGTGATGGCAGTAAAGGTCCCCTCCGGCGGGTCGGCCTGCCCGTCCCAGTTTCTGCCCCAGCAGGTGGCGGTGGCGTCGGCGCGGAGCCCGCACGTGTGGTACTTGCCGGCTGCGATGGCGGTGAAGGTCCCCTCGGGAGGTGTGGCCTGCCCGTCGTCGTCGTTGCCCCAGCAGGTGGCGGTGGCGTCGGTGCGGAGCCCGCATGTGTGGCTGCCGCCGGCTGCGATGGCGGTGAAGGTCCCCTCGGGAGGTGTGGCCTGCCCGTCGTCGTCGTTGCCCCAGCAGGTGGCGGTGGCGTCGGTGCGGAGCGCGCACGTGTGGAATTGGCCGGCGGTGATGGCGGTGAAGGTCCCCTCGGGAGGTGTGGCCTGCTCGGGAGGTGTGGCCTGCTCGTCGTTGTTACCCCAGCAGGTGGCGGTGGCGTCGGCGCGGAGCGCGCACATGTGGTAATTGCCGGCTGCGATGGCGGTGAAGGTCCCCTCGGGAGGTGTGGCCTGCCCGCCAGGTCTTGTGCCCCCGTACCCGCCTGGCACTATGTCGATGCCCCAGCAGGTGGCGGTGCCGTCGGCGCGGAGCGCGCACGTGTGCTGACCACCGGCTGCGATGGCGGTGTAGATCCCGTCGGGAGGGGTGGCCTGCCCACCGAGTTCAGATCCGATCGATACGGAATAACTCATGATGTGGAGAGGAAAGTTGGCTCCCCAGCAGGTGGCGGTGCTGTCGGCGCGGAGCGCGCACGTGTGGCCGCCGCCGGCTGCGATGGCGGTGTAGGTCCCTTCCGGCGGGTCGGCCTTCCCGTACCGGTTGTTGCCCCAGCAGGTGGCGGTGCTGTCGGCGCGGAGCGCGCACGTGTGGCCGCCGCCGGCTGCGATGGCGGTGTAGGTCCCTTCCGGCGGGTCGGTTTGCCCGTCGTCGTTGTTGCCCCAGCAGGTGGCGGTGCCGTCGGCGCGGAGCGCGCACGTGTGGTATTCGCCGGCGGTGATGGCGGTGAAGGTGCCGTCGGGAGGTGTGGCTTGCCCGTGGTCGTTGATGCCCCAGCAGGTGGCGGTGGCGTCGGTGCGGAGCCCGCATGTGTGGCTGCCGCCGGCTGCGATGGCGGTGAAGGTCCCCTCCGGAGGGTCGGCCTGCCCGGTGACTTGGAGCTCATAGTCAGGGTTGTAGGTGATAGAGGTGTTGTTGCCCCAGCAGGTGGCGGTGGCGTCGGTGCGGAGCGCGCACGTGTGGCCGCCGCCGGCGGTGATGGCGGTGTAGCGGCCTTCGGGCGCGTCGGCCTTCCCGTACCAGTTGTTGCCCCAGCAGGTGGCGGTGGCGTCGGTGCGGAGCGCGCACGTGTGGGTGCTGCCGGCCGCGATGGCGGTGTAGGTGTTGGCGGGCGGGGTGGGGGTGGTCTGGGTGTCGGGGCAGCCGTTGGGGACGAGTTGGGTGTCGACGTCGAACCGGCAGCGGTAGGTGTTGAGGAGGGCTTCTTGGTTTTGGATGAGGCCGTCTCGGATGTCGAGGTCGTTTTGGGTGGGGTTTGGGGGGGCGGCGCCGGGGGAGATGGTGTCGGGGTTGTCGCATCCGCCGGGGACGACATCGGTGTCGGTGCCGAACAGGCATCGGTAGGTGTTCAGCAGGTTCTCCTGGTCGGCGATGAGCTGGTCGCGCACCGCGATGTCCTCAGCAGAAACCCCGGCCTGGGCCGACACCGGCGTCCCGACCGCGACAACCGCGCCCACAGCAATAGCCACGGCCACAACACAATTCATCCATCTTTTACACATGGCCGGGCAAGCTACCCCCCCCCCCCCCCGCAAATCGCACCAATCCGGCTAGACCATCGCCGGTGTGACCTCGATCCCGTGGCCTGGTGGCCGGCTGGCTCGATCCCGTGGCCTGGTAGCCGATCCCCGACGTGGCCTCGATACCGCGGGCCAGCTCGACCTGGTGGCCGGTAAAGCGGCTACCGAAGACGCGGAGCAGGCAGGGCTGGGCGGCGACCAGTGACAGTTTGAGCTAGAGGCTTGTGCGCTGGAAGATGCGGGCGAATCGGGCGACTACTTGGTCGATGGGCGGGGCCTCGCCGCTGGCCAGGGGATCGAGGGTGAATTCGACTCTGGCTTCGCCCCGGCTGGCCCGGGACGGCATTGAGACGACCGTGGCCGCCAGTTGGCAGACAACTCCGTTGTGGGCAGTGAAAGTGACCTGCACGATGCCGGCGTCGCGGTCGATATAGCTCACCTCACCCAGTTGGTGTCCTGCCTCGACCAGCCGGGCGAATATGTCGCCCGGCGGGAGCCGTAGTGCATAGCTGTCGTCGGACTTCTCGGTCGCTGGCGGGTCTGGCTGAGGCGGGGGAGGGAGCGTGGGAGCTTGGGGAGGCTCAACTCCGGCCCGCTGGAGCCAGTGGTAGGCCTCGGTGATGCGAGCGGCCACCGCGGTGCTGCCCCCGGCATCGGGGTGGGCTTGGCGGATCAGCGCTCGATACGCCCGGTTGACGTCCTCGGCCCGCGCCCCTTTTTCCAGCCCCAGCGTTCGCAGCGCCCGCTCCCGGTTCACGCAAACACCGTAGGGCGTGAGGGGGACTTCAGTCTTCGGCCAGAAACTCCAGAATGGCGGGGTAGGCGGTGGGGTCTTGCATCATGAAGATGTGGCCCCCGTCGAAGGTGGCCAGGCGGGCGTTGGGGATTCGGTCTCGCAGCAGTTCGCTGTTGCGCATGGGGGCGATGCCGTCGTGGACGCCGGCGCACACCAGGGTGGGCACGTCGATCTCGCCCAGGCGGTCGACCACGTCGTGGCCTCGGCGGGCTTCTAGTTGGCCCAGCGCGCCGGGGGTTTCCAGCGGCAGGGCGGGGCCGTCGGGTCGGGAGGCGGCGACAAAGTACTCCACTCCGGGGGGCAGCGGGCCACCCCGCTCATAGCGGGTGTCCATGATCTCCAGCGCCACCTCGCCCCGCTCATCGGGATCGAGGTCGGCCAATGTGTGCAGGGGCCAGGAGCTGTAGTCGGGGCCACCGGGGGAGGTGCAGTTGAGCACCATCTTGCTGATCCGCCCCGGATGGAGCACGGCCATGTTCATGCCCACCATCCCGCCGAAGCTGGTGCCCACCACCGGCACCGAGTCCCAGCCCAAGAAGTCCAAGAAGGCAACCGCGTCGGCGGCGTAGTCGGCCATGGTCCACGGCAGCGGTGGGGTGGAGGTCTGGCCCAGGCCCCGCTGGTCGTAGTGGGCCACGGTGAAGGCCTCGTTGAGCGGGTTCAGGTCGGGGGCGGTCATGCGCAGGTCGCCGCCGCTGCCGCTGATGTTGAGCAGGGGCGGCCCCGACCCGTGCAGTTCGAAGTACAGGTCGAGATCGCGGACTTTTGCTATCGGCATCGACTTATGTTGTCACGGCTAGCTGGCTGATGAGTAACAGCGTCGGACTGAAAATCCACAGGATGAAAGTTACTGGAAAGGGCCGACTTGCAGCTGCTGGCAAATAGAATCCCGCATGGGCCGGAGCGAGGTACACCTCAAAGGGGTTCTACCACCCTCGCTCCGGCTCACTTGGGATGGTCGTAAGACCGATCTGATTATAGGCCGATCCGGTGCCCGTTCGGCAATGGTTCTAGACGAAGGCCGAGGCGAAGACCAGCGACACGATGGTCATGACCTTGATGA
This sequence comes from Candidatus Poriferisocius sp., assembly GCF_965204015.1. GTDB lineage: Bacteria > Actinomycetota > Acidimicrobiia > Acidimicrobiales > Bin134 > Poriferisocius. Next base: position 3,423,730 of record NZ_OZ241965.1, on the reverse strand, counting down.
GGATGTTCATGGACGGCCCGGAGGTGTCCTTGAACGGATCCCCCACGGTGTCACCCACCACGGCGGCCTTGTGAGGTTCTGAGCCCTTGCCGCCGTGGGCGCCGGCCTCGATGTACTTCTTGGCGTTGTCCCAGGCCCCGCCGGCGTTGGCCATGAAGATGGCCAGGGCAAAGCCGGTCACCAGGGCGCCGGCCAAGAAGCCGCCCAGGGTGTCGACGTCGATGAACCCCAGGATCAGGGGCACGGCCACGGCCAGGGCTCCGGGTACCAGCATCTCCCGCAGCGAGGCCTGGGTGGAGATAGCCACGCACCGGGCCGAGTCGGGCTTGACGCCCTCTGCGCCCTCCCGCAGACCGGGGATCTCCCGGAACTGGCGGCGGACCTCCTCGATCATCTTGTTGGCCGCCCGCCCTACGGCATCGATGGTGAGTGCGGCGAACAAGAACGGCAGCATGGCCCCCAAGAAGAGCCCGATGAACACGTCCACCTTGCCCACGTCGAGGGAGAGAACAAAGGTGGGGTCCTCCAGTTGGAGGGCTACCTCGAACGTCTTGAACAGGGCCAGGGCGGTGAGGGCTGCCGAGCCCACTGCAAAGCCCTTGGCGATGGCCGCGGTGGTGTTGCCCAGCGAATCGAGGGCGTCGGTTACATCCCGCACCTTGGGGTCCAGCTTGGACATCTCGGCAATACCCCCGGCGTTGTCGGCGATGGGGCCGTAGGCATCCACTGATACCACCACGCCAGTGGTGGCGAGCATCCCGATGGCGGCCACCGCGATGCCGTAGATGCCAGCGCCGGTGGTGTCGCCCAGCGTCTGTTGGCCGCCCCAGTAGGCCACCAACACGCCGGCGCCGATCAAAATGACCGAGGCAGCGACCGACACCATGCCCGCGCTGATGCCCGACAGCACGGTGGTGGCCGGGCCGGTCTCGGACTGCTGAGCGATCTTGCGCACGGGGGGGTAGTGATCACTGGTCCATATTTCGGCGACCTTGCCGATGGCCCAGCCCACCGCCAGACCACCAATGACCGAAATGGGCAGCCCCCACCAGCCGTCGAACTCGTCGCCAGTGAAGAACCACAAGCCGACCAGGATGGTGCCTACCACGGTGAGGCCCATGGCCACGTTGGTGCCCATGTGAAGTTGGCGAGACAGGCTCTTGACGTCGGCTTGGGCACTGCCCCGTACTGCGAACGAGCCCACGATCGCGGCCAGCATCCCCACGAAGGCCACGGCCAAGGGGAACATGAGCTGGGCCAGGCCGATGTCGCTACCGGTGGCCTCGCTGCCAGCCACCGCAAAGGAGAACGCAGTGAGGGCAATGGGGGCGATGATCGAGCCGCTATAGCTCTCAAACAGGTCTGCGCCCATGCCCGCCACGTCGCCCACGTTGTCGCCCACGGCATCAGCAATGGTGGCCGGGTTGCGGGGATCGTCCTCGGGGATGCCGGCCTCGACCTTGCCCACCAGGTCGCCGCCCACGTCGGCGGCTTTGGTGTAGATGCCTCCCCCCACGCGGGAGAACAGGGCGATGGAGCTGGCCCCGAGGCCGAAGGCGGTGAAGATCTCAAACGGGTCGTCCACGGTGAGCCACTCCACGAACAGCAAGTAGGTGAAGGCAAGGCCCAGCAGGCTCAGGCCAGCTACGGAGAAGCCCATGACCGCGCCGCCTCGGAACGCCAAGGGCAGGGCCTTGGCTGGACCTTCGGAGGCGGCCTGGGTGGTGCGGGCATTGGCCATGGTGGCCACCTTCATCCCCACGTATCCGGCGCTCGCAGAGAGCGCCGCGCCCAGGATGTAGCTGATAAAGGTGAGCTCCACGCCGGTGAGCACGGGAATGAGCACGGCCATGATGACCACAAATCCGGCCACCCAGGTGTACTCCTGCTTGAGAAAAGCCCGAGCCCCGGACTGGATCTCGGTCATGATCCTGACCATTAGGTCGTTGCCCGGAGGGGCGGATTTCACCAGCTTGTAGAACAAGAAAGCGAGTGCGAGCGCAAGGATCGCGCTCAATCCGGCTAGATACGGTACGGCGTCCACGTTGACCCCCTGATTGAGATAACTAGGCGAAGTTAGCCAGCGGCAAAGTGCCCTGCCAAGGTTGCCATTTGGGATGTCTGATTTCGGGTAATTCGGGATAATCTGGAATCGTGGTCAGCCTCAGCCGGATGCGGACCGAAGCCCGGGAGGCCCGGCGCCTATTCCCCGATCCCGAGGGTGCGGCGCGAGCGGTGTGCAACGCGATGACATCCCTCGGCTGGCTCGACGGAGCGAAGCGGGTTTCGGCCACGATCGCCGATGATGGCGAACTCGACCCCGCGCCGTTGGTGACCGCCTGTCGTCTCCGAGGCATCGATGTGTACTTCCCAGTTTTGCGCGATCCCGCCCCCATGCAGTTCGCCCCGGGCGGACCCGATACCGCCATGGTGCACAATCGCTTCGGGATACCCGAGCCCGATGTCGACCCCGAAGCCCTGGTGTCGGCCCGAGAGCTGGACGTGGTGTTAGCACCACTGGTGGTATTCGACGCGGCTGGCCATCGGGCCGGTCGGGGCCAGGGGTATTACGACCGGGCGCTGGCCTTTCTGCTGAACGGCCCCCGGCCAGCGAAACCGCTGGTGGTGGGACTGGCCTACGAATTGCAGTTGGTGGATGGGGTGCCGTCGCACCCCGGCGACGTGACCATGGACGCGGTTATCACTGAGGAGCGGGTGCGGGTGTTCAGCAAAGCGCTGTCGCGCCGAACCCGGCGGTGATCGGCGTGCCAGCCGAGAACCGGGGGAGTGCTCGCACCCTCGTGGATTTTCAGTAAGGATGTAGCAGTGCGCATCGTGGTCGTGGGCGCTGGCGAAGTTGGCTCCTACGTCGCTCAGATCCTGAGCGAAGAGGGCAACACCGTGTCGGTCGTGGAGCTGAACGCCAAGAAGCTGCACAACTTGGCTGAAGATCTGGATGTGCTGGCGGTGGAAGGGAGCGGCACCCATCCCCACGTTCTCGTCGAGGCGGGCATCAACAAGGCCGACCTGCTGGTGGCCGTCACCGCCCACGACGAGGTGAACCTAGTGGCCTGCTTGCTGGCCAAGCAGCACGGGGTGGGACGCACCATCGCCCGCATCCAGGCCCGCAACCTGCGGGAGAAGGACGCCCGGGAGCTGCGGGAGGCGATGCAGGCCGACACCATCATCGACCCCGACGAGGAGACCGCCCACGAGATCATGGACCTCCTGTCGTATCCGGGGGCCACCGACGTTACGGTGATGGCCGAAGGTGAGGTTGTGGTGGTGGGGGCGAAGCTGACCGCCAACGCACCCTGGGCCAATCGGCGATTGGCCGACATCGCTGCGGAGTATGAGCCCGACTGGGACTTCCTGGTGGCCGTGCTCACCCGGGCAAGCAAGACCCAGATTCCCCGGGCCGATACCACCCTGGAGCCCGACGATCTTCTACGGGTGGTGTGCAAGCGGCGGGCCCGAGGGACCCTGTTGCCGCTCTTGGGCCTGGCACCCGGCACCCACCGCCGAGTGATGCTGCTGGGTGGGGGCCGCACGGCCGAGATCGTGGCCCGTCGATTGAGCGAGCGCCATGCCGAGGTCGTGCTCATCGAACGGAACCTGGAGAGAGCCCAAGAGTTGAGCGAGGAGCTCGATGCCGTGTTGGTGATTCACGGCGACATAACCGATGCCGAGTTGCTGGAATCTGAAGATGTCGGCAAGTTCGATGCGGTGATTGCTCTTACCGGCAAGGACGACGCCAACATCCTGGCCTGCCTCTATGCCAAGTCGATGGGAGCGAGCGAGACCATCGCCGTGCTGCACAACCTGGCGCTGCGCACGCTGCTGCGCGATGTGGGCATTGACGTGGCTTTGTCGCCTCGCACGGTCAGCGCAAACGGCGTGCTTCGTTACGTTCGGGGCGAGGTGGCCCAAGTGGCCACCTACTTGTCGGGCGACTTCGAAGTCATCGAGGCCGAGATCAAGGCAGGGTCGAAGGCCGATGGGGCCATGGTGAGAGAGTTGGGCCTGCCCAAAGACGTGCTTGTCGGCGCCTATGTGCGAGACGGCAAGGCGCAGATCGGCCGAGGCCGCAGCCAGCTTCGAAGCCGCGACCACATCGTCGTTTTCGCGCGACCGGACACGGTTGACGAAGTGAAGCGCTTCTTCGGGTGATGGGCCATGATCTTGCCCGTCTGGACACGGTTGACGAAGTGAAGCGCTTCTTCGGGTGAGCCGCCGATGAGCGACCCGTCTCGGGTTCGCTTCCCCTGGCATCGCTCCGCAGTCAGGGTGCTGACCACCGTGGTGGCCACGGCCTCCTCCTTCGTGGTGATCTCCACTGTGGTGTATTTGGCTTCCGGAGAAGTCAGCCGGGTGGACGACGCAATCTTCGAGTCGGTGGCCGGGTTCACCACCACATCGCTCACCGTGGTGGACCCCGAGGCGCTGCCCAACTGGCTGCTGACATGGCGGGCCTTGACCCAGTGGCTGGGCGGCTTGGGCGGCTTGATGCTGGCCCTGGTGGTGGTACCCGCCTTCGGGGGACAGCGGCGGCTCAGCGAGGTTGCTGAGGGCCGGGGGCGGCGGGCGGTGCTGGCGAGGACGTGGTCGCACAACACCCAAAGGGTGGTCTCGACCTATGTAGGTTTCACGATCCTGGTATTCGCGGCCTACGCCGCGGCCGGTATGGGCCTATTCGACGCCGCCGCCTTTGGTCTCACCACTGCTTCCACCGGCGGATTCGCCAACTATCGGGACTCATTCGCCCACTTCGACTCGGCGGCCATCGAGTGGGTGGGCGCGGGGGCCATGGCCCTGGCCGGCGTGTCGGTGGCTGCACTGGTGTGGATGGTGCGGGGGCACGTGCGAGCCCTGTGGCGATCGACCGAACTCAAGCTCTACGCCTGCCTGATCGTTGGGTCGACGGTGCTGGTGGCGACGTGGACGTGGACCGATACCGGCGGCGGTGCCGACACTATCCGGGAGTCGTTCTTTGTCGTCACCTCGTCGATCAGCACCACTGGTTTCCGGGTCGCAGATTGGGGCCCTTGGGTGTCCGCGCCCCAAGTTCTGCTGCTGTTGCTCATCGGGGTGGGCTCGATGGCGGGCTCGGCCGGAGGCGGATTCCGGGTGCTCCGGGTGATCGAGATTCTGGGCATCGTGCGGCGCGAACTGGTGCTGCAACTCCATCCCCGGGCACTGGTGCCGGTGCGGGTGTCGGGAGCGGTGGCTTCGGAGGCATCTCTCACCCGGGTACACAACTTCCAGATTCTGTGGGTCCTGGCCGCGGCCGCGGGGGTGTTCGGCATCGCCTCGCTGGGAGAAGACCTACCGACGGCGGTGTCGGGGTCGATCTCCGCACTGGCGACCGCCGGACCTGGATTGGGCGATCTCTCGGGTTTCGCCGATGCCACGGTGCTGGCCGCCCCGGCTCGAGGGGTGTTGATTGCTCTGATGTTCTTAGGCCGGCTGTCGATCTACCCGGTGGTGGTGGTAATCGGCTGGGGTATAGGCGAGGTCCAGCGGATGAAGCTGAGACGATAAGGCTGGAACGATGAGGCCGAAACGATGAGGCTGGGGCCATGACCGCGGTAGTGGCGGCTGCCCGTCGGGGAAAGGCGGCGGTGAAATGGGCCGTGTCCCAATTGCTGGTGGACCGACCCTGGAATGTGACCAGCAGGGTGGGGTTCGTGGTGGGGCTGGGGCTGCTGTTCATGGTGCCGGGGTTGATCTTGGCCACCTTGGTGGAGTGGGGGTCGTCCACATCGGACAATGAGGTCGCTCTAGGCATGGGTGCGCTGATCACCCTGGCCGGTGGGGGGTTGCTGGTTGTCTTCACTCGACTCGACGAGGACATGCCCCCGGCCTCGGTATTTGCGGCGGTGGCATGGACGTGGATCGGCTTGTCGCTATTCGCCGCGCTGCCGCTGTGGTTCTCCGGCGAGCTGGGGAGCTTTGACACCGCCCTGTTCGAGGCGGTGTCGGGCGTCACCGCCACCGGCTCCACCGTGCTCAGCCCCATCGAGGGGACGGGCCGAGGCGTGCTCATGTGGCGCCAGATCATGCAGTGGTACGGCGGCATGGGGATGGTGGTGCTGGCGGTGACCATTCTGCCGTTCCTGGGGGTCGGCGGGCTGAGCCTCATCACCGCGGAGGCCCCCGGTCCCACTTCCGACCGGCTGGCGCCTCGGGTGAGCTCCACCGCTCGGCGGTTGTGGGCGCTCTACGGTGGTATCACCCTGGCGATAGCGGCCGCCCTGATGATCGCCGGGTTGAGCCTCTACGACGCAGTGGCCCATTCCTTCACCAGCGCAGGCACCGGGGGTTTCTCGCCCTACGACGACTCGATCGGCCACTTCGACAGCACTGCGGTGGAAGCGGTGATGATTGTCGGAATGCTGGTGGGCGGAGTGAGCTTCACCCTCCACTGGCGGGCGGTGTCGGGCAACCCGAGGGTCTATGGACGGTCTTCTGAGTTTCGCACCTATCTCCTTGTGATATTCGCGGTCGCGTTGTTCGCCTCGCTGCTGAACTGGCTGAACGATCTGTCCGATCTGTCCAACAGTCTCCGCAATGGGATCTTCGGCGCAGTGACCTTGGGCACCAGCGGCGGTTTCGGCAACGCCTCCAGTGCCAATCCGGGCGGCGATTTCGCAGCTTGGACGCCGGGGGCACAGGCATTGCTGCTGCCCCTCATGGTGATGGGGGGCATGACCGGGAGCACCGCCGGGGGGCTGAAGGTGTTGCGGGCCCAAGTTATGGCGAAATACATGCGGGTCGGGCTGCTGCGAGTGAAGCATCCCAGGGTGGTGGCTCGGGTGAAGCTCGGCCAAATGGTGGTGTCGGAGCCGATACTCCAGCGGGTGGCGGGGCTGGTGGCCCTCTACGCGTTGTCAGCGCTTATGGCCACCTTGGTGCTGGCCGCGTTAGGCCAAGACCTGATCACTTCCTCGTCTGCGGCCATAAGCGCGTTGAGCAATATGGGACCGGCCTTAGGCGACGCCGGGCCCACCTCCAACTACTTGGTGTTCTCCCGCCCGGCCCGGGCAGTGCTGATGTCGATGATGCTCATCGGCCGCCTGGAGTTCTTCGCCATCTTCTTGGTGATGGTGTCGGCCTACGAGCGAACCCGTCGGATTTCTCGAGTGCAGCTCCGACGCTGAGGGCCAGCGCGAAGACTATCTGAGCAGGGTCAAGCTGCGGCGCTGAGGAACGCGCTGAGGGCCAGCGCGAAGTCGAGGGGATCTTGGGACCCGCACATCTCGCGGGCGGAGTGCATGGAGAGCTGGGCGACTCCGGCATCCACGGTGGTCACCCCAGTCGTGGCCGCCGCGAACGGCCCGATGGTCGAGCCGCAGGGCATGTCGTTGCGGTGGGCGTAGATCTGGTGGCCTACCCCGGCCTTCTCGCAGGCAGCGGCGAACGCGGCCTCGCCCACCGCGTCGGTGGCATAGCGCAGATTGGCGTTGCGCTTGATCACCGGGCCGTCGCCGATGGCGATGTGGTGGTCGGGCTCGTGGCGCTCGGGATAGTTGGGATGGGTGGCATGAGCGCCGTCGGCCGATAGGCACAACGATCGGGCCAGGGCGGGATGCAGCGAGTCGCGGCTGCCGGCGATCCGCTCCAACACGGTGGGCAGCAGCGGGGACGTAGCACCCTGGGCCGACACGCTGCCCACCTCCTCATGGTCGAACAGGCACAACACCGCGCTGGGGACCGCATCGGCGGGGGCGTCGAGCAGGGCCTGGAGTCCGGCCCAACACGACACCTGGTTGTCGATCCGAGGGGCGAAGATGAACTCGTCGTCGATGCCGGCGACCGTCGGAGGAGTGAGGTCGTGGAGCATGGCATCCCAGGCCAGCACCTCGTCGGAGGCCAGACCGGCGGCCTCGGCGACCACGTTGGCGAACTCGCCGGGCGTCCGCAGCCCCAGCCCCCATACCGGGGCCAGGTGGGTCTGGGGGTTGAGCAGGAGCCCTTTCTGGTTGACCTCGCGGTCCAAGTGAATGGCCAGCTGCGGCACCCGCAACACGGGCTGGTCGATGCGGAACAGCCGGGTGCCCGACGGGGTGGCCAGCCGGCCAGCCATCCCCAGGTCGCGGTCGAGCCAGCTGTTGATCAGCGCTCCGCCGTATACCTCCACTCCGAGTTGGCGGTAACCGGCCTGGCCGATGTCGGGCTGGGGGGTGATGCGCAGGTTGGGGCTGTCGGTGTGAGCGCCGATGATGCGGAAACCCGCCTCGCAGGTGTGGTGACGCCAAGCCACCAGGCTGCCGTCTCGGCACACAAAGCGGCTCCCCGAGGCGTCGGGCCAGTCGGCGGTTTCGTCCATCGGGGTGAATCCGGCCGCCTGCAATTCCGCGGCGGCCCGCTCCACCACGTGGAACGGCGTCGGACAGGCGTCAATGAAGGCGAGAAGCCCCGCTACGCCGTCATCTTGGCCGTCTACAGCCACTCCAGCCCCATCCTCAACAGGCGAATCCACCCTTCAATCATGCACCTACACCCCCTGTCACACACAACAGACTTGGAAGGAAGCCGGGTTCCAGCGGTAAAATTACCGCCCTGCCGCTGGCCAACGTCGTCTAAGCGCGCACCGCAAACACGCTGGAAAGGACGCAATGAGGAACCGGCCGCAGATTCCTGATCTGCCACATCCCCAGGGTCTTTACGACCCCGTCAACGAGCACGACGGGTGCGGGGTTGGGTTCCTGGTGGATCTGAAGGGTCGGCCCCGCCACGAGATCGTGTCCGTCGGCTACGGCGCGCTGTGCAATCTCCAGCATCGGGGGGCGCTGGGCGCGGAGGTGAACACCGGCGACGGCGCAGGATTGCTGATCCAGGTGCCCGACGACTTCTACCGCCAGGTGTGCGACTTCGATCTACCGGCGGCAGGGCATTACGCCACCGGCATCGGCTTTCTGCCCGACACTCCTGAGGCAGCGGCCCACGCCCGGGATGCCATGGATGCGATCGCGACATCAGAAGGGCTGACCTCTCTGGGTTGGCGGGAGGTGCCTACCTGTCCCGACGAGCTGGGGGCGCAGGCGCTGGCCACCATGCCTTCGTTCTGGCAGCCGTTCTACGCCAGCGACGGGCTCGATGCTGACGCCCTCTTGCGGCGGGCCTACATCGTGCGCACCCGGATTCGCAACGAGGTCGCCTATGAGACCGATGACCAGGCCGATACCGGGGCACTGGGGTCGAAGACCCGCAAGCTGACCTATGGCTACTTCGCCAGCCTGTCCAACCGGACCATCGTGTACAAGGGCATGCTCACCACACCGCAGCTGGGGGAGTTCTACCCCGATTTGAGCGACACCCGAGTGACCAGCGCCCTGGCCATGATCCACTCCCGGTTCTCGACCAACACCTTCCCGTCCTGGCCGCTGGCCCACCCCTACCGGTTCATCTCCCACAACGGCGAGATCAACACCGTGCAGGGCAACCGCAACTGGATGCGAACCCGAGAGGCGCTGTTGAGCTCGCCGCATTTGCCCGGCGACCTCGAGCGGCTGTTCCCGGTGTGCGCCGAGGGGGTGAGCGACACCGCCAGCTTCGACCAGGTGCTGGAGCTGTTGTACATGGGCGGCTACTCGCTGCCTCAGGCGGTGCTCATGATGATCCCCGAACCGTGGGAGAACCATGAGTCGATGTCGCCCGAACTTCGAGCCTTCTACCGCTATTACGCCTCATTGATGGAGCCGTGGGACGGCCCCGCCGACATCGTGTTCAGCGACGGCACCCTGATCGGCGCGGTGCTCGACCGCAACGGCCTGCGCCCCTCCCGCTACTGGGTGACCGACGACGACTTGGTGATCATGGCGTCTGAGGTCGGGGTGATGGACGTCGACCCGGCGGCCATCGTGGAGAAGGGCCGCTTGCAGCCCGGTCGCATGTTCCTGATCGACACCTCCGAGGGCCGCATCGTGCGCGATGCCGAGATCAAGCAGAAGCTGGCCTCGGCCCACCCCTACGGCCAGTGGCTGGCTGACAACCAGGTGGACCTAGATGACTTGGTTGAACGCGCTCTGCCCGAGCCGGACAACACCCCGCTGCTGATCCGCCAGCAGATGTTCGGCTACACCCACGAAGAGCTCAAGATCCTGTTGGCCCCGATGGCCCGCGACGGCAAGGAGGCGCTGGGGTCGATGGGCACCGACACCCCGGTGGCCGTGCTGTCCAACCGGTCGCGGCTGCTGTACGACTACTTCCAGCAGCTCTTCGCCCAGGTGACCAACCCGCCGCTGGACGCCATCCGGGAGGAGATCATCACCGCCACCTGCGGCTGGTTGGGCCCCGAGGGCAACCTGCTCGATCCCCAGCCCGATTCGTGCCGCCAGATCTTCACCCCCCACCCGGTGATCACCGACCAGCAGCTGGCCAATCTGGTTGACGTAGATGGGCCCGGTGGCCACCACCATTGGCACACCGAGGTGGTGCCCTGCCTGTATGCGGTGGACGACGGCGGGCCGGGGCTGCGCATCGCCATCCAGCGCATCCGCGAGCAGGTCAGCCGGGCCATCGAGGGTGGCAAGAACATCATCGTGCTGTCGGACCGGGGGGCCAGCGCCGACTCAGCCCCGATCCCGTCGCTGCTGGCCACCGCCGCAGTGCACCACCATCTGATCCGGGAGAAGACCCGCACCCGGGTGGGGCTGGTGGTCGAGACCGGCGACGCCCGCGAGGTACACCACATCTGCCTGCTTCAGGCCTACGGGGCCACGGCCATCAACCCCTATTTGGCGTTCGAGACCATCGACCAGATGATCGACGAGGGGTTGTGCGGCTTCTCGCCCGGCGACGACAAGGATCTGGCTCACCGCAATTACATCAAGGCCTGCGACAAAGGGGTGCTCAAGGTCATGTCCAAGATGGGCATTTCCACGGTGAAGTCGTATGTGGGGGCGCAGATCTTTGAGGCCATCGGCCTGGGGCACCCCATCATTCAGGAGTGCTTCACCGGTACGGTCAGCCGCCTGGGGGGCATCGGCTTCCCGCAGCTGGCCGAGGAGGTCAGGCTGCGACACCGCATTGCTTTCCCCGAGAATCCCGACGAGCGGGCCCACCGCACCCTGGAAGGAGGAGGGGAGTACCAGTGGCGACGGGAGGGCGAGTACCACCTGTTCAACCCTGAGACGGTGTTCAAGCTCCAGCACGCCACCCGGGAGGGCCGCTACGACATCTTCAAGCAGTACACCGAGAAGGTGGACGCCCAGTCTGAGCGCCTGGCCACCCTGCGGGGGCTGTTCCGGTTCCGCACCGGGGTGCGAGAGCCGATTCCCATCGAGGAGGTGGAACCGGTCTCCAGCATCGTCACCCGGTTCTCCACCGGGGCCATGTCGTACGGGTCGATCTCGGCCGAGGCCCATGAGACCCTGGCCATCGCCATGAACCGCATCGGCGGGAAGTCGAACACCGGCGAGGGCGGCGAGGATCCCCGCCGCTATGTGCCCGACCCCAACGGCGACCTGCGCCGGTCGGCCATCAAACAGGCCGCATCGGGGCGGTTCGGCGTGACCAGCGAGTACCTGGTGAACAGCGACGACATCCAGATCAAGATGGCCCAGGGGGCCAAGCCGGGCGAGGGCGGCCAACTCCCCGGCCACAAGGTGTGGCCATGGATCGCCGAGGTCCGCTACTCCACCCCCGGCGTGGGACTCATCTCCCCGCCGCCCCACCACGACATCTACTCCATCGAAGACCTCGCCCAACTGATCCACGACCTGAAGAACGCCAACCCGGAAGCCCGCATCCACGTGAAGCTGGTCTCGGAGTTGGGCGTGGGCACGGTGGCCGCCGGGGTGTCCAAGGCCCATGCCGACGTGGTGCTGATCTCGGGCCACGACGGCGGCACCGGAGCCTCTCCGTTGACGTCCATCAAGCACGCCGGCACCCCGTGGGAGCTGGGTTTGGCCGAGACCCAGCAGACCTTGCTGTTGAACCGGCTGCGGGATCGGATCGTGGTGCAGACCGACGGCCAGCTCAAGACGGGCCGGGATGTGATGATCGCGGCGCTGCTGGGGGCCGAGGAGTTCGGGTTCGCCACTGCGCCCCTGGTGGTCGCGGGGTGTGTGATGATGCGGGTCTGCCATCTGGACACTTGCCCGGTGGGGGTGGCCACCCAGGATCCCGAGCTGCGCAAGAAGTTCACCGGCGAGCCCGAGTTCGTCATCAATTTCATGGAGTACATCGCCGAGGAGGTGCGCGAGCTGTTGGCCATGCTCGGCTTCCGTACCTTGGCCGAGGCCGTCGGTCGGGTGGAGTGCCTGGACGTGAGCGACGCGGTGGACCACTGGAAGGCGTCGGGACTCGATTTGTCGCCCATCTTGTACGCCCCTGACATCGATCCTGGGGCTGATCGGCACTGCACGCAACCTCAGGACCACGGCCTCGACCGCGCCCTCGACCAGCAGCTCATCTTGATGGCCGAGGCCGCTTTGGAAGACGGCCTCCCGGTGGAGATTGACCTCCCCATCGGCAACGTGAACCGAACAGTGGGCACCATGCTCGGCCACCAGGTGACGTCCAAATGGGGGGCCGACGGCCTGCCCGACGACACCGTCCGCATCAACTTCTCCGGATCGGCCGGCAACAGCTTTGGAGCGTTTCTGCCCCGGGGCATCACCATGAAGCTGACCGGCGACGCCAACGATTATGTGGGCAAGGGCCTGTCAGGCGGGCGAATCATTGTGACCACCTATCCGCAGGCTCGGTTCGTTGCCGAGGAGAACGTGATCGCGGGCAATGTGATCGGCTACGGCGCCACCAGCGGCGAACTCTTCCTCCGGGGACTGGTGGGGGAGCGGTTCTGCGTCCGCAACTCCGGTGCTGTCGCAGTGGTGGAGGGTGTGGGCGACCACGGTTGCGAGTACATGACTGGCGGGCGGGCCGTGGTGCTCGGACCCGCCGGCCGGAACTTCGGCGCCGGCATGTCGGGCGGCATCGCCTTCGTGTACGACCCCGATGGCGTATTCCCCGCCAAGGTGAACCCGGAGATGGTGGACTTGGAGGCGCCCGACAACGGCGACCGTGAGTGGCTGCGGGATCGCGTCAGCCAGCACATGGTGAACACCGGCTCGACGGTGGCCGAGAGGATCCTGGCCAACTGGTCCACCGAGATCGACCGGTTTGTGAAGGTGATGCCCAAGGACTACAAGCGGGTGCTGGGGGCGCTGGCCGAGGCCGAGCGCACCGGCACCGACGCCGAAGCAGCCATCATGGCGGCCGCCCATGGGTGACATCAGGGGATTCATCAAGCACGGTCGGGAGCTGCCGACGCGCCGGGCGGTACCGGTACGGATCAAGGACTGGAACGAGGTCTACCGGGACTTCGACGACGAGTCGGTGCGCACCCAGGCCTCGCGCTGCATGGACTGCGGCATCCCTTTCTGCAACAACGGCTGCCCGCTGGGCAACCTGATCCCCGACTGGAACGACTTGGTGTACCGGGACAACTGGCGGGAGGCCATCGAGCGGCTGCACGCCACCAACAACTTTCCCGAGTTCACCGGGCGGCTGTGCCCGGCGCCGTGCGAGGCGGCCTGCGTGCTGGGCATCAACGAAGACCCGGTGACCATCAAACAGGTTGAGGTGGAGATCGTGGACCGGGCCTGGGAGGAGGGGTGGATCACCCCGGTGGTGTGCGACGATCGCACTGGCCGATCGGTGGCCGTGGTGGGATCGGGGCCGGCGGGGCTGGCCGCCGCCCAACAGCTCACCCGGGCGGGCCACGACGTGGTGGTGTTCGAGCGGGCCGACCGCATCGGCGGGCTGCTGCGCTACGGCATCCCCGAGTTCAAGATGGAAAAGCGCCACCTCGACCTCCGGCTGGCCCAGATGGAGGCCGAGGGCACGGTGTTCAAGACGGGGGTGAACGCGGGGGTCGACATCAGCGCGGCCGAGCTCACCGGCCAGTACGACGCGGTGGTGCTGGCCGGCGGGGCTACCCAGTGGCGCGACCTGCCCATTCCCGGTCGGGAGCTGGAGGGCATCTACCAGGCTATGGAGTACCTTCCCCCGGCCAATCGAGTTCAAGAGGGCGACCTGGACGAGCACCCGTTCTCGGCCGCGGGCAAGCATGTGATCATCATCGGCGGGGGCGACACCGGTGCCGACTGCCTGGGCACCGCCCACCGCCACGGGGCAGCCTCCATCCACCAATTTGAGATCTTGCCCCGCCCGCCCGACGAGCGGGACGACTCCACCCCGTGGCCCACGTGGCCGCTCATGTACCGGTCGTCGTCGGCCCATGAGGAGGGCGGCACCCAGATTTACGCCATCAACACCGTGGAGTTCACCGGATCGGGCGGCCAGGTTGAGGCGCTGCACACCATCGACGTGCAGCAGTCATTCGAAGGCGGGCGCATGAGCTTTGACCCCATCGAGGGCACCGAGCGGGAGTTCAAAGCCGACATGGTGCTTTTGGCCCTCGGCTTCACCGGCCCCGAAACCGGCGGTCTGCTCGACGACCTGGGAGTAGAGATCACCGCCCGGGGAAACGTGGCTCGCGACGACAACTGGATGAGCACGGTGCCCGGCGTGTTCGTGGCCGGTGACATGGGCCGAGGCCAGAGCTTGATCGTGTGGGCCATCGCCGAAGGCCGAGCCTGCGCCGCCGCGGTAGATCAATACCTGACCGGCGACACCCTCCTGCCCGCCCCCCTGGTGCCCACCGCCCAACAGCTGCGCTAGCGGTTGGGCCGACCTAGAACGGTTGGGCGTCGAGGAAGTCCAGGGCGGCGTCGATGAAGTCGAAGGACTTGGGGGTGGCGAAGTGATCGACACCCTTCAGGACCACTAGGCGGGCGTCGGGGAGGGCATCCACGAGCTGATCGGCGGGGTGGGCGAAGTCCTTGTCGCCCACCACCACGAGGGTGGGAACGTTGACACTGCCCAAACAGCTCGTGTCAAAGGCCGTGCGGCTGGCCAGCAACGCGGCCAGGGCCTCCCGGTCGGCCTCGGGGTCGTCGGCCAAGGTGGAGAAGTGGAGGGCCTCGGGGTTCTCGGGGTCGGGCTCGCCGGTCACCGCGTGAAGGATCATGCGGCTGTGGTCCTCGTCTCGCTCGAACAGGTTCTTGCCCACCCCGGACACCACCAGCTTGTGAAATCGCTCGGGCGTCTGGGAGGCGATGGACAACAGGGTGTAGGCCCCTAGCGAGAACCCGACGGCGTCGATGGCCTCTTCGGGGAAGTGATCGATCACGTGCTGCTCGAATTCGGCGTAGCCCTCGGGATGATGGGGCTTGGGGGCGGTGCCGTGGCCCATCAGGTCGACGCCGATCACTTCGCGGCCCGCGTCGGCCAATAGATCGAACCAGGCGTTGTCCCCCCAGGTTCGCCGGGCCGAACCGGCTAGCCCGTGCAGCAGTGCGACAGCAGGTCCTGACATGGCGAGCACCCTAGTGGCTAGCCCCAAAAAGTAGGAGGCCCCAAAAAGTAGGAGGCCCCGAGTAGCCTCCCGGTCGAAACCGGTCGACTTCTCGGGGCCGTCCCGTTCGGTCCCGGCGCTCCGGTTGGCTTGCGCCCTCCGGCTCCCCGGTCCCTACCTCCCAGTTCCTCGCGGCACCTGGCCTCGTTCCCAGCCCTCGGCTTTCGGTGGTGCCACCGACTTCCTCGGCCCGTTCCAGTGGCCTTGCGGAACTCTGTCGAACCCTCACCCTTTCGGGCTCCTGCTCTTCCAGCTACTCCGCTTGTCTCTGGTAGGTGGGCATACCATAGCGCGCAGAAAACCCAGGTCAAGGGGAAAAACAAAATCCACAGGGTTTTCCACCGCTGTGAGTAGAAATCCCCAGGAAACCTAAAATTAACCACAACCTCCAGCCCGATTTCGGGCCGAAATCAGGCACTCACGACCAGGTGCCGCGGGCTATGAGCACCTCTCGAAGCACTGTAGGACGGTCGGTCATGATGCCGTCCACCCCCAGATCCAGCAATCGGTGCATCTCGTCGGCGTCGTCCACGGTCCACACGTGCACCGCCAGCCCCTGGTCGTGAGCGGCATCGACAAACCGCCGATAAACCAGAGGCATGCCCTTGGCCGTAGGGGGCACTTGGGCGCACGCCCCGGCTTTGATGCGCACAGGCAACCCGGTGGCCGCAGCTTGGAGCTGGCCGACCTCTTTCGGGCTGAGACCGGTGCATAGCCGAGGTCCGCCCAGGCGCCGGGCGGTGGCCAGTCGGCGCCCCGAGAACGATCCGACGCACACCCGGTCGATGGCGTTGGCCCGATGCAAGGTGTCGATCAGCGGTTCAGTGGCCTGGTCGTGCTTGGGGTCGACCGCGATCCTGACCTCGGGCCAGGCCTCCAGCAGCTCCTCGAAGCGGGGAATGGCCTGTCCTCCGCCCACCCGCACCGTCTCCAAATCCCGCCACGCCAATTCAGCGATGGACTCAGGGCGACCGCTGAGCCGTTGCAAGCCCTCGTCGTGGAATGCCACCAGTACCTCGTCGCGGGTGGCGTGCACGTCGGTCTCCAAGTAGCGATAGCCAAGCTCGACGGCGGCCGAGAACGCAGCCATGGTGTTTTCCGGCCCCTCCGCGGCCCCGCCCCGGTGGGCGATAGGTATCGGCCCCTCGTGGTCCAAGAACAGCCAAGCGGACACCAGCGAAAGATTAGTTGTCGGGATAGATTCACTACCTGTGGGATGGGAGCCGGCCGAGAGATTCAGGCAACTGCTTGAGCACGAGAAATTCGCCCTCCATGAGGGGGCACTGTGCATTGCCGCCCACGGCTGTCCAGACATGGACCTCGACGCCGAGCTCGACTTGCTCGACTCTCTCGCCGATAGCTGCGACCGCTCCAGTCGAAGCCAAATGCTGCACTCGCTGTTCAGCGAGCTGGGGTTCCACGGCAATCGGGCGGACTACTACGACCCCCGCAACTCGTTTCTAAACGAGGTCATGCGCCGGCGCACCGGCATTCCCATCAGCCTTGCCGTGCTGACCATCGCAGTAGGGGCCCGCACGGGCTTCGAGTTCGAGGGAATCGGACTGCCCGGCCACTTCTTGATCCGGGACCGAACCGAGCCCGACACCTACATCGACGTGTTTGCCGGTGGCGCGCTGCTCGATGCCCAGGGTTGCGAAGAGCTCTTCCACCAGATCACCGGCGGGCAGAAGGGATTTCATCCCGCATTCTTGGCCCCGGTTGACAATTCATCGATCATGGAGCGGATACTGGGGAATCTTCGGGCCATCTACGCCCAGCGCCGGGACTACGCCAATCTGGAGTGGGTACTGGAGTTGCGGACGATGTGCCCCTCGGCGCCTGCTGAAGAGGCAAAGCAGCTTGGTCTGATCAACATGGAGCGAGGACGGTTCGAAGTAGCGGCCCAGCGGTTCGAGGCACTAGCCGAGGCCGCGGAAGATGATGATGAGGAGCAGCTTCGGCACTTGGCCGTGCGCGCCCGGGCCCGCATGAACTAACCGAACCCACCGGTAACCGCCGGTGAACGAGCCCTCGTAGACCGCAAAGTCGGCCTGATAGGGCGGTAGCGTTAATGCCCGTGACCCGACGCACCAAGATCATCGCCACCATTGGCCCGGCGTCGGAATCCCCGCAGATGCTGCGGGCCATGGTGGATGCCGGCATGGACGTGGCTCGCATCGGTTTGGCCCACGGAACGCTGGACGAGGCTCTGACGCGGATGTGCCTCGTGCGCCAAGTGGCCCAAGAAGCCGGTCGGCGGGTGGGTGTCCTGGTGGACTTGCCCGGCCCGAAGGTGCGTACGGCCAGCTTCGGGCAAGAAGGCGTGGAGCTGTTGGCCGATACCGAGGTGGGGATCAGGGTGGGCGACACTTTGAGCACCGCCGAGGTAGTGGAAGTGGACTACGACAACCTCTTTCACGACATTGCCATCGGCGACCAAGTGGCCCTCGGCGACGGACAGGTGCTGTTGGAAATCGCCGACATATCCGGCGACAAGGCCACGGCCCGAGTCCTCCACGGCGACGTGATCCATGGGCGGCCCGGATTCCGCATTCCATCCGACCGCCTCAGCATGTCCACACCCACGCCCGAAGACCTGCGAAATCTGGACGCGTTCGTGAGCAACTCGGTGGACATGGTGGCCGTATCGTTCGTCCGGTCGGGCGACGACATCCGCCGGGTCGGAGTCGAGCCCCATCCCGCCGGCCCGCTGGTCATCGCCAAGATCGAGACCCAGGCAGCCGTGCATAACCTCGACGACATCATTGACGCCTCGGCGGGCATCATGGTGGCTCGCGGCGATCTGGGCACCGAGTGCCTGATGGAGGAAACCCCGCACCTTCAAAAGCGGATCATCCGCGACTGCATTGCGGGCGGTCTACCGGTGATCACCGCCACTCAGATGCTGGACTCCATGGTCCAGGCATCGACTCCGACTCGGGCGGAGGTGTCCGACGTGGCCAACGCCGTGTTCGACGGCACCAGTGCGGTGATGCTGTCGGCTGAGACGGCCATCGGCGCCCACCCTGCGGCCACAGTGGCCACCATGGCCCGAATCGCCGAGCGGGCCGACGAAGAGTTCGACTATGTGCGCTGGGGGGAGAACATCCGCCGTCTGCGCATGACCGACGTGGACGCGCCCACTTCGGTGACCGACGCCATGACCGGGGCGGCGGCTACCGCGGCCAACGAGCTCAACTTGGCGGCCATCGTCTGCATTTCGGCCTCTGGATTCACCGTGCGGTCGATGGCCCGTTTCCGCCCCCAGACCGCCATATTGGGTTTCAGCGCCTCGGAGCGCACCGTCCAGCAGCTGACGCTGAGCTGGGGGGTCACCCCGATGTTGGCCCACGAGGTCGGGAGCTATGAGGCCCGGGTGGCCGAAGCCCTGGACATGGCCGAAGAGGCCGGACACGTCGCACCCGGCGATGTGGTGGCGGTGGTGGCCGGCATGACCGAGGCCACCGATGTCCTGCGCTTGGTGCGCATCCACTGACCGTAGAAGGATTGCGCCATGTCAGATGCGCCGGTGAATCTCACTCGGACGGGGCCGCCCGAGACGATTTTGGATCCCGAGCCGCCCCACGCGGTGGCCGCTCTGGCCGAGGCGATGAGGCTGCCTGAAGACCGCCGAAGGGATGGGGTGGCCGAAGTGGTGGCCCAGTACCCCCGCTTCTTGGACGGCTGGGCCCGCCTGGGACAGCTGGCCCGCGACGACACCGAGGCCTACGCCGCGTTCCGGGTGGGCTACCACCGGGGGCTTGACCGGCTGCGCCAGAACGGCTGGCGGGGATCGGGTTTTGTGCGCTGGGTCCACGAGGTGAACCGGGGCTTTTTGCGGTCCCTGGCGGGATTGCAAGCCACTGCGGCCGCTATCGGCGAACAAGACGAAGAAGAGCGCTGTCGATTGTTCCTCCACCAACTCGACCCATCGTGGCCTCCCCAAGACCTGGAGGCTTGACATGGCGGCACCAGGCGGCACCGGACCCATAGGCCCGTTTCCCGAACATGTCGGGGATGATCCCGAGGACCAAGACTCCTACGACCGCCTCCGCCGGCGAGTGTTGTGGAGCCTGCCCTACGGCCTCTACGTGGTGGGATCGAGAGCGGGGGAGCGCCGCAACGGCATGACCCTCAACTGGGCAACCCAGCTGGCCTTTGAGCCCAAGTTGGTGGGGATCGGAGTGGAGCATCCGGCCTACACCCACGAGCTCATCACCGAGGGCGGAGTGTTCAGCCTGTGCACGATCGCCCGAGATGACCGGGCCATGGTTCGAAAGTTCACCAAGCCGGTGGAGGTGGATCTTGCGGCCATGACCCTCAACGGGTTCGGATTCCACGACGGGGTCACCGGCGCGCCCATATTGGACTGCGCTCCCGCCTATATCGACTGCGAGGTGCGCGACACGGTGGTCACCGGGGCTCACACCCTGTTCATCGGCGAGGTGGTGGACTGCGGCTTCCAGGCCGACGAGGACACCCCCGTCCTCCGCATGGAGGACACCCGTATGAACTATGGGGGATAGAGATCTCCACTGAATTCACTGGTGCAGTGCTCGCCGGAGGCCAGAGCCGGCGAATGGGCACCGACAAAGCGTTCATCGAAGTGGGGGGTCGGTGGCTGATATCCAGTGCCCTGGCCGCACTGGCTGAGGCCTCGCAACGCCTCATCGTTGGCGGGACTGATCCTCGGCTGGAAAGCGCCGCGGCCGCCTCCGATGCCCAGCACGTCGCCGACCGCTGGCCTGGTGAAGGCCCCCTGGGAGCAATGGCCACCGCGTTGGGCCGTGCCCGCCATCCCGTGACGGTGATCTTGCCCTGCGACCTTCCCGCCATCGGCGCTGAAGACGTTGCGGTGCTCGTGCAGGCAGTCATCGAGGCGCCGCCCTCCACGGCTGTAGCGGCGGCGGTGTTCACTGACCAACGCCGCCACTATCTTCCGCTGGCCATCGATACCCAAGCAGCCGCGCTGGCGGAGCATCTGTTCCAATCCGGCCGGCGCGCCGTTGCCTCGCTGCTCGATGAAGCCACCGTTGTCGACGTGCCCGCGCCCGCATCGGCCGTGGCCGACATCGACAGCCCCGAAGACCTCTCATCGGGCCACTAACCTCAGCCGGGTGGAGATTCCTGAAATCGGGGTGGCGGAACTAGCCGCATTGCTGTCAGACGACCTGTCAGACGACATAGTGCTCATCGACGTGCGCGAGCCCGAGGAATACGCCGAAGCCCGCGTGCCCGGCGCGGTTCTCATTCCGCTGGACACGGTCCCCGAACGGGCCGGAGAACTGCCCGATCAGCACCTGTACTTGATTTGCGCCTTGGGTGGGCGCAGCCTGAAAGCCGCTGAGTATCTGACTGCCCTTGGCTGGTCGTGCACCAACGTGGCCGGCGGAACCAATGGGTGGGTGGAAGCTGGCTACCCCTACGACTTCGGGCCGACAGGCGATTGAAGCGCGCTTCCGGCCCCCCCGACCCGATCACCTCTCGGCGCAAGCTGGCGGCGGTGGTGGCCGATGCCTCGGCCGCCGACGCCTATGCCCTGGACACCGAGTTCCACCGAGAGCGCACCTACTACCCCCGGGTGGCGCTGGTTCAGATTGCCTGGCACGACCAGCTGGCCATCATCGACCCGCTGGAAGTGCCCATGGCTGCGCTGGCCGAGCTGCTGGAAGGTGATGGCTTGGCGGTGCTCCATGCCGCCGAACAGGACTTGGAGGTGCTCCAGCACGAGTGCGGCACGCAACCCCGCCGCATGTTCGATACCCAGATCGGGGCAGGATTCATCGGCTACCGCACTCCATCGCTGGCCGCGCTTCACGAGCGCTTGCTGGGAGTGGAACTGCCCAAAGAGGCCCGCATGTCCGACTGGTTCCAAAGGCCGCTGCCCGAGCCCATGCTGGCCTACGCCGCCGCCGACGTGGAGCGCTTGTTGGAGATCAGCGACATGCTGCACCAGGAGCTGCGGGCTCGGGGGCGCCTGGAGTGGGCCGAAGAGGAGTGCGCGCTCCTGCTGGAGCGGGCCGACGCCGGGCGGACCTCCGACAACGCCTGGCTCCGGATCAAGGAAGTCCGCCGCATGGAGGGCCGACCCCGGGCCCTGGCCCAGGCGGTGGCCAAATGGCGGGAGGAATACGCGGCCCGCACGAACCAGCCTGTTCGCCACGTTCTGTCGGATTTGGGGGTGGCGGTGGTCGCCCAGCGCCTCCCCCGAACGCTCAATCAGCTGCGGGATATCCGCGGCGTGGAGCCCCGCAACCTCCGCAAGGGAGCCGACAAAGAGCTGTTGGAATTCGTCGACCAGATTCGAGGCGCAGACCTCGAGATCGAGCCCCGCAAAAGAACGCCCAAACTGGACCCGTCTCTCAAGCCGGCGGTCAACCTCATCACCTCGTGGGCGGCCCAGCACGCCGCCGAAGCCGATCTGGACCCCACCCTGGTGGCCACCCGCAGCGACATCGAGGCGCTGCTCCGGGGCGACCCTGACTGCCGGGCGCTCAAGGGATGGCGGGCCGATATCGTCGCGGCGCCTGTTCAACAGCTATTGGACGGAACCGCGGCAGTAGCCTTCGACAGCCTTGGCAAACTCGTCTTGGAGGAGCGCTCCGGGCGCCCGATATAGGAGGCTGACAGGCAAGATGACAGAGCGAGAATGGCTGGACTGGGACTCTTATGGCCGTGCGGTGCGAGAGTTGGCCGCTCTGGTAGCCGATGACGGATACCGCCCCGAGATGATCTTGGCCATCGCCCGGGGCGGCCTGTTCTGCGCCGGATCGCTGGGCTACGCCCTGTCGATCAAGAACATCTACGTGATGAACTGCGAGTACTACACCGGGGTGGACGAGCGACTTCCTGTTCCGGTGATGCTCCCGCCGGCCGTCGACCTGGTGGACCACCGCAATTCCAAGATTCTGATTGCCGACGATGTGGCCGACACCGGCCACACCCTCAAGATGGTCTACGACTTCTGTGTCGACCGAGTGGGCGACGTGCGCTCAGCGGTGCTCTACGAGAAGTCCCATTCCCTCGTGAAATGCGACTATGTGTGGAAGCGCACCGACCAGTGGATCAACTTTCCGTGGTCCACCGAACCGCCGCTGGTCAGCGCCGAGGAGGCTCGCCACAAGGTGCTGGACGCCTGAGGTGCTGGTCATCCCGGCTCCGGCAATCGGGTCTGTATCGCCAGTTCATGCTGGCAGTGTGCAAAAGCTGGGAGCGGAGTGGTTAGACTGGCCCGCATGAAAGCTTAGGGGGGCGCAGTACCCTCTACTGCCGGTGCCGAAATGCCGCCGGCTCGATATTGCGGAGCCGCCCATGAAAAAGGGACGCCACCGTCGTTACGAAGAAGCCCGCGCGCTGAAGCACACAAGCGACGACTTCGACGTTATGTTCAGGGAGAACGAAGATCCGTGCGTGGAGTGTGGAGCAATTCCCGGGGAGGAGTGCCGCCTTGTCAAGGTGGGTGCCAAGCCTTGGTGCGAGTACCGGGATACGCCTTCAACCGATAGCGTCGACGAGCTTTTTCCTAGCTGACAGCCTCCAAAGCCCCGGTCATACGGCCCCGGTCATACGCCTTCGGTCTCGTCGAGGATCTCGTCCAGCCGAAGGATGTCGTCGGCTCGCACTACTCCTATGAACGTGCCGTCGTCGTCGGTCACCGGAAGTTGATCGGTGTCATTGCCGTCCATCTGGGCCACCGCGTCGCGCAACGTCCACGACGGACGGGCCGTGGGCAGATCACGCCGGGCGATGTCGGCGACCAGCGTGTCGTTCCACGCGTCGCGCTCCAACTCGCTCATCTGCTCCAAGCCGCACATCCCGACGTAGGCCCCACCGTCCACCACCGGCACCTCTCGCTCGCGTCGACCCAGTAGGTGTATGTACACCAACTCGCCCACGGTGGCATCGGGGGGCACGGTGAGGGTGTCGGTGGTGAGCGCGGAGGTGAGCGGCAAGGCGAGCCGGCGCTCCACAAGACCCTCCCGCTTGTCCAACTGGTAGGAGGCCACCGAGCTGGATCCGGCCACCAGCTGCGACACTGCGGCAGCAATGAGCGCCGGGACCACAAACGCGGACGTGCCAGTGCTCTCGGCCACAAACATGACGGCGGTGATGGGTGCCCGGTATCCGGCACCCAAGAAGGCGGCCAACCCCAGCGTGCGGTACAGCCCCATGTCGGCTGTTCCCAAGGCTTGGCCCACGAAGCTGCCCACGATCACCCCTTGAACCGCAAGGGGGATGAACAACCCGCCGGTGCCTCCGGCACCCACGGTGGTCAGGGTGGCGACCACCCGGAAGGCCAGCAAGCTGCCGATGAGCAGCAGCGTGTGCTCGCCACCTCGCAGCCATTCGGTGGCCTCCACCCCGGGGCCCAGGCTCAGAGGCTGGTCGAACACGGCTTCGGTGGCCACCACCAGCCCGGCCAGCACCGCCCCGCCGACCAGGATTCGAACGCCGAAGGGGAACTGCTGCTCCAATTCCTTGGCCTGTCGCACCAGCCAGGCAAATCCCCGGCCGCCCAATCCGGCCACCAAACCGAGCAGCGCGCCCCCGCCCAAGTGGATGATGCTGAGGTTGCTGTCGTGGCTGCCCAGATCGATAACCGGGTCGGTGCCCAGCAAGGCCACGTACACCAGATAGCCCGACGCCGAAGCCAGCAGGGCGGGCAGCAGCGCACGACGGGCCACATCGTCGCGGTAAGGGGCCTCCAATGCGAAGATCACCCCGGTGGCGGGGGTTTTGAACACGGCGGCGATGCCCGCTGCTGCCCCCGCAGTGAGCAGCATTTTGGTCTCTTCCCGGCGCAGCCACCGGGAAAACAATCCCTGGGTGCTCTGACCGACGGTGGCACCGGCATACACCGAGGGACCCTCTAGGCCGACCGATCCCCCCAGGCCAATGGTGGCCACGCCGGCCAGCAGCTTGGCCGGAAGCTGGGACAGGGGCAGTCGGGGGTGGCGCTCGTGGAAGGCCCGCACGTATTCGTCGGATGTCGACGGAGTGGCGCCGCGCCCGAGGTAGCGCAGGATGACCACCGCGCCGAACAAGCCGACAGCAGGAGCGGCCGCCTGCCACCAAAGCGGTCCTTCCAGAAGCCTCTTGAGCAGCACCTCGACGGTGAGTTGTTCGAAGCCGGCGACCAACAATCCGACAAGTGCCCCGGTGACGATGGAAAGCACCATCACGGCGGGAAAGGCTCGGCGCGGCCGGAACGAGGCGAGCAACTCCACGCCCGACCTTGCGATCCTTCCCCCTAGAAGTGCTTGGAGTGCTTGCATCCTGACTGACTCACTGCCGGTATTCTACTGGCGGATGAAGTTTCGGAAGGCCGACCCTTTGATGCGAGATCTTCGGCGAGTGCTGCCCCCCGACCGGGTGAGGATAGCCCCGCTGGAGCGCTCGATTATGGGCCGGGATGCCTCGATTTTTGAAGGAGGACAGGCCGGCCCGGTGTGCTTCCCGATCAATACCGCCGAGGTGCAGGGCTGTGTGGACGCGGCCCGGCACCATGGCCGGGCGGTGGTGCCCCGGGGCGCGGGCACCGGATTGGCCGGGGGAGCGGTGCCCTTGGAGGAGCCGGTGGTGGTGGTCACCACCAAGATGAATCGCCTGCTGTCGGTGGATGCCGACCGGCGAGTGGCCTGGGTGCAGCCGGGCATGATCAACCTGGACCTCAGCCGGGCCCTGGCCCCCCATGGCCTGCACTTTGCTCCCGATCCCTCCAGCCAACAGGTGTGCTCACTGGGGGGAAATGTGGGCACCAACGCCGGCGGCCCCCACTGTTTGGCCCTCGGGGTGACCAGCGCCCATGTGCTGGCCGCCGAAGTGGTGCTCATGTCGGGCGAGGCCGTGGTGCTGGGCGATCCCGACGGTTGGGCCCCCGGGTTGGACCTCCGGGGGGCGTATGTGGGCTCCGAGGGGATGCTCGGGATTACAACTTCCATCGCGGTGCGGCTCACCCCGAATCCGCCCGCAGTACAGACCCTGCTCTTGGCCTTTGACTCAGTTGACGCCGCGGCGCAGACGGTGAGCGCGGTGATCGCCGACGGCATCGTGCCTGCGGCCATCGAGATGATGGACAAGAACATCATCTGGGCAGTGGAAAACTTTGTGGGGGCTGGCTTTCCCACCGATGCGGCTGCGGTGGTGATCGTGGAGGTTGACGGGCTGCCCGGCGGGGTGGCGGCGGAGGCCGATCGAGTGGCCGAGTTGGCCGTCGAGCGGGGCGGGAGTGTCCGTCGGGCGGCCGACGACGACGAGCGGGCCTTGATTTGGAAAGGGCGCAAGAGCGCGTTCGGGGCCATCGCCCAGATCAAGCCCAACTACTACCTGCACGACACGGTGGTGCCCCGAACTCGATTGGCCGAGGTGATGAACCAGGTGTACGAGATCGTCGAAGAGCACGATTTGCAGGTGATGAACGTGTTCCATGCCGGCGACGGCAACCTCCACCCGTTGCTGCTGTACGACCGCCGGGAGCCGGGGGTCATGGACCGGGTGCACGCGGCGGGATCGGCCATCATTGAGGCTTCGCTGGCCGCGGGCGGGGTGCTGTCGGGCGAGCACGGCATCGGCATCGAAAAGCGCGATTACATGCCGCTGATGTTCAGCGAGGCCGACTTGGACGCCCAGGCTCGACTGCGGCGGGCGTTCGACCCCGACGAAATGGCCAACCCCGGCAAAGTGCTGCCCACCGGAGCAGGCTGCGCCGAGGTGAACGCGCTCGACAAGGTTCCCGAGGGGGTGTGGGGCTAGGTGACCGGCGATGAGGCCGGAGAAGAGCTGGAGTCGTTCGCCGCCGAGGTGGGCGACGACGGCCCGGTGGCGGTGGTCGGCGGGCGTACCCACTGGGAGATTGGCGGTCATTGCCCGGAGGAGACCCGCTTGGTGCGGGCTCCGGCTGGAGTGCGGGGTTTCGATCCCGCCGATATGACGATCCGGGTGGGGGCCGGTACGCCGGTGGAAGGACTCGACGCCGCGCTGGCCGAAGCCGGCCAGCGGGCCAACCTGCCGGTTTTGGCAGGAGCCACCGTGGGCGGTGTGCTGGCTGTGGGCCGTGATGACGTGCATGCTCTGGGCCGAGGGCGGCTTCGCGACGCCCTGTTGGAGGCGGTCTACGTGGCCGACGATGGGCGACTGGTCAAAGCAGGCGGGCCGACCGTCAAGAACGTGTCGGGCTTCGACTTGTGCCGCCTTCTGGTGGGATCGCTAGGCACGTTGGGATTGCTCGGTGAAGTGATACTGCGCACCTGGCCCCGGCCGGCGGTGCAGCAATGGCTGGCGGGACCGTGCGATCCGACGGAGCTGCGTCGCAGCCTGTACTGGCCGTCTTCCATCCTGTGGGACGGCCAAATGACATGGGTCCATTTGGAGGGCCACGAATCGGATGTGGAGTCCGAGACCGAACTGGCCCGCTCGCTGGGATGTGAGCCCACCGATGGACCGCCACCTCTGCCGGCCTATCGGGTGCCGACTGGAGCGCTGGAGGCTGAGGGGTTTCCGGGCAGTTTTCTGGTGCAGATCGGTACCGGGATGGCCTATGTGTCTGAGCCCTGCCCGGATCCCGACCCTGACGCGACGGTAGTTGCTCTGCATCAACGGTTGAAAGCGGCGTTCGACCCCCGAGGTCGGCTCAATCCCGGGCGCGATCCACTGGCGGCGGGATGACGGCGAAGATATCGCTCGGAATCGATCCCGAGGAGCTGGCTTCCTGTGTGGCGTGTGGGCTGTGTTTGCCCCACTGCCCGACATTTCGGGTGACCGGCGAAGAGTGGGCCTCGCCGCGGGGGCGCATCAGCGCCATGCGGCAGGTGCAAGACCATGGCATGGCCGTGGACGAGGCCTTCTTGGCCTCGATGGACTCGTGTGTGCAGTGCCGGGGATGCGAGCCGGCCTGTCCATCCGGGGTGCCCTTCGGCTCGATGATGGAGGCCACGCAAGCTGAATTGGCCCGACGGCGGCGCGTGGACTGGCGCCGGTGGGGATTCCGAGTTCTCGGCCATCGCCGGCTGTTGAATCTGCTGTCTAGGGGGCTGGCCGTGGTCCAACGGCTGAGGCTGGTGCCGTCGAAACGGCTGGGGCTGCCCAAGATTCCCCTGGCGCAAGAGCGGCTTCGAACGACCGGCGACGACGTATGGCTGTTCACCGGCTGCGTGATGGACGCTTGGCAGCGATCAACCCATGCCGCGGTGAAGCGGGTGGTGGAGTCGGCCGGCGCCGGGGTGGCCCTGCCCGGGCCAGGAGCGGCGTGCTGCGGAGCGTTGTCGCTCCATGCTGGTTTGGAAGATCATGCCCACGCCCTGGCCGCCCGAACGATGAAGGCCCTGGAGGGTTCAGCCCCGATTCTGGTGGACTCGGCCGGTTGCGGAGCTGTTCTCAAGGAGTACGGGAAGCACTTGGGCACCCCAGAGGCCGTCGCCTTCAGCGAGCGGGTGCAGGATGTCCACGAGTGGCTGGCGACCCACGCCGACCAACTGCCATCGGCAGGGAACCGAGACGAGGATTTTACCGTCGCGGTCCACGACCCCTGCCACCTGCGCCATGTGCAGCGGACCCACCAGCCGGTGGCCGAGGTGTTGGCCCGCTACGCCACGGTGGTAACCCTGGACGACGAAGGCCTGTGCTGCGGTGCGGGCGGCGCCTATGCCGCCATGCAACCGGAGCTGGCCAAATCGATTGGGGAGCGCAAGCTGGAGGCCATCGACCGTTCCGGCGCCAATATAGTGGCCAGCGCCAACCCCGGCTGCACCATCCATTTGGCCAACGCTGGGGTAGCCGTGCGCCACCCCCTAGAAATCGTGGACGAAGTTCTAACCCATGACCGCTGAGCACATCCGCACCCAGCTCGAGCACATCGCCGAACAACTCGACGACCTGGCCATGTCAGTGCTGCGCGACGCCGTGGAAGAAGGCGCCACAACCCGCCCCGAAGAAGAGAAAAAACTAACCCGAGCCCGCCGGTCAGTAGAAAAGGCGATCTCGATCCTGGAGGACTAGGCGTTGGCTATCTCGTCGTACAGGGTGGTTCGTTGGCGGAGGGGGCGGCCTAGGGGGGTGCAGAGGGCTTGGAGGTCGTCTTCGGTGGCTTCTTGGCCGTGGGAGGCGCCGGCGGCCCTTGAGATGTTCTCGTTGATGAGGGTGCCGCCTAAGTCGTTGACGCCGGCTTGGAGCATCTGGGCCGCGCCGGCCATGCCGAGCTTGACCCATGAGGCCTGGATGTTGTGGATCCAGCCGTGGTAGGCGATGCGGCCCACGGCGTGCATCAGCAGCGCTTCTCGGAAGGTGGGACCTCGACGGGACCGGCGTTGCAAGTAGATGGGAGCGGCCATGTGAACGAAGGGCAGCGGCACGAACTCGGTGAATCCGCCGGTTTCCTTCTGGAGCTCGCGGGTGCGGACCAGGTGGCGAGCCCAGTGGACCGGCTGTTCGACCGTGCCGAACATGATGGTCACGTTGGATCGGAGTCCCAGGCCGTGGGCAGTGCGGTGGGCCTCCAGCCACTCGCCGGTGTCGATCTTGTCGGGGCAGATCACCGCCCGGACCTCGTCGTCGAGGATCTCCGCCGCGGTACCCGGCAAAGAACGCAGCCCGGCGTCCATCAGTCGGCGCAGATATTTGGCCAGCGGCTCTTCCAGTCGGCGGGCGCCCTCAGTCACCTCAAGAGCAGTGAAGCCGTGGACATGGATGTCGGGCACGGCGTCCTTCACCGCCCGGGTCACGTCGATGTAGTAGTCGCCGTCGAAATTGGGGTGGATGCCGCCTTGGAGACAGACCTCGGTAGCCCCGGCATCGGCCGCCTCCACGGTGCGCTCGGCAATATCGTCCAAGCTCAGCAGGTAGGGGTCGCCTCGCAGGTTGAGCGATAGCGGCCCCTTGGAGAAGCCGCAGAACCGGCATTTGAACGTGCACACGTTGGTGTAGTTGATGTTGCGGTTGGACACCCAGGTGACCTCGTCGCCCACCGCGGCACAGCGGAGCTCGTCGGCCAGCGCGGCCACTGCTTGGACTTCGGGCCCGCGGGCGCTGAACAAGGTGACGATCTCGTCCACCCCAACCTCTTGACCAGCCCGGACTCCAGCGACCACCTCGCCCACTGCTCCGCCGGCAGTGGCGTGTCCCGCGGGGGCACCGTTGGTAGCAGGCGCGGCCAACAGCATCGGTGGCTGGGCATCAGCACCGGAGTACCAGCCCAAGTCATTGGGCCGCCCGAGGCCCTCGGCATCGCTGCGGTCCAGCATCGGGAATCGCATGTCCTCATCCAGCCACCGGCCAGAGTCGAGGGTGTACTCGGGATACACGGTCAGCCGGGGGGCCAAGGCGAACCCCTTGGCCTCGGTGACCGCTCGCAAACGTTCGAGGGCCGGCCAGGGGCGCTCGGGGTTCACGTGGTCGGCGGTCACCGGGGATACCCCTCCCCAGTCATCGATGCCCGCATCGAGCAGCCGACCGAAATCGTCAGAGAGATTGGGCGGGGCCTGAAGGTGGATCTCCTCGGGCAGGATCAGGCGAGCCAGGGCGATGGCCTCCATGTACTCGTCGCCATCGCAAGGCGGGGCCCCGTGCATGGCGGTGCCCGGCTTGGGCAGGAAGTTCTGGACGATGACCTCTTGAACATGGCCCCAACGCCGATGGGACTCGGCGATGGCCTCCAGAGCGTCGACCCGGTCGGCCCGAGTCTCACCGATGCCCACCAGGATTCCGGTGGTGAACGGGATGGCCAGTTGGCCAGCGGTTTCCAGGGTGGCCAGCCGCCGCTCGGGGGTCTTGTCGGGCGATCCTCGATGGCAGTCCAGGTCGGCCAGCGTCTCCAGCATCATCCCCTGCGATGGGGCGGTCTTGCGGAGCAGGGCCAACTCCTCGGGGTAGAGCGCGCCAGCATTGGCGTGGGGGAGTAGCCCGGTCTTTTCCACCACCAGGCGGGCGGTGTGGGCCAGATAGTCCACCGTAGAGGCAAAGCCGTGGGTCTCCAGCCACTTGGCGGCGTCGGGGTAGCGCAGCTCGGGGCGCTCGCCCAGGGTGAACAGCGCCTCGTGGCAACCGGCGGCCGCGCCCGATTCGGCAATGGCCAGCACCTCGTGCTCGCTGAGGTACGGCGACTCCAATCGGGCAGGCGGCTGAGCGAAGGTGCAATAGCCGCACTTGTCCCGGCACAGCATGGTGAGGGGGATGAACACCTTGGGGGAATAGGTGATCCGAGTGCCGTGCACCCGATCTCGCACCGCCCGGGCCCGGGCCATCAGGTCATCGAGGCTCAGTTCCAGCAGGTCTCGACTGGTTGGCGTGGCGATTGTCACCGAGCGCCTTCCATTAACCGGTCGGCGGTGGTGGTCAAGCTTTCGAGCAGATCGTCAAATGACTTCACGAATGCCGACACCCCCTCGTCCTCCAGCCGGTCGGCCACGGCTTCCAGATTCACACCGACGTCGGTGACTCTATCCAGAACCGCCTGGGCCGCGTCGGGGTCGGCGTCCACGGTGCGGGCCAGCGTGCCGTGGTCGGTGAACGCCTCCAGGGTTGCGTCGGGCAGCGTATTCACGGTGTCGGGTCCGATGAGCTGATCGACATAGAGGGTGTCAGGATAAGCCGGGTTCTTGGTGGAAGTGGAAGCCCAAAGCGGCCTTTGCACCCGCGCCCCCCGTGCGGCCAAGGCCTCCCATCGGGGTCCGGCAAACTTCTCTTTGAAGATCTGGTAGGCCACCTGGCCTTGGGCCACCGCAGTTTGACCTCGCAAGGCCAGGGCTTCGGGGGTACCAATGGCCTCGAGCCGGCGGTCGACCTCGGTGTCGGTGCGGCTGATGAAGAACGAGGCCACCCCGGACACCGACGACAAGTCGCCCTCGCAGGCCTCCAGGCCACAGAGGTAGGCCTCGATGACCTGGGCGTAGCGGGTCAGGGAGAACAAGAGGGTCACGTTGACACTGCGGCCCTCGGCCGTCATGGCCTGGATGGCGGGCAGGCCCTCAGCAGTGCCGGGAATCTTCACGTACAGATTGGAACGGTCAACCCGCTGGTTGAGCGCCCGGGCCGCGGTCAGGGTGCCCTCGGTGTCGCGGGCCAGCTTGGGATCGACCTCCACCGAGACGAAGCCGTCGACGCCGTTGCTGGCCTCATGAACCGGGGCCAGCGCGTCGATGGCGCCGCCGATGTCGGTTAGCACGAGCTCCCAGTAGGCATCGGCAACGCTCAGACCGTCGGACAGCAGCTCGGCGAACTGCTCGTCATAGTCGGTTCCCGAGGTCATGGCCTTCTGGAAAATGCTGGGATTGGAGGTGAGCCCCCGGACCCCGCGCTCGACCCAGCGGACCAGTTCCCCGTTGTCGATCCAGTCCCGGCGCAGATTGTCCAGCCAGGGACTCTGGCCGTGGTGGCGATACAGGTCGTGGAGACTGCTCATTGTCGTTACTCCTGACTCTCGATCAGGGCCGCCGCTTGGGCCGCCACATTGGCCGAGTTCATGCCCAGCTTGTCCAGCACCACCGAACCTGGGGCCGACGCCCCGAACCGGTCGATGCCCACCGGGAGGTCCACCCACCTCTCCCAGCCCAGGGTCACCCCCGCTTCCACCGACAGCTTGGGCACGCCGGGCGGGAGCACCTCGGCCCGGTAGGCGGGACCTTGGGCGGCGAACAGCTCCCAGCAGGGCATCGAGACCACTCGGGCGGCCACGCCCTGCTCTTCCAGAGCGGCGGCCGCGGCCACGCATACCGACACCTCGCTGCCGGTGCCCACCAGGATCACGTCGGGGTTGGGGCCGTCCACCAGGGTGTAGGCCCCTCGGGCCACGCCGTCGGTCGCTGCGGTCCCCTCCAGGGTGGGCACATTCTGACGGGTCAGGATCATGGCGCTGGGGCCGTCCAAATCCACGGCCAGCCGCCATGCCTGGGCCACCTCGTTGCCGTCGGCCGGTCGGAACACCCGCAGGCCGGGGATGGCCCGCAGCGACATGACGTGCTCAATCGGCTGGTGGGTGGGGCCGTCCTCGCCGACGCCCACCGAGTCGTGGCTCCAGACGAAGATGCTGTGGGCCTCCGACAGCGCGGCCAACCGCACCGCGGGCCGCATGTAGTCGCTGAACACCAGGAAGGTTCCGCCCACGGGCACCAGCCCGCCGTGCAGGGCGGCGCCGTTCAGCACCGCACCCATGGCGTGCTCCCGGATGCCGAAATAAAGCTGGCGGCCAGCGGGATGGGCCGAGTTGAGCGGGTCGGCATCGGAGAGGCTGGTGCCGGTGTTGCCGGTCAGGTCGGCGCCGCCGGACACCAAGCCGGGGACCACGTCGGCCATGGCATTGAGGCAAGCGGAGCTGGCTTTGCGGGTGGCCACCGACTCGCCGGCCGGCCATGACGGCAGCTTGTTCTCCCAGCCCGCCAGGCCCCGGCCGGCCAGGCAGGCCTCATACTCCGAGCGCTGGGGGCCGAGGGCTTCCACCCGCTGCTGCCAGGCCGACCGCTCAGCGGCCCCCCGGCGGCCAGCAGCCCGATAGGCATCGACCACATCGGCCGGCACATAGAAGGACTCGTCGGTGGGCAGCCCCATCACCGCCTTGGTGGCGGCGATCTCGTCGTCGAACAGCGAGTAGCCGTGGGCCTCATGGTTGTCGGTCTGACCGGGGGAGGGATAGGCCACATGGCTGCGCACGATGACCATCGACGGGGCGTCGTCAACTGCCATAGCCGTTCGGATGCCTGCTTCCAGAGCGTCAAGGTCGTCGGCCGCCTCGCCCAAGTCCACAACGTGCCAGCCGTAGGCGGCGAACCGCTGGGCGGCATCGTCGGACAAAGAGAGATCGGTGGGCCCGTCGATGGTGATCCGGTTGTCGTCGTAGATGCAGATCAGCCGGTCGAGACGCTGGTGCCCGGCCAGTGAGGAGGCCTCATGGCTGATTCCCTCGGAGAGATCTCCGTCGCTGCACAGGGCAAACACTCGGTGGTCGCAAATATCAGCGCCAAAGCGGTGGCGCAGCCAGCGCTCGGCGACCGCCATACCCACCGCGTTGGCGATTCCTTGACCGAGTGGCCCAGTGGTTACCTCCACCCCTGCGGTGTGGCCCACTTCGGGATGTCCCGGGGTCTGGCTGCCCCATTGGCGGAAGTCCCGCAGGTCTTCGAGAGTCAGCCCCTGGCCAGTCAAATGGAGCATGGAGTAGAGCAGGATCGAGGCATGACCGGCACTGAGGACGAACCGGTCACGATCGGGCCAAGCCGGATCGTCGGCGTCGTAGCGCATTATGCGAGTCCACAGCACATGGGCCAGCGGGGCCATGGCCATGGCGGTTCCCTGGTGCCCGGAGCGGGCTTGGTGGGGAGCATCCATGGCCAGGCCTCGGATGACGCTGATGCCCTGGGCTTCGAGAGCAGCGGGGTACGCAGCCATAGACGGTTCGATCCTTTCAGGTTGTCAAGGGAACAACACCACCGAAGCGGTGAACCCGTGGAGAAAATTGTGACCGCCGATTGGTCCGAGCTCGCCGGCGCAGAACATTCCGGCCACCGGCGCTCTTTCGAGGGCCTCGTGGACCACGGCTGCGTCATGGTCGGGGCCGTCGAATAAATGGGTGCCCCGGCCGTTGCAGGTGAACACCAGGGCCGATCCGGCCGAGGCGTCGGCCATCAGCTCTCGGAGGTCTTCGTCGGCGGTAGCAGCGTCCCGCACTTGGAATTGAACCGTGGTGCCCACTTCTACCGCGTCGCCCACCGCCAAGGCGCCAGTCTGCTCATCGGCGCCGATCAGCCCGCGGATAAGAAAGTCACCCCGATCGAACTCTGACTTGTGCTCATCGATCACGACGCCCACATGCAGACCCTTCGCCACGAGTGCCCGGTCGTCTTCGTCCAATCCCAGCAGGGTCTCCCGCAGCCGGTCGACGGCGGTGCGCCCGCCCATCTCGGTCACGATGTTGCCCTCGGACTTGGTCACGGTGAATGGCTGGCCGATGGGCCGGCATCCCTGGGAGACCACGGTGCGGACCTCGACGCCGGGGTCGAGGAGCACGGCCACCGCACCGTCGTCGTAGACCTCGTGATTGAGGATCAGCCGGTTGTCTCCCGGTCGGCTGGCGGCGGAGGCCAGCCCGCCCACCACCGTCACCGCGGGCCCCGCATTCAACAGGGCATCGCTGGGGAACGTGAACGGGTCGGGTACGGCTAGCAGCGTGCCCTCCGCGTCGGCCGGCATCCCGCCAACGGCCCATCCCTCATGGCTGCGGACTGCTTCGAGCCGCACCGGCTGGACCGGACAGTGGGCCGCGGCCCAAAGCGAGACCGCGGGGCGTTCTTCTACTTCGAGGGGGCCGCCGATCACCGACACCGCCGTGGCCCCGATAAGGGCCGACGGAGACAGGACTTGGTGAATGGCATCGGCCATCTCCCCGATAGCATCACGGTGGGCTGCCGAGGCGAACAGCACGGCCAAATCCGGTGATGGGCCTACCGCTTCGAGAATCTCGCCGATCACCTCGCCGACCGCGCTGGCCGAGTCGGGATGCTCAGATAAAGCGGCCCCATACCTGCTCACTCTCCGCACGCTAGTCCGACAGAACGCGCCGCCAGTGGAAAAAACAGGTTGTTACTCTAAAGGGGATCAATGAGGGGGTCTACGAGGGGGTCTATGGCGGGTCAAACCGGCACAGAAACCGTGGCCCGAGCGGCCAGAGCATCAACATCTGAGTGGCGAATCCGGGCCAAGCCCAGGCGGCTGGCCGTGCTGATGAACCACCAGCCCAGGTCGAATTGGTACCAGTGGCGAGCGAAGCGGGCTGATGTGGGAGCGGCGTGGTGGTTGTTGTGGTAACCCTCGCCGCAGGTCAGCCAGGCCAGCCAGGTGACGTTGGTGGCGCTGTTGTCGAACGGTCGGCGCCCGAAGGTGTGGGCCACCCCGTTCACCGAGCCTCCCAAGCCGATGTACCCCACGGTGTGAACCGCTACGGCCACCACGCCGGGAATCCAGCCCAGCCACAACACCAAGATGGCGATCCCCAAGGCCAATCCGATGATCCCGCGGTTGAGCAGCAATCGGTCGGGCAAAGTAACCGGAATGTCCTTGGCGTAGCGCTCCGTGGTCTGGGGATCGCGGGCCGAGCGCCGGTAGAGGGCGGCATTGGTGAGTTGCACCCGCAGCCAGCCCAGCCGAGCCGGGGAGTGGGGGTCTTCGGGGGTATCGGTAAACGCATGGTGCTTGCGGTGGACTGCGGCCCACTGGCGGGCTGAGATCCCAGTCGCTGCCCACAAGAACACCTTGAAGAAGCTGCGGAGCGCGGGATGCAGCTGCACTGCCTTGTGGGCCAAGTCGCGGTGCAGATACACAGTGGTGGCCAGATTGGCCAACTGGGTGAGGGCGAGTCCAACAACGATCGCGATCACTATCTGCACAGCTTGAACTCCTGACGGGTCATGACCGCTGGGTCATGGCTGGCCGCCGACTCCGACAGCCACGGGTGTGACCCTAGAAGATAGGCGAGGGTTACATAACATATTCGCTGGCCATACTGACTGCTACTAGTGCCGTCGGAGTGAAGCAGGAGACTCCTGGAGAGCGAGAAGCCCGTGATGCTGGTACTCCTGCCCAGGGAGTGGGGGAAGACCAGGCAGGCGGGTAGCTTGTTTTGAGATGGGGGTGTTGTCGGAGTTCGAGTCGAAGCGGCTTCTGGCCAGCCACGGCGTTGTGGTGAGTCGAGACAAGCTGGCTCAGTCGGCGGACGAAGCGGTGGCCGCGGCGCAAGAGATCGGCGGCCCAGTGGCTCTGAAGCTGTGCGGCCCGTCGCTGGCTCACAAAAGCGAGCGGGGGCTGGTGCGGTTGGGGCTGGACGGACCCGATGCGGTGCGGTTCACCGCAGAGGATCTATTGGCCGCGGCCACCGAGGATGACGGCGAGGTGGCCTTGCTGGTGTCGGAGATGGTGGTCGGGCATCGGGAGCTCATCGCCGGCGTCGTGCTCACCGAGCAATTCGGCGCCGCGCTCATGCTCGGCCTGGGCGGCGTGCTGGCCGAGGCAATCGGGGAGGCGGTGTTCCGACTGCTGCCGGCAAGTCAGGCCGATTGCCAGGACATGATCGATGACCTGGGGATTCCTGAATTGCTGGGTCCGCTGCGGGGCGAGCCGGCAGTGGACCGGGACGCGCTGGCACAGACTCTCTTGGGTTTGGCTGAAGCGGCGGGCGGAGACGGCGTCCAGGCCATTGATGTCAACCCCCTGATCATTCGCGACGGCCAGCCGGTGGCGGTGGACGCTCTGGTCGTGGTGAGCAGCCCATGAGCCCCACGCCGTTCGACCTGTTCTTCAACCCCCGAGGCATCGTGGTGGCTGGTGCTTCCACCCATCCGGGGAAGTTCGGCTTCGTCGCTCTTCACAACGTGTTGGCGGGGGGATTCGACGGGCCGGTGTTCGCCACCAATCCCGAGCAGCCGACCATTTTGGGGCTCACCACGCTGGCATCGGTCGAACAAGTGCCCGAGGGGGCAGCAGACTTGGTTCTGGTCTGCACACCCCCTCAGACCTGCCCCGACATCCTGCGGTCGGCAGCCAGCCGGGGCATCGGGGCGGCTTTCATCGCTTCAGGCGGTTTCCGGGAAGCCGGCGCCGAGGGTGCCCGGGCCGAGAAGGAGCTGATCGATCTGGCCCGCTCTCTGGGCATGACGGTGGCCGGGCCCAACGGACAGGGGTTGATCTCCACCCCGGCCAAGCTGGCCGCTCAGATCGTGGCACCAGTGCCGCCCCCCGGTCCGATCGCGGTGGCCAGCCAATCAGGCAATCTGGTGTCAGCCTTCATGAACTACGCCGCGCTCAGCGGAGTGGGCATCAGTCGGGCGGTGAGCGCCGGCAACGCGGCCATGGTGGGAGTGGTCGATTACCTGAGTTGGTTTGCCGGCGATCCCCACACCAAGGCCATGGCGGCCTATGTCGAAGGAGTGAGCGACGGCCAGCGATTCGCGGCCGCCATCCGCAAGGCATCCGAGGCGAAGCCGGTGGTGCTGGTCAAGGGTGGGACAACTCCTCGCGGTGCGCAGGCTGCGGCCAGCCACACCGGGGCGTTGGCCACCGACGACCGAATTTTCGACGGCATGGTGCGCCAGAGCGGCGCAGTGCGGGCTGCCACCATCGAAGAGGCGTTCGACGCCGTCGCCGCCTTCGCCACCCAGCCGCTGCCCGCTGGTCCTCGCACGGTCGTGCTGTCCAGCGCAGGAGGGTGGGGCGTCATCGCCGCTGATGCGGTATCGAAGTCCAGCCTGGAGCTGATCCCCCTTCCTGCCGATCTGGAGGCGGCCATCGACCGGCTAGTGCCGCCCCGCTGGAGCCGCCACAACCCCATTGACCTGGCCGGAGGCGAGAGCCGCGACACCATCCCGGAGGCGATCCACTTGGTAGCCGGGCATCCTGAAGTCGACGCGGTCGTCTATTTGGGAATGGGCATCCAGGCCAACACCGCCTCCCATCTGCGGTCAGGCCCGTACTTCCACTCGGCCGAGCTGGCCCGAATCTGCGAGTACCACGAGCGTCAAGACAGCCGCTTTGCCACGGCGGCGGCCGAGGCTTCAGCCCAAACCGGCAAGCCCATCCTGGCCGCCACCGAACTGGCCGTCACCCAGCCAGGCAATGCCGGGCCGGCTGCCATGGCAACCGAAAACCGCTACTGCTTCCCCTCCGCCGACCGGGCCGTGCGAGCGCTGCACCACCTGTGGTGGTACGCCCGATGGCGCAAGCGCCACCTGTGAGCCGGGACGTGATCGGCGAGATGGCCAGCGGCACGCCCGGTGGCCCAGGGGCAACCTAGGATACCCGCAGTGCGTCGAATCCTGATGCCCCTTCTGCTGTTGGCGGTCGCCCTCGGGTCGCTTCTCGGCTCCAACTATCTGAGCGACCGGCTTCACGAAAATCTCGGCGAAGTGGCCGCTGACGACACGGTCCCGCCCGGAGTGGGCACGCCCTTGATATCCACCCTTCGCCTGCGGGAGCTGCTGACCCCGTCGCTCACCGAGCCCGACTTCTTCACCACCCTGGACGACCTGATGGCCACCGCCCCCACGGCCGCCTGTCTCTCCATCACCCTTGACGGCCGCGACCCCCCGTTCTATGAGAGCGGGGCAAACACCCAGGTGATGCCCTCCGAAGCCTTGGTCTTGCTCACCTTGGCCACGGCCCACCAGGTGCTCGGCCCTGAACACACATTCACCACCTCGGTCCAATCCACCGTTCCGATGGACGGTGGAGTCGTGAACGGCGACATCTACTTGGTGGGCGGGGGCGATCCGCGGCTGTTCACCGAGGAATTCCTGGCAACGCTGACCGAGGACCGAAGCCGGATTCACACTCCCATCGAAGAGCTGGCCCAGAAGCTGGTGGATGACGGTCTGACCCTGGTGACCGGGGCGGTGGTGGGTGATGCCACTCGCTACGACGATCTCCGCTACGTCCCGTCCTGGCCGGAGAGCGTCATCGACTCCGAGACGATCGGCACCTTGCTAGCGCTGCAATTCGACGACGGCTGGGTGCAGTTCCCCGTCCCGGGGTCTGAACAGGCAACCGATGAGGCTGATGGAGCGGGCGAACAAGATGAGGCGAACGTCTACTTGGCCGCAGAGGATCCGCCCTTCTACGCGGCCGCGCTGTTCGACGACATGCTTGAAGCGCGCGACGTGGTCATCCGCCGCAGCCCCCGCTCTGAAGCGGTGCCCGACGATGAAGAGGTCTATGTGATGGCGGCGATCGAGTCGGCGCCACTCTCGGATCTCTATGGCCAGATCCTCGCCAACCGAGATATCGAAACCATCGAGCTGCTGCTCAAGGAGATCGGCCTGGCCGCGACGGGCACCGGCAGCACCAGCGCCGGTTTCCAAGCGGTGGAGAACACGCTCAACAACGCGGGAATCGACGTCGACCAGCTCCAACTGCTCCAATTCGACGGCTCGGGACTCGATCCGGCCAACGTTGCGACCTGCCCGGTGTTCACCTCACTGCTGGACAGCGAGGAGTTCAGCCCGCTGTTCCACGAGCTCCTCCCGACCGCAGCTGAAGCCGGCCCACTTGGGAATCGGTTTGCCGGTGTCCGAGATCCGGGGCGGATCACGGCGTTCTCGGGCGGAACATCAAGCGTCACCGCAATGATGGGCTACATCGACATCGGCTTGGGCCAAGAAGTGACGTTTACCTTCATTGCCAACCAGCCCGGCACCGACGACAACCGGGCTATCCGAAACCTGGAAGAGCAGATCGTGCGCCATCTGGCCACCTTGGCGGCAAAACCGAGCCTCGACGACATCGGCCTCCAACCGATCCGAAACAGCTGACCGGGCTCGGAAAAGACCTTCGCCATATGACCAAATAAATGACCGAGCCTGAGACCGAGACAAGCACGATGGCCATGTTCCCGCTGGGGATGGTGCTGATCCCCACGATGGTTGTGCCGATCCACGTGTTCGAGCCCCGTTACCGGCAGATGACCCGGGACTGTCTGGACGGGGCCCGCGAGTTCGGCGTGGTGCTCATCGAGCGGGGTAGCGAGGTAGGCGGCGGTGACATCCGCACCAGTGCCGGAACCGTGGCCAACATCATCGATGCCCAGGAGTTCCCCGACGGACGGTGGGGCCTGGTTGTCGGTGGTACGCGCCGAATTCGGGTTTCCCGTTGGCTGGAAGACGATCCGTATCCCCGAGCCGAGGTCCAAGACTGGCCCGATGCCTCCGACGGAGACGACGACGGGGAGGAGATTGCCGCCCAGCTCCCTCCGGTGACGGCCACGTGGCGCCGGGTTCTGGCCTTGCAATCCGAATTGGGTGCGCCCGGACTTCCGGCCACCTTCGAGGTGTCCGACGACCCCGCGATCGCGATATGGCAGCTCGCCGCCCTGTCTCCCAATGGACCACTGGACCGACAGAGGCTCTTGACCGCGGAAAGCCCGGCCCGCCGCTTGAGCCTGTTGGCTGAACTCCTGGCCGACGCCGAGGAGGTCATCCGAGCCCGAATCGAGATGGGGTAGTGGAAACCACCGGGATAGGCTGACCGATTGCAGGAGGTGGCCGTGGCCAAACGTTCAAAAGCTGCCCGAAAAGGGAACTCGCCCAACGAAGTGTTGTCCGAGCTGAAGACGCTGCTCATCGGCTATGGCCGACAGGAGATCGTTACGCCGCTCACCCAACTGGGCAAGACGCTGAAGCTCGGCATTCTCGGCGCGCTGAGCATCGGCGTGGGACTTGTATTCCTGTCCGTAGCTGGATTGCGCTTGCTCCAGACCGAGGCTTCTGGGGTGTTCGACGGCAACATGAGCGCCCTGCCCTATCTGATGGTG
Source organism: Candidatus Poriferisocius sp. (assembly GCF_965204015.1). Classification (GTDB taxonomy): domain Bacteria; phylum Actinomycetota; class Acidimicrobiia; order Acidimicrobiales; family Bin134; genus Poriferisocius. The sequence goes on along the minus strand of NZ_OZ241965.1, from coordinate 3,383,030 downwards.
CTCGTTGGACTGCTTGCCGTGCTGGCGGCACTGGTGGCCGCCAGGACACGCATATCGAGAGGAGGCCGCTGATGAGCGACGTGGATGACGTGGATATGGAACGCGGGTCGATCAACAGGGACGACATCCGGGCAAAGTTTGAAGATCTGAAGCACAGCCTGGACCACACCGCAGAAGCGGCTCGCACCCCGATGCTGGCCTCAGTCATAGCGATCGTGGCGGTAATGGCGGTTTTGGCCTTCCTGCTGGGACGGCGGCGCGGTCGGGCCAGCCGGACCGTAGTCGAAGTCCGCCGGGTCTGATCGGCCAGGGAAATCGGACAGGAAAGATGCTTGACCCGCTGGGATATGTGCGCCGGCAAGCCATCCGACGCGGGGTAATGGGCGGAAGCCGAGCATGGCTCATCCTGGGCGCGGTGGCCTGGGGGTTCCGCCTGTTGAGGCGGGTGGCCAGCACCCGCCACCTGAGAGCGGTGCTTACCGAGGAGCTGCGCCCCGGCGAAAGCCTGGTCATCACCCACCTTCCCGACGAATCCCGGTGAGCCGAGCGCTCCAAGACGGCGAGTTGGTCCTGCTCACCGATCGAAAGGGCCGCCGATATCTGGTGACGCTGGCCGAGGGCCAACAATTCCACACCCATGCGGGATCGGTGTCCCACGATGCGTTGATCGGTGGCACCGAAGGCATGCAGGTACGCACATCCCGAAACGCCGAGCTGACCATTTGGCGTCCGACCCTCCGCGACTACGTGCTGAAGATGCCCCGGGGAGCGCAGGTGGTGTACCCCAAAGACAGCGCGGCCATCTTGATGCTGGCCGACGTGTTTCCCGGCGCTCGGGTGCTGGAGTCTGGCGTGGGGTCGGGGGCGCTGTCGATAAGCCTGCTGAGAGCCGGAGCGACAGTGCTGGGCTATGAGATCAGGGAGGACTTTGCCCAGCAGGCGATGGAAAACGTGACGGGCTTTTTGGGATCAGAGGTCGCCGAGCGCTACCACACCGAGATCAGAGACTGCTACCAGGGGATTGACGCCACGGGACTCGACCGGGTGGTGTTGGACTTGCCCGAGCCCTGGCAAGTGGTGCCCCACGCAGCCGCCTCGCTGCATCCCGGCGGCATCCTGGCGGCCTACACCCCGAGCATCGTGCAGGCTGCGCAGTTGCGAGAAGCCTGCGAGGCCGGACCCTGGGCTGGCGCGTCCACGGTGGAAATACTGCACCGCGGCTGGCACATCAAAGGAGACGCAGTGAGACCCGAGCACCGAATGGTGGGCCACACCGGTTTCGTGACCGCGGTCAGAAGGCTCGCTGACTAGCTGGAGGGTTCGGGAGCCAAGAGGTCGGGCTCAGACCTCAATGAAGATGCACTCTCCCGGGCATTCCTCGGCCGATTCGATGGTGGCTTCTTCCTGCCCCTCGGGCACGATAGCGAGTCCTTCGACGCCGCCCGGTTCACTGAAGACTGTGTCGCCTTCCTTGACGTAGGCCAGGCCGTCGTCGAGCAGCGTGAAAACATCGGGGGCGATCTCCTCGCAGAGACCGTCACCAGTGCAGAGATCCTGATCGATCCAGACCTTCATTTGCATCGGTGCTCCGGCCCTTTCATTACAAGCAGCGAACGGCAAGCATGGTAGACGCTGGGTGGGCTCTCAGTGTAACCGACCAGAAGTCAACCTTGGCCATACAGCGGAAATTGAAAAAGCGCGTGTAAAGTCGGGTTGGTATGGCAGAGGGCAACGCGGCGAACGAGGAGAGGCCGGAGGAAGAGACGTCTCCGGCCGAGCAGATGGCCGCGCTGGAGAAAGAGCTGGCTGTGCTCCGCCAACGGTTGCAAGATGCCCCCAAACGCGTTCGCACTCTGGAAGAGCGGCTGCTGGAGACCAAGGGGCAGCTGGCCAAGGCCGTCTCCCAAAACGAGAAGCTCACCTATACCCTGCGCGAAGCCCGCGAGCACATCTCCGCGTTGCGCGATGAAGTGGACAAGCTCACCCAGCCCCCGTCGGCATACGGAACGTTCTTGGACCACAACGACGACGGCACGGTCGACGTGTTCTCCGGGGGGCGCAAGATGCGGGTCGCGCTGCACCCGGAGATCGCGATCGATGGGCTGCGCCGAGGCCAAGAGGTGGTCCTCAACGAATCGCTGAACGTGGTGCTGTCGCGGGTGGGCGATGGCACCGGCGAGGTGGTGACCGTCAAAGAGGTGTTGATCTGTGGGCGACGGGCGATCATCGTCGGGCGGGCCGACGAGGAGCGGGTCGTGGAGCTGGCCACGGAGCTGATCGACCAGCCGCTGAACAGCGGAGACACCGCGCTGATGGACTCCCGTTCAGGGCTGCTCATAGAACGCCTGCCTCGCCCCGAAGTGGAAGATCTGGTGCTGGAAGAGGTGCCTGACGTCACCTACGACCAGGTCGGAGGACTGGACGAGCAGATCGAGCAGATCACCGACGCGGTGGAATTGCCCTTCATGCACCAGGAGCTGTTCGCGGAGTACCAGCTTCCCGCTCCGAAAGGCATCCTCCTGTACGGCCCGCCCGGCTGCGGCAAGACCCTGATCGCCAAAGCAGTGGCCAACTCCTTGGCCGGCAAAGTCGCCCAGATCAACTCGGATCGGGAGGCCCGCTCCTACTTCTTCAATATCAAGGGCCCCGAGCTCTTGAACAAGTACGTGGGCGAAACCGAGCGCCAGATCCGGCTGGTGTTCCAGCGAGCCCGGGAGAAGTCGGCCGAAGGCTGGCCGGTCATCGTGTTCTTCGACGAGATGGAGTCGCTGTTCCGCACTCGGGGCACGGGCATCAGCTCCGACATGGAGTCCACCGTGGTCCCCCAGCTCCTCGCCGAGATCGACGGGGTGGAGGCGCTGCGCAATGTGATTGTGATCGGCGCCTCCAACCGGGAGGACCTCATCGATCCCGCCATCCTGAGACCCGGTCGCCTGGATGTGAAGATCAAGATCCAGCGTCCCGATGCCGACGCCGCCGGCGCCATCTTCGCCCGCTATCTCACTGCGGAGGTGCCCCTCGCCGCCGAGATGGTGGAGGGGTTGGGCGGGGGAGACCCGGACAAGGCCATTCAGGCCATGGTCGAGCAGACCGTGGTCGAGATGTTCTTGGAGGAGGAGCGCAACCAGTTCTTGGAAGTGACCTACCAGAACGGCGACAAAGAGATCATGTACTTCAAGGACTTCGCCTCTGGTGCCATGATCGAGAACGTCGTGCGGCGGGCCAAGAAGCTAGCCATCAAGCGCTCCATTGCCGGCGGCGCGCCGGGCATCCACATCAACGACCTCTTGGAGTCGGTGTATCAGGAATACCGGGAGCACGAGGATCTGCCCAACACCACGAACCCCGACGATTGGGCGAAGATATCGGGCAAGAAGGGGGAGCGGATCGTGTTTGTCCGCACACTCTTGTCCAACGAGGAGACAAACCAGGGCGGGCGCTCCATCGAGGGGGTTGGCCCCGGCCAATACCTCTGACCTTCGATTGCCGCCAGACCTTCGGCTCAAGTCAACTAGCGTGCCAGGCATGGCCGTTCCCAAGATCTGCGGTATCGAGACCGAGTTCGGGATCGCCCACACCGGGACCGAGGACTCCAACCCGATCACCGCCTCATCGCTGCTCATTAACTCTTACCTCTCAGAGGTGGAGCGCACCGGTGAGGGAGGGCCTGCATCCGGGGTGTCCTGGGACTTCGAAGACGAGATGCCCGGCAACGACATCCGGGGCATCGCCCCCTTGGGATCGCTGGCCCCCGAGATCGAGACCCACCTGGTGAACGCGGTGCTCACCAACGGCGCCCGCTACTACGTGGACCACGCCCATCCCGAGCTGTCCACCCCCGAGTGCAGCAACGCCCTCGATGTGACCCGCTTCGACAAGGCGGGCGAGCTGATTCTGATCCGCTCTATGGAGTCGGCCGCCCGGGTTCTGCCCCAGGGCCAAGAGCTGGTGGTGTACAAGAACAACTCCGACGGCAAGGGCAACAGCTACGGCTGCCACGAGAACTATCTCATGGCCCGCACTACCCCCTTCTCCCAAATCGTGGTCCATGCCACCGCCCACCTGGTGACCCGCCAAATCTTCACCGGCTCGGGCAAGGTGGGCTCGGAGGCTCCTGGCCTCACCACCGCAGAGGTGCCGTTTCAGATCACCCAGCGAGCGGACTTCTTCGAGGAAGAGGTGGGGCTGGAGACCACGCTCAAGCGTCCGATCATCAACACCCGGGACGAGCCTCACGCCGACGCCCGGCTCTACCGCCGGCTGCACGTCATCACCGGAGACGCCAACATGTCGGAGGTGGCCACCTTCCTCAAGGTGGGGACCACCGCCATCGTCTTGGCCATGGTGGAGGACAACGTCTTGCCCCGGGAGTTCCGTTTCCGGACACCGGTGCAGGCCATGCGGCAGGTGTCCTACGACCTGAGCCTGGACAAGACCCTGGAGCTGGCCGACGGCACCAGCGCCACCGCGCTGGAGATCCAGTGGGACCTGCTGGACCAGGCCCGCAAATACGCCGACAGCCACGGGCTCGACGCGGTGGGCGGCCCGGTGGGCGACCTGGTGATCGACCGCTGGGAACAGGTTTTGGCCGGTTTGGAGGCCGATCCCATGTCGCTGGCCCGCCAACTCGACTGGGTGGCCAAATACCAGCTGATACGGGGATTGGCCCAGCGCCATGGCCTGCGGCCCGATGACGCCCGCCTGGCCGCGCTCGATCTCCAGTACCACGATTTGCGGCCCGAGAAATCGGTGGCCGGCCGAGTGGGGCTGGAGACTCTGGTGCCTGTGGAGGATGCCCGAGCGGCTATCTCCGAGCCGCCGACAGACACCCGGGCCTACTTCCGGGGCCAGTGCCTCAAGCGGTGGGCCCCCAGCATCGTGGCCGCCAACTGGGACTCGATCGTGTTCGACGTGGGCGACGAGCCGCTCCGGCGAGTGCCCATGATGGAACCCGCCAGGGGCACGGCCGACCACGTCCGCGACCTTCTGGCCGACTGCCACACCGCCGCCGATCTGCTGAAGCGCCTGGGAGAACAAAGCCCCCGCTAGGGCATCCCGATAATTTGTATCCACTTCGGTTTGTCCTCACTTCGGGGAGAGTGCGATATCGTGATCGGCAGCCACCCGCGCATGAGGGGATGAGATGGCGGAACGAGAACAAATCAAGAAACCCGCACCTCAACGAGAGCAGTCTGACGTCGAAGACGCTCCGGCGGTCTCAGGGCAGGGCGAGGAGCTGAAGGCAGAGCTCGACGAGCTGTTGGACGAGATCGACGAGGTGCTGGAGTCCAATGCCGAGGACTTTGTGAAGTCCTATATCCAAAAGGGCGGCCAGTAGCGGTAGTCTGCCAACTGTGACGCTGCCCCTCTTTGAAGCCGGGGGCGACCCGGGCCCCAACTTTGCGGCGTTGCTGCGCTCCGCCGGACTCTCGCCGCCGACGCCCGACGCCCCGGCTGCCGACTTGGCCATAACCCACGCCACCACGGTGGTCGCCATCCGCTGCCAGCAGGGCGTGGTAATGGCCGGAGACCGCCGGGCCACCGCGGGGCACCTCATCAGCCATCGCACCATCGAGAAGGTGTTCCCGGCCGACCAATTCTCCGGGGTGGCCATCGCCGGGGCGGCCGGGCCGGCCATGGAAATGGTGCGGCTGTTCCAATTGCAGCTCGAGCACTACGAGAAAGTGGAGGGCAAGGCCCTCAGCCTGGACGGCAAGGCCAACCAGCTGGGCATGATGGTTCGAAACAACCTGCCCGCCGCCATGCAGGGATTTGCCGTAGTCCCGCTGTTCGCCGGCTATGACCGATCCCGCGATATCGGCCGGCTGTTCCAATACGACGTGACCGGGGGTCGCTACGAGGAGCGGGAGTATGCGGTGGGAGGGTCGGGGAGCCTTCACGCGGGAACGGTCATCAAGCTGGGCTATCGACCCGATGCCGATGCCGATGAGATGATCGATTTGGCGGTGTCGGCCCTGTTCCGTACGGCTGAGGAGGACTCGGCCACCGGGGGCCCCGATTTGGTGCGGGGCATTTACCCAGTGGTGGCAGTCATCGGTGCCCAGGGATTCGAACGAGTGGACGATGCCGACGTGGAAGCCCGGTTCCGCGAATTGCTGGACAGCCTGGAGACCCGAGGGGGTGGCTCATGACCGTTTTGGCCGGTCTTGAGAATCACAGGGGTGATTCTCGATGACCATGCCCTTCTACGTGGCCCCTGAGCAGCTCATGAAGGATCGGGCCGACTTCGCCCGCAAGGGAATCGCCCGGGGCCGGGCCCTGACCGCGCTCAGCGTGAAGGACGGAATCGTGATCTGCGCGGAGAACCAGTCCAACACCCTGCGCAAGGTGAGCGAGATCTACGACCGCATCGCGTTCGCCGGCGTCGGCCGCTACAACGAGTTCGATCAGCTCCGCATCGCCGGCGTGCGCCACGCCGACCTCAAGGGTTACACCTACAGCCGCGAGGATGTGGACGCCCGGAGTCTGGCCAATCAGTACGCCCAGGTGTTGGGCCAGACCTTCACCCACGAGATGAAGCCGATGGAGGTGGAGATCTTGGTGGCTGAAGTGGGATCGGAGCCCGGTGGGGATCAGATGTTCCACGTGCTCTACGACGGCACCGTCAACGATGAATCCGGGTACACCGTGCTGGGGGGAGAGGCCGACTCCATTGCTGAGCGGCTGGGTCAGACCTACGACGGCGATTGGGAAGTGGGTGATGCGGTCAAGGCCTCTTCGGCCGCGCTGAGCGGCCAGGAGCGAACCCTGGAAGCCGACGACCTCGAAGTGGCCATCCTGGTGCGGGAAACCGGCCGGAGAGCGTTTCAGAGGATCGAAGGCGACGAGCTGGCCAGGTTATTGGACTGATGGACCGGCGCATCTTCGGGATAGAAAACGAGTATGGCGTGACCTGCGCGCTTCGGGGCCACCGACGGCTCAGCCCCGACGAAGTGGCCCGCTACTTGTTCCGCCGGGTGGTGTCCTGGGGGCGCAGCAGCAACGTGTTCTTGGTCAACGGCGCCCGGCTGTACCTCGACGTAGGCTCCCACCCCGAATACGCCACGCCGGAGTGCGATTCGGTCTACGACCTGGTGGCCCACGACAAGGCCGGCGAGCGCATCCTGGAAACACTCATCGAGAGCGCGGAGTTGCGGCTGCGGGAAGAGGGCATCCAGGGCGACATCTACTTGTTCAAGAACAACACCGATTCCGCGGGCAACAGCTACGGCTGCCACGAGAATTACCTCACCAGTCGACGCGACGATTTCACCGAGTACGCCGAGGTGCTGATTCCCTTCTTGGTCAGCCGCCAGATTTACGCCGGGGCGGGCAAGGTTCTCCAGACCGCCCGGGGGGCTGCGTACTGCATAAGCCAGCGGGCCGAGCACATCTGGGAGGGGGTATCGAGCGCGACCACCCGTTCCCGCCCGATCATCAACACCCGTGATGAGCCTCACGCCGATGCCGAGCGCTATCGGCGACTTCATGTCATCGTGGGCGACTCCAATATGAGCGAGTACGCCACGTTCCTGAAGACGGGGTCCACCAGCATTCTGCTGCGAATGCTGGAAGATCCGTCGGTGGCGCTGCGGGACATGACGCTGGACAATCCCATTCGGGCCATTCGGGAGATCAGCCATGACCCAACCTGCACCCGCCGCATCCGCCTGGCCAGCGGTCGCGAGGTCAGCGCCCTGGAAATCCAGTCGGAATACCTCGACCGCGCCCTCAAATACGCCGAGAGCCGCGACCTGGACCCCCAAGAGAAGCAGGCCCTGCAAATGTGGGAGCACTGTCTGACCCAGATAGCCAAGGATCCCCTCAACTTGACCCGGGAGTGCGACTGGGTGATGAAGCACCACCTCATCGAGGCCTACCGAGAACGCCATGGTCTGGCCCTCAGCGACTCCCGAGTGGCGCTGTTGGATCTCCAATACCACGATGTGAATCGGTCGCGCAGCCTCTTCTACCGGATGCAGAACAAGGGCATGACCGAGCGGATGTGCATGGACGACGAGATCAACCGTGCCGTCGAGAATCCGCCGGCCACCACCCGGGCCCGGCTCCGGGGTGAGTTCATCCGGCGGGCCAAGGAGCGCAAGCGGGACTACACCGTGGATTGGGTGCACTTGAAGTTGAACGACCAAGCCCAGCGGACTGTTCTGTGCAAGGACCCGTTCCGCGCCCACGACGAGCGGGTCGAGAAACTGATCGAATCCCTGTGATGGCCAGGCGAAAGCCGGAGCAGGTCAGATTGGAGCGCTTGCTGCGACTCATTGCCGCGTTGATCGACGCAACGCGCTTTTTGTCCATCGAGGAACTGCACGAGAGGGTGGGAATCGCCCGGGGACAAGACTCGGCCGGCTATCCGGAGAACCTCTCGGCAGCCAAGCGGGCGTTCCATCGGGATATGAACCAATTGATCGATGTCGGCATTCCGGTCATCTCCGGAACGGTGCCCGGTCAGGAGCGAGAGACCTTGGGGTACCGCATCCGCAAACAGGACTACTCCTTGCCGGAGATGGACTTCGAGGTCGACGAGCTGGCCGCCCTGCACCGGGCGGCCACTGCGGTCCGCTTCGATGGGGTTTCGGGATCGGAGGCGCTGTGGAAGCTGGGCGGCCGGGTAGGGGAGGGAACCGACGCCGAGCTGGCCGCGGTGCCGGTCCACCCCGCGCTGGTCGATCTCTTTCGGGCCGTCACCGAGCAGCGGGTGGCCGATTTCACCTACGGCGGGCAGCCCCGTGCGGTAGAGCCCTGGACTTTGGCCTTCGATCAGGGTCACTGGTACGTAGTGGGCCATGACCGGGGACGCGACGACAAGCGCACGTTCCGGGTAGACCGGATCGAAGGCGACGTCGAACTGGGCCTTCCCGGTGGCTTCCAGCAGCCCGAGGGCACCGCTGGCTGGGTGCCGATCCAACCGTGGAAGTTCGGACCTGACCCGGCGATCACCGCTCGGCTGAAGGTCGACCCCGATCAAGCGGTTTGGGCGGCGCGGCGTCTCGGCCAAGAGCCTTCGGAGAGGGATCCCGACGGTTCCGCAATTTTCGAGGTGGCAGTTCGCAGTCCGGATGCCTTCCGGTCACTGGTCCTGGAGTTCCTGGAGCACGCTGAGCTTCTCGGACCACCCGAGTTGCGGGCCGACCTAGTGACCTGGCTTGAGGAGCTCAGCCGATGAGCCGATTGAGCGCGGGGGACCGGCTTCGGCGGATGCTCGAGTTGGTCCCCTGGATCATGTCCCAAGGCGCAGCTGAGCTGAGCGAGGTGTCCCAGCGATTCGACTATCCCGAAGCGGAGCTGCGAGAAGACCTGGTGAAGGTGCTGTTCGTGGTAGGGCTGCACCCTTTCACCCCGGACGAGCTGATATACGTGATGGGCTTGGATGACGAGGACAATGGCGGCTGGGTGGCGATCAGCAATGCGGATTACTTCTCTCGTCCGCTGCGGCTTACGCAAAGCCAGGCCCTGGGGTTGATCGGGGCCGGGGAGGCCCTGCTGTCTGAGGCCGATCCCGATGGCCCATTGAGCCGGGGATTGGCCAAGCTGGCCGACGGACTGGGGGTGAGCGTCGGCGAGGATCTGGCGGTGAGCCTGGGGGAATCGGCCGATGAGTGGGTTGAGCCGCTGTTGGCCGCGGCCGCCGACTGCCATCACGTCCAGATCCGCTACTTCAGCTTTGGAAGGGGCCAGGAATCCGATCGTGTCATTCACCCCTACCGAGTGTTCTCAGAGATGGGCAACTGGTACGTGCAGGGGCACTGCGAGCAAGCCGGGGGAGTACGGGTATTCCGCATCGACCGGATCAGGTCCCTGGAAATCATGGAGTCAGTCTTCGCCCCTCCCGACGAGACGGGCTCGCCGTCGGCCTTCCAAGCCCGGGACACCGATCCCCGGGTGGTGCTGCGGCTGGCGCCCTCCGCCTCGTGGGTGCTGGAGCGGTACCCGACCGAGGAGCAGGTGCATTTGGACAGGGGGGCGATTGAGGCCACACTGCCGGTCAGCGAGATCGGCCGGTTGGAGCGGCTGCTCCTCCAACTCGGCACTCAAGCCGAGCTGCGCCATGCCGACCCGCCGGTGGCCGACGACCAGGCACAGCTCGCTGCTCGGCGGGTTCTGGCCCGATACCAATAGAGGACCAATAGAGGGCCCTCACATCATGAGCGACGAGTCCAATCCCACGCTAAGAGAGTCAGTTTCACCCGGCGATGTCGCAGACTCCTCGGAGGAGACCGGAGACGCCCCAGAGTCCAAGCCGGGCAAGTCCGGCCTGCGGGTCACCATCGAGTGGGTGGCCGTCTTGGCCGGAGCACTGGCTTTGGCCTTGATATTGCGGGCCGTGCTCTTTCAGGCGTATTACATCCGCTTCACTTCCATGGAGCCCACCCTGAGCAACGGCGACCGGGTGTTGGTGAACAAGCTGGGCTACGACCTCCATGACATCAATCGCGGCGATCTTGTGGTGTTTGAGCGACCGCAGGGAGTGAGCGGCCAACAGACCGATGACCTCATCAAACGGGTCATTGCCCTCCCCGGAGAGGTCATCAGGTTCGTCGAAGGCAATGTGTACATAGACGACCGGCGTCTCCACGAGCCCTATCTGGAGTCATCCGGCATCACCGCGGGCACCATGCCGGCCAAATGCGCTCCCCTGGTGAATGATGGCTGCCTGGTTGGGGCGGGCGAGGTGTTCGTCATGGGCGACAACCGGGCCAATTCCACCGACAGCCGGTCGTTCGGTCCCATCTCTGAGCACCTGATCGTGGGACACGCCTTCCTGCGCATTTGGCCGGTCAACGAGTTTGGCAGACTGTGATTGAAATCCGAATGTGAGCAGCCGCCGCTCAGTGGTGGCCGTGGCGATGATCATCCAACACGTGGATCATCTCTTCGGAATGGCCAGCATGCTCGTCGAAGAACATGTCGTCCCTGCCATCACCGTGAGCAGTGCGGATTCCAAAAGCCTCTCGCAGGTTCTTATTGGTCAGAACCTCTCCGGGGGTTCCTACTGCGACCATCCGAGTGGCTAGGAGAAGCACTTGGTCGCAGACTTCCGCCTCATCCATGTGATGGGTGGTGATGACCACGATCCGCCCGCGCCCGCGCTCGTCGTCGATAATCCGCAGAATCGTCTCTTGGCTCGGCAGGTCGAGACCGGTAATGGGTTCGTCCATCAAGAGCACATCGGCATTCTGAGCCAAGGCCTGGGCGACCATCACCCGCTGGCGCTGTCCTCCCGATAGCTCGCCAAATTGGCGGTCTAACAGCCCAAGCACTTCCAGCCGCTCCGCCGCCTCCTCGATGATGCTCCGATCGGCCGGGCCAATGCGCTTGACCAGACCTCGGTCGCGGTAGCGCGACATGCGCAAGACATTGTTCACCGTGACCGGCAGCCACGCCTTCCGCTCCGGTAGCTGGGCCACCAGCGCGACTGACTTCTTGGATGGGTCGGGGTTGATCGCGCCCTGACACGGCGGCGTGAGACCGCACATCACTCGCAGCAGCGTGGTTTTGCCCGAACCGTTTGGCCCAATCAGAGCGGTGGAAGTCCCGTGCTCGAATCGGCAGGTAATCCCGGTTAGCACCAATTCGTCGTTCTTGTACCTGGCTGCGACTTCAACAAAGTTGATGGGCTCTCTGTGGTGAGCAATCAGGTCTTTCGTGGGGGCGGCTTGATTGCTCATCGCTCGTCAGGGTACCAGGCAGCCAGTGCGTGCCTCATGCGGTCGACATGGTCGCTGTACACCGCGTCGATGCCCATATCCAGCAGCTCGTTGAGCACCCGGGGCTGTTGGGCATCCCATCCGAAGCACAGGACCCCGAACCGGTGGAACAAGGTGACCAGGCCACCGGTCCAGTCGGTTTGGTGGAGGTTGACCGAGTCGATTCCGGCTTCGGCCAGCACGGCGGCCCGCCGCTCGGGGCCGTGGTCCATGCGGCTCAGCCGGGTGGAGTTGCACAAGCGCACATCGGGCCACTGGTCCCGCAGCCCGACCAGGGTGTCCACGTCGGGGTGGCACAACCACAGGCGTTCGCGGAGTTGACGCCCGGTGCCGACCCCGGCCCCGTCCACGGTGGCGATCACCGCGGGTGCGGCATCGGCATCCTTGAGGTCGAGCGACAGCTCGAAATCGGTACCACAGGCGTCGTACAGCTCGGCCAGGGTGGGAATGTGGTCGGGCAGCTCGTCGCGGCGGCAGTCAGGGATGGGGCGCCGCCGCCTCAGCCGACCCGAGCGCACCCTTCCATCGTGGTCCAGCACCGCGTGGCCGTCGACAGTCACCCACACGTCGCTCTCCAGACCGGCAGCCCCCATCTCCAACGCCAAGGAAAACGCCGCCAACGTATTCTCCCGCTCCTGGGCCCGAGCCCCCCGATGGGCAAACCCGATCGGGGGCATATGCAAGGGGGAGATCCGGGGAGCCATCGGTTCATCTTGCGCTGCTGACCGGTGATCGAACAACCCCACCGGGGAATGGGAGGGGTAGCCTCGGAGCGTGGGAAACCTCGGATGGGCCGAAGTGGCAGTGATCGTGGTGGTAGCCCTTGTGGTTCTGGGGCCCGACAAGCTGCCCGGAGCGGCCCGTCAGATCGGCAATGTCATCCGCCAGGTCCGCCGGATCTCCACCGGATTTCAGCAAGAGCTGCAAAACGCCCTAGACGAGCCCATCGAGGCTGAGGCTCGGCGTCGGGGAGAACAGGCCGTAGAGCAGAGCAAAACGGCCAGCGAACCGGCCAACGTTCCGGCAAGCGAACAGGCTGGCGAAACGGCTGGCGAACGGGCAAATGTTTCGGCCAACGTTCCGGCAAGCGAACCGGCAAGCGACCCACCGCCGAGTAACCAGTGAGCGATCCCACCGCGGGCCGCTCCCGGTCCGACGACGGGACCATGCCCCTGATGGGGCATTTGGCCGAGTTGCGAGTGCGGCTCATCAAATGCGTCTTGGCCGTGGTGGCCGGCGCGGTGGTGTGCTGGGTGTTCTACCCCCAGATACTCGACTGGCTGGTCCAGCCCTACTGCGATGTGATCCCCGAAGAAGCGGTGAGCGAAGAGGCGGAAAGACAGAACCTGTTCGGCGGGTGCGAGCTACTGGTGCTCGACCCGCTGGAGCCCTTCTCGGTGCGGCTGATGGTGGCGGGCTACGGAGGGTTGACCCTGGCGATTCCGGTGGTGCTCTGGCAGGTGTGGAGATTCGTTCAGCCCGGCCTCTACCCCCGAGAACGGCGACATGCAGCCGCGTTCACCGTAGCCGGCGCCCTGCTGTTCGCCCTGGGGGCCGGCCTGGCCTATTGGAGCATCCCCCGGGCGCTGAACTTCTTGGCCTCAATAGGGGGAGAGGACCTGGTGACCGGATTCTCCCCCGCCAAGTACCTGTCGTTCGTGGTCAAAATGATGGCGGCCTTCGGCATCGGCTTTGAGTTCCCCATTCTGCTGGTGTTCTTGCAGCTCGCCGGGATCCTCCACTACCGGCAACTGATCCGGGGACGGCGCTTCGCCATCGTCGGAATCGTGGCCCTCGTAGCGGTGATCACCCCCAGCGGTGATCCGTTCACGCTGATGGTGCTATCGGTACCCATGTACTTGTTCTACGAGGCGGCCATCGTCATCGGATGGATGCGAGACCGCCGAGAACGCCGCCGAGCCGTTGAAGGAGAAGTTGAAGGAGAAGAGGCCCCAGAGGAAGCCGATGCCGATTCAGAAGCCCGGGCCGATTCAGAAGTCATTGCCGATTCAGAAACCGATGCCGATTCAACGGGGTGAGAGTTGGGGGATGCCAGGAGGCTTGGGGCCGGATGGCGTGCTGGTTCGCACCGACGCCGAGGCCCGGATCCTGATTGAAGAAGCCCGACGGACCAACCGGCCGCTGCCCGAACTGGGCCTGCTGGGAGGCGACCTGTGTCGAACTCTCGGCGGCCGAGGCGACCCCGATGCCATCCGCTCCCCGGAAGCATGGCGGTTCGCGGTGGACATCGGTGCCGTTTTGCTTGACGGCCGGCTGTTCTGGTTCAGCGCTCACTTGACGGCCCGACGCAGAGGGTGGGCCGGGGAGGCGCTGGTGGCCATGAACGCCGCATGGTGGGGAAGCTGGAATCTGGGTCCCAAGGCCCACCCCGGCGACGGGCTGCTGGACGTTTCCCACGGCCGGCTATCGGCCGGGGACCGGCTGCGAGCCCGGCGCCGGGTCGGCACCGGGGACCATCTGCCCCATCCCAACATCCGCTACCACCGCACTGGGGCCTTCCAGACAGTGCTCAAGCAGCCGCTGATGGTGGAATTGGACGGCCAGCCGGTTCAGCGTGCCGCCAATCTGTCGATACGAGTGGAGCCGGCCGCGCTCATTGTTGTGGTGTGATGAGGACGGTATAACCGCGACGATCCACGACAAGACAAGTAGCATTCGCCCCGTGACGCCCGATGCGGTCAAGCAGCAGATGGCCTCGGAGGTCGATGCCCGAGCACCCCGTCTGCTCAGCGTCTCCCACCAGATCCACGAAACCCCCGAACTCTGCTTTGAGGAGCACGCCGCCCACGATCTGCTCTGCACCGTCTTGGAGGACGAAGGACTTGACGTGCAGCGATCGGCATTTGACCTGGACACGGCGTTCGTAGCCACGGCGGGAAGCACCGGTCCCCATGTTGCGGTGATCTGCGAGTACGACGCCTTGCCCGAGATCGGACATGCCTGCGGCCACAACATCATCGCCGCGGCCGGACTGGGTGCCGGGTTGGCCGCAGCCGCTTTGGCCGACAAGTTGGGGGGACGCATCAGCATTATTGGCACCCCTGCGGAGGAAGGCGGCGGTGGCAAGCAGTACCTGCTGGAGAGAGGGGCCTTTGACGGCATCAGCGCTGCCATGATGGTGCACCCCGCCAACCACGAGCTCGTCCGCATGAACACCATCGCGGTGGAGCAACTCGAGGTGACGTACACCGGTCGGCCGTCCCACGCCTCGGCGTCACCTCATCTGGGGAGAAATGCCCTTGACGGTGCGGTGCTGGGGTATATGAACGTGGCCGCGCTTCGCCAGCACATACGGCCCGATGAACGCATCCACGGAGTCTTCACCCGGGCCGGGGACAAACCGAACATCGTTCCTCACGATGCCGCGGCCGAGTGGTATATCCGCTCTCCAAAGCTAGACAGCCTGGCCGCGTTGAAAGAGCGGGTGGTGGCCTGCCTCGAAGCCGGGGCGGCGGCAGCCGGAGTAGACATCGAGTGTCACCGCCAAGCACCGATCTTCGCCGATCTGATCGACAGCCAGGTGCTGATGGACTTTTATGCCCGCAATGCCTCCTCAATGGGGCGGATCGTCCGCGAGCCCAAGTCGTCGGCCGCCGTTGTGGGCAGCACCGACATGGGGAATGTGAGCTACGCAGTGCCGTCGATCCATCCGATGATCAAGGTCGCCCCGGAGCATGTGGCCATCCACACCCCGGAATTCGCCCACTACGCAGAATCGGAGAGCGGCGACCAGGCGGTGCTCGATGGAGCGAAGATCATGGCCATGACGGTGGCTGATTTGTGGTTGGATCCCGACGCCTTGAACCGGGCTGCCGATGAGCTGGCTCAAAGCCTGCAATGACCCAGTACGTCGCTGAAGACCCGCTACATCGCCGATGACTCAATACGTGGCCGAACAATTCACGAGTGAGGAGGCGGACATCCTCCGCCGGTATTTCACCAACCTCGACCAGCCGGTGTTCGCGCTGGTGAACCTGCCGGAGGTGGTCAAGGGCGCGCTGTTCGCCCGCTACAGCCGGTCGGCCAAGTCATTGCGGCGGCTGTTTTTGGACGAGTTCGTCGGCGAGTTGGACATCAGCGGCGACATGACCATCGATGCCACCGTCGGCCTCAGACGGGCCGAGGAGCTTTACGATCGGGTGTTCTTCGAGTACGGGGACGACTCGGTGGCCCAGCTGGGCGGCGTGCACTTGGCCTGCGAGCAGGCCTCCAACATCTTGACCAAGGTGCTGGAATGGGGCCGGTTGATGTCGTATTTGGAGCAGTCCACCCGATACATCGACTACCTGGCCCGGATCGGGGGGCGCTATCGCTACTACCGCGACCCCCAGGTGGGGGAGTCGCCCCTTTCGGGACGTTACGTGAGCGATATGGACCGGATGTTCGAGTCCTACGGCCAACTCCTGCCGGCCATGACCGATTTCTACCGCCAGCACACCCCCAAGGACTCCAATTCCTCTGACTTCGCCTACCGCCAAGCGGTTCGAGCCAAAGCACTGGACGCGGTTCGGGGGATGCTGCCGGCGGCGACCGTGTCAAACGTGGGCATCTACGGCACCGGCCAGTCGTACGAGCTGCTTCTGCTGCGGATGCGGGCTCATGATCTCCCCGAGGTCCAGGCGTATGCCGATCTGATGCTGGGCGAACTGCGCAAGGTGATCCCCTCATTCTTGAAGCGAGTGGACCTGGAAGATCGGGGTGTGGAGTGGACCCGCTATCTGGGCGACGTCCGAGAGTCGGTGGAGAGCGTGGCCGAACATTTGGTACCCCCGGATCTGCCTGCCGATGATGTCCCATCGGTTCGCCTGGTGGACTTCGACCCAGAAGCCGAGGTCAAGATGGTGGCCTCCATGCTGTATCCCTACACCCACCTGCCCGAGGAACAGCTCGAGCGGGAGGTGAGGGCCATGGGCGTCGAAGACCGGATGTCGGTGGTGCGGGCCTACGCGGGAACGAGGGCCAACCGCCGCCACAAGCCGGGGCGGGCCTTGGAACGGCCCTTCTATCGGTTCGACGTCTTGTCGGACTACGGCGCCTTTCGAGATCTCCAGCGCCATCGAATGCTCACCATGGAGTGGCAAAAGCTCACTCCTCAACACGGGTTCACCCGTCCTGAGGCGGTAGAAGCCGCGGGCTGCGCCCCAATGTTCGACAAGGTCATGGAGCGCTCAGAGGCTCTCTACCACCTCTTGGACCGAGACTTTCCCGAGCAGGCCCCCTACGCGGTGTGCTTCGCCTACAAGGTGCGCTTTGCGATGAGCTTGAACGCCCGATCGGCCATGCATCTCATCGAGCTGCGTACCACCCCCCAAGGCCACTCCGTGTATCGGAAGGTCGGACAAGAGATGTGGCGGCTCATCAAAGACGAGGCCGGTCACGCGGCAATCGCGGAGATGATGAAGTTCGTCGACCTCAGCGAGGAGCCCCCCTTGGGCCGCTTGGACGCTGAACGCCGAGCCGAACAGCGACGCCAAGTCAAAGAGCGGGCGTAAGCCCTCACAATATTGACCAGTAATGAATATTGATGGCTAATGAGCACACATCGCGGGGCAGGGGTGTCTATGATCCGCGCTGATCGCAATACCTGAGAACAGCAGGCCGTAGTCAGCATCGGGAAACTCCTGAGGTGTCTATGATCCGCGCTGATCGCAATACCTGAGAAAGGGACCAGGGGAGAATGACTGACCCTGACGAGCACGAGGACATCCCCGTAGAGGAATTCGGTGATGGTGACATCGAAGATGACCTCGACGGCGAATTCGATGGTGACCTCGACGACGACCTGGATGATGACCTCGACGGCGATCTGGACAAAGAGCTCGACGGTGACTTGGACGACGACCTCGAAGACGAGGAAGAAGAGGCCGACAATGGACCGACCCGCAGTTCGACGATGTCTGACGACGAGGACGGTGACGGGGAGGACATTGACCCCGACAACGTGGAGGCCGATCTCGACACCATCTTGAAGGATCGCCTGGCCGCGGGCGACGACGAGGACGAGGATGAGGACACCCCCGACCCAGTGCCGGAGGCCGCGGGCCAAGTCGCACCCAAGCGAGACAACGAGTGGATGTGCGAGGGCTGTTTTCTGATCGTCAGCTCCAGCCAGTTCGGTCCCCGCAACAACCCCCGGTGCCCGTCGGGGGAGGAACCCTGCCCATCGCTGGCCCGGTTATGAGCTCGACGGAGAACCCCGATTCGCACCGGGAGGCGTTGGACCGGATGCTCGATGCACTGGTGTTCGCGCCTTTGGGGCTCCTTCTGGAGTCGGACAAACCGAGCGCGGAGCTGGCCGCTCAAGGTCGTCGACAACTGGAAGCAGCTCGGCTGTTGGGTCGCATGGCCTTGGGCCACTCCTCTGCTCCGACCGACACCCGCGCCGATCCTCCCGATCCCCTGCCTGGCTGAACAGTGAGTGAGCGGCCAAAAGACGGCGCGGCCCGACCAGCCCGTACCGAAGAGATCGGTGCCATAGCCGGATTGGCTCGGGAAGCTCGTCGCGAAGCCCTGGAATACCGGGGCGGAGAACGATGGATGGCCACCGAGGCCGCACCAGAGCCGCTTGAAGACCATCTCGCAGGGCTGATTGCTGATCCTGAGACGGTATTGGTGGCAGGCATCTGGGACGACACGGTGGTGGGATACGGATGGGCCCAGCGGGTTGTCCGCCTGGACGGATCGCCGATTGCCCGGATCGAAGAGCTGTTCGTTACCCCGGAAGCCCGCTCGGTAGGAGTGGGGGAGTCGCTGTTCGACAGTCTGATGCAGTGGGCTCGCGACCAGGAGCTCGTGGCGATCGACGCCTTCGTGTTGCCGGGCCACCGCGAAGCCAAGAACTTCTTTGAGACGTTCAAAATGACCGCCCACGCCCTGATCGTCCATACCCGGCTCGACCAAGACCAGGAGTCATGAGCGGGCCGGAGTTATGTGTGGGGGCGGTGGTGGTAAACGGCGAATCCATTCTGCTCATCCGCCGAGGCACTCCGCCGGGGGAGGGCCTGTGGTCGGTGCCCGGTGGCCGCGTGCAGCGGGGAGAGAGTCTGGCCGATGCAGCCCACAGGGAGCTTCTTGAGGAAACCGGGCTGGAGGGGGAGGTGGGCGAGGCCGTGGGCTGGACCGAGCTCATCGGCCGCCGACGCCATTACGTGGTGGTGGACTTCTGGGTCACGGTGGCGCCCGATGCGGTGCCGACCGCGGGTACCGATGCAACCGACGCGGCATGGGTGGCCCTCGACGAGTTGGAGGAGTGGGACTTGGTCGACGGCCTGCTTCAGTTCTTAGCCGACCACCGGGTTATCTCCGGCTAGCGGCCTGAGCACCGGCGAGCGACGTTATCTCCGACTAGCGGCTTGGGCACCGGCACCGCGACGGCCGCGTCTGGGGGGCGGGGTGGGTTCCACGCCGAACAGGGCAGCGATATGGGGCACCCGCTCCGACAGCTTTGTGACTTCAGCCAATAATTCTTTGTCGGGGTTCTCCGGGATACCCTGGGGCTGAACCGTTCGGCGCACCGGCGAGAACGCCACCGCACCCAATACGGTGATCCAACGCTTGGACGGTGTGTCGCTGGCCAAAGCGGCGCTGGCCGCCTCAGTCAACCGGTTGACCATGTCTTGGGGAAGGGGCACTCCGGCTTTCGGGGGCCGTGAGCTGAGCCTCAGGGCCCGCACCATTCGTCCATCGGCCAGCGTGGCCGCCACCTCGGCCAGCCATTCGGCGTGCTCTCGGTCGACTCGCTCGGTGAGCTTGTTGCGCAGCTCTTCGGCCAACGCCTTGGCCTCATCGTCGGTTGCCCCGTCCTCAGCGGCGACCACGACCGACCGCAGATCGCGCAGGTCAATATCGTCGATTTCGGCCAGCGCGGCCTCAACCCGATCTCGCCACTCCGCGGATCGCATTTGAGGGAGCAGCTTGCGGGCTGAGGCCAGGAACTCATCGGCGGGCTCGGAATCGGACTTCTTTTCTTTCCCAGCTCGCCTAGGCGGTTTGGTTTTCGCCTCGGTTTCGGGGGCTTCCTCCGGCTTGGCCTCTGCCTCAGTCTCAGGAGCCTCCTCCGGCTTGGCCTCCGCCTCAGTCTCAGAAGCCACCTCCGGCTTGGCCTCCGCCTCAGTCTCAGAAGCCTCCTCCGGCTTGGCCTCCGCCTCAGTCTCAGAAGCCACCTCCGGCTTGGCCTCGGCCTCGGACTCAGACGCCTCCTCCGGCTTGGCCTCTGCCACTGCCTCAGACGCCTCCTTGGCCGCTTTCTTCTTGGCTTGGGCGGCGTCGCGGGCCTTCTTGCGCTGGTCCCGAAGGGCTTGTTCCACCGAGGCGATGCCGTCTCGCATCATCTTCTCGGCTACTGGCTTTTGCTCCTCGGGCAGGCTGTCGATCAACGCCTGGCGGTGGGTGCGTGCGGGGCGCAGGCGCTTGGCCTTGGGACGGTCATCGTCGTGGCGAGCTTCCCGGCGATCACGATCCCGGCGATCGCCCCGGCCGCGGCGGTCCTGACGTCCCCTTCGATCGCCGGAGTCTCGGTCTCGGTCCCGGTTCTTGCGATTGGCCACCAACTGGGTGGTCACCAGCGGCTGATCTCGGCCCGAGCCCAAGATCTCCAAAGTTTCCGGCAGGGGACGCTTGGCCTTGGGTTCGAAGGCCTCGATGATCTCGATGCCGTCCATGTGGAACTCGGCCTCGACGGTCAGCTCGTCGCCCACTTTGGCGGCAAAGGCGATCAGATCGCCCGCCATCTCGCCCTTCGGCTCACGTGCGCCCGCGGCCCGCCATGTCCAAGACCCATCGGGCCGCTGGCTGGTCAGCTCAATCTCAATCCTGCGGGACACCGGCGGTCACGCTACCGCATTGACGTTCATGGGCAGAACTGCTGGTGGGCTTTCCTCAGCACGGGCCCAGCGCAGTGGTTGCGGGAACTCCCAATCCGCCGAGGTCGATGGCCACGGCACCCGTCGCCGGGGTGAGACCGGTGAACACCCGCGGGCCCCAGGGGATGCGGGCTTCCACTCGAAGTACGGAGCCTCCCCCGGCTTGACCGACACATCCAGTCAGGATGGTGCCGTCGAGGCGGGTTGTGTTAACCGTGCCCGGGTCGCATCCCCGGCTTCCGCAACCGGCGACAAAGGCTTCTGCGGCCCGCTCGGCCCGGTCGGCGGCCAGGTTGCGACCAGTGATCAACTCGGCGTGATCGGCCAACGACCCGCTGGCCACGGCCACCGCCATTCCCAGCGACAAAAGCACAATGGCGGAGTACATCGGCCTAGTCGACCGGCTCGATGCCCACAGCCATGACCCGTTCGGTCTTGAATAACCGACCGAGCTCCACCGGGCAGCTCACCACAGCAGCCACCGACGGCGTCGCGCCGGGACTGCGGGAAAGGCGGGGCTGGGAGATCAGGCTGACCTCGAACGCGGCGTCGGTTTGGTTGCAGACCCCGGCGGTGGCGGCCAAGCCGGACTGCTCCACGGTGGCCGCCACCTCGTCCCACCGCGCTCGAGCCGACGGCTCCACGGTGGTGCCGCTGGCTGCGGCCAGGGTATCGGCGGCATAAACGGCGGCGGCCTCGGTGAAGGCCGATGTCCGGTACCGGGCCGTGCCCAGCGTCCCGGCGGCATCGAGCACCACGATGCCGAGCACCAACGCGGGCAGTATCAACAAGAACGCGATGGCGTCGCTCATCAGGTTTCCCTCAACACGAGCCGGGGACGCTGAGGGCAGCGGCGCTGGTGGCTGATCGACAAGCTGTGGCGGTGGTGTGCAGGGCCGATACCCGGGCATTCAACGGCGCGGCGGTAACCGAGGCGATGAGATTGCAAGCGTCGGCTCTCACCTCGACGGCCACCGGCTGCACCGCGAGATGCTGGGACTGGCTCAGCGCCGCTTGGGCCGCAGCCGCCTCGGCCTCCAACGGGGGGGCGGACTGGCACTGCCATCCCACGTCAGTCGCAGCCTGGGCAGCGGCAACCGCGGCTGACTGGGCGGCCGCGCCGACCGACAGCCGGGTGACGTGGCGCACGTACAGTCCGGTGACCACCGCCAGCAAGAACATCAGCAGCACCGCGCTACGCAGGACGACCAGAGATGTGGCCATGGCTGGTTAGGTGCATGATCCTGGAGGTCCACTTGGACTTGAAGGGGCCCAAGTTCCGCTCACTGCCTCACACAGCGTCTTGCTGGTGATCCGGTCCAAGTCGACGTTGTCCCCCTCTTTGGGAGCGTTATCGCTGAGTTGGGCGTAGACGATGATGGCCACGATGGCGGCGGCGGCAATGGCCACCACGATCAAGATCATCTGGACGATGGCTGATTGCATGGGTGATTTCTCCTTTGGTACAGGGCAATTGGCGCGCCTCAGAGCACGAAGATCACGGCGGCCATGACGGTGAGACCAGCAACGGCGGCCACCAGGGTGACCGTGGTACCGATGGCCCGGCTGAGCTGGTCGATGGCCAGGCGTCGCTCGGACTCCAGGGTCCGAACCGATCGGGACAGGGACTTGTCCAATAGGTCAGACGACGCCGCCCCGGCCCGCTCGGCGGCCACCACCGAGGCCAGCAGGGGCTCGGCGGGGGAGCCGGCGATGGCTGCGGTGACCGCAGGCAGCGGATCCCGTCCGGCCTCCAGAGCAGCCCCGATGGTCCCTTGGGCCAGGGTGAAAGCCCGACCCGATACCGCCAAGGCCGCGTTGACTGCGGCTGCGTTGATGGGCTGTCCCGCCGAGGTCAACAGCCGCAGCTTGCGCATCCACTCGAGCACCTTCTGATCCCGTTCACGGCGGTAGGCCGCCGCGGCCAGCGACCGAATGGCCGCGGGCACCAGGCGCGGCAGCCACGTTCCGGCCAAAACGGCCAGAGTCAAACCTCCAGCCCAGCCAAACGTCGATAGCCCGACGAGCCCGCCGACCACAGCACCGGCCGCCGACAGCGTCCAGCTCGCCATCGAGATGTGGCTGGGCGACCAGCCGATAGCGGCGGCCTGAATTGCGGCCGGGCTGGTGGTGCTAGGCGGGGTCAGCAGCAATACCGTCGCCGCGGCCACTCCCGAGACACCGGCGATAAAGATCATCGGCCCGCCCGCCAGGCTGGGGCCAGTACCCGGGCGCAGATCGCGGCGGTCAGCAGCGCCAAGAGCAGCAGAAACTGTTGCCCAACCGATGAGGTAAGCCAGCGACCCACGTCTTTGGCCGCGAAGCCGCTGATGGCCAGCATGCCGACCGCCATCACCACGGTGACCGCGATTTGCGGCATGAGGGCAGCCACATAGCGATGGAAGTGGCGAGCGGTCTCGGCCGCCTCCATGGCCTCGTCGGCCAAGACGCCGGCCAAACCCACCCACTGCGAACCGCCCCGAAATGCCTCAGCCAGCACAGAGGCCAGCATCTCGGCAATGGGTCGTCGGATGGTGGTGGAGAAGCGGTTGGCCGCTTCGACCAGGCCGCCGGTCTCGCACTCGGCCGCCATGAGCAGGGCAGCCGCACCGACCCGGCCGGGAATCAGCGGCGCGGCTTGGCGGACGGCTTCCACCACGGTGGGCGCCACCAACGCCTGGTTGGCCAGACCGTTGGTCAGCTGGGCCAGCTCGTCGGCTTCCCGCAAACTGCGGCGCGACCTGATCTGCACCGCGATGGCCCAGATGCCCACGCCGGTCAGCACCATGACGGCCACGCCGGTCATTGCCCCCACCAGAACCAGCCCGGCGATGAATCCGAAAATGACCAGGGCCGCGGCCAGCAACACCCCGGCTCGCAGCGAGCGCCGTTGGGCCAGCATGAGACTCCCCATGAGGAGGGCCGAGGGGGTTCCAGCCGACGTTGGCCACCAAACCAACACCATCACGGCGAACCCGGCGGCCAAAGCGGCCGCGGCTTGCCCAGTCACTGACTTCTCACCGAAGAAGCCGCCACCGACAGAGAAGTCGCCGCCGGCCTCCTGTCGGTTCCTGGTGTCGGGCTATCGGCCGGTCGCAGGTTTATCCCCACTGACTGGTACAGACGCTCGATGTGGCCGTGGGGCCGGCCCACTGGGGCCGACCACCGCTGGCCGGGGCCAAGGGCCCACAGGCACCGGGTGTCGATGACATCTTGGCGATCGTCGTAGCTGACGATCTGGGTGACATCGGATATGACCCGCTCACCAAGCTCGTTGCGGCCCATCCACACCAGCAGGTGGACGGCGATGGCGATCTGCTGGCGGGCGAACCGAGGATCGGCCCCCTCGCCGCACGCGTACGACACCAACTTGGCCAGCACCCCTGCACCTGGCTGGCTGTGCAGCGTGACCAGGCAGCCGTTAAGCCCGCTGCTCATGGCGTCGAGCAGCGCGAGGGTGCCCTCGCCCCTCGTCTCGCCGATCACCAGCTTGGACGAGTTGGCCCGCTTGGCGTCACGGATGTGGTCGCTCATGGTGACCCTTCCCACACCGTCGTTGTTGGCATCCCGAGTGAGGCGCTCAAAGCTGTTGGGGTGGATTCCGTACTGGGCCAAGCGGAGCTCCGGAGTGTCCTCAATGGTGTCGATCCTCTCCGAGCCGTCGACGGTGGCCAGCAGGGCCTGGCACAGCGTGGTCTTGCCGCCCCCCATGGCCGCGGCCACCACGACGTTGGCCCGGATTGGTCCCGACACCGCCCCCGCCAAGATCTTCTGAAGCGATGGTGGGGCCACATTGAGGTCTTCCAACGTGGCCTTGCCGGCCATATTCGACCGCAGCACCATGGTGGGGGGGTGGCACATGAACGCTTCGGCGTGCAGCCGCCACCGGTCGCCGAGGCGGATGTCCAGCCGGCTGTCGAGCATGTCGAAGCGCTGCGGCTGCCCTCCGGAGAAGCTGGCCAGGTGCCGGGCCGTTTCGATCAGCTCGTCATTGGACGCAAACGGGGAGTTCCGGCGTTCGCGCTGTCCCTCGGCCCGGTGGACGAACATGCACTCGCCGCCCCGGATTTGGAACTCCTCGACTCCGGTTTCTTCCAGCAGATCGGACAGCCGGGTCTGGGCGGCTTGGGAAGCCGACCACAGGTGGGTCTCGCGGTCGAGCGGATCGAGCCGGCGGGGGGCGACGGCGGTCCATGCCATCCGACGCCCGAGCCGGTGCAGCCGACGGAGGTGGCTCCGGGCCGGCTCGGTGGGCACCCAGAGCGTGAAGACCCGCTGGCGGCGGAACCGATCGGTGTCGGGCTGATCGTCGGACACCACCACCGACACAATCGGCGTGGAACGGCGAGCCCCTGAATCGAGCCGTAGTTGGGAGCGGACGTCGGTGCTGTCGGCGGCCGTGATCCACAACACCGCAGCGGCTGAGGCCACCGCCGATTCCAGGCGGAGTTCCGGTTCGTCGTCTCGCATGAAGAGCACGGTGGGATGGCCGGCAGCCGAAGCCTGATCAACCTCGGTTGGGGAGGTGGCCAAAACCACACCAGGAGCGGTGCTGGCCATGCCCTCCAGCACCCCGTCCACCACCTGCTCCACGGCCTCACCGTCGAGCGATCGGTCTCTTATGGTCAACAACATCAGCTGGTCGCCTCATCAGCGCGAACAGCGTCGGGGGTGGTCTTGGCTTGGCACTGCGGCCAGCCTCCGGGAGGCGACTCCCATATCCACCACTGCCCATCGGCCAGCACCGCGGCCAGTTCGGGGGTGGCCTCGATGGTCACGCGGGTGGCGGCGCCTTCATCTCCCACCGCCAACAAGGTGGCCAGGGCGGCGGCGCATCCACCGGAGGAGGGGGAGAACACGGCCCGGTCTCCGGCCGCCGGACCGGTACCGGCCCACATCTCCGTGCTCACCATGAACCGCATCAGCGCGGTCGTGCGGTTGTCGTCTCCGTTTTGTCGGGGACGCAGCATCTTGGGCGAGACCAGCGTGCCCTCGGGCACATCGACTGCGGCCACTGCGTCGGTCAGATCTGAGGGCCGGATAAGCAGCGCGGCTATGTCGGCTGGCATATTCACCGTGGCGTGATCGCCTGGTGGGTGGCCCTCGGCCCACCGCTGGGCCGCCACCACAACCGAAACTTCCGCGGCGTCATCGCCGTCTCGAGACAGGGCCGCGATCGCCACCACGGTGACCACCAAGACGACCGCCGCAGCCAGCAGGCGCCAGCGGAGGGCAACCGGCCATGACGTGGGCGACCACTGCTCGCGGCTAGGACGGTTCACCATATGGTGATCCTTTGGCCGAGATACTCGGTTGATTCGCGGAACCAGGACAGATCATCGGCCAAGACCAGAGTGTGGCGATGGCCCTGCTCAGAGATGTACTGAACTTGCAGGCTCCACACCCAGAAGCCCCGACGGGGGATCGACCACCGGCAGTGACCGTGGTTCGCTGTCCAGGCGGGAGACAGCGACAACACCCCGTCTTCCGGCACGGTCCACGGGGGTAATTCACCTGGCGAGCACCAAACGATGGAAGGGTCGTTGCGGGAGAAAGCGTCTCGGAACCATTGCTTGCGCAGCGCACTCAGCTGATCCCACAGTGCGGCTGCCTTCATGGCCATGTCCTTCGCGGCCACGCTGCCCGGCGACTTCAGCTTGGCTAGATCAGCGGGCTCGTAGGGAAGCAACTCTCGAAGCGATACCCCGACGCCGGTGGCCGTCCACAGGCATCCGTTCACCGGGGCATCCAGCACGTCGAGCGTTGACCCCGGTTGCAGGGCCGTCCAATGGCGCACCGCGTGGCCCGCTTTCGAGGCCGCGGTCAGAAACAGCTTTCCACCCGGTACCTCCGGATGGTGGTATCCGGTGAATCCTCCGGCGTAGGGAACCATCGACTCCCACCGCACCCGCCCCAGCAGCGACATCCGGGTCTGGTCGGTCCACGCCGACGAGCAGATCTTCTCCGGAGGCGGGGGAGGCGGAGGTGGGGGTGGGGGTGGGGGTGGGGGTGGGGGAGGCGGAACCACAGTGGCTGTCGGATCCGCAGTGGCCGTAGCCGTCGGAATGGCCGTAGCCGTCGGAATGGCCGTAGCCGTCGGAATGGCCGTAGCCGTCGGAATGGCCGTAGCCGTCGGAATGGCCGTAGCCGTCGGAATGGCCGTAGCCGTCGGAATGGCCGTAGCCGTCGGAATGGCCGTAGCCGTCGGAATGGCCGTAGCCGTCGGAATGGCCGTAGCCGTCGGAATGGCCGTAGCCGTCGGAATGGCCGTAGCCGTCGGCGGGGGAGGCTCGGGCTTCCAGTACCCGGTGTACGACCAGGAGTACGTCTGCGGCGTCCACCAGTGGCCCGCAAACTCGTACCACGCTCCTGGGGTGCTGGCCGCGGGCGGGCTGTGACCGCACCCCGCACTCGCGCTGTGAACGACACAAGAGGTGGAATGGGAACTCCCGGTCGGCTGTTCACCGTGGGGTGTGCCGGCGTACTCGACGAACTGGTTGACGTGGGAGTACTCGTGGACCACTGAGGTGCGGCTAGTCCAGCACCACTGGCCCGGCGACGCGGCATCGCACGAGGGCCAACCAAGATCAAGCTTGAGATCGGCAGCTCCCGGCGCCGCGCTGAGCAACAGCGCGAACAGCGCGGCGGCCACAACGGCGGCGGCCGCCCGCATGCGACTAGCACGTCCCACTGGTGTTCACCCCCGCGTGCTGGTGGAGTCCGGGCACCGCGCCGGGGGCCTCGGCATTGAGCACGGCGTTCAAAACCCAGTGCTCGACACACAATCGGGTTGTTCCCGGAACTGCGAGGTGGGCAGCAAGGTCGGCTTCGAATAGCTCACAGGCATCGGCGGCGGTCCTCTCCCGCCGGGGATGCCCCTTGATCTCCAAGCCCCGAAGCACGGCGTCGCGGCATTTTTCCGCGAAAGGGCGCCCGTCAAGCGGGGTCGGATTTCCAATGGTCGGGCACTGCGTCCAAGAGTTGCCCTGCCCGCCGACCACGCTGTAATCGTCGGAATAGGCCTGCTGCACACACTCGCGGTCCGCGCCGTAACGCTGTATGGCCTGTTCCATCAAGCCTGCACTGGTGGTGCAGCCCAGCACGGCCTGCGATACCCGCACATCCTGGGGCCATGGCGAGACAACCGACGGGTCTGCGTGATGGTTCACGCACCGGGTCATCCAGTCCAAGGCCTCCGGAGGCGGTGAGACCACCCGAAACCCGTCCAATTCCTCCAGGGTGGCGGGCCGAATCACCTGGTACCCGCCAGAAGAGTCCTCCGTCCACGCGCTCTCTACCGACGCTGGAGGCAGCTGGTACTCACCGGGGCTGATCCCGCCCTCATCGGCGGCCCCAGGGGGAATGTCCCGCCAATTCGAATCCGAACTCGACCCATCGGCCGCGGAGTGGGAGTGGGAATGGCCGGGTGGGTGGTTGACCACCGGACCTGAAACGCTGGCGCGACTGGCGCGGGGACTGAGTGTCCAATCCTTGGGTAACCCCGGGGTCTGAGTCACCGTGATTCCCGGTAATGGCATCGCCAGCCCGGGATCGGGGGCGAGTCCTGTTGCGAACGGCATCGTCAGGGATGGGGCGGCATTGGGTTCGGGGGCCTCTTTCTGGCCGGGGTCCGTCAACAGCACCGCAGGAGCAGGTGCCAACGGAGCAGGCGCCGAAGAGGCTTCGGGCGGATCGGCGCCGTTGCTCGCACAGGCAGTCAACAGCAGCGCTGCGGCCAGCCCCATTCGGTGGACGGCACCCATACGACCCTTCCGTTCAACGCATCTCGACAAGGGCCGGTGGGGGCCGATAGCGCTGGCTCAAGCCAGCTAGAGCACTCTATTCTTCTAACTTTCAGATGTCAACAGCTAATTTCAATGAATTTACGTTTCAGTAATTCTTGCCCAAAACGTTGAGAATACATGTTATGTAAAGTTCTTGGGGCTTCTGTCACCCACTTATGTCAAGCCACCGGGACTTCTATGACCCCTGAGCCCGCAAAGTAAGCTGTCCCAAGAACGCTGATGGAAATTCCGACCGACTACGACAACCCCGGCTGCGCGCGAGCCCGTGACCTCGAACCTGAAATGGCCGAGAACTACGTCGCGCACACAATGGTCGGCGACCCCTTAGCTGATGCCGCCGTCGAGGCTCTGTCCAAACTGAAGCGCTCGGAGTCCAACCAGATTATCTCGGCTTACATGAGCGTCCCCGACGGGAACGAGCGTCCTGAAGCGCCCTCGGAGGTCCACGCGCTCTTTGACGATGTCCTGACCCCACCCGACTGGCTGGATCTTCCCGCATTGACCCCCGGCATTCACATGTTCCACCGGAACCGGAAGATGGTTGTGGCCGGGATGCTGGCCGGAGTTCTGGTGGAAGGCTTCTCCACCAACATCAGCGAGTCGTTCTTCGTCACCGGCCGTCTGCGCGACCAAGGTGTGCGGCGCCTTCAGCAAAACAACCGCCATATGGTGGAGATCTTCCTTCCCGGCGGCATGGGGCCCCAAGGCGACGGATGGAGGCTGTCGTTCCGGATCCGCCTCGTCCATGCCCAAGTCCGGTACTTGCTCAAGGACTCAGAAGACTGGGATACGGATGCTCTGGGCATCCCGTTGAGCGCCGCCCATGTGGGCTACGCGATCACCGCTTTCTCTGCCCGGCTGCTCAAGCACATGAGGAGTTTGGGGGCAAAGTTCAGCGAAGAAGAGGCGGCGAGCTTTATGGCTACATGGCG
Organism: Candidatus Poriferisocius sp.; assembly: GCF_965204015.1. Lineage (GTDB taxonomy): Bacteria > Actinomycetota > Acidimicrobiia > Acidimicrobiales > Bin134 > Poriferisocius. The sequence continues at coordinate 3,353,685 of NZ_OZ241965.1, read as the reverse complement.
CTATTCGGGACTTCTCATGGGGATTCCTGAGTCGATCCTCTTCGACGGTGAAGCAGACGCGCTGAAGCTCTACGAAATAGGCACTTTGTGCGAACCAGAGCCCAGCACTTCATCGATCGTTCTGGCCAACTCGCTGGTCAACTCAGCCCCCCTCGTGGTTGGCATCAACGACCCAGCCGAGGGGCAAAAGCTGTCGCAATACGTCTACAAGGTGTCGCGAGCGCTCATCGGGGACTCGCTGGCCAACTCGTTGAACTATCCCAAGCAGTCCACCTTCGGCGTGCTTCCCTGGTTCCGCGCACAGGCCAGGTACGACCGTCTCACGTCGCGGTTACTCCCCAAGATCGCCCGCAAGAGCAACATTTCCAACTTCACCACGCTTATGTCGGGGTCGTGGTACCACGACGAGGGCATCACCTACCATCTGCCCGACCACGTTTACGCCGAGGAGTCCAGCAAGTGGTGATCTTTACTGACCGACAGGCTTTCCTCTGGGATTGAAACATGTTTCGCTGGCAGGCCCGCACAATCCAGAAGTCGCCCACCCTGGTTCTTCTGGCATTGGGGGCGGTGACGCTGGCCCTCCTGGCCGGGTTCCTCGTTCGAGATCAGCCCGAGGGGCCAATCGACTCTACCGGCATCTTCCTTCCTGCTGACAGCGACCTAGCCGAAGCCACCGACGTCATCCGGGAGAGCTTCCCCGCGGCGGCAGACTTGCGGGTTGTCCAGATTCTGGCCAAAGGCGACGTCCTAAGTGCTGATTCTCTGCGGACCGTCAAGGATCTGCAAACCGCCATCGTCAGCGATCCGGAGATCGCGCCGTTTTTGGTAGACGAGCCCCTTTATGGGTACGTCCAGCTCATCGAGCTCGCCGCGGCCGATGTGGGCATCAGCCTGGACACGATTACCGATGCCCAAGTCTCCCTCGGCCTCGCCCAGTTGGCGCAGGATCCCGACCGGGCCGAGTTGAACGACCTGCTGGGCCGATTCGTAGCCCGTGATGACGCCGGCATCCCCATTGCCGGGCTTTCCCTGATCATCCTCGATGACGTCGGCGACGCCCTCGGCCAGGAGACGGCGCAGTTGCGGGCCCACGAGATTGCGGATTCATTCGATGCGTCACCCCTCGACGTGACGATCATCACCCTGGCCAAGAGCGACGCCGAGGGCAAGGATGCCCGGGAGGAGAACCTCGTGGTTCTCACCGTGATCGCCCTCGTCATCATCGTGGTCTTGCTGGCCCTGTTCTACCGAACCCAGTCCGACGTCCACATCACCATGTTGGGCCTCGGCATGACGATCCTCTGGACGCTCGGCGCCATATCCTGGCTCTCCCCTGGCGGCGCCGGCATCGTGGATCCCGACAACATCCTCCTCACGCTGGTTCCCGTCCTCTTGATCAGCTTGTCGGTGGACTACGCCCTTCAAATCATTGGCCGCTATCGAGAAGGGCTACGGGATGACCCCGAGCCCGACGACGACGCCTCTGGCCGGGCCATAGCCCGATCTGTCCGACTCTGCGGGGTGCCGGTATTGCTCGCTGCGGGCACCACCGCAGTCAGCCTGCTGGCCAACCTGAGCAGCCGGTTCGAACCCATCGCAGACTTCGGAATCATCGCCAGCATCGGAGTCATCTCGGGCTGGATCGTGATGACCAGTTTCGTGCCAGCCGCCCGACTGGTGCTGGATCGGCGACTGGCCGCCAAGGGAAAGAAGCCCACAACCCGTCCCGTGGCCGACACCATTCCCGGAGCGGCCGCGGTTCTGCCGCGCGTTGCCACCGCCGTTGTGCGCCGCCCGATTCCAGTCCTGAGCGCGGTCATCGTCGTAACGGTGCTGGCCGTGGTGGCGGCCGGCAACCTCAGCACCACTTTTGCCGTCAAGGACTTCCTGCCCAAGGACTCCGACACGTTCAAGAGCTTCGACTTCCTAGAAGAGAACTTCGACGGCAGCGCCACGCTCATGACGGTGCTTATCGAAACCGACCTCGCCAGCAACCGAGCCGTTCAGGACCTAACCGACCTCCACTCCACCCTGGTTGACTCACAACGCCGACCGAACGGCATCGTGGGGCCTCCACTGGCCTCTGCTGGGACGTTGCTGGCCGACTGGACAGACCGGAGCGGACAAGCCGGCGACCGCTACGACTCCGACGTCGCGGCCGCCTTCGAGAACTTGGCCGCGGGCAATGGGGCCCCCGGCGAAGAGGTCCGTGGGGCCTGGGAACAATTGCGACGGGCCGACCCAGAGGGATTCGCAGAGGTGATAGACCTCCGCGCCAACGGCCTCGACCGCACCATCATTCAGATACCTGTCGCGGTGGAGGACAACGAGGCACTCCAAGTGTTGATCGACGAACTCGAGTCGCTTTGGGGAGGTGCCAGCGGAGTGATAACCGTCACCGGAGGCGACGCCCTTATCGCCTTGATCACCGAAGAACTGGCCGCCAGCCAAGCGCTCAGCGTGGGTCTGGTCATCGCCGCCGCCCTGGCCATCCTCGTGGCGTACTTCAGTATCAGCCGATCCCGCCCCGCGCTCGGGTTGATCACCATCATCCCCATTGCGGTAACCCTGGCCTGGCTGCTGGGGGCCATGTGGGTGTTTGGGATCTCCTACAACATGGGCACCGCGCTCATGGTGGTGCTCACGATCGGGATTGGCGTTGACTACACGATCCACCTGACGCATCGCTTCTTGGAGGAGCATGAGGAAGCGGAACAGGTGGTTGACGGCATACGGAACGCGATGACCACCACCGGCGGGGCCCTTCTGGCCAGCGCGCTCACCACCGCCCTCGGACTGTTGGCGCTGCTCTTCTCTCCGCTCGTGCCGATGCAGGAACTGGGGATACTCGCGGCGGTGGCCATCTTGTTCGGCCTGATAGCCACGTTCACGGTTCTCCCGTCGCTACTGGTGCTCTGGGCCCGCTATCACCGCTGGCGGGGCCACAACGCCAGTCTGGCCAGCAGCAACTAGAGCGCGGCCCGCCCGGCGCTGAGTCCGCCGTCTACGTAGATGACCTGGCCGGTGACATAGCGAGCGTCGTTGGAGGCCAAAAACCCCACTACATCGGCGATGTCGTCGGGACGGCCGGTTCGGCCCAGCGGCACGGCCCGGGCTCGCTGGTCGCCCTTGTCTCCCTCATAGTTGACCCGGGTGCCCTCGGTTTGGATCATTCCCGGACCGACGGCGTTGGCCCGTATGCCCCGAGGGGCCAACTCGAGGGCGGACTGCTTGGTGAAGCTCTCCACCGCGGCTTTAGACGGCGGATAGATGCCCACTCCCGGGGAGTTGGAATGGGCCGCGCTAGACGAGAGGTTGACGATGGCCGAGCCCGGCCCCATCAGCGGCGCCAATGCCTGGGTGCAGTAGAAGACCCCCATCACATTCACCTCCAGCACCCGGCGCACGTCGTCTGGGGTCATGGTGTCCAGCTTGGCGAAAATCCAGATCCCGGCGTTGTTCACCAGGACGTCCACCGCGTCCAGTGACTCGGCCAGTGCGGCCACCGATTCCGGGTCGGAGACATCGCACTGCCGCCATTCGCCGTTGAGCATGTCCGCAGTGGCCGCGGCGGCCTCGGGATTCAGGTCTACCGCCACAATGTGGTGGCCGTCGGCGGCCAGCCGCTTGGAGATTGCCCGTCCGAGCCCCTGCCCGGCACCGGTTACTACTGCTGTACCCATAGAGCCAGCATGATAAGTGAACGACAGTTGGTTGCTACGGTCCCGACGTGCTCCACCATCGCCATCCTTATCGCTGGGTGATGCTGGGGGCACTGTGGCTGGTGTATTTCTCCTTCGGGATAGCGGTGTTCGGCATGACCCCGCTGGTAAACGTGATCCGAGAAGACTTGGGTCTGAGCAAGGGGGCCATGGGCACGATTCTGGGGGCTTGGCCTCTGGTGTTTCTCGTTGCGGCGATGCCATCAGGGGCACTCGTCGATCGGCTGGGACTGCGCCGCTCGCTGGGAATCGCCACCGTGATCATCTCTGCCTCCGCGCTGTTGCGTCCGGTCGTCACCAACTTCATCGGCATGTTTGGCTCAGTGGCATTGTTCGGCCTCGGCGGGCCGCTGGTTTCGGTGGGTGCTCCCAAGCTGATCAGCGTGTGGTTCGACGAGGAAGAGCGAGCGCTGGCCATGGGGATCACCATGTCTGCACCGGCCATCGGCGGAGTCCTGCCCCTGGTTACCGCCAACAGCCTCCTCATGCCCGCGTTCGACCAGAGCTGGCGGGCCACGCTCATGGTCTACGCCCTCATCACCGTGGCGGTCATCGCGGTCTGGCTGGCGGCCGCTTCCGCCGGAGAGAAGCTCGCCCCTGGGGTGGACCGCGATGCCAATCCCGACCACGGCTTTACTGGCGCCAGGGGCCTCTTGCGTCATCGAGCCGTCAAGCTCATGCTGATCGTGGCCCTGGGCATGTTCTTCTTCAACCACGCCCTCAATGGATGGCTGCCGACCGTGATCGAAGACCGGGGATTCTCCAGCTCAGCAGCGGGCTACCTGGCTGGCGCGGTCACTGCTCTCAGCATCGTCGGTGCGCTGCTTGGGCCGCGCCTGATCCCAGAAGGGAGTCGGATCGCGGTCATGGCCGGGGTCTATGCCGTGTTCGCCATCGCCTCCATTCTGCTCTATGTGGACGTCAAAGCGGCCACCTTGGCTGGGTTGGCCATCATCGGCATGAGCAGAGGGCTGGCGGTACCGGTTGCCCTTGTGGTGATGATGCAGCTCCCCGGCGTAGCGCAGCGCAATATGGGAGCGGCCGGTGGATTGTTTTTCACCGTGGGTGAAGCCGGTGGCGTAACCGGACCGATCTTGTTCGGCGTTCTCGCCGACATCGGTGGTTTCGGCGCCGGGCTTGTGCTGCTTACTGGGATTGCCGGCCTAACCGGAGTGCTGACCCTTGGCTTACGCTCGGCAATGGGCCGTGTGCGGGTCGACTAGGCGCCCCTGCCCTGGATGAGCTCCTGCAAGGCGTCGTCCTCGCTCACCAGCTTGGTCACTACCGCCTCGTCCACATCGGCAACGATGATCTCCCCCACTTCGTCCGAGACCGACGCGAAGAAGCCGAGCTCCTTCATCCCCACAGCTTGGCGATAGTTGTCCTCGGTAGGGGTGAGGTATTGGATCGACACCGCGCTATAGCGGCGGATGAGGTACAGGTGCATGAGCGCCATCAGCCGCTTGCGACGCAGTGCCGGGCTGTGGGTGTTCTGATCACGCACCGACAAGATGGCCCGGCCCCGTCGGTCGGTGAGCACCCCGAACACCACGTTGGCCAAGTCGTTGTCGCCGCTGTACACCACCAGTTCGAGGATCTCCGATCCGGCGGTATAGGGCCGCAGCTTCACTTTCAGCTGGGCGTCGATGGTGTTGTGGGCGGCCCAGCGTTCCAGCCAGGCCTCGAGCTCGCGGGTGGGAACCTCGGTCTGCACCAGGTGCTGGAACTGGGTTGAGCCCTTGCCCATGGCTCGCGTGGTGGCGGTACGCCCCGAGCTGGCCATGAGCGCGGCATCAAGTCGAGGCCCGCCAACCAGGGTCTGCGGGGTCCTATACGGGGAGTCCACCAGGCGGAACCTCCGCTGAAGCCGGGCCAGGGCCAGCATTCCGTCTTGTTGGAGGGAGGCGGCGAACTCCTCCCCCGCCATCCCGTCCACTTGGTGGCCGCCGTAGGTGATGAAGTTGAACACAAACCCCAGGCGTCCCAGCTCGGCGGGGAATTGCCGCATCTCGTCCTCGGTCATGCCGGTGGTGTCCCAATTGAACGACGGCGACAGGTTGTAGGCCAGCATCTTGTCCGGATAAACCGCATGGACGGCCTCGGCAAACTCCCGGGCATCCTCCAGATCAGCCGTCTTGGTCTCCATCCACAGCAAGTCGCAGAACGGGGCCACCGCCAGCGACTTGGCCACCGCATAGGGGATCCCGCCCTGCACCTGGTAGTACCCCTCGGTGGTCCGGGCCACCTCGGGATCCCAGGCCACATCCAGACCCATCTCCACAGCCCGCTCCCGAGCGGTGTCGGTGTCAACCGTGCGGGCGTAGCTGAGCCACTCCCCCACATCCATCCCGAAGGCCTCCCCCTCCGCGGACCGCATCACCAGCTGGTCGGCAACTGCCTGGGCATAGGTGGCCAGCCCCGAAGCCCGGTGCCACGCCTCGGCCAGGGCATCGGAGACCCGGTCAACCGCGTCGTCGGCCCGGGGGTCGGGCGAGGAGTGGTAGGTGACCGCCGTCTTCTCGATGATCTGGTTGACGCCGGTTTGATCAAGCCATCCCATCGCCCGCTTGTAGCGGCTCTCGGGCACGGCATACAGCAGATGGCCGTTCACACCCTCAACACCGACCTCGGCCAGCCGGCGCAGTACCGCCAAATAGGCGTCCTTGTACGAGGGAACCGATAGCTGGGTCGCCCCCATGATGAACGGCTGGTCGCGCTCGTCGGTCCCGCCGTCCAACAGGTTGGCCGCCTCCGCGTCGGTGCGGGCCACGATGATGCCGGGCACCCCCATCACGTCGAGTTGGAATCGGGCTGCGTTCAACCGCTTGATCTGCTCATCGCACGGCACCAGAACCTTGCCCCCCTGGTGGCCGCACTTCTTGACGCCGGGTTTCTGGTCTTCGATGTGATAGCCGGGAACGCCGGCCTCCACGAAGCGGCGGATCAGATTGCGGACATGGGCATCGCCGCCGTGACCGGTGTCGGCATCGGCGATGATGCTGGGGGTGAAATCGACCACCGGGTTGGCCGAGCGCTCGGATGCGGACATCCGGGACCGGGCGAAGCGCTGGTTGCGGTCGGCGGTCAACAGCGCCCGCACCAGTCCAGCGGCCTCGTCGGGCACCATCCCCAAGGGGTAGCTGGCCAGATCAGGACCGGGATCCTCGTGCAAAGAGCCCTTGGCCGACGTAGCCCATCCGCCCAGGTAGATGCCCTCGATCCCCGCTCGCTTCATGGCAACGGCCTGACCCGGCGAATACGGGCCGAACGTGGAAATACACTGGCCCTGGTCGAAGAGCTCTCGCAGACGAGCGTAGAAGCGGTCGGCAGCGACGCGAGCCACGGTGTAGCTATGGTCAATCGCGCCGCGCTGCTCCACTACCTGACGGGCTGAGTACAGCCGGGTCACCCCCTCGAAACGGGGCGAAGCCATCCACGCCTGGGTGGATCGGACCTCGGCATCGAACGAACCGGCAGCGTTGACGGCCATGCTGATACCTCTTTGATAGCTAGAGGGCTGTTGAACGGGCAGGCTAGCAACCGCGCCGCTTCTAACTGCACCTTTATTCGCGGGAATCTTGACCTTGCTTGAGAAAACAGGCTCGCCCGGACCTACTCTGACTTATCGTGGTCTATGAGACGATCGGAATGCTCAAGGTGGCCAGCCCTCTGGCCGGATTCGTAACCCGCCAGCTGGCACCTGGTACCGGTGTAGATCCTGAGCAGTTCTGGTCGGCATTCGGCAAGATCGTTGAGCGATTTCGACCGCGAATTCACGCATGCCGCGACGAACGAGACGATCTCCAGGCCCGGATTGACGCCTGGTACCAAGACCCCAACACCCAGCCCGGGGAGGCGAGTGCGTTCCTGCGCTCCATCGGCTATCTCGTTGACGACGCCGTACCAGAGCCGGTGGCCACCGAAGGAGTCGACCCCGAGATTGCATGGATGGCCGGGCCGCAGCTGGTGGTGCCGGTGGACAACGCCCGCTATGCCCTCAATGCGGCCAATGCCCGCTGGGGAAGCCTGTACGACGCCTTCTATGGCACCGATGCCATTGACGAATCAGGAGGAGCTGGCCGAGCCGGGCCGTACAACCCGGTGCGAGGCCAGCGGGTGATCGACCGGGTTCGATCGCTGCTAGACAGCCATATCCCCCTGGCTTCAGGGTCGCACGCCGACGCAGTGGCCTATGCGGTGTCCGACAGTCGGTTGCGGGTTGACCTGTCCGACGGCGTGTCATCCGAGCTGGCCGATCCCGAACAGTTCGTCGGCTACACGGGAGACGCATCGGCGCCCGAGACGGTGCTGCTGCAACAGCACGGCCTCCACATCGAGCTGGTTTTCGACCGAAACCACGACATCGGCCGAGACGATCCGGCGGGTATTGCCGATGTGATGATGGAGTCGGCCCTGACCACCATCATGGATCTAGAAGATTCGGTAGCCGCGGTGGACGCCGATGACAAGGCTTTGGCCTACGCCAACTGGCTTGGTTTGATGCAGGGCAATCTCACAGCCTCGTTTGCCAAGGGCGGCCAGTCCATGACTCGCAGTCTGAATGCCGATACTGCGGCGATTGATCCCTCGGGAAATCCGAAGACGGTACGGCGGCGCAGCGTCATGCTGATTCGCAGCGTGGGCCTGCATATGGACGCCGACATGGTGCAAGTAGGCGGCCAGCCGATCCCGGAGACGATCATCGACGTGGCGGTGGCTTCTTGGTGTGCCAAGTTCGATCTGACTGGAGCCGGGCCCCATCGCAATAGCCATACCGGATCGGTCTACATCGTTATCCCAAAGCTGCACGGCCCCCGCGAGACCGCTCTGGTACGGGATCTGTTCGCGGAGATCGAAAGCGTTCTGGGGGTGCCGGCAAACACGCTGAAGATGGGGATCATGGACGAGGAGCGCCGGACGTCGCTCAACCTCGGTGCCTGCATCGCCGAAGCCTCCGAGCGGGTGGTGTTCATCAACACCGGGTTCTTGGACCGCACCGGAGACGACATCCACACCAACATGGACGCTGGCCCCATGATCCCCAAAGCGGAGATCAAAGAGTCAAAATGGCTGACCGCCTACGAGGAGGCCAACGTGGCCGCCGGGCTGGCCATGGGTTTGCCGAGGCACGCACAAATCGGCAAAGGGATGTGGGCGCGGCCCGATGACATGGCCGCCATGCTGGACGAGAAGATCGGGCACCCGCGGGCAGGGGCTACCACCGCATGGGTGCCCTCCCCTACCGCGGCCACCCTTCACGCCCTGCATTACCTGGAGACCGATGTGGCTGCCCGTCAACGCGAATTGGCTGCCTCTTCCGCAAGCCGCGACGCCGCCGTCGAGGCGATGCTGACCCCGGCCGTGCTTCCGCCGGACCGCGAGCTGTCTCCCGCCGAGATCCAGCGGGAATTGGACAACAACGCCCAGGGCATCTTGGGCTACGTGACTCGGTGGGTGGGCCAGGGGGTGGGCTGCTCCAAGGTGCCCGACATCGACAACGTGGCGTTGATGGAGGATCGGGCCACCCTGCGAATCTCCTCCCAGCACATCGCCAACTGGCTTCACCACGGTCTGCTGTCTGAAGAGCAGGTAGTAGAGGCCATGCGGCGAATGGCCTCAGTAGTAGACGGCCAGAACGCCGACGACCCCGACTATGAGCCCATGAGCGGCGATTTCTCCGCCAGCATCCCGTTCAGCGCGGCTCTTGCATTGGTGCTCGAAGGTCGTGAGCAGCCCAACGGCTACACCGAGGCGATCCTCACCGCTCACCGACGCCGCCAGAAGGCCGCCGGCTAGCGAACTGGCTCCCCGCTCTATAGCCCCCAGGGACTCAGGTCGATATCGAGCTCGCGCAGCCGGTCGATGATCATGGGAGGGTCCATGCTCAGGGCCGGCCAGTGGTAGTCGTAGATGCGGATGTTCAGCACGAAGGAGATGTATTCGGCTACTTGATCGACGGTGAAGTAGATGCCCCGCCGCCCGATAGACGCCTCGTAGGCGGCCCCGTTCTCACGGTTCAGCACGAAGTTCGTGTGGTCGCACATGTGCTTCATGTCGGTGTTCACCCAGTCCCAGATCACCTCCGTACACAGGATCAGCGGCTCGGAGGGCTCGGCTGAGATCAGCTTGAAGTCCTTCGACACCAGGGTGATGGGCTCCAGCGTGTGGGCATCGTAGGTCCGCAACTCCACTTCTTTGCCTCGGAAGTACGGGGTCCACGACACTCCGATGCCCTCGTGGGCGCAGCCGATATAGCTGTGGAACTCCCCGTCGATGAACATCTCCACCTGGCTGGGGAAGGCCGAGAACGGCGGAGCCTTCAAGATGTCGCAGTTGGGCGATGTCTCGTCGATCACGAACACGATCCCCAACTGGAGGAGCTTGAGCGCCTCCACCAAACGGCGCCGTTCGATCCCCGTCCCGGCATGCATGGCGGCCAGATTGGGAGCCCGCCTGTTCTCACCCCAGTAGTCGAACACGAACTTCCGCAGTTCCAGGGCGTCCTCGGTCCACTCGACCTCCGGCACATGTTGGGGCATTGGTCTCTTCCCTTTCTGTTTCGGCTCAGATCTTGGCCGCTGAGCCGCCGTCCACGTACAGCTGGCTGGCGTTGGTGAACCCGGAGGCCTCCGAGGCCGCGAACACGATTGTTCGGGCCACCTCGTCGGCTCGGCCCACTCGGCCCTGGGGAATCCGGCCCCCGAGCACTTTGTCGGCGAATTCCTGGGGACTCAGCCCCTGCGAGTCGGCTGCGTTGGCCACCATTTCCATCAACCGGTCAGTGGCTGTCGGCCCGGGGTGTACTGCCACCACTCGGACACCGTCGGGGGCCATCAGCTGTCCCACCGAAGCAGTCACATGAGTTAGCGCGGTCACGATGCTAGCCAGCACATAGCCGGGGGACGCTTCCGTGCCGGCCACCCCGAGCACGTTCACGATTGACCCCGAGCCCTGCTCTTGCATGGCCGGCAACACCGCTCGCATAGCCCGCACGTACCCCATGAGCTTCAGGTCGATGGTCTCCTGCCACGCCTCCTCATCAGCGTCGAGGATCGACCCCCCGGTGGAGGAGCCGGCATTGTTGACCAACACGTCCACTCCGCCCAATCCGGCCATGGCTTCATCTATAGCCGCCGCCACGCCCGCCGCTGTCGACAAATCGGCGATCACCGGGATCCCGCCGATTTCCTCAGCCACCGCCTCCACATCGGAAGGGGTCCGGGCAACCACCGCCACCCGGGCGCCCTCGGCCGCGAAGATCCGGGACGCGGCCGCCCCGATTCCCCGGCTCCCCCCGGTCACAATCACCCGCGCTTCTTGGAGTCCAAGATCCATGGGCGGTGAGATTATCCTGCCGGACGTGAGCGACCGTCCTACCCCTATCCGCATTGAGGACCTTGTCGAACCGGCACTGCCTCCTGAGATTGTCCAGATGATGGAGCAGACCGCGCCGATGGCCGATCAGATCGAGCTGAGCCCCGAGGCGATTCTGGGTGCGGCCTCCGCCCAAACCGGGCTCAGCGACTTCGGCCCCGATGAGTTCCGGGCCCCGCTCGAGGTGCTGTGCCACTCACTGGACACCGAGGCCGACCACTCCCCTATGGGCCGGGTGAGCGGCTTCAGCCAACTCACCGCGTTTGCCGCCAACCGACTGCGCATCGAGCAGTACATCAAGGACCACCCCGATGCCCTGGATGTCCCCATCGACCGGCCTATCGTCATCGCCGGGCTGCCCCGCACCGGCACCACGCATTTGCACAACCTCATCTCCGCCGACCCCGCGCTGCGTTCATTGCCCTGGTGGGAGGCCATGGAGCCGGTCCCACCTCCAGAGGAGGCCGGAACCGTAGAAGGCCGCATCGAGCGGGCCAAGAACGGGCTGGTGATCCACAACACGGCCATGCCCCACTACGCCCGCATGCACGAGATGACCTGGGATCATGTCCACGAGGAGATCCACCTGCTGGGCATCGACTTCTCCACGATGCTGTTCGACTGCCTGGCCGTTTTGCCCACCTGGCGGTCGTACTACAAGGAACACGACCAAACCCCCCACTACCAGTACCTGAAGCGCATCCTGAAGGTGCTGACCCACCAGCGCCCACCCCGGGAGCGCTGGGTGCTCAAGTCGCCGCAACACCTGGAGCAGATTGCCCCGCTCATGAATGTGTTCGGCGACGCCACCGTGGTGTTCACCCACCGCGACCCGGTGTCGATCACGGCCTCGTTCGCCACCATGATCTGCTATTCGGCCCGCATGAGCGCCACTCATCCGGTTGATGTCTGCGCCATCGGCCAGTGGTGGGCTCAGCTCATCCAGGACATGCTCCAGTCGTGCACCGACGACCGAGACTTGGTACCGCCCGACCAGTCCATCGATGTGCTGTTCCATGAGTTCATGGCCGACGACGTGGCCATGGTGGAGCGCATCTACAAGCTGGCCGACCAGCCGTTCACCTCGGGCGTCAAGGCAGCCATGGACGCCTACATGTCCGATCATCCTCGCGGCAAGCACGGTCGGGTGATTTACGACCTGGCCGACTTCGACATGACGGCCCAAGAGCGCCGCCAAGCGCTCAGCTTCTATACCGACCGCTTTGCCGTCGAACTAGAGCACTAGCTCAGTTCGGCCAGCTTCACCACCTCGGCGCTGATCGGGTCGGGGGTCTGCTCGGGCAGGAACCAGCGGAACCAGATGCGCCCATGGGGCCGGCCCTGCGTGGACACCCAATTGGGCACACCCGGATCGTTCGCCGCGATAACGATGGTCCACGACCCGTCGGGGTCCAACTCCACCTTGGAGCCATTGGTGGTGACGTCGTCGTAGTCGTAGTTGAAGCAGTGCAAAAACTGGTTCCACAGGCACATGTTCCAGAACACGCACTCCGGTGAGCGGCCCTTCAACACCAGGGCCTCATCATCGTCGAGCTCGAACGCTCCCATGGCGTAGGAGGCGTCCCCCGCGGCCCAGCCGAAGGTCTCGGTGGGCACCGGAAAGGGATCGTCGATGTGGTTGAGGGTGCCTAGCGGAATGGGGACCATGGCGGCCTGTTCCTTTACCCACGTGGTGGCATGTTGGAAGCGCCGGGCCACCTCGGCGTCGGTGTGCACATCGCTCCACAGCGGGGCCGGATCCAAGCACTCGATGTGCCAACGGGCCTTCTCGCCGTTGACGGGGTCGTTCATGTAGTCGCGGGTGCAGGCCACCACGGCGTCGGGGGCCAGCTTCAGGAAGTTGCCGTCGTGGTTGTTCGGGCTGACCGTCATCTCGTAGGTGCCGTCGGGATTGGCGGTCATTTGGGTGGTGTTGAGTGTTCCGACGATGCGCTCGGAGTAGCGGCCGTCATCAGGGCCGCCGTACACGGTGAGCGACAGGTACACCGCGTCGCCGGGATCCACGGTCACCCGATACGTGCGGGAGGGGTCGACTCGGGTCATGAAGTAGAACGCATCGGAGTTGTCGCCGCCCCACTTCTTGTACGGACCCACGATCTCGGTGAACCGGGGCCGATTGGTGTCGGCCCACACATAGACGTCGAGCGCCACCTGGGTGATGGAGAAGATCCACCGGTAGCCCTCCAACACAGCCTGATCATCGGCCAGAGCCTTGGGACCGGAGAGAAACTCCTGATCGAGTCCCTTCATGGTGTCGAGCAGTTCTTGAACCGCCGCGCTGGTTTCAAAGCCGGTGTCAGTCATGGGTTCTCCTGTGGGGTTTCTATATCTTCAAAGAGCTGACGGTTGGCCCGAATGAAGACGCCGTCAGCAGTGGCGGTCACCGTTCCGTCGCACACCATTTCACCGGATGCGTACAGCTTGCGGCCTTCTTCGACAGAGGGCCAGGCTCGGAGCCTTATTTCCCTCAGCAAAGGCGTGGGTCGCCGATAGACCACTTTGAGTGTGCCGGTGTAGCCCCCCTTGTTGTTGACCACGTTGACCACCCCTAAGAGCTCATCGAAGATCTCGGCGATGATCCCGCCGTGGACCAAGCCGGGAGGGCCGGCATAGACCGGAGACAGGTTCATTCTTCCATGAACCTCTTCTCCCTCTGCCCATAACTCAACCGGCGGGGATGCCGGGTTCAAGCGGCCGATGATGGGGCTGAAGGGAAAGAACGCCATCGGGTCGCGGGATTCGAAACTGGCCGTCAGCTCCCCCATCACGCCCTGTTGGTGGAGCCCCTTCATTTGCTCCGCTTCCACCAAGGTCGCGGCTCGTTCCAGGAGTTCAGTGGCCTCGGTGAGGGAACTCCCGGTGGCTGTGGTAACCCTCACCGCGTTCAGCACTCGACGAGCTGCTTCGGTCAAAGCCAGGCGGTCGGCCCCGGCGCCGTAATCGGGGCTAGGCGCTGCGCTGGGGGCTTCCCAGAGAGGTTTTTCGCTCAAAGTGAGGGTAGGAAATGGATGATCGTCAGTCGGTGTCGTAGCCGTAGTCGACCACGTGATCAGTGCCGGGAAGGCCGGGAGTGACCAGCCCGGCTCGCCAGCCGCCGTCCACGTTCAGCTCGGCACCAGTGACGTAAGACGATTCGTCGCTGGCCAAGAACAAGGCGGCGTAGGCGATCTCGATGGGCTCTCCAACTCGGGAAATAGCGTGGTAGATGTAGGGCTCCTTCTCGGCCCGCGGATCATTCCTCGGGTTGCCCATAGGCGTGTTCACCCCGCCGGGGTGGATGGAGTTGACCCTGATGTCGAATCGGCCCCACTCGATGGCCGCGGTCTTGGTCATGCCCCGGATGGCGAACTTCGAGGCGGAGTAGCTGATGAGGCCGTTCTTGGACTGCTGGCCATCGATGGAGCTGATGTTCACGATGGAGCCCCCGCCGGCCATCTTCATAGACTCCAACACCGCCTTCATCCCCAAAAAGGTGCCCACCTGGTTGACGTTGATGACCGCCATGTAGTCGTCGAGGGTGGTTTCCTCGATGGCTGCGGGCCGCAGGATGGCGGCGTTGTTGACCAGGACACTCAAAGAGCCCATGCTGGCGGCCGCTTCAACGGCCGCGTCCCAGTCGGCCTCTTGGGAAACATCCAGGTGCACATATCGGGCGTTCGCTCCGATACTGGCCGCTACTTGCTCGCCGTCGTCGTCGAGAACGTCCCCGAGCACAACTTTGGCTCCTTCGGAGGCAAAAAGCCGGGCCTCGGCCTCGCCCTGGCCCCGAGCTGCTCCAGTGATTATCGCTACTTTGCCGTCCAGCCGTCCCATCTCAGCGTCTCCTTCGGTGATCGGGCGGTGTTTGCCGGGGCTACCCTACTTGCCCGCCTCGGCCCGCCCTAACCTGTGGGCATGGATCTGGGATATCGGGCGTTCGACGCCGACAATCACTACTACGAACCCCGAGATGCCTTTACCCGCTATATCGATCCGGCATTCGCCGAGAAGGCGGTAAGGCCCGTGATCGAGACCGATGGCTCTGAGGAGGTGTACATCGGCGACCAGCGGTTTACCTTCCTAGAACACCGCAACTTCGACACCGCTCCGCGGCCGGGAATGCTGCGGGAAATGCTGCAAGCCATGAAGCGAGGGGAGGGCGGTGCAAACATCAGGGGTACTCGGGTGTCTGAGCCTCATCGCCCGGAATATGTGACACGCTCGGCTCGGGTGGAGGTGCTCGACGATCAAGGCATTGAGGCTGCGGTGTTGTTTCCCACCCTGGCGGTGTGCGTGGAGCACTACATGGTTGACGACCCTGGCCTCCTCTACGCCAACCTCTCCGCCTTCAACCGCTGGCTGGACGACGAGTGGGGCCTCAATCGAGATGGCCGCATCCATGCCCCTCCCCTGCTGTCGCTGGTCGATCCCGATCGGGCAGTGGCCGAGTTGGAATGGGCACTGGACCGGGGAGCTCGGGTCGTTTCGCTACGCCCGGGACCCGCAGCCGGCCGGAATCTGGCCGATCCGATGTTCGACCCCTTCTGGGCCCGCATCAACGAGGCCCGAGCAGTGGTCGGTTTTCACATCGGCGAATCGGGCTACAACCAGTCGATGTCGGTGCACTGGGGAGAGGAGCCCAATCCCCCCTCACACCGGCAGTCGGCGTTGCAGTGGACCTGCTTCTACGGCGACCGGCCGATCATGGAGACGATGGCCGCGCTGATCTACGCCAACCTGTTCGAGGCGTTTCCCAACGTGCGGATCATGAGCGTGGAGAACGGCAGCTTGTGGGTGGATTACCTGATGGCGGCCATGAACAAGATGAACCGCATGGGCCGCAACGGCCCCTGGCTGCGGGGTCCGCTGACCGAGAAGCCCAGCGACGTGTTCCGCCGCCATGTGTTCGTTTCGCCCCACCACGAGGAGCCGGTGGCCGATCTGGCCCGCTCTATCGGGGTATCCCAAGTGCTGTTCGGCTCCGACTGGCCCCACGCCGAAGGCCTCGCCCAGCCGCTGGAGTTCGCCGAGGGGCTATCCAGTCTCCCGCCAAGTGATATCCGCCTGATAATGCGGGAGAATTTGGCCGGACTGCTGGCCGCCTAGACGGCTTTGTCTCTAAACAGTCGCCGGTCATAGGGCACACCGCAACGCTCGAGGGCGGCCTGCCAGGCGGGGCTGTTCTTCATGATGCGCCGCAGTCCCAGGACCATCGCCGTGCTGGCAGCTCGCGCCCCGGGAACCGCGGTCAGCTCCAAGGTCGGGGTGAGCTCTCGGGGGATGGTGGCGATGGCCCCGTTCAACAGGATCTGGTACCCCGCCTTCTGGGCCGCGGGAATCGGAGGACTTCGTAGAAAGCTGATCGCCGCTCGCATGCCGGGACTCGGAGCCATCGCCGGGTGCCCAGTGATCCACGCTCGAAGATCGGCGGCGGTGGTCGGCAGCGGCCCTGCCCCGAGCATCTCCCCCACCGTCGTCTGCTCGCCCACAAATTGATCGGCCTCTGCTTCGCTCAAGCGCCCTCCGAAGCGCTGGTAGGCCTCCAAGAAGGAGTCGGTGAGGGTGTTGTGAACCCATGCGGCCAATTCGGGAGTCGATGCGCTGTAGGGCTGGCCTCGGTGCGAGGTGCCGCTCACCCCCTGATGGGCCGTCTTCACCAGGTCGACGGCCTCTTCCACCTCGGGCATGGCCCCGTAGGTGGCCGATGTGACGTAGAACGACGTCCGGCTGAGGCGGCCCAAGGGGTCGTCGCGATACCGACTGTGGTCGTCCACCCCGGCCACCACTTCAGGATGGGCGGCCTGAATCAACAGGGCCCGGATCCCACCCACGAAGACACTCACGTCGCCGATTACCCGCCAGCTCACGGAATCGGGACCGCAGAGTCCAGGGTCGCCGGGAAAATCGCCGGTGTGCCTCAGCGGTATGTCTGCGTGGGCGAACATGCCGCTCACCGAGTTGATCACTCGCGACCTCACCAGGTGAAACATCTCAGTTTCAATCTATCGTCACGATGAGCTGTTCAAATCGGCGTATCGAGGCATAGGGCACCCAAGCTGGCTCGGCAGCCAACTCCATTCCGGGAAATCGCGCCAACAGCATCGGAAAGGCCACTTGGCCTTCCAACCGGGCGAGGGCCGCTCCCAGGCAGTAGTGAATGCCCTGGCCGAAGCTCATCAACTTGCCTCCTGGGCGGCGGATATCGAACCGATCAGGATCATCGAAGGCATCGGGGTCGCGATTGGCGGCCAATGACATCGTGGTAACCGTCTCCCCGGCCGCCACCGGGACACCAAACAGGTCGAAGGGTTCGGCGGCATCCCGCCCCGACCCCAGCACCGGGGCCTCGTAGCGGAGGATCTCGTCGACTGCTTGCGCAGCCAGGCTCGGGTCGTTGGACAACAAGGCCCGCTGGTCGGGATGGGAAAGCAGCAACGCGGCCCCGATCATCAACATGGAGCGGGTGGTGTCGTGGCCGGCGAAGAGCAGGTTCTCCACCATCGCCACCAACTCAGCTTCGCTCAATGCATCTCCGTCGGCCTCGGCGGCAATGAGGCCGCTGAGCATGTCATCGCCCGGCTGTGCTCGGCGATCGGCAATCAGCTCGGCGACATATTGGTTGAGGCCGTTGATGGCCGCCTCCAAGCGGTCCAGCAACTCAGGGGTGTGGACCGAGGAGAAGACCAAGCCCAGATCGGCGGTCCAGGCCGCAAAGCGATGGTGATCGCCGGAGGGAACCCCGAGCATGGCGGCCATCACCCTGATCGGCAGCTCGTGGGCGAACTCAGCTACCAAGTCCGCGGTGGGGCCGTGGAAACTGTCCAACGAGTCTTCGGTGATCTGCGCCACACGGGGACGAAGCGACTCCACCGCCCGAGGTGTGAACGCCCGGCTGACCAGTCGGCGCAGCCGAGTGTGCTCCGGTGGGTTGGCGGAGAACATGACCTGCCCCCACCACTCGGCGATTGGCCCCTCGGTGATCCCCCGAGGGGCCAAGAGGTCGGTGGTCAAAAACCGCGGGTCGCGCAAGACCCATTCCACCGCGTCGAAGCTCAACGCGATCAGGCTCCCATCGACTCCCCGAGCCAGCGGATGCCGACTCCGGGCCCCCGCCAACACCGGGTAGGGATTCGACCAGAACCCCGGATCGGTGAGGTCTACAACAGCGAGTTCGTTCACAGTCGCTATTGTCCCCCGGCATGGAGATGCTTCCCAGTCCCGAGCCGTTCATCGGTGGAATCGACTTCGGCGAGGGTCCCCGGTGGCATGACGGCCGCCTGTGGTTCTCGGACTTCTATCAGTACTCGGTGAACGCCGCTTCGTTAGACGGAACCGTCGAGGTGATCGTCGAGGTGCCCGGCCAGCCGTCGGGGTTGGGATGGATGCCCGACGGCGACCTCTTGGTGGTGTCGATGCGGGACCGCCGGGTGATGCGCTACGACGGCATGGCCCTTCACGAGCATGCCGACCTCTCCGGCATTGCCACCTCGCTGTGCAACGACATGACGGTGGACGCGAAAGGACGGGCCTATGTGGGCAACTTCGGGTTCGACCTGCACGGCGGCGAAGACGTGGCCGCAGCCACCCTGGCGTTAGTGCAGCCCGATGGGACGGCTGAAGCCTCGGCTGGCGACCTGCTGTTCCCCAACGGCGCGGTGATCACCCCCGACGGTGCCACCTTTATCGTGGGAGAGAGCTTTGGCACCCAGTTCACGGCATTCGACATCGGGCCCGAAGGCCGATTGGAGAACCGACGGCTGTGGGCCGCGGTGCCCGGAACCGTCCCCGACGGCTGCTGCTACGACGCCGAGGGAGGAATCTGGTACGCCGATGCGGTGGGCCGAGCCGCCCTGCGGGTACTCGAGGGTGGTGAGATCACCCACCGGGTGGAGACGGAGCTCAACTGTTTCGCCGTCATGCTGGGCGGCGACGACGGTCGCACGTTGTTCCTGGTAACAGCTCCGGGATCCCATCCTGATGAGGTGCAAGGCCTGGGTCAAGCCCGAATAGAGACCGTGCAAGTGGAGATTCCCGGGGCGGGGCTGCCTTAATTCACCGCAATAGATCAGGGAGCAAGATGATGAAGTTTTCGGGAAGAGTGGCTTTGGTCACCGGAGCCGGGTCGGGCATCGGCCAGGCCACCGCAGTGCGATTGGCCAGCGAAGGGGCGGTGGTAGTCGGCAGTGACATCAATGCGGCTGGGTTGGAGGAAACCGCGGGGATGATGGAGGAGGGCACCGCGTTCCATCCGGTGGTGTCCGACGTACGCAGCCGAGACGCCTGCCAAGAACTGGTGGCCACTGTGGTGGCTGACCACGGTCGCCTCGACGTGCTGTGCAACGTCGCCGGGGTGGCCCGGGGCCACCGGGTGGAACACGTAGACCAGGAGGCGTGGGATCTGATCATGGGCGTGAACGTTGAGGGGGTGTTCTGGATGTCACAGGCCGCTCTCCCCCACTTGGAGTCATCGGAAGGCTGCATCGTGAACATCGCCTCCAACGCGGGGCTGATGGGACAGGCCTATACCGTGCCCTACTGCGCCAGCAAGGGAGCGGTGGTATTGATGACCAAGGCCATGGCCATGGAGACGATGAAAACCGGAATTCGGGTCAATGCCATCGCCCCTGGCGGGGTGGAAACCAATTTGATGGAGACGTTCACCTTTCCCGAAGACCCCGATCCGGATCTCATGGGGCGCTACCTAGGCTTCCGCGGCCAGGCTCAAGCCGATGACATCGCATCTTTGGTGGCCTACCTGGTCTCAGATGAGGGCCATCGAATCCATGGAGCGGTGCTGAGCATCGATGCCGGAATGACCGCAGGATGAGCTGGGATCCGGTCGGGCAACGAGTACTGATCACCGGTTCGTCATCGGGCATCGGGGCCGCCCTGGCGGTTGAACTTGCCCGGGCAGGGGCGTTCGTGGGATTGGCCGCCCGCCGAGGCGACCGCCTCGAACAGGTTCTGGGCGACGTGCGAGACGCCGGCGGTGATGGCTGCTGGTGGACGCTGGATCTGGCCGACTTGGACCGCGTGGCCCCGTTCGCCGATCGCGCCTGGGCCGAGATGGGGCCCATTGATGTGCTGGTGAACAATGCCGGCGCCCCTAGGCGGCGGTCGATGAAGCGCCTCACACCGGAGGAATTGGACGAGACGATGGCGGTGAACTTCACCGGTTCTGCTCGGCTCACCCTGGCGCTGTTGCCCCACATGCTGGAAAGGGACTCGGGAACCATCGTGAACGTGTCATCGATGGGCACCCAGTCGATGGCGTTTCGAACCGGGGCCTATGCCGCGGCCAAAGCCGCGCTCAATCTGTTCACCGAAGGACTCTATTTTGATTTAGCCGGGACCGGTGTTCGGGCCCATCTGTTCACCCCTGGCTCCACCGCCACTGAGTTCTCCACCCCGAAGCCGGGGAACGACGACCCGTTCCCCCAGCCCCCTGATGCGTTCATGGACCCGGCGGATGTGGCCAAGGCGCTGATTGCCAAGCTGGGCAATGATGACTTCGAAGGTTTCGCTGCCCCCGCCCTGAAGGAGACCGCCCAAGCCAAGCGGGCCGATCCCAACGGCTATCTGGTGGAAATGATCGAGATGATGACCCGGCGCTAGCTAGTCGATTCTCGAGAAGGTCCGGTCGGGGAACAGGTCCACCACCGGCTTCCATAGATGCTCCAACCGCCAGGCCCGGCGGGCTAGATAACGGAGCAACTCAGCCTCGTCTTCTGTTTCCCCACCCTGGATGGCCTTGTCCAGAGCCATCAGCCCATCCTCAAGCGTGTCGGACCGGTGGCCAATGAGAGCGGCGATCTCGTCCAATTCGATGTCGGCGAGTTGGGGACCGATCTGCTTCTGCCGGTCCAAGCACTCCACCAACAGGGTGGCGTGTTCCAACCGGTGGCGGGGAAAGTCGCCGTCCACCGCAGGCAGGACTTCCTCCCGCAGGTTGCTGATGATGACACCTTCAAGAGAGCTGGCCATCTCAACATCAGGAAGCTCGGGCCGCTCCAATTCGATTCCCATGGCGTCGGCCAGCGCCTCACAGGTGGCCCGCTCACAGATGTAGCGGTAGGCCCAGTTCATAGCGTTGGGCATCTGGGGGTCATTGATCACCGTTATGCGAGCCAGTGACACGATGGATCGCACGAACTGCTGCACCCGGTAGTAGCGAACCGAGTCGAGGTGTACCGGGATTCCGGACAGCTCTTCGTACCGACGGAAGAGCGGGCCAAGACCTTCTTCGGGGGTCGAAGGACAGTAGAACTCCCGGGTGCAGATGTTGCCGAAGTCCTCCATGGGATCGCCGAAGTGAGCCCACTCCCAGTCGACGATGGCGCTCACCTGCCCTTCGTTGAACATGAAGTTGGCCGGTCCGGTGTCACCCTGCAAGAGGCTCACGCGGTCGAGGCGCTCGGGAACATTGTTCCTGATCCACTGGAGCGAATAGGTGTACAGCGGATCAGTGACCATGCCGCCGAGGAACTGCTCGACGAAGTCGATTTCGCCCAGCGCGCACTCGGCCGAGGTGGTGGGTATGGGCATGTGGTCGAGCCCCAGCGAGTCGGGGTCGAGCAAGTGAAGCAGAACCAACTGCTGGATGAAGTCCTCGAGTACCGAGGCCTGCTCTTCGGGTTCGGCGTTGTCCAAATCGGCCCGGCCCGGCATCCGCTCGTGCAACGCGGCTTGGAGGTCCTCATTCCAGGCGCAGATGGCGGGCACCTTCATGCCGGTCTCGACCAGTGCGGTCTGCACCTTGGCCTCGCTCTTCACCGAGTGGGTGCCGCTGCCATCTCCTTCACGGTCGAGGCGCAGGAAGTACTCGCCAACCGAACCGTCGGGGCGGGTGACATCTACCACCCACGCCTCCCGCCGGGCGATGTGGCGCTTCAAATGAGTGATGCGACCGCCACCCGCCTCGGCAATCCAGTCGGTCATCCCATCGGGCAAATCGTGATTGAGCTCTTCAGCCATCCCGATGGCTTACCACGCGCCTACCCCGCGGGTCTCTTTCCCCAGACCGCAACCCACAGGCAATCGATGTAGCGAAAGGTTGGATCGTCAAAGCAGGCCAACAGTTCGTCGTAGTCGGCTTCGTCGTAATCGTCGCGTCGAGCGCTGAGCGGGCGGGCCACCTCCATCGTGAAACGGCGGTACCGGGCTCGAAGCGAACCCCCGCTCACAATGTCGGTCAGCCCCTCTGAGGACACATCGTCCAATCGAGCTCCCAGCACCTCGTGAACCTTGCGGCCGACGAAGGAGTCCATCCGACTGCCCGAAGCCGACCGCTCACGGAAACGACGAAAAACGTCAGCTCGGGGATGGTCGGGATCGCACTCCATCATGGTCCCGTAGTCAGGCTCGGCGACCGTTACCCATCCCGCTGGTCGAGCCGACGACACCAAGTTGTCCACCGCGGCATCGAAGTCGGCCACATGGGCGAGCAGTGCCCGGCAATGGACCAAGTCGAAGGCCGAATCCTCCACCGGACCGTCACATATGTCGTGAGTCCGAACGTCAGGGCCGCTCAAGAACCGAGGCATGATGTCAGCCGACACCACCTCAGCTCCCCTGTCCCGCAACCACTGCGATACCGAGCCTCGGCCAGCTCCCACGTCGGCGCACCGCCAACCGGCACCCGCCCCTATCTTCTCCAGCCGGGCAAAGGTCGGCCCGTCGAGAATGGACTCCAGCAAGGCCAGCCGCGGCCCTTCGCCCTCCTCGCCGATCTCCGACATGGCATACCGCACTCTTGGCTGCACTGCATCGGCCATGGAGTGAGCCTACGATGCAGGCATGAGCACAGAGCGAGTATTCGGCGATGTGGCGACCAAGCTGTTGATGGAAAACGACCGGGTGAAGATTTGGGAGATGCGTCTCGACCCTGGCGAGAGGTCAGATCTTCACCGGCACGATCACGACTATGTGCTGGTTCAAGTGGCAGGCGACAAGATTGCGGGAGACTTCGAGCCGGACACGGCCGGGGAATTCTCCGGCCTGGTTGAGGGCGACGTCATCCCCGGTCAGCCCATGTTCATCTCCAAGGGCGGCATCGAGACCGCAGTCAATACCGGCACCGAGTCCTACTACGAGATTCTGATCGAGCTGAAAGACTGAGCTCCCCAACAACTCATCAACAGCCGCATGATGCGGCGTATGCCTGGCGGCTGCTGGTAACCCTGCTCGCTGGCCAGGTGGTGTTCGGCTCCACAATGACCATCATCGGGGCCTCGCTGTCGGACATCGCGGAGAATCTGGGCACCACCAACGCCACGCTGTCGTGGGCGGTCTCTGCTCCATTTCTAGGGTTGGCGGCGGGGACCACGGTTTTCGGGACTCTGGGCGACTCATGGGGCCACCGGCGAATGCTGATCCTCGGCCTGACGGTGTTCACCGCAGCTACGGGAGTGTGCGGGCTGGCGTGGGACGCCCTTAGTTTCATTGCCTTTCGGGCGTTGTTCGGACTGGGTGGAGCCATGATGATCCCCAACGGGATGGCCATATTGATGGCTGCCTTTCCGGTGAATCAACGGGCTCGGGCCATGGGCTGGTTCCAGTTCGCCGCAGTAGGAGGACCGGCCATCGGCTTGGTCACCGGGGGTGCTCTGGTGGATGCGCTGGGCTGGCGGGCAATTTTCGCGATCTATACCCCTATCGCCGCGCTCGGTTTGATCGCCGCCACCATCGTGGTGCGTCCCACTCGTGCTGGCGAGGCCAAACCGGTTGACGTCGCGGGCGCGCTCAGCCTGGTTGCTGCGGTAGTCGTCTTGATGGTGGCTCTGGACCGCGGCGCCACACTGGGCTTCAGCCACCCAATGGCAATAGTGCTCTTGGCCTTCGTGCCGGCAACCATCTGGACGTTCGTGGCCATCGAGCGGCGCTCGGCTCATCCGATGGTCCCACTCGAGTGGTTCCGCCGCCGAAACTATGCCGGGCCAGTGGTGGCCTCGGCCACGGCCAACGCGGCCTATATGGGCGGTTTCATCCTTGCGCCCCAGATCTTGCAGCAGCGTTACGGGTACACGCTGACCGCCGCCACGATGTTCTTGGTAGTTCGCCTGATCTTCTTCAGCCTCAGCTCTCCGGTGGGCGGTCGGCTGACCGCCATTAGGGGTGAGCGGTGGACGTCCTGTTTGGGAAGCGTGCTGGTGGTGTTGGCCATGGTGTCTTTTGCCGCGGGATCGCTGGTCGATGCCGTGGTGCTAGTCGTGCTGGGCCTTGCCCTGGCGGGCGGAGGACTGGGGGTGGCTGGGCCGGCTTACCAGGTGTCGGTGGTGGGGGCAGTTCCGATGGACCGCCTGGGGGCAGCAACCGGGATGTTCCAGACGCTCACCAGCCTGGGGACAGCCGCTGGCGTCCAAGTGCTGGTGCTGGCCGTGGGAGAGAGTTTCACGGGAGAGGCGTTTGCCAACGCCTTTTGGCTGGGCGCGGCGGTGGCCGCGGTTGGTGTCTTCGGCGCGGCCGCTATCTCTTCAACCAACTCCGCTTCAGCGAAGTAACGGTCAGCTCTGGCCGGTCAGCGCGGCCAAGACCTTGGGGGCCATGATCTCGGCCAGGTCCAGGCACTCCTCTTTCGACCAGATGGCGATGGGAACCCACGGATAGTCGGCGGTGAGGAACTCGTAGTCGGGGCATCCGCTCACTCGGGCGATGGCCTGGGCCGATCCCCGCATCTCCTCATGGACGATGGCGACGCTGGGAACCCCAGCCCACTCCAACTCCACTGCGTCCCGCAAACTGCGGGCACTACAGCTGCCTCAACCTCCGAAGCCGGTGATGGCGACGGTTGCCTCCTCGGTCAACCGACTCCAGTCTCCCGGATCAGGGGGAATGGACACCGAACTCTTGACCACCTTGAGCGGGGCTTGCAGATCGCTCAATTTGTTCAACTCGTCATAGAGGGCATCTAGGAAGATCTCCCCCTCGCCGAGGCCGTTGGCCACCAGGGCGACCACCGCCCCGTCCAGGCTGGCCGGTCGGGGAGAGAAATCGTGGTCGTCGGTACGGTCAAATGGACCGGACGTCGGGTCGAGGCCGATGAGGGCAGTCATATTTTCAGACTAGCTGATTGGTGCGGGTGCGGGCAGCGGCTAGGAGACGGCTTCGGTTATGGCCAGGGCGAGGTGGGGTAGCAAGAGCCAGCTGGCTCCCATGCCAGCGCCTCCGGCGGCCACGATCAAGATGCCTTCGGGCTTGCCGATGCGGGCCATGCGGTCGGTGGCGCTGGTGGCGGGC
Organism: Candidatus Poriferisocius sp.; assembly: GCF_965204015.1. Taxonomy (GTDB): domain Bacteria; phylum Actinomycetota; class Acidimicrobiia; order Acidimicrobiales; family Bin134; genus Poriferisocius. Next base: position 3,328,351 of record NZ_OZ241965.1, on the reverse strand, counting down.
GCGTTGAGCCGGGGCCACAGATGCTGCTGGATATCGGTTTTCGACCACCCTTCCTCAATAAAGAAGCGATGGTGCTCGTGGCCGATCACGATCACCACGTTGCCGTCCTCGCCCAGCCACGAGTCCCCGGCGATGCCGTTGGCCCGGATATTGGTCACCAGCGTGTCGCACACCCCCTCGGCGGTGCGGCTGGTGAAGTCGGTGGCCTCGACCATCTTCATCAGTGAGTGGACGGTCACCGCGCTCTGCTCCGGGTCCAGCCCCCGCTGGACGTGGAGCGGCTCCCAATCGGAGGCTTCCTCGTTCTCCCCGAAGCAGAAGGAGTAGCGGGCCGGCGTGGAATAGCTGGCCCGATCCAAGAACCCGGGGATGCCCCGGCACACGTTGCGGATTACCAGGCGAAGCGCCCGGCCGATGGTGGCGTTGGCCCGGAATCCCGGACCGAAACAGCCCGCAGCCGAAGCCACGCCCAGCTCGTTGCGAACAGGCCCGTTGATGATCACGGCCTGGGCCGCGCCCGAAAGCGTGCCCGTGGTGGAGTGGCAGTTTCCCTTGGGGTGCAAGTGAGCCCGCACCGCGGCCACCACCGCGGGAAAGTACTCGGGCAGACAGCCAGCCATAACCGCGTTCGCGGCTGCCTGCTCCGCGGTGCAAGTCACCTCCCGGGTGGGAACCGTGCCCAGCACCTCATCTCCGGAGAGCCCAGCGCTCTCCAAGAACGCGGCCACTTTCTCGGGGGTGGGGGGCATGATGGGCAGCCCGTCGGTCCAGCCCCGCTCGAAATAGTCCTCCGCGAGGGCTTCGTAGGAGTCGTAGGAGTGTTGGGCGGCCGTGGTCATGTACTGAGGCTAGAGCTCATGGCGGGTGGTCTCCCATACAGAGCGGATGGCGAAGCTCGACCGGAGGCGACCCATGCCGCTGAAGCGCGACAAGTACTGATTGTGGATCCTCTCGAAGTCACGTTGATCGGCAACCGCGAGGTGGAGCAGATAGTCGGCATCACCGGCCATCAAATGGCATGACATCACTTCCGGACACTCCACCACCTCTTTCTCGAACTGGCGCAGAGATGCTTCGCTTTGGCTCACCAGCGAGATCTCAACGAACACGTCGAGAGAGCGGTTGATGGCTTGTGGATCGACAATCATCACGTAGCCAGCGATCACCCCTTCGGCTTCCAGGCGGCGGACCCGGCGATAACAGGCGGAGGGCGACAACCCCACTCGGTCGGCGAGTTCTGCGTTGGACATCCGCGCGTCGCTCTGGAGCTCGTTGAGGATTGATCGGTCAATTGAGTCCAACTCCGACATTGGCCTAACTCCTTGCGACGAGAAAAGCACTCAAATCTTGTAGAACATAAAATAACCGCAAGATTGAATCTAGACGGAGAGATTATTCGACTTTGGCCCTATTCTCCGCATCTTTTCAAGAATTATTCACCCCTATCGCGGATAAAATATCACCATAGCAATCGGCTTGCGGCGGAGGCACGAGATGCGCATTGGGATACCGAAGGAAATCAAGAGCGAAGAACGCCGGGTGGCGTTGACACCGGGAGGCACAGCCGACCTCGTCGGTCGCGGCCATCAAGTTCTTGTCGAGCGCGGCTGCGGTGACGGAGCGGGTTTCACCGATGAGGAGTACATCACCCACGGCGCGACAATCGCGGACTCTGCCCCATCGGTGTTCGATCAGGCCGACCTGATCGTCAAGGTCAAAGAGCCCCAAGCCGAAGAACGGGCCCGCCTGAACGAAGACCAGGTTCTCTTCACATACCTCCACTTGGCGGCAGACGCGGTCCAAACTGCCGAGCTGATCGACCGGGGGGTCACGGCCATCGCCTACGAATCGGTTGTCGGTCCCAACGGTGGTCTGCCTTTGCTGGCCCCCATGTCACAAGTCGCGGGGCGCATGTCGATTCAAGCCGGGGCGCACTGCTTGGAGTCATCGCAAGGGGGCCGAGGAGTGCTCCTCGGCGGAGTACCGGGCGTTGCCCCTGCCAGAGTGGTCATCCTCGGCGGAGGCGTGGTTGGCCGCAACGCAGTGCAGATGGCCGTCGGCCTTGGTGCCGACGTCACGGTGATCGACCGAGATATCTCCGTTTTGGAAGACTTGAACTCGCGCTTCGGCTCGGCCTTGCACACCCTTCACTCCAGCGGAGGCGCCCTGGAGGAGGCAGTTCTCGGGGCCGATCTGGTGATCGGCGCAGTCCTCGTGCGAGGGGCCCGAGCTCCGCATCTGGTCACAACTGAGATGGTCAAGCAGATGCGGCCCCGATCCGCAGTGGTGGACGTGGCCATCGACCAGGGCGGCTGTATCGAGACCTCCCGACCCACAACCCATGCCAATCCCACCTACCTGGCCTACGACGTGGTCCACTACTGCGTCGCCAACATGCCCGGAGCCGTACCCCGCACCTCGACGTTCGCGCTGGAGCATGCCACCCTCCCCTATATCGCCATGCTGGCCGATCTGGGACCGAGAGAGGCCATGCGGTCAAATCCCGGACTTCGAGCTGGGCTCTCGATATGCCAAGGGCAGGTCACTGAACCGGCGGTGGCGGAATCGCTCGGTCTCAGCTTCGCTGCCCCGGAAGAGGTCCTGGGACTCAGCCTCACCGCGGCCTGATCGAGCTCTCTGCTAGATCAGTTCAGCCATCCGCTCCGCTACCGCGATCACATTCAAGTTCGTGTTGGCTCTAGGGGTCTCCGGCATGATCGAAGCGTCGCAAACCCGCAGCCCCTCAGTTCCCCAGACCTGACCGCGGGGCCCGACCACCGCAGTCGGGTTATCGGCCGGGCCCATCGCGCACGTGCCCGCCCCGTGGTAGAAGGCCACGTGGTTGGCGAACACATGGGCCAACAGGTCCTCGCGGGCCAGTCTTGGGGGCAAGAAGACCGGTCCCTTCGCCACCTCTTGGTATGAGGGCGACGACAGCAGCTCCAGTCCCAGCTCGAAGGCCTCAACCAGACGCTCGAGATCAGGCTTGTGGGCCAAAAAGGGGTAGGTGATGGCCGGTGGGTCTACGGGATCGGCCGACACCGGACGGACTGATCCCCGAATCTCCACCCGTTGCAGGGCGGCGTTGAAGGCAAAAATCGTGTCGAGGCCTCCAGCATCGGCTTGGCGCCGGGGATTGGCCGACAGGTCGATCATCCCGACCGGAAAGAGCTGAAGGTCGTTGGCGGGACCAGTCGAGCTGGTGAACCGCAGCAGGGTCTGAATGGTGACATCTTCGGGAGAGACCATCTTCGGCCTGGGAGCCGCAAACAGGTAGACCGCCGGGTGATCGGAGAAGTTGGCCCCCACTCCAGGGCAGTTGGCGATCACGTCGATGCCCAAACCGGCCAGCTCCGAAGCCGGGCCTATGCCAGAGCGCCACAGCAGCATCGGCGACTGGACTACACCAGCGGCCACGATCACCTCGTGAGCGGGAATTGTCTCTGCTTGGCCGTCAACGACCGTTTCCACCCCCGTGACCCGGTTGCCCCTCCAGCGCATGGCCAGCGCCAGGCAATTGCCCCGAACCTCCAGGTTGGGGCGGCTCCGGACCTCTGGAGTCAGGTAAGCGTCAGCGGCCGACACCCGCTGGAGACCTCGGCGGTTTCGAGGCAGGGGGCCCGCACCAGACGAATTTGGTGCGTTGTGGTCGGAGATGTAGCCATGGCCCGCTACTTCGCAAGCCTCATAGAACACCGCGTGCACCGGATTGAGCTCCGCCTGGGGCGTTCGGGCGATGGGCAGGGGGCCGTACCGGCCATGCCATTGATCTTCTCCGTCGGGATCGGACTCCAGCCGCTGGAAGCTGCCCAGCATCGCTTCCCAACGCCATTCGTCGAAACCCCAGGCATCGAAATCTGCCGGCATGGCTCTCACTGCGATGCCGCCGTTCACCGCTGAGCTGCCCCCGAGCACCCGCCCCCGGGGATAGGGCTGTGTTCGCCCTCCGGGCAGCCTGACTTCGTCGCCCCAGTCGTGGTCGGGGTGCGAGGACACCGTGATATCGGCCAGCTCTGGAGGCAACTGCGTGCCGTGGTCGGGACCAGCCTCCAAAAGCAACACCTGTCGGGAGGGGTCTTCCGACAACCGGGCAGCCAGCACCGACCCTGCCGAGCCCCCACCCACGATGACCGTGTCGAATAGCTCTCCAGCTTGCACTGGTACCTGACAGTAGTGATGAGGCCGCTAGTTTGGCGGCATGGGCAGATCGTGTGAGGGACGGGTGGCTCTGGTCACCGGAGCGAGTCGGGGCATCGGCGAGGGCGCCGCGCTGAGGTTGGCGGCCGAAGGAGCAGCGGTGGCTGCGGTCGCCCGCACCCGGGCCGACGGCGACCATCGCCTGCCTGGGTCGCTGGAGCAGCTGGTGGCGGCCATCCGGTCGAGCGGAGGCCGGGCAGTTGGCATCCCCGCCGACCTGTCCGATCCTTCGTTGGACCGAGCCGAGATCGTGGCCCAAGCCGAGGAGGAGCTGGACGGCAAGATCGACATACTGGTCAACAACGCCGCCCGAGCCTTCTACCAACCGTTTACGGAGTTGACCGAGAAGCGGTGGCGCATCGCCTACGAGCTGAATGTGTGGGCTCCGTGGGACCTGGCCCGCCTGGTGCTGCCGGGAATGCGAGAGCTCGGGCGGGGGGCCATCGTGAACATCTCCTCGGGAGTGGCCGAGTCCCCTGATCTGCCGCCCAATCGGGCCAGCGGACCGACGATGACCGGATGCCTGTACGGGTCGACCAAGGCGGCCCTGAACCGCTGGACCACCGGGCTGGCCGCGGAGACCTGGGACGACATGATCACAGTTAACGCGTTGTCGCCAGAAGCGGCGGTGATGACCCCCGGCGCCGGCGACTACGTGAACTTGCCGCCCGAGAGCCTCGAGCCCATGGAGACCATGTGCGAGGCCATCTTGGCCCTATGCACTGCCGAACCCCAAGAGCTCAGCGGCAGGATCACCTACTCCCTGTCGCTGATCTGCGAGCTCAACCGCCCCGTCAGGACTCTTGACGGCTCCGAGCTGCTTCCCGGCTGGCAGCCCGGTGACATCGATCCCGAACGACTGCGCAGCTGAAGCCGGCCTTACTGCGCGGCCTTGTTGGATTCGCGTTCGCCCCGAACGAATGCCTCCCGGGCCTTGTCGCCCTCCCCCATGAGATTCAGCTCATAGGTGAATCCCTGTTCGAACCGGTAGCTGCGGTGGACGTCCACTGGGTCAATCCCGTTGATCGACCACTTGGCCTTGCGAATGACACCGGGCGGCTTGGACGCGATCACCCCTGCCACACTGCGGGCCTCGTCCATGAGCTGATCGCCGGGGACAACGCTGAGCACGGTCCCCCACCGCTGGAGGTCTTCGGCAGCCACCGGCTCGCAGCTGTACATCATCCAGCGCATGATCTTCTCCGGCACCAGCCGGGCGGTGTGGGTGGCAGCCCCCAGGGCCCCATTGTCTACTTCGGGCATCGAGAACTTGACCCCTTCGGCGGCCACAACCAAGTCGCAGTTCCCGGCGAGGCCGATGCCCAACCCCAGACAAAAGTCCTGAATCGCGGCGACAACGGGAACCGCGCAGTCATACACCGCTCCGAAGGCCTCATAGCAGGCGTCTCCGGTTCCGAGGACCCCCTCGAACCCCTCCATGGCCTGCATCTCTTTGATATCCACCCCGGCGTTGAATCCCCGCCCCACCGCGGTGAGGATGGCAACCCGCACGCTGGAGTCGTTCTTGTAGCTTCGAAAGATCTCAGCTAGCCGATAGGTGTCGGCGATATTGAGAGCGTTGACCGGCGGATTGTCCATGGTGACCACGGCGATGCCCTGGTCATCGATCTCGGTGTGAATGGCCACAGTGCGCTCCTTTGCCCGACCCTGGTTCTTGGCGGCTCAGCGTACGCCTACGCAGCGGCGGCTACTAGCTTCTACCCAAATAGAATTCCCGATCCCAGAAAGCGAGTCCACCTTGCGCATCGGCTATCTGATCGACACCAACCACGGGTACTACGACCAGCCCCTGCCTGAACCCGAAAGCGCGGCCGATGCCCTCGACGCCATGATCGAAGAGGGCATCCTGGCCGAGCAGTCGGGGTTCCACTCCATTCAGGTGCCCGATCGCCATGGCCGCACGGAGTCGTACTTCGGCTCGCCCCTGAATCTGCTGATGATCTTGGCCCGGGAGACCAGCAAGGTGGCCATCGGCTCGTATTGCCTGGTCAACACGCTCTATCACCCCATGGAGGTGGCCGAGCAGTGCGCCATCATCGACAACATCTCCCGGGGCCGGCTGTACATGACCTGGGGTCGCGGATTCCACGCCGGCTACTGGGGGCAGTTCGGCGTTCCGTCGGAGCGGATGCTGGGCCGCTATCTGGAGAACGTGGCCATCATCGACAAGGCGCTTCAGTCCAAGGGCGAGAGGTTCAGCTGGGATGGCGACTTCTACCAGGTGAACGACGGACTGCTGTCCCCCAATTCCTACCAGCAGCCCCGGTTCCCGTTCTGGGGCGGCGGCCAACTCCCTGCGGCCATCGAGCGGTGCGGGGTCTACGCCGAGTCGTGGACGTGTGACGACTTTCCCATCCTCAAAGAGACGTGGGATGTGCAGGCCGGCGCCTATCGGGCCAAGGCCATCGAGCACGGCAAGGAGCCGTTCATCGTCCTCATGCGCAAGGCATGGGTGGCCGACACCTTCGAGCAGGCCGCCGAGCAGTACGGCAGCCACTATGTGCCCGAGATGCGCTTTTATTGCGAGCAGGGAATCCTCGCCCACCATCCCGAATTCGACTCCCCCGAGAAGATCACCACCGAATCGGCCCGAGAGCACATCGTGGTGGGTTCCCCCGCCCAATGCCGGGAGCGCTTGGAGCAGTATCACGAGGAGCTGGGCGTGCAGTATTTCACCGTGCAGTTCCGCATGGTCACTGGCCCCTCGTTCGAAGCCACCCGGGAGCAGATCCAGCGCTTCGGCGAGGAGGTGGTGCAGCCCCTGCACCGCAAATACCCAGCCCCCGACCATCCGGCCATCCCCGAAGCCTGCCGGTGGTGACCCGATGACTTCGACAACAGAGACTCCGACCGTTGAACAACTGGAATCACTGGTGGGAAGGCAGTTTCCCGGTGGAACTTATGCCGTGGACCCGTGGCGGGTTTGGCTGACCAACGACGTCATCGGCGCGCCCCAGCGGACCGACGGCATCGCCCATCCCATGTTTTGCTACTACGCGGCCATGGCCGGCTTGGGCATCTCAATCGACGAGATGTTCACCCTTTGCTACGCGTCGGCCGACGATGGCCCGATGTTCGGCGAATGCGACATTCAACAGCTGCGCCCCTTGGAGATCGGTGCCACCTACACCGTGCGGGGTGAGATCACCGGCGCAGTCCGCAAGCAAGGGGAGCGCACGGGGACCTTCGACATTGTGGCCTTTCAGCTGGAGGTCGTTGCCCCCGATGGCGAGGTGTCGTCGGTGGTGTCCAATTCATTTATCTTCCCCAGGAGGTCCTAGTGAGCGCATTTCCAAGACCATCAGTGGGCGACGAGCTGCCTCCGATGATTATCGAGTCGGTTGACGCCGAGAAGATGAAGACGATGGCCGCTCTTTTAGGCGATTCCAACCCCATCCACTGGGATGTCGACACCGTTAGAGAGCTGGGCATGGGCGACCAACCGGTGAATCAAGGGCCCAACAACCTGGGCTACGTGATGAACATGCTGGGCGATTGGGCCGGAGGCGCCGAGCGCATCCAGAAGATCCGTGTGCGTTTTCTCGACAACGTCTTCGCCGGTGACCGCTTGGAGGCCGGCGGCACCGTGACCGCCGTCGGCGATGACGGCACCATCGAGTGCGATGTGTGGTTGGCCCGAGACGGCACCCACCCGGTACTAGCCGGAACGGCCACCCTGGTGCTGGTGGTCTAGGTGGCCAGCCTCACGCTGTAGTTGCCGGAGAGCGAACGGATAAGCAGGGCGAACAAGAACAGCACAACTGTGCCCAGGGTCATGGTGGCGCCAGCGGCGGTGTCGTGGTGATAGCTGATGAGCAAGCCGACGACCACGGAAACGGCGCCGATAACAACCGCGGTGATCATGATGACTGGAATACGGCGAACCAACATGGCGGCAGTAGATGGTGGTGCCACCAAGAAGGCAAAGACCAGCAAGTTCCCCACTGCCTGGAACGACGCCACGATAGAAATGGCCAAAAGCGCTAGCAGAGCAGCGTGGGCCAGGCGGGGTCGAAGCCCCATCAGCCGAGCCTGCACCTCATCGAAGGTCATTACCAGGAAGGCACGGTGAAAGAACAAGATCCCCAACAATGCGATTCCGGCGATGATCAGCTGGCGAAGAAGGTCGTTGTCGGTGACTCCGGTGATAGAGCCAAACAAGAATCGGCTGAGATCACCGGAGTACGCCCCCGAGCTGCTGGACATGATCACAACTGCTAAGGCCAAGAACCCCACATAGAGCAATACGATTGAGCTGTCGTCAGGAAGCGGAGAGTGGTTGCGGATCAAGTTGATGCCGGAAATCATGACCAGCGCAGCAACCAGCGCACCCAACGTTGGGTCGCCCCCGACGATGAAGGCGATGGCTAGGCCGGGCAGCACTCCATGGGCCAAGGCCTCGCCGAAGAAGCTCATTCCTCGAAGCACCACCCAAGTTCCGACCGGTGAGGTAGCCAGCACCGCCAGCAGCCCCGACCACAGGGCCTTTCGCATGAAGATGTTGTCGACGAAGGGCTCGATCCACCAGTCGAATGGACTGGTCAGAAACTCCACTAGCCCAATCTAGTGACCGAGTTGATCAACCGAGCCCTTCAGCGATCACTTGTGCGTTGCTGCGCATGAACCCGATGTAGGTATCAGCGCCACTGCCCGCGGGACCCAGCGATCCGGTATTCAAGGAAAGCACCTTGACACCGGCCTCCCGGCCGAGGGCATCAGCGTCATCGGTGCTGTGCGTCGTCTCCGAGAAGATGGCCGCTACACCGGTTTCTTCGATCACATGAACCAGTTCCTGGAGCCCCGCGGGGTTGGCCTCGCCCAGGGTGGAGCCACCCGGAATGACGGTCCCAATCAGTTGGAACCCGTAGCGATCGGCGAAGTAACCGAGGGCATCGTGGTTGGTGACCAACAAACGATCCTCAGGATGCAGCGGGGCCAAGATGCCTTCGATTTCGTCGTCCACAGCAATTAGCTCGCCGCGATAGGCCGCAACGCACTCATCTAGAGCCTCAGCATCGAGGCCCGCTTGCGTGGCCAGGGCTTGGCTGAGCGCGGGCAACACATCGGCGACTCGAATGGGATCAAACCACACGTGGGGGTCCTCCCCGCCGTGGGCGTGGCCGTGGTCGTCTTCGTGGTCGTCCTCGTCGTGGTCGTCCTCGTGGTCGTCTTCGTGGTCGTCCTCGTCGTGGTCGTCCTCGTGGTCGTCGTCGTGGTCGTCCTCGTCGTGGTCGTCCTCGTGGTCGTCCTCGTCGTGGTCGTCGTGCTCGTCGTGGTCGTCGTGCTCGTCGTGGTCGTCGTGGTCGTCGTGGTCGTCGTGGTCGTCGTGGTCGTCCTCGTCGTGGTCGTCGTGGTCGTCCTCGTGGCCGTGGTCGTCCTCGTGGTCGTCGTGGTCGTCCTCGTGGCCGTGGTCGTCCTCGTGGTCGTCGTCGTGCTCGTCGTGGTCGTCGTCGTGCTCGTCGTGGTCGTCGTGGTCGTCCTCGTGGCCGTGGTCGTCCTCGTGGTCGTCGTCGTGGCCCATTTGCACGGTATTCGAACCGAATTCGATGGTCGAGATGTGGTCTGCCATATGGAATATCGGCGTCCCGGCTTCCTCCACCGCTTCGAGAGTGTCCTCAAGGCCCTCTTCCAAATGGAGACCATTGGCCACAATCAGCGGGGCGCTTTCCATCCGGCCCCGGTCTTGCAGCGAGGGCTGGAAGGAATGGGGGTCTCCGCCAGTCGGAATGAGGGTGACCACGTCGGCCAGCCCATCGCAGACCACATTTGCCACCACGTCGCCCCATATCGATGTTGTGACCACGATTGTCGGGACACCTTCGGACTCAGCCGCATCGTCGTTCCCACACCCCGAAGCAATCAAGGCCAGTGCGCCCAGCAATAGCGCCGCACGAAAGGCAACTCGTCTAGAAGAATTGATAATGAGTCCCATTCCTGCAAACCTATTCCCGGGTCGGCGTCAATGGCAAACAGACCATTCGAAAGGCGCTCCGGCGAAAAGGAAGACCATGGCGGCAATAGTCCACGCGCTGTACATCATCGGCCAGCTCATTGCGATCATGGGGGTGGTATTCGCCCTCCCCCTGGTGGTATGCGAATGCTGTCGGTATTGGTGGAAATGCCGGTGCGCCCGCCGTGAACAATGTCTAGGGACTACTGCGGGACTGACTGGATCCACATCCTCGCCGAAGGGTTGTTCAAGAAGTGCGTCGGTGCCATCCGAGGTAAGCCCCTAAAATAGAGAACGCGAATGACTGGGCAACCACTACCGGGCGCGATCGACAGGAATTCCCTCATCGAGCTGCACTCCCAAATCAGCAACCGATTGGCCCAGCAAGATCACCGCTATACCAAAGGTCGAAAGCAACTGGTTGAGATCCTGGCCCGAGCCGGGCAGCCCATGACGTTGCCCGACATCGTGGGAGCAGATCCCAAAATGGCCCGGAGCTCGGCTTATCGCAACCTCGACATACTGGTTCGCTGCGGTGTCATCCGGCGGATCAACTCGGGAGGTGATTACTCCCACTTCGAATTGGCCGAACCGTTGCTCGGCCACCATCACCACCTCATCTGCGTCAGCTGCGGCAACATTGAAGACATTCATCTCGACAGCGACATCGAACATTTGGTGGACAAAAGCCTGAGTGAGATCGCAGACCGAACCGGCTTCACCCCTATCCAACACAGCCTCGACCTTCACGGGCACTGCGCCCGTTGCTGAACCGTTACCGAGGCTTCGCCCTGGACAATGCGGCTGACCGAACTTCGACTGAGCCCTGAACTGCTCCCATGGCGCGATGACATCAGGGAGTTTCTGAACTCAGAGATGGCCCCCGACGTGGTAGCCGGCCACGTCGACCCCACCGACCTCACCGGCCTTGACTGGGCCTTCGAACAGCGTCATCAACGAGAAGCCGCTCGGCGGCACATGCTGGCCGTCTCTCTTCCGGTAGTCGACGGTGGGCTCGGCAAGTCCCGAGCCTGGAAGCACGTCTACGACCTGGAGGCTGCTTTCTTCGGTGCACCGTCCATCGATACCGGGGTCACGCTGTGCGGATTCGTTCTGTCCCGCTATGGAACCGAGGCCCAAAAGGCGCGTTGGCTAACGCCCATGGTCTCAGGCCAAATGATGGGCGCGATCGCCTATAGCGAAGCCGGTGCGGGCAACAACTTGGCCGCCATCTCAACAACCGCCATACGTGGCGCTGAGGGTTGGGAGTTGTCGGGCACCAAGTCGCACGTAACCGGGGCTCACAAAGCCGGCGTTGCGGTGGTGTTGGCGGTTACCGACACCGAGGCCCAACCCCGGAATTCGATGTCGATGTTCCTGGTACCCCTGGATGCTCCCGGAGTTCACGTGCGTCGAAGGCCTACCGTCAACCGCTGGACTCTGGGTGAGGTTGCCTTCCAACGGGTACGGCTTGACGAGAATTGTCTGCTGGGCGAAGTGGGATACGGCTGGCCTCAGGTCATGGCCGCGGTTGGCGCGGAGCGTGGTTCTCTGGCCCACTACGGATGGATCGAACAATGGCTGATGCGGCTCCCCACGGGGGTTCCCGATTGGCAGCGGGCCCGACTCCACGGGGGCGCGGCTCAGGTCCGAGCTTTCTGCCAACGACTGATCGACTACGAGATCGCGGGCCGCCCGGTGGGATATGAGGCGTCGGTCGTGAAGGTGACAGCCACCGAGTTGCTCCAAGACATCGCCCGCACTGCCCGATCGGCCGCAGGACCAACCCAGACGGAATGGACGCCGCTGTTCGACGAAGGGCCTCCGTATGCTTACGACGCCTTGGAGGCCCTCCACCCGACGATCTCCGTGGGGGCCAACGAGACCCACCGGGACATGATCGCGGCTGCCCTCTTGAGCGAAGACCCACCCGCGAACCCTCACCCCAGCGGTGAAAGCGATGATCCCGTGCTCGCCGCTTGTGCCGATATGGCCGCCGACGCCCGGCAAGTCCTCTCCCTGACGGCACAGGACGCTCTGAACCGGCCGCTCTATGGAAAAACCGTGGGTGATTTCCAGGTCGCCCGACATCGCTTTGTCGACATGGCCATTGCTGTCGAGGCCATGGAGCTGGCCACTGCGGAGGCGGCCCTCGCCCCTCCCGGCCCGCAGCGCGACTATCTGGTGTCAGCCGCCAAGGTGACCGGCAACGAATTCCTGCTGGATGTGTTGGCCGGCGCCCATCAGTTGCACGGAGCCGACGGATACTACGACGACCACAATCTCGCTCCCCTCACCCAGCGGGCCTGGGCCGCCCAGGCCCGGAAAGGCACGACCGCCGAGCACCTGGATCAGCTGGCCAGCCTCACCCGCTAATCCTCTAAGCGGGGGCGCTTCCGGCAATGGTGACCCGATGGAGCACGCGCTCCTCGCCAGCCACATCGCCTACTACGGCATGCTGAGTAGACCGGTTGTCCCAGATCACTAGGTCGCCGTCGCGCCAACGGTGTCGATACGTATTCTCGTAGCGCCCGATGACCCTGTAGAGGTATTCCAGCAAGGGCTGGCTCTCCTCCGGGGTCCACCCATCGATGCGGGTCACATAGTTGTCGTTGACGAACAGCGCTTCGCCACCGGTGTCGGGATGAGCCCTCACCACCGGGTGGACAGCCATCACCGCTTCGTGGTCCAAGCCGGCATCGGCGGCCAGGCTGGTGCCCTCGTGAACCGCGGAGAGCGTGCGGAGCATGTCTTGAAGTCGAGGGGACAGAGACTGGAACGCCCTGACTGCGCTGGCAAACATCGTGTCGCCGCCCACCTTGGGAAGCACCCGGGCCAAGAGCAGGGTGTAGGCGTGGGGGTCACTCATGTGGGTCGAGTCGGAGTGCCACGTCTGGGTGATGGGGTTCGGGTCGTAGATTTTCATGATCCCCGGATACCCCTCGATCGACGGCACGTAGGGGTGGATTGAGATCTCTCCCCACCGGGCAGCAAAGGCGAGCTGGTCTTCTGGGGTCATCTCCCCCTGATCACGGATGCAGATGACCCCGTTGACATGGAGCGCGTCGCGCACCGCGACAAAGTCGGTGTCGAAAATCTGCCCAGTCAGATCGAGTCCAAGCACCTCCGCGCCCAGGGCCCCTGCCAGTTGCCGGATCTCCATGGTTGAGAAACTCTAACCAGCTGCTGACTGGCCGATCAGCTTGTCGATCGAATCGTCTAGGCCACCAGGTCGGCTGGAAAGCAGCCATGCGGCTCGCTGGGCCTGCACCGCCTCGTCGAAATCGCGGGCCACGGGAGCCTTGACATCCAGGCCGTGCTCCGCGGCGAGCCGCCGCAGCCCGAGTTCGGCAAATTGACACACCGCCGCCATCTCAGCAGCCACCACCGGGCCCCGAGGACCGCCAATTGGCTGGGAGAACCGCTCCCTGGCCTCTGAGAGAATCTCCATCCCATGGGCGACTCCCGCGGGGTCAGGCTCTCCGAAACCGGGGATTCCGATGGAGCACAGCGACGTGAATATGGGACTGGAGTTGGGAGACACCATCCCCAACTCTTCGCCGATACAGCCCAAGCGATCAATCAGCGCTCCGACTCCCTTCTCGCAGCCCAAGAGCTCATCGATGCGCTGGGCCACTTCGGCTTCGTCGTCGATGGGCGCTCCGGAGGCGGCCGCGCCGCCCCGCACCATGGACGGGAGGGAGACCGCCAGCGGTTGAAAATGCCCGTTGTCGCCCCAGTCGGTCAACAGGAATCCCGGCGACCCGTAGGAGGTGCCGACCGCCACGGCGTCGGCGATGTTGGCGGCCGCATTCACATTGCGACCGATAAGGGTGTTCCAACTGCTGGTACCAGGAGCCACCCAAAAGGGCTTCCCCGCTTCGATGAACAAACGGGCATGGGACTCGAACCCCAGATGCATGTCCTCAGGCAAACCAAGCCGGTCGATCAGCTCGGTCGGCAGAAACGACATCCACCCGCTATCCGAAGGGGCCTCGTAGTTCCAAACAACAGGGATCGCCCCCTGGGGAATTCTGGAGACAAGGGAGCGATCTCGGCGGAATTGGTCGGCCCAGAACATCACCTCATAGCCATCGTCTACGAGCGGGGCGATAATCCTCGACAGGTGCTCGATATACACGGTTTCCCGGCCCCGCTCAGCAACGTCCGAAGCCGATACGCCTTCTCCCAACTCGAACGGCTCGTCACCTCCGATGTGGAGGCGGCGGCTGCGAATGGATCGGGCCAACTCCCGGGCGAGAGCCACACCGAACGCGGCGTTTTCGACCGTCGGAGCGAGACACCCCGGCGGCATGGCGCCTGAGCCGAAGAGCGCAGGCGCGCCCTCCGGGCATTCGGCAAGACCGCGATACCGCTCGTGGGCCAGCCAACGCCCCATGTGGCCAAAGCAGTTCATGTTGCCCACCAGGTCGATGCCGCGGACCTCGCAGACACGATCCAGCCATCTCAGATCGTCAGCGGTTAGGGGTGAAGCTCCTTCCCACACTGTTTTGTGGTCGGTGTAGGCGTAGGTGTGCTCCACGTAGAGTTGGATCTCATTGAATCCAAGTGCTGCTAATGCGTCCGCCAACCACTCCAGGGTGTCCCGCGTCGGAACACGGTCTCTTGAAATATCCAGCATGTAGGCGCGTCGTTCGAACATCTGCCCTCAGAACCACTTGTCGGTCAATGCCGCACGAGCAAACATAACGGTTTTGTAACTATTTTATTGCCTAACGATGAGATTTCAGTAAGGTGGGCCCGATAATGAGGCCCTCATTCTTGGATGCGACACAATGATTCCTGAAGTGTATGGTTACTTGAATGGCAGACTCCAGCAAGCTCAGAAAATACCGCTCCGATCATGAGGATCTAGAAACGAATAGTCGTTCTGCAATCGTTGAAGCGGGACGGGTGCTATTTCTCAAGCAGGGCATTGCTTCGACGACTATGGGGGAAATTGCTGAGCAGGCGGGGGTGAGCAGAGTCACCGTTTATCGCCACTTCCCTGAATGCGGCGCGATTGCATTCGTCGTGTACAACCAAATGCTGGAGTCAATTCTCGAAGCCACACGAGCAGGAGTTCCTACTGGAGTCAGCGGACTCGATGCTGCTCGGCACTGTCTGAATGCTCTCTTTGCCGCATATCCATCGCAAGAATCCGCATTCCGCTACTGCGCAGCATTCAGTTCCTACTACGCAATGGAGGAACGATCAGACGAACTAGCAGAATGGTATGGCGCTCGGGAATTCCAGGGGCTCGCCGATGCCTGCGCCGCATTCTTCGGATCCCAGTTCGACCGAGAGACATCCGGCCGTCTGATGGCACTCACCGATGCCGCCGCGAGCGGTTTGTGCGGATTAGCGGTCGCCGGCTCGCCGCTAAATCAAACCTACGTCGAATCCCGACTCCGCAGCCTAAAAGAGTTGATCTTGGGCCAATTCGACTCCCTCGCCGCCTAGGACGCAGCCTCCCTTGGGCGACGCGCGGCTGACTAGGGACACCTCGTCCGCTTCCCGGCCCTACCCTTCCGGGCCCTCAATGTTGTAGAGGGCAGCCGCATTCTCCCAGAGCAGCTTGCGCCTGACTTCTTCGCTGTGGCCGGCAAGCGAAGCTTCGATCCGCTCGCGGACGTTTCCGTAGAGACAGGTGGGGTGGGGAAAGTCGGTCTCGAACAGCACGTTGTCGACGCCGATCTTGTCGAGCAGTCGCTGGGGCGCGGTCTCCTCGAACCAGTAGCAGGCGTAGACCTGGCGGCGGAAGTACTCGCTGGGCAGCATCTCGAAGTTGGGTGCATGGTCGAGTCCACCGCATTCATTGAAGGAGTGGTCAACCGCCTCAAGCACGAAGGGGATGAAGCCGATGCCGCTTTCCACCGACACGAACTTGAGGTCGGGATAACGAGGCAGCACACCAGATCCCAGTAGATCGGTGAGCTGGATGCCGTTTTTCAGGAACATCTCCAGCGACGCGTAGGCGTATGTCGAAGGCTTGCCATGGGCCGCCATCCGCTCAGGGGTGAACCCGGTGGTGGTGTCGCCGCTGCCGATGTGGAAGCTGATGGGGAGACCGGCCTCCTGGGCCACCGACCACAGCGGATCCCAGTGGGGGTCGCCCAGCAACGGCAGCCCGAATCGCTGCGGCTCGCCGGTGAACAAAACAGCCCGGTGGCCGAGTTCGGCGCACCGAGCGACCTCCGCCACCGTGTCGTCAATGTCCCAGAAGGGGGTCGAGATGACGGCCACGAATCGCCGGGGATCGGGCGAGATCCAGTCCAATTGGAAGTTGTTGTAGGCCTGTACGCAGGCCAGCATGAGCTCGCGGTCTTTCAGCTTCAAGAAGTGCTGCGCCCCAAAGCCGCCGACGTTCGGATAGAGCACCTGGGCCCAGATTCCCTGCTCGTCCATTAGCTTCAATCGCTCACTGGCGTCATAGGCCGCCGGGTGGATCTCCTCGAACACCGAAGGGCCCGCAGGAAATGGCTCCGGCCAACCGGCCACCGCGGTCATTCCCACCGACGAGAACACCTCTCCTCCCACGAACCAGTGATCCTTGCCCTCGTCGGTGCGCTCCACCCGGGGCACCCGGTCTTTCAATTTGGCGGGAACCCGGGAAACAAAGGTGTCAGGGGGCTCAGTCACGTGGGTGTCGACGTCGATAACGAGCTCAGCGTTGGCCATGTCCCCAGTTTGCCCCACACCTCCGCTGGTGTCAGATAGTGGGTCTTGGATCAGTTCTTCGGGCTGCGGGCCATACCGCCGTCGATCACCACGGTTTGACCGTTCATGAAGCTCGACTCTTCTGAGCACAGATACAGCAGCAGTCCCACGAGATCTTCGGGCTGACCCTGTCGTCGGACGGTCTGGCGGGCCAAGAGTGTTTTGACCTGTTGCTCGGGGAGTTTCGCGGTCATCATTCCCGGTGCGATGCCGTTGACCCTGATGTTGTCGTCGGCAAACTCATCGGCCAGCACGCGAGTGACACCGTTGAGCGCGAGCTTCGACACCGTGTAGGCCCCGGCGTCCATCAGAGCGCCGTTCGACGATTGATTCACGACGACCCCACCGCCCCGACTTCGCATGGACGCCGCGCAGGCCTTGGCGCACATGATGGGGGCGACGGTGTTCACCGCCAGGATCTCCAACCATTCGTCCTTGGAGAGCGGCAAAGCGTCGCTCCACTTGCCCCGGGCCAAGCCGGCGTTGTTAACCAGGATGTCCACCCCGCCGAATGCGCTGGTGGCGGCCTGCACCATGGCTTCGATGTCTGTTTCAAGAGCGACATCGCAGCGAACGCCAATGGTCTGAGCCCCGGACGAAGCAATGTCTTCGGCAGTGCGGATTGCCGCTTCGCCGTCGATGTCTGAGACCACCACCGCGGCGCCCTCGGCGGCAAGGGCTCGGGCGTAGACAACCCCCAACCCTCCCACTCCGGCGCCCCCTGCTCCGGTGACGATCGCTACCTTGCCTTCAAGTTTCATACTGCCACCCCTTAGACGCCCGGAATCCTATGCTTGCAGTCGGTCTATGACGCTAGGCACCGACATCACGCTGGCCGAATTGGAGAGCGACCCCGATCCGATTCTGGCTCGGCTGCGGGCCGAGGAGCCGGTGGCCTGGGTGCCGGCCATGGAGATGTGGCTGGTCACCCGATGGGATGACGTGGTCTACATGGAGGATAATCCGGAACTGTTCAGCGCGGCGACCGAACCGTCGTTTCTGGCCCGGGCACTGGGGCAGAACATGCTCACCTGCGATCCCCCGAAGCACACCCGCCTCCAGGCCATCATGCAGCCGCCATTTCAGCCCGGCGGACGCAGCGGCACCTTCGCCACCGCAGAACTCGGGCCAATGGCCGACCAACTGCTCGACGCGGTCGACCCGGCCGGTTTTGAGCTGATGACCGACTACGCCCAGCCCCTCTCCGCGGGCTCCCTGGCTACCGTGCTGGGACTCGATGCCCACGGATATGACCGGATGTGGTCGTGGTGCGAGGGACTCTGCACCGATCTGGCCAATTTCGAGAACGACCCGGGGCTGACCGCCATCGGCGAGCAAACCAAGGCCGACTTGGGGGCGGCCATCGCCGAGCGGATCGCGTCGGCCGGGGATGACGACTCGGCGATCTCCTGGTTTGTCCGGGAGGGGGCAACGCCCGAGGAGATCGTCAACAACGTGCGGCTGATGATCTCCGGCGGCATCAACGAGCCCCGAGACGGCATCGGCATGGTGACCTGGGTTCTTTTGACCCGCCCTGATCTCAAGGCCCAGATTGATGCCGCTCCGGCCAAGCTGCGCCGGCTCATCGAAGAGGTCTTCCGGGTTTATAGCCCAGTTGGAACCATCACCCGCCAGGCCACCCAGGATCTCGAGATCAGCGGATCGTCCATCAAGGCCGGAGAACTGGTGAGCGGGGTGCTGCGGTCGATCAACCTCGACGAGTCGCACTGGTCGAACCCCGCTGAGATCGACCTCGACCGCCGAGAGGGCACTCATGCCGCCTTCGCCCTTGGCACCCACCGCTGCCTCGGCGAATGGCTCGGCCGCCAGGAAGTACGGGTGGGAGTGGAACGCCTCTTCGCCCGCTTCCCCAATCTGGCCCTCGAGCCTCACCAGCAGATCGAAATCCACGGCTTCGAGTTCCGCGGCCCCCGCTCAGTTGAGGTTCGGGCCTAAGGAGCGAAGCTGATCGGAATTCGGATCGTGGCATCCGGTTCAAGAATCCCCGAGTCGTTGACCGCGATCACACAATCGTCCACGGTGGCATCGCATACCCCGGTGCCGACTACCCCGGCGATGATCGTCAACTCCACCGATCCATCGCCAGTGGGATTGGGATGCAAGATCCTGGCGTTGGTGAAGTCGCAGGCCCCCGAGCCTTCGGTGCCGCCTTGCGAGCACTGGAGAACGTTCACGGTTTGTTCGGGGAGGTAACCGCTCCAGGTGACCACCACGGTCTGCCCGTCGACCAGCCCGGTTGTCGGCTCGGCCCATGCCTGGCGGTTGAGCTCGGGCATCTCGACCTCCACGGTCAAACCGGAATCGGCCTCGGCCGCGAACACCAACTCTGCATTGGGTGACGAGCGGGGCTGTTGCAAGCGGACCGCCGCTTGGCCGTCGCCGCCGAGAGCCACGGCTAAGAAATCCAGGATGGTAGTAACCACGTCGTCGAAGAAGTCGCTGCCCGAACCCAGCCACGATCCGTGGTCCCCGCCTTCAAGGGTCAGCAGGCCCTTGATTGTTGAGACCTCATTGAACAGCACTGGTGAGGTCGCGTAGAGAATCAATGGGTCCTTGGTGCCGTGAATGATCAAGATAGGCGGCGTAGCAGTGAAGTCGTACTCGCCGTCGAAGGGCGCTGGCGGTCCCGCCATGGCCACCACCGCGTCAACCCGCTCGTCTCGACAACAGCTGTTGGCTCCGATGCCCAGCACGGTTATCGCTCCATTGGAATGCCCGATTGCCGCGATTCGGCT
This sequence comes from Candidatus Poriferisocius sp., assembly GCF_965204015.1. GTDB lineage: Bacteria > Actinomycetota > Acidimicrobiia > Acidimicrobiales > Bin134 > Poriferisocius. The sequence goes on along the minus strand of NZ_OZ241965.1, from coordinate 3,308,707 downwards.
GTCGTCAACCATGCCGGCCAGCGGCCATTGTGGGTCGCTGCCGAGTTGGACGAGGGTGTCGATCAAAAAGCTCAAGTCCCCCGGCTGAGATCCGGTGTCAGCGGGGTCGGGGCCAGGGGAATTCCGCCCCGATGTTCGGGGAAACTCCGGGGCCACCACCACGTGCCCACCGGCGGCTATGGCAGAAAGAAGCTCCAAGTTCCATTCCGGCTTGCCGCCCAACCCATGGGCGAACAACACCAGCGGGTAGGGGCCTCCCACGGGTCCCGCCCCCTCAACGGCTACGGACGCGTCATCAACCGCGGCGGGATAGACAACCAAGGTTCGAAGTGTGCGGCTGTCCCGGCCGGCGTCATTTCCGCTCGCCGGAGTCGGGCGCTGGTGGTCGGTGTAGACCTCTTCGATGTAGCCAACTCCGGTGGCAGTCTGGTCTGGCTCGTCGGCGACAGGGGTTTCGCTATCAGGAGTGGCAGTGGGGATCTCAGGGGCTGGAGTCACCACTGGGGCTTCAGCGGTTGGTTCGGGTTCGACATGAGTCGCTTCGGCAGCGGGGGTCGGACTCATGGCGGCGCTGTCGAGCACCTGGGCATCTCTGGGAGCTTGGCCCGATTGTTCAGCAGACGACCCACATGACAGCAGCAGAGCTGCCCCTAGAGCAGAGACGCAGATAATGGCCGCGACGCGGCCCACCGAGTCCGACATTGCGTCTCAGAATACGACGACCCCGCGGGCGTTGTGGCCGTCTTCCATCTTCTCCACGGCACCGTTGATCTCCTCAAGCTCGAAACGGTGCGTGATGAGCTTTTCGATCTCAAGCTGGCCTTGGCGATACATCTCCACCAACATCGGAATGTCGGTGGTGGGGCGCGATGTGCCGTACACACAGCCCATGAGGGTTTTCTCCGTCATGCAGAACTCCAGGCCGGGGAGCTCGGTCAACGCCCCGACGGGCTGGACGCCGATGGCCACGACGGTGCCGTCCTGACGGAGGCAATCCCAGGCCAGTCGCACCAGCGACGGTATGCCGACGACCTCAAAGGCATAGTCGGCGCCTTCGCCCCCGGTTAGCTCGAAGATATGCGCCACCGTCGACTCTGGGCTGTCGTTCTTAACGAGGTTGGTGGCCCCGAATCCCTGGGCCATGGCCAGTTTGTCGTCGTGGAGGTCGACCCCGATGATCGCACTGGCCCCGGCCAGCGCAGCCGCCTGGATGACGTTGAGACCCACACCGCCGCAGCCGATCACCACCACGGACGAGCCCGGTTGGACTTTGGCCCGGTTGAACACGGCCGAGGTGCCGGTCAGCACGCCGCATCCGGTCATCGCGGCAATCTCCAGCGGCACATCGCCAGGGATCGGCATGGCACGCCTCTCGTTGCAGACGAGCTCTTCTGAGAGGGTGCCGATCGCTGAGAATTGGTAGAGACCGCGGCCATCGGAATCGGCCATGCGCGGCTCACCGTTAGCGGAATCGGTGCCGGTGAAAGTCAGATCCAGATTCGCGGAGCACAGGTTGGGCCGGCCCTTGAGGCAGTTCCGGCACACCCCACAGTGGATCAGGGCCGAGAGCACCACATGGTCGCCCACCTGGCAAGTCGTGACCTCACTTCCGATTTCCTCCACGACGCCCGCGCCTTCGTGGCCGAGGATCATCGGGAGAGGGAACGGCAGGTCTCCGGTTTGCACCGCGACATCTGAGTGGCACAGGCCACTGGCCCCAACCCTGACCCGAACATCATGGGGACCGACAGTGCCAGAGGTGAACTCCACCACATCGATGGGCGCCCCGGCCTCATATACGACTGCGGCCTTCATTACGCGACCACCCCCTTGACCTTCAGGTCGATGACTTCATCCCAGTCCATGTCCAGGTTCTCGGTGAGGATCTCGTCGCCGTGCTCGTTGAACCCCGGTGCCCGTCCCGGGGCGGCCGGCTCCCCGTTGAACTGGACGGGAACCGCCACCAACTTGAAGGGAATCCCGTTTTCACTTACGGCATCTTGAACGTAGCCGTTGGCCTCTACCTGCGGGTCGTCGATTATCTCGAGGGTGTCGAGCGCCGGCGTCCACTGTCCGGAGAAGTCGGCAAAGAGCTCCCGCACTTCTTCCAGGGTGCGGCTCTCCACCACCTCCTCCACTACATCCCGAGCCGGCTTGGCATTGGCCATAAGCGCGTCATAGGTGGCGAATCGCTCGTCCTCGATCAGCTCTGGGCGGTCGATCACCCGGCAGAACTCCTGCCAATACGGGAGAGGCTGGAGGCAGGTGATGTTGATGGTGTAGCCGTCGGCGGTGACGTAGTTGCCGAGGAGCGGCTGGGTGAGACCGCTGAGGTCGACCGGCCGCCACGGCGTGTTGTTGACGTGTGACATGGCCACGCCCGCTCCCATAGCCCATAGTCCGGTGCCCAGCAGCGACACCTCCAGCGCGACCGCCTCTCCGGTCCGCTCTCGGTGGAACAACGCGGTGGCTATTCCCCCGGCAATGGTCATGGCACCGATCGAGTCGCCAAAGGCCGGTCCCGGCTGAGAAGGCATGCGCTCATCGTCGGTGTACCAGGTGCCCATGGCCGCCCCCGAACGCACCCAAAACGAGGTCATGTCGTAGCCTCCCCGATCGCCCTCGGGCCCCTTGGGACCCCACGCGGTGCCCGCGGCGTACACGATGCTCTCGTTGTGGGGCCGCACCTCCTCCTCGGTGATGTGCAGCCGCTCGCGCACGTTGGGCGGCTTGTTGGTGAGGAAGACATCGGAAATGGCGATGAGCCGGTGCAGTATCGCCATCCCCTCCTCGGTTTGGAGGTCGAGGCCGAGGCTGCGCTTACCCCGGTTGGCGTGTTCCATGATGGCGTGGACCTGACCCCTGAGGTCGAGCGCCCCGCTGGACGCGAGGCCCCGAGCAGCGTCGCCCCGCTGGGCGTGCTCGATCTTTATGACATCGGCGCCCCAGTCGGCCAGCACCGCCGAAGCGGCGGGCACAAAGGTGTGATCGCAGACATCCAGGATGCGAATGCCCTCCATTGGTTGAACCATGGTCAACTTCTCTCTCCCGCTCCCTTAGGCGGGGACGCTAGCAATACGCTCTCGTTATGAGCGAGATTGAGTCTGCCTGGAGTCAGTACCCCGGATATGCCATCGACCTCGTCCCGTGGTCGGGCCAGGGGCGAGCGACGTTCAACGGTGCGGTGGTGGCCGAGAGTGACTTCTGCTTGATCGTCAAAGAGTCGGATCATCAAGACCAGCTCTATTTCCCGATGGGCGATGTGGTGTGGGAGCACTTCGCCGAGTCCGACCTGAACACGGTGTGCCCGTTCAAGGGCGAGGCCGACTACTGGTCGCTGACCGTTGGCGACGAAACCGGGGAGAACGTGGTTTGGGCCTACCAACAACCGTTCCCCGAAGTGGCGGGTCTTGAGGGTCACGTGGCCTTCTACACCGATCGGGTGCAAGTCGCGCTCCTCGAAGAGGTGGCCGAGGACGACGGCGACGTGGTGGCCTACCGCTTCCCGGTTTGGGGTACGGCCGCCGACTTGGCCCGGCTGATCGACGTGGTTCCCGACGGTGAGGGGCGATTTGTCAGCCCGTCATTCCCCGACCCTCCCCTGGGCACCTTCGTGGATATTCCCGAACGCTTCCGGCCCCGCCAGGTGATCGAGGGAGGCCAACTGTTGGGCCAAGGCATCGTGGCGGCGTCCAAGACCGTGCCCGACCAACGGGTGGTGTCGGCTTCGATGGTGTTCACCAAAGCGGCCCGCTTCGACTCCCCTCTGGCTGTCGAAGTAGACGTGCTGCGCCAAGGCCGGACCTACTCCACCGTGGAGACCCGCATCGTCCAGCACGACAAGCTGTGCTCGGTGGGGTTGGTACTGCTCGACAGCGGCGCCGAGGACGTCTACCGGGTGGCCGCGGAGATGCCCGATGTGCCTGGACCGCTGGAGTGTCCGCTGCGGGACTTCCAGGTGATCGGACGCGACATCCGGGTGGTGGACGGGGCCTACAACTTCGACCCCGATGATGTGGGGCCCCCGGAGCTGTTCGTGTGGATGCGCTATCGCGACCGCCCTGAGTCCCCGGTCATGCAGGCTGCCCTGTTGGCCCAGGCCACCACCCACTACACCATTGGCGCGTCGATGCGACCCTTCCAGGGCATCACCGAGGCGCTGGCCCACAAGACCTTGTCGACCGGCCCCATGACCGTTGACATGTCTTTCCATGACGATGCCGACGCCGGCGACTGGCACCTCTACGAGAATCCCGCCATTTACGCCGGCCGGGGCCATGTGCAGGGCCAAGGCCGCATATTCGCCCAGGACGGGCGCCTGGTGGCCTCCTACTCGCTTCATGCCATGGTGAGGTCTTTCGACACCGACCCCAAGCAGATCGGCGGCTTCACCTCAGCGATGTGAACCCATCAGGGCCGATACATGAGGAGACAGACATGACCGAGGTATACCGCGACCCTCACGCCACGATTGACGACCGCGTGGCCGATCTTTTGAGCCGGATGACGCTTGAGGAGAAAGTTGCCCAGCTCGGAGCTATTTGGCTTACTGCGCTGGTTCAAGACGAAACCTTCGATGCCGACCATGCAGCCGAGATGCTGGCCGACGGTATCGGCCAAGTCACCCGCATCGGAGCGAGCACCGGCCTTCTGGCCAACGAATCGGCCCAACTCGGCAACGACATCCAGAATGTGCTGGTAGAGCGCACCCGGCTGGGGATTCCCACCGTTATCCACGAGGAAGGCGTCGGCGGATTCCTCCACCGCGGCGCCACCACGTTCCCCCAGGGGCTGGGCTTGGCCGCCACTTGGAATGTGGATCTGATGGCCGAGGTGGCGGAGGTGATCCGCACCCAAATGACCGCCGTTGGCGCCCGCCACAACCTCTCCCCGGTTCTAGACGTCGCCCGGGATCCCCGATGGGGACGGGTGGAGGAAACCTACGGAGAATCCCCCGAGCTGTGCGCTCGGATGGGGGTTGCCTATGTGACGGGCCTCCAAACCGATGACCTGGCCAACGGCGTTGTATGCACCGGCAAGCACTTTTTGGGCTACGGATACTCCCTCGGAGGCCGAAATCAAGCGCCTGTCCACCTCGGCGATCGAGAGCTGCGCGAGGTGTACGCCGAGCCGTTCGCGGCCGCCATCCGCGAGGCCGGCCTGGCGTCGATTATGAACAGCTACTCCTCGGTCGATGGCGTCCCAGTTGCGGCCAGCCGAGCACTGCTGACTGAACTATTGCGCGCCGAACTGGGCTTTGACGGCACGGTAGTGGCCGACTACTTCGCGGTCATGCAACTCCACTTCAACCACATGACCGCGGCAGATCCCACTGAGTCGGCCATCCAAGCCCTAAGCGCGGGCCTGGATATCGAGCTCCCCGCCCTTGACTGCTACAAGCACCTGCCAACCGCAGTCCGAGAAGGCCGAATCGACGAGTCAACCATCGACGAGTCGTGTGCTCGGGTGCTGGCCCAAAAGTTCCGGCTCGGGCTGTTTGAGAACCCCTATGTGGACGCCGAATCTGCGCCCAACGTCTTCGACACCCCCGACCAGAGGGCGTTGGCCCGGCGGGCTGCCGCTGAAGGGGTGATCCTGCTGGAAAACGATGGAGTGCTGCCTCTCGACCCCTCGATCTCACAAGTGGCGGTCATCGGCCCCCACGCCGACGATCCTCGGCTTCTCCAGGGCGACTACCACTATCCCGCCCATCTGGAAATCATCTACCAGAACCGCAGTGCAGAAATGCTAGAGGCCATGGAGGCTCTCGGCATGGAACAAGGGCTCGACCAGCTGCCCGAGGCCGGTGGCACGTTCTCCCCGGGACCGCACTTCACCCCCCATGTGACGCCGCTCCAAGGCTTGCGGGCCGCTCTACCCAGCGCTGAGGTCGTTTACGTAGCGGGGTGTGCCGATGCCGGCGACGACGTATCGGGAATCGGGGATGCCGTTGCGGCTGCGTCGTCGGCCGACGTCGCCATTGTGTGCGTAGGCGCCCGATCGGGGTTGGTTGCCGACGCCACCGTGGGCGAGGCCCGCGACGCCACCCACCTGGGCCTTCCCGGAGTGCAGTCGCAACTCGTAGCCGAGGTCGCGGCCACCGGCACCCCAACCGTCGTCGTCGTGATCAGTGGACGGGTCCATACGCTCGCCGATGAGGCTGCGGCCGCCAATGCCCTGCTCTGGTCGATCCTCCCGGGCGAGGAAGGCGGCGCGGCCATTGCCGATGTGCTGGTCGGTACCGTCAACCCTGCGGGACGTCTCCCGGTCTCTCTGCCCAAACACGTCGGTCAGATTCCGCTGCACTACGACATGCGCCGACGGGGCGACCGATCGGAGTTCTACGGCAGCTACGTTGATTGTGATTCCGACGCGCTCTATTGGTTCGGGCACGGCCTGTCGTACACCACATTCGAATATGGCGAGCCCTCAGTGACACCCGGGTCGACGACTGAAGCCACCACGATTGCAGTGCCCGTTTCCAACTCTGGATCAAGCGATAGTGATGAGGTCGTGCAGCTCTACGCGACCGACGAGGTTGCTTCTGTCGCCCGGCCCATCCGCGAGCTGATCGGGTTCGCCCGAGTGGCCATCCCCGCAGGCCAGACCCGCACAGTCACCTTCACCGTCCACCCCAGCCGACTGGCCTTCCATGGCCTCGACATGGCCCTCGTCACCGAGCCCGGAACGTTCACCTTCCGGGTTGGGGGCTCACCATACGACTCCGAGATGCGCGAGACCCAAGTAGAGCTGGCGGGTGAGGTGGCCCACTACGACCGCCAAACAATCGTGGCCACCTCCGTAGAAATCACCTGAGGCGCTAGACCAGATCCGGCTCCACGATCTCTACCAACAGCTCCATTGAACGGATCCAAGCATCGGCATCGGTCCTCCACGGGGCCGACACCACGTGGTCCACGCCCGCTTCGCCGTAGCGGTCCCGCTCATCGCGAATCTGAGCCGGATCCATGCCCTGGGGATCCCAACCGGTGCGATACGAGAAGGTGAACTGGGCATCGGGGCGGTCGGTGGACAGCTTCGCCCGGATGTCGGCCACAATGTTCGCCAAGTCCTCGGGTGGAGTGCTGAGCCCTTGGAAGCCGTCGCCCACCGCAGCGGCACGGTCATAGCCCGGTTGGCTGCTGCCGCCGATCCAAATCGGAATCCGATGAGCGGGCTGGGGCAGCACCTTGATGTCTTCAAACTGATAGTGATTCCCCTGGTAGGTGGCCGGTGACTCCGACCACACCAACCGCATGATCTCCAAGGCCTCGCCCATCCGCGCTCCCCGGGTGCGGAAGTCTTGATCCAGGGCCGCGTACTCAGCGGCCGACCACCCCACGCCAGCGCCAACGGTAAGACGTCCCCCGCTCAGCTGGTCGAGGCTGGCCAGGCTGTTGGCCAGATGGAGCGGGTGGTACTGGGGCACCACCATCACGCTGGTGCCCAGCCCGATCCGCTCAGTGGCCGCCGCGGCCCATCCCAAGGTGAGCAGCGGATCGAACAAGTACGAAGCCGGGTATCCCTGGTCGGCCGGGTAGACGAGGTGATCGCTGACCCACACGTCGGCAAGCCCGATCTCCTCAGCCCGCACCGCGATCCGCGCAATGGCTTCCGGAGATGCCGCTCGACCGTATTGGGGAAGATGGATTCCCAGTCTCATCGCTGCTGCTCCCCTGCTCTGGTGCTCACCCGTTCCACCCGGCTCGGGGCAGTTGCTTCTCCTTGTCGATGAAGGGCAGAAACTCCACTGTCGCGTCGTGCAGTTCGCCGTCATGGTCCTGCAACTGAACCCCTTTGCCCGTCCACTCGTCCCCGGGCAACGGCCGGTCGAAGCGCACGTAGCCGACTCCCTCGTCCCGCGTGGGCGACCATGTGCCGATGGTTATGTGCCCTGCCGGAGCGCTCTCAAAATGAACGGCCATAAAGGTCTCTGGCGTTGCGGTCGGGCAAGCCAGTCCAAGCAGTAGCTGGCTGCGGTCGGCGGTCTCCAACGCGGCCCGGCCGATGAAGTCTCCCTTGTCGAAGTTGACAAAGTGTCCAAGGCCGGCGCTGAACGGGGTCATATCTGGCTCGATGTCGCTGCCGTTGTCCAAGATGCCAGCCTCGACTCGGCGAATTCCCATCGACGAGGATGTGCTGAACTCCATGCCGAATTGCTCACCGCTCACGAACAAGTGATCCCACAGGGCATCGTGGTCGGTGGGCTCTGGGCCGCTGTTGCTGTAGATCTCGATCCCCACTTCACCGGTCCATCCAGTGCGAGACACCCACAGCGTTTGGCCGCCGATATCGAAGAACCCGGCCCGGAAGTACTTGAAGTCGGCTGACAACCCGCCGCCGATGGCGGCATTCAGCACATGGAGCGACTTCGGCCCCTGGATCTGGAGCACCTGTGACTTTGGATCGGACACTTCGGCATCTAGCCCGATGGCGGCGGCCTTGAGCCAACTCACGAACTCGCCGTTGGCCTTGACATACCAGTAGCGATCCGCCTCCACCCGCATGACCACGCCGTCCATGACGATTGTGCCGTCCTCATTGCAGGCGAGGGCATAGCGGCATCGCCCCACTCCGAGTGTCTCCGCTTGGCACACAAGAACTCGCTCCAGCACCCGGACGGCGTCAGGGCCAACAATCTCGACCGGCTGCTCCGGAACGTCGTACAGCAGGACGCCATTGCGCAACTTCCAATAGTTGGGAACGGGATCCTCTTCGTGGGACGCCTTCAGCGGATACAGGCGACCGCAGTACAAGCCGAAGATCGTTGACTCAGTGGTATACCGATCAGCAAACGGCGACAGATATTGCCGATAAGAACTGAACTCAACCGTCTCAAACGCCTCGATGTAGTAGTGCCTCTCCCCCGCCATAGAGGCCACAACCTACAACCATTACCATCTGCTCGTGAATGCCCATCGCAGCGCGGAAGGAACTGATTTGAGCCCGCGTTTGGAGCTGGTCCTTGGCGACATCACTGCTGAGGACGTCGATGCAATCGTCAATGCAGCCAACCACACGCTGTTGGGGGGTGGTGGGGTGGATGGGGCGATTCATCGGGCGGCGGGGCCGGAGTTGGTGGAGTATTGCCGCACCTTGGGTGGGTGTGAGACGGGGCAGGCGAAGGTCACGCCGGGGTTCAACTTGACGGCTCGATGGGTCATTCACACTGTCGGTCCGGTATGGCACGGCGGTGGGCACAATGAGCCGGAGCTGCTGGCTTCCTGCTACCGGGAGTCACTGGCCCGGGCAGACGAGGTCGGGGCGGAGACTGTCGCCTTCCCGGCCATCTCTACTGGTGTCTTCGGGTACCCGATCGACGCCGCGGTCGCCATCGCGGTGGAGACTCTCCGCGCCACTACCACTCAGGTGAACGAAGTCCGCCTCGTTGCCTTCAACCAGGAAACCGTGGACGCCTACCAGAGCATTCTCGATCTCGACACCAGCGCTGATCCCTAAGATCTTCCCCCGGTCAGGCTTTGCGCTGGCTGTAGTCGCCGAAGGGGCCGTCGCGTTGGGCCACTGCGGCGGGGACACCCTCGGTCATGGCCGTCTCGATGAAGGCCAGTGCTTCGGGGGTGTTGCGCATCGCCCCGTCGAGAATCGATCCGAGCACCTGGGAATTGCGCAGCCCCATCCCCTCGTAGGCCTGATTGACGACCAGCTTCATAGCGGCCAGTTGAGACGACGGGATGCTCGATAACTGTTCGGCCAACTCCTGTACTGCCCCATCGAGTTGGTCGGCCGGAACTGCCTGGTTGATGAGCTCCACCCGAGCTGCTTCGGTTCCACTGAGCGGTTTTCCGGTGAGCGCATATTCCTTCGCCTTGGCCAGACCTAGGCGGTAAATCCACATCGCAGAGAGGTAGCAGCCCCACATCCGGGAATAGGGCGTGCCGATCTGCGCGTCCTCTGCCGCGATAACAAGGTCGGCTGAAAGGGCCATGTCGGAACCGCCGCCCACACACCACCCGTGCACCTGGGCAATGGTCGGCTTCGGGCTCGACCAGAGTCCCATGAAGTTGGGAACGGGGGCATCCCATCGATTGGTGACCCCGATGGCATCTCGTCCTGGATCCCAAGCCCGGCCCTCGCCCCGCACTGCGGCGATATCGCCGTCGGCTCCGAAATCGAACCCGGCACAAAACGCCCGCCCAGCCCCACGCAGCACAATCACCTTCACATCAGGATCGCGGTTGGCCTGGGCGACGTAATGGTCGAGTTGCGTCCACATGGGCTTGACAATGGCGTTCAGATAGTCGGGTCGATTCAAGGTAATCGTCGCAATCGACCCAGACGTGTCGTACAAGATGTAGTCGTCGCTCATAGGACACCAATCTAACGGGGCCATGGCGCAAGCAGGTCAGGGCAGGTGGCGGTCCCATTCGAAGGGGACGACTGTGTGGAAGGGCGCGGCCAACAGGGGCTTCACCGAGCCATCAGCCCATCGATCCTCCAATGCCGGCTGGATCCGGTGGGCGACATCGATTGGATCCTCGTCGGCGAAGCAGAAGCTGACCTGCTTCACACCCTCGTCGCTCGAAGTGAGGGATCCGAACCAGGCCCGCCTCTCGATCTCGTTTGAATCAGCGGCTGCCCACCACACGCCGGCAATTCCGTCAATCTCAACCAGATGGTCAGGCGCGGTGGCTCCAAGTTCGATGAGCAGATACAGCCCGCGTGCGGGACGCCAAGGAAGGACATCGGCACCAGCTACCGCACTCGGTGCTGCCGCCTTGCCCTGTAACAGATAGAGATCCGCTTCCACCGCGGGCAGCCGGTGCTGCATCCGTCCTGCGCTGAAGAGCTCCTCTCCCAGTCCATAAAACGCATCCATTGGGGTTTGGTCGACAAACAGGTACACCATGACGTGATCGGTGGCCTCATACCGGGCGTCGGCCGCGACTCGGATCGATCGACATTCTGGCGTGGACACGAACCGCATCGATCCGCGGAGTCCGTGCAACCGATGCTGCTCAGGTCGATGGTCGAGACTGTGCCACTCCAGATACTCGGCATCGCGTCCGTCGGGATGGCGGGCCGACAGCGATACGAATACCGCAGTCACATCGCTGTCCCCCATAGCCAGGACACCGGGCAGCTGATCCGACGGCACTCCAGCAAGCGCCGGCCCCTGATCAGGCATCGAACATCACGGGAATCTCCATAACGCCCCGCTCGTAAAATCCCAGCGGACGGGGCGGATCGGCATCAGGATCAAGCCTCAGGTTCGGCAACCGGTCAAGCAGCGCTCCGATTCCGATTGTCATCTCGGCGCGGGCGACGTGCATACCCAGGCAGACGTGGGGGCCGCTGCCGAAAGCCAGCGAGGGCTTGAGCGGCCGGTAGATGTCGTACTCGTCGGGCCGGTCCCAGCGCGACGGATCGCGATTGGCCGCTCCGAGGTTGATGTGCAGGATCGAGCCCCTGGGGATATGGGTGCCGTGGAAGTCAATGTCCTCGGCCACCCATCGGGCAAAAGCGGGATCGGTCGGCATCCACCGCAACGACTCCTCGATGGCTGGCTTGAGCAGGCTGCGGTCGTCTCGGACCGCGGCGAGGACTTCGGGCCGCTGGAGCAGCGCGGCCAGCGTGATCCCCATCTGCTTCCAGGTGGTGCCCGATCCAGCCGCCAGCAGCAGGGTCGCGAATGAGTAGATCTCATCGTCAGACAGGCGATGGATCTCGCCGTCTTCGTCGGTGTACTCCGCCTCGACCAGCACGCTGATCAGATCATCGGCCGGCTGGTTGCGCCGGGCCTCGACGATCGGCACCAAGAACTCAATCATCTTTTGGGGGTCGGACACCGTCTCCCGCACGTCGAGCGCCTGGTGGACAGGGATCCCGAAACTCCCAGTGATCGTGATAACCGGAATCGGGGCGCAGAAGTCGACGTTGAGCTCGGCCCTGCCCTCTTCCAGGATCGCGTCAACTAGAGCATCGACGGTGGCCTGCATCCAATTGGTGATCCACCACTGGGCTTTGGCCGGTACGAACGAGGGCTGCACCAGTGACCGGTATCGCCGGTGCTCTGCGCCGCCCATCGTCAACAGGCTCGACTCGTAACCTCGCAAACCACCCTCATACTCAGGGTCAACCGCGGTGGCCGACGAGGCGAACACCACGTCATCGCGGTATGCCTCATCGCACGCCGCCCAAGAAAAGGCGGTGAAGTGCGGCCACTCGGGAAACGGGAGGCCGTGGAAGAAGAGATCGTCTTCGATTCCGTTTAGTTCGTGGGGCGTCCCTGGATGCACCGCCGCCTGTTCTCGCAGATCGTGCCAGATGGGATAGGGGTCGTCGGTGTAGTTGCCACCGGTGAACATCACGATGCTGTTCCGCAGATCGAACAGCTCCCGCATCCGCTCTCGGTCCAAGCCAGGTCGTTCGCTCATCGGGCCTCCATGAACAGCAGGATCAACATGTCAGGCCTTCTGGTCGACAATCAGTCGGAGGGCTCGGGTAGGACAGCCCTGAACCGCGTTTTGAATGGACTCAAGATCGTCCGTGGGGGAATCAATCACCACCGCCTTGGCCTCGTCATCGTGGACGAATGTGCCCGCGGCGTACACCAGGCACACCCCGCTGCCGATGCACGTCTCGCGGTCTACCTCAATCGTCCAGCTCACCACGTCATCCTCCAGCAACGGTATAGACCACCGCACCCCCGTAGTGGGGAGAAGAATGACATGCCAGTGCGGTCTCCACGCTGCGCTGGCGGTTTCCGGCCCGCCCCGAGAGTTGGAGGTAGCACTCGAGCATCTGCGGCACGCCGTGCATTCGCCCGTTGCCCAGCGCGCCCCCGCCCGACAGGGCCGGGATCGCTCCAGCGCGGTCGCTGTCGATGCCTCCGTCGGCTACGAGTTGGTGCGCCTCGCCTTCCTCGCAGTAGCCGAGCACCTCATCGGGAACCGGAAGCGGCCGCCCCTGGATGCTCACATCTCCGATCAGCTACGGCAATGAGGCCGCGCCAGCTCCCTCATCCGCCGAAAGACGTCCACCCCCAATTGGTCCCACACGTGGAGCAGGTCGACGAGCACCCAGTTCTCGCGGATCGACCGCCGGCCCGTGGCCGGATCGGATTCCAGCCGCCAAAAATCAAGGCTGCGCATGGTGATCTCCTGGCCGGTGGGAGCGATGCCAAGCCAGCCGTCACCGGTGACTGTCATCGCCATTCCCGGCCAGGCAGTGACCCCGACATAGTCGTTGTCGCCGAAGAAGTGGCTCACACTGCTGAAATCAACGCGACGATCGGGCATGGCGGCCAGGAACGGGACCTGGTGCCAGTTGCGGAAACCATCTACTCCTCTTCCCGTCCCGATACCGGCGGGGCCGTACCAGCTGAACTTTGGGTGCCACCAGTGATCGAGACGCATCACCTGCTCAGACTCAGTGGGATGGCGACCCATGTCGGTCAGCATGCCCGTCACCCAATCGACGCTAGCCCGCGAGTCCGCCGCATCCCTCGGACCGCGGTGAACGCCATCTTGGGTCGCCGGACCAGGCACCTGCCACACCCGACCGAGGCTGGGCCCCATCGGCCACACACCAGCCTGCATCATCAGCTCTGGGATGTCCCACAGCGCCTGCATCTCGACCACGCGCCCGTCAACCAGGTGGAAGAACTCGTGATAGCGCATCGCAGCCTGATGTCCGCTCGGGGGTATATCCAGGAACGGTCCCAACCATGTGCCGGTGTAATGGCCGCAACAGCCAACCCAGTTGTCGCCTTGGTCGTCATCGCCAGCCATCACGATGAAGTCGCGGCGCTCAACATCGGGCATGGCCGAGGCCAATGCAATGAGGACCTCGTCCCACAGCGCTTCAGGACCGTCGAGATCCTCGAACGGAAACGCCAGATGGATCCGCGCATCAGCCGCAAAGGTCTTCGACAAAGCGGTCTGCACTCCCCCGTCGACCCAGTGATACATCGCCTGGCGCAGCGGCGCGAGCGCAGCCCTGTTGTCGTCGTGAATGGTCAACTGATGCTCCTCGTCGTATATGCCCCGTCCCCCGCCCCCGTACGGGGCGGCGCCTCATGGACACCGCCCCGCAGGAGGGGGAATTGGTGTTGCCCGTTAGGACAACATTGCCAGGCTCAGAGCAAACCCTGCTCTGCGGCCTCGGCGAGGTAAGCCTCTTCAGCTGCAGCCAACGCCTCTTCGACAGGAGTGCCGTCGAGGATGGTGACCAGAGCCTCACCCAACTTGGCTCGGGCGATGCCCGCCGCCGGGTGGGTGAGGTCGGCACCTCGGCCGTTCACCAGGCTGGCCTCAGCGGCGGCAGCGTCGCGCGGGCCGTCGGGGTGGCTCACACCTGTGCGGGTAACCAGGCCGAACTGAGCCGCAGCCTCTTGGCTCTCCAAGTCGGTGGCGGCCAGCATGGCCAGGAAGATTGCCTCGACCCTGTCCTCTGGGGTGTTGGCCGGAATCATCCAGCCATCGATGTAGGCCGGAGCGGCCAGGGTTGCCCCGCCGGTACCGAGCGCGGGGGCGAACTGGATTTCTCCCACCACGGTCGAAGCCTCGGGATCGTCCATCGCGCCAGCCCGCGAGGCCCAGGTGTGGCCCAGGATGGCCTCACCGGTCTGGAACGCGGCCTGCACGTCATCGGTGCTGTAAGAGCCGGATGCGTCGGGCGCGCACTCTTGCCACATGCGCTGCAAGAGGGTGGCGGCCTCGATGCCCTCGGGGCTGTTGAAGTTCGGCTGACCGGTCACCGGGTCAATCGACGTCTGGCCGAAAGATCCAAGAACGCTGTCGAATTCGATCTGCCAGGCCCAGCCAGCAGAGAGCATGTACAAGAAGCCGATGTCGTAGCCGGAGTCAATGATGGCGGCACACGTCTCGAATGCCTCGTCGAAGGTTGTCGGCACATCGAGTCCGAGATCGGCGAGAGCCGGCTCGTTGTAGAAGACGTGCATGGTGTTGGACACCATGGGTATGGCGTAGATGTTGCCATCGAGCGACGCCATCTCCCAGAACGCATCATCGATCTGGCCGAGGTTGTACTCGTCCCGATACTTGTCCACGAGGTCGTTCAGCGGCCGAATGAAGCCCTGATTGGCCAACTCGCTGATAAAGGCGTTGGAACCCTGATACAACTCGAAGCTGGGCGAACCAGACGCCGCATCCTGAGTCATGGCGTTGCGAGCTTCGACAGAGTCGAGGAACTGGTAGTTGAACGAATAGTTGCCCTCTTCGCAGTCTTCGAGTTCGTCGGCGTACTGCGTAATGATCGGGAACTCCCAGCCCATGGCATCGATCTCGATCGATTCGCTCGGATCCGGGATGGCGCACTCGTCAGAGATCAGCATGACCTCGGCTTCAGGCTCGGGTGCCGGTGCCTCTGCCTCAGGCTCATCCTCGGGCTCCGGGGCTGGCGCCGGCTCATCCTCGGGTGCCGGCTCCTGTTCCGGCTCCGGCTCAGGTGCCGGTGCTTGCTCCTCGGTGCCGCTGTCACCAGTTGCGGCGCCAGCACCGTCATCGTCATCGTCGTTGCCACAGGCCGCGACAATCAGGGTGAAAGCAAGGATGATGGCGAAGATCCGCCACCACCTGCGTTGCTGTATGTACATGGGTCTTACCCCTCCTTGGTTGTTGTTCTACGTAGGTAGATCGTGGGCCAGCTCATTGCGGCGGCCTTCCGAGAAGCGCCAGCGGAGCCAAGTAGCCCGCGGCGTCGTGACCCCAGCCAATTGCCTCAGCCGCGGTCACGATCTCTGGATCCCATTCGATGACAACTCGCTGGTCGCCACTGCAGACCACAAGCGCAACTGCATCAGTAGGGCCGGTGTTCTTGAGATTCCTCCAGGCAGAGGCGGGAATCGAGACCACCGAGCCTTCGGCCGGTTGGGCGCTGATCGCGTCACCACCTCGATTGACTTCGATCTCCCAATGGCCTTCGCCGGTGAACAAGACCTGGCTGTGATGGTGACGGTGGACTCCGGTGCTCGATCCGGGAGCAACCCGCAGCCATTCCACCGAGAAGCCATGGGGTGCGCTGATTGGTGTTCTGTGGCGCCGGTCCTCGGTCAAGCCATACCCGATAACTGGCGCCAGCGCGCTGGTACAACCCGCCATCACGCTTGAGAGCAGCGCATTGTCTGACCACTGGAGGTCTTCCAGCGCCACGGTTCGGGCGGCGAGCTCATCATCGCTATAGGTGTCCACCCCGACCAGCAGTTCGGCGTCCAGCGGAACGACGACGTCTTCGGGAGGCGCTCCGTTGGCGGCGTCTAGCAGCGAATGGTCTGGCCGCAGGTACAAGCCCGTCTTGGCCGCCTCCCGGAGTACATCCGGCGCCCAGATGATGCCTCCAGTGTCATCCCCTCCAAGCACGGTGAACAGCCAGCCATCATCGGCGCCGATGTTCTCGAAACCGCGGAACACCCAGTTCGGAGCAGAGAACACGGTTCCGGCCCCGATCTCCAACTGCTGTTCTGCGTGCTGTCCAATGTTCACTCGCCAGCGGCCTCGGGTGCAGACGAGCACCTCGGCGGTGAAGTGGAGGTGCTGGTTGTTGACAACCCCATGGCCCATGCTCGCGGCACCGATCTGGAAGCCGTGGGACTCGGCGAGGTTGATGGTCTGATCTTCGTTCTGCGATACCCCCGGCCCGATGAACGAATAGCTGGCCTTGCCCGCAGATCGTGGGAGCCGCACATCCACGAAAGCCTCGGTATCAGCCACGAAATCAGTCGGCTGGATTACCCGTCGGGCAAAATCGTCGGGGTCGACGACCATATCTCCTTTGGGAGGCGTGCTCATATGACTCCCATGGGTCGGCGACGGTCGGGCATGGTGGCCGCGCCGATCTTCATGTCCTGTCACCGCCGTAACGGTTGACCCTCGGACGGCTCCGCACCTCAGCAGAGGATTTCTCCTCCGGCCTGGCCCCCACGGACCGAGACATTATGAATACGTATACATACTGTCAAACCGCAGCAATTTCCAAGGTTTTCTTACCCGGTATGCAGGAGTATCTGCTTCCAAATGGCGGTTTCGTCGTAGAGTACGTATTCGCGCCGCAGCCCCCGGGGACCAAACTCGGCGTGGCTCAGGCCCATGACGTGAACTGGCGACCCAGTCGGGGCTCCGAATGCTCCCCAACCATCGTGAGCGCCGTGGAGCGACCACCGCAACGCAGCCCGAGGAGCCATTCCCTTATCGCTTCGTCCGATCCGATGGTGGATGCGGAAGTCCGCATCGGGAAATGCGCTGCGCAACCCCAGCCAGAACGCATCAGCGTCGCCCCACCCGTGACCGGTCTGCCCACCAGGCAATTCGAGATGGGCGGCTCGATCGTAGACCTCGGGAATCACCGCCAAACGGCCATTCATGATCTGCTCCAAAGCCTCGGCGTACTGGGCGCCGGCCTCGTGGTCGTTGCCGGTCCCCTGGTAGAGGGCTTCTTGGTCGATTGCCGGGCTGAAGGGTTGTTTTGCCCTTGAAATTCCACCTTCGTTGGCAATCTGATCGGCCGCGAATCGCTTGGGATCCAAACCCAGTTGGCGGACGATCGCTCCTTGGTCTCGGATGAGCCACTCGTCGTAGACCTGATTTTCCCGACAGGCGCAGTCGGCGATGATGCGATAGCCCAAACGGGTACCACTCGCCGGTCCGTAGGCTCCCTCGCCGAGGTGGGTTGCCGTGGAGAAGATGCGGTGGGACGACAGGAACCCGCGGTCCTCATCCCCGCTCCAGATGACGTCCTCGCCGAGCAGCTGTCGGTCGGGAAATTCAGCGAGGGTGGCCAAGGTGGCACCTATGACCCCTTCATTGCCGATGACCACCCCATCGGGTGAGCGGACCGTGATCTTGGGCGCGTAATAGCGGTGGAGGGCATCAACGCCGCGATCCTCCCAGATCTCCTTGGTGATCCCGAGGATGTAGTCCGGCAAGTCGATGAACTTGGGGTCGAATCCCTTCACTGTCGCTCCGGCCTTGCTGATGAAACTGTTGGGAGGTTATGAATACGTCGTCAAACTGTCAACGTCGGAGTACGAAATGACAATGATTGAGGCTGTCGGCCACACTCCCGCCGCACTGGGAGAGTGCCCGGTGTGGAGCGACCGCGAGCGGGCGCTTTATTGGGCTGACATCGACGGACGGGCCATCCACCGGCTTGATCCCGAGACAGGGGTCACTGTCTCGAGAACGCTTCCGGGTCGGCCGGGGTCATTCGTCCTCACCACCGATCCCGACCGGCTTTTGGTGGCGTGCGAGCACGAGTTGGTGGTCCTCGATTGGCCGACGAATGAGATCACGAGTTGGTGTGAAATTGAAGAAGCAGGTACGGGAAATCGGTTCAACGACGGTCGCTGTGACCCGGTAGGGCGATACGTCGTTGGCTCGATGTATGCCGACACCTCCGCAGGAAGAACCACGGGAGCGCTCTACCAGGTTGAACCCAAGGGAAAATGGGCGACGTTGCGCTCCGATATCGGTGTCACCAACGGATTGGCATTCGACCAAGAGAGACGGCGGATGTACTTCGCCGACACTCCAACCAACTGTGTCTTGGCATTCGACTACGACCTCGACACTGGCCAGGCAACGAACGAGCGGCTATTTCTCGACTACTCGAGTTTGCCGGGCAAGCCTGACGGAGCTTGCGTTGATGCCGACGGCTGCTACTGGTCAGCGTCGGTGTACGGATGGGCGGTGATTCGGGTGACCCCGGATGGGAGGGTCGACCGCCGCATCGAGCTCCCATTGCATAAACCGTCGATGCCAGCCTTCGGAGGCTCCGACCTGTCAACGCTGTATGTCACCACCATCGGAGCAGGCGGCACCGACCCCTCGGAACCAGGTCGAGATGGATTTCAGCCGGGCGAATTACTAGCCATCAATGCCGGAGTCCAAGGCCGACCCGAACCGATCTTCCCCCTGGCCGACACGTAGCCCTCGCCCCAGGGGGCGGTTTACTCAGGCCACTCGATGTTGTAGTCGTCGAACCAGAACCGGGCCTCGCGGATCGCGTTGGGTTCGGTCCGCAGGCTGAGATCCTGGTTGAGCTGCTCGGGGGTAGGGCCGATCTGGCTGGCGATCTGGCTCAATCCATCAATATCGAGGTTGTAGCAGCGCACGGCGTTGAGCCCGAGCAACAAGCGGGTCTCCTCCACGGGGATCTGCTGGAAGTCGGTCTCCAAGCGCTCGATGGTGTTGGGCCAGCTCCCCTCGGGATGGGGATAGTCGGTGCCCCACATAAGCGCATCCACGCCGTTGACGTAGCGCCGCCGCAGCTCCACCTTGCTCATGGTGGAAGCGCCGATGAACACGTTGGTGCCGACGTACTCCGAAGGCAGGCGCTGGATGAGGCCCTTTGTCTGTGAGCTCATCTTCTTGACCTTCCAGTTGCGCCCGCCGAACATGGCATCGGCCTTGAACAGCAGGTCGCCCAGCCACCATGAGCCGCACTCCACCGGCGCATAGCGGAGGCCCGGATGGCGGTCGAAGGCCCCAGAGAAGAGGAGCTGCCACAGGGGCCGGTGGGTCCAGAACGCCACCTCGAGCATGTACTGGGCCATGTTCTCGTTGTAAGACGGCCTATCGGCCTCGCCCGAATGAGTGTGCACGACCAGTCCGGCCTCGGCACAGGCTGCCCATACGGGGTCGTAGCTCTCGTGACCGTATGACGGATGCTCATGCCACATGGTCGGGATCATGATGCCCTTCACGCCGGGCTTGCCGGCCAGCGCCTCGATCTCGTTCACCGACTCCTCGATACCGTGGGTGATCGGCACCAAGGCCACCCCTCCGCGGCGAGGCGGGTTGGTGGCGCAGAACTCCTCGAGCCAGCGGTTGTGGGCTCGGGCACCGGCCCAGGCCTGACGGGAGTCGGTGATCTGCCCGGCTGATAGACCGGCCCCGAACGGCGGAGCCTCCATCCCAGTGACGGCGTCGCCGTCGGCGAAGATGATCTCGCCGGCCACTCCGTCGGCATCAAGGGTCTTGTCGCGGATCTCGGGGTCGTAGGCGCCCTTCAACCCGATCTCGTTCTCGCGTTCCCACTGCTCGACATATTCGCCGTTGATCTCCTCGACCATGGCCCGGTGCTGGTGGCGGGTGACCAGCCACTCGTCGAACTCGGGGTGGAGCGACGATTCGAGGTACTCGCGATAGTCCTCGACGAACAATCCAGCGTGGGTGTCGGATGAGACGATTATGTAAGGGGCGTTGCTCTGGTCAACGCCGGCGACGGGGTTGGGCATTGGACGGCTCCCTCTCGAATTTCGGCTGAGTGCACCAGCTAGAGCGCTGATCACACTGTACTGTCACACCGGCGACGATTCGCCAATGGCACGCTCAAGGAGGGCACATGACGCAGATCCTCGCGCAGTACTGCATCAACGTCGAAGACATGGACCGGGCCCTGGGGTTCTGGGTGGATGTGTGCGAGCTCGAGCTCCAGCACCGCCTCGAGATTCCCGGCGCGCTTGAGGCCGTGATCCAGTCGCCTCACGGCGGGTCACGCCTCCAGTTGGCCCAGCACCTCGACAACGAGGGCCCTATCGACATGGGCACCGCCATGTGGAAGATCTACATCAACACATCGGACTGCCATCGGCTCTATCAGCGCGCCATGGACGCCGGCTGCGAGTCGGTCATGGAGCCCACCCATCTCGACCGATGGCCGGTGATCATGGCCTACGTGAAGGACTTCGACGGCTACCTCATCGAGTTTGTCGAGCACAAGGAAGGCACCCGTCCCGGCATCCCCGATCCGAAGAAGGTCTGACCGACCGCCCACCGATACGGTCTACCAATACAGGCAGCCAGTACAGGAGTGAGGTGGGCGCGGAGGGACTCGAACCCCCGGCCTCTTCCTTGTAAGGGAAGCGCTCTTGCCATCTGAGCTACGCGCCCGGTGCGACGGCCAGATTAGACCGGAGACGGAGATCCTCCCGCACCAATAGCGGCGGGATCGTCGGCGCCGAATGTGCGCCGCTGGGCCAAGACCTCGGCAAGCAGCGGCGGGGTGGCGGCCACCACCGGGTAGCGCCGCTCGGCGAGATCGTCGGGCAGGAGTTCTCGCCCCCAGGCCTCGCCCATGGCCACTCCGGCCTCGGCACACACCAATGCGGCGCCCAGATAGTCCCAGGTGGAGTGGCCCTCATTGGTGCAGTCGATGTAGGCGTCGAGAACCCCCTCGGCCACCGCACACATGTCCAGGGCAATGGACCCCAGCACCCGATATTGCCTCCAGCCCAGGTGGCGGGGGGGAATGTAGGTGAGCCCTACTGTGGCCTCCCCCAGAGATTTCTGACCCGAGGGCCCCGATCCCCGGCGGGGTTCGCCTTCGGTGGGAGGGGCCAGCGGGCGACCGTCCACGGTGGCCCCTCGGCCTCGAACGGCTCGGTAGGCCTTGTTGCTCACCAGGTTGAGCACCAGCGCAGCCACCAGCCCCTCGGAGTCGACCGCGCAGAAGCTGGTGGAGTACCACGGCAAGCCACGCGCCGCGTTGGTGGAGCCGTCCACCGGGTCGAGCACCACCACAAGCTCCCGGTCGGCATCGTGCAATCCCGATTCCTCGCTGTACACCCCGAAGCCGGCCTCGGCCAGCACCTCTCGGGCCGCTTCATCGGCAGCCACGTCGAATCTGTACTGACCCTCCCGGTCGCCGGTCATCTTCCAGCCGTCTTTTCGGGCGACCGCCTCGGCCACCCCGGTGGCTGCCCGGTCGAATACCGCCAGAATCTCGTCGCCGTCCACCGGATGACGCTAACCGCTAATGGATAGCCAACACGGTTAATTTCGTGGCAGTGTGGGGTTCTTGGCTGTCGTCGATATCGCTACCTTCATCGCCGATCTCAAGGACCATGCCGTTGATCACGGCTTCCATGTCCACGATGATCGCCATTTCGTGGAGACCTACTCCATGCGCCAGGCCTGGGAGATTGATCTGCACCCGGCGGTGGCCTGCGGTGGCCCGCTCGACGTGCACATCGCCCTCGAAGTGGATCCCCGGGTGATGCTGAGCTTTGAGGACCATGTGATGGAACTGCCCGAGGGTGTGGAGCCCACCGAGGACTTCAAGCTTCCCATGGTGGTGTCGTGGAGCCTGCCGCCGCTGCCCGACGGCCCCGATCTGCTGCTTTTGGCCACCGACCTGGCCGGTATCGGCGGCATGGACCTGCCGCTGGACGTGTCGGCCATCGATGCCTACGCCGCGGTCACCGACGCCCCGGAACGGAGCATCTCCATTACAGCCCGGGTGGAGGTTTCGATCACCGGCATGTTCACCGGCCAGGAGTGCCTTGGCGGCGTCATGCCCAAGGTGGCCGAGATCAGCGAGTTCCTGCTCGACCGGGCCCCCGCCTGGCTGGGAGAGATCTGAGAACTGCCTGACCACAGGTAACCTCGCCGCGAACTCCTTGCGACGGGCCGGTAACGATTCGGTAACATAGTTATCCCATGGTTCGTCGGCTCAAGATCATCGTTGCGCCGGAGATTGCCGGCAGCGCTCGGGGCTGGCGCTACTTCCCGGGCCAGGTCTTCATCGTGACCGTGGCCGCGCTCATCTACTTCGGGGTGCGGATGCTCACCAAAGGGGCGGAAGTCGCCGCGTTCAAAAACGCCTATGACCTGCTCACCTTCGAATCCACCCTCGGCTTGGACCTGGAGGCGTGGTCGCAGTCGGCCGTGCTCGACTACCACTGGCTGGTCACCTTCTTCAATTGGGTGTACATCTGGCTGCACTGGCCGGTGATCATCGGCGCTCTGCTGCTGCTGTACCACTACAACCGGAGCCGCTACACGCTGATGCGCAACGCCATGATCGTCTCGGGTGCGCTGGGCCTGGTGTTCTTCGCCTTCTTCCCGGTGGCCCCGCCCCGCTTCTTCGACGGGTTCACCGATACGGTCACCGAGCTGTCCACCTCCTACAAGTACCTCCAGCCCCCGTCGGTAGTGAACAAATACGCCGCTTTGCCCAGCTTCCACGTGGGATGGAATGTTCTGGCCGGGGTGATCTTGTTCCGCACCGTTCGGTCGATCCCGGTGCGGGTCTTCGCGGTGGCCTCCCCGCTGCTGATGTCAGTGGCCGTGGTGCTCACCGGCAACCACTGGGTGATCGACGGCTTCGTGGGCATCGCATTGGCCATGATCGGCCTGTACGTCGCCCACCGCCTCGGCTGGCTCACCCGCCGCTGGCAGGAAGAGGAGGCCGAGGAAGAAGATGTGGGCCCGGCGGGGATCGAACCCGCGACCGAGCGATTATGAGTCGCCTGCTCTGACCACTGAGCTACGGGCCCGCTGACAGCCTAGAGCGACACGCCCGTTGATCTGGTGCCGGTTTGGCTCCGGGGGTGAGACTCGAACTCACAACCTAGCGGTTAACAGCCGCTTGCTCTGCCGGTTGAGCTACCCCGGATCGACCTGTAATTTTACCCTGCCCACAAGCTGGCTCACTCATCCAATATGACGGCCAGCACCGAAATCACCACTAAGGGGACCCCGAGCCACTGCAACCCGCCAAGCTGCTCGTCGAACAAGAACCAGGCCCACAGCACAGCCAGGCCCGGCGCGGCCATGTTCAGCAGCGATATGGCCCGCAGGGGCACGAACCGGTGGCTGTAGTTGACCATCAGGTGGGCCAGACCGGCGGTGACCGCCATGGTGGCGGCCACCCCCCAGCTCCAGCCGTCGGAGATCACCAGGGGGTCGAACGACAGCAGGGAGATGGGCAGCATCAAGGCGGCGGCGATGGTGGACCATCCGGCCTGGTACTCCAAGGCGCTCAGGTGGTTGCGGGCAATGCGGGAGGCAATCAGATAGCCGGCGAAGGCGAACATGGCCACCACCGCCAGCACATCGCCGGACAGCGATCCCTCGCCGGAGCCCGCCGAGCGACCCAACAGCATCAGCACCATCCCGGCAATGGCCACCGGGGTAGCCAGGATCACCCGGTAGCTGATCCTCTCCTTGAAGACTCGGCTGGCGGCCCACAGCAAGAAGATGGGAGCGGTGGCCCCGACGACCATGGCGTTGGCCACCGAGGTGGTCTTGATGGCGGTGAAGAACGTGATCGCATTGACGGTGAACACCATCCCGCCGGCCAGGGAGTGGCGCAGCACTCGGCGGTCGAGCCGCCCGCCCCGCAGGTACAGCGCGGCCACCGCCCAGGCCGCCGCCCCGATCAGCCGCCAGAACGCGAACGGCAGCGCGCCGAACTCGTTGTCGCGGACGAAGACGGGTCCCCAGCTGAACAAGAAGATGCCGACGACCGCGGCCCACATGCCGAGGCCCTTTTGGGCTTTGGGTGTGCGGGGCCCGACCGCTCCCGGTTCCGAGGCAGGTGGCGACGAGCTAATGGTCGAACGCCGGCAAAACGTGGCGGCCGAGGAGTTCGATGGATTCCATGACCTTGTCGTGGGGGATGTTGTAGGGCTGCACCGCGCAGAACAGCAGGTCGGTGCCGATCTCCTCATAGCCCTTGGCCAGGCGGATCACCTGGTCGGGGTCGCCGATCAGCGCGGTGCCCATCTCCACCAGCCCCTCCAGGTTCATGGCCTCCTCGGCCATGCCGCTGTCGAGCATCTCGGTGATCGCGCCCAGGTACTGGAAGTCGTTGAACTCGAGGTTGCGGTCGGCCTGCCAGGCGGGCATCGACGCGGAGAGCTGCAACCCGGCGATGGGATACCACTCGAACGACTGCCGCCCCACCTCGTAGGCCTCGTCGGTGGTGGGCGCGCAGTGGACCATCGTGAAGCTGGCCACCCGGTTGTTGATGCGCCCGCCCACCGGGTCGGCGCAGTCGGCAATAGCACTGCGGTAGATGTCGATCTTGTTCTTCAGGTCGGGCATGGGCACGAACACACTGAACGACAGCAGCCCCATCCCCATGGACCCCACGATGTGGTGGGTCTCATCGCTGCCAGCCGCGGCCCACATGGGCGGGCACGGCTTCTGGAGGGGCTTGGGGATCACCCGACGCCGGGGCATCGACCAGTAATCGCCCTCGAAGCTGTACTCGTCGTTCATCCAGCAGCCGGCGATGTGGTTCACCGCTTCGGTCCACATGGCCCGGGTCTCGTTGGGGTCGATGCCGAATCCCTCCAGCTCGGCCCGGCTGTTGGACCGGCCGGTGCCGAACTCCACCCGGCCGCCGCTGATCACGTCCAGGGTGGCGGCCGACTCGGCCGAGCGCACCGGGTGGTTGTAGGGCTTGGGGGCGAGCCGCACTCCGTAGCCGATGCGGATGTTCTCGGTGCGGGCCGCGATGGCACCGTAGAGCACCTCGGGGTTGGAGCAATGGGAGTACTCCTCCAAAAAGTGGTGCTCCACCGTCCACACGCTGTCGAAGCCAAGTTTGTCGGCCAGGATTGCCTGCTCCAGCACCTCGGCGTAGGCCCGGCGCTCGCTGTCCTCGTCCCAGGGGCGGGGCACGGGGATCTCGTAGAACAGGGCGAACCTCATTGGCTGGACACTCCTATGAGTCGTTGGACGAGGCGATCAGGCTCAGCACCGCGTTGGGGTCGAGCGGCTGGCGGTTGGGGTACACCCCAAAGGGGGCCAGGGCGTCGGCTACCGCGTTGAACACCGCCGGGGGTGCTCCGATGGCCCCTCCCTCGCCAGTTCCCTTGTGCCCGCCGGGGGTATCGGAGGGCACCACCACGTGGCCGGTCTCCAACTCGGGTACTTCGGCCGCGGTGGGCACCAGATAGTCGAGGAACGTAGAGGCCAGCGGGTTGCCGCTCTCGTCGTACACCGCGTGCTCATAGAGCACGCCACCGATTCCCTGTACCACTCCCCCGGCGATTTGGCCGTCCACCACCATGGGGTTGATCAGGACCCCGCAGTCTTCGCTCACCACGTAGCGCAGCAGCGTGACCTTGCCGGTGCCCGGATCGAGCTCGCAGGTGCAGATGTGGCAGGCGTTGGAGTGGGTGTTGGGCGGTGCCTTGTAGCGGGCGGTGTGCTCAAGGCCGGCCTCCATGCCCTCGGGCAGCGCGTCGGAGTTCTGGTAGGCGGTGGCCGCCACCTGCGCCATGGTCATCGAGGCCGACGGCGTGCCCTTGACCGAGACAACTCCGTCGGCCACCTCCAAGTCGTCGGCGGAGGCCTCCATCAGGTGGGCGGCGATGGCCACCACCTTCTCTCGCACCCCTGAGGCCGCGCCCCGGGCCGCGCTCCCGGCGATGACCGCCGATCGGCTGCCGCCGGTGCCGAACCCGTAACCCGAGCCATGGCCCTGGTGCAGGGTCACGTCTTCGGGGCGCACCCCGAGTTCGTCGGCCACCAGTTGCGCGATGGTGGTCTCCAGGCTCTGGCCGTGGGAACCGGTGCCCATAAACACGTTGACGTGTCCGTCGACCTCCACCCGCAACATGGCCGACTCGGTGCCCAGCGGCCCCATGCCCATCGAGGTGGGCTCGATGTAGAGGGCCATGCCGAGGCCCAGATAGCGGCCCTCCTCGCGGGCTTTGGCCTGCTCGGCCCGGAAGTCGTCGTAGCCGATCATCTCGGCGGCCTGATCCAGGGTCTTCTCCGGGGAGATGGTGGTCTCGAAGAACAGACCGGTGGACACCTGATAGGGCAGGTCGTCGGGGGTCAACACATTGCGGCGGCGCAGCTCGAGGGGGTCCATGCCGATCTCTCGGGCCACCCGGTCGATCATCTGCTCGCGGGCCACGCTCTCCATCTGCCACGGTCCCCGATAGGCCCCTCGGCCGCAGGTGTTGGTGTACACCGTGCGGGCCCGCCAACTCACCGGTCCCATCCGGTACGGGCCGGGGTACAGCATGGTGGCCATGGCCCCCGGTGTAGCCGGGCCGCCCAGCGGATAGGCCCCGTCGTCTTCGAGTTGGTCCAAGTCGGCGGCCAAGAAGTTGCCGTCCTCGTCCACCGCCATGGTGACCGCCATCTGCTCGATGCGGGCGTGGTTGGAGGCCAGCAGGTTCTCCCGCCGGTCTTCGATCCACTTGACCGGGCTGGCCAGGAGCTTGGCCGCCACCAGCACCGCCATGTCCTCGCGGCCCAAGAACATCTTCTGGCCGAAACCGCCGCCCACATCTCCGAAGTTCACCACCATCTTGTGCTCGCCGATGCCCAGCACCCGGGCGCCGACGAGCTGCAGCTCATGGGGGCTCTGGGTGGAGGCCCACACCTCCATCACCCCGGCGTGGGGCTGCCAGGAGGCCACGATGCCCCGAGTCTCCATGGGCACGTTGGTCTGGCGATGCTGGTGCCAAGTCTCGGTGATGATGTGGGCCGCGTTCTCGAAGGCCTCCTGTTGGGCCGGATTGGGCACGGGCAGGTCGTGGGCCAGGTTGCTCCCCAACTCGGGATGGACGAGATCGTCGGATTCGGCCGCGGTTTCGTAGTCCACCACCGGGTCGAGCGGCTCGAACTCCACGTCGACCAGCTCGAGGGCGTCTTCGGCGATGTACCGGCTCTCGGCCACCACCATCACATAGGGGTCGCCCACGAAGCGCACATCTCCGTCGGCCAGCATGTTGGCCGGGGGCGCGGGTGACTCCGGCGGATGCAGCGAAGCTCGCAGCGAGTCGTTGTAGGAGTTCAGGTCGGCACCGGTGAAAACGGCGTGGACCCCGTCGAGCGCTTCGGCCGCCGAGGTGTCGAGACGGGTGATGGTGGCTCGGGCCAAGTCGCTGCGCCCGAAGGCGACATGGAGCATGCCGGGAAGCACAATGTCGTCCACATAGCGCCCGTGCCCGGTAACCAGGCGGGGATCCTCCAGCCGCTTGACCGACTGGCCGACATAGCGGGCGGCTGCTGCGCCTTGAGTCATGATTGCCCCCCCTTCATGACCGCGGCGGCTTGGCGGGTGGCGGCCACGATGCCCTGGTAGCCGGTGCAGCGGCAGAGGTTGCCGGAGATGCCGTGGCGGATCTCCTCGTCGGAGGGATCGGGGTTGGCCTCCAAGAAGGCGACCACCGACACCACGAAGCCGGGGGTGCAGAACCCGCACTGGAGGCCGTGGCAGTCGCGGAACGCCTCCTGCACCGGGTGAAGCGTCTCGTCGTCAGGGGCGAGCCCCTCCACGGTGGTGATGTCGGCCCCGTCGGCCTGCACGGCGAACAAGAGGCAGGAGCGCACCGCGTCGCCGTCCATCAGCACAGTGCACGAGCCGCACACCCCGTGCTCGCAGCCCAAATGCACGCCGGTGCACTGGGCCTGTTCCCGCAGGAAGTCGGCCAGCGTGAGCCGGGGCTCGCCCAGCCCTCGCCGGGTCCGGCCGTTGACCGTCATCGAAAGGGGAATCGGATCAGCCATTGCCAGCCTCCGTGCTCACTTGGGCCAGTGCATCGGCCAGCACCCGACCCACCAGGGTGGATCCGGCCTGGCGGCGATATTCGACGCTGGCGTGCACATCGCCGATGGGGTCCATGTCGTCGGCCGCCAGACGCCCGATCTCGGCGGGGTCGGCATCGGCGGCGGCCACCCCCATCAATGCCGCCTCCACCGACGACGCCCGCAGCGGGATGGCCCCGACGCCCAGCATGCCCACCGCAGCCCGGTTGATTCGGCCCGCCGCATCAGTGCCGATGCCCACCGCGGCGCCGGCCAAAGCGAAGTCGCCGCTGCGCCGGGCGATCTCATCGAAAGCGAACCCGGCCGGTTGGTCCCATGAGGGGAACCGGAGGGCCACCAGCAGCTCATCGGGGGCCACCGCGGTCATGAACGTGGAATCGAAGAACTCGGCGGCCGGCACCTCCCGGGTGCCCGATGCCGAGGCGATCTCGGCCACCCCGTCTAGGGCCAGCATCACCGCCGGATACTCCGACGCCGGGTCGGCGTGGGCGATGGAGCCGCCGATGGTGCCCCGGTTGCGGATCTGGAAATGGCCGATGTGGGGAGTGGCCATGTGCAGCAGCGGCACGCGATCGGCCACCGCCGCGTCGGTTTCGACGGCGGCCTGGCGGGTCATGGCCGCGATGCGGACACCGCCGTTGTCGGCGGTTACGCCGAACAGCTCGTCCACCCGATTCAAGTCCACGATGTGCTCGAAGCGGGTCAGGCGCATGGCCAGCAGGGGCACCAGGCTCTGGCCGCCGGCCAGGGGCTTGGCGTCATCACCGTGCTCGGCCAACAGCCCAACCACGTCGGCCACCGTCTCGGGAGCGTGGTATTCAAAAGGAGCAGGTTTCACCGCCGAGGACTGTAGCCCGATTGGTGAACAGACTCGCAGGCAAGCGGCTGCGGCAGCTTCAGATCGCTGGCGGGGCAGCAGCTAGTCGATTTCAGATAACCGACTGCTGAGGTGATCTGAAAGACTGAGGCGGTGACCGACGTAGCCGAGGAACTCCGCAGCTATTGGAACGACCGGGGACCGGTGTGGGTCGAGTATCGGGAGAGGCTGGATGGCATGCTGGCCCCCCTTGGGGAAGCCGCCATTGCCCGGCTGCATCCCGACCCCGGCGAGCACGTGCTGGACATCGGTTGCGGCACCGGCACCACCAGCCTGGAGCTGGCCCGACTGGTGGGCGACAGCGGTCACGTGACCGGAGTGGATGTGTCGGCCCCCATGCTCGATGAGGCCCGCCGCCGGGCCGCTGACGCCGGTTTGGCCAACACCTCGTTTGTGGTGGCCGATGCGGGTGCTCATCAGTTCGAGCCCCGCCACTATGACGGCGCCTTCTCCCGGATGGGGATCATGTTCTTCGCCGAGCCGGTGGCCGGATTCACCAATCTGAGGAGGGCGCTGCGGCCCGGCGGGCGCTTGAGCTTCGTCTGCTGGCGCTCGCCGAGCGAGAACTCCTGGGTCACCGAGCCGGGGCAGGCGGTAGCCGAGGTGCTGGGCCCGCCTGCGCCGATGGACCCCGACGCACCCGGGCCGTTCTCGTTGGCCTCGGCCAATCGGATCAGCTCAATCCTCACCGGGGCCGGGCTGGTAGACATCGACATCACCCCCCATGACCTGCCGCTGAGCATCGGCGATGGGACCACCGATGAGTTGGTCCGCTACTACATGGACCTCCTGCCCGGCACGGCCATTCCCGAGAACGCCGACGTACACGTGATCGACCGGGTCAAGGCCGCCCTCGGCGCCATGGTCGAGCGCCGCCGCACACCCGACGGAATCACCATGGGAGGGGCCGCCTGGATGGTCAGCGCCCGGGCCTAGCTGGAGCCGCTGGCCACCTGCGCTTGGCTTCTGGCTGCTTGAGTCAAGCGGCGGGCTTGGCGCCCGGCGAGTACCGAATACACCACGACCAGCACGGTGGCCGCGGCCATGTAGCCGTGCATCTCCCGCAGCCCGATCTGGTCGGCGAGGGCGCCGAGCGGGAATGCGATCAGGCTCTGGGCGCTGAAGGAGATCATGACCAGGCTCTGAACCCGGCCGTGGTACACCGGCTCGGACAGCAGCAGCGACATCGACATGTTGGTGGTTTGGAACGTGGTGGCCGCGCCGCCCAGCACGAACAGCACCGGCAGTGCCACCAGGTGATTGGGGGTGATGGCCAGAACGGCCACTCCGGCGGCCACCACGATCAGGCTGGTGATCCGCAGCCGCCAAAGCTGGGTGTTGTCGCGCATTCGGGCCACTTGGAGGGCGGTGACGGTGCCGCCGAGGGCGTTGGCCCCCTGGAGAACGCCCAGCCACAGCGCTCCCACCCCGAACACGCTCTCGGTGTACTTGGGCAGAAACGCCAGATAGGGCATGGCCACCAGCAGCATGAGCGCGGTGGAGATCACCACCACCCGCAGATAGGGGCTCCGGGCGACGTAGGCCACTCCCTCGGCGATCTCCTCGAAGGGGCTATGGGCCTCTAGCCGCTCAGGCCGCGACGTGGGAAGCAGGAGTACCGGGATGGTCCCCACTGCGGTGAGGCCCGCGCTCAGCAGGTACACCCCGGCCAGCCCGAAATTGGGCGTGTCGGCCAGAAATCCGGCCAGGGCTGGCCCAACTGTTTGGGTGCTGGCCACGGTCAGCTGGGTGAGCGAGATGGCGTTGGACAGGAGTTCGCGTTCCACCACTTCGCCGGTCATGGCCATGCGGGCTGGACCCATGAACGCAAACGACGCCCCCTGGATGAGCGATGCCAGCAAGAGCATCCAGAACTCCTCCAGGCCCAACACCACCATGATCCCCAGCCACAATGCGCTGAAGGTGAGCGAGAGGTGGGAGCCGAGGATGAGGGCCCGGCGGGCGAACCGGTCGGCGGCCACTCCCCCGAACGGGGTGACGGTGACCATGCCGATGCCGAAGGCCAGCAGCACCAGGGCGAAGCTGGAGTTGCTGTCGGTGAGCTGGATGGCCAGCCACCCCCGGGCCAGGATCTGCATGCCCACGGCGAGGAAGGCCACCAGCCCCGACCACCACAACATGGCGTAGTCCCGGTTGGACAGCGACGCGAATATCCCCGAGGCAGAGGCAGGGGCGACGTCGCTCACACTGCGACGGTACCGGCCCTCGGCTTCCGACGCGGCACCTGCCGCCCCGCTGCCGTAGCTTCAAGCCATGTCTGATCGAGGAACAGCTGAAGAGACCAAAGCCGTGCTGCGGCGGTGGTACGACGAGATGTGGGGGGCGCAGAACCCGGACTTGGTGCCGGAGTTGGCCGGGCCGGTCTACGTCCGCCACGAGATGGGCGGCACCCGATCAGTGACCGCCGAGGAGTACCAGCAGCAGGTGGCCGCGCTGTGCAGCCAGGCCGAGTTCACCGACCTGCGCTACCGGCTCATCGCCGAAGACGACCACGTCGTGGCCATCGGCACCTGGAAAGTGGACGGCAACCAGTGGGACTGGGTGCAGGCCTTTCGGGCCGAGAACGGCAAGCTGGTGGAGACCTGGCTGTCGGGCATCGGCTTCGAGTCCAACTGGGCCCCCGAGGTGATCCGCCCCTGATTGTCTTGTGATGTTCAAGTGGGGTTCGTACCCGCGTTGACACGGAGAAGTCTCCTCGTGGCAGTGTGTCGCGGGCGTCAAACCGATGAGGTGCCGACCGGTTGACCCCCTTGGGAATCCAACAACGACGAAGGAGTCGATCAGTGAGAATCCGACGGTTTGTGTGGGCATTGATCACGTTGGGGCTGGTTACCGCCCTGTTGGGCGCGGTAGCGGCCAATGCGCAAGATGACGGTGACGCGGCCTCTGACAGCGGCGATCTGAAGCTGGTGATCCTGCATCACAACGACGGCGAGTCGCAGCTGGTGCAAGCGTCATCGGATCTGCCCGATTACGGCGGCGCGGCCCGCTTCGCCACCCTGGTCCACCAACTGCGAACCCAGGCCACCGACGACGGTGCAGCGGTGATCACCATCAGCTCGGGCGACAACCTTTTGAGCGGCCCCGAGCTGTCGGCCAGCTTGGATGAGGATGGCCCGTTCTACGACGCGCTGGCCCTCAACCTCATCGGCTACGACGCCCTCACCATCGGCAACCACGAGTTCGACCGGGGCCCCGACTTCCTCGCCCGGTTCATCTCCGAGATCAACGCCCCGTTGATCAGCGCCAACCTGGACTTCTCCGAGGAGCCGGTTTTGGCCGCGCTGGTGGATGAGGGCCGGATCGCCAAGTCGGTGGTGGTGGAGAAGCAGGGCCGGCGCGTCGGCATCATCGGTGCCACTACGACCGGTCTCCCCTTCATCTCCAGCCCCCGCAATGTGGCGGTGATGTCCAATGTGGGCGAGGTTGTGCAGGCCGAGATCGACCGCCTCACCGGCGACGGTGTGGACATCATCGTGCTGTCCACCCACTTGCAGGCCTTGAGCGCCGAGACTGCGCTGGCTGCTGAGCTCACCGGTGTGGATGTCATCGTGGCCGGCGGCAGCAGCGCGCTGTTGGCCGACGACAGCACTGTGCTGCTGCCCGGCGACGGCGATCCCTACGGCCCCTACCCCCTTACCGCCACCCAGGCCGACGGGACCAGCGTGCCGGTGGTGACCACGCCGGGCGACTACACCTACGTGGGCCGGCTCGTCCTCACCATCGACGCCGACGGAAACGTGGCCGCCATCGACGAAACCAGCGGGCTGCGGCGGGTGGCCGGCGGCAGCGAGTCCGACGCGGTGGAGCCCCATCCCGACGTGGTGGCCCAGGTGACCACCCCCGTGGCCGCCGCTCTCGAAGAGCTGGCCGCCGTCCCGGTGGGCACCACCGAGGTGCCCCTCGATGGCCGCCGCTCGCCGGGCATCCGCACCCATGAGACCAACCAGGGCAACCTGGTGGCCGACGCCCTGCTGTGGAACGGGCAGCGGCTGGCCGCCGACTTCGGCGTGCCCCAGCCGGTGATAGCCCTCCAAAACGGGGGCGGGATCCGCAACGACTCGGTGATCCCGGTGGGGCCGATCAGCCTGCTGGAGACGTTCAACGTCTCCCCGTTCGGCAACTTGATCACCGTGATCGAAGACGTGTCAGCCGCACAGGTGAAGGTGCTGTTGGAGAACGCCGTATCGGGGCACTCCAGCGGCCGCTTTGCCCAAGTGGCCGGTCTGAGCTTCGTCTACGACCCTGCGGGCACCCCCCAGGAGATCGATGACGACACCGTGACCACCGAGGGCTCCCGAGTGCAGTCGATCACCCTGGATGACGGCACCGCGCTGGTGAGCGACGGCGCCGTGGTGGACGGCGCCCCCGCAATCGCCCTGGTAACGCTCGACTTCCTGGCCAACGGCGGCGACCAATACCTGTTCGGCGACGGCCCCCGCACCCACCTGGGCCTCACCGACCAGCAGTCGCTGGCCACCTACATCAGCGACGGCCTCAACGGCACCATCACCCCCGCCGATTACCCCGAAGCCGGCCAAGGCCGGATAACCGCAGTGGCCACCGACATGGATGACACGGACGACGGCATGGCCGATGACATGGACGACGGCACCATGGACGAGCTCCCCGCTACCGGCGTAGAAAGCCGCCCCCTCCTCCTCACCGGCGCCGCCCTGATCATCGCCGGCCTCCTCCTAGCCGGCATCTCCCAGCTCCTGTCATCCTCCCGACGCCGCAAGCGGTTCACCATCTAACCCCTCAAAGCCAACCCACCACCGACCCCCGCCCAAGGGCGGCCTGCCCCAATCTCAGCTAGCCACCCCTCCGGCGGCTTGGGCTGGCGGCTCCTCATTTCGTTGATGGGAGAACTCCGAAGCCGGTGGCACAACAGCGCTGCTCAAGAGATAGTTCTGGAGCCGCCAGTCCACGATCTCAAAGGCCATTTCCTCAAAGACATCTTGATTCTCTTCGGGCACCGAGAATGTTGGTGCCATCGTTCCGCCGTCTTCACCGGATTCGTGGCTGAACAGGGACTTGCCTGGCTTGTTGGACAGGTGCTCAAGCGGCCACTTCAACCAGTAGGCCCGCCACTTCTCAGCCGACACCTCATCCAAGTTGGGGATCTCCTTGATCTGGATGTCAGCCCGGAGCCGGCGGTCTTCCCGAATTGCCCGTAGGGACCGTTCTGCCACCTGAGCCACCGAAACCGGCTCGAATGCCCCTCCTAACTCAAGCATTGCCTGCAACGCCACCAACTTGTAGGACTTGGTGATGGGCTCTGTTTCCAGCGCTCTCAACACGGTCCCAACCTCATCGACAGCTATCTGATGGTCATCAGATAGCAACTCTTGGCGGCTCAGATAGCGATGCCAACCCCCCGCCCGCTTGATCGGACCGCTCCCCGGCTTGATCCCCTGGGAACGTGATGCTTGTGCTGCGGTGGGTCTCGTATCGTGCTCTTCCAAGTAGTTGCGGCAAAATTCTTCCAACGCCGCTGCTTCCTCGCGAACGGTTGATCGCCTCCTGTCAGCCCGCTGAAAGAGCATCTGACGCAGCAGTTCCACTGCCCTCAACTCGAACTCCACCGAGCATCCTGGAGGCAACTCGAAGTCCCCACTTTCGATCACCTCATCCAGTGCTCTGTCTGACCGTCTGCCTTCCGCCGAACTCAAATCCAAGAGGACTCTGGGCTTCATCAAGAAGCTGTGGTGGTTTCCCACGAAGTCGATCACCTGAAGCGCTGTTTTGTCCTCGGAAAGGCGAAGCCCCCGTCCGAGCTGTTGCATAAAGATCACAGGTGAATCGGTGGGCCGCAGCATCAGGACCGTGCCGATCTCTGGGACGTCGACGCCTTCGTTGAACACGTCAACTGCGAACAGCACTTGGATTGCCCCATTCCGAAGGTCCTCGACCGCGCTCTGGCGAGGGGCCGAGTGCGGGCCGCTGTGCACGGAAACAGACCGCACTCCCCTTCGGTTGAAGAACTCTGCCATGAACTCGGCGTGAGCGATGGTCGTGCAGAACGCCAGCGTCGGGCCGGTTGCCCTTTCCCGCCATTCTGCCAGCGCCTGTTCGGCCCGCTGCTCGGTCTCGATGGCCTCGGCCAGCTTTTCGGGATCGAAGCGGCCACTGCGCCATGGGATTGGGGCGTAATCAGCTACGTCTTTGATTCCCCAATACTGGAAGGGCACCAGCCGCTCCTGCCTGATGCCCTCAACCAGATCGCATTCGAACACCAGGTTGTTGCCGCAGAGCGCGAGCAAGTCTGCGCCGTCGAGCCGGTCAGGCGTGGCGGTAAGGCCGAGCAGGAACTTCGGGCGGAAGCTCTCAATGGCCCGGCGATAGGTGGGGGCGGCGGCGTGGTGGAACTCGTCGACCACCACATAGTCGAACCGGTCAGACTCAAAGCGGTTGAGGTGTCGGTGCAGCGTTTGAATGCTGGCAAATACCACGTCGGCCTCGGAGTCTTTGTCAGCACCCAAGAAGAACCCAAATCGGCCCTCGGGCCGCACTTGGCGAAACGCGTCCCGGCTCTGGCGTAAAATCTCCTCTCGATGGGCAATGAACAGGACCCGGCGGAACTCGGGGCGACTGCTGTCGAACGCAGCTAGCAATGTCTTTCCCAGCCCAGTGGCCATAACCACCAAACCACGGCGATAGCCCCGGTCCCTTGTCTCTTCCAAAGCTCTGAGCGCTTCGACCTGAACAGGCCATGGACTGACCGGCTGGCTAGGTGGCTCAATAGGGATACCTGCTTCGGGGGGTGGAGTACGGGGGATACTCTCAGGAGGTCGCTCTCTTCGGTATTTGGCAACCCAGCGGGCATCGACTGAGGCGCAACGGGGATCGGACCACAGCCGATCGAAACTCTCGACCAGCGGCCCAACATGGTCCACGCCCAGGTTCCATTCCACCCCGCTTCGTATGCCCGACCAGCTCAGATTGGAACTCCCCACGAATCCCCCGGCGACCGAGCTGTCGGTTGACCGGAACAAGTACGCCTTGGGATGGAACGACACCTTCGGATCGTGGAAGACCTTCACCTGAAGTTGGGCATCACTGAGATCGGGGCGATCAGCCAGATCTAGCAACTGAGTCAGGGCATCGGGATCGGTAATGGACAGATAATCAGTAGTGATGATCCGAACCCACGCTCCCCGCTGAAGCGCAGCCTCCAGGTGGCCGGCGATGAGTTTCACGCCACTCTTCATGATGAAGGAGACGGCCAAATCGACCTGGTCGATCTCAGGGTTGATCAGCCAGCGCAGGATCTCCAGGTGAAGATGCCGGTCATCAAACCCGTCCAGCAACAGCGGCTGCCCATCGACAAAGGGACTTCCGCCGGGAGCGCTCGCCCTTCCTGCGTCCCCCTCCGACACAGCCGGCACCCTACCCAATGTTCCGTTCCGTTAGCCGAGACGAACGATCTCGGGCGGAGGGATACCTAAAGAAAACTCAAGCAATTCTGATGGTAAAGAGATACTGTCACTGCCTTCAATATCATTGTTGTATGGATATTGGGGCTGTGACCTGCGGGAATCCTGGGAGTGGCGTGCATGTTGATGCCGTTGACGTGGCCGGGCTAGACGACTCAGCATTGGATGTTCGGCTACGGCACATTGGGCAGGCTCGCAATCGGTTGGAGGGGTTTTTGGCTGAGGTGGTGGCTGAGAAGACCAGGCGCAGCAGCTCCTTTGACGCTGCGAACTCCTTGAGGGCCGAGCTGCGGCAGTCGAGGCATCAGGCTGATCGGACGCTGCGTGAGGCCGAGCAGTTGGACAAGCTGTCGGCTACCCGGGACGCGTTGGTGGACAGTCGGATCAATTCGGAGCACGCTCGGATTCTGGGGACTGCGGCGCAGAATGGGCCGTTGGATGAGGCCAAGATGCTGGAGGCGGCTGAGACGCAGTCGCCGGAGCAGTTGCGCAAGACGGTGCGCGACCATCAGAACGAGTTGGCTGGCGATGATGGGGCCAAGCGGTTTGAGCGCCAGCGCAGGGCCCGCACGGCCAGCTTCTCTTTGCGAGACGACGGGATGTGGCAGCTTTTCGCCTTGTTCGACCCGGTTGCGGCGGCGCGGATCCGCAAGGCGCTGAACAAGGCGACCGACGACGACTGGCGGGCCGACAACCGCCGCGAGCACACCGCCGATCGTCACCGCCGGGCCGATGCTTTGGAGCGCCTCATCACCCGCACGATCTCTGCTGACGGAAGCGAGCAGCCTCAGGGCGCCACGCTGTTGTTGATGGCCGACTACGACTTGGTGGACGACAAGCTGGGTCGCCCTCGTCTGGCCGATGGCACCCCGCTTCCGCCAAACGAGTTCCACAGGCTGGCCTGCGACGCCGACATCTTGTGCGGCCTGTTCAAAGAAGCAAGCACTGAGCCCATCTGGATGGGATCAACCAGCCGCCACCCCAACTTCGCCCTGCGGGCCGCCCTCGAAGCCCGAGACGGCGGATGCATCGGCTGCCGGAAGGAACCGGAATGGTGCGTGTCACACCACATCGTGGAATGGCAACACGGAGGCCCCACCCAACCCGACAACCTCGTGCTCGTATGCCACGACTGCCACCAAAAAGTCCACCACCGAAACTGGGCCATCGAAAAACACCCCGACACCGGACGCCGATACCTGCGACCCCCTTGGCAAGAGCCTCCCAAACCTCCGGCGGTAGTCCCTACACCCCTGCGGATGTAGACGTGCGCAGATTCAGCAATCAGCCACTGACATGAGGGCGTAGCACATTTGATCGCGGCCACCGTCGCTGAGAGCTCCTATCTGATGGGTTAGCTGAGACTGTGGTATTGAGATGAGATTGTCGAACGTGGCAACGCTGTCATATCTCAGCCCTTGTTCGCGGCCGACAGAAATCACTGTCTGAGCAGAATGAAGCGTCCTCGTGATGGGGGCCACTACAACTTTGTTCAGATGAGAAATAGCCCAGTTGCGGGAAATGACTATTACGGGGCGTGGATCCTCAAATGGCTGCTCCATGAGCCAGATATCACCCTGCCTCATCAGCTCCCCGTGCTAGCTGGTGTGTGGCGGGGAGGACCATCTGCAATGGGAATGCCTTCTTCGATGGCCACGGACTCCGGGACTACATCGCCATCCTCAGTCCAGACCCAATTCTCGAATACGTATTCGGGCGGCTGGCGTTCAAACTCGGCGATCTCCTCGTCGATGCGGCGGGATCGGCCAACGACATGGGCCAAGCGCTCTACTGCTCGACGGATTGCTTCGGGACGAGTGACGCCGACCTCTTCGGCCACCAGGCGGTCGATCGCCTCATGCTGCGCTTTGCTGAACTCCAACCGGATTCTAGGAATCGCCTCGATTCGGTCCAGGCTGGGGCGGGGAGGGCATTGGGCAATGGGGATGCTCCGCTCTTCGGCTACCTGTTCCGGGATGCACCGACCATCCTCCGTCCACACCCACCGCTCGCGTCCGGCTAGGGCTATTTCTACGGCCACAGTCGAGATCCCCTCGGGTTCTATTTGGCGCTGCTGGCGATTGGCCTGCTCGACCTCCAGATTGGTCCGCATCCGACAGATGGCCTCGTCCAGACTCTCCACTGCCAGGCGGATCACCTCGGGGCGGGACTCCCTTACTCCTTCCGCTACAAGGCGGTCAATCGCTTCGACCTGCTTCTTGCTGAACCGCACTAGTACCGGCGTTGCCACCTGACAAGTATGCCCATACCAGGACTGGTTCAGTCAAGAGTCTTTTATGATTATTCAGTTATTTTCAGTCCTAAAACTCAGCAGTGCGGGGTGCTGGCATGAAGTTGTCATAGGCGTCGGTAGGGTTGTTGGTATGGAATCTAGGGTTGTGACCTGCGGGGATGCGGGGGGCGGTGGGTATGCGGGTGCTTTGGGTGGGGTCGGGTGATGGGGCAGCAGGATGAGCGGTGGTATGCGGGGCGTTGGCAGCGGCGCAGCGAGCAGAATGAGCAGGCTTGGCAGGAGGCTGTGGTGAAGGTGGAGCGGTTGGCTGACGAGGGCGGGTTGTCAACTGGGAAGCGGGAGAAAGCGATGTTGGTATACCGGCAGCATCTGTTGGGCTGGCGCGACCAATGATGGGCCGCAGGCCAGACTACGAGCCCATGGGCTGGAGTTCGTCTTCTAGGCCTTCTTCTTCTCGCACCAGGTTCCAGCCGAAGCGTTCGGCTAGGGCTTCGCGGCCTTCGTCGGGGCCGCTGGCGATGATCTCGTCGCCGGCGTACAGCGCGGCGCTGCCCCCGGGGCGGTAGATGTAGCGGCCGGCCCGGCGGATGGCTAGCACGGTAAAACCGGGCTCGATGTTGAGGGCCAGCTCTTTGAGCGAGGTCCCGTCGGCGCCGCTGAGGCGGGCCACGGGCAGCTCGACCACCACCTCGTCGGAGTCGCCGAGGGCGATCTCCAAGATGGGGTGGACCTCTTCGCCGAGCTCCACCAGCGAGATCATCTGGCGGGCCTGATCGCCGATGTCCTCGGCGGCTTGGCCGAGGTGAAGCAGTCCCCGCAGCGGTGAGGGGTCGATGTTGTTGGACGCGGCCCGCAGCACCCACAGCTCCAACTGGTGGTTCATCTCGTCGAGGCGTCCCTCCAGAAGCCGCACCTGGGCGGCCAAGCCCCGATCCTTGAGGACCAGCGCCGAGTAGGCCAGCCCTACCGCGGCCTCCGACAGGTCTTTCATCTCCACCAGCACGTCCACCGCCCGATCCAGATCCGAGATCCAGGGATCCTCGGGGGCCACCGGCTCCTCCCACATGGGCGCGGCGGCCAGCTGGTGCAGGCGCATGATCCCATCGGGCGAGCCCCGCAGGAACAGCACGTCGCCGGGCATCATGAGCTGGTCGCCACGCACGTCGGTGATCCAGCTGCGTTCCCGCCGGATGGCCATGACCCGCATCCCGGCCACCACGGGCAGCTCCAAATCGCCGAGGGGCCGGCGCACCATATGGGAGCCCTCGTGGACCACCAAGCGGTGCGATATCTCCTCGGCGCTGGACAAATGGGCCACCAGCTCGGCGGGAATCCCCAAGCGGCGGGTCACGATCCGGGAGATGTCCACCGCATCGTTGGCGATCCGCTCGATGGCGCTGATCACCTGGAGCACCGACGACATGCCGTCGGCCTCGCGGGGATGGCGAACCGCCATGATGCACACCGCCCGCATGTCTTTGACCAGCTCGGTCATCTGCACTTCGAGTTCGTCCACCTCGGTGGCCATGTCCGGGTCGCCGAAGTACAGGGCGGCGTAGGCCAAATCGACCATCAGCTCGGAGAGGTCCTTGGCCTCGGCGAGCATGGCCCGAAGGTTGCGGGGTTTATCGTCCATTGTCAGGTCTCTCCAAGATAGCCATCAGCACTGGAATCAGTCATTTGCCTTTCACCCCGCCCCAACAGCCTCGATGGCGAACACCAGCGTGAGGGCGCCCACCAAATCGAGCACCGCGGTCACCGTCGGGATGCCCACGCTGTCGGGATCGATTCCGAAGCGGACGGCGGCAATGGTCCCGTAGTAGGCCACGGCCACCACCACGACCACCGCCAGGATTCCGCCGATCAGCGCCACCCCCACCAGCCGTCCCACCCCCGGCCCGGCCAGATCGACCAGCGATCCCGCTCCCTGCGACACCAGGGCCACGATCACGAATACCGGCAGCGCCAGCCCGATGGTCACCCCCACATCGGTGCGAGCTCCCCGATGGGGCACAACCGAGGGGCCGATCAAACCCAGGTGGAGCTTGCTGGACAGCCGATTGGTCAAGATGCCGCCCAGGGCGCCGGCGGTGGCCAGGAAGCCGGGAATCAGAACCAGCAGCACGGGGCGCTCGGAGAACACCTCGAATCGGTTCTCCACCGTCACCCCGGCCATCAGCGACAAGAATCCGGCTAGCACCAGCACCGGGATCGACTCCCTCAGAACGGTCCGCAGTTCGGGGGCCTTGGAGCGGAGCGCGGCGGCCGACGATACAACCGTGACGGCCGCCAACAGCCCGGCGATCACCGGGGTGACGGTGTCGATTCGCACCAGGTAGGAGGCCAAGATGAGCGCGGGCAGCGCCAGCACGTCGCCGGCTGCGGTCACCATGGGGGCGGTCACGTTGTCGGGGTCGAGCCCCCAGCGCACCGATCCGGTGGCCATGCCCAGCGTCACCAGCAGCACGAACACCGACGCCAGCATCCCGCCCACCACCGAGATGACCACGTAGTCGGCCACGCCGATGGCGTTCTCCACCCCGAGATTCGACGCCATCGCCGAGGCCAAAAGGGCCAGCACCAGCGTCATAAGGAGCGTCAAGACCAGCGAGGCCCACACGTTTTGGCCCACCACGCTGGACGACCGCAGCGACAGCCGGAACGTGCCGGTGTGGATGGCGGTGCCCAGCCGACTGCCCAGTGCTCCGAAGATCTTCCCCGGAAGCGCAATGGCCGCCGGCACCAACAGCAGCAGCCCGGGCAGCTCGGCCAATCGCTCGTGGCTTCGGCCCAGCACCACACCGGCGACCACGCTGGTCACCGCCAGAATGCACAATGCCCCCAGTGATTGGCGCACGCCCCGGGGATCGGGGCCGAGCAGCCACACCCGGGGCAGGCGGATCTGCGCTTGGCGAACGCCGGAGAGGCCGAAGAGCCTCATGGCCGGGCTCGACGGGGTGATAGTGCTGTGACTGAAGGGGTACCGCGCCGCATTTCCCGGTACCCCCTGGCTATACCGCCGCGGCCTGGCCCAGTTGGCGCAACCGAATCTGGCAGTCGTCCCAGGCCTCGCCCAAGATGTCGGCCACCGGACGCACCTCGTCGATGCGGCCCATCACCTGGCCGCCGAAGGGGACGGCCACGTCCATCTGCCCACCGAAGTACTGGTCCATGAGCCGGTCGAGGCCGGGCATCTGCACCTGGTCGTGATGCTCCATCTCGGCGGTGAGCTCGGTGCGAAGCGCCCGCATGCCGGGACGGCCGAACCGGTTCAACAGCACGGTGTCGGTCTCGGCCGCAGCCACCACCGCCTGCTTCCAGTTGTCGTGCACCGGCGACTCGGCGGCCGACAGCATCCTGGTGCCCATCTGCACGCCGTCGGCCCCTAGAGCAAAGGCGGCCGCCATCGACACGCCGTCGCAGATCCCGCCCGCGGCGATCACCGGCACGTCCACTTCGGCCACAACCAGCGGGGCAAGCACCATGGTGGACGAGCCGTGGGGATTCTTGAACCCGCCGCCCTCCACTCCCTCCACGATGAGGCCATCGACGCCGGCGTCCACTGCTTTGAGAGCGCCGCGCAATGTGGGCACGACATGGAAAACAGTGATCCCGGCGTCTTTCAGCATCGCGGTGAACCGGTTGGGGTCGCCCGCCGAGGTGGTCACGAACGCCACTTCGTGCTCAATGACAAAATCGATGACCGTGGCATCGGGCACCAGCAGCTGGGCGATGTTCACGCCCCAGGGACGGTCGGTGAGGTCGCGCATTTTGGCGATCTCCACCTTGATGTCGTCAAGCTGGCCCGAGGAGGTTTCGATGATGCCCATGGCCCCGGCGTTGGACACTGCCGAGGCCAGCTGGGCCCGGGCGATGTAGCCCATCGGGGCCTGCACCACGGGGATGTCGATGTTCAGAAGCTCGGTGATGCGGGTCTTCATGGCGCCAGCCTCATTGCTAGTGGCGTCGGCAGAGAAATCACCGCCGCCGCCCCGGGCCGAAACCCCGGCGCCGGATCTCACGCAACAGGGGCGGCAGCGGACGACGCAGCGGGCGATAGAACAGCGGCAGCCGGTGGTAGGTAGAGGGCCGATCCGTGCTCCACTTGCCCGGCGGGGCCGAGGTGATGGAGGCCAGCCCCACCAGGCAGTCGTCGTAGTTCACCCGCCACCCGGCGTAGTCGCGCCACGCCTGATCGCGGTCTTCCACCACGGGCACTCCGGCTTGCTGGAGGGCCTCGTAGGTCTCGTAGAACTCGTGGCGGCGCACCGTGATGGGGGCCGTGGGCAACGGGTCGGGATCGTATTCGATGGCGAAGAACTCGGCGATGTTGCGCAGCGCCACGTACCCCGCCCGGATCATGAACGGCGCGGCAGGCGAATGGGGCACCGCCACTGTCGACAACATGATGGCGGCGCTGTCCAGGATGCAGCCGGCCGCGGTCACCCACGACCGGTCGGAGCGCACCGACCGGAAGTAGGCCAATGCGGGATAG
The DNA here is from genome assembly GCF_965204015.1 of Candidatus Poriferisocius sp. GTDB lineage: Bacteria > Actinomycetota > Acidimicrobiia > Acidimicrobiales > Bin134 > Poriferisocius. The sequence goes on along the minus strand of NZ_OZ241965.1, from coordinate 3,265,341 downwards.
GTCTGGTGGGTTTCTTCTATTTGGATGAACCAGTGCTCCCACTCGGTCCAGGTGTCCCCCATGTCTTCGAGGCCGCCGGTCTCGTGGGCCAGGATGATCATGGCCTCGGGCGTGGGCGGGGTTCCCGCTCTGATCTCCAGGCGGGCCACGGCCGCCTCCCGGGAGCTGAACGCGCTGTACATGGTGGGCAGGAAGCTGATCAAAAACGCCACGATGCCCAAGCCGATGAGCGCTTCGAACCCCGCAAGCGTCAGGGTGAAGAAGTCGGTGGTCACCCGATAGCCCAAGGTGGTAAGCGACCACCCGCTCAGGGTCAGGGCCTCGCGATAGGGGCGCACATCCAGCGCCCAGAACATCAGCGAGAACCCGTAGATCACCCCGGTGGCCCAAACCACCGGCAGAAACATGAGCGTGGTCGGGGCGTAGCGGGCTAGAAGCGCATCTTTGGCCTCATAGGTCTTTCTGCGGCGGGCGAGCACCGAGAACAGGATCCCCATGCCCACGTACACAAAGCGGATCAATAAGCTGCGCTCGGCTCGGGGCACCACCACGGTCTGGATGGCCGCGAGAAGCGTGCCCAATGCAACCAGCGCCCCGACTGTGAACACAATGGCTTCGCCCGGACCCATACGGGATAAAGACTACGGGACTGCTGGAGTGGCCTTGGTCAACACGGCCTACGCTTCTGCCATGGCGAAAATCCAGATCGGTCCGGAACTCACCAACGAAGCCCCGGTGGGAACGGCTATCGGACCAGTGCCGCCCCGGCGTACCCCCGTTGAGGTACCCACCCACCGATACATCTCCCCGGAGTGGGCCGAATTGGAGATGGCCCATGTGTGGCCCAAGGCGTGGCAGCTGGCCTGCACGGTGGACCATGTGCCCCAGCCGGGCGACTGGTTCGAGTACTCGGTGGGCAATCTCTCGGTGCTGGTGGTGCGGGGCGACGACGGGGTGCTGCGGGGGTTCCAGAACGTGTGCCGCCACCGGGGCAATGTGCTGTGCACCGGATCGGGGTCGGGGCTGACCGAGCTGCGCTGCATCTACCACCGGTGGAGCTGGACTTTGGACGGCAAGCTGCGGGAGGTGCCGTCGCGCCGGGGCTTCGGGGCCCTGCGCAACGACGACTACCCGCTGTTCCCGGTGCAGGTGGGCACATGGGGTCCGCTGGTGTTCGTGAACTTGGACATGGACGCCGAGCCCCTCGACGAGTACCTGGAGGCCATTCCCGGCCTTTTGGAGTGGGCTCGCATGGACGAGTACGCCTGCGCCTACGACCTCACCGTGCCGCTGCCGTGCAACTGGAAGACCCTCATTGAGGCGTTCAGCGAGACCTACCACGTACAGGGCATCCACCGGGAGATGCTGCCCAGCTGCGACGACGTCAACTCGGTGAACCGCCTCTACGGCCGCCACGGCTCACTGCACCAGCCCTACGGGGTGCCCAGCCCCCGGCTGCGCGACGGAGCCACCGACCAGGAGATATGGGAGTCCATCATCGTCACCCAAGGCGCTCGCTATGGCCAGGACTCCGAGAACCCGGGGCAATGCCCGCCGGTGCCCGACGGGGGTGGCGTGCGCGACGTGCTGGAGGAGCTGGTACGGGTCCAGACCGCCCAAAAGGGCCTCGATCTGGACAGCTTCGACCAATCGCAGATGCTGGACCTGTTCCAGTTCAACCTGTTCCCCAACATCACGGTGATCGTGATGTGCGACAGCATCACCGTGCTGCGGTCCCGCCCCGGCGACACCCCCGACGACGCCTACATGGACTTGCTGCATCTCGACCGGCGGTCGCCGGGCACCGAACGGGCCCAGCCGATGCAGGCTGTGATCCCCGCCGAGGAGGCCTCCATGAACCTGGTGTTCGACCAAGACCTGTCCAACCTCCAGCGAGCCCAGCGAGGCCTGCACCAACCCGGCCTCGACCACATCGTGTTGAGCCGCGAGGAGATGCGGATCATCAACCTCCACTACAACCTCGAAGAGTTCATCGGCATCCGCGAGCTCTCCGACGAGGCTGTAGCTGAGATTGAAGCCCTCAGAGCTCAGCCCGCCGCCATCGGCCCCGTCGTCGGTTAGACCTCAACTACGGCAGCTCAGCCGCGGCGTTGGCGGGCGATCTCGAAACACAAGATGGCGGCGGCGGAGGCGACGTTGAGGGACTCCACCGACTCGGCCATGGGGATGGATACCCAGCGGTCGATGGCCACGGTTTGATCGAGGCCGTGGGCTTCGTTTCCCACCACCAGAGTGAGGGGGCCGGTGAGGTCGGCTTGGTCGTAGGGGTCGCCTCGGTGGGGGTCGGCGCCCACACGCTCCCCTTTCGGTCCCGTCTCGGCCAACGGAACTCGGAACAACGCACCGGCCGATGCCCGGACGGTTTTGGGATTCCAGGGGTCCACTGATTCTGGGCTGAACACCACCGCTTGGGCCCCGGCGGCCACCGCGGTGCGCACGATGGTGCCGGCGTTGCCGGGGTCGGCGACTCCGGCCAGCTCGACGGCAAAATCGCCGTCGGCCACGGGAGCGACGTCGGGGATACGGGCGGTGGCCATGACTCCCTGGGGGGTGACCACCGAGCCGACTTTGGCCAGCACGCCGTCGCCCACCGTCCAGGTGGGAGCGTCGATGGAGACTCCCAGATCGGCCCACAAGTCGATCACGGGCTCCACGAACACCTCGACGATCTCCAAACCGGCAGCCACCGCTTCGACCAGCAATTGCGGCCCGTCGATGACGAACTTGCCGGCCGAGGCGCGGTCACGTCGGTTGCGGGCAAGTCGGCGAAGTTCGGCCACCCGTGGGTTACGGGCGCTGAGGGATTTGCTGGGGGCCAGTGCTACCCCACCGAGGCGGCGTCTTGCTCCGCCTCGGCCGCAGCTTTGGCGACCTCTACCAACGCGGCGAACGCCGCCGGATCATTAACGGCCAACTCGGCCAAGATCTTGCGGTCGACCTCCACCTCGGCCAGCTTCAGGCCGTTGATGAACCGGCTGTAGGTGGTCCCGTTTTGGCGGCAGGCGGCGTTGATGCGCTGGATCCACAGGCGGCGGAACTCGCCTTTGCGGGCCCGGCGATCCCGATAGGCGTATTGGCCGCTGTGCATCAGCTGCTCATTGGCCCCCCGGAACGTGCGGCTCTTGTTGCCGTAATACCCCTTGGCCCGCTTCACCACCGCCCGGCGGCGCTTGCGGGCGGTAACGGCGCGCTTGACTCTAGCCATCGTGTGCTTCTCCTTGAACTCTTGCTCGTGTCAGGCCCTACAAGCCCAACTGGCGCTTCACGGCGGGGGCGTCGGCGGCCGACACCTGGGCTGGGCCGCGCAGCTGGCGCTTGCGCTTGGGGGCCTTCTTCTCGAGGATGTGGTTCTTGTAGGCGCTGCGCCGGCGGATCTTGCCGGTGCCAGTGGTCTTGAACCGCTTGGCCGCGCCTCGGTGGGTCTTCATCTTGGGCATGTCAGTTTCCTGCGCTTCAGGGAGCAGTATCGGTTGCTGCGGTCTCCTCGACCGGTGGGCGAGCAGACCGAGCGGCCTGCTTGCGAGACTTCTTCTTCACCGGACCAAGCACCATGACCATGTTGCGGCCATCCAGCCTCGGATAGACCTCGACCTTGGCCACTTCTTCCACCTCGGCCGCAATGTCATCGAGAATGCGCCGCCCCAATTCGGGATGCTGCACCTCGCGGCCGCGGAACATGATCGTGACCTTGACTTTGGAGCCCTCTTCCAAAAAACCCCGCACCTTGCGTGTCTTGGTATCGAAGTCGCCGGGGCCGATCTTGGGCCGGTACTTCATCTCCTTGACAACGATGTTGGTGCTGTTTCGCCGGGACTCCTTGGCCCGCTGGGCGGCCTCGTACTTGTACTTGCCGTAGTCCATGATCCGGCAGACCGGCGGGTTCGCCTTCTCGGCGACCTCCACCAAGTCCAAGCCGGCATCACGGGCCATGTCCAACGCCTCAGGCAGCAGGCGAATGCCTATCTGCTGTCCGTCCTGACCAACGAGCCGCACCTCTCTTGCTCTGATCCGGTCGTTGATCCGGGGCTCAGCATCTGCCGAAGCTATGGCCGATCACCGCTCTGCAATGCGCATGTTCCTCTCTCTCGACTATTGGGGTTGGCACGCCGGGATAATTTCCACCCCGTTTGCGCGCCGAAGTTGCGGCGTAAGAGTATCAGCGTTAGGGGACGATCACGCCAGACGAGGCGAAAAGGAGCCAAGGAAAGACGATGAGCACACTGTGGACGCCTGGAGGCGAGATACCGGTAGACGACGGCCGGAGGGGATCTTCCACCCCACCGCCCCACGATTCCCCCGATCAAGTTGACGACCCGCTGGCCGGGCTGAGCGACGAGGAGCGGGCCCAAGCCGAAGAACTAGCCCAGCAGCTCGCCGAAGCTCGAGAGCAGATCGCCAACACCCCCGCTTCGGTGGTGGTGGGCAACCATGCCATGGGCCTCTATGAGCTGGGGGCCATACATCTCAGCCAGCAGCCGCCCAACCTGGAAGAGGCCCGATTGGCCATCGACGCCCTCGGCTCGCTGGTGGAGGGGCTGGAAGGCCGACTCGGCGAGCACGAGGCCACCCTCAAAGATGCCCTCCATCAGATCCGCATGGCGTTCGTGCAGGTGTCACGGGCGATGGAGGGTGCCGCCGGAGACGCTGAAGACGAAGAAGAAGATGGCTCAGAACAAGATGACGCCGAGGGCTAACCAGGGGTAATTCCAGCCGCTTCCCAAACACCCCGGTGACCGGGGGCCAATTGAAAGCTCACCGCGATACCTGCGGTGATGGTGCGGGTCCCGTCAGCGATCGCGGTGCAATGGAACGGGTATTCGGTGCCGCTGTCGGCGACGATCACGCCCCACCCGGCCGCGCCGTCGAAGCTCGCCACCCGACCGGTGAGCGGAGTTCCCAGCTCAGACAGGCTCAATGGACGATCTTGGCCAGAGGCAGTTCGATGATGTCGCTAGCCCCGGCGTCGCATAGGTCGGGGATCAAGACATTGATGTCGACCTTGGGCACCACCGTCTCCACCGCGTAGCCGTGGCCCCCGAACAGCTCGTTGACCGTCGGCGCCTTCATGGACGGCAGCAGGTCGATGACCTTGTCCAAGCTGGTGGCCGGCACGTTCATCTTGACCAGCACCTTGCCCCTGGCCTCCAGCACCCCGCCCAGAAGGGTGTGGATCTGCTCCATGGCGTGGCGCCGCTCGGCATCGGCGTAGCTCTCGGGGTTGGCCACCAGCTCGGTGTAAGAGGTGAGGATGGTGTGGATGATCTTGAGGCCGGCGGCCCGCAGCGCCCGCCCCGTCTCGGTGATCTCCACCACCGCGTCCACGATGTCGGGGACCTTGGCCTCGGTGGCCCCGTACGACAGGGCGATGTCGGCCTCGATGCCCAAATCGTCGAAGAACTGCTTGGTCAACGCGGGATACTCGCTGGAGATCTTCACCCCTTGGGGAAGATCCTCGGCCGACTCCCAGGGCGAGTCGCCGGGCACTGCCAACACCATACGGATCGGCTGCGATGTGTTCTTGGAGTATTGGAGCTTGCCCAGCGACACCACATCGCTGCCCGTCTCGGCCACCCAGTCGCGCCCGGTTATGCCCAAATCGAACAGCCCCTCGGCCACATACCGAGGGATCTCCTGAGGACGGAGGATGCGGACCTGGGTGATGCGGGGGTCGTTGATCGTGCCCTTGTAGGCCACATCCGAGCTGCGGTGCACGGGGATGTCGGCGGCGTCGAAGAGCTCTAAGGTCGCCTTTTCCAACGACCCCTTGGGCAAAACCAACGAGAGCATGACGTCAACGCTACTGGGCTGCATTGCGGGGTCTTGGGTCAAATACTGAATCTCCGGCGATTCAGGGCCGCAGGTCGATGCGCAGATCGGGTCCTAGCGGGGTGACCGCATGAATCTGGCCTCGCCACAAGTCTGAGACCGAGGCTGCGCCTGGGCCGGTGAACATCGGGCGGGCGTCGTCGCCGCCAAACAGGGCCGGGGCCAGATACACGGCGTAGTGGTCCACCAAGCCCGCCCGGTGGAAGGCGGCCGCGGTGGCCGCACCCCCTTCAACGAGAAGCTGGATCACCCCCTGCTCCCCCAGTTCGCCAAGCACCTGCTCCAGCGGCCCGTCCATCTCCAAAGCAGGGTGCACGCGGGCATCCGGCGGGGCGGTGCCCAACACCACTCGCCGCGGCTGATCGATGCGGGGAGTCACACCGGAGGGAGGCTGCCAGTCGCGCACCGTCAGAGCAGGATCGTCGGCCCGCACCGTGCCCGCCCCCACCAGCACCGCATCGCTCTCGGCTCTCAGGCGATGGGCGTCGATGCGGGCCGCGGAGCCGGTGATCCACTGGCTGGTGGCGTCGGGGGCGGCAATGCGACCGTCCAAGGTGGCAGCCAGCTTCAACACCACCCAGGGCAGCCCGGTGCGGCGGTGCTTGAGATAGGGGGCAAGCAGCTCGGCGGCTTTGTCGGCCCTGATACCCGTCTCCACCGCGATTCCGGCCTCTTGCAGGGCAGCAATTCCCCGGCCCGACACCGCGGGGTCGGGATCCTCGACAGCCACAAACACCCGGGCAATACCCGCAGCCGCGATGGAATCGGTGCACGGCCCGGTACGACCGTGATGGTCGCAGGGCTCCAGGGTGGTGTAGAGGTCGGCGCCCCGGGCCCGCTCGCCCGCCGCCTCCAGTGCGTTGATCTCGGCGTGGTTGCCGCCCGGCGGCGAGGTGGCCCCGATGAACAGGCCGTCTGTCGTATCGATTACGCACCCCACCCAGGGATTGGGCGAGGTAACCAGCCGACACGACCGGGCGGCCTCGAGGGCCAGGTCCATCAGCTCTAGAGGGTTGTGCGATTTCAGGGTCAATGCTCGGTCGGTTCGTCGGCCAGCAGGCGCAGGGCGTGGGGAATGACGTCGAGCACCGCGCCTAGGCACTCCACCGAGCCCTTGGGCGAGCCGGGCAGGTTCACGATCAGCGCCGTGCCCCTCGTGCCGGCGATGGCCCGGGACAGGCGGCCGAACGGGCTCACCAACCGGGAGGCTTCGGCTAGGCCGTCGGCTCGGCGCTCCAGCACGGCGGCGGTGCCCTCCGGGGTGAGGTCTCGGGGGCCGAAGCCGGTTCCCCCGGTGGTGACGATGAGGCCAGCAAACCCTTCGGACATGTCCAGCAGGGCGTCTCGCACCGACTCGACGCCGTCCTCCACCGCTCGGCGGTCGGCGATCTCATAGCCCTCACCGGTGAGCATCTCCACCAGAGCATCGCCCGAGCCGTCTTGGCGGGTGCCAGCGATTACGCCGTCGGACACCGTGAGTACCTTGGCGGCCAGTCCAGCGGTTTCTTGGTCTGTCATTGCCGGTCAGGGTACTGGGTTGAACCGGCGTGGTGGCGGGTCCTGTCCCGGCCCAGCCCGCCGTCCTCGACAAGCTCCGGGCGGCGGGCGCCCTGAGCCGGGCCACCCCCCACCACGCCTACCCGGTGCTTTCCCGAGCTACTCCGAACTGGGCTTTGGGGTAGGTAGGGGGGTTTGGTATTTGACAGCGAACATTCCGTCGGTTTTGTGGTCTTGGGGGAGGACTAGGGCGCCGCGGGCTTGGGGGCGCCAGCGGACATCTGCAATGGGGATTGGCACGGCATCGGGATGTTCGCGAGCCACCATGTTGTCAATGTCTACCGTCTCGGCATTTGTCATCGTGCACACGCTGTAGACGACCACTCCCCCTGGGCGGATTAGGTCGAATGCGGCTCTTACCAACTGGGCCTGGAGGCGAGCCAGTTCCCTCACGTCGTCGGGGCCCAATCGCCAGCGGGCGTCGGCCCGGCGCCCGAGCACGCCCAGGCCGGAACACGGTGCGTCTACTAGCACCCGGTCAAAGGAGTGGGGGCGAAATGGCGGACAGCGGCCGTCGGCGGCTACCACTCCGGCCAGGGTTGCGCTTGTCTTGGCGGCATTGGCCGCTACCAACAAGGCCCGATGTCGGCGATGATCAGCGGCCACCACCGTGGCCGCACTGCCGGCCAATGTGGTGGTTTTGCCGCCGGGGCCGGCGCACATGTCCAGTACTCGCTCTCCCGGCTGAGGATCGACCAACTCCGCCACCCACTGGGAGGCGAGATCTTGGACATAGCCGTCGGGGCGGGTCGTGACCGGGGCAGGCTGGTTCATCTGCTCTAGCGCAACATGGGCTTCTGATTCGCCGAGATCGATCTTCAAGCGCTCTACCATCCAATCCGGATAGCTCAGCCGGATGGCGTCGGTGGGCCAGGCTAGATCCACATCTGCCACCCGGCGCAGCACCGCGTTGACGAATCCCCGTTGGCGGCGAGATGCGGCTTCGACGGTCTCGCTCACCGCGGCATAGGCCGGGGTGTCCATCATGTGGAGCTGGTAGGTCCCGATCCGCAGCAGGTTGCGGGTGGTGAGATCGGGCGGGTCGGACACGAAGCCGTCGATGAGGTGGTCCAGCGCCCGGCGCATGCGGGTGACCCCGTAGACCAATTCAGTGATCAACCCGGCATCGCGTTCGGGCAAGTCGGCCGAGGCCAGCACCAGGTTGGCGTAGGCGCCATCTCGCTCAATCCGGTTAAGGAGATTGGCGGCAACGGCTCGGGCATTTCCCGACGCCCGAACCGATTGGGCGCGGCTCACGATCCGAGCCGGTCGCCTGGGTTCGGACGGGCACCCCTGAGCCAGTCCTCAGCAGCTTGCCGGGACTTGCCTTCAGCCTGCACTCCCACCAACTTCAGCAATCCTTGGCCAGTACCCACGCAGGCGCCGTCGAGCTCGCCGGGCGGCTGCGATCCCTCCACCGGTTGAGCCGCCCAGACCTTGAGGGTCTTGCCCCTCCACGTCGTCCACGCCCCGCCCACCCGAACTTGCCGATACAAGGACTCCGCCGACTGCCCCCAGTCGAGGCGGAGCTCGTCTCGGGTGATCTTAGCGGCGTAGACCGGCTCGCCCTCCTGGGCCTCGAGGGTCCCCAGGCCCACTTGCAAGGCATTTACAAGCATGGGCACGGCCGCGGCAACCATGTCAGCCCGCAACGCCTCCGCGGTGACATCGGGCCCAATGGGGATCTCGACTCGGCGGTAGACCCGGCCGGTATCCAGGCCTTCAGCCACCTCCATTAGGCACACCCCGGTGGTCTGGTCTCCGGCCAGGATGGCCCGCTCCACCGGGGCCGCCCCCCGCCAGCGGGGCAGCAGCGAGAAATGGACGTTGACCATGGCTAGCTGGTCCAGCACGTGGGGCTTGATGATCTGCCCGAAAGCCACTACCACTCCCAGGTCGGCATCGGCGTCCAGCACAGCGTCCACCTCGGAGGAAACCGGGATACCCAGCTCCTGGGCGGCGGCCTTCACCGGGCTGGGGGTGGGTTCCGCCCGCCGCCCCCGGCGCTTGTCGGGCCGGGTCACGGCCATGGTCACTTCGAATCCCGCTGCGGCCAGTGCTTCCAGAAAGGGCACCGACTCATGAGGAGTGCCGAGGTAGGCGAGCCGGCGAATGTCAGCCGGCGGGTCGATCACGGCAATCCCGGCCCACCAACAGCAAGGAGTCGATCACGGCAGCGACAACCCGTCGCCGGTGCCGGGGGGACGACTCGACCCACTCATTGTCCGCTCTCGGAGAATGCCCTTGGCCTCCCGGCGCTGCTCCTCGTCCAGGTAGTCGAGCAGGATCTTGCCTTCCAGGTGGTCCAGCTCGTGCTGGAACAGGCGGGCCTCGAGATCCTCGGCCTCGAGGGAGACCTCATTGCCGTCCAGGTCATAGGCCTTCAGGTGGATACTGCGAGGGCGGACGATCTCCCACGACAGTTCGGGCACCGACAGGCAGCCTTCGTTGTAGGTCCACTCGCCGTCGCTCTCGGTGATCTCGGGATTGACCAGCACGCCGGGACCGTCGCCGAAGTCGTACACGAAGAACCGCTGCGACACCCCCACCTGCGGAGCGGCCAAACCGATGCCGGGGGCCTCGTACATGGCGGTGAGCATCTCCTGGCACAGACCGGCCATGGCCCCGTCGATGTCGGTCACTTCCTCGGCCACGCGCCGCAAAACCGGGTCGCCATACACCCGTATCCGCAGTGGGGCCATGAAAGCAGGTTACCGTCAAACCGTGGGCGACTCGCACTACTACAGCGCCTCGCCGGGCGGAAAGCGCCGGCCGGGAAGTGCCCGTTTGCGGGTGGGAGATCTGGATGTGGAGCTGGCCACCGACCGGGGAGTGTTCGCGGCTGACGAGGTGGACTGGGGCACCCGATATCTCCTGGCCGAGGCCCCCCGCCCACCCCAACAGGGCCCGCTACTAGATCTGGGATGCGGTTACGGTCCGATCGCGGTAGCGCTGGGCCAGTGGGCTCCGCAGGCGCCGCTGTGGGCCATCGACGTGAACTCCAGGGCGCTGGAACTGTGTCGGACCAACCTTGATGGCCACGGCCGACCCGATGCCGCAGTGTCCCTTCCTGACGACGTGGCCTCCGAGGTGCGCTTTGCCGCCATCTACTCCAACCCGCCCATCCGCATCGGCAAGGCCGCCCTCTACGAGGTGCTGGGGACCTGGCTGGGCCGGCTAACAGAGGAGGGGCGGGCCTACCTGGTGGTGAACAAGAACCTAGGCTCCGACTCCCTAGCCCGGTGGCTCAACCAAGAAGGCTGGCCCACCACCCGGCTCAGCTCCCGCCGGGGCTACCGAATCCTGGAGGTTCGGCCGCAAACCTGAAACAAATTGTCGTGTTCCTGGGATAGAGTGAGAAGGCTTCCCCCGAGGCACATCCAGCAGGAAAGACAAGCGAATATGGATGTCACAACAACTGTCATGCTGAGCGTTTATGGGGCGAGCATTGTCAGCATCCTCGGCTTCTATCTGCGGCGCATCGAGCATCGCCTCGACAGCCTTGAGGCCATCTTGAATCGCTCCATGGAGCGCACCGATGACAGCCTGAGAAACCACGGGGAGCGGATTTCGACCTTGGAGGGTCGCACCCTCGACTAGATCGCTCTGATGGGGTCGACGTCGATGCGGAGGCGGCCAGAGGGGCGTTCCACTGAGGCGAGGGCGTTGCAGAGGGTGTCGTAGGCGGGGGCCCGCAGGAAGAATTGCCCGCCGGAGTCGGGGGCGATCTGAATACCCAGCGGGGTGCCGAAACGTTCTATGAACTCGCCTGCCTCCGGGCCGGAAACCACTGCGATAGCCCCGTAGGGAGGCAGGCCCAGCTCTTGGCGGCGGTCTCGCTCAGATCGGGCCAATAGTGCTGGATCGGCCCGGAGCGCGGCCTGCACTACGGGGTCGTCGGGCAGGCGGGTCTGGAGCAGGATGCGCCCGCCAACATCACGGGGGCCGGTGATGCGGGCGGCTCGGGCGATGAGGGCCATGGCTTGCTCGCGGGCTCGGAATCGGGGGGCGAGGAGCTCTTGGTCGAACTCCAGGAAGGCGACCACGTCGAACGGACGGCCCAGATGCAGCACTGCCTCGGTGCCCACCACCACGCGGGCGGTGGGCGGGCCGACATACCCGCTGCTGGTGGCCTCGGCCACGGGCGTGCGAACCAGCGCCTCCACCTCCTCGCGTACCCGCTTGATCCCGGCTCGCAGATTGCGCATCTTGGTGCTGCCGCACTCCGGGCACACGATGGGGCGGACATGGCCGGCAGCACGGCACACCAACTGCTTGTCGTCGGTCTGGCGCATCGACGAACCGCATTCGGTGCAGACGGCCAACTCGCCACACAGGTGACAGGCCAGCAGCAGCGCCCGACCCCGGCGGTTCAACACGCAGGCCGCCCGGCTGCCGTCGCGCAGCGCCTGCACCAGCTTCGGGGAATACAAGCCGGCCCGCCCCGGGTTCTCGCTGCGGCGGTCCACCACCTCGACCAGCGGCCAACTGGCCCGCTCAGCGTCCCGCGACGGGCGCATCACTGATCGGGATCGCAGCGCCTCCAGGCTGGGCACCGACGACAGCAGCACACAGGGCACCCCAGCTCGTCGGGCCCGCTCGATAGCCACATCCCGACCGCTCCACGTGGGGGCCGCCTCCGAGCGATAGGCCTCGTCGTGTTCATCGATCACCACCACCGCGGCCAGATCAGGGACCGGCGCCCATGCGGCTGACACCGTGCCCACCACGGTGGCCCCCGCGGCGGCCGCCGCCCAGTCGTCGGGATGGCGGGCGACCCAAGCACCCTCCCGGCCCAGCCGCCTGGCCAGGTCATCTGCCCGGTGGTGGTCCGGCACCAAGATCAGCGCCTGTCCTCGGGACGCAGCAGCCAGTGCGATGGGCAGGGGGTCGTCGGCCGGCCCCTGGCGCAGGGTGCGACCATCATCCTCGAAGAGATCGGCATAGTCGTCCGTGGGCACCAGCCGGGTACGCGGGGGTCGGGGCAAGGCGGTCACCACGCGTGGCGGCGAGGCGGTCCGCAGGAAGTGGACCCGGCGACCGGCCCATCGCCAGGCGGCCCACTGGCTGAGTTCGATGAGCCCGCGGTCGGGTCCCCGGCTGCTGAGTTTGGCTAGGGGCGCGAGTTCCACCCCTTCGGGAGGCTCCACCCCCACATCGGTGATCCAACCGCCCACTCGCCGACCATGAAACACCACCCGAACCATCGCCCCCACCCCGAAGCGGGGGTCGTCGATCCAGCTTTCAGGAACCGTGTACGTGAACTCGCGGTCTATGGCGACAACGTCGGGAAGAACCCGGACGTGCAACTACGACAAGCCCAGCGCTGAGCGGAGGTCGTCCACCCGGTCGGTGCGCTCCCAGGTGAAGGTGCTCTCGGGGCTGCGTCCGAAGTGGCCGTAGGCGGCCGTGTTCCGGTAGATGGGCCGCAGCAGCTCCAGATCACGGATGATGGCCGCCGGCCGCAGGTCGAAGATCTCCTGTACGTGGTGGCTGATCTTGACCGGATCCACCGTCTCGGTGCCGAAGGTCTCCACCATGACCGACACCGGGCGGGCGATGCCGATGGCATAGGACACCTGCACTTCGCAGCGGGCGGCTGCCCCGGAGGCCACCACGTTCTTGGCCACCCAGCGGGCTGCATACGCCGCCGAGCGGTCCACCTTGCTGGGATCTTTGCCCGAGAAGGCGCCCCCGCCGTGGCGGGCCATGCCCCCGTAGGTGTCGACGATGATCTTGCGCCCGGTCAGCCCGGCGTCGGCCACCGGGCCGCCCCTCACGAACTTGCCAGTGGGGTTGACCAGCACGTCGTAGCCGTCGTCGCGGAACTGCTCGGGAACCACCGGGTCTATGACCTGCTCTTTGAGGTCGTCCTTCATCTCCGCCAGATCGGTCCCGTCGCGGTGGTGGGCCGACATCAACACGGTGGTCAGGCCCACGGGCCGGGTGCCCTCGTACTCGAAGGTCACCTGGCTCTTGCCATCGGGCCGCAGGTAGGGCACACACCCCGAGCGGCGGACCTCGGTCAGGCGCTCCACCATCCGGTGGGCGATGTGGATGGGCAGGGGCATCAGCTCGGGGGTCTCGTCGCAAGCGAAGCCGAACATCATCCCCTGGTCGCCGGCGCCCTGCTCCAGCGGGTCGAGCCGGTCCACCCCCTGGGCAATGTCGGGTGACTGGTCGTCGATGGACACCATGACGCCGCAGGTGTTGCCGTCGAAGCCGTAGTCCTCCCGGTCGTAGCCGATCCCGGTGATGGTGTCGCGCACCACTCGGGGGATGTCGATGTAACCATCGGTGGAAATCTCACCGGCCACCACGACCAGCCCGGTGGTGACCAGGGTCTCGCACGCCACCCGGCTGCCGATGTCTACTTCGAGCAGGGCATCCAGCACCCCGTCGGAAATCTGATCGGCGATCTTGTCAGGATGACCGCCGGTGACCGATTCAGACGTGAAGCGGTAGCGGCCATTGGTCCCTTGGCTCATTGATTCTCCTGCACATCGGCTCGGCTGGTTCGGTCGGCCACCACCAAGTCGAGAACGGCTTGGGCCACTTGGCGCTTGGATCGCAGCCCGACCGGGTGGATCCGACCATCGGAAGCTAGCACCAGCACTTCGTTGGTGTCGTAGGCAAAACCGGCGTTTTCTGCCGTCACATCATTGGCCACGATGTAGTCGGCGCCCTTGCCGGTTAGCTTCGCCGCGGCGTTGCCGGCCACATCGCAGGTCTCGGCGGCGAATCCCACCAGGGTCTGGCCTTGCGGCTTGGCCGCCCCCAGCGCAGCCAGGATGTCCGGGGTGGGCTCCAACTCGATAGCGGGCACTCCGTCGCGCTTTTTGAGCTTCACATCGACGGGGTCAACCGGGCGGAAATCGGCCACCGCCGCGGCCATGATCACCACATCGGCCTCCTTGGCGGCTTTGGTGGTCGCCGCGGCCATTTCCTCCGCGGTGTCGACTCTGACCACGGTGGCACTCGGAGGACCTGGCCGGTCCACGGTGGTGACAACGGTGACTTTGGCCCCCCGGCTAGCGGCCTCGTCGGCGAAGGCATAGCCCTGCTTGCCCGAGGAGCGATTGCCGATGTAGCGCACCGGGTCGATGGGCTCCCGGGTGCCTCCCGCGGTGACCACCACCGACAATCCGGCCATATCGGCTCGCTGGCCGCCGGAATCGAGGACTCGCCCTACCGCAGCCACAATGTCGGCTGGAGAGCAGAGGCGCCCGGCGCCTTCGTCTCCCCCGGCCAATCGGCCCGACTCTGGTCCGACGATGTGGACGCCCCGCTCGGCCAGCATTGCGATGTTGTCGACCACCGCCGGGTGCTCCCACATCTCGGTGTGCATGGCCGGGCAGATCACCACCGGGGCCCGGGTGGCAATGAGGGTGGCGGTCAGCAGGTCGGAGCTGATGCCCGCGGCATAAGCGCCGATCACCCGGGCGGTGGCCGGGGCAACGACCACGCAGTCGGCGGTCTGGCCCAAGGTGGTGTGGGGGATGGGGTCGTCCTCATCGAACAGGCTCATGCGAACTGGCTCAGAGGCCAGCGCATCGAAGGTGGTGCGGCCCACGAACCGGGTAGCGCCTTTGGTCAGGACCGGGATGACGTGGGCACCGCCGTCCATCAGCCGACGGCAGATCTCAACCGCCTTGTACGCCGCGATCCCACCGCTCACGCCGAGCACGATTCGCTTGCCGGCGACCGCGGTCATGGGCCACCGAACACGATTCGCTTGCCGGCGACCGCCATCATGGCCCGGTCAGGAGGCAGAGTCGAGAGCGGCCTCGCCCTGATCGGCGCTGTCGAGGTCATCGCCGCCGAGGTCGGCATCACCGGTGGGGATCAAGGTGTCGGCCAGAACATCCTCTTCGGGCACCTCGGGGGGATCCACCGCGATGATCTTGTCGACCGCGATCTCCTCGAAGGCAATGGACAGAGGCTTTCGGGACATCGTCAGCACCTGGGGAGGGACCATCGCCCCCAAACCCTCGCCGAGTTGACCGAAATAGGAGTTGATCTGGCAGGCCCGCAGCGCCCCCAGGGTGACCAGGCGGAACTTGGAGTCGGTGCGGCCCAGGAGTTCCTCGATGGTCGGATACATCATGGTGTCGTGCTGTTCGGTCATCAGTGCAGCCTTCTTCCAACAGGCACTAGGGAGAGCGGATAAATGTTACCAGGACCGGTGGCATTAATCGTCATTGACCGACCGCTCCCGGCGGGCATTTTCGATGAGAGCGGCGACCGCGGCCACTGCCTCGGCGAGACTGTCGTTCACGACGTGAATGGCGTTGAGTTCATAGGCCTGGATTCGCTCCGAGTCGGCCAGCGCCAGCCGTTTGGCGATATGGCTCTCAGAATCGCCCCGGCCCCGCAGTCGGGATTCCTGCTCCTGGGGCGAAGGGGCCTCCACAAAGATGCACAAGGCTTCGGGACGGCTTTCCCGCACTTGGGCCGCGCCCTGGACGTCGATTTCCAACAAGACGTCGCAGCCTTCGGGCGGATCGGGCTGCGGCGTGCCGTAGAGGTTTCCGGCGATCTCCGCCCATTCCACGAATCCGCCCTCCGCGGCCTTGGACCGAAATTCGGCCTCGTCGGCAAACACATAGGCGGTTTCCGGCTCTCCAGGACGGCGAGCACGGGTGGTCCACGAGCGGCTGAGCCACAATTTTGGGTCCGCGTCTACAAGTGCAGCCGCGATAGTCCCTTTACCGACCCCACCGGGGCCGGACAGCACGATTATCAGTGGCTGATTTAGTCGCCGCAGCGCGCCAGCAATGAGGCCCGTTGCTGATCGCCCAGCCCGCGGATACGACGGCTATCGGCAATGCCGATCTCGTCCATCATCTTGCGGGCCCGAACCTTGCCCATGCCTGGAAGGGATTCCAGGACGGCGAGCACCTTGGTGCCGGCGACCACTTCGTCGGTTTCCGCTTGTTCCAGCAGGTCGGATAGCGAAATCGACCTCATCTTGAGCTTGGCCTTGACTTCAGCACGCTTGCGGCGCACCTCGCCAGCCTTGGCCAACGCGGCCTGGCGCTGCTCTGCTGTCAGTTGTGGGGGTCCTGCCATTACACCATTGTAGTTTGCACTTCAAGTCTTATTGGGGATTTTGGGGAAATTGTGGCTACAGATGGCCGATGCTGGTGGCGACCAACCGGGCTCTGTCGGCCATTTCCACCAGCGCATGGACCAAGTGCTCTGAGTCGACGGTCATCCCCTGGACCGGCGAGGTCACGGTTCGGCCGATCACCAATATGGAGGCCCCTGCGGCGATAGCCGACTCGGGGGTGGCCACCGAGGCCTGATCGTCATGGCTGGAGTCGGGAAGCCGGATGCCGGGCACCACGCGCTTCAACTCGGGCGCGACTTCTTTGACTACTTCAATATCGGCGGCAGAGCAGATGACGCCGCCGCAGCCAGCATCGCGGGCGAGCGCCACCCGCTCTTCGAGCACATCTCGGGACCGGTCGGCATCGCTGGTCAGAATCGTCACCCCTAGAACCTCAGCAGACCCGCCGCTGCCCTCGGCCAGACCCTCGACTCCGGCCTTGAGCACATCAGCCCCGCTGAAGGCGTGGACAGTCAGCCAGCGGGCCCCGGCTCGGCCCACTTGGGCTGCCGCTCGTTCCACCGTGTTGGGGATGTCGGCCAATTTGAGGTCGGCGAACACCTCGTATCCCCGATCGGTCATGGCCCCAATGGCTGTGGGACCAGCGGTGGCAAACAGCTCGAATCCGACCTTGGCCACCCCCATCCAGGGGTGTACGGCATCGGCCATCAAGCAGGCCAGATCCAGATGGTCCACGTCCAAGGCAATGGCCAAGCGGGGGTCGCGCGTTGCTTTACTCATGGGCAGCTCCAATCAGCTCGTCCAGTCGACTCACGCCGTGGGCGGTGCACCAGCGGGCCAGTTCCCGCAAGACCTTGGCCGGGGCCCGGGGGTTGGCGAAGGTGGCGGTGCCTACTTGAACGGCGCGGGCCCCAGCCATCAGCATCTCCACCGCATCGGTTCCCGAAGCGATACCCCCCACTCCAATGATGGGCACGTCGGGCAAGGCCGCATGCACGTCGTAAACCGCCCTCACCGCTACCGGGCCCATGGCCCGGCCCGACACCCCTCCCCCGCCGCCGCCCAGCAGGGGCTGGCGAGCCTCGGTGTCGATGACCATGCCCAACAGGGTGTTGATGAGGGTGAGGGCCTCCGCGCCGCCTTCCACCGCAGCCGCGGCAATCTCCACCAGGTCGCCGGTGGCGCTGAGCTTGGCCCATCGGGGAAGGCCGCAGGTTGCGGTGGCCGCCAGCGCGGCCTCGGTCATGGCCCCTGAATGGGAGAACATGCGGCCCCGATCCTCCAGATTGGGACAGGAGACGTTGACCTCCACCGCGACTACCGCGTCGCTATCAGCGCGGGCCAAAATCTCGGCAGCGGCGGCATAGTCGTCTAGGGATCGCCCCCAGATCGACACCACCACCCGGGCGCCACTGTCGGCCAGCTCCGGCAGCTCATCGTCCAGCCATCGGGGCAAACCTGGGCCCTGCAGGCCCACGCTGTTGATCATCCCCGCGGAAACGGGGTGAACCCGGGGCGGAGGGTTGCCGGCCCACTCGTAGGGGGCCAAAGACTTGACCACCACCGCCCCCAACTCTGAGTAGTCCAGATAGCGGGCCAGCTCGGCGCCGTGGCCCACCGTGCCCGAGGCAGTCATGACCGGATTGGGCAGCCGAACCGAGCCGATGGCGGTTTCCAGCTCCGGCATTCGACCTCTGACCACTAGCGGCTCACAACTCCAAGGCCAGCTGATCGCTGGTCACCCCTCGGTGGTACTCCTGAAGCGACCGCACCCGTAGCGAGTGGCGAGACCAGTCGGCCATGCCATCGGCAGCCGCCAAACCAGCGGAGGCGGTGGTCAGCAGGGGCACCCGGTTGCGGCTGGCCGCCCGGCGGATGTGGTCGCCGTCCGCCCGAGAGCCCCGTCCCCTCGGGGTGTTGACCACCAGCTGCACCCGGCCACCGTCGATCAACTCCACCACGTCGGGACCTCCCTCTCCCACCTTGGCCACCACCTCGGCCACCGGAACGCCGGCGTCGGACAGCGCAGCCGCGGTGCCAGAGGTGGCCGCAATAGACAGGCCCAATCCGGTGAACACCTCGGCCATCTCCACGCCGTCGGCCTTGTCCCGGTCGGCCAGCGACATCAGCACCATGCCGTGGGCGGGGAGCGGCGCCCCAGCCGCGATCTGGCTCTTGGCGAAGGCCAGGCCGGGACGCAGGTCGATGCCCATGACCTCGCCGGTGGACTTCATCTCCGGGCCCAAAATGGCATCGGCCTCGGGGAATCGGCTGAACGGCAGCACCGCCTCCTTGACCGAGATGTGGTCGCCGTTGGCCCGGCGGCCCAGCAGCCCCTCCTGGCGCAGATCGGCCAGGCTGGCCCCCATCATGACCCGGGTGGCCACCTTCACCAGGGGCACGCCGGTGGCCTTGGCCACAAACGGCACGGTGCGCGACGCCCGGGGGTTGGCCTCCAGCACGAACACCTGGTCGGCTGCGCCGGTGCCGTATTGCTTGACCGCGAATTGCACGTTGATGAGCCCGACCACCTCCAAGGCGTGGGCGATGTCCTTCACGTGACGCTCCAGCAGGGCCACGGTGGCCTCAGAGAGGTGGACCGGGGGAAGCATGCAGGCACTGTCGCCGGAGTGAACCCCGGCCTCCTCCACGTGCTCCATCACGCCGCCGATGAGCACCTCGCCCGACATGTCCCGAATGGCGTCCACGTCGACCTCGGTGGCGTCTTCCAAGAAGCGGTCGATCAGCACCGGCCGCTCAGCCGAGAGCCCTCCTTCCCGGCCCAATGAGCCGGAGGCCGCCATCTCGGCCATGGCGTCTCGCAGATCGTCATCGGCATAGACGATGACCATGGCCCGACCGCCCAGCACATAGGAGGGCCGCACCAGAACGGGGTAGCCGATGCGGCCGGCCACCTCGAGGGCCTCCTCCACCGTGGTGGCGATACCCCCCGCCGGCTGGGGAATGTCGAGACGGGCACACAGGGCATTCCACCGCTCCCGGTCCTCGGCCAAATCGATGCTGTCGGGACTGGTGCCCACCACCAGTCCGGCCGGAAGCACGCTGGCCAGCTTGAGCGGCGTCTGACCGCCGAGCGACACCACGATCCCGGCGATGCCGGGGCCGCCCGCGATCTGCGACGACCGGAGCTCGGCGTCGATCACATTGTGGACGTCCTCTTCGGTGAGCGGCTCGAAATACAAGCGATCGCTGGTGTCGTAGTCGGTGGACACCGTCTCGGGATTGCAGTTGACCATGATGGTCTCGTAGCCGGCCTCCGACAGCGCGAAGCAGGCGTGGACGCAGCAGTAGTCGAACTCGATCCCCTGGCCGATCCGATTCGGACCCGATCCCAAGATGATGACCTTGGCCCGATCAGAGGGCTCGACCTCGCTGACGTCCTCATAGGTGGAGTAGTGGTACGGGGTCTCGGCCTCGAACTCGGCCGAGCAGGTGTCCACCGTCTTGAACGTGGCCTCCACTCCGGCGGCGATGCGAGCGGCCCGGACCTCGCCCGCCGGCACCTCCCAGAGATAGCCGAGCTGCTCGTCGGAGAACCCAAACTGCTTGGCCCGCTTCCACGATCGGGGGTCCATGGCCTCGAACCCGCACTCGGTCAGCGCGGCCCGCTCCTCGGTGATCTGGAGGATCTGGTCGCAGAACCACGGGTCGACCTTGGTGACCTCGAACAGCTCAGCCACGGTGATCCCCCTCCGCAGCAAGACCTCCAGTTGGAAGACCCGCTCGGGGGTGGGCACCGCGGCGGCGGCTAGGAGCTCCTCGTCGCTGAGGGCGTCGTAGGCGACCTCGGCCGGGTCGGCGTTTAGGCCGTGGCGGCCCAGCTCCAGCGAGCGCAGCCCCTTTTGCAGCGACTCGGTGAACGTGCGGGCGATGGCCATGACCTCCCCCACCGACTGCATCTGGGTGTTGAGCACCCCCGACACCCCGGAGAACTTCTCGAACGCCCACCGGGGCACCTTGGTGACCACGTAGTCGATGACCGGCTCGAAGCACGCCGGGGTCTTCTCGGTGATGTCGTTGGGAATCTCATCGAGGGTGTAGCCCACCGCCAGGCGGGCGGCGATCTTGGCGATGGGGAAGCCCGTGGCCTTGGAGGCCAGCGCCGATGACCGCGACACCCGGGGATTCATCTCGATGATCACGAACTCCCCGTTGTCGGGGTTGACCGCGAACTGGATGTTGGAGCCCCCGGTTTCCACTCCCACCCGGCGGATGCAGGCGAAGGCCGCATCCCGCAGCACCTGGTACTCCACATCAGACAGGGTCTGGGCCGGGGCAACGGTGATGGAGTCGCCGGTGTGGACTCCCATGGGGTCGAGGTTCTCGATGGTGCACACCACCACGCAGTTGTCGGCCCGGTCGCGCATCACCTCCAGCTCGTATTCCTTCCAGCCAGCGATCGACTGCTCGATGAGGATCTCGCTGATGGGACTGGCCGCCAAGCCTTGGGCGGCCATCTCCCGCCCCTGTTCGGGAGTGTGGGCGATGCCGGTGCCGGTGCCGCCCAGGATGTAGGCCGGGCGGATGATCACCGGCAGCCCGATGCGCTCCATAACCGCCATCGCCTCATCCAGGGTGTGGGCGGTGGCCGAGGGGGGCACGGGCAGGCCAATGTCGATCATGGCCTGGCGGAACTTGGCCCGGTCCTCGGCTGTCGAGATGGCGTCTTGGTTGGCCCCGATCACCTCCACCCCGTACTTGTCGACCACTCCCGACTCGATCAGCTCCATGGCCAGGTTCAGCGCGGTCTGGCCGCCCAGAGTGGGCAGCAGAACGTCGGGCTGCTCTCGCTGGATGATGCTGGTGAGTACCTCGGCGCTGAGCGGCTCTACATAGGTGGCGTCGGCGAACTCGGGGTCGGTCATGATGGTGGCCGGATTGGAGTTGGCCAGCACCACCCGGTAGCCCTCTTCGCGGAGCACCCGGCAGGCCTGGGTGCCGGAGTAGTCGAACTCGCAGGCTTGGCCGATCACGATGGGGCCCGAGCCGATGAGCAGGATCGACTCGATGTCGGTCCGCTTAGGCATCGGTTGATCCTCCGGGCGGCGGGTCCTGTCGCTCTACGGCGGCCTGGCCGTCGGAGCGGCCAGGTCCGCCTCCGGCGCCACCCACCGCCCTCTGTTGGTCCTCCATGAGTTCGTCGAATTGATGGAAGAGATAGCGGGAGTCGTGGGGGCCGGGGCCGGCTTCGGGGTGGTATTGCACGCTGAACGCGGGCAGGTCCCGGCAGCGCAGGCCCTCCACGGTGTGGTCGTTGAGGTTGATATGGGTGATATCGGCCCCGGGAATGGAGCTGTCGGCCACGCAGAAGTTGTGGTTCTGACTGGTGATCTCCACCGCACCGGTGGCCAGGTTGCGTACCGGGTGGTTGCCGCCGTGGTGGCCAAAGGGGAGCTTTTCGATCTCCCCGCCCAGCGTCGCGGCTAAGAGCTGGTGGCCCAGGCAGATGCCGAAGATCGGGACCTCGCCCAACAGCGCGGCGATGGTGTCGGTCGCCCCGACCACCGCCTCGGGGTCGCCGGGCCCATTGGACAAGAACACCCCGTCGGGCTGCCGGGCCAAGATGTCGGCGGCCGCGGTGTCGGCCGGCACCACCTCCACTTCGGCGATGGTTTGCAAGTGGCGGACGATGGTGGCCTTCAGCCCGTAGTCGAGAGCCACCACCCGGCGGGGGGGACGGCCGTCGTCCCGGGTGCTGGAGAAGTGCTCGGGCTCAGACCGGGTCACCGTGGCCACCAGGTCCACCCCGTCGGTGCCGGGCTCGGCCACCGCCGCGGCTCGAATGTCGGACTCGGCCGCGGTCCCGAAGGCGCCCGGCATGGCCCCGGCGTCGCGGATGTGGCTGGTGAGCCGTCGGGTGTCCACCCCGGCCAGACCGGCGATGCCCTGTTCGACCAGGAAGGCTTCCAGGTCGCCGGTGGCCCGCCAGTTGGAGCGGCGGCGGGCCATGTCCCGCACGATCACGCCGCGACAGAACGGGCGGCGGCTCTCGTGGTCGTCCGGAGTGACGCCGTAGTTGCCGATGTGGGGATAGGTGAAGGTGATGATCTGTCCCGCGTAGGACGGATCGGTGATCACCTCCTGGTAGCCGGTGAGCACGGTATTGAACACCACCTCGCCGGAGGTGACCCCGTCAGGCGGCTCAGCGCCGATGGCCTCCCCCTCGAACACCTCCCCGTCGCTGAGCACCAGTGCTGCCGAGCGGATCACGTTCTGGCCTCTGAAGCCGAAGCCCGCACCGGCCTGATCATGGCCGCATATCCTGGTCAACCAGTACCGGGGTCCCGCCCACGATGGTGTGGCGAACCCGGCCGCGGACCCGGCGTCCGGCATAGGGGGTGTTGCGAGACCGGCTGGCCAGGTCGTGGGGATCGACGGTCCATTCCTCGTTGGGGTCGAACACGCACAGGTTGGCCGGCCCGTCGGGCGCGATCGGCCCGCCGTGCACGCCCTTCAACCCCGCGATGGCTGCCGGCTTCCAGCTGAGGAGCCCCACCACCTCGGCGATGGGCAGGTCGAGCTCGGTCAGCGCCAAGGCCAACGCGGTTTCCAGTCCGAGCATCCCCGGAGGCGCCTGATCAAAGGGCAGCTCTTTGGCGTCGGGGGTATGGGGCGCGTGGTCGGTGGCGATGGCGTCGAGCGCCCCGTCAGCCAGGCCCTCTCGCACCGCGTCCCGATCATCGGCCGGGCGCAGAGGCGGGTTGACTTTGAACACTGAGTCGTAAGAGGAGCAGGCCTCGTCGGTGAGAGTGAAGTGGTGGGTGGCTGCCTCGGCGGTGACCGCTAATCCGGCCTGGCGGGCAGCCCGAACCATGGCGACAGAGCCTCCCGTGGATAAGTGCTGGAAGTGGACCGGTGCGCCAGTGAAGCGGCTGAGGGCAATATCCCGCATGACCATGAGCTCCTCGGCCTCGGCAGGCACGCCGGGAATGCCCAGGCGGCTGGACCACTCCCCCTCGTGCATGTGGCCCCCCGCGGCCAGGGAGTCGATTTCGCAGTGTTGGGCCAGTATCGCCCCCAACCCCGCGGCGTACTCCATGGCCCGGCGCATGATTCCGGCATCTTGGACCCCGTTGCCGTCATCGGTGAACAGCCGCACACCCAAGGCGGCCATCTCCGCCATGGGGGCCAGTTGCTCTCCCTTTCGGCCCACGGTGATGGCCCCCGAGGTGTAGACGTCGCACGGTGCTTTGCTGCCCAGGGCCAGCACCTCCTGCACGACCGCCGCGCAGTCGATGGGCGGGTTGGTGTTGGGCATGGCCACCACCGCACTGAACCCGCCCCGGACGGCGGCCCATCCCCCCGACTCGATGGTCTCAGCCTCCTCAGACCCGGGCTGGCGCAGATGGGTGTGCAGGTCGACGAACCCGGGGGCCACCACACAACCGCCGGCGTCCAAGACCAGATCGCCCGACAGGTCGGGGCCAACGGCGACAACCCGGCCGTCGTCGACCACCACATCGGCGGTGCGCTCTCCGGTCTGGTCGACAACCAAGCCCCCTTTGATGACGGTGCTCATGGGTGGTCAACCTCCGTACGCGGCTCGGGGTCAGCGCCCAGCAGGAGGTAGAGCACGGCCATCCGCACCGCTACTCCGTGGCGGACCTGTTCGTTCAAGGTGGCATTGGGCTGGTCGAGAAGTTCGGGGGCGATCTCCACGCCCCGATTGACTGGGCCAGGATGCATGACCAGCGCGTCGGGATGCAGGCGGGCGGCCCGGGCCACCGTGAGCCCCCACTGGGCGGTGTACTCCCGCAGCGACGGCAACAGGGCCTCCGACTGGCGCTCGGATTGCACCCGCAGCCCGTACACCACGTCGCAGTCGCTGAGCACAGCGTCGAGGCTGAAGCTGACGTCGACCGGCCACGAGTTCACCGCCGGGGGCAGCAGCGTAGGAGGCGCCACCAGCGTGACCTTGGCCCCCAGCTCGGTGAAGGCCATCACGCAGGAGCGGGCCACCCGGGAATGCTTGATGTCGCCCAGGATGACGATGCGGCGACCAGCCACCGATCCCAGCCGGTCGCGGATGGTGTAGCAGTCGAGCAGGGCCTGGGTGGGATGCTCGTGCCAGCCGTCCCCGGCATTGATCACGCTGGCATGGGTCCAGGCCGCGGTCTGCTGGGGCACCCCGGCCGACCGGTGGCGCACCACGATGGCATCCGGGCCCATGGCCGAGATGGTGTTCACCGTGTCGCGCACCGACTCCCCCTTGTTCACCGAGGAACTGGACACGCTGAACCCCATGACATCGGCCGACAGGCGCCGGGCGGCCACCTCAAACGAGAGCCGGGTGCGGGTGGAGTCCTCGTAGAACAACATGGCCACCGTCTTGCCTCGCAGGGCGGGAACTTTGGGGATGGGCCGCTGCGACACCTCGGTGAAGTGGTCGGCCAGACGGCATACCTCGTCGATGCCCTCCGCACCAAGATCGTTGATCGACAAGAGGTGCTTCATTTGACGATCCCTCCGATGTCCACGCCCTCGCGGTGGGCGTCCACCATCTCGTCGCGGCGAGTGGGCAGGTTCTTGCCCACAAAGTCGGGGCGGATGGGCAGTTCCCGATGGCCCCGGTCGATCATCACCGCGAGCTGCACGGCCCGGGGGCGGCCATAGGTGTTGAGGGCGTCGAGCGCGGCCCGGATGGTGCGCCCGGTGAACAGCACGTCGTCCACCAACACCACCGCCTGGCCATCGAGGTTGACCGGAATGCGGGTGGGGGCCTCGGGAAGCAGGGGCCGCAGGCCAATGTCGTCGCGGTGGAAGGCCACATCCAAGGTACCCAGCGGGGGTTGCTCCCCCTCGATCTCCTGCAAGGTGCCGACCAGATGCTCGGCCAGCCACACCCCGCCGGTCTGAAGCCCGATGAGCACCACGCCGTCGAGCCCGTGGTTGCGCTCGACGATCTCGTGGGCCATCCGCCAGATAGCCCGACCGATCTCGTCGGCGTCCATCACCCGGGTGCGGGCAACGAAAACGCCCCCATACGGGGGCGTTCGCCGACGCTCGCGTTCTGCCAAGCTCAGATTCCTCTCATCCGTGTGAGCCTCACCGGACCCACTTCACGGCTGTTCCAGGCACTATACACCCGGCGGTGTTCAGTTGGGGGATGGTATTTCTATCCATCTTCTGAGGGGCGGACCACCGATGCCACCTGCGATAACAGCCCGTTGATGAAGCCGGCCGAGGCCGGGGTGGAGTACTCGTGGGCCAGCTCCACGGCCTCGTTTATGACCACGGCCACGGGGATGTCAGTGCTATGGGACAGCTCGAAGCTGGCCATGCGCAAGATGGCCCGGTCCAAGGCGGGCATACGGGACACCGGCCAGCGGTCGGACAGCTCCTCCAAGCAGGTATCGATGTCGCCTTGGTGGTAAGCCGTGCCGGTGACCAGGGTGTGGGCGTAGGGCTCCAAGGGGAGTTCTTGAGCGGCCAGCAGCTCGGCCATCTCTACGCCCTTGACCTCGGCCTCATAGAGCAGCCCCAAGGCCCGCTCCCGCACCTGATGGCGCTGTGACCCCGAAACCAGTGGGTCGGGTGTGGTCATGGCCGCGCTCCCACCGGCCAGAGTCCGCGGACTCCGAAGGCAGGGTGCGGCGTGCTCATGCCCGGCTGATATAGGCGCCGGTGCGGGTATCCACCTTGATGCGCTCGCCGGGGTTCAAGAATAGGGGCACCTGCACCACCAGGCCGGTCTGGCAGGTGGCCGGCTTGGTGGCTCCCGACACCCGGTCGCCCTGGACGCCGGGCTCGGTCTGGGCGATGTCCAGCTCAACCGCGGCGGGCAGGTCGGTGCCTACGATCTCGGCACCGAACATGCCGAGGATCACCGAGTTGTTCTCCACCAGGTAGTTGACCGCGTCGCCCAGCACGTCGGCGCTCACATGGAGCTGGTCGTAGGTCTCGCTGTCCATGAACACGAAGCTCTCCCCGTCGGAGTACAGGTACTGCATCTCCCGACGGTCGATGTTGGCCCGCTCCACCTTCTCCCCCGCCCGGAACGTGCGGTCGACCACGGCGCCGGTGCGGGCGTTCTTCAGAGTGGTGCGCACGAACGCCCCGCCCTTGCCCGGCTTGACGTGCTGGAACTCGACCACGTTGAACAGACCGTCGTCCAGATTCAGCGTCATGCCGTTCTTGAGGTCGTTGGTAGTGATCGTGGGCATGGGCAAAGTCTGGCCCAAGCAGTGCTCTCAGGCCACAGCGAGCACTGCGGTGACCGACTGATCCCTACCGTGCTTCAGCTAGGCGGATTGGCCAGGGCCAGAGGCGGGGCGTTGGAAGACACCGCGCCCTTGGCCCGCTGGGGGTTGAAGCAGAAAACGAAGTCGTGGACCCCGTCGTCCACCAGCGAGCAGGTGGGCACGGCCTCGCCGATGCGCACGCCGAATCGCATGAGCAGCTCCTGGTGGGCGGCCATGGAGTGGCCGCCGTTCACGCCGGGATCGGTGGTCTCAAAGCACCATGTATCGCTGCCGAGGAGTGCCGGGCGGTTTCGGGCCAGGTAACGGCACTCCCGCAGGTAGGGGCCGGGCGGGATGTCGGTGAGATAACGGTCGGGATCGGACCCGATCAGATGACGCCAGCCGGTGCGGACCAGCACCACGTCGCCCGGCCCGATGGGATCTCTGACCCCAAACCAGGCCAGCGCGGCCACAATGTCCTCCACCGTGATCCGGTAGCCGGTGTTGAGCACCGGGCGGCCGTTCGGCGCCTCGAACACGTCGCTGTTTACCCCGGTGGCCACCTTGAACCCCACAACATCGGCCACCACCCCCCGGGTGACTACGGCCCCCATGGTGGCGGTGTCCAGCGCCACCACCCCCCAGGGCCGGGCGAGCTCCGGGCCGCGGTGCCCGTTGTAGAACATGTTGCCCACCCCGCAATGGGTGAGCCCGCTGATATTGGTGCCCATTTTGTAGTCGAGCGACACCCGCTCCTCGGTCACGCTCATCCGGTTGGGGCCGAACGTCTCCTCTTGGATGACGACGCCGCCTTGCTTCTTGAAGGCATCCATCCCAGCCGGGGGTTGAAGCCCGGCGATGGCCAACCGCTGCTGGTAGGCCAGGTCGCCGTGGGCGGGGAAGTCGTTGAAGAGGGTCTCGGACAGGTTGTAGGTCTTGACTGGCCGGGAGACGTCGAGCCGGGCCAGCGCAGCCGCGGTGCGGACCGGAGTTACCTCGTTGAACGTCCCCCGCTTGTCGCCGAGACCGTACGGGCCGGGCACCCACGCGCCCGCCTCCACGGCGTCAACGTCGAACATTTCGTCGTTGACTTCGATCTGATCCCAGAAGTCCATCGATGCTCTTCTCTCAGCTTCCCCGAGCCGCCCCGGTCGGGGGGAGCGGAAAGGGGCGGGCTTGCAGCATAGGTGGTTGGCGATAACACCGGCTTACGGGTCCACGCGAAGGCTGTTGCGGAGCAGAGGGGCTGTAACGACGACTGGGCCGGGCTGCGGGGGGAGCAGCCCGGCCCAGTGGGGCAGGGAGATGGGAGGTCTCGCAGGGTGCGAGACCCCGGGTTGGGGCTAGAAGGCGGGGGCCTCTTTCGGCTTGGGGATCTCGGAAACGGGGTCGCCTTCTGGATCGGGGTTCTCGAAGCTGACCGTCTCGACATCCTCGTCGCGGACGACGATGAACTCTTTGGGCCGGGCGCACTGCTCGTCTTCAGGGCAGTCGGCAGTACACCACTCGTGGGCTGGGCTGTTCGGATGCGGCTCTTCGATGTCCGGCGCTTGAGGGGTTGTCCCGGTATCGTCGCTGCCCGCGCTGGAGGCCTCTTCGGGCGGGCCGAACGCGGCGAGGGCGGCGGCCACGCACTCCTCATACGACGTGTTGTCGCCGTCGTCGGCGGGGGCTGGCACGTCGCTTTGGGCGCTAGCGCCAATGGCGCCCCAGCCGGCGATCACCAGGGCCAGCCCTGCGATCGCAGCGGCGCCGACCAGCACCGGGTGGCGCCGCAGACGCGACCGCCACTTGGGCTTCGCGGCTTCCGGCGGCCCGGCGCTCTCGATGGGGGAGGTGTTAGTGGTGGACATTTCTGTCTCCTTGTCTTGGGGGTTCTCCAGACCGGGCCTCCCCGGTCCTTTAGGGGGTGCCCCCACGATGGCAAACACCTCCTGAGACCAGGCTGAGAGCGCCTGAGAGCGTTCTCAGGTTCGCGAAAACCGATCAAGGCAATTCAGGCAGACTTGGAGAGTGAGGATTCTGGTTGTCGAAGACGAGCAGCGGCTGGCGACGGCAATCCAACACGGCCTCGAAGCCGAGGGTTTCAGCGTTGATGCTGTTTACGACGGGCTCGACGGCCTGTGGCGGGCCCGAGAGGGGCTGTATTCGGCAGTCGTGTTGGACATCATGCTGCCGGGCATGAACGGCTATGAGATCTGCCGCACCCTGAGGGCGGAGGACAACTGGGTGCCGATTCTGATGCTGACGGCCAAAGACGGCGAGTACGACGAGGCCGAGGGCCTCGATCTCGGCGCCGACGACTACCTCCGCAAGCCCTTCTCGCTGGTGGTGCTGGTGGCCCGCCTGCGGACGCTGATGCGCCGGGGGCAGGGCCAGCCCTCGCTCGTTCTGGAAGTGGGCGACCTGAGCCTCGACCCGAGCACCCGCCGATGCCTGCGGGGCGACACCGACATCGAGCTGACGCCTAGAGAGCTGGTGGTGCTGCAAACGCTGATGAGCCGGGCCCCCGAGGTGGTTCCCAAACAGGAGCTGCTCCACGCGGTCTGGGGCTTCGACTTCGACGGAGATCCCAACATCGTCGAGGTCTACATCGGCTATCTGAGGCGCAAGATCGACCGGCCGTTCGGCGCCCGCTCGATCCGCACCGTCCGCGGTGTCG
The DNA here is from genome assembly GCF_965204015.1 of Candidatus Poriferisocius sp. Lineage (GTDB taxonomy): Bacteria > Actinomycetota > Acidimicrobiia > Acidimicrobiales > Bin134 > Poriferisocius. Next base: position 3,236,000 of record NZ_OZ241965.1, on the reverse strand, counting down.
GCTACCAGGTGACCAGATGAAGCTGCCCCGGCTGGCGGCAGGTCGGCGGCGGCCCCGGCTGACGGTGCGGGTCCGGATGACCGTGCTGGTCGGGCTGGCCGCGGCGCTGGTGCTGATACCGGCCACTGTGTTCGGCCCAAACCGGGTGGAGCAGGCACTGCTCAACGACGTGTTCGACGATGAAGCCGCCGCCCAGGCTGAGAACATCGAACACCTGCTCGACCTGATGCGCCAGCCAACCGCGGTTGGCGCAGTCCCGGCTGAGCAGTCCGTGCAATCAGAGGGCAGCCCGCTCCAGAGCAGCCCGGCGGAAGTCGACATGAGCGGATTCAGCGCCAGCGAGGCCTCCTACCTGCGAGACGAAGCGCGGCGCATCCGTGAGGCCTTGGGCGACCTCGACCGCCTCGGACATCTCGATGGCTTGCTCCGCATCACCCGGTCGAACCGCCAGTCGGGCGTGCCGGTGGTCATGGGCAACGGCTCTCTGGCGGCCTTCTCCCTCGGAGACCGCGCTGAGGTGAGGCTGCTGGAGCCGGCCTCTGTGGATTCTCCAGTCATCACCGTCTTCGGCCTGAACGACCTGGTGTACAAAGCGGGCGGGTTCGAGACACCCGGGTTCGCCGACAAGCTGGGCCGCGCCGGCCTCGACAACGATGCGGACCGAGCCTCCCAGCAGATCGCCTTTGCCAGTCGCAACGTTGGCGGCACCGATTTCGTGGTCGCCGCCGACGTGGGCAATGTGATCCGAAGCGTTGACCGCATCCAGTCGATCATGTGGTTGGTTGCCCCGTTGGCAGTGCTGGCCGTGGTGCTGGTGGCCTGGCTGCTCACCGGGCGGGCTCTGCGCCCGGTGGAACGGATCACCGAGCAGGTCCGGGAGATCAACGCCGGGACGCTGGGCGAACGGGTTCCCCAACCCGGCACCGGCGACGAGATCGACCGGCTGGCCACCACCATGAACACCATGCTCGACCGACTCGAGCACAGCGACACCCGGCTGCGCCAGTTCGTGTCCGACGCCTCCCACGAGTTGAGAACGCCGGTTGCCGTGCTGCGCAGCGAAGCCGAGGTTGCCCTGCGCAGGCCCGGCGACACACCAGTCGGCGATCTCGCGGCCGGCGTGCTCGACGAGACCCAGCGATTGCAGCGCATCGTCGACGACCTGCTGGTTCTGGCCCGCCACGACGAGAGCCGCAGCCCGGTACTGGCCCAGGCAATCGACCTCGACGACGTCGTACTGGAAGAGGCCGCGAGGAGCCGGGCCATCCCCATCGACGTGAGCGCCGTCTCTGCCGGGAGGGTAACGGCATCGCCTGACCGCGCCGGCCGCATCGTCGCCCATCTGCTCGACAACGCCGCCCGCCATGCCCGTGAGCGCGCCGCGGTGAGCCTGACCACCCGCTCAACCTCAGACCCGGCCTCGACGTCAGGCCAAGAAGCGGTGCTGACCGTCGACGACGACGGCCCCGGAATCGCCGAGGCCGACCGCGACCGGATCTTCGAGCGCTTCACCCGCTTGTCCGAAGCCCGCAGCCGCGACACCGGAGGCGCCGGGCTGGGCCTCGCGGTGGTGAAAGCCCTCGTCACCGAACTCGGCGGCCAGATCACCGTCGAGGACTCCCTCCTCGGCGGTGCCCGCTTCACCGTCACCCTCCCCCACACTCCGCTATGAAACCGCCACCGCCACTCCGGTGCGGCCCTTCAATTGGCGGCACTCCCCGACAGGGCGGGCAGTTTCAGCGTTGGGGGCCGAACCAGGTGTCGTGGAGCTGCTCGTAGATTCCGTTCTCGACTAAGTCCAATATCGCCAGGTTGATGTGCTCGCGCAGCTCGGCATCGTCAGGGCTGAGCATGAAGCCGTACTGAACCCTTTGGAAGTCCGACCCCACCGTGGTGACCTCTCCGTCGCCCTCGCGGGCGGCGTGGAACTGGAGCACTGGGGCGTCGAACACCACCGCATCCACCTCTCCGTCGAGCAGGAGGGGGTAGGCGTCATCGATGTTGCCCACCAGCACTGGGCCCACCCCGATGGAGGGGAGATACGTTTCCGCGGCCGAGTGGGTGGCGGTGGCCACCCGCTTGCCCGCCAAATCGGAGGGTCCGGAAATCTCGGATCGCAGCTCGTTCACCGCCAGCGAGGAGGCGATGGCCGCGGTGAAGCTGGCGAACACCAGGGTGCCCAGGCCAATCCACACCAGCGCCAGCACCCGGCCCCGCGTCCCCCGGGCCACCTTGTCGCCATACCCGACGGTGCTCATGGTCACCACCGACCAATAGAACGAATCCCAGATGCCTCGGCGGTAGGGAGCCGCGAAGTCGGGGTTGTGATGCCGCTCCGACAACCAGATCAAGTGCGCGGCTACCAGCACCGCCACCCCGAACACGATCATCAGCCACGGCAGGTCTGACGACCACACGGCCCGGAAGAAGGAGGCGATCCGATCGCCGATGCCCCGCGACGAATCGTTGGGCACCAGGATGGTCAGCCCGGAGTCCAACACCGGCAGTGAGAAGTCCACCACCTCCTCGCGGGACTCGGTGACGGCCACCCCGCCCAGCCCGAGCCGGGCGACGCCCCGGTCGATGTCGTCGATCTGCTTGGCGGTGGTGTCAACCGCATAGATATCGACTCCCATGCCCAGCTTGGCCGCGACCAGCCGCACCAGCTCGACCTCGAAGCCGCTGTAGGTGCGGTTCTCATAGATCACAAACGGTGGCAGCGCTCGGGCCGCCACCTTCAGGGTTCCTCCGGGCCCGGACTCGTCGACGGAAGGCCCGGCGATCCCCACCGCATCGGGGTCAGCAGAAGAGACCCAGCGATTGACCGTTGACTGATTGGCCGCCACCCACTCCTCGGCGTGGCGCCGTATGTCGGCGGGATCGCCGCCCGTGGTCACCATGCGCACGTTCTGCGCGGAGATGTCGGCCAGCGGGATGACCACCTGTTCCAGCAGGCGGCCGACGGAAGGGTTGGCGGCTAGGAAATCGGTGTTGGCCACCGCCCGGATGTCGTTGGGAGGCCATCCGGTCTGGCAGGGGTCGTTGGCGCATCCCGGTATCCCGCTGATCGTCGTCTGGTCGAGCGCTGAGGCCTGGTCCGGAGGCAATGACGGGAACGGGGTCTCCAGCCACACCACGTCTGAGCCGGGAACCAGCTCGCCCACCGTCCAGTTGGGGGTCCAGGTGAAATAGAGCACTGGCTGGCCGGCCCGGTAGCGCTCGATGGTCTCACTTATCAAAGGGGAGTAGTCGCCCTGCACATGCTCCACCGTGGCGGTCAGGCCGTAGGTCTCCAGGTGGTGGTCGATGGTGGCCGCGCACGACCATCCCACATTGCAGCCCACAAGATCGGCCACGCCGTCCCCGTCAAGGTCGAACAACTCGGCCACCGCAGGATCGGACAGATCGCCCAGATTCGAAATCCCGTGAGCGCCAGCGGTCGCCGCATCCACGAAGTAGCCCTGCAACGCCCCATCGTCCACGGTTGTGCCGACCGCCGAGACCGGCGCGTCGTCGGGAATGAACACGTCATGGGCCGGGAACCAGCCGTTGGCCCACAGATCGACCTCGCCCTCGGCGACCGCGGCATAGAACTCGGCGTTGTCCATCGTGGTGGGACCATCGACCTGATATCCCAGCCGCTCCAGCAGCAGCCGATAGACCTCCGCCTGGAACCAGCCGGTGTCCCAAGTGGCCCGGGCCAGGCGAACCTGGGGCGCGTCATCGGAGGTTTCCTGCGCGGCTGCTGAAGCGCCCAAGGGCAGCACCAAGGCGCCCAGCACCAGAGCCAATAGGGCTACCAGCGCTCGGCGGAGTGAATTATGCACTCTCACAAAGTGTGCCGGGTCAGCCCCTTGCGGTTGCCAGCCACCCGTCGACGGTGTCGCGGTTGGCCCCGATCCAGTCGGCGGCGTCAGCGTTGATCTGATTCTCGGAATAGCCCAGCTCGGCGGCGGCCATCTTGGCGTTTTGGGCCGCGATGTCCTCCAGCGGAATGGTCACAACCTCCAACAGGCGACGTATGTCTTCGTTGTCGTCGAGGAAGTCCTCGTTGCCCACCGCACGAATGCTGCTGACGGCCCAGCCGAGGTTGCAGGGATCAGAGGCGCAGCCCCGCAGGCCCCGCACCTCGGTGGTCCCCTCCTCATCGTCGAGGGCGGGCGACTCGAGCCACACGACCTGCTCACCTGGTGTCAGTACTTCGTAGGTCCAGTTGGGCGTCCAGGCGTAGAACAGCACGGGCTCGCCGGCGGCGATGCTCTCCCGTACTCCGGCCACCAGGCTGTTGTAATCGCCGGAGATCTGCTCGACATTGTCGCCCCAGTCGAGATCATCGATGTGAGAGTCGATGACCGTCTGGCAGCCCCAGCCGTCGTTGCAGCCGATCAGGTCGGCGAGCCCGTCGCCGTCGTGGTCGAAGACTCGGGCTACTGATGCGTCGGCCAGCTGGCTCATGGAGGTGATCCCCATGGCGTCAGCCGTGGCCTTGTCGATCATGTAGCCCTGAAGTGCTCCTGAGCGCACCTGGTAGCCCACTGGCTCGATGGGAAGTTCGAGGGTCTCGCCGGTTACCCGCTCGCCCTCCAGGTAGATATCGTGCACGGGGAACCAGCCGTTGACCCAAAGGTCGAACTGCCCGCTGGCCAGTGCGGGGTAGAACCCGTTGGGGTCGCGGGTGTTGTCGGCCGGGTCGCTCACCTCATAGCCGAGCTCTCCGATGAGCTGGGCGTAGATGGCGGCCTGCATGTGGCCGCTGTTCCAGTCGGCTCGGGCCATCGTGACGGTGCCGTCATTCTCATCGGTCCCACAGCCAGCAAGCACCAGGGCCAGCACGGCCAGTACGGCCACGAGGATTACCGGCGTCCGGCCAAAGATGCGTCGATTTGTTGCATGCCGTTTAGTCATGGGGCCTCCTGTCTGACCTCAGAGGCTTCCGTGGGCCCGGCCTCAAGCCGGGACTTCACCTCCTCTATCAGGCCGCTATGGCGAGAGCGGAAGAGAGCCTCGTCGTAGTGGCTCTCCAACAGGTCGAGCTCCTCGTTGAACGCCTTCTTCAGGCTCCACAGCATGATGAGGAGGATCAGAGCGAAGGGAAGGCCGGTGGACACCGCCGCGGTCTGCAAGGCCGACAGTCCTCCGCCGAGCAGCAGGACCACGGCAACCGCGCCCTCCATGATCGCCCAGAACACTCGCTGGGGCTTCGGCGAGTCGAGCTTGCCTCCCGAGGTGAGGTGGTCTACCACCAGCGACCCCGAGTCGGAGGAGGTGACGAAGAACGACACCAGTAGCAGGACCCCGATCAGCGACACGACTTCGGTGAGCGGGAACGCCTCCAGCATGTCGAACAGGGCCGTGGCCACGTTGTCGTTGACTGCGGTGGCAACGTCGCGCTCGCCGCTGAGCTGCAAGTCGATGGCCGCTCCGCCGAAGACGGAGAACCACAGGAAGCACAGGGCGGAGGGCAAGAAGATGACGCCGGTCAAAAGCTCTCGCACCGAGCGGCCCTTGGATATGCGGGCGATGAACATGCCCACGAACGGCGACCACGAAATCCACCATCCCCAGTAGAAGATGGTCCAACCGGCTTGCCAGTTGGTGCCGGTGAAAGCCTCGTTCCAGAAGCCGAACTCGGGGATGATCTGGATGTAGTAGCCGGTGCTCTGGACAAACAGCGAGAGTATGAACAGCGTCGGACCCACCAGAGCCACGAACACCAGGAAGGCCCCGGCCAGATAGATGTTGAGCTGGCTGAGCCGTTTGACCCCGGCGTCGAGCCCCGCCACCACCGAGATGGTGGCCAGGCCGGTGATGGCGGCGATGAGCACGATCTGGAAGCCGGTGCCCGAGGGCAGGTCGTAGAGCTTGTTGAGCCCGGCGGCGGCCTGCTGCGCTCCCAGGCCCAGCGAGGTGGCCAGGCCGAACAGGGTGGCCACGACGGTCAGGGTGTCGATGGCGTTGCCCCAGTTCCCGTAGATCCTCGGTCCGAGGATGGGATAGAAGATCGAGCGGAAGGTGAGCGGCAGCCCACGGTTGTAGGCGAAGAAGCCCAACGCCAGCGCCACCAGCCCATACAGCGCCCACGCATGTATGCCCCAGTGCAGGAACGTGGTGGCCACCGCGGCCTTGGCGGCCTCTCCGGTGCCCGGCTCTGCACCAAACAGTGGGGGTGGCGACGCCAAGTGGTAGATCGGCTCGGCCACGCCCCAGAACATCAGCCCGATGCCGATGCCCGCCGATATGAGCATGGCGTACCACGCTCCAGTGGAGAACTCCGGACGGGCGTACGGACCTCCGAGCCGTATTTTTCCGTACCGGCTGAACGCGAAGTACAGCGCCATGAACAAGAAGATGTTGAAGTCGATGACGTAGAGCCACCCGAGCTTCTCGTTGATGAACGAGAGGATCTCCCCGAATACATCGCTCGCCGTGTCCTGGAAGATCAGCGTCCAGCCGATGAAGACCAGAAGGAATCCCGCCGACCAGAACGTGACTTGCGGATGGATGTCGAAGCCCCATCGCACAATGTTCTTGTCACCGGGCTCTCGGTCGGCGACTTCCGGGTAGAAGTCGATGTCGGGATCGATCTGGAGACCTTCAAAGGGCTTGCGGTTGTGGATTGCCTCATCCCGCAGCCGATGTTCTTCGGCCTCCCAATCATGAAGGGCCTGGGTGGCCTCCGTAAGGTCTACGTCGGTGTCATCAGGGCTTCTGCGGCTCCGCGATCCCCCCGACGCCGTAGCGTCTGCGTCGTCCATAACGGTCCCCCCATTTGGTGTTGATTTACTAGCGGCGCCCCGATGTGCGGTCAGTGTGTTTCGATGCCCAGAGATTCGGGGCTAGCCAGCTCGCAGAGGCCGCTAACTCAACCCCGTTCTCGATATGGGGTTCGGTCCTCCTGTTCGCCGCCATGGACAGCTTGAATAAACTTGAATAGTTGCCCTACCTAAATTCCTACTCGCATATATCTGTCAACGTCAAGAGGCAGATCGACCAAACTCGGTGATTTAAGCAGAAAGTTATCGATCAACGATGGTGGACCGTACTGGACTTGAACCAGTGACCTCTCGCGTGTGAGGCGAGCGCTCTGGCCATCTGAGCTAACGGTCCGGGGGTCGTTCAGGATAGCTCAGGCCACATTGGCGGGGCGAAGAGTTCTTCGCAGTAGGCCATGGCTTGAAGCACCCGCACGTCGCCGAGTTGATGGCCCACTAGTTGGAGCCCCACCGGCATGCCGTCGGCGGCGAAACCGGCCCGGACGCTGCCCGCGGGCAGCCGGGTCAGGTTGTACGGGTAGGTGTGGCGGATCCAGTTGTCTACCAGCTCGCCGTTGACCAGCCCCTGGCCCCCGCACTCGGGGAAATGGCCGGCCACGGTGGGGGTGAGGAGCAGGTCGGCGTCGGCCAACACCCCGTTGAGCGTCTCGGACATCTCGTAGAAGAGGTCGAGCGCTCGGTTGAAATCCGCCACTTGGGGACTGGTGGACAACCCGAAGTAGTAGCGCAGTCCGGGGGTGATCTGCTCCATCTGCTCGTCGGTCAGCTCGCCCAGCTCGCCCGACACCGCGTTGGCCGACAGCAGCACGTACTCCCAGATCGGATCCTTGAACAGACCCTCTTCCCGGACCTCCACCGCCACGCCGGCCGCTTCGATCTGGGCCACTGCGGCTTCGCACACCGCCACCACCTCAGCGTCGGACGGCTTGCCGTCGGGCGATGGGCACCACACCACCCGCTGGAGCTGCCAGCCCTCGTCCAGCGCCTGGTGCCACGACCGGCCGGATCGGGGCAGCGAGTCGAGGTCGCGGGGCGACGGCCCCATCACCAGGTCTTGCACGAAGGCGACGTCGGCCACCCGCAGCGCCATCGGACCGTGGACCGAGAGAGGCCACAGCCGATACGTCCCCTCCACCGGCACCCGACCGAGGCTGGCCTTGAAGCCACTGAAACCGCAGGCTGCGGCGGGAATGCGGATGGAGCCGCCTCCGTCGGAGCCAGTACACAGCGGCACCAGGCCGGCCATGAGGGCGGCCGCGGTCCCTCCTGACGACCCGCCGGGCGAGCGCTTCGGGTTCCACGGGTTGCCGGTGGCGCCGAACACGGGGTTGTAGGTGTCGCCGGTCCAGCCGAACTCCGGGGTGTTGGTCTTGCCCATCACCACACCGCCTGCGGCCCGCAACCGTTCCACCAGAATGCTGTCGGCCTCCGCCGGGGGGTCGCTGGCATGCAGGAACGAACCCTGCGTGGTCACATAGCCAGCGGCGTCCTCCAAATCTTTGACCCCAAACGGAATGCCAGCCAGCGGCCCGACCTCATCGCCAGAGGCCAGCCGAGCGTCGATCTCGTCAGCCTCGGCCAGCGACCGCTCCGGGTCGGTGGCCACAAAGGCGTTCAGTTCCTGCTGGGCCTCGATGGCCGCCAGCGAAGCCTCCACCATCTCCCGGGCCGACAACTCCCGGCTCTGCACCGCTGCGGCCCACTCCTGCACCGACCACTCACGAAAGTCCATCTCCGCCTCCTCCGTCGCCAAAACCCCGACAGTACTTCCACCCACAGCCGCCGCGAGCTGCGGCCGTCCTCAGCCGTCAGCCAGCGCGGCGGCCACCGCCTCTAACCCAACTGCCCTACTGGCCTTGACCAGCACCGCGGTATCGCCATCGACCGGGCCGAGAGCGGCCACTGCGGCATCGGCGTCGGCCACCGGGGCCAACCCGTACTCGGCGGTGGCCACCGGGATTACCTCGATCCCCAGTTCCCGGGCCAATGAGCCAATGGCGGCGTGCTCGGCTGCGGCTCGGTCCCCCAGCTCAGCCATCTCCCCGAGCACCGCCACCCGGCGTAGGCGGTCGACTGCGGCCAGCGAGCGCAGTCCGGCAGCCATCGACATGGGGTTGGCGTTGTAGGCGTCGTTGATCAGCACCCCTCCCGACGCCAGTGTGGTCACCTCCATGCGCCAAGGCGCCAGCCGAGCCTCCTCCAGCCCGGCGGCAATCTCATCCACCCCCACCCCGACCGCCAACGCGGCCGCCGCGGCGGCCAACGCGTTGTCCACCATGTGCTCACCGCACACCGCCAACGCCACCGTGGCCTGTCCACTCGGGGTCTCCAGTCGGAACTGGGGCCGCAGCCCGTCGTCCATATTCACGTCCGTGGCCCGCACGTCGCCGCCAGCCCGACCAAAGGTCAACACATCGGCTTCGGTCCGCTCGGCCATGGCCGCCACCAGCGGTTGGTCGGCGTTGAGCACCGCTACACCGGAGCGGTCTAAGGCCTCCACCAGTTCGCCTTTGGCCTCGGCCACCGCCTCCACGGTCCCGAACAGCTCGGTGTGAGCCGCCCCCACTGCGGTCACCACGCCGACGGAGGGCCGGCCCAGTGTGCAGAGCCAAGCAATGTGGCCCACGCCGCGGGCGCCCATTTCCACCACCACCACCTCGGCGCCCTCCGGACGGTTAACCAGCGTCAGCGGCACCCCCAGCTCGTTGTTGAACGACATCGGGCTGGCGTGGGTAGGGCGGTCGGCGCCAATGGCCGCGGCGGCCATGTCCTTCACCGAAGTCTTGCCTACTGACCCGGTGATCCCCACCACTGGTCCGTCGAACTGGTTGCGGGCGTGGCGGCCCAATTCGGCCAGCGCCTTGGCGGTGTCGTCCACGACCACCGCGGTGCCCCCTTGAGGCGACTTCGAGGTCAGGTAGGCGGTCGCGCCGGCGGCCACCGCGTGGTCGATGAAGTCGTGGCCGTCGCGCTCGGCCACCACCGGCACGAACAGCTCGCCTGGAATCACCGTGCGGGAGTCGATGGAGGCTCCGGCCATCACGACATCAGGACCCACCAGCTGGCCACCGACCGCCAGGGCCACCTCTGACGCCGACAATTTCACTCCCTTAGCCTCCCACTGTCGGGGCAATCGGTGGGGTACCGTCGGCTTGTGGGAACCCGCACCCGTTTGGTGCTGCTTTTTGGAGGCCGGTCGGCCGAGCACGACGTGTCCTGCGTGTCGGCTCGCCATGTGGCTGCCGCGGCCGACAAGGACCGTTTCGAGGTGGTGGCGCTGGGCATCACCCGAGAGGGGCAATGGCGGCTGGCCGAGCTTTCCGATCCTCTTCCCGACCGGCTGGATGCCGACGGTCTCAGCGTGGCCCCGGCCGAGATTTTCGCCGAGCCCGATACGGTGGTGTTCCCCCTGGTTCACGGGCCAATGGGCGAGGACGGCACTCTTCAGGGTCTGCTGGAGGTGGCCGACGTGCCCTACGTGGGATCGGGGGTGCTGGCCTCGGCGCTGTGCATGGACAAGGCCATGGCCAAGCTGGTGTGCGCCCAGCACGGGCTCCCCCAGTGCCGGTACCAGACGGCATCGGCCGGCGCCGACGTCGAAGCCGTGGCCGAGACGGCCATCGCCGAGCTGGGGCTGCCGCTGTTCGTGAAGCCGGCCAACATGGGCTCGTCGGTGGGGGTGAGCCGAGCTACCACCGAGTCCGGCGTCGTCAAGGCCCTGAAGGTGGGCAGCCAATACGACGAAACGCTGATCGTTGAGGAAGCCATCTCAGGCCACGAGATCGAGGTGTCGGTGCTGGGCAACCAAGAGCCAAAGGCGTCCATTCCCGGCGAAATCGTGCCCGGTGCCGAGTTCTACGACTACGCCGACAAGTACCTCACAGACGGCGCCAAGCTGCTGGTTCCTGCCGAGATCCCGGACGAGGCTGCCGAACAAGCCCAGCGCCTCGCCGTAGTCGCCTACCAGGCCCTGCGATGCGAGGGCATGGCCCGGGTGGACTTCCTCTATGAGCCCGCCGGACGGGGGATGCTGCTCAGCGAGATCAACACCATTCCCGGCTTCACTCCCATCAGCATGTACCCCAAATTATGGGAGGCATCGGGCCTCCCCTACCCGCAGCTCATCGAGACTTTGGTCGCGTTGGCTACCGAGCGCTACGAACGCCGCCAGAAACACGGCCGCACCGAACTCTGAGCGCCGGGACAACAGGTGCCGGGACTGCCCATGCGCATTCGGGGAATGCCCCCTGGATTTGGTAAAACACTGCGATGATCTCTGATGCGCTGGCCGGCAAGCGGCTGGCGATCACCGGCACCACCGGATTCTTGGGCACCGCATTGGTGGAGCGGCTGTTGCGGTGCATGCCCGAGGTAGAGCTGGTGCTGCTGGTGCGCCCCGGCCGCCGGGGGGCCGAGCAGCGCATCCGCCGCGAGATCATCCGCAACGACGTGTTCGACCGGCTGCGCGACGACATGGGCACAGACGAGTTCGAGCGGCTGTGCCAGGAGCGGATCACCGGTGTGGCCGGTGACGTGGGGATCGACGGGCTGGGCCTCGACGACGCCGGTCGGGAGCTGATCGCCGGCTGTGACATCGTCGTCCATTCAGCCGCCGCGGTGGCGTTCGACAATCCGCTGGACACCGCGGTGGAAGTCAACCTCTTGGGCCCGGTTCGACTGGTGGAGATGCTGAACGATATGGGGGCGTCCCCCCACTTCATCGCGGTGTCCACCTGCTATGTGGCCGGCAGCCGCCGGGGAAACGCCCCTGAGGAGCCCCTGGCCGACGGTCCCATGTACGTGCCGGTTTCGTGGCAAGACGAAGCCGAAGCCAGCCAGCGCCGGCGCATCACCACCGAAACCGAGAGCCGTGACCCCAGCCGCCTCGAGGAGTTCCGCAGCCGGGCCCGCCACGAACTGGGTGCGGCCGGCACCCCGGCGCTGGCCGCTAAGACCGAGCAGCTCCGCAGCAAGTGGGTCCACGACCAGATGGTGGAGGCCGGTCGGTCGCGAGCCGCCTCGCTGGGCTTCCCCGATGCCTACGCCTTCACCAAGGCGCTGGCCGAAACCGCGGTGGCCGAGATCAAGGGCGACCTGAAGGTATCCACCGTGCGGCCGTCGATCATCGAGTCGGCCTACGCCGAGCCGTTCCCGGGGTGGATCCGAGGGTTCCGCATGGCCGAGCCCATCATCATCGGCTACGGCCGGGGGCTGCTCACCGACTTCCCCGGCATCCCCCAGGGGGTGCTGGATGTGATCCCGGTGGATCTGGTGGCCGCGGCCATCTGCGCGGTGGCCGCCCGAGGCCACGACCCCGACCGACCGGTGATCCAGGTGGCGTCGGGCGCGATCAACCCGTTCCGGCTCAACCAGCTGGTCGACCTGGCTCACGGCTGGTTCAGCGAGAACCCCATCTATGACGACCGCGACCAGCCCATCCCCCCGCCCAACTGGACCTATCCGGGCCGGGGCCGGGTGGTCCGCCAGCTCAAACGGCTGCGGACCGGGCTGAACGCCGGTGAGCGGGTGCTGGGGCGGCTGCCCATCAGGGGCCGCCAGGCCGAGATCACCGCCGACCTCGACGAGCGCCGCGACCAGGTAGAGCGAGCCCTGGGCTATGTGGAACTGTACGGGGCCTACACCGAGTGCGAGGCCCTGTTCGGAGTAGAGCGGCTGCTCGAGCTGTGGGACAGCCTGGATGACGACGACAAGGAGCTGTACTGCTTCGACCCCCGGATCATCGACTGGCCCCACTACGTGACCGACATTCATTTGCCCACCGTGGTGGCCCAGGGCCGGGTCAAGACGGCCCCTTCGACGCGGTCGGGACCGTCTCGCAAAGACCGCCAGCGAGCCCAGGTGCTGTCCCCCGATCGGCACATGGCGGCATTCGACCTGGAGAACACCATCATCGCGGCCAACGTGGTCATGGCCTACGGCTGGCTGGCCACTCGGCGCCTCCCCCTCGACGACCGAGCCCGGCTGGTGGCCAAGATTTTGCTGGAGGCGCCGTCGCTTTTGGCGCTGGACCACCGGGACCGCAGCGACTTCCTTCGCCACTTCTACCGTCGCTACGAGGGAGCGCCGGTGGAGCAGATGGCCGAGGACTCCGGCGAGATGTTCAGCGATCTGATCTTGACCCAGGCCTATCCCGCCGCCATCCGCCGGGTGCGCCAACACCGGGCTGCCGGTCACACCACGGTGCTCATCACCGGCGCGCTGGACTTCATCGTGGAGCCGTTGCGCCCCCTGTTCGATCACATCGTGTGCGCCGAGCTGGCCCACTCCAATGGCATCTACACCGGCCAACTAGCCGAGGTGCCGCCCACCAGCGAGTCGCGGGCCGAGGTGCTGCGGGATTTCGCCAATGCCGAGGGGCTGCTCATGTCGGAGTCGGTGGCCTACGCCGACTCGGCCAGCGACCTGGCCCTGCTTGAGGCCGTGGGCTATCCGGTGGCGGTGAACCCCGAGCCCAAGCTGGCCATGCTGGCCCGCAAGCGGGGGTGGCTCATCGAGTACTTCGACAAGGCGCCCGGCGGCCCCCGCAAGCTGTTGCCCATCGGGGCCCGGAAGGCATCATGAAAGACCGGGTTCGGCCCACCCCCCGTCCGGGCATGGTGCTCGAGGTGGACCGCTCCACCCCGCCGATCCTGTTCCACCACGGCGAGGGGTTCCGCACCGAGAAGCTCCCCGCCGGGCGCAGCCGGGTCGTCTATCCCGCCGAGCCGCTGCTGGGGCTGGCCGATCCCGAGGGGGCGATTCGCCGGGCGCTGCTCAACCCCATCGACCAGGATCCGCTGCCCGCCCAGCTGCGGCCGGGCATGAAGCTCACCATTGCCTTCGACGACATCTCCCTGCCGCTGCCGCCCATGCGCCGACCCGATATCCGCCAGATGGTGATCGAGCAGGTGCTGGAGATGGCCGCGGCGGCCGGGGTGGACGATGTCCACGTCATCGCCGCTTTGGCCCTGCACCGGCGCATGACCGAGGCCGAGCTGCGCCATGCGGTGGGCGACCGCACCTATGACGCTTTCGCCCCCTCTGGGTGCCTCTACAACCATGACGCCGAGGATCCCGACGGCATGGTCATGCTGGGTACCACCCCCCACGGCGAGGAGGTGCAGTTCTCCAAGCGGGCCGCCGACAGCGATCTGGTGGTGTACGTGAACATCAACTTGGTGGCCATGGACGGCGGCCACAAGAGCACCGCCACCGGCCTGGCCGGCTACCAGGGGCTGCGCCACCACCACAACGTCAAGACCATGCAGGAGTCCCGCTCCTTCATGGACCAGCACCGCTCTGAGCTGCACGCCTCCAACTGGCGCATGGGCAAGGTGCTGCGCGACGCCGGGGTGAAGATCTTCCAGATCGAGACCACGGTCAACAACAACACCTTCGGGGTGGACGGTCCGCTGGCCATGCTCCAAAAACGGGAGTGGGAGTGGAACGCCAAAGACCGGGCCGCGTTCGTAGCCATGACGTCGGGCCTCAAATACGCCCCGCCCCAGATGGCCCGGCAGATCTTCCAGTCCTGGCGGGCCCCCTACGAGCTGACCTCGGTGCAGGCCGGCGAAGTGGAGGCCGTCCACAAGGTGACCACCGAGAACGTGTACGCCCAGCACCTGGTGCCCGTGGAGGGCCAGACCGACATCTTGACCATGGGCCTGCCCTACATCTGCCCCTACAACGTGAACTCGGTGATGAACCCCATCCTGGTCATGTGCCTGGGGCTGGGCTACTTCTTCAACCTCTACCGGGGCCGCCCGCTGGTGCGGGAGGGCGGCGTGGTCATCATGGGACACCCCACCCGGTGGGAGTTCCACCCGGTGCACCACCCCAGCTACATCGACTTCTTCGAGCAGGTGCTGGCCGACACCACCGACCCGGTGGAGATCGAGGCCAAATACGAGCGCCAGTTCGCCGAAGACGAGTGGTACATCCACCTGTACCGCACCTCGTACGCCTACCACGGGGTCCACCCCTTCTACATGTGGTACTGGGGGGCGCATGCTCTTCAGCACCTGGGCGAGGTCATCATCGTGGGCGGCGACACCCGGGCGGTGCAGCGCATGGGCTTCCGCCCGGCGTCCACGCTCCAAGACGCCCTGGAGATCGCCAGCGACACCGTGGGCCGCCAGCCCACCGTCACCCACCTCCACAACCCCCCGATCCTGATGGCCGATGTCAGCTAGACGCGCCATCTCGAAGCTGGACTTCCCCTACCGGGCGGCCCGACCGCCCGTCGGAGTACCGCCTGCGCCCGAATCCAAGAAACGGGGGGCCGACTACGACACCGATTGGGCCCGCAAGCCAGCGGCCCGAGCGGCCCGGCGGCTTATCACCGAAGTCGTGATGCAACCGGCCATGGCCGCTCTGGCCCGGCCCCAGCGCCAGGGGCTCGACCGGCTGGAGCGCCTGGAGGGGCCGGTGATCTTCGCCGCCAACCACCACAGCCACATCGACACTCCCCTGCTGTTCACCTCAATTCCCCCCAAGTGGCGAAACCGGCTGGTGGTGGGCGCGGCGTCGGACTACTTCTTCACCGGGGCGCTCAAATCGGCGGCGTCGGCCCTGGTCATCGGAGCCATCCCCATCGAGCGCTCCAAAGTGGGACGGCGCTCGGCCCGTTTGGCCGCGTCGCTCATCGAGGACGGCTGGAGCCTGCTCATCTTTCCCGAGGGCGGGCGAAGCCCGGATGGCTGGGGCCAGCCCTTCCTGGGCGGGGCCGGCTATCTGGCCGTGCGCTGCGGTGTGCCGGTGGTACCGGTCCATGTGGAGGGCACCGATCGCATCCTGCCCAAGGGCCGCAACGTGCCCAAGGTGTCGGCCACCACGATCACGTTCGGCGATCCCCTAGTACCCACCGAAGAAGACAACGCCCGACGGTTCGCGGCCCGCATCGAGGTAGCCGTGGCCACCCTGGCCGACGAGTGCTCCACCGACTGGTACCAAGCCCGCCGCCGAGCCCACGCCGGTACCACCCCCGGCCTCACCGGCCCCAACGTCTCCCCCTGGCGCCGGGCTTGGGCCCTCGGCGACCGCTCCCCCCGCTCCCGCCGCCAACACCGCCGCTGGCCCAAGTAATACCCGTGGGCCAACACCGCTACTGGACCAAGTAATACCCCTCAAACGGCCGGTTCTGCGACACGGCCATTTCGCCGGAAAGCCCGTAGGATCGGAGGTATGCCGGTAGCCGCCTCCACCCCCATTGAGCTGATTGAAAACGTGTACGCCACCCTGGACGAGCGGGTCGACGCCGCCCGGGCGCGTTTTGGCCGGGAACTAACTTTGGCCGAGAAAATCCTGGTCAACCACCTTGACGACCCCACTGTCACCCCGGAGCGGGGAGCCACCTACGTGGATCTGCGCCCCGACCGGGTGGCCATGCAGGACGCCACCGCCCAGATGGCGTGGCTCCAGTTCATGACCGCCGGGCTCGACGAGGTGCAGGTGCCCACCACCACCCACTGCGACCACCTCATATCGGCCCGCATCGACGCTAAGCGAGACCTGGCCGCCGCCCTCGACAACAACGAGGAGGTGTACGACTTTCTGGAGTCGGTGTGCGCCCGCTACGGCGCCGGGTTCTGGAAGCCGGGCTCGGGGATCATCCACCAGGTGGTGCTGGAGCAGTACGCCTTCCCCGGCGGCATGATGATCGGCACCGACAGCCATACCCCTAACGCCGGTGGTCTGGCCATGGTGGCGGTGGGCGTGGGCGGCGCCGACGCCGTGGATGTGATGACCGGATTCCCCTGGAACGTGCGCTGGCCCAAGCTCATCGGCGTCCACCTCACCGGCGAGCTCGACGGCTGGGCCGCCCCCAAAGACGTGATCTTGAAGGTGGCCGAGATCCTCACCGTGGCCGGCGGCACCGGCGCCATCGTGGAGTACTTCGGGCCGGGCGCCCACTCGCTGTCGGCCACCGGCAAGGCCACCATCTGCAACATGGGGGCCGAGATCGGCGCCACCACCTCGCTGTTCGCCTACGACGACGCCATCGCCCGCTACCTTAAGGCCACCGGCCGCGAGGCCGTGGCCGACGCGGCCAACGCCGCAGCCCACAACCTGCGCGCCGACGACGCCGTGCTAGGCGACCCCGGCGGCTACTTCGACCGGGTGGTGGAGATCGACCTGTCGAAGCTGGGACCGCACATCAACGGTCCCCACACACCCGACCGGGCCCGCCCGGTAGGCGAGCTGGGGGCCGAGGCCAAGTTGAACGGCTGGCCTCTGGAGGTGAGCGCCGCCTTGGTGGGGTCGTGCACCAACTCGAGCTACGAGGACATCACTCGGGCGGCCAGCATCGCCCGCCACGCCGCAGCCCACGGGCTCACCGCCCAGTCGCCCCTCATGGTCACCCCCGGCTCCGAGCAGGTGCGGGCCACCATCGAGCGCGACGGCCTGTTGGCTGACCTGGAGGCCATCGGGGCCACCGTTTTGGCCAATGCCTGCGGACCGTGCATCGGCCAGTGGAGCCGCGACGACGTGGCCGAGGGCACCCCCAACAGCATCGTCACCAGCTACAACCGGAACTTCCCCAAGCGCAACGACGGCTACGCCTCCACCAACGCCTTCGTGACCTCCCCAGAGACGGTGGTGGCCCTGGCCCTGGCCGGCACGCTGGACTTCGACCCGGCCAACGACACCATCACCGCCCCCGACGGCACCGAAGTGGCGCTCATGGTGGGCCCGGGCACCGAGCTTCCCGACCAGGGCTTCGACCCCGGCGCCAGCGGGTTCGTCGCCCCGCCCGCCCACGGCGGCGCGGTGGAGGTGCGGGTGTCGCCCGACTCGGAGCGGCTCCAGCTGCTTGAGCCGTTTGCCGCTTGGGACGGCGAGGACTTCACCGATCTGCCCGTGCTGCTCAAGGCCCAGGGCAAGTGCACCACCGACCACATCTCCATGGCCGGGCCGTGGCTGCGCTATCGGGGGCACCTGGAGAACATCTCCGGCAACCTGTACCTGGGAGCGGTTAACGCCTTCACCGGAGCAGTCGGCGAGGGAAAGAACCAGCTCGACGGCTCCACCGGGTCGTTCCCCGACGTCGCCGCCGCCTACCACGCTGCGAGCCAGCGCTGGGTGGTGGTGGGCGACCAGAACATCGGCGAGGGCTCGTCACGGGAGCACGCCGCCATGGAGCCCCGCTTCCGGGGGTGCGCGGCAGTGATCGCCCGGTCGTTCGCCCGCATCCACGAGACCAACCTCAAAAAGCAGGGCGTTTTGGCCCTCACCTTCTCCAACCCCGACGATTACGACCACATCGGCGAGGACGACCGAATCTCGATTCTCGATCTGGCCGAGCTGGCCCCCGGCACCCCCGTGCGGGTCCAGGTGGCCAAGCCCGACGGGACCACCATCGAGATCACCACCGAGCACACCCTGTCGCGCGATCAGATCGAGTGGTTCCAGGCGGGCAGCGCGCTGAACCTGATCCGCCAGCGAACTAAGGGCTGACCGGGCCCGCCGCCCCAGCCGCTATGGACATCCGCTCCCACCGCTGACCGTAGATTTGCCACTATGGACATCCGCCAGCTCGATGCATTGTTGGCGATAGCCGAGCACAAGACGTTCTCCAAAGCGGCCCGGTCGCTGCACACCGTGCAGTCCAACGTGTCCAAGCACATCGCCCGATTGGAGGAGGAACTGGGCACCCGCCTGGTGGACCGCGACGCCGGCACCCTCACCGAGGAGGGGGAGGCGGTGGTGGCGAGAGCCCGGCGCATCCGGGCCGAGACCGACGCCATCGCCGACGACATGGCCGCCATGCGCGATGACATCTCCGGCGTCACCCGGCTGGGCATCATCGATTCCACCGCCCGATGGCTGATCCCCATCGTGCTGCCCGCGCTGGAGGCCACCTATCCCAACATCCGGCTCCAGGTGCTGACCGCCACCACCACCAGCCTGCTCCCCCAGGTTGTGGCCGGGCACCTGCACAGCGCAGTGGTGAACCTGCCCCTGCGCGAGTCGGAGATCCGGGTTGAAGAGCTGTTCGAAGAAGACCGCCTGCTCATCGCCCCGCCCGACCACCCGCTGGCCCGCAAATCATCAGTCACGCCCACCGAATTGACCAGCCATGAGCTGCTGTTGACCCCGGAGGGCACTGCCTTTCGGGACGAGATCGACTCGGAGCTCAAGAAACAGGGCGTGGTGCTTACCACCCGGGCGGAGATCGACGGCATGCGGATGATCGCCACCCTGGTCCACGACGGGTTCGGCGCGGCCATCCTGCCGGCCACCGCCGCTCCCGACGACGGCCCGTGGCGGCGCATCCCCATCACTGGCTTGGTCCCCCGCTCGGTGGGCATGATCTTCAGTCGCCAGGTCGCCCCGTCGGCCATCACCCGGGCGGTGCGCGACGTGATCTTCGAGGTGGTGGGCACCCACGGCTATGACCAGGCCGGGGTGTACCCGAGCTGAGCCCAGTGCGAGACTGATGCCGACCATGTCTGATGCCACGACTGCCACCGGGAATCGCCCGAACAGGGTCCCGCTGCGGGCCGGGTCACCGGGATCGGCCCGAGCCTGGCTGGACTCCTACGACGGCCGGGAATGCGTGGCCTTCGAGGTGGAGGACAACGATGCCGACCGCGGGGCCCTGAGCCCGGCCGACAGCGAGACTCTGGAGCGGGCGGCCCAGGAGGCCCTTCTGCGCCGCCTTCCCTTGGTGGGATTCATCTCCTCATCGGGCGCCGACATCGACTCGGGCATCGCGGCCACCATGGGATGGGGACGGGTGGCCAAGGCGGTGGTGAACTGCTCAGGACAGGTGCCCATCATTTTCTGCGCCACCGGTCCGGCCGTATCGGGGCCCGCCCTGCTGCTGGGCCTGGCCGATATCGCCATCGCCACCGAAGACAGCTACGCCTTTGTTTCCGGACCTCGCATGGTTACCCAGTTCACCGGAGAGGCCATCAGCAACCAGACCCTGGGCGGCGCCGGACAGCTTTCCCGCCGCAGCGGTGTGGCCGCCTTCCTGGTGGAGGACAAAGAGGCCGCCTCGGATCTGGTGGGCGCGCTGTTGAGCCTGCTGCCCGCCCACGCCGACGAGCTGCCCCCCCGCTGGCCCATTGACGACCCCATCGATCGCCCCACCCCGGAACTGCGCGACCTGCTGCCCGAATCGCCGCTGGGCAGCTACGACGTGCGCGACGTGGCCCGGGCGGTGGCCGACGACGGCGACCTTTTGGAATACAAAGCCGACTGGGCCGCCAACCTGGTGTGCGCCTTCGCCACCGTGGCCGGTCGCCCGGTGGGGATACTGGCCAACCAGCCCCAGAGCCTGGCCGGCACCCTCGACATCGCGTGCAGCCAGAAGGGCGCCCGGTTCGTGTCGTTCTGCGACGCCTTCAACCTGCCGCTGGTCACCTTTGTGGACACCTCGGGCTTCCAGCCGGGCAAGGACCTGGAGTGGCGGGGCATCATCCGCCACGGCGCCCAGCTGGCCTTCGCCTATGCCCGGGCCACGGTGGGCCGGGTGAACGTGACCCTGCGCAAGTCCTACGGCGGGGCCTACATCGTGATGGACTCCCGTCACATGGGCAACGACATCGCTTTGGCCTGGCCCTCAGCGGAGATCGCGGTAATGGGCGCCCGGGGAGCGGTGGAGATCGTCCACCGCCGGTCCAGCCCCGAGGAGCGGGCCGAGCTGGAGGCCGCCTACGAGGAGCGCTACCTGAACCCCTACATCGCGGCCGAGCGGGGCTCGATCGACGCGGTGATCGACCCGGCCGACACCCGGGCGGAGGTGGCCGCGGCCTTGGAGCTGCTGGAGTCCAAGCGGGAGGCCCTCCCCCGCCGCCGCCACGACAACACCCCCCTTTGACATCCCTCTTCGACCCCAGCGAAGCGCTCTCCCTAGGGCCATCGCGGCATCCTGGGGTATGCTGCGGCAGCGCCGGAGGGAGCAGGGAAAGGAGCCGTGCGTGCCTGAGTCCATAACAATCACCGACAATCGGACCGGTGAGGCAATAGAGGTTCCGATTGTCGACGGTGGTGTGGATGCCGCAGCGTGGCGCAAACTACTCCCCAACGTCTGGTTCTTGGATCCTTCCTTCAGCACTACTGCGGCCACTACCAGCGCGGTGAGCGAGGTGGACGGCGAGAACGGGATCCTTCGCTATCGGGGCTACCCCATCGAGCAGCTTGCCGAGCACTCCACCTATCTGGAGGTGGCCTACCTGTTGCTCCACGGCGAACTGCCCACCCCCGGCGAATACGCCGTGTGGATGGACGAGATCACCCACCACACCTATATCCATGAGCGCTTCCGCAAGCGGTTCATGGAGTCGTTCCTCCACGACGCCCACCCCATGGGCATGTTCGTGTCCACCATCGCGGCGCTGTCCACCTTCTATCCCGAGGCCAAGGAGATCGAAGACCCCGAGAACCGCATGCACCAGATTGTGCGGCTCATCGCCAAGGTGCCCACCGTGGCCGCCGCCGGGGCCCGGTTCAACACCGGCCTGCCGTTCGTCTACCCCGACAACAATCTGGACTTCGCCTCCAATTTCCTGTCGATGATGTTCAAGATCGCCGAGCCCACCTATGAGTGCGATCCAGCCTTCAGACGGGCGCTCGACCTTTTGCTCATCACCCACGCCGATCACGGGCAGAACTGCTCCACCAGCACCGCCCGGGTGGTGGGCAGCGCCCATACGGACCCCTACTCGGTGATCGCCGCCGCGGCCTGCTCGCTGTACGGACCCCGCCACGGCGGAGCCAACCAGGCCGTCATGGAGATGCTCGACGAGATCGGCAGCTACGAGAACATCGACCCGTTCATCAAAGCGGTCAAAGCCGGCCAAACCCGCCTGATGGGGTTCGGCCACCGGGTGTACAAGAACTACGACCCCCGGGCCCGGATCATCAAGCAAGCGGCCTATGACGTGTTCGAGGTGACCGGCTCCAACCCGCTGCTCGACATCGCCCTCAAGCTGGAAGAAGTGGCCCTGGCCGACGACTACTTCGTGAGCCGCCGGCTGTATCCCAACGTGGACTTCTATTCCGGCCTCATCTACCAGTCGATGGGCTTCCCCACCGAGATGTTCACCGTGCTGTTCGCCATCGCCCGCACCGCCGGCTGGCTGGCCCACTGGGTAGAGCTCCTCGAACAAGACAGCCGCATAGCCCGACCCCGCCAGGTCTACACCGGCTCCAAAGAGCGCAACTACACGCCAATTGGCGAGCGCTCTTAGTAAGCCGACATCAATCCGTCGCGAAGGGCGGTGAGCAGTGCGGCCGCTCCGATGGCCGCTGTCTCCGAGCGCAGTACGGATGAGCTGAGGCGGATGGCGCCTAGTTGGTGGCGTTCGGTTTCTGACCAGCCGCCTTCGGGGCCTATGAGGACGGTGGGGTGAGTGAGGGATGGGGGGGTGCCGGTGATGTCGGCTCGGATGGTGCCGGGGTGGGCGGCGAGGGTGGCGAAGTCGGTGGGCTCGCCGATTTCGGGGAGGCGGACTTGGCGGCTTTGCATGGCTGCTTCTCGGGCCACTCGGCGGAGGCGCTCGGTGTGGCGGGTGGCCCGGTCAGCTTCCCAGCGAACCACGCTGTGCTCGGCGGTGAACGGGACGATGGCGTCGACGCCCAATTCGGTGAGCTTTTGCACCACCAGCTCGGGGCGGCCTCCTTTGATGAGGGCGAAGCCGATGGTGAGGGGCGGCTGGGGGGTCTCCACGAACACCACCTCGCCGATTGGCTCAGGCTCGCCCTCAGGACCGGACCCCAGGCGGCACACCCGCCATGAACCTGCCCCATCAGAAGCAGTGAAGGGGTCGCCGGGCCGCAGCCGCAGTGATTTCGTTAGATGGTGATAGTCCTCGTCGCGCAGCTCGGGGCGTTCTAGGTCTTCGACGAATACGTGGGGGCCGTCACTTCCGCCGGGCTTCACGGCGTCGCTTCCTCGTGGTGGGCGCCACCTCTTCGCCCCGCAGCTCGGCTAGCTGGTGGAGCAGGTCGATCTCCTCGTCGCTCAACCCGGTGGGGGTCTCCACAACCGCCTGTACCAAGAGATCTCCCCGGCCCCGGCCCTCTAGGCGGGGCACGCCTCGGCCTCTGATGCGGAACACCTGACCGGTCTGGGTGCCGGCGGGGATGTCCAGATCCTCCACGCTGTCGAGCGTCTCGTACTTGATGTTGACCCCGAGGGCGGCTTGGACCATGGTCAGGTTGAGGTGATCAACCAAATGGTCGCCCTCGCGCTCGAAGCGGGGGTGAGGTCGCACCTCGATGTGCACGTACAGGTCGCCGGGAGGGCCGCCCCGAGGCCCGGCCGCGCCCCGGCGAGCCACTCGCAGCGTTGACCCGTGGCCCACACCGGCGGGCACGGTCACCGTGTAGTCCCGGTCGCCCACTACCCGGCCATCGCCCCCGCACTCACGGCACGGGTCGGAAATCACCTCGCCGGACCCCGAGCAGGTCTCGCACACCGTGCGGGTCACCATCTGGCCGAGAATCGACTGGCGCACCCGCTGCACCTGGCCCATGCCGTCGCAGGTGCCACAGGTGACCGGCTGGGTGCCCTCAGCTGCGCCCCGGCCGTCGCACGATTCGCACACGGTGGCGGTGCGCACGGTCACCTCGGCGTCGGTGCCCAGCACCGCCTCTTCGAATTCGAGGGTCAGCACCGCCTCGAGATCGGCACCCCGCTGCGGACCGGTCCGCACCCGCCCGCCAGCAGTGCCAAACGGGCTGCCGCCAAACGGGTTCGAGCCCCCAAAAAAGGCGTCGAATATGTCGTTCAGGTTCATGCCCGAGAACGGGTCACCCCCACCGGCCGCTCCCGGCGCGGTGCCGAAGCGGTCGTAGTGGGCCCGCTTTTGGGGGTCGCTCAGCGTCTCATAGGCCAGTGCGATCTCCTTGAACCGGGCCTCGGCTTCGGCATTGTCGGGGTTGGCGTCGGGATGGTATTGGCGGGCGAGCTTGCGGAACGCCTTTTTGAGGTCGTCCTCGGTGGCGTCTCGGCCCACGCCGAGCAGCTCGTAGAAGTCAGAAGCCATGGGTTAGGGGGCCGACAGCCTGTGGCCCAGGTTCTGGCTCACCACCGCCACCGCCGCCAGTGCCTGGGGATAGTTCATGCGGGTGGGGCCCAGCACCCCGATGGAGCCAACCGGCTGGCCGGCGACTTCGTAGGGGGCCACGATCAGCGAGCACTCGGCCAACGGCGCCACTCCGGTTTCTGAGCCGATGGCCACCGTGAGGCCTCGATCCAGGATGTCTCTCACCAACGACACAACCACCAACTGCTTCTCCAGTATTCCCAGAACCGAGCGAACCGTCTCGGTGGCGTCGAACAGCCCGGCCACGCTGGCCGCCCCGCCCACGTAGAGCTGCTCCTCGGCGTCGCTGAGATCGGCCAGCGAGTCAAGCACCCGGGCCGCCAGCGGAGTCAGGGCATAGGCCAGCCCGCGATCTCGCAGGGCACCGGCCGGGCTTCCCGCCAGCAGGTCGGTGAGCTGGGTAGACGCCCGTGCCATCTCCATCGAGTCGGCCGGCCGGTCCACCTCGATGGTGCGCTTGTCCACCGACCCGTTCTCGTACACCACCAGGGCCATCACCAGACGCTCCGACAGGTCCACCAAGTTCACCGACCGGATGGTGGCGGTGGAGTGCTGGGGGGCCACCACCAAGGCGGCATAGGCGGTGAGGTCGGCCAAAAGGGCGCTGGTGTCGGCCAGCATCTGCTCGAGCTCGCTGTGGGTCGTGTCGAAGAAAGCTCGCACCTGTTGGCGCTCAGTGCGGCCCAGAGTGCCGGACACATCGGTGAGGGTGTCCACAAAATGGCGGTAGCCCTTCTCGGTGGGAATGCGGCCCGCACTGGTGTGGGGCTGGCTCAGGTATCCGGCCTGCTCCAGGGCCAGCATCTCGTTGCGGACCGTGGCCGGGGAGACGCCCAAGTCGGCCATCTCAGAGACATGGGAGGAGCCCACGGGCTGGGTGGTGGAGATGTATCCCTCCACCACGGCCCTCAGCACCGCGGCCTTGCGGGCCGAGAGCGTCTCGCCTTGGGTTCCCATAAGGCTTGAATACTACCGGCCTGGCCCGATGGGCCACCCAGCAGACGCCGACCGGATCGCCTCAATCGTCGAGCCGAAGGGCGGAAATGAACGCCTCCTGGGGCACGTCCACCCGGCCGATGGCCTTCATCTTCTTCTTGCCCGCCTTCTGGTTCTCCAACAGCTTGCGCTTGCGGGTCACGTCGCCGCCGTACAACTTGGCGGTGACGTCTTTGCGGAAGGCCTTCACCGTCTCGCGGGCGATGATCTTGCCGCCGATGGCCGCCTGGATGGGCACGTCGAACTGCTGGCGGGGGATCAGCTCCTTGAGCTTGGTGGTCATGCGCCGGCCATAGGAATAGGCCGAATCCCGGTGGACGATGGAGCTGAAGGCGTCCACCGGCTCGTGCTGGAGCAAGATGTCCACTTTGGTGAGGTCGGCCGCGGTGTAGCCGTCGGGCTCGTAGTCGAGGCTGGCGTAGCCCTGGGTGCGGCTCTTGAGCTGGTCGAAGAAGTCCACCACCACCTCGGCCAGCGGCAGCCGGTAGGCCAGCTCCACCCGCTCGGGCGACAGGTACTCCAGCTTCTTCATCTCTCCCCGGCGGGCCTGGCACAGCTCCATGAGGGTGCCGGTGTGGTCGGCGGGCGCGATGATGGTGGCGGCTAGCATGGGCTCTTGGATGCCCCGGATCTCGGCTGCCGGGGGCATGGCCGAAGGGTTGTCCACCTCCAGCTCATCGCCGTTGTCCAGCTCCACCCGGTAGGCCACCGAGGGTGCGGTGGCGATGAGGCTGAGGCCGAACTCCCGCTCCAGGCGCTCCCGCACGATCTCCATGTGGAGCAGCCCGAGAAAGCCGCAGCGGAAGCCGAACCCCAGGGCGCCCGACGACTCGGGCTGGTAGTTGAAGCTGGAGTCGCTCACCCGCAACCGCTCCAGGGAGTCGCGCAGGGCGGCGAACTCGTCGCCGTCGATGGGATAAAGGCCGCAAAACACCATCGACTTGGGCTCCTGGTAGCCGGCCAATGGGTCGGCCGCGCCGTCGCGGGCGGTGGTGACGGTCTCGCCTGAGCGGGCCTCGGCCACGTTCTTCATGCCGGCGATGAGGTAACCCACCTCTCCCGGCCCTAGCTCGTCGATCGGCGTGGGCTGGGGGCTCCATACCCCGATCTCGTCGGCCTCCCGGTCGGTGCGGGCTTGCATGAATCGGATCTTGGCCCCCGAGCCCAGCCGCCCGTTCATCACCCGCACCGAGCTGACCACCCCTCGGTACTGGTCGAAGTGGGAATCGAAGATCAGCGCCTGGAGCGGGGAGTCGGGATCGCCCACCGGGGGCGGAGTGCGGGCCACCACCGCGTCGAGCAACTCGGCCACGCCCTCGCCGGTCTTGGCGCTGATGTGCAGCACGTCTTCGGCGGCGATGCCCAGAACCTGCTCGATCTCGGCGGCCCGACGCTCGGGCTCAGCGGCGGGCAGGTCGATCTTGTTGAGAGCAGCCACCACTTCGAGCTCGTTCTCCATGGCCAGGTAGCAGTTGGCCAGCGTCTGGGCCTCGATGCCCTGGGCCGCGTCCACCAGCAGGATCACCGACTCGCAGGCCGCCAGAGATCGGCTCACCTCGTAGCCGAAGTCCACGTGGCCGGGGGTGTCGATGAGGTTGATCACATGGCCGTCGTGGTCGAGGCGGACGCTCTGGAGCTTGATGGTGATGCCCCGCTCCCGCTCCAGGTCCATGGAGTCGAGGTATTGGGCGCGCATCTCCCGGGGGTCGACCGCCCCGCAAATCTCCAGCATGCGATCGGCCAGCGTGGACTTGCCGTGGTCGATGTGGGCGATGATCGAGGTGTTGCGGATTCGAGAGAGATCTAGGGACACGACAACCAGAAACGCTACCGCCCCTTGGTTCCCATGTGGTTACTGGGACGAAGCGGGCGGTAGTGTGGTCATTCTGTGGCAAACATCAAGAGCCAGATAAAGCGCAACCGCCAGAACGAGAAGCGCCGTCAGCGCAACCGGGCCGTGCGCTCGGAGATCATCACCCGCACTCGGACCGCGGAGGCTGCCGCGGAACAGGGCGACGCCGCCGAGACGGCCGAGGCCGCCCGCATGGCCATCAAGCGCATCGACAAAGCGGCCAGCAAGGGCGTGCTGCACCCCAACACCGCGGCCCGCAAGAAATCCCGCCTGATGAAGCGCCTGGCGCGGCTACAGGCCGAGTAGGCCGTACCAGCCCTCAGCCTCTAGCGGTTGAGCTGGGTCAGGCGGGCGACCAGCACCTCCAGCACCGCCTCCGGAGGAATCGCGGTGGCCCCCCGGAGATCCAAGTCGGCTTGGGCCAGCAGCTCGATCGACCGGGCCACTCTCTTGGCCCCCAGCTTGCGGGTTTGGCGCAGTGCTTTGCGGGCCGGGAAGGTGGAGCCCTTGATGCCCAGCAGCTCGGCCGCCTCCTTCTCGTCGGCGGCTTCGGTGCCGTCGAGGCGCAGCAGCCGGGCGTGGTGGTTGTGCAGCGAGGCCAGCACCTGCATCTCGTTGCGGCCCCCGGCATGAAGCATCCGGTGCAGCTTCTCCAAGGCTTCAGGGATGTTGCCCGACTCCACCGCGTCGGTCAGCTCCCAGGGGGGCACCGATCCGGCTTCCCCCACAAACGGGGTCACATCGTCGGCCTCCAACGCCCGATCCGGTCCATAGGTAGAGGCCAGGGTGGCCAGCACCGCGGGCAGGCGGCTCAAGTCCTCTCCCAAGTGATCGGCCAGCAGCCGCTTGGCCCCGGCCCTAAGCCGCAGTCCCGCCGCGGCGATCTGTTCGTCCATCCATTGGGAAGCGCCGTCACGGCCCCGGGGAACCCCGGCGCCGATCACTCCCCCGCCGGCCGCGGCCACCGCCTCCGACAAGCGCTTGGGCACCGCGCCCAGCCTCTGGAGTGCCGGCCCCTTCTCCCACACCAGCACCAGATCGGTGGTGTCCAGCGGATTCTCCAGGTAGCCCAGCAGGGGGGCGAGGGAGTCAGCGGCGGAGAACCGGCCCAGCTCCCGGCCCACCACCACCCGCCGGTCGGTGAGAAACGGCGGGGTTTGGGCCGCGTCCACCAGCGGGGCGATGTGATAGTCCTCGTCTTCCAGGTAGGCGGCCTCGGTCAGCTCGGCCACCATCAAAGAACGATCACCGTCACCCACCAGCTCGGCCACCCGGTCGCGCACCGCGCCCGACAGCAATACGTCGTCACCCCCGTGCAACAGGACCACGGTGGCAGTCATGGGGAGTCCTCCCGACCAGTTGAAACCACGCTCATGGGCTCTCCCGCTGGTGTTGAAGGACTGAACTCATGAAGTCGGCCACCCGACGGGTGCCGGCCACATCGTGGGCCCGCAGCACTCGACAGCCCAAACCAACTCCCAGGGCGTGGGCGGCCAGTGTGGCCTCCCGCCGGTCCCCCACCTCGGTACCGGTCAGCGCCCCCAAGAAACCCTTGTTGGACACCGACAGGAAGAGCGGGTAGCCCAACGCCATCATCTCGTCGGTCCGGCGAAGCAGCTCAGCCGACATTTGCGGGGTCTTGCCCAGGTCGTGACCGGCGTCGAGCATGACCCGCTGGGGGGGAATGCCCGCGTCCACCGCCCACCGGGCCCGCTCGGCCAGAAACCGACTCACCTCGCCCATCAGGTCGTGGTATTCCGGTTCGGGATCGGCCACCCGGGGAGCCAAACGCACGTGGCAGGCCACCACCGAGGCCCCGGCTTCGGCGGCAGCGCAGAGATAGTCGGGGTCGGCGAAACCGCTGATGTCGTTGCCCACCACCGCCCCGGCGGCGTAGCTCTCCCGGGCCACCGACGCCCGCCAGGTGTCCGCGGACAGGGGCAGGTCGAAGCGCTTCTTCAGCGCCTCGATGGCCGGCACCACCCGGTCCATCTCCTCAGCCTCGGTCACCTCCGGTCCGGGTCCGGCCTTCACCCCGCCAACGTCCAAGAAATCGGCCCCCTCGGCCACCAGCTTGTCTGCCTTGGCCAAGAAGGCGTCGAAGTCCCAGTACCGGCCGGCGTCGTAGAACGAGTCGGGCGTGCGGTTCAAGATGCCCATCACCAGGGCCCGGGTGGTCACGTCAAAGCGATGGGACCCGAGCTCCACGATCACGACGGCGACGCTACACCGCGCCGGCGACGGTTTGGGATGCCGACGAAGTGACGGTCACCACCAGCCGGGGATCGTGGGACGCCACGGCCACATCGAGGCTGCCGACCAATATGCGCTGGCCGACGCGCACGGTGGTGGCGCCGCCGATCCGATGGCCGGGCGGGGCGACGACGGCTCCCACCCACATCCGCTCTTTCAGCGCAATGACCTGGTCGCGCTGGGCTCTTGTGCCCCGGTCGGCCACGGCCAGGTCGATGGCACCGACACCGGCACGGCGCAGATCCTCCAGCAGCCTCTCGGTGGAGCGATTGGATCCGAGCGCCACCACCGTCGTGTTGTGCTCCCGCCACACTTCGACCCCGGAGTCGAGTTCGGCGTGGAATGGAGGGTCCGAGACCCGCAGGGCCAGCGCTGGCAAGAGCAGGGCCGCGGCCAGCGAGGCCGCGGCCACCGCCCGCAGCAATCGTCGCCGGGCCAACCACCAGCCCGCCACGCCGACGACCACGACCAGCAGGTGTGGAATTCGAAGCTCGCCGAGTCGAGCTGATGCCGCCCAGCCGGCTACCGACTGAATCCAGCCGATTCCCATGTCGGTGGGCCAATGGATGACATGGGCCAGTGGGCCGCCCGCCAGTCCAGCAACGACCCCGGCCGACAGGCTCCACATCATGATCGGCCCGGCGACCGGCGCGCCCAGCAGGTTGGCGGGCAGAGAGGCCACCGGCACCCCGCCAAAGGTGGCAATCAACAGCGGCGACACGGCCAACTGGGCCGAGACGGTCACAGCCAGCGCTTCGGCCAACAACCGAGGACCGGGGAGGCGCTCGGCCAGGCGGGGCGCCCACAAGATGATGCCCGCGGAGGCGGCCACCGACAGCCGGAAGGCCACCGAATGGACCAACAGCGGATCGACCAGCACCAACAGCGCCACGGCCAGGGCCAGCACCCGGCGACTGGACGCGTCGCGTCCCAGCAGGGTGGCGGTGGCCGCGATGGCCGCCATCACGGTGGCCCGCAGCACCGAGGGCTCGAACCGGGTGACTAGCGCGAAGAAACCGATGACTCCGAGGGTGAGCACCCAGCGGCCCCGATAGTCGAACCGCTCGATCAAAGGGCGGGCCAAGATGAGCACGAAGGCCACGTTCTGGCCCGACACGGCCAGCAGGTGGGTGAGACCGGCGGCCCGGAAGTCGTCGGACACCACCGGCGACTGATAGCGGTCGTCGCCGTAGGACAGCCCGGTAAACAACGAGTGGCGGTCGTCGTCCAGCGACTCTGCTCCTCCGGCGATGGTCCGGCGCAGCCAGTTGGCCAACCGGTAGGGCGGTGACCCGCTTGCGTGGCTGTGGATGCGGTCGATGCTCAGCCGGTTGGCGATGTGGCGAGCCGCTTGGTAGTGGGGAAGGGGTTGGATCGGGCGGACACTGCCGGTGATCGTGATGCGGTCTCCGGCCAGCCGCTCGCTCAGGTCGCGGGCGGCTCGGCCGTAGGCCCACGCCTCATAGCGCCGTCCGTTCGACCGCACGTCAACCCGCATTCCCTGGCCCACCGGAACCGGATCGGACACCAAGGTGGCCTCGCCGCGGTAGGCCGCGGGCGCCACCGGGTCGAGGCCGGCCCAGGCCCGGGCCCCCAGCGAAGAACTGAGCAGCATAACCACAGCCACCAGCAGCCACGGCTTGCGGACGGCCAAGGCCACCACGCCGAGGGCGATCGCCGGGATCAGCGGAACAGCCGCCGACCACCACGCGCCGACCATGGCGGCCACGGCGAGGGCTACTGCGTGCCGGTCACTCATCGCCGTCGGTCACTCATCGCCGTCGGTCACTCATCGCGGTCGGGCGCTCACACGGCGACGAGCTCGCGGATCAACTCAAGCTTGCTGGGACCAATGCCCGACACCGCCAGCAACCCGTCAACTGAGGCGAACCCGCCATTGCCCTGGCGGTACTCGATGATGGCTGCGGCAATGGCCGGCCCTATCCCCGGCAGAGACTCCAACTGCTCAGCGCTGGCGGTGTTGAGATTGAGAGGTCCAGATCGAGCGGGCCCGCTGCCGCCGCCAGTCGACCCGATTCCACCGACCGGAGCGGGCACGGTGGTCTGGCCCAACCGAGGGAAGTACATCCACTGCCCGTCGAAAAGCACAGCAGCGAGGTTGACCCGGTCGTAGTCGGCATCTGTGGTCAGCCCCCCGGCTGCGGTGACCAAGTCGTGGACTCGGGCCTCTCCCCGAAAGAGGTACACCCCCGGGGCCTGGACCGCACCGGCAGCGTGAACCAGGATTGGGGTCGGCTCGGCCATGGGAGTCGAGGGGGCCGGCAAAGGCGTGGCCATGGGAATGACTGCCTCTGGTCGGGGAGCGCCATTGGCACCGACCATCAGGTAGGCGGCCACGGCGATGGCTATCACGAGTCCGGCCCCCGCCATCAGCAGCCGGGGACCGGTGATCAGATGGCGGTAGTCGTCCCACATCTCCCGAACCCGCTCCGCCGGGGTCAACCGAGGAGGAGGAAGCGATGGGTGCTCCATGGTTGTTTCCGGGCGCGGCGCGCCGTCTCAGCAAGAGGGGAAGTACCTCTACAATATCAGCACTAAATGAGAATTACTGTCGCTCAGTAGAGCTGGGTGGTGAGGCGACGGCGGTAGACGGAGGTGCGGGGATCGTCGGCGCCCATGATCTCCAACAAGTCGACGAACTCCTGTCGGGCAATCGGGTCGGCCTTCACCTGGCCGAGCAGGTCCTCTAGCCGGGCTTCGAAATCGCCGTTGCCGGCCCCGACGCCGGTGCGGGCCAGAGCGGCCACCCGGCGGACCTCGGCGGTCTCGGGAATCCGCTCCAGGAGGACGAGAGCCTCCTCGCCCTGCTCTTGGGCCACCAGCAATTCAGCCAGTCCCACCACGGCGCCCTCATGGTCGGCGTCGAGCTCCAAGGCCCGCCGAAGAGAGGCCTCGTCGCCTGCGGCCACCAGCGCGTCCACTTCGCTCTCCTGCTCGGTGGGAAGCAAGCGCTGCACGAACTCGGCCACCGCGGCCTCGCCCTGGGCGCCGATGAACCCGTCCACCACTTTGCCGTCGCGCAGCGCGTACACCGCGGGGATGCTCTGCACCTGAAAGGCCTGGGCCGTCTGGGGGTTGTCGTCCACGTTGACTTTGGCCAGCTCCACTGCGCCGCCGGTGGCCGCCACTGCCTGCTCCAGGATCGGCCCGAGGGTTTTGCACGGCCCGCACCACGGCGCCCACAAATCCACCACCACCGCCACGGTATGGGAGCGCTCGACTACCTCAGTCGCAAACGTCGCATCAGTCACATCAGCCATCGGCTACCTCTCATTGAACCAGATTGAACGCTAGCGTGACCTTCCGCATGGACCACATCCGGGGAATTCAGTACGACGCGGTCAGCGCGTGGTTCGAGGCCCACGTGCCCGGCGTGGTCCTGCCGCTGTCGTTCGAGCTGATCGCCGGCGGGCATTCCAACCTCACGTTCAAGGCCACCGGCGCCGACGGCCAGCGTTACGTGCTGCGTCGGCCACCGCTGTATCAGGTGCTGGCCACCGCCCACGACATGGGCCGGGAGCACAAGATCATCGCCGCCCTGGCCGACACCGACGTGCCGGTGCCCCAAGCCTTCGGATTGTGCGAAGACGAACAGATAAACGACCGCCCGTTCTATGTCATGGACTTTGTGGACGGCAGGGTCGTGCGCAACCGCAAACATGCGGCTGGGCTGGCCCCGGAAGTGCGCTGGGCCGCCTCCAAGTCGATTGCCGAGACGCTCTCCCACATCCACGCGGTGGACGTGGACGAGGTGGGACTGGGCGACCTCGGGCGCAAGGAGGACTACATCGCCCGCCAGCTCCGGCGCTGGCTGCGCCAGTTCGAGGAATCCAAAACCCAGGACCGACCCCAGATCCAAGAGGTTCACGACCATCTGGTGGCCCGCATCCCCGAACAGGGAGAGGCCGGCATCGTCCACGGCGACTACCGCCTGGACAACTGCATGTTGAACGACCAGGGCCAGGTCTTGGCCGTGCTCGACTGGGAGCTGTGTACTCTGGGCGACCGCAACGCCGATGTGGCCCAGCTTCTGGTGTATTGGGCTGAGCCCGACGACCCCGAGTCGGCATTGGACGATCCCCCCACCAGCGAGGCCGGATTCGCCCGCCGAGCCGAGATGTTCGACCTCTACTCGGAGGCGTCCGGGCGCGACATCGACAACTTCGGGTTTTACATGGCCTTTGGCTACTGGAAGCTGGCCTGCATCCTCGAAGGGGTGTACAGCCGGTATGTCGGCGGGGCGATGGGCGACAAAGCCCCGCCCCAGGGGGCCGAGAGCTTCGCCGCCCGGGTGGACGCGCTCACCGAGATGGCCACCGTTGCCGCGGAGCAAGTGGCATGAGCAGCGATCTGGCAACCGTGTACTTGGAACCCGACCAAGTGGACATTGCCGATCCTGTGCTGGTGATCGCCCTAGACGGGTGGGTGGATGCCGGTTTTGGCATGCGCCACGCCGCTGAGATCATGGTGAAGGGCCACGACGAGCGGCCGGTGGCCAGCTTCGATGCCGATCTGCTCATCGACCACCGGGCCCGTCGTCCCACCATGACGGTTCGAGACGGCCGGGTGGACGACATCAGCTGGCCGGCCATACAACTCCAGGTGGTGAGCGACCTCGACCAGCGGGAGTTCTTGATCCTCCGCGGCCCCGAGCCCGACTTCCGCTGGCAGGCGTTCTGCACGGCGGTCGACGATCTGGTGCAGCAATTGGGGGTGGCCCGGACGGTGTCGATCGGCGCCTACCCCGCGGCGGTACCCCATACCCGTCCGGTGCGGTTGTCGGCCACCGGCACCTCCCCCGAGCTGATCGAGCGGTTCGGCGCCCCCCAGGGAACCCTGGAAGTTCCCGCTGGTATCAGCGCGGTGCTGGCCAAGCGATTCGAGGCTTCGGGTATGGAGACGGTATCGGTGTGGGCCCAGGTGCCCCACTACGCGGCCGGCTCGCCGTTCCCGGCCGGCACCGCAGCGCTGTTCCAGGGACTGCGAGCCGCCGCCGACCTCCGGTTCGACCCGGCGCCGCTGATCGCCGAGGGGTTGGAAGTTTCGAGGCGGCTCGACACCATGATCGCCCAAAACGCCAGCCACCAGCGCCTGCTCAGCCAGCTGGAAAGCGCCTACGACACCGCGGTGGGAGAACAAGGCAACGAAATCCCCAGCGGCGACGAGTTGGCCGAAGAACTGGAGCGCTTCCTGCGCGACCAGGACGAAAGCAAGTGACCACGCCCACCACCCGAGAGGACAGAACATGAAGCTAGACGGAGGCCTAGTCACCAGAGCGGCCAGAAAGGGGTCGGTCGGGCCTTTAGGCGATGCCGCCGAAAACGCCCGCAATTTGGAGGCCGCCGGCTACGACGGGGTCTGGTCGGCCGAGCTCGACCACGACCCGTTCCTGCCGCTGGTGCTGGCCGCTGAGCACACCAGCCGCATTCAACTCGGCACCTCGATCGCGGTGTCATTCGCCCGCAACCCGATGATCTTGGCCAACCTGGGGTGGGATCTTCAGGCCTATTCCGGCGGGCGCTTCATTCTCGGGCTGGGCTCGCAGATCAAGCCCCACATCACCAAGCGATTCTCCATGCCCTGGTCTCATCCCGCGGCCCGCATGAAGGAGATGATTGACGCCATCAAGGCCATTTGGGAATGCTGGGAGACCGGTGAGAAGCTGTCGTTTCGGGGCGAGTTCTACCAGCACACCCTCATGACGCCGATGTTCAGCCCCGGCGCCAATCCCTTCGGCCAGCCCCCCATCCACCTGGCCGCGGTGGGCGACCTCATGACCGAGGCGGCCGGCGAGTCGGCTGATGGCTGGATCAGCCACGGGTTCACCACCCCGAGCTACGTGCGGGAGGTGTCGCTGCCCGCCCTCGAGCGGGGGGCCGCCCGATCGGGCCGCGATCCCATGGACATCGAAGTGTCGATGCCGGTGTTCATCGTCACTGGCGAAACCGAGGAGGAGATGGCCTCGGCCGCCCAGGCAGCCCGCCAGCAACTGGCCTTCTACGGCTCGACGCCCGCCTACCGCCCGGTGCTCGACCACCACGGCTGGGGCGACGCCCAAGACGAACTGAACCGCATGTCCAAGCAGGGCCAGTGGGTTGAGATGGCCGACGTGATCGACGACACCATGCTGGGAACGTTCGGCGTCGTGGCCGAGCCCCAGAACCTGGCCCGCGGTGTGGCCGCCAGCTACGGAGGGCTGATAGACCGCATGTCGTTCGGCCAGGGCCTCCGCTCCAACGGACCGTGGGCCGAAGTGCGCGAGGCGCTTCGAGCCATCCCGGGACGGTCGCCCGAATAGAGTCTTCGGCTATGGATGCGCAGGAGCCGTCGGACTTTCACGAGGGGTTGGCCCAGGCCGAAGAGGCCGCCATCAACCCCCACAAGGAGTGGGACCGAGGCCGGGCCGAGCCCCCCGAGGTGCGCGACGACGGCTTCGGCGGGCGCATGCTGAACCTGTACCGCCGTGACCACACCGAGGCGGTGCTGCGCAACAGCGCGGTGTTCTCCACCCGGGTGGTGGCCGAGTCGATGGGCCCGTTCATGGGGCCGCTCATGCTGGGCATGGACGGCGACGAGCACACCGCCTATCGGGGGCTGGTGTCCCGGGCGTTCCGGTCGTCGGCGCTGGCCCGCTGGGAGACCGAGCTGGTGGCGCCCATAGTCAACGAGCTACTCGACGGCATCGCTCCTCGGGGGCGGGCCGATCTGGTGGCCGAGCTCACCCAGCGGTTCCCCACTCGGGTGATCGCCGGGATCATGGGGGTGCCGCTGGACGACGCCGACCAGTTCCGCTTGTGGTCTGAGCAGGTGAGCGCCGGCCCCCTGTATCCAGAAGTAGGCCATGAGGCCTCCCAGGCCATGAGGGACTACCTCCGTCCTATCGTGGAGGACCGCAAGGTCAACCCTCGAGACGACCTGATCAGCGACATCATCCACGCCGAGATCGACGGACAGCGCCTTGACGACGAGCACATCTACGGTTTCTTGCTGCTGCTGATGCCTGCCGGGGCCGAGACCACCTCCCGGGAGCTGGGCATCGCGTTGACCGTGCTGTTGACCCACGACGGCTGGCTCGACCGGCTCCAGACCGACTGGTCGCTCCTCGACCAGGTGATCGAGGAGACCCTGCGGTGGGAGAGTTCAGCCCCCCTGGCCACCCGGGAAGCCACGGAGGACACCGAGGTGGATGGCTGCCCGATCCCGGCGGGCACCCGGCTGATGATGACCATGACGTCGGCCAACCGCGACGAAAGGGTGTACCCCGACGGCGACCGCTGGAATCCCGACCGGGAGCAGCCGGTGCCCCACATGGCGTTCGGCTGGGGCCGGCACCTGTGCTTGGGCATGCACCTGGCCCGCCTGGAGATGCGGGTGGCGCTGCCAGCCATTCTCGATCGGCTGCCAGGGCTGCGCCTCGACCCCGACGCCGAACCGCCGCTCATCCGGGGGGTGGCGTTCCGCGGCCCAGAGGAGCTTCATGTGGTCTGGGACGTCTAGCGGCGGTTTGGCCGACCTCTACACCACCACGTTGACCAACTTGGGCGGGCGGGCGATGACCCGCCGAGGCTCGCCGCCGTCCAAGTAGCCCTTCACCCGCTCTGACGCCAGGGCCAGCGCCTCGGCTTCGGCGTCGGCGATGTCGGAGGCCACCTCGATGCGGTCGCGCACCTTGCCGTTCACCTGCACCACCATGGTCACCGTCTCCAGCACCAGCTTGGCCTCATCGGCAGTCGGCCACGGTTCGGCGTGGATGTTGCCGCCTCGGCGCATCTCCCACAGCTCGGCACAGATGTGGGGCACCATGGGGGCCATCACCAGCAGCAGGGAGTCGATGGCGAAGGCCAGCGTGTCGTGGTGGGGACCGTCGTCGGTCTGCACGTAGCGGTACAGCTCGTTGGTGAACTCCATGCATCCGGCCACCGCGGTGTTGTACGACCAGCGGTCGAACTCGGCGGTGATGCGGTCAATGAGCCGGTGAGTAGCCGCGTCGATGGCATCGTCGGCCGGAGTGGCCGCGCCGGTACGGGCCGGGTTGGCCCGCTCGGCGGTCCCGGCGGCCAGCCGCCACAGCCGGCCCAGGAACCGGGCGCACCCCTCCAAGCCGAAGTCCTCCCAGTCGACATCCTCGGCGGGAGGCTTCACCTGCAATATGGCCAGACGCAGTGAATCAGCCCCGTGGGCGTCGATGATGTCCTCGGGCGACACCAGGTTGCCCTTCGACTTGGACATCTTCCCCCCGCCCATCCGCACCATGCCCTGAGTGAACAGCCGCTGGAAGGGCTCTCTCAGCCCGGCGGGGGCCACTCCCAGATCAGAAAGCGCCCGGGTGAAGAATCGGGCGTACATCAGGTGCAAAATGGCGTGCTCTACTCCGCCGATGTACTGGTCGACGGGCAGCCATCGCTCCAGCGCCTCGGTGCTGAACGGCATCTCGGAGTTGTCGGGGTCGGCAAAGCGCAAGAAGTACCACGACGAGTCCACGAAGGTGTCCATGGTGTCGGTCTCCCGCCGGGCCGGGCCGCCGCAGGCCGGGCACTCGGTGTGCAAGAAGCCGGGGTGATCCACCAGCGGCGAGCGGCCGGTGGGCATGAAGGCCACGTCATCGGGCAGCCCCACCGGCAAGTCCTCATAGGGCACCGGCACCGCCCCGCACGCCTCGCAGTACACGATGGGGATGGGGCAGCCCCAATAACGCTGGCGGGACAGCAGCCAGTCTCGCAGCCGGTAGTTCACCTTGCGCTGGCCGATGCCCTGGTCTTCCAGCCAGTCGATGGCCGCGGCCTTGGCCTCGTCCATCCACATTCCATCGAGCCATTCGCTGTTGATCGACGGCCCGTCGCCGGTGTAAGCCTCGCCATCGAAATCCTCGGAGGGCTCCACGGTGCGGATGATGGGCAAGCCGTAGGCGGTGGCGAAGTCCCAGTCTCGCTGATCCTCGCCAGGCACGGCCATGATCGCCCCAGTGCCGTAGGTGGTGAGCACGTAGTCGGCCAAAAACAGCGGAATCGGCTGGCCGTTGAACGGGTTGATCACCCGGGTGCCGGTGTCTGTCCCCCGCTTGTCGGCCGGGCCGCCCACCGACAGTCGCTCGAACTCGCTGCGCTCGGACACTTCGGCGATGAACGCCTCCACTTCGGCTCGGCGATCCTCAGTCACCAACTCGGGCACCCGGTCGTGCTCGGGGGACATGACGGCAAAGGTCATGCCGAAGCTGGTGTCGGGCCGGGTGGTGAACACCGGGATCCCCTCGACGTCGTGGCGGGGATTGCCAGCCTCATCGGCAATCGGCAGGGTGAAGTCGGCCCCCTCGGAGCGGCCGATCCAGTTGCGCTGCATGGTCTTGACCCGGTTGGGCCAGTCCAGGCCGTCGAGGCCCTCCAGCAGCTCCTCGGCGTAGGCGGTGATGCGGTAGAACCACTGCTCCAGCTCCCGCTGCTGGGCCAGGTTGCTACAGCGCTCGCAGGTGCCGTCGGCCAACACCTGCTCGTTGGCCAGAACCGTCTGGCAACCGGGGCACCAGTTCACCGGGGCGGTGGCCCGATACACCAGGCCGGCCTCGTAGAACTTCAGGAAGATCCACTGGGTGAAGCGGATGTAGTCGGGGTCGTGGCTGCTCAGCGTCCGGCGCCAGTCGTACACCGCGCCGATGCGGCGCAGCGACGACGACAGCCGCTCGATGTTGGCGTCGGTGTGCTCGCGGGGGTGGGTGCCGGTCTTGATGGCGGCGTTCTCCGCCGGCAGGCCGAAGCTGTCGAAGCCGATGGGCGACAGCACCCCGTCGCCCTGCATGGTGCGGTAGCGCACCAGCAGGTCCCCGAACGTGTAGTTGCGAACGTGGCCGATGTGGGCCGGGCCGCTGGGATAGGGGTACATGCTCAGCACGTAGTACGACGGCCGGGGATCGTCGTTGTCGATGTCGTAGGTGGCGTCGTCGATCCAGCGCTGCTGCCATTTGGGCTCGATAGCCGCCGGGTCGTAGCCGTCCATCGCCGCTCAATCTACCGAGCCTCAGGACAAGGCCAATAACCGTTATCCCATGTGGGTATGGCCTTAGGGGACTGGTAGAGTTCCCTCTTTGCGGGGCTGTAGCTCAGTTGGCTAGAGCGCTTGCATGGCATGCAAGAGGTCGTGGGTTCGAGTCCCATCAGCTCCACCGCTAGCTCGGGAAGCGAAACCCCTAACCTCACACTTTGCCGCTTCCTCACGTTGGTTTATCCGTACTTCCTATAAATTTATCAACGTTAATACTTGTCTGAACTTCCATTTCGAACTAGGAAATTTAGGTCCGTAACCCAGGTTCTGTGTTGTTTGGCTTGTCTGCTCCTACAGGAAGCTTCCCAATGTCGTGTTCGCTGTTTCGACATATCGCCGCGTCCGCCATCGCACTGGTGGTCCTTGCTGCTGGACTGGCCCCGGTCATGTCCACCGCAGGGGCCCAGGCGAGTGAAGTCGAAGTGCGGATTGCGGCCCGGAGACTCGATGGCGGACAGTTGGAGTTCGCCCTACAGAAGCGAAACGGCCGCTCGTGGGGCGAACGGCGGCGGCCCGACCAGCACTACTTCCCCGTCGACCTCCCCGAATGGCTCGACAGCACGGCGCTGACGATCGAAGCGATTGGCCAAGTGCGGATCTCGGCCCGCCTCTCCGACGACGGGCGAGTCGAGTTCACCCTCCAGCAACAGCAAGCCGACACCACATGGGGTGAGCGTCTGCTGGCCCAGCGTCGCTTCTTCCCGGTCGCCACCTCGGCCGGGATCTGGCTGGTCACCTCCCCGCTCACCATTTCGGCCCCAGCCCCGGCACCCGAGCCCGCCGTCGAGCCCGAAGCCGACGAGCAGGAAGAAGTCATGGTCTGCCTGGCCGCGCGAGAAGTCGACGCGCTAACCGTCTCCGCCACCGACGGAACTCCGTTTGAGAACCGGTCCATGAACGGTGAGGGGAACAATGCCGTCTATCCGACCTGGGGCATGGCGGGCACAGCTCTTCTGAAATTGGCTCCCAATTCCTACGCCGACGGCGTATCGGCGCCCACCACCTCACGGCCCAATCCCCGCACTATCAGCAACCTAGTGTTCGCCCAAGATGAATCAGTGCCCAACTCGTCGAGAGCCAGCGACATCACGTGGCAATGGGGACAGTTCATCGACCACGACATCTCCCTCAGCCTCAACAACAACGAGGAGCCCTTCCCGATCTCCGTACCTCGGGGTGATCCGATATTCGACCCCCGGGGAACTGGCCAGACCTCGATTCACCTCGACCGCTCTGTTTTCGACCCTGCAACCGGCACCGACCGGCTAAACCCCCGTCAGCAAATCAATGCCCTTACCGCGCTCATCGACGGCTCCCAGGTCTACGGCTCAGACGACGACCGGGCTCAGGCTCTTCGCACCAACGACGGAACGGGCCGGCTGAAGACTTCCCACGATGGACGGTTCCTGCCCTACAACGAACGGGGGCTTGACAACGAAGGGGGCAGCCACCTGACAAACCTGTTCATCGCCGGTGACCTACGGGTCAACGAGCAAATCGGGCTCATCTCGATGCATACGCTTTTCGTCCGGGAGCACAACCGGCTGGCCGACATCATCGCCGCCTTGGACCCGAGTCTGACCGGCGATGATATCTACCAACTGGCCCGCAAAATCGTCGGTGCCCAGATCCAAGCCATCACCTTCAACGAGTTCCTGCCCCTGCTATTGGGACCCGATGCCATCGGTCCATATTCCGGCTACGACCCCAGTGTCAACCCCGCCATTGCCAGCGAGTTCTCCGCTGCGGCCTATCGGGTCGGCCACACCCTGCTCTCCCCCGATCTCCTTCTGCTCAACGCTGACGGAGAGAAAACCCACATCAGCCTGGCCCAGGCCTTCTTCAACCCTTCGCATGTCGAGGAGCACGGCATCTCGGCCATTCTGCTTGGCTCCGCCTCTCAATCAGCCCAGGAGGTCGATTCGCTGATCATCGGCGAAGTCCGCAACATGCTCCTTCGAGGACCGGTCTCGCCCGCCTTCGATTTGGCCGCCCTAAACATCCAGCGGGGCCGCGACCACGGCGTGGGCGACCTGAACACGGTGCGCCGCGCCTTCGGCTTGTCTCCCGTGGAGAGCTTTGCCGACATCTCGTCTGATCCAGACGTTCAGCAAGCCCTGCAAGAGGCCTACGGAGGCGTCGACGACCTAGACCTGTGGGTTGCGGCCTTGGCCGAAGACCATGTGCCGGGAGCGTTGGTAGGCCAGACCCTCCAAACCATCATCTCCAACCAATTCCGCCGCCTGCGCAACGGCGACCGCTTCTGGTACGAGAACGACCCGTTTTTCTCGGCCAATCCCGAATTGCTCGATCATGTTCGCGGCATCACCTTGGCCAACGTCATCCGCTGCAACACGCCCATCGAAGAAGAGATCCAAGACAACGCCTTCATCGTCAAGGAAAGCTGACGGCACTGGCGAAGTCAGTCGCTAAGGTGCATCTCAGCGGCGTGTACGAGGTCGGCGCTGGAGCGGGCGGTCCAGATGGTGTAGGTGCCGGGGTCGACGTACCAGCCGGGGTCGGTGCGCTTTTTGGATTCCCCAGCAGGAACCGGACAGTCCCCCTGAGGTGAATTGCTTGTGCTTTTTTCGGTGCCTCGTGTATCCTTTTCTTCATAGAGGTCACCGGAGCACCAAGTGCTCATATCGGTGGTCTGAGCCACGAGAGTGGTTTGCGAGGGTCCCCGTCACTGGGGGCCCATCGTGCTTTTAGGGGTAGCCGCGGATACCAAGCTGGTGTGTGAAGCAAGGGAAGCCGTCGGCATCGATGCCACCAGGCCAGACGTGGCCTGGGGCGTCGTCTGCGGGCAGCAGTTTGGAGTAGGCATGTTGGCGCATGTATGAGTCTGCGGGGCCGGTGCCACGGTCGTTGAGCACCGCGTGGTGCGCCGAGTGGGCGATGAAGTCTGTCATCTGAATCAGATGGCTCTCGGAGCTGTCATAGCCCCTCGGATCTTCGAGCACTCGGCGCGAGTACGGGAGATTTCTGTGGACGGCTCGGTTAGTTTGGGCCTGGTTCCCTGCTGTGCCGTCGTACCAGATGACGGCGTGTGAGTCGTGGAACGCGCAGAACTCCTCGACGAATTCGACGAGTTGCGAGTAGAGCTTCCCCGACCCCCCTGGTACTGGCGCGAACACGGTCAAGACCCGCAGTTCCGCAATCGACCCGATCGTGCTGAAAGCGGCCTTCGTGATCTGGTTTCGATCGCCTGGTTTGAGCGCAGAGAGCTTGTCCCGTCCTGCGTTTGAGTTGGTGCCAAGGTTCAGAGCGTGAAGCTCGGTGCTGGTCGGGATGTCAAAGCGCTTCGCAGCCCAGCGCCTGAACTTCTTCCAGGCTTGCAGTGTGTCCGCCCACACTGCAACTGGGATCGCCAGCCCGGTGAGGAGGTCTTGGTACTCATCTCCCGAGTCATCGACGTAGACGAGGTAGGTCGTATCGAGCAGGCCGCCCGGTACAGGATTGTTCGGGTTGGTGTCGGGATATGGTGGGCTCACAGGTGGCATCCTGGCAATCGGGGGGAAGACGTCAGCAGGGATCCAACTATGCCATAGAAGGCCCGCGGGTGCTACACTAGGATATGGGTCAACCGAGACGTTTGCTTTAGTCCTAAGTATACCGTTTGCACCTCTGGTGCTGGCTTGTGCTTGAGTAATGGTTTACGTAATTGCTTGTGCTTCACTGCGGTATGAGCCCTGGCCCGACCAACACAGGCGACGAAGAATCCGCGTGAGATGAAGCTTCAAGTTGATGATCAGCCTCCGAACCCCTATCTCTCGGCGGATGATCAGCTGCGGCTGGGGTTCGCGCAATCAGCGGGCGCCAACCTGGCGCAGCGATTGAGTCTCAAGAACCGCGACCTCCGCGAGTGCCCGATCCGCATCGAGTTCCTTCGGCGCGAAAGCGAACGAGATGCCGTGCCCCCGATGATGGAGATGCTTGGCTCCGGCGGCGGTCGCGGCGGCGACGTGCGCCTCAAGCTCTACCTGTCGCTCATATGGGCAAGCCCTGGCGGGAAGCACGATACGGCCTTCGTGGCGACCGACTGGGCCCAGCTGCTGGGACTACCCCAATACTCAACCAACGGCAAGCGGCGTGTGTACGAAGCTCTGAGTTGGCTCGCGACTCACCGCTTCATCGAGAAGCAGGAGAGGCCTGGCCGTCCGTCGACAGTCACGGTCCTGCATGAGTCTGGGATGGGAGATCCGTACACCAAGCCATCGTCGCGCCCTGCCAAGGGAAGCACGCCGACGTACCGCCGGCTCCAATCTTCATGGTGGACGAACGCATGGCTGGCCGCTTTGAGCGGACGAGCGCTGGCATTCTGGCTCGCCCTAATGGACGAGTCCAACAATGGTTCGAAGACCGACGCCGTGTGGCTGTCGGAGAGTCTGACATCAAAGAAGTACGCAATCAGCCCGTACCTCAGGCAGCATGCAATGAGGGAATTGAAACACTACGGCCTGATCACAACGCGCCGGGAGTTCACCCGCGAAGCGTTTGGGATGAAGTCATCGAGGACCAAAATCAGTATCCACCTCGAGGAGTTGGACCAGTCGCCCATTGCTCGTCTCGACTGAGAGTTCCACCGTTTGCTGTTGCTAGAGCGGAACGCACCCAAGGCCCCGTCAACTCAGGATTGAACTGCGTCCGAATGCGTCGATCGTCTGACTAACGAATTGGGGAGTGGGCACATTCCTCGCGCGGTAGACCGGCTGTCCTGCACGTCGCCCAACCGTCTCGATGTCTGTGGACTCCACCGGCGCTTGGGCATGACCGCTGAAATAGACCTCAAGAACACCTCTCCACTTGGGTTTCGTGGGCAGGCAAATTGCCTGAATCTCAAGATTGGTTCGGTTGGTCGCCTTAGTGATGATCGGGTCCCGATAGTAGGAAACGCCATAGCCTCCCGTTGCCGTTCCATGTGTATACCTCGTCCTGATGTGGCTGGGACCGACCAGGCGGGAGAGTTCCTCGTGGATCTCAACGAAGGCCCGAAGCGACTCTACGGATGCATTGTCCACGGCCTGTCGCGGCAGAGCCCCCTTATCGCCCTTGCCCTCGGCGTAGTCGTCCCGGATGTTGTCAAGGAGGATGTCGAGCACCACCTGTTGTTCCCGCTGCATCAAACCAGCCTCCTCCGCAATCGCCCGTCCCTCAGTCGTGTCTCCCGATCCTGCTCACCATCATTGGAAGTCGCGTCTGTGACTGCTCAGGGCGAGTCGGTCTGTTTCAGCGCCCACGGCAAGTATCACACCTGCGACCTGCTGGTTAGAAGTCACCTGCTCTAGTCCCGACCGCGGAACCAACAGGGGGCGCGGCCACCCTCCGACACCTGCGTTAACAGCATCTACCCGTCTCCGGCCTCGCGGAACTGGCCGCGCCCCCCGCCGGCCCCACGGGATTGATCGTGACGGTCACGAGCAGCATCGCCAGGTAGCCGCCATTCCCAAAAGCCACTTGGATACCTAAATCCCCTGGTCGACCGAAACGAGAAGATTGCCCTCAACGTGCTCCCCGAGACTGGTAGAGCGCTCGGGAACCTCGCCGCAGCCAACCGTCCCCATTGCCAGGTCACCCAGAAGATCCCTGCGGCCAGTTCAGGGCTATACGTCCCATCCCGCGGCACGCAGATACGACCGGCCGGGGCTGGACTCCATCAAATCGCTGAACTCGTTAATTCCGATTTTCGTAGCGCTGGCACACCTGCCGTCTAACGGGTCGCCGCACTTGGCATCCTGCTCACATCCGAAATAATCGCAAGTCGTCTGATCGCCGCCGCTCGCCCCCGTGAGCACCGCCTCCTCTTTGAAACATCTGTC
Organism: Candidatus Poriferisocius sp.; assembly: GCF_965204015.1. Taxonomy (GTDB): domain Bacteria; phylum Actinomycetota; class Acidimicrobiia; order Acidimicrobiales; family Bin134; genus Poriferisocius. Next base: position 3,191,194 of record NZ_OZ241965.1, on the reverse strand, counting down.
TTGCACTGCCGACAGGCACCGACCCGGTGCGCATCCGAAGAACTCGCAGCTAGTCACTGCTTCTCTCATCGCTGCCCTCCACGCTGTGTCGGAGGTTCAACCGACCTGCGCGTCTCTCTTTCCAATCCGGTCCGCATCCTCGCTCTTGTCAGGCCATTCGTCGCCTCGCGGAATCCCGTGGATCGCCATCGAGAGTTGAGGGTTCAAGATGGGAAGCACTCCTTCACGCCTGGTCTGGTTCTGTGTTGCGGGCGGGCAATCAGGTACCCAACTCTTCGAAACCAGCGAAGATGAAAACACCGCAGCGAAGAGGGTCAGTTTTTCATGGCCAAAGGTGACAGATTCTATAGTTGCTGGCTCCCATGCGCTCCGCCTCATCCTGATGGAGTCGCGTATGAACTCCGACAGGCTCTCGCCCCGGCCTTGAGCTGTTTCTTGCAGCCAGTCGAGTTCGTCGCTGGGCAAACGGAAAGACACCACTTCACTAACCGCTGGCCGGACAAGCACGTCCTCTGGCTCATCACCCCATTCATCAGGGTCGTCACGGTGCTGATGCAGCTCTGCGACTTCTGAGTCGGTCATACGGTTCCCCCTATCAACTTGATTTCCGGTGCCACTCGATCTCCGATGGCGTCGACGGCCAACCAGTGATCGCCCGCCAACGCTCGCCGTGTAAGCGCAAAATGCAAACGGTCCAAAACCGGCCGCCCCGATCTGGTCCGATCATCTGATGGGTCGCAGCCCGCTTCCGCTTGTTGCGCCGGAACCGGGGATTCTCCGCGGCCACATCCAGCACTGTACGCCGATCCAGGCCGTGACGAGACAACTCTCCTACATTCGAGTCGTCCCAATCCCACCCGCTTATCCACAAAGGCACGCTGCTCCATATATACTCTCGTATTACAATTGTAAACGACTCAAGGCAAGTTGCGGTAGATGGCCGAAATCGAACTGCTCATCCTGGCGAATCACGCCGAGGTGCAAAACGGGCTGCTGTACCTGAGCGGGGCCGGGTGGGACACCATCACCCGGACCTATCAGGAGGGTGAGCAGCCTCAGCCGCTTCATATCGGAATCGCCATCTCGGTAATGGTCCCCTGGTCAGAGACGAACATCCCCCACCACGTCGAGTTGTGGATCGAAGACGAAGATGGCCGACGCGTCTTGGAGCAGGTCATGGGGATGGAAGCCGGGCGTCCTCCCGGCCGCACCCCCGGATCGGACATCCACTGCCCCCTGGCCATGACGGGAATCGTGGGATTCCCCCAAGCCGGTGGCTACCGGGTGTGCCTGCGAGTGGGAGAAGCTCAACGAACCTACGCTTTTCGGGTTGTCGATCAAGTCACGTCATCTCATGGAGCAATCTGAGGGCAACCATCACCTACTGAAACTCCCCGGGTATTGCGTCAGCTCCACCACCGTCAAACTCGCTGCTGGCCTCACCCCGTGCCGGTGTAAATACGCTTTACGATGCGAATATGCTCCCAGCCGTGGCAAAGCACTTGATCGACATTGACGAGAAGGCTCTTTCTGCGGCCGGGGCAGAGTTGGGCACCGAAACCGACAAGGCAACAGTCAACGCTGCGCTCCTAGCCGCATGCAATGCTCGCACCACAAGAGTCGCCGCCGCGCTCAATGCGCTGGCTGACGCCGAGCTCGACAACCGAGAGCACGCATGGTGCTGACCCATTTGCTCGACTCAAGCACTTTGACCCGCTTATCTCGGACTCCCATTCGAGAGGTGGTGGAGCCGATAGCCAGTCAAGCACCCAGGCTGACCTCGGCGGGGTGGACTAGGTCGGCGCTGGAGCGGGCGGTCCAGATGGTGTAGGTGCCGGGGTCGACGTACCAGCCGGGGTCGGTGCGCTTTTTGGATTCCCCGGCGGGAACCGGGTTGCCGATTTCCAAGCCCGGCGGCGACTGGTCGCCGGGGTCGTAGTAGGAGAAGGCCCGCCGGTTGAGGACGATGCGGGCGGTGGTGCGCTCGCCGGGGGCCAGATGGACCTTGGCGAACCCCTTGAGCTCTCGCACCGGGCGGTGCAGCAGTGACGGCGGCGGCTCCACATACACCTGCACAACGTCGCTGCCCGAGCGGTCACCGGTGTTGACTACGTCCACCTCCACTACCACCGGGTCGGCCACCTCGGTGTCGCCCCCGCCCGACACCCGGGGCTCTGACCACTCGAAGGTGGTATACGACAGGCCGTGGCCAAAGGGCACCGCGGGCTCGATGGCCCGGGCGTCGAACCAGCGGTGGCCGATGTAGAGGCCTTCGCCGTAGCGCACAACCCCGTTCTCGCCGGGATAGTTCAGATATGCCGGGCTGTGCTCGTTGCGGGCTGGCACGGTCATCGCCATGCGCCCGCCAGGGTCGGCCGCACCGAACAGCACGTCGGCCACTGCGTAGCCCATCTCCTGGCCGCCGAACCCGGCCACCAGCACTCCGGCGACCTGGTCGGCCCAGTCCAGGTTGCACGCTCCCCCGGTGTTCACCACCACCACGGTGTTCGGGTTGGCCGCCGCCACCCGGCGGATCAACTCGGGCTGGTCGCCGGGCAAGTCGAACCAGTCGCGGTCGCGCCCCTCGGTCTCCCAGTCGGCGTTGGTGCCCACCACCACCACGGCCACGTTGGCGGCGGCCGCGGCCTCCTCAGCCTCGGCGATCAAGTCCCGATCTACCTGCGACTTCAGGCCCACCCGGGCTCCGCACAGCATGAAGCTGTCGCGGCTGGAGTATTCGATGACGATGGGCGTCTCGCGGCCCGCAGTGAGCTGCACCTCAGCGGAGATCACCTCTGAGCCCATGCCGAAGAAGTCGTCGCCCCGGTCGTAGTCGCCCTCGGTGGCGTCTAGCACCACCTCGCCGTTGAGCAATACCCGGCACCGTCCGAGCTGAACCAGCCCCAGGGTGTGCTCCCCGGTGTCCTCGACCACCAGCACACCCGACGCCCGCACCGAGAACGCCTCGGGGTTCACTCCCGGTCCCGGCTCGCCGAAGAACACCATCTCACCCGAGGCCGACTCGCGCGAATGCACCACCGGGCCCGACCAGTCGTGGCCGTTGAAGTACTCCACCCGGAGCTTGCCTCTCAGCATCGGGGCCGACAACGCGATTAGCGAGCGCTCGATGTCGCAGCCCTGGGCATAGCGGACGTCGAGATCGGGGTACTCCTCACCCAGAGCGTCCATCAGGCTCACATTGCGATATGCCTGCACGGTGGCCGATCCCCCGCCCATGATCTGGGCCTTGCGGGCGTTGGGGCCGATCACCGCTACCGACCCCGCCGTGGTCGGATCCAGCGGCAGCACCCCGTTGTTGGCCACCAGCACCGTTCCCGCCGCGGCCGCTCCCCTCAACAGCGCCCGGTCCTCAGGACGATCCAACTCGTGCTCTTGACCAGGCTCACAGCCGTCGTCGCCGTCCAATGCCCCGGTGCGCTCCAGCAGGCGCAGCACATCCCCGGCGATTCGGTCGAGATGGCCCTCGTCCATCTCCCCCGCGGCCAGCGCCTCGCCGATCGGGCCGCGGTTGTACCACTGGCCAGGCCCGGGCATCTCCAGGCTCAGCCCGGCGCGGGCCGACGCCGCGGTGGACCGGGCCGCGAACCAGTCGGACACCACAAACCCGTCGAAACCCCACTCCTCCCGTAGCACCTGGGTGAGCAGCCATTCGTTCTCCGAGCAGAAGGTGCCGTTGAGCCGGTTGTACGCGCTCATCAGCCCCCAAGTGCCGCCTTCGAGCACTGCGTATTCAAACGGCACCAGGTACAGCTCTCGCAGCGTGCGCTCGTCCACCTGGGAGTCGATGGTGTTGCGCTCAAACTCAGAGTCGTTGGCCACGAAGTGCTTGGGGGTGGTGGCTACCCGTCGGGACTGCACACCCCTCACGAACGCCGCGGCCACCTGCCCGGAAAGAACCGGATCCTCGCTGTAGCACTCGAAGTTGCGGCCGCCCAGAGGATTGCGGTGCAGGTTGATGGTGGGGGCCAGTAGCACCCGGCATCCCTTGGCCCGGGCCTCGTCGCCCAGCACCCCGCCCAGCCGTTCGACCAGCTCGGGATCCCAGGTGGCCCCCAATACCGCCCCGGCCGGAATGCAGGCCGTGGCCGTGCCGGTGCCCAGCAGCCCGCCGCCCCGGGCCCCATTGGGGCCATCGGTCACCCCGATGGCGGGAATGCCCGCCTCCGGGAAGCTCTTGGTGGTCCAGATGGCCTCACCGGCCACCAGGTCGGCCTTCTCCTCGGTGCTCAGCGCAGCCAGGCGAGTCTCAACAGTTTCCGACATGGTTTTAGCGTCTCACACTGGATTGGCCGCCCCGCAGTCCACGTCGAAGGAGGGCGGTACCGGAGGGGAAAGCGACCATGATCACCACCGCCGAGGCCGCGTAGGTGGCGATGACCCAGATCCAGGCCCGCTGGAATCCGCCCAACGGATCGCCACTAGGGGCGGAGTTGAACAGGGCGATCACCACCGCGATGCCCAGGGCGAAGCACACCTGCTGCACGGTGCGGGTGGTGGCGTTGGCGATGGCGAAGCGAGGTGGCGGGACATCGCTCATGGCCGCGCTGACGAACGTGGCTATGGACAGTCCCACGCCGATGCCCAAAATCACGTTGGCGGGCAAGAACACGGAGAAGTAGGCCGAAGACTCCCCGGCCCAAGCCAGCAGCATTGCGTAAGACAGCCCGCACAGCACCACACCCGAGGTCAGCAGCCAGCGGTGGCCCCAGCGGTCGGCCATCCTCCCGATGGGAACCGACAGCGCCGATGCCATGATCGGCCCCGGCGTCAGCCCGAGCCCGGCCTCCAGCACAGTCAGCCCCCACAGGTCTTGGAGCAGCAGCGAACTCATCAAGAACCCGGGTACGAACCCCAGCGCGTATAAGCCGAAGGAGGCGGTGGCCGCCGAGAAGGAGCGATAGCTGAACAAGCTCAGGTCGAGCAGCGGATTGGGATGCGAGCGCGACCGCCAGATTACGAACGGCAGCAGAACCACTCCCACCACGGTGAAGACGATGATGCGGTAGTCGCCGTAACCCCACCCTTCGCCTTGGACGATGGCCACCATCACCAGCGCCAGGGCCAAGGTGCCCACCGGCACCCCCACCACGTCGAGGCGGCCCTTGGTGTCCTCATCGCGCGACTCCCGCACCAAACGGGCCGTGGCCGTAAACACCAGAGCGGCAATGGGCAGGTTGACGTAGAAGATCCACCGCCAACCCAGCCCATTGATCAACAGCGCTCCTATCGATGGTCCAAAGGCCGCTCCCAGCGCGCCCATCGCCCCCCACATCCCGATGGCCGCCGAGCGCCGGGACACCGGGAACTCGGGCAGCACCATGGCCAGCGACGACGGCATGATCAGCGATCCGCCCAATGCCTGCACCACCCGGGCGGCGATCAGAACCTCCACTTGGGGTGCTATCCCGCAGAACAGCGATCCGAAAGCGAAGATCGCCAGCCCGAGATTGAACATCTTGCGCCGCCCCTGGCGGTCGGCCAGCCGTCCCGACAGCAGCAGGAACGACCCCACCGTGATGGAGTAACCGCTCACAATCCACGACAACGCGGCGCTGGACGCATTCAGGGACCTCTGGATAGACGGGAAGGCCACGTTGACGATGGACACGTCCACCACCACCATGAACGCCGCCGCGGTGGCCGCCCCCAGCGCCAGCCAGGAGCGGCGCCCTACCGGCTCAACCACGGGCGGCCTTTCATTTGGGCCACGCTAGTGGTCCGTCTGCCCATCGACGGGGTGCCGAAATTATCGGGCTCGAACTGCTTCACTATGCTGAAGGTCACCGCACACCCAGGGGGACGAAATGGCGACGTACGACACGATCATTGCTGGCGGAATGGTGATCGACGGGACCCGGGCCCAGCGGCTCCGGGCCGATGTGGGCGTCAAAGACGGCAAGATCGCCAAGATCGGCCGGCTCAAGGCCTCTGATGCCGATGAGGTATTGGACGCCGACGGGATGATCGTGGCCCCCGGTCACATCGACCTCCACACCCACTACGACGCCCAGCTCTTCTGGGATCCGTACTGCACGCTGTCGGGGTGGCACGGGGTGACGTCGATCGTCATCGGCAACTGCGGGTTCGGATTTGCCCCCGTTGCCCCCGAAGATCGGGAGCGGGCCATGCTGACCATGACCCGTACCGAGGCCATTCCGTTCGACGCCATGGCCGCGGGGATGCCCTGGGACTGGGTGAGCTACCCCGAGTTCTTGGACGCGGTGGACCGCACCCCCAAGGCGGTCAACATGCGGAGTTTCTTCCCGCTGAACCCCGCCCTCAACTGGGTGCTGGGCTATGAGCGGGCCAAGGCCGGCGAGATGCCCACCGACGAAGAGCACGCCCAGCTTCGAGCCTTGCTGCACGAGGCCATGAACGTCGGCGCCGGCGGCTGGTCGGTGCAGCGGCTGCGCGACTCCAACGTGCAGCGCGACCACGATGGCAACCCCATGAACACCGACGTGATGCCCAACGAGACGCTGTTCCAGTTGGCCGAGGTGCTGGCCGAGCGCAACCAGGGGTTCATCCAGGCCACCTTCGCCCCCGACCCCGCCGACGAGACCCGCACCGAGCATCGCCGCACCTACGAGCGCCTGGCCGACATCAGCGGTCGCCCCGTGCTGTTCAACGTGATCACCCCCAACGCCCAGCGGCCCGAGCAGCACCTCAAGCAGATCGAATGGGTGGAGAGCTGCCGCCTCCGAGGCCTGCCGATCTACGGCCAGGCGGTGACCACCGACGTGGGGCTGGCCTTCACCTTCGAGGAGTGGAACCTGTGGGACGACATGGAGGCGTGGCGGGAGGCCACCCTGGGAACCGTTGAGGAGCGTTTGGCCAAGCTGGCCGACCCCGCCCGCCGTCCGGCACTGCGGGAGTCTGAGTCGATTGCCGTCACCTGCCCCATCGCCGACATCGTGCTGCTGGAATCCTCCAGCCCTCAGTACCAGCGCTATGCCGAGACCCGGGTGGGCGACATCGCCGCCGACTTGGGGGTGCATCCGGTGGACGCCATGTTGGACGTCGCGGTGGCCGACAACCTGGCGGCCACGTTCTACGCCAGCGGCTCTTTCAACAACCCCGACCATCTGGTCGACTTGCTGAACTATCAGTGGGCGCTGCCCGGTGTGTCTGACGGCGGGGCCCACACCCGCTTTTTGACCGCAGGCCGGTGGCCCACCGAGCTGCTCATCAACGGGGTGCGCGACCGCGAGATCATCTCGCTGGAGGACGCCCACTGGCGCATGGCCGGGCTTCCCGCCCAATGCGCCGGATTCACCGACCGGGGCACCCTGACACCGGGCCAAGCCGCCGATGTGATCGTGTACGACCTCGACAGCCTCGCCATCAGCCCAAGCGAGAAGGTCCACGACATGCCCGCCGGCGAATGGCGTCGAGTGCAGCGGGCCTCGGGCTACCACTACGTGCTGGTCAACGGCGAAGTCACCATCCAAGAGGACAAAGAAACCGGCACCTCCCCCGGCCGCCTCTTGCGCGAACAGTAATTGGCTGAAATTTACTGACAGTATTGAAAACTTCGGTTTCCCGGGTAGGGTTCAGACGTGCTGCGGGTCCCCACCCGGCGTCCTACGGGACCAATGCTCTGACCAGTAGCCGGGTTGGGGACCCGTGGCCACTATATCGGGCTGCTCCCAAGACGGCAACGGGCTGGCGAACAAATGTCGGCAAAATCAACACCAGAGATGTGGCAAAACTGCTATTAGCACTCTGGCAGAAATGCTTTTAGCCTGGTAGGGTGGCCTACGTGGATCTGATCCCACGGCACATGGGCACCATGGTTGAAGAGGCGCTCGAAGTGTTTCGGGTTGTTGTTCTGCACGGGGCTCGGCAATCGGGCAAGACGACGCTTGCCCGACAGATCGCTCATGAACGGGGCGGCACCTACCAAACACTTGACGACGAGGCGACGCTTGAGGCCGCGCTTGACGATCCACGGTTCTTTCTCACGGCACATTCCTTCCCTCTGGTCGTGGATGAGATCCAACTCGGCGGAGACCGGCTTGTTAGGGCAGCCAAGATCATCGTCGATGAAAACCCAACTCCCGGGCGATTCCTGTTCACCGGATCCACGAACTTCCTCACCGTGCCCACGATCAGCGAGTCGTTGGCCGGCCGGGCCGCGATCCTACGGCTTCACCCATTCTCGGAAGCCGAGCGATGCGGAACCAAACCCGGTGCGGTCCAAGACTGGTTCAACCGGGAGTTCAACCTCGCCCGCGTCTCAGAACTCGCCCGAGACGACTACATGCACCGAGTGTGCCGTGGAGGGTATCCGGCGACCACCGATATGAGTCCCCAACAACGCCGGAACTGGTTCTCCAGCTATGTCCAAACCGTGACGCAACGCGATCTTGCGGCCCTGACGGACATTCGCCGGACCGGCGTGCTGGAGCAGATGACCCGGTGGGTGGCCGCCAGCACGAGCACCGAACTAAATGTGGCTGAGGCCACGAGCCGTTTGGGAGTGAACCGCCAGACCTTCACCTCGTATCTCGATTGGCTGGCCACGGTGTTTCTCGCAGAACAGGTGCCCTCATGGTCTCGCAACCATCTCGAGCGAACCGTGCGTCGTCCAAAACTGCACATCACCGACACCGGTTTGGCCACAGCGCTGCTGGGCTTGGACGCTTCAGCCCTGTCATCCCAAAACTCGACCATGGCAGGCCCACTGCTTGAGTCGTTCGTTGTCAGCGAGATTGCCCGCCAGCAAGACAGCTCCAACGTGCCCGATCGGCTCCACTACTGGCGGGACAGAGACGGCCACGAGGTCGACATTGTGATCGAACAGCCATCGGGGGCTGTAGTTGCTATAGAGGTGAAGGCCACCGGCTCGCCGACAGCCCGGATGCTCAGCCATGTGGCCTGGTTGCGGGACAAGTTGGACCGGGTAGAGCCTGAGGCGTTCCGAGCCGGGGTGCTGCTGCATACCGGCCCGCAGACCCTCAAAGTCGGCGACCGCCTCTACCTGGCCCCGATCGACACCCTGTGGCTATGACGGCAACGGGTTAGCCGTAAGCGTCGGGCAGTCTTTCCAGAGGAGGTCTAGGGCGTAGTAGTCGCGGGCTGAGGCGGTGAAGATGTGGACCACGAAGTCGCCGTAGTCCATCAGCACCCACTCGTAGTCGGAGAGGCCCTCGATGCAGATGGGCTTGGGGCCGCCGCAGGCATCCACCGCTTCTTCGATCCGCTCGGCCAGCGCTCGCACCGCCCGAGTGTTTGCTCCGCTGGTAATCACGAAGTGATCGGTGATGACCAGCACGTCGCCCACATCAATGATGACCGTGTCGGCGCCTGGCCCTCCTTCCGCCGCGGCCGCTGCGGCCTGTACCCAATCCTCCACGACCGTTGAGTCAACGGTGTTGACGCTCATGCGGCCATCATGTCTGAGCCCGCATTGCTCTTGGGGCGGGTTTTGCACTCATGCAGCGATCACGCTCTCACTCTATCCATCCCCCGTCGCCAACCGGGAGAAATCTTCTCCGAACGTCACCGTGATATCGAAGGAGACATTGGGCTGCTCCTCGGCGACCACCGACCCGGCCCCCAGGGCGTCTCTATAGGTTTCCGCGAGAGAGGCGAAGCCCGCGTCGTGGTAGGCGATCTTGGTGGTCTGCCAACCGAACTGCGAGGCATTCCCGATGATCGTGATCTGGGCCCCGGCCCGGCTGAGCGCCCGGGCGGCAGTCTTGGTGAGATCAAGGTCGCCCACCCCGTTCAGCAACCGGACCCTGGGCACGCCGTCGCCCGAAGCGAGGAGGGGGAACCCGATGGCCTCGTTCACCAGATTCGCGTCGTGATCTGGATTCAAGACCACCGCCCCGTTGTCGGTGACCTTGCCGCCTGTAGTGGTGAAGAGATTTCGGCCCTCAGCCAAACTGCGCACGAATCGTCCCATTCCCCGGTCGGTCTCACCGGGAATCACGTCGGGTGCGACTGACTCCCCCACCTGCTCCAGCCAAGCTGCCCAGAGCGAAAAGTGGCGAACAAAGCCGGCCTGCGGGGACTCGCCCGGGCTGCGCCCAGCCAGGTAGGGGCCAACCTCGTCCGCAGCCAGGGTCACTAATCCGGCCTCATATAGGACCTCCCCGTCGGAGCCAACCAGCGGTATGGGACTGAGCAAGGCAACCGGCTCCACCGCAGCCACCAGCGACGCCCATCCGTCATCGCCCACCACTTGCAACTCGCCCGGGCGAATACCGAACAGTTCGGCCACCGAATCGACCACCCCGGTGCTGCCGGATTGGGCCCAGCGGTCGCTGAGGCGCCCATCGGAGGTGCTTGTCTCCGGTGCGATGAACAACAGCGCCCCTTCGACTCCAGGATCGGTCAGCACCAGCAGCGTGACCGCTTCGAGGCGGTCGCCGTTGGCGTGGATCAACAGCAACGTGGGCGTCGGGTCCACGAATGCCTCGTAGCCGGGAGCGGCGGGATCGACTGGCGCGCTCACGTCGGTACCGTCGCTGCTGCCAGAGATGGCCGACCACCCCAACCAGACCAGCAGCGGTACCGCCGCGGCCAGCCCCAAGAGCACCAAAGGCCAGCCCCATCGCCACCGGCCAAGACGGCCGCGCTCACCCATACAGGCCCTTGTCACGGCAGTAGGCCAGCGCGGCCGCAGGCACCAGGCCGTCGAGCGGGCGGCCGGCGTCGGCCCACTCCCGAACCGAGGTGCTCGACAGGTCGAGCAGCGGACAGTCCACCACCCGGTGAGCCACCGACGGGCGCTGGCCAATCGCACCGGGCCGGTCCACCACCACCAATTCGGCCATCTCGGCGATCTCCTCGTGGCGGTGCCAGGTGTCCAGGCCCCCCGCGGCATCGCTGCCCAAGATGAGGAACAGCGAGCCGTCGGGGTTGTCGTTCCGAAACGCCTCCAGGGTGTCCACGGTGTAGGTAAGGCCTCCCCGGTCGATCTCTATTGACGAGGCCGCTACCCCATCGATTCCCTCTGCTGCCGCCTTCACCATGGCCAGTCGATCTTGAGCCGGACTCAGACGGGGCCGGTCCAGCTTCTGCCACGGCTCGTTGGCCACCACCAGTTCCACCCGGTCGAGCTCCAGCTCGGCCCGCACCCAAACAGCCGCCACGAGGTGGCCGACATGGATTGGGTCGAACGTTCCCCCGAAGATCCCGATGCGGCTCACAGCTTGCAGTGTACGAAACAAAAGACCGGATTCTTGTTACCCCCCGAGCCGCCGCGAGTCGAATAAATCATGCGGGCGTCTCCACGACGCAGCAGTAATTTCGTACAACAACAGTGAACGGCAACCGGGAACAAATGAGAGGGCGGATCGGTTGCACTTCACGAAGACAACAAGACAGGAACACATGGACGATTCAACAGGCCATTACCTCAACGCAATTGGATTGGTGCCGCTCCTCACCAAAGAAGACGAAGTACGACTTGCCCAGACGATCGAGCGGGGCCGCGAGGCCCAGGCCCGATTGGACGCCGGAGAAAGCAGCCCCCGGCTGCACACTCAAGTCCGGGAAGCAGCCAAGGCCAAGGATCGCTTTATCCGGGCCAATCTGCGGTTGGTGGTGAGCGTGGCCAAGAAGTACCCCCTGCCCACCGGCATGGAACTGCTGGATCTGGTTCAGGAGGGCAATCTGGGACTGGATCGAGCAGTGGAGAAGTTCGATTGGCGCAAGGGGTTCAAGTTCTCCACCTACGCCACATTCTGGATCCGCCAGTCCATCGGCCGGGCGCTCGACCAGAAGGCCAATCTGATCCGGCTGCCGGGCGAGCGGGCAGCCAGCCTGCGGGCTGCGGTGCGCCAAGCCACCGGAGGCGGCGAAGAGCTCGACTCCGAGCACGCCCTGCTCCATCGGCTCACTTCGCTCACCTCCTTGAACACCACCGTGGGCGACGACAACAGCAGCGAGCTGATGGACCTTCAGCCCGACACCGGCGCCGGCCCCGAAGACCTGGCCATGGCCGCCGATCAGACCGCCATGCTGGTCGGGCTATTGGAGGCGCTGGACGATCGGTCCCGCTTCGCGGTCGAAATGCGCTACGGCCTCATCGACGGCCAAAAGCACAGCTACCGGGAGATCGGCGAAGCCCTGGACCTCACCTCTGAGGCTGTTCGCCGCATCATCGGGCGGTCCTTGGACTCGGTTCGGGCTCGAGCCGAGCTGCTGGACATCGACGCCGCGTAACGGCCGCCGGAAGCCTGTCGCCAAATTGGTTTTGCCCCATAGTCGGCCAGAGGCGACCATTTTGCTATGAGTTCGGGCACCGCTGAAGCGGCCAGCACGCTCCAGACCGCCTGGAATCCCTCCTCGTGGCGGGATCGGCCGGCATCCCAACAGCCGCAGTGGCCCGACGAGGCATCGCTGAACCACGTGCGCAAGACCCTGGCCGAACTCCCCCCACTGGTGTTCGCCGGGGAGGCCCGTCAGCTCCAAAGCCAGCTCGGAGAGGCGTGCGCCGGCCGAGCCTTCGTCCTCCAAGCCGGCGACTGTGCCGAGTCTTTCGATGGGGTCACCGCCGACAGCATCCGAGACAAGCTCAAAGTCATCCTGCAAATGGCGGTTGTACTGGCTTTCTCGGCGGGCGTGCCCACGGTGAAGATCGGCCGGATCGCCGGGCAGTTCGCCAAACCCCGGTCGTCGTCCACCGAAGTCGTGGACGACGTGGAGCTGCCGTCTTTCCGAGGACACATGGTCAACGACATCAGCTTCTCCGAGCACTCCCGCACCGCCGACGCCGAGCGCTTGGTGCGGGCCTACCACCAGTCGGCGTCCACCCTCAACCTGTTGCGGGCGTTCACCAAGGGGGGCTACGCCGATCTCCGCCAGGTGCACGTGTGGAATCAGGAGTTCATTGCGGCCAGCCCCGAGGGGCAGCGCTACGAGAAGGTAGCCGATGGGATCGACTCCGCCTTGAGGTTCATGGCCGCTTGCGGGATCTCCACCGATGCCCCGGAACTGCACCAGGTGGACTTTTACACCAGCCATGAGGCGCTGGTGCTCGACTACGAGGAGGCCCTCACCCGCCAGGACTCCATCACCGGCCAGTGGTACGACTGCTCGGCCCACATGGTGTGGATCGGCGAGCGCACCCGCCAGCTCGATGGCGCCCACGTGGAGTTCATGCGGGGCATCAAGAACCCGCTGGGCTGCAAGCTCGGGCCCACCGCATCGCCGGCTGAGATTCTCGAGCTGTGCGAGTCGCTCAATCCTGATCGCATTCCCGGCCGCCTCACCCTCATCAGCCGCATGGGCGCCGAAAAGGTGTCCGATCAGCTGCCCCCTCTGCTGACCGCGGTGCGCGACGCGGGCCATCCGGTGCTGTGGGAATGCGACCCCATGCACGGCAACACCTACACCACCGCCGGCGGGCGCAAGACCCGTCATTTCGAGGACGTGATGGCCGAGATCGACCGCTACTTCACCGCCCACGCCGAGGCCGGAACCTGGCCGGGCGGCATCCACGTGGAGATCACCGGCGACGACGTGACCGAGTGCGTGGGCGGTGCCGAGGCTCTGAGTGACGACGACTTGGAGCGGCGCTACGAGACCATGTGCGATCCCCGCCTCAACGGGGCCCAGAGCCTAGAGCTCGCCTTCCGAGTCGCCGAGCGGCTCAGCGTCTGAATCCCCTGATCCACCCCTTTTTCGGATAATTCGGATCAAATCACTCGGGATTTGATTTCAGGGCGCTATCCTGATAAACAAGTAATCGGATCAAAGTAGTCCGATTTAGTTCTAGCCCGATTCAGTTTCTGCCTGAACCCCACCCCTCTTCCAACATCCCAAAGCCCCACACGAAAAAGAGAGGCCGATGGTCACGGTCCAAATCGACAACACCGCGGTAATCGACCCCGCACAGCAAGCCGACATCGACAAGTTCGAGCGGATGCTGGTCCGCTACAAGGCCGGAGAGATCCCTGAAGACGTGATGCGGGTGTTCCGGCTGAACAACGGGATCTACGGTCAGCGCCAAGGCGGCACCAACCAGATGGTGCGGGTCAAGATCCCCGCTGGCATCGCCCACCCCGAGCACTTCGAGGCCTTGGCCCACATCGCCCGCACCTACTCTCGGGGCTGGGGCCACATCACCACCCGCCAGAACATCCAATTCCACTATGTGGACATCGACGACGTTCCCGATGTGATGCGGATTCTGGCTTCCGTGGGGCTCACCACCCGGGAGGCCTGCGGCGACACCGTCCGCAACGTGCAGGGCTGCCACCTGGCCGGTGCCTGCCCCCATGAGGTGCTGGACATCACCGCCTGGGCCCGGGCCACCGCCCTCCACTTCCTGCGCCATCCCTACGCCCAGCGCCTACCCCGCAAATTCAAGATCAACTTCTCGGGCTGCGCCACCGACTGCGGACAGGCCATGTTCAACGACGTGGGCATCATCGCCGCCACCCGGGAGGTGGACGGCGGGGTCGAGGCCGGATTCCGGGTGTTCGTGGCCGGTGGGTTGGGGGCCAATCCCCATCCGGCGCTGGCCCTGGAAGACTTCACCTCCCGAGAGGATCTGCTGCCCACTATCGAGGCCTGCCTGCGGGTGTTCGACCACGACGGCTACCGGGACAACAAGCTCAGGGCCCGCATGAAGTGGCTGGTGGAGAAACTGGGCTTCGAAGAGCTCCAGCGCCGCATCTTCCGGGAGCGCAAGTTCTTGCTGGCCTCCTCCAGTTGGCCGGGCGGGATCCCCGATTTGGTGAAGGTTCACGGCGATGCCCCCGCCGGGCGCCATGCCGAGGTGGAGGCCACGCCGGTGGGTCAAGGAGTGCCGGTGTCCATCGGCGGCCGGTCGCCCTACGAGCGGTGGGAGCAGGCCAATGTGGTTCGGGGTGCGGCCAAGGGCACGGTCTCGGCCTACGCCTGGGCCCGCCTTGGCGACATCACCGCCGACCAGTTCGACGCTCTAGCCGACATCCAGCGGGAGCTGGGTGCGGAGGGGCGGGTGACCAACCGCCAGAACATCGTCTTCCGCGACCTCACCGAGAGTCAGCTGCCCCGGCTGTTCGAGGCATTGTCGGCCATCGGCATGGCCGAGCCCGGCGCGGAGCTGCTGCGCGACGTGGTGGCCTGCCCCGGCGCCGACACCTGCAACCTGGCCGTCACCCAGTCTCGAGGTCTGGCCGACGCCATCGGCACCCGCTTGGACGAGGAGGGACTGGCCGAGGTGGGCGGTCTGCGGATCAATATCTCGGGCTGCACCAACTCGTGCGGCCAGCATCACGCCTCCGACATCGGATTTTTCGGGGCCGAGCGCCGGGCTCACGGCCGGTCGGCACCGGGATACCAGATGCTGCTGGGTGGCTATGTGGGCGACTCCCAGATCCACTTCGGCACCAAGGCCTTGCGTTTGCCGGCCCGCAATGCTCCCGAGGCCGTGGTGCGGGTGGTGCGCCAGTTCACCGCCGAGCGAGAGGCCGGCGAAGAGTTCCGTCACTGGCTGGAGCGCAAAGGCGGTTCCCGCGAGGTGGGCAAAGGCCTCACCGACCTCGACGATTTCCCCCTCCCCGAAGTCGGCCCTGAGTTTTACGTCGACTATGACGAGACCGGTCCCTACGAAGCCGTGATCGGCGATTCTGAATGCGCCACCTGAGGCCCCCGACAACGTTCAACCCGATCACCGATTCCGAATGCGCAACCTGACCATTCCGTCTTTCACCGACGCTGAACTGGCTGCTCTGAACGAGGAGTTCGAGGACCTCCCCGCGGAGAAGGTCATCCAGTGGGGGGTGGACAACTTCTCGCCCCACCTGTCGCTGGCCGCGTCGATGACCGACGCGGTGATGATCGATCTGGCCGTGAAGGTGGACCCCGCCATCGAGGTGGTGTTCATCGACACCGGCTTCCACTTCCCCGAGACGCTGGAGACAGTCGAGCGGGTGCGGCGCCACTACGGCCTGAACCTGCGGCTGATGACCGTGGCCCGCCACGACCCGGAGCTGTGGAACATGGACCCGGAGAACTGCTGCTCGGCGGTCAAGGCCGGACAGCTCGACCGGGCCCTTGCCGGCAAGTCGGCCTGGATGAGCGGTCTGCGCCGGGCGGAGGCCGTCACCCGGGTGTCGGCGCCCATCGTGGTGCGCGACCTGCGGGGCCTGGTGAAGCTGAACCCCATCGCCACGTGGTCTGACGAGCAGGTGGCCGACTACATCGCCGAGCACCGGGTGCCGTTCAACCCCCTGTTGGAGCGGGGCTACCCCTCCATCGGCTGCATGCCCTGCACCAAGCCGGTGGCCCCCGGCAACGACCCCCGCTCCGGCCGCTGGCCCGGCACCGACAAAACCGAGTGCGGCCTGCACGGCTAGACGCCTTCGGCCCGTCGATCGAAGTCATCTTCTCGCCGACCACCGCATAGGGTGGGCCGCATGTCTGTGCTGAACATGTCGCCGACCACCGGAGTGGTGGTCACAGGAGGAGCCTCGGGGATCGGACGGGCCTGTGCCCGGGCGCTGGCCGAAGTCGGGCGGCCGGTGTCGCTGTGGGACCTCAACGGCGAGGGGGCGGCGGAAGCCGCTACTTCCATCGCGGCCGACTGCGGGGTTGCCACCCACTCCGTTGGCTTGGATGTGACCGACAGCGCGGCGGTGGCCGGCGCGGTGGAATCGGCCCGGGACGCCCTGGGGAGCATCGGCGGGCTGGTTCATGCCGCGGGCATCGTGACCTCCATGGACATCGACCGTCTCACCGAGGAGATCTGGGACTCGGTGCTGGGGGTGAATTTACGGGCCGAGGTGTTCGTGGCCAAGGCGCTGTTGGGCGACCTGCGCGGCCATGAGGGGTCGGCCATCGTGGGCATCGGCTCGATCATGTCGGTGGTGGGCAGCCCCACAATCCCGTCATACACCGCCTCCAAACACGGTGTGGTCGGCCTCACCAAGTCGCTGGCCAACTACCTCGGCCCCGACGGCATCCGGGTCAACGCCGTTTGCCCCGGTTACATCGAAACCCCGATGACGGCCGAGATGATGGCCGACGCCCCTACCAAAGCCGCCTGCGTGGACAAGTCCCCGTTAGGCCGAGTGGGCGCCCCGGTCGACATCGCCAAAGCCGTCCGCTTCCTCATGTCCGAAGAGGCCGGCTTCGTCACCGGCACCACCCTCATCGTCGACGGCGGCGTCACCAGCCACGACTGAGGCTTGGAGCCAAGCGAACCGCTCCCCATCTGATACCTGCAATCGCGGGTCTTGACGTATTCCCTGCCACAACTACGTTTGATTGGACAAGTGGGCTTGGGGTCAAGACTAGAGGAGCGCATATGGCTATTCCGACACCTGATTTTGATGAGCTCCGGGCAATAGCCGACCGGTGGGGCCTCGGCCTTCGACAAGATCAACTCGAGGTTCACCAGGCGCTGGTGGCCGGCGCCTTGGGCTCTTATGACCATGTCGACGCAATGTATGACGAGTCCAGACCCTCGGCACCCATCCGCGACAGCAATAGGCCCGATGACCCCGACAACGAACTGGGGGCCTGGTACGTCAAATGCGACATCCAGGAGAAGAAAACAGGCCCGCTTGCCGGCAAGACCTTCGCCATCAAGGACAACGCCGCGGTGGCGGGGGTTCCCATGATGAACGGGTCGCGGATCCTCGAGGGCTATGTCCCCACCGTCGACGCGACTGTCGTTCGCCGGATCCTTGACGCGGGCGGAAGAATCATCGGCAAGGCCGCGTGCGAAGACCTTTGTTTCTCGGGTGCCAGCCACACCTCTGCCCTCGCTCCGATCAGGAACCCGTGGGATACGTCAAAGACTGCCGGAGGCTCGTCCGGCGGAAGCAGCGCATTGGTCGCCGCCGGCGAAGTCGACATGGCCATCGCCGCTGACCAGGGCGGTTCGATCAGGATTCCGTCGGCGTTCTCAGGCACTTGCGGGCTGAAGCCCACGTTTGGCCTCGTGCCGTACACCGGCATCTACCCCATCGAGTGGACCATCGATCACGTTGGCCCAGTGGCTCGAAACATGAGCGATCTCGCGACGTTCTTGACGGCCATTGCCGGTCCAGACGGCAACGATCCCCGCCAACCCAAGGCGCCCTCTGACATCGACTATGCCGAGGGAATCGAAGACGGAATCGAAGGCCTGAGAGTGGGCGTTGTGTCGGAAGGGTTCGGATGGGAAAACCTCAGCGATCCTGTTTCGGACTCGATTGTCGAAGCCAGCGCGAGTCGTCTCGCGGACCTCGGCGCCACCGTTGAGACCTTCTCCATGCCCGAGCACCGCGACGCATTGCACATCTGGAATGTCATTGCCACCGACGGAGCAATGTGGCAGATGATCCGCGGCAACGGCTACGGCATGAACTACAGAGGCCTGTTCGATCCTGAGCAGATCGAGCACACCAAGCGTGGGTGGGAAACCAAAGCCCACCTTGTGTCGCAGACCTTGAAATTTGTGATCTTGTGCGCGGAGTACATGGCCGACCGCACCGGCGGCGGCGCCTACGCCCGCGCCTCCAATGTGCGGCCCCAGATCAACGCCGCAGTGGATCGCGCCCTCCAGAAGTACGATGTGCTCTGCTATCCGACTCTGCCGTTCGCCGCCAAAGCCATCCCATCGAGCGATGCCCCAGTCGACGAGTACGTGGCAAGGGCCCTCGAGATGATCCCGAACACTGCGGTGTCGAATGTGACCGGCAATCCAGACCTGACGATTCCCGTCGCCGGTGGACAAGGGATGCCAGTTGGCATGAGCATTGTCGGCAAACAGTGGGATGAGGCGACGCTCTTGAGAGTCGGGCGCGCCTACGAGAACCATGTGGGCGGGTTCGCCTTGTCACCGATGGCCCAGAAGGCCATAGCCGGATGCAGTACCTAGGCGCCATCGAACTGGCGGATGCTGACGACCTTGAGCGACTTGCCCTGCTGAGCGAGGAATTGGTGGGGTTCTTGGACCCCGGCGCCCTCGCCCAGAGGACCGCAGTCGATCTCTATCGGATACTGGGCCTTCCGCTCGTATCGGTTGCGGTTCGAGAAGGCTCGTCCCTGTTTGCCATGCGGGGCGTACACGGGGCCCGCAACGATCGATTCCGCCAAGTCCAAGTCTCAACCGGAAAGGGCCTCGGTGGCCGGGTGATGGTCGAGCGGAGACAGATCGAGGTGCAGAACTACGCCGACGATCCCCGGATCACGAACCACTTCGTCGATGTCGTCAATGCCGAGGGACTCGGCGGGATGCTGGCCGTTCCCGTTGAGTACGACACCGAACTGGTGGGAATTCTCTACGGAGGTATCCGATCCATTGGTTCTATCGGTGATCGCGCCAAGACCATTCTCGCCGAAGCCGCCGCAAATATCGCTCCCATGATGGCGGCATCGATTCGCGCTTCGACTGCGATACAACAGCGAGTTGATGCCGAGCGCCAGCGGATTGCCAGTGATTTGCATGATGACGTTGGCCAGCTCCTCTTCTCAATCAGCGTTGCAGCACAACGCCTGCGCGATAGCGGAGATGAGCACTTGGCCCAGGTAGCAGTGGGGATCGAAGAACAGGCGCAAGAGGCGACAAAGCGCATGCGCGAAGCCTTCAAGGTCATGGCGCCGAGCTCGCAGACCGAGGCGGTAGCAGTTGCCTTGCAACGCGAGACCGACGACCTCCAGTCGCGATCAGACCTCAAGGTCCACCTTATGGTCCGAGGCAACATGCGTCCGCTGCCCACACCAGCCGAAGCGGCGCTCATCGGCGCAGCGCGGCAGGCACTGTTCAATATCGAGCAGCACGCATCGGCATCGCTCGTAGTGGTAACGCTTCACTTTGAGACAACCAGGGTTTCGTTGGTAATCCAAGATGACGGCCGCGGGCTGCCCGATGATTTCGAACTACAAGTCATTCCGCGCGGTGATCGCCACTGGGGACTCGCCTCGATCCTGAGACAGGCGCAGCGCCAAGGCGGTGACCTCGAAGTGGCGGCTGGCGAGGACGGCGGGACGATCGTTCGGATCTCGCTGCCGCTTGAGGCAGCGTGATGAGTGCTTCAGTGTTGGTGATCGACGACCACCCCGTAGTCATCGATGGCGTGCGGCAGCTCTTGGCGAACGAGCCTGATCTGACATTGGTCGGCGAGGCGATGACAGGTGCAGACGGCGTTGAGTTGGCGAAGTCTCTGGCGCCTGATGTGGTCATCTTGGATTTGAAGCTCGGCGACAACTTCGCCCCCCATCTGTGCCGATCACTGACCGACGTGTCAAGCCATTCCCGCATCCTGATCCACACCGCGTTCGACGACCGCGAGCCCCTTCGGGCGTGTCTGAACGCCGGCGCGGTGGGAGTCGTACTCAAGGATGGCAGCAACCTTGTCGATGCACTGAGGAAAGTGCTCGCCGGCGAGCTGTTCGTCGATCCCTCGCTCGTGGAAGATCCCCACACGCGAGCAGTCTCGCTGGGCAAGAACGGAGGATTCTACGAATCGCTGACGCTGCGGGAATACGAGGTGCTGTGTGTTATGGCCCTCGGCCTGACCAGCAAAGAGATCGCGACCGAATTGCATTTGGCCGAGAACACCGTCCGCTCCTACATCCAATCGCTGCTCACCAAGTTGCACGCCCGCAATCGGATCGAGGCCTTGGCGACGGCCAGACAGTTGCGACTGCTATGACTGGTGAGCCCCCTGCCGAGTATGAAGTCATCGATCTCCTTCGCCGTCTTTCCTACTCACTTGCAGGGATGGTCGATGTCCGTGCTCAAGCCGAGCAAACGGTCGAGATGCTTACCGAGTGTCTCGGGCTGCCGCTGACCAGCGTCGCAGTTTGCGATGCGCCGTCGTCAACATCGATGTCGATGCAGGCATCACGGGGGACTCGGACGAGAGACTTCGATCAGCTCAGCTTCTGCGCCGGGCAAGGGCTGGGGGGACGAGTGATGTCAACGGGCCGCTCGGTTGTCGTCGAGGACTACGCCACTGATCCTCAGATCACCCGAGACTTTGTCGATGTTGTCTCAAGGGGCGAGGGGATTGGCGGCATAGCCGCGGTTCCCGTGGCCAGCGGAGATGAGGTGCTCGGCGTGCTCTACGCCGGCGTTCGCTCCGTTGGAAGCATCGGAGACCGATCGCTGCGAGTAATGCGACAGGCTGCAGACGCTTCAGCACCAGCCTTCAGGGCAGCCATTGGAACCGAAGCGATCATGAATTACCTGGTGGCTACCGAGCGCCATCGCATTGCCAGTGACCTTCACGACGAAGTCGGCCAATTGCTGTTCAGCATGGGTGTGTCAGCCACACAACTACGAGCTGCGGGAGGCGACAATTCGGCCCTGTTCGAATTGGCCGAACAGATCGAACAGCAGGTTCAAGACGCGGCTGGGAACCTCCGCCGGGCCCTTCACGTTCTGTCGCCGCAAACCTATGACGAAGCGCTTCCTGTCGCCCTGCTGCAAGAGCTCCAGGACTATTCAACTCGAACAGGGGTGTGGTCGCAGCCAATTGTCCGGGGCACAGTATGTGAGGCAATCGCGCCCTTCGAATGTCCTGCCGTGCAGTTGGTACGGGTCATCTTGCGCTGGCTGGAGACCCAGGCCGACGTCAAAATCACCATTCTCTGCGCAGAATTCGGCGACAGCGAGCTCGTGCTTACTGTGCAACACGATGGCGGCACAGCATCGAGCGGCCCTGAGGTGGATGAATTGATTGCGACAATGAGGCCGCATCTCCACTCGGGCGCGGATTCGATTCAGGTGCAAGCTGCCGCCGACGGCACCAAAATGATCCAGGCGAGACTGGTTGCCGAATAGCGCCAAGCCGGCTGGTTTTCCGATTACTTCCCGCGGAGCTCAACTCGCCTTATTTTGCCTGAGACGGTCTTCGGCAGTTCGTCGACGAACTCGATTTCACGTGGGTACTTGTACGGTGCTGTTGTGGCCTTCACGTGCTCCTTGAGCAGTTCGCCCAGCTCTGCGGTGGGCAGGAATCCGTCGGCAAGGATGACGAACGCCTTGACGATTTCCCCACGCGCCGGGTCTGGCCTCCCCACTACCGCTGCCTCGGCCACGGCCTCATGCTCGAGCAGAGCCGACTCCACCTCGAACGGCCCGATGCGATAAGCGGCTGACAAGATCACATCGTCAGCGCGACCCACGAACCATATGTAGCCGTCGCGGTCACGAGTGGCCCGGTCTCCAGTGAGATACCAGCCGTTGCGAAACACCTGCGCGTTCTTCTCCGGGTCGCGCCAATACTCCTTGAACAGGCCAACAGGGCGCTCAGGCTCTATGCGTACTGCGATATTGCCCTCGTCGCCGTCGTTCACGATATTTCCCGCGTCGTCGACGATCTGGACGTCGAAACCGGGAGTAGGGAGGCCCATCGAGCCCGGGCGCACCTCGATGCCCGGAAGGTTTGCGACGATATTCACGGTCTCTGTTTGTCCATAGCCGTCGTAGATTTGGAGTCCTGTGGCGTTGTGCCAGACCTTGATGACCTCGGGGTTGAGCGGTTCTCCGGCAGCAGTCGAGTGCCGGAGTCCTGACAGCTCATATTGCGAGAGGTCCATCTGGGCAAACGCCCGGTACAGCGTCGGCGGCGCGCAGAGGGTGGTGACGCCTTGCTCGCCGATGATGCGGAGCATGCGGTCGAAGTCGGGCTTGCCGATGATGTTCCACATCAGCACAGCAGCTCCGAGGCGCCACTGGCCGAAGAGCTTGCCCCAGGCGGCCTTCGCCCATCCGGTGTCCGAGACAGTCCAGTGGACATCGGATTCATCGAGGTCGTGCCAGAACCGTGCTGTGATCTCGTGGCCTATGCCATAGGAGGCCTGGGTGTGAAGCACCATCTTCGGATAGGACTCGGTGCCGGAGGTGAAGTAGATCAGCATCGGGTCATCCGAAGCCGTGTCCTCAACCGGGGAGCTGGCGCGATCAACGAGGACAGCATCGCGGTAGGAGGTCCAGTTACTCCGGGGCTCTCCAACGATGATTCGGGCATTGACCGCGGGGCACTCGCCCAATGCCGCTGCTACGGCGGCAAAGCCTTCGCCATCGGTGATGGCCACCGATGCGTCGGCCTTCTTGATGCGATACGCGATGTCTTTGGCCGTTAGCTGCATCGTGGCGGGCATCGGGATCGCTCCCAGCCTGATACAGCCGAGCAATACGTCGTACCACTCCACGGTTCGCGGCAACATGACAAAGACCCGATCGCCCTTTTCGACGCCTAGTTCGGCGAGCAGATCGGCGGCTGTGGAAGCCCGGGTCGAAATGTCGGTGAACGTGTACCGGTTCGCCGTGATCCCATCGGGTTCAACGGCGATAAGAGCGAGCTTGTCGGGTTGTGATGAGGCCCAGCGGTCAACGACATCACGGACGTAGTTGAATCGCGGCGGCACGTCGAGCGAAAACGTTGAGCGAAGCTGTTCGTAGCTTTCCCGCGTCAACATGGTGGCCTCCTTGTCCGGGTTCATACCCTCAAGCGCCCTCGAACAGGCGGCCAACCTTCATTCGCGGGTAGTTGGCTCCAATCCTGCAATCGCGGGTTACGGGCCTGCGGAGGCCGCGATGAACTCGTATCGCACAACTTTGAGCTTTCTTTGGGCTATTCGTGCTCGGAGAAAGGGTCAACTGGGGTCCCGAATATCGGAATCCCCAGCTCGAGGAAGGAATTGCACTGCCCATGAATGCTCCAAGAGAACACCGCATCTGGGGTCGGTGGCTGCGGATCGCCGCAGTCTTGTTCACGTTTGTTCTGTTCGCCGCGGCTTGCGGCAACGATGACGATGACCAGACCGAGCCTGCCGGAGACCAAGTCAGCCAGGTGGAGCAACCCGCGCCCGCCGAGGACGATTCCACAGCTGAGCCGGAGCCAACCGAGGCTTCGGCTAGCAGCGACGAGGAAGAAGAAGCGCCGAGCGTCGACGAAAGCACCAGCGAGCCGATCAGAGTGGGAAGCCTGCTCGACGAGACCGGTCCTCTGAACATCTACGGCACGCCCATGGTCGATGCCACTCGTCTGGCCATCGCCGACATCAATGCCAAGGGCGGTGTGCTCGGCCGCCAACTCGAGCTCGTCGCCCTTGACTCCAAGTCGGATCAGAACGAGTACATCACCGGCGCCGACCGGCTCGTCGCCGAAGACCTCGCCGTGGTGCACGCCGGCATTACCAGCGCGTCCCGGGAAGCGATTCGACCGACATTTGGCGAGGCTGAGCTGCTGTATTTCTACAACGTTCTCTACGAGGGCGGTGTATGCGATCGCAACACCTTCGTCACGGGGGTTGTGCCCACCCAACAGCTTCAGGTGCTCATCCCCTGGACGATTGAGAACATCGGGCCCCGTATGTACATCCTGGCCGCCGACTACAACTACGGCCAGATCTCCGCTGACTGGGTGAGGCACTACGCCGCAGAGCACGGCGGCGAGATCGTGGGCGAGGACTTCTTCCCGCTCGATGTCGCCGAATTCGGCACGACCATCTCCGCCGTACAGAGCGCGGAACCTGACGCAGTGATGTCCTTGCTCGTCGGCGGCGCCCACATGTCGTTCTACAGCCAATATGCCGCTGCTGGCGTCAACGAGAGCATCCCTGTGGTGTCCACGACCTTCGGGCTCGGCAACGAGCAAGTGGCCCTCGATCCCGTTTCCGCCGAGAACATCATCGTGGCCTACCCGTACTTTGAGGAGCTCGATACTCCGCAGAACAGGGCTTTCGTGGCCGCCTGGGAGGCCGAATACGGCGCCGATTACCCCTATATCACCGACTTGGCCGTCTACGTGTGGGAGGGCTGGCATCTTTGGGCCGACGCGGTCAATGCCGCCGGAACCCTGGAGCGCGACGCCGTCATTGCCCAGCTTGAGAGCGGAGTCAGCTTTGACAGCCCCAAGGGCATAGTGGCCCTCGACGGCGGTTCCCACCACATGGTCCAACCGGTGAGTCTGGCTCGCACCAATGATTCCGGGGGCTTCGACGTCTTCGAGACCTTCGACAACATCCCGCCGTCGTTCGAGCAAGAGTCGTGCGACCTGATTGCAAACCCGGACATCAACGAGCAGTTCACTCCCAACTAAGCCTGACCCCCTCCGGGCTGGGAGTGGCCCTGCCACCCGCGGGGAGGGTGCCGAGCACCCTCCCCGCCGGGCCCTTCGCCAAGTTCTCGCCCTCCGGAGCGCATCCTGGGAGACTCCGATTCAATGGCCCTTGACCGACTCTTCAACCTCGGCTTCGATCTCTTCTCAGGGATCTCCATCCTGCTCTTGGTCTCCATCGGGCTCGCGGTCATCTTCGGAATGCGGGGCATCATCAACCTGGCCCACGGCGAGTTCATCATGCTGGGCGCGTTCGCCACGCTCTCCGGGGTACGAAGCGGGTTGAACGTATGGCTGGCCATGCTGATCGCCGCATTGTCTGTCGGCGTCTTCGGCATCGTGCTGGAACGGCTGCTCATACGACGGCTCTACGGCCGCCTGTTCGACACCATGCTGGCCACCTGGGGAGTGTCGCTGATCCTTGTTCAGTTGGTGGACAACCACTACGGATCGGTCACCGAGGGGATCGTGGTTCCCGTGGGCAGCTTTGCCGTCGGCGAATTCTCCATGTCGGCCTACAACTTGATCCTCATGGGAGCGGCTGCCGCCCTCACGGCGGGCACATTCACCGTGATGCGGAGGACACGGTACGGCCTGCTGGCCCGAGCAGCTACCCAGTCGCCGACCATGGCCCAGGAACTGGGAGTCAACACCTCATTGATCAACATGTGGACCTTCGGACTGGGGTCCGCCCTCGCCGGGGCGGCTGGTGCGCTGCTGGCCCCGCTGGTGGGGGTCATTCCCACCATGGGCCACACCTACGTCGCCCGATCGTTCATGACGGTGATCGTGGGGGGACCGTCGTTCATCGCCGGCACGGTGTCGGCCAGCGGGCTGTTGGGCTTGGTGGAGAACGTGGCCACCAACCGCTTCACCCCGGTGATCGGGCAGGCCATGCTGCTCATCGCCGCGATCGTCATCCTGCGGTTCATGCCCCAAGGTCTCACCGGAAGGCGCGACAGCCGATGATGGCCCATTTGACCAGGCTTGCCGGCACCGGGGCCCGATCGGGCCGGGGCTCGCTGGGCACTGATCTTTCGGTAGCCGGGCTGGCCCTGGCAGCCGCCGCGATCCTCGGAAACCTGGTGGAAGAGTTCACCGCCTTCGAATGGTCCCTATGGGCAATTCAGGCGATCTTGGCCCTCTCGCTGGTGCTGATCTGGGGCTACGGCGGCATCTTCAGCTTCGGCCAAGCCGCCATCTACGGCATCGGGGGCTACACCTACGGGTTCTGGGCCATCAACTTCGCCGACAACACCGGTGAATCGCTCACCGCCGTTGCGGCAGCCGTGGTGGTCGGCGCGGCGTTCGCCGGGCTTCTGGGCTACTTCATGTTCTACGGCAACGTCACCAACGTGTACGTCGCCATCATCACCTTGGCCACCAGCCTGGTCTTGTTCGCGTTTGTCAACTCCACTTCAGGCTCGGAATACCGGATCGGAGACGCTCCCTTCGGGGGATACAACGGCATGACCCGCATTCCGCGCCTCACTTGGCGACTGCCCGGTGGTGCCAGCCACGAGCTCACCAGGGTCCAGTTCTTCATCGTGTGCGTGGCGGCTGGATTGGTGATCGCGGTCGGGATCCGAGTGCTCTCTCGACGCCCGTTCGGACGTATCGCGGTGGCGATGCAGCACAACGAGCTCCGCACTGAGTTGACCGGCTACAACGTCCGAGCCCACAAGCTGGCGTTGTTCACCATCGGAGGGGGCATCGCCGCATTCGCCGGTGCCCTGTTCGCGGCGTGGGGCCGATTCATCAGTCCTCCGGTCTTCTCGCTCACCCCTGCGGCTCTGGTGGTCATCTGGATATTGGTCGGCAGTCGATCCAGCGTGGCCGGCGCCTTCATCGGTGTGCTGATCGTCGAGGGACTCTCTTCCTGGGCGGGAGGATCAGACGGCAACAACGAGCCGATCGTGCTGGGCGCGACCCTGATCTTCATCGTGCTATTCCTGCCCGGAGGGGTGATTGCCAATGCGGCAAAGGCTTGGGCGGTTGCAAGCAGCAAAGCAGCAAGCCGCTGGTCCACTCCCCCCGCCTCCTCCGATTCTGCACAAGCCTCCCAAGTCCAACCTGCGACACCACCGGTACCCGACTGGATGGTGGAGGCCAACGGAGAGCGCTCCAACTCCCCGATTGCCACCCGAATGGTCACCAAGCGCTTTGGAGGCCTCACCGCGGTCGACAATGTGACCCTTGAGTTCCCCCCGACAGGCGTGTCCTGCTTGATCGGGCCGAATGGAGCAGGCAAGAGCACTCTTTTCGGGCTGCTGTCGGGGCAATATTCGGTGACCGACGGAATGGTGCTAATGGACGAGCAGAACCTCACCAAGTGGCCGGCCTTTCAGCGGGCCCGACAAGGGATCGGCGTCAAGCTTCAAGTGGCGTCCATCTACAAAGAGCTCTCCGTACGGGAGAATCTGTGGTTGGCCTGCTTCGCCATGCCCCACAACCGATCTACAGCCGACGTTCGTACCGAGCAATTGTTGGAGTGGCTTGAACTCGGCGGTCGTGCGCAGAACCCAGCGGGAACTCTGTCACACGGGCAACAGCAGTGGCTGGAGATCGGAATGGTGGTAGCCACCAGCCCTTGCGTTGTGCTCCTCGACGAACCCACCGCGGGGATGACCCGGGAAGAAACCCGGCGAACCGGGGAGCTGGTTTCCCAACTTGGCGAATGGGCGTCGGTCATCGTGGTCGAGCACGACATGGAGTTCGTCCGCCAACTCGGCGCTCCCGTCACCGTGTTGCACCGGGGCCAACTGTTCACCCAGGGCAGCTTCGATGACTTATCCCGCGATGAGCGCATCCTCGACATCTACCTGGGACGGGAGTGAGCCCATGCTCCGCCTAGACCATGTACGAGCGGGTTACGGCTCCACTCCGGTTCTCCACGAAGTCAGCCTGTCGCTGGACTCGGGAGAAATCGCGGCAGTCTTGGGCCGCAACGGCGCAGGTAAGACCACCCTGATGCGAGCCATCAGCGGCACTATTCCATGCACCGGCGGCAGCCTGAGCTTCGACCAGACCGATCTCTGCTCGCTCAGCGCATTCAAGCGAGCCCGCTTGGGCATCTCCCATGTACCCCAGGGACGGGATATCTTTCCGAAACTCACCGTTGCTGAGAACCTTCAAGTGGCTGCCTCGGCCTTCGGCAAGTCTCAGAGCGATGAGCTGGAAGGGGCATTCGAGCAATTCCCCATACTGGCCGAGAAGCGTAAGGCTCGCGGTGGGAGCTTGTCCGGGGGCCAGCAGCAAATACTCGCCCTCGCCCGTGCCCTGATGGCCCGGCCCAAGCTCTTGTTGCTCGACGAGCCATCCGAGGGAATCCAGCCATCAATTCTGGACGAAATCGCGACCACCGTGGAGCAGATCAACACACAGCGTGGTATAGCGGTGCTTGTGGTGGAACAGAATCTCGACTTCGCCGCCCGGGTCGCCCACCGGGGCCTGATTATGGACAAAGGCGAGATCGTCGAAGAGCTTGACATCACCGAGCTCAGCCGTGACAGGGAACTGCAACGAAGGTACATGGCTCTCTAGCCACTGGTGTGTGACCGACAAGACCATGCAAACAGACGGATAGCAAGGCCAACAGAAAGAAGATCAAGCCCATGAAGCTGTCATCCGACTCGGGGTCTACAGCAACACCGCTGCTGGAGGAGACCATCTCGGCCAACCTGGGCCGCACGGTGGAGGCTCACGGTGATCGGGATGCGCTGGTCTCTGTCGAGCAGGGTCTGCGCTACACCTACAACGAGTTCGCCGCCGCGGTTGACGAGGTGGCGGCGGGGTTGATGGGCATGGATGTGCAGGTGGGCGACCGGGTGGGGATTTGGAGTCCGAACTGCGCTGAGTGGGTGCTGGTGCAATACGCCACCGCCCGGATTGGCGCCATCTTGGTGACCATCAATCCGGCCTATCGGGTTGCCGAGTTGGAGTATGTGCTCAACCAGTCGGGCATCAGCGTGCTGGTGGCGGCGGAGGCGTTCTCCCACAGCGACTACCGCGGCATGGTCGAGGAGGTGTGGGACGGAGTTCCCGTCCGGCAGGTGGTGTACCTCCAGACCTCGGATTGGGAGGACTTGTTGGCCGTTGGCGAAGCGGTATCAGTCGATCAGCTCGAGGAGCGCTCTGCGGGACTCCACCCTGACGACCCGATCAATATCCAGTACACCAGCGGCACCACGGGGTTCCCCAAGGGGGCCACGCTGAGCCATCGCAACATCTTGAACAATGGCTTTTTCGTGGGAGAGGCCTGCGGGTACACCCCGGTCGACCGGGTGTGCATTCCGGTGCCGTTTTATCACTGCTTCGGCATGGTTTTGGGCAATCTGGCCTGCACCACCCACGGCGCCACGATGGTTATCCCCTCAGCAGGATTCGATGCCGCCGCCTCGCTGCGGGCCTGCGAGCAGGAGCGCTGCACCAGCCTCTACGGGGTGCCGACCATGTTCATCGCCGAGCTGGGCGAGCCTGACCTCGACAACTATGACCTGTCGTCGCTGCGCACCGGGATTATGGCCGGCTCACCTTGCCCGGTGGAGGTGATGAAGCAGGTGGTGGACCGGATGAACATGAGCGAGGTGACCATCGCCTACGGCATGACCGAGACCTCACCGGTTTCCACCCAGACCTCGGCCGACGATTCGCTGGACAAGCGGGTGTCCACGGTGGGGCGGGTTCATCCCCACGTGGAGGTCCGCATTGTGGATCCCGAGACCGGCGACACCGTGTCCCGAGGCCAGGCCGGTGAGTTTATGACCCGGGGCTATTCGGTGATGCTGGGTTACTGGGACGACGAGGCCCGCAGCACCGAGGCCATCGACGACCAGGGCTGGATGCACAGCGGTGACCTGGCCGTCATGGACGACGATGGGTACATCAACATCGTTGGGCGGATCAAGGACATGATCATCCGGGGCGGTGAGAACGTCTATCCCCGGGAGATCGAGGAGTATCTCTACCGTCATCCCGATGTGGTGGAAGTGCAGGTGATCGGAGTGCCCGATGCCCGATACGGCGAGGAGATCATGGCGTGGGTGCAGCTCCGGGACAGCGCCACCCTGGATGCCGACAACATTAAGGAGTTCTGCCGGGGCCAGATCGCCCACTACAAGGTCCCCCGCTATGTGAAGTTCACCGACGAGTTCCCCATGACCATCACCGGCAAGATTCAGAAGTACCTCATGCGGGAGCAGTCGATTGAAGAACTCGGTTTGGGCGACGCGGCCGGAGAGCGGCACGCATGACGACCTTCACCGACGAGCAGGAGGCGTTTCGCAACGTGGTGCGCGATTTCGCGGCTCGCGAGATCGCCCCGCACGCTGCCGATTGGGACCGCGACCACGTCTTTCCCACCGACACGGTGCGGGCGATGGGCGAGCTCGGCCTGTTCGGCCTGGTGTTCCCCGAGGAGTACGGGGGCGGCGATGCCGACTTCACCACGCTGTGCATTGCCATCGAGGAGATCGGCCGGGCCGATCAATCGATGGGGATCACCCTGGAGGCCGGGGTGAGCCTGGGAGCCAAGCCGATCTTCGACTACGGGACCGAGAGCCAAAAGCAGCAGTACCTTCCCGACCTGGTTGCCGGGCGGGCCCTGGGCGGATTCGGCCTCACCGAGCCCGGCGGGGGCTCCGACGCCGGGGCTACTCAGACCCGGGCCGAGCTCGACCGCTCGTCGGGATCACCGGAGTGGGTGATCAACGGGGCCAAGACGTTCATCACCAACTCGGGAACCGACATCACCAGCCTGGTCACCATCACGGCCCGCACCGACGAGGGCGTGTCGTCAATCATCGTCCCGTCGGGCACACCAGGCTTTGTGGTGGAGCCGGCCTATCGGAAGATGGGGTGGCATGCCTCCGACACCCACGGCCTGATATTCGACGACTGCCGGGTTCCCGAGGCGAATCTGCTGGGAGAACCGGGGCAGGGATTCCACCAGTTCCTGGCCACGCTCGACGATGGCCGCATCGCCATCGCCGCGCTGGCGGTGGGCCTCATCCAAGCCTGCTTAGACGAGTGCGCCGCATACGCCAATCAGCGTCAGTCTTTCGGAAGGCCCATTGCCAGTTACCAGGCCATCGCCTTCAAGTGCGCCGACATGGCGGTGGCCTCCGAGACCGCCCGGGAGGTGACCTACGCCGCGGCGGCCCGCAAAGACGCCGGGCTGCCGTTCAAGAAGCAGGCGGCCATCGCCAAGCTATATGCCACCGAA
Source organism: Candidatus Poriferisocius sp. (assembly GCF_965204015.1). Lineage (GTDB taxonomy): Bacteria > Actinomycetota > Acidimicrobiia > Acidimicrobiales > Bin134 > Poriferisocius. The sequence continues at coordinate 3,159,943 of NZ_OZ241965.1, read as the reverse complement.
GCCGCCGTGTCGGCCACCCGGGAAGCCACCCAGATATTCGGCGGCTACGGCTTCATCGACGAGACCCCGGTATCTCGGTTCTACCGGGACGCCAAGATCCTGGAGATCGGCGAGGGCACCAGCGAGATCCAGCGCCTGGTCATCTCCCGCGAGCTCGGCCTGGCCGCCGACATCTAGTGGTGCGCTGACTACTCCTACCGATCTGGCTGTCTCTGTTAGAACTGGACTCCCCCAAACAACTCGGAGTCAGCAAAGCGATGGAACAAACCGGCCACTTGGAGCGCCCGGACTGGGTGCGGCGGATGAACTTGTTTGGGACCGCGGTGGGCGACCCGGCCCGCCTGGTGAGCTTGGATGCCGACGAGATGCTGGCGGTTGCGGTTGATTCGGTGGGGCTGTCGGACTTCGGCGACGAACCCGGCTGGGAGGCTGGCTACCGGGCGCTGTGCGATGCCCTGGACGAGAATGCCCAGCTGAATGTGGTGGGGCGGCTGAGCGCCCGGGGGGAGATCATTCGCAACCTGCAAAACCGGCTTCGTGTCGTTCACTACTGGCAGGCGAACCCCGAAACCCTGAAGGCCGAGATCGTCAGGCCGGTGTTCGTCTCCGGGCCGCCCCGCACCGGCACCACCATCCTGCTGGAGCTGTTGGCGCTGGACCCCAGATTGCGGGGGGTGCGGGGCTACGAGGCCCATTTCCCGCTGGGCACGCTTCCAGACACGGGGGCTGACGCGCTGGCGTGCAGCGAGCCTGAACAGGAGTTCTGGGCCGACATCCAGCCCGAGTTCATGACCATGCACGAGCTGCGCGGCGACCTGCCGGTGGAGTGCATCCACTTCTGCCAGCCCGAGTTCCGCAGTTGGCACTGGCCGATGATGCACTCCATCGGGGACCTTGCCGAACGGGGAGTGCCCTCCGACTTTCAGGCGGTGTACCGGTGGCACAAGAACTTCTTGCAGACCTTGCAGCACGTCGACGGCGCTCCGGCCCAGTTCCTGTTGAAGTCGCCCGCCCACATGGGCACGCTCCCGGATCTGTTTGCTGCCTACCCCGACGCTCGGGTGATTCTGACCCACCGCGACCCGGTCAGGTTCCTTGGATCGGTAGCCAATATCACCACCACCATGCACTGGATGCGAAGCGACGCGGTAACCCCAAGTGAAAACGGGCCGATCATGTTGTTCGTCTACCAGATGATGATGGACATGGTGATGGGCCAGCGGGCCTCGGGGGAGGTCCCCGACGACCAGATCGCCGACCTGTTGTTCCGCGACCTAATGAGCGACCCGGTGGCCGCGGTTCAGGCCGCCTACGACCGTCTCGGCTTGGAGTTCTCCCACGTGTTGGCCGACGCCATCCCCGCCTATCTGGCCGAGAAACCCAAGGACAAATTCGGCAAGCACGTCTACGACGCCGCCGCCCTCGGCCTCGACGAGTCCACCATCCGCGCCGGGTTCGCCGACTACATCGCCCACTACAACATCCCCCTCGAAGACTGAGGTGGACATGAAGCCGCTGGTCAGGGCGATCACCCATGTGCAGGTGGCAATCCCAGTGGGGGGCGAGGACAAGGCTAGGGCGTTCTATGGCGAGCTGCTGGGACTGGTCGAGGTGGCCAAGCCGCCTGAACTGGCCAAGCGAGGCGGATGCTGGTTCGAGCTGCCGGAAGGTACCTGCGGACAGTTGCACTTGGGGGTCGATCAGGACTTCCGCCCGGCAAAAAAGGCGCATGTGGCCTTCGTGTCCTCGGACGTGACGGGGCTCGCCAAGATGGCTCGATCCCAGGGTTACGAGGTGCTCGAGGTCCAGGACGACGAAACCGAACAGGTCTACATCTACGACCCGTTCGGGAACCGCTTAGAGTTCATGGCAAAGGAGTCGTCATGAGATTGCAGCTTGCTTTGAACGTGTCCGACCTCGATGAGGCGGTGGAGTTCTACTCCTGCCTCTTCGGCGTGGAGCCGGCCCGGCGTCGTCCGGGATACGCCAACTTCGCCATCGACCAACCGCCGCTAAAGCTGGTGCTATTCGAAGCCGGCAACGAGTGCAGCGACGACGAAGAATGCTTCAACGGCGCCGGGGGCACGATCAACCACCTCGGGGTGGAAGTGGAGACTGCTGCGGAGGTCCTAGACGCCGAGCGCCGTCTAAGCGGGTCGGGCCTCGACACCACCGGAGTGGACGACACCCAGTGCTGCTTCGCCGAGAAAACCGAAACCTGGGTCACCGACCCCGACGGCACCGCCTGGGAGTGGTACGTCCGCACCGGCGACAGCGAAGTCCTAGAGAACGTGGTAATCGCCAGTCGGAGCTGAGTACGACTCCGCATGTAGGCCACCGTGAGAGCTAACTAGCCGATATTGGCTTGATATCTGAACTAGCTCAGATATCCTGACTCTATGCAGGTTATCGAGCGCACTTTCACCGAGTTCCTCCGACAGCCCAAAGAGGTAGTGGCCAACCTCGCCCAGCACGACGTAGTGCTGCGCCGCCGCAACGCGCCCGACCTCTACCTCAGCCTCGCGGCTAGCGACCTCAGCCGGGCCAAGACCATCGAGTGTCTGGCCCGCCTCCTCTGCAAGATTTCCGCCGACTCCCCTGAGGCAATGGATGACGCCATTGAGGCCGCCTTCCCCTGGGTCGAATTCCTCTCGCCCGACGAGATTCGGAATTTCTCCGAGGACCTAACCCAGACGATTCTGGCCTCAGCCAGCGTCGAGAGCTTCAAACGAGTCGAACTCCTCATCGACTCCTGGAAGAACACGGCAGAGATCCTCAGCGACCCCGAACTCACCGCCCTGCTCACCACCCCCATCACGGTGACCGACGGCCGTCGCGTCATTCCTCCCCCGGCCGTCGAGTGACGCCCCGTCGCCGGGACCGAGTCGCCCCACCCCCGCACAAGGGCGGATGGGACTGCCGTTTCGCCAGCAATGATTGCCAGTCGGGGGCTGTTGCAGTATGAAGGACAAGCAGTGAGGAAAAAGATGAAACCCAACCCCCGGATGGGACTAAGCATCGCTCTCGGCGTCGGGATTGGTGCAGGCATAGGAGCGGCACTTGGAGACATCGGTGTCGGCATCGCAATTGGAGTTGGCGTGGGCGTAGCGATGGGGGCCGCTTTCATAAGACGACCTGAAAAGGGCTAGGAGTCACACCAGCTGAATTTGATGTTGGCCGTCGGTGAGTAGCTGGAATATTGCTCGCCCATCTCTTGGAATTTAGGCAGTATGGGTGTGTGAAAACGACGATCGACATCAACGACATGCTGCTGGAGCGGGCCAAGCGTCATGCCAAGGACACTGGTCAAACACTGCGTTCCGTGGTCGAGGACGGGCTGCGACAAGTGCTCTCTCAGCCAAAATCGGCGAAGCCCTACAAGTTAGAGGATCACAGCTACGGCGACCCTGACGGTCCCAATCCACTGGAGAGCTACACCTGGTCTGAATTGCGGGACCTGATCTATGAAGGCAGAGGAGCCTGACGCGATTAGCGAGCTTCCAATTCAGCAGAGTCTGCTGGGAATGCGACAACCGGCACCCGAGGCTGAGTCTGACCTGAGCCAATTAGGGTCTGGTCTGATGTTTTGCATGCATTGTGGCCATGCGCTGGCCGACCTTCCACACACGTGCTGCCCAGCGTGCAACGAACCACACTGGCTTAACCCCAAGCCGAGCGCCTCTGCGCTGGTGATCCACAACAATGCTATTCTCCTCGTGAAGCGGGCCAGTGAACCCTGGAGAGGCGCGTGGGACATTCCTGGCGGATTCTGCGATCCCGCCGAGCATCCCGAGGCAACCGCTATCCGTGAGGTGCGCGAAGAGGTGGGTCTCGACATCACGATCACTGGATTCCTAGGGATTTGGATGGATGTGTATCCAGATCAGCCAGGTACAGCCGGGGAACGGCCAGTCGAGTCAACACTGAACATCTATTACATGGCCCGGGCAACTCACCCTGGCCATCTTGATGTCAACCCTTCCGAGGTGAGTGAGGCACGCTACTTCCAGAATTGGGAGCTGCCAGACACACTGGCGTTTCCCGACCACATCAGCCCGGTGCTCGAAGCCTGGAAGACCGCTGCTGCCGATAGAGATTCGATGGTTGTTGAACCCAGCACGGCCAATTGATGTCTTAGCCAGAACCGAATCGGGAAGCTCCTAGAGTTCCTCTGCGCGGCGCGACGCAAGAATCATGCCGGACGATGCGTTCAACTCGACTGCGGTCAGACGAGGGTCAGTCATCAGCGCCTTTCGGACAGCCTCAACCGTTGAGCGATCGTGTGAAGAGCCATAGTGAGAGTTGTCCATATCGTCGACAAGAAGCAGAGCCCGTGGTGCAAGGGCTGAAATTGTGAGTTCAAGGCCGGTCCACTTTCCCGCCTCAGCGTCAGCGAAGATCAGATCGAACTGCCCCAGGGTTGGAAGTAAAGCCTCAATGTCGCCCTCCACTATTGATGCGTGGGAAGGAAGATCCGCCTCAGCAAGCGACGCGACCCGCTCGGCATCCCGCTCTATGGTCACGACTTCGACGTCGATCCGTGAGCCGAGCCCAGTCAAGATCCACGCCAGTCCCACGCCAAACCCCGTCCCGAGTTCAAGAATGCGACCGCTGGGCGGAGTAGTTGTAGCCAGGAATGAAAGCAGTTCCCCCACGCCCTGTTGGCACGAGTGACCGAAGTCGTGTTCGGCAGCCCTCATCTCAGCTGCGGCAACAAGCGGCGGCACCGGCTTCACAATTCGACCCCGATTCCCGACAAGGACATCCAGGATAAGTTGATTGATTCGAGGGTCTGGAGTGAATTCACGTTGAAGACGGGTGGAAGTGCCGCGGTAGGCGCCGATGATTCGATTTCGGCACGAGGATCGAACTAGTCCAATTCAAGTCGGACCCCTGCTCAGACAAGCTGTCACTGGTCGTCGATATTGTACTCGGCATGGCAATTGAGGTTGTGACCAGGGATTTTGAGGTCGCTTTGCAGATTCCGGAGACGGACCCGGCGGGTATGTCGGAGACGCAACGGCGAGACGCTCTGTCCTCGGTTCGGCGTGCTGAGGCCCGACTGGCCGGATGGAGAGTACGCCTCATCAACGCCGAGCGTGATCAGCTTGGTAAGGGTGCTGCGGAGATGGCGGCGCGGGACGAACTCCAGGTTTCCAAGCGGGAGGCCAAGCGCGAGGTGGAGACCGCTGCCAGTTTGACGGGGTTGGCTGAGACTTGGAAGGCGTTGGAGTCCGGCGAGATCCCGCAGAAGCATGCATGGCTGATCGCCAAGGCTTCATGGGAGGGACCCATTGATGAAGCTGTGTTGGCCGAGGCGGCCAAGCATGAGCCCTACGACCAGTTTGCCCGCACAGTGCGCAAAGAACAGCGAGAGCACTCCGAAGACGACGGGCAGTCGATCCTCGACAAGCAGTGCAAGAACCGCACCGGCCGGTTCTTTGAGAGCCGGGAAGACGGCATGTTTGTTCTTTCCGGAGAGTTCGACCCAATCACCGGGAACCGGCTTGCCCTGGCCATTTCCGACAAGGAGCGGGAGCTGTGGCGTGAAGAAGACCCCAAAAATCGCCGGACACCGCAGCAGCGAGTGGCCGACGCCTTGGCCGAGTTGATCTTGGAGCCGAAGTCGGGCCAGAGGCCACGAACGGCACTGTTGGTGATTGCCGACTACGACATGGTCCACCGGGAGTTAGTCAACGCCAGATTGTGCGACGGAACACCTATTCCGATGGGAGAGTTGCGGCGGCTGGCCTGCGACGCCGACATCCTGCCTGGTGTGTTTCGAGCCAAGACCCAAAAGTTGTGGCTGGGTCGCAAGCGGCGAATTGCCACCGAGGCCCAGCGAGCGGCCTTGGCATTGCGAGACAAGGGGTGCATCGGCTGCGACGCAAATCCAGCCTGGTGCCAGGCCCACCACATTCAGCCCTGGTCCTGGGGTGGGCCGACAAACCTCGACAACTTGGTGCTGGTCTGCGCCCGCTGCCATCACAACATCCACGACGATGGCTGGCAGGTCATCAAGTGCCCTGATTCGGGGCGTTATGAGCTTCACCAACCACCAGACCCCTTCCCTGATGCAGGCGTGGATGCTCACAGGCCGCCCCAGCGCAATCCCGTGCTGCTCAACTGAGCACCGCCCGACCACAGGGCAAACCGGCAATGCCCGCGGCAATATCTCTTGGGACTCTTTGCCAGGAGACCAAAGACGACCAAGCCGGAATTCGCACCTTGACAACTGAATATGAGTTGGCAACCCGAAGAGGGCGGCTCAGGCGCCCGGCTTCCGCGGCCCTACTCCTGGAGGTGTCAGCGTTGCTGGGACGGCAGCTCCGGGGTCCAGTTCTTGCAGCCCTACACCAGGTTTTCAACGAAGCCTTCTAGTTGGCGGAGGTTGCGGACTTCGAAGACTCCGTCGCAGTGGACGCCGTATTCGGAGACGATGGAGTCGCCGGTGTCCCAGTAGGCGCCGGGCTCGGGGTTGAGCCAGAAGACTTTGCGGGCCCGGTGCTCGATCTCCTTGAGGATCCAGGCCTGGGAGGCGTGGTAGTTGTTGCGGGCGTCGCCCAGGATCATCACCGTGGTCTTGGGGCCGACGTCTTTGCCGTAGCGCTCCCAGAACACCTCGAAGGCGTGGCCGTAGTCGGAGTGGCCGTCCACCCACACCACGTCGGCCTCAGCGTTGACTCGGTGGACGGCTTCGCCGATGTCGTCCACCCCCTCGAAGAAGCCGGTCACCTCGTCGAGGCCGTCGATGAACACGAATGAGCGCACCTTGGAGAACTGGTTGCTGATGGCGTACACCAGATGCAGGGTGAACCGGGCGAAGGCGGCCACCGAGCCGCTCACGTCGGCCACCACCATGATCTCGGGTTTGGCCGGGCGGGGATAACGGAATTTGGGCTCGGCCGGCACACCGCCGTAGGAGAGCGAGTGGCGCATGGTGTTGCGGAAGTCCAGCGGGCCCTTGCGGCCGTGGCGCCGCTTGCGGGCCAGCCGCACGGCCAGCTTGCGGGTTAGCGGGTAGATGGCCCGGCGCAGGGCCATCATCTCCTCCCGGCTGGCGTGCATGAAGTCCACATCTTCGGGCAGGGGTTTGCGGAGGGTCTTGGCCATGGCCTCCACCCCTCGGTCGGCCACCAGCCGGCGGCGGATCTCGGCCTCCACCTCTTTGCGAAGCTGGTCGACCCGGGCCTCGAACTCGTCGCGTTCTAGCCGCTCCTCGAGGGGGGTGAGATCGCCGGGGGCATCTTGGCGGGCCTGGTCCATCAAGCGCTCCAGCACGCCGTCGAGGTCGAGGTTCCGCAGCGTTCGGTACAGGTAGTAGGTGCCGCCTACCGGCCGGCCGGGCTCCATGCCGGCGTAGCGCTGCACCGCTTGGCGGGCGATGGCCCGCATTAGGGCGTCGTCGCCCCGCATCAAGGCTTGGAACAGCATCTCGGCCAGTTGCTCGGCCGACATGGCCTCGCCGCCGCCCCCGCCCTGGCGTTGCTGCTGGCCGTCTAACCCGTCGACGAAATCGGACAGGTCCATGCCCTCGGGCCACTCCCCGTCCACCAGGTCGTACTCGGCGCCCCGCAGCGAGAAGTACACCTCGAACACCGTCTCGAACGCCCGCCAGTGGGCGTGGTTCTTCACCAGGGTGGCGGCCAGGGCGTACTTGAACGCATCCCGATCCTCGATCGGGATGTGCTGGATGGCCTCCATGGCGTCCAGGTTCTCGGTGAGGCTTACCGGTAGCCCCGCGGCCCGCAGCTCAGAGATGAACCCGGCCAACAGCGCCAGCAGCGGTGAGGTGGCGGGCTCGACTTTCATGGCCTGGGTCAGCTGATGAGCGTCATGGGGTTGCGACCGGAGCGACAAAGTCCTCGTCGGACGAGGCGAACTCCTTGAGCGCCTTTTCGATGTCGCTGCGGTACTTCAGCAGGATGTTCACCGTCTCGGCCGCGGTGTCGGCGTCGATGTGCTCCACCCCCAGCAGTACCAGCGTGCGAGCCCAATCCAAGGTCTCCGACACCGACGGCGCCTTCTTCAGCTCGATCTGGCGCACCGACCGCACAATGCGGGCCACCTGGTCGGCCAGGCTCTCGCCCACGCCGGGCACCTTGGCCAGCACGATCTCCTTCTCCCGGTCCAGATCGGGATAGTCGATGTGCAAGAACAGGCACCGACGCTTGAGGGCTTCCGAGAGCTCCCGGGTGTTGTTGGAGGTGAGGAACACCAGTGGGATTTGGCTGGCCGCGACCGTGCCCAGCTCGGGGATGGATACCTGGTAGTCGGACAGGATCTCCAGCAGCAGCGCCTCGGTCTCGATCTCCACCCGATCCACTTCGTCGATGAGCAGCACCACCGGATCGGACGAGCGGATGGCCTCCAGCAGCGGCCGGGTCAAAAGGAACTCCTCGGAGAACAAGTCGTCCTCGATCTGCTGCCACATGCCCTCGCCCTCGGGATCCTCGCCCTGGCGCTCGGCCTGGATTCTCAGGAGCTGCTTCTTGTAGTTCCACTCGTACAGGGCCTTTGACTCGTCGAGACCCTCATAGCACTGGAGGCGAATGAGCCGGGCCCCGGTGGCTTCGGCCACGCTCTTGGCCAACTGGGTCTTGCCCGTGCCCGCCGGGCCTTCCACGAGCACCGGCTTCTGCAGGCGCTCGGCCAGATAGACCACCCCGGCGATGCCTTCGTCGGCCAGATACTGCACATCGCTCAGGCCCTTGCGCACCGAGTCGACGTCAGCAAAGGAGAAATTCATGATTGAAGGGTATGCCTCGCCCGTTCTAGCCCCGAAATCAGTAAGGCCCTAGCCCCGCACCTGGCCCTCACCGCGGACCACGTATTTGGTGGTGGTGAGCTGGCGCAGGCCCATCGGCCCCCGAGCGTGCAGTTTCTGGGTGCTGATGCCGATCTCGGCACCGAAGCCGAACTCCTCGCCGTCGACGAACCGAGTAGAGGCGTTGACCAGCACCGCAGCGGCGTCCACCTCGGTGCAGAACCGGTCGGCGGCCTCCAGATCGGCGGTGATGATGGCTTCGCTGTGACCGCTGCCGGTGTCGTTCACATGGGCGATGGCCTCATCCAGGCTGTCCACCACCTTCACCGAAAGCTTCAGGTCCAAGAACTCGGTGAAGTAGTCGGCCTCGGTCGCTACGCCGATGCGGTCTGAACCCAGGATGGCCCGGGCCGACTCGTCGCCCACCAGCTCCACTCCGGCCAGGTCGTCGGCCAGCGGGGGCAGCAACTCGTCCGCCACCGACCGGTGTACCACTAGGGACTCGGCCGCGTTGCACACCGACGGGCGCTGGGTCTTGGCGTTCACCACGATGCGCCGGGCCATGTCCAGATCGGCTGAGGCGTCGACGTATACGTGGCAGTTGCCGTCGCCGTCGATCACATAGGGCACAGTGGCGTTGTCCAGGATGGAGGCGATGAGGCCGGGACCGCCTCGGGGGATGAGGCAGTCGATGCTGTCTCGGAGCTGCATGAACTCAGCCGCGGCGGCATGGCTGGTGTCGGACACCAGCACTAGGGCGTCGCTGGGCAGCCCGGCTTTCTCGTAGGCATCTCGCATCACGCTGGCAATGGCCAAGTTGGAGCCCAGCGCGCTGGATGACCCCCGCAAGAAAGCAGCGTTGCCCGACTTGAGGCACAGCCCGGCCGCGTCGCTGGTCACGTTGGGGCGGCTCTCGTACACGATGGCCACCACGCCCAGCGGCACCCGCACCTGGCTGATCCGCAGGCCGGAGGGCACCACCCAGCCTCCGACGATCTCCCCCACCGGGTCGGCCAGGCCGGCCACCTTGCGCAAACCCCCGGCCATTCCCTCCAGCCGGGAGTCGGTCAGCCGAAGGCGGTCGACCAGCGTGGGGCTCATTCCTGCCGCAGTGGCCGACTCCACGTCGGCCTGGTTGGCCTCCAGCAAATCGTCGCGGGCCTGCTCCAGTTGGTCGGCGGCCAGCAACAGCGCATGGTTCTTGGTCTCGGTGTCGGCGGTGGCCAGAACCCGGGCCGCGGCCTTGGCCCGGTCGGCCAGCTCGGCCATGGGTGTATCAGCGCTCACCGCGCGAGCGTACCCGACTGCGCCTATTGCTCCGGTAGCGTGTTTTGGCATTCCAGCGGATCAACAGCGACTTGACGGCCCAGACGACTCCACGCGCTCCAGCGGCAAGGGGGCGATCCTGGTGGGGGCGGGCATTTTCCTTTCCCGCGTCTCCGGCATCGGCCGGGAGGTGGCCGTGGCCGCGTTCATCGGCGCAGGCCGCGTGGGCGACGCTTACCGGGCCGCCCTGACCATCCCCCGCCTGCTCCAGAACCTGCTGGGAGAGGGGGTGCTGTCGGCCTCGTTCATTCCGATCTATTCGCAACTGGTTGAGCAGGGACGGCGCAAGGACGCCGGTCGGCTGGCCGGAGCGGTGTTCGGGCTGCTCGCCGTGATCACCGGACTGGTCGTGCTGGCCGGATGGGTGCTGGCCAAGCCGCTGGTGTCGCTGCTTCTGTGGCGCCTGTCAGACGACACCGCTGATCTGACCGTCGAACTCGTCAGAGTCATGTTCGCCGGAATCGGCTTCATTGTGCTGGCCGCGTGGGCGCTGGGGGTCTTGAACGCCCACCGCCGGTTCTTTCTGTCCTATGCCGCCCCGGTGATCTGGAACGTCGCCCAAGTGGCGTTCATGGTGGGGGCCTGGCTGGTGTGGCACAACGTGGATCCCGCGACCCGGGCTTCCGACATCGCCAGAATGGCCGCCTGGGGAGTGGTGCTGGGCGGGGCGCTCCAATTCTTGGTGCAGGTGCCGCTGGTGCTCCGGCTGGTCCCGACATTGCGGCTCAGCCTGAACTGGCGGCGCCCCGATGTCGGGGTGGTGCTCAACCGGTTCGGGCCCGCGCTGATCGGTCGGGGTGTGGTGCAGGTGTCGGCCTATGTGGACTTGATCCTCGCCGGGCTGCTGGCCGGGGGGGCGATCGCGGCTTTGGGGTTCGCCCAGGTGATCTACTTTTTGCCCATCAGCCTGTTCGCCATGAGCGTGGCGGCCAGCGACCTGCCGGAGATGGCCCGCGAGCAGGACGACCCCGAGGCACTGGTGCGGCGACTGCAAACCGGGCTGGACCGCATCGGGTTCTATGTTCTGTTCTCCGCGGTGGCGTTCATCACCCTGGGCGGGCTGATTGTGGGAGCTCTGTTGGAGCGGGGGCAGTTCAACGGCGACCAGACCGTGCAGGTGTGGTGGATCCTGGCCGCCTACAGCCTGGGACTAGTGGCCTCGGCTTCGTCACGCCTGCTGCAAAACGCCTGCTTCGCCGCCGGCGACGCCAAGGGCCCGGCCCGGGTGGCGGTGGTACGGGTGGCATTGGCTGCTGCGGTAGGAGTGGTGCTGATGTTCAGCTTCGACTCCTACGCGGTGATCAACGGCAGCGTGGAGCGCCTCGGCGACTTCAAGGTGCTGTCGCCGCTGTCGGATGCCGAGCGGGCCGACGGCGCGGTGCGGCTGGGTGCGGTGGGCCTGGCCCTGGGCAGCACGGTGGCCGCATGGCTGGAATACGGCATCTTGCGCCATCGGGTCCGCTACCTTTTGCGCCGCCGCCGTCCGGTGCGGGGTCCGACGGGGCGCCTGGCCGTTGCCGCCCTGTCGGCCGCGGTACTGGGCGGTGTACTGGCCTGGGGGCTGGAGCCTTTGCCGCTGCTGGTGGCCGCTCCGGTGGCCTTGCTGGTAACCGGAGGGATCTACGTCGTGTTGGGCCGAGGCTCGGGGGTGGCTGCCGCCGAAGAGGCCGCAAACTTGATGGAGCGGGCTTTGGCCCAGGTCACCAAGGCAGCACGGTCAAAGAATCGCGGTGAATGACCTCGTCGGGCGCGCCGGCAGGCAGCGCGTCGGAGCGCAAGCCCACCACCGAGTCCATGTCGTCTGAGGAGACCTCCATCAGGCCGCGGGCAAAGACCTGATCGTCGGGCCCCCGGACATCCACCGCATCGCCCGGCTGGAAGGCGCCTTCGAAGCGGTTAATGCCGATGGCCAGAAGCGAGGCCCCCCGCTCCACCATTGCTCGGCGGGCGCCAGCATCCACCCACACGGTGCCGGAGGGCACCATGGCGAACCCGATCCACAGCTTGCGGGCACTCAACCGCCGGGGCTGGGCAGCCACGGTCGTTCCGGCTCCCGGGCTGTGGTCCAGCGCGTCGGCCACCACTTGGTCGCGATCAGCGGCCGCGATCACCGTCCGTACCCCCGACAGGCTGGCAATTCGGGCCGCGGCCAGCTTCGAGGACATGCCGCCGCTTCCCCGGTCGGTGCCTGCCCCGCCCGCCGCTGCGGCCAACTCATCCAGCAGGCTTAGATCGGTGATCTCCTCCACGACCCGGGTCTCATCATTCGAGCGGGGATCGGCAGTATGGACTCCCTCGGTGTCGGTCAAAAGCACCAGCAACTCCGCCCCCACCATGTGGGCCACCAAGGCCGAAATGCGATCGTTGTCCCCCCAGCGGATGGCGTCGTCGGCCACCGCATCGTTCTCGTTGACAATGGGCACCACCCCCAGCTTCAGCAGCCGGTTGAGCGTGCGCTGGGCGTGCAGATACTGCGGGCGCTCCAGGAAGTCCCGGGGGGCCAGCAGCACCTGGCCGCAAATCAGGCCATAGCTGTCCAAGCACTCCTGGTACAGGGACATCAGCCTGCTCTGGCCCACCGCGGAGAGCGCTTGCAGGGTGACCGAGTCCCGGGGGCGGCCCTGTTCGAAGCCCAGCACCGGCAATCCGGCGCCGATCGCCCCCGAGCTGACCACCACGGCCTGATGCCCATCTGCTATCGCGGCGGCCACTTCGCGGCTCAGCTTGGCCACGGCGTCTGACTTGATGGTCCCATCGACCTCGGTGATCGAGGACGTACCGATTTTCACCACGACAATCACGACGACACCTCTTCGCTGAAATACTCGTCATCATCGTGATATTCGAATTCGAAGTCGCCGATCCGGGCGGTATCACCTGATTTGATCCCGGCTCGGGCCAGGGCCCGATTCACCCCCAGCCTCTCCAGGCGCTGGCGAGCGAATTCCCACGCCCCGGGGGCGTTGAGGTCGGACAATGCCACCGTGCGCTCGGCCGATCGGCCCACCACAACGTAGGCGCCGTCATCAGCCCGCTCCACCCTGATCCCCTCGGGTACGGGCCGGTGGACAACCACCTCTTCTGAGCGCCCCGCACCTTGGGCCATAGAGCCCTGGGCTCGGGCCTCCCGCACGGCATCGGCCATGAGCCTGATCAGCTCAGGCAGGCCCGTCCCGGTCACCGCAGAAATGCACAAGGCCCCGGGCGGGGGGTCCAGATGGCCCACATCGGCTCTTGAGCCCACCACGATCCGAGGCCGCTCCAGCAGCTCAGGGCGGTAGGCGCCCAATTCCTCCAGCAGCACCCGCTCCTGCTCGGCGGGCGAGACCTCCTCCACCGAAGCCAGGTCTACCAGCACCACCAAGACCCGAGCCCGCTCGGTGTGGCGCAAAAAGCGATGGCCAAGACCGCGGCCATCGCTGGCCCCGGCGATAAGGCCGGGAATGTCGGCCACCACCATCTCAAAGTCGTCGCCAGTGATGTCGCCAGTGCGTACCACTCCCAAGTTGGGTTCGAGGGTGGTGAACGGGTAATCGGCGATTTTGGGACGGGCCGCAGAGATGCGGGAGATCAGCGTGCTCTTGCCCGCGTTGGGAAAGCCGATCAACGCCACATCGGCCAGTAGCTTAAGCTCCAGCCTCAGCCAGTGCTGCTCCCCGGCCTCGCCCTGCTCGGCAAACGCCGGCGCCCGGTTCTGATGGGTGGAAAAGCGGGCATTGCCCTGACCCCCCTGGCCTCCGGAGGCGGCCAGCCAGCGAACCCCGTCGGCCGCGAGATCGGCGAGCGGTTCCCCGCCCTGGTCTTTCACCGAGGTTCCCACCGGAACCCGCACGATGGCGTCATCGCCCGATGCTCCGTGGCGGCGCTTGCCCTGACCATGGCGGCCGTTGCCCGCCCGGCGATGGGGGTGGTCCTTGAACGCGATCAGCGAGGCCACATTGTGATCGGCCACCAGCCAGACGCCGCCGCCGTCGCCGCCGTCACCGCCGTCGGGGCCGCCTTTGGCCACATGAGCCTCGCGGCGAAACGAGACGCATCCGGCACCGCCGTCGCCAGCCCGCACGTTCAGGCCGCATTCGTCTACGAACTGGGACATCGCATCCCAGCCTGCCAGTCAGTCGGTGATGACGTCGACGAGCTTGCGGCGGCGCCGATGGCCGAACTTGACCCGCCCGTCGGCGGTGGCGAACAGGGTGTCGTCGCGGCCGCGCCGGACGTTGTCCCCGGGATGGATGCGGGTCCCCCGCTGGCGCACGATGATCGATCCCGCGGTTACCTGCGTGCCGTCGAACACCTTGACCCCAAGGTACTGGGGGTTGGAATCGCGGCCGTTTCGAGTTGAGCCGCCGCCTTTGGTCTTGGACATCGTTCGCTCCTCTAGGCCTTGATGGCCGTGATCTGAATGCGGGACTTGTGCTGGCGATGACCCCACCGCCGACGCTGATTGCTCTTGTTCTTGTACTTGAAACCGTTGATCTTGCGGTCCTTTACCGAGTCGACCACCGTAGCGGTGACCGTGGCCTTACCGAGCTGTTCGGGGGCGGCGGTCACCGAGTCGCCGTCCACCAGCAGCACTGGGGTCAGCTCGACCTCAGACCCGGGCTCGCCCAGCAATTCCACGTCGAGCACCTGGCCCTGTTCCACTTTGTACTGTTTTCCGCCTGTGCGGATGACGGCATACACCTGCTTGCGCCTCGCTCACTACTTGCCGGCAGGTCCGACGGATAATTCTAGACGAACCACCGGACGCCAACCCCAACCGTTAACGCTTCACGCCAACAACGGGGACTGACCGCGTTCACTTCTTGGCGGTGAGCTGACGATCCAGCTCGAGGCCCCGCCCATCGCAGGTCGGGCAGGCCGTCGAGCACGACTCCAACAGCCCCTCGCCGATGCGCTTGCGGGTCATCTCCACCAAGCCCAAATCGGAGATGTCGAGCACCTGGGTGCGGGTCTTGTCCCAGGCCAGCGACTCCCTAAACACCTTCATGACCTCTTCGCGGTTGCCCCGCTTCTCCATGTCCACGAAGTCGATCACGATGATCCCGCCGATGTCGCGCAGTCGAAGCTGCCGGGGGATCTCCTGAGCCGCCTCCAAGTTGTTGCGGAACACGGTTTCCTCGAGGCTGGAGTCGCCCACGTTCTTTCCGGTGTTGACATCGATGACCGTAAGGGCCTCGGTGCTCTCGATGATCAGCGACCCGCCGCCGGGCAGCCACACCTTCTTGTCCAGGGCCTTGAGGAACTGCTCGTGCACATGATGGCGCTCCAGCAGGCTCAGATGCTCCCTCTCGGCGTCGTAGTACTCAAGCCTCTCGACCAGTTCGGGAGCCACGCTGGACACGTAATCGTGTACCTCGTCGAACAGGCGCCGATCGTCGATGTGAACCGAGCGGAAGTCCTGGTTGAACTCCTCCCGAATGACCCGAACCGCCATCTCCGGCTCCCGGTAGAGCAGCCCGGGGACCTGGCTCCGCTTGCTCAGGTCGTCGATCTTCTCCCACTGGGAGACCAGCCGCTTCACGTCGCGCTCCAGCTCCTTGGCGGTGATGTTCTCCGCCGCGGTGCGGACGATGATCCCGTGCTCTTCGGGCTTGCACCGGTCCAGCACCTTGCGAAGGCGCTTGCGCTCCTTGTCGGGCAGTCGCTTGGAGATGCCGTAGGTCTTGGAGTTGGGCACCAGTACCACGAACCGGCCGGGCAGCGAAACCTCTTGGGTCAGCCGGGCGCCCTTGTGGGCGATGGGGTTCTTGGTGACCTGGCACATAATGGTCTGGCGGGCCTCCAGCAAGTTCTCGATTCGGGGGGCGCCCTGGGAGGTCTCCACGTCATCGGGATCGAACACCACATCGCCGCGGTACAGCACCGCGTTCTTGGGCGTGCCGATGTCCACAAAGGCAGCTTCCATCCCGGGCAGCACATTCTGGACCCGGCCGAGGTAGATGTTGCCGTGGATCTCGCCCACATCATCGGCGGGCCGGGAGACGAAGTGCTCGATCAGCGCCCGGCCCTCCACCACCGAGATCTGGGTGGCTTCGGGGCGAACCTGGACCAGCATCATGTAACGGCCCACCGGACGGCCCTTGCGGCGGCGGCCTCTCCGGCGCTCCAGAGTCTTCTCGTCGAGCTCCACCGGGCCGTCGGACACTTGGTGCTCCACCGGCTGCATAGGGCGGTTCCCACCCCCTCGTCCTCGGCCTCGACCACCCCGGCGACGGCGGCGCTTGCGGCTCGGGCCCCCGCCGGATCCGCCGGATCCACCGCCCCCTGAACCTGAGCCCCCGCCGGCGCCCGATCCGTTGCCTGTGGGCGCGGGGCGGGAATCGCCGATCTGGGGTTTGTTCTTCGGTGGGGCGGGCGCGGGGCGGGAATCGCCGATCTTGGGCTTTTGCTCGCTAGCGTTGTTCTCGGCTTGTTCGACTGTCCGCTCTTTCGAGTCGGTCATTTCTGTAGTCCTTTCTCATTGCACACCAATCAGGGTGTGCTGAGCAGGGGCTGCGCCGATTGCTCGGGGCCTGTCCGCCAATCGGCCTGGATGAACTGCCAAACATCACAGACTTACCTCAAGTGGCTCCAAGCGGGCGCCATCCTGCTCAATCCATTGACGAGTGCGCCGAACCAGTACCGGACGGTACGGCAATTCGGCAGCGGCAAAGAGCTCCGACGGTCGAGCTGACCGTGGCTGGGTGCCCAATGTGGCCAAGAGGCGAACCCCCCGGCTTGTCGGCTCACCGACCTCCAGGGCACACACTTGAGGGGCCAGGTCGTCGGTGATCTGTTTGCCTTTGCGTTCTCGCGTGACCATAAGCGTAGCCGCCCCGCGCACCTGATCCACCCATCGGGCGAGATCGTCGGCCGACGCGTCCAACAGCTCGATGTCCCAATCGCAGCTGGTGACCGCCTGCTGCAACGACATCGTCCCCGGAGCCAGCACCGTTCCCCCGGTGGCGGCAATTCCGTCAGGCAACACGCTGACCAGGGAGTCCAGCACCTCGCCCACCGCCATCTCGGCACACTTGAAGTCGACGTCCAGATACTCGGCGTCCGACTCGTACCCCGTGGCCAGCGCCAGTCCGAAGTGCAGTTTGGCCCGGGGTGAGAATCCCTCGGTCTGGGCCACCGGCAGCCCGGTCCGCCGCAGCGAGCGCTCCCAGATACGGGCCATGTCCCGATGGCTGGTGAACCGGATTCGACCATTCTTGCCGTACCGCAGCCGAACCCGCGTGCGGGGGGTTTGATTGGGATTCACAACGAGGCCCCCAGCCCAACGTGCCAGTCTGTGGGATTCAAGACGAGGCCCTGGCGCCGACGCCAGAGAGCTGCACGGCCACTGCCGCGGGAGGCTGGTACCCGGTGGGGATCTGGCCGGTGCCCTGGCTGCCCCCGGCCGGCGGAACAGCCGAGGCCACAATGTGCTCGATGCTGTAGCCGGTGCAGGCCCCGCAGTCATAGCACGGAGTCCAACGGCAGTCCTCCAGGCCCACCTCGTTAAGGGCATCGCGCCAGTCCTGCCACAAGAAGTCCTTGTGCAGGCCGGCCGAAATGTGATCCCAGGGCAGAACTTCGTCTTCGGTGCGGTGGCGGTGCACATACCAGTCCACCGATAGCCCGTGGCGGTCCATGGCCTGCGTCCAGCGCTCGTAGTCAAAGTGCTCGGACCACTCCTGAAAGGTGCCGCCCTGGCGCCAGACCTCTTCGATGACCCGGCCGATGCGGCGGTCGCCTCGGCTGGCGATGCCCTCCACCAGGCTGGCCTTGGGGTCGTGCCACTTCATCTGGACGCCCCGGTTCCGCTTGATGTTGTCCCGCAGCAAGAAGACCTTGCGCTGGAGCTCGGCCACCGTGTTCTGGCCGAACCACTGAAAGGGAGTGAACGGCTTGGGCACGAAGCCGCCCAACGACACCGTAACCGAGGGGTTCTTGGTGTGGGCCCGGCCCAGCTCCACGCAATTGCGGGCCAGCTCCCCGATGGCCAGGGTGTCCTCATCGGTCTCGGTGGGAAGCCCGGTGAGGAAGTACAGCTTCATGCGCCGCCACCCCTGGGAGAAGGCCGACTCCACTGCCCCGTAGAGGTCGCGCTCGTCGATGAGCTTGTTGATCACCTGGCGCATCCGCCACGACCCGGCCTCGGGTGCGAAAGTCAGTCCGGTGCGCCGGGCCCGTTGGATCTGGGCGGCCAGCCCCACGGTGAAGGCGTCCACCCGCAGGCTGGGCAGCGACACCGACACCTCGCCGGCGCCGCAGTCCATGGTGGCGGCCACCACCTCCTGGATTCCGCTGAAGTCGGCGGTGGACAGAGAGGTCAGCGCCACCTCGTCGTAGCCGGAGCGGGCCAGCCCGTCGGCCACCATGGTGCGGACCTGCTCGGCGGGCCGCTCCCGCACCGGACGTGTGATCATCCCCGCCTGGCAGAACCGGCACCCCCGGGTGCAGCCCCGGAACACTTCCACGTTGAGCCGGTCATGAACCACCTCGGTGAGCGGCACCAGCTGGTGCTTGGGATAGGGCCAGGCGGCCAAGTCGGCCACCGTGCGCTTCTCCACTACTTCGGGCACATCGCTATACCGGGGCGTGATCGACACCAGCGCCGGGCCGTCGTAGGCCACGTCGTAGAGCGACGGCACATACACGCCCTCAACGGCGGCCAGTTCCCGCAGCACGGCCTGGCGCGACTTCTTGCCGGCCCTCTTCCAGTCGCGGACCGCCGCGTTGATCTCAGAGACCGCCTCCTCACCGTCGCCCAACACGAAGAAGTCCACGAAATCGGCCAGCGGTTCGGGGTTGTAGGTGCAATGCCCGCCGGCGCCGATCAGCAGGTCGCCCTCGTCCCGGCGCTCGGCTCGCACCGGCGCGCCGGCCAAGTCGATGCAGTTGAGCAGGTTGGTGTAAACCAGCTCGGCCGACAGATTGAACGCCAGCACGTCGAAATCCGCCGCCCGCCGGTGGGTGTCCACCGAGAACAGCGGCAGGCCCGCGGCCCGCATCTCGGCCTCCATGTCCACCCAGGGGGCATAGGCCCGCTCGGCCACCGCGTCGTCCCGCTCATTGAGGATCTCATAGAGGATCTGAAGGCCCTGGTTGGGCAGGCCGATCTCGTAGGTGTCGGGGTAGGCCAGCAGCCACGCCACCTTCGACGGGTGGTGCTCCGGTTGCACCATCCCGCCTTCTCCGCCGATGTAGCGCGCCGGTTTCGACACCTCGGGCAGCACCAGCTCCAATTCCGGCCAAAGCGACATCACCACCAATCTACCTTTGGCCGCTGAAACCGCAGAACCAGTTCAAACGAACCGGCGCATGAGACTGCCCTAGAACCAGTTCAGACGAACCGGCGCATGCGGACGTTCAACACCAACCCGAGGCCGATGAGGGTGGCGATGGCCGACGAGCCGCCGTAGGACACCAGGGGCAGGGGAATCCCGGTGATGGGGGTGATGCCCAGGGTCATGCCCACCGCTTCGAACATCTGGAACAGAATCATGGCGAAGACTCCGGAGCAGATCAGCGCGCCGAACCGGTCTCGGGCCAGGCGGGCGGCTTGGAGTATCCGCAACAGCAAAATGGCGTACAGGCCCAGGGTGACGGCAGAGCCGACGAAGCCGAACTCTTCGCCGATCACGGTGAAGATGAAGTCGGTGTGCTGTTGGGGCACCAAGCCGCTCAAGGTCTGGGAACCCTCGCCGTAGCCGGCTCCGTTTACTCCGCCGTTGCCGATGGCAATCTGGGCCTGGCGCTGCTGGAACGCGGCCTCGGTGATTCCGCTGGTCGGATCCACAAAGGTGCGAAGCCGGTTGGTCTGGTACTCCTCCAGCATGTTGGAGTTGACCATCAGCACCACCAGCGTGGTGGCGATCAAGGCGATGCCGATGACCTGGCGGAAGCGGATGCCGCCAATCAGCAATAGCACGAACCCGATGAATACGTAGATCAGCGCCGTGCCCACGTCGGGCTGGAGCAGAACCAGAAGGCCGGGCCACGCCACAATGCCCACGGCGAAGAACACCCGGGGGGCGGTCATGTGGTCTTCGTAGCGGGACAAGAACGCGGCCACCGCCACGATCACCGCGAGCTTCTGAAACTCCGAGGGCTGAAGCTGGAAGTCACCGAATCGGAACCACGAACGGGCGCCGTTGACCTCTTCGCCCAGGGGCCCCAGCACCACGATCAGCGCCAGAATCCCAACGCCGTAGATGGCCACCGCGAACTTGACCAGCTCTCGATACGGAACCCACGCGGCGAACACCATCAACAGCGCCCCGGCCACCGCGAACAGCGATTGCCGCTCCAAGAAGAAGGTGTTGAAGCTCTCCGGGTCTCGTCCCCGAGTGGTGCTGTATATGGCCCCCACGCCGATGGCGGCCAAACCAGCCGCAGCCAGAATCAAAAGCACGTCGATGTGCATCCACGGCGCGTACTGGCTGTTCCGGGAGTCCAACTCCCGGGAACGGCGCTCCTCCAGGGAGATGACCGCCATCAGGCCGGCCCCCCTGTTGAAGACTCGACTCCATCTTCCTCGGTTTCCGCGCCTTCAACCGGCTCGGTCAGATCGGCGAGATCGTCGATGGTTCGCACCGCGGGCACCGAGTCGGTGGCAATGGGCTCTATCACCCGGCGGACCGCGGGCGCGGCCACCGACGCCCCGAAGCCCGACTCCTCCATAATCGCCACGACGACATACTCGGGGTCGGGATTGGGGCCGAAGGCGGCGAACAGCGAATTATCGGCCTTGCCCACCACCTCGGCGGTGCCGGTCTTGCCCGCCACCGACCACTCCTCATGGGGAAAACCGGCGAAAGCGAAGTAGGCGGTACCGTCCACCTCGCTAGTCACTCCGAGCAGGCCGTCGAGGATCGGCCTCCGGATGGATTCAGGCAGGTAGACCTGGTTGAGCGTCCGGTCGCCAAAGGCCTGCACCACCTCTCCGGTGACCGGGTTCTCAACCCGGTCCACGATCTTGGGGGCGTACAGCGTTCCCCCATTGGCGAACGCGGCATAGCCGTTGGCCAGCTGCAATGGGGTAGCGCCCAGCACGCCCTGGCCGATGGCCAAAACGATGGAGTCGCCGGTTCGCCAGGGCTCCCCGGCGGCCTCTGCCGCCGTTGGGGAGGGCACCCGGCCCACCCCCTCGCCGGGCAGCGCGATACCGGTCTGGGCGCCGAAGCCGAACAGCAGCGCCGCCCGCTGGATGCCTTCCCGGTCGAAGCGATCGGCTCGATCCATGGTGTCGCCCAGGTAGTAGAAGTACACGTCGGACGACACGGTGATGGCTCGGACCAGATCAACCGGCCCATAGATGGCCTCTTCAGCATTCTTGAAGGTACACGAGGCGATCGACTCCTCTTCACAGGACGGCACCACGTAGACCCCGGCGTCCTCATAGAGGGTGCGCGTGTCCAGCACTCCCCGAGGCCCGATCACGCCGCCGTTCAGCGCGGCGTAGGCGGTGAACAGTTTGAACGTGGACCCCGGCGGGTAGATGCCGGCCAACGCCCGGTTGTGCAGCGGCTGGTGGTTGTTGGGATCTTGAAGCTCCGCCCACCGATCTTCAGAGAAGCCGCTGACGAACTCGCTCGGCGAGTACGTGGGGAATGACGCCATAGCCAGCACTTCAGCGCCGTTGGGGTCGAGCACCACCATGGCGCCGCCGGGGGCCTTGAAGGGGAGATCCTCGGGGTCGTCCCGCTCTTGCTGGCGGGCTTCGGCCAGACCGGAGAGCAGCTCTTGTTCAGCCAGGGCTTGGATGTCGATGTCCAAGGTGAGGTGGACATCGGCACCGGCAACCGGATCGACCTGCTCGATCACCTGCACCGGATCGCCGACGTTGTCCACCTCCAGCCGGGTGAAGCCGGGAACGCCTCTCAACACCGACTCAAAGGCCGCCTCAATGCCGGTCTGTCCGATCTCGTCGTTTCTCCGATAGGTCTTGGGATCGTCGGCTACCAACTCGAACTGCTCTTCGCTGAGCAAGGAGACATAGCCCAGAATGTGGGCGGCCAAGTCACCGTAGGGATAGGTGCGGACACTGCGGAGGTCGGTGCTCACGCCGGGAAACTCATCGGCCCGCTCCGCCAAGATGATCTCGAAGTTCTCGGTGACGTCGTCGGCCACCGGCACCGAATCGAGCGGGCCAAAGCGGGGATCGTCGAGCGCCTCGTTGATCTCGAACACCTTGGTGAGCCGGCCAGCCCGGCTGATCTCGGTGGCTAAGCGCAGAACCAGCTCCTCTTGCCCGTCGTCGTCGAACTCGGTGTCGTAGGTGAACCGGTCCACGGTCACCACCAACGACTCGCGGTTGTCCACCAGCACATTGCCGCTGCGGTCGAAGATGCGCCCCCGGGGGGCGGGCTCATACAACACTCGGATGGTGTTGGCCACGGCGATGTCCTCAAACTCCTCCGAACTCATCACCTGGAGGTACCAAAGCCGGGCGGCCAGCACCCCGAAGGCCAACAGGGCCAACAGAGCCAAAAAACTCAATCGCAAGCGGAGCGATTCAGGGCTCATCGCTCTTCTCCCAAAAGCCTGGGCCACGACCAGCGCCATAGGCCCAAGAGGGGCAAGCTCAGCACCAGGTTGTAGGCCGCAGCCACCCCCATGACCACGTACAGGCGGTCGGTATAGAGATTGGCTTCGCCCAGCAGCTCGCCGAGCACCGCGTACACCAAGAGCCCGCCGGCGGTGGCAACTGCGGCGACCAGCACGTTTATCCACCAGGCGCTGCGGAAGATCCGCTCTTCCAGCAGGCCGACGGCATAGCCCCACACGGTGTAGATGAGAGCGGAGAGGCCGAACAGCGTGGGCAGGTACAGATCGATGCCCAAGCCGATGGCAAATCCGGCGACCGCCCCCCGCTCCGGCCCGCCGACGAGGCCGGCGGTGACCGCGATGGCCAGGGGAACCTCGGGGGCCACCCCGAGCACCCGCAGATCGGAGAACAACGCCAGATGGAGCACCAGTGCGGTCACCAAGAACAGGGCGCTTCGAGCGTACGCGCTGACCATGATCATGGTTCTTGCCCTGCCAAGTCGTTGAGGAACACCCTTTCGCTGGTCATCGCGATCGCCTTCGTCATGATTCCTCGGCCAGGGGGTCGTAGAGCAGAACGGTCACGAAGCTCAGGTTGTCGGCATTGGCCGAGGGGTTCACGGTGAGTATCTGGAACAGGCGGGCCTCGTCGTAGTCGATCTCGGAGACGGTGCCGATGGGAATGCCGGCGGGGTAGCGGCTGCGGTCCACCCCGCTGGTGACCACCTCATCCCCGACGGCCACCTCGGTGTCGATCTCCAGCCCCTTGCCCACGATCAGCGGCTCTCCGCGGCCGCTGCCCGAGGCCAGCGCCACGTCGTCGGTGCCCACCACCAGCACGCCCACCTCGAAGCCGGGGTCGGTGATCAGTGCCACCCGGGAGTGCCCACGACCGGGATCGCCGTCGATCCGGCCAATGAGGCCGCCCCTGGTGACCACCGGCATCCCGTTGCGGACCCCGTCTTCGGAACCCCGGTTGATCTGCACTGAGTAGCGGTCGAAGTTGCCCACATCGGCGGTCACCACCTCGGCCACGACGTTGTCGATGTCCTGCACATAGGGCAGGCCCAGCACGTCAAGCAGCGACTCCAAACGGATGGCCGCGTCGGTGTCCAGAATCTGCTGAGCCTCGATTTTTTGCAGCTCTTCGCTCAGTCTCTGATTCTCCGCCTCTAGTTCGTCATAGCCGGTGATGCCGGTCCAGGCGTCGCCCACCGGGTCGAACAGCCGATCGGCCCCCGATCGCAGCGGGGAGAACAGGTCGGTGAGGGTCTCCTCGGTGCGCTGGAGGGGCTCAAAGTCACGGGCGTCCAAGGTGAGCAGGGTCGCGGAACTGAGCAGCAGGAATATGAGGGTGACTCGCGATCTTCTTGTGCGAGTGCCCGTTGCCACGGGGCCGATCCGAGCGATCAGTCGTACGACGACGAGAAGAGGAGCCCCTCGAGCGCGTCAAACTCCTCCAGCGACTGGCCCGAGCCGATGGCCACGGCGTGGAGGGGATTGGGCGCCAACCGGATCGGCATCCCCGTCTCTTCCTCAAGGCGAGGGGCGAGTCCGTTCAACAGGGCCCCGCCGCCAGCCAGCACAATGCCTGCCTCCATGATGTCGGCAGCCAGCTCGGGGGGAGTCTCGTCCAGGGTCACTTTGACCGCGTCCACAATCGAGCGAACCACCTCGGAGATGGCCTCGCGGATCTCGGAGGTGGAGGTGACCACGGTCTTGGGCAAACCGGTAACCATGTCCTGCCCCCGAACCTCGGCGTAGCGGTCCTCGCTCCCCGCCCATGCCGACCCCAGCACCATCTTGACCTCTTCGGCCGTGCGGTTGCCGATGGTGAGGCTGTGCTCCTTCTTCAAGAAGGCGATGATGTCCTCGTCCATCCGATCGCCGCCCATCCGAATCGACTGGCCAGTGACCACCCCGCCCAGCGAGATCATGGCCACCTCGGTTGTGCCGCCGCCGATGTCCACGATCATGTTGCCCGAGGCCTCTTGCACCGGGAGGCCGGCACCGATGGCCGCGGCCATGGGCTCCTCGATTATGTATACCGGCTTCTTCGCCCCGGCGGAGACCGCGGCCTCCTGCACGGCCCGCTGCTCCACGGGAGTGATGCCGGAGGGAACGCAGATCACCATGCGGGGCCGGGTCAAACGCCCGGGAGACACTCGTTGGATGAAGTACCGGAGCATCTTCTCGCAGATGTCGAAGTTGGCGATCACCCCGTCTTTGAGCGGACGGATGGCCTGGATATGGGCCGGTGTGCGGCCCAGCATCCGCTTGGCCTCGGTACCCACCGCCACGGGCATGCCATTGCTGGTGACCGCTACCACGGAGGGCTCGTTGATGAGGATGCCCTCGCCGCGGACATATACCAGCGTGTTGGCGGTGCCCAGGTCTATCGCGACATCGCGGCCCACCAATCCGCTGCTGGAAGAGAACCGCCGCTTCACCATGCCGTCAGGTTAGAGCAGACGACCCGAAATCGCACACCGGCCAAGAGGCTGTGTCCTATAGGTCGGTTTATAGGTCGGGAAAGAAGATGGCGATCTCGCGCTCCGCGGAGGCGTTGCTGTCGGAACCGTGGACGAGGTTCTCGGTGACCTCCAATCCGTAGTCGCCTCGGATGGTCCCCGGGGGGGAGTCCAGGGGGTTGGTGGCCCCCATCATGGAGCGGACGACGGCGTAGACATCGTCGGGCCCCTCGAGCACCAGGGCCACCGACGGGGAGCGGCCGATGAACGCCACCAAGTCGGGGTAGAACGGGCGGTCCACATGCTCGGCGTAGTGGCGGGCGGCCAACTCGGCATCGATGGTCAAAAGGCGCATGGCCGCGATCCGCAGGCCCCGGGCCTCAAAGCGGGACAAGATGGCCCCCACCAGGCCCCTTTCCACCGCATCGGGCTTGCACAGCACCAGTGTCCGATTCACCGTCAGAACCCTACTGATCTCGACCCGTCAATCAACACGGCCAGAACCCTACTGATCTCGGGGCACGAGGTGAAGGCGGGCCGCACCCGCGGTGTACAGAGAGCCGGTCACCACCACCGCGTCCTCGTCACCCGACAGTGCCAGGGCTCGTTCCATCGCCTCGGTCACGTCGGTGGCAATCTCGGCGTCGATCCCCCGATTCCGGGCCGCATCCGCCAGATCGGCGGCTGCTAGGGCCCGAGGCCAGTCGGGAGCGCAGCACACCACTAGGTCGCAGCGGGCACCGGAGGCACCGATGGCGGCCAGCATGGCGTCGGGATCCTTGTCGCTCATCATGCCGAGCACCCAGGTGACCGTGCCCAATACGGTGAATTGGTCGGCCAGGGTGGCCGCCGCCGCGGCAAGGCCGTCGGGGTTGTGGGCGCCGTCGATCACCACCAAGGGCTGGCGGGCCACCACTTCGAATCGAGCCGGGACCGCCACGTCGCCCAAAGCGTCCAACACCGGCTCATCCAATTCTTGTTCCACCAGGGCCTCGAACGCGGCGATGGCCAATGCGGCGTTGTCCCCCTGGTGGGCGCCGAACTGGCTGACGTAGACATCGTCGTAACAGGCCCGGGGAGTGCGAACCGTGATCAGCCGGCCGCCCACCGCCGGTTGGTTCTCCTCCAGGTCGAAGTGCTGGCCGGCAACCAGCAGCTCACCCGGCGACTCCTCGGCGGCAATCGCCACCAACTCGGCATCCATCGGCCCCAGCACGGCAGTGACATCGGAATGGAGGATGCCCGCCTTCTCCCCCATCACCGCCGCCTCCCAGCCCGACCGGCCGTCGGTGTGGTCGCGTCCGATGTTGGTGATGACTGCCACCCGGCTGTTCACCACGTTGGTGGCGTCGTAGCGGCCCAGCTTGCCCACCTCCACCACGGCCAGGTCTACGGCCACATCGGCGAACCAGCGCAGGGCGGCCGCGGTGACCAGCTCGAACCATGAGGGCCGGGCACCGTCGTGACCATCGGCCAAATGACCCTCCACTAGCCGCAGATGGCCCAAGAGCTCGGCCAGTTCGGCATCGCTCACCGGGTCGCCGCCCACGGTCATGCGCTCGTTGATGCGCTCCACATGGGGGCTGGCGTAGACCCCGACCGTCATCCCCCATGCCTGGGCCAGCGCGCCAACCATCGCGGCCACCGAGCCCTTGCCATTGGTGCCGGAGATGTGGATGGCCGGGTAGTCGCCCTGGGGGTCGCCCAGTGCGGCCAGCAGACCCTGCATCGGAGCTAGCGACAGGCCGTCGGTGTCGCCCGCGGTGGCCTCCAGATTGACGTGGCTGTCCAGCCACGCCAGAAGGTCAGCTGGCCTGGCGCCGGGACCGGTCGCTGGAACGGGCTTTGGCCGCATTGAGCAGCAGAGGGGCTTCCTCGCCGCGGACGGTTTCCGCATTGACCACGCACTGGACAACGTCGTCGCGGCTGGGCAGCTCGTACATGACGTCGAGCAGGACCTCCTCCAAGATGGCCCGAAGGCCCCGGGCCCCGGTATTGCGGCTGAGGGCCAGCTCGGCCACCTCCGACAGGGCCTCGTCGGTGATGATCAGCTCCACGTTCTCGAACTCGAAGAACTTGCAGTACTGCTTCACCAGGGCGTTCTTGGGCTCAACCAGGATCCGCACCAGCATGTCCCGCTCGAGGTGGGATACCACGCCGACTACCGGCAGGCGGCCGATGAACTCGGGGATGAGGCCGAACTTGATCAGGTCCTCGGGCTGGACCTGGGTGAACAGCTCCCCGTGGTCCCGCTCCGCATCGGTGCGGATGTCGGCGCCGAAGCCGACCCCGACGTTGCCCACCCGGTTCTCGATGATCTGCTCCAACCCGGCGAAGGCGCCGCCCACGATGAACAGCACGTTGGTGGTGTCGATCTGGATGAACTCCTGGTGGGGGTGCTTGCGCCCGCCCTGGGGGGGAACCGACGCAGTGGTGCCCTCCAAGATCTTCAGCAGGGCCTGTTGCACGCCCTCACCGGACACGTCCCGGGTGATCGACG
Organism: Candidatus Poriferisocius sp.; assembly: GCF_965204015.1. GTDB lineage: Bacteria > Actinomycetota > Acidimicrobiia > Acidimicrobiales > Bin134 > Poriferisocius. Next base: position 3,132,357 of record NZ_OZ241965.1, on the reverse strand, counting down.
GGTTCTCGCTCTTACGGGAGATCTTGTCGATCTCGTCGATGTAGATGATGCCGGTCTCGGCCTTTTTGACGTCGTAATCGGCGGCCTGGATGAGCTTGAGGAGGATGTTCTCCACGTCCTCGCCCACATAGCCGGCCTCGGTCAGCGCAGTGGCATCGGCGATGGCAAAGGGCACGTTGAGCATCCGGGCCAGGGTCTGGGCCATCAGCGTCTTGCCGCACCCGGTGGGCCCGAGCAAAAGGATGTTCGATTTGGACAGCTCCACCTCGGGGTCGGATGAGCCCATCTGGACCCGCTTGTAGTGGTTGTAGACCGCGACCGACAGAATCCGCTTGGCGTGTTCTTGGCCGATGATGTAGTCGTTCAAAAAGGAGTAGATCTCCTGGGGCTTGGGGAGCTCCTTGAATCCGACGTCGGCGCCTTCGGCCAACTCCTCCTCGATGATCTCGTTGCACAGGTCGATGCACTCGTCGCAGATGTAGACGCCGGGGCCGGCGATCATCTTTTTGACCTGCTTCTGGGTCTTGCCGCAGAAGCTGCACTTCAGCAGCTCGCCGCCCTCTCCGAACTTCGCCACTGTCTCGATCCCCCTTACCGGATGGCCGTGATCGGTCCGGCGTTTTCGGCGGCCTCACGCGACGAGATGACCTCGTCGATCAGCCCGTACTCCCTGGCGTCCTCCGCGGTCATCACGTAATCGCGGTCGGTGTCCTGCTTGACCTTATCGAGGTCTTGGCCGGTGTGGCGGGCCAGAAGCTGCTCGAGCTGGTCTTTGAGCCGCTGGATCTCCCGCGAGGCGATCTCGATGTCGGACACCTGCCCGGACGCCCCGGCATAGGGCTGGTGGATCAGCATCCGGGAGTGGGGCAGCGCCAAGCGCTTGCCGGGGGCGCCCGCAGCCAAGAGCACGGCGGCGGCCGAGGCCGCCTGTCCGAAGCAGATGGTGGTGATGTCGGGCTTCAAGTACTGCATGGTGTCGTAGATGGCGAACATGGCATTGATGTCGCCGCCCGGGCTGTTGATGTAAAGGTTGATGTCTTTGTCGGGGTTCTCCGACTCCAGGTGCAGAAGCTGTGCGCAGATGAGGTTGGCCACCGTGTCGTCGATGGGGGTGCCCAAGAAGATGATGTTCTCCTTGAGCAGGCGGGAATACAGGTCGAACGACCGTTCACCCCGGTTGGTCTGCTCGACCACGACGGGCACCATGTAGTTCTGAGGTCTCATGTGGTTTGGCTCTCGATGGTGGTGGGGGGAAGGTCAGACTCGCTGTCGGGATTCAGGCTAGACCGCTCAATGAGGTTTCCGTCGGGATCTTTTATCTCAACCCGCTCCAAAACCCATTCCCGGGTCCTGCGCATCTTTGCGTCCAATCGTACCCCCTTGAGACGGCTTTCATCGTCAGCGAATACCGATGACTTGAGCTCGTCGACGGTTTGGCCCACCTGAGCAGCCAGCATGGCCAGCTCCGAATCCACGTCCTCATCGGTGGCCTCGATGGACTCTGCCGCCGCCACCGCCCGCAGGGCCAGGTCGGTTTTCGCCTCCAAAAGGGCAGGTTCGCGAAGCGCCTCGGCCATCTCTTCGACGGTCTGGCCGATGGCCTCCAGATAGGTGTCGATCTCCACGCCCTGGCTGGCCAGTCGCATCTGGAGGGTGCGGAGGCGGTGCTGCACCTCGGCGTCCACCAATGCCTCGGGAATGTCGTCGATCACCAACTCGGCGAGCTGCTCGCCCACTTGGTTGGCCAGCGAGGCCAGGGCGTCGGCCCGCTTGTGCTCGGCGATGTTCCCGGAGATGTCGGCCCGCAGCTCGTCGGCGGTGTCGAACTCCGAAGCCTCTCGGGCGAACTCGTCGTCGAAATCGGGAAGAACCGTCTCCTGCACCTCTTTGACCAGGATGCGGAACCGCAAGAGCCCGTCCTCGTCGGGGTCGGGGTGCTTGGCGTTGAACTCCAAAATGTCGCCGCTCTTGGATCCCCGGAGCTCCTCGTCGATCTCGGGCACCACGGCCCCCTGGCCCACTTCGTAGGCGTAGTCGTCCACGGTGAGGCCCTCGACTTCCTCGCCGTTGTACGACCCATAGATGTCCATGGTCACGTTGTCGCCGTCGATCGCCGGCCGGGAGACAGGGGCCAGCTCGCCGAACTGCTTGCGGAGCTGGTCCACCTGCTGGCTGATCTCCTCGGCGGTGGGCTCGGGACTGGGCACCTCGGCTGTGAGCTGGTCGTAGCCGGTGATGGTGACCAGGGGGCGGACCTCCACCACCGCGTCGAAGCTGACCGGGCCGCCCTCGGCCCCGCTGGTGATGTCGATCTCCGGTGCGGCGATCACGTCGACGTCGTGGTCGTCCACCGCCTGGGCGTAGTACTCGGGCACCGCGTCGCTGAGGGCTTCTCCCCGAGCCGCCTGGGGGCCCAGCCGGGCTTCCAGCACTCGGCGGGGGGCTTTGCCGGGGCGAAAGCCCGGAAGGCGGACTTGGCGGGCGAGCTTGCGGAAAGCCTCGTCCAGCTTCTCCTCGAATTCGTCCGCATCGATGTCCACCGACACCTTGACCCGGTTGCCGTCCAAGGTCTCGACCGTGCTCTTCACAGGATGGGCATTTTACCGGCGACCCTTCGAATCCTCGTGTCGTAGCTGATTGCCGCGGTGGGCAGTTATCATTCCAAGCCAGCCCTGCGGGTGTAGTTCAGTGGTAGAACCCCAGCCTTCCAAGCTGATGACGCGAGTTCGATTCTCGTCACCCGCTCTCTTCGCATCGCTGCTGTTCAGCGCCCTCAGAACTGGAAGTAGATGTAGTCGGCCACCCCCTCGGGGCCGAGGGCGACGACGATCATGATCCACACCGAAAAGCCCACCGCGGTCAGGCCCATCGGCGCCTTGGCCAACGCTTCCGACCCCTTGTCGGCCCATTCTCGGGGGAAGAACTGGGCGACAAGAGCAGACACGATGGCCAAGGCCACCAGCGGGTTCAACAGCTCAGGTCCGGTACCCCACCCGGTGTAGAGCCGGGCCAGCACATCACCAGCTCTATCCAGGGTCTCGCTGTTGAACAGCACCCAGCCCAGGCACACGAAGTGGAACACCCAGAATCGTCGTGTCCACAGCCGGGCGGTGTCCGAGGGGGTCCAGTGCCAACCCCACCCCCAGCGCCAACCCTTCAGGCTCACCTCTCGCGGCACCCGGCCCTGTCTGGCCTCTCGCCGCCAGCGTTCTGTGGCCAGGCCGGCGCCGTGGTAGACGCCCCAGAGGATGAACGCCCCGGCCGCGCCGTGCCACAGGCCGCCGAGGGCCATGGTGAGCAGCAGGTTCCGGTAGGTGGCCAGGCGCCCCTTCCGGTTGCCCCCCAGGGGGATGTAGAGGTAGTCCCGCAACCAGCGGGAAAGCGTCATGTGCCACCGCCGCCAGAAGTCCTGGATGGAGTCGGCCACATAGGGCACGTCGAAGTTCTGGGGGAAGCGGAACCCCATCAACAAGGCCACGCCGATGGCCATGTCGGTGTACCCGGAGAAATCGGCGTAGATCTGCACCGCGTAGCCGTAGATCCCCGCCAACATGTCCAGCGCGCCGTGCTCGCCGGGGGCCTCGAAGGTGTCGTTGACCACCGCCCGAGCCAAGAAGTCGGCGATCACCACCTTTTTGAACATGCCCCGGCCAATGAGCTTGACGGCGTGGGCCACCTCCGCCCGGTCGGGGCGGGCCTCTGAGCGCAACTGGGGCAAGAACTCGGTAGCCCGCACGATGGGGCCGGCCACCAACTGGGGAAAGAACGACAAATACACCGCGAAATCGAGCAGATTGGCCTCGCCGGTGCGCCCCCGATGCACGTCCACCACGTAACTGATGGCCTGGAACGTGAAGAACGACACCCCCACCGGCAACACGATGTCGAGTGCTGGGCTGGATACTCCCAGATTGCGCTCCAGGCTGTCGGTGAAGAAGTCGTAGTACTTGAAAAAGGCCAACACACCGAGGCTCAGTGTCACCCCGCCGGCCACCGCAGCTTTGCGAACCAAATCGGTGGCGGCTCTCACGTTGACGGCCACCGCCGCGGCGTTCCCCAACGTCATGCCCACCAGCAACAGCACAAAGCGGGCATCCCAGGCCGCGTAGAACCAATACGACGCCCCCAACAAAAACAGCTTCCACGGCACCGGCCACCGCCGCAGCGCCCACCCCACCGGCAACACCACCGCAAAGAACACCGCAAACGTGAACGTCGGAAACAGCACCGCCGCCGACCCTACCCGCAGCTATACCGAAGCCACCTTGGTTGTCAGAATCCCCCCCGCCGGCGACCCTCAAGCAGCTGGGAGAACGTGGCCCTAGCGGTAGGGTGGGACGTACATGAGGCCGCCGTTGGTCCAGAGGTCGTTGGCGCTGCCGGCCAGCGTTCCGAGTTGCGGGTGGCGGTTGTAGATCTCCTCGTAGTTGCCCACTTGCGACACCACCTGGATGGCGAAGTCGGTGGGCAGGCCGAGGCCGGGATCGAAGCCGTCGCGGCCCAAGAAGTTCAAGATGTTGGGGTCGGTGCCGTCGTAGCTGGCGATGTTGGTTGAGTCGAGTCCGAACTCCCAAGCCTGGACGGTGGCCATGATGGCCCAATTCACGACCTGAGCCCACTGCGTGTCGCCATCGCGCACCACCGGGCCGAGGGGTTCTTTGGAGATGATCTCGGCCATGATGTGCTGTTCGGGGCCGCCATCTTGCTCGATCTCGAACTTGAACACCCCGAGCACGCTGGTGTCGGAGGTCATCGCCTCGCACTGGCCCTCCTGGTACGCGGGTACGAGGGTGTCGAAGCCCTCGAAGGTGACCGGGTTGAATGGGATGTCTCGGGCGGCGAACACCGCGGTGAGGTTCAGCTCGGTGGTCGTGCCGGTGCTCACGCAGATGTTGGCGTCGGCGAGGTCTTGCAGCGTGGTGAAGCCGGTGGAAGCCGGCACCATGAGGCCTTGGCCGTCGTAGTAGTAGATGAAGTTGAAGTTGGCACCCTCGTCCCCGTCGCGGGTCGCCGTCCAAGTGGTATTGCGGTTCATCACGTCGAACTGGCCCGAAGCCAGGGCGGTGAAGCGCTCGGCGCTGGTCACCGGCACGATCTCGATGGCGTCGGAGTCCCCGAATACAGCAGCGGCCAGCACCCGGCACATGTCGATGTCGAAGCCCACGTATTCGCCGTCTTCGTTCAACAGCGCGAACCCGGGGAGATCATCTCTAGAGCCGCACATAACGTGGCCGCGGTCCAGCACGGCCTGCAAGGTTCCGCCGTCTTGTGCATGCACAACGGTGACCGTCTCTGCCGGCTCAGATGCCGCTGGGGCCTCGGTGCTGGCCGCGGTGGCTTCAGGGGCCGCTGGGGTGGCGCCGTCGCCATCGTCGTTGCCGCACGACGCGGCGATCAACGAGAAAACCAGCACGAACCCGAGCACGGGCAAGAAGTGACGGAAGGTCTTATTCATAAAATCGAACATAGCCGTACGGTGTGTGAAGTTCTCTATTGTCTGCCGGGTTTCGATGTCGGACGGCTCGAAGGCTGAACGCGGAGCCGGTCACGCGGCGGGGTTGACAAGACGGCCGACGAACAGGATCGCGCCGGTGTCTTGGTGGGTGATGGCCCACAGGAAAGGACGGTCGGCGACAACGGTGAGATCGGGCTCTGGCGGGGCCGATTCGGCGAACCCCATGGCGGTGGCCGCGGCGGCCTCGGTGCCCTTTTCGTCCACGATCACCTTGGCGCCGTGGAGGGCGCCGGTGATGAAGATGCCGGGGGCGATGTTGTCGAAGCCTGCGCCGGGGCAGAACTCGCGCGGGCAGAGCCATTCAAACAGGTCGGTGGGCGGCAGGGTCTGCTCCCACTTGGGCATGGCGAGATCGACATAGCCCTCCCTCGCCGCGCCGCGCAGACCAGCGAGCGCCTCCGCGTCGAGCGATTCCTCGACGGCGGCCAGGCCGTCGACGTCGTGGGGGACGATCAGCCACATGGCCAACTCGCCCCCCTCATAGGGCAGTTCCACCGCGTCGGCATCGCCAAGGCGGACATACCGGCGGTAGAGCGGCTCGTAGTCGCGCATGAACGGAACGGTCACCGATCCGCCGTCGGCGGTGGTGAACTGGCCATCGTCGGTCCACTCGGCCAAGAACGGCACTGCCCAGTCGGCCTTGAGGTAGACGGTGTTCACCAGAATCAGCTTCTGGTCGTCGACCATGTCCTCGCTGACGATGGTAGGGATGAGCCCGCGGGTACTGTCCGACACCCAGCGGTTGACGGCATCGGCCGCCGGGCCGGGCTGGGCGGTGTCGATGGGCTGGATCCCCGCCCCGTACTGGCTGGACGCGATATCGAGGAATTCGGGCAGCGGCGAGAACTCGTCGTCGGGGAACAGGCGGTTGGCCACCTCCAACACAGTGGGCTCTACCGATGCCCCAGCCAGGCTGAGACCGACGGCATTGGCCGCGCCGTGGGTATCAGCCGCAGGAAACCCGAATATCCCGTCGAGCACCGCGCCCGTGTCAGCAGACGCCCCGGCCCGGCTCAGGCTGAATGCGATGCCGATGCTCATCGGGCTGGACACCGCGTTGCCCTCCAAGTGCCGGTGGAAGTCCCACCCAGCCGCGTTGACCCCGGCAACCCACTCGTGTGAAGGCGCATTGGGGTCGGCGGGCAGCCGCGCCGCGGTCGGCGGCAACACGGCCGTACCGGCAGGCTCATCCACGGCAACAGGCGTCGCATCGATGGGGTCATTGACCTCATCACCGCCAGCCGGGGTCGCATCGGTTAGAGGCGCCAGATCGGTGGTCGCGGCCGGCTCATTCGCGACAGCCGACACGGTAGGCCCTGGTGTAACGGTCGTCTCCGAGGAGCCACAGCCCAGCGCAATGGTGCCAAGCAGAATCAGCGTTCCGATCAGCTTCGCCATGTTCTTTTTCGTCTTGGTCATACTTGTTTGACGACGCCGAAGCCCCACCGGTTCCCGAAAGCATGGTACGGGAAGCAGTGCTAGGAAATGAGCACAACCTTTCTGAGCTTGCCGGGCGCAGCAAAATACTCGTAGGCAAGGATGAGGAGGCCGAGAGCTCTCACGGAGTCAGGGGGCGCGGCGAACAGCGTCGATGTTGTACTCGTTCCAGAAGTCGGGGTTGTAGCCGGGCGCTATGATCTTCGCCCCGTTGAGGATGCGGCAGGCTCCCTGCACATTGCCGCCGGTGTATTCGAGGACGGCGAGGACCAGTCTTTTTTCGGCCTGTTTGTTCGGGATGCTCCACCCATCGACTTCGCTGCGCATCATTCCCGAACTGAACAGCTCTTTGGTCTTGTCTATCCCGAAGCGTTGGTGCAGAGCGAGAATCACGTCGATCTCAGCGGAGTTGAGCTTCTTCATTTGCGGGCGACCCTTCCGGGAGCGGCAAACTCGGCGACTTTGACGACAACGCAAGATGAGTATTTGCTGACCCCAGCGGCGGCTGCCGGACCGCCCATCGCCTTAGTGTCATATAGATATTAATAGATATATTATGAGAACAATTTGTACATCATAGGAATCACGGCAACATTACCACCGCTTCCCAAGATTCCCCGTGTCCAGCTGACGCTCCGGCGATGTGGCGGAGCTACAGCGCGACGCCATTTCAGACCATCAATCGATTTCTTATTCTCTGCTACTCACTGTTTTCTCTTCATGAGACCCCCATTGCGTTGTTGGAGTTCCCGGAATGGGATTGTCGGATCTGGAGGTTCTGTGGATTGCCAAGAAATTTGTATGAATTTATGTATAGTTTTCTATGATTAGAGATAAATGGGACTCTTCCGCCGAACAGCGGTGTCGAAGCCAGGAGGGATGCAGTGACTGACGTTGATCAGCGGGATGGGGAGTTGGAGGCGCTTGAGGAGCGGCTCACGCGGTTGAGCGAGGCCAGCGTGCGCATCAACGAGAGCCTGGAGTTGGACACGGTGCTCCAAGGGGTCCTCGACTCCGCCCGGCACCTCACGGCCGCCCGCTACGGGGTCATGACTTTGCTCGACGAAGGCGGGCAGGTGCAGGACTTCTTGTCGTCGGGGACAACCGCTGAGGAGGCCGAAAGGCTGTGGCTTACCCCAGACCCCTATCAGATCTTCGAGTCGCTGACCGAGATCGCCGAACCCCTGAGGGTGGCCGATCTGGCCGAACACGTCAGGTCGCTGGGCTTCGCTGGGTTTGAGGTCCCCGTGCCGGTGGAGGTGTTCAGCTTTTTGGCGGTGCCGATGTTCTATCGGGGCGAGCGGGTGGGCCACGTGTTCGTGGGCGACAAGGACGGCGGCGCCGAGTTCACCCGCGCCGACGAGGAGACCCTGGTGATGTTCGCCTCCCAGGCCGCGATGGTCATCGCCAATGCCCGCCGGCATCAGGATGAGCAGCGGGCTCGGGCCGATCTGGAGACGCTGGTGAACACCTCGCCGGTGGGCGTGGTCGTCTTCGACGCGGTGTCCGGCGCGCTGGCGTTGTCCAACCGGGAGGCCGTGCGCATCGTGGAGGGCCTCCGAGAGGACGAACAGTCGCTGGAGGAGCTGTTGGAGGTGGTGACCTGCGTGCGCTCCGACGGTCGGGAGGTGTCGCTTCAGGGGCGTCCGCTTTCGGCGCTACTCATGTCTGGTGAGATGATCAGGGCCGAGGAGATCGCGCTGCGGGTTCCCGACGGGCGAAGCGTCGGCGCTTTGCTCAACGCCTCCCCGATCCGCTCCGCCGACGGTGAGGTGGTGTCGTTCGTGGTGACCCTCCAGGACATGGCGCCGCTGGAGGAGCAGGAGCGGCTGCGGGCCGAGTTCTTGGCCATGGTGAGCCATGAGCTCCGCACGCCCCTCGCCGCGGTCTTGGGGTCGGTGGGCACGCTTTTGGACACCGCCGGAGGGCTGGACCCCGCCGAGACCACGCAGTTCCTCCGCATCATCCGCGACCAGTCCGACCAGATGCGCCACCTGATCGGCGATCTGTTGGACGTCGCCCGCATCAACACCGGCACCCTGCCCGTGGCCCCCGAGCCCGCCGAGGTGCACCTGTTGGTGGACGACGCCAAGGCCAGGTTCCTCACCGCTGGCGCCGCCAACTCCTTGAAAGTGGAACTGGCCCCGGACCTGCCGCTGGTGATGGCCGACCGGCGCCGCATCGTGCAGGTGCTGAGCAACCTTCTCTTCAACGCCGCCGGGTACTCCCCCGAAGGGTCGCCGATCGTGGTGGCCGCAGAGCGCGACGGAATCCAGGTCGCGGTCTCGGTAGCTGACCAGGGCCGGGGCATACCGTCGGAGCAGATGCCGGATCTGTTCCGCAAATTCTCGCGGGCGCACAGCCCGGACCACGGGTCGAGCCTCGCCGGGTCGGGCCTCGGGCTGGCCATCTGCAAGGGCATCGTGGAGGCCCACGGGGGCCGCATCTGGGCTGAGAGCGAAGGGCCCGGGCTGGGAGCGCGGTTCACCTTCACCCTGCCCGCGGCACAGGCCCCGACTGCTGCTCCCGCTCTGGACTCCCTCAGATCGCAGACCGCGGCCCATCGCCAAGTCCGCGTGTTGGCCGTAGACGACGATCCCCAGGCGCTTCGCTACATCACCGACGTCCTCGCCAGGGCCGGATATGAGCCCATCGCGACCAGCGACCCCGCTGACATCGGTCGCATCATGGCCGAGGACAAGCCCCACCTCGTGCTGCTCGATTTGGTGTTGCCCGAACGCGACGGCATCGACGTGATGAGCGACATCAAAGCCACCGCAGACGTGCCCATCATCTTCCTGTCGGCATACGGCCACGACGAAACCGTGGCCCGGGCCTTCGACATGGGCGCGGCCGACTACGTGGTCAAACCCTTCTCGCCCACCGAGCTGACCGCCAGGATCAGAGCCGCGCTGCGCAGGCGGGTGGAGTTCTTGGAGGGCGAGCCCTCGGCCCCCTATGAAGCCGCCGGGCTGAGCATCGACTTCGCCCAACGCCGCGCCGCAGTGGACGGCAAGCCCGTCGAGCTCACCGCCACCGAATACAACATCCTCCATGAACTGGCCGCCCACGCCCCCCGAGTGATGACCCACAGCGCGCTATTGCACCGGGTGTGGGGGCCCGAGAGAGTGGGCGAGCCCTGGCTGGTGCGCGACGTGATCAAACGCCTCCGCCGCAAACTCGGCGACTCCGCCAACAACCCCACTTACATCTTCACCGAACCCCGCGTCGGCTACCGCATGCCCACCGGCCAAACGTAGAGACATATGCCCATTCACATGGAAATCCTGTGGATAATGTCTGCGTCATTGAAGCAGTCCGACACCATCCAATAGATTGCCCACGGCGGGGGCGGCGGGAGCCGCCCTGGGATAAGGACAGCTCCAGCCCCCGTCGGCGGGGGCAGCTGGCCCGCGTTGGACCCCCCGGTCTGGCCTCCGGCCGCCCCCGCCGCTCCGCCCTCCACCCACAGCAGCGGGCTGCGTCCGCTCAGTGGGACAGGTGAGGTTCGCCTAGGAGGCCAAAGCGGATGGAAACCGCCGGGAATATTGATTTGCGCCCCCGGCAGGATTCGAACCTGCGACCTGATGATTAGAAGTCATCTGCTCTGTCCAGACTGAGCTACAGGGGCGTGCTGGCGCGTTTAACGGCGCGAAACAAACGTATCAAGCCGCTGGCAGGGGCTGGTGCGGGGTTTTGGGCGGCCTCTCCTTTTCCATCAATGACATAGCTACCTCCTGATCGAGATGACCAGCAAGAGAGGGATTCTTACAGAGTAGGTGCGGGGCGGCTGGGTTAGAGGCCGAGCAGGTCGGAGATGAGTTCTCGGATCTGTTGGAGGGCGACGGATCCGATGTTCGTATCGGTTGTTTCGACGATGCGGTCGATGCTGATGGTGGTGGGGAGGTGCGCTTGGGCGACACCGAAGCCGGTGATGTCGACCTCGCTCAACCATCCTCGCTTTGTGGTCGTGCAGGGCACGACTGCGATTGCGTGTTGGCGGAATTCGAGCACTTCATCTGAGGTGACCACGATCGCCGGTCGGACATACCCCGCCTCGCCCCTCGCCGGTGTCCCGAAATCGCAGCGGATAACGTCACCGGCTCGCATCAGCGACATCGCTCGCAGAAGCATCGAGAACCGCCTCATCGCCAGCATCGAGCGGGGCGCTTGCCAGCTGGGCCCCGATGATGCGACGGCGCTCCCGCCGAATCATCTTCTCAAGCTGCGCATCGAACGTGAGCCCCTCGCGCTCTGCCAGCTGGCGGAGCGCATCCCGGTTCCGAACCGAGACCTTGATGGTAGTCGAATCAGGCATACCGCAGAGTATACCTTGCTTGCCCAAAACCCCCGAAGCTGTTAGCGCTACACATTGAAGGCAGAATCGCCTTCACCGTTGACACGACAGGCAATCGCGGAGTCAGCTATTCAGTTACTGTCATCGCCATGCCTAGCCCGTTGTTGCGCATACGCACCCTTTGGGGGGTGGTTCTGTGTTTTGTTCTCGCGGCAACCGCCGTTGTTGTGCTGCCCCATGCGGCCGCAGCGCAAACGGTGGGGGACGTCGAGGCGCGAGACGGGCTGATCGCCAACCAGGAGGCGCTGTTGAACACCTACCGGTGCCGGTTCAACATCGACACCGAGATCGTGCCCGGCGGATGCGCTGACGGCGCCCCCTCCCAGCCCGCAGCCCAGCCCGCTCCGTTTACCGGCACCCCCACCGCCGTCGAGATCGAGGCCCGCGACGGCCTCATCCAGGCCCAGGAGGCGCTGTTGAACACCTACCGGTGCCGGTTCAACATCGACACCGAGATCGTGCCCGGCGGATGCGTCGACGGCGCCCCCGCAGTGGTGGAACCGCCTCTGCCGCCCCTGGGGCCTCCTCCGGCGGAACTCGGTTTCGATCCCTTCTATCAGAAGTATCTGGACGCCGGCGGGATCCCCATCGTCACGTCCGCAGCGGTGCCCGACGAGGCGCTGTATGCAACCAGAGACCTCTTCTTTGACGTGCTGGCGAACCGGCCCGACCTCATCGAGGCACTGGCCGAGTCGGGAATGCATGTCACGCTGATGGCCGAAGGCTCCGTGATCACCGAGATCCCAGAGTTCAGCCAGTTGAACGAGCAATTCCCCAGCCGAGACTGGAACGTCACAACCAAGGGAGGGGGTCTCGGGCCCACGACATCTCTCCCGGTGATGACCGCGGCGGTGGAAAACGTCCTCTGCCTGGAAAGCGAGGTGTTTCCCCATGAGGATGTCATGATCCATGAAATCGGCCATGCTGTTCTCAATATGGCGATCGAGTTCCAAATGGGCGACACTGAATTCCGCGATCGAATCAAGGCCGCCTACCAAAGTGCGCTGGATGCCGGGCTTTGGGAGAACACCTATGCGGCCACCGACGAAGACGAGTACTGGGCCGAGGGGACCGTGGGCTGGTTCAACCTGAACAGCCCTCCCAGCGGAACTCACAACAACATCAACACTCGAGCTGAGCTGCTTGAGTACGACCCGGCCCTTGCCGAGCTCTTGGATGAAGTGTACGGCGATGCGTCAGCCCCGTCGTCTTGCCACGAGACTGTCGATATTTCGGCAAACCTCATCGAAGGCGTGGTACTGGGTCCCGATGATCAGCCGGTGGAGAACATCTTGCTGTGGTTCTGGCAAGGAACAGTAGAGACCAGCGCTTGGGCCCATACTGACGCCGATGGCTCCTTCTACGGCAGGGTTGTGAACGGCACATTCTCAATTGATATCCACGCTGATCCAACCCACGAGTGCTCGTTTGTGGGCTGGTGGGGCGAAGGAGGCCTCACCACCGAAGCCCGCCACATCACGTATACCCAAGTCAGAGACACCGACATAGACGGCATCGTGATCAAGCTCCCCGACGATCCCGAGAACCTCCCCTACGCCGGGCAGTGCGCAACCCGAGCAAGCCGTTCGAGCTAACATGCCAAGCCCTGAGATTTTCACTACCGGAGGCGGCGTTGCGTATGTGCGGACTCCGGAGGAACGGTTTGGCGTGGCCGGCGATTATCCGTACGAGCCGCGCTATGTCGACGTAGACGGGTTGCGGGTGGGCTACGTGATGGCGGAGCCCGATGAATTGGACGGGCAGACGGCCACCGTCTTGCTGCTGCATGGCGAGCCGACATGGGGGTATCTGTACCGCAAGATGATTCCGCCGCTGGTGGCGGGTGGGTACCGGGTGGTGGTGCCTGACCTGATCGGGTTTGGGCGATCCGACAAGCCGGTGGAGCGCTCGGCTTATACCTACAAGGGCCACGTGGCGTGGATGCGGGAGTTCTTGGCGGCCACCGCCGCCGAGCGGGGCGCGGGACCGCTGCACTTGTTCGGCCAGGACTGGGGCGGGCTCATCGGCTTGCGGGTGGCCGCTGAGAATCCCGATCTGGTCGACCGGCTGATCTTGGCCAACACCGGTCTGCCCGAAGGGCAGTCGCCGGGGGCGGGATTCGAGTTCTGGCTCCAGTTCAGCCAAGACGTTGAGTTCCTCGACTGCGGGCGGCTGGTGGACAATGCGACGGCCACCGAGCTGAGCGACGCCGCCCAGGACGCCTACCGGGCGCCGTTCCCCGAAGAGCGCTACATGGCCGGGGCCCGCCACTTCCCCATGTTGGTGCCGATCTCGGCCGACGATCCCGCCGTTCCGGCAAACCGTGCCGCCTGGAAGGTACTGGAACGCTGGACCAAGCCGGTCCTCACCCTGTGGGCTCCCGACGATCCGGTGCTGGGCGGCGGGCAGGCGGCCTTCACCGAGCGGATTCCCGGGGCCGCGGGCCAGCCCCACGCCGAATTCCGCCCGGCCAGCCACTTCATCCAAGAGGACCAAGGCCCCGCGCTGGCCGAGGCCATCGTCGCCTGGCTGGGCTGAGCGCGCTCGGTTCCCGACGCCAAACAGTTTCCCCGCACGGCAAAACCGGCCCTAGACTGACCGGACCGTGCGGGCCGTAGCTCAGTCAGGTTAGAGCGCCGGGTTGTGGTCCCGGAGGTCGGGGGTTCAAATCCCCTCGGTCCGCCCAACAAGCCCCTCTAGCTCAATTTGGCAGAGCAACGGACTCTTAATCCGCAGGTTCTGGGTTCGAGTCCCAGGGGGGGTACAAGTGGCGGTTCCCGAAAATTGCCGTAGGGTCCGCAAAAACCCAGAATAACGGCACAATTTGCCAGCGTGTAGGGCATTGAGCACCGGGCAGCCATAGCCGACAGCAGCGATCCCCTCTAACAGGCTGAAGACCCCGCCCGAAAAGCGACCGGTCCACGCGAGAGCCCCAGAACCCTCAAACGCGCCTTGTTCGGGCCATCGGCCAGACCGCGGCCCCGAACCGCCGCGGGGCGCCTCGCACATTTGCCGCTCGGGGGCCGCCCACCTTTTCGGCGAACCGGCGCGAAACCGCAGCCGGCCCCGGTGGTGGCCGCCTGTCCTGATTCGGCCCGCGCTGCGCCGGTCCGCTACATCAGGGGCCGTGGATTTCCGAGCCGCTCACCCTGCCGTCCCCCACCCGTCGGGGGACGCTGTCGGCGGCTGGGCCGGCTGCGGCGGCATGGGGGCACCCGCCGCGGGGCCGGGGTCCGGGTGATGGGCCAGGACGAGGCAGTCGAGCTGTCGGCGAGCACCCTCAAGGCCTACCGCACCGGCCAGAGGAGCTGGCGCTCGTGGGCGTCGGGTCGGGGGTTGCCGGAGTTCCCCGCCCGCCCCGGCGACCTACAGCAGTGGCTGGGCGCTCTGGCCGAACAGGACAAAAAGCCCGGCACCCTTCGCGTCTACCACTCCGCGGTGGCCCACTGGCACCGCGACTCGCCCGGCGCCAACCCGGCCCACGACCCCGAGGTGCTCCGCCTGCTGAACGAGCTGGCCGACCAGGCCGCCGCCCGGAGCGGCGCCCCCGACCCGCCCGACCCGCTGCGGTGGCACCACATCTGCCAGATCATCGACACCGCCCACAAGCCCCGCCGCAACCTGCCCGGAAAACGCTTGGAGACCGCCAGCCAAGCCCGCCACCGCGGCGACATCGACATCGCCATGATCGCCGTGGCCCACGACGCCTCGCTGGGCTGCTCCCAGATCCTCGCCCTCAAATGGGGGGACGTGGACGTGTTCGAACACGGCGGGCTCGGCCAAGTCCGCGTCCCGAACCCCACCGCATACCAACCGGACGTAGCACCCATATCAGAGTTCGCCGCCCAAGCGCTGGCCCGCATACGACCCCCCGACGCCGATGGTGGCCAGCGCGTCTTCGACTTCTCGGCCAGCACCGTCACCCGCTGCATCAAAGCCGCCGCCCGAGCCGCCGGCATCGACCCGGCCAACATCACCGCCAGGTCCCCGGCGCTGGGCATGGCCCAAGACCTCGCCGACTACAGCGCCCAGATGCTCGCTTCCATCCAGACAGACCGCTGAGGCCGCCTCGACCACTCGCCGTTGTTGCGCCAGGACATCGGTGTCTGAGCGCGGTCCGCTGCCGACAGCGGCTGGCATTCTCGGATTCCGACCGCCAGCGGATTCGCCGCCGAAGCGCACCGGGCACGCTAGTTCGGCTTACGCTCGTAACCGCCAACCAACATCCAGAAGGGGACTACTGCTATGGGCGCAGAGAGGCTGCACTTGGGCCGGCTGTTCCAGCGGGCCCGCCACACCGCCATCCCGAAGCGAAGAGCGCAGAGCTTGTCGGCGCAGGAGTCCGCCGAGCACCCGCCGCAGGTCATCAAGCAGATCCAAGAGGCCGAACTCGAGACCGCGAAGCGGATCGCCGAGGGCACAGCCGACGCCGACGCGAAGGACAGGTCCGAGTTGGCCGAGTACTTCAACAAGAAGCTGGGCCGACAGGAGTTCACCGCCTAGCGATGGCGCAGTGGAAATGGGCCGGTCTCCAGGTGCTCGACGACTGGGACTCCGGAAAAGACAGCCGCGCCGCCACAGCCGCCATCTACTTCCACGCCAGCGAACCCGGAGGACCAGACGCGCCGGGCACGCTGTACCTGGCAAGGGTTGTCGGCATCTGAATCCCGCACCGACCAGAAATGTCAGGACACGCCACACCGGCCTCAAACCGGTCCCGCCACCTGGCAGGCCTCCGGCGCCAGCGGACCGAGGAGCGCCTTTAGGATGAATCGGCCGTTGCTAGTTGTGGTCTCCCCAGCATTGCTCGACGCCGTTGGCCTTGGTGGCACAGGAATAGTTGTGGTTGGCGCGCACGGCGATGAAGGTGCCGGTCGGCGCGTCAACCTGCCCGTGGCTATTGTCGCCCCAGCATTTGACGGTGCCGTCGTCTCGCAGACCGCAATTGTGGTTCAACCCGGCGGACAGGGCGGTGAACACGCCCCCGGGGGCATTCGTTTGACCGGCGTCGTTCCATCCCCAGCAATCGATGGTGCCGTCGGCCCGCAGGCCGCAATAGTGGCTGGCCCCGGGGGAAATGCTGAGCAACTTCGACCGCTCCCCGCTTTGGTCGGAGCGCTCCGTCGGACACTCATCGGGCGGAGGCCATCCCAGCAGCCATATGTGGGCGCACCCCATCCTCGAATAGTCAACGCAGACGTAGCTCATGAACGAGCAGTCCAGCGAGTGGTCCAGCTTGAACACCGAGTGGCCGATCTCATGCAACACGACATCCTCGTATAGGTCAATCAGCTTCGGCACGCTGATCGGGCATTGCGCCGCGCCGACCAGATCCCGTACCCGGTGGGGTCTG
Source organism: Candidatus Poriferisocius sp. (assembly GCF_965204015.1). Lineage (GTDB taxonomy): Bacteria > Actinomycetota > Acidimicrobiia > Acidimicrobiales > Bin134 > Poriferisocius. Next base: position 3,115,695 of record NZ_OZ241965.1, on the reverse strand, counting down.
GCATAACCGGGGCAATAGCTGGCGTACTGAGCCTCAAGCGTCGACACGGTCGCATAGGAGAAATCCGAGCCCCAGTAGGCATAGCCAGACGTGAGGCCGCCCAGCTCAGCGCCGGTCAGCACGAGCACATCGGGGACATCCCCCCACTCCTCGATCTCTTTTTCACACGGATGAGAACCCACCTGGCGGTACCAAGTGTCCAGCAGGATCCCGTCCCAATCCACATCCGGGGAAATCACCGCCGCCGGAATGAAGCGAACACTCGCCAAGCCCGATGACTGGCGGGCAAAGAACTGGGCCACATTGCTCATCTCTTCGACTTCTCGCTTCAAGTCGGCGTCGGTATATCCCAGGGTCTCGGATGCGCAATAGAACACATGGACGTCGAAAGAACCAGTAAACGGTCGCCGGGTATAGCCCCAGCACTCGACGCTCTGATCGGCCCGCACCCCGCACGAATGGCGCGGACCCGCGGACACCGCCAGGAACTCCCCATCCGGCGCGGTGGCCTGCCCGAAATCATTGCCGCCCCAGCACTCGGCGGTTCGGTCGGTTCGCAACCCGCACGATTGGGAACCGCCGGCCGACACCGAAAGGAACTCCCCATCCGGTGCCGACGTTTCCCCGGATACGTTCTGGCCCCAGCACTCGACGCTCTGATCGGTACGCAACCCGCAGGTATGTGAAGCGCCGGCTGACACCGTTAGGAACCGCCCGCCCGGTGCGGAAGACCGCAGACCCCAGCACTCGACGGTCTGGTCGACCCCAATACCGCAGGAATGCTGATGGCCCGCCGAAACCGACAAGAACTCCCCATCAGGCGCGGTGGCCTGCCCGATGTGGTCGCCATCCAGATCGTCGTTCGACCCCCAGCACGCGACTGAACGGTCGGCTCGCACACCGCACGAATGACGCCAACCCGCAGACACCGCCACGAACTCCCCATCGGGAGCGCCCAACAGGCCAAAGTCGCTATGGCCCCAGCACACGACGGTGCCAGTGGGCCGCAGGCCGCACGAATGGTGCCAACCCGCTGAAACCGCGGCGAACTCCCTCCCAGGCGCGTTCAACTGGCCGTAATTGTTGTAGCCCCAACAGAAGGCAGTCTGATCAGTCCGAAGCCCGCACAGATGGGCACCCCCGATCGAGAGCAGCTCAATCTGGTCGTCGGCCGTTTCCGGCTGCCCGTCATCTTCGCTTTGATTGCCCCAGCACTCGACTGCGCCATCGACCAGCAGACCGCACGAATGACGCCAACCAGCCGACACCGCCACGAACTCCCCATCAGGCGCGGTCGCCTGCCCATGGTCGTCGCTACCCCAACACACTGCGGCGCCATCGACCAGCAGGCCGCACGAATGACGCCAACCGGCCGACACCGCGGCGAACTCCCCATCAGGCGCGGTCGCCTGCCCATGGTCGTCGCCGCCCCAGCACACTGCGGCGCCATCAACCAGCAGGCCGCACGAATGACGCCAACCGGCCGACACCGCGGCGAACTCCCCATCAGGCGCGGTCGCCTGCCCATGGTCGTCGCCGCCCCAACAGCGAACGGACTTGTCGGTTAGCAAGCCGCAGGTGTGGGAGTCGCCGGCTGCTACCGCAGTGAACCGCCCTTGCGGCGGCGTCGCCTGTCGGGCCCAGTTGTCGCCCCAGCACACTGCGGACCGGTCCAACTGCAACCCGCACGAGTGCTGTCCACCGGCCGACACCGCCAAGAACCGCCCGTCGGGCACCGCGACCTGCCCGGAGATGTCGTCGCCCCAGCACTCGACGGCGAGCCCGGCCCGCAAACCGCACGAATGGCCGGTCCCGGCAGAAACCGACAGGAAACGCCCGTCCGGGGCGGTGGCCTGCCCATAGCGGTCGCGGCCCCAGCACTCCACGGTGCTGTCGGCCTGGAGTCGACAGGAGTGCCCCCCGCCGACCGACACGGGATCAAGCTGCGGCTCGGGAACGTCAAGGCGCCCGGAGCCATCTGACCCCCAGCACATAACCGCGCCATCGGTTCTCAACCCGCACGAATGCCAACTACCGGCCGACACCGCCAAGAACTCCCCCTCAGGCGCGGTGGCCTGCCCGATGTGTACTCCCGCCCAATCCTCATTCGAGCCCCAGCACACAACTGCCTGGTCGGCTCGCAAACCGCACGAATGGTCACCACCGGCCGACACCGCCGCGAACTCCCCCGCCGGTGGTGCCGCCTCCCCCGAGCCGTGACCGCCCCAGCACACCAGCGTGCGGTCGATCCGCAGCCCGCACGAATGGCCGCTGCCGGCCGACACCGCCAAGAACCGCCCGCCAGGCGCAAAGGACAGCCGACCCCAGCACACAACCGACTGGTCGGCTCGCAAACCGCACGAATGCCAACTGCCCGCCGACACCGCTGAGAACTCCCCCTCAGGCGCGGTGGCCTGCCCGACGTGGTCGCCCTCCCAATCCTCGTCCGACCCCCAGCACACCGCAGTGCCGTCAACCCTCAGCCCGCACGAATGGAAGCCGCCCGCCGACACCGCCTGAAACTCCCCCTCAGGCGCGGTGGCCTGCCCGCCGGCGTTGCCCCCAAAATCCTCGTCCGACCCCCAGCACACCGCAGTGCCGTCAACCCTCAGCCCGCACGAATGGTGCCGACCAGCCGACACCGAGGCGAATTCCTCGACCGGCGCAGTGGCCTGCCCGTAGTAGTCGTTGCCCCAGCACACGACGGCGGCACCCCCATAGATTCGGCACACGTGATTGCTGCCAGCCGAGACCACCTCGACTTGCCGATCAGGGGTCTCGGGCGGCCCTTCGAATTCGCCTTGGCGGCCCCAGCACACGGATTCCATGTCGGTCCGCAAGCCGCACGAGAAGCTATCCCCGGCCGAAATCGCGGTGAACTCTCCGGCCGGCGGCGTCGCCTGCCCGTCGTCGTCGCGGCCCCAGCACACCGCAGTACCGTCAACCCTCAACCCGCACGAATGACGACCACCAGCTGCAATCGCGGTGAACACTTTCCGGCCGGCGCAGTGGCCTGCCCGTCTTCGTCGCGGCCCCAGCACACCGCGGTGCCGTCAACCCTCAACCCACACGAATGGCGACCACCAGCCGAAATCGCGGCGAACACCCCGGCCGGCGCGGTGGCCTGCCCATAGAGGTTGCGGCCCCAACAGCCGATGGTCCGATCGGCTCGCAGGCCGCACGAATGGAAGTCGCCGGCCGACACCGCGGTGAATCGTCCTTGCGGCGGCGTGGACTGTCCAGCCCAGTCGTCGCCCCAACACACCACGGTCTGATCGGTCCCAACACCGCACGAATGCTGCCCGCCGGCCGACACCGCCAAGTACCGCCCATCGGGCACTGTGGCCTGCCCGGAAATGTCATCGCCCCAGCACTCGACGGCCAGCTCAGCCCCCAGTCCGCACGAATGACCCCCGCCCGCCGACACCGCCAAGAACTCCCCGCCCGGCGCCGTGGCCTGCCCGTAGTCGTCGCCGCCCGAGCACTCGACGGTGCCATCAATCCCAAGTCGGCACGAATGACCCCCGCCCGCCGACACCGGGCTGGGCTGCGGCTCGGGAACCTCTGCCAGTCCTGAGCCGCCGTAGCCCCAGCACACCACTGCGCCATCGGTTCGCAATCCGCACGAATTCCAATGGCCGGTCGATACCGACAAGAACTCCCCGTCCGGCGCGGTGGCCTGCCCGATGTGTTTCCCGTCCCAGTCTTCGTCCGACCCCCAGCACACCACCGAGTGGTCAACCCGCACACCGCACGAATGCTGCCCGCCGGCAGACACCGACAAGAACTCCCCGGCGGGCGCGTGAGTACGCCCAGAACTGCTGCTGCCCCAGCACACAACCGTGCGGTCGATCCGCAGACCGCACGAATGCCAGTCGCCAGCCGACACGGACAAGAAACGCCCGCCAGGCTCCGTCGCCCCGCCAAAATCGCTGTGGCCCCAACACGTGACGGTGCGGTCTGTTCGCAGTCCGCACGAGTGCCACCCTCCCGCTGAAACCGCGGCGAACCCCCCGTCGGGCGCGGTGGCCTGCCCGATGGGGTCGCCATCCCAATCCTCGTCTGACCCCCAGCACACCACCCCGCCGTCGGCCCCCACTCCGCACGAATGCCGCCAACCTGAAGACACATCCACAAACCGCCCTTCAGGCGCCGCGGCCTGCCCATACTCGTCGTTGCCCCAACACACCACCTTGTCGGCGTCCCGCAGACCACACGAATGCTCTACCCCGGCTGACACCGACAAGAAACGCCCCGCAGGCGCATCAGCCTGCCCAGATTCGTCGCTCGCCCCAGCACACCGCCGCACCGCCCTCCAGCAACCGGCAGGCATGGAAACCGCCGACCGAAACCGAGACTGGCCTGTGGCCCCACCTCCGGCAGCCCACCCCGCAGCTCCCACACCGCCTCGTCGTCCAGCACCAGATAACAGCCGATGGAATCGTGATACCCCCACCGCACCTGAGCCAGCACCTCCGACCCATCCGCCGACTTCGCCACATCCACTAGCTGCTGTCCAAACCGATGAACCCCGAAACACCGCTCAGCCGCTGAGCGATCGCCCGCAGTCGCCCTTGGACGTCAACGTCCGACCTGAAGCCCGCAGCACCCCCACCGCCTCGTCGTCGAGCACCAGATAACAGCCAATGGAATCGTGATACCCCCACCGCACCTGAGCCAGCACCTCCGACCCATCCGCCGACTTCGCCACATCCACCGGCTGCTGACCGAACCGATGAACCCCGAAGCACCGCTCAGCCGCTGCATCAGCCAAGACCACGCTCGAAGAGACCCCTAGCCCCACAACCGCCAACCCCACAGCGACCGCCACTGACGCCGCAATCTTCAGCACTGAGGGCACCCGAGAACCGTATAGCCAGCAGTGGCTGCCGACACAGGCAAGCGCTCGCTCGTCGTGCTACAGTGACACTGTTCCGCATTGCGGTACTGGTCCACAGTATGGAACCCGCCCTGGGGTCCAGCACCACAGAAGGAGTGTGTCGAATGACTGACACGCCCGAGATCGACGACATCGATCTGTCGAGTCTGAACGACGAAGACCTGTGTGCGCAGATGCACGACGATCTTTACGACGGTCTCGCCGAAGAGATTGATGAAGGCACCAGAATCTTGCTGGACCGGGGATGGCCGGCTGACAAGGTGCTGGACGAGGCGTTGGTGGAGGGGATGCGCATCGTGGGCATCGACTTTCGCGACGGCATCCTGTTCGTGCCCGAGGTGCTTTTGGCCGCCAATGCCATGAAGGCGGGCATGGCCATCTTGCGGCCACTGCTGGCCGAGACCGGGGCCGAGCCCATCGGCAGCGTGGTGATCGGCACCGTCAAGGGCGACATCCACGACATCGGCAAGAACCTGGTGGCCATGATGCTGGAGGGTGCCGGGTTCGAGGTGACCGATCTGGGCATCAACACCGATGTGGAAGAGTTCATCGCCGCACTCGACGAGCACCAGCCCGACATCTTGGGCATGTCCGCCCTGCTCACCACCACCATGCCGTACATGAAGGTGGTCATCGACACGCTGGTCGAAAAGAGCCTTCGGGAGGAATTCATCGTGTTGGTGGGCGGCGCCCCGCTCAACGAGGAGTTCGGCGAGGCCATCGGCGCCGACGCTTACTGCCGTGACGCGGCGGTCGCCGCCGAGACCGCCAAAGAGCTGGTGGCTGCCCGTCGAGCCGCGGTGTGACCATGTCGAGCAGTGACCGGGTGCTCGTGGTGGCCTGCGGCGCATTGGCCAAGGAACTGCGGCATCTCATCGCGGCCCTTGACCGCGACGGTGGCGGTTCCGCCATCGACCTCGAGTGCCTTCCGGCCAAGCTGCACAACCGCCCCGAGCTGATTCCCGAGGCGGTACGGGAGCGAGTGCGCGCCGCCCACGGCCGCTACCGCTCCATCCTGGTGGGCTATGCCGACTGCGGCACCGGCGGCCTGCTCGACAAGGTGTGCCAAGAAGAAGGGGTGGAGCGCCTGCCCGGCCCCCACTGCTATGAGCTCTACGCCGGAGCCGAGGTGTTCGAACGGCTGCACGACCAAGAGTTGGGCACCTTGTATCTGACCGATTATCTGGTGCGCCACTTCGAGCGGCTGATCCTGGAGGGGCTGGGCATTTCAGACCACCCCGAACTGCAAGAGGTCTATTTCAACAACTACACCCGGCTGGTGTTCCTGTCTCAGGAGCCCGACCCCGAGCTGGACCGGTTGGCCCAAAAAGCGGCCGATCGCTTGGGGCTGGGCTTCGAGAAGGTGGCTACCGGCTATGGAGGTTTGGTCGATGCGCTGGTAGAGATCCGGGAGCGAGCCGCGTGAGTCGGCGGCGGGGGAGTAACGACAACCTAGTGGTGATCTGTTGGCGGGACATCCCCGCTCAGGTTAACGCAGGCTCGGGATCCTCAAAGATCCAGCGCATCCTCCCCCGCCGCTTCCAACGGGCCATTGACGAAGCCGCCATGGTGGCCGGCAAGACCCAAGCATCACAATACGTCGGCGAGTGGCGGCGCAAGGTGATCCCCGGCGACGCCAACGACCCCGAGGGCGCCGCGCTGCGGGCCGCCGAAGAGCTCGAGGCCGCGTTCCCCCGGGAGCGGCTCAGAGAATTCGTAGCCACCGGGGGCTGGGACCCGGACAACGCAACCGTTAGCCCCCAGGAGGCAGCAACGTGACCGACACTGTGATCAGCTCGGCAACCAAAGAAGCGGTGATCGGATTCGGCCGGCCGTTCGTGATGATCGGAGAGCGCATCAATCCCACCGGCCGCAAGCTGCTGACTGATGAGATGAAGGCCGGCGACTTCAGCCGGGTGGAGGCCGACGCCCTGGCCCAAGTGGCCGCCGGCGCCCACATGCTGGACGTGAACGCCGGCATCCCCCTGGCCGATGAACCGGCGCTTTTGGCCCGGGCCATCAAGCTGGTGCAGTCGGTGACCGACGTGCCCTTGTCGATCGACTCGTCGATCATCGAGGCGCTGGAAGCGGGCATCTCGGTGTACGACGGCAAGCCGCTGATCAACTCGGTCACCGGCGAGGAAGAGGTGCTGGAGCGGGTGCTGCCGCTGGTGGCCCGCCACGGCGCCGCGGTGGTGGCCATCTCCAACGACGAGACCGGCATCAGCGAAGACCCCGACGTCCGCTTCGAGGTGGCCCGCAAGATCGTGGAGCGGGCCGCCGACCACGGCATCTCCCGCTCCGACGTGGTGGTCGATCCCCTGGTCATGCCCATCGGCGCCATGGGAACTGCCGGCCAGCAGGTGTTCCGCCTCGTCCGGCGCATCCGAGAAGAACTCGGGGTGAACACCACCTGTGGGGCCAGCAACGTGAGCTTCGGGCTGCCCAACCGCCATGCGATCACCGGAACCTTCTTGGCCATGGCCATCGGCGCGGGAATGACCTCGGCCATCATGAACCCACTGCACGCCGAGGTGAAGCAAGCGGTGATGGCCGCCGACGTGCTAGCCGGCCACGACCAGGACTGCATGGCGTGGATTGCCGAGAACCGAGACCCGGCCGCGGCCGGGGAGGGAGCTGCCCGCCGTCGAGGGGGACGTCGCCGGGTCGCCGTATGAGCCCAGAACACCGTGTGGTGTTCACCCCCAGCGGCATTGAGGCGGCCGCCCCGGAGGGATCGACAGTGTTGGACGCCGCCCGTGGCGCCGGAGTGGACATCGACTCGGTGTGCGGAGGCCGAGGGCTGTGCGGCCGCTGTCAAGTGGTCCCCGGCAATGGACAGTTCGCCAAGTGGGGGCTGACCAGCTCGGGGGATGCCCTGTCGGCGCCCGGCCCCACCGAGCTCGACTACCGAGGACGCCGACCGTTGGAAGCGGGCCATCGGCTGAGCTGTCAGGCCGCCGTGCTGGGCGACATGGTGATCGACGTCCCGCCCCAGAGCCAGGTACACAGCCCGGTGGTGCGAAAGGCCGTCGATCTGGGCGAGATCACCCTCGACCCGGTGGTGACCCTCCACTACCTGGAGCTGCCCATCGCCGTGCTGGGCGACGAGATCTCCGACGCCGAACGTCTGGTCGGCGCCTTGGCCGACGACTGGGACCTGTCCGACGTTGAAGTTCCCGCTTCAGCACTGCCCGCCTTGTCCTCGGCGATGGCGGCGGGAAACGGGGCGGTCACCGCCGTGGTCCACACCCGACGGCGGTACTCCGAGCAGAGCGAAGACGGCGAGGTGGTCGAGCGGCGGGTGCTCACCGTGCGACCGGGTTATTCCGATGCGGAATTCGGCGTGGCCGTGGATGTGGGCTCGACCACCGTGGCCGGCTACCTGCTGGACTTGGCCACCGGTGAGGTGGCGGCCACCGCAGGGCGCATGAACCCGCAGATCCGTTTCGGCGAGGACCTGATGAGCCGGGTGTCCTACGCCATGTTGAACCCCGGCGGCACCGCCGAGCTGACCACAGCCGTGCGGTCGGCCATCGACAACGTGATCGGCGAGCTCTGTGAGGCCGCGGGCATCGACCGAACCGACGTCTGCGATCTCGTGGTGGTGGGAAATCCGATCATGCACCATCTGGTGCTGGGCATCGACCCCACACCGCTGGGCGCAGCCCCGTTCACATTGGCCGTGCGCGACGGGGTGTGGGCCAACGCCAGCGACATCGGCGTGGACCTGCCCGGCGCTTCCCTCTATGTGGGGCCGTGTATCGCCGGCCATGTGGGCGCCGACGCCGCGGCGGCCCTGCTGGCCGAAGGGCCGCACCGATCCCCCCGCCCTCAGCTGTTGGTGGACGTGGGAACCAATGCCGAGATCGTGCTGGGCGACGGCCAGAAGGTGTGGGCGGCGTCGAGTCCCACCGGGCCCGCATTCGAAGGCGCCCAGATCAGCTGCGGGCAGCGGGCCACCGCCGGGGCAATCGAAGGGGTACGGATCGACCCCGCCACTCTGGAACCCCGCTTCAAGGTGATCGGCTGCGACCTGTGGTCCGACGACCCCGGTTTCGAAGACGCGTTGGGCTCTCTGGAGGTGTCCGGGCTGTGCGGTTCGGGAATCATCGAGGTGATTGCGGAGATGTTCCTCGTCGGGATCATCGACCACCGAGGTGTCATCGGCGGCGAGTTGGCCGAGCGCAGCCCCCGCATCATCGCCGACGGTCGTACGTTTTCTTATGTGCTTCAAATCCAGCCGGTACCGCTGTTGGTAACCCAAAACGACGTGCGAGCAGTTCAGTTGGCCAAGGCCGCGTTGCGGGCCGGCATCGACCTGCTCTTCGAACACGCGGGGATCGCCGAGGTGGCCGATGTGAGGTTGGCCGGAGCGTTCGGCGCCCACATCAGTCCGGTTCACGCCATGGTGCTGGGTTTGGTGCCCGACGGGCCGGTAGAGGGGGTCAAGGGGGTGGGCAACGCGTCGGGGGCGGGCGCGGCCCGGATGCTGGTTTCGGGATCACAGCGGGCCGAGACCGAGCACGCCGCCCGGGAGGTGGTCAAGATCGAAACCGCCACCGAGGCCCGTTTCCAGGAGTTGTTCGTGGCCGCCATGTCGCTGCCTCATGAGACCGCCCCCACGCCCCACTTGATGCAAGCGGTGGATTTGCCATCGCGATCAACAACCGATAGCGAGACTGCCGGACCCAAACGGCGCAGACCAGCCCGCCGGCAGCATGCGACCCAGGAGCAGCGATGAGCGAGCGACAAGGAAGGCGGGGCGGCGGTCGGGCCGGCCGCCAGGCGGCCCGAGCGGCCAGCCAGGTGTTGGCCGCTCCGGTGCTGGAGCGGCGCCTGCCGCCGGTGGAGATCATCGACGAGGCCGGCCTCGCTCAAATTGAGGAGAACGCCGAGACCATCCTGGCCGAGGTGGGCGTCGCCTTTCAGGACTATCCCGAAGCCCTTGACCTTTGGCGGGATGCGGGCGCCGATGTGAACGGCGAGCTGGTGCGGTTCCCCCGGGGCATGTGCCGCCAGATCGTGACGGAGAGCGCCCCCGCCACCTACATCCAGCACGCCCGCAACCCCGAGCGCAGCGTGAGCATCGGCGGCAACACCACCGTGTTCGTCCCCAACTACGGCTCACCGTTCGTCACCGACTTGGACCAGGGGCGGCGCTACGCCACCCTGGCCGACTTCGAGAACGTGGTGAAGCTGGCCTACCGCCTCCCCCACCTGCACCACAGCGGCGGCACGGTGTGCGAACCGGTTGACGTGCCGGTGGAGGTGCGCCACCTCGACATGGTGTACGCCCACCTGCGCTACAGCGACAAGCCCTTCATGGGCTCGGTGACCAGCGCCGAGCGGGCCGACGACTCGGTGGAACTGGCCCGCATCGCCTTTGGCGGCGACCTGGCCGACCGCACGGTGATGACCTCGCTGATCAACGCCTCTTCCCCCATGCGCTGGGACGCCACCATGCTGGGGGCAGCCACGACCTACGCCCGGGCCAACCAGGCCAGCGTGATCAGCCCGTTCATCCTGGCCGGAGCCATGTCGCCGGTGACGGTGGCCGGCCTGGCTGCCCAAGCCCTGGCCGAAGCCCTGTCGGGCATGGCCTACCTGCAACTGGTGCGGCCTGGGTCGCCGGTTGTGTTCGGCACGTTCGCCTCGTCGATGTCGATGGCCACAGGCGCCCCCACGTTCGGCACCCCCGAAGCCGGCCAGGCCATCTACGTGATGGCCGCGCTGGCCCGGCGCTGCGGGGTGCCGTTCCGCTCTGGAGGCCAGCTCACCGCATCCAAGGCCGCCGATGCCCAGGCGGCCTATGAGTCGGCCCACACGCTGTTGCCCACTGTGCAGGCCGGGGTCAACTTCGTGCTCCACGCGGCGGGGTGGCTGGAGGGGGGCCTGACGCTCGGCTACGAGAAGCTCATCATGGACGCCGACCAGCTCGGCGCCATGGAGGTCCACGCCCGCGGGGTGGACTTGAGCGACAACGGCCAGGCCATGGAGGCGTTCCGAACCAACACCCACGGCGACCACTTCTTGGGCAACGCCCACACCCTGGCCAACTTCGAGACCGCCTTCTGGCGCTCCGAGGTGGCCGACAACAACAGCTATGAGCAGTGGTCAGAGGAGGGCTCGCTCACCGCCGCCCAGCGGGCCAACACCCGCTGGAAAGAACTGCTGGCCGACTACCAGCCACCCCCCATCGACGACGCCATCAACGCCGAGCTCCAAGATTTCATCGCCCGCCGAAAGGCGGAGATTTCCAGTCAACCGGAGTGAGGTGACTGCCCACCAACAGCAGCAGGGGGAGGAGCTCATGACTGAGTCTCTTAGGGGGCAATGTATGTGCGGGGCCGTGAGGTATGTGATCGACGGGCCGGCCCGACCAGTGTGGAACTGCCATTGCGAGCGTTGCCGGCGCTGGACGGGGCACTTCACCGCCGCCACCGGTTGCCAGCGCGACCAACTTCGCCTGATTTCCGACGACACGCTGGAGTGGTACCACCCCGAAGAATGGCCCGATGTGGCCTACGGATTCTGCCGGCGGTGCGGCAGTTCGCTGTTCTGGCGGGTGGAAGCAGTGCCCCCTGGCGTATCACCAGAGCAGCTGGGCCGCATTGCGATATGGGCCGGAACCCTCGATCTGCCCACCGGATTGCACACCGAGCTAGCGATCTACGCCCAAGACGCCTCCGACTACCACACCCTCGACTCCAGCATCCCGACCCGAGACATCGAGTAGCAGAAATCTCCTCAAATATGGTGTTCCGCATCGCGGAACGGTTCTGGTCGCGGGGTATCCTGCGACCATGGCGGTGCAGTCGGTTGAGCGGGCGTTCATGCTGCTGCGGGCGCTGTCGCAAGAGCCGCTGGGAGTGACCGATCTGGCTGATCGGGTGAGCTTGCCCAAGAGCACGGTGGCCCGGCTGTTGGCCGCGCTGGAAGCCGAGAATGCGGTAACCCAATTCGAGGCCGGGGGTGCGTACCAGTTGGGCGACGGTTTGATCGACATCACCGGAGCGGCGTCGGGCACCCGTAACCTCATCACCGCGGCCCGTCCCCATCTGCTGGAGTTGACCTATGCGCTGGGCGAAGTAGCTGGCCTGTCGATCATCGACAGCGGACAGGCCTATTACCTGGACCAAACCCATATTTCCTCCGACATCCAAATCCGGGACTGGACCGGCGAGTATTCCCCGCTGCATTCCGTGGCCTCGGGGCTTGTCATGCTGGCCCACCTCCCCGCCGACCAGCAGGAAAAATGTCTAAGCCAACCGCTTGAGGCCTGCACCCAGTGGACGGTGGTTGACCCCGATGCGATCCGAGATCGACTGGCCCAAGTGCGCAGTTTGGGATATGCCTGGGTCTACGAGGAGTTTGTAGAAGACCTGAACTCGGTGGCCGCCCCTGTGCTCAGCGAGAACGGCCTACCGCTGGCTGCCCTCCACATTCAGGGCCCCGCCTACCGCTTCCCCGACCCCGACCTAGCCCACGACCACGGCCTCGCGGTTGCCGCCGCCGCCAACCGCCTCGCCTCCCAGCTCAGCGCCTGACCGGCGCTGCCCCTGAGCCTTAGGCTCGGCGGCGCTTGATTTCCTCGGTGATGGCGGGGATTACCTCGTGGAGGTCGGCGATGACGGCCCAGTCGGCCTTCACCACCATGTTGGCCTCGGGGTCGATGTTGATGGCCAAGATGTGCTTGCTGGCCTTGGCCCCCACCCAGTGCTGGATGGCCCCGGAGATGCCCGAGGCGATGTAGATCTCGGGGGTGATGCGGGTGCCGGTCTGGCCCACCTGGTCAGAGTGGGGCCGCCAGCCATTGTTGGTCACCGCTCGGCTGCAACCCACTCGGCCGCCCAGCATGGCGGCCAACTCTTCCAGCGGGGCGAACGCCTCGGGCGATCCCACGCCCCGGCCGCCGCCGATCACCACCGGGGCGGTCGACAAAGTCACCCCGGCTTCGAGCACCACTCGGTCTTTGACCATGGTGCGGGCCAGCGACGGGTCCAGGTCGACTTCCACTGCCTGTGCCGCAGGTTCGACCGCCGACTCGGCTTGTTCGGCGGCCAGCGTGTGCAGGCCGCTGGTTAGCAGGGGCCGCTCGGAAACTAGCCGGGCGTCCTCCAGTAGCGAGCCGCCCCATTGTTGGCGGGTGATATTCCACTCCCCTGTCCCTCCGTTGGGGTCTACTTCGAGGCAGTTGGCCACCATCGGTAGATCGAGGCGGGCGGCCACCTGGGCCATGATCTCGTTTCCCCGTTCGCTGCCTCCGGCGATCACTGCTGCCGGATCGAGTTGTCGAATCATCTCAGCCGCGGCTTCCCCCCAGGCCTCGGGACCGAAGTCCGCCAGCACCTCGTGGACGGCGGTGTACACCGCTTCCGCCCCGAAGGCCCCGGCCTCGGCCACCAGTTCGGCGTCGTCGGCGCCGATCAGCGCGGCATGCAGCGGCGCACCCATCTGGGCGGCCAGCTTCCGCCCGAAGGTCAGCGCCTCCCGGGCGGCCTCGTCCATGGCGCCCCGGTCGTGCTCCAACACCACGAGCAGCATCACACCACTCCCAGTTCTTCCAGCACGTCCACCACGGCCGGAGCCGCCTCGGGGCTATTCCCCAAGATCACCGTCTCGGTGACCGTCTCCCTCGGCCGGTGCAATCGCACCAGCGACTGCCCGCCGGGTTCGGCATCGGAGGCCTGCTCGGCAATCTCCAGCTTCTTGGAGGCCAGCCTCCCCCGCATGGTGGGGTACCGGGGCAGGTTGATGCCCTCTTTTACCCCGACGGCGGCCGGCATGGGCAGTTCATACACCTCAAAGCCGCCGTCGATCTCCCGCCGGGCCCGAACCACGCCGTCGCCGGCCTCAAGATCCACATCGATGCCCTTGATGCCGTTGACGATGGGCCGGCCCAGGGCATAGGCCACCCGCACCCCCACCTGGAACCCTCCGGAGTCGGCCGACTCGTTGCCGAACACCAACAGGTCGAAGGGGCCGTCAGCCGCCTCCAAGGCCCGGATGGCCTCGATGAGCGCGGCCGCGGTCCGCTGGGGGTCCCAGGCCGAGCCGTCGGTGGCCACCAACACGCCTCGGTGGGCACCCACCGAGGCGGCATAGCGAAGCTGCTCGGCGGCTTCAGGGGGCCCAAGGGTCAGCACGGTCACCTCGCCGCCGTGGCGCTCGGTGATCTGCACGGCCTCTTCCACCCCGCACTCCTCGTGGGGACTGGTGGCGAAGCCCAGATGGGCGGCGTCCACCGCCAGCCCATCGTCGGTCACGTTGATCTTGGCCCCGGGCGCTGCCACCCGCTTCACACAGCACAAGATCCTCATAGCGGCGGCTCCCCTAGCTCTTCAGCCGGGTGTCTTCGGGGTCGAACACCGCGCCGGTGCTGGCCACCTTCACCGGGAACAGCTCGTTCATGTACATCACCTGGAGGTCAGTGCCCGGCTGGGCCAACTCCGCCGGGAGATAGGCCATCAGCAGGTGCTTGTCCACCGACGGGCCCGGCCCCGCGGTGGTCACCCGCGACACCCTCCCGTGGGAGTCGGTGATTCGCTGGCCGTCCTGGGTCAGGATCGGCTCGTTGCCCCCCTGCATGTATCGCTTGCGGCCCTGGCTGTCGGTCTGATCCTCCACGGTGAGCACGCACATCGACACCTCGGGATCGCCCATCTCCCGGGCAGCCAAGTAGGGCTCTTTGCCTATGAACGGCGCGGCCTTCACCTTGGGCCGGGCCAGGCCGGCCTCCAGCGGGTTGTACTCGCTCTCCAGCTCGGCGCCCATCAGCCGGTAGCCCTTCTCCAGGCGACCAGAGGTGCCGTACACCCCGCCGCCGGTGGGGCGCAGCCCGAAGTCGGCGCCCACCGCCATGAGGGCATCCCACAGCACCGGGCCGTCGTCCCAGGCAGCGTAGATCTCCCAGCCGGTGTCGCCCACATAGGAGATGCGGAACAGCACAGCCTCAATGGTGCGACCGCCGCAGTTGAGCTCCACGTCCACCAGCGAGCCGTAGGGCGACCCGGCCTGGCTGAGGTCTTGGCTGGTCAATGCGCCGATCACACCGGGGGCGTTGGGCCCCCACACCCCGAGGGTGGTGATCTGGTCGGTGATGTTGGCGAAGCCCACCGAGCCGTCGACAGGCAGGTGGCGGCGGGCCCAGAACTCGTCGCGCCCGCCGTCGAATACGCCGGTCACGATGCGCACCCGCTCATCGCCCATCCGCATCATGGTCAGGTCGGAGTGGAACCCGCCGTCGGGGGTCAGCCACGGGGTGTAGATGGAGCGGCCCACCGGCACGTCCACCTTGTTCACCGCCAGATAGTCGGCATAGGCCACCGCGCCCGGCCCGGTGAGCTCGAAGATCTGGAAGGCGCTCAGGTCGACCATCCCGCAGTTCTCCCGCAGGTTGAGGTGCTCGGCCACCGTGATCGGGCTCCACCACCGGGCGTCCCACTCCACCTCCCGGTCCTCCACCTCATAGCGGTCCACCAGATCGGCGTTGGACTCGAACCACTGGGGCCGCTCCCAGGTGCGGGCCTGGAAGAACTCGGCTCGCAGTTCCTGCTGGCGGGAGAAGTAGGGGCTGACCCGCAGGTTGCGACGGCTCTCCCACTGCTCTTGGGGGTGGACGATGCCGTAGGTCTTGTTGAAGTGCTCCGCCGAACGGGCCCAGATGTGGTCGTCGCCCCGCTCCTCGGGATAGAAGCGGGACACATCGGCGCCGTGGACGTCGATCACCCGGGGATAGCCGAAGGTCATCCACTCGGCCACCACCTGGGCCATGCCCGGCCCCTCCTTGACCCAGATGGCCGCCGCCGACCATAGGTTGCGGACCTCGGGCAGCTCGCCCAGACACGGCATGGCGTCGGGGGTGAGCGACAACAGGCCGTTGATGGCGTACTTGATCTCGGCGTCGCCCAGCATGTCCATCAACTCGATGGCCTGCTCCATCTGGAGGTCGAAGTCATCGGCGGTGAACGGCATCTCGGTGGGCGACAGGGCGGCTTCCTCGTTGGAGGGGATGTCATCGGGGTGGTGGAAGATGGGCCGGTGGGCGTACGAGCCCACCTCCATCGAGCCGGCCGACTGGCGCTCGTAGCAGAAGGTGTCCATGTCCCGGACGATGGGGTAGCCGATCTCGTTGTTGGTCTCGGCCAGGATGTCGAGGGGGCCGACGTCGGCCATCTGATGCACGGCCGGCACCAGCGGGATGTAGGCGTCGGCCATGTTGGCCACCCGGTTCGACCACACGCCGCAGGCAATCACCACGTACTCGGTCTCGATAGTGCCCTTGTCGGTTACCACCGCCCTCACGGTGCGGTCGCCGGGGTTGGGGCCGTCTTCGGTGATGATGTCGAGCACCTCGGTGTTGGCCGCCACGTGGCAACCGCCGTTCACCGCCACGTTGCGCATCTGGGTGCCGGTCTCCAGCGAGTCGACCACCGAGACCGTGGGGCAGTAGAAGCCCTCCAACACGATGTCGGTGTTCACGAACGGCACCAACTCCTTGACCTCTTCGGGGGTCAGCAGGTGGGCCTCGACACCCCAGGCGACAGCCGAGGTCATCCGCCGCTTGAGCTCGTCGACGCGCTCTTGGGTGCGGGCCACCTCGATGCCCCCGGAGTCCACCGACAGCCCCAGGTCGCGGTATTGGTTGGCGCTCTGCTCCCCCAGCAAGCACATCTCCTTGTTGTGGTCCACCGGGAAGATGAAGTTGGAGGCGTGGCCGGTAGAACCGCCGGGATTGGGCAATGGGCCCTTGTCCAACAGCACCAGGTCGGTCCAGCCCAGCTTGCTCAGGTGTCCGACCAGGCAGTTGCCCACGATTCCCGCGCCGATAACAACGCACTTGGCCTTTTCGGGGACCTCAGCCATGTCCTGCCTCCATCGTTTCCGTCGTGTGGCCCTTGCTCGACTTCTCGCCCATCGTCATGCCCAACTCGCTTCCTCAACAGGCCGTGCTGCCTGCAAGTATTGCATTTCTGGTCCGTATTATGGTACAGTTCCGTTATGCGGAACGACTCGGCCAGTCTATCGCGGTGGGAGGAGCCCCAACCGACCGGTCCGAATCCCGACGTTCAGCAGCTTATTCGCGGCGCGGTCTTCGAGATCATTCCCCTGAACAGCGCCCCAGAAGCCATCGATGCACTGCCCCCGAAGTCGAGAGTATCCGTGACCGCATCGGCCACCAAGGGCCAGGAAGCCACGCTGGAGCTGGCCGAAGAACTGATCAGGCGGGGGCATCAAGCAATCCCCCATTTCTCGGCCCGCTTGATGAGGGGCCACGGCCAAGTCAAGGAACTGGCCGACTGGGCCAAGGACATCGGGGTGACCACCGCCTTTGTGATCGGCGGGGATGCCACCGAGCCGGGCGTCTACCACGACGCTCACAGCTTCATGAAGGATTTATTCGAGCACGACCACGGCCTCGACACGGTGGGAGTTGCCGCCTATCCCGACGGCCACCCCCTCATCAGCGAGGATGTCCGCCGCCACGCCCTCTTCGCCAAGCAGGAACTGCTAGCAGAGGCCGGGCTGCGGGGCTATTGCAGCACCCAGATGTGCTTCGACCCGGCCAAGATCATCGCCTGGCTCAAGGCCGAGCGAAACGACGGGCTGACGCTGCCGGTGCATCTGGGCATCCCCGGCGCGGTGGAGCGGACCAAGCTGCTCTCCATTGGCGCCCGTCTCGGCGTCGGCCAGTCGCTGCGCTATCTCCGCAAGAACCGCCGCTCCATGGCCAAGCTGCTCGGCTCCTCAGCCCACGACCCTTCCGACCTCCTGGAAGCCCTCAGCAGCCAGATCGCCCCCCTCGGCATCGACGGCCTCCACATCTTCACCTTCAACCAGGTAGCCACCACCGCCGCCTGGCGCCAAGCCCTCCTCCACAGCTGAAGGCGCCCCTCCGCATAACTTGCCCATTCCCCTTCCCCTCCGGCCAGTCGCCCCAAAATCCCAAAACCGAACATGAAATCCCCACAAAATAGTAGATAACATTTCGTTACAACAGTCGTCCTGGCACTCGCGGTGTGGCTGGTTAGGTCTGCTGGCGTAGGGGAATTTCATTGGCGCGCTGGTTGTCGGGGATGCGACGTTGGTCTGATGGACAGGTGGTACACGTCCGATCACCATTTCGGGCATTCCAACATCATCAGGTACTGCGGTCGTCCGTTTGTCGATGCCGACGCAATGGACAAAGAGATGGTCGCCCGCTGGAACGACGTGGTGGCCGACGAAGACGAAGTGTGGATCCTCGGGGATCTGGTGATGGGCAAGAAGGACCAGGGCCTTGCCAACCATGTCGCCCGCCTCAGGGGGCGCAAGGTCCTGGTGCCCGGTAACCACGACCGGTGCTGGCAGGGCCACAAAGACCACCGCTGGGAGCGGGCCGACTACTACCGCATCGGCGGGATAGCCAAGATCATCGACAACCCCGAGCCCCATACCATCGCCGGGCAGGCGGTGCGCCTCAGCCACTTCCCCTACAAGCTCGACGACCGCCACGATATGAAATACACCCAGTGGCGCCCCCAAGACGACGGAGGCTGGCTGCTACACGGACACGTCCACGAGAAATGGAGCCAGCAACACCGCCAGATCAACGTCGGTGTCGACGCCTGGAACTTCGCCCCCGTCCCAGAGCAAACCATCGCCGACCTCATCAAGAGAGGTCCCTCGAACACCCCCATTGCCGACCACACCGGAGCGCCAGCGCGGGCCCAAGGAGGAGGCCGCAATGAATTGAGCATCCAGGTTTACGACGGGGGCGGCGTGCGCATAGAGGCCGCCGCGTAAACAGGCAGCCGGCTAGAGGGCTCGGCTGGCTGGTTGAGCATTCCCCAACCGCCCATATGCGACCCGATGGAGTAACCGTCATCCCTCTCACCACCCTCGGCCCATAATCCCGATGAACTGCCCAAGGTCATGGTCGACCACTCGGGCCTGCTGGCAATGGACTGGGCGGCTCTTCAAAGGGGACAAGAGTGAGTATCTTCCCGGATTCCGGCTGGATCGTCACGAGGATGAGTTCTGTATTGATCTCGTACACATCGGTACGAGTGGAATAGCTGGCAGCAGTTACCTCATCAGTTTCTGCAAGCGCTTCATCATCAACAGTGATCCATGGCCCATCAAGGCTCGTTGTTTCATCAAGCCTGAGCGTGGCGCTGACGCCCCACAGCTCGTTCTCGACGTATGCCAAGCGGTGACCTTCGATGGTGAACTGAGCTTCGTCTAGCACTGCCTCAACTTCACTATTCGCTCGAATTGCCCTGTCAATGGACTCGACGTCAGTCACTTCAGGGGCTTGATGACCGGCAAGAGCTGGCTGTTCTTCGGCCTGATTGGCTCTATCGTCGCCTCCGTTCAAACCAGAGCCGCATGACAGAAGCATGGCTGTACAGATCACTATGGCACTGACGGCAGAAATCGCTCTCAACTCAGCGAACATCTCAACGCTGATTGTCCTTGCTCTTAGCCCCCCGAAGCCCCCTCGGCCATAAGGGCGGCGAGGCTGCGGCGCCATTCCACTGAGGGGCGGTCGGATTGGACGCTGACGGTGGCGGTTAGGTCCATGGGGAGGACGCCTTCGAGCTTCTCCAGCATGGTCTTGTCTTCGGCGCCGATGGCGAGGTCGAACTGCATGATCTCATCAGCAGGCACTGAGAAGTCGTCGTTGCGCCACACCACGAAGTTGAACAGCGAGTTCACGTCGTCCATCGGAGTGGTCAACAGCAGCAATATGTGCTCGAGGCCGGACTCGTAGGCGATGGTGCTGCGCACTGAGAACGGCAGCACGTATCCGGTGGTCATCCGGCGGTGCAGCACATCATCGTCTTGACCGGTGGTGGTCTGGCCCGCGTCGCTGGTGTTGTTGGCGTTCACTTCGTACACGTAGCCCCGATAGCCATCGGGCAGGTCGCCCATCTCCAGCGGCGGTATCACTGTCTCCTGGGCCAAACCGAAGGTGGCGGTGTGGACGAAGGGGAAGTGGGAGAAGTCCATGAAGTTGTCGGTGATCCGGGTGGATGAAACCGCCCACTGTTGGAACGGCGTATTGAGCCGGCGGAACTCGGGGTTGTCCTCCTGGGGGATTTCCGGGATCTGACCGAGGGGCTTGCCCGGACACAGCCAAACCAACCCATAGCGTTCCTCCACATTGACCAGCTCCAAGTGGGCCTTCGGCGGCACCGGAGTTCCCGGCGGCGAAGACGGCACCAGTTGGCAGCGACCCCCCGCTCCGAACCGCCACCCGTGGTACGGGCACTGCACGCAGCCGTCCACCATGCGCCCTTCTGACAGCGGGGCCTCGCGGTGGGGGCAGCGGTCGGGAGCCGCGGTAAGCGATCCGTCGTCGGAACGCCACAGCACATAGCGGCGGCCCAGCACCTGGATCCCCACCGGCCCCGGGGCGATGTCTTCGACAAGGGCGATCGGATACCACTGGTGGTCCAGTGCGGGCTGGCCCACGAGTTGGTTGGAAGCGCCGTTTCCGCTCATGGGCCGATGATACCGCCTAACCCTTTTCCTGTTTCCCAGACACAGCGCCGGTAACGTCAACTGACGTGTCAACAGCCGACTGGGTGATCACCGGCGACATCGTGACCATGGACGCCGACCGCGCCATCATCAGTGGCGGCGCGGTGGCGGTGGCCGACGGGAAGATCGCTGCGGTGGGCAAGGCCGACGACATCAAGCGACAGCATCCGGGCGCTCCCGAGCGGGGGTCGGCCGACTCGCTGGTCGTGCCCGGATTCGTCAACGCCCACCAACACCTCACCGCCGACCGGCTGGTGGCCTCGGCCATCCCCGACGACCTGCCCCCCGGCGCGGCCATCTTCGAGTGGATCGTGCCCGTCCACGAGCACGTCACCGGCGATGACGACGAGCTATCCGCCACCCTGGGGCTGGTTGAGGCCGCGGCCAACGGGATCACCACCACCATCGATGCCGGCACGGTGGCCCACCCCGACCGAGTGGCCCAAGCCATGGCCGCGGTAGGCGTGCGGGGCGCCGTCGCCCGCTGGGGGTCGGACGCCGACGGACTCCCCCAATCCGGCCCGGTTAACGAGGTGATCGACGCCCAGCGGGATCTCATAAAGCAATATCCCCCCGGCGGCCTGGTGGAGGCGTCGGTCAGCCTGGTGGGTCACGATTTGATGTCCGACGACCTGGTGGTGGCGGCCGCCGATTTGGCCCGCTCCACCGGGGGGAGGCTTAGCTTTCACCTCTCCCCCACCCCCGACGACGCCGCCAGCTATCTGGATCGGACCGGCCAGCGCCCGCTGGTACACCTCGACCGCTTGGGGGTGCTCGGCCCCAATGTGCTGGTGGGCCATGCCGTGCACATCGACGACGCCGAGGTGGAGACCCTGGTTCGCACCGGTACCGCGGTGGCGTCCTGCCCGTGGGCCTACCTCCGGCTGGGCCAAGGGCTCACCGAGCGCTTCGCCCACTTGGAGCTGTGGCGGCGGAGCGGCCGGCTGGCGTTGGGCTGCGACACCGAGAACGCCGGCGACGCCATCGACGGCCTGCGGGCCGCCGTCCTATTCGCCGGTTTGGCCAAAGACACCGCCGCCGACCCCACCGAGTTCGGCGCCCACCACGCCTTCGAGCTTTTGACCATCGCGGGCGCCGAGGCGGTGGGCATGGCCGACCGTATCGGCTCCCTGGAGGCGGGCAAGGCCGCCGACATCGTGGTGATCGACCGCTCGGGCATCCAGTGGCAACCGCCCAGCCCCGACCCGATCCTGCAACTGGTTTGGGCCGGCAGCGGCCGCTCGGTCACCGACGTTTTCGTCGCCGGCCGCCTCGTGATTGCCGACGGCCGCTGCACCACAGTGGACGCCGATTCGCTGCGCACCGAGGCCCGCCAGGCCGCCCAATCCGTCATCGAACGCTCCGGCATCCACCCCCGTTCCCGCTGGCCGATGCGATAGCCAACAACATCAACTAGAAATAGAGGCGATGACCTACCCAAACACTCTCATCTTCGTTGACTTCCCCTCCGATGACCCCGAGGCGTCAGCCGTCTTCTACCACGAGGTGTTCGGCTGGGAGGTGGAGCCCCGCCCCGCCGGCGTGTTCCACCGGATCGTCCCCGGCCAGAACTTCCAGCTGGACGACGGCTCTCAGAGCGAGATCGGCAATCTGCACATGGGGATCCACAACGCGGCCAACGCCCGTCCCCACCCCGACCCCGCCGGCGTGGAGCCCCGGGGCCTGTCCGAAGACGGGCGCACCGTGCGGATCTGGATCCTGGTGAGCGACGACGACTCCTCCGACGCCATCATGGACCGGGCTGTGGCCCGAGGGGCCACCGAGCTGTGGCGCGACCACTACTGGGCCGAGTTCAACGGGTTCAACGCCGCCTTCAAGGACCCGTGGGGCAACACCCTCATCCTGTGGACCAAGGGCGGCGACGACCCCCAGATCCCCGACGGCTGGACCGACGAGTAAGGCTGCCGTGACCGATCACGACCCCGTTTACGACGTTCACCCCCCGGCCGCCCGCTGGACCCACATCGCCTTGCGGGTGGCCGACATGGACGCCACCATCGACTGGTACACCACCCACACCCCGATGCGGCTGCTCGACCGGCGGGAAGACCACATGGGCTACGGCGCCTGGCTGGGCCACGGCGACTCCGCCGACTCGCCGTTCATCCTGGTGCTGGCCCAGTTCTTTCCCGAGACCGATCCGTTCAAGGGCTCACCCATGGCCAAGCTGGCCCCCTTCGCCCATCTGGGCATCGAGCTGACCAGCCGAGAGGCGGTGGAGGAAACCGCCGCCAGGGGCAGCGCCGAAGGATGTCTGGCCATGCCCCCCACCGACATGCCTCCCCCCATCGGCTACATCTGCATGCTGGCCGATCCCGACGGGAACATGGTGGAGTTCTCCTACGACCAGGGCGTCTACGCCCTCGCCAGCCAACTCGCCCAGCAGCAAGGCTGAGCCCGCTGCTGCCACACCGCTGAGCAGGAGGTTCCCATGGCCGACGTGATGCAGGGTGTCCGCATCCTCGAGGTGGCCGAGCACACGTTTGTGCCCGCTGCCTCGGCGATTCTCGCCGAGTGGGGCGCCGAGGTGGTCAAGATCGAGCATGTCGAGCGGGGCGACGCCATGCGGGGCCTGGCCTCCAGCGGCACGGTGTCGCTGGGCGGCGGCGTCCATGTGCTGCTGGAGCACTCCAACCGGGGCAAGCAGAGCCTGGGCCTCGACCTGACCGCCGAGGCCGGTCTCGACATCTTGTATCGACTGGCCGAGGCCAGCGATGTGTTTCTCACCAACAAGTTGCCCAGCGTCCGCCAGAAGCTGCGCATCGACCTCGACGACATCCGGGCCCACAGCCCCGACATCATCTATGTGAACGGGGGCGGTCAAGGCGAAAAGGGACCCGACCGCAACAAGGGCTCGTACGACTCGCTGGCCTACTGGTCCCGCTCCAGCGTGGCCGCCGCGCTCACTCCTGAAGAGGCCGACCAGGTGGTCGGGCCCCCCGGTCCGGCGTTCGGCGACTCCATCGGGGCCATGACCATCGCCGGAGGCATCATGGGCGCCCTGTTCCATCGGGAGCGCACCGGTGAGGCCACCACCGTGGATGTGTCCCTTCTGGGGGTGGGCATGTGGTCAATGGGGGCCACCATCGCCATGTCGTTGCAACATCAGACCCCATGGCGGGGCCGCCCCAAAGACATGCCCATTCGCAACCCCCTGAGCAACATCTATCGGACCAAGGACGGCCGGTTCATATTCCTCACCTGCCTGCAAGCGGGCAAGTATTGGGCCGAGACGTGTGCGGTGGTGGGCCGCCCTGAACTGGCCGAAGACGATCGGTTCGCCGACGCTGGATTGATTGCCGAGAATGCCGCGGCAGGGGTGGAGTTGCTGTCCGAGGCCTTCGCCGAGCGCACCCTGGCCGAGTGGCGCGAGGCCCTCGAGGGCTTCAGCGGCCAATGGGCGGCGGTGCAGGACACCCTTGAGGTGGCCGTGGACCCCCAAGCAGTGGCCAACGGCTATGTGCAGAACTACGAGTCAGCCGAGGGCCACCCATTCACCCTAGTGTCGCCCCCGGTCCAATATGGGGGCCAACCGGCCACCCCCCGCCGGGCCCCCGAGTTCAACGAGCACGGCGACGAGATACTCCAGCGGATTCTGGGCCTCGACTACGACGAGATCATTGAGCTCAAGCTGCAAAACGTGATCCCCTAGCGGCCCCGGCGCATCGAACAGGGGCTCAGCCGACCACCAGCGTCAGCTTGTCCCAGCCTCGCACCGTTGAGGTGTGGGCCCGCTCGGAGCGGTCGAGGTCGACGGTCCAGTCACCGAAGCGCTTGAGCATCTCATCGAGCGCCACCCGCCCCTCAAGGCGGGCCAGCGCCGCGCCCAAGCAGAAGTGAAGGCCATAGCCGAACGACAGGTGGTGGTCGATGTTGCGGTGGATGTCGAAGTCATCGGCGGTGTCGCCCCACTTGCGATGGTCGCGGTTGGCCGATCCATTGAGCAGCAGGATGGCGCTCCCCTCGGGCACGGTCGTGCCGTGGTACTCCACGTCCTCGTTCACGTAGCGGGCCTGCACCGGCGACGGCGCTTCATAGCGCAGCGACTCCTCAATGGTGTTGGGGATGAGGCCGGGGTCGGCGGCCACCTCCCGGCGCTGGTCGGGATGCAGGCCAACCATCAGCATGGTCCAGCCGATCAGCTTGGTGGTGGTCTCGTTGCCCGCCCCCGACAGCAGGCCGATGTAGCTGAGAATCTCCTCCCGAGTGAGGCGGCGGACAACCCCGGTATGGTCCTCGAACTCGGTGTGTATCAGCTGGGTCATCACATCATCCGACGGATTCTCCATCCGCCAGTCGATGTACTCCCCGTAGCTCCCCTCGGCCGCGGCGGAGGCCACAACTTCGGTGCCCGCTTCGGGCATCTCGCCGGAGTCGAGCCGCAGCCCGCTGTCGATCTGGTCGCGGATGGCCTGCTGGTCGGACTCGGGGATGCCGAGCAGCATGCCGATCACCCGCATGGGCATCGGGGCCCCCAGCGACTCGATCACATCGAAGCTCTCCGCGCCCTCGAGGGCGTCGAGCGTATCGGCGCAAAACCGCCGCACCTGGGGCTCGATGGCGTTCATCTGCTTGGGGGTGAACACCCGGGCCAGCAGGCTCCGGTACACCGCGTGGCGGGGCGGATCGTCGAACAGGATCATGCCCGGGGGCATCTCCACCTCGGCTTTGAGCAACTCCAGAACCGTGCCCCGCCCTGAGATCAGCCGGCTGTGATCCTTGAGGCCCGCTTCCACATCTTCCCATCGGCTGAGCGCCCAAAAGTCGTGCTTTTCGTTGTAGTACAGCGGGCATTCGTCACGCAGCCGCTTCCACACCGAGTGGGGGTCGGCGTCGATCTCAAAGTCATAGGGGTCGTAGTAGGGGGCGGCAGGAGCCGATGCCGTCATGTCATATCTCCTCGCTGATGCTCGCCCGGCCAGATGGCAGTCAGGAAATGGCAAAGTACCATGCTCCCCGGAAACGAGATGATCGTTCCGCAACGAGAGGAACGCATGGATCAGGCGCAGATAGCCGACATAATCGAGATCGAGCAGATGCTGGCCCGCTATGCCGTCGGCATGACCAAAGACGACATCGACGCCGTGATGGAGGTGTTTACCCCCGACGGCACCTACAGCGCATTCGGCGACACCTACGCCTTGGCCGACTTCCCCCGGCTGGTGGCCGCCGCCCCTAAGGGCCTGTTCTTGGTGGGGCCTCCGGAGATCGACCTCGACGGCGACGAGGCCACCGGCACCCAGCCGCTGTGCTTCGTCGACCAAACGAATCACGACATGCGGATCGGCTATTACAACGACACCTACCGCCGCACCGACAAGGGCTGGCTTCTGGCCACCCGCTCGATGACCTTCCTGCGCCGCAGCGGCACCCGCGACGCCGGCCGGCCGCACGACCCCAACCGGCCAGAGCCGACGGTTAGCTGAGAGCAGACCCAGTGAGCAACCCCATCAGCTTGACCATCATCTTCAGGGGCAAGCGCCGCACCATGGAATACGTGGAGGGCGATACGGTGCTCGAATCGGCCCGGCGGGCGGGCCTCAGCCCCCCGTTCTCCTGCGAGGCGGGCAATTGCGCCACCTGCATGGCCTTCCTCAAAGAGGGCAGCGTCACCATGCGGGCCAACGAGGCCCTGGAGCCCGACGAGGTGGAGGATGGGTTCATCCTCACCTGCCAATCAGTCCCCGACTGCGACTCAATCGTCGACTATGACAGTTTGTGATCGGGGACGATGGCATGGAGGCAGAACTGCCAGACCTCCTCGCCGGTGATGGGCTGGCGCACGCCGGAGCTCCGTCCCGCAGTGACGGTGGCGGCCTGGACCACGATGGCCGCCATTCGGCGGGGGCGGCCCTCTCGCAGTAGTCCAGCCTGGCCAATCTGTTCCACGATCTCGGCCACGTAGTCCACGAGAGGAGCGAAGGCGGCCACCACTTCCTCGGGGTGATCGACCTGCAACCGCTGGGCGAACTCGGTGAATAGCGGCCGCGCCGACACCCTGTCTGGTTCGCACAGTTCGTACAGCGTCAACACCACTCGCTTGAGCCGGTCGAGCGGATCGCCGTCTGCGGTCGCTTCCCGTATGTGGCCCACCGCGATGCCCATCTCCTCTTCAAAGAGCACCAGCAGCAGTTCGTGCTTGCTGTCGAAGTACTGGTAGAAGCTGCGCACCGACTGCCTCGACTGGTCTACCACCTCCTGCACGGTGAACTCGGTGGACGCCTTGGCCGCGATGACATCTCGGGCCGCGTCGAGGAATTGCTGCACCCGCTTGGCGGCCCGATCCCGGGCCGAACGGGTCGACCGCTCGATGGCCCGATCACGCCAGATGGTCGCGCTGCCCTGCCCGTCGAGCTTCATGGCACTAGCTGGCCCGCTCCGCGGCGGTGCCGGCGCTGCTTTGGCCCAAGCCCTGCCAGCGGGCCTGCACCTGCTCGGCGGTCAGCTTCTCCCGACGGCTCATCGAGCGGATGCTCACGTCGTGGCCAGCGGCCATCCCCCGCAGAGCTCCCACCGTGGCTTGCTCGCGGGGGACGTGGGCGAAGGGGTCGAACGAATACCACCGCATGGCATTCTCGTGAGTGATCTTGGCCGCCTCGGCCTCGGTCACCCCGGCCTCGTTCATCAGCTTGGCCAACTCCTCGGGGGCGCCGGGCCACGCCGAGTCGCTGTGGGGGTAGTCGCACTCCCAACTGATGTTGTCGATGCCGATCTCGTTGCGCAGGTACACCCCGGTGTGGTCGGAGATGAAACAGGTCAGGAAGTGCTCGCGGAACACGTCGCTGGGCATCCGACCGCCGAAGTCCTGGCCGGTCCAGCGGTGGTGCATGTCGTAGGTGCGGTCGAGCCGCTCCAGGAAATAGGGCACCCACCCGGTGCCGCCCTCCGACAGGGCGATGCGGATGGTGGGGAACTCCTTGAGCACTCGGGACCACAGCAGGTCGGCGGCAGCCGACTGGATGTTCATCGGCTGAAGGGTGATCATCACGTCGGGGGGCGAGTCGGGTGCCGGGAAGCTGAGCTGGCCCGACGACCCCAAATGGATCGACAGCACAGTGTCGGTGTCGCACACCGCGGCCCACAGCGGATCCCAGTGCGGATCGTGGAAGCTCGGATAGCCCAACGCGGCGGGGTTCTCGGTGAACGACAGCGAGTGGCAGCCCTTGTCGGCCACCCGGCGCACCTCGTCGGCGCACTTTTGGGCGTCCCAGATAACCGGCAGCGCCATGGGGATGAACCGCCCCGGATGGGCGCCGCACCACTCATCGATGTGCCAGTCGTTGTAGGCCCGCACCAAGGCCAGGCCGAACTCCTCGTCTTCCACTGCGAAAAGCCGGGCGGCGAATCCGGGAAACGACGGAAAGTTCATCGACGCCAACACCCCGCAGGCATTCATGTCCTTGACCCGCTCGTCCACTATGAAGCAGCCCGGCCGGATCTCCTCCAGCGACTGGGGCTCCACCCCGTACTCCTCCTTGGGCCGACCGGCCACCGCGTTAAGGGCCACGTTGGGCACCTCCACTTTGCCGAACCGCCAGACGTCGGCGCCGTCGTCTCGGCGGACGATGCGGGGTGCGTCGGCCTTGTAGCGCTCGGGAAGATGGGCGTCGAACATATCGGGAGGCTCGATGATGTGGTCGTCGACGCTGATGAGGGTCAGGTCCTCGGGGCTGAATGCCATGGCTGCCTCCTCGGGAGAATCCGAGCCAAGGTTAGGCTGGGAATGAGATTCCCCTATTATCGCAAACACATTCCGCAAACCCGGAAAGGACGTGCCATGCCCGACCCGACAGCCACCGCCCTCCACGGGCGAGGGGTGCTCGATATCGATACCGGCGACATCATCGAGCCCGGCTTTGTGCGCGTCGAAGGCAACCGCATTGCCGAGGTGGGCTCCGACAAGGGCATCGCCAGCGACTGCGACGAGGTTATCGAGCTTCCCGAACTCACCCTTTTGCCCGGGTTCATGGACATGGAGGTCAATTTCTTCATGGGAGGACCGGGAGCGGGGCTGTTCGACCCGGTGCAGACCAACCCGGCCAAGATGACGCTGCGGGCCACCGCCAATGCCCGGCGCACTCTGCGAGCTGGATTTACCACGGTGCGAAACTTGGGCCTCTTCGTGAAGACGGGGGGCTATCTGCTCGACGTGGCTCTCGCCGAGGCCATCGAGGCCGGTTGGGTGGACGGACCCCGGATCGTGCCTGCGGGCCACGCCATCACCCCCACCGGTGGGCACCTCGACCCGACCATGTTCCAGGCCCTCGGCCCCGATGTCTTGCCGATAACAGTGGAAGAAGGGGTGGCCGATGGCATCGACGAAATCCGTCGGGCCGTCCGGTACCAGATCAAGTACGGCGCCCAGCTGATCAAGTGCTGTGGTTCCGGCGGCGTGATGTCGCACACCGGGCCAGCCGGCGCGCAGCAGTATTCCACCGAGGAGTTGACCGCCATTGCCGATGAGGCCCATCGCCGGGGGCTCAAGGTGGCGACCCACTGCCATGGCGACCAGGCCGTCCGCTCGGCCATCGAGGCCGGCATCGACTGCATCGAGCACGGATTCTTGATGGAAGACGACACCATCCAGCTCATGGTGGACACCGGCACATTCTTGGTGAGCACCACTGCGCTGACCGAGAACTGGGACGTCAGCAACCAGGCACCCGAGCTCCAGGAGAAGGCGGCCAAGGTATTTCCCCAGGCCAAGCAGACCATCTCCAAGGCCATCGAGGCTGGCGTGAAGATCGCCACCGGCAGCGACGCCCCCGCCATCTGGCACGGCCGCAACGCCGAGGAGCTGGTGACCCTGATCAAGCGAGGCATGACCCCGCTGGGAGCCATAAGAGCCGCCACCACGGTCAGCGCCGACCTCATCGACGCCCCTGACCTCGGCCGCATCGCCCCCGGGATGTTGGCCGACATCATCGGGATGCCCGGCGACCCCCTCACCGAGATCCAGCGGGTGCAGTTCGTGATGAAGGACGGCAAGGTCTACAGGCGCTAAGGAGGCACCATGGCTCATTTCCCCAAACCAGCCGAGGGCAGCTGGACCGAGCATTACCCCGGCTTGGGAACCGGCCCAGTGTCCTACAAGGACTCCTACGACCCCGACTACTGGCAGCAGGAGATCGACGCCATCTTCAAGAAGGAGTGGCTGTGCGTCGGGCGGGTCGAGCGTCTGGGGCGGGCGGGCAGCTACTTCACCCGGGAGTTCCCCTGGGCCAAACGCAGCATTCTGGTGGTGAAAGACCGCCAGGGTGCCGTGCGGGCCTTCTACAACGTGTGCCGCCACCGGGGCAACAAGCTGGTGTGGGACGACTACCCCAACGAAGAGACCTCCGGGGTGTGCCGCCAGCTCACCTGTAAATACCACGGCTGGCGCTACGACCTCGACGGCTCGCTGGCGTTCATCCAGCAGGAGTCGGAGTTCTTCGACGTGGACAAGGATTCGCTCGGCCTGGTGCCGGTGGCCTGCGACGTGTGGGAGGGCTTCATCTTCGTCAACCTCGACCCCGAGCCCCAGCAGACCCTCGCCGAGGCCCTGGCCCCGTTGGCCGACGGCTTGGCCGGCTATCCGTTCGGCGAGATGACCCAGACCTACGAGGTGCGCTCGGAGATCGACAGCAACTGGAAGTTGTTCATCGACGCCTTCGTGGAGTTCTACCACGCCCCGGTTTTGCACCAGCGCCAAGCGGCCGCTGAGGAAGCTGAGAAGCTGGCCGGCTTCGGCTACGAGGGTCTCCACTACGAGCTGTTCAGCCCTCACTCCATGGTGTCGTCGTGGGGCGGGATGTCACCGCCCAAGGATCCCAGCATGGTCAAGCCGATCGAGAACCTGCTGCGCAGCGGCCTGTTCGGTCCCTGGGACAAGCCCGCCGCGGTCAACAACAACCAAGACCTTCCCCCGCTGCTCAATCCGTCGAAGCACCGGGCGTGGGGAATCGACTCGTTCGTGCTGTGGCCCAACTTCATGATCCTGTTCTGGGAGACGGGCTGGTACCTCACCTACTCCTATTGGCCGCTCGGCCCCAGCAAGCACCTGTTCGAGTCAACCCTCAACTTCGTGCCTCCCGAGAACGCCAGCCAGCGCGCCGCCCAGGAGTTCGCGTTCTCCACGTTCAAGGAATACGCCTTCCAAGACGCCAACACCCTGGAGGCCACCCAAACCATGATCGAGAGCGAGGTGGTGGACACCTTCATGCTCAACGATCAGGAAATCCTCTGCCGTCACCACCACGCCGCGGTACGAGAGCAGGTAAAAGCCGGCGGCCGCCCGGCCAGCTACCCGTGGATGCCCTCGTCGGCCAACGGCGGAGGGTAACGACCATGAGCAACACCGCCGCGGCAGCGCTACCCGCCGACTTCACTGATCTGGAACCCTTCGCCGACTGGGCCCTCGACACCTGGCGGGAGCGCTACGAGAAGCGCTTGGACTCCACGATGGCCGAAATGCAGGCCTTCTACGACGCCATGATGCCCCGGCTGAGCGAGATCCTGGACTACTGCGACGCCTTCGACCTCGACGATCTCCCCGACGATGCCCGCAACCTGCTGCTGCTGGCGTTCTCCTTGTGCGAGGCGTCGTTCCCGGTCGAGGCGTGGCGCCAGCCCCGCGTCCCCGACAGCGGCTCAGCCGATTTGGAGATGGTGCGCGAGCCGCCGTTGTAACGTAACGTCAGACTCCTTGGCAACGATGGATCCTGAGACATTTCGCCGCGACCTGACCGCGTGGCTCGACGCCAACGCCGACGAGCTCACCCCGCCGTACCAGGGCGCGGGCTCGATGGACGCGCACATGGCGCACTACTCCAATGTGAAGGGGGCCCTGTTCGACGCCGGGTTCGGCCGCTACGGATGGCCGGAGTCGGTGGGCGGGCTTGGGGGATCGCCCCTGTTGCGGGCCATCGTGGGCGAGGAGATCAACTTCCGAGGGCTGGCCGATCCCAACGCTTGGACGATGATCGAAGTGCTGGCCCCCACGGTGATCGAGTTCGCCCCACCCGAGCTGTCCGCCCGCCTGGTACCGCCGTTTCTGCGGGGCGAAGAGATGTGGTGCCAGGGATTCTCCGAACCCGACGCGGGCAGCGACCTGGCTTCGCTGTCGTGCCGGGCGTCCAAGACCGACGGCGGCTGGGTGGTCAGCGGCCAGAAGATCTGGACCAGCTTCATCCAATACTCACAGCGCTGCGTGCTGCTCACCCGCACCGGCGAGCCCGACAGCGCCCACCGGGGCATCACCGCCCTTTTGGTGGACGTGGACTCCCCGGGCATCACCTACAGCCCGATCGAGACCATGCACGGTCGCCTCGACTTCGCCGAGGTCTACTACGACGAGGTGTTCGTACCCGAGGAACGGCTACTCGGGGAGGAAGACGGTGGCTGGCAGGTAGCTATGGACATCCTCCCCTACGAGCGGTCCACCACGTTTTGGCATCGAGGGGCCTTGCTGCACCGGCGCTTCTGCGACCTGATCACCCAGGTGTCGGATGCCGGCGACTTCAGTGACTCCTCGGCCCAGGCGGTTGGCCAGGTACTCCTGTCGATCCTTGCCTTCCGCAGCCGATCCCGCGATACCCAATATCGGCTCGCTGAGGGACAGCAGCTCGGGGTGGAGACGTCGATCGACAAAATCCTCATCACATCGGCTGAGCAGAAGCTGTTTGAGACAGCCCGCGACCTGCTGCCCGGTGTCATCGAGTTCGACGAGGGTCGCGATGCGGAAATGTGGCGCACCGACTACCTGTACTCCAAGGCAGCCTCCATCTACGGGGGCACCGCTGAGATCCAGCGCAACATCGTCGCCCGACGATTGCTTGATTTGGGGCCGGAGTCATGAGCCAGTCCATCGACGCCGACGACCTAGCTCTGCTAGCTGCCAGTTTCGAAGCCGCTATGGCCGACGCGCCCGGTCCAGGCGAGGCCGACCAGGCACTCCACGACTTGGGCTGGGCCGACCTGTTGGACGCCGCCCCCGGCCCGGCGGCGGCGATGGCGTTCACTGCTCTCGGCACCACCGGCTCGGCTGCCACCCTGCTCGACGACGTGGTGGCCCATGCCCTCGGCCTTCCCATAACCCCTGAAATCTGCATGTTGTTTCCCGCCACCCTCCACAACAACCCGGCGGACCCGCATCCAGACGATCCCAAGATCCTCCTCCAGGAAGACCCCTTTGTTGTCAATGGTCTGGTGTCGTCGCGGATCAACCAGGCAGCCGCAGTGGTTGTGGCCTTGGATGACGGCTCCGGCCCAGTGCTGGGAGCGTTCGAGGCTGGCTTCCTTCGAAATTGGGAGGCGACAGGAGTCGACCCCGCCCACGCCTATCGCCATCTGTCGACCCGAATCCGGACCGAGTTGATGACACCGATAGAGAACAACGGCAATTGGGACGCGGCAATGGCCACCGCCCGGATGGCCTTGGCCCACCAGCTCATTGCGGGGGCCCGAAGGATGCTGGCCGAGGCGCGCCAGCACGCCCTAGACCGGGAGCAATTCGGCCGCCCGGTGGCCTCGTTCCAGGCCATCCGTCACAAGCTGGCCGATTCGCTGGTGCTGATCGAGGGGGCAGCATCGGTGGCCAGGGCGGCCCTGCGCGACCCCGACCCGATGCTGGCCGCGCTGGCCAAGGCGCTGGCCGGCCAGGCTGCCCTCACCACGGCGAACCACGCCCAACAGGTGCTGGCCGGGATCGGCTTCACCGCCGAGCACCGGTTCCACCTGTGGCACAAGCGAATGCTGGTGCTCGATGCGCTGTTTGACTCCGCCAGGTACCTCTCAACCGAGATCGGCCGCGATCTGTTGATTTATGGGACCGTGCCCCGCCTCATTCAGCTTTAGGAGGACCCATGGGTCGAGAAGACTACGCCCGATACGCTACGAGCTGGTCGGCGCCCGACTACTCCGTGGACGACAACGGCAAGGTGGTCGGCGGCTATGAGCCCGAAGGGCCCAACAACTGGGGTCGTTGGGGCGACGACGACCAGCGCGGCACCCAGAATCTGATCGGCCCTGACCAACGGGTTCGGGCCGCCTCACTGGTGCAGTCGGGCAAGGTGTTCTCCCTGGCTCTGCCCATCGATGCCAGCGGCCCGCGGTTCCACACCCGTCCGGCGCCGCTGCACTGGTTCTTGATGGCCGGCTCCGATCAGGTGGTGGGTTCCCCTTATAGCGCCGCCGATCCCGACTTCCAGTGGAACGACGACATGTTCCAGATGCCGCTCCAGGGCTCCACCCAGTGGGACGGCTTCGCCCACGTGATCTACCGGGACACGATGTACAACGGCTACTGGGCCGGCAATGTCACTGCCTTCGGGGGCGCATCGGTGCTGGGCATGGAGAACCACCGGGAGAGTTTTGTGGGTCGAGCGGTGCTGTTGGACCTAGCCCGGTCCGAAGGCTCGGATCCGCTGGCCCCAGCCACGGTCATCGACTCGGCCATGCTGGACCGCTGCGCCGAGGCCCAAGGAAGCTCAGTGGAGCCCGGCGACATCGCTTTGATCCGTACCGGCTACATGGCGTTGTGGGATCCGAGCTTCACGCCCGACCAGCAAGGGGAGTACTTCGGCGGCTCCCCCGGGTTGGGAGTGGACGCCCTCAACTGGTGCGACCGCAACGACATCTCCGCGGTGGCCTCCGACACCATCGCGGTCGAAGTCATGGTGCCCGAGGACCCAACCGCCCGAAAGCACCCGGTCCACTGCGGGGCGCTTGTGGACCGTGGGCTGCCCTTGGGCGAGTTCTGGGTGCTCGACGACCTAGCCGCCGACTGCGCGGCCGACAGCCGCCACGAGTTCATGCTGGTCGCTCCGCCGCTCAACATCCCCGGCGCGGTCGGATCGCCCCTCAACCCCATCGCCATCAAGTAGAGCCATGAGTCGTCCACCGGAGGTGAGCTCTTGAGCGAGTCTCGTAGGGTGCTGCGATCGGTGCCCGCCCATCTGGAACAGCGCTATGTGAGCGAGGGATGGTGGACCGACGCCACCCTCGGCGGGCGGGTGGCCGAGTGGCTGGCTGCTGCTCCCGACGCCGCCATCCACATCCATTCCCGCACCCGCGAATGGCACGGCACCTACGCCGACATCGACACCGAGGCCCGCCGGCTGGTGTCCTTCTTGCGCGGCGAGGGCATCGCGGCGGGCGCAGTGGTGGCGTTTCAGATTCCCAACTGGAGAGAGGCGGTGGCCACGTTCTGCGGGTTGGCCATGGGCGGCTACATCCTGGTGCCCATCACCCACATCTACGGGCGCAAGGAGGTGTCGTTCATCCTCGACGAATGCAGTGCCGAGGCCTACATCTCGCCGGCGGCCTACGGCCACGTGGACTACGCCGAGATCATCGACCACGCCGCCCCAAACAGCCTCCGGCTGCACTTGGTGGTGGGCGAAGGGGCCGACCGTCCCGTCCCCGCCGGTGTGCGCCGGGCCTCCTGGGCAGAGGTGAAGGCCTGTGATCCGGCTGCGGAGCTGACCGAGCCGAGTGCGAGCGACATCGCGGTGCTGGCCTACACCTCGGGCACCACCAGCGACCCCAAGGGCGCCATCCACAACCACCACACCCTGCTCAGCGAACTAGAGCACATGGCCATGTGGTTGACCGACCGCCGGCCCAACCTGATGGGATCGCCGGTGGCCCACGCCACCGGGATGCTGGGCGGAGTGCTCGGCCCGCTGTACGTCGGCGGCGACATCCACCTCACCGACCGGTGGGATCCGGGCCACGCCCTCGAGGTGATGCTGGCCCACGACATCGGCGGCGGGGTGGGCGCGTCGATCTTTCTCACCAGCCTTTTGGACCATCCCGACTTCACTCCCGAGCACGCAGCCCTGATGCCTCGGGTCGGCCAAGGCGGGGCGCCGGTGCCCGCTGCTCTGGGCCAGCGGGCCGAGTCGCTCGGCATCAAGATCATCCGGGCCTACGGGTCCACCGAGCACCCGTCGGTCACCGGCATGGCGTATGAAGAACCGGCTGAGCTTCGCCACAACACCGATGGCCGCCCCCGGCCCGGAGTGGAGATGCGGATCGTCGACGAAAGCGGACGCGACCTGCCCGCGGGCAATCCCGGCGAGATCGTGACCCGCGGCCCCGAACTGTGCCTGGGCTACACCGACCCCGAGCTGAACACCGCCTTTGACGAAGACGGCTGGTACCGCACGGGCGACATCGGCATCGTCGACGAGCACGGCTGTTTGACCATCACCGACCGGGTGAAGGACATCATCATCCGGGGCGGAGAGAACCTGTCGGCCGCCGAGATCGAGGCGGTCATCGGCAAAATTACCGGTGTTGCCGAAGTGGCGGTGGTGGCCGCCCCCGATGAGCGGCTGGGGGAGCACGCCTGTGCGGTGATCCGGCTGCTACCCGACGCCGATCCCATCGACCTGCCCGCCCTTGCCCCCCACCTAGAGCAAGCCGGCCTAGCCCGTCAGAAATGGCCCGAAGAGCTGCGCCTAGTAACCGACTTCCCCCGCACCGCCTCCGGCAAGATCAGAAAGGTCGACCTGAGATCCCAGCTCCGGGAGGGAGATCTCTAGTGGTTCGCCGCCCCGGGCGCTGAACCACTCACTCCCCCGGGAATCTCAGGCCGATCTGGTCGCGGATCTGGTCGAGGGTGCCCATGATCGACAGTGTCTCGGCGTGGGATATCACTGGGCTCTCGAGCTCGCCGGCGGCCAAGCAGCGGTGGAACTCCTCCACTTGGAAGCGGAGCCCGTCGCCCTCCCAAGAGCCGTCAATTTCCTCCCGCTCAAACCCCCGCACGACCGTGAGCGATCCGGGGCAGTGCATGAATGCAGGGATCTCAATCGTGCCCTCAGTGCCAGCGATGCGGGCGGAGCAGCCCAGGTTGGTGGCGATGGCCGCCTTCACCACTGCCAGCTCGCCGCCCGCGTGACCTAGGACGGCGGCCACCTGCTCGTCGACCCCGGACTGGCCGATGCGGCCCTGGGCCACCACGCTGGTGGGAGTGCCCAGCACCAATGAGGCGAACTGCACGGGATACACCCCCAGATCGAGAATCCCCCCGCCGCCCCGCTCGGGGTCGTAGAGCCGGTGGTCGGGGTCGAACGGCTGGTGGAACCCGAAGTCGGCCTCCACTAGCTGGGGCTCACCGATGACCTGCTCTCCCAGCAGTTCGGCCAGCACCCGATAGGCGGGGAGAAATCGGCTCCACATGGCCTCCATCAACAGCAAGCTCCGCTCCCGGGCGGCGTCGATCATCCGCTGGCTCTGGGCCCGGTTGAGCGCAAACGGCTTCTCGCACAACACGGGCTTGCCCGCCTCCAAGAACAGCAGCGTGTCCTGCTCATGGCGGGACTGGGGGGTGGCTACGTACACCGCGTCCACGTCCGGATCGGAAGCCAGATCCTCGTAACTGCCGTAGGCCGCCGAGGCCCCGTACTGGGCGGCAAAGTCTTTGGCCCGGTCGGCCGAGCGCGACCCAATGGCGTAGATCTCCGCGTCGTCCAGCAACTGGAGCCCATTCGCGAACCCCACGGCGATGGCCCCAGGCCCGGCTATACCCCATCGAACGGTCATGGAGGGAAGCTACCGCGACTGGCCTTCGATCTTGCCTTCGTAGAGCGGGGGCAAAGGGTTCGAGATGACCTTCCCCTACTCTGTGCCGTCGGGAGGCACTGATGAGATCGTCATTCAATGCGGACTGGGGCGTCCGGCCCAAAGCAAGCCCCTTCGCGGAGTTGAGGGGTCCGAACAACACACTCGAACCGGCAACCCTGCCCCACGATGCGGTCATCAGCACCCCACGAGACCCCTCGGGTCCCCATTCCACCGGCTACTTCCCCGGCGGCGTGTGGGAATACTCCAAATCCTTCGACGCACCTGCGGAATGGCGCGACAAGCGGGTGGCCCTTCAGTTCGAGGGCGTGTACCGCGACGCCATGGTTTACGTGAACGATGACATCGCGGCGTCCGAACCCAACGGCTACATGGAGTTCACCGTCGATTTGGACCCGTTCCTGCGCTACGGCGAGGAGAACAACATCAAGGTTCACTGCCGGGCCAACGACGATTCCCGGTGGTACTCCGGCGCCGGCATTTACCGCCCCGTCCACCTCTGGGTCAAGAACCCGGTCCACCTGGTGATCGACGGGGTGTGGATCACCACCCCGGAGATCGACGACCGCGGCGCGGTGGTAGAGGTGGCCGCCGAAATGCACAACGACACCGCCCACACGGTGACCGTGCGGCTGGCCTGCGACATCCACAACTCGGCCGGTGAGACAGTGGCCGCCGGGGACATCCCGGTGACCCTGCGCCCCCACACCACCGTGGTGGCCCGCCAGAAGCTGGCGGTGTCCAACCCGGATCGTTGGAGCCCCGACCAGCCCCACCTCTACTCCTGCACCACTTCGGTGGTCGAAGACGGAGTAGAGCTCGACCAGGAGATCACCGTCTTCGGCATCCGCTCGCTCCAACTCGACCCCGGCCACGGGCTGCGCATCAACGGCGAGACGATCAAGCTGCGGGGCGCCTGCGTCCACCACGACAACGGGCCCATCGGCGCCGCCACCATCGGTCGGGCCGAGGAGCGCCGGGTGGAGATATTGAAGGCGGCCGGATTCAACGCCCTGCGCAGCGCCCACAACCCGATGAGCCGGGCCATGCTCGACGCCTGCGACCGCCACGGCGTGATCGTGATGGACGAGACCTGGGACATGTGGACCGAGAACAAGAAGGATCTCGACTACGCCCTGCGCTTCGAGGACCGGTGGCCGACCGATGTCGCCACCATGGTGCGCAAAGACCGCAACCACCCCAGCGTGGTGCTCTACTCCACCGGCAACGAGATTCCCGAGGTCGGCTCGCCGCTGGGCGCGGCCCGAGCCCGCGAGATCGCCGAGCTCGTTCGATCGCTCGACCCCCACCGCTACGTGACCACCGGGGTCCAGCCGATGCTGGCCATCCGAAGGCTGATCTCCCAGATCCCTGATCTCCTGGGCGAGCTGAGCAGTGATGAGGCAACTGATGCAAGCACGCTGCCCACCGTCGAGGAGACCGACTCCCAAGGGGTGAACACCCAGATGGTGGCGTGGGCCAAGGCGAAGGACCGCCTGCTGTCGGTGCCGCTCATCGCCGAGGGCACCGAGGAGGTGTGCGCCTCCCTCGACGTGGTGGGCTACAACTACGTCTCCAACCGGTACCTGATCGACCATGAGCTGTTCCCCAATCGGGTGATCGTCGGCTCGGAGACCAACGTGGTCGACCTCGGCCGAGACTGGCCGATCATCTGCGCCCATCCCCACCTGGTGGGCGACTTCACCTGGACCGGCTGGGAATACCTGGGCGAGGTCGGCATCGGGCGCGTCGGGTACGACGACGAAGACCAGGTGGAGCCGGAGTACTTCGGCATAGTGGCGCCGTACCCCTGGCTGGTCTCCCACACCGGCGATATCCACATCACCGGCGTCCGGCGCCCGGCCTCCTACTACCGGGAGATCGTCTTCGGCCTGCGCCAAGAGCCGTTCATCGCCGTGCAGCGACTGGAGAACGCCCACAAGCAGGTCGTCTACTCCAGCCCATGGTCGTGGAGCGACACCGTGGACAGCTGGACGTGGGATGGATACGAAGGCACCGCAGCCGACATCGAGGTGTACTCGGGCGCCGAAGAGGTTGAGTTGGTTCTCAACGGCCAGTCCCTGGGCCGCCAGCCCATCGAGGAGTTCCGCACCAAGTTCACGGCCCCCTATGAGCCGGGCGAACTGGTGGCCATCGCGTATGCCGACGGCACCGAGACGGCCCGAAGCTCACTGCGCACCGCCTCGGGACCGCTGCGCCTGGTGGCCGAGGCCGACCGCGCTGAAATCGCGGCCACCGACGCCGACCTGGCCTACGTGGCTGTGCGCCTGACCGACGCCGACGGCGTGGTACACCCGGGCGCCAACCGACCGATTGAAGTTTCTGTACAGGGTCCCGCGGTGGTTCAAGGCTTTGCCAGCGCCGACCATCGGGCCACCGAGCCCTTTGGATCCTCCACCTGCACTACCTACGACGGTCAGGCCTTGGCCGTGATTCGCCCCACCGGCCCGGGCGTCGTAGATCTCACCTTCACCGCCGACGGCCTCGACCCCGCCGCCTGCCGCCTCACCGTCAGCGAAGGCTGACCGAAGGGCCACCATGGACCAAGAGACGCTGCGCTGGCTGACCGATCCCGACTCGGGGTGCTGGGATGAGCTGGGCTACCAGCGGTTCCCCCTCGGCGAGCCGGAGTTGGTCGACACCGTGCCCCCGGTGATCGGTTGGAACGAGGTGCAGGATCACTACGACGCAGTGGTGGTGGGTAGCGGTGCCGGGGGTGGCGTGGCTGCCCATGTGCTGGCCGCGGCCGGATGCTCGGTGCTGGTGGTGGAGCGAGGCCGCCCCCTCAAGTCCACAGAAATCGGCTGGGACCCGGTGCGCAACCACCGCACCGCGGTGTTCGGGTTCGGCGAGGGCGTAACCCCGGTGGGAAATCCCCGGGCCGTCAAAGATGGGGACAGCGAGCAGGCTCTTGAGCCCCACGATTTCCGCTATCACAACAACGCAGTTCTGCTGGGGGGCGGCCCCCGGCTGTACGGCTGCCAAGGGTGGCGGTTCGCGCCCGAGACGTTCCGCATGGCCAGTGAGTACGGCATTCCAGAGGGCTCGACTCTGGCCGACTGGCCGATCACCTACGACGATCTCGAGCCCTACTACGACCTGGTGGAGTGGGAGGTGGGAGTGGCGGGCGCTCCCGGCCACACTGGCGACGGTCCCCGGTCCCGCGGCTATCCGCTGCCCCCGTTCCCGCCCGACCGCGGGGGCGAGATGCTGGCTGGAGCTGCGGCCCGCTTGGGCTGGGCCACTGCGCCCGTCCCCCTGCTGGTCAACTCTCGGCCCTACGGGGATCGTCCCGCGTGCGCGGGTTGCAGCCAGTGCGTCGGCCACCCCTGCCCGGTGGACGCCAAGAACGGCGTCCACAACACCCTGCTCCCCCGAGCCACCGCGGCCGGTGCCCACATCCTGTGCGACACCCTGGCCGCCCGGATCGACGACAACCGAGGCGAGGTGGAACTGCGCTCTGAGTACGGCCAGCGCACGGTGCGAGCCGATCGGATCGTGCTATCCGCTGGAGCGGTGGAAACGGCTCGGCTGTTGATGTTGAGCGGGCTGGGCAATAGCTGGGTTGGCCGATGCCTCCAGGGCCATACCTACGTGTTGGCCCATGGCCACGTCGACACCGACGAGCCGCTCAGCGACGGCGTCGGCCCCGGCCTGGCCATGGCCACCCGGGAGCACTGCCACCACAACGACGGCATCATCGGCGGGGGGATGATCGCGGATGAGTACGCGGTGTCGCCGGTGCAGCACTGGGTGATGGGCTCGTGGTTCCGACCCGACCACCAAAGGGCAGCCGAGGCCGCTGGCGAAGTCGACGAGTATGGGCGGCCGACGGGCGCCTCAGCCCGCCAGGCCCTGCGGGATACCTACCGCCGCACCATCATGATCATGGGCCCGATCCAGGAGATCCCCACCCGATCAGCCGGGCTGGACCTGTCGGCTGAGGTGCGGGATCAATGGGGCTTGCCGGTGGCCCGGTTCTTCGGCGTGCAGCACGAAGAGGATCTGCGTACCGCAGAGTTCTTGGGCGACCGGGCCAAGGAGTGGATTACCGCCACCGGGGCCCGCGACGTGACCGGCGGCTCAATGGGCTTCCAAATCCTGTCCGGCGGCCAGCACCAAGCCGGCACAGCCCGAATGTCAGACACCCCTTCTGGCGGCACCGTCGATCCCCAAGGAAAGGTGTGGGGCTGCGAGCGAACCTACGTGGCCGACTCCTCCCTCCACGTCACCAACGGCGGCGTAAACCCCGTGCTGTCCATCATGGCCAACTCCTGGCGAGTCGCCGACCTTCTCTCTCGCTAATCGGAGCTCGAGCGCCCGAGTCAGGCGTTCAGCAGTTCCTCTTCAATGCGCTCGGCCATGACTTGTTGAGCCCACTCGATCTTGGCGGGGAGGTGCTCGGTGGGGAACAGGCCCTCGGAGGGGCGGTAGTCCTTCAGCACCTGCTTGGCGATGGTGTCTTTATGGACTTCGGTGGGGCCGTCGGCCACCC
The DNA here is from genome assembly GCF_965204015.1 of Candidatus Poriferisocius sp. Lineage (GTDB taxonomy): Bacteria > Actinomycetota > Acidimicrobiia > Acidimicrobiales > Bin134 > Poriferisocius. The sequence continues at coordinate 3,074,158 of NZ_OZ241965.1, read as the reverse complement.
CGAAGGTGGGGGCCATCATCCACATGTTGGCCAGCGGTGTCTCGTTGGACATGCCCAGTGAACCGTGGATCTGCATGGAGCGAAAAACCACGTCCATCAGGACTCGGGGGGTGGCCACCTTCACCCCGGCGATGTAGAGCCGGGCCTTGGAGGTGTCCGACTGGTCGATCTGCCAGGCAGCGTGCAGCACCTGCAAGCGGAACTGCTCGATCTGGACCCAGGAGTCCGCGATCATGTGCTGCACCGCCTGCTTCTCGGCCAAAAGCGAGCCCTTGGTCTCGCGGCTGAGAGCCCGCTCGCACATCATGTCGAAGGCCTTCTTGGCCGTGCCCACCGAGCGCATGGCGTGGTGTACTCGGCCCCCGCCCAAGCGGGTCTGGGCGATCTTGAACCCGGCCCCCTCCTCGCCCATGAGATTCTCGATCGGGACGCGGCACTCGTTGAACCGCAGGTAGCTGTGGCCGCCGTGGCCCCGGCGCTCACCGCCCACGCCCACGTTGCGGACCAGCTCCAAGCCGGGGGCGTCGTGGGGAACCAGCATCATCGACGAGCCCCGATACACCGACACGTCGGGGTTGGTGATGAGCATGACGATCAGGAACTCAGCCCGCGGATAGTTGGAGGCAAACCACTTCTCCCCGTTGATCACCCACTCATCCCCGTCGCGATGGGCGGTGCAGGTGAAGTGGTTTGGATCAGACCCGCCCTGGGGCTCGGTCATGGAGTAGCAGGTGGAGATCTCCCCGGCCAGCAGCGGCTTGAGGTACTTCTCCTTCTGCTCGTCGTTGGCGTAGTGGGCCAAGATCTCGGCGTTGCCCGAGTCGGGGGCCTGGCTGCCGAAGGCCGAGGGTCCGAACGTGGAGCGGCCCAAGATCTCGTTCATCAGCGCCAACTGCACCTGGCCGAACCCCATGCCCCCCATCTCCGGCTTGAGGTGGCAGGCCCACAGCCCCCGGTCCTTGACCTTTTGCTGGATGCGGCGCAGATGGCTCTGCACCTCCTCGTCGGTCTTGTCGAACGGGGACCGCCCTCGGAAGTAGTGGTCCAGCGGCTCGATCTCATTGTGCATGAGCTCCGTCAGCCAGTCGAGGTGGTCTTGAAACTCCGGATCAGTAGAAAAATCCCAGGCCATGTTCCGAGACTAGAACAGCCTCACCCGACGGCGCGCTTCGTCAGCGGATAGGGGCGAGGTGGATGGGGAAGGCTTCTCGAATGCGGGCGTCGGCTTCGGGGGTGATGTGGTCGGGTTTGGGGCGGTTGAGCACTTCAGTGACGTAGTCGTGGGCTACGTCGTCCATTAGGCGGGCGCCGGCATCCACCCAGTCGTCGGGGCTGAGGCGGTCGCCGATTTGGGGGTAGACGTACTCGGTCTGCATGAGCGACAGGGTTTGGGAGTGGCCAAGGAAGTGGCCCTCGCCGTGTACTACATCGGCGATTACCTGGGTAGACAGGGTCTCTGGGGTGATCTCGATGCCCCGCACCGTGCGGTTGATGGACCCCAGCATGTCGTTGTCGATCACCAGGGCCTCCAGCGAGCAGGCCATGATGCTGGCCAGCATTCCGGCTGTCTCGTTGATCATGTTGGCCCCGGCGTTAGCCGCCAGGGTGATGGCGTTGGCCTTCTCGGCACCGGCCTGGTTGTCGGGCAGCTTCGAGTCGGCCATGCCGGCGGCCACCCCCGACGGCAAACCGAGATAGTTCACCACCTGGGCGGCCGCCGCGTTGATGATCGCCTCCTCACCGCTGCCCCCGCTCATCGCCCCGGTGCGCAAGTCGGACACGAACGGCCACATGCCCAGCACACAGGGATGGCCGGGCACCACCAGATTCACCGCGGTCAACCCGGCCAGGCATTCGGCCAGGGCTTGCACCAGCGACCCGGCCAGCGCGGCCGGCGAGGTGGCCCCGGCCTGGCCCGCCGACAGCAGGTTGATCGGCATGCCCCGTCGGGCCTGCTCCATCAGGCACAGGGCCGAATCCTCGGCAAAGCGCAGGGGCGGCACCACGAAGGTGTTGTTGCCGATGCTGAAGGGCCGCCGGGCGAACTCCCCCTCGGCACCAAGCGCCATGTCGAAAAGGTCGATGCACTCGTGAACATGCTCGGGTTGGAACATGGCCGTGCCCAGCGGCTTGGTGGTGCCAGCCAGGATGGCGTAGGCGGTATTGATGTCCAACTCCCGAGCGGTCTCCATGTCGCGGGCCACCAGCGTCCGCACGAAGACGTGGATGTTGTCGAGGGTGTCGACGATCCGGGCCACGTCGTAGAGGTCGGCCAAAGTGCTGTGACGGAAGCGCTTGGTGTCGTGGTCGAGCATCATTACCGCCGCCCCGCTGGTGCAGAAATGGACCCGGTTGCCGCCGATCTCCACCCCCCGGTCGGGGTCGAACCCGAACAGGGTGAACTCCTTGCAGGCGCCCTCCACGATCCGCTTCACCAAGTCGGGGGGAAACCGCAAGCGATCGTCGTCGTCCATCCGGCCCCCGTTGGCGGTAACCGCTTCGATGATCTCCGGGGTGGCCTGCCCCATGCCCAGGTCGGCCAACAAACCGAGAGCCGCCTCGAAAACGTCGTCGCACTGGCCATCGGACAGTGGCTTGTAGGCTCCGCCGGCCATCCCCGGCCACACTGCCCGGGCATCGGCTTCGGGCGGCGCCTCCCGCATGGCTACTCGGGCCGCCCTGCCTCCTGCGCGTCTCGCCATGTCAAGCCCTCGGTTTCTCGTTGTCGGGGTCGTAGGCCGGGCCGTCCAACACCATCGCTGGACGGCGGTCGCTCATCAGCTGCACCTCGAACCGGGTCCCCGGCGCTTTGTACTCCGGCTTCACGTAGGCGAAGGCCAGGCCGCGCCCCACGGAATGGCCCCAAGTGCCCGACGTGGTCAGCCCGATGAGCTCGTCGCCGTCGTAAACCGGCTCATTGCCCCGGCAGTCGTTGTCGGTGGTGTCCACCTCGCAGTACACGAGGATCATCTCGATGTCGTCGCCCATGGCCAGCCGCTCTTCGGAGGCCTTCTTGCCTTGGAACTCGCCCGACCAGTCCACGAACCGGCCCAGGTCGGCCTCTACCGGGGTGATCTCGGTGGTCAGCTCGAAGCCCATCGCCTTGTAGGCCTTCTCGATGCGCATGGTGTTCATGGCGTAGGTGCCATAGTGAACCATGCCCAGCGGTTCGCCCACCTCAACCAGAGCGTCGTAGAGCTCGGCGGTGTGTTCTTGGGAGTGGTGCAGCTCCCAGCCCAGCTCCCCCACATACGACACCCGCAGGGCCAGACACGGCACGCCGGCCACGTCGATTTGCTGGCCGGTGAGCCAGCGGAAGCCGGGGGCCTCCAGCTCGGCGTCGGTGAGCTGAGCCAGAATCTGGCGGGACAGAGGACCGGAGACGGCCAGGATGCCCATGTCGTCGGTTCTGTCGACAACGGTCACGTCCTCGCCAGGGGCCACGTGGTGGGCCAGCCAGTCGCGGTCGTGGAACTGTCCGACGACGGCCGAGTTCAAATAGAACCGGTCGGGGGCCAGCCGGGTGATGGTCATCTCGGTCTCGATGCCGCCCAACTCGGTCAGGAAGTGGGTGAGCCGCATCCCCCCGTCTTTGGCCGGCATCCGGTTGGCGGTGAGGCGGTCGAGCAGCGCCCCGGCGTCGGCCCCGGTCACTTCGAACTTGGAGAAGGCGGTGAGGTCGGCGATGCCGGCCCGCTCCCGGGTGGCCCGGCACTCGGCCCCCACAATGTCGAAAGCATTGGAGTGCCGGAAGGTGTGGGCCTCGGGCTCGCCGAAGTATTGCGGGCGCTCCCAGCCGAAGATCTCCATCCACTGGGCATCCCGGGCGTCGAGCCGGCTGTAGATGGGGTCGGTCTTCTGGGGTCGGCCGGCGAAGCGCTGCTCGCCGGGGAGGCGGGTGGCGTACATCTCGTGGAACTCGTCGATGGCCTTCTCGATGGCGTAGCGCCCGGTCGGCCCGCAGTGGTCGCCGAACCGGCGCGGGTCCATCTCGGCCACGTTGATCTCGGTCTGGCCGTGCACCATCCACTGGGCCAGATACTTGCCCGCCCCCGGCCCCTGGGTGATCCCGATGGATGCCCCCGCGCACAGCCAGTAGTTGCGCAGGCCGGGCGCCGGGCCCATGAGGTAGCCGGAGTCGGGGGTGTGGGTGATCGGCCCGCTGACCACCGTCTTGATGCCGGTGTCGGCGAAGGCGGGAATCCGCTTGCCGGCTTCGATCAGCCAGGGCATGAGCTGGTCGAGATCGGGCGGGGTCAGATAGAAGTGCTTGTCCCAGTCGATCCCCTCCAACCCATAGGTCTGGGCGTTTTCCCGCTCGTAGGGGCCGACCAGCAGCGAGTCGATCTCCCGGCGGTAGTAGGCCGAGGCTCGGGGGTCGCGGATCACCGGCGGGTCGAAATCGCCCAGTTCCTTCATCTCGGCCATGGGCTCGGTGATGAGGTACTGGTGGATCACCGACACGATGGGCACGTCGAGGCCCACCATGGCGCCGAGCTGGGGGGCGTAGCACCCGGCCGCGTTCACCACGTGCTCGGCAATGATGCGGTGGGTCTCGCCCTTGACGTCGCAGACCACTTCCCAGCGGTGGTCGGGAAGCTGGTTCATGGCGGTGACCAGCGTGTGGCGGTAGAGCTCGCCGCCGAGCTGGCGGGCGCCTTTGACCATGGCCGCGGTGACGCTGGACGGGTCGGTCCAGCCGTCGTTGGGCGTCCAGCAGCCCATCAGCACGTCGGACACGTCCATGAACGGCCAATGGTCGAGAATCTCGGAGGGCTCGATCAGGTGGTTCTCGATCCCGACCAGATCGAGCATCCCGCTGACGTAGCGGAACCAGTCCACCTGGTGGCGGTCGAGCGCCAAGCGGATGGCGCCGGTGCCATGCCAGCCGCTGGCCAGCCCGGTCTCGGCTTCGATCTTGGCGTAGAGGTCGGGGGCCACCGCATGGCATTTGGCCATGTTCAGGCTGCCGATGAAATGGGGAATGAGTCCGGCGGCATGCCAAGTGGAGCCCGATGACAGCTCCCCCTTCTCCACCAGAACGATGTCGGTCCAGCCCTCGTGGGCCAGGTGGTAGAAGAGGCCGGCGCCCATGGCCCCGCCGCCGATGATCACAACCTGGGCTTCGTCGCGCACCGTAGGCCGCTCCTTGTCAATCAGAGCCGAACCCGCTCTTTGCGGGGATCGTAGAACGAACGAATAGATCCGGTGGCGGCGATGGGCGTCCCGGCCACTTCGATCTCGAAGCGCCCAGATTCCACCCAGTCTTTGGTGACGCCGTCGGCGCACTCCACGTAGCCCAGGGCCAGCGCCCGCTTCTCGGTGTAGCTCCACATGCCGCTGCTGGTGCGGCCCACCATCTGGCCGTCGCGGTAGATGGGCTCGTCGTGGTACAGCAGCCAGTCGGGGTCTTCCAGCCGGAATTTGATGAGGCGCTTGGTGCGGGGCCCCTCCCGCTGGGCGGCCAGTGCGTCGCGGCCTCGGAATCCGCCGGCCTTGTCCCAGGCCACCGCGAACCCCAGACCGGCCTCCAGGGGAGTGTCCTCGTCGGTGATGTCGTGGCCCCAATGGCAGTAGGCCGCTTCCATGCGCAGCGTGTTCATGGCGTGGTAGCCAGCGTGGCGCAGTCCAAGGGAAGAGCCCGCTTCGACCACCGCGTCGTGCAGGGCCACGGCTTGTTCGTTGGGCACGTAGAGCTCCCAGCCCAGTTCGCCCACATAGGTCATGCGCAGTGCCAACACCTCCGCCCCGGCGATACAGAGATCCTGAGCCGTGCCGAACGGGAAGCCGTCGTTGCCGAGATCGGCGTCGCAGAGCTGGCTGAGCACAGCCCGGGAATTTGGCCCCATGACGCCGAGAACCCCGTAGTGGTCGGTGACGTCTTCGATGACCACGTCCCTGCCCCGGGCAGCCCGGCGCAGCCAGGCCCAGTCGCGGGTGGCGGTAGCCGCCGAGGTGACCACCCAATAGGAGTTCTCGCCCCGGCGGGTCACGGTGAGGTCGGCCTCGATGCCGCCGCAGTCGTTGAGCCACTGGGTGTACACCGCCCGGCCCACTGGCACGTCCACCTCGTTGGCGCACACCCAGTTGAGCAGAGCCATGGCGTCGGGGCCTTCCACGGTGAACTTGGCGAACGAGGTCTGGTCGAACAGGCCCACTGCGTTGCGAACCGCTTCGCACTCGTCCCCGCTGGCCTCGAACCAGTTCTGCGGACCCCAGCTGTAGCGGTATTCGCGTTCTTGGCCGGGGGCGGCGTACCAGTTGGGCCGCTCCCACCCGCCGACCTCGCCGAACACCGCCCCGGCGGCGTCGATGCGCTCGTGCAGCGGCGAGCGGCGGATATTCCGGGCCGTCTCGTACTGGCGGAACGGCCAGTGCATGGCATACAGCAGACCCAGGCTCTCGGGAATGCGGGCGTCGAGGTAGGCGGGTTCGCACTGGAACCCGAAGGAACGGCGGATGTCCACCACCGAGAGGTCCATGGGCGGGTGGTCGTCGACGATCCAGTCGGCTAGCACCCAGCCCACCCCGCCAGCCGATTGGATGCCCACCGAGTTGAACCCCGCAGCCACATAGCAGCGATCCACCTCGGGCGACTCCCCCAGGTAGTACACCCCGTCGGGGGTGAACGCCTCGGGCCCGTTGAAGAAGAGTTGAAGCCCCGCCTCCCCCAGCACCGGCATGCGGTGGATGGCCCTCTCGAAGATCGGCCCGACGTGCTCCCAGTCCTCCGGCAAGGTCTTGAACTGGAGGTCTCGTGGAATGCCGTCGAGGTTCCAAACCTTGCCCCGGGGCTCGAAGAAGCCGGCCATCACCTTGCCGGTCTCCTCTTTGAAATACGTGTAGTTGGACGGGTCGCGCACCGTGGGCATGTTGGGGTACGCCCCTTCGACAGGCTCGGTGACGATGTAGAAGTGCTCGCAGGCCTGCACCGGCACGCTCACCCCCGCGGTGGCGGCCAACTGGCGAGTCCAGATGCCCGCAGCCAAAACCACGGTCTCGGCCTCTACCCGGCCCGCCTCGGTGTCCACCCCAACCGCTCGACCGTCTTCCACCACCACTCCGGTCACCGCGATGCCCTGCACGATGCGGGCGCCACGGGCCCGAGCCCCCTTGGCCAGGGCCATGGTGGTGTCCACCGGTGACGTCACGCCGTCTCGGGGGATGAACAGCGCGCCCACCAAGTCGTCGATGTTGAGCAGCGGGCACAGCTCGAGGGCCTCGTCGAGCTCGATCTCTCGAATGTCCACCCCCACCGTGCGGGCCATGGACATGCCCCGCAGCAGCTCTTCCCATCGCTCGTAGTCGGCGGCCACCGAGATGGATCCCGGTGCGCGGTAGCCGGTGGCCTGGCCGGTTTCGGCTTCGAGCTCCTCAAACAACTGGGCCGAGTAGGTGGCCAGACGGGTGAGGCTGTGATTCGACTTGAGCTGGCTGACCAACCCCGCCGCGTGCCAGGTGGTACCGCTGGTGAGCTGCCCCTGCTCGATGAGCAATACGTCGGTCACCCCCCGACGGGTGAGGTGGTAAGCAATAGAACAGCCGATGATGCCGCCACCAACAATGACTACTTGAGCACGGTCGCCATGCTCAGCCTTCCCGCCCATTGGCCGCTCCATTGCTGCAAGAACATTGAATGCCGATAGATACACCCCAAAGGCCACACCCCCTGAGGACGATCCCGCTTTACATGATTGCCAGCGGATTCACCGGCGAACCGGTGCCGTAGCGTAGCACCAGCGGGGCGCAAACATATTGGAATTCCCAGCGGCCCAGATCGGTTTTCGCTCTGGGGGTGCCTTGGCGGATGACCGATCACTCTCTGGCACCGTTGATGTAGTCGCGCAGGGCCACGGTGACGTCGCCGGTGGAGCACCAGGGTGGGACGGTAGGCGGGGGCGGGCTGTCCGGGCTTTATGAGGAGTGCAGGCGCAAGCGTTCTGTTCGGTTCGCCCAAGCGATGATGCGCCTGTCGAATGTGGCCAGTGGCCAACCGCGGTCAATGGCGGTGGCTGCGATGATGCGGTCCATCGGATCGCCGTGAAAACCAGTGTCTCCCAGCTCTACCGACGCGATGAACACCTCCGCAGTCGGCTGCACATCGATCAGGCCTCGCGCCAGCAACCGCTGACGCGCCTCTCGCGTGGACCAAGAGGACGACACGCTATTGGCGGGGTCCCGCCGGGCATGCTCCAGTTCCCAAAACGTCACCGACGACACGGCTGCCGAGCCTTCCCTGATGGCCTCGTCCAACGCCTCCAGCCTCTCCGCGTCGAGCTTTGCCGTGTTCCGAGAAGCCACCCAGATCAGGACGTGGGTGTCGAGCAGGATCACAGGCAGGCTCGGCGCTAAACGGCCGTCGTCCGGTCTGCGGCGAACTGCGCCCACTCCTCCTCGCTATAAGGGGAGTACTCGGGGTCGTCCATCAACCCCCGCCATTCCGGGGCGCACCCCAAGATTCCCAGCGGTTTCTCGTTCGCAGGGGTGATGTGGACGATGGGGTGCCCGTGGCTGGTCACCGTCAGGGGTTCGCCGGTCTCCGCGACTTCTTTGAGCAATCCCAGACTCCGGTTCTTGAACTCAGTAGCGGCAATACGCCGGGTGGGCACTGGATCCATACGCCCACCCTACCCTGCCCGAAAATAAATGGCCAGAATATGGCCACTTATTGGCCATACCTCTCCACCAGCGCCGTAGCGCATGCAATTGGCTAGTTCCAGCAGAGCCGTTGTGCTGGCTTACAGAATTGCCAACGGATTCACCGGCGAACCGGTGCCGTAGCGGAGCACCAGCGGGGCGCACACGTACTGGAATTCCCAGCGGCCCAGGTCGGCGCAGCGGGCGGCCACCGCCTCGAAGTCGGCGTTGTCGATGATGGGCATGCCCATGTAGGGCAACAGGACGTGGTGGACGTGCAGGGCGATGCGGATGGGCATCGGGTTGGGAATGCCCTGGTCTTCTTGAGGGGCGTCTTGGAAGTCCCAGGTCAGACAGGAGGCCTCCGTCTCGTAGAGGAACTCGATGGCCGAGGCGTGGACCCCGGCGTTGGACCCCATCCCCTGGGATGTACCGGTCTTGTCGAAGTACACGTCCATGCCGCTGCGGATGCACACCGCGTCGCCGGGCCGGGGTTCGATTCCCTGGGTCGCGGCCACGTCGGCCAGTTCCCAGCCGTGGACCGGCTCGCCGGGGGCCACGTAGTCGGTGCCCCGGAACCGGGGGACGTCGTAGAGCACTCCACGGGTGACGATGCCGTCGCGCCAGAAGTCGATGGTGCCGCTGTGCTCAGCGGGCATGGGAGGCTTGGCGAACTCCTTGCCGTTCCAGAACTTGCCGCCGCCGTCCACCGGAAGGTGGCACAGTGCGTCGATGTGGGTCTGCACGAACCCGTGGATGAACATGCCGAAGTAGTCGGCCATCGCCCCCGAGTCCCCCGCCCCCACGAAGTGGTGGGCCGGATAGGGGTTGGCCGGGCCAGCGTGGGTGTCGATGGGCCGGCTCATCGACACCGCCTCCCCGGTCTGCACCAATGCAGCCGCTGCCCGGCGGGCCTCCGGCGTGATGTGGTTGAGGGTGCCAAACTCGTCGTCGTCCCCCCACCGGCCCCAGTTGCAGAACCGCTCCCGGTAGGCGGCGTACTCTTCAGCAGTCGGCGGCGTGCGGTCACTCAGTCCCATAAGGCAGTCTCTATCACAATGAACGACTACGACCCGTTCTCCTTGGAGGTGGCCACCGACCCGCTGCCTATCTACCGGGAGCTGCGGGCCGCGGGCGGGGTGCACCGCCTGGAGCAGTATCACGGGTGGGCACTACCCCGGTTCGCCGAGTTGTGGGAGGTGAGCTGCGACCGGGAGTCGTTCACCATCGCCGAGGGGCCGGTGTTTTTAAGAGATCTGGTGCTTCAGCCAGCCTCAGCCGAGCTGGGGCCGCTGCCAGCGGGACCGTTCCTCAGCTTCTCCCAGATGGACCCGCCGGCTCACACCCAAATACGCAAGATTCTCTATCCCCCACTGCGCCCGCGCCCGGTGGCCGAACTGGAGGCTGAGCTGCGCCGGGTGGCCGCCGAATGCGTAGAAGCAGGGTTGGAACGAGGACGGCTCGACATTGTCACCGAGCTGGCCTCCCCGGTGTCGGTGGCCGGGACCTCGCTGGTGCTGGGGTTCCCCTTTTCCGACGGGGAGAAGCTGGTGGACTACGCCAACCAGACCATGCGCTACGACGACCGCGCTCCGGCGGCCCGGGCCAAGATCCACGAGTACCTATGCGGCTTTGTGGCCGACCAGCGGGCCGGCGAGTGCCCCGAGTACATCGAGGCCCTGCTAGGAGTAAACGTGCTGGGCCATCCGTTCGACGACCAGGACGCTGCTATTCAACTGTCCACCTTGTTCACCGGAGGGGTAGAGACCACCCCAAAGGTGATGGGCGGTGGATTCATCCACCTGGCCGCCAACGGCGACCAGCGGTCCGCCCTTGCCGAGGACCCATCACTCAGCGGGGGCGCCTTCGAGGAGATGCTGCGCCTGGAGGTGCCCATCCAGCACTTGGGCCGCACCGTATGCCGTCCCACGGTGATCGGGGGTCAGGAGATGGCCCCCGGCGACCGGGTGTTTCTGCTGTATCAGTCGGCCAACCGGGACGAGCGGGAGTTCGGCCCCGACTCTGAGACCTTCGACCTCCATCGCCGTCCGACTCGCCAGCTCGGTTTCGGTCATGGTTTGCACTACTGCATCGGCGCCCATCTGGCCCGTTTGGAGGGCCGGGTGATCATCGAGGAAGCCTTGGCCCGCATCCCCGACTTCGAGGTGCCCGCCGACGAGGTGGTCCGCCTGCCGGGTTCCTTCCAGCAGGGCTATGCCTCGGTGCCGATCGTCTTCTGACTTTCGGCTAGGACAGAGCCACTGGTAAGCGGGCCAGTCCTCGCAGGGTGAGCCTGTCTTTCCAGGGGGGATCGTCCTCCAAGGGCGTCCAGGTCTCGAAACGGTCCAGCAGGCCAGCCAGCACTACTTGGCCTTCAAGGCGAGCCAGTGAAGCACCAAGGCAGTAGTGGATGCCTGATCCGAACGACAGCAGCGGTGTCTCTTGGCGGCCGATATCGAACCGGTCGGGATCGTCGATCACGTCGGGGTCGCGGTTGGCCGCCCCCAGAAGCATCAGCACCATGCTTCCTTTCGCGATGGCGTGCCCTCCGATCTCCACGTCTTCGAAGGTGTACCGGGCGTCCACCTGCACAGGAGGCTGATAGCGAAGCACCTCGTCCACCGCGCCGGGCACCAGCGACCGATCGGCCCGCAGCCGGGCCAACTCCTCGGGATGCCGGATGAGCGTGTGGACCATGTTGCCGATCAGGTTGGTGGTGGTTTCGAAGCCCGCGGCATAGATCAGCGACAAGGTGAGCCCGATCTCTCGCTGGGTGAGCCGGTCCTCTCCGTCGCTGGCCGCGATCAGCGCTGATAGCAGGTCGTCGCGGGGCTCGGCTCGCCGCTGGTCGATCAGCTCATCGAAGTAGGCCGCCACCTTGACCCCAGAGGCTTCGGCCCGCTCCAGGCTTTCCAGGCTTTGGTTCGGCTCGAGGGTGCCGGCCAGATCGGACACCAACGGCCGCAACCAATCGCGATCGGCCCGGGGCACCCCCACCAACTCGCTAATGACGTTGGCCGGCAAGGGAAAGGCCAGCTCTTCGATCAGGTCACCCCCGCCGGAAGCAGCCAGCGAGTCCAACTGCTCGTCGGTCATCTCCTCCACCGCCAACCGCAAACCTTCGACCCGTCGGGGGGTGAAGGCCCGGCTCACCAGCGAGCGCAGCCGAGTGTGGTCAGGCGGGTTCAGGAACAGGAAAGTCCGTTCCTCGTTCGGAGTTCGCACTCTCTCAGCGGTGAGCGTCGGCACCTCGTCGCCGGGCTCGGCGTTGCCCATCCGGGGATCCCGCAGCGCCATCCGGCAGTCGTCGTACCGGGTGAGCACCCAGTAGTCGGCAAAACTGAGTTTGTAAACCGGTGCCGTCTCCCGCAATTCCCGCAGCAAGGGATAGGGGTCGGCATACACCTCTGGTTCGGTGACGATCCGAAGGAGCAGGTCGTCGCTCATGGGCGGGGACTGTGGACCCGCCCGAAGGTGTAGGCGTCGGGCCAACCCCGCTCAGCGAGGTTGGCCTCTTGGCGGGCGATGGCCGCGGGAATATCGGTCGGTTGCCAGCCCTCCACTAGTGACTCTCCCATGAGATCGCGTACCGGTCGGTTCAGCTCCACCAGGAGTTGCAGGCTGAAGGCGATGCGGCCGGTGAGCGCATCGGGGTCGCCGGTAACCAGGGCCAAGGCGGCCTCGGCCATGGTCTCCAGCGGTTCGAACATGTCCTCGTCGATCCAGCCTGCCTCCACCAACGCCGGGGTGGCAATGGCCGCTTGGGGGGTGAGGGCGTTTACCGAAACCCCTTGCCCCTCGCACTCGCTGGCCGCCGAAACGGTCAGCTTGTTCAAGGCCGCTTTCGGCCCGCCATATACGAATCCGGCTTTTGAGGGCTTGCTCGACGGAAACGGAGGTCCGGGCGGCAATTCAGCGGAGAAGGTAGTGAGGTTCAAGATCGACCCGCTCCCCCGCTCGCGCATCCCGCCGACCACCGACGACATCATCTCCCACGGAGCCCACAGGTTTACCTGCAAACTCAGCTCGAGCTGCTTGGGGGTAACCATCTCAAACGGGTAATACCCACCGAAGGCGGCGTTGTTCACCAAGATGTCGATCGGCCCGAATGCCTCTTCTGTCCTGGGCACCAGCTCGGTGCGAGCTCCAGAGGGATCGCTTAGGTCCGACGGAAGCACCAGGCACTCCCCGCCGAACGATTCGATGCGTTCCTTGGTTGCAGCCAAGCCCTGCTCGTCGCGAGCGGTGATGGCCACTCGGGCGCCCTCGGCAGCCAGACGCACCGCGATCGCGGTGCCCGTTCCCCCCTTGCTGGCCCCGGTAACCAGCGCAACCTTGCCCTCGCAGGCCCGTTCTGCCATAGCCTTGCCTCCCGTAAGAAATTATGTGCGAGCCTACGCCGACAGGTTGAGCCAAGGACTACCAGCAACGTGACCGACAACCAAAGCCAACGACGCCAAGCCCTCTCGCTGCTGCACACCTCGGACTGCCATCTGGGCACCTCTCCCGCCAAGCGCCAAGAGAAGGCGTTTGCCGCAGCCATGGACCTGGCCATCGACGAGCGCGTTGATGCCTTGGTCATCTCCGGCGACCTGTTCGATCACAACCGGGTGGGCGACGACGTGCTGAGTTGGGCCGCATCCCAACTGGCTCGGCTCTCGTGCCCAGTGGTGATGATCGCCGGCAATCACGATGCCCATCCCGAAACATCGGTGCTCCATCGGTTCGCTCCCCACATCCAGGATCTCCCAGTTACGGTCCTCGACTCCCTTGAGGGAACCACCACGCACCTCCCCGAGTTGGACCTCACCGTCTGGGGAAAGTCGATGGACGACCATCACCCCGGCTTCCACCCCCTCGAAGGACTCCCTCCCCGCCCAGACAATGGCTGGTGCATAGCTATGGGCCACGGCCTGGTCATGCCCGACGAGACGCCGTCGTACCGCTCATCTCCCATCTACCCCAGCCACCTCGACGCCCTCGACTGGGACTACGTCGCCCTGGGCCACATTCACCGCCACCAAGTAGTGCGCGAATCTCCCTCGCTGGTCGCCTACTCCGGCGCCACCGCCGAGTCATTGGAAGGCGAGCCCGCCGTAGTGCTAGTCAGCCTCAGCCCCGATACCGGCGTCTCCGTATCCCTGCGCGAGCTGACACCCCAGCCCATCGACTAAGGCTTGCCCACGCCGGGTACGGCAACCCCGGTGACGTAATTTCACCAGTTAGCAGCGGCGCGTCCACTAGGTCTCGCTTGCGGACATCTAGTCTCTCAGCATCACTCCGACGATCCTCTACCTGCGACGCTCCCGATTCTTCCGGTCGATCACTGCCGCGAACATCACCGCGGCCATAGTGCTCGCTGTTTGGCCCGGCGGATTGGGCTTGCTCGTCGCCTCGCTGGTCCTTGTAGTCGTGTTCGGCGCTGTCTATGTGGGCTTCGAGAAGTGGTGCCAGCGTAAGGGCTGGGGGGAGCTGTCGGACTATCCCGAAGCCCGTCAACAGAAGCATCTGCGCTGGCTATTGAACTTCTCCGCTCACGGCCTCATCAACGTCTTACTAACCAGGGCATTGGACTGGTAGACCCGCCAAGGGCAGCCACGAATGACTCCGGCCGCTCAGGGCTTGCCGACGCCGGGGACGGCGGCTTCGGTGGCGTAGATGGCGCCGGTTTTCGCCGCGGTGACCACTTCTCTCTTCCAGTCGTCGGCGGCGCAGATGAGGAGTGTGCCGCGGTCGTCGCCGCCGAGCACGCAGGCCACCGGCACTTTGGGGGCCATGTCGTAGGAGTCGGTCACCTCGCCGCCGGGCAGCACCCGAAACACTCGCAGGCCTAGCGGGTCGGCCACCCACACCGCGCCCTCGGCGTCGAGGCAGATGCCGTCGGGAGGGGCCACTGGGGCCCGGTCGGATTCGGGAACCAGCTCGGCGTAGACCCTTCGGTTGGACAGGGTGCCGTCGGGGGCCACGTCGAAGGCGGTGAGCCGGAAGGCCGCGCTCTCGGCCACGATCAGCGTCTCCTCGTCGGGGGTCAGGATGTGGCCGTTGGGGGCTTCCATCTCGGCCGCGCCCACGCTCACCGAACCGTCGGGGGTCACCCTAAAGGTCTGGCCGGTGTGCCGGTCACCGCCGGCGTGGATTCTCTGGCCCATGTCGCCGATATAGGCGGTGCCGTCGGAGCGGACAATCATGTCGTTGATGTCGCCAATAGCCAACGGCGAGAGGTCGGCGTGCTCGACCATCGAGCCGTCGGGCTCTTGGCGCAGCAGTTTCTGGGTGGACATGGCCACCACCAGCAGCCGGCCGTCGGGCAGCCAGCCCAACCCCGACGGGTCGTCCCAGTCCACCACCGCCACGGTCTCGGCGTTGCCGTCGAGGTCGGTTCGGATCACCCGGTGGGCGTGCATATCGGAGAACCACAGCGCGCCGTCGCGCCACCGGGGTCCCTCGGAAAAGTTGAGCCCGTCCAAGATCGTGCGCATCAGGTTCCTCCTTATCGGCTTGCAGTCGGACGAGATGGCACAATAGCCCCATGAGCATGACCCTCACCCCAAGTCTCGACGCGGTGGAGTCCTACGAGACCATCCAGGTTGACCGGATCGGTGGATCACTGGGCGCGGTGATCTCCGGGGTGGACCCCCGAGACGGTCTGACCGACCAGCAGTTCGCCGAGATTCATGAAGCGCTGCTCCGCCACGAGGTGATCCTGTTCCGCAATGTGCCCATGAGTGCCGAAGACCAACTGGAGTTGGCCTCCCTGTGGGGCCAACCCAGCATCTACCCGCTTCAAGCCGTGATGGGGGTGACCGAGCCAGGTACCTCTGTCATCCGCGACGACGCGGAGAGCCTGCCCACCACCGACAACTGGCACACCGACGTGACCTGGATCGAAGTACCCCCCAAGATTGCTCTGCTCCAATCCGTGGTCGCACCCCCCTATGGGGGCGACACCATGTGGTGCAGCATCACGTCGGCTTACGATGCCCTGTCGGAGCCAATGCGGGCCATGATCGACGGATTGGAGCTCCACCACTCCAACTACCCGCAGTTCTGCACGAACATGGCCGAGAAGTCGGGAAGCTGGGACTTGGTGCCCCTGTTGCGGGAGGCCTACCCCGGAGTCAACCACCCGCTGGTGAGGACCCACCCCGAGACCGGACGGCGAGCGCTATACGTGGCCACCAACTTCCATCAGTACGTGGTCGGGCTGACTGAAGCCGAAAGCACCGCCCTACTCGACTTTTTGATGCGCCACATCAACCAACCCCGCTTCCACTGCCGTTGGTCGTGGACCGAGGGCGATCTGGCCATCTGGGACGAGCGGTCAACCAATCACCGCGGGGTCTCTGACCACTATCCCGAAATCCGCGAGATTCGCCGCTGCACCGTGGACGGCGACCGCCCCTACTTCGACCCGTCAGTCCCCTACGAACCCAAGGCCGCCATGATGCCTAGGGTCGCCTACCAGTCTCAATAGTCGCCGGTCGGCGGCTGCTCCCTACCAGCCCCAGTAGTCGCCTCCGAAACGCTCGTCGCGCTCGGCCAGCGCACCCTTCATGCCCTTCTCCCGCGACGTCTCGTGGAAGTCAAACTCATCGGGACTGCGGCGGGTGCCCATCACGAACAGGGGATGAACGCCGTAGTGGGGGGTGAACGCTTGGCCGATGCCCAGCATGTCGTAGGCCAGATGGGCCACGGTGCGGCCGGTAGCGATGCCGTCGCGGGGCAGGCTGGCCAGCGCCCCAGTGAGCTCAGCCACCGCCTCGTCCAACTCCTCTGAGGACACCACCCGGTTGACCAGGCCAAGCCGCTCGGCCTCGGCGGCGTCGAACTTGCGCCCCGTCACCACCAGCTCGTTGGCCCGCTTCAAGCCGATCTGGGAGGCCAGCATGGGATACAGCCACGAGGTGCCCGCCGAGCCGAACCGCTCCTCGGGCAGGCCGAACACCACGTCATCGGACACCACCGCGAAGTCGCACACCAGCACCAGGTACAGCCCGGCCCCGATACACGGACCGTGGACCCGGGCAACAATGGGCTTGGCCGAATACAGCAGGTCGCGCATCACCCAGGCGCGACGGCGCAGCCCGGCAATGGCGAATCGCCCTCCCTTGGTCTCCGCCCCACCGTAGAAGTCGTCGGGGCTGGACAGGTCGAACCCCGCGGTGAAACCCCGTCCTGCCCCGGCCAAGACGATGCACTTCACGTCGTCGTCGGACTCGGCCTGGCGGACGAACGCCACGATCTGATCGAACATCTCGTCGGTCAAGGCATTGAAAACCTCTGGCCGGTTGAGGGTGATCGACGCCACCGCTCCGTCTGTCTCGTAGGTCACTTGGTCTTGAGCCATGGCCCCTATCCTGTCGGAAGAGCAACCTGTTCGCCGCAGGGGAGCAGGAATGAGCCTGCCACCCTTCTATCCTGCGATCTGTGAGCGACCCTCCCACTCGTTTGGCCCGACGGCTGGGTACCGGGGACGCGATCGTGATGGGACTGGGCTCGATGATCGGCGCCAGCGTGTTCGCCGCCATCGGGCCAGCAGCAGCAGCCGCCGGAGCAGGGCTGATGATTGGGCTGGCGGTGGCTGGGATGGTGGCGTTCTGCAATGCCACCTCCTCGGCCCAGTTGGCCGCCCTCTACCCCGCATCGGGGGGCACGTATATCTATGGCCGCAAGCGCCTGGGGCATCTGGCTGGGTTCAGTGCCGGTTGGGGATTTGTCATCGGCAAGTCGGCCACCTTGTCGGTATCCGCGCTTGCGTTTGGGGCCTACACCTTCCCCGAGGCTCCTCGGCCAGCAGGCATCGCCGCAGTTGTGGTGGTAACCGCCATCAACCTCCGGGGCATCACTCGTACCGCAAAGGCCACCCGGGTCACCGTCTCGCTGGTGCTCATCGCCCTCGGGCTGGTGGTGGCGGCCTCGGTCGGCGGGGGCAACACCGATGCCGACCATTTGGCCGACTGGGGAGCCGGCGGGGCCCGAGGGATCTTGGAGTCAGCCGGCCTGTTGTTCTTCGCCTTCGCCGGCTACGCCCGCATCGCCACCCTCGGCGAGGAGATCAAAGATCCGGCCCGGACCATCCCCCGGGCCATCCCCGCCGCGCTGGGCATCACCCTGGTGGTATACGCCGCAGTGTCGGCCACCGCCCTTTGGGCGGTCGGCCCTGATCTTCTGGCCGAGGCGGCCGCCCCGCTGGCCGCGGCCACCGACGCCGGATCGTGGAACGGGCTCACCCCGGTGGTGCGGGTGGGTGCAGCCATCGCGTCGGCCGGCGCACTCCTCGCCCTTGTCGCCGGAGTGAGTCGCACCACCTTCGCCATGGCTGCCGAAGGGGATCTGCCCCGGGTCTTGGACAAGGTCCATCCAACCTACAAAGTGCCCCATTACGCCGAGATCGCGGTGGCCGCCGCGGTGATCGTGCTGGTGTCGCTCACTGATCTGCGCAGCGTGCTTGGCTTCAGCTCGTTTTGCGTGCTGTTCTACTACGCCGTGACCAACGCCTCGGCTTGGACCCTCTCCCCCGCCCAACGGCGTTGGCCCAGGGCGCTGAGCGGCCTCGGCTTCATCGGATGCGTCACCTTGGCTTTCACTCTGCCCGTTCCCTCGGTGCTAACCGGCCTGTCCGTTCTCGTTGCCGGTATCCTGATCTGGCGCATTCGCCAGACCTTGAACCCGGCATCTTCGGCATAGCAAGCAGCAAGAAGGGAAACCGTGAGATCGACACATCGGTCAATAGTGGTACCTACTACCACTTCGCCGCGTCGTCTGGTTGTTCGGGTTGCGGTTGTTCTGGCCATATTCGCGGCGGTGCTCTCGGTGACCAACACTGCTGGAGCCCAGTCGGTTAGCTGGGAGGAGGTCGCTCGGCGCGATCAGCTGATCGCCGAACAGGAGGCGCTGCTCAACATCTACCGCTGCCGATTCGACATCGACACCCATCTCCTCCCGGGGGGATGTGTTGACGGCGCCCCCGGGCTTCCCGCCATCGAGCCCCAACCGTTCACCGGAACACCGACGGCCGAGGAACTCACCCGGCGCGACTGGCTGGTGAACGCGCAGGAAGCGCTGCTCAACGATTATCGCTGCCGGTTCAATATCGACACGCTCGTCGTCCCGGGGGGCTGCGGTCACCAAGCACCAGAGCCCACAACCACACCCACGCCCACTCCCACACCGTCTCCCCGCCCCACCCCCACGGCACAGGGCGAAGAGTTGTCCCCAGCTGAGGTGTACGCGCTGGTATCCCCCTCGATCGCACTGGTCGAGACGTCGTCAAAGCTCGGCAGCGGGATTTTGATCGAAGGGGGCTACATCGTTACCAACAATCACGTGGTGTGGCCCTATGACGAGGCCTGGCTGGTGTTCCCCGACGGCACCGAATTCGAGGGCGTGCCAGTCATCGGACGGGACTTCATAGCCGACTTGGCGGTACTGGGACCGATTGACGTTCCCTATCGACCGCTGACGTTCTCTGATCGAGATGATCTGCCTCCGGGCAGCGATCTCCTGTTGGTGGGTTACCCGTCGGAGCCCGAGCTGTTCCCCCAACCCGCCATCACCCGGGGCATCTTGTCTCGCTTGCGCGAATGGACCACCTACAACCTCACCCTGCTCCAGTCCGACGCGGCAATAGCCGGCGGGCAAAGCGGCGGCGCCCTTCTCAACTTGCGAGGAGAAGTAGTGGGCATCTCCACGTGGAGGTTCAGCGAAGTAGGATTCGCTCTGGCCACGTCGGCGGCTGACGATGCGGTGATCATCGAGAGGCTGATCAATAGCTACCGGCCTCCCGAGGACAAGACCGAACGTCGGGCTCCGAGAAAATTCGGGGACTTCGAGCACCAGGTCACCGGGGTCCAGGGCATCGACAGCCCGGCCTTCACCTTCAACGCGGCCGCCGGCACCAAAGTCACCATCGCCATCAAGGGCACCAGCGACGGGGTCATCATCGTCTCCGATGCAGTGAAGACACTCGTCACCCAGGACAAGACCGAGACCGGGGTCGAAAGAACCACCTTTGAAGTGCTTCGCAGCGGCAATCACTTCGTGAGAATTAAAAGCGAGTCAGATGGTGAATTCGATTTCGAGCTGACCAGCTCAATCAGGCTTCGCCCTTATCGGGATGAAGCTGACGGCAGCACCTTGTTGGATCAAGGCGATGTCGAGGTCTTCTACGGTTTCTTCGACCACCCCTATGACACCGATTGGTTCAAGATCAGCCTCGAAGAAGACGAGGTCATTGAGATCAGCACCGATTCAATCCTGGCCGACACCACCATCACGGTGAGAAACCGCGACACCGGCGAATCAGAGAAGAGCGAAGACATAGATCCCCACACCGGTCTGGGGTTCTCCACCAACGCCCACCTCCGGTTCGTTGCCCCTGAGGCTGGAAGATACGCCATTTACATCGACGAGAGCTCGGGAACACAAGACATCAGCTACATCTTGACCGTCGAGCGGGTCCAGGAGTAGCGAAGCGCCATTGCCTGCTCACTGCTAGGTTGCCTTCTGCCCCTGACCCGAATATGCCACGGAAGCACAATTGTGAAAGGCAACGCCATGCCCCTCCTGCCCTGCTCCCCACGACGGAGATTTGCCTTCCGGCTGATCGCTGCGATTGCCGTACTGGTCCCAGCGCTCTATTGGCCAGCAACCGCCGGGGCGCAAACCGCCTCGCTCGACGACATCACCACGCGTGACCAGCTGATCTTCAACCAGGAAGCACTGCTCAACGTTTACCGCTGCCGATTCGACATCGACACCCAGATCGTCCCCGGCGGCTGTGTAAACGGCCAACCAGCCGAACCCGCCGCCGAACCCACTCCGTTCGCCGGCACCCCCAACGCCAACGAGGTCTACGCCCGCGACAGCCTCATCGTCTCCCAGGAAGCGCTGCTCAACGTTTACCGCTGCCGATTCAACATCGACACCCAGATCGTCCCCGGCGGCTGTGTAAACGGCCAACCAGCCGAACCCGCCACCGCCCCAGTAGAGATAAGCGCTTCCACAACCATCGCATCTGGCTCCGGGCATTCCTGCGCCATCAAGACCGACGGCACCATCGCCTGCTGGGGCAACAACGGGCATGGCCAAAGCGATCCGCCCCCAGGCCAATACACCTCCGTCACAACGGGCGATCAACATTCCTGCGCACTAGGCACCGACAACACCATCGCCTGCTGGGGCAACAACGGGAGTGGCCAAAGCAATCCGCCCCCAGGCCGATTCACCGCCATCTCAGCCGGCAACGTCTATTCCTGCGCTATCAGAACCGACAACACCATCACTTGCTGGGGAAGCAACGACCGCGGGCGGAGCGACGCGCCCCCAGGCCAATTCACCGCCATCTCAGCTGGCAACAGCCACGCCTGCGCCATCAGAACCGACGACACCATCGCCTGCTGGGGACAGAACGACAGTAGGGAGGCCGATCCGCCCTCGGGCCAGTACACCGCCATCGCAGCCGGCACATCGTCTTCGTGCGCCATCAGCGCCGATAAGACCATCACCTGCTGGGGCTGGTCCGGCAGGGCTCGATCACTTGCCCCCAAAGGCAAATTCACCGCCGTCGCAGGCGGCTTTGACCACTGGTGCGCCATCAGTGCCGAAAACACCATCGCCAACATCGTCTGCTGGGGCAATAACGACAACGGGCAGGCCGATCCGCCTTTGGGCCAGTACACCGCCATCTCAGCCGGCGTTTACCATTCGTGCGCCATCAGAGCCGACAACACCATCGCCTGCTGGGGGAAGGAGAGTCCGTCCAAGCCACCCGCGGGCCAGTTCACCACGATCACAGCCGGCTATCACCATTCGTGCGCCATCAGAGCCGACAACACCATCACCTGCTGGGGCAACAACGGCCGCGGCCGAAGCGACGCGCCTCCCGGCCAATTCACCGCCATCGCAGCTGGCCAACGCCATTCCTGCGCCATCAAGACCGACAACACCATCACCTGCTGGGGGAGCAACGGGTACGGCCAAGGCGACGCGCCTTTGGGCCAATACACCGCCATCTCAGCCGGCGTCATCCATTCCTGCGCCATCAAAGCCGACAACACCATCACCTGCTGGGGCAGCAACGAAAACGGTCAGACCGACGCGCCTCCCGGCCAATTCACCGCCATCGCCGCCGGCTATTACCATTCGTGCGCCATCAGAGCCGACTACACCATCACCTGCTGGGGAGACAACAACCGCGGCCAAGTCGACGCGCCCTCAGGCCAATTCACCGCTATCGCCGTCGGCACCGGCCATTCCTGCGCCATCAGGACCGACAACACCATCACCTGCTGGGGCTGGGACGGCGATGCCGACGCGCCTCTGGGCATATTCACCGCCATTGCATCGACCGCTTACCACTCGTGCGCCCTCGGGATCGACAACACCGTCACCTGCTGGGGCAGCAACGAAAACGGTCAGACCGACGCGCCTCCGGGCCTCTTCGCCGCCGTCGCAGCCGGCTTCAGCCATTCCTGCGCGATCAGGGCCGACGGCACCATCGCCTGCTGGGGGCCGGACAGCCCGACCGACCCGCCCGCAGGCCAGTTCATGGCCGGACTACTTAGCGCTTCTGGGCCCGCCGACTCCGCCTAGTTGCTATGGCGCTCTCAGCGCCCGACATGATCGGCAATCTGGTCTTCGAAGGTGAAGTCCAGATCGAGGCTCTGGTCGAGGTCCTCGGCGACCATCCAGCGATGCACGTGGTCGACCATGCCGGCCAGGGTGTATTCCGGCGCCCAGCCGATGTCGGCTCTCAGCCGGTCGACGGAGAACACGACGCTGCGGTTCCAGCGGTGCAGGTTCGGGGCTAGGCGCTGCACGAGCTGGGCCAGTTTGAACCGCCGCCGGGTTTGGTCGGCATTGGCTCTCGCGGTGTCAGAGCTGCGGATGTCGATGTTCACCGGAGAGGCCCGCCCCTCCTCGAACACTAAAGCGCCATCCCACAGGTCGTCCATCACCGGGGCAGGGATGAATACCCTGTTGGCCTTCACGCCCAGCACCTCGGCGAAGGTGTCCACATAGCCGTTGTCTGACTGGTAGGTCCCGCCGGTGAGGTTGTAGCGCTTCCCGTAGGTCTGGGGCTGGAGCATCATCATCCGCAGGGCTCGGGACTGATCGTCCACATGGCCGACCTGGCCCAGGGTGGTGCCGTCGCCGGGGATGAGCACGGGCCGGCCCCGCAGCAACCGCAGGATCATCCGCTGCTCTCGGTCGGCGAGGATGTTGCGGGGGCCGAACACCATGGAGAACGGCACGATGGTGGCCGGAAAGCCCCGACTGCGCCAGGCGTCGACCAGGATGTCCTCACACAGCAGCTTGTGCAGCCCGTACTCGTTCTGGTTGGGACCGCGGTCAACGAGGTGGTCCTCAGTGATGGGCAGGATGTCGGTTGGGCCGTAGATGACCGTGGAAGAGGCGAAGATGTAGTGGCCGATGCGCCCTTCGAACACCTCGATCATCAGCTCCACGTCGGCGGGGTGGTAGGCGCTCATGTCCTGGACCACGTCGAAGCTCTCCTCGCCGAGCACCGACCGCACCTGCTCGTGGTCGGTGCGATCCGCCACCAGCCGGCGAACCGACCGGGGGAAGTCAACCGCAGTGCGCCCCCGGTTCAACACCGTGACCTCGTGGCCATGCTTGACGAGTTCCATGACCAGCGAGTAGCCGTTGAACTGGCTCCCGCCCATGACCAAGACCTTCATTCCTGCTCCCTTGTTCTCTGATTCGAGCTCAGCGGCACACGCCGGCCTCGGCGAGGGCTTCTACCTCATCGGGTGGGATCCCGAGCACTTCGCCCAGCACCTCGACGGTGTCCACACCGAGAAGCGGGGACGGACCGGCGGTGCGCTTGGCGGTGCGGCTGAAGCGAATGGGATTGGCCACGTGGGTTTCTTTGCCCACAACCGGGTGCTCCAACACGTCGAGCGCCCCCCGAACGGCCAGATGCTCATCGCCTAGATGGTCATAAGGCCCCATCACCGCCATGGCCGACACCCCGGCGGCCTGTAGGCGCTCGGCCCGCTCGGCGGCCAGGCCCCGGGACATCCAGGCGGCTACTGCGGCGTCCACCGCCTCGACGTGGGCCAGCCGGTCAGCGTTGGCCGGCCACCGGTTCTCCACGCCGATGACCTCGCAGCACCGCTGCCACGACTCGTCGTCGTGGCAGGCCAGCGCCACCCAGTCGTCATCGCCGCCGGCGCGGTACACGTCGTGGGGGGCGACCTCCTCCGAGCGGTTGCCGCAGGCCTGAGGATCGGCGCCGGCTTCGGCCGCGCCCATGTACACCTCGCCAATGAGGTAGGCGGCGGCTTCAGTCTGGGCCATATCGATAAGCTGACCCTCGCCGGTGCGCTGCTTGTGGTCGAGGGCGGCCAACACCGCCACCGCCAACAGCTTGCCCGCAATGTGGTCGGGGTGGTTCAGCGTGGTGCCGCACGGGAATGGCACATCGGCGTGGTTCCACAGCCAGTGGGCACCGGCGAAGCTGGCGTTGAGCGGCCCGTAGGCCGGCATCTTGCCCATCGGGCCACCCCGGCCGTAGCCCTGCGAACACACGTACACCAGATCGGACCGCCGGGCCGACATGTCATCCCACCCCAACCCGAGCTTGTCCAGCGACCCGCCCCGCAGGTTCTCGGCTACCACGTCGGCAGCCATGAACAGCTCCAGGGCCAGTTCTCGTCCCTTCTCGGTGGTCATATCGAGGGCCACCGACCGCCGCCCCCGGCTCTCGGCGTTGAACGGGAAGGCCTTGTTGAGGTCGCCCCGACCGGCGAAGCGCAAAGAGTCGGGATGGGCCACCGATTCGATCTTGATGACGTCGGCCCCGAGCTCCGACAGCATCCAGGTGCCCTCGGGCACCACCGCGGCCATGCCGAACTCCACCACCCGAACTCCGGCCAACAATTGCCCGTTGCCGCCTGAGCCGTTTGACGAGCCTGGTGCCCACGGATTGTCTGCAGAACGGGCATTGAACTGAACTCGCTTGTCTTTTGCCTGAGGGGCCCGGTTCCGCACTCCGGCGGGGGTGCCCGACAGCTTCCAGGGGGCATCGGGCATGGGCAAGCCCTCAGAACCCTCCACGTCGCAGCGGAAGAATCCCCGGCCGGCTACTTGCGGATGGGCGGCAAACTCGCTGGGAGACTGGATCACCCCGATAGTGGTGCCTGCGGCCAGGCCCTGTTCGAACAGATCAGATCGGTCCCGCTGCGAGGTGATCTCGTCGGCCACCATGTGGATCACGTCCCGGTTTCTCCCTCGAAACACCCCATCGGCCCACTCCGGACCGGTCAGAGCGTCGGGGTTGCCCAGCACCTCCACGAAGCCGGTCCACTGGTAGGGGGTTCCGATCACGGTGCGCACCCAGCCGTCGCGGGCCGGGAAAATCCAATAGTTCCCGTCGGCGTTGCGGCGACCCTCATCGGGCAGTTCGGGAAAATGCCGTACATAGTCGGGGATCAGCACCGACCAGGGGTTGAGCCCCGACAGGGCCGCCTCCTGCACGCTGACCTCCACCACCTGGCCGTGGCCGTGGCGACGGCGGTCCATCACCGCGGCCAGCCCGCCGATGGCGCCGAACACCGAGGCGCAGTCATGAGCCAGATAGCCGGGGTGCCAGCACGGTGACTTCTCCCGGAAGCCCGACAGGAAGTGCCCGCCCGAGGACGCGAATGCCGGCAGCGGCTCCAATTTCCAGTCCGAACGGGGGCCGGACATCCCCATATCGGTCAGAGCCACCACCACGAGTTGAGGATGGCGCCCGGACACTTCGTCGAGGTCCAAGCCGGTGTTGTCGATGAGCAGGTCGGCGGATGCCATCAGCGCCTCCAACTCGGCGGGGTCGCCCGGCGCCTTGTTGGCATTGCGATGAGCGTGGGCCAGGCCGGCGGGATCGGGAACTGGCGACACCCGGATCACCTCAGCCCCCAGATCACCCAGCACTCGGGCACACAGCGCACCCCGCAGGTCGGTGTGATCGACTACCCGCAACCCGTCCAGCGCACCGGGCCCCATGGGCTCAGAAGGGCTCATCGGATGCGGGGCTCGATGCGGGTCTGCTCCTTGATGCCCCGGGCCTTCTCGGTGATCTCCTCCTCAGCCCCGGCCAGACTCAAGAAGGCCACCCCGCTGTTCATGGCGTTGGCCAACGTGGTGTACTGCGCCGTCCACAGTCCTTTCATGGTGGCCTCAACAGCGAGGCGTTCGGGGGCCGAAACAATGGCTTCGGCGCACCAGCGGGCCGTGTCCATCAGCTCGTCCAGCGGCACCACCTCCTGCACCAGCCCGATCTGGAAGGCCCGCTGGGCCGACATGCGCTCATGGCGGCCCAGCAGCGACATCCGCATGACTTCCCCCAGCGGCATCCGCTGGAGCATGAACATGGGCTCGTTCACCGCGGGCATGCCGTGGCTCACGTGGGGGTCGAAGAAGGTGGCGTTGTCGGAGGCGATGATGAACTCCACCTCGCCCAGCAAATAGAACGCTCCCCCGGCGGCCATGCCGTTGACCGCGGCGATCACCGGGCGCCAGTAGTCGTTGGACTTGGGTCCGACGGTGGAGATTGGATCGTCCACCATGAACGGCGAGGCCGGCTGCTTCCACGAGCCGGTTATATCCACACCGGTGCTGAAGGCCCGCTCGCCGGCGGCGGTGAGGATCACGCACCGCACATCGTCGTTGTAGCGAAGGTGAGCCCATACGGCCCGAAGCTCGTCGCACGCAGTGTTGTCCATGGCATTGAGCCGCTCGGGACGGTTGATCGTGACCACCGCCACTCCGTCGGACTCCTCAAATAGCAAGGTCTCGTAACTTGGCACGGCCCGAAGCGTAGTCCCGCCGATGCGACCCGATTCCAGGTCACCGCTAGCCTCCCCGCCATGGACATCGGAAGCATCGGATTGTGGCAGGGCGTTTTGGACCAGCAGCCCTCGAACCGGGTACGGGAGGTCGTCGCCGAACTCGAGGAGATGGGCTGGCCCACGGTGTGGATCCCCGAGGCAGTGGGCCGGGATCCGTTCGTGTCGGCATCGGTCATGCTGGGGGCCACCAGCACGCTGAAGATCGCCACCGGCATCGTGCAGGTCCACGCCCGCCACCCCATGACCACCGCAGCCGCCCAAAAGACGGTGGCCGAGGCATATGACAACCGGTTCCTGCTGGGCATCGGCGTGAGCCACGGGCCTTTCATCGAGGGTATTCGCAAGCTGGACTATTCCAAGCCCTACTCCTTCATGGTGGAGTACCTCAACGAGATGGAGGGGGCTATGTACATGGCGCACGGCCCCGACGAAAACCCGCCCTTGGTGCTGGCCGCTCTGGGCCCCAAGATGCTGGCGCTGGCCGCCGAACGTACCGCGGGCGCTCACCCCTATTTCGTGCCCCCCGAGCACACTGCCCTGGCCCGGGAGATCATGGGACCCGACGCCCTGTTGGCCCCCGAGCAGAAGGTGTGCTTGGAGACCGATCCCGAGGCAGCTCGGGCGCTGGCCCGGGAGAACATGGCCCTGTATCTGGGGCTCCCCAACTACGTGAACAACCTCTATCGGCTGGGCTTCACCGAGGAGGATGTGAACGAGCAGTCCGACCGGCTGGTGGACGCCATCGTGGCCTGGGGCGACTTGGACGCCATTCGGAGCCGCATCCAGGCCCACCACGACGCCGGCGCCGACCACGTGGCCGTGCAGGTGCTCGCCCCCCGGGGTGAACTGCCTCTGGCCCAATGGCGAACCCTGGCCGACGCCCTTCTATAGTTCGTCGGCGAAGCTCCATCGAAGAGGCGAGGGGCTCGACAGCACGAGGGGTTCGACATCATGAGCAGGCTTTGTGAAGGACGGGTCGCGGTGATCACCGGCGCGGGACGGGGCATCGGACGGGAATACGCCCTGATGCTGGCCCAACACGGCGCCAAGGTGGTGGTCAACGACTTGGGCGCCGATCCCGACGGCCGGGGCGGCGACGCCGGGCCCGCCGGTGAAGTGGTCGAAGAGATCCGGACAATGGGCGGCGAAGCGGTGGTGAACGGCGCCGACGTGAGCGACTTCGACGCCGCCCGGGACATGATCCACCAGGCCATCGACACCTTTGGAACGCTGGACATCCTCATCAACAACGCCGGCATCCTGCGGGACCGCATGGTGTTCTCCATGAGCGAGTCCGACTGGGATGCGGTGGTGCAAGTACACCTCAAGGGGACCTTCGCCCCGGTCCACCACGCCGCCGCCTGGTGGCGGGAGCAGACCAAGGCCGGGCAGAGCTTCCAAGCACGAATCATCAATACGGCATCTCCGTCGGGCATCTTCGGGAATGTGGGCCAGACCAATTACGGCGCGGCCAAAGCGGGCATCGCCGCCTTCACGGTGATCTCGGCAATGGAGCTGGTTCGCTACGGCATCACCGTGAACTGCATCGCCCCCAGCGCCCTGACCAGGCTGACCGCCCCGCTGATGGGCGGCGCCGACATTTCAGAAGAGGTCCAGGAGACCATGTCGCCCACGTGGATCGCCCCCATCGTCACCTGGCTGTGCAGCCCCGAGGCCGACAACGTGACCGGCCGAGTCTGGGTGGTCGGCAATGGTCGACTGGGGATTGCCGAAGGCTGGGCATTGGGCCCCAACGTGCCACTCGATTCCCAGGATCCCACCACCCTCCAACCGGTGGTGGCCGACCTGATGGCCAAGGCTGAGTTAAATGCCGACATGAGCGGCAACCCCGCCGCAGGCCCCGGCCGGCCCAGCCACGAGATTTAGAGCTCTTCCACCCGGCAGCGGACCTCGGGCTCGTGGTCTGCCCCCACCCAGCGCAGGGCCAGGCCGCCACGGGAGTGGCCGGCGGTGTCCAGCCAGTTGGGGTGGCCGGGATCGCGCCGGGCGACCACCACTCGCACCGTGCCGTCGTCTTCGACTACCGCGGTGTGGTGGTTCAAGCTGGTCGGGTAGTACTCGAAGTCCAGTGATTCCAGCCAGTGGTTGCCTAGCTGGATGTTCCAGTATTCGCATTCGGGGGGCTCGAACTCGATGATCCAAGCCACGTCGGGGCCCAAGTCGAAGTAGCCATAGTTGTACGACGTATCAGGGTCGCCCTGGGCGAAGGCCAAGAGCTCGGGGTCGATGGGCCGCACCTCATGGGGATGGGCGGCGAAGCTGGCCGTCCATCCCAGAAACTGACCCACCACCGCGGCCACGGTGAACCCGGCCCGGCCTAGTGCGCCGGCCAGCCGCTCGGGGTCCACCGGCTGAGGCGGGCTTCCCGCGTCAGTCCGCTCCAGGGTCATTTCAGCGGGGGTTTGATTGGGCCGGTCCAGCAGGGTCTGGCGGATGGTCAGCGAGTTGGTGCCCTCCTTCATGGCCAGCCAGGGGCCGGATTGGGGCTCGGAGCTGATGGCCACCTCGAACCGGCCGTCGGAATCCAACTCGAGATCCTCGGTGGTCAGGTAGCTGTCGCGAATCAGCCCTTCGGGGGTACCCAAACCACCGCTGAACGCCCCCATGCGAATGGAGTGGGCGTCGTTGAGTCGGCCCCGTAGCCGGTAGTCGAAGCCGGGCGATATCCGGGCGCCGCCGTAGGCGTAGTCGGGGTTGTCCAGGCCAATCTTCACGCCTGCTTGGTTGAGGACGGCTCGAGCCGGATCGGCCTCTTCCAGGTTGGCGTTCAGGAAGTTGCGGGCCAAACGGGTCACGTAGCGCAACCCCTCGGCTCGGTCGAAGTCGTTGTCGGGTGATGCGTCGAGTACTTGGCGGCCCGCATCGCGTAGAGCGTCGCAGAACTCATCCCAGCTCTTGGCCAGATCGATTTCACTCATTCCACTGTCACCCCGCAGGTCTCGATGTAGTGGGCATACCGCTCGTGGACGACCTCGGCCCGCAGCCCGTATTGATCGGGGCTGTAGTCGTGGACGCCGTGCTCACCCTTCGGGTGATCGGCGGCCCATTGGGCCACGGCCCGCTCGGCGGCGGCGTCGAACTGGTATCCGAACCGGTCGCAGATGGCGGCCACGCAGCCCAGCGGGTCGGACTGGAAGTCGGCGAATTGTAGGTCGTAGAACCGGTCCTCCCGCCCGGACCGCGAGGCCAGCATCCGCTCGATGCCCCGAGCCCACAGCTCAGTCTGCTCGGCCCCGTGGGCGATGTTGTCGGGATGCTCTTCGAATCCCTGGCGGCTGACGGCAGTGAGGCTGCACACCGAGGCCACCGCCTTCAACGGATCACGGTGGGTCATCACCACGTTGGCGTCGGGGTAGGTGGCGAACAGCGCTTCGGGGGCGAAGAGATGGCTGGGGTCCTTCAGCAGCCAGCAGGTGTCGGGCTCGTCCACGCCGATCAGGCCGATGCTGCGGCGGTGATGGGCGTAGGCCGGGCCCATGTCGCAGTTCGCCCACCAGGCGGAATAGGTGGGGATACGGAACAGGCACTCAAACGTCACGCTGGCGAATGAGTGGCGGAACAAGTTCCAGCACTCGTCCACGAGCTCGGCTGATTGGAAGTGAATGGTGGACTGGTCGGGATTCATCTCGGCCATGGCGTCCATCTTGGCCTTGCAGTTGACGTAGTCGTCGATCTGCTCCCACTGGTCGCGGGGCGGGCGGGGCCGGGGCATCTCGGCCAGCCACAGCTCCAATCCCTGGAAGTGGGGGCTGGCCGCCATGAGTTGGTGCAAGGCCGTGGTGCCGGTGCGGGGCAGGCCGATGATGACCAAAGGCCGCTCGACATTGACGTCGGCCGCCTCTGGTCGGACTTTCAGCCCGGCTACGGCCTTGAGGCGTCCCATGAGAGCCCCGGTGATGATCTCGCCGATGGCAAAGCGGCCGATGTCCGTCATGGCCGCCTCGGCCTCCAGCGAATCCTCCAGCACGGTGAGGCCCTCGAGGTAGTCGTCCTGACCGAAGTCGTCCAGCCCGGTCCGCTCGACGGCGGCGCCGTGCCATTGCTCGATTGGGCTCATTGGTCTGCATCCCTCAGTTGCCGGCCGAAAGCGGCCATGGTGTTCGCAGTGTCGGCAAAGAACAGGAACGAGGGGACGATCAGGCGGTCGCCTCCCAACTCGGCCACCTCCTGTATCAGCCCGGCGGGGTCGTCCATCGGTGTGTTGGGCAAGCCCACGGTGATCTCGATGCCCTCCGGATCCCGGCCGGCTGCGGCGGCGGTTTGGCGCATCTCGTCGATGAGCTCGGCCATGGACACCCCTTCTCGGGGTCCCGGCCAGAAGCCGTCGCCCAACCGCCCCGCTCGGCGGGCCGCGGCCCGCGAGTGGCCGCCGATCACGATGGGCACCCGGCCGTTGGCCGGCTTGGGGTTCACGCTGACCCCGGAGAATGAGGCGTGATCGCTGTCAAACGAGGTGCTGTCTGCGTCCCACAGCGCCCGCATGGCTCCGATGTAGTCGTCGGTGCGCTGGCCCCGACGCTCCCAGGGGATGCCCAGCGCTTCGAACTCTTCTTTGAGCCAGCCCACGCCTACCCCGAGGATGACCCGACCACCCGACATGGAGTCGAGGGTGCCGAGCGACTTGGCCAGCACCACCGGGTTGCGCTGGGGCAGGATCAAGATGCCGGTGCCCAGCCGCAGGCTCGTAGTGGCCGACGCCACCCAAGTCAGCCAGATGAGAGGGTCGGGCAGCGGGGAGTCGGGGGTCATCGCCATCTTGCCCGACGGGTCGTAGGGGTACTGCGAGGCGTACTCGTCGGGATACACCACGTGCTCCACCGTCCACACCGAGTCGAATCCGGCGGCCTCCGCCGCCTGGCCGAACTCCACCGCGCCCTCTGCGGTGGTCCAGTGGAGAATGTTTGCGAAACCGATCCCGAACTTCATGGCCCGCCAGCGTAGGGGAAGCGCTAGCTGACTGACTCCATGGCCGACCAGACCTTTTGAGGGGAGGCGGGCATATCGAGGTGACGGATGCCGAGATGGGACAGGGCATCTACCACCGCGTTCTGCACTGCGGGGGTGGAGCCCACGGTGCCCGACTCGCCGATTCCCTTGGCCCCCAGCGGGTTGAGCGGGGTGGGAGTGACCGACTCGTGGACCTCGAAACTGGGCAGCTCGGTGGAGGAGACCACCCCGTAGTCGGCGAAGTTGGAGGTGAGCAGGTTGCCGTCGGGGTCGTAGTGGACCTCTTCGATCAGCGCTTGAGCCGCGCCAGCGGCCAGCCCGCCGTGGATCTGTCCGTGGGCCAGCAGCGGGTTGAGCAGGTTTCCGGCGTCGTCCACCGCCACCAGCCGCTCCAGCCTTACCTCGCCAGTGTCGGAGTCGAGCTCTACCACGGCCACATGGGTGCCGAACGGGAAGGTGGCGCCGTGCTGCTCGAAGTCGTTCTCCACGAACACCCGCTCGGTGGCCGCCGCGGCCACATCGGCCCAGTTCGCCGACCGGGCCGGAGTGCCGACCACGTGAAATTGACCGGTCTCCGCGTCGAGCACCACGTCGGCAGCCGCCGCCTCCAGCAACTCGGCAGCTAGCGGGCGGGCCGCCTCGATCAGCTTCTCGGAAGCGTCGAACAGAGCCGAGCCGGCGATTTGGGCGGTGCGGGATCCACCAGTGACGTCGCTGGAGGGGATCTCGTCGGTGTCGCCGTGGATCATCTCGATCCGGTCCATGTCGATCCCCAGGGTGTCAGCCACCACCATAGCCAGAGTGGTCACATGGCCCTGGCCGAAGGGAGTGGCCCCGGTGCGGGCCAGCACCGTGCCGTCGGGGCGCAGCTCCAGGCTTCCCGTCTCCGTACACACGGGACCCATCGGCGAGGTGACCTCCACATAGGAAGCCAGCCCGATGCCCAGGAGCTGTTGGTCGCCCCGCTCTCGACGGGCGGCCTGCTCGGCTCGCAGGCCCTCGTAGTCGGCTGCTTCCAGCGCGGCTTCCAGCGAAGCCCGGTAGTCCCCAGAGTCGTAGGCCGCACCGGTGGGGGTGGTGAGGGGAAAGGCATCGGGGGAGAGAAAGTTGCGGCGGCGCACCTCGGCCGGGTCCATGCCGATCTCGGCGGCAAACAGATCGACCGCCCGCTCGATGGCCGCGGTGGCCTCGGGGCGGCCGGCCCCACGGAACGCGTTCACCGGGGCGGTGCTGGTCGCCACTGCGGTAGCCGACCAGGCCACATTGGCAATGTCATAGTTGCCCGGCGCCATGAGTCCGGTGAAGGTGGGCAGCAGGGCGCCGACACCGGGATAGGCCCCGGCATCAGCCAGCATGTCCAAGCGATAGTGGGTGAGGCGACCCTCGGTGGTGCCCCCCAGGGTGACCGTTTGGAATTGGGCTCGGCTGTGACCCAGCGACTGAAGGCTCTCGGTGCGGGTCTCCGCCCAGCGCACCGGTCGGCCCACCCGGCGGGCCAACCATCCCAGCAGACATTCCTCGGCACCGGGGCTGGCCTTGGTGCCGAAGCCCCCGCCCACATCGGGGATGACCACCCGCACCTGTGACAGGTCCAAGCCCAGCGCGCTGGCGATGGCTCCTTGGGCGGTGTGGGACCCCTGGGTGCTCGACCAGCAGGTCAGCCGCCCGTCCTCACCCCACGCGGCCGCGGCCACCCGGCCTTCAATGGGACTGGCGTAGATCTTGGAGTTGACGATGCGGTGGGTGATCACCACATCGCACTCGCTGAAGTCCAAGTCCACCGCGGGAGGCAGGGCTATGGACACGTTGGACTCGGCGTCGTCGAACAGCTTGGGGCCGTCGGCGGCAGTCTCTGCATCGACCACCGCGGGCAGCGGGTCGTAGTCAGCCCACACTGCTTCGGCGGCGTCGGTGGCCTGCTCGACGGTCTCGGCCACCACGGCGGCCACGGCCTCGCCGACGAAGCGCACCTTGCCGACAGCCAGCAGCGGGCGCGACATGGCAGTGTCACCGGCCATCGGCGGGCGGGGGGCCAGATCGAGGTCGTCGCCGGTGACCACGTCGAGCACACCGGGCATGCCCTGAGCCTCGCTGACCTCCACCGAGAGCAGCCGGGCGTGGGCGATGGGCGACCGCACGAACGCCACATGGGCCGCCCCCTCCAGTGGGATATCGGCCACGTACGTTCCACCGTCGGTCAGCATCCGGGGGTCTTCCACCCGCCTGACCTCGTTGCCCAAAATGCTCATGGGCGAGAAGCGTAGGCTAGGAGCCCCTCTGGCTCGTACTCGCTACTGCGGTAGCGACATTCGCCAGCCTTGGGCGTCTTGGCCCATTGGAGTGGAGGGGGCCCGGTCGGTGAATGGCCACAGCTCCTCGGCGATCCTCCGCCAGTTGGCGGTGGCCCCAAGTTGGGCGAACAGCGAGATCAGCCCGAGGTTGATGCGCTGAAGCACCACCAGCGAGGGCGGCACGTTGAGCACCTTCTTCAACTCGGCGTGCTCGCCGGTGGCGTTGAAAATGGCTCTGACCCCCGCGGCGGCATATTCCGAGGTGAAGGTCCGGGTCTCGTCAGTCAACACGAACTCGTAGAAGTGGGTGAAGAACGCCTCCACCTCGTCGTCGCTGAAGGGGGCATCGGCCGGCAACAGCCCTGCGGCCACCTGCTCGGCCCGGAACCGGGGAATGTCCCGGTCGATCACCATGGCAGTGAGCATCCGCTCGAACTGCTCGATCTCGTCGGTGGTGAACCGCTTCACCAGGCCGAAGTCTAAGAAGGTGACCGAGCCGTCGGGATCGAAGAGGTAGTTGCCGGGGTGGGGGTCGCCGTTGAACGCCCACAAGCGATAGATCGACCCGAACGAGAACCGATAGATGGTCTCGGCCACCCGGTTGCGCTGCTCATGGGACCAGCCCAGCACTTCCTCAAAAGTCGCCCCGGCGGCCAGTTCGGTGGTCAGCACCCGGGCCGAGCTCAAGTCGTCGTATACCTCGGGGATGAAGATGTAAGGGTGGCCCCGGTAGTGGTCGGCGAACAGGCGCTGATTGAACGCCTCGTGCTCGTAATCGAGCTCTTCGGTGAGCCGCTGGCGCAGCTCTTCCACGATGGGAGCGGGGTCGAGGCCGGGAAACAGCACCGAGAGCGCCCGGAACACCATTCGGGCCGACCCCAAGTCAGCGGCAATGGCCTCCGCCACCCCGGGATACTGGATCTTGACCGCGCACGCCCGCCCGTCGGGGGTGATGGCCCGGTGGACTTGGCCGATGGAGGCCGCGGCGATGGGCACAGGATCCCACTGATCGAACAGCTCGGCGGGCGGAGCGCCCAACTCGGCGGCGATCACCGATTCGGCCAGAGCCGGGCTCATGGGCGGGGCGTTAGCCTGGAGCTGGGCCAAAGACGACCGGGTGGACTCGGGCAGGCCGACATCCAGGTAACTGGCCATCTGGCCGATCTTCATCAGCGCACCCTTCATGTTGCCCAGCACTTCCACCACATCGGCCGAGGTGCGCAGCTCCCGCTCGGCGTCAAGGGCCTCAGACCGCTCGGCGTCGGCGAACACCTGGCGGGCCTTGGCTAAAGCCCACCTTCTGCCGCTCCGGGCCCCCAACCCGGCCATCTTGGCCGTGCGCCCCAGCCTTCCTTTCTGGGGAACCGCTCCCCGACCGCGCCTGTCTGCCACGCCGCCGAAAATACCGGCCCAGCCCCGGCACCTCATGACTTTGGCGATGATCTCGGCAGGAGAGTCCGCGGCTGGTTTCCCCCAATCCGCAGGGCACAGCCCGAAAAAGGCGAGTATCGTAACGTGGAACGGTTCCGCAATGCGGCACACAAGCTGTCACCAGTTTGCGCCGCATCCCATCCCCCGCAGAGCAATCACGGAGTCTGAGTGATGCGAATCCTCTTTGCTGACAGCTTGGCCGAAAGCGCCGTCGAGCGGCTGCGGGCCGGGGGCGACGAATGTGTGGTCGACCCCTCGCTGAACGCCGAGAACCTGCCGGATCACATCGCCGGGTTCGACGTGCTGGTGGTGCGCAGCACCAAGGTCACCGCAACCGCCCTGGAAGCCGCCGACCAACTCGGCCTGGTGGTTCGGGCCGGGGCGGGAACCAACACCATTGCCGCCGATCGGGCCGCCGAACTGGGCATATTCGTGTGCAACGTGCCGGGCCGCAACGCCATCGCGGTGGCTGAGTTGGCCATCGGGCTGATGTTCGCCATCGACCGCCATATCGCTCCTGCCACCGCCGATCTCCGGGCGGGCGACTGGAACAAGCAGTCGTACAGCAAAGCCCGAGGGCTGTTCGGCGCCACCCTGGGCATTATCGGCATGGGCGCCATCGGCATTGAAGTGGCCCGACGGGCCGGAGCCTGCGGCCTGCGGGTCATCACCGAACCCCGATCCGACCGCTCCCGAGACATACGGCGCCAGTTGGTCGACATCGGGGTGGAGGAAGTGCCCGACCGGAACACGCTGCTGGCCACCAGCGACATTGTGTCGCTGCATGTGCCTGGAGGCGAAGACACCATCGGGATGGTGGATGCTGAGTTCCTGGGGGCCATGAAGCCTGAAGCGGTGCTCATCAACACCAGCCGGGGCGAAGTGGTTGACGAGGCCGCGCTGTTGGCCGCGTTGGATTCCACTGATCTGCGAGCCGGTCTCGACGTGTTCGCCGACGAGCCTTCGGGGGGAGTCGGCCAGATCAGATCCGAGTTGGCCCGCCACCCGAAAGTGACCGCCACCCACCACATTGGAGCCTCCACCGAACAGGCCCAGATGGCCGTGGCGGAGGGCACCGCCGAGGTGATCGAGGCCTACCGCAACGGTGTTGTGCTGGATTGCGTCAACTTGGAGCGGGTGCCCAATCGAACCGCCACGCTGAGCGTCCGCCACCACGACCGGGTGGGGGTGCTGGCCTGTGTGCTGCAAGAGCTGAGCCGACAGCACCTCAATGTGGCCAACATGCAGAATCGGATTTTCTCCGGCTCCGAGGCGGCGGTAGCCATCATCGAGGTGGCTGGCACCATTGACGACGAGCTGCTGGACGCCCTCTCATCCATTGAGCATGTGATCTGCGCGTCGGTGCTCGACACCCACCCGGCGGCAGCGCAGTGACCGACACCACCTCCGTCGCCCGTCCCCAGTCGCAGAGCGAGCCTCTGGTCGCCCCCTTTGCCGGCTGGCTGGTACACCCCGACTGGGCTGAGCGGGTGATCAGCCGGGCCTACGACAATCTCTCGGCACAGCAGCGCCGAGCGTTGGTGGCGGCCAACCCTTACAGCTACATGAACGTCACCAGAAGCCGAGAGGATCTCTACGACAACACCGACCTCTCCCACCAAGACCTCGCCATTGAGGGTGCCAGCGCCCTTACCCGCCTTCTCAGCTCCAATGCGTTCAGCCCAACCGGACGGCCGGCCCTGTATCTGTACCGGCTGACCCACAAACAGGGCATGCAGACCGGGGTGGTGTGCACCGTGCCGGTGCGGGGCTTCGACGATGGTCGCATCCGCATTCACGAGAACGTCCACGACGAGAGGGCCGACTTGCTCACCGCTCACCTCCAGGGTGTGGGCGCCACATCCAGCCCGGTGGCCATGGCCGTTCGGTCTACGGCGGAGCTTGGCAACCAGCTATTCGACATCACCTCGTCTACGCCCGCTGACCTTGAGTTCGGATCCACCGCGGTACGCCATCAGATCTGGACGGTGCCCGACAGCCACACCGAGCAGCTTGCCGCGGCCTTCGACCACCATGCGTTGTACGTCACCGACGGCCACCACCGCTCGGCCGCCGCGGTGCGGGCGCTGGCCGCCGAGCCCGACAACCCGGTGCTGGCCCGGACACTGGCCGTGGTGTTCCCCGACGAGCAACTCCATGTGCAGGCCTTCCACCGACTGGCCGTCGACCAGCACCATCGAGGGGTCGAAGACTGTTTGACCGCCCTCGACGATGTGGCCGAAGTAACCCCGGTTTTCTCCGCCATGCAGGCCCGCCCTCTGAAGAGGGGCTTCGCCGGGCTCTATCTGGGAGGCTCGTGGCATCAGATGGAGTTGCCCCCTGCCGTGGGCAACGGCGCAGTCAACGGCCTGGACGTGGAGCGGTTGCGCCGATCCATCCTCGATCCGGTGCTGGGGGCCGACGAGCTCGGCCAGCCGGGAGCGGTGGACTATGTTCCCGCTTCGCTCGGCCTCGACGAACTGGCCCGCCGGTGCGATGCCGAGAGCCGGGTGGGATTCGCGCTGTTCCCCCTGTCGGTGCGCGAGCTGATGGCGGTGGCCGACGAGAACGGGCTCATGCCGCCCAAATCGAGCTTCTTCGCCCCCAAGCCCCGCTCCGGCGTGTTCCTGCGGGTGCTGGGACGGGGCGCCACGTCCCACCTGCCCGCCTCCTAGAAGAGCGGTTACTGTTGCCGACGTGTTGATCTCATCGGACTCCCACGTGGTCGAACCCGGCGACTTGTGGCTGGAGCGCTTGCCCAGCCGCCTGCGGGACCGGGCACCCAGAGCGGTGCAGGACCCCGACAACCACTACTGGTACTTCGAGGCTCCGGAGATGGGGCGGGGGGTGAACCTCACCCTTTCCCGCAACGCCGGCATCTCCACCCAGGAGGTGGACGCTGCCCTGGCTGCCGATCCCGATGCCTGGGTCGGAGCGACGGGCGGGCACGATCCGGTGACCCGGCTGGCCGACATGTGGGTGGACGACACGATGGCCGATGTGGTGTACCCCACCGCCGGCCTGTCGCTTTTGCAATACGACGACGTGGAGCTGCAGCTGGCCTGCATCCAGGTGTACAACGACTGGCTGGCCGAGTTCTGCGCCGTCGACCCCGACCGGATCATCGGCATCGCCATGGTCCCCACCTGGGACATCGAGGTGGGCGTGGCCGAGCTCAACCGCTGCGGCGACATGGGTCTGCGGGGCGCCATCATCTGGAGTTCGCCGCCCGCCACCCGGGAGTACAGCTTCTTCTCCGACCGATACGAGCCGCTGTGGGCAACCGCCGCCGAACGGTCGATGCCGATATCCATCCACATTCTGGCCGGTCACCAAACCAGGGGAATCAGCCAGTACGGCGTCACCGTGGAGGGCACCTACTACTTCGGGATCACGTCACGCGATGAGCTGGCCCACACCACCGCCGAGCTGATCGCCGCCGGGGTGTTCGAGCGCCATCCCAACCTGCGGATCGTGGCCGCCGAAGGGGGAATCGACTACGCCGCCCGGCTGGAGCAGAGACTCGATGTCACCTATAGCGGCGCTTGGGGGCGGATCGACGACAAGCTGAGTTTGAAGCCCTCGGAGTACTTCCGCCGCAACGTGTACCTCACCTACATCGAAGACCCGATCGGGCTGAACAATCTGCGGTTCACCGGCAGTGACCACTTCATGTGGTCCAGCGACTACCCCCACGGCGCAGCCACCTGGCCGCGGTCCCAGGAGTTCACCGCAATGGAGTTCGACGAGGCCGGCGTGAGCGAGGCCGACCGCCGCAAACTCACCCTCACCAACGTGGCCGAGCTCTACAGCATCGATCTGGACACGGTGAGCCAGCCGTCGCCGGTCATCGCCGACAAAATGGCGGCGCCAGTCAGCTGATCGGCACTTGCCGGGAATCCGGCGGGGCCGGGGGCGGCTGCTTGTTGATCAAGTGAGTGGCCGCCGATTCGAAGTAGTCCAGCATGGCGGCCCGGATGTCGTCGGCCATCTCAGCTTCGCCTACCGCCGCCCGCATGTGCCCCATCCAGGCATCACGCTCGGGGCCCCCGATCTCAAACGGCGCGTGGCGCATCCGCAGCCGAGGGTGGCCCCGCTCGGTGCTGTAGTGCGGCGGCCCACCCCAGTACTGGGCCAAGAACCCGGCCAGCCGGCTTCGGGACGGGCCCAGATCCTCGGGATACAGCGGGCGCAGCACCGGGTCATCGGCCACTCCGTCGTAGAAGCGGTCGACCAACTGGTCGAAGAACACCTGTCCGCCCGCTGCGTCGTACACCGACTGTTCCACCGGCCTAGCGTATTGCACCATGTCCGCAGTCATATTTCTGAGGCATGCCAAATCCGACTGGCATGCCGGAGCGACTGACGATCTGAGCCGGCCGCTGGCCAACCGGGGCCGCGTCGCCGCCGCGGCCATCGGCAGCTTCCTCGCTGACGTCGGCCACATTCCAGACCTGGTGCTGTGCTCACCGGCCGTCCGGACTCGCCAAACCGTGGAGATCGCCATTGCTGCCGGTGATTGGCCCTGTCCGATCGAGATAGTCGACGAGCTGTACTACGGCACGGTCGAAAACACGGTCAAGCTGGCCTGCAAGCGACAGGTCCCGCTGCTCATGCTCGTCGGACACGAACCAACGATGTCCAGCGCCCTGGAATACTTGACCGGCGCCGAGTTGCGCATGCCCACCGGGGCCTTGGCTCGGGTAAACCTCAACCCCGACAACTCCGGCCTACTGGAATGGCTCCTCCCCCCGCGCCTGCTCACTGACAGCTAACGCAGAACCGGCCTCTCAATCCTCTTCTGCCTCATTCAACTCCAACACCGCCTCAGCCTCGACCAACTCGGCCGCGGCCACTGATCGAGGATAGGCCTCCACCGGCGAGACATCGTCAATCCTCTTGACTCCACTGACTGGGCCCAGCTCCTCGAACCTGCGAGCCCGGGGGAGCACGCGGCCTTCCAGCGATCCGATGCTGTCGTTGTAGGCCTTCACCGCCCGCTGCAATCCCTTGCCCACATTGTCGACATGGCCGGCGTAGACCCGCAGGCTGTCGTATAGGGCGGTCGCGCCATCGGCAATCTCCTGGGCGTTCTCTTGAAGGTCCTGCTGCTGCCAGGCCAGAGCAACCGTCCGCAGGAACGCCAACAAGAGGCCGGGAGTGGCAATGAGCACGCGGTGCCTCTGCCATGCCTCATCCCACAGGGTGGGCTGCACGTCTACCGCAGCATCCAGGATCGGGTCGGCAGGCACGAACATGACCGTGAAATCGGGTGAACCGTCGACTGCCGCGGCGTAATCCTTGTCTCCCAGCACCTTCGCATGCCCCATGAGCGACCGGGCGTGGCTGTGGAGTAGTTCGTCTTGGCGCTGTTCGTCCTTCTCGCTGTGCGCCTCCAAGTAGGAGTCCAACGGCGTCTTGGCGTCGATCACCACCTGAACACCGCCGGGCACCCGGACCACGGCGTCCGGCCGCAACTTGCCGTCGTCGGTGTCGACGCTGTGCTGTTCAAAGAAATCAATGTGCTCCCTCATGCCAGACACTTCGAGGATGTTGCGCAAGGTCTGCTCTCCCCATAGTCCCCTGACCTGCGGTGAACGGAGAGCTTCTTTCAGACCGCCAGTGGTCTCTAGCAGTTGTTTGACCTGGGTATTCAACCCTTCGTAGGCCCCTTCCCGCTTCTCCTCGATCTCGTTGACTCGCTTCGCGAACGTCTCCAAGTTCTCCTTGACCGGTTTGACCAACTCGTCGATGGCCTGCTGGCGCTGCTTCAGGTCGGCCTCGCTGAGCTTCTTCTGGTTTTCGAACTGCTCCTTGGCCTGCTTGAGAAACGCCTCGCTGTTGGCCTTGGTCACGTCGTCGGCAATGCCCTTGAACTGGGTCTCCAACTCCTCGCGTGCCTTGGCCAGCTCTTCGCTGCGAGCCTCGTGCTCAGCCTCTGTTGCGGCCAGCCTCCGTAGGGCGGTCTCCCTCTCGTCCCGCACCTCATCCCGCTCTGCCCGGGCCGCATCGCGCTCGCCTCGCGCCTCGCTGAGCTGCTGGTCACGCTCGGCAAGCTGGACCTCCAATTGGGCCGCACGGGTTCTGAGCTCGTTGGTGTCGCCGGCCCCAGCGCCAACCCCCGCGAGGCGCCCCCGCCACACGACAACGGCCAGGGCAACTACCAGGACCAAGACCACGATGAGAAGAACAATCTCCATAGGCCCGCATCCTAGAAACCCCCGGTGACAGTTTCCGGCCAAGGCTTCAACCGACGGCTTGGCCTAACCTGCAACCCGCCCGCAAAACCAAGAGGAGAGCCCCAAATGCCCCAGATGAACGAGCTTGGCTTCTATACCTTGGCCGGGGCGCCGGAGTCGCCTCGGGAGTTGATCGACGAGGTTCGCCAGGCCGAGGAACTGGGCATTGGCAACGTGTTCATCAGCGAACGGTTCAATATCAAAGAGGCGGCCACCTTGTCGGGGGCGGTCGGGGTGGCCGCCGAGAGCATGGGCATCGCCACTGCGGCTACCAATCACCACACCCGCCATCCGGTGGTGACCGCGGCCTACGCCATGACCATGCACAAGCTCACCGCCGGCCGCTTCTGCCTGGGCCTCGGCCGGGGGGTCGACCGCCTCTCCCAAGCCTTCGGCCTGCCCCCCATCACCACCGCCCAGATGGAGGACTTCGTGGGCGTCATGCGCCGCCTATGGCAGGGAGAGCCCATCTTCAACCACGAGGGGCCGATCGGCGAATACCCGGTGCTGACCCTGATGGGGGCCAGCAGCGAGCACATCCCCATGGCCCTCACCGCCTTCGGTCCCAATTCCCTGGCCCTTGGCGGCCGTTGTTTCGACGCGGTAGTGCTGCACACGTTCTTCACCGACGAGACCACCGCCCGGGTGGTGGGCACGGTCAAGCGGGCCGCCGAGGAAGCCGGGCGCGACCCGGCCTCGGTGAAGGTGTGGAGTTGCTTCGCCACTATCGGCGACCACCTCCCCGAAGACATCCGGCTCAAGAAGACGGTGGGCCGCATGGCCACCTACCTCCAGGGCTATCCCGAGCTCATGGCCCGCACCAACAACTGGGATCCCGCCGCGCTGGAGCGGTTCCTGGCCGACGAACTGGTGGCGAACTTCCAAGGCGCCATCGACCAAGTGGCCACCACCGAGCAACTCGAGCACATCGCCACCCTCATCCCCGACGAATGGCTCGCCCCCGCCGCCACCGGCTCCCCCGCCCAGTGCGTGGAGAAGATCCGGGGCCAGTTCGACCTCGGCTGCGACGGCGTCATCCTCCACGGCGCCAGCCCCACCCAACTCCGCCCCATAGTCGAGGAATACACCCGCACCCGCCCCACCAAAAAATTCGACCACCTCCCCGCCAACCCCGGCGGCTGATCGCGCTTCTACCGTGCCGTAACGGATTCCCCTGCCCGATTGTGTGTCGCCAGCGGATGCTGGCAGAAGCCCGCTAGCCGTCGGCGGCGGTTTCGACCTCTGGCGCTGAAGGGGCGTTAACGGGCCCGGCAGCCGGAGCCTTGGCTCCACCTGATTCGGCTGGAGCAGGCATGCCGATTCTCAGGAAACCTTCGATCCTGGCAAGCCGCTGGCCATTGCTGATGACCTCGTCGCGCAGTTTGTCGGTGCTGTGTTGTTGATGCCAGATAATGCCCAGAAAAACCACCAGCAGGGCCACCAATTGTGCAATCGACTCAACAGCCATAGCCGAAGATTCCTTCCTCCCAGTGGGTGAAATGTAATACTATGAAATTAGCTTATATTCATTTTGTGGAGACTGTCAATGAGTTTCCCTAAGAGGTTAGCGAGTCATTGACGGGTCGAGCCGGTATAGCGTCGGGGCGATGCAAACTGTGACGACTGCTGTGGCAGGGCTGGGGATGCGGGAGTTTGCTGGGGGGTCGGGGGATCCGCTGGTGATGCTGCACCACTCGTTTGGGAACCCGGGATGGATGCCGATCCACGAGGCTCTGGCTGCCAACTACGCCGTGCATGCGCTGGATTTGCCGGGCTACGGCGGGACAGAGGGGTCGGAGCGGCCCGATTGGGCTCGCCATCCTCGGGATCTGGCCTTGTTGGTGGGACAGTGGCTGCGAGCCAAAGAGCTTGGGCCCGTCGATCTGGTGGGCTGCGGATTCGGAGGGTGGGTGGCGGCCGAGTTGGCCACCATGGCCCCCGAACTGCTCAAGCGGCTCATTTTGGTGGGAGCAGCGGGGCTGCTGCCCGAGAAGGGTCGCATCTACGACCAGTTCTTGGTGTCGCACTCCAACTATGTGGAGGCGGCGTTCTCCAGCACCGAGGCCTTCGAGGCGATCTACCCCCGCAACGGCGACGAATCCGAGGAGCACCCGCTGGGCGACGACACCCTGGTCACCTGGGACATGAACCGGGAAATGACCACTCGGGTGGGGTGGAAGCCCTACATGTACAACCGCCGGCTGCGGCCCCTGCTGGGAGGCGTCGCCGTCCCCGCCCTGGTGGTGTGGGGCGACAACGATGCCGTGGTGCCCATGGAGTGCGCCCACGCCTACGTCGAGGCCCTGCCCGACGCCCGATTGGAGATCGTCCCCGACTGCGGCCACGCCGTCGACCTCGAAGCCCCCGAATCTCTCGCCGCCATCATCACCGGAGGAGAAGGCTGATGTTCCTGTCGTATTTCACCGAGCAGCCCATGAGCGCCTACCCGGCCGACGAGGGCTTGAAGGAGGGCTTCACCTCGGTGATGTTCTCCAACAAGTACTACGACCCAGCCGAGGGCAGCCGCCTGTTCAACGAGCGCATCGAGGAGTACAAGCTGGCCGATCAGGTGGGCTTCGACGGGATCATGGTCAACGAGCACCACAACGCCCCGTTCTGCATGCAGGCCCGCATCACGGTGATGTCGAGCATCCTGGCCGCCATCACCGAGAACGCCAAGATCGTGCAGCTCGGCAACCCACTCCCCACCTACGACAGCCCGCTGATG
The DNA here is from genome assembly GCF_965204015.1 of Candidatus Poriferisocius sp. GTDB lineage: Bacteria > Actinomycetota > Acidimicrobiia > Acidimicrobiales > Bin134 > Poriferisocius. The sequence continues at coordinate 3,030,006 of NZ_OZ241965.1, read as the reverse complement.
TTCGCCGAAGAGATCGCCATGATCGACATGATCTCCAAGGGCCGCCTCATCTCGGGCATCGTGCGGGGCGCCGGCCAGGAGTCGGTGTGCCTCAACGCCAACCCGGCCTACAACCGGGAGCGGTTCAACGAGGCCCACGACCTGCTGGTCAAGACCATGACCGACGACGGGCCGTTCTCCTGGGAGGGCGAGCACTTCCAGTACCGGGTGGTCAACCCCTGGGCCCGGGTGCTGCAAAAGCCCCACCCCCGCATCTGGGTGCCCGGCGTGTTCAGCGCCGAGACCATCCGCTGGGCGGCCCAGCACCGCTACCCCTACATCTCGCTCAACACGCCCCTTCATCTCACCGGCGAGCTCTGGGAGATCTACGACCAAGCGGCCCGGGCGGTTGGCTACGAGGCCGGACCGGAGAATCGGGGCTATCTGCTGCGCGTCCACGTGCAAGAAGACGGCGACAAGGCCCGGGAGAACGCCCGGGAGTTCATGTGGATGCAGGGCGAGTTCACCGGCATCGGCCACCCCTACTGGGTGAGCCCGTCGGGCTACGGCTCGTCGGCCCGACGGCTCGACTACGCCAAGATGGCCAACTCCGTGGTGCGGGGCTCAAGAGCCGCCCCGTTCGAGCAACAACTGGCCGCCCGGGAGATCGTGGCCGGCACCCCCGACGAGGTGATCGCTGAGCTGCGGGTGGTGCTGGAGACCTGCCGTCCGTCGATCCTCATGCTGTGGGGCAACGACGGGGACGTCAACCACGACGACTCCCTGCGGTGCATCGAGCTGATGGGCACCGAGGTGCTGCCCGCCCTACGGGACATCGGCGACGAGCTGGGGCTCCATGACCCCTTCGAGCTGGACTCCCCGATCAGCCTGGCCCTCACCCCGCCCGACGAGCTGAACCCGATCGAGTCGGCAGCCGACGAGCGGCCTGAGGACACATCGGACAGCCGGTCGCTGAAGATGTTCCGATAATGGGCGAACAACAACCCCAGGTGTCCTACATCCACGCCGAAGACATGGACTTCGCCGAGGTGAAGAGCCAGCAGCACGCCGACGGCCGCCGGGTGTCGGTGTGGCTGAAGATGCTGGAGCTGATCCCCGAGCGAGCCGTGTACCACACCCGCTACGACCCCGGCCTGGTACTGGAGCGCCACGGCCACAACAGCGACCACTTCATATTCGTCATCGACGGCGAGGTGGTGTTCGACGAAGAGATGTGCCGGGCCGGCACCCTCATCAAGCTCCCCCACCTGGCTACGTTCGGCCCCATCAAGGTGGGCGACGAGGGTGCTGAGATCCTAGAGATCTACTTCGGCGACTCCCGCCCCGCCCCCGCCGACAAAGCCGAGCACGCCGCCATCCTCGAAGAACGCGGCATCACCGAACTCCCCCACCCCCCACTGGACCTCCCCGACTGGTTCGGCCCGAGGACTGATTGATTTTCCGCAACCTCGCAGTACCAAATTTCGGATAGAGCCAGTACCAAGTTCCGCAGTTGAGGACGGCTAGGGCACGGGGATCCCGAACAGCCGAGCCGGGTTGTCGGTCAGGATCTTTCGTTTGCGCTCGTCGCTGAGGTCGTCCCGCTCCACCAGCAGCTTCACCGAGTGGGGGAAGTCGCAGTCCCAGTGGCAGTAGTCCGACGAGTAACAGAGAATGTCTTCGCCCACCTCGTCCATCACGTAGGGCAGTGCCGACTCGGTGGACTCCACTCCCACGAAGCACCGTCCCGACAAGAAGTACTCCGACGGCTTGCGGTCGAGGATGGGGGCCTGGTCGGGCATCAGCTCGTACTCCTCGTCCAGGCGCTCCAGCCAGAACGGCAGCCAGCCGCACCCGGCCTCCATGATGCCCACCCGCATGTTGGTGAACCGGTGCAAGATACCGCCCACCGTGAAGTTCATCGTGGCCAGCATGGCCCCGAACGGGTGGGTCACGGCGTGCTTCTCCAGTCGAGTGTCGTAGCGATCCAACACGATGGGCACCTGGTCGGGGGCCTGTCCCCCACCGTGTACGCACACCGCGGCGCCATGGCTGTCGGCCACCTCCCACACCGCATCGAGGGCCGGGTGGTTCAGATTGCGGTCCAACACGTGCTGGGCCGTCACCATGCCCACGAACACATCCGGATACTGGGTAAAGCACCGATCCAACTCGGCGGCCGCCCGCTCCGGGTCGATCAGGGGCAGCTTGGCCACCAGCTTCAAGCGGGAAGGGTCGTAAGACGCATAAGTGGCCCGGGCGTCGTTCAGCAACCGGCACAGCTCGTCGGCAAAACCGGGGTCGCCCAGCGCCCACTCCTCGCCCGATCCCGGCGGGAACATGACGGTCACGTCGATGCCCTCTAAATCCATGTCGGTCATCCGGGGACCGGGCACGGCCATGCCCTCCCGCTGGAGCGGCGTCTCGAAGTCGAGCTCGCCGGGGGCGTACTCGCCGTAGTTCTGCTGGTCGTCGGTGTGAATGGGCGATCCGGCTCCGGGCAGGTCGCCGTATATCTCCTTCATCTTGGCCACGTACTCCACCATCTGCGGCCGCCACTCGGCGCTGATCCCGTGGCGCCACTGGGGCGGCTCACCCCCGTGCCCATCAGAATCGATCACGTAGTACCCGTACTTGCCCATCCCACCATCGTGGCACTTGGGAGGCGTAGCTGCTAGAAGTCAAGCCGTGAGGTTCCAGACATGAAGGCAGTAGTGATCTTTGAGAGCCGCACGGGGAACACCCAGCGGGCGGCCGAGATGATCGGCGGGGAACTCCAGGCCGCCGGATATGAGGTGGCAGTGCGCCCGGCACACGGGTTGAAGCTCACCGAGATCGCCGAGGCCGACCTGCTGGCAGTGGGCACCTGGGTGGACGGGCTGGTGCTGTTCGGCCACCGTCCCGGCGGCACGGCCAAGCTGATGACGCTGCCATCGCTGCACCACAAGCCGGTGGCCGCGTTCGCCACGTACAAGTGGTATCCGGGCAACTGCATCGACCAGATTGCCGACCTTTTGGCCTACAAGGGCGCCGATGTGATCCACCGCCAGGCGTTCAACAAAACGCAGCTCGATGTGCTCGTCCCTGAATTCGTCGACCGAGTGCTGGCCGCATTGGGTGCTGCCAGGGTGCCTGAGACACCGGTGTGGACCCCAGCATGACCATGGCCCCCGAGACCCCGACTACCACCGAGATGCCCCGCATCATCAGCGTGGACGATCACGTGGTGGAGCCGCCACACCTGTGGACGAGCCGGCTGCCGGCCAAGTACCGAGACGTCGGCCCCCGCATTGAGTACCTGCCCCAGGGCGAGGTGGTGCTCGACGGCGGCACCTATCGGGAGCGCCCCGGCACCGAGGGCCGCAACGTGGCCTGGTGGCTGTATGAGGACCACACCTATTCGGTGAAGCGGCTCATCGCCGCGGCCGGCTATGCCTACGACGAACTGTCCACCGAGGGCATCACCTACGACGAGATGCGCCCCGGCTGCTGGCAACCGAAGGCCCGCATCGCCGACATGGAGATGAACCACACCGATGCCTCGCTGTGCTTTCCCAACTACCCCCGGTTCTGCGGCCAGCTCTTCAACGAGCGCCAAGACAAGGAGCTGTCGCTTCTGTGCGTGCAGGCCTACAACGACTGGATGGTCGAGGAGTGGTGCGGCGACTCCGGGGGACGGCTGATCCCCCTGTGCCTGGTGCCGCTGTGGGATGCCGAGCTGGCTGCTGCTGAGATCCGCCGCAACTCCGAGCGGGGGGTGCGGGCGGTGGCGTTCAGCGAGCTGCCCACCTGGCTGGGGCTGCCCAGCATCCACTCGGGCTACTGGGACCCGTTCTTTGAGGCCTGTGCGGAGACCGGCACCGTGGTGTGCATGCACATCGGGTCGGGCACCCGCACGGTGTCCACCGCTGATGACGCCCCCGATGCGGTGACCGCCTCGCTGATCTTCTGCAACAGCGCGGCCTCCATGGTCGACTTCTTGTTCTCCGGCGTGCTGCACCGCTACCCCGACCTCAAGCTCATGTACGCCGAGGCCCAGATCGGGTGGATCCCCTACGCCCTGGAGCGGGCCGACGACGTGTGGGTAACCCACCAGGGGTGGAGCCAGGCCCGGCGCAACATTCCCGAGCCGCCGTCGTTCTACTACTACCGCCAGGTGTACGGCTGCTTCTTCAAAGACAGCGTGGGCATCGACCTGCTCGACCGGGTGGGAGTGGACAACATCACCTTCGAGACCGACTACCCCCACGCCGACGGCACCTGGCCCAACACCCAGGAGGTGGCCACCCGCCTGTTCGGCCACCTCGACCCCGAAGCGGTCTACAAGATCGCCCGCGGCAACGCCATCAAGCTACTAGGCCTGGACTTCGACTGAACCCGGCCCAAGGCCGGCCCCAATGTCTTATGGCAGCGGCTAGCTGGCGGCCAGGGCTTGCCAGATGCGCTCGGGGGTGGTGGGCATGTCGATGTGGGCCACTCCCAAGTGCGACACGGCGTCGACCACTGCGTTGTGGATGGCCGGGGTGGAGCCGATGGTGCCCGACTCGCCGATTCCCTTGGCTCCCAGCGGGTTCATCGGGCTGGCTGTCTCGGTGTTGCTCACCTCGAATGAGGGCAGCTCGGCCGCGCTGGGTATGAGGTAGTCAGCCAAATTCGCGGTGCGGGGGTTGGCGTCCTCGTCGTACTGCACCCACTCGAACAGCGCCTGAGCCGCACCCTGGGCCACACCGCCGTGCTGCTGGCCGGCCACCAACAGCGGGTTCATGATGGTGCCGCAGTCGTCCACCGCCACATGGCGCAGCAGCTCCACCCCGCCGGTCTCGGTGTCCACCTCCACCACGGCCACGTGGGCCCCGAACGGGAAGGTGGCCCCGCCCTGGTCGAAATCGAGCTCGTGGGTGATCACCCCGCCTTCGGTCGCCGAGGCCAGATCGGCCCACGACGCGGCCTGAGCGGGCACACCGGCCACGTGCAGGCCGCCTTCGCCCACCACGATGTCATCCGCGCTGGCCTCGAGTTGCTGGGCAGCCAGTTCCTTGGCCTGGGCCAGCACCTCCTCGCTGGCCTTGTACACCGCGCTGCCCGCGGTCTGTAGCGAGCGAGAGCCCAGGGTTCCCGCGCCCCGGGGAATCTCGGCGGTGTCCGACTGGATGAGCTTGATGTTCTCCATGGGCACGCCCAACAGATCGCTGACGATCATCGAGAACGCCGTCTCATGGCCCTGGCCGTGGGCGCTGGTGCCCACCCGGATCTCTGCGGTGCCGTCGCTCAGCACGTCCACCCGGCCGTACTCGGTGTGAAGCCCCAGCGGAGCGGTGATCTCCACGTAGGCCGACACGCCGACGCCCAGCAGCTTGGAATCGCCCGAGGCCCGCCGGGCGGCCTGCTCGGCCCGCAGATCGGCATAGCCAGAGGCTTCGAGCGCGGCGTCCAGCGCCTTCTCGTACTCGCCGGAGTCGTAGTTGGCGCCGGTGACGGTGGCGTAGGGGAACTGGTCGGCGCCGATGAAGTTGCGCCGCCGGAGCTCGGCGGGGTCGATGCCCAGCTCGTCGGCCCCCACGTCGAGCACCCGCTCCAAGATCTGGGTGGCCTCAGGACGGCCCGCGCCCCGGTAGGCCGCGATCTGGGTGGTGTTGGTGACCACCGCGTCGCCCACGAACCTGACCTTGGGAATCTGGTACACCCCCTGAGCCATGGTCTGGGTGAGGATGGGCAAGAAGCTGCCGATGGCCGGATAGGCCCCGGAGTCGGCCAAACAGTGCAGGTTCATGCCGGTGATGCGGCCGTCGCCGTCGAAGCCCATCTTGGCGGTAAGGATGTGGCCCCGGCCCTGCACCAGCGACACCATGTCTTCAGAGCGCGACTCGGTCCACTTCACCGGACGCCCCAGCTCCAAAGCGGCCTTGGCCGCCACCAAGTACTCGGGATACAGGCCGGTCTTGGCGCCGAAACCGCCGCCCACCGCCGGAGCGATCAGCCGCACGCTGTCACCGTCGAGGCCGAACAGGCCGGCGAACCCGTCCTTGAGGCCGATGGGAGCCTGGCTGGGGAAGGTCACCGTCATGCCGCCTTCAGGGGTGCCGGGCTCCACCAGAATCCCGTTGGGCTCCATGGGCACCGCCGCCAGCCGCTGGCTCTCCATCTTCACCTCGGCCACATGGGCCGCTTCGGCCAACCCGTCGTCTTCGCCCAGTTCGGTGTGGAAGGCCAGGTTGCCGCCCTCGTTCTGGGGCCAGAGCACCTCGGCGCCCTCGGCCAGAGCCTTCTCAGGGTCGGCGTTGGCCGGCAGCGGGTCGTAGTCCACGAACACGGCCTCAGCGGCGTCGAGGCCCTGCTCACGGGTCTCGGTGACCACGGCGGCCACGATGTCGCCCACGAACAGCACCCGGTCGCCGGCGATCTGCGGGCGCTCGAACACCGGCAGCATCGGGAATCCGGCGGTAGCCGGAAGGCCGATGTTCTCACCGGTGTACACCGCCAACACGCCGTCCATGGCCTCGGCCTCGCTGGTGTCCACCGACTCGATGGCGGCGTGGGCCATCGGCGAGCGCACGAACGTGACGTAGGCGGTGCCCTCGGGAGTGAAGTCGTCGTAATAGCGCTCTGCGCCGGTCAACAGCCCGGGATCCTCGACGCGAACGACGGAATTCCCCAAAATCGAACCAGAACTCGACACGGTTTTCCCCTTTTTTGTAATCGGGAGTCGGGAGGATGTTAGAACCACCTTATGGATTTGAGCCAGCTTTACGACCCAGCTCTTGATGAGTGCGCGCCCGAAGCCCTGGACTTCTTGTCAAAGTTCTCGTTCGACTCGATGGTCAGCGACTTGTCGACTCCCGAGGGCTTGGCCAAAGCCCGAGATCTCGAGTCGCTGGGCGGCGACCTCGTGTCCTTCGCCGCCGTCGACGATGTGGACGTCCGCACCTACGCCGCCGCAGCCGGCGACGAGCTGGAGTTGCGGATCTTCGCCCCCGACGGCCCGGCCCGGGCGGTGTACCTCGACATCCACGGCGGAGGCTTCTTCATGGGCCACCCCAGAATGGGCGACCGCCGAAACCGGGACATGGCCGACACCCACCAGATCGCGGTGGTCAGCGCCCAATACCGGCTGGCCCCTGAGCATCCCTGGCCCGCCGGCCCCGACGACTGCGAGGCCGCCGCGCTCTGGGTGCTGGGGCCGGGCCGCGACGAGTTCGGCTCGGTGCCGCTGCTCATCGGCGGGGGCTCGGCCGGAGCCAATCTGGCCGCCACCACGCTGGTGCGGCTGCGCGACCGCCACGATGCCGCCGGGGAGTTCATCGGGGCCAATCTGGTGTTCGGGGTGTACGACCTGAGCGGCACCCCGTCGCAGATCAAGCTGGGCAACACCGGCTTTCGGGACCTCTACGTGGGCGACCACGACACCGAAGGGCGCAAGAACCCCGACATCTCCCCGCTCTACGCCGACCTCAACCACCTGTGTCCCGCACTGTTCACCGTGGGCACCCTCGACTACCTCTACGACGACTCCCTGTTCATGGCCACCCGATGGCGGGCCGCCGGCAATCCGGCCGAGCTGGCCATCTACCCAGCCTCACCCCACGGATTCACCGCGTTCCCCACCAAGTTGACCAAAGCCGCCAACGACCGAACCGACGCCTGGCTGGCCGGAATCCTCGATGGCGTGGACAGCTAGCCTCTGATTATGAGCCTCTTAGACCAAGTGGCCCCGTCGGCCCGCCACGTGGGGATCAACGACGTGCCGTTCGTGGAGAACACCGCGCTGGGGGCGCGGATGCGGCTGCTCCAGGTCAACGCCGAAGACGGCCTCTATGTGCTCCACGGCTTCATGCCTGCGGGCATGACGGTGCAGACCCACCATCATCGGGGACCGGTGCTGGCCTTCACCTTGAGCGGTGCGTGGGGCTATCGGGAGAACGACTTCATGAACCGGAGCCACAGCTACCTCTACGAACCGCCGGGCTCCATTCACACCCTGTTCGTGCCCGAGGACAACACCGAGCCCACCGAGCTGGTGTCAGCCATCTACGGCGACGTGGAATACCTCGACCCCGACGGCAGCGTGGAGTACATCTCCAACGCCCAGTCCAACCTGGAGATGTACTACCGCTACTGCGAAGAACAAGGCGTCCCCCGCCCCAACGGCATCCTCCAGTAGCTCTCGCTCAGCCCGCAGTGTCCAAGTGCCGGAGGCGGCCGCGGGTGAGCTGGCTGGCCAGGTAGACAGCCACCGCGATGGCGGTGATGGCCAGCACCCAGCGAATGCCGATGACGCTGGCTATCCCTCCTTGCACCAGGATGCTGAGTGGCGCGGCCAAGCCGAACAGCATCATCCACAGGCTCATCACTCGGCCCCGATAGGTGTCGTCGCACAGGCTTTGGAGCGCGCTGGTGAGGGTGGGCATGGTGACCATGAAGGCCAGACCCACCCCGCCCATAGCCAACACGCCCAGCGCGAAGGTGGGCACCACGGCCAACACCATGGTGAACACCGCCACCGCACTGATGCCGATGGTCGTGAGACGGCTGTAGAGCGTTCCTCGGTCGAACTGGAGCAGCAGCACCGCGCCGATGAGCGATCCAATACCGAATGCCCCCAGCAGCACGCCAAAGCCAGCAGCGTCCACGCCGAAGGCGTCGTCGGCAATCACGGGGGCGAGCCATTGCGTCGGGGAGATGGCGGCAGCCAGCATGAAGCTGGCCAGCATCACCACTCGGATACCCTCGACGCTTCTGGCGTATCGGAATCCTGACAGGAAATCGGCCAGAAAGCTGTAGCTCGACGATGCCCCTGGCGGGGGTCGGGGCGGCAACAGGCTCAGCCCTATAACAAGCACCGTAAAGCTGGCCGCGTTGAACCAAAATGCCGCGGCTGGCCCCCAGAACTGGATGAGCCATCCGCCCAGCATGGGGCCCACCGCCCGAGAGATGTTCCACTGGGTGGAGTTCAAGAAGACGGCGTTGCGCATGGCCCCACTCGGCACCAGCTCCACCACGATGGCCTGCTGCACTGGCGCTCCCACCGAGGCGGTCGCACCCCCGCCGAAAGAGAAGGCCACCAGCACCCAGAAAGTCTCGGCGTCGATCTGCACCACCCAGGCCAGGGCCACCGCCACCACCATCTGGCCGACCACCGTGGCCAAGAACAGGCGAGTGCGGCTGTAGCGGTCGGCCAAAGATCCCCCGAACGGGCTCATCAACAGCAAGGGGATTAGGCCGACAGCGGCCGCCACGGTCACTTTCCAGGGGTCGTCGGTGATGTCCTCCACCAGCCAGCCGATGGCGGCGAGATACATCATCGACCCGATGTTGGACACCACGCTGGTGGTCCAATACAGCCGGTAGTCCCGATAGCCCAGCGCGGGCACCGAGCGCGGCACCCGCCAATCTGGACCGTCGATCACCCGCTCTTTCTACTCCCCGACCCCCACCCTGCCGATATCAGCCGATCAGGGGCCGGCAGCGGTGACGGTGTCGGTATCGCGGCCGGAGCGGATCACCCGGCCGGGGCGGGCGTCGGTGAGAGCGCCGGCCCGCTGGGTCTCCACCCCGTTGACCAGCACGTGCTCGATGCCCTCGGCACCGCCGGTCAGCCGCCATCCTCCGCCCGGCATGTCGAAGGCGGTGGTGACCGGGGCCTTGGTGAGGCGGGCCGGGTCGAACGCCACGATGTCGGCGCACCACCCCTCGGCCAGCCGCCCCCGGCCCCGCAGCCCGTAATGGCGGGCGGGGCGGTCGGTCACCAGGTTCACCGCCTGCTCCAGACTGAGCAGACCCCGATCCCGCACCGTGTCGCCCACCAGCGCCGAAGTGCAGCCCCAGGTCATCATCATGTCCAGATGGGCCCCGGCGTCGGAGCCGCCGGCCAGCACCCGGGGGTCGCCCAGCATCTCGGCCCGCTTCTTCCACGACTCGTCGTCATCGCCCACTACCGGCGGCCCGAACCCGGTCATCAGATCGTCTTCCAGGGAGATATCGCACATCACATCGAAGGGATGCTGGTTGCGCTCAGCGGCCAGGTCACCGATGGTGCGGCCCACCAGCGCCTCCAACGAGGGCGACGACACGTCCACCACCGTGGTCTCGGCCCACCGCACCCAGGTGCGGTGAGACGCCTGGGCCGCGCCGTCCACCAGCCGCCGGCGCACCTCGGGACGGCCTAAAGCCTCGACCTTTGCGGCATGGTCTAGGTGCATGATCTCGGCCCAGTCGGGCAAGGTGTCGTACAGCACCCCGGTAGCGAAGTTCAGCCGCATCTGCATGACGTCGGGCAGCATGAGCCCCACCACAGTGGCGCCCTGCTTCCGGGCGTAGTCGGCGGACCCCAAGCGGTTCTCCAGGTAGTCATCCTCGCCGGGGCGCACGTTGAACAGGTTCCAGTTCATGGGCCGGTCGGCGGCCAGCACCATGGCGGTCATCAATTCGTACGCCTCTGGGGACCACAAGTAGTCGATGCTGGGAATGATCTCCAGGGTGGTGCCGGGGTAGTAGCGGCAGACCCCGGCCAGGGCCACCATCTCAGCATCGGTGGCCGCCCGTGAAGGCACCGGGTCGCCGTTGTGGTCGTTGTGGGCCGATGCCCTGGTGGAGGAGAAACCCAGCCCGCCCTCGGCCAGACTCTGGCCCAACAGCGACTTCATGGCTTCGAGCTGCTCGTCGGAAGCCTCCTCGCCCACCGCGGCCGATCCCATGACCAGGCGCCGCACCGTGCTATGGCCCACCAGGAACCCGGCATTGACCCCCAATCCGTTGTCCTCCAGCCGACCTAGCCATGATCCGAACGACGACCATCCGAAGTCCAGCCCGGCCTCCAGCGACTCGGTGGGCATGCCCTCCACCCGGGCCAGCATCCGCATCACGTAGTCGGCCTCGTCGGGCACCATCGGGGCGATGGTGAATCCGCAGTTCCCGCCGATAGCGGTGGTGACGCCGTGCAGCGACGACGGCGTGAGGTGGGGATCCCACAGCACTTGGGCGTCGTAGTGGGTATGAACGTCGATGAATCCCGGCGCCACCGCCAGCCCGTCGGCGTCGATCACCTGGTTTGCGGACTGGTCCGACCGGCCAATGGACACGATGCGCCCGTCTCGCACCCCGACATCGGCTACCCGACCCGGCGCTCCGGTGCCGTCAACCACCATTCCGCCCCGAATCAAGCAGTCCAACATGTCTTACCCCTGCGCTATCGTCGTTTTCCGGGCAACTGAGCCCAACCCCCCTACCGTACCCGAGACGCCCGACTGGAGTTCCTGATGTCGCCACGCCCCACGAGGCCTATCCGGTGAGGCGGCGAATCGGCATCGTCGGGGCCGGATGGACCGGAGCCGTGGCCGGGCGCCTGCTGACCGATGCGGGGTTTGCCGTGGAGGTTCTGGAAAAGACCAGCGTGGTGGGCGGTCACTCCCGGGCCGAGACCATGAACGGGGTGGTGTACGAGCCCAACGGAGCCCACATCTTCCACACCGACAACGAGGCGGTGAACAAGTTTGTGAACGCCCACGGGCTCACCCGGCCCTACGACCACAAGGTGCTCACCGAGGTGTTCCTGTCGCCTGACGATGCCGAGAGCAACCTATTGTCCTGGCCTCCTCAGGTAGAGGAGCTCGAGGTGCTGCCCGTATGGCCGACGGTGGAGCGGGAACTGGCCTCCTTGCCGCCCAAGCCGGTCGGCGACAACTTCGAGGACTACGTGGTGTCGATGATGGGCCGCACCCTGTACGACCTGTTCATCCGGGACTACACCGCCAAGCAGTGGGGCCGCCCGGCCACCGAGCTGTCGGCCCGTTTCGCCCCCAAGCGGGTGGAGCTGCGCCGCGACGGCCACCGGGGGCTGTTCCGGGACCGGTGGCAGTACTTCCCACCCAACGGCATCAACGAGGTGATCGAGTCGGTGCTGTCCACCGTGGCCGTCACGCTTGACACCGAGATCACCGTGGACGATGCCGACCGCCTCGGCCAGGACTACGACGCAGTAATCATCACCGCCGCGCTGGACGACTTCGCCCGCTGCCCCGGCGAACTGGAGTGGCGGGGCATCGAGATGCGCTCCCGCTATGAACCGACCGACGGCCCCGGCGGCGTGCTCACCCCCGCTTATGTCACCAACCGCCCGTCGACCCGAGTTCCCTACACCCGCACGGTGGAGACCAAGCACGCCACCGGGCAGCAAATCGGAGGCACCGTGGTTAGCGAGGAAATACCGGGCGCCCCCCGACGGCACTATCCGGTGCTGACCGCCGACGGTGCCAACGAGCGCCGCAACACCGAGCTGGCCCAGAAGATCGCCGAGCACTTCGACATCCCGGTGTATTTCGCCGGGCGGCTGGCCACCTACCGCTACATCAACCAGGACGAGGCCATCGCCGATGCCATGGCGGTGGCCGACCGAGTGGCCGCCGAGTTGGGGGGATAGCGGTTCATGGCCGACGCGACGTCTCAGGGTTGGAGTTTCTGGATCGACCGGGGCGGCACGTTCACCGACGTGGTGGCCCGACAACCCGATGGCGACGTCGTCACCGTCAAGCTGCTGTCGGAGAGCCCCCGATACCGCGACGCCGCCGTCGAGGCCATCCGGTCCCTGCTGGGGCTGAGCGCGGATGAGCCCATTCCGTCGGCGCAAGTGGCCGAGGTGAAGATGGGCACCACCGTGGCCACCAACGCCCTGCTGGAACGCCAGGGCGAGCCCACCGCGCTGGTCACCACCAGGGGGTTCGCCGACGCCCTGCGCATCGGCTATCAGACCCGGCCCGACCTGTTCGCCCTCGACATTGTGCTGCCCGACATGGTGTACAGCCAGGTGATCGCGGTGGACGAACGAGTGCGAGCCGACGGCACCGTTGAGCGATCACTGGATGAGGACCATGCCCGTCAGCAGCTGGCCGCAGCCCGCCGAGCTGGTTTGCGGTCGGCGGCCATCGTGCTGGTGCACGGCTATCGCTACCCCGATCACGAAGCCCGTCTGGCCGAGATCGCCGCCGAGGTGGGGTTCGAGCATGTCTCCGCCAGCCATCGGGTGAACCCGCTCATCCGCCTGGTGCCCCGGGGAGACACCACCGTGGCCGACGCCTATCTCACCCCGGTGCTGCGCCGTCACATCCAGACCGTGGAAGACCAGATCGACACGTCGCTGTTCTTCATGCAGTCCAACGGCGGGTTGGCCCACCCCGACAATTTCCGGGGCAAGGACGCGCTGCTGTCCGGCCCAGCGGGCGGGGTAGTGGGCATGGCCCGCACGGGTGAGGCGGCCGGCCACCACCGCCTGATCGGGTTCGATATGGGCGGCACATCCACCGACGTGTCCCACTACGACGGCCGCTTCGAGCGCACCACCGATGCCGTCGTCGCCGGTGTTCGGGTGCGAGCGCCCATGATCTTGATCCACACCGTGGCCGCCGGGGGCGGCTCGATCCTGTCGTTCGACGGCAGCCGCTTCCGGGTGGGCCCCGACTCCGCCGGCGCCGAACCCGGCCCGGCCTGCTACGGAAATGGCGGGCCGCTCACCGTGACCGACGCCAATGTAGTTCTCGGCCGCTTGCACCCCGACCACTTTCCGGCAGTGTTCGGCCCCGGCGGCGACCAGCCTCTTGATGCCACCGCGGCCCGGATTGCCTTCGCCGATCTGGCTGGGGCCATCACCGAAGCCACCGGACAACTGTGGACCCCGGAGAGGGCTGCTGAGGGGTTTTTGGATGTGGCGGTCCAGAACATGGCCAACGCCATCAAAACCATCTCGGTGCAGCAGGGCCATGACGTGAGCGCCTACACCCTGGCCTGTTTCGGCGGCGCAGGCGGCCAGCACGCCTGTCGGGTGGCCGACGAACTGGGCATGTCCACCGTGTTGATCCATCCCCACGCCGGAGTGCTCTCGGCGCTGGGCATCGGCCTGGCCGACGTGCGCACGGTAACCGAGCGGGCGGTGGGCCAAACCCTCACCGAGGAACTGCTGGGCGCCATCGCCACCGACATCGGGGAGCTGGCCGCGGCGGCCTACACCGAGGTAGCCGCCGACTTGCCCCACTCCCACATCCACATTGAGGCCAGCTATTTCTTGCGGTACGAGGGATCCGACACCGCACTCGAGGTGGCCGCCGACGACTACCAGCCGGTGGTGGCGGCCTTCGAAGACCTCCACCGGGCCCGCTTCGGATTCTCCTCCCCAGAGACGCCGATCGTGCTGGAGTCGATCCAAGCGGAGGCCATCGGCCGCAGCAGCCTCTCGGAGACCTTGGCCGGACAACCCGTGGGCAGATCGTTGCCCGAACCCAGCCCCCTGGCCCACCACGAGGCCAGCTTCGAGGGGCAAGCCCAAGACATCTCCTTCTTTGACCGGGCCGATCTGGGCCCGGGGGCTGCCGTGGACGGCCCCGCGGTTGTCGTGGATCCCCACTCAACCACCGTGGTTGAACCGGGCTGGGGTGCGGCGGCGGCCCCCAGCGGCGAACTCGTCTTGCGCCGCATCACCCCTCGCACCGGTGCCGCGGTGGGCACCCATGCCGACCCGGTGATGCTGGAGATTTTCAACAACCTCTTCATGAACGTGGCCGAGCAAATGGGGGTGGCGCTGGAAAACACCGCCGCTTCGGTGAACATCAAGGAGCGACTGGACTTCTCCTGCGCGGTGTTCGACCCCGATGGCGAGCTGATCGCCAACGCCCCCCACATGCCGGTACACCTGGGCTCAATGGACATGGCAGTCAAAGCGATCATCGCCCGCCATCCCGAAATGGCGCCGGGCGACGCCTTCATCACCAACGCCCCCTACAACGGCGGCACCCACCTGCCCGATGTGACTGTGGTCATGCCGGTATTCAACCCCGACGGCGATGAGATCTTGTTTTTCACCGCGTCCCGGGGGCACCACGCCGACATCGGCGGCACCGTCCCCGGCTCAGCCCCTGCGGACGCGTCGCACATCTCCGAGGAGGGGGTGCTGTTCGATGGCGACGTTTTGGCTCGGGACGGGCGGTTCCAGGAGGCGGAGATCCGGGGCCTGCTCACCGGCGCCGAGTGGCCGGCCCGCAACCCTGACGTCAACGTCGCCGACATCAAAGCCCAGCTGGCCGCCTGTCAGAAGGGCGCCGTCTCCCTCGACGAGGTGATCGACTACTACAGCTTGGAAACGGTGCATGCGTACATGGACCATGTGAGGGCCAACGCCGCCGAGTCGGTCCGACGCCTGATCGATCGCCTAGAAGACGCCTCGTTTACCGTTGAGTTCGACGACGGCTCCCAAGTGTCGGTGGCGTTGCGCATCGATCGGGGGCGACGGAGGCTCACCGTCGACTTCACCGGAACCAGCGACCAGCATCCGGGGAACTTCAACGCCCCCCAGCCGGTGTGTCGAGCTGCGGTTTTGTATGTCTTGCGCTGCCTGGTGGATGACAACATCCCGCTCAACAGCGGTTGTCTGGATCCGGTGGAGTTGATCATGCCGTCGCCCAGCATGATCAGCCCTGTCGAGCCCGCCGCGGTCTTCGCGGGAAATGTGGAGACATCTCAGCACATCGTGGACACCTTGTTCGGCGCGGTGGGCACAGTGGCCGCCTCTCAGGGGACCATGAACAACGTGGTGTGGGGCAACGAGCGCCACCAGTACTACGAGACGGTGTGCGGCGGGGCGGGGGCCACCGCCCGGCGCAACGGCTGCGATGCGGTGCACACCGGGATGACCAACGCCCGGCTCACCGACCCCGAGGTGCTCGAGCAACGCCACCCCGTGGTGGTGGAGGACTTCGCCATCCGCCGGGGCAGCGGGGGCGAGGGCCAGCGCCGAGGCGGCGACGGGGTGGTGCGCCGCACTCGATTCGAGGAGCCCATGAGCCTCAACGTGCTGTCGTCTCGGCGGAGAGTCGCCCCCTATGGCATCGAGGGAGGCGCACCCGGCGCCGTAGGCGTCAACCGCGTTCTGCGAACCGATGATTCAGTGGAGGACTACCCAGGGGTGTTCCGCACCGAGATGCAGCCCGGCGACCGCTTTGAGGTCTCCACCCCCGGCGGTGGGGGCTACGGCCCGCCCGATGAGGAGCGCTGAGCGGCCAAGCGGACGCCTTCGACGATGCTGGTGTAGCCGGTGCAGCGGCACAGCGTGCCCGACAGGAACTCTCGGATCTCACGGTCGGATGGCTCATCAGCGTCGGCGGGACGGTCGGCCAGCCAGCTGACGGTCGACATGACGATTCCCGGCGTGCAGAAGCCGCACTGGAAGCTCATGGCCTCGGCAA
The DNA here is from genome assembly GCF_965204015.1 of Candidatus Poriferisocius sp. Classification (GTDB taxonomy): domain Bacteria; phylum Actinomycetota; class Acidimicrobiia; order Acidimicrobiales; family Bin134; genus Poriferisocius. The sequence goes on along the minus strand of NZ_OZ241965.1, from coordinate 3,013,807 downwards.
ACGCCTGCTGCACTGGTCCCAGTACCGGATTGCCCGGGTCGGTCGTGTCCACCAGGCCCTCAATGGTGGACACCTCACAGCCGTCGGCTTGCACGGCCAGGATGAGGCACGACCGTACCGCGGCACCGTCCACCAACACCGTGCAGGTCCCGCACACCCCGTGCTCACACCCCAGGTGGGTTCCGGTGAGACCGCACTGGCGGCGCAAGAAGTCGGCCAGAGTGGTGCGGGTCTCGGCTTCGGCGGAGTACTCGGTACCGTTGGCCCGCAGCTCAACCGTGCGCTTGGGACTCATCGGGGCGCTACCAAGTGATGCTCTGGCCGGCGTTGGCTCGCAGGATCTGGCCCGTCACATAGCGGGAGGCATCCGAGGCCAAGAACCAGATCAGGTTGGCCTGATCTGACGCCTCGCACACCTCGCCCAGCGGCGAGCGGTCCCGCATCAGCTTGAGGTAGCTGTCCATCTCGGCGGGATCCACCTGGCCCTGGGCGTCGCGCAGATGCCCTCCCACGAAGTTGGTCAGGGTGAAACCAGGAGCAATGGTGTTGACCCGCACCCCGTCGGGCCCGGCCTCCACCGCCAACGACTGGGTGAGCATGGCCACCGCCGCCTTGGTAGCCGCATATACCGACAAGCCGCCCACAGGGGTGTTGATGGCGGTGGCCGACACATTCACGATGGAGCCCGACCCCCGAGGGGCCATGACCCGCATCGCCGCTTGGCATCCGAAAAACACCCCTTTGAAGTTGATGGACAGCACTCGGTCGAGCTCGGCCTCGGACACGTCCACCACGTCGCCGTAGCTGCCCACGCCCGCCACGTTGGCCATCACATCCAGCCGCCCGAACTCGTCCACTGCCGCCTCAACCAGGGCACCTACCTGGTCGGCTTGAGTGGTGTCCACCGCTAGAGCCATAGCCCGTCCGCCACCCGAATTGATGCGGTCCCGGGTTCGGTCAGCCCCCGCGCCGTCGATGTCGCCCAGAACCACCGCGGCCCCGGCCGCGGCCAGCGTCTCCGCGGCGGCCTCGCCGATGCCGCTGGCCCCACCGGTGATGCACGCCACCCTTCCGCTGAGGTCGAAGACTCCGAGCCCCTTCATGAATCCAGTTTGTCTCACCGTTATCTGGCTTGCCCTACCGCCGAGCCAGTGCGATTCTTGGGCCATGGTGGCGGAGCTGGAATGGCTGGTGGATCAACCCTCCCTATCCAACCCGGTCATGGTGGTGGCGTTGGAGGGACTGTTCGATGCGGCCGACGCGGCCACCACCGCGGTGCGGCTGATGAAGGAAAGCGCCAACGGCGTCGAGCCCCTGGCCCGCATCGACCCTGAGGGGTTCTTCAACTTCCAGGATCGCCGACCCGAAGTCCGTCTGGACGATGAGGGAAAAAGAGTCATCGACTGGCCGACCACCGAGGTGGCCGGAGTGGAGCGCTACGGCGCCAAACACCCCCTGGTGGTGGTGGACGGGGTGGAGCCCCACCTGAGGTGGCGGACCTTCGCCGACTACCTGGTGGAGGTGGCCACCGAGTGTCGGGCAGGACTGGTGGTCACCCTGGGAGCCATGGTCGGCCTCGCCCCGCATACCCGGCCCCTGGGAGTGGTGGGCAGCTCCACCAATGCGGAGCTAGCCCGCATGTTCGGCCTGGGCCGCCCCACCTATGAAGGCCCCACCGGCCTGGTGGGCGCGCTCCACGATGCTCTGGACCAGGCCGGCATCCCGGTCATCTCCCTGCGAGTATCGGTACCCCACTACGTGCCCGGACCGCCCAACCCCGAGGCCACCCGGTCACTGCTCAAGCGGTTCGAGCTGATCACCGGCATCATCACCGACCACGACGAGCTTGACGAGGCCGCGGCCGCCTGGCGAGAACGGGTCGACACTGCGGTGGCCGGCGATGACGACCTCAAGAACTACGTCGCCCAACTCGAGCGCCAGATCGACGAGGCCGACGACCTCCTCCCCACCGGCGACGACCTCGCCACCCAATTCGAGGCTTTCCTGCGCGACCCCTGGAAGTAGACCCGTTCAGTACATTTAAGTGCTTTACAAGTAGAACAGCGCCGAATCATATGATCCGACGCTGTTCCAAAGAGATCAGTAGGATCTCCATTGGTGGGGCTGGCATGGTGCAAGGACGGCCTCCAAAGTCGATTCCTTGGGGGTTCGAGTCCCCCCAGCTCCACCGCCCACTATAGCGGAGCGATGCTATTCAGCGGTCAGGCGGGTGACGGCCAGAGCCAATAAGTGCCAAGACCCATCGCTCACTCTGCAGCAATCGGCGAAAGATGGACCAGGCGCCCGACCCGTCGATGAATCTGACCGCAGGGAAACCTCACGGGACTTCACTGGGTGGCCAGAAATCTGGCGCATCCTGAGAGCGTCAGGCCACAGCCACCGGATTCAGTCTCGGCGCTGGCGGCCAGTATGAGGGTCGTCGGGGTATCGCCGCCCCAGAAAGCGATAGAACAAGCCCGCTAATAATCCGGCATACGCAGCCGCGAATGATCCGGCAAAACGAGGATCATCGGGGTGTCGCTGCCGCACCATAACGCAAATGACCACTAGAAGCGCTGCAAACCCAACGATGAATACCAGCGGTAGCAAAAGCCAGATCGGTAGTGGGAGGTAGCTGATGGCCTGGGACGTTCCCACAAAGACGCCGACATATGCGACAAACGTCGCGGCGTCGCGCCCGTCCCTGACGAACGGGCCATAGCGAGGATCGTCTGGGTATCGCCGCCTCATGAAGCGAAGAAACGCACCAAACGCTGCAAACCCAACGATGAGCATGAGTAAGCCCACAAGCCAGCTTGGTAGCGGGAGAAGGTTGAGGAGGGGCTGAACGCCAAAGAGAACGCCTGCTCCAATGGTGATTATTGCGACGATGGGGGATCGTCCGCGTGGCCGCTGGGGGGTGCGTGGCTTGTCAGTCTCCGGAGTTTGGGCGGAAACCATGCCGTCAGGGTAGCCGCTTGCTGTGAGGCGCTAGCCACCAGCATGGCGGCGACGGCAAACTCTACTTGTGGATGCCCAGACTCCCCACCGGCGACGACCTCTCCACCCAGTTCGAAGCCTTCCTCCGCTGCCCCTGGAATATAGCGGATCGCCAAACTGTCACTACCAGGGCATAGGCTGAGCACCATGACCGATCAGGAGTGTCTGTGGACTATCGGGCATTCCAACCACAGCATCGAACGCTTCTTAGAGTTGTTGCGCTCCAACGAGATCGGTGTTTTGGTTGACGTGCGATCCCAGCCCTATTCCTCCTACCAAGGCCACTTCAGCCAAGCCCCGCTGCGCCGGTCTCTCGAGGATGCTGGATTCCGCTATCTGTTCCTCGGCAAGGAACTTGGGGGGCGCCCTCCCGAACCCGAGCTATACGACGATGAGGATTATGTGCTGTACGGCGAGCTAGCCAAGACCGAGCGCTTCAAGCATGGGCTCGACCGCCTTGTCAAGGGGACTGCTACCTATCGAATCGCCATGATGTGCAGCGAAGAGGATCCCTCCGACTGTCATCGTCGTAGGCTCATCACTTGGGCCCTTGAAGAATCCGATGCTTCTGTCACAGTCACCCATATCCGGGGCGACGGGGAATTAGTTGATGAATCCGAGATGAGCCGAGATACTGGCAAACACCAGCAGCAGACCCTTCTTGAGGACGTGACGACATGGAAATCTGCACAATCGGTTTCACCAAACACACCGCGGAGAGCTTCTTTGGCCTCCTGAGAGACGAAGGGGTCGGCCGGCTCATCGATGTCCGCCTGAACAACACCGGCCAGCTCTCCGGATTCGCAAAGCGAGACGACCTCAAGTACTTCCTCGATCACCTCTGTCAAGCCGAGTACGTCCACGAGCCTGATTTGCTCGCCCCCACCGAAGAACTGCTCAAGGGCTACAAGAAGAAGGAGTTCAACTGGGACGAATACGAGAAGCGCTTCGTCGACCTCATGGTGCAGAGACAAATCGAAGACAAGCTGTCACCTGACATGTTCGACCCTCGGACGGCTCTACTATGCAGCGAGCACACCCCCGACCACTGCCACCGCCGACTAGTCGTCGAATACCTAGGCCACCATTGGGGCGACGTAACCCCCATCCACCTCCCCCGGACTTGTTCCGTCACCACATGAGGTCTGCCAATGCATGAGGTCAAAATGCTCTGTATGGCCAACTCCTGGAAACACCAAGAGCGGTGCATAGCAGGCTTGCTAAAGAACGGAACCTGGGTAAGACCCGTGTCGACTGCCCAGGGAGGAGCAATCACAGAGGACCAATGCCAACTCGATGTAGGGCGACCTATTCAACCTCTCGACCTAGTTCGCCTTCCAATTGAAAAAGCTGCCCCCATACTCCATCAACCAGAGAACCAGTTGATAGCAAACAAGCCATGGCTACTTCTCAAGGAGAAGAAAGCGGAGAACAACAAGGTCGTTAGTCTTCTCACACGTAGCGAGCACAAAAAAGATACACTCTTTGGCACGGAGGATGACAAAATAAGCTGGTCAAGTATTGAAAGGCAAGGATTAGCGGAATCGCTTGTTCTCGTTAGAGCAGTCGGTCCATATTTTCGCCGAAAACGAACTTGGTCTGGTAGGACACAGATTCGATCCGGATTCACATTTGCTGGAACTGACTACGACCTACCGGTTACCTTTGAAGCTTCACATATCTTACAAGAAGGCAAGAATTTTACTCAATCATCATCTGACTGGTGGTTTACAGTTAGTCTTGGCGGGGCATTTCGCCCATATGGATACCAAGAGAAATATTGTTACATGCTGATAGCTGGAGCGATTGAGATTCCGAACTGATCTATTGTCAGATTATATGCTGACACTATTCGATTGTGGTACCGTTTGGTTCACCGCACTATATATGTTTACCCTGCCTTCATTTTCACTCTAATATACTGAGGAGATAACTGCACTCTCATGTCTAATGCGCAAGAGGAACTCATACAAGCCATTGTTGAATGGTCAAGAGAGCGGCCATGTTGGGAGCAGCAAGCATTACTAGATCTGGCGCGGAAAAATGAAATATCTGACGCCCGAGTCTCAGCTTTGGCCGATATAGCTGAACGGGAGGCTGACAACGCCTCCTTAGATGTCGCAAAATTGGAGGTTTCAGATTTTTTGAGTATCAGTCGAGGGAGCGAACAAGTTAAAATCGCGAGAATCGCTGAACCTAAAGCTGTCAATGCACTTACATGGCCAGATGGTCTGAACTTTGCACCCAACGGCATTACACTTGTGTACGGAGAAAACGGTAGCGGAAAATCAGGCTATGCACGGGTTTTAAAAAAAGTTACACGGGCACGCCACGACATGGACATTTTGACAAACGTATTCGAAGCTCCAGCCGAGCAATCGGCTCTGCTCACTGTTTCAATAGATTCCTCAGAAGAAACGCTAGCATGGCCTTCCGACCGCCTCGATTTCCTTTCAAGGGTGAGCTTTTACGACTCTGAGTGTGCTAAACACTACATTTCAACTGAGACCGAAGTAGCCTATCGTCCAAGTTCTATCGCACTTCTCAACGAACTAGTGATTGTTGCGAACCGAGTCCGCGTCGAACTACAGAAACGCCGTGATGGTTGTACGACTTCGATGGCTGGTCTCCCGTCAGTCCCACTTGAAACACAGGCTGCTGAATTCGTAGCTTCAATTTCGGCAAGTACGACCGCCCTCGACATTAACCTCGCATCAGAACTCCCAATCGATATCGACGATCATTTGGCATCTCTCAGAAATCGAATTGCGAATCTTACTTCGGCGGATTTAGCCAAGCAGCGTTCGAATCTGAATCAACTCCTATCAGCTATAACAAGCCTATTGGACCACATCACTCAGACTCACAAAATCTTAAGTGATGACAAATTGGCCGAACTGCAGAACGCAAAGACGCAGGCTTCAGTTGCGCGGGAAGCGGCTGACGCGGCTAGTGCGGCAAGATTCGCGTCCGAGGCAATCAGTGGAGTTGGAAGCGCATCATGGAACCTTCTGTGGGAAGCCGCGCGGCGATTCAGCGAGGAGGTTGCATATCCGAACAAGCACTTTCCAGTCACCGCAGACGAAGGAACCCCGGGTCGGTGCGTCCTATGTCAACAGGAATTGGACGAACATGCGTCTGATCGGCTACGTGCATTCGACCAGTACGTGGCCGCTGACTCCGAACGTAAAGCTCGCGATGCAGAGGATGCCTTCGAACAACTGTTCTCAAAGCCCCGCGATCACGAAGTCTTCGACACCAAAACAGAGCTTTTCCTCCAGAGCATCTCGGCGAGCAGCGAAGCTTCACATTCTGAGCTGCAGGCAGCGCTCCAAGCCCTTGAAGACCGTCGCGCTCAAATCCTATATGAGCTTGGCAATGACGACTTTGAAATTGGGAATTTCCACTCGGAGTCCAATTTCCCGGCAACAGACCAACTGGCTAATGAGTCCAGAAAGAAGCTCACTGATCTTGAAATTGATGACCCAAGCACTCAGCTTGATGAATTACGTAAACAGGAAGCTGAGATCCTCGGGCGCCAAACCCTTCAAGAGAAGCGAACGGCCATTGAGAGCCATATATCTGTACTGCGGAAAGTCAGTACAATTGACGATGCAATTCGCCTTACCTCCACCCACGGAATTACACGCCGGGCGGCGGAACTAACGCGTACCCATGTAAGCGACATCATGAAGCATCACTTCAGCCAGGAGACCCTCAGGCTTGGCCTGCACCGAGTGAGGCTTGCTGATACTGGTGGTGGGCAAGGCAACCTCAAACATCAGGCGAAGCTCGTCAATGCAGTTCAGCCCGCTCGCCTCGATTCCGTCCTTAGCGAAGGTGAGCAAACCGCGCTCGGTTTGGCTGGTTTCCTTACAGAGGTTGAGGGCGATCCAAGTAACTCAGCCGTAGTATTCGACGATCCAGTAACTTCTCTTGATCATGTTTGCAGAGAACAAGTCGCCCAACGAATCATCGAGCTCGCATCCAGTAGGCAGGTCATTATTTTCACTCATGACGTTGCCTTTGTTGTCGACCTAAAGCGAGCTGCTGAGGCTGCCTCTGTTGGAATAACTGAAAGGTGGGTGACAAAGCACCTAGAGCACGTTGGGCGCATAAGAGATGGTAGTCCTTGGGACGCCAAAATGGTTGGAGAGCGCCTTAACTACCTCGAAAGAGGAATTGCTAACTTAAGATCAGTCTATGCTGAGGGCGACCCTGAAGTATCTCACAAGGAAGCAAGGAGCTGGTATCAAGATCTTCGGCTAGTTTGGGAGCGGGCTTTGGAAGAAGTCGTGATCGGTCCAGTTCAGGTTCGAGGGCGGTTGGAAATTAGACCCACAAACTTGAAAGTGGTCGCGCAATTTACCGAATCTGATAATCAGGAATTCCAAACCGCCTTCACGCGGTGCGGTGACAGGGGCAGCCACGACCGTAGTTCAGAATTAAACCGCCCATTACCAGAAATCTCGGAACTTGAAGAAGACCTTAACCGTCTTCGAACTTGGCATAAGCGAGTTCGTGGATACGCCAAATGACGGCTATTGGAAGGACAACGGACTTCCGGGCCAGTATTCCTAGTGCCCATCACTGAGTAGAGCCAAGAATGCCACGTTTAAGGTGCCCTCTAGCGGATGGCCTCTGATGAACGCCATTCCCAGCGAGGGTTTAGGTGCGAGACTCGGCAAATATGTTCGGCAGACCCATCCAAGGCAGGGCATCCGGAATATCATCGGGAGTAGCGTAGAAACACTGTCGCAGAGTTTATATTTGATGGTGCCTAGCGCTCAATCCCCCTTCTCCGGTGACATTACTGTCCCCTTTCCAATAGGTCGCTCACATCAGAGCGCTCGTCCATAAAGTCGACCAGACCGCTCACTGTTTCGGCAACGGTGTCAAACTGCATAAGCAGCATCTCATGTCGGTCTGTCTTCACCAGCACTTCCACTGCCGACACTCGGCTTTGAACTGACGCCGCGTCGGTATCGAGTACGTCCAAGACGGATGATGTGACCTTGTCCATGATGCTGTCGGTCAGCGCGAACGCCAGGTTCGCCATGCCGTCTTCACCTATCCTGTTGAATGCTTCCAGCGCTCTCGTGGGCGTTGACCTATCCTTCTCGTCCCAGTCGAACTCCACGCCGAAGTCTCCTAGGACATCCACCATCCCCTGGAATCCCGCCGTGATTACCTCTATGCCGAAGCTCTCTATGAGCGCAAGCGATGTCCTAGACCAGTTTCCGGCTAGAACAGCAGTAGTCTTCCTGATGGTCGGGTAGGTCTTGCGTAGGTTGTAGTGGGCTACGCACAGCCAGCTCCCCTTGTCCCGGTTGTGCTTTTTGTAACGTATGTACTTCGGGTCCAGGATCATCACTGGCTGGCCGTTTGCGTTCGATATCACAGCGTCAATTTGGTACACGTTGTCAGTGCCGTTCTTCATACGTTGCGGGCCGATGGTGTGGCCGCGTACCTCTACATCTGGGCGGAGGCGGTCCACGATGGACGCCTCGAATAGCTTGCCGACCTCTTGGCCCAGTGCTGCGGCGGGATTGGACATTAGCGAATCACCGTAACGATGCTCTCACGCAGCGGGATTTTGTGCCGCTGGGAGTTGCCTGCCCACTTGTCTCCTCTGGTACGGATGACCTCTACGCTGTAGGAGGAAAAGCCAGCTCCCACGGCCAGCCGACCGATGATTTCATCCGTCGGGACGTGAACGCCATATGGCGCTGAGTCACCCAGCACCAGGATGAAGGGGCATCCGACCTTCAACACTTCACGAGCCTGCATAACGACCTGCGCCATGTCCTCGAAATAGCCCGCCGCCATCATGTCATATGACTTCTTGCCTGATTTCTGCGTGCGAAGCTCCTCAAGCCGCTCTACAGCATCTTGCAGATCGCCATGCACCACTGCGTCCAGGGAGGCCACGAGCGGCATACCTGCCGTGTCCACCATCTCTCCTCTTCGCACCTGAGTCGTGGCTGCCATCATCAGCTTGTCACGAACATTGGCCGTTATGTCAGCCCAACTGTCGTATAAGCCCCAAAAATATGTCTCCATCCTGGTGCGGTCGGCGTAGTCGTAGTTGTTCAGATAGGGCGGGGACGTAAGAATCATGTCGGCCTTCTCGACGTAGTCGGACAGTCTGCGTGCATCGCCGTTTACCAGCCTGTGTTCCGACGCGGGGGCGGTAGCGGCCAACATCTGGGCGACATCCTGTGCCATCAGATCGCATCGCCTAGAGAATTCATGAAATGCGTTTCGGCGTATCTTGCGTTCAGCGAACTTGCTGGGCGCTATGTAGGGCCATCCCGCTCCAGCAGACGTTGTGTCCCTAAGCGCAGCAGTGAGTGCAACCTTGAAGAAGTCCTGGCGCTCGCCGCCGTTGTCCAATACCGCAGTGCGAAGGGCGTAAAGCCGGTCCAAGTTCTCCTCATCGAAGCATTTGTGGACCAAATCGGGCCAGTGAGCGTCCATGTGGCAGCCCTCTGAGAGGATGTCGTGGGAGTGTTCTGATATCAACCCGGCCTCCTTCTCCAAGAGGTCCAGGTCGTTCTCGTAGTCCAGTTTGGTTTGCGCCACCCAGTAGACGAAAGGATGCGCCTCCACGCCCACCGAGTCCACGCCCATCTGCTTAGCTGCCAGAGATGTTGTGCCAGTACCGACGAATGGGTCGGCAATGAGCCCGCCTGGGCCGATCCCGTACTCACCTGCCTTGGCCTCCACCAATTTGTGGGAATAGCCCGCCGGGTAGGTGAACCACCTGTGGACGGGCGCATTTAGGCTGTCTTTGAACGTTCCGTACTTAGAAACCGTCATGCAGCCATCTCCTGTTCTCTTCTCGTAGCGTGTTGCCTATCAGCGATCAACCGCCTATGGGTGAGCTGCCCGCTGTCCATGCACTTCATCATTCCGCTCATCTGGTCGACCGCGTCCAAGGGCAGTTCGTTGTGAAGGTGGGAGAATTCGGCCACAAAACGGTTTAGGTGCTTGTGGGGATTCTGGTGGTACATCCCGTGGTAGCCGCGTTGATGCATAGACCAGAACAACCCCAAAACGTTCGTATGTGCAATCTCATTGACATACTGACCGATAGTGTGCCTGATGGCCTGGTGACCGTAGTCCGTATCCTGCAGAGGCAGGTAGCCATTGTCCTCATCGGTAAGTGTCTGCGCGCTCGGATCGGCGTTATCCAACACCATCCCTACCAACGTGTCGGCTGTTGTGTCGGGAACCACGCGGACAACGACGCCGTTAGCAGTCCGATCCTTCACACTGGCGACGATAGCGTTGCCGACATGCTCGCCTGCGGCTTTCGTGCGCTTGTCGGCGCGATTGGTGATCTCCAGGGCCCCGACAAAGGCGGTCGTAGCCTCACGCAATCTGAGGAGCTGGAACCAAATGGCCTTCTGGCCGATCCCCAAGTCCCCACGGAACTCCATGGACGAGACGCCCCTCAATCTAGTCATCACGATGCAAATACCGAACACCCACGCCTGACATCCCGGATTTGAGCACTCCATGACAGTGCGAACCGACCAGCGCCCGCGGCAGTCGCGGCACCTGAATGGCATAGTGCGCTTCTGTGAACCCTTCTGAACGTTCACAGAACTGCACTTGAAACAGAGGCCTTGTGCGGCAAGCAGCGGCTTCGAACCAGCGTGCTGCCGCTTTGTGTTCGGGTGAAATTGTGGTCAGTTTGATCAGCGAGATGCCGTCGCGGTCCGGTCTGCCCGGAACTTTCTTCTTCGCCTTGTCCATGCCTCCATTGCACCGACGGGAGTGACAGTTTGTCATCGGCACTTTTCAATGCTTTTCCATTTCCTGATGTGGTGCAGGTTTCCATTGCCCGAGAATTCTCTGCTCGCATCCACCCTGCGTCGAATGGAGGTCCCACTTACTCACAAGAATCTTTAGCGCAATAGCTGACTTCACCAACCAACGTGGGCGTGGAACGCATACACCGATAATCGCTCCTTGTTTTGTCTAGGGCTGTAGACGTCGAACTTGCCACCTAGTTCGCTTAGTTGCCTGGTGGTGAGCCCGAACGCCTCCCGGGCTTCTACGGCGCGGTCAGGCGATTGAGAGCCTCGTCGATGATGGTGGTAGCCAGCTTTTGGAGGGATTCGTCGTCGAGGGTGGAGACGGGGTGGGGCACGGTGACCGCGGGGTAGGTGGCCATGCCCACGGTGGGGGCGAACGACTCGACCACCGGTTCAAACGGCTCGGTGATCAGCAGCATCGAGGGGATACCCCGGGATTCCATGTGGACGGCGTCGTGCAGACTGCACGCCGTGCAGGCCCCTCAATCGCCCAGGCCGGAGATGATGAGGTGGGCGCGGGCGGCCAGCATCTCGGCGTCGTCGGCGTCGATGGGCTTGCCCGCCGCCGACTTGGAATGGACCACGATGTCGGCCACCGGTAGGCGGTCGCGCAGGCCCTCAGCCACGTAGGTGAGCAGCTCCTTGGCGTTGTTCTTGGCGTTGTCGATCACCCCAATCACGACCGGCTCGCTGGGGGTGCGCCGGGAGGCCATCGCCACCTCATCGATTTGGGCTTCTTCGTACACCGGAGACAGAACAGTTACCGACGACATGCGACCTCCTTCACGCCAAGGGTAGTCCATCACCGGGAGCAGCCACCTTCCGGGTGACGGCCACCGAGTGCACAACCGGGGCCCAGTTGGGGATGTAGGCCGACCAGCCCGCCCCGGCGCTGCCCGCGGTGACCAAGAAGATGTCGTCGGGCCCCCGCACCGTGTTGAGCTTGCCGTCGGGGTCGGGTGTCATGTCGTTTTGCGCGGTGAATTCCTGCAAGACGCCGCCCGCGTTCAAGTGCTCGGGGGTAACCCGGCTGTGCTCGGCCAAGAACTCTCGCACCATCTGCTTGGTCCAGCCGGCCTCGGCCAAGATCTGTCGGTGCTCGTGGCCGATCACCAGCAGTACCTGGTGCTTCTTGGCCACTGCGTAAGTGGCCGGGTTGGTCATGGCGGCGGCAAAGGTCAACAGGATCCCCTCGGGATCGCCGTTGAGGTGGTTGGCCACCTGGTGGGGGCTCTCGGAGGGGAACATGGTCACCGTGGTGTCGTTCTCGCCGTAGCCCAGCTCCACCCGCAGCGGCGGCCATCCCTCGGGCGGGGGCTCCTCGGCCACCAGCATGGTGAACTTGCCGGGATGGCCCAGCGACGAGCCGTCGAGGGTGTCTGACCGGGCGCCCAGCACATTCATGGCCACCAACCGCAGAGCCCGACCCACGGTGGCGTTGGCCCGGTGGCCCGGCCCTAGGGCATTGCGAGAAGAGTTGAATCCCAACTCGGCCACCAGTGGACCGCTCACCACCGCGCACAGCGCGGCCCCGCCGGTGCTGGTCACCACGGTGTGGCACCCGAACCGGGGGTCGAACATGGCCGACAACCCGGCCAGCACTACCGGGAAGTACTCGGGTCGGCAGCCAGCCATCACCGCATTGACGGCCGCCTTCTCCGCGGTTACCTCCCTAGACCGCTCGGGCACGCGGCCCACGATGTCGCTCGGGACCAAACCGGCGTGGTCGAGCATGGACTGGACTCGCTCGGGGGTGGGCGGCACCACCGGCAGCCCGTCGGTCCAGCCCCGGTCGAAGAACTCCTCCTGGACGTCTGCCTCGGCAAGCACCAACTCCTGAGCCATGGTGCGAAACTAGTAGGGTTCGCCGCCGTGACAGGAAGACTGGCAGGCAAGAGAACCATCGTGACCGGGGCAGGCTCGGGGATCGGCAAGGCCGCGGCGCAACTGTTCGCCGCCGAGGGGGCCCAGGTGATGTGCGCCGACATCAACGGCGACGCCGCGGCCGCCACCGCGGCCGAGATCGGAAGTCAGGCCATCAGCATGCGGGTGGACGTGACCCAGCCCGGCGACTGCCAAGCCATGACCGACCAGGCCGTAACCGCCTTCGGGGGGCTCGACGCGGTGTACTCCAACGCCGGGGTCGACGGGCCGGGCCGAGCCGGCGACCTCAGCCTGGAGGAGTGGAACCGGGTGATCGGGGTGAACCTCACCGGGAAGTGGCTGTCGGTCAAATACGCCATCCCCCATCTCGTCGAGGCCGGCGGCGGCTCGCTGGTGCTCCAGGCCAGCGTCGGCGGCGTGATCGGCGTGCCGGGCATCGCCGCCTATTCCGCGGCCAAGGCCGGGGTAATCGGCCTCACCCGGCAAATGGCGGTGGACTACGGCCCCGACAAGATCCGGGTCAACGCCATCTGCCCGGGCACAGTGCCCACCCCCCTGGTGCGGGCCACCTACGAGAAGCGAGGCGGTTTCTCGGCCACCGCGGCCGTGGCCGCCGACGCCACCGTCGATGAGATGATCGAAGCCGCCGTGGTCCGCCACCCCATCGGCCGGTTGGGCACCACCTCAGACATCGCCCAACTGGCCCTGCACTTGGCCTCCGACGAATCGTCGTGGACTACCGGCACCGCCATCGTCATCGACGGCGGCATGTCGGTGGCCTGACCAGACCCGAGGCTCAGCCGACTTCGGCGAAGAACTTATTCCAGGTGTCGAGGCTCTCGGGCAGCTCCGACGGGCCGACGGTGCCGAAGTAGCGCTTGCGGTCCGACTCGGAAAGGCCGCCGTCGACCAGCGCAGCCATGTCCATGTAATAGATCATGGCCACCTTCCGCTCCACGAAGCGCCAGCGGCCGTCCTCCACCCGGTATTCGTCGAAGTACCGAAGCGCAGTCACCAGAGTGCGCCCGTCGAGGGCCAACTCGGCGTGGGCGTTGACCATTCCGGTGGCCCAGCCGGGGCGGTCGGGATCGAGTTCGATGACGTGGCTGTGGGGGTAGTGGTAGGTAGCCCCGAACGCCGCCATGCGCTCGGTGTAGAAGTCGATCACCGCCTCGCGCCCCTGATTGGCCACCGTGCCGTCTGCCTGGCCGAATTTCGCATCGCTGGTGAACATGTCGGCCAGCCCCTCGACGTCTCGGTCGTCCACTGCCATTCCGTAGCGGGCCACGAGCTCCCGGATTTCCTCCCGAGCCTCCAGTTGAGCGATGCGCTCGACCAAGCCCTCAGATACGCCAGCCATGCCGATTCCTCTCTATTCGCGAAGTTCTGCTGGCCCAGCCTGGTTTGCCGACACCAGCCAGCGAAAACTACCGTCGCCCTCCGTTGGCCAGCAACGCCCGGTCAATTTTAGGGGGGCCATGCTCTTAGCCTTTGGCAACTTCACAGCCGATCCAAGCGTCAACTTGCAGCTTTTGATCGGCGGATTGGCTCTCGGCGCCATCTATGCCGTGGTGGCCCTCGGCTTCGTGCTCGTCTACAAGAGCACCGACGTGTTGAACCTGGCCCACGGGGAATTCCTGATGCTCGGGGCCTATTTCGCGCTGACGTTCTTGATTTCCGAGAATCTCAATTTCTTCTTGGGCGTGTTCGTGCTGCTGCTGGTCATGCTGGTGTTCGGACTATTGGTTCATTACGGGATCATGCGGCGAATGGTGGGCCAAGGCTTCTTTGCCATTGTGCTGATAACCCTGGGCATCGCCACGATCATCCGCGCCCTTTTGCTGATCTTCTACGGCCCCACGGAGCGAGCCCGCCTCGACCTGCTGCCCCAGGGCAGCTTCGAGGTCGGCGGGGCCACCGTGAGGCACGTCGACCTGATCATCTTCGCGGTGGTGGCAGCTTGCGTGCTGCTGTTCTTCCTCTTCTTCAAATACACCCGACTGGGGCTGCACATGCGGGCGGTGGCCGACGACATCGAGGCCGCCGCGGCTATGGGGATCGATCCCGACAAGGTCTACGCCATGACCTGGGCCGCGGCCATGGTCATGGCCGGCGTAGGGGGGCTGCTGTTCGGCCACGTCACCGGGGCCATCGACCGCAGCATCGAGGCCATCGGCTTGCGGGCCTTCCCCGCCGCGGTGGTGGGCGGTCTCACATCTTTGGGCGGCTCCATCGTGGGCGGCCTGGTGGTAGGGGTGATCGAGCAGTTCGCCAACGGCCATTTGGGCACCAAGTGGCGTGAGCCGGTGGCCTTCTCGGTGATGTTCGTGGTTCTTCTGGTGCGCCCGACCGGGCTGTGGGGCCGAAAGGACCTGGAGCGGGTATGAGCCAGGGCTTGAATGGCGCATTCTTGCGGGGCGAACAATGACGGCTGTCGAGAACCCCGCCCCCCAGCAAGAAGAGTCCCCGACTTACCGCCCGTCGACGATCAAGCGGTTCCTTCCCTTCGTCATCGCCGCGGTAGTGCCATTCATCTTGGGCTCGACCACTGAGAACGTGAACTTCTGGTGGAAGGCGCTGATCACGGTGGTGGTCTTGGCCGTGGTCGCCCGAATGGCCTGGGTGTGGACCCCTCGGGGCGAACTCACCCACCGTGAGGATATGCGGCTGTGGCGCACCCCCAGCGACCGGTCGTGGGCCGCGCTGACCACCTTCGGGCTGCTGGTTTTGCCCTTCATCCTGGCCTCCGACTTCACCCCGCCCATGGACTTCCCGTGGGCGACCTGGTTCGCGGTGGTGAATCTGGTGCTGATCTTCGCCATGGGCGCCGCGGCCTTCAACCTGTTGGTGGGCTACTCCGGCCAGATCAGCCTGGCCCACGTGGCGTTCTTGGCTTTGGGCAGCATCGTCGGCGGCATCGTCGGCGTGCAGTGGAGCGGCGGCAACATGTGGCTGGCCCTGCCCGCGGCGGCCTTGGCCGGAGCTGTCGTGGGCGCCATCTCCGGTCTGCCCGCCCTGCGGCTCAAGCACCTCTACCTGCTGCTGGCCACCTTCGGATTCCACTTCGTGATGATGCTGGTGTGGCGGGAATACCTCCAGGAGTACTTCGGCTTCGTCGGCATCCGTTTCAAGGGCGAGAACTCCCCGCGGATCGCCTCGTGGCTGCACTGGCTGCCCGGCATCGACCCTGACGACAACGGCGAGTTCGTCATCACCGGTCAATTCCGGTGGTACTGGGTGCTCATGCCCATCACGGTGCTGTCGATTCTGTTCATGGTGAACGTGGTTCGGACCCGGGAGGGGCGGGCCTTCGCCGCGGTGCGCGACCGAGATGTGTCCGCCTCGCTGCTGGGCATCAACGTGGCCCGATCCAAGCTGTTGGCCTTCGCACTGTCTTCTGCGGTGGTGTCCATGTCGGGTGTGCTGGCCTCGTTCTACATCGGCTCTCGGGGAGAGGACAGCTTCAACGTCCAGACCGTGTTGAACTACGCCATCATCATCGTGGTCGGCGGTTTCTCCAGCATCCAGGGGGCCATCTTCGGCTCAGCGTTCTTCTGGTTCCTGCCCGAGTGGTTCAAGTGGGCCCGAGAGGAACTCTGGTTCGTGAGGGACATCGACTTCCTCAGCGACTACCCCAGTGAGATTGACCTGGCCATCAAGGGCTTCTTGGTGGTGATCATTCTGATGTTCAAGCCTGATGGCCTGGCCGGCCTTTGGAGGGATTTCAAGAATTGGCTGGGCCGCTCACTGGCGAGGAGAGGGCCATGAGCTCTGACGGACTCAACCTGCGGATCGAAGACCTCACGGTGGTGTACGGGGGCGTAACCGCTTTGGACAGCGTGAACATCACCGTGCCCCCCGGCGGGTTCGTAACCGTTTTGGGGGCCAACGGCGCGGGCAAGACCACCCTGGTCCGGTCGATCACCAGCCTGCTCTATCTCCACAAGGGCCGAGTGCGCCGGGGCAGCATCACGTTGGGGGGCGAGTCGATCCTGGGCAAGAAGAGCCCCGACATCGTGAAAGCCGGCGTGGCCCAGGTACCCGAGGGCCGCAAGCTCTTTCCCAATCTGACGGTGAAGGAGAACTTGTTGTGCGGCGCGGCCAGTCGAAGCGACCTATCTGGCATTGACGAGTCGCTGGAACAGAACCTGGAGCTGTTCACCCAGCTTCGCCCGCTTCTCAACCAGACCGCTGGTCTGCTGTCGGGAGGCGAGCAGCAGATGGTGGCCGTGGGCCGGGCCCTCATGTCGCAGCCGTCCCTGCTCATCTGCGATGAGCTGTCATTGGGGCTGGCCCCCAAGATTGTCCACCGGTTGTTCGAGCTGCTCAGCGAGATCAACGAGACGCGAGGAACCTCGATCCTGGTCATCGAGCAAAATGCCAGTTTGGCGCTCCAGCACGCGGCCGACGCCTACGTGCTCGAACTGGGCCGGGTACTGATGGAGGGTAGCGCGGCCGAACTCCGAGGCAATCCTATGGTGCAAGAGCTGTATCTGGGGGGCGGCGGAGAGGCGCACACCTCGTATGCCGCCATCGAGCGACCCGGTGCCGCAGAGTCATGAGCGATCCCATCTTGAGCTTCGACGACTTGACCGTGCAGTTCGGTGGTGTACGGGCATGCGACTCGATCAGCGGCAGTGTGGAGCGGGGTTCTCTGTTCGCCCTCATCGGTCCCAACGGTGCCGGCAAGACCACCTTGGTCAACGCGGTGTCCGGTGTCTACAAGCCGCTGCCCGGCGCCCAGGTGCAGTTCCACCCGAAGGGCAAACCCAGCGAGGACCTGCTGGCCTACCGCCCTTATCAGATTGCCCGCCTCGGCGTGGCCCGGACGTTCCAGAACCTCGGGCTGTTTATGGGCGAGAACGTGCTCACCAACCTGCTGCTGGGCAGATATGTCCACGAGCACACCGGGCTCATGGAGGGCGGTCTGTTCACCCGGCGGGCGATCAAGCGGGAATTGGCTGCTCGAGCGGCCATCGAGCGGGTCGTCGACTTGCTAGACCTGCGCGCTTACCGCCGGGAGCCGGTGGGCGATTTGCCCTACGGCGTGCAGAAGCGGGTGGAATTCGGCCGGGTGCTGGCCATGGAGCCCGAGCTCTTGATGCTGGATGAGCCCATGGCGGGCATGAGCGTGGACGAGAAGCAGGACATGATCCGCTACATCTACGCCGCCCAGGACGACCTCAACATGACGGTGTTTCTCATCGAGCACGACATGGGCGTGGTGATGTCGATTGCCGACCACGTGATGGTTCTTGACTTCGGCCAGAAGATCGCCGAGGGAACGCCCGCAGAGATGCAACAGGACGAGCGGGTGATCGCCGCCTACCTAGGCACCGAAGTCGAGGTGTGAGCCGCTACTCGATTCCTTGACTTCTAGCGCCCTTTGTCTATATCCCAACATTCGGACTTGCATGTTTCGGCATTGCAGTAGCTAGGGTGTCGGCTGGTTCGCGCCTCATTTGGAGTGCGGGCTGTTAACAACAAATGATGGAGGGGGACCCCACATGTTGAATCGCTGGCTCAAACTGGCAGTCGTGCTCTTTGCGTTCGCGCTAATCGCAGCGGCGTGCGGCAACGACGACGACGATGCACCGGCTGCTCCGGCACCGACCGCTGCCGCGACAGAGGCACCGGCACCAGAACCAGAGGCCACTGAGGCACCCGCTCCAGCGGAAGAAGAGCCCATGGAGATGACGGTTCCCGACAACCCGGACAACGGCGTTACCTCCGACTCGATCAAGGTCGGCTGGATGGGAGACCTGACTGGGCCGACCGCATCGTCGCAGTCGTTCAACAGCCACGGCATCGAGGCCTATTTCGAGTGCGTCAACGAGAGTGGCGGCATCTTGGGACGGATGATCGACTATCTGCCCGAGGATGACCAGTTCAACGCCGACAATGCCGCGATCAACTTCACCAAACTCACCGAAGACGACAAGGTGATTGCCCTGCTCGGCTTGGGCGGCTCGCACATCAGCACCCAGCTCCAGCCCGACGTCGAGGCCCTGAACCTGCCGGTGATTGGCCCACCCCAGACCATCGACATCCAGCTCGAGGGTGACCAGTACTTCAACAACCTGGCCCACTACGGCGACCAAGCCGACCTGGCCGCCGGACACATTGCCGCCACCGTCGGCGGCATTGAGAACGCCGTGGTCATGGGCATCAGCCTTGAGGTGCCCTCCGGCACCGAGTTCGCCGCCTACGTCGAGCAGTCGGTACTCAAGGGTGGCGGCACCTACGTCAACACCCTGTACGTGGCGCCGGGTGCCACTGAGGTCACTGCCCAGATGGTGGAACTGCAAGAAGGCATCGACGAGCAGGGCGTGAACTACGTGACCCTCCACGGCTCGCCGGGCGCGGGCCTGGTGGTTATGCAGGGCATGGCCGACTCGGGCATCACCGACGTTCCCATCATCGGCATCCACGGCATCGCAGCCAACTCGATCTGGACCGAAGGCCCGGAGTCGGTCAGCGATCAGACCTTCGGCATCCACTCTTTCATGACCGCCAACAACAACATCGCAGCCTCGGCTGACATGGAGCGGTGTGCAACGCTGGCCGGCTACGACGGCGAGCACCTGAACCTGAACTTCTCCCACGGCTTCCTCAACGGCTACGTGTTCCACCAGGCCGTGGAGCGGGCTGCTGAGACCGGCGAGTTGAGCCGCGAGAGCCTGACCGAGGCTCTGAAGGGCACATTTGACACCATGGGCATCACCTGCCCGATCGACTGGAGCTCCAGCAACCACAGCCAGTGCGGCGCGGCGTTCTCGCTCGATACCGCCTCCGGCGGCATGGTGCCGGCCAATCCGTTCAGCTTCTACGCCGACAGCTTCGACGGCGAGTACGGCATCGAGATCGGCTAGCCGAATCGTTTAGTGGAAAGGCCCCCACGTTGCCGGATTCCAGATCGGTCGCTGAAGACTTCAACGCCTATCTGACCGACAACGTGGGGGCCGACCCCTATCCGGCATTCCGCCGGATGCGGGAAGAGGCCCCGGTGGTGTGGGCTGAGCCGCTCCAAGCCTGGGTGCTGACCCGGTGGGACGACATCACCGCCATGCTGGAGGACACCGAGAACTTCGGGGCACTGATGAACCGGCCGGGCACGTCCAGCATCTTCGGTCGGGCCATCTTGCAGATGTCGGGCGACGAGCACCGGCGCAAGGACGCCATTTTGGCCAAGCGCCTGCGCGGCCCCCGCTATCTCGGGTCCACCATCGAGGAGATCGTGTCGGGGTTGGTCCGGGAGTACGGCGACGAACTGCCGGTGGCCCCCGAGGTGGCCGACTTGCGCACCGGGCTCACCGAGCCGGTGCCGCTGGGAGCCATCGCCGAGTTGATGGACATGGGGGCGGCCAGCAACTTCCGGAACTGGTACAACGACATCGTCGCGGCGGGAACCTCCAACTTTGCTCAGGATCCGGCGGTCCACGCCCGTGGAGAGACGGCTCGTGACGAGCTCTACGACTTCGTCACCCCCAGCATCGAGGAGCGCCGCGGTTGTCCCGGCGATGAGCTGCTGTCCGACCTGTGCTCCATGGAGTACGAGGGCGAGCGCCTGTCCGACGATGAAGTCCGCAGCTTCACGGCATTCCTATTGTCAGCCGGAATCGAGACCACCGACCGGGCACTGGCCAACCTGGTCAAACACCTCATCTTGCAGCCCGAGCAGTGGCAGCGCTTGAAGGACGATCCCTCGCTGGCCAGCTCAGCCGCCACCGAGATTCTCCGCTTCCGCCCGCCGGTACAGGCCATCGTGCGTATGACCAAACAAGACATGGAGGTCAGCGGCACGGTGATCCCAGCAGAGAACAAGCTCATGGGCTTCATCGCCAGCGCCAATCACGACCCCGACCGCTTCGACAACCCCGGTGTGTTCGACGTGGGCCGCTTCGAGGGCGCCGAGCGGCCCAACTACACCCCGATCGGCCCGGTTCGGGCCTTCGGCGCCGGCCCCCACACTTGCACCGGCTCGCTACTGGCCAAGCTGGAGATGGAGCGCACCCTGGAGTACATGGTCGAACGGTTCGACCACTTCGAGTTCGCCGGCGACGTGCCCCCCGACACCGGCATCGTACTCCGCTCCCCCGAGACCCTCGATGTGGTTCTCCACCCTGCCGCTTGAACCGGCCCAAGCGGGGGCGGTCTAGGAGACAAACTCGGCAGGCTGGGCCTCGAAGCGCTGTTGGCAACCGGGAGCGCAGAAGTAGTAGTCGATGCCGTTGTGGGTGGAGCGATAGCGGGCATCGGCCACCAGCACGGTCATGCCGCAAACTGGGTCGGTAGCTTCGACCGGCCGATCTTGAGATTCTGACCCGGCGTCGATCGAGAGCTGGCCTTCCGCCCGGCGAGCCACCAGATCGGCTATGACCCCGGCCGCTATCTCCCGGTTGGGGATGCGGCCCAGGTTTAAGCCGGCCGGGGCGCAGATGCGGGCCAGATCGTCGTCGCCGAACCCTTGGGTGCGGAGGTAGTCGTTCATGGCCTCAGCCCGCTTGGCCGATGCCACCAGGCCGATGTAGCCGGCGTCGGTGGCCAGCGCGGCGGCCAGCGCGATGTCGTCGTAGTGCCCCTGGGTGGCCACCACCACCGCAGTGGCCCGGTCGACGGTCAGACCGCCCAGATCCAGGCTGGTGCGCACCAGGTCGGGGTTCTCATGGTCGTCGGGCTGACCCCCGTCGTCGACAATCACCGCATCCCAGCCGATAGCCGCAGCCACCGCGGCGATGGCGTCCACCGCCGGAGATCGCCCGATCACCGCCACTTGGGGGGCCGGCAGGCTCGGCTCCAGATAGATCTCCATTGCTCCCTCCGACTCACACGCCATGGCAATCGAGCGCAGCCCGTCGCTGTGCTCGTCGGTCGAACCAGATTCGGCGCTTCGGTCGCGGTCCCGACCGTCGGTGGGGCCCAGACACAGCAGCCGAGGCTGGCCGTGGTCCAAGCAGGCCATCGCCTCCACAATCACCGAGGGCTCGGCACAGGCCCCGCCCAGCCAGCCCCGCACCGAACCGTCGGACAGGATCACCGCCTGCGATCCCTGCTGGCCCGACGACGGAGCTCGCCGCCAGATCACCGAGGCCAGCACGAACGGTCGACGCTGCTGGCGCAGCTCCACCGCCCGAGCCATGACGTCGACGTTCACGGCTTTGACCTATGGGACCGCACGAGCACTATTCTCTCCGACCTGCCCGACGAGCACCCTTGATTAGCTGGCTTCGTCGATGGCGGCCCACACCCGGTCGGGGAGTACCGGCATGTCGATGTTGCGGACGCCCAGGTGGGCCACTGCGTCGATCACCGCGTTCACGAACGCGGCGGGTGATCCCACGGTGGCCGACTCGCCCACGCCCTTGGCCCCGATGGGATGGTGGGGCGAGGGCACTTCGGTGGCCAGCAGCTCGAACTTGGGGGTCTCCCAGGCGGTGGGCACCAGATAGTCCATGAAGTTGGCCCCGATGCAGTTGCCGTCTTCGTCAAAGGTGATCCACTGCATGGCCGACATGGCGAAGCCCTCGGTGAGCCCGCCGCAAATCTGGCCCTCCACGATCATCGGGTTGATCCGCACCCCGCAGTCGTCCAGCGCCACCATCCGCTGCACCTGCCACACCCCGGTGTCGGGGTCTACCTCCACCACCACGATGTAGCTGCCGTAGGGGTAGGTGAGGTTGGGCGGGTCGTAGTAGGTGACGTCTTCCAGGCCGTACTCCATGCCCTCGGGCAGGTTGGTGTAGGCGGCCAGGGCCACATCTTGGATAGTGACCGACCGGTCGGGGCTGCCCGCCACCGAGAACACTCCCGAGGCCAGCTCGATGTCTTCGTCGGCCGCTTCCAGCAGGTGGGCGGCGATCTTTTTGGACTTGTCGGCCAGCTTGCGGGCCACCACCGCAGTGGCCGCACCGCCCACCGGAGTGGAACGCGACGCATAGGTGCCCAGCCCGTAGGGGGTGTGGTCGGTGTCGCCGTGCTCCACCTTGATGTCGTTTGCCGGGATACCCAGCACCTCGGCCACGATCTGGGCGAACGTGGTCTCGTGGCCTTGGCCCTGGGTCTTCACCCCCAGTTTCAAGATGGCCTTGCCAGTTGGGTGTACCCGCAGCTCGGCCGAGTCGATCATCTTCAACCCGGCGATGTCGTAGGTGCGCGACGGCCCTGCCCCCACCGCCTCGGTGAAGTGGGCGATGCCGATGCCGATGAGCCGTCCCTCGGCCCGGGCCTCGGCCTGCTCCCGGCGCAGGTCCTCATAACCCACCTCGTCCATGGCGGTGCGCAGCGCGGTGGGATAGTCGCCAGAGTCATACACGAAGCCAGTGGCCGTCTCGTAGGGGAACTGCTCGGGCTGGATGAAGTTGCGCAGCCGCATCTCGGCGGGATCGATGCCCACCTCATAGGCCGCGTTCTGCACCAGGCGCTCGATGAGATAGGAAGCCTCGGTGATGCGGAACGAGCACCGGTAGGCCACCCCGCCGGGCGCCTTGTTGGTGAACGCCCCTTTGCAGTCGATGTGGGCGGCGGGAAAGTCGTAGCTGCCGGTGACCACGTGGAACAGCCCGGCCCGGAACTGGGTGGGCTGGGCGTCGGAGTAGAACGCCCCCTGGTCCGACAGCATGTTCACCCGCAGTCCCAGGATGCGTCCCTCATCGGTGACGGCCAGCTCACCCTTCATGTAGTAGTCGCGGGCGAAGCCGGTGGAGATGAGGTTTTCGGTGCGGCTCTCCACCCACTTCACCGGCTGGCCGATGAGCAGCGATGCCGCGGTGGCCACCACATAGCCGGGGTAGATGGGCACCTTGTTGCCGAAGCCGCCGCCGATGTCGGGGCTGACGATGCGGATGTTCTGCTCGGGCAGCCCGGCCACCATGGCGAACAGCGTCCGGTGGGCGTGGGGCGCCTGCGAGGTCATGTAGATGGTGGCCTGGCCGGTCACCGAGTTGACGTCGGCCACGATCCCGCACGTCTCCAGCGGGGCGGGGTGAGAGCGGGGATAGTGGGTCTCCAGGGTGACCACCCGGTCGGCCTTGGCAAAGGCCTCTTCGGTGGCGCCCTGGTCGCCGGTCTCCCAGGTGTAGGCCAGGTTGTCGGTCTGGCCCTCCTTCTCGTCCCGGATCAGCGCGGCTCCCTCCTCCAGAGACTGTTGGGGCGTGGTGATGGGAGGCAGCTCTTCGTAGTCCACCTCAATGAGCTCGAGAGCGTCAGTAGCGATGTAGGGATCGGTGGCGATAACGGCGGCCACCTCCTGGCCCTGGTAGCGCACCTTGTCGGTGGCCAGCACAGCCTGGGTGTCGCCCGACAGGGTGGGCATCCAGGCCAGCCCGTGCTGGTCCATCAGATCGCCGGTGACCACGGCCAACACCCCGTCGAGGGCGGTGGCCGCATCGGAGTCGATGCCGTTGATGCGGGCGTGGGCCAGCGGCGAGCGCAGGATAGCCATGTGCAGCGTGTTCGGCAGATCGATGTCGTCGAGGAAGTTCCCTTGGCCCTCGATGAGCCGGGCGTCCTCTTTGCGCTGGACGCTGTGACCGATGCCACCGATTTCAGCCGGAGTTGTTGGTGCAACCATGATCGCTCCTCAGCTTCCGTTGGACGATTCGGCCACCCGAGCGGCCGCCGTCTGAATGGCCTTGACGATGTTGATGTAGCCGGTACACCGGCACAGGTTCCCCGAGATGGCCCAGCGCACGTCGTCGTCAGACGGGTCGGGGTTCTCGGCGATGAGCGAGGCGCCCACCAGCATCATGCCTGGGGTGCAGAACCCGCACTGGAGGCCGTGGTCGTCGGTGAATGCCGACTGGATGGGGTGCAGACCGTCGGCACCCTTGAGGCCCTCCACGGTGGTGACCTCCGACCCGTCGGCCTGTGCAGCCAACACCGTGCAGGCCTTGACCGGCGTGCCGTCCATCAGCACGGTGCAGGCCCCGCAACTGGTGGTGTCGCAGCCCACGTGGGTGCCGGTGAGCCCGACCGTGCGACGGATGTGGTCCACCAGCAGGGTACGGGGCTCCACGTCGCTGGAGTGCTCGGAACCGTTGATGGTGATGTTGACTTCCATGTCAGCTCCCTTCGGCCTGCTGGGCGGCAGCGGCCAACCCCCGCTTGGTGTAAGTGCGGACCACCTGGCGCTTCCAGGCGGCGGTGCCCCGGACATCGTCACGGGGTTCAGCAGCTGCCGCGGCCAATTCGGCGGCCTGCGCAAACAGCTCCTCTGAGGGCTGCTGACCCACCAACAGCGCCTCGGCATCAGCCACCTTGGTGTTGATGGGGTTGACCGAGGTGAGGGCCAGTCCGGCGGCGGAGATGGCCCCGGAGTCATCCAGTTCCAGATGGGAGGCCACCGCCACGGTGGCGTAGTCGCCGATCTTGCGCTCCAGCTTAAGATAGGACCCACCAGAGCGGCCCGACGGAACCGGTATGCGAAGCCCAACCACCAGCTCGTCTTCGCCCAGCGTAGAGGTGAACGCACCATCCACAAAGTCACCAATGGATATCGACCGCTCGCCGCTGGGCCCCTGGGCGATCACATCGGCCCCGGTAGCCAGCAGCACCGAGTTCCAGTCGCCCTCGGGGTCGCAGTGAGCCACCGACCCGCACATGGTCCCCCGGTTCCGTACCAGCGGATCAGCCACCCACGGGGCCGCGGCGGCAATAGCTCCAAACGTGGAATCCGAGGCCACCACATCGGCATGGCGCACCAGCGCCCCCACCTGAAGATGGCCGTTGACCCTCTCAATGGCGCCAAGCCCAGCAATGCGGTTGATGTCAATGAGCGTCTCGGGAAACGCCACCCGCATCTTCATCATGGGAAGAAGGCTCTGGCCCCCCGCAAGGAACCGACCCCCCTCTCCCGCGTCCACCTTGGCCTCCACCGCCTCCGCGACGGTCTGGGCCACGACAAGGTCGAACCGAGACGGGAACATAGGCCCTCCTCCCCTGGGCTTCAGTTGTCCCCGCCACCCTACCCCTCAGCAAATTTCGCCGCTGAGGAAGCAGGCGGTGCTACGTCAGGCGGCGGTCCAAGCGGTCGCGGAAGGCTCGGGCGCCTACAACAACGGCGCCGTGGCGGCGCACCCGGCGGGCTAAATCGCGGTCGGAGGTAACCACGGTGGCCGCCGACGGATCCTCCATGGCAGCCACCTCATCAGCAATACGGTCATCAGCCGCATTGGGACCGCGACGGGAGGCATAAGCCAGCTCGACAAGGCCATGATGCCCAGAAGGCAGGCTGGGCACCGGTCGCCCGTCCGCCACAACCAGCGCCGGCACGCCAGCGTCATCCAAATCACCCACAAGCCGGACCAGCGCGCCATCCCGATCAGCCCACCACCCATCAGGCCGACACCCAATCACGTTCATAGCATCAACCACCAACACTGCTATTCACCCCCACGCAGCATGGCAAAGCCACAGATGTCCCGACGGTAGGGCCGGGGGGTGGCATCGGTGGCGGACCTGGCCGCACCGACGGCCAGGCCGGCCTCCGGCGACAGGACCCGCCGGCCCGGTTGGAGTTATCGACTACTACGCCAGGCTGGCGTCGAGGCACTCCACGGAGGGAGCGAAGTAGTAGCTCCCCGAAGCCGGGTTCGAGAAGTCAGTAAGCATGTCGCGCACCTGGCCGTTGCGGCCATACATCGCATCCATGCGCTCCCGGAACGGGGCCTGGGTCTTGCAGAAGGCCATGAAGTACAGGCCCACGGTGCCATCGTGGAAGGCATAAGGGGTGGACCGGCGGGCGATCTCATCCCGCTTGGGCTTGGACGCATCGGCAGTCTCGCCGTCGCGCAACTCCACGTGGGAGAGGTGCGAATGCGGGGCCTGCTCGTCGAGGCGGGTGGAGTCGGCCTTGGTCCGACCGAAGTTCACCTCTTGGGTGGGCACGTCCTGCTTCTCCCAGGCCACCAGGTCGTGGACCCAGCGCTGGGCGATGATGAAGCTTCCGCCCGCACCGGCTTCGCCATCGGGGATGATGGCCACGGCCGGCTGGTCCTCATCCTCCGGATTGCCGGTGCCGTCGATGAAACCGGTCATGTCCAGGCTCTCGCCGTAGATGAAGGTGGGGGTCTCCCGAGCCACGCTCATCCCACCGGCGATCAGGGCCATGCGGGCGTCCCACTGGGCCTTCCACACGATGTCCTTCTCGTCGTGGGTCATCCACAGCAGCAGCTCCTCTTGGGTGCCCTTGGCCTCGCGGCCGCTGCCGTCGATGGACTCCACCGTGTGATACGGCTGGAAGTCGCCGGGAACGTCGTCGGTCAGGTCGGCCAAAAGGGTGGGGCCGAGCCCGATGACGAGGTTGATCCCCTGGGCGTCGCAGTTGCTGCGGCAATCGGAAATAGCCGACTTGATCGCCCCCAAGTCGGCGCCATCGCCGCGGCTGAGGTGCACGTACCACTGGTACTTGCCCATATCGTTGAAAATTGCCGGCTGGCAGGTCGCCATGCGCATCTCCTCCCTGAAAATGTTGGCTTGGAACGAAGTCTGGCACTATTGCCGGGCAGATTCACCTTGAAGCGCAAAAATCCAGAACCCATTCCGGTAACCGCAGGAGGAGCCCATGAATCCCGACGACTATGGCGCATTGGAGGTGTCCACCGTCGATCGCATCACCACGGTGGTGCTCAACCGGCCTGAGGCTCGCAATGCCATAAACGCGGTGCTGCACGATGACCTGTCCCGGGTGTTCGCCGACCTGGACCGAGACCCCGACACCGATGTTGCTGTGCTCACCGGGGCGAGCGGTTCCTTCTGCGCTGGTGGTGACATTCCCTGGCTGCGCAGCATGGCCGGAGACCTGAGCGCGGTAGAGCGGGTGATACGGGCCGATCGGCGCATCACCGAGTCGGCGCTCACCCTGGAGAAGCCCATCTTGGCCAGGGTGGACGGCCCCGCGGTCGGCCTGGGGTGCTCGCTGGCGCTGTACTGCGACTTCGTCTACGCCTCCGAGCGGTCGGTGTTCGCCGACCCCCACGTGTCGGTGGGATTGGTGGCCGGCGACGGCGGCGCGCTGCTGTGGCCCCAGTTGGTGGGCTACGCCCGGGCCCGGCGCTACCTGCTCACCGGCGACCCCATCAAGGCGCCCGAAGCGGCCGACATCGGCCTCATCACCGAGTGTGTGCCCGGCGACGAATTGGACGACACCGTGCAGGCCATGGCTGAGCGCATGCGCGACGGCGCCCGCATGGCCATCAACTACACCAAGGCGTCCATCAACGCCGGGCTGCGCCAGGTGGCCAACGCGGTGGTTGATCGGGCGGCCTCCACCGAGGGGCTCACCATGTTGACCGAGGACTTCGCCATCGCCTTGGATGCCTTCATGGCCAAAGAGCCTCCCGAGTTCATCGGGCGCTAGAGCAGAGATCGTGGAATACCCCCAAGAAGCTGAGCACCACGCGCTGTTGCGGGAAACCGTCCGGCGTTTCGTCGAGGCGGAAATGCCCCGAGAGCTGGCCCGCCAGTGGGACCGGACCAACGAAATCGACCGGGGGGTGTTGTACAAGCTGGCCGATCTCGGCCTGTTCGGCATCACCATCCCCGAGCACTATGGCGGTTCGGGCCGAGACATCACTGCCACCATGATCGTGATCGAGGAACTGTGCCGCCGCAGCACTGCGGTGGGCAGCGGCTACGTCTACGGGGCCTGCTATGCGGGCATGAACCTGGTGGAGACGGGCAGCGAGGCCCAGCGCCAAGAGTGGCTGCCCAAGGTGGCCCGGGGGGAAATGCTGTTCTCCTACGGGCTGACCGAGCCCGACGTGGGCTCTGACCTGGCCAGCGTCACCACCACCGCGGTGCGCGACGGCGATGTGGTGCGGATCAACGGGGCCAAGCGGTTCTGCTCGGGCACCACCTACACCGACTACATCTACGCCCTGGTCAATAGCAATCCCTCCGGCGAGCGCTACCACAACCTGTCGTTCGTGCTGATTCCCCCTCGCTACCCGGGGGTGACCATCGAGCCCCAGCACGCTATGGGCCTCAAAGGGTCGATGACCACCGACGTCACCTTCAACGATGTGGAAGTGCCCGCCGGCAACATCGTGGGCGGCGACGAGGGCTGGAACCAGGGGTGGGCCAAGCTGGCCGGCCCGGGTTTGGACGTGGAGAAGATCGAGGTGGCCGCCATGGCCCTGGGCATCGCCACCGGAGCGGTGGAGGACGCTTGGACCTACGCCCAGGAGCGGGTGCAGTTCGGCAAGCCCATCAGCAGCCACCAGTCCATCCGCCACATGCTCTCCGAAGGCCGCACCCGGCTATTGGCCTCCCGGCTGATGACCTACCACGCTGCCCGATTGCTGGATGAGGACAAGCCGGCTGCGGTGGAGACCTCCATGGCCAAGCTGTTCGTGTGCGACACCGCCAAGGACATCGTTTTGTCGATGCAACAGGTGATGGGTGCCTACGGCTACGTGGAGGACTTCGACATGGAGCGCTACGTTCGCGACGTGCTGGTCATGCCCATCATCGGCGGCTCCTCCGCCATCCAGCGGAACAACATATCCAACCGACTCAAATTAGTGAAGGAATAGCCCACCATGACCGTCACCAAAGACCCCATAGACACTGATGCTGCTACCGAGAAGGTGGTGGCCTGGCTGGAGGGCAATCTGGGAGGCACGGTCACCCATATCGAGCGTCAGGCCCGCTGGCGGCCGGTGTGGTTCGCCGACGTGGAGCGAAACGGCGAGCGGCTGGAACTGTGTGTGCGGGGCGACCGCACCGACATGCCGCTGGTTTTCCCGCTCGACCACGAGATGCGGCTGCAAAAGGTGCTCGGCGACCACGGCATTCCCGTGGCCCAAGTACACGGTTGGATTGACGATCCCACGGCCTACGTGATGGACCGGGTTCCCGGCGAGAATCACTTTGAGAACTGCACCGATGCCGAGCGCGACGCGGTGGTGGACGACTACCTGCACATCCTGGCCCGAATGCACGCTTTGGACATCGGACCGTTCGTCGAGGCCGGAATCATGCGAGCAGAGCGTCCCGAGGAGTCGGGCCTGCTCGGTTTGCGGCGGTACGAGGCGCTGTACCGCAGCGTGAAGACGCTGCCCGACCCGTTCCTCGAGTTCTGTTTGGGCTGGCTGCGGCGAAATCCCCCGTTCTCCCGAGGCCGGGAGTCGGCCATCGTGTGGGACACCGGGCAATTCCACCATCAAGACGGCCGGGTGGTGGCTGTCCTCGATGTGGAAATCGGTCATATTGGCGACCCGATGATGGACTTGGCCGCGTGGCGCCAGCGCGACACGGTGCTCGGTTTCGGCAACTTCGCCAAGCTCTACGACCGCTACGGCCAGTTAGCTGGCGAGCCGGTGGACTTGGAAGCCATCCAGCGCCACCACTTCATGTTCACCCTCTCCAACCAGCTCCCGTTCAGCGCCGCGCTGCGGGAGCCAGCCCCCGACTCCGACCTGATGACCAACCTCCAGTGGTGCTACGAGACCAACCTGTTCGCCACCGAGGCCCTGGCTGAGATCCTCGATGTGGAACTGCCCACCGTGGAGATGCCCGAGCCCCGGGAGTCACGAGCCGAGGTGGTGCTCAACCATCTGGTGCGCAACCTGCGAACGGTGCAGATCGAAGACGAGTACCTGCGCTACAAGCTGCGCACCATGTTCCGCATGGCCCGCCACGCGGCCCGCATCGACGAGATCGGCGACGCCGTCTCAGCAGCCGACCTGGACGACCTCCACGAGCTGCTCGGGCATCGGCCAGCGACATGGCTGGAGGGAGAGGCCGAATTGGAGCAGTTCGTGCTGGCCAACGGCGACACCGACCGATATAACGAAGACCTGGTCAAGTTGTTCCACAAGCGCAACCTGCGGGCTCAGATGCTCCTCGGCCCGCCCGGCTCAGCCATGGCCCGCCACCTGCGCATTCAGACCTTTAGCGACTGAGGCCTATCCCGCTGAAGCCCGGGCGGCGACGGCTGCGGCACCGATCAGGCCACCGTCGGAGCCGAGGGGGCTGGGGATGATGCGGGTGCCTTGGGAATGGACCAGACGGCAGATCCTGTCGATTTCGGCTTGAGCGGCGTCGAAGAAGTCACCGCCATAGCCCAGCGCTACCGATCCGCCGACCACGGCCAATCGCAGATCCAGCAGGTTGGCCACCGAGCCCACGCCCCGCCCTACCAACGTCCCCACCCGCCGCCGCATCTCTGTCGGCGCGTCAGCGGGAGCGATCCCGTTCAGCAGGTCGGCGATGGCGGTGCCCGAGGCCTGGCCCTCCAACAGCCCCACAGCTCCGGCAGCGTCGGCCCGACCGCCCTCGGCCACGAAGATGTGGCCGATATGGCCGGCGTTGCCATCTGCCCCGTCGAGCAGCTTCCCGTTCAACACGATGCCGCCCCCAATCCCGGTGGACACCACCATGGCCAGATAATTGTCCTCCCCTACGGCTCCACCTACCCAGCCCTCGGCCAAGGCGAGGGCCTTGGCGTCGTTGTCCACCGCTACCGGCAGGTCGAGCGCGTCCGACAGTCGGTCCCGCAGAGGAAAATCCCGCCACACGGCGATGTTTAGGGGTGACAGGAGCCGATGGTTGTCCCGTGACGGTCCGCCACTGCCCACGCCGCAGACCGAGACCGGCTGGCCGTGCTCATCCAGCACCGCCCGAGCCAACTCCACTACCAGGGCAAACAGAGTCTCTTCGTCAGGAGCCTGAGATGGTCCTCGTCGCTGGGCCAGCACCTGTCCGTCGGGGTCAACCACGCCGACGGCCACCTTGGTGCCGCCGATGTCCACGGCCAGCACCGGGCCGTCAAGCACTATCTCCACGGTCTGAGGTTAGGAGACGGGCTCCCCTGCTGGTTTGTCCTGGGGGTACACGAACCGGATCAGCAGCACCGCGGCCACCAGCCCGACGACCTGCATCGCGATGAACATGGGGGCTGACGACGGCTCGATGCCGGCAAAGGTGTCCGAGAACATGCGCCCCACAGTCACCGCCGGGTTGGCGAAGCTGGTGGACGACGTGAAGTAGTAAGCCCCGCCGATGTAGGCCGCCACCCCACCAGCCACATACCGGACCCTTCCGGTGCGCACCAGCGCGAAGATCAGCGCCACCAGACCGGCGGTGGCGATCACCTCGCCCAGCCACAGGTGGCCGGCCGAGCGGTCCTTGGTCGACCAGTCCACTGCGTTCAGGTCGAACATCAGGTTGGCCAGCATCGTCCCGACCACCGCACCGGCCACTTGGGCCGCGATGTAGGGGGCGATGTGGCGGCGGGGGAAGTCTCCCAGCGCCCAGTCGGCCACCGTGACCGCCGGGTTGAAGTGGGCCCCCGACACTGGGCCGAACATCAGGATGATGGCGAACAGCACCGCAGCGGTGGCCGCCGCGTTCTGGAACAACTGCAATCCCACATCGGTGGGCGACAGCCGCTCGGCCATGATGCCCGACCCCACCACGCCAATGAGCAGCAGAGCCGTGCCCACGCCCTCGGCAACCAGCTTTCGACTCAGCACGCGAAAAAGCTAATACGCTCAGCGGCCATGCGGTTCACTGGCGCCAGCGTTCCCCGACGGGAGGACCCGCGTCTTTTGGCCGGTGCCGGGCGTTTTGTAGACGACATCGACCAGCCCGGACTCCTAGAGGCGGTGTTCGTGCGCAGCCCGGTGGCCCACGGGCGGCTGATCGAGGTCGAGGCCGACAATGCCCGAGCCACTGAGGGTGTGGTGGCGGTTATCACCGCCGAGGATCTTGCCGAGTGCTGCTCCCCCATGGGGTTGGGGATGACCGGGCCGCTGATCGTGCCCGCCCATCTACCTTTGGCCGACACCAAGGTTCGCTTCGCTGGCGATCCTGTCGCGGTGGTGATTGCCACCAGCCGGGCCGCCGCCGAAGACGGCGCCGATGCGGTGGAGGTGGACATTGAGCCCCTGTCTTCGGTGACCAATGCCGCCGCTATGGGCGAACACGCCGCCGCGGTGTGGGATGAAGCCCCCGACAACGTGCTGTGGTCTGGCGAGGAGGTGTGGGGCGATCCCGACGAGGCATTCTCATCCGCCGCCCATGTCATCACTCAGACGCTCACCCAGCACCGCCACACCTGCGTCCCCCTGGAGACCAGGGGCGGAGTGGCCGAATACGATCCGTCCACCGGAAGCCTTCGCTACGAGGTCTCCCACCAGAACCCCCACGCGCTGAGGGTGCATTTGGCGGCGATCCTCGGGATGCCCGCCTCCCAGATTCGCATCATTTGCGACAGCATCGGCGGATCGTTCGGCCTCAAGTCCAACCCCACCCGAGAGGATGTGGTGGTGTGCGCCGCCTCCCGGCTTCTGGGCCAGCCGGTGCGGTGGGTGGAGGACCGGGCCGAGAACCTGGTGGCCGGCGGCCACGCCCGAGAGGAGCAGGTAAGCGTGGAGGCCGCGCTCGACGAGAACGGGGTGGTCATCGGCCTGCGGGCCGATCTGGTGATGGACCACGGGGCCTACCCGTTCTTGAACCTGCCTCTGTCGCTGTTCGCCAACATCATCAAGGTGCTGCTGCCCGGCACCCTTCGGGTGCGCCACTACCAGTTCCGAGGATCGGTGGTGGCCACCAACAAGGCCTCCTTCGTGGCCTACCGGGGGCCGTGGGAGATCGAGTGCTGGGTGCGGGAGCGCCTCATGGATCTAATCGCCCGCCGACTCGACCTCGATCCATTGGAGGTGCGCCGCCGCAACTACATGGACGACGACCAGTTCCCCGGAGCGATGCTCACCGGCCCCACCCTGGATTTCATGACCATCAACCAGACTCTGGATCGGGCGGTGGAATTGGCCGACTACCACAGCTTTCGATCCGCCCAGGCCGAGGCCCGATCAGTGGGCAAATATCTGGGAATCGGCCTGTGTACCTACTTGGAACCCGGTCCCGGACCCACCAACTACGGCCAGGCGCTGGGCTTCACCTACGAGCAGCGTTCGATGCAACGGGCTCGGGTGAAGCTAGAACCCGACGGTTCGGTGACCGCGTTCACCAGCCAGCAGCCCCACGGCCAGAGCCATGAGACCACCCTGTCTCAGGTGGTGGCCGACGAGCTGGGGGTGCCCATCGACGCCGTGCGGGTGGTGTGCGGCGACACCGACCAAGTGCCGTTCAACATGGTGGGCACCGGCGGGAGCCGGGCAGCCACGCTGGGCGCCGGGGCGGCCCAGGGCGCGGCCCGCATCGTGCGTCACAAGCTGCTGGCGGTGGTGGCTGGCATGCTGGAGGCCAATCCCGACGACCTGGAGATCGTCGATGGGGTGGTGGCCGTGAGGGGATCGCCCGACCGATCCAAGACCGTGGCCGAGGTAGCCCGGCTGTCGTACATGGCCCCGTTCACCCTGGACGAGGCGCTGGGCGACGGGTTCGACGCCTCGTTCGATTTCGAGACCCCCGCTGGCGGCTGGACCCAGTCGACCCATGTGTGCTGGGTGGAACTCGACCCCGGCACCGGCCTGGTGACCGTGCCCCGCTATCTGGTGGTGGAGGACTGCGGAAAAATGATCAACCCCGCGGTGGTGGAGGGGCAGATCCGAGGCGGGGTGGCCCAGGGCATTGGCAGCGTGCTGCTCGAGAAGATCGTCTATGACGACACCGGGCAGTGCATCACGTCTTCCTTCATGGACTACCTGTTGCCCACCGCCGCCGAGATACCCCGCATCGACATCGAGCACATCGAGGGGCCCTCGCAGGGCGACGTCCCCTGGCGGGGAGTGGGCGAAGGCGGTGCCATCGGCTCCCCCGCCGCGGTGTGCAACGCCATCGAAGACGCCCTTTCCCCCTGGGGCGTCGAGATCACCGAGCAACATCTGCCCCCCAGCCGTATCCTCGAGCTGATCGCTCCCACTTCTGGGCCCGCCGCAGCCGACCACTAGCGTGGGAGCCGTGAGCGACAGTCCCATTGGCGAGCGGCGCCCGATCCGCATCGCCGACATCGAGTGGGAAGATTTCACCGACCCTGATGAGCCGGACCGGGAACCGGGGCCGTTCGTGCGCTGGCTGGTGGATCCGGCCTCGGGCAACCGGGTCATGCATGTGAAGTCGTGGTCGGGCCGCAACGCGGCGGCCCACTGGCACCTGTCCGACACGGTGTATCTGGTGACTAAGGGCGAGTTCATCGTTGAGGGTGAAGAGCCCTACCGGGAGGGCGATCTGCGCTGGGTGCGAGGAGGATTCGCCTACGGCCCGGAGCGGTCGGGCCCCGACGGCTGCGAGTACCTGTTCTTCAGCCTTGGCCCCTATGACAAGCTCGACCCCGACGAACACCCGCCCCCGCTGGGCCGCTGGGACGACCCCGCCACATGGGTGGAGGGCTACCCCCAAGTCGAGCGGACCAAGCTGATAGAGAACCCGCGATGAACCTGACCATCACCCCACTGGACGCCCCCCTCGGCGCCGAAGTAGCCGGCTACGACTTCGCCGCTTCTCCGGACTCAGAATCCGTTAGCGAACTGCGGGACGCGGTGGACGAACACTTGCTCCTGCTGTTCCGCAACCCCGAGCCGCCCACTCCCGCCCAGGTGACCGACTTCTGCGAGTCATTTGGCCCCTTGCGGCCCACCCTGGCCGACAAATCCCGCCTGCCCGGCTTCCCCGGCATCAACCGGGTGTCCAACGTGGACGTCGACGGCGTGGTCGGCACCGGTGGCACCGACGTGGTGACCTTCCACTCCGACCTCAGCTTCAACCCGCCGCTGATTGAGTTCCTCTACTTGGACGCAGTGACGCTGCCGTCGGAGGGCGGGGCTACCAAGTGGCTGAACCTGGTGGCCGCCTACCAAGACCTGGACGACGAATTCAAGGCCCGCATCGACGACATCGGCGTTGTCTACCGCCTGCGCGACGGCTTGGACTTCGGCGGCTACTTCAAGGCCACCGACGGCGAGGCGCTCTTGGCCGATCGCACCTGCATATCCCTGGTGCAGACCAACCCCCGCAACGGACGCCGCAGTGTGTGGCCCAACACCGGACCGGATTTCGCCGCCGACGTGGAGGACCACGGCCCCGACGAGGGCGCCGCCCTGCTGGCCGACCTGTTCGCCCACTGCACCCAAGACCGCTACGTCTACGAGCATCACTGGAGCGTCGGCGAGTCCGTCTTGTGGCTCAATACCCAGACCATGCATCAGCGCGAGGCCTTCCCGTCCGACCAAGTCCGCGAACTCCGCCACGTCAACATCCTCGGCCACACCGACCCCCGCCAAGTCGCCTAGGAAACCATGACCACACGCCAACGCTGGTTCCGCTATGTGACGTTGACCGCGGCGATCGCCCTTGTCTTTGGGATGGCTGGTTCATCGGCAGGTGGTCAAGACCCCGATGAACGGGATGCGCTGATTGCCCGTCAGCAGGCGCTCATCACCGAGCAGGCGACATTGATTGCCGCCCAAGAGGCGCTGCTCAACGAATACCGCTGCTTGTTTGACATCGACACCCAACTGGTTCCCAACGGTTGCCCTGAGCCAGCCCAGCCCACCCCCACTCCGACACCCACCGGTACGCCCAGCCCGACCCCAACGGCAACGGCCACCCCCACCCCGACGCCCACCCCCACGCCAACGCCCACCCCCACAGAAACCCCTGAAGACCAGACCGGCGAGCCGGCAATTCCCGCGGGAACCACTGAGGAGCAGTGGGAGCAACTCCGCCAGTGCAATGCAAACGGCGACTACCAACACGTCAATTCCAGCGGAATCCACTTCGGTGCCTACGAGTTCAGACAAACCAGCTGGAACGAGCTGGCTCTTCGCCATTACCCCCGGCTGGTGGGTGTGAACCCCCAAGATGCCGCCCCCGACGACCAGGACCGCATGGCCTATCGCCTCTACGAAGAGCGAGGATGGGAACCCTGGCCTATCTGCGGGGCGTCACTGCCATCGCTCTTGTCGGATGACACCGCCCCGGAGGATTCAACCGGATTCCCCGCGATCCCGGCGGACACCACCCAAGCGCAGTGGGATCACCTCGTCCGGTGCGAATCCCAGGGCAACTATCAGGCCTATAGCTCTGTGGGGCCATTCCTGGGGGCCTTTCAATTCCTCCAAAGCACCTGGAACTGGGTGGCCGGTATCCATTACCCCCGCCTGGTGGGGGTAGACCCTCGAGACGCGGCTCCCGCAGACCAGCATCGCATGGCTTATGCCCTCTACGGGATGCAGGGATGGCGACCATGGCCCGCCTGCACCGCGGCTTTCCGCTAGAAGCAACTGGCCACTAAACACTTCGCGGTCAAGCAATCAGCCGAGATAGGAGCACAGCGATGCAGGGCATGAGGATTGGGGCGATGGCGGCTGAAGGCACGGGTGATCCGCCGGTACCGGGGATGAGCGGGCCGCCCAGTCTCGACGAAATCGTTGACAACGTCCAGCGGTTCGAAGCGCTGGGCCTGGACACGGCTTGGATCGCCAACATCGAGATCGATGCCGTCACTGCCTCGGCGGTGGTGGGCACCGCCACCAGCCGCATCGAGATCGCCACCGGGGTGACCCCCACCCCTATGCGCCACCCCTTCGCTCTGGCCCAGCAGGCCGCAACCGCCCAAGCAGCCTGCGGCGGGCGTTTCACCCTGGGCATCGGACTGTGCCACCAGGGAATGGTGGAAAACCTGATGGGCCTGTCCTACGCCCGTCCGGCCCGCCAGATGAAGGAGTACCTGGAGATCGCCGGGCCGATGCTGCAAGGCCAAGGCATGAACTACCAAGGCGACATCTACACCACCCGATGGCGAGGGCTGTCGCATGCGCCACCAACCAACATCATCGTGGCCGCCATGGGGCCGATCATGCTGGGCCACGCTGGACGCCTGGCCTCCGGCACCTTCGTTTGGGCCACCGGTACCAACACGCTGTCCAACTACGTGGCGCCCACCATCGGTGCTGCGGCCACAGAAGCCGGGCGCCCCGCCCCGAGGGTGGCCGCCGGCTTTCCCATTTCGGTGACCGACGACGCCCAAGCGGGCTATGAAGCCGCGTCCCGCACCTTCGCCCACTACAAGGACATCCCCTCCTACCGGGGCATGCTCGATCGGGAGGGCAGGCGTGGCGTGGAGGATCTAGCCATCACCGGCGACGAGGCTGCGGTCACCGCGCAGCTAGAGAGAATTCGCGACGCGGGCGTCACCGACCTCGTGGCCTTCATATACGACACCGACGACCAATCCCGGGCCCGCACCGAGGCCTTGCTAGGCGGTCTCTCCGGGGAGGAGTGAGATCAATCCGAGCTGAGCAGGTCGATGTAGGGCTCGGGATTGCCGATCCACCGCAGGTGTCGCAGCTCATCAGCGCTCCGTAGTCCCGACAGCACGGCGTGAAGCTCGTCAAAGGGCGCTTCAAGCGTGGCCGCCGGTGGCATCCGATCGGCTACTCCCACGATCCGGGTCTCGTCCCCGAATCGCAGCACAAGCCCCCGTAGCCCGGCCTCGATGATGTGCTGGCCCAGATCAGCGGCCAGCTCCTCGAATTCAGGAGTCACCGCGGCCGACAAATTGCCGCTCAACCCCGCAGCTCGGCGGCGGTGGGCAGATCCAGGCCCAGCATCCGAATGGCGTTGTCCCGGCAGATGGCGTCCACCTCGGGCTGGGTCAAGTGCGCCATCTGCGAGGCCAGCAGCTCCTTGGAATGCGGCCAGGTGGAATCGGAATGGGGGTAGTCGGTCTCGGTGGTGATGGTTTCCAGGCCGATGGCGTCGATGTTGGCCAGTCCCACCTTGTCGTCGAAAAAGCACACGAACACGTGGTCTCGGTAGTAGGTGGACGGCGGCTCGGGCACCTTGTCGGCTACACCGCCCCAGGCGGCGTTCTCCTTCCACACCACGTCTACCCGGTCCAAGATGTAGGGCAGCCAGCCCATCTGCCCCTCCGAGTAGGCCACTTTGAGGCCAGGGAAGCGAACGAACACCCCCGACATCAAAAAGTCCACCAATGAGTATGTGGCGTTGGAGTGGACCAGCGCAGAGCCCACTGCGCCGGGGGCGTCGGCCGAGGTGGACACCATCTTCGAGGACGACCCGATATGCATGCACACCACGGTGGCGGTCTCCTCGCAAGCGGCGAAGAACGGGTCCCAGTACCCGGAGTGGATCGATGGCAGGCCCAGATTGGGCGGAATCTCCGAGAAGCACACCGCCCGCACGCCCCGCTCGGCGTTGCGCCGGACCTCGGCTGCGGCCAACTCCACGTCCCACAGCGGAATGAGGCACAGCGGGATCAGCCGCCCGCCGCTCTCACCGCACCACTCCTCCACCATCCAGTCGTTGTAGGCCTGCACGCACAACAGGGCCAGGTCCATGTCGGATGCCTCGGCAAAAGCCTGCCCGCAGAACCGGGGGAACGACGGGAAGCACAACGAGGCATCCACGTGGCCGATGTCCATGTCACCTAGCCGGGGCGCCACCTGCCAGGCACCGGGCTGCATCTCCTCGAAGGTGATCCCCACCATCTGGAGCTCATCGCGGGGAAAGGCCACCGCCGAGTGGGTGCGGACCATTGGATAGTGGAGATCCTCGTAGTACCAATACGAGGTGGGGCGGCCGGTGCCCTCTGTCCACGAGAACACGCCCCCAACGTAGGAGATCTCGCACGGGGCGGTCACCACTCGGGGGCCGATGTCCACGTACCGGGCCGGCAGCCGCGACTGCCACACATGGGGCGGCTCGATGACGTGGTCGTCCACCGAGATGATCGGCGGGATCTCAATGGCCGCCGACGAAGCCATTACTGCACCGAGATGGGGAACATTCCCAAAGCGCCGTCGCCCTCGGGCTCGCTTCGGGTGAACTCCACGTTCAACCCCTCCAGGCCCCGGGTGAACGCCCCGGGACGGTAATGAGGAGCATAGAAGGGCTCCAGCCTCATATCGGGCAGCCGCCGGGTGAGCTCCTCGAACATGACCTTAAGCTGAAGCCGGGCCAACGACGCTCCCAAGCAGAAGTGGGTGCCGAAGCCGAAGGAGAGGTGGCTGCGGGCGTCGCGGCGCACATCCAGCGCATCGGGGTCCTCAAACGCTTCGGGGTCGCGATTGGCCGAGGCGTACATCAAGAGCACCTGATCGCCCTCTTTGAGGGTCTTGCCGTGCAACTCGTGGGTGGCGGTCACCGTGCGGCGCATGTTCAAGATGGGCGACACGTAGCGGATGAACTCCTCCACCGCGGTCTCGCCGATCACCTCGGGCTCGTCGATGAGGATCTGCCGTTGGTCGGGGCTCTCCATCAGCGCCAAACACGTGGTGCCGATCACCGTGCGGGTGGTTTCGGCTCCGCCGTCCAGCACGAGGAGCACTTCGTGCATGATGTCGTCGTCGCTCAGGGGTTTGCCGTCCAGTTCCTTGTGGCACCACATGGAGATGAGGTCGTCTTGGGGATCGGCCTTGCGCTTCTGCACCAGCTCGTAGGTGACGCCGATCCACTCTTCGATGGCCCGCTCGCCCTGAATGGTGTGGTAAGCCGGGCCGCCGCCGCCCTGCATGGTGGCCTCCGACCAGTGCATGACCCGGTGCCACATCTCGGCGGGATAGCCCAGCCGCTCGCCGATCATGTAGGCCGGCAGCGGGGCGGCCAGGTCGTACACCACCTCGCACCATCCCCGGGGGGCCACCCGGTCGATCAGCTCGGTCACCACCGCCCGGATCTTGTCCTCCTGCTTGCGCACCGCCCGGGGGGTGAACTCCCGGGCCACCAGCATCCGCTGGCGCTGGTGATCGGGGTCGTCCATGTTGATCATGGAGTCCGACATCTCGATCTTGGGCCGGCTGCCCGATGCCGAGCTGTAGAGGTCGGTGTTCTTCTCTACCGCCAACAAGTCGGCGTGGCGGGACACGCCCCAGATCTCGTTCTTCTCGTCCCAGTACACCGGGTCGTTTTCCCGCAGCCATTCATAGACCGAGAAGGGGTCTTGGGCGTACATGTACCCGTCCAACAGATCAACGGGCTGGGTCACCTCAGCAGTCGCCATAAGCGGCGATGGTAGTGGGCGCGCTCCGGTTAGTCGGAAGCGAGGTTCTCGGCCGCAAACTCCCAGTTGATCAAGTGGTCCAAGAACGCCTCCACATAGGCGGCCCGGGCGTTCTGGTAGTCGAGGTAGTAGGCGTGCTCCCACACGTCCACCACCAACAGGGCCCGGCGATCGTGGAGCAAGGGCAGGTCGGCGTTGGCGGTCTGCACGATGTCGAGTCCGTCGTCGTCGGCCACCAGCCAGGTCCAGCCGGAGCCGAACAGCCCCACGGCCGCGTCGGCAAACTGGCGGCGGAACTCGTCCATGGAGCCGAATGACTCATCAATGGCCGCCCTAACGGGCCCCGAAGGAACACCGCCCCCGTCTGGGCTCATCGAATGCCAGTAGAAGGTGTGGTTCCAAATCTGGGCTGCGTTGTTGAAGATCGGGCCCTCGGCACCCAAGACAACCTTCTCAAGCTCGGTGCCCTCCCATTGAGTGCCAGAGGTCAGGCGGTTCAGGTTGGCCACATAACCGGCGTGGTGCCGCTCGTAGTGGAAGCTCATTGTCTCGGCGCTCACATACGGTTCGAGCGCGCTTTGTTGGTAGGGAAGGGGGGGAAGCTCAAACGCCATATCGGGCTATAACGGTACCGGCAAAAAAATCGGGATTGATAGCCGTATACATCCGAAACGGGTTGTCGAACACGAACGCCCGGAAGTCATCCGCAGTTATCAGCCCCTCTTCCACCAGGCCATGGGCCTCGTCCATGATCGTGCCGATGTCGGTCACGTCCCAGTGGCCGATGTCGGAGGAGAAAACCGCATTGAGCTTCACGCCGCAGGGGTTGGCCGGACCGAATGCCACATGCACGCCCCGATCGTCGGCCTCGCAGCCGAAGTAGAGCGACGACGCGAACGACTCGGCGATCTCCTCCTCTGAATCCACTCCCAGCCGGGTCCACTCGTCGGGCTCTTCGGGCGTGCCTCCGTGGATGGGCATTCCGTGGGCGTAGGAGGCCAGGTCGTCTCCGAGGGTGGCCCGAAAGTCCCCGCCGTAGCGTTCGAAGTACCCGCCCAGCTCTTCGAGATCCAGCAATGCGGGATCGAAGTTGCGCTGGATGGCGTCCCAGCTGCGCTTCTCCCAGTGCTCGATTATGTCGCACAGAAGCTGGGTGCCCCACGAGACGCCGCACTCCAAGAACACGAACGGCAACTCTGGGATGCGACGGGTGACCCCGCCCAAGA
The DNA here is from genome assembly GCF_965204015.1 of Candidatus Poriferisocius sp. Lineage (GTDB taxonomy): Bacteria > Actinomycetota > Acidimicrobiia > Acidimicrobiales > Bin134 > Poriferisocius. The sequence continues at coordinate 2,971,943 of NZ_OZ241965.1, read as the reverse complement.
ACAGGGCCTTGCACAGCTCGTACATGAGGGCTTGGAACTGGCCGATGTGATTGGCGGTGTAGCTCGACACGTAGTTGTGGATGCCGGGACGAAAGGCCAGTCCGCCATGGAAGGTGGCGGCGTAGCCGAGCTCTGCGCAGCGGCGCCACACCGGGTCGTAGTCAAAGGCGGAGTCGAGGCCGTAGCAGTCGAACCAGTGCCGTTGACCGGGCCACAGCCAGCCTGAGCGGGTCTGATGATCGGGATCTTCGATGGACCGCATGACCCCCTCGGCAAACACCACCACCTTCAAGCCCAGCGCGGCGCAGTGCTCCAACTCGGCGATGGCCTCATCGGGGGTGTGGGCGGGAATGATGCCGGCCATGGCCATGCGGTCGGCGTAGGGGTTGTACACGTCGGCGTAGAACTCGTTGAACGCTCGACACAAGCCGGCGCGGTAGTCGGCATCGTCCACCGCACAGCTGGTGAGGGTGTTGGTGGGGTATAGCACCGTGTAGTCGATGCCCACTTCGGGCAGCCGCTCATACAGCAGGGCGGGCAGCATGGCGGTGGCCCGATCCAGGGCGTTGGCGGTGTGGGTCCCCCACCAAGCCCCCTGCGGCGAGCGGGTCCGACGGCGCTCGTCGAGGCTGCGGGCCATCTGCGCGTTGCGCATGGGCAGGCCCTCCGACAGATACCGTCCATACAGGTCGGCGCCCAGCACCCGCTCCAGGTGGGGCTGTTGGGCCGCGGTGATCTCCAGCACATGGCCATCGGCGTCGATGACCGGATGCCCGAATCGGCTCACAACAGTCCCCCCGTCACGTCCAAAGGCGAGCCGCTAGCGAGTCTGAGCTAGGGGACGCAGACGTCGGGCAGCGGGTGACGGAACAGGCGGGCGGCGTTCTCGTGGGTGAGCTGGCGAATCACATCGTCGCTCAGGTGGCTCAGCTTCGACTCCAGGGTGTCCTGGCAGCCGGGCCAGGTGGAATCGGCGTGGGGATAGTCGGTTTCCACCATGGTGTGGTCGAGATTGAGCGCGATCACCGCGTCGATGGACGAGGGGTCGTTGATGGTGCAGTAGTAGAAGTTGCGCATCAGCACTTCGTGGGGACCGATGTCGGTGCCGCCGGGCCACACCCCCCGCCCGTGACCGGAGATCTCAATCTGGTGCTTAAGCCGGTCGTACATGATGGGCACCCAGCCGCAACCTCCCTCCGACATGGCGATCTTGATGTTGGGATAACGCACAGGGATGCCCGACCACACCCAGTCGGCTGCGGCGGCATAGGCGTGCATTTGGAACATGGTGGCCCCCACCCCTATGGGCGGGCCGCCGGGATCGGTGGGCATGATGTGGCCCGACGAGGCCACGTGCAGGCAGATCACGGTGTCGGTCTCCTCGCAGGCCTTCCACACCGGCTCCCACCAGTCGCTGTGGATGGACGGCAGGCCGAGATTGTGGGGTATCTCGGGCAGCGTGACCGCCACAAAGCCCCGCTCGGCGTTGCGGCGGATTTCGGCCGCGGCCAGGTCGGCATCTTTGAGCCAGGTGATGCCCATGGGAATGATGCGCTCGGGGTATGACCCCCACCACTCCTCGTACACCCAGTCGTTGAACGCACGGGTCACGGCCAAGCCCAACTCCGGGTCGGAGCAGTCGGAATACACCCGTCCGCAGAACCCGGTGATTTGGCTAGGGAAGCAGATCGATGCCCAGATGCCGCCCAGGTCCATGTCGTGGATGCGGGCCTTGATGTCCCAGGAACCCCGGCGCATATCGGAGAAGCGGGCCGGTTCCATGGTGAAGTCGTTGCGGTCAGCCCGCCCCACCAGGGCGTTCAATCCGAGCTGGGCGTAGATCTCGCCGTCGAACTCCCAGTGCTGGCCGCCGTCATCGCTCTCGACCACCTTCGGGGCTCGATCGGCGAAGCGGGCGGGCACCCGGCCCTCGAACAGCCAAGGAGGCTCAACCAAATGGTCGTCTACCGAAATGAGCGTGTAGCGGATCCGCTGGGGCTCGGGATCGGGAAGCAGCAGATCGCTGGGCTTCTCATGAATGTCGACGATGGTCATAGCCGCAGCCTATGGTCCCTCAAGCGACCGGCGCTAGAAGCCAGCGCCCCAAACCCGGATTTCGTGCCGACGGTTTCGGCTCAGTCCAGGCCAGCCGCCCGGAACGCCCGGCTGAGCAACGGGGGAACCTCTCCTACCGCAGCCTCGTCCATGTCCTCTTCTTCGGCTTCGTCCATGGTGGGAAGTCGGCGGGCGCCAGAAGATCCCGACGAGTCGGACGCGGCATCGTCGAGCAGCACCAACTCGGGCTCGGGTGCCCGGGTTCGCGAATCCTCGAGAGTCCACCCCAACGGCACGACAACCGCATCGGCATGCATCCGGCACAGCCGCACACCGGCGATGCCGGTGTCCTCCTGAATGTCCACTATCTGCGCCGACAAATCCCGTGCATTGATCAGCAGGATCGCCGACGCACGCTCACTGCATAGAACTCGCGCGCAATACTCTCCCAACATACTGAAAAAATACTCCTGCCGGCAGCAGAATTGATGGATACTCGCAGTTGCGCCTCCAGCTTCGACGTTGTAGATAGCAGGTAATGGAAAACAGAGCGGTACACCGACAGGCCGTCGAAGTACTGGCCCGCCAGCTTGAGCTGTGCCGGGCGGTACCGGACCGGGTCGGGGTGGTGCTAACCGACGGCACCACCGACCCCGTTCTGGAGGCCAGCGCAGTCCAGGCGCTGATCCAAGTCGGCGCCCACCCGCAGACCGTCTCGATCGACGGTCAACCGCCGACCGGGCCGGGGGCCGATCTGGCGGCTTCAGGCCGACCCGACATCATCATCAACCTGTTTAACGGCTACTTGGACCCGTTGGACACGATGATCCCGGCCTACGCCCGAATGCTCTCGGTGGTGGCCAACAGCACCGGCGATCTGCGGGGCATCGTGCCCCATGCCGGTCTGAGCCGCCGAGTGAGAAGAGGAATGGATCTGCTGAAAGCCGGCCAAGAGCTGCATGTCGGCGATCGCGATGGCACCGACCTGCGGATCGGTCTTGACGGGACTCGCCAGTGGAAGCACGACGGCCTGGCCGCCGCTCCCGGCACCGAGGCCCAGTGGCCCCGGGGAATGATCGGAACGGCCCCAGCCGTGGGAACGGCCAAGGGCACGGTGGTGATGTCCCCCGGCGACATTTGGCTCCCGATGGGCTGGTACGCCCGCTCTTCGGTGACCTTGACCATCGAAGGGGGGCGCCTGGTGGGCATCGAGGGGCCGAGAAGCGAGACCGACCCCATCCGAGCCCACCTGGCCTCAGTCGGCTCTCCGTCGGCCTATCGCCTCGACGCGGTAGAGATCGGGCTGTTGTGGATCGATCGGCCCCGACCCCCGGCGCTGTTCGAACCAGATTTCGCCGATTCTTTCGGGATCGCCGACCGTTATGGCCATGTGGTGATCGCCACGGGCGACTATCCCACCGTCGGCATCGCCTGCTGCCTGAGGAGCGCCACCGTGGCCGTGGATGAGATAGCCGCGGTCCGCTCCGGGAGCCTTCAAGGCGACCTCATGCCCGATGTCTACGAGCAGGCCGCCCACCGACATCCCCTGTAGTGTCCAGGCGCATGGAGATGCGCAGCATAGGAAGCTTGTCGGTTTCGGTTGTCGGGCTGGGGTGCAACAACTTCGGCATGACCATCGACGCAGATGCCACCCAGACGGTGGTGGACGCGGCAATCGACGCCGGGATCAACTACTTCGACACCGCCGACCTGTACGGCCGGGGCAAGTCGGAGGAGTTCCTCGGTGCAGCACTGGGCGGTCGGCGCGACCAGGTGATTTTGGCCACCAAGTTCGGGCATCCTGGCGCCCTGCCCGAAGGGCAGAAGGGCGGCGACCCGGCCTGGATCCGCCAGGCAGTGGAGGCCAGCCTCACCCGGCTGAACACCGACTGCATCGACCACTACCAACTCCACATGCCCGATACCGATACGCCTCAGGCTGAGACCCTGGGCGCGCTTCAGGAGCTGGTGGACGAGGGCAAGGTGCTGGAGATCGGCTGCTCCAACTTCAGTGCGGAGCAGATCGACGAAGCGGCTGGCGCCGCCGCGGAGACTGGGGCGGGCAACTACTCCAGCGTGCAAAACCACTATTCGGTGCTGACCCGGGCCGTGGAGGATGAGGGCGTGATCGATGCCTGTGACCGCACCGGCATGACGGTGGTTCCCTACTTCCCCTTGGAGTCTGGATTGCTCACCGGCAAGTACTCGGGGATGACGCCGCCGGAGGGTGCCCGCCTGTCGATGTGGAAGGGCGAGATGCGGGACATGTTCTTGAGCGAAGACAACCTGGCTGCGGTGGACCGTCTCACCAGTTACGCCTCCGACCAGGGCCACAGCATCTTGGAGCTGGCCATCGGGTGGCTGGTCTCAAATCCGTCGGTGGCCTCGGTCATCTGTGGTGCTACGAAGCCCTCCCAGGTGTCTTCTAACGTGACTGCGGCCAGCTGGGCAATGAGCCCTGCTCAGCGATCCGAGATAGCGGGGTTGGCTTCTTAGCTTTTCCTTCGAGCCTCAGCGCGCGTCCGGGCTGCGGGTCCTGTCACCGGAGGCCGGCCTGGCCGTCGGTGCGGCCAGGTCCGCCACCGGTGCCACCCACAGCCCTCACGGGGCTCATCTGCGACCGGAGCTCTCTGCCCTTTCAATCAAGTCTCGAACCGCCTCGCTCAGAGTTAGGAGGGGGTCGGGGAACGTGATGTCGCCTACTGCTTCTATGTAGCCCTTGATCTGAGGCTCGGTGCCGCTGGGGCGCAGGGACACTCGACTGCCGTCAGCCAGATCGAACCGCAGTACGTCGGCGGGGGGCAGGCCCTCTACGCCATTCCGATAGTCGGTGGTCTGCACTACTTCGGTGTTGCCGAACCGGTTGGGCTGAGCGTTTCGGATGGCCTCCATGAGTTCTGACCCGGGGCGGCCGTTTAGTTCCACGCTCACCTGATCGGTGCGGTGGAGGCCGAATTCGTCCATTAGCTCGGCGAGCCGCTCGATTGGGGTGCGTCCGTCTTCGTAGGCCAGCCACCTGCACATCATGGTGAAATGGACCGCTGCGCTGATGCCGTCTTTGTCCCTCACCCTGTTGTTGCAGGCGAAGCCCAACGCCTCTTCGTAGCCGAATACGAACCTCCAGGGCAGGTGGCCGGGCCGGGGCTTGAGGTTGTCGGCGGCCCGGGCGATCCATTTGAAGCCGGTCAGCGTCTCCACATGGGTAGCGCCCCGGGCCTTGGCGATGCGGCCTACCAGCCGGCCCGAGACGATGCTGGAGGCCACCACACGCTCGTCGCCACCGGACTCGAACCTCAATCCCAGGATCCAGTCGCAAAGCAGCGCTCCGATCTCGTCGCCGGTCAATACGCGCCACTCGTTCTCGTAAGCCCACACCACGGCCGCCATCCGGTCGGCATCCGGGTCGTTGGCAATGGCCAGAGGGGTGTCGATCTGCTCGGCTCGCCTGATTACCTTGGCCAGGGTGTCGTGGTTCTCGGGGTTGGGCGACACAACATTGCGAAAGAGGGGATCGGGATCGGCTTCGTCTTCCACCACGAAAGGCTCTCCATTCTCCAGCACAGTCAACGCGAAGTTCACGTAGTGCAGCCCCACGCCTTGAAGAGGGGTGTAAGCCAGCGGGTGGAACGAGTAGAGCCGGGGAACGTTTGCCAAGATGGCTGCTATGTAATCCACTTCAACTGAGACCCTTTGCGGCCATTCCGGGTCGGGACCTCGATCGGGCAGGTCCAAGGGCGGCAGCGGTTGGGCTGCCATGGCCGCTTCGATGGCCTGGTCGTGGGGCGGTATGACCTGGGCACCGTCAGCAAGGTATAGCTTGAGACCGTTGTCACCGACGGGATTGTGACTGGCGGTAACCATTACACCCGCCGCACAGGTGAGTTCGGTGACAGCGAAGGCCAGCACCGGGGTAGGCGAGTTGGGAGGCAGCGTCACGGGCCAGCAGCCAGCCGCGGCCAGAATCTCAGCGATGTCGGCGGCGAAAACGTCGGAGTTGTGGCGGGCGTCGTGGGCGATCACCACTCCGCCACTACCACCGAGCCACTCGGCCAGCGCGGCGGCGAACTGGCGCACTACCACCCTATTTATGCGGTTGGGGCCGGCGCCCATCGGTCCTCTAATGCCTGCGGTGCCGAACCGGAGACGGTCGCCAAAGCGGTCGTCGATCCCGGCTTGGTCGCCAGCGTCGATCAACTGCTGCAACTCGGCTCGGGTAACCGGATCGGGGTCGGCAGCCAGCCACTCCTCGGGTGTCGGGGCCTGGGGACTCACAGCACTTTGATGACGGTGCTTAGCACTTCGGTGACCCGGCCTTGGGCGGCATGGCCGGCATCCAGTACTTCTTGGTGGTCGAGTGCTTCACCCATGCCTGCGGCTGCGTTGGTGACCAGCGACACCCCGGCCACATCGGCTCCGAGATGGCGGATGGCGATGGCCTCCAACACGGTGGACATGCCCACCAAGTCGGCGCCCATACGGGCCAGCATGGTGATCTCGGCTGGGGTCTCGAAATGCGGCCCCACCAGCCCGGCGTAGACGCCCTCGCCCACCGTGGGGTCGATGCGACGCACGGCGTCGCGAATGCGGGAGGAGTACAGATCGGTCAGGTCGGTGAACCGGATGGCGTAGCCCTCGGGCGGGGCCGGGCCGAACAGCGGGGACTGACCGGTGAGGTTGATGTGGTCGCTGATCAGCACCGGCTGGCCCACTCCGAAGGCGGGGTTCATGCAACCGGCAGCATTGGTGAGCACCACCGTAGAGCATCCCGCGGCTACCGCGGCCCGCACGCCGTGGACCACATCAGCCGGTGGATGGCCCTCATAGAGGTGGACCCGGCCAGCCATCACCAGCACCCGCCGGCCCTCTACGGTCACCGCCCGAAGTGTGCCCCCGTGGCCGGGGACTGACGGCGGATGGAACCCAGTAACGGTCTCGGCGGCTACTTCGGCGTCTACCTCGCCAAGACCGTGGGCCACCTCGGCCCAGCCCGAGCCCAGCACCACGGCAGCATCAAAGCGACCGCCCATGCGCTCAACCAGCTCAACTCCGGCTCGCTCAGCCCGTTCGAATGGGTTCATGCCCCGATGGTAGAAGGCGCCGGTGACACTTCCCGCACCGCCGTCGAGGGGGGCTAAGCGATCAAATGGGCCAGCGAGCCGGAGGGACGGGCGCCGAACTGGCTGATGGTCTCGGTGGCGGCCAGCGAACCCAGCCGTCCGCACTGCGCCAGATCCATTCCCCGGGTCCAGCCGTACAGGAACCCCGAGGCGTACAGGTCTCCCGCCCCAGTAGTGTCCACCACTTCAGCCGCCGGTGCGGCCGGCACTTCGATGATTTCGGTGGGGGTGACCAGCACCGATCCCCGTTCGCTCCGGGTCAGCGCGGCCACCTGGCACCGTCCCTGCACCGCGGCCACCGCAGCCTCGAAGTCGTCGCCGGTCTCATACAGCGTGCAGATCTCGTGCTCGTTGCCGAACAGCAAGTCGATGGGGCCGTCCACCAAGTCGAGCCACTCCTGGTGGTGACGCTCCACGCAGAAGCTGTCTGACAGCGTGAACGAGATGGTCCCCCCGGCGGCCGAGCAGATCGAGATGGCCTTGCGGATGGCCTCCTTGGTGATGTCCACGTCCCAGATGTAGCCCTCGCAGTACAGCACTTGGGCCGCGCCCACCAGGTCGGGGTCGATGTCGTCGGGATGCAGTTCGGTACTGGCCCCCAGGTAGGTGTTCATGGTGCGGGCCGCGTCGGGGGTCACGATGATGAGGCACCGGGCGGTGGGCGGCCCGGCAGCAGCCGGAGCCACCTCGAAGCGCACCCCCAAGGCCCCGATGTCGTGGGCAAACACCTCGCCGAGCTGGTCGCCGCGCACCTTGCCGATGTAGCCCACCTGTCCGCCGAACGAGGCCACTCCGGCCACCGTGTTGGCCGCCGAGCCCCCCGAGGTCTCGATGGCTGGCGCCATGGCGCCGTAAAGCGTCTCGGCCCGCTCGTCGTCGATCAGCGTCATCGCTCCCTTGACCAGGCCATGGGCCTCGATGAACTCGTGATCCTCAGTGCTGATCACATCGACAATGGCGTTGCCAATCCCCACCACATCCAACGCCTCACTCATAGCGAACCGAGGCTACCGAGCACCCCGGCAACAGAACCAAGACGGGCAACTCAACCCGTCTCGCCATGACGTCTACCCGTGAATCTAAGGTGGAATAGATGAAAGCAGGCTCATGAGCGGCCGAATCGACGGGGACGAGTACCGAGTGTCGGATGGGGAGAGGGCGTACTTCGCCGAGCACGGCTATGTGCATCTGCGGGGGCTGCTGACCGATGACGAGGTCGGAGAGCTTGAGGCCGTCTACGACCGGTTCCTGCGCCGGGAGATCGAGGTGCCGGGCAAGGACTACTGCGACATGGCCGGCGACTACGGCCGGGAACCCGAAGACTTCTCGATCATCAACGTGATGCTGCCCCGGCGCTACTACCCGGCGTGGCGGGGCAACATCTACGAGCGCCGAACGGCCGCAGCTGCCCGCCAGCTGTGCGGAGATGGTATGGCCATCGACTACGACCAGATTTTGGCCAAGCAGCCCTTCAAGCTCGACGCAGTGTTCGCCTGGCATCAGGACATGGCCTATTGGCCCGATACCCCCGACACCCGCACTGCCACGTTCTGGCTGGCCATCGACGATTCCACCATCGAGAACGGCTGCATGCGCTTCGTGCCGGCCACCAATAAAGAACCAGAACTGCGGCCTCACACCCCCCAATTCGGCGACCGCGGCGAGTCCCACGCCTTGGGAACCGAATTGCAGGAAGGCGACGAGCCGGTTCCGGTGCCCATCAGCCGGGGCGATGTGACCGTGCACAACGAGCGGGTGATGCACGGCTCCGGCGGTAACTCCACCGCCGGTTTCCGCCGGGCCTACGTCATCGCCTATCGATCAGAGGACACGGTGGCCATCGAGCGCCAGCTCGGCTTCACCCACAGCCACAACGACAGCGGCGAAGTGCTCGACCAGGTAGGGGTGGAGGGCCAGACCCGCTGAGATCTAGCCGGAGAAGATGTAGGCGACCTCGTCGGCAGTCAGCTCCGCCCGCTCGGCGGCAGTACTCTGCTCCACTTCCTCCACTGAGGCGTTGCCCGCGATCACCAGCGGTTGGAACTCGGCGTGCAGCGCCCAGGCCAGCGCCACCTGGCTCAGGCTCAATCCATGCTGGCGGCCCACCTCGGCAGCCCGCTCCCGCCGGGCCCAGTTGACCTCATTGAGGTAGCACCGGGCGGTATCGGCCAGATGCCCCTCGGTGGCGGCCTCTAGCTCGTCGCGGCCGATCCGCTCGCTCAGAAAACCCCCGGCCAGCGGCGACCAGGCGACAACCTTTACCCCCCGCTCCTGGTGCCAGGCCCGGTCGGCCTCCCGGTGGGCGCCGGTTAGCGTGACCACGTCGTCCCACGGCTCGTCAAGCTGGTCGACGACGCTCCAGTGGGCGCTGTTGGCCACTGGTCCTCGCAGGTCGTGGGCATCGGCGTACTCCACGGCCGCCTCGACCCGGGCCGTGGTCCAATTTGACACGCCCCACGCCCCGATGTGGCCCCGGTCGATGGCAGCGTTGACCGCCTCAACCAGAATGCCGATATCCATGGCGGGATCATCGCGGTGGAACATCCACAGGTCGAGTTGCTCGACGCCGATCTGGCGACGTGACAGATCGATATCCTCGGCTATGGCATCGAGGTTCACCCGGGGGCGGTCCCAGTGGGGAAGCTTGGGGTGGCACCCTTTGGCAAAGAAGACGATGCCTTCTCGACCTCCCCGGTGACGCACCCATCGCCCGAGCATGGCGTCTACACCATCTCCTCCGAAGGCGTAGTTGACCGCGGTGTCGAAGGTATTGATCCCCGCCTCAACCGCGGCATCCAGCATGGCAAACCGGGCTGGGTCGTCGTGGGCGAACAGGCCGATGGCCCCTTGAACCACCCGGCTCACCGGGGTGGCGACCCCGGGAAACTCCACGTACTCCACTACTGCCCCGTTTCGGTTTCGAAGGGATATACAACCCCGATGCGGGCTCGGATCTCATCGCACAATTCGGCTGTCTCCAGCGTCAACGACAGCGGCATGCGCTCGCTCTCGGTGCGCCCGGCCCGAACGCAGTCCACCACCTCTTGGATCTCGTATTCGAACCCGTTGGCCGGGTGGGGAATCGCCTCGGTCTCCTCTTGGCCCCTGGCTCGCAGAATGGCCCGGTCGGCGGCCCAAAAGACCGGTACCTCGATCGAACCAGCGGTGCCGGCGATCACCGCGCTGGATTCGAGGTTGGCCACCACGGCACAACCGAGCTGGGCCAGCCCGCCCCCCGGATAGGACGCTGAAATGGAGACGATCTCATCCACATTGGTCTCGCCCACACGGGCTACCACCCCGTAGTCCGCCGGAGGCGCGCCGTACAGCCACCGGGCCAAGTGCAGCGGGTAGACCCCTACATCGAGCAGGCTCCCCCCAGCCAGGTCAGGATTGAATAGCCGGTGTTCGGGCATCACCGGGGCGGCAAAGCCAAACGAGGCCGTCATCTGCCGGACATCGCCGATGCGCCCGTCGTCGATCCAGCCGCGCACCACCTCATAGATGGGCAGGAACCGGGTCCACATTGCCTCCATGGCGAAGACGCCGGAAGCCTGGGCGGCGTCGACTATGCGGGTCGCCCCCTCCAGGTTGGGGGCGATGGGCTTTTCCACCAGCACCGCCACCCCGGCATCAATGCAGGCAATAGCCGCCTCGGCATGGGAAGGATGGGGCGTGCAGATATACACCGCGTCGAGCTCCTCGGCCTGGAGCATCTCGTCCACTGACCCGTAGCTCGCCGCGATGCCGTTCTGCTGGGCAAACGCGCCGGCCCGGCCCGCGTCCCTCCCCGCCACCGCAGCAACGTGGGCCCCCTCAACAACCTCCATCGCCCCCAGAAACTGCCCGGTGATGTGGCCGTGGCCAACCATACCGAGACGAAAATCCATATCCCCCACTCATACCACCCGCGACGGGGTGGTAAACGAAGTGCGGTGGTCGAGCTTGAGACTGTTGGTTAGCTCGAGATTGGCCCTGAGGGGGAGATCCGTCGACGACTGCCCCACCATCACTTCGATGTCGCCCTCCTCCACCACCAATTCGAAGTCGCGGTTCAGAAAGGCGAGCTGGCTGGTGTCGAATTCAAACTCGACACGGCAGCTCTCGCCGGGATCAAGCGACACCCGCTGGAACCCGGCGAATTGGCGGACAGGTCGGGTCACCGAGCCGACCACGTCACGCACATAGAGCTGCACCACCTCGTCTCCGGAGCGGTCGCCTGTGTTCTTCACCCCACAGCCGACCAAAACCACATCGCCCGCGGGGGCGCTGGTGTCCGACAGGGTGAGATCGCTGATCTCGAAGGTGGTGTAGGAGCGACCGTGGCCGAAGGCCCAGACCGGAGCACTTGAACCGTCCACGTAGGCCCGGTCGGATGAGAACCCGCTGCCGTGCTTGTGGCCGTGATACGTGGGCGATGCCCCCACACCAGCCGGGAACGAAACAGGAAGCTTGCCCCCGGGGTTCAACTCGCCGAACAGGGCCGAGGCGATCGCCTTCGGGCCCTCAGGGCCGGGATGCCAAACCTGGAGGATGGCCTTGGCGCCGGCCAGATCTTCGGCGATGTCAAGCGGACGACCGCTGACCACCACCGCAACCGTGGGCACACCGGACGCGATCACTCGACGGACCAATTCGGGCTGGGCACCGGGAAGCTCAAGTGTCTTCCGATCTCGCCCCTCTCCTCCGGTGGCGTCGCCCACCCAGCCGGTCTTCTCGCCCACGGCCAGAACCACCACGTCGGCGGCTCGGGCCGCGGCCACCGCCTCGTCGATGCCGTCTTCGTCGGGTCGGGTCCAGTCACAACCTTTCGTGCTCGTGACCGGGGTGTGTTGGGCGATGGCATCGGCAATGGTGCCCATGTTGGGGTAGATGTCCCCAACCGCCTGGTCGAGCTCGACCGGGTCGATGATGGCCCCGGTGCTGTGGAAGACCTTGGTGACCGCGTCGAGGGTTGGATCGGGAGAGCTCGAGTCGTCGCCATCTTCAGAGGCCCCGAAGACTCCGGCCATCGACCCCTCGAGACCGCGGGACATCGCCATACCGAGTTCGGTGGCCGCGGCCGGGGTGTAGGCCGCGAACAGGCCCCGCAGCGTGTCGACCATCGGCCCGATCACCGCCACCGATCCGACATCGGGACCGAGGGGAAGGATGCCGTCATTCTCCAGTAGGACCAGCGACGCGTCGGTGATGGCTCGGGCCAACTCCAGCGCCTCGGGCTGGTTGAACGCCTCCGCCGCCCGGTCGGGATCCACGGTGGGAGAGTCCATGAGGCCAACCTGGAAGCGCTGGGTGAGGGCCCGCTCCACGGCCAGGTCAAGCACCGATTCGTCGAGGTATCCGTTTCGGACCGCATCGGGCAGCGAGGGATAGCCAATTCCTGTGGGTAGCTCGATGTCGAGTCCGGCTGACAGGGCCAGTATTCCCGCCTCGGCATCAGTGGCGGCCACTGCGTGGGGCTGGCGGAGCCGGGTCACCGCCGAGTAGTCGGCCACCACGCAGCCCCCGAACCCGAGTTGGTCGCGAAGCAGGCCGGTGAGGATCTCTGGAGACGCGGCCACCGGCACTCCGTCGATCTCGGAATACGAGTTCATCACCGACGCCAGCCCGGCGTCGCGGATAGCCCCCTCAAAGGGCAGGGCATAAACCTCGTGAACGGCGCGCGGCCCCATGGGGCTGGCCGTCTGGTTGAGAGCACCCTCGGTGTAGGAGTAGCCCAGGAAGTGCTTGCCGGTAGCCACCGTGCCGGTACTGAGATCATCGGACTGCATGCCGCGTACGAAAGCGATGCCCATCGCGGTACACAAGAAGGGGTCCTCGCCGTAGGTCTCGTGAACTCGGCCCCATCGGGCGTCGCGGTTCACGTCCAGCACGGGAGAGAGCACATGATTGATGCCGACGGCTCGAGCCTCGCGGCTGGCCACTGAGGCCATCTGCTCGATGAGCTGCGGCTGGAAGGTGGCCGCCAAACCGATGGCGGTGGGAAAAGCAGTGGCCGAGTCTTGGGCCAGGCCGCACAGCGACTCATTGTGGACCATGGCGGGAACCCCGAGCCGGGTGTTGTCCCTTATCCACTCCTGGATGGCGTTGAGAACCAAGGCCAAGTCCCGGGGCTTGCGGGCCAGACCCCCGCCCATGCAGAGGTGGCCCACACCGTGGGGAATCATCTGGCTCATCCTGTCGGGATCGGGCCCGGTTGGCCCCATGAACGCTGCGGGGAAGACGCCCACCACCTGAGCCGCCTTCTCCTCCAGCGTCATGCGCGACAGCAGCTCAGCCACCCGCTCGGCAATGGGCAATTCGGGCACGGATTAGTTCATGGGGACGAAGTCGTCGGCACCAGCGTCGAAGGCTAGGAGAATCGGAGCCCCATCGCCGATGTCGAACTTGCCAGCTGCGATCGATGCCGATGAATTGGCCGTCACCTCGAGGCTGAGACCACCCTCGGCGGCGGCCCGGAACGAATCATTGGTGAGGTCGGGTCCGGCAGCCGTGGCGACTTGGGTGAATATCTCCACCGCTTGGCACGCCCAGATGGTGGTGTTGAGGTTAACTGCTTCGCCTCCCTCGGGGCTGATGTTGACGGTCTCGCCCGATGCTGCCTCGAAACGCTCGATGCAAGCGGCCACGCTTGGCTCACCAGCCAAGGCAAGGTCCTCGAATCCCAACGAGCCGAGTGCAATTGCCCCTTCGAGGGCATCTGTGCTGTAACCGAGGTCGCGATAAAGCTGAGGATCGAGGTCGCTTGAATTCGTGATGACGACTGCGGGCCGGAAGGGGCTCCGATCCAAGCCGGAAATCACATTGATGCCCGACCCGATGCCCACCGCCAAGATGATCTCGGCACTGTCGGCCTGCCACCGTTGGGCAAATGCCTGCATCTCGGCTTCAGAGGCCGCGATGTCGTCGGAACCGACGGTCGAGGCAGTCTCGGACACAATTTCAATTCCGGCGGCTTCAAGTGCGTCGACGTAGTGATCGCGCTCAGACCCGGTGTCCGTGGCGGCATGCACGCCGACGGGGCCGTCGAAGGCCCCCGCCCCAATCAGTGCTTCGACTCCTATCGCCGCGCTTCGGGCGGGTAGCGCCCCCGGGCCGATAGCGACAGCCTTCGACCGATCGAACTCCTCTTGGCTAACTCCGAAGGTGTTGATGAAGATCGTCTCATTCACATCGGTGAAGCAGGTCAGGTTGGTCAAGAGCGGTCCCATGGCGGCAAACACCTGCTCGTCTTGGGTCAGTTGCACGCAGGCGGCTTCGGTCTCGACATCGCCCAGCGGCGAATAGAAAACGTAAACCGGCTCAAGCTGACGGCCGAGGATTCCGCCGTTGGCGTTGACCTCATCGATAACGGCCTGCCACTTCGCCTCCACGTCGCCGTTGTCCCGCCCGAAGATGGAGACATCGATGATGACAACCCCGATCTTGATCGCTTCGGAGGTGACGCCTCTGAAGGAGTCGGTGAGCACTATCGGCTCCGGCTCCTCAGGCTCGGCTGCGGGCTCAGGGGCCTCGGTCGGCTCTTCTGCGGGTTCAGGAGTCTCCGGATCCGGCTCCGTGGCCTCCGGTGCAGCCTCTTCTGGTTCGGCTGCGGGCTCAGGGGCCTCTGTAGCCCCCGGAGTGGACTCGGGAGCGGCGTCTACCGGCTGCGTCTCCGGCTCCTGGGTGCCGCTGTCGGGTGCAGATTCAGAATCCCCACCACCGCACGCCGATGCCAAGAGCAACAGGACAGCGAGTACCCCAATGATTCGTAAGCGCATGGTTCCGCCTCCCGTAGAGATCTGACCCCTTACGTTTTCACATTAGGTTGGGGCCATGCGACCGGACTCCGACAGATTGCAGATCACTGTCCAACCCCCTGACCGTTCCCTCGAACCAGTTGACTTCGGCGCTCCGTTCGAGCCTCCCGCCGGTCGAGTGCTGCACTGCTGGGGCCAGCTCGGAGTCGAGGACCGGCCCCATCAGGTGGAAGACGGCGAGCTCTCGGAATACGAAGCCACCATCGAACCCCAGCCGGGCGTGGTGAGCACCTATGCCCACGTCCACGACACAAGTGACGGAATCCTCGACGCCTTCTGCCAAGGGATCGGGAACCTGTTGGCCAAGCGTCCCCAGACCCCGCTGATCGTCGGGCTTCACGTTCGCCCGGTTGAGAAGGTGGTGGCCAGCGGCGCGTGCGATGAGTCGCTGCGCCGCATGGCACGGTGCCTGCGCGAGCTGGACATTCCGGTGTGGCTGAGGATCGGCTACGAGTTCAACCTCAGCTTCGACCCCCACGACACCGAGGCCTACAAGGACCTCTTTCCCCACATCGTCGATCTGTTCCGCCGAGAAGAGGCTCACAACGTGGCCGCCACGTGGTGCTCGGCGGCGGGCTCGTTCCAGTTCCGAGACCCGTTCGACTGGTGGCCCGGCAACGAGTACGTCGACTGGGCGGCCATGGACGTGTTCGCCCCCATCGGCTTCGAGCGCCCCGAGACCACCGCCTATCTCGACCGGTGCCGGGAGGAGCAAAAGCCGGTGATGATCCCCGAATCGTGCCCCTTCTTCTTCGATTGGAATCTGGTCGATCCCAACCGGCCCGAGTCGTTTAGCGACGGGCTGCTCGAGATCGGCGACATCGACGACCAATGGGCCTGGTATGAGGCCATGTTCGAACTGGTCCGGCGCCGGCCCGAGATCAAGGCCTTGACGGTGATCGCCACCGACTGGCGGGACGGCATGTTCCCGTTCTACGGGGACACCAGAATCGGCTCGTGGGATGGCTTGGCCGAACGCTATGCCGGCGCGCTGTCCGATCCTCGCTTCATACACCGTCAAGAGTCCCTGGATCTCTTCCAGCACCGATAAGCAGACCACCGGAAAGGGGGGTAGATGACCGACGCCGCCGGCGACGCCGGTGCCCTGTCCCGCCGGGTGCTCGACAGCCAGACAGACCAAACCGACACCGACGAAGAGGTGCTGTTTCCCGATGACGTTCTGCCCGGTGTCGGCGGCGACGAGATGTCGCTGCGAGAGGGGCTGGCCAAGGGCGGAATAGCGACCTTCCTTGTGTTGTTGATCCTCAACAGCCTCGACGAGCTCGAATCGGCCGCTCTGTCGGTTCTCGCCCCCGAAATCCGCGACAGCTTCGGGGTGGGTGACGGGGTCATCGTATTCTTGGGCGCGGCCTCGGTGTCATTCGTGTTCTTGGGGGCACTGCCCATGGGCTGGCTCGCCGACCGATTTCGCCGGGGGCCGGTCATCGGGGCCGCCAGCCTGGCGTTCGGCTTCTTCTCGCTGCTGTCCGGGCTGGCCCGCCACGTGGTGGTGTTCTTCTTCGCTCGGCTCGGAACCGGAATCTCCAAGTCCAACACCCTCCCCGTCCACAGCTCCCTGATCGCCGACCAGTACCCGATCGGCGTGCGCGGCCGCATCGCTTCGACCACCATCATGTCGGGACGGGCAGTGGGCATCATCAGCCCGGTGCTGGTCGGCGCAATCGCCGCCCTCGTCGGCTGGCGGTGGACGTACTACACCCTGTGGATCCCGGTGGCCGTGGTGGCTGTGCTGGCGTTCCGGCTCCCTGAGCCGGTGCGGGGCCAGTGGGAAAAGACCGACGTGTTGGGCCAGTCCGAGGTCAATGACGATTCCGCCCCCATCTCGCTCGAAGCCGCGTTCGCCCGGCTCAACAAGGTCGCCACCCTGCGCACCGTGCTCCTCGGTTTCGCCGCGCTGGGCTTCGGGCTCTTCAGCCGACCAGTGCTCACCTCGTTGTTCCTCGAAGACGAGTACGGACTGGGCCCGCTGGGCCGGGGCACCCTCACCACCGCATCCGGGATCGGGGTCATCGCCATCATGCCGCTGGTCGGGCGGCGGTTCGACCGCCTCTACCGCCAGAGCCCCACTCGGGCGATGGCGCTGATCGGCGCGCTAATCCTGCCCTCCGCGCTGTTGCTGCCCATCCAGTTCAACATGCCCAACCCGTGGCTGTTCGCTGTGCTGGACGTTCCCGGCTCGCTGATGATGTTCGCCGCGTTCGCCATGGTCGGACCCCTCATGCAGGCCGTGGTTCCCTACCGGCTTCGGGGCATCGGCTCGGCGCTGTCCACGCTGTACATCTTCTTCATCGGTGCGGCTGGAGGTGGCTTGCTCTCGGCCATGGTGGTCGACGCCAGCGGCCCGAAGACCACGATTCTGGTGCTCGGCCTGCCCTCCACCATCGTCGGCGGGGCGTTCATGCTGAACGGCGCCCGCCACATACGGCGCGACCTGTCGCGCAACGTGGCAGAGATACTCGAAGAAAAGGCCGAGCACGACCGCCAACGAGAAGACCCCGAGCACATCCCCGCCCTGCAACTGGCCGACGTCGACTTCAGCTACGGCAACGTCCAGGTGCTCTTCGACGTCGGTTTTGAGGTCCGCAAGGGCGAGACCCTGGCCCTGCTGGGCACCAACGGCGCCGGAAAGTCGACCATCCTGCGGGTTATCGCCGGCCTGGGGACCCCGGAGCGGGGAGTGGTGCGCCTGGGTGGCCGCACCGTCACCTTCTCCACCCCCGAGCAGCGAACTGAGATGGGGATCCAGACCCTGCTGGGGGGCAGCGGCGTGTGGGCACCGCTCAGCGTGCGCCACAACCTGGAGATGGGGGCCTATCAGCTGCGGGACGACAAGGCCGAGCGACAGCGCCGAATCGACCACGCCCTTGAGCTGTTCCCCGAACTGCGCTCCCGCCTCGACGACCGAGCCGACGCCTTGTCGGGCGGCCAACAGCAGATGCTCGCCCTGGCCCGAACGCTGTTGTGCCAAACCGAGGTCCTCCTCATAGACGAGCTGTCGCTGGGCCTGGCCCCGGCTGCGGTTGGCGAGCTCATGGGCCACATCGAGCGCCTCCAATCCACCGGACAGACCATCGTCATCGTCGAGCAGTCGCTAAACATCGCGCTGGAATTGGCCGACCGGGCCGTGTTCATCGAGAAGGGCCACGTGCGGTTTGAAGGGCCGGCATCTGAACTAGCGGAGCGCGATGATCTGGTCAGAGCGGTCTTCTTGGGCGACGAGGGGGGCTGATGGCACTCGGCTTCCTCGAAGCCAACCGGCAGCTCATCTTCGACGGAGCGGTGAACGGGCTGGTGTACGGGATCCTGGCCATGGGCATCGTCTTGGTGTTCCGCTCCTCCCGGGTCATCAATTTCGCGGCCGGCAACCTGGGCCTTCCCGGTGCTGGTCTGCTGGCGTTGTTGGCCCTGCGCTGGAACGTGCCCTTCTGGATTGCGGTGCTCGCCGCCATCGCGGTGGGCGTCCTGTTCGCCGCGGTGATGGAGGTGGGGGTGGTGCGCCGGCTGTTCACCGCGCCGCGGGTGATTCTGCTGGTGGCCACCATCGGGATGGCCCAGCTCGCTCAGGGCATCTTGCTGGCCTACCCCGAAGTCGGCGGCGGCATCGGCACCCGTTATCCCGTCATCGTCGACACAACCTTGACCGACGTGGCCGGGCTCTTTGTGACCGGCCCGCAGCTCAGCACGCTGATCGTCGCCCCCCTGGTGGCGATCGCACTCGGCTTGCTGCTCGACCGCACCCCCTACGGCCGAACGGTACAGGCCACCGCGGCCAACCCCGACCTGTCGCGGGTTTCGGGCATCAAGCCCAAGCGGGTCTCGCTCACCATCTGGATGATCGCCGGGGTGGTGTCCACCATCGCGGTGATCCTGCTTTCGGCCGACCGCAGCGTGAGCGGGCTGGAGACCGTGGGGCTCACCACCATGGCCAACTCCCTGGCGGCTGCGGTCATCGCCCGGATGCGGTCGTTCCCGCTCGCCCTGGCCGGAGGGGTGGTGGTGGGGGTCACGTTCTCGCTGGTCAAGTTCAACTATCCGGTGGAGGGCGGCCTGTTTGAGTTCGTCTTGCTGATTGGCGTGCTCGTAGCGGTGGCATTCCAACGACGCCGCGACGCCGACCCTCCCGGCCGGTACTCGTTCGCCCCCAAGATCCGCCCCATTCCCCAGCACCTCCTGTCCATCTGGTGGGTACGGCACCTGGGCAAGATCGCCCTGGGTCTAGGCGGATTGGCCGCGGTCCTGTTGCCCATAATCGTTTCCACCCCGTCACGACAGATCACCTACGCCACCATCTTGGCCTTCGGGATCTGCGCGGTGTCGGTGGCCATTATCACCGGATGGGCGGGACAGCTGTCGCTGGGCCAGATGGCCTTTGCCGGAATCGGCGCCGTGGCCGCGGCCTCCTTCCAACGAGGCATCCAAATGGACATCGGCTGGGGCGACAACCGGCTGATCGACTTCGAGGCCGGGGGCATCCCGTTTGCCGCCGCGGTTCTTGTGGGGGCAGTGATTGCCGCCGCGTTCGCCGGGCTGGTGGGGGTGGGGGCGCTGCGAGTGCGGGGCCTGCTGCTAGCCGCGGCCACGTTTGTTCTCGGGCTCGCCACTGAGGAGTATCTGTTCCGTCGCCCCATCTTCAGTGGGGGAAGCTCCAACTCGGCCCCCTTGCGCCGAGGCCAAGTCTTCGGGCTCGACCTCGACAGCCAGCGCTCCTACTACTGGCTGCTGCTCGGGGTTCTGTGTGCAGTGCTGGTGGCGATTGCCGCTATCCATCGCAGCAGCTTTGGCCGGGCCATTCGGGCGCTGCGGGACAATGCCGATGCCGCCGCGGCCTACGGCGTCCGCCCGGCCCGCACCAAGCTGGGCGCTTTCGTTCTGGCCGGGGCCGTTGCCGGGCTGGGCGGCGGCCTGTTGGCCGGAGTGATTCAGGAGGTCCCTCTGACGGGGCGCTTCTACGGCGCCGGGGAGTCGCTGCGGCTGGTCTCCATGGCCATCATCGGGGGCATCGGCGCCGTCATCGGGCCGGTGCTGGGCGCCCTATGGGTGATCGGACTCCCCGCCTTCGCCCCCACCAACCGCCTGATCCCCCTGTTCACCTCGGGCGTCGGACTGCTGATTCTCCTTCTGTACTTTCCCAGCGGCCTCGCCCAGATCGCCTATTCCGCCCGCGACCGGATCGTGGCCTGGCTGGAGACTCGCCGACCGCCCCCGCCGGCCAAGCAAACCCATTCTGTGCCGGCCGCCCTCCCCGCTCCGGCGTTGGTGCCCGACACCTCCGGCCCGGCGCTGCAAGCAGCCGAGATTTCCGTGCGATTCGGCGGCCGGCTGGCGGTGGACAACGCCAACATCGAGGTGGCTCCCGGTGAGATCGTGGGGCTCATCGGCACCAACGGCGCCGGCAAGTCGACCCTGATGAACGCCATCGGCGGCTTCGTTCCGTCCAAAGGGAGCGTGGAGCTCTACGGCCAGCCGATCCACCGCCTCAAGCCAGCCGAGCGGTCCCGGCGAGGACTGGGCCGCACATTCCAGGCCGCAACCCTGTTCCCCGAGCTCACCGTGCGTGAAACCGTTATGGTGGCGGCCTCGTCGGCTCCGTCGCAGGGTTCCGGGGGACTCATGGCCGCGAGCCGGACGAGACGGGGCCAGCGCTCTGCTCAGGCCCAGGCGGGCGATCTGATCGACTTTCTGGGGCTGGGCCGCTACGCCGACCGCCCAATCGCCGACCTCTCCACCGGCACCCGCCGGATCGTAGAGCTGGCCGGCCTCCTCGCCCTTAACGCCCAGATGCTGTGCCTCGATGAGCCCACCGCCGGAGTGGCCCAGCGAGAGGCCGAGGCCTTCGGGCCGCTCATCGTCGAAATCCGCCGCCACCTCAACGCCGCCATGCTCATCGTCGAGCACGACATGCCCCTCATCATGTCGATCAGCGACCGCGTCTACTGCCTAGAAGCCGGCTCGATCATCGCCCAAGGCACCCCCGAAGAAGTCCGTACCAACCCCGCCGTCATCACCAGCTACCTAGGCCTAGAAACCCGAGCCATCCACCGCAGCGACGCCTAGCTCTAAGCCTGTTCCAGATGCCGTCGTTGGTTCGGCATCTCCTAGCCCCCAAAAGAGACGTAGGGCTACGCTCGCCAGTCGATGGGCCGGTTGGAAGATCTCACCAAGGGCGCACGAGTCACAGGCGTCGCCCCAATTGGGGTGGTCACGGTGATCGACGCCGAGTGGATCGGCTCGGATGCGGTGAATCTCACCTACGAAGACGACAGCGGCAACGTCCGGCGAGAGATCGTCTACCGAGCGAAGGAACAGGAACTCTCCCTCGAAGGCGACGGCCGACCTTGGTCTTTCGACGCCGATCCTGAGCTGTTCACCCTGGTGGCCGAAGCCAAACGGATCAGTTTGGCCCACCTGTTCGACCCCTATCTGGCCACCTACACCAGCGACGTCGACCCGCTCCCCCATCAGATCGAGGCGGTCTATACGGAAATGCTCCCCCGCCGCCCGCTCAGATTCTTACTGGCCGACGACCCCGGCGCGGGCAAGACCATCATGGCTGGACTGTTAATAAAGGAGCTGATCGTTCGGGGAGACCTAGACCGGTGCCTCATCGTGGTCCCCGGCGGGTTAGCCGAACAGTGGCAAGACGAGCTGGGCGAGAAGTTTGGCCTCGAGTTCGAGCTGTTTACCCGAGCCATGGTGGAGGACTCCCGCTCGGGCAATCCTCTGGCTGAACGCCCCCGGCTGATCGCCCGTCTCGACATGCTGGCCCGAGACGAAGACCTCCAGGCCCAGCTCGACCGCACCGACTGGGATCTCGTGGTGGTGGACGAGGCTCACAAGATGTCGGCCACCTATCGGGGCGACGACGTCGAGCAGACCAAGCGCTACAAGCTCGGCCGACGCCTGGAGGCCGTGGCCCGCCACTTCCTGTTGATGACGGCCACGCCGCATAACGGCAAGCCCGAGGACTTCCAGTTGTTCATGGCGCTGTTGGACGGGGACATGTTCGCCGGCAAGTACCGCCGGGGCGCCCACAGCGACAAGCCGGCCAAAGACCTGATGCGCCGCCGCATCAAAGAAGACCTGCTCCGCTTCGACGGCACCCGACTGTTCCCCGAGCGGGAGGCCACCACCGCCAAGTACACGCTGAGTCCGGCCGAACTCGACTTGTACGAGCACGTCACCGAGTACGTCCGCAACGGGATGAACCGGGCGGAGCAGCTCCGAAAGGAAGGCCAGGGCCGTCGCTCGGCTGTGGTCGGCTTTGCCCTCACCATCTTGCAGCGGCGACTGGCGTCATCACCTCGGGCCATCCTCCGATCTCTGGAACGACGACGCGAGCGCCTCTCAGCCCGTTTGGCCGAGGCTGAACAGGCCAGGGACGAGCCAACCCCAAGCACCAAAGACGACATCGAGATGCTGGGTGAGGTTCCAGAGGGCTACCGCCCATCGGACTTCGACGATTTTGACCCCGATGAGCTGTTGGCCAGCGAGACCGAGGAGTTCGAAGACCAGATCCAGGTGGAGGCCACGCCCGCCCGCACCATCGCCGAGCTGAAGGCCGAGATCAGCGACCTCGACGGCCTCGTCCAACGAGCCCAGGTCGTCTACCAACGAGGCGACGACCGCAAATGGGACGAGCTAGCCAGACTCCTGCAAGGCACCCCCGAAATGCTCGACAACAACGGTCGCATCAAGAAGCTGATCATCTTCACCGAACACCGGGACACACTCGACTATCTGGTCGAGAGGCTTGGCCGCCTACGGGGCCGAACCGACGAGGTAGTCGCCATCCACGGCGGAGTTCGCCGCGAGGAGCGGCGCCGGGTGCAGGATCAGTTCACCCAAGACGACCAGGTACGCATCTTGGTGGCCACCGATGCCGCCGGCGAGGGCCTCAATCTCCAGCGAGCCCACCTTATGGTGAACTACGACCTGCCCTGGAATCCCAACCGAATCGAGCAGCGGTTCGGGCGCATCCACCGTATCGGCCAGACCGAGGTGTGCCGACTGTGGAACATGGTGGCCGAGGACACCCGAGAAGGCCAGGTGTTCGAGCGGCTGCTGGAGAAGCTGGACGAACAGCGGGGCGCCTTGGGCGGGAAGGTGTTCGACGTGCTGGGAGAAGCCTTCTCCGACAAATCGCTGCGAGAGCTGCTCATCGAGGCGATCACCGCCGAAGAGCCCGCCATCCAACAACTCCGTATGACCGCGGTGATCGACGCCACGGTAGGAGACCGGATGAGGGAGCTGATCGAAGAGCAGTCCCTTCTGTCTGATGTGCTGAGCGATGCTCGAATCGACGGCATACGCGACCAGATGGAGCGGGCCCAAGCCATGCGCTTGCAACCCAGCTTCATCCGCCGGTTCTTCTTCGGGGCGTTCGGCCTGCTCAATGGAAAGGTCACCAGGCGAGAGGCGAGTCGCTGCCAAATCTCCCGAGTGCCGCCATCCTTGCGGAACTGGGACACTGCCCAGGGCCGCGGCCGGCTGTTAGCCAGCTACGAGCGAATCTGCTTCGAGCGGGAGCAGATCACTGTTCCCGGTCGGCCCATGGCCGATCTGGTATCGCCCGGCCATCCCCTGCTCGACGCCACCATCGGCGCTCTGTTGGAACGCCACGGCTCGCTGCTCCAGCAAGGCAGCATCCTCATCGACCCCGATTCCACCAGCGAGCAGCCCAAAGTGCTCGTGCTTCTGGAACACGAGATCGTCGACGGTACTGCCGTCGACGGCGGCCAGCGCCGAGTGGTGTCCAAGCAATTCGAATACGTGGAGATCACCGAGGACGGGGAGATCGCCGACGCCGGTGAGCACCCCTACTTGGACTGCCGCTCCCCAGAGCCCGACGAACTCGAATTAGTGGCCCCGCTGGCCACCGCCGACTGGGTACGGGACACGCTCACCACCAAGGCCCTCAACCACGCCATCTCCCGCAACGTCCCCCAACATCTCGCGGAAGTTGAGGCCCGAATCCACTCCCAGGTTGACCGAACCCTGGATGCTGTGCGACAGCGCCTCAATGAAGAGATCAAACACTGGGATGCCCGAGTCCTGCGACTCAAGAACGACGAGCTGGCCGGCAAGCCCAACGCCCGCATCAACTCGGCCAAGGCCCGTCAGCGGGCCGAAGAAGCCGAAGAACGCCTAGACCGACGAGAAGAAGAACTGGCCCGCCAGCGCAAGCTCTCACCCTTAGCTCCCCGAATAGTCGGAGCAGCCTTCATCGTTCCCGAGCGGCTGTTGGCCACCCTTGCCGGCACCCCACCCCCCTCCTACGCCATCGACACCACCCGTTCAGACCGTCTAGCCATCGACGCCGTACTCGCCGCCGAACGATCTCTAGGCCGAGACCCCGTAGAGATGCCCCACAACAACAAGGGCTTCGACATCGAGACCCGCAACCACGACGGCCACATCCTCACCATCGAAGTCAAGGGCCGAGTCGCGGGGGCCACCGACTTCTCCATCACCCCATCCGAGATCCTGTGCGCCCTAAACAAAGCCGACCGACACATCCTCGCCCTCGTCGAAGTCGCCGACGACGACACCACCCAAGTCCGGTACCTCTACGACCCCTTCACCAACCGAGAACCCGAACCCAGCCCCGCCGAACACAAGCGCACCCTCGACTGGCAGACCTACTGGCAGCTTGCTGGGCCGCCTTGGTGACTCTCCACACCATCAGCAATTGGCACCCCACTCCAGACAGCTCTGGTTGTTCAGTTCAAACTGAT
Source organism: Candidatus Poriferisocius sp. (assembly GCF_965204015.1). Classification (GTDB taxonomy): domain Bacteria; phylum Actinomycetota; class Acidimicrobiia; order Acidimicrobiales; family Bin134; genus Poriferisocius. Next base: position 2,947,217 of record NZ_OZ241965.1, on the reverse strand, counting down.
CGTGGAGGTCACTGCTCGTCCATTCCGCAATGGGCATCATGTTCGTCAGCAGCGCCATGGCGAACACCCCCAACACCAACACGCCGATAGCGCGTGGCGCCGAGCAAGTCTCCTTATAGGTCTTCCAGGCGATGCGGAGCGTGACCCCTGATAGCGCCGCGATCATCCAGGCCCGCACGTCGACGATAACGTTGGTCAGCATTTCAATCATGGTTCTCTCCTTCTGTCCTGCATCCCGCCATCTCCCATGGCGAGCGCAGCCCGACCGATCTGGCCAAACAAGAAGGAGTGTCCCAAATGATCGGGTCGCGGAGGGTCGGAACCTCATCGACTCAGGGTCGCAAATGGTCGAATCCTCTGACTGGGGATGGTCGGAAACCGCTGACCTGGGAAAATGTGCCCAGTATCTTGGACCATCCAGAAACTGTCACTCATGCTGGGTAGATTGCCTGAGCAATGTTCTGGTACAGAATCCGTTCAAATCTCTCAATTGTGATTTCCGCGTTCCTCATCGTCATCGTGCTCTTGTGGCCTGGACTCATTTCGGCCCTGCTCAGTATCTGGGCGCTCGCCATTGGCGTCCTAGCCACTCTCCTAATCGGCCTATACCTGGGTCTGCCAGAACTCCTCAGGAACATTGTTGATGAATTGATCGACCACGGGAGTAAACCCAGGAGAGCTGGGCGCTATCACTACAGCAGGAGAAGCCACAGGAGCCGTAGCTACCGGCGTGGACGGAAGAACAGGTCTAGGAGGCGTTACCGGTATTGAGTTTCCACTTCCACAACACTTGACGAATCCTCTCCACCCACGGCTGCCTCACCCCGACATGAAGAGGGGGACACTACTACCTCCATCCGCTAAGCCAAGCTGCCTCAATCAAGGGTCCAGTAAACGCAGGAAGGTCATTATCGACCACGACTGGCTAGTTGTTCCAACAGCCTTCAGTTACATCGACGACTAGACACTTTTGCTATTGGCCCCTGAGACCCACTCGGAAAAGTTTGGGATCACACCGCCCGGGTGCTCTCTGGGGTGATGGGCAACGAACCTGACTGCAGATTCCCAAGTCAAATGGTTGATCCATTCCACAAGCGATGGAGTTACTGTGACATGCGATTCTTGTTTGGCCGTCAGCGCAGCACAAATGTAACGACCTAGTGGCATCAACAAGAGATCAGAGTCACCAATCGCAAGTTGATCTCCAGGTCCCGTTCTCTTTGTTGTTCTACAATGATTAACTAACGGTGAATCACAGAACGAAAAACCAGATTGTCCTTTCATCGGTCTAATTAGTTGAACATAAAAAGGTTCAAAGATCTCAAGTGATCGGTTGTATATGTGTTGCATACTGCCGACTTGACTTAAATTTGAGTCCACGAGGATTTCACCTCCCACCAAAGCTAGATCTCGTAGTTCTCCTTCCATGGGCATTCTGCCACGTTCCCTAAAGAACATCTCTTGTAGTAGCTCGTCAGATTCTGTATCCTTGGCGTATTGATCTATGATTTCTGGCTCCAACCGAGGAGCGGCATCTCGGATTGACTCACTTCGAGCAAAGTGCAGTGCCGCAATTGCCTTGATAGCTTCAATAGCCTCACCATCGAGATTGGCATCAGCTTCTGTCACTCGACGCATATCTCGAATAGCCATATTCTCAATGCGGCCCCACTCTTTGTCTAAGTCATCTCGAATTCGTCCAGATCTATCAGTAAATGAGCTATGTGATCTAGAAACAAATGCGTGTCTAATTCCAACTTCCTTTCGGGTCCGGTTGTGCTTGTCGATCAAAACGATACGTTCACCCTCAGAAAAACCTCTTTGATAGCCCCGCGCCACATAATGCTGATGTCTTGCCATAACCATATTCTTACTTCATTAGATTCTCAGGTGGTTCCATTCTAGGAGGCACAGTTCAGGAGTTCTATTGAGATTTTCGGCAACTTGCCAAGCAAAGCCGTATTTCACAATCCACCTGCTGTACGTCACTGACCTTGCTTGCATGCGCTCCTGATCCCTTACGGAACTCAACTGCCCACAGCCTGAAAGATGCCTTCGAACAAATGCGACAGGTTCACATCGAGAGGGTAGGGTCCGCCCCCAGTGGAGTACCGGCGGAAGCTGATCGAGGTGACGTTGCCGTTGGAAGCCATCAATGCGGCGTCCGCTCGAGAGAAGTCCATCCGCCACGGACACCCATCCACGCTGCACCTCTGGTGGGCGCGGAGGCCACTGGCAGCATGTCGGGCGGTGTTGTTCGCATCGCTGGTGGACGATCCATCAGCTCGGCCTGACTTGTTCCCCACCGAAGCGGCCCAGCACGACGAGCGTGAGCGCCTGTCCAACCTCATCGAGCAACTGGTGCAGTGGGAAAACAGCAACGACGCCGAGCTACTGGCCGAGGCCCAAGCTGAGATCGCCAAGTCTTGCGACGGCCAGCTTCCCGCTGTGCTCGACCCCTTCGCTGGAGGCGGTTCCATCCCCCTTGAGGCTCAGCGGCTGGGATTGGAAGCCCACGCAAGTGACCTTAACCCAGTAGCCGTGCTCATCAACAAAGCTCTTATAGAGATCCCACCCCGCTTCGCTGGCAAGCGCCCGGTCCATCCCGACCCTCAGCGAACTTCCACCGCGGGCTCGTGGCCTGGAGCATCGGGTCTCGCTGCCGACATCCGCTACTACGGACAGTGGATTTGCGATCAGGCTGAAGCCCGCATCGGCCACCTCTACCCCAAGATCAACCTCCCTGCTGAGCACGGAGGCGGCCAAGCGACCGTCATCGCTTGGCTCTGGACCCGTACCGTTGTCTGTCCCAATCCGGCCTGCGGGGCAACCATGCCGCTGGCGTCAAGCTGGTGGCTGTCCAAGAAGAAGAGCCGGCAGGCCTGGGTCGAGCCCGTGGTAGTGAACGGCCAAGTCCGATACGAGATCGGCACCGGAAGTGGCGGGCCGCCCGACCCGCCCAAAATCGGTCGAGCCAAGTTCCGCTGTATCTGTTGCGAAGAAGCCTGCCCGGACGGCTACGTCAAAGCCGAGGGCGCTGCTGGCCGCATAGGTGCCCAACTCATGGCCATCGTCGCTGAAGGCACGCGCCAGCGGGTCTACCTGGCTCCCGACGAAGCTCACGAACAAACCGCAAAAGTCTCACCCCCCGACAATCCCCCCACCGGCAACCTGCCCGATGAAGCACTTGGGTTCCGAATACAGCGATATGGAATGACCGAATGGGCCCACCTGTTCACCAATCGCCAGCTCACCGCCCTCTGCACCTTCTCTGACCTTATTTCCGAAGCTCGCGAAAAAGCCCGGGCCGATGCCATAACCGCCGGTCTACCCGACGACTCTACCCCCCTCCGCGACGGCGGCAGCGGTGCCCAAGCCTATGCCGAAGCCGTATCGGTGTACCTGAGTTTTGCAATCGACCGAACCGCTATGGCGGGAAACTCACTTTGTCGATGGAACCCAGTTGGCGAGAAAGCTCAGCACTTCTACGGCAGACAGGCCATTCCCATGATTTGGGATTTCGCCGAGACAAACCCTATGTGTACTTCAACAGGAAGTCTCGAAACTTCATTCTTCATAGCTTCTGATGCTCTTGAAGCAACCTCTCGCACTCCTGTAATTGCCGGAAATTCTACGCAACTTGATGCTGCCTCTGTAAAGCTCAAAGCTTCTATTGTATCGACTGATCCTCCCTATTACGACAATATCGGCTATGCCGACCTTTCTGACTTCTTCTATGTCATCCTACGCCGATTACTTGGACCAGTATTCCCCGGGGTTTGTTCTACGCTTCTCACTCCTAAGACGCAGGAGTTAATCGCTGCCCCCTATAGACACGAAGGCAGTAAAACCGAAGCTGAATTTTTTTTCGAGAGCGGCCTTCGCAAAGTCTTTGTGCGGCTTTCCAGTGTTCAAGATACACGGTTTCCGCTCACAGTCTGGTATGCATTCAAGCAGGCTGAAACCAATGACGGAGTAACTGCATCCACAGGATGGGAAACCATGCTGGAAGGGCTGTTGGAAGCTGGACTCACCATCACAGGAACTTGGCCAGTTCGCAGCGAAAAACCGACTCGTATGCGTTCCTTGGACAGCAACGCTCTGGCCTCATCCATTGTGCTGGTGTGCCGGCCTCGGCCTGATGACGCCACACTCACGTCTCGGCGCAACTTCCTCAACGAACTCACCGCCGAACTCCCCGACAAACTACGGGTGATGCGCCAAGGCAACATCGCCCCGGTCGACTTGGCCCAAGCTGCTCTCGGCCCGGGTATGGAGATATTTTCCCGCTACGCCAAGGTGGTCGAAGCCGATGGGACCTCCATGACCGTGCGGGCTGCACTAGCCGCCATCAATCAAGTGCTGGACGAGACCCTAGAAGGGGCCGACGCTGAACTCGACGCTGACACCCGCTGGGCCGTCACCTGGTTCGCCGAGCACGGCCATGAACCTGGCGACTACGGGAGAGCCGAACAGCTCTCCAAGTCTCGCAACACCGCTGTCGCTGGTCTTGTCGACGCCGGGATCATCGAATCCGGGGGCGGCAAAGTCCGCCTGCTGTCTCGCGACGAACTCGACCCCGACTGGGACCCCACTGCCGATACCCGCCTAACCACTTGGGAAGTTACCCATCATCTAATCCGCCGCCTCGAAGCCGACGGCGAACAGCCCACTGGCGACCTCCTCCGTCAAGTCGGCGGCCTCGCCGAACCCGCCCGCGAACTCGCCTACCGCCTCTACCACACCTGTGAGCGCAAGAACTGGGCCTCCGACGCCCTCGCCTACAACAGCCTCGTCTCCGCCTGGCCCGAACTCACCCGCCTAGCCAACAAACCCCCCACCGGCCAAGGCGACCTCGGCTTCTCCTGATCCAAGGGAGTAGCTTCTTCGAGTCGCCTTGCGTAGGCAGTGTCAGCAGGCTCGGTAGAATACGAGGTAGGCACCGTTGATCAGACGCTTCCCCTGGCCCGCGGTGGCTTCGATGAAAGTTGGATTTCGGAGCGATTGAGGAAATGAGAAGAGACCAAGTTGTTCAACTGTCGCGTGAATGGCGAATTGGTGAGGAGATCGACAAGGGCGGCTTTGGCCGGGTGCATGAGGCTACGGACGGGCAAATTGAAGCTGCGGCCAAGTTCGTGCCCAAGGCACCTGGCGCGGATCGCGACCTCCTAGCCGAGGAGCTCAGCGACGTTCCAAACGTTGTCCCCATCCTGGACAGCGGCGAGTTCGAAGACAATTACGTCATCGTGATGCCAAGGGCGGAATGCTCGCTGAGAGACTTCATGGCAAGCACGGACTTCGACCGCGAAAAACTCGTGATTGAAGTGCTCCAGAACATCTCAGAGTGCCTCGCCGCGTTGGACGAGCAGGTGGTCCACCGCGACATCAAGCCCGGGAACATCCTTTGGCTCGACGACAGGTGGTGCCTGACGGATTTTGGGATTGCGAGATACGCGGAGGCTACGACCGCGCCCTATACACGGAAGTACGCGATGTCTCCACCATATGCAAGCCCCGAACGGTGGCGAAGTGAACGGGCTACCAATGCATCCGACGTTTACTCGCTCGGCATCGTCGCCTACGAAATCGCGGCCGGACATCCACCGTTCAATGATCCCGACCCAGTCGATCCCTCGGGGTACTACCGGGAACAACATCTGCATGCGCCCATCCCACCGGTCGAGCATGTACCGCAGCGAATTGGAGCCTTGATTGAGGAGTGCCTCTACAAGGCCGCTGATGCAAGGCCAAGCGCTGCAAATTTATTGGCCCGACTCGACCGGCTGCCTCAACAGCCCTCCTCGCCTGGGTTCAAGGCACTGCAAGAGGCACATCACTCAGAAGTGACCAGGCGAGCAGAAGTCGCCCGTCAGGATTCCGAACGCATGACAGAAGCGGAGCGACGCCAGCAACTAGCCAAGTCCGCAGAAATGGCATACGACCGGATCATCGATGAGATTGTGACCACATTCACTGGCTCTGCATCAGCAATTGAACTAGAACATATGCCCAGAGCCAAGATATTGCGCCTTGGAAAGGCTGAGTTGGTCCTATCAGTCCCTCAAGCCGTTTCAGATGCTGCATGGAACTGGCAAGACTCCCTTTTTGATGTCATGACCGTGGCTACGATCTGGCTCGAACAGTCTGATGGCCTAAACGACTACGAAGGCCGTAGCCACTCCCTTTGGTACTGCGATGCTCAAGAGAATATGGAATATGCGTGGTTTGAGACAGCCTTTATGCGAATGTTCAGCAATCGCAGGCCCATTAGCCAGGTTGGGCATGGCGATCCCTTCGCCCTAGAGCCAGGTGAAAGAGCCGCATTAGCGCTCTCACCGGGGATTTCTGGAATCCAAGCTGCTTGGCCATTCAATCGGATGGCTCCAGGAGACCTTGACGAGTTCGCAGACCGTTGGGCAAATTGGTTCGCACAAGCCTCAGAAGGACGGCTCTCACACCCATCATCCATGCCTGAACGCGATCCCCGTGGCTCCTGGCGAAGGGGATAGAACCGAAATGAGCTCTTGGCTTACGATTTTCGGCCCTCAATCGGAGCCGGTACCGGACCTTCGATGTCAGCGTCTTCGACAGCTCCCTTTCAATTTGACCCTAACCACCCTGCGTGTCCAACAGTCCCCTACTAACCAGGCTGCTTCCTCGCGGTCGATTAGCTACCCGTCACTAATGCAAATGCCACGCCACAACGCTGTAGTGACAAACCAAGTGATTGCCCAACACATTTTGCCTGCACTCGGACTTGGGTGCGAATAAGTCATGTCTGACATGATCCTAAGTGAAGTTCGAGATCATCGACAGAGGCAAGAGCAACAACGCGACAGATATTCAAGTTCATCCTTGCAGATTTCTGTAGGTCTATCCGCACTAATCGTTTCCACTGTGTTCTTGTCGTCGCAAATTATCGATTCGAATAAGGTATTACCTAAAGAATACGCCATTACGTTCTTGGTTTCAATTGGTACCGCATTGATTGTCATAGGATGCGCAGCTTGCATTCACTTCAGAATTATAAAATGGAATTATGGGCCAGATACTAACCAGTTGAAGTCACTATTGTTAAGCCTAACCAATAATTGCCAAAAGACAATTCGAATAATAGGCTATCATGAACAAGCAATCAAGCAGAACGCCGGTCTACTAAAAGGTATGAGAGTTTACTTCATCATCTTGATGTTCTCAACCATTTTTAGCATCGGATGCGCCCTCCTCGCAGGAACAATATTGCTGGCGACAAATTAACTCTTAGCAAACTGAGGTTCCTTCACTGTGTTTTCCAGGCAGTACGGGGCAACCAAACAGGGGCTTCCGCTGGCAATATCATTTGATGAGCAACGTCTGTATGTTTTTGAATAATCGAGATCTAGCTTCCATTTCGCTCTTGGGCTTTCTGGCAATAGCTGTAGTCGTTGCTATGGACCGCCAAGGCCGCGGCTCACTAAGGGAGAACATTCAGGGGATGCTGCGGTCATTTGCATCCCGAAAGCTCCTGATGCTTGGGGCGTTGTACGTAGGCGGGATCGCGGCCTCATGGTTTGTGGCACGAAGAATTGGCTTGTGGCGGCCTGGATTGTGGAAACCGTTTGGCGTCTGGTGTGCTACGACTGGACTCGCGTTGCTCAGACACGTGAGGGCCACTGGCACACAAAAGCGATTGTGGAAGCAAGCGGCCAGCACAGTGTCCATCCCGGCGTTGCTCAGCTACATCGCAGATTTTGAGCCGTTCCCCCTATGGGTTGAGGTTCCTGGGCAGATAATGGTCTTTTGCCTGGCAGTTGCCTTGGTTGCCCGAGAAGCTGGGGTGAACAGGACGGGTGATGGCAGGTCGGCATCAACATGCCTCATTGCGTGGGGTCTGGCTGCCGCTGGTTGGGGCCTGGGCCATCTAATCGCAAATTGGAGTAACCACGATCACGGCCTTGTCTGGCGAGAGTTCCTAATGCCGGCGTGGCTGACCCCTGCCGCCTTGCTGATGATCTACGTGCTATCCGTGATTGTCGCTGTCGAACTCTTGGCAGTCCGGGTGTCCCTCTTTGCCGATGACAATCGGTGGAAGCAGAAGCTGGCGGTAGTCCTGCGAACCAGCGGACGGCCCAGCCGCATCGACCCTCTCATCCCTTGGGGGCATGTGATCGGGCGAGCCGACGGCTTCCGAGAAGCCTGGCGGGAAACAAAATGGGTAGAAGAACGGATCCGGCAGGATGCCGCGGCTGATCAAGCCGAGCAGCAGAGACTGGCAGAGAACACAGGAGTCGAGGGCACAGACGCAGAGGGACAACAGCTCGATCGACGGGAATTTCAAGAAACTCGGGATTTGCTAAGGCAGTTGGCCTCCAACCAGATGGGGCACTACAACAAGAACGGCAGATACGGGGAAGGGCCCGCCGCGACCTTCGACCACTTTGCTCGTCAGCATGGTCTGCCCACCCCGGCCGGGATCGCCTTGCACGTAACGGGCAACGGTCAGGGGTGGTACGCGGTACGCCAGACCATCACTGGACACTGGTTCGCCATCGGAGCCAACACCGGAACCCCCGACCAGTGGCTATACGACGGCGACAGCCCGCCCACCAGCTTTCCTTGCGAAGAGGAGTGGGATCAATGGGCGCCAGATTCCAATTCGCCAAACTGGGATTGATGCTGCAACTCATCCTTTGAGTTCTTGGGCTCAGCATCAGATATCTGCACCTGAGAGCGGCCCGAATCCGACCGACCTGAACTCACCCGGCTATTTCTCGGGCTGGGTCCGGTAGATATGCGATGTGGGGGCACCCCAAGTCGCTTCTTGAGCGACTCGCTTTTTGATTCGCGAGACAGTGTCTTCCCACTCATCATTTAGGGGTATTGCGCCGCGCTCATGGGCGAAGATCAAGACGTCTTCGACAAGCACCCGACCTGAGGGGATGTGCATTCCTCCTCGATTCCGACCAGAGCCCGCAAGACGGGGATGAATATGCGGAAACCAGACTTTCGAACCGTCATCCGGGTGCCAGTGGAACTCAACAGCCAAGTCTCCATCCAGCCAAAAGGTGTGCACATAGCCAACTGTCGACACTCTCCAGCTATCGGAGCCCTGACTGCCTGTTTGAAGGATCCTGTAGCTGATCGAGCAGGTAATCTCGATCTGGCGGTCGGTTGCATTGAGCGACAAGGGCTTGCCGTGATTTACCGTGAGAACCCCGATTTCTCCGGGTTGCTGCGTATTGCCAGTGACGCGGGTGTGCGCGAAACAGTCGATTGCGTCCTGGATCGACTGTCGGAACGGGCGAAACGCGTCAGCTGGCGTGCGGCCAGCCATTTGGTCTCAAGATGGCGACCTGCATCACTCCTGGCTCGTCACTGCCCGAGTACTCACCGCTATCCCACCGCCGTGCGAACTCTGAACCATCCACATTCAAGAGCCGGCGAGCCGCGTCGTCGAATATCTCCCACTGCTCTTCATCGGAGATCAGTTCAAAGCTCACGCCAGCCATCGCCTTGCTCCCTTAGCTCACTTCGGCCTCGGTCGAGAATTGTACCGACACCTCTCGTACGTTCGAGGGTGGAACATAAAAAAAATTTATCTTTGATGTCGAATAGGCTGACGACCCTACTGGCCTTGACACAAGGGCCCGGCCAGCAGGAACCACCGCAGACGAACCCACAAGACTCAGATGACCTGCCCCTTAACGAGCTGACCCGACAGAACGGCACCACTAGAATCGAAAGGGCCGAGGGCAGTAGCCCGAGGAAGTGGAGCCCGGTACCTCTCCGGACGGTGAGTGGCCGGGCTCTTGCGCGCCAAGGCCGACTGCGGACTAGCAGAAGCCCAAGAACGTAAGAAGGCCTCTGGGTCCATAAACCACCGCCCGCTACGGACGTCGGGCTGGTACGAATGGGAGCGAGATGGAGGAGTTGAAATGACTGCCCATATCCTGCCCTGCCCCAAGTCGCCGCGGGTTGCTTTGGTTGGCGACACGCATGCCAATGCGATTTGGACGGGGCGCGTCATCGAGGAGTTGGCGGCTGAGGGGGTGGACATGGTTGTCCAGCTTGGGGATTTCGGGTGGTGGCCGCAGACGGGATTTGCCAAGAAGGTCTCAAATACTGCGGCCGTCGCTGGGATCACGGTCTGCTTCATCGACGGGAACCACGAAAACCATGAGCACCTCCGCTTCCACACCCGGCTCCGCAATCCCGGTGGCAAGCCGACCGATCCGGTGGAGATGTACCCCTGTCTGTGGTATCTGCCTCGGGGCTGCTCGTGGGAGTGGCACGGAGTTCGGTTCCTGGCGCTCGGCGGGGCGTTCAGCATCGACCATGCAGTCCGCACGCCGGGCCACGACTGGTTCCCTGTCGAAGAGGTGCCCTCGACAACCGAGGCCGAGCGGGCCATCGCCGGCGGACCCGCCGACGTGCTGCTGAGCCACGACTTTCCCGCTCTCGGCTACCTCCTGACCGGCCGGGCCATCCCCGAAGCCGATGAGCGGGCCTCCCGCCAGGTGCAGCATCTTCTAGCCAAGGTGGTCGAAGCCATCGAGCCCAAGCTCGTCGTCCACGGCCACTGGCACTACCCCTACGACATCGTGCGCCATGGCATCACCGTCAAGGGCCTCGACTGCGACGGCACCGACCAGGCCGTCACCGTTCTCAGCCTGGACACCCTCGCCACCAAGGACTGGCGGCTGCCCGTCAGGCGGCAGGAGGCAAATCGGGTGGATTTAGCCCGCTAAGCGACTACTATTGAGAACGCCGAGGGCAGTAGCCCGAGGAAGTAGGCCCGGCTCCTCTCCGGACGGTGAGCAGCCGGGTTTTGCGCGTTCTGCCTGCCACTTGCAATCGCACGACCCTTTTGCTTTCCGGTGAGCTGAGTCAAACAGGCGGCAACAGGGTTGCGGGCGTCTGCTTGGAGTAGAAACAGGGCGTGGCACTTTCTAATCATGAGCGGGTGGGCAAGGCGATGGTCTTGCTGGGCGAGGGGTTGGCGCCGTTTGTGGCCCGAGAATGCGAGGTTGAGTTTGGGGAGGACTGGACCACGGGGGTGCAACGAGCCGACACCCGAGGCGGGGGGCGGACCCGCAAGGTGAATCCGCTTGACCCTCAGTTCCTGCTGAAGGTGATGTGGGATGAGTGGAACACCATTTTCCGCAAGAAACTGGGGCGGACGGAACGCAACTACGTTTCTGAATTGCAGGATGCCCGCAACAAGTGGGCCCACAACGAGGCATTCACCGCTGAGAGCGCGCTGAGGGCGATGGACACGGCCAAGCTTCTGCTGGAGTCGGTCGGGGCCGGCCCTCATGCCGCACAAGTGGACACGCTCCATCAGGAGTTGCTGCGTCGGAGGTTCGAGGAGGAAGCCAAGAGGGCGCAGAAGAAGGCGGCGGCTCAGAGCACGACCCAGGAGAAAAGCCTGGCCCAGACGGGACTGCCCGCATGGCGAGAGGTGGTCGAGCCACATGACGATGTGGCCTCGGGCCGATTCAAACTCGCTGAGTTTGCTGCCGACCTGCACCAGGTTTGGAGGGGCGAGGCTCCTGTTGAGTACGACGACCCAGCGGAGTTCTACCGACGCACCTACATAACCGAGGGGTTGTCCAGCCTGATTGTGGGGGCGGCCCGTCGGTTCAGCGGGAGCGGTGGCGATCCCGTCATCCAGCTCCAGACCAACTTCGGTGGGGGAAAGACCCACGCCTTGATCGCCCTCTACCACTTGGCGGGAGAAACACCCGTTACTCAGCTCAAGGGCGTGGACGAGCTGCTCGCCGGCAATGACTTGGAATTGCCCGGCGAAACTATCAACAGAGCGGTGCTGGTCGGCCACCAGCTGTTGCCAGGGGAAACGTCGGTCAAAGACGACGGCACCGTGGTCCGCACCATGTGGGGAGAGCTGGCTTATCAGCTTGGCGGTGCCGAGGGATATGCCCTGGTGGCCGATGCCGACCAAACCGGCACCAGTCCTGGCGCGGCCCTGACCGAGCTGTTGCGGGAGTTCTCGCCGTGTCTGGTGCTCATCGACGAGTGGGTGGGCTATGCCCGCCAGCTCTATGGCATGTCCGGGTTGCCCGCCGGATCGTTCGATGCCCACTTCAGCTTCGCCCAGGCCCTCACCGATGCGGCCAACAACACCTCGGGCGCTCTGCTGGTGGCCACCATCCCGTCATCGCAGATCGAGGTCGGCGGTGAGGGTGGGCAGGCCGCGCTCAAGCGGCTGGAGAACCTGTTCGCCCGGATGCAGGCCAACTGGCGCACGGCCACCGCCGAAGAGAGCTTCGAGATTGTTCGGAGGCGGCTGTTCAAGGAGCTGACACCAGAGGCGCTAACGAAGCGCGACGCAGTGGTGAAGGGCTTCGGCGAGCTGTACCAGAAGCAAGCCAGCGAGTTTCCCTCCGAGTGCAAGGAAGGCGACTACCAGCGCCGGATGAAGGCCACCTATCCGGTCCACCCCGAGTTGTTCGACCGGCTCTTCGAGGAGTGGTCCGACCTTGAGCGATTCCAGCGCACCCGCGGTGTGCTGCGATTGATGGCCGAGGTTGTCCACAGCCTCTGGATCAACGACGACCCCAACCTGCTGATCCTGCCGTCCACCATCCCCATCGACGACAGCAAGGTGTCTGAGGAGCTGCTTCGCCACTTGGAAGCCGACTGGCGGACGGTGGTGGAGGCCGACGTAGACGGCGACAACGCCCTGCCGCTGAAGCTCGACAAGGACAACCCCAACCTGGGCCGCTTCTTGGCTGCCCGCAAGGTGGCCCGCACGGTGTACTTCGGGTCGGCCCCATCCCAGCAGGCCGCAAACAGGGGACTCGACGACCGGTCTATCAAGCTCGGCTGCATCCAACCCGGCGAGGAACGGCCCGCCATCTTCGGCGACGCCCTCCGCAAACTGTCCGACCAGGCCTCCTACCTCTATCGAGACGGCGCCCGCTACTGGTATGCCCTCCAGGCCAACGTCAACCGCATCGCCCGAGACCGGGCCGAAGGGCACTTCAACGACGCCGATGTGGAAGATGAGATCCGCCGCCGGCTCGACAAAGCCCTCAAGGCCGGCCGTGGCCAGTTCGCCGGCGTCCATCCCTGTCCCCGCTCACCTGCTGATGTGCCTGACACCGACGAAGCCCGCCTCGTCGTTTTGGACCCGACCTCGCCCCACGACACCAAGACGGAGCAGAGCGAAGCGCTCAAGACGGCCCAGCAAACCCTGTTGGAGCGTGCGGGAGGGGCAAGACAGCACCGCAACATGCTGGTGTTCCTGGCCGCCGACGTCACCCGCTTGGGGGAGTTGCGCCAAGCGGTTCGCAACCACTTGGCCTGGCAATCCATTCGAGACGATGCGGAGTCGCTTAACCTCGATCCGCCCAATGCCCGCCAGGCTGAGTCGAAAGCGGCCGATGCCGATGAGACGGTGGCGTCCCGGATACCCGAGACCTACATCTGGGTGCTGAACCCGTCGCTACCCCCTGATAAGCCGACTGGAGAGATCCAATGGGAGAAGGCCCGGGTGACCGCGTCGGGGCCGTTGGCAGAGCGGGTGGCCCACAAGCTGGTTCACGACGAGTCGCTCATCCCGGCATACGGCGGCACGCGGCTGCGGTGGGAACTGGACCGTGTCCCCCTATGGCGGGACAACCCGGGCGAGACCGGCGACGAAAAGGTGGCCATATCGGTCAACCAGCTTTGGAGCGACATCACCCAGTACCTCTACCTGCCCCGGCTGGTGCGCCGCTCAGTGTTGGAAGACGCTATCCGCGACGGGGTGCAGTCCACCGTTTGGGCCACCGACGGGATCGCCTATGCCGAGGGACACGATGGGGAGCGCTATGTGGGGCTGCGAGCGGGTGAAATGCTGGCCGCCATCGCCCCCAGCGGCCTATTGGTCCATCCCGATGCCGCCAACTCTCAAATCGAGGCGGAGCAGGCCGCTCGGGCGAGGGCGATGGAAGGCGACGCTGGCGCTGGCGTTTCTGCCCCCGTGGAACCCGAAGCCCAAGAGGATGCCGGTACAAAGCCAACAGACCCCGCTGGGCCAACGATGCCCACCCGCTACTACGGCCGGGTCACCGTCAAGGCCGACCGTTGGACGAGGACGGCAGCCGACATCGCCGAGGCAATAGTCAACCAACTCGCCCAAGCAGAAGAAGCCAAGGTCTCCGTAACCATCGAAGTAGAGGCCACCGCCGACGACGGCTTCGACGACGACGTCCAACGCACCATCACCGAAAACGCCGCCACCCTCAAGTTCAACGACAGCGACTTCGAGTCCTGAGCCCTGCTGAGGCAACCCAGGCCAACGAGTGAGTTGCGATTGGAGCCAAATCCACCGAAATGCCCCTATGAACGAAGGTGAGGCGTGTGTAGGCTGCAACTGATGACCGACACGGCGAAATCTTCTACCAGCAGGCGGAACGCATCGCGCATAAGTGCGGAAGGCCGCGAGGTCATTCAGACGATTGTCAAGAGCGGGGCTCTTGACAAGGCGTTGAGAGAGGTCGACGAAATGGAGCTGGAAGCCCAGAATCATGAGGCCCAAGCTCGACGACGGAAACAGGAGTGATTGTCTGCGACGAGTATTCGGCCCTCGCAGCCCTCACAGACAAGCTCCCACAAGAACTCGCTCAGGACCAGATCGCGGTCACGCCCACTGCCTACGGGCGACTTCTGCGCGGCCTCTACAACCCTGGTAAGCCCGATCAGACCACCCCTGGCCAAATCAGCCAGCTTGTGAGGCAACTGCCACCCGGTGACCAAGCTGCTCTACTGGACCTAGATCCCCTAGTTGCGGTCGTTCTCGATACGCGTCCTTTTCTCAACAGTGTTGCCAGGCTCTCTGTGGAATACGGACTCTCCTGGATGGCTGCGGAGATGGCAGCCGCCGCCATTCATCATCGTGTGTTCCTTCACTACGGACGACTCGACAACGTCCCGCCCAGAATGCACACCCTGCTCACGGGTGAGGAGCTTCTTGGAATCAGGGTGTCGGAGGTGTGGGCCTAGATCTGACTAAGCGGGGCTTCCCTAAAGATTGTCCGCGAAGAACCTAGCCAGTGGGTCATCTAGTCTCAGCCGATGGCTGATAACTCTCCGAACCCCTATCGGCTGCCGCGGGGGGTTGTGCCACGGCGGTATGAGCTGCGGTTGGAACCGGACTTGGAGGCGTTCACCTTTACAGGGACGGTGGGTGTGGACCTAGAGGTTCTGGAGCCCTTGGGTGAGATTGTGCTCAATGCGGCTGAGCTGGAGATCGCCGACGGTGATTTGGACGGGGTGGCGCTGGCGGGGGTTGAGTACGACGATGAGCACGAGCGGGCGGTGCTGCGGCTGGGCGAAGCGGTTCAGCCGGGGGCGGCTCGGCTGAACCTGTCATTCACGGGCACGCTCAACGACCAGCTTCGGGGGTTCTATCGGTCTACGTTCACCGATGAAGACGACAACGAGCGGGTGATCGCCACCACGCAGTTTGAATCGACCAATGCCCGACGGGCGTTTCCGTGCTGGGACGAGCCCGACTTCAAGGCGGTGTTCGAGGTGACTCTGGTGGTGCCCGACAACCTGATGGCGGTGTCTTCGGGGGCGGAGGTGGATTCCCAGCCCACTGGTGATGGGCACCGGGAGGTTTCGTTCGCTCCCACCATGGAGATGTCAACCTATCTGCTGGCCTTCATCGTGGGTCCGCTGGAGGCCACCGACCCGGTGGATGTGAACGGGACGCCGCTGCGCATCGTGCATCCCGCTGGCAAGGGGCACCTCACCGAGTTCGCCCTCGACGCCGGGGCGTTCTGCCTCGACTTCTTCGAGGACTACTTCGCCATCGACTACCCCGGCGACAAAGTCGACCTGGTGGCCATCCCCGACTTCGCCTTCGGGGCCATGGAAAACATGGGGTGCGTCACCTTCCGGGAGATCCTGCTGCTCATCGACCCCGACTCCTCCACCCAGCAGGAGCGCCAGACCGCGGTGGACGTGATCGCCCACGAACTGGCCCACATGTGGTTCGGGAACCTGGTCACCATGAAGTGGTGGAACGGCATCTGGCTGAAGGAGGCCTTCGCCACGTTCTGCGAGATGCTGGCGGTGGACGCCTACCGCCCCGACTGGAAGCGCTGGCTGGCCTTCGGCTTGTCGCGGGCCGCGGCCTTCGATGTGGACGCCCTGGCCGCCACCCGGGCCATCGAATACCCGGTGGTGTCTCCCGCCGATGCCGAGGGCATGTACGACCTGCTCACCTACGAGAAGGGCGCCGCCGCGGTGCGGATGCTGGAGCAGTACCTGGGGGCCGACGAGTTCCGCGACGGGGTCCGCCACTACCTCCGGCGCCACTCCTACGCCAACACCGAGACCCACGACATTTGGGATGCGCTGGCCGAGTCCACCGGTGAGCCCGCTCGCGACGTGATGGACTCGTGGATCTTCCAAGGCGGCCACCCGGTGGTGTCCGCCACCGCCGACGACGACGGAACGGTCACGCTCAGCCAAAGCAGGTTCCGCTACGACGGCCAGCCCGACGACGCCCACTGGCAGGTTCCGGTGGTGGCAGCCGTGGGCAGCGACGCCGGGTCGCGAACCGAGAGGCTGGTGCTGAATGATCCGGTGGCTCTGGGCACCGATGAGCCCGCCTGGGTCATGGTCAATCCGACCGCCGACGGCTTCTACCGAGTGGCCTACGAGGGCGGATTGCTCGACCGACTGCTGGACGGCGGCCCCGATCTCGACCCGCTCCAGCGCTACGTGCTGGTGGACGACCAGTGGGCCCTGACGGTGGCCGACCGACTGAGCGTGTCCGATTACGTGGCCTTCGCCGAACGCATGGCCGCCACCGAGGACGACCTGGCCGTGTGGCGCCGCCTAGCCGGCACACTGGGCACCCTCGACCACCTGGTTTCCGACAATGGGCGAGCCAGCCTGCAAGCGCGGGTCCGAGATATGGTCAGCCCGGTTTGGGGCCGGGTGGGCTGGGATCCGGCCGCCGGCGAGGACGACCGCACCGGCGAGCTACGAGGCGTGCTGGCCCGCACCCTGGCGGTGGGCGGCAACGATGCCGAGGCCATCGCCCGGTGTCGAGAGCTGATGGCTTCCGATGGCGTCGACCCCGCCCTGGCCGCGGCCGCCATTGCCGTGGTAGCCGCCACCGGCGACGATGCCGACTACCAGGAGATCCACCACCGCTACCAAAGCGCCCCCACCCCCCAACTCGAACTGCGCTATCTGATGGCACTCACCACTTTCGACGACCCTGCGCTCATGGCCCGCACCCTGGCCGCCACCCTCGACGGAACCGTGCGCAGCCAAGACGCCGGTTTCGTGCTCCGAGGCTGCCTAGAAAACCGCGACCTCGGCCCCCAAGCCTGGGCATTCATCGCCAACCAGTGGGACGAAATCAACCAACGCCTCCCCACCGCCATAGTCCCCCGAATGCTCGGCGGCATCACCGCCCTGTCCACCCCCAACCTCGCCACCGAGGTCGAGGAATTCCTAAACGCCCACCCCGTCCCCCAAGGCAAGCTGATAGTCGCCCAACACCAAGAACGCCAAAAGATCAACTGCGAATTGCGAAGACGAGTCCAAGAGGCGTTGGGAACGAAGGAGAACTGAGGCAGGGCGGGGGGTGGCCCGGCTCAGGGCGCCCGCCGCCCGGAGTTCATCGAGGACGGCGGGCTGGGCCGGGACAGGACCCGCCGCCCTGCCGGACGCGCGCTAACCAGTCCCTACCGCAGCGCGAATGGACTCGCGCAGCGACTTCATGGTGGCGAACACGGCGGTGGGCTCGTAGCCGCAGTGGGCCATGCAGTTCTCGCAGCGGGGATCTTTGCCGCGGCCGTAGCTGTCCCAGTCGGTCGTCTCGATCAGCTCCTGATAGGTCTCGGTATAGCCGTCGGACATGAGGTAGCAGGGCCGCTGCCAGCCGAACACCGAGTAGCTGGGAATGCCCCAGGCGGTGCACTCGTACTCCACCTTCCCCTCGAGGAAGTCCAAGAACAGCGGCGTGTGGTTCAGCCGCCACTTCTTGCGCTTGCCCTCTGAGAAAGCGTCCCGGAAGAGGCTCTTGGTCTGCTCCACCGGCAAGAAATGCTCCTGGTCGGGGGCCTTCTCGTAGGCGTACCCCGGCGAGATCATCATGGAGTCGACTTCGAGGTCGTCGTTCAAGAAGTCGAGCACGCTGCGCACGTCTTCTGGGCTGTCGGTGCTGAAGAACGTGCTGTTGGTGGTGACTCGGAACCCCTTTTCCTTGGCCTCGTTGACGGCCTCCACCACCTCGTCGAACACCCCCTCCCGGGCGACCGCTAGGTCGTGGCGCTCTTGGAGCCCGTCCACGTGGACCACGAACGAGAAGTAGGGCGACGGCGTGAACTTGTCGATCTTGCGCCGCAGCAACACCGCGTTGGTACACAGGTACACAAACCGCTTGCGCTTGATGAGCTCGTCCACCATCTCGGCGATCTGGGGGTGCAGCAGGGGCTCGCCCCCGGCGATGGACACCATCGGCGCACCGCACTCCTCCATGGCGGCCACCGCCTCGTCCACGCTGACCCGCTTGCGCAGCACCTCGGTGGGGTACTGGATCTTGCCGCAGCCCGGGCACTCCAGATTGCAGGCGAACAGCGGCTCCAGTTCCACGATCAGCGGGAACTTCTCGCGCCGGCGCAGCTTGTTCTTGAACACGTAGGTGCCCACCTTGGCCGCTTGTCTCAGCGGAATAGGCATTTCAGCAGACCTCCTTGGTCAGCACTGGCGTCAACCGGCGAATGGTGCGCAATGCTCGATTAATCCTTGCGGGGGCAGTCAGAGACCGTAGTTCGTGAGCGGGGGTGTCGGTCACCACCCGCACCACGGCCGCCGGTCCGCCGCGATGGCGCTCCATCAGCCAGGCCGACTCCATGTCGACCGCCACTGCGCCCCGGTCGGCCAGATCCTGTCGTCTCGGGCCGACCGCCAACTCAGACACACTGGCCACCGGGCCGGTGTACACGGTGAACCCGGCTGCCTCCAAGCTCTTGGCCACAGACTCGGCCCGGGGCAAGGCGATCGGCGCTACGTCGTCGGCCGACACCTCAGTGGCAACCACCACGTCGCCCGGCTCGATACCGCCGACCACGGCTCCGCCCATGCCGACCACCGCCACCGGGCCGTACTGCGGCTCCAAGCGGCGGCTCGGCTTGGGGCCCATGCCCGTGCAAACCACGGTCGCGTCACCGCCACCCCGGCGGATGCCCCTCCGGGCGGCTCGGGCCTCCATGGCCAGCGGACAAAGCACCATCAGGGTCACTCTCCACCGCTCGTCGCCCGCACCCAGCGGCCCAGGGCCATCACCGGGAAGACCAGGCGATACAGGTGGTACCGGATGTAGAAGTCCCCGGAGAAGCCGGTCCCGGTGTACCAGGGCTCGTCCCAGTCGCCGTCCGCGCGCTGGTTGTCCACCAACCAGGCCACCCCTCGCCGAGCTGCCTCCTCGTCAGCTCGACCAGCCGCGATCAACGCCAGCAGCGCCCACGCAGTCTGCGACGGGGTGGACTCACCGCGGCCCCGCCAGTTGTAGTCGACATACGAGCGCATGTCCTCGCCCCAGCCGCCATCGTGGTTCTGCACCGATTCCAGCCACCGGCACGCCCGTACCACCCGGTCATCGTCGGTCGGCACTCCCGCGCTGATGAGCGCCGGGACCGCCGCCCCGGTGCCGTAGATGTGGTTGGCCCCCCACCGCCCATACCAGGAACCGTCGGCCTCCTGTTCGGCGCTCAGCCATTGAACCCCGCGGTCCACAGCCTGGCGGTCCACCGGCAGGCCCATCCCGTCGGCGTCCAGCTCGCACAGCATCTCCACCACATGGGCGGTCACATCGGACGACGGCGGATCTATGACCTCTCCGAAGTCGCAGAAGGGCAGTTCGGCCACCAGCGGGGAGTGGTTTTCGGCATCGAAGGCCGCCCAGCCACCGTCAGAGCACTGCATTCCCTGGGTCCACACCACCGCACGGTCCAGCGCCTTTTGCACCTGCTTGGCGTCAGGGTGGTGGATGCGGCGCAAGGCCAGGGCCACCTCGGCGGTGTCGTCCAGATCGGGGTAGAAGTTGTTCTCGAACTCGAACGCCCACCCTCCGGGGGCCAAATGAGGACGCTGCTCGGCCCAGTCGCCCACCACCTGGACTTCCTGGTCCAGCAGCCAGCGAGCCCCGACTTCCATCTGGGGGTCATCCGGTTCCACCCCGGCATCGGCCAGCGCAACCAATGCCAGACAGGTGTCCCACACCGGCGACTGGCAGCACTCCAGCCGGCGCATGTCATCTTCGACGACAGTCCAGGCATCGAACCCGGCCAGCCCTTGGGCCAAGATCGGATGTTTCAGGGAGTATCCCCGCACATACAGGGCCAAGAGCGAGTACACCCACGGAGGCTGGATGCCGCCCCAGCAGCCGTCGGACTCTTGGCGGGCGATGATCCACTGCTCAGCCCGACTGAGCGCCCACTCCCGCAGCCGCCAATAGGGGCGGTTTTCGTATCGGTGCAGCACCTGATCGAGGCGCTGGAATCGCCGGGCTACCGACCCGACCGACGCGAGCTCTCTTTCCGGGGGAGTGGCCCCGGTGCGGATCTCGTCCAAGCTGATCCCCATCGATCGCACCGGGCGGTGAGCCCCCACCACGGTCAACGCCACCACGGTTTGACGGGCCCAGCAGGCGAAATCGTAGATGTTCAACGGCACCTTCTTAGGCAGAAGGATCACCTCTGGCGGCAGCGCGGGCAGATCCTCCCATCGCCACAGGCCGAACAGCGCCATCCAGATTCGGGTGAACACCCGGCTGCGTTCCAGGCCACCCTCGCCTCGGATATACGCGGCCGCTTTCGCCATGTGATCGGCGTCCACCGGATCGCCGGCGTAGCGCAGCGCCCAATAGGCCTCCACGGTGACCGACAAATCGGCCGGACCCTGGAAGTAGGTGGACCAGGTGCCGTCAGCCCGCTGGCTGTGGCGGATCCAGTTCGCGGTCTGCCGGGTGATCTCCGGGTCGGCGATTCCCAAGAACTCCCGGAGGAACAAGTCCTCGGCCTCGATGGACACGTTGGTCTCCAGTTCGTCCTTCCACCACCCCTGGGTGTCTTGGAGACTCAAGAGTCGGTCGCGGGCCCTGGCCAGGGACTTTTCGGCTCCCATCAGAAATCCCTCCCCACGATGAACTCGGCCAATGAGCGCATCTCCTCCACCACCTCGGCAACAACCGAGTCGTTCCGGGAGACGGAATCGAGGGCCGACATGGCCAAGCCGAGGTGGGTCCGGGCCAGCGCCTGGGCACCTTCCCGACCACCCCCCACATCCACCAAGGCTCGGGCCGCTTCTATGTCTTCGGTTTCCAAATGAGGACGGGCATAGAGATCAGCCAGCTCGCCGGCTACCGACGTCCCGCTGTTGAGGGCGATAACCACCGGCAGCGACTTCTTGCGCTCCCGAAGATCGGCCCCCGCGGGTTTCCCGGTGCGTTCGGGGTCGCCCCATATCCCCAGCAGATCGTCCACCGCTTGAAAGGCAATGCCCATGTTGGCGCCATAGGCGGCCAATCCCTCGACCACGTCGTCGTCGGCCCCAGCCAAGATGGCCCCGACCGATGAGGCGTAGGACAAGAGCGCCCCCGTCTTGCCCTGCTCCATGGCCAGGCACTGCTCCAGGGTGATGTTGGACCTCTCTTCAAAGGCCATGTCCATGCTCTGGCCCGCAATCATGCTTGAGACCGCGTCGGCCAAATGCTTGGTTGCCTTCACCCGGTGTGGGGTGGGATCGGCCATCAACACCTCGAAGGCCAAGGCGTGGAGAGCATCTCCCACCACCACGCCGACGCCGACGCCGAATTTGGCCCACACCGTGGGGCGGTGCCGGCGCTCGGCATCGTTGTCGATGATGTCATCGTGGATGAGCGAGAAATCGTGGATCAGCTCGATGGCCACCGCGCCGGGAAGCCCAGTTTCTGAGGGAGCACCGACAGCCTCGGCCGACAGAATGGCCAGGGCGGGGCGGGTCCCCTTGCCCCGCCCTTGAAAGTGGTATTCGGCGGGCACTCTCAGCTCGTCGCCCAACCCACCTAAGGCGGCGGCGATGGCGGGGTCGACCAAATTCTTGGCCCGCTCAAGAATGGCCGGAGTCGGTGTTCCACCGCTCATGCAATCGTCCTCTCTCGTTGGTCTTGCCAGGAGAGCGTCGACGCGTTGGCACCCCGGCAGAAATCCAGCGCCATGCGGGCCGCTTGGTTGCCGGAGCGCACCGCGCCCTCCATGGTGGCTGGCCAGCCGGTATCGGTCCATGCTCCGGCTAGGAACAGACCGGCGATGGCAGTGTTCGGGCCGGGACGAAGCCGACGGGTACCGGGACGACCGGCGAAAGTGGCCCGATGTTCCCGGGTCACCACGGCATCCAGCACCTCGGCCTCGGCCGATAGCGGGAAGAGATCGGCGAGCGCCGACTGATAGCGCTCGATCATCTCGGCGGGCCGGTCGCCGATCTCGTCAAAGGCCGCCGACTGCGACACAGCCACGACCTGCTCGTCGCGGCTATGGGCATCAGTGGTCTCCCCCGATTCATCGCCGGCCCAGTGGGCGGCCTCAGTGCGGTCGAACACAAACTGCACCGGAGAGTCGAGGGCCGCGGTGAAGGGCACGTCCATGATCTGGCGGTCGAACACGAAATGCACGTTGACAATGGGAGAGATCCCGAGTTCGGCTAACTCGGCTTGCCTGGCGACGGTATCGGGAGGCAGTAGGTCGTCCACTGCATCGTGGGGGA
Organism: Candidatus Poriferisocius sp.; assembly: GCF_965204015.1. GTDB lineage: Bacteria > Actinomycetota > Acidimicrobiia > Acidimicrobiales > Bin134 > Poriferisocius. The sequence goes on along the minus strand of NZ_OZ241965.1, from coordinate 2,924,462 downwards.
CGGCGAGAATAACCGCGTCAGCATCGACCCGTTCCCCGTCCGCCGTCACCGAAGGGCCGTGCTCCACGGCTTCCACCTGGGCCTGGAGCTGGATGCTTCCTCCCTGGTCGGTGATCACCCGGGCAGCGGCATCGCCGTGCAGGGCCGACAACGGCACCCGTGTCCAGCCAAGGTCGGCGGAATCGGTGTCGTCCAAGAGCCCGGTGCGAAAGACCTTGACCGCCAGGCTCAGCGAAGCATCGTCGGCCCTCAGATTTACGGTGGGCAAGCAGATCAGATCCCACAGACTGGCTACGGCCCGGTCGGACTCCCCTCGAAATCGCAGCCATCCCCCGAAGCTCATCTCGTCGGTGTCCGGATCATCGGGATCAAGGCGGCGCAGGGCCAGCGCGGTGCGAACCGCCCGCACCCGGTCGGTGACCGAGAGCGGGCCGTAGCGCATGAGCGACCGGGCCAAATGCAGGGGGGCCGGGGCGCCGGTGCGGGAAATGCGCGCCCGACGCCGACCGGGGCGGCTAACCGGAACCGAGAGCCGGGGTTGCTCGGTCACTTGGTCGGTTGCTCCCAAGCGGTCCAGAAAGGCCCGGTATTCGGTGCAGCACCGCATGAACACGTGCTGGCCGTTGTCGAACCATCGACCGTTGCGCTGGAACGACCAGGTGGCCCCGCCCAACCGAGGAGCCCGCTCATACAGCGTTACTTGGGCCCCGCCGTCGGCTGCGGCTATTGCTGCGGCCAAACCGGCCAGACCTCCTCCCACCACTGCGATCTTCGGCGCTGCGACCGGCTCGGCCGTCGGCTTGATGGCAGCAGTGCTCATGAGGTGACTCCGGCCAAGCTGCGGACAGCCACCCACGCCTTTTCCCTGGTGGGAAGCGACATCCGCCCCTCCAGCACAGCCGTGGGAGCAGCCGCAATTCGGGCCAACAGCCGATGGTAGATCCCCGCCATCGCCCCGGTGCAGGCCCGGCTGCGATGGTCCAGCATCTTGAGCAGCTTCAGCCCCTCGGCGAACCGCCGCTCGGCCCGCTCCGCTTCAAACGACACCAGCGCACCCACCGCTTCGGTCGGCCCGGTTAGATCGGGGGCGCACCCGAACCGCTCGATATCAGCCGATGGCAGGTAGACCCGGCCCATGCCTCGGTCTTCCACGATGTCGCGCAAGATGTTGGTGAGCTGGAGGCCTACCCCCAGCACATCGGCCAGTTCGCTGGCCTCATCGGGATCGCCGGAGGTGCCGAACACTCCCAGCGACAGGCGGCCCACCGATCCGGCCACCAGCCGGCAATACTGCTCTGTCTCCTCGATGGTGGTGTACACCTTCCCCACGGCATCTTGCTCGCACCCTTCAACGATCTCGTTCAGCGCGGCCACCGGGATGGGGAACTCGTCGATGGCGTGGCGCAGCCCGACCAGTACCGGATCTTCAGGGTCACTGAGCCCGCCGTCGGCCAAGGTGTAAATGTCAGCCCGCAGCTCGGTCAGTTGGGCCAGCTTCTCGTCCTGGGGAAGCGGGCCGTCGCCCACATCGTCGATGCGCCGGGCCATGGCGTACAGCGCGGACATGGCCAATCGCTTCGGCTTGGGCAGCAGCCGGATGCCGTAGGAGAAGTTGCGGGCCTCGGTCCGGGTGATCTCCTCACATTGCTGATAGGCGTCGGCTGTCCTCACTTTCGCCTCCAGCGAGCGGCGGCGTCCCGCCCGGCGCGAACCAGTTTGGCATCGGTCACGCTGCGGGGGGTGACCAGTCGAATCGCATGGGCCGCGGTGCGGGCCTTTGTCGGGGTCCGCAGCTTTGCCAGCACGTCATAGTCGGCTCCGGCGATGGCATCCAGGGCGGCCAACCCGCCCGCGGCATAGCCGGCCACCGTCATCTTGGCCCACCCAGTCAGGGAGGCCACCAACGGGTCGCCTCGGCTCAGCAGCCCCCGGGCGGCGTCGCACTGGTGGGCCACCAAGCGACGAAGCTGCTCCGTTGCCCGAACCTGGGCCAGATCGTCCTCATCCACGCCGAAACGGGCCATTTCGTCGGCCGGGAAATAGATGCGGCCCTTTTCGACGTAGTCCTCCCGGATGTCTTGAAGATGCTCTACCAATTGCAGGCCGGTACACACTGCATCGCTGAGGGCGATGCGCTCGGCGGTGGCCGCGTCGAAAATCGCCAGCACCAGCCGCCCCACCGGGTTGGCCGACAGCGTGCAGTACTCGGCCAATTCAGCCTGGGTCTGATAGCGGTGCTTGAGCTGATCCAGCCTATTGGCCTCGATCAGCGCCAGGAACGGCTCGTCGTCGATGTCCAGTTCGGTGAGGAGGGGGGTGAGCTGGACCATAACCGGGTGGGTGGCCCCGCCGCGGCGGACTCGACCGAGTTCCTCTTCTACCCAGTCCAGCGCGGCCAAGCGGTCGCCGTCGTATTCGTCTCCGATGTCGTCCACCAGCCGGGCGAATCCGTAGACAGCCAACAGGTGGGCCCGGGGACGCGCCGGGACAGCTCGCAGCACAACCGGGAAGTTCTCCGCTCCCCTCTGGGTCATGATCGAGTCCAAATCGAACCCGACTTCTGCCTGCACAACGCCCCCGGTACTTTCTGGGCTAACCCGCTGGTCAACGAGCTAACCAGGCCATTCTTGACAATGTTCTGACAATCGTTACCCGATTGCAAACAAAAGAGTGACCATTAGGTCACCTTTTTGTACGCGCTCAACCCGAGGCTGTCAAGGCATTGCCTTCTCCCGAGCTGTCAAAGGTGGGCCGATCGGCGAATCGACCCATGAGACCCTCGGCGAAAATGTGGGCGATGGCGTCCATGATGAGGGCGCCGGCGAGCCGATGTCCCCGGGGATCGTCGGACAGAGCCTCTCCCAGTCGCTCGGCCAACCGCCAGAACACCCGCTGGGCGGCGGCGGCGTGCTCTACCTGGCCCTGCACCGAGCGCTTGGCCACCTCCAGCATGATGGGCAGGCCAGGAAGGAGCGATTCAGCCAGTCGGCGGGTGAGCTCCTGACGACTCAACCCGAGCTGGCCGTCGATCGAGGCGGCGAATTCCTCGGCGGTATTGTCCACCACCGCTTCCACTGCCCGGAAGAACAGGTCCTGCTTGGAGCGGTAGTGGCGGTAGAACGTCCCCTTGGCCACACCGGCCTGAGTGCAGATGTCGGCCACGCTCACCTCGGTGTAGCCCCTGAGGGCGAACTCCTGAATGGCCACCTCCCGAAGCTGCTCTCCGCTGTCGGCCAAAGTGGCCACTTCAGCGTGATCAGGGTTCTCCGCGTTCATGATCTGGGCGATATGGCGCAACGGCAAGCGGTGGCGCTCCCTTAGTTCCCTGATCTGCTCTACTGCTTCGGCGTGGCGCTGGCTGTAGAGGAAGCGGTTGGCGGCAGCCCGACGGGGCGCGGGCAAAAGGCCCAGCCGCCGATAGTGGTGGATGGAGGCAGCTGGGACTCCGGTGCGGGCTACAAGCTCGCTGATGGGGAACTCCCCGGGAGTACCCATGCCTCCACTCTTATTCGCAATGCTCAGCCACCGCCAGCGCGTATCGGAATGTCGTGGCTGTGAATGTCTATTCCTGCTCGGCGATTTTGACAGCGTCTTCGAAACTCGTGCCCTGTTCGATGAGGTTGCGGTATTTCATCACGTGGCGGGGTCGGTTGAATCCGAGCACGCCGACCAGCCGGCCGGCCCGGCCGTAAAGGGCAGCGAAGCGCCGTTCCTCGGTGGAGCCGGTGATGATGCGCACCTCGTCGTCGGGCCGTGCCCGTCCGGCCAGTTGGATCTTGCGGTCGTACTGGTCGCTCCAGAACCACGGCACCGGGGTATAGGGCTGGGCCTCTTCGTCGGAGGCCAATAAGCGGAGCACCGCATGTTGGCCTTGGGCGATGGCGTTGTCCCAGTGCTCCACCCGCATTGTTTCGCCGAACAACCGGTTGGGCCAGCGGGCCACGTCTCCGGCAGCGGCAATGCCCGGGGCGGCCAGACAGGTCTCGTCGCACACCACCCCGTTGTCCAACTCCAGCCCCGATCCCTCCAACCACTCGGTGTTGGGGGCCACACCGATGCCCACCACCACCACGTCGGCGTCCACCGATGTGCCGTCGCTCAGGTTCACCCGCTCTACCCGTCCATGGCCATCGAAGCCGTCTACGCCCACGCCGAGCCGCAGGTCTACCCCATGGTCTCGGTGCACATCGGCGCACACGGTGCCGATCTCAGTGCCCAGCACTCGGCCCAGCGGCACCGGTAGGGCCTCGATCACGGTGACTTCCAGACCCCGCTCCCGGGCAGTAGCCGCCACTTCGGCGCCGATAAAGCCGGCCCCCACCACCGCCACCCGCTGGGGGGAGGCCTCCAGCTCGGCACGGATGGCCAGGCAGTCGTCGAGCCCCCGCAGGGTGTAGATGCCGTCGAGGCCGTTGGTGGGCAGCTCATGGCACCGGGCCCCAGTGGCGATGAGGATTCCGTCCGCAGTTACCGCGGAGCCGTCGTCGAGGGTGACGGTGCGGCTGGCAACGTCAAGCCCGGCGGCCCGGCGGCCCAGCCGCCAGTCGGCGTCTAGATCTTGGAGCGATTCATCGTCGGACAGCGCGATGCGGTCTTGCTCCCATTCCCCGGCGAGGAGCTGTTTGGACAGGGGAGGCCGGTCGTAGGGCTGGTGGGGCTCATCGCCGATGATGGTGATGGCCCCGTCGAATCCTTCTCGCCGGAGCGTCTCGGCCGCCCGGGTACCGGCCAGCGAGGCTCCGACAATCGCTAGTGAGCGCAGTGGGCGCCTACTCCTCGGCTACGGAGATGGCTTGCTTGGGACAGCGTTGGACCGATTCGTTCACTCGCTCGCGGGCCTCATCCCCTGGGGTCTCGTTCAGCAGGTACAAAAAGTCGTCGTCGCGCACCTCGAAAATGTCAGGAGCGACCTGCATGCAAATGGCGTTGCTCTCGCACAGGTCGTAGTCCACGACCACCCGGTATCCCATCGGATCCTCCCATCTCCCAAAAAGACACCCCGACCCTACCCAACCAACCCCCACCCCGTCACCATCGGGCCGCGTGTCAGTTACAAGCAGTGGTGCTGGGTATAGGTGCGAATCTCTTGGCGGGCGGTGGCAACGGCTTCTTCGAGGTCGAAGGCCCGTTCGAATAGCTCTTGGAGGTCTTCGATCTCATCAATCTCCCGGGAAGCGTTGGCCACGGTAGTCACCGCCTCTCGAATATCAGGCGGTGCCGCATCCTCTAGGTCGTCCAATCGAGCCAGATCGCCTTCCCCCTCAGCCGGCCGCATCCCCACCCCCTCCTCAGCCAACCCACAAAACGCCACCAAATCCCCCCTATCCTCCCCCCCACAAGCCCCCAGCAACAAGAAGAACGACAAGACCACCATCGGCCAGGCGAAGCGCTTCACCTCACTAGCTTGCCCGCTCAGGAGGTGGGCTTGTCGGCGCCCACGATCCACATGGCGTAGTATTGGGCGCCGCCGCCGTAGGCGTGGCCGAAGGCCTTGCGGGCGCCGTCTACTTGGTGGTCGCCGGCCATGCCCCGCACCTGGAGGGCGGCTTCGGCGAATCGGATCATGCCCGAGGCCCCGATGGGATTGGACGACAGCACGCCACCCGAGCAGTTCACCGGAAGGTCCCCGCCGTCGAGATGGGTGGCGCCTTCCTCAACCAGTTTCCAACCGTCTCCGATCTCGCAGAACCCCAGGCTCTCCAGCCACATCGGCTCGTACCACGAGAACGGCACGTAGATCTCCACCTCGTCGATCTCGGCCCGCCGGTCGGTGATGCCCGCCTGGGCGAACACGTCGTCGGCGCAGTCCCGGCTGGCTTGGGGGTTCACCTCGTCGCGTCCGGGGAAGTTGTTGGCCTCGCTGCGCAGGGCCGCGCCGTGGATCCAGGCCACCGGCTTGGTGGAGGCGTCCCCGGCGGCCTCGTCGCCCAGCACCAGCGCGCAGGCCCCGTCCGACGACGGACAGGTCTCAGAAAACCGGATCGGCTCCCACAGCATGGGCGACTCAACGACCTGGTCGAAGGTCAGCTCCTTCTGCTGGAGGTGGGCGTACGGGTTGCGCAGCGCGTGCTGGCGGTCTTTGAACGCCACCATGCAGCCGATCAGCTCCGGGGCGTTGGTTCGGGCCATGTACTGGCGGATGATGGGCGAGAAGTAGCCGCCAGCCCCGGCGTTGATCGACACCGAGAACGGCTGGGGCAAAGACAGCGCCCAAGTGGCGTTGGACTCCGATTGCTTCTCAAATCCCAATGTGAGCACCCGGCGGTGGATGCCGGCCTGCACCAGCGAGGCGGCCACCACTGCGGTGGATCCGCCCACCGATCCTGCGGTATGGACTCGCAGCAGCGGCTTGCCCACCGCTCCCAGCGCTTCAGCCAAATACAGCTCAGGCTGCATGACCCCTTCGAAGAAGTCAGGAGCCTTGCCCACCACCACGGCGTCGATGTCGTTCCAATCCAGCTCGGCGTCCTCCAGCGCCCGATAGGCGGCTTCCCGCACCAACCCGGGAAGGGACATGTCGCCTCGGGTGGTCTGGTACTTGGTCTGGCCGACCCCCAGTACTGCGGTGCGCTCGGCCATCACTCCCCCTCCATCACACACACCAAGTTCTGCTGGAGGAAAAGGCCCGATGCGGCGTGGCCCAGCACCCTGTCGGCCTGCTCATCGTGGATCTGACGGGCGGCGTCGGCGACGCGCATTAGGCCAGCAGCCATCATGGTGTGGCCGGCCAACGCCCCGCCGCTGGCGTTGACGGCGGTGCCGTCTCCGAGGCCCAGCTCGAGCTCCAAGATGTGCTCTTGGGTGGTGAACGGGGCGGCCAGCTCGGCGGCGTCGAGGCGATCGTCTCCCACTCCGGCCTCTGCCGCCGCCTTCTCCGCGCTGGGAGCCCGGGTCAGGTCGCGCACCCCTGGCTGGTGGGGGTCGATGCGGTGGTCGATGCCCTTGATCCACGCCGGGCGCTCGCACAGCTCCCGGGCCCGGTCGCCCGCGGCCAGCACCACGGCCACGCCTCCGTCGGCGGAAGCCGCACAGTCGCTGGGCCGCAGCGGATCGGCGATGGGTTCTTCGGCCAGCACGCTGGCAACGGTGGCGTCGGCCGACGACCGCACCGCCAACGGGTTGTCGGCCGCGCCGTTGAGGCTACGGACGGCGATCTCGGCTAGGCGCCGCTCGCTCACAACCCCGGACTCCAGCATGATTCGGGCCTGAAGCGCGGCCAAGGAGAAGGCGTCCGGCCACAGCGGACCCAGGTAGTAGGGGTCAAGCTGGGTGGAGAGCACGTCGCGCAGCGATCCGGGCGACGACTTTCCGTAGCTGTACACCAGCGCGGTGTCCACCCCGCCGATCTGGAGCTTCACCCACGCTTCGTACAGGGCCCAGGCACCGTCCATCTCCACGTGGCTCTCGCTGATGGGCGGAACCGCGCCCACCGCGTCCAGGGTGTGGACGAATGAGAACGCCTGCCCAGCCAGAAAATCGCTGCTTCCCGAGCAGGTGAAGCCGATGTCGTTTTGGGTAAGGCCTACCGCTCCCCGGGCCTCGTTGATGATCGGCACCATCAGCTCCACCTCGGTGGTGTGGATGAGCGCCTTCTCCTGGTGTTGGGCCACCGATACCACGGCAATGTCGCGCATCAGCCTTGCTCCCCTGCGGCCTGTTTGGCGTGCCAGGCGTTGGTGCCGGCCGCGGTCACAGGGATGTCGGGTTCGCCGGTGGGCTCCCAGTACAAGATGTTCTCGGCGGTGCGGCCCAGTCGGTCATCGGGCTTCCACACCGCCCGCACCCGCATGCCCATGCGCACCTCAGAAGTGTCGATCCCGGCCACCAAGCCCAGAAAGCCGATGTCGGCGCCGTCGAGGTGGATCCAGGCGCTTACATAGGGGATCTCCAGATCGTCCCGGCCCGGAATGGGCAGGCGGGTAACACAGAAGCCCCCCACATGGCCGGTGTCGGGCAACTCCACATAATCGGGGGTGGCCGCACCGTGGCGGGGATCCACCCCTCGAGGGGGCACGAACACCGCACCGTCCACGGGGGAGCGCTGGCCGAGGATCTTGCGGTCGGCGAAAGCATTCAGATATCCCGATGAGGCGTCGCCGGGGATGAAGTCATAATCCAGGCGGATGGGGGTTCGCACCGACCGCACCGGCTCCACATCGGCCAGCTTCTCGGGCAGGCGCACCTCGCCCGACAGCGCGGCGGGGGGGATGCTGGGATCAGCGCTCATTGGCTGGCTCCCTCGGGCACAAAGCCCTCAAGATCGGCGATGTGGCCTTCGCGTTCGGCCCGCCACCGGGCGGTCACCCGCATCCCGACCGACAGTTCGCCAGGGCTGCTCACCAGCACTCCGTGAACCATGGGAGTGTCGGCCCCGTCCAGGCGGATCAAGCCCAAGCCATGGGGCTGATCCCAGGGAGACTGTGAGCGGGGCGGGTCCACCCAGGTCCAACTCACCAACTCGCCGCTCGGGCCTACCTCCACCAACTCGGTCAGCGGCTCAGAGCTCTCCGGGTCATATTCGGTGGGCGGGCAGAGCACCGTCCCATCGGGGCGGCGGATGCCGAGGATGATCCCCTCTCGCAGTCCCGTCAGGAAGGCCCCGATCACCGGACCCGTAGTCCGAGTAAATGGGTACTCCAGCACCAAGTCGGCCCGCAGGCGCTCCGCCATTGGCTAGGCCACTCCGTCTACAGAAATTGTGCCCGCATCAGTGTCGATAACCACGGTGGTCCCGTCGGCTGGCTCCACGCCGTCGAACTCCACCCCCATGAGACACGGGATCTGGAAGTCACGGCTGATGATGGCCAGGTGGCTCTCGATGTCACCCGACCGGCACAAAATGCCGGCCAAATCGGCCTCAATGGGGGCCAAGAACGTGGCCCCGGCGTCTTTGACCAGCGCCACTGTCTCCGAGGCGACGTCGTCGCCGGCGTCGAACACCGCGATCACGTCGTCGGGGGTGTCGAATCGCATCAGCCGGCCCTGGCCGGAGATGCCGGAGAACACCGGGCTGCCCCGGCCTACCGCTTCACCCATCAGAATTCGATGACCTGGCGTACAACCTCGCCGTTTCGCACCGCCTCAAGGGCTGGGTTGATCTCGTCAATGGTGATGCGCCGGGTGATCATGCTCTCCAAGTCGAGCCGTCCGTTCTTCCACAACCGCAGCAGTCGGTGGAAGTCGGTGCGCGCATCGGTGCCGCCGTAGTACGAGCCCACCAGGGTCTTCTCGTTGTAGAACAGCTCGAAGGCACTGAAAGAGACCATCTCCTCCATGCGGCCCACGCCCACGATGCAGCAGGTGCCGCCCCGCCGGGTCATGTCGTAGGCCGTGCGCATCAGCGCGGGCACACCGACGCACTCCAGGGCGTAGTCGAATCCGTCGCCGCCGGTGATCTCGTTCTTGGCCCCCTCCAGGTCTTCGGGCAGCACCGCGTGGGTGGCCCCGAAGGAGATGGCCTCGTCGAGCTTGGCCGGGTTCTTGTCCACCGCCACGATCTCGGCCGCCCCGGCGATCCTGGCGCCCTGAATGGCGGCCACGCCGACCCCCCCGGCGCCGATCACCAGCGCGGAGGAGCCCGGGCTGATCTTGGCCGTGTTCAATGCGGCCCCGGCTCCGGTCATTACCCCGCAGCCGATGAGTGAGGCCACGTCCAAGGGGATGTCGTCATCGATCTTCACCACTCCTTGGCGGGGCATGAGCATCTTCTCGGCGAACGTGCCCGCTCCGGCCATGCCGCCTATCTCCTGGCCGCCCTGGGTGAACTTCATCCGGGCCATCTCGCCGAATGTGATGTTGACGCACAGGTTGGGCTGGTGGCGACCCGTGCAATAGATGCAGTTTCCGCAGGGCGGCGACCACATCACGATCACGTGGTCGCCCGGGGCGAGGTCGTCCACATTGGAGCCGACTTCCTCGATGATGCCCGCTCCCTCATGGCCGAGCACCGCCGGCGGAGCCTGGGGGATGGTCCCGTTCATGGCCGATACATCGGAGTGGCAAACCCCGGTGTGGGTGATCTTGATGGCTACATCATCGGGGCCCAGATCAAGCATCTCGACGTCATCGCACACGTCCAGATTGACCTCGCCCACTTCTCGCATAATCGCCGCAAGCATTGAAGGATCGTAGGCCGAGCCTGCCTTCCACGACACACCTAGCTGCCAAACCGATGGCTAGTGTCATCAGCCATGCCGCAGACCATGCCGCTGGACACCGAGGAGCTGAACCGAATGGTGGAGTTCTGGGACATCTTGGTGTCCGAGAACTCCAAGAAGCGCACCGGCCTCACCTCAGGGCTGATTCCGGTGCGGGAGTACACCGGCTACTCGGGCATGGAGGCCTGGCTGCGCTGGCCTGACATTCTGGCCCGCTGCGATGAGGTGCTCGATGCGTCTGAGCTGGGCGCCAAGATGCGAGGGCCGGGAACCCAGACCACCAACGCCCACCCGTTCGCCATTGTCTGCATCCCGTTCGGCGGCTGGCGAGCACTGGAGGAGCTGTCGGCCATGGGGCTCACCACCCAGGTGGGCGACGTGGAGGACCGGGTGCGCTTCCTCATGGACTATTGGATCCGCTGGGTGGAGCCGTGGCGAGATGATGGCTTCCGTTCATGCTGGGACGCGGCCGACACGCTGCGAACCTGTGATCCGGAGATCATCGACACCCTTTATGAGGCCGCTTGGCCGGTGGACGGCGACGGCGAGAACCGCACGGCCCGCCGATTTGTAGCCGGACTCCAGCAGTATCTGTTCCTGCTCTACCTGGACACCCGGCTGGGCACGGGAGACACCGGCCCCTACCCGCTGCCCAACGGCCGCCACATGATCGTGCGGGAGTTCTCCTCGCTGGCCCAGAGCTGGATCCCGTGGAGCCACGTGGCCGCTGATGTGCCCCATCAGAACCTGGTGGTGGGCCTGGTGTTCCGGCCCGGCATCCACAACCGGGTGAACGATCTGTCCACCACGTTCTCGGTGCCGGCCGACAACCTGGCCTGGCTGGAGGCCATGTCGGTGTTCGAGCCCCGCCCCGGCGGGGAACTGGTGCCGGTGGACCGGGAGGAAATGCCCGAGATCCTGGCCGCGGTGAAGAAAGCCCAGGGCGACGCCTACCGGTTGATGAACACCTGGACCTTCGAGGAGAAGGTCCGCAACGGCACTCATGTCTACTTCCGGGGCCTGATGTGGCCGTTCACCAACATGCTGGGCATCGACCACGAGTTCGATTGGTCGCTCCCCCACCCCCACACCGCCGAGACGGTGTGGCCCGTCTTCGCCGGTGGCCTGCCCGAACAGGAGGACGCCGAGGAGGTCCCCTTTCCCATGTTCCCCCGCTTGAAGGGCTCCTGACCGTGAAGATCGACATTGTGGGCAGCCAGACGAGGAGGAACTCATGAAGATCGACATGCCGCTATCTGCCGATCTGGCGGGCGTCCGGGATCAGGCTGAGGCCTATCAGGCCATGGGGGTCGACGGGGTGTTCACCTTCGAGGGCCAGCGCGACGTGTTCTTCCCGCTGCTGGCCGCGGCCGAGCACACCGGCCTCGACCTCTACACCAACGTGGCCATTGCTCTGCCCCGCAGTCCGATGCACCTGGCCTACCAGTCGTTCGACCTGCATCGGCTGTCGGACGGCAAGTTCGCCTTGGGCCTGGGATCGCAGATCAAGCCCCACATCACCAAGCGCTACAGCGCGGTGTGGGACCGCCCGGTGGCCCAGATGCGAGAGTTGATGGCGGCCACCAAGGCCATCTTCGCCCGGTGGCAAGATGGCGATCCCCTCGACTTCAAGGGCGACTACTACACCTTCACGCTCTCCACCCCGATCTTCGAGCCCGAGCCGCTGGAGTGGGGGACGCCCCCCATCTGGGCCGGGGCGTTGGGCCCGAAGATGACCAAGATGGTGGCCGAGACCGCCGACGGCATCTTGATCCACCCGTTCTGCTCTGAGCGCTTCCTGCGCACCAAAACGCTGCCCGCAGTGGAAGCGGGCCTGGCCGCCGCCGGGCGCAGCCGAGACGAGTTCACCTTCGGTGTGGGGGTGATCGTCGGGTTGTACGACGACGACGCCGACGAATCGGAGGCTTGGCGGGTGGAACAGCTCTGCCGCTCCAACCTCGGTTTCTACGGCTCCACCCCGGCCTACCGGGTGGTGCTCGATGCCCACGGCTGGGGCGAGCTCCAAGACGAGCTGAACCGCCTCACCAAACAGGGCCGCTGGGGCGACATCGGCGACGTGTGGGACGACGAGATGGTCCACACCCTCAGCGTCCAGGGCACCCCTACCGAAGCCGCCGCCGAGATCAAATCCCGCTTCGGCGGCCTCGCCGACCGCATCCACCTCTCCCTCCACGGCGCCCCCCAACCCCTAGTCGCCGAACTCTTCGCCGCCCTCAAGGGCTAATACCGGGGTTGGCTCCGGCTAGCCCGGAGGCTGGATGTGGGCTTCTACTCGGTTGGTGGGCTCGTCGATCCAGCCTTTGGAGTTGGCGTAGGCCAGCATGCCGTCGAACTGGGCCTCCCATTCGGCGTCGGCGGCGTCGCCGGCCAGCTCTCGCACGAAGGCGATGTCGATCCACAGGTGGTTGTCCCGCTCCGAGGCGGCGGCCCGGCCATCGAATGCAGCCACTGCGGCGGTCACGTCGCCGTCCAATGCCACATGGAACTCGCGGAAGTTGCCCGGATCCTCGAGGGTGATGGTGTCGGCGATGGCGATGTACATGCCCTCAGCCTTGCGCTTGGCGGGGGCGGGTGTCGATCCGGGCGCTGAAGGGGAGCGACACCAGCGCGGTGATGATCACCATGCCCATGAGCAGGTCGATGGCCTCCGATGCCGAGGCCGCGGTGGTGGCGAAGGTGAGCCCGAGGGCCACGCCGATGGTGGTGGCCACCCGTTGGGAGGTGAAGTTGATGCCCGAGGCCAACGAGTGCTGGTGGGGGGGCACGTCCACCACCGCGGCAGCCATCAAGGAGGGGAACACCATGCCGGTGGCCACCCCGATCACGGTCATGCCCGCCACGAACACCGCCGCGTTGGGCTCATCGCCCAACACCACCCACAGCATGACGGTGCCGCCCACATAGATCGCAGTGCCGGGCAGGATGAACATGCGATGGCCGGTGCGGTGGGCGACCCGGCCGATGAGCACGCCTACGACCCCGGCGAACAACGCCAGCGGCGCCACCGCGAAGCCTCCTTCAATGGGAGTCCACCCCCAAGACCGGATGACGATCACGGTGAAGCCGAAGAACATGCCGAACCACGAGGACGCGAAGACCAGCATGGCCAGGTTGCTCCGGCGGACATTGGGGAAGCGGAACAATCGCAGCTCCACCAGCGGGTTGGGGTGGTGCCACGTGCGCAGCACGAACAGCCCGAACACGACCAGGCCGGCGACGATGCTGCCCGCCACCTTCCAGTCCAGCCACCCCCACGGATCGCTTTGCACGATGCCCAGGGTGACCAAGGCGGTGGCCCCGGCCACCATCACTCCACCGAGGGGGTCGGGCAGCGCCTTGGTCTCGCCGCTGCGGGACTCCCGGTACACCAGCGGCACCACAATCAGAACGACGAAGCAGAAGGGGATGTTCAGCCAGAACATCCACTCCCACCCGAACCACTCGATGGCCAAGCCCCCCACCGGAGGGCCGATCGCCGAGGATGTGCCGCCTGCCACCGCCCAGATGCCAACGGCCAACGGCAGCCGGTTGGCGGGGATCGTGGCCAGCAGCAGGGCCACCGCGGCGGTGTTGATGATCGAGGAAGCCACCGCCAGCACCGCCCGAGCCCCGATAAGCACCGCAACAGAGGGTGCCAACCCGCCCAGAACCGAACCGGCCAAAAACAGCAGCGTCCCAACCAGCAGCATCCGCCGACGGCCCAGCCGGTCGGCCAGCACACCGGCGGGCACCAGGGTGGCCGCTCCGACGATGGTGAAGATGTTGGTCACCCACGACAGGGTGGGGTCGGAGGTGCCGGGGAACGCCTCGCCGAGGGCCGGGTAGCCCACTGTCATGATCGACAGGCCGATGCCGGTCAGAGATGCCGCGATCACCAGCGTGGTCAGGCCGATCGCCGGATGCCGGGTGATCGGTTGGGGCGCCGCCGGTGTGGTCATTTAGCTTTGGGGTGGGCGGCGTTCCAAGACACGACCGGCCACGCTAGACGAGGTAGGCACCATGAGCAGTGAGAGCACAGGCGGAACCGTCACCGAGGTCCTCGGCGGCGACATCCTGGTGGCCCAAGACGGCGGGGTGCTCACCCTCACCCTGAACCGGCCCGACGCCCACAACGCCATCACCCCCGACCAGCGCAACTTTCTGGCCGACGAGTTCGCCCGCATCAGCGAGGACCTTTCGGTGCGAGCAGTGATCTTCACCGCCAACGGCAAGGGGTTTTGCACCGGGGCCGACCTGCGGGTGGCCCGGCCCGAGCGAGTGCAGCCTCCGGATGCCCCCGACCGGGCCATCATGGAGGTGGCTCGGGGTATCAAGGTCGGAGCCCAGAAGCTGATATCGGCCATCCTGGATTGCGAGAAACCGGTGATCGCCGCGGTCAACGGCACCGCCGCCGGTATGGGGGTGCACATGGCGGTGGCCTGCGATCTGGTCGTTGCCGCCGAGGGGGTGCGGTTCATCGAGGTGTTCGTGCGCCGGGGTCTGGTGCCCGACGCCGGTGGGGTGTATCTGCTGCCCCGACTGATCGGACCGCAGAAGGCCAAGGAGCTGATGTTCTTCGGCGACGACGTGAGCGCGGCCGACGCGGCGGCCATGGGCCTGATCAACCGGGTGGTGCCCCCCGACGAGTTGATGCCCGCCGCCCGGGAATGGGCCGACCGGTTGGCCGCCCAGCCCACCAAGAGCCTGACCATGAGCAAGCTGCTGGTGAACCGCAGCTTCGAGACCAGCCGCCAGACCATGTTCGAGATGGAGTCGTGGGCCCAAGAGGTGCTGATGGCCGGCGAGGACGCCGACGAAGGGGTCAACGCCTTCAAGGAGCGGCGGGACCCGAATTGGAAGGGCTGGTAGCTACCCCGCTAGGGCGCGCCCGATAGCGGCCAACTGGCGGCTCCCGCCGCCGAAGGTGTTCTCCAACTGCTTGACCCACAGGAAGTAGCGGTGGACGGGATAGTCGACGTCGGCCCCCATGCCGCCGTGCAGGTGCTGGGTGGCGTGTACCACCCGCTGGCCGCCATCGGCCGACCACCATTTGGCCACCGCGGCAGCATCGGCGATCTCGGCTGCTGAGCGGCCCTCGTCGATGAGCCACGCGGCCTGGAGCAGGGTGACCCGCATGCAGTCGTTGTCGATGTAGCAGTCGGCCGCCCGCATGGCTACCCCTTGGTTGGTGGACAGGGGGCGTCCGAATTGTTCTCGCTCGGATGTGTAGTCCGCGGCCATAGCCGTGGCCTCCTCGCAGCAGCCCAGCACCACCGCGGCTACCGCCACCTGGGCTCGGGCCAGCGTCCACTCCACTATTGATCGACCGTCGGCGCCGTCCAGCTTCGCATCATCGCCGACGATCACCGACCGCACGGTGAGTTCGCCGTGAAGCTCCCGGTTGGTGGTCTCGCTCAGCGTTACCTCTACGCCGTCGGCATCTAGGTCGACCACAAAGACCGCCAGGCCATCGTCGTCTCCAACGGTGCGAGCAGGCACCACTACGGCGTCGGCCACCCCAGCGCCGGGAACCGCCGGCTTGGTTCCATTCAGCTCCCAAGTCCCGTCTTCGCGGCGGGCCGCGACCACCGACGGAGAAAGCGCCTCGTTGGCCCCCCATTCAGAGAACGCCCCGGTGAGCACGGCCTGGCCTGCGACAACCGCCCTCAGCCAGCGATCCCGCAGTGCCGGAGCGCCGAACTCGGCAATGGGCATCGCCCCCAGCACCAACGTGGGCCACAGCGGCACTGGCGCCACCCGGCGGCCTTGCTCTCGCAGCACCAGGGCGGTCTCGATCATGCCGAGGCCGAGCCCGCCGTACTCTTCACCGATGGCCACCCCCAGCAGGTCGGAGGCGGCCAAGGCGGCCCACAGCTCCCGGTCGAATCGCTCCTCAGTACGTTCCACTTCGGCCACCCGGTCGGCCCCCGACGAGCCGGAGAACACCTGCTCGGCTAGCGCGGCTACCGCCTCCTGCGACTCGCTGAAGTCGAAGTTCATCGCCGACCGCCCCGAGTCATCTTCAGCCCGGTCCAGGCCACGATCTCCCGCTGGACCTCGTTTACCCCACCGCCGAACGTATTGATCTGGGCAGTGCGGGCCGCGGCCTCCACCCGTCCCGCCAAGAGAGCCCCTGGGCTTCCCTCTCGGAGATGGGCACCCGCTCCCAGCACTCCCAACAGCAAGTGGTAGATGTCGCTCACCGCCTCGGTTCCGTACACCTTCACCGCCGACGCCCGGGCCGGGGCCAGCGAATCGGCGGCCACCGCGGCGGCCATCTGCCAGTTGAGCAGCTTCATGGCCTCCAGCTTGGCGTGGCACCGGGCCAGGTCCATCTGCACCCAGCCCTGGTCCAGCACCGTGGTCTCGGCCCCGTCTGAAGCCGAGGTGTCGGCCGCCCAGGCCACCACTTCGTCATAGAGCTGGAACGACAGCGCCCCCACCGCGGCCAGCCCCACCCGCTCGTGGTTGAGCTGGCTGGTGATGAGCTTCCATCCTTCGTTCTCGGCTCCCACCAGGTTGGCAACCGGTACCCGCACTTCGTCGTAGTAGGTGGCGGTTGTGGTGGAGTTGCCCACGGTCACGATGGGCGTAAAGGAGAATCCAGGGCTATCGGTGGGAACGATGATGATGGAGATGCCCTTGTGGTTGGGAGCATCGGGGTTGGTTCGACAGGCCAGCCAGATGTAGTCAGCCTCATTGGCGCCCGAGGTGAATATCTTCTGACCGCTGATCACCCATTCGTCACCGTCTCGCACCGCCCGGGTGGTGAGCGACGCCAAGTCAGTGCCCGCTCCCGGCTCGCTGTAGCCGATGGCGAACTGAATTTCACCGGCCAGAATGCCCGGCAAGTAGGCCGCCTTGTGCTCTTCGGAGCCGTGGGCCATCAGCGTGGGCCCCACGGTGTTGAGGGTGACGAACGGCATGGGGCAGCCGGACCGCTGGGCCTCGTCGAAAAAGATGAACTGGTCGATGGCCGACCGACCCTGGCCTCCATAGGCCTTGGGCCAGCCGATGCCCAGCATGCCGTCCCGCCCCAGTTGGCGGAAGATCTCCTGTCGTGCCGGACTGGTCTCGTGAGCCCCCAGGAGGGACTCGCGGATCTCGTCGGTCATCAGATCCGCGAAGTAGATCCTCAGCTCATCGCGTAGCGATCGCTGCTCGTCTGTGTAGTCGAGGTACACCGGGCCGCGACGCTATCAATACGGCGCCGGTCGATCTTTAGATGGGGCAGAAATCTAAAGAGCGTCAGCGCCCTGCTCGCCGGTGCGGATGCGGGTCAGGCCCTCCACCGAGGAAGTCCAGATCTTGCCGTCGCCGATCTTGCCGGTGCGGGCGGCACCGGCAATGGCCTCGGTGGCCGCGGTCAATGAGGAATCATCCACCACGACCTCGATGCGGGACTTGGGCGTGAATGACACCTTGTACTCGGTGCCTCGGTAAGTCTCAGTGTGACCACCCTGGCGACCGAAACCCTGAGCCTCGCTCACGGTCATACCCTGGACGCCGACCTCAGCCAACGCTTCCTTGATGTCTTCGACCTGATGTGGCTTGACCACCGCAGTGATGAGCTTCATGGATGCCGTCCTTTCTGGTCGCCGATGGGGACGCTATCAGGTCAATACAAAACTGGCAACAACTGCCCGAGACTGGGGCATTTCTGCCTATTTTGTGCTTTATGAGTTAGTACATTGGTACAATGTCACGATGCGGATCTGGATAGATGAGAGCGCTCGCATCCCCCCCTATGAGCAACTGCGGGCCCAGCTCCGACTTATGGTCTCGTCGGGCCAGCTCAAGCCCCGCGAGCGGCTGCCGCCTATCCGGACGCTGGCCCAAGAGCTGAGCCTGGCGCCAGGCACGGTGGCCCGGGCCTACCGGGAGTTGGAATGGGAGGGTATCGTGGAGGGCCGAGGCCGGGCAGGCACATTCGTGGCCAACGAGCCCCCGGTGGCCTTCTCGGTAGTGGAACGCCAGCTGGCCGATGCCGCTGAGGCGTTCGCCGCCGAAGCCGATCGCCTAGGGGCCGGCCAGCAAGCGGCGCTACTGGCATTGGAGACCGCCTTCGCCACACGGTCAGAGCCCGATCTGGAATTGGACTGATCTTCTCAGCCCAAGGCGGCCAGCCTCAGCCCAACACCACCGAGGGATCGGGCACCAGGTCGCGGGCCAGCCACTGGAACATCCGCCAGCCGTTGTCCTCCGAGAACAGCGAGGCCTCGACTTCTTTGGCAGCCTCCTCGCTGATGGCCTTGGCATCAGGTGCCTTCACATGCACCTCGGCCACCCGCTCAGCGGCCACGAACCACCCCACCGCCTCGCCCGGCGACCGCCCTCCGGTGAGCAGCCCGTGGTTGCGGAGGATGCACACCCGGCTGGGACCCATGGCCTGGGCGATGGCCTCGCCGCCATGGACATCATTCACCTCAAGGTTGTCGCCGTCGTAAAGCGATTGGTCGAACACGAAGGCGCACGACTCCTGGCTGATGGCCCGAAACGGCTCGACGTTGGCCGACCATGGTGTGCCGTAGGGAGTGTGAGTGTGGGCCGCCGACGCCAGATCGGGACGGGCATTCAAAATCGGCCAGTGGATGTAGTAGGCCGCGAAGTTCACGCCCTGATCCAGAGGACCGGCCACACCCTGGCCGTCGGGGCCCACCAGCGTGAGATTGTCGACGGTGGCGTCGCCGAAGCGGATCCCGTAGCCCAGCACCCAGAAGTGGTCGGTGAGGATCGGGTCGCGGGCAGTGATATGGCCGTCGCCAATCTGTCCCCAGCGCATGGCGGCAAAGATGCGATAGCCGATGGCCGTCTCCCATTTTCGGAGCAGCCGCAGTTCCTCAAGATCGCTGATCTCAGGAGGAGCGGCGTCGTAGGTGACGCCGGGATAGTGGTCGAGCTCCAACGCCATTGGCTGATGATACCCGTAGGATGACCGGGTGATCGCCAGAAGACTGCTGGTCTGCCTCGTTCTTCTGGCCACGCTGTCGGCCGGATGCAGCGATAGTCCCGCACCCCCTCCCCCTCTGGCACCCCCTACTACTCCGGCCCCTGCGGCCACCCCCATACCCTCTGCTTCCCCAACGCCCGCGGCCACCCCCGCACCTACCCCAACTCTCGCACCGCTTCCCACTCCCACACTTCCATTAGCACCGGCAATCCCTGCTCCTACCCCCACCACCCCAAACCTGACGACCCCACCTGACCCGGACGATCCCTCAGCCGGCGTGGGCGACAGCTTCTATCCCTCGCTGGGCAACGAAGGCTACGACGTCGTCCACTACGACATCGATCTCGATGTGGAGCCCTCGTCTAATACCCTGGAAGCGGTAGTCACTCTGACTGCGGTGGCCACCGACGATCTGGGCAGGTTCAACCTCGACTTCCACGGGCTGGATGTGGAGACGGTCACCGTTGACGGGATTCAGGCCGAGTTCTCCCGTGAGGGATACGAGATGACGGTGTGGCCAGCCGCGGCAATCTCCTCCAGCACGCCGTTCACGGTCGCCGTCTCCTACTCGGGAACCCCCCAGCCCATTGCCGATCCCGGTGTGCCGTTCGCCACGTTGGGGTGGCACTCGGACAACGGCGTCATTTACACGGTCAGCCAGCCCTCAGGCGCGATGACGTGGTATCCCAACAACAACCACCCCACCGACAAGGCCACCTTCACTTTCCAGATCACCGTCCCCGACGGGGTAACGGCCGCCGCCACCGGCCTGCTCACCGATGAGGCTTCGGCCGATGGGAAGACCACGACCACGTGGCATATGGATGACCCGATGGCGACGTATCTGGCCGCGATATACATCGGCGACTTCGAGCGCCACGAGCAGCGGCTGAACAGCGGCGTGCTGATCCGCGACTACGTTCCCCGCGGCTCCGACCCCTCCATACGCGAAGCGCTGGCGATCACTCCCGAGGCCATGAGCTTTTTGGAGGAGATCCTGGGGCCGTACCCGTTTGAGGCCTACGGCACGATCGTGGTGCCGTTCCCCCTCGGTTTCGCCCTGGAGAACCAGACGCTGTCGGTCCACGGCCCTTTGCTCCTCCAACCGGAGATCATCGCCCACGAGTTGGCCCACCAGTGGATGGGCAACTCGGTCACCGTCGATGACTGGAGCCAGATCTGGCTGCACGAGGGCTTTGCCACCTATCTGGGACTCATGTTCGACGCCGATCTCAGTGGTCAGAGCATCGAGTCGGTCATGGCCAACTGGCACCGCCAACTGGCTTTTTCGAGAACCTCGCCCCCAGGCGACATCGAAATCCACGAGTTGTTCGACTTCAATACCGTGTACCTCCGTGGCGCTCTGACCCTGCACGCCTTACGCACCCACACCGGAGACGATGTGTTCTTCAACATCCTTCGCACCCATTACGACCACACCGCCGGAGGCACAACCAACACAGAGATCTTCCTTGGCATCGTCGACGACCTCGCCGGCCCCGACGCTGTCTCCGTGGTCGAGTCGTGGCTGTACGAACCGGAGATGCCCGGCATAGAGAGCGGTCCCTCCCTGTAACCCGCTAGAACAAGGGCATGGCCCATCTGAACCTGAGCGCCGATGAGGTGCTCACCACCACCCGAGCGGTGCGTCGACGGCTGGACACCTCCCGGCCGGTAGCACCGGAGCTGATCACTGAGTGCCTGGAGATCGCGGTGCAGGCCCCCACCGGGTCGAACCGGCAGAACTGGCGGTTCATGGTGGTCACCGAGCCCGACCTGATCGCCGCTCTGGCCGATCTGTACCGCCGAGCCGGCGAGGTCGCCGGCGATTACCTGGGGGTGCTCCCCCGGCTAGAAGTGCAGGACCCCACCCAACTGGAGGCCACCAACGAGAAGATGTACGCCTCGGCCGGCCATCTGTCCGAGCACCTCCACGAGGTGCCGGGAATGCTGATCCCGTGCCTGGCCGGACGAGTGTGGGATCAGCCCCCGGTCACCGTGGCCTCCCATGTGGGGTCGGTCATCCAGGCGGCCTGGTCGTTCATGCTGGCCGCTCGAGAACGAGGCATCGGCACGGTGTGGACCACCATCCACCTCTGCTACGAGCAGGAAGCGGCCGAGCTGCTGGGCATCCCCTACGACGAGGTGATGCAGCTCGCCCTCATCCCCTTCGCCCACACCATCGGCACCGACTTCCGCCCCGCCCGCCGCGAGCCCCTGGAACTGGTCACCCGCTGGAACCGCTGGTAGTCCAGACTCCGGGGTCGTCCGCAGCCTCGACGCGAAGACCCCAAACTCGGCATTGATCCCAGTTCACAGCAGCGACTCAGCAAAGGACCCTTGGATGTGGGTCACGTCCTGTTCAGGGGGAGCAGTGATCGTGATCGGTGCGCCGTAGTCATAGAAATACATGTCAATAATCTGGACAAGATCGTCTATTTCCTCTTTGGAATCTTCAGCACTGGGGTCTATAGCGACGATAAATTCATACCACTGATCAATTACAATGAGCTCACGTAAGATGTAGTTGTTTTGATCAATCCACACATCTAGTTGAATGGGTATCTTCTCGAATGCCTTGAACAGGTCGTTCATATCATTGTTAGCCATCCCAGAAAAGAACTGCTGAGAGTCCATCATGGCTTGTCGTTGGTCCTCGGGAAGCGGATCCAGCAGCTCAGCCATCGTGTACGTTCCACTGATACGGGTGGTAGGAATCCCATTGACATCTTCACCCAGAGTGACTATGGCTTCATCGTCAATGCCGACCAAGTAGTTCAAGAGTGTATTCGTATCGAAATTCCCCAAATTGTCGAGGTCGACATCAGTTAGCTCGTCGATATCAAAACTCGCCCATGGGGTATCCGCAATTTCTTCCATCATCTCCTGTGGGAACGATACGTACACAAAGCCATCCACAAAACGTATTTCACTCCTCACGTCATTTGAGCCACCAAAACCAAGTCCATCTCGAGTGTCTTCAACCCACTCGCTTACGGCGGCCACATCACCATTGGCAGCTGCTTCCAAACTCATCTGCATGGTGAACTCGCCGACCTCGGGCAGGCCAGTCATCCTCATCTCCATGTCGCCCCGAAACGAGGTCGCGGTCTCCGACTGTTCCTTCGCTGTTCTGGCCAAAGCGACGGGATTGATCTCTGTGGGATCCCCGGCGAAATCGAACTCTCCGACGGTCGTCATGCTGCCGTCGCCGCTGCTGCCTCCACAGCCCGAGAACACTAGGGCGATTCCAATCAGCACCAGTATCAACGGGTTCATGAATCGACTTGTCACGACATTCAATCTATGCGCCAGATCCTGAGACTGGCTAGAGCAGGAGCGGAGCCACCATCACCATCAGACCACACGGGAGGCACCCCATAGGATGCCTCCATGGACGCAGCGCAGGCTCTGGACTACATCCGGGAGAACACCAATGCCGTACTAGCCACCGCAAGGGCGGACGGCACCCCGCAGATGTCGCCCGTAACCCTGGCCGTGGTGGACGAAACCGTGGTGATGAGCACCCGGGAGACCGCCTACAAGACCAAGAACCTGCGGCGCGACCCCCGGAGCTGGCTGTGCGTGTTCCCCCGCAATTTCTTCGGCGACTGGGTGCAAATCGAGTGCCAGGCCGAGATCATCTCGGGACCAGACGCGCTGGAACCGCTAGTGGACTACTACCGAACCCTGCGAGGCGATCACCCCGACTGGGACGAATACCGCCAAGCCATGGTCGACGACCAGCGCTGCTTAGTGAAGTTCCACATCCTCCGCGCTGGCCCCGACCGCTCGGGATAGCTTCCAGCCTTGCTAGCTGACCCTTCATCGTTGGCAGGGCAAGTGCGTGAGCAGGGCCGGATCAGTTACGGAGAACTGGACTGTGTTGGGCCAGTTGGTAGGTGGTGGTTCCGTGGTCGGGGAAAGGGTCGGGCGGGGCGTTGATTCGGTATCGGCCCCGGTGGTCTCGGTAAACCTGCCAATTGCAGTCGTGAACAAGGTGATGGCAGCCAGGACAGAGCTGGGCAAGATTGGGAATATCGGTGGAGCCGTCATCAGACCAATGCTTGATGTGGTGGGCCTCGCAACGCTCGGATGGGGCCTTACAGCCGATGCACCCGCCATCTCGAGCTGCGAGCACGATCCGTTGGGCCAATGATGCCGACCGCTGCGACCGACCTAGCCAGAGCGGCTGCCCGTCGGCGTCGGCAAATGCGGTGTAGACATCGGCGTTGGCGATCAGCCGCTCCAGTTCCTCCGGGGGAACCGGCTGCCCATCGTCAAGACGGGGCTGTCCGAGTTCACCGCTAGAAGTGTCGTACTCGGAAATGATCAACAGAGACGCCGGCGCAGTCCGCTGCGGACCATCCCGGGTGAACAACTGCACAAAGGCGTCGGCATTCCGCTGCAAGTACGTGATCTTGCTGTCAGGCTTCTCCTCACGGCGAAATGCCTCGACCATCTTGGAAAACGCCATCGAGGCCCGTCGCCCAGCCATGTAGTCCACATGGGCAAAGAACTTCCACGAGCCGTCCGGCTCCTGCGTCATCGACGCCTGGCGATCCTGACGCTGCTGCTCGTACTTGGTGTAATCCCGCACCTCGGCCCGCTCCCAGCGCAACGCGTAGCGAGATAGCAGATCGGCTGGCGCCTCCTTGGCCGCACCCAAAATGACTTCTTCACTGTGATAGTCAGGCTTCCCCGCCACCCGGTCAATGACCCGGGCATGACCCGAGGTGATCTCCCCAGCAGCCAGCGCCTCCAGCGTCGCCGGAAAATTCTCCGAAAGCGACACCGCCAGCTTCACGTCAGAGCTCGCCCGCCCCGCCGCCTCAAGAACCCGCTCCCGCAACACAGCAGAAGCGGCCCGAGAACTGCTCCGCCGAGCACGCTCGGCCAGAGCCTCAGCCAATTGGCCCTCAATCTGCGAGCGAGCTCGCGCCAATACTTCTACTCGATTATCCAAATCCTCAAGAGAAAGCTCACTAACTTCGACGCGCAATACACGAACCATCACTTCTGGCTCTGAGGCGACAATATTGCTTTTGTATGCGGTTTCAGCACTCGCTGAACCAGTGAACTTCATACCTGCAAGAATACAATCCACCTGTGACAATTACGTCTGGATCGAAACGCACAAATCAAAATTCACAAAAAATTTTTTAACGGCACAACTGCCATCACTCTCCTTAGACCACCCAATCAACACCAACCCTAGATTTTCGCACGCAAGGTACGAGGTTTTGGTGGCCGACCATTCCCTAACCCACTAAACTCACGTTCGCGTTGAACAATGTCGTGATATTGTTTTGGTGGCCGACCATTCCCTAACCCACTAAACTGCTGAGCTCCTCCAAGCCAATCCACATCCAGTTTTGGTGGCCGACCATTCCCTAACCCACTAAACTCAGCCGAGCCTCGAGGAGCGCCGCCGCATGGTTTTGGTGGCCGACCATTCCCTAACCCACTAAACTCAGGTCTACACGCTTGCGCCGCATCCTAGCGTTTTGGTGGCCGACCATTCCCTAACCCACTAAACTCCCGCTGAGCTGTGGGCCGGCCTGCCCGCCGTTTTGGTGGCCGACCATTCCCTAACCCACTAAACTACACCTCCTCGTGGTAGCCGCGGCCGAAGAGTTTTGGTGGCCGACCATTCCCTAACCCACTAAACTACCAGCACCGCCGCCGCCGGACCAGGCCGATGTTTTGGTGGCCGACCATTCCCTAACCCACTAAACTGGTAGGCGACTGGGGGAGCCCCACACCGCTGTTTTGGTGGCCGACCATTCCCTAACCCACTAAACTCCGAGGCGGCTTCGTGTCGCGGCCCACGCTGTTTTGGTGGCCGACCATTCCCTAACCCACTAAACTCGACGACGTTTCCGCCACACAAGCCGCTATGTTTTGGTGGCCGACCATTCCCTAACCCACTAAACTGGACGAACACCGCTGCCACTTGGGGGACTAGTTTTGGTGGCCGACCATTCCCTAACCCACTAAACTGAGGGCATACGTCCACGTGCGGGCGACGGTGTTTTGGTGGCCGACCATTCCCTAACCCACTAAACTATGCCCAGCGGTCTGCTGGTCCGCCCGATAGTTTTGGTGGCCGACCATTCCCTAACCCACTAAACTACCGAACAACATGGCACGCATAGCGTCAGAGTTTTGGTGGCCGACCATTCCCTAACCCACTAAACTCGCTCCACCACCGTCTCCCCGCCGGCCCGAGTTTTGGTGGCCGACCATTCCCTAACCCACTAAACTGGGGTAGGCGTACACGTAAACCGATCCGCTGTTTTGGTGGCCGACCATTCCCTAACCCACTAAACTACGTCGAGTTCAGCTGAGCACCAGGGCCTCGTTTTGGTGGCCGACCATTCCCTAACCCACTAAACTCTCGCTGCCGAGCAGCCATATCTCGCCGGCGTTTTGGTGGCCGACCATTCCCTAACCCACTAAACTCTCCCTCTCTTTGGCACTGAGACTCCCTTCGTTTTGGTGGCCGACCATTCCCTAACCCACTAAACTCTGACGAGACAAGTCTAGCAGACTTGCAAAAGTTTTGGTGGCCGACCATTCCCTAACCCACTAAACTCTGCTGGCAGTGGAGACCAGGGGGCTGGGCGTTTTGGTGGCCGACCATTCCCTAACCCACTAAACTGCTGGATCGGCACACGTAATGACTTCATGTGTTTTGGTGGCCGACCATTCCCTAACCCACTAAACTACTGTTCAGCTTTTCCCCATGACCGCCGCCGTTTTGGTGGCCGACCATTCCCTAACCCACTAAACTCTCCCGGAGGCGGCCCATGCGCTCCCGATGGTTTTGGTGGCCGACCATTCCCTAACCCACTAAACTCCCGCCCGGCACCAGAGCCGCCGCCACCACGTTTTGGTGGCCGACCATTCCCTAACCCACTAAACTGACGTAGACGGCGGAGTTGTAGCGGGCTACGTTTTGGTGGCCGACCATTCCCTAACCCACTAAACTCTCGCTGCCGAGCAGCCATATCTCGCCGGCGTTTTGGTGGCCGACCATTCCCTAACCCACTAAACTTAACGCCGCAACAACAATCGCACGGGATAGAGTTTTGGTGGCCGACCATTCCCTAACCCACTAAACTAACCACTTTATGTTCCACCACCGACGCTCCGTTTTGGTGGCCGACCATTCCCTAACCCACTAAACTACGCGCTCTCGCGGAGACGGCGCAGAACGCGTTTTGGTGGCCGACCATTCCCTAACCCACTAAACTGACTTCGCCTACAACCTCGCCGCCGGGTGGGTTTTGGTGGCCGACCATTCCCTAACCCACTAAACTATACCGCAGGCGCTTCTCGTCGGCCACCCTGTTTTGGTGGCCGACCATTCCCTAACCCACTAAACTAGCGGCTCCGGTTTGGCGGCGGCGGTTCGCGTTTTGGTGGCCGACCATTCCCTAACCCACTAAACTTGATGTCGACGGAGCTTCTGCCGACCGGGCGTTTTGGTGGCCGACCATTCCCTAACCCACTAAACTCCTCCCGGCCCTGGCGATAGGCCCGGTCCTGTTTTGGTGGCCGACCATTCCCTAACCCACTAAACTCGCCGGCCACCTGGACCGTCTGCTTCAGCTGTTTTGGTGGCCGACCATTCCCTAACCCACTAAACTCCCCGAAACTCGATCTTGAATAGTGATCCGAGTTTTGGTGGCCGACCATTCCCTAACCCACTAAACTAGAGCCACGCAACAGGCCGGGCCGGTGCCAGTTTTGGTGGCCGACCATTCCCTAACCCACTAAACTCGGCGCGACCTCGACGAGCAGGCCTAACCCGTTTTGGTGGCCGACCATTCCCTAACCCACTAAACTAGCGGGTCGGCAGCGGCACCGTGAGAATGAGTTTTGGTGGCCGACCATTCCCTAACCCACTAAACTCCCGAGGCGGGGCTCACCCGCGTGTGCTTCGTTTTGGTGGCCGACCATTCCCTAACCCACTAAACTCGGGCCGGCCACGGTGAACCGCCCGTCGGTGTTTTGGTGGCCGACCATTCCCTAACCCACTAAACTCGACTACGACCACTCGTCGGTCTGCTTCACGTTTTGGTGGCCGACCATTCCCTAACCCACTAAACTGGCGATGAAGCTGTCGCTTGACCAGATTCAGTTTTGGTGGCCGACCATTCCCTAACCCACTAAACTCTGCTGCCTCCGGCCTGCACACCCACGAATGTTTTGGTGGCCGACCATTCCCTAACCCACTAAACTGACACCGCCCCAAGAGCGCCCGACGGTGCAGTTTTGGTGGCCGACCATTCCCTAACCCACTAAACTTGAGAAATTCTCGTCCAACGGAGCAACGCCGGTTTTGGTGGCCGACCATTCCCTAACCCACTAAACTAGATAACTTTCAGATCCTAAAGGGATGTTGACCTGCGGAAATGCCCGTGGGCATCCGCCACAGACCTTGTTCTACAGCAAGACAAGCTGTCCTCGTTCGGTCTGCCGAGTCTCACGGGTTCCTCCACTGAACACGCGCATCCGTCCGTACTGCTTGTCAGTGAACACGAGAATGCTGACGTGGCCTTCCGATGGCACTTGGCGCTCGACACGGGCCGCGAGTGCGTCGGCGGCAGGTCTGCCACCGCAGAACTTCATATATACCGAGAACTGTGCCATCTCGAATCCGAGGTCGAGCAGGTCGTTGCGGAATCTCGTCGCCCGCTTCCGCTGCCGTTTGGTGAGCACTGGCAGATCGAACATAACCATCATCCACATGAAGCGGTACCCACTAAAAGTGCTCATCCGACGATCGCTGCACCTTGCGGCAGGCGCAACAGATTCTGACCTTCGACTACTGATTGAGCGAGAGACTGCGCAGCCCACTCAACGCAACGGCTCAGCGGAGCTACTCCCCGATCCGTGCTCACGCTCTCAGTCATCACCGCTACCAGTGCTGGCTTTGTCTTAGCTGTCACTTCTTCTTGTCCAGATCGCCACAGAGCAAGCACAGCGCGATCTACCGCCGGACGGAACGGTTCCATCAGATCGTCCGCCAAGCAGAAGGGGTTGAAGCGATTGTGGTGGTGCAACGCGAGCGAAGGATGCAACCCTGCTGCACATAGCTGACGTGCTACAGAGGCTCTCAGAACTGCGTAGCCATAGTTGAGAAGACCGTTCGGGGCGTCGCCGAAACGACGACGTCGAAAACACTCGTCGAACAGGAGTCTCCAGTAGAGGCGCGCCGCCTGCGCCTCCATGTTGCTGCGGTCCCCAGGCAGAACGGCACGAGCAAATTCAAGCAACCTGTCGTCGGGAAAGCCTTCACCTCGTACAACGGCAGCCTGTGCTTCCAACTTGGCTCGCACGATGTCAGCCCAGAGATCGTCCCGAAGATCATCTGACATTGCAGCCTGCGCCGTCATACGGCGACCCTGTTCGAAGTTTGCCTCAACTGGCCAAAGCCAAGCAGCCGGGGTGTGAGTTTCATCACAACAGACGAGAGGAATGCCACGCCGGGAAAGTTCAAGGATTGCACCGTTGGAGTACGAAGCCTGCGGTGTATGCACAATCACCGACTCAATCTCATCGAACGGCAAGAGCGTCTCGGATGCCTCGGGAGTGCCCGGATCACAAACAACAGCGAGAGAACCGCGCCTCTTCGACAGGTAACGTCTGCCCTCAGCGATATCGAGCACGCGGCGTTCCATTGGCCTAATGCATTCCGTTCTTGCCTCGTCCGTCGGGACCAAATGGCCCGCCGTCTTGTACTCGTCCCAAAACATCGACGGAAATCTTCCGCAGTCCCACTTGAAGCACCTGGCTTGCCGACTTTCTGTACGGCGACAACTCTTTGGCTTTTCCGGCTGCTCGATGATCAACGGCTGTAATTCTCTGTCCTGAAAGCGCTTGAACACGCAGAAAGCGGCGCTCGCTGCCCTCGCCGACAGCAATCATGTCGTTGACATGAAGGCGCATGAGCTTCTTCGCGGTCGGATATTCGACCTTCACTCCAGAGCAGAAGTCCGGCTGGTGTGCATCAAACCGGCTGACCGTTTCTCCCTCGGTCTTGCCGCTGGGCAACAGCCACACATCCATATAGGCGTTTCCGTCAGTCTTGTAGGCCTTATAGGCACGGCCCGTCTCATCTCGAATAAACGCGAGACTGTCTTCTCCCAGATGAGTCAGAACTCGTACGCGCCTTACGCAAAGCTCTTTCCACGCACGCTCAACAAAGCACTTCCACACGACCGTGCTGCTCTCGTCCACAGTCTCTGCATCTACTCTCTCCCACAACGCTTTGAGACGATCACGAAGCGCTCGATCACGGACGTTGTCGAGCTTCCCGACATCGAGCGAATCGAGAGGCTTGGTCTCGACCAGCGTCATCTGCCCCTTCTCGTCGGGGCCGTCAACAATGCCATACGCCGTCTCGTTGTGAAGACTGCCAGTCGTGCTTCCGCGCCCGGGCTGGAAGTGATGAGGGCGGTGCCGCACAACACAACGCTGCACGAGAGCCTCCAGGTCTGATCGAAAACGTGCCCAGGGAAGCTCAAGGGCTTCTAAGATGCTCTCACCATCGTCTCCCCGGCCGGTAGCTCGGGCCACCTGTTGCAATTGCGAACGTGAGGTCAAGCCGATAGCCGCTGCGTCAACCAGGTGGTGCCGGTGATCATCGCGGTTCTTCCTGCCATTGCTCTCTTCGGAGAGAATGCTGTTGAAGCCAAAG
The DNA here is from genome assembly GCF_965204015.1 of Candidatus Poriferisocius sp. Lineage (GTDB taxonomy): Bacteria > Actinomycetota > Acidimicrobiia > Acidimicrobiales > Bin134 > Poriferisocius. Next base: position 2,894,644 of record NZ_OZ241965.1, on the reverse strand, counting down.
CGACGTCGAAGCATGGCCGTCATCCTGCCCGGTGTCACCCAGACACGGTTTGGGGGGACCACGGCTTCCAAGTACTCGCGCACAACTCGTGACAAGTAGCTGTTCTCGTTTAGCTGTCGATCAAGAAAGCGGTCGTCCCTTTCCCAGTTCTCGATAGCGTCTTCCTCAAAGCGCCATTGCTTCTCTTTCGGCAAGAGGCGTACGCGGGAAAGAATGGACTCGTAGCGCTCGCTGTCGTGGCCCCAAGCTTCAAATGGTGTTCGATTGCCCTTTTCTCGATTAGCGTCTCGCATTGCAACCACGGTGTTGTTCATACTGTCGTCCAAGCTGCGGCTATAGGGCAGAAGGTGCTCTATCTCAGTGGCATCGGAAAGCACCAGTCCCACCGAGAGAGCTTGTCCTGTAAAGGGGCAAACCCGGCCGTTCACTGGTCCCTGCTCATCCCAAAGACGCAATTTGCGCATGTCTTGTGGCGAGGGCTCCGGGTTGCCAGCTGCTTCAGCCAGCTCGCGTAAGCGGTCATTGCGCTCACGGTTCCTAGCCTGTTGGCGCTCGTAGTCGCGACGCTGCTCCTGGCTCTGCTTCAATTCGCGTGTCAATTCAATGACCACTTCATCTGGTTTGCCGTAGCGCTCGGCAATCGCATTGAAGAGGCGCCGCACTTGACCAAGGGCAATGTGCACTGTCGGATTTGCTATTCGGCCATATCGCTCTTGACCGCTGCGTCCGGCTGGCCGCCCACCAAGAACATGGCGTGCCAACACCTCCCCGTAGTAGGGCAGTCGAGCCATATCGCCGTCGCCGCGCATATCCGAGTGATGGCCAAGCCCAGCATCGGAAACTGCTTCGTGATAGCGCCTACCACGCTGCATGTGGGGCAGCAACCCCTCAATTGCCGCTTTCGACAGATTGCCTGTTCCTTGTGGCAATCGGGCTGATGCAACTGCCTCGGCCATCTTCTCGCTGAGTTCGAATTCGTCCTGAAGCCAATCTTCAAGTTCTTCGGAGTCCTCATCTTCAAGCAAGCGCTCGACAATTTCCTGCTGTCTTTCAAGGCTGAGCTGCTGCCATTTCTTGCCAAAGCACTTCTTGTTGCTGAGCACACTTGCGGTGAGATCACCATCAATTCGTTCGCGGGCGGTGGTCCTTAGGTTGACTGTCGTGCCTTCGGGCAGTTTCGCATCGCTGACAAGCTGCTCGAATGTTCTCTGCTTCCAGGATAGGAGGCTTTTGATGACCCGCTCGCGCTCCTCCACCTCAAGCGGACGAACACTGCCCTCTGGAGGTGTGACCTCAATATTCAACACCTCCTGCAAGATGCGGAATCGCTGGAAGATTGGATACGCCTTGTATGCCCTCCTCTCCTCTGGAATGAGAGTGCAATGTCCCCGCTCAACGGGCAGTAGTTGGCGCTGGAAAAGCAGTGCCCTGATAACTGCGTCCCAATCCTCCGGCTCCAGCCCAGGATGATGGGGGATTTGTGTCTTTTGGATCGCCTCGAGTTCATCCTCGATCATCCCCCTGTCTGGGTATAGGCCATTGCCGAGCCGTGCTCGTATGGTTTTTCCCTGTTTGTGGCGCTTCCAGAAGTATTCGCCGAGTGTACGAGCGCCCGACTGCTGTATGCGTCGGCGGAGTTCGCTGACATCCTGTCGAATCGCGCCGTCTTCACCGCCATCAGTCTTCCGGTTGCTCTTGAATCCGCGACGGTCGGCAAATGAGAGCAGCACGCGGCCGAGTTCATACGGCTTGAGCGGTCGGTCCAGAGCCTCTGCGCGCAATCGAATGGGGTTGAGGTTCCTAACAGCCCCTCTCTCTTCTTCGCTATCGGGCAGAAGACCATATTCGCGAAGGAGCCTCACAACAATACGTTGACGGCGCAACATTCGGTCTCGATTGCGACGCGGGCCTCGTTTGCTTCGTCTCTCGGCAGCATTCGATTCACGATTCTTCGGATTGCGCCCATCGGAATGGATCAGAACGCCGCCGTTGACCAGTTCGACGGGGTGGGGAGGGTTGCTACCGTCCAAGCGGTATAACACCCATCCAATGCTGTTGGTGCCGAGGTCAAGACCGAGACGAAGCATTAGCACTCCGATGCTGAAGTTGTGTGTGTTGTTTCTGAGGGACTCATGAGTATAGGGTGCGTAGCTAAGGGAATGGTTGGCGGTGCCCACGGGCACCAACAACAAGCTGAGCCGTAATGGCAATATGCACCACGTTGCGAGGCGGGCTCCGGCCCGCCTCGTTCCTTGCTTTGGGCGCTGAACCTTTATTGGCGATTTCTCTTGACATGAGTGGGAAAGACCTATGAGGTGGACCGATGGCATTACCTGTTCCGATGTTCTCAAGGCGATAGCCGAGTACGACAGGCTTGGCGCTGATGGGGTCGCAAGGCAATGGGGATACCGGGCGGCGCGGCGCTATTGGTTGGTGTGGGAGCAGCAGTACTACCCATCGAAAGCGATCGTAGGGATCGCCTCCGGGGTGACTAGATGGGAGCGCAAGCTGAATGGAGGGTTGAGCAATCCGACCTCTGCGGTCTGCGTGTTGCGTCGCCTCGGATTCGAAGTGCTAGACACCTACACTTGAACAGCTACGCCTGAGACGCAGCTGCCCGTGTTGACCTTGCGCTGAAAGGTCAGGCCCGGATTGGCTTTACGCCGCTCGGGGTGATCTTGTGCAGCCGCGGTCCGTCCTTGTCAGCTGAGCTAGCTGCTTGTTCGGTCCTGTCCCAATGGCGGGCAATCAGGCGCAGCTTGTCCCAGGAGGCCCAATGGCCTCCGGTCAGGAAGAACACGGTTGCACCGTGCAGCCGGAGAGCGCTTGCCTGCGTTGGGTTGCTGCGAATGCGCTCGTCTTGAGTCAGGATGGGCCACCTCGCACGGGCGATAATCGGAATCCAGTGTTCATCCGAGGTGCCCCTTGAGATGTCAGGGCAGGCTGGATGCCCAGGGCATACGACGTTCAAGCCGACTGCTTCGAGAGCGTTGGCGAGAGCCTCAAGGTTTTCATCAAAGAACCAGCGACGGCCCGCCGCGGCGGGACGGGCGGTCAAGCGGCTTGGTAGGCGATGATCTTGCGGTTGGCGAGCCTCTGCTCGAACCGGATAGCGGCCTCGACCTGTACGAGGTCGAGGCTATAGGCATGGGCAAGCCACTCTGCCGGGTCCCCGGCTGTATACATTCCGTGAAGCACCTCGGTGCCCATGCGGGTGCCTTCGATAATCGGAGCTCCGAACTGGCGTCGGGGATCGACCACGATGTGGGCATCGCGCCCGTCAGGCCAATAGCGAACGGGGATATCGCCCTCAAAATCGATCCGGTCGAAGAACGCGGTGACGGATTCGGCCGTGACGGTGCCGTTGTCGTTCAAATGAGAGCCAGGAGTTGTGCAGAGTTTGCGGCGGGCGAGCGGGTACGGGACATCGCAGCTTCTCTGCCATATTGAGGCATACTTCCTCAGCTTCCGAAGCCGCATGCGCTGGAACCCTCGGTACGCGGCAAGATGGCCCGCTTCGATGAACTCACCCCAAGTGACAAACCGCGGTGTGGAGGAATCACCAGCGACGGGTTCAACTCCGAGGATGGGCGGCCGACGCGTGCCATCAGCAGCGGTATAGCCGTCAAGCCACCTGCCGAGCGTCTGGGGTGCAACGCCGAGCAGCCGGGCAGCATCGCTCTTGGAGTACATCTCGAGATCAAGCACTGCCGAGTCGCCCATCACTGCCCTTTCCCTCGTCGCGTCGGGCCCGATGCGAGGATAACTGGTGAGATCCCAAAACTGGGCCGTCCAGCGCGATGAACCACTAATGACTGGTCAGGCCGGGACGGCGGCTTCTTCCCTGGCTCGGAAGTGCGGAATCACGTGGTGGCCGAATTGGCGGATGGTTTCTAACATGACCTCTTGGGGGATGGTGCCCATTTGGATCATGCACATGATCTCGTCGCAGCCGATGGCCTCGAGCTCGCTCACGTAGCGGATGGCGTCTTCGTAGTTGCCGTAGGCGTGCTCAATGTTGAAGGTGCTGGTGGCGTTGGGGCTCAGCGGGATGTTCATCTCGCTGATCTTGGCGTGGACGTTGCCCACCGCCTCGTCGATGGCCGCAGCGGTGTCCTCGTCGGCTGAGCCGGCCCGAGGCGGGGGCGTGCCCAGATTCCAGTGCATGATGGCCTCGGCGAAGAACCGCTGGCCCCGAGCCCCGATGCGGAACGCCTCGTCCCGGTCGTCGAGGATCGTGGTGGGGCACAGCGCCGAGAACCAGTTGTTGGGGTGGTCGCTCACGAACCGCTCCCCGGTGCGGGTGGCGATGGCCTCGTCGTAGGTCTCCTTCATCAGGCGGATCTCGTCGGCGCCGGCAAACCCCAGCACCAGGGCCCCGATGCCCAACTCGGCGGCCAGCCGCACAGTGTCCACCTTGGTGCAGGCCAGATACAGCGGCGGGTGGGGGTCTTGCACCGGCCGGGGCAGAATCGGGTGCGGCGAGATGTCGAGCAGGCCGTCCCACTCGAACTCGTCGTCGCGCCAGCAGTGGGAGATGATCCTCAGCGACTCCTCCACCTGGGCGTAGGTGTCCTCGGGCTTCACCCCGAACGCCGACATCTCCTGGAGGGTGGCCCCCCGGCCAGCACCCACATCCAGCCGTCCGCCCGACAGCACATCCAGCATGGCGATGCGCTCCGCGGCCCGCAGCGGGTGGTTGTAGCCGAACGGCATGCACACCACCCCGTGGCCTATGCGGATGCGGGACGTGCGGGCCGCCACCCAGGTCAAGAAGATCTCCGGGGCGCTCATGTGGGCATACCACTTCAAGCAGTGGTGCTCCACCGCCCACACCCGGTCGAAACCCACCTCCTCGGCCAACACCGCCTGCTCCACGCAGTCGCGGATGACCTGCTGCTCGACCTCGCGGGACGGGTCGGCCATCTGGGCTTCGAAGATCATCGAGAATTTCACGGCCATCATTGAACCACTCCCCGCCGTCTGAGCCCGAATAAAGGAGAAAAGGCCTCCCCGTACGGTGGGGACTGCCGGGAGCCCTCTGGCTACCATCGACGCGGCATGGATTTCGACGAGACCCCCCAAGAAGCCGCCTTTCGAGCCGAGTGCATTGAGTGGCTCGACGCCAACGTCCCCGCCGACGGCGGCGGTCCCCGCGACCAGACGGCCATCACCATCTCCGACCCCGACGTTGAGAATGCCTACGTGGCCCGGTGCAAGGCCTGGCAGCGCACCAAGTACGACGGCGGCTGGGGCTCCATCACCTGGCCTGTCGAGTACGGCGGCAAAGGCCTGGGCGGCATCCAGGAGGGCATCTTCAAAGAGGAGGAGGCCAAGCGGGTGTCAGCTACTGGGGTGTTCGCGGTGGGCATCGGCATGGCCGGCCCCACCCTCATCGGCCACGGCACCGACGCCCAAAAGGAGCGGTTCCTGCCCGCCATGCTCAAAGGCGAGGAGGTGTGGTGCCAGTTGTTTTCCGAGCCGGTAGCCGGATCGGACCTCGGCGGACTGCGCACAACCGCGGTGCGCGACGGCGATGAATGGGTGGTGAACGGCCAGAAGGTGTGGACCTCGGGGGCCCAGTACAGCGACTGGGGCATCCTGCTGACCCGCACCGACCCCGACCAGCCCAAACACCGGGGCATCACCTACTTCCTGGTCGACATGAACACCCCCGGAATCGAGGTGCGCCCCCTGGTGCAGATCACCGGCGCGGCCCACTTCAACGAGGTCTTCTTGTCGGATGTGCGGATCCCCCACGAGAACATCCTCGGCGGGGTCAACACCGGCTGGGGGCCGATCATGACCACCTTGTCCAACGAGCGGGCCCTGATCGGAAGCTCAAACGCTCGGACCCGATTCAACGAGTTGGTGAAGCTGGCCCAGCAGACCGGCACCGACCGCGACCCCGTCATCCGCCAGGAGCTGGCCAAGACCTACACCCGCATGGAGATCCTGAAGTATCAGGGATACCGGGTGCGCACCGCCACTAGCCGAGGTGAGCTCCCCGGTCCCGAGAGCTCCACAATGAAGCTGGCCATCTCGCTGCACTTCGGGGAGATGGGCGACTTGGTGATGGCCATGAACGGCGCGGCCGGGATGCTCCACGGCGACAACGCCCTAGACGATGGGCGCTGGCAATACGAGTTCTTAGGTCAGTGGGCATCACGCATCGGCGGCGGCACCGACAACATCCAGCGCAACACCATCAGCGAGAAAGTCCTAGGCCTCCCCCCCGACATCCGAGTAGACAAAGGCATCCCGTTTAGGGATATTCCCAGCTAGCTGGCGCCGTAGACCGGTGCTGGCTCAGGCGAACCGGCAATCGAAGCCTGCACCGCGTCACCCACCTCAGCAGCAGCAAACTTGCGCCCCACGTCCACCACATGACCGTGCTGCCACCCGTCACACACGTTGAGCGCCCCGCCGGCGATCTCAAACACCCGACCGGTCACATCGCAGAAATCCGACCCCAGCCACACCACCAACGGTGAGGCGTTGGCCGGATCTTTCTCGTCCCAGCCCTCGGGGGCCTCTTCGGTGTACATGATCCCCGCCGTCATGCGGGTGCGGGCGTCGGGGGCGATGGCGTTAACCGCCACCCCGTAGCGGCCCCACTCCGCCGCCTGCTGGATGGTCAGCGCCGCCACTCCAGCCTTGGCCGCGGCGTAGTTGCCCTGGCCGATCGATCCTAAAAGCCCGGCCCCGGAACTGGTGTTGATGAGCCGCCCTCGCACGTCCTCACCGGCCTTGGACCGGTCCCGCCAGTGGGCCACCGCGTGGCGGGCCGGGGCGAAGTGCCCCTTGAGGTGGACCCGCATGATGGCGTCCCACTCCGGCTCGCTCATGTTGGCCAGCATCCGGTCGCGCAAAAAGCCCGCGTTGCACACCAGCGTGTCGAGGCGGCCCCACGAGTCGATGGCCTGGGCGATCATGGCCTCGGCTTGATCCCAGTCGGCCACATCGGCGGCGTTGGCCTCGGCCTCGCCTCCCATGGCCCGTATCTCGGCCACCACCTCCTGGGCCGGCTCCGACGCGCCGCCTGAGCCGTCGCGGTCGACTCCCAGATCGTTAACCAGCACTCGGGCCCCCTCGGCGGCGAACTCCAGGGCGTGGGCTCGGCCCAGACCCCGAGCCGCTCCGGTGATGACCACCACTCGGCCGTCGGCGATGCCAGCCATCGTTACAGCTCGGGGTTCAGCTCAGACGACACCATCCACATGGCGTAGTACTGGGCCGCGCCGCCGTAGGCGTGACCGATGGAGATCTTGGCCCCCGGAACCTGGTACTCGCCCGCGGTGCCCCGCACCTGGTTGGCCGCCTCCAGGCAGCGGATCATGCCCGACGCCCCGATGGGATTGGACGACAAAACGCCGCCCGACATGTTCACCGGGAACGATCCGCCCAGCTCGGTGTCGCCGGCATCGGTCATCTTCCACCCCTCGCCCTCCTCGGCGATGAGGTGCCCTTCCAGCCACATGGGCTCGTACCACGAGAACGGCACGTACAGCTCGGCACAGTCGATCTGCTCCCGGGGGTTGGTGATCCCCGCCTTGCGGTACAGGGCCTCCGAGCACTCCACGCCGGCCTGGGGCCTCACCGTGTCGCGCCCGGGGAACTGGCCGAACTCGGTGCGCTTGGCGTGGGAGATGACCCATGCCGGCGGGCGACCCGACTTCTTGGCGATGTCGTCGTTGCCCAGCACCACCGCCGCGGCCCCATCCGAGGAGGGGCACGACTCCAAGAAGTGAAGGGGGTCCCACAGCATGGGCGACTCCCGCACCTTCTCGATGGAGATGTCGGGAAGATGCAGGTGGGCGTAGGGGTTCTTGAGGGCGTTGAGCCGATCCTTCACCGCCACCATCCACCCGATGTGCTCGGGGGCCTTGGAGCGGGCGATGTAGTTGCGGATCCACGGGGCGAACGTGCCGCCCGCGCCCTGCCCGCCGCTCTTGCCGCCCGACAGCGCCCAGGTGGCGTTGCCTTCCGACTGCTTCTCGTAGGCGATGGTCAACACGGTGTTGTACATCCCCGATTCCACCAGGTTCACCGCCGAGATGGCGGTGGACGCTCCCACCGACCCCGCGGTGTGTACCCGGTGGATGGGCTTGCCGATCGCGCCCAGTGCGTCGCACAGGCTCAAGAGCGGCATCATCACCCCTTCGAGGGCGTCGGGCGCCTTGCCGATCACGATGGCATCGATGTCGTCGAAGGTGGCACCGGCGTCTTCCAAGGCCCGGAGGGCGGCCTCCCGTACCAGGCCGTCCAAGGTCACATCGTCGCGGCGGCGCTTGTATTTGGTTTGGCCGACGCCTAATACCGCACAGGGTCGTGGAGCCATCAGCTGTCTCCTTCCAAGACGCAGAGCAGGTTCTGTTGAAGGGCCGGGCCGCTGGATGCGTGGGCCACGCCCCGGCCGCCATCGCCGTTGCGGATGGCCCGGGCCAGCTCGATCACCCGAGTGAGGCCCACGGCCATGAACGGGCTGCCGGTAAGCGGCCCGCCCGAGGGGTTCACCGAGGTGTCGCCGTTGAGGCCAAGGGCGTCGCGCAGGATGATCTCCTCGGGGCTGTAAGTCACGGTCAGCTCGGCAATGTCCACCGGGCCGTCGTGCAGGCCCACCCGATCGGCCGCGATGCGCACCGACGGGGAGTCGGTGAGGTCCCGCAGCGTGGGGTGGTGCGAGTCGATGCGGTGGTCGATGGCCCGGATCCATACCGGGTTGTCGCACAGCTCCCGGGCCTTGTCGGCTCGGGCGATGATCATGGCCGCGGCACCGTCACTGGTGGGCGGGCAGTCGAGGCGGCGCAGCGGCTGCTGCACGTAGGGCTCAGCCAGCAGCTCCTCCACCGACAGGTCGCCGCTGAGTTGGGCGTAGGGGTTGTCTTTGGCGTTGGCGTGGCTGCGGGCCACCACCTCGGCGAAGTCCCGCTCGGTGGCCTTGCCCGCGGCGATGAGCGCCTGGGCCTGGAACCCGGCCTGTGTTCGGGGGTCCAAACCGATGGGGGCGTGAACGTAGGGATCGGTCTGGAGCGAGAACCCCTCCCGGTAGCTGCCCGGCGAGCACTTGCCCGAACCCGACACCAGCACCGTGTCGATGTCGCCCGACTGGAGCCGCACAAATCCCTCGAACAGGGCCCACGCCCCGTCCATCTCCACGTGGCTCTCATACACCGGGGGCCACGCCCCCACCGCGTCGATGTTCATGACGAAGGCGAACGGCATCCCCGACAGGTAGTCGCAGCTTCCCGCGATGGTGAAGTCGATGTCGTGGCGGTCCAAGCCAGTTTGCTCGATCACCGAGTTCACGCACGGCATGATCATTGCTGGCTCGCTGTCGTTGAAATGGGCGTGAGAAGGGGTTTGCGAGAACGCGACGATGGCCACGTCTTCAGCCAGGCTTACCATGAGTGCTCCTTCAGCTCGTCGGCAGGAATATCGGGCTCGCCAGTGGGCTCGAACCGGGCGTACACCGTCTCGGGAATGTTGCCGTAGCGGTTGTCGATGTCCTCCACCGACCGCTCCTCGGGGTCGCGCCAGATGCAGCGCATCCGCATCCCCACCCGCATCTCGTCCACCGTCATGTCGCGGATGTCGATGCCGATCACCGGCTGGTCGGTGCCGTCGAACAGGATCGAGCACCGCACGTAGGGCTCGGTCTCGGTCTGGCCGTAGTACTGCACCGGGTTCAGCTCGGTGAACGCCACCACGGTGCCCACATCGGACACTTCCACCTCGTCGGCCTCGCTCATCAGCACCCGGGACATGTTGTCGTAGCCCCGACCCGGCACGTACACCTTGCCGGTGACCGGGCTGCGCTGGCCGATGATCTTGCCGTCCAGCAGCCCTTGGGCGAACCGGGCCCGGTGGGGGTACAGCGGCTCGTTTATGCGCAAGCCAATGAGGTGCTCGGTGATGGTCACCGGCTCGTCGCCCGGCTGAATCACCTGCTCGGCGGCGTCGGCCTCGGGCACGAAGTACACATCGGCGACAGAGCCGTGGCGCTCGTCCCGGAACTGGGCCCGCACCCTCATGCCGGTGCTCATGGCCTCGGGATCGCCCCCGGTGTCCACCGCGTGGACGAGGTCGGTGTCGGCCCCGTCCAGCTTGATGAAGGCGAAGCCGAAGGGCCGGTCAAAGGGGTGTTTGGCCGAGGGCTCGGCCACCCAGGTCCAGTTCACCACCTCCCCGCCAGGGCCCACCTCAACCAGGTCGGGCTCCAGGGTGGCAAAAGAGTCCGGATCGAACTCCATGGGCGGGCACAGCACCCGGTCGCCACACCGCTGCCCGAGGATGCGGCCGTCGCGCAACCCGGTCAGGAACGGACCGATGACCGGCCCGGTGGTGCGGGTGTAGGGGTACTCAAGGGTGTAATCAACGTCATGCAGCGTGGGCACGGCGGCAAGTTCACCACACGCCTGTCTCCGCTAGCCAAGCAAACGCCTCTAATACAGTCGAATAAATGAACTAAGTCGGGCTAAGCTCGCTCCATGACTACCTTGCAGGTGAACATCCATGCGGCGAAGAGCCGCCTGTCGGAGTTGCTTCGAGAGGTAGAGGCCGGCACCGACGTCATTGTGGCCCGGGCCGGCGAGCCGATAGCCAAGATTATTCCTTGGCCCCCGGCACCACCGGAGCGGAAGATCGGATTTCTGGATGGCCAGATACACATCTACGAGGAGGACATCGTCGGCTCCGACCCTGAGATCCTCGCCATGTTCGAAGAGTCTGCGGAACAAGACCTCTTCTAACCATGAGGCTGCTGCTCGACAGTCACGCCGTACTCTGGGCAGCAGGCGTCTCTTCTCAGATGGGAGAGCGGTGCCGGGAATCCATCCGATCAGCAACCAGTGTGTACTACTCGGCAGCAACACTATGGGAACTGGGCATCAAGCGTGCAAAAGGCAGACTCCACTACCCGGACCATATGGTTTCGGACCTCATCGCCAATGGGTTTGTCGAACTACCGATCACCGTAGCCCATGCCGAGCGAGCGGCCGCCTTGCCCCTGCACCACCAAGACCCGTTCGACCGGATGCTCGTCGCCCAAGCCCAAGCCGAGTTGCTCACCCTGGTCACCACCGACCACCAGATCATTGCCTACGACGTAGAGGTGCTCGACCCTCGGCGGTGACAGCCTGCTCAGCCGGCGGCCTGACTGGATTGGCGCCAATCGTGGTAGGCGGCCCAGGTCACTAGCAAGGGGGGCAACACCACTATTGCGGCGATCAGGGAGTAGGACACTGTGATAGCGGTGAGCAGGCCGAACTGGCCCATGGGCGGTATCGGGCTGAACACCAGAACACCGAAGCCCAATGCAGTGGTCAGCGCAGAGCCGATGAGCGCGCCCCCGGTGGTGCGCATCGTTGTGCCGATGGCCTCGCCGATGGATTTGCCATGCTCCTCGCGCTCCTCGACGAATCGGTGGGTGATGTGGATGGTGTAGTCAACCCCGATGCCGATAGAGAGGGCGGTTATCAGCGCGGTGATCACGTTGTAGTCGAACCCGAGAAGCACCATGGTGCCCAGTACCCAGACCAGCACCAACAAGATGGGCAGCACCGACAGCACCGCCAGCATGGGTCGAAACTCAGTGATCCAGAAGAACAGCACGAGCACAACCAAGGCACCCACGATGGTGAGCGCAATCGAGGTGGCCTGGCTCTCGGTGAGGCTGTCTGTTACCTCCAGCGAGATTATCTCGCCGGCCACCGGCGTTATGTCATCGTCGTCGCCGAACCACAGGCCGTCGACATCGTCGAACAGGGCGCGGGTGCGCTCTGACTCGCCGGTGAGCGCGCTGAACTGGAGAATGGTGCGGTCGTCGCCGCCCTCGGGGCCCAGCGCCACCACCGAGTCGAACGCCGCGGGATCTTGCGATCTCATGAGCTCTAGCGACTGGTCGATGGCACTGCTCTCCACAATCAGCGGACTGCTGCGGTTCAGTTCGATATCGCTCGCGATCTGGGAAATCACGTCTGGCGGCAGCGAGATGAAGTAGGTGCCAAGCGACAAAGTGATGTCACTGCTGACCGCCTCGGGGCGTTGCAGGGGGTCTTCAATAGCCTCGGCGAAATCCAGCAGATTGCGGATGGTGCGGTCGTTGGAGAGATCCGACTCCACCAAAACGGTGACCGGCTCGCTGTTGCCCCCCAGGTGTTTGGACAGGAACTCGATGTCTTCTTTGCTCTCGGTGCCGTCGGGCAAGAAGTCGGAGGAGTTGAACGAAGTGCCCAGGCGGGTGGTCATGACTCCGAAGAACAGCGTGACTATGCCGGCCAGAACCAAGATGGCCGCCGGTTTTTTGACCGTGATTCCGCCAATGGCCTCCACCACCGGCCCCGCGCCCGGGATGGCCTGATCGATGGGGACGATCTTGGGCTGCTTTCCTTTGGCCTGGGCCCGCCGGTCCAGTATCGCCCGGGCGGCGGGCACCCCGGTGAGGAACACAACCAGCCCGCAGGCCACGCCCACGCCGGCGACCACCCCGAAATCGGCCAGCCCGGAAATTTCGCCAAACAGGTTGGTGAGGAAGCTGACAATTGTGGTGACCCCGGCAAGGCCCAAGGGCAGCATCACGAAGGCCACCGATTTCGACGTACCCTCAGACGGGCCGGCGCCTTCGGCCCTGATCTCGCGATAGCGCGACGTGCCCTGGATGCCATAGTCCACGCAGAGGCCGATGAGCATCACCGGCACCATCTGGGCCAACAGGCTGGGCGCCCCGATGAGGCCCAAACCATCAGGGCCGAGCAAGCCCTGAAAGCCCAATGCCCACACTATGGTGAGGATGAGCCCGACCAAGCTCAACAACACGTCGCTGACGTTGCGGTAGAACAGCACAAGCAGAACGGCGATCACCGCAAAGGCCAGAAGCATCAATATGGCCAGCGAGGAAGCCGATGAGTCGTTGGACTCCTTTTCGGTCTTGCCCGACGACAGGGTTCGGGCCGAATCAAGCCCGCCCAACTCCAGCGCTTGCACCACATCGTCGGCGGCCAGCTGCGCCTCGGCCAGGCCTTCTCTGTCGCCGTCGGCGTTCACCGTCACGACGCCGATGCCGCCCACCACCTGGCCGTTGTGGTCTCGGGCCACCAGATCGTCGAGGACTGCCACCAGGCCGGCGTTGGCCTCATCGGCCAGAGCGGCGTTGATCTCACCCTGAGACACCGATTTCAAGTTCACCGCTCTCGGATCGCCTCCGGGACCGGCGAGGATGGCCGACAATATGTGCCCCGGCGAGGTGGGAGGCCGGGCGGGGAACAAGTAGCGGGACAGTTCCGGTTGGGTGGCCGCCGTCGCGGTGGCGGCCACCGCGTCGGCCGCTCCGGCCGGGCTCAGCACGTCGCCCCGCAGCACTACCTGTACTGCCTCCAGCTCAGCAGACTCGGGAAAGCTCTCCGCCAGCTTGTTCTGGGCCGCCACCAGCTCGCTGCCGTCGGGCAGGAACGCCTCCGCATCATCGGCCATCTCCGCGGTCAGACTGAAACCCACCACCGCCACCACGGTGACAATCAGCACCGCCCCCAGCGCCATCCATGGTCGGTTGCCCACCCACCGTCCGTAGGCCGCGAAAAATCTGTTCACGATTGACCCAGCTCTCCAAACGTTGCGACCACGTCGTCGATGTACAGATCGGGGGCTTCGAGGGAGGCGAAGTGGCCGCCGCGGGGCATCTCTGTCCAGCGGACGATGTTGTACCAGTACTCCACCCACGGTCGGGCCGGGAAAATACCATCGCCGGGGAAGCGGGCGTAGGCGGTGGGCACCTCCACCTGCCTGTCGGGGGCCGATGCGCCTCGGCCGCCGATACGGGTCTCGTAGTAGAGGCGGTTGGCCGAGGCGATTGTGCCTGTCACCCAGTAGACCATCACGTTGGTCAACAGCTCGTCTTTGGTGAAGCTGGCCTCGATGTCGTTGTCGGGGCCGATGTCGCTCCACACCAGGAACTTCTCGACGATCCAGGCAGCCAGTCCGGCCGGGGAGTCGTTCAAGCCAACCGACAAGGTCTGTGGGCGGGTGGCCTGCTGCACCCGGTAGCCCCGTTCCGCCAGGTTGCGAGTCCGGCCTTCGGAAAGGGCTGCCCTCTCCTCATCAGTCAGGTCGCGCACTGATCCGGGCGGAGGCTCAGGCGCGATTATCAGGTTCAGATGGATGCCTGTGAGTCGTTCCGGGGCCTGGAGTGCCATCTGAGTGGTTACCATCGCCCCCCAGTCCCCGCCCTGGGCCCCGAATCGGTCATAGCCCAGCCGGCTCATCAGCTCCAGCGAGGCCGCGGCCATCCGCCGGGGCGTCCAACCCGGCTCAGAAGTAGGCCCAGAAAAGCCGTAGCCGGGCAGCGACGGGCACACCACGTGGAAGTGCTCCCGCAGCGGCTCGATCACCTTGGCAAACTCAGTGATCGAGCCGGGCCACCCATGGTGGATGACCAGGGCCATGGCGTCGGGGTTGCGGCAGCGGGCGTGGATGAAGTGGATCCGCTGGTTGTCGATGGTGGTGGTGTACTGGGGGAATAGGTTGAGTTGGGCCTCGACGGCCCTCCAGTCGTAGTCGTGGCGCCAGTACCGACACAGCTCCTTCAGATAATCCAGGTCGGTGCCCTCTTCCCACCCGGCTCCGGGCAGCGGGTCGAACCACCGGGTGGCGTCGAGGCGGCGGTGCAGGTCGTCGAGCACCTCATCAGGCACCTCGATGGCGAACGGTTTCACGGCGGTCATCGGTGGCTCCCCCGGCTAGCTGGTGCGGTCGTGGAGGGGGCCGGCGGGCAAGCTGCCGTCAACGTCGGTGAACCCGTAGGAATCGGCCATGTCCCGAGAGGTAACCGCCTGGCCGGTATAGCGAGACCGATCGGAGTCGATGGCCAGGGCGGTCACCGCCCGGCCAGTGAACCGGGACGATTCCGCCGCCGACAGGTCCAGGCTGGGCGGCAGCTCAACCCCAGCGTCGACGGCCATGTCGATGCGCTCGGTTCGCACAAAGCCGGGCCACACCGAGACCATCGACACCCCGGTGTCCCGGAGCTCGCGGGCACAGTCGGAGGTCATGCGATCGAGGGCGCATTTGCCCACGCCATAAGCCACATGCCAGGCGTATTCGGCCGCCCCCGACGAGCTGATGTTGGCAATCAGCCCATCGCCCTGGCCGATCATCACCGGGGTGGCCAGTACCGAGGCCACATAAGCCGACCGGGTACCCACGTCGATCATGTCGTCCCAGTTGGAGATGGGTACCTCCCAGAAGGGCAGCCCGGAGGTCAGCTCGTCGGTGACGATGAAGGCGTTATTCACCAGAACGTCCAATCGTCCGTGATCGGCAGCAATCTGGTCGAACACCGCCCGCACCGCGTCGTCGTCGCGGTGATCGCAGGCCACGGCGACCGCGGTGCCGCCGGCGGCAGTGATCTCCTCCGCGGTGGCCCCCACCGTGCCGGGCAGCGGGTGCTGGCCTGCGCCGGTCGTGCGTCCGGTGACATATACCGCGGCCCCGGCGGCGGCCAGCTCAATGGCACACCCCTTGCCGATGCCCCGACTGGCCCCGGTGACCAGGGCCACCTTCCCGGCCAAGGGCGATCCGTCGAGAATGCTCATGATGGTTCCTCCGGTGGGTTGTCACTGAGTGGATTGGCAATGGGTGGGTTGGCAATGGCCATGGGGGGCGACGAGCACGACGTTGACCCCTTTGCCCGGAACGGTGAGTGGCAGAACACAAACGTGTCCACCCCAGCAGCGGCTACTTCCTCGCAGCTCAGCGACTCACCCAGGCGGATGCCCTCTTTGACCAGCATGAGCTGATGGCCCGCCGACATCCACCCCTCAGTGGCCTCGAAGTCGTAGAAGCCCCACATCCAGCTGTCGGTGGATACCAGCGCCGGGCGGTGGGAGGCCAACCACTTGTTCTCCGCGATCCACGGACCGGGCGAACCGGCCAAGAATCGCTCGGGATCTTCCCGGGTGAGGCTGATCCACCCGGTGCGCAGGCACAAGGCGTCGCCCGGCTCGGGAGCGGGCAGCCCTTGGCGCTCGCAGGCGCCCTCGATCTGCTCGACGGTGATGCGGTGGCGGTCCATGAGCCGGGGCAACCCGGCTTGGTTCGTCTCCACATCGCCGGTGGTGGCAGCCACCTGGGCGGCCACGTCGATCATCAGGCCCCGGGTAAGCAGGGGCGCCCCCCACGAGGGAACGTCCATGGCGGTCACCCCGTCGGTGCGGGCCAAGTCAGTGCCCTGGTGGCCGTTGTAAAAGGTGCCGTCCACCGCCGCATGGGTGAATCCGTTGATCTTGGTGCTCATGTTGAAGGTGTATGACACCCGCTCCTCGGAGTAGCCCAACTTCGACGGTCCCAGCCCTTGAGTACCGCTGATGATCTCGCCTTCGAAGCCTTCGCCGGGTTCGTAACCCGCGATGACCAGCCGTTGAGCAAACTCCCGGGAGCTGTAGGCGGGATAGCCAGGCCAGATGCCGTCGCCCATCGAATAGGTGCGGATCGGCCTGGTCTGGTCTAGCAGCCCCAGGGCGTCGGCCCGCTTCTGCTCGTTGACCTCGTTGTAGGTGCCCAGCACGTCATCGGACCCATATTGGCTGGGCGCCCATGCCCCCGCGGCCGCCGCCTTTACGTCGAATTTCTCGTCGTCAAACATCACGGGCGCAGCCTAGCCACCATCATCAAGTTCGCTCAGATGTGAGTAGCGAGCGCTTAGGCAAAGGCCGAGACAGTTAGACGGGCCATCTCGCGGCGCTGGGGGTAGTGGTCGGCCACGGCAAAATGCTGAGTGCAGCGCTCGTCCCACAGAACCACGTCGCCCTCAGACCACTCGTAGCGGATCGTGTAGTTGGGCTGGGTGGCGTGCTCGTAGAGATAGTCGAGAACGGCGTCGCTCTCGGCCCGGTCGAATCCCACGAGATGGCTGGTGAAGTTCTTGTTGACGTTGAGAAAGCGGCGGCCGGTGTCGGGGTGCACGGCAATCACCGGCCGCTCGGCACCCGGGAATTGCTCCTTGGCCCGTTCGTACAAATCGACGCCCGCCTTGGACTTGAACGATTGGCCCGGCCCAATGTCGTGCCAGGCGGTAACCCCCTCGAGCCGGTCCCGCAAGGTCTCCGACAAGCCGTCGTAGGCGGCGTACATGCTGGCGAACAAGGTGTCGCCGCCCCGGGCCGGCATCTCTATGGCCCTCAGCGTTCCCAGTATCGGCGGGTCGGGGTCCCAGGTCACGTCGGTGTGCCATTTGTCTTGGAAGGGCGGGCGTTCCTCGTCGTCCACTATGCGCTCCACCTTGGCCTCAACCGCGCCGGCCACCCGGCCGATGGGGTGGATGTAGGGCCGACCCCATGGGGCCAGCAACTCCATCTGGTGGTCGTCTTCGATGGACTGGCCGGGAAACACCAGCACCAGATGCTCCAGCAGATGCTTGTACAGCTCGTCGCGCTCACCGTTGGCCAGCGGGTCTCGCAGGTCGATATCGACCACCCGAGCCCCGAGCACTCCCCCGAACGGTTCTACGGTCCACTCGGCCATTGTTCGACGCCCTAGAAGAACCCGCGGCCCTGAACGGCGGCGTTGGCCAGCCACACCTCGAAATCCTGAATCGACTGGGTCATGGCCTGCCCGATGAGATCGAGCTTGCGCACCTGCTCGATGCGGTCGGAGGCCTGCTCCAACTCCCGCTTGGAGAGCAGCTCCCCGAAAATGCCGCAGGCATGGGCCAAACAGATGATCACCACGTCGCGGGGGCTGGGGATCTCGTTGCTGAACAGCACTCCCATGATCCGCAGCTTCACCTCCCGCTCGGCGTGCCCGTCGACCGTCGGGTAGCGGCGAGACCGGAACACCCACAAGAAGCGGTCGTCCTCGCGCTCGAGGATGCCCCGCTCCACCAGGCGATCAAGCGTTTCCTCGCGGATCTCCGGTGCCAGGCGGGCCATCTGCTCCACCCAGTGGCGGGCGTCCTTCTCCTGACCCTCGACCCCGTGCCCTTCGGCAATCATGGCCAGCGTCGGGTCCAACAGGCTGTCGCCCACCGGGGTGTCATCAACCAGAATCAGGTGCTCCAAGTCGGTGTCGATCCGGTTCTCCATGGCCAGTTCCATGAGCACCGCACCGGCGATGGCCCGGTCCATAGACGACTGGGGCACGTTGACAAACTTCCCGTCGTCGTCGCGCAACAACAGGAGAACGATCTCCTCGACGAATCTCAACATGGGAATCCCCTTTCGGCCTCTGCGCGGCGACCGCCCAAAGCTCCCTCGACGAATCTCAACATGAGCCTAACGATAGGCGATGATTTCCTCACCGTATTGATGCAGGGCCTCAACAATTTGCGAGCGGGTATCGCCAGTGATGGCGGCGGCCATCGCGGTGACGCCTATGGCCGCTTGGGCGGCGATGTTCTCCCGATGGCGCTCGGCGTTCCAGCTCGGCGAGCCCACTGGCCCTACGTCGAGGTCCATGTACTTGATATCGATGGGTTCGGTACGGCCCACTGAAGCCGCGTGGTCGTGCAGATAGGCGATCATCTCGGCCAACTCGTCCAGGGTTTCCAGGTGGGCCGAGCGGCGGCGGGAGGCGAGGGCGGCCGGATTGGGCATGGGCATCCAACCTTGGGCCCTCTCGGCCACCCGTCGGCGGGAGAGTTTGGAGTTGCCCCCGATCCACACCGGCACGGGCGACTGAACCGGGGTAGGGAGACCGGTGCTGTCTGAGATGGTGAAGTTGAGCCCCTGGTAGTTCACCGTCTCACCCGACCAGATGAGCCGCATCACCTCCAGGCTCTCGTCGAACAGCAAATTACGTTGGTCGAAGTCCACCCCCACCGCCTCGAACTCCGAGTGGAGGTACCCCACACCGGCGCCGAGGATCACCCGGCCGCCGCTGAGCCGGTCTAGCGAGGCCACAGTCTTGGCCAGAATGGCCGGGTTGCGATAGGGCAGCGGGGTCAGGTTGGTGAGCAGCCGCAGCCGGGTGGTGCAACCGGCCGCCACTGCCAGCGCCACAAAGGGATCGAGCGCGTCGTGCCCCCCGCTGGCCAGCCAGGGGTCGCTGGGCAGGGGGTGCTCGGTGAGCGAGCAGGAGTCGAACCCCGCCGCCTCAGCCGCCCGAGCGAACTCGGAGACGGCCTCGGCGGTCAGGAATTCGGGGTTCTGCGGATGGGCCATCAGGGGAAAACCAAAGCTGAACTTCACAGCCCCAGTTTTCCCGATGGCTCGGTCAGTTGATCAATTGCCGCCCTCTTTGACCTCGACGGTGCGGCGGGCGAAGTCGTTGCCGTACACGTCGTGGCCCGCGGCTTCCAGATTGGCAACCGCTTCCTCGGCGATATCCCGCCGGAATGCACCGGCATCGGGAGCGGCTTGGAGGATGCCCTGGGACGTGGCCACGTCGATGGTCTGGTCATACAGGGCTTGGTCCATGATCCCGACCCCACCCGGTGATGGCCAGATGAGGGCGTTGATCTCGTTCATCATCCACGCCTGGTGCGCCGGACCGCCGAAGGGCGGAGAAGCGCCAACCACGATGTCGACGCACTCGTCGAAGTTGTCGCGGCAGTGGATCCAACCACGCAGCGACGCCTCCACAAAGCGCACCGCGATGTCGCGGTACTCCGCATCGGTTTCCAGCTTGTCGGCGTCGGCCCAGATGGCGTCTTGCAGCATGGCCGTGCCCACGTCGTTCCAGTCGATGACCGAGAAGTCCTCGGGCTGGAACAGCTCGCCGGTGTCGGGATTGATGGTCTCGAGCACCTGGGCGTACTCGTTGTAGATCATCGCCTGAGCGGCGTCGATGTCGCCGTTGATGAGCGCGGTCATGTTGAAGTCCTGCTGCACCAAGGTGACATCGCTCTGCGGGTCGAGGCCCACGCTGACGAGGCCGGCCAAGAGCTCGAACTCGTTGCCGAAGCCCCAGTTGCCCACCAGCTTGCCCTCCAGGTCGGACGGGCCGGTGATGCCGGCGTCAACGAACGACACCTGCAAGGTGCCGCTGCGCTGGAAGACCTGGGCAATGTTGGTGATGTTCAGGCCCTCCTCACGGGGCACCAGCCCCCGCGGCACCCAGGAGATGGCGAAGTCGGCTCCTCCGGAGTCCAGAACCGTGGCCGGCACGATGTCGAGGCCACCGTCGATGATGGTCACATCCAGGCCTACGTCCTCGTAGAACCCGAGATCGCGAGCGGCAAAGAAGCCGGCGAACTGCGACTGCGGGACCCACTGGAGCTGTAGCGACACCTCTTGCAGCTCAACTGGTTCCGGCTCAGGCGCCTCCGTTGGCTCGGGCTCCGGTTCGGGCGCCGCCGGCGCCTCGGTGGCCGGTGCAGGCGCGGGCTCGCTCACATCATCGTCGTCGTTGCCGCACGAGGCGGCCACCACGACGAAGGCGAGAAGCAGGGCAAGCAACCGCCAGATCCCCCTCATGTGAATGTTCCCTTTATTCATGTTTCACCACTGATCTGCTGATCATTCCTTTCTGGTGAGCGAATTGCCCGGAGGCAACCCGCGGTTTGCGGTCATCGGTCGTCACTTTGGGCGCGGATGAGCGAGCTCCACGGCATAGCCACCCGCTCCAGCACTATGACGGCGAAATACAGCACGGCCCCGATAGCGGTGCCGGCCAGCACCGCTGCCCAGGCGTCGTCGTATCGGGTGAGGCCTGCCGATTGCGTGATCATCGGGCCGAGGGCGTCTTGTCGGCCGCCGAAGTACTCAGCGACGATGGCGGCGATCACCGCCAGCGACGCGGCCAGCTTCAGCGCGGTGAAAAAGAACGGCATGGCATTGGGAATCCGAACCTCGCGGGTGATGCGCGACCGGCTGGCCGCGTACGACTCCATGAGCTCGATCTGGCTTCGGTCCACCTGGCTGAGTCCCCGGGTGGTGTTGATGAAGATCGGGAAGAACACCAGCGCCACCACGATGGCCTGGTTGGAGCGGGGCGAGGTGAGTCCGAACCAGTTGTTGAAGATCGGGGCCAGCGCGATGATCGGAATGGCGTTGACGGCTACGGCCAGCGGGGTGATGGTCTCGTTCGCGGTCCTGAACCGGGTCACCAGCAAGGCGGCGAGGGCGCCCAGGATGATGCCGGCTATCAACCCCGACACCGCCACGAAGCCGGTGATGCGGGCCCCCTGGAACACCGCATCCCAGTTGTCGATCAGCGCGCCGACGATCTCGCTCGGCGCTGGCAGCACGAACCCCTGGGGGTCGAGCAGGGCCAGTACCCCCTCCCACAGACCAAGCAGAACCACCCCGGTCACGATGGGGGCCGAGAACCCTTTCAGGGTGTTCACTCCTCCACCTTCCGCAGGGCAGTGCGCACCTCGGTGACCTTGGTGAAGAACGCCGGGTCGTCGCGGGTGGAGGCGTTGCGATCACCCAGGTCCACGTCGATGATCGAGGCAATCCCCCCCGGACGGGGCGACATCACAACCACCTGGGTGGACAGGTACACCGCCTCGGGAATCGAGTGGGTGACGAACACCACGGTGGTCTCGGTCTCCTCCCAGATCCGCAGCAGCTCGTCCTGCATGTGCTCGCGGGTCATCTCGTCGAGCGCCCCGAAAGGTTCGTCCATCAACAGCAGCGACGGGCTGAACGACAGCGCCCGGGCGATGGCCACCCGCTGCTGCATGCCGCCCGACAGCTCGGAGGGGTGGTGGCTGGCGAACTCGCTGAGCTTCACCATCTCCAGCATCTCGGCGGCCCGGCGCCGCCGGGCGCCCCTGGACCATCCCATCAGCTCCAGCGGGAGCTCGATGTTCTTGGTCACCGTGCGCCAGTCGAACAGCCCCGCGGTCTGGAAGGCCATGCCGTAGTCCCGGTCGAGGCGGGCCTGCTCTGCGGGCTTGCCGTTGACCTGCACCGTCCCGGTGGACGGGGGAATCAGAGATGCGACCAGTCGAAGCAGGGTGCTCTTGCCGCACCCCGACGGACCGATGAGCGTGATGAACTCCCCCGGTCCTACCGACAGGTCGATCTCGTCCAGAGCTTCCACCTGGTTGCTCTTGCCGGGGTTGAATACCTTGGTGGCCCCGCGGATGTCGATCACCAGCGAAGACGCCCCCTGAGCTGCGGACATGGCCTCGTCCATGGATGGAACCTCGCTCATGTCGTCGACTCCTGGGTCTGGTTGCCCACCACCATCCGCTCCACAGCAGTCACCACCAGGAACACGAAGATTCCCAGCACGGCGGCCCCCAGCACGCTGGCAAACAGGCGGTCGGGGCCGGTGGTGTAGTTGAACGCCTCGCGCAGGATCCGACGGCCGAGCCCTCCCTCGACTCCGGCGGATATCTCGCCCACAATGGCGCCCACGATGCTGGCCGTGGCCGCGATCTTGAGCGCGGCAAACAAGTACGGCAGCGACGCCGGCAGCCGCAGGCGCCACAGCGTCTGAAACCAGCTGGCGGCATAAGACTCCATCAGCTCCTTGTTCTCCAGCCGGGGGGATTGCAGCCCCCGCAGCCCGTTGACCGCCACCGGGAAGAATGTGAGGTAGGTAGCGATGACCGAGACCGACATCCAGTCCTGCCATTCCCACGGGAACACGTCGAAGTTCTTGCGCCCCCAGATCACGATGATGGGCGCGATGGCGATGAGCGGGATGGTCTGGCTGGCGATCACGTACGGGAGCAGGCCCTGTTCGAGCCGGCGCCACTGCGCCAGGGCCAAGGCGATGGCCATGCCGATCACCAGGCCCACCATGAAGCCGGCAAAGGCCTCCCGCAGAGTGAAGAGCGCCTCGTCGAACAGGATCTTCACGTAGATCTGGTCTCGGCCCCCGGGCGTCTCGCCGAATTGGCCGAAGATCTCGCCCACCGGGGGCATGTTCAGATCGTCGGTGCGGGGTAGAACCGATCCCACCACGGCCCATTCGTGCTGGGCGTCGTCTATGGACTGGCCGAACGCCTTATAGCCGGTGTACAGCCCGGCGAGCAGGCCCAGGAACACCACGAAGGTCACCGTCTGGCGAACTACCCGCACCACGGTGTCGCGGCGCTGCTCCTGGGCCGCTTGCTGCTTGATCCGGTGCTCCCGTACTAGGGGATCGTCCGTAGCAGCCATGGTGTCGGTGTTCGGCATACTGCTGCGTCCCTAACCGCTCATCGCCGGGATGATCCGCTGGCCGTACGCGTTGAGGGTCTCGTCTTTCTGGTCGTGCATGAGATAGATGGCGAACTGATCCACGCCCAGCGACTCCAACTCCCTCAGTCGGGCCAGGTGGGCGTCCTCATCGCCGAGGAGGCAGAACCGGTCGATGATCTCATCGGGCACGAAGTCGGTGTGCTCATGGCCGGCCTTGCCGTGCCCGCTGTAGTCGTAGCCCTCCCGTCCCGCGATGTAATCGGTGAGCGCCTGGGGCACGCCTACGCCCTGGTCGCCGTACCTGGCCACCAGATCGGCCACGTGGTTGCCCACCATGCCACCGAACCAGCGGCACTGCTCTCGCTGGTGCTCGATGTTGTCGCCCACATAGGCGGGCGCGGCCACGCAGATGTACAGGCTGTCGGGATCGCGGCCCGCCTCTTCGGCAGCCTGGCGGACGGCGCTGATAGTCCATTCGGCGATTGCGGGATCAGCCAGTTGGAGAATGAACCCGTCTGTCTCGCTTCCGCACAGGTGCAGCGCCTTGGGGCCATAGGCCGCCATCAGCACCTTGAGCTCCGATTCCCCGGCCCACGGGAAGTGCTGCTGGGTGTCGTTGTACTCGGTCTTGCGCCCTTCAGCCAGGTCTTTGATCACCCGCATGGCCTCACTCAGAGTGGCGAGGCTGCGGGGTTTGTGGCCAATTACCCGCATAGCGGAGTCGCCCCGGCCGATGCCGCACACCGTGCGATTGCCGAACATGTCGTTCAGCGTGGCGAAGAGCGACGCGGTGACCGTCCAGTCCCGGGTACCGGGGTTGGTGACCATGGGCCCGACGACCATTCGGTTGGTGGCCGAGAGCATCTGGCTGTAAATCACATAGGGCTCTTGCCACAAGACGTGGCTGTCGAAGGTCCAGCCGTAGTTGAAGCCGAGCGTCTCGGCCTGTTTGGCCAGCTCGACCACCCTCCATGCCGGAGGATCGGTTTGAAGCACAACGCCGAAATCCATCGCTACCCCCTCATCCAATTGCGCGGCCGCGAAATCTCACTCATTGGTCGGAAAGCCCAGGTCAACTGTGCTGGTGGAGGGATCGGGCCATCGGGCGGTCATGACCTTGGGCCTGGTGTAGAAGCGAATTCCCTCGGGGCCATACATGGTGGTGTCGCCAAAGAGCGAGTCCTTCCACCCGCCGAAGGAGTGGTAGCCCACCGGCACCGGGATGGGGACGTTGATACCCACCATTCCGGCGTCGGCGTCGGATTGGAATTGGCGGGCCGCCCCGCCGTCTCGGGTGAAGATGGCGGCCCCGTTGCCCCATGGGTTGTCGGCGATGAGCTGAACCGCTTCGGCGTAGGTGTCGCACCGCACCACGCTGAGCACCGGGCCGAAGATCTCGTCTTGGTAGGCGTCCATGTCGGTGGTGACGTTGTCGAGCAGCGACACGCCGAGAAAGAAGCCGTCGTTGTCAAAGCGGGTGTCGCGGCCATCAACCACCACGGTTGCCCCTTGTTCGGCAGCGGAGCCGATATAACCGGCGACCCGGTCGCGGTGCTCACGGGTGATCAACGGCCCCATATCCGATGCCGAATCGGTGCCATCGCCGATGACCAGCTTCTCCATGCGGAGCTTGATGGCCTCCACTAGCGGGTCGGCCACATCGCCCACCGCGGCCACCACCGAGATGGCCATGCAGCGCTCACCGGCTGAGCCGTAGGCCGCCGATACCGCCGAATCCGCGGCCAGTTCAATATCGGCATCGGGCAAAACCACCATGTGGTTCTTGGCCCCACCCAGTGCCTGTACCCGCTTGCCGTGCGAAGTCCCGGTGGCGTACACGTAGCGGGCAATGGGTGTGGACCCCACAAAACTGGCCGCCTTCACATCGGGGTGCTCCAACAGCCGGTCCACCGCCACCTTGTCGCCGTTCACCAGGTTCAGCACCCCCGGAGGGAAGCCCGCTTCTTGGAACAGCTCGGCGATGAACATCGGGGCCGACGGGTCGCGCTCCGAGGGCTTGAGCACGAATGTGTTTCCGCAGGCGATCGCATTGGGCGCCATCCACATGGGAACCATGGCCGGGAAGTTGAACGGCGTGATCCCGGCTACCACACCGAGCGGGCGGCGCACGGTGTAGACGTCGATTCCGGTGGATGCCGCCTCGTTGTGGCTTCCCTTGAGATGCTCGGCGAGACCGCAGGCGAACTCGATGTTGTCGATGGCCCGAGCCACCTCGCCCAACGCATCACCGTGAACTTTGCCGTGCTCGGCAGTGAGGCGCCTGGCGACGTCGGTGGCGTTGTCCACCACCAAGTTCCGGAAGGCGAACATCAAGGTGGTGCGCCGGGCAACCGACACGTTTGACCATTCTTCGAAGGCGGCCCGCGACGAAGCCACCGCGGCATCCACCTCATCGGCCGACGCCAGCGACAGCCGGCCAGTCTGTTCGCCGCTGGCCGGGTTGAAGATCGGAGACGTCCTCCCCGAGGTGCCAGCCACGGATTGGCCGTCGATTAAATGATGGATTTGACGCATTCCCCCTCCGATAATCCAGGTTCTAGATCAGATATGAGCTGAGGCCGCGGCGCAGGTATTGCCCGTCGCCCTTGGAGCCCAGGTACTGGTTGTTGTCGATGATGATCCGGCCCCTCGACAACACGGTGTCGACGTGGCCGCTGACCTTGATCCCCTCATAGGCCGAGTGGTCGATGTTCATGTGGTGGTTCTCCACGCTGATGGTCCAGGTTGCCTGGGGGTCGTAGATCACCACGTCGGCGTCGGAACCGGGCTGGATGATGCCCTTGCGGGGATAGAGGCCCATCATGCGGGCCGGGGTGGTAGAGCACAGCTCCACCCAGCGGGGCAGGTTGATCTCCCCGGAGGCCACCCCCGTATAGATCAGGTCCATCCGGTGTTCGACGGTGCCTATGCCGTTGGGTATGGCCCGGAAGTCGCCCACGCCCAGTTCCTTCTGCTCCTTCATGCAGAACGGGCAGTGGTCGGTGGACACCACGGCCAAGTCGTTGGTGCGCAAGCCCTTCCACAGCTCGTCTTGATGGTGGTGATGGTGGGAGCGAATCGGAGTCGAGCACACATAGGCCGCCCCATCCCAGCCCTGGTCCAGATGCTCTTCGAGGCTGAAGTACAGGTATTGCGGACAGGTCTCGGCGAACACGTTGGCGCCGTTGTTGCGGGCGATGGCCACCTGCTCCAGCGCCTCTTTGGCCGAGAGGTGCACGATGTACAGAGGGGCGACGCCCACCTTGGCCAGCTGGATGGCCCGGTGGGTGGCCTCCGACTCGAATTCGGCCCGGCGCACGTATCCGTGGTTCACCGGGTCGGTCTCCCCCCGCTCGTAGGCCTGCTCGGCCAGCACGTCGATAGCGATCCCGTTCTCGGCGTGCATCATCATGAGCCCACCGTTGCCGGCGCACTGCTGCATGGCCCGCAGGATCTGGCCGTCGTCGCTGTAGAAGACGCCGGGATAGGCCATGAAGAGCTTGAAGCTGGTGACCCCCTCGTTCACCAGCAGGTCCATCTCTTTGAGGGCGGCGTCGGTGACGTCGCCGATGATCATGTGGAAGCCGTAGTCGATGGCGCAGCGGCCCTCGGCCTGCTCCATGCGGGCGTCGAAGCACTCGCGCACGTCGAGCCCGTAGCTCTGGGTGGCGAAGTCCACGATGGTGGTGGTGCCGCCCCAGGCCGCGGCCCGGGTGCCGGTTTCGAAGTCGTCGGACGCGATGGTGCCGCCGAAGGGCAGCTCCATGTGGGTGTGCACGTCCACCCCTCCGGGCACGACCAGCTTGCCGGTGGCATCGATCACCCGGTCGGCCCCGTTCTCGGCTGACAGGGCCAGCTCCGATCCCGGTTGCAGCACGGCAACGATGACCTCGCCGTCGATCAGGACTTCGGCCGGATCAGCTCCGGTCGAGCTCACCACCGTGCCGTTCTTGATCAAAATGGTCATGGTTTCTGCCCCCTATTCGTCCTCGATGAAAGTGGTCATGCCTCAAACCTGCTTGTCGATTTCCTCGATGGTCTCGAGAATGGCGGTCACGCCCTCGTCGATCTCCTTCTCGGTCACATCCAGCATCGGCGTGATCCGCAGGGCGTTTCCGTACAGCCCGCCCTTGCCCACTAGCAGTCCTCTGCGCTTGCACCCTTCCAGCAATTCGCCGGCTCGGGCGGCGTCGGGCTGAATGGAACCGGGCTCCACGATCTCGATGGCCTGCATCAGACCCCGGCCTCGCAACTCAACAATCCACGGCGTGCGATCGACCACCGGCTGCACAGCGTCGGCCAGCCGCTTGCCCATGCGCAGGGCGTTGCCCTGGAGGTCGTTTTCCCGCACATAGTTCAACGTGGCCAGCCCCGCGGCCGTCGACAGCGGGTTTCCGCCGAACGTGGAGAAGCTCAGGGCCTTGATGGTGTCCATGATCTCGGCTCGGGCCACGATGCCCGCCAGCGTGATCCCGTTGCCCACGCCCTTGGCGAAGGTGAGCATGTCGGGGACGATGTCGTGGGCCTGGTAGCCCCAGAAGTGCTCTCCGGTGCGCCCCCAGCCGGTTTGCACCTCGTCGGTTACAAAGAGGATTCCCCGGTTGGCCAGCACCTTGTGCATCGAACCGAAAAAGCCGTCCGGAGGGGTGGCGAACCCGCCGACTCCCTGAATGGGCTCGGCGATGAGGCAGGCCGCCGACCCGGTGGTCATCATGTCGAGGACTTGGCGAAGATCGTCGGTGCAGGCCTCGGTGAACTCGTCGTCGTCCAGATGCCGAAATGGACTGCGCAGCTGATACGCCCCGTGGACGAAGTTCACCGAGAGGCCCGACAGCGCGGTCGACGACCATGACGAGTGCGAGGTGATGGCCTGGGCGGTAAACGACCGGCCGTGGTAGCTGTTGCGCATGGCCAGTACTTCGTTGGACTTTCGGTAGCTGGTGGCCAGCAAGATGGCGGTGTCGTTGGCCTCACTCCCGGAGGTGGTGAAGAACACCCGGGCGTCGGGAATGCCGCTGATGGCCGCGATCTCCTCGGCCAGCTCGATCATCGGTTCGCACAGGTACAGCGTGGAGGTGTGCAGCACCTTGGTCGCCTGCTCTTGTATGGCCGAGGTGACCGCCGGATTGTTGTGTCCCACCATGGTGGTGAGCACGCCGCCGAAGAAGTCGAGGTACCGGTTTCCCTCGACATCCCACACATAGCTTCCTTGACCGCGCTCGATGCTGATGGGCTCGGTGTAGAGCGGCTTGACGTAGGAGGGAAGAATTGCCTGATAGCGCTGGTGGAGCTCGGCGTTGGTGGTCACGGAACCTGGCCTATGCCTCGGTGAGCGGTCCGTACATGTCGGGGCGGCGATCGCGGTAGAAGGCCCACAGGGCGCGGGTCTCATCGATCATGGCCAGATCAAGGTCGCGAATCACCAGCTCCTCTTCTTGGTCTGACGCTGGATCCTCGACAAATTGGCCCCGGGGATTGGCGAAATACGACGTGCCATAGAAGTCGTTGTCGCCGAGAGGCTCGATGCCCACGCGGTTGATGGCTCCGACGAAGTACATGTTGGCCGCGGCCGACGCGGTCTGCTCAAGCTTCCACAGATAAGCCGACAGGCCCCGGCTGGTGGCTGAGGGGTTGAACACCACCTGAGCGCCATTGATGCCCAGCGCCCGCCAACCCTCGGGGAAATGGCGGTCGTAACAGATATAGACCCCGACTCTTCCCACGGCAGTGTCGAACACCGGGTAGCCGAGGTTGCCGGGGCGGAAGTAGAACTTTTCCCAGAAGCCCTTCACTTGGGGAATGTGGGTCTTGCGGTACTTGCCCAAGTAGGAGCCGTCGGCATCGATGACTGCTGCGGTGTTGTAGAGGAACCCCGGTTGCTCCTCCTCATACATCGGCAGCACCAACACCATGCCGTGCTTGGCGGCGATCTCCTGGAACCGCTTGGTGGTGGGACCGTCGGGGATGGCTTCGGCGTAGCTGTAGTAATCGGCTTCTTGCACCTGGCAGAAGTAGGGGCCGTTGAATAGCTCCTGGAAGCACATCACCTGCGTTCCTGCGGCCGCGGCCTCGGCCACATACTTCTCGTGCTGCTCGACCATGGACTCCTGGTCGCCGGTCCACGCGGCTTGCACGATTGCCGCCCTGACAACATCCGACATGAGGCGCCTCCCAAGCTCATTTGTATCGCCATCGAGAGCCAAAAACCCGATGGCGCTGACTTAAGGAATAAACCTCCGATTATTGTCGATGCAGACCCCCTTCCGCCAGAGCCTCTTGCTCTACCTGCGGTTATAGGTGGGATTTCTACTCGGAAGAACCCCTGCCGGCCGGGGCCAGAACCCGGTCGAGCTCGGCGTGCATGTTGACGAGGCGGCAGTCGAAATCCCCCAGCACAAGCTCGTCAATGCCGTCGGAGGCCATCCCAGCCTGCACCCGCCCGATGCCGTCGAGGTCTTGGTTCACCACTTCGGCGATGACCGTCCCCTCGGGGAAGTGGATCATCTCGGGGGGCGGGCCTGATCCTGCTCGATCCCCGAGCCGATGGAATAGCCAGAAGTCGAAGTGCGAGTGCCCGGCGTGGTCGCCGGGACGAGCCCGAAAGATGGTGTACATGTCACTGTGCACGTTCAACACCACGTTGGGGAACACCAGATAGTGGTAGTCGTCGAGGATCTGCTCGTCGGTGTAGTGGCTGAAGTCCACCCCCTCGGCGGCCGCTCGGTCTCGCACAAGACCCACTGCCCAGTCCCGGGCATTCCGGCCAGCCAGGTCCACATCGTCGCCAGGCTGGAGTCCCAGCATGGTGCTGTAGTTGTCCACGAAGGCTCGGGCCACCTCGTTTTGATCGGCCTCCGGAAATCGGGGAGAGCCGATCCCCAGAGGAATCTTCATCATGGAGTGGCCCCGGTCCCACAGCTCGTAGGTGGTGTTGAGCGCATCCATGAACCCCCGCAGGCCGGGATGCAGCCCCTCCAGGTGATAGGCCTCGTTGAAGGCGTCCACCGTGGTCTTCCAGTTGCCGGCCAGCGGGATGGTCCAGCAAACCGTCAGCTTGCGCTCACCAAGATTGAAGGGGGCCAGCGTGGCCGCCACCGGATCGAGAAACTCGTCAAGGTCGGGGCCGTCCGGAGATGGGTTGATGAACACCATCTGATGCCAAGTGCCCAACCGCACCGGAGCCAACGACAGGTTCTCGTTGGCCACCACCCCGAAGTGCTTGCGGTAGACGATCTCTTTGAGCGTGCCGTCCAGGCCGTAGCACCAGTCGTGGAACCCGCAGCGCAGCTCGTCGGCGTTCCCCTTGCCCTCGCACAGTTGGAATCCCCGGTGGCGGCAGGCGTTGTAAAACGCCCGCAGCTCGCCGTCGTGGCCTCGCACCACCAGGTAGCTCTGATCGCCGATGCGGTACTCGAACCAGTCGCCGGGCTCGGCCACGTCACTGGTCAAACAGGCCAGCTGCCAGGTGGATGGCCACAGCCGCTCCCGCTCCACCTCGGCATACTCCTCGTTGAGGTAGCGGCCTTTGGGTAACCGGGCCGGGGTGCCGTCGCCGTTTCCTGGGCGAATCTGATAGCGATCCAGGTCGATGCCCATGGCGATTCGGCTTCTATCGGGTGCCGCGCACCAACCGGCCGGGGCGGGCCCCGGTGTCGGTCCCGTTGCTGCGGGTCACCTCCCCAGCCACGACGGTGGCCACGTAGCCATCCGCCTGCTGGTCGAGGCGGCGGCCCCCGGCCGGCAAGTCGTGGACCACCCGGGGAGAGCGCAAGGTCAGCGCCTGATGGTCGATCACATTGGCGTCGGCCCGCTTGCCCACTTCCAGGGTGCCCCGGTCGTCCAGCCCGTACAGGGAGGCGGTGTCGTTGGTCTGCTTCTTCACCACCCACTCCAAGGGGAGCTGCTCGCCCCGGGTGCGGTCCCTGGTCCAGTGGGTGATCATGAAGGTGGGGATGGAGGCGTCGCAGATCATGCCGCAGTGAGCCCCGCCATCCGACAGCCCCGACACCCCGGCCGGATGCAGCAACTGCTCCCGGATTACGTCGTGGTTCTCCTCGACGTAGTTGAACATGGGCAGCATCATCAGAGC
Source organism: Candidatus Poriferisocius sp. (assembly GCF_965204015.1). Lineage (GTDB taxonomy): Bacteria > Actinomycetota > Acidimicrobiia > Acidimicrobiales > Bin134 > Poriferisocius. The sequence goes on along the minus strand of NZ_OZ241965.1, from coordinate 2,863,483 downwards.
ACGGCCATCGTCGGTAAGGCTGAGGTCGTACAGCATCTCAAACGGGTCCACGCCGCGGGCCTCGGCCATGGCGGTAACGGTGCGGTCGTGGGTGGGCTCGTAGTCGGGCGGGTCGCCGATCACATACAACTTGTGGATCATCGACGCCACCATGCTGGGCATCTGGTCGAACAGCACGGTCGGGTCGGGGGGTAGGTCGTCTTCGCCCAATATGGCGGCCCGGACCGACGGCTTGCGCAGCTCAGCCACCAGTTGATCGAAGGGCAGATGGGCCAGCGATGCGAACGTGGGCCGCTTGGCAAAGGCGTGGTTGGTTTGAAGCCCGATGAGCATCCCGAAGGGGCGACCAGCGATTTGGGGGTACATTCGGGCGCCCTCGTCAACCGCCCGAAGCGACTCATCCATCATCTCTCGCCACAAATCAGGAGCGGCCTCCAGTTGCAACAGAGCGAACGACACCGGCACGTCGAAGTGGGCCGACAGCCGGCGCATCCAGTCCATCTCCTTGGGCGGAGCCACTAGATCCAGTCCGGCCGCCCCCGCGGGAGCCAGCTCGAACACGCCGGAGCCGGCATCGGCCAGCGCCCGGCCCAGACCGAACAGCTCGTCCTCGGCGGCGAAAGTGCCCGGCACCGGTTCGCCGTCGATGGCCCGGTGGCCCAGCGTGCGGGACGTGGACACCCCCACCGCTCCGGCCTCGATGGCCTCGCGCACGATGGCGTACATGGCCTCGATGTCTTCAGGGGTGGCCGGCTCGTTCTTGGCCCCCCGCTCCCCCATCACGTAGCCCCGTACCGCGCCATGGGCCACCTGGGCGGCCACGTCGATGGCCAGCTCGCGCTGCTCGACAACGTCGAGGTACTCGGGGAAGCTCTCCCACCCCCAAGAGATGCCTTCTGAGAGGGCCGCTCCGGGGATGTCCTCCACGCCTTCCATCAGTTGGATGAGCCAGTCCTCTTTGCCGGGCTGCACCGGGGCGAACCCCACACCGCAGTTGCCCATCACTACCGTGGTCACGCCGTGGTTGGACGACGGCTGGAGCTTGTCATCCCAGGTGACCTGCCCGTCGTAGTGGGTATGGCAGTCCACGAAGCCCGGAGTCACCAGCAACCCGGTGGCGTCGATGGTCTTGGCCGCCTCGGGAGCCGGACCCCCGCTGCGGTCAACCACCGCCACCTTGCCGTCCTTTACGCCAATGTGGCCAACGAACTGGTCGGCACCAGTCCCGTCCACCACGGTTCCGTTGGCGATCACCAGATCCAGCACTGCTCTTCCTCCAAGTGTTGATGCTCTGCGTTTTGTTCTTGGTTTGCGGCCGCTAGCCCGGGGCTCCGGCTCGGAGCAGCTTGCCGGGGCGAGCCCCGGTGTCTTCACCGTTGCGGCGGGTCACCACTCCGCTGACCAGCGTAGCCACATACCCAGTGGCCCTCTGGTCGAAGCGCCGGCCCCCAGCGGGCAGGTCGGCCACCAGTTTGGGCGGGTGCAACGTCAGGTGCTCGTGGTCGATCACGTTGATGTCGGCCTTCATGCCCGGCTCCAGCGTGCCCCGATCGGTGAGGCCGAAGAGGCGGGCGGTGTCATGTGACTGCTTGCGCACCACATACTCCAAGGGGAGCTTCTCGCCCCGCTGGCGGTCTCGGGCCCAGAAGGTGAGCAACCACGTGGGCATGGAGGCGTCGCAGATCGCTCCGCAGTGGGCGCCGCCGTCGGAGAGCCCCGACACTCCCGAGGGATGCAGGAACATTTCCCGCACTGCGTCGGCGTTGCCGTGGCTGTAGTTCAGGAATGGGAACAGCAGCAGGGCCCGGCCGTCGTCCTCCAACAGAAGGTCGTAGAGCAGATCCTCGGTCTCCCGGCTTTGTGCCTCCGCAATGGCGGCTACTGACCGCTCGGGACCGGGCTCATAGTCGGGGGGATCGCCCAGCACGTAGATCCGGTGGAGTTGGGTGCCCATGTACTCGGCGAACTGGTTGGTAAACGAGCTCTCCTCCGACAAGATGGCCGCCTTGCGCTCGGGCCGGCGCAGCTCGGCCACCAGTTCTTCGATGGGCAGCTCGGCTATCTCGGCAAAGCTTGGCCGACTGCTGAAGGCGTGGTTGGTCTGAAGCCCGATCAGGATGCCGTTGCACCGAGGGGCGACCTGCGGGTGGAGCTGAGCGCCTTCGGCGACAGCATCGGCCGACAGGTCCATAATCTCCCGCCACAGCTCGGGGGCGGCGTCCACCTGCACCAGGGCGAAGGTGACCGGGCGGCCGGTGGCGGCCGACAGGCGGCGCATCCAGTCGACCTCCTTGTGGGGAGCGGCCAGGTCTTCGCCGATCACTCCGGCAGGGGCTAGCTCGTACAGGCCGTGGCCCACCTCGGTCAGCGCCTCGCCGATGCCGAACAGCTCGTCCTCAGCCGCGTAGGTACCGGGAACCGGCTCGCCGTCGATGGCCATGTGGGCGATGGTGCGGGACGTGGAGAATCCGAAGGCCCCGGCTCGCAGCGCCTCGGCCACGATCTCGCGCATCTGGGCGATGTCTTCTGGGGTGGCCGGCTCGTTCTTGGCCCCCCGCTCCCCCATGACGTAGGCCCGCACCGCGCCATGCGGTACCTGGCAGCCGATGTCGAGGGACAGGGGCTTGCGCTCTAGGGCGTCGAGGTACTCGGGGAAGGTCTCCCACTCCCAGGTAATGCCCTCCGACAGCGCAGCACCGGGGATGTCCTCCACCCCCTCCATGAGCTGGATGAGCCATTCCTCGGTGCCGGGACGCACCGGGGCGAACCCCACCCCGCAGTTGCCCATCATCACGGTAGTCACTCCGTGGTGGGCCGACGGCTCCAGGATCGGATCCCACGTCACTTGGCCGTCGTAGTGGGTGTGGCAGTCCACAAAACCGGGGGTCACCACCAGCCCGGCGGCGTCGATGATCTCGTTGCCCTCCAAGTCGGGGTTGCCGCCGGGGTAGACCCTTGTGATCCGGTCTCCGTCGATGGCCACATCCCCTGTGAACGGCTCACCCCCCGTGCCGTCCACAATCAAACCGCCCTTGATCACCAGGTCGTGCATGACGCCATGGTAGATGGTGCCGTACTCCCACCGCCGATCCGCGCCCCTAACAAATCGGTCAGAACAGAAGTACTCCCGGTACTGAGATAACGTCGGGGGATGGCCGAGATCGTCGTTTATCACAACCCCGGTTGAGGCAAGTCTCGGGGCGCGCTCGAGATTCTCGAGTCGCGGGGCGTCGAGTTCGACGTCGTCCAGTACCTCAAGACTCCGCTGAGCCGCGGCGACCTGGAGCGGTTCTTGGAGATGCTGCCCAACGAGCCCGCCGAGCTGATTCGAGAAGACAACCACTTCAAGCAACTCGGACTGAGTATCGGCGACTACCAGAGTGCCGACCAAGTGATCGAGTTGCTGCTGGAGCACCCCAAGCTGATGCAGCGCCCAGTGGTGGTACGCGGCGACCAGGCCGTGATCGCCCGCCCCTCAGAGTTGGTTGAAGAACTGCTATGAGAGTTGAGAGCGGCATGTCTCAGGCTGAGGCCCGAGCACGACAGCATTCTTCGTCGAGACGCCGGAGACCGCGTAAGACCCCGTTGGACACCGAGGAATTTCCCGAGGGCGCGACCATCGTGGACGGCCCCGACGGGAAGCCGTATCCGGTGGCCGCCGTATGGCGGCGGGTGTTGGCCCGGCTCATTGACGCTGTCACCGTTTTCTTCATCCAATGGATGCTCACCGTCATCCAGTTGCTGTGGTTCATGGACGACGTGTCCACCCGGTGGCAGCCCGATCCCTGGGGGCGGGCCACGGCCGCAGTGCTGGCCTACGTCTTCTTCCACTTCGTATACACGATGGTGTTCCTGCGCTGGAACGAGGGCCAGACCCCGGCCATGGACCTGTTGAACCTCCGGGCGGTGCGCACCAAAGACGGCAGCCACCTCGGTCTCGGCCGATGCGCGGCCCGTTGGCTGGTGGGCGGGGCTTCGTGGATCGTGCCGCCGGTGTTTATCGGCGGGCTGGTGGTCAACGCGGCCACCTATGTGACCGTCCCTGCCGACCGCCGCCGCCGCACGGTGTCGGACTGGCTGGCCGGAACCACCGTCATCGCCTACGACCGCGACAAAGAAGACCCCGACGGACAACTCGAGGAAGTGCTGGATGAGTTCGGCCAGCCGATGACGGTCCGCGAGCAGATTCGTCGCAAGTACGGCCTCTTCGGCGGCTTGACCGGGTTGGGCCGACGGCTCGGCGACCGGAATCGGGATGACCGCACATCACCGCGGGATTCCCAGAGGCTCTGAGATTGGCGTACCATGTCGGCCACATCGAGATCAGCCCATAGACAACGGGGGGAATGCCGTGGCAGCTGAGCGTCCGCTTCTGGAGGTGGAGAACCTCCGCACCTACTTCGATACGCCGCGCGGGATCCTGAAGGCCGTCGACGGGGTGAGCTTCACACTGGACAAGGGCGAGACCATCGGCATCGTGGGCGAGTCGGGTTCGGGCAAGTCGGTGCTGGTGCGATCGATCATGAATATCTTGACCAGCAACGCCATCATTCCCGATGGCTCCGAGGTGTTCTTCGACGGCAAGGACACCCGCAACCTGAGCCGCAGCGAGGCCAAGCACTTCTGGGGCACCCAGATGGCCATGATCTTCCAAGACCCGATGACCTCGTTGAATCCGGTCAAGAAGGTGGGTGTCCAAATCACCGAGTCCATTCGCTATCACCTCGGAGCATCCAAACAAGAGGCTATGGATCGGGCCCTCGAGCTCATGGTGCAGGTGGGCATCCCCGAACCCCGCAAGCGGCTCAAGGAGTACCCCCACCAGCTTTCGGGCGGGATGCGCCAGCGGGTCACCATCGCCATCGCGTTGGCCTGCAACCCCAAGCTGCTGATCGCCGATGAGCCCACCACCGCGCTGGACGTGACCGTGCAAAAGCAGATCTTGGATTTGCTGGCCTCGCTCCAAGAGGAATTGGGCATGGCCATGATCCTCATCACCCACGATCTGGGAGTGGTGGCTGGCCGGGCTCGACGCATCGGGGTGATGTACGCCGGAAAGATGGTGGAGACCGCCGATACCACCACGCTGTTCCACCACATGAACCACCCGTACACCGAGGCGCTGTTCAAGTCGATCCCCCGGGTGGAGCACCAGAGCCACACCCGTCTCGACGCCATCAGCGGCCGTCCGCCCGACATGGTGCTGGATCTAGTGGGATGCCGGTTCGCCCCTCGGTGCCGCTACGCCCAACAGCAGTGCGTCACCGATGAGCCGGAGCTGTTCGACACCGGCCAGACCGGGCACCGCCAGGCTTGCTTCTACCCGGTGGGATCGCCGGAGAACGCCGAGGCTCTGGCCGCCAACCAGGAGACCGGGATCACCGCCGCCGGTCTCGACCTGACCGCCGCCGCGGTCTCATAAGCCAGCGACCACGAATTCGGGGAGGACATTCGAATGGCAGGAACAGGCAAGGCCCACATGAGGGGCGAGGAAGCCCTGATTTCCGTCGAGGACTTGGTGATGGAGTTCCCGGCCGGACGCCGGGCCGTGGTCCACGCCGTGTCGGGCATCAGCTTCGACATCCTCGAAGGAGAGACCCTGGGCTTGGTGGGCGAGTCGGGCTGCGGCAAGTCCACGACCGGTCGGGCCATGATGCAGCTGCCCTCGCCTACGGCGGGATCGGTGCGCTTCGACGGGGTGGAGATGACCGAGCTTCCCAAAGAGGATCTCCGCCGCACCCGCACCCGGATGCAGATGATCTTCCAAGACCCGATCTCCTCGCTCAACCCCCGTCGCAAGGTGAAGGACATCGTGGCCGAGGGCCTGTCCATCTGGCACAACGACACCGGGGACCAATCCGTCCAGAAGGTAAACGAGGTGCTCGACGCGGTGGGGCTCGACCCCGAGGTGGTGTCCGACCGCCGCCCCCATCAGTTCTCCGGGGGCCAGTGCCAGCGCATCTGCATCGCCCGGGCCCTAGTGCTCGACCCCAAGGTGATCATCTGCGACGAGCCGGTGTCGGCGCTGGACGTATCGGTGCAGGCCCAAATCCTGAACCTCCTGGAGGAGATGAAGGAACGCTACGGGCTGACCCTGGTGTTCATCGCCCACGACCTGGCCGTGGTCAAGAACGTCTCTGACCGAGTAGTGGTGATGTACCTGGGCAAAGTGTGCGAGGTGGCCGGACCCGACACCCTCTATGCCCATCCCGCCCACCCCTACACCGACGTGCTATTGGCCTCTATCCCGGAGCCCGATCCCGACCATCCGGTGTCCGACCGCCAGATCGAAGGCGAGCTGCCGTCGCCCATCAACCCCCCGTCGGGCTGCCGATTCCGCACCCGGTGCGAGAAGGTGCAAGATCTGTGCTCCGAAGAGGAACCTGTGCTCCGGGAGATCGCTACCGACCACTACGTGGCCTGCCACTTCCCCAACGAGGTCCCCGTAAGCGTCAACGGCAACGGCGACAGCAGCTAGCCGCGCTCGGCGAACTTAGAGCTTGTAGCGGTAAACGTTGGTGTCGCGCACCTCGAACCCGAGGCTCAGATAGAGGCGGTTGGCCGCTTCTCTCGACGGGCGAGAGGTCAGATCCACGGTCACCGCGCCCGCGGCACGGGCTACTTCTAGCGCATGTTCATTGAGCGCCCGGCCCACGCCCTGGCCTCGGCACTGCTCATCCACCACTACGTCTTCGATGATGGCCCGCAGACCGGTGGGGATACGCACCAGCACCAGGGTGAGGCTGCCGACGATGGCACCGTCGGCTCGGGCGACCAACAGCCTGGTGGCATCAGAGGTGGCGATGGTCTCAAGAGCTTCAGCCGACGGCGGCGGGTTGGACGACGAGAGCTGGGGGGTGAGGCGCTCGAACGCCTCCACCAGCTCCGCGGTGGCCTCGGTGGCCTCAGTTATCTCAACCGCCATGGGGCGAGACTACCGGCGCGAGATGAGGTTCCTCTGAGCGGGGCGATAGGTTGGGCGGGTGACGCTGATCACCTGGGTGGATGAATCCCCCCGCAAGCGACCGGCATTGGTGGCCGCCTTCACCGGGTGGAACGACGCCGGAGATGCCGCATCAGGGGCGCTGGCTTGGCTGGCCAGCCGCTGGGACACCACCGAGGTAGCCACCCTGGATCCCGAGCCGTTCTACGATTTCGCCGACACCCGTCCCCGGCTTCACCTTGAAGACGACGGCTCCCGGTCGCTGATCTGGCCCAGCAACGACCTGATCGCGGCCACCGTGACCGGCGCCGAGACGCCCGATGGTGCCGAGACTGAGCTGGCCCTGTTGGTGGGCACCGAGCCGCAGCTCAAATGGCGGACCTTCGCCCAGCAGATCGTGGACATGGCCCAACGGCTCGACAGCCCGCTGGTGGTCACGTTGGGGGCGCTGTTGGCCGATGTCCCCCATACCCGGCCCACTCCCATCTATGGCAGCAGCGACAACCCCGAGATGGCTGCGCAGCTCGGCCTCACCCCCTCCAGCTACGAGGGCCCCACCGGGATCGTGGGGGTGCTCCACAACGCCTGCGCCAACGCCGGGTTGCACACCGCCTCTCTGTGGGCCGCAGTTCCGGGCTACGCCTCGGAAATCCCATCGCCCAAGGCCTCCCTCGCCCTGGTGAGAAGGCTGGGAACCCTGCTGGACATCTCACCGGACACCTCCGAGCTTGAGGAGATGGCCGAAGGCTACGAGCGCCACGTGTCCGAACTGGCCGAACAAGCCGACGAGACCTCCGACTACATCGCCGAACTGGAGAGCGCCTACGACCGGGAAGCCGAAGAGAACGGCGAGATAGAGGAAATGCGCTCCACCGACCCCACCGAGTTCGTCGACCAAATCGAGCAATTCCTCCGCGACCAGCGCAGCTGAGTCGCCTCACCTGCCAATCCCGGTAGTCGGCTTCTCTAGGGCCTACTCAGAGTGGCCGTCGCGCCAGGGTGGGGTGCGGGGGCGGTCGAAGAGGAACTCGATGGGCTCGCCGCGGATGGCGGCGAAGGAGTGGGACAGCCACCAGTCGCTGCCGTGGACGCCGTCGGGGAGGTTTTCGGGGCCGAAGAATCCGACGTCGCTGCACTCCAGGGGATGGGGATCGAGTTGGCCGCCCACCGCCCGGCATAAGAACACCATCGAGTACATGGGCACGGTGGTGAACCCCCGGCGCAGACCGTCGTGGATGGCGATGGGCCGGTCCACTTCGCAGACGATGCCGGTCTCCTCCAGAACTTCTTTGACCACCACCTCTGAGGGGGAGTAGCCCACGTCGGCCCAGCCGGTGGGGTACAGCCAAACCCCGGAGTCGGCCCGCTGCACCAGCAGGATCTCGCCGTCGTCGTTGCCCACCACGGCGCCTACCGCCACTTTGGGGGTGACGTAGCCGGGCACGCCGTCGCCCACCGACTTCATCCACTCGGCCACGAAATTTTCCGGCGTCCATCCCGTGCTCAGCGTGGCCGCCATGTCGGCCGCCACGTGCAACACCTCCTCGAACCGCTCCTGCTCATATTTGTTGTCGGTGAAGGCCAGCCCGGTGCGGGCAATCCCGGCCAAGGCCTCCGACCACCGCCGCAGGTCGCCCTCTCCTACTACGGCCCGGCCTTCGTCAGTCATCGCCGCTAGGTGGTCCCTATCGCCCTCATACCCGGGTAGAGGAGGTATCGATGGCGTGCTGGAGCGCCAGATTGATCTCGTTGATGTGGTCTTGATCGGTCACCTTGTTGCCCTCGCCGTCGCGCACGTAGTAGGCGTGGACCACATCCCCACCGAGGTCTTGCACCTTGGCGCTGAGAATGTCGAGTCCAAGCTGCGACAGGGCGCTGGTAACCCGGCTCAGCAGGCCGATGCGGGCCTGGGCGGCCAGCTCGATGATGGTGGCGGTGGACGAAGAATCGTTGTCCACGCTCACTTTGGGGGCGATCACCGGCCGGGGGGTGAAGTCGGGCTCAACCTCATAAGTGCTGATTCGCTCGGCCAGTCGGGCCTCAATGGCCAGGCGTCCGGCCAGGGCCTGCTCCACATAGGCCGTGACTTGGGGCCAGTCGATCTCCAACCCGAGGGTGCTCTCTACCTGGAACCGCTCCAGCGCCATCCCATACTCAGAGTGAGCCGCGGCCAAAAGCACCCGGAGTCCGCTCAGAGCCAGCGCCCCGGCCACCCGGGAGAACATGCCGTGCTGATCAGGGGCGATCACCAGCAGGGTGTCGCCCTCGCCCAGCACAAGGCGCTCCCCAGCCTCCATCATCCCCCGCTGCTCGGGGGTGGGGAACTTCGACGTGATCTCGTCGATGTCGCCGCCTTCCATTACGTGGGCGCAGCGGGCCACCAGCTCGCGCACCAGGCTGGCCTTCCACTTGCTCCACGCCGAGGGACCGGTGGCCACCGAATCGGCCTCGGTGAGCGCTCCCAGCAAACGCAGCGTCTCCACGGTGCGGGCCTGGCGAGCCACCTCGGCAATGGTGTCGGGGTCTTCCAGATCGCGCCGAGTGGCTACGTCGGGCAACAGCAGATGGTGCTCCACCATGGCCACCAGCACGTCCACATCGGTGGGCGGGTACCCCATCCGATGGGCGATGTCGGCTATCAACCCCATTCCCACCTCGGTGTGGTCGCCGGGGTAGCCCTTGCCAATGTCATGGAGCAGAGCCCCCACCACCAAAAGGTCGGGGCGGTCCACCCGGTCGACGAGTTCGGCGGCCAAGGCAGCGGCCTCGCACAGGTGCCGATCCACGGTGAACTGGTGGTAAGCGTTGCGCTGGGGACGGCTGCGATTGGGAGCCCACTCCGGCAGAATGCGGACGAACAGGTCCATTTGATCCAGCGCTTCGATCACCGGCGGGGCCGCGGTGCCGGTCAACAGCAAATCCACGAACATCTTGCGAGCCTCATCGGGCCACTGTTCGGGCATGGGGGCCATCTGCCCATGGAGACGCTCCAGGCTGGGACGGTCCATGCGCAGTCCGTGGGTGGCGGCCGCCCGGGCCAGGCGAAGCGCAGTACAGGGGTCGGCGGCATCGGCATCATCGGCCAGCACCGCCCGGCCCTCGTGGGTCATCACGTCGACATCCAGCGCCGTGTTGTTGCGACTGGTGCGCCGGCGCAGCCTTCGGCGCCATTCGGGAGGCAGCTCGGAATCCCGCAGCCAAGCCCAGATCTCGTCGCTACGCCAGGCAATCGACCGGGCCGAGCTGGCGATGGCGGCCATCAACTCATCGGCATCGGCATAGTCCAGCGCAGCAGCCACACCATCCTGCTCTTGGAGCAGAAGCTGGTCGCCGGGGCGGTCGGTGGTGCGGTGCAATTCCACTCGGGCGGCCAGGATCACCTCGTAGTCGGCCCACAGCTTGCGGCTGTCGGCCTCGTCCATCTCAAACACGGCCGCTTCCGCCCACCGCAGCGCGTGAACGTCCCGCAATCCACCCCGACCTTGTTTCAGGTCGGGCTCCAGCTTGTATGCCACCTCCCCGCTGCGCCGATGGCGCTCGGCCACCCGCTGAGCCAGCAGGGGAAGCCACCGCCGGGCGCTGCGCAACCACTGGGCCGCGTTGTCGGCCGTCAGGTCGGCGGTCAGCTCGGCATCACCGGCAATGTGGCGAGCGTCCAGCAGCGAGGTGGCCGTGTCCAGATCACTCTTGGCCAACTCCCGGGTCTCTCTGGGCGTCCGCACCGAATGGCCGAGCTTCAACCCCTCGTCCCAGATCGGATACCACAGCCGGGTGGCGATGTCGCCGATGTCGGGACGGTCCCGATGCAACAGCAGAAGGTCGATATCGCTATAGGGACATAGCTCGGCCCGGCCGTACCCGCCGACCGCCACCAGCGCGATCCCCTCGGCATCGGTCACCTCGGCAGAGAAGATGCCCTGGAGCCACTCGTCAGTTCGCCGGGCTAGCGCGCGGCACAGAACCGTGCCCACCATGGCGCGATCAGCCAATAGCTCATCGCGGCGCAGTGCGCTCGTTCTCGCCTCGCCTAGGGCCACTACCCGCCGAGGCTAGTGTTCCGCCGCTGAATGAGACGAACGCCTTGAATGGAATTCCGAAGACAAGGCCCCAGCCATCACGACCCCATCAGCGTGCCCAGGTAGAGGCTGACCACCTTGGAGTCGTCGAGAAGCTCTCGACCGGTGCCGGTGTAGGCGTTGGTCCCCTGATCGAGCACATAGCCCCGATCGCAGATCTCCAGACAGCGCCGGGCATTCTGCTCCACCATGATCAGCGACACCCCGTGTTGAGCGATGCGGGTGACCTGTTCGAACACCTGGTCTTGATACGCGGGGGAAAGTCCGGCCGAGGGCTCGTCCAATAGCACCACTTGGGGGTCCATCATCAGCGCTCTCCCGATGGCAACCATCTGGCGCTGCCCTCCCGACAGCCCGTCGGCCCTCTGATCCCGGCGTTCGGCCAACAGGGGGAACAGCTCGGCCACCGCCTCGAAACGCGGTTCAAACTGGCTGGGTTCTTGAAACGCCCCCATCTCGAGGTTTTCCTTGATGGTCAACCGGGGGAACACGTTGTCGGTTTGGGGCACAAAGCCGATGCCCCGGGACACCAGCTCATGGGGACGCAGTCCGGTGATGTCCTCGTTGGCCATGCTCACTGAACCCGAGCGGATGTCCACCAGCCCGAACACCGCTTTCAGCAGAGTGGACTTGCCCGCCCCGTTGGGGCCGATGATCCCGATGACCTCACCGGGATGCAAATCCAACGAACAGCCGTTCAAGATGTCGACTCCGGGCAGGTATCCGGCCACGATGTCGTCAACCTGGATCAGGGGGCCTAACTCGTTCATGCCTCAGCCCCGCTCACGATTCCGCCTCGCTCACGATTCTGGCTCGCTCATGATTCTGCCCCCGCTCGGCGTCGGCCCAGATAGGCATCGATTACCTCTTCATCATGGATGACCTTCCACGGTGGTCCCTCGGCGATGATCCGGCCCTGGGCCAGCACCACCACCCAGTCGCTGATGCCGGTCACCACGTCCATGGCGTGCTCGATGAACACCACCGTGAGACCCTCGAAGGCCAGCTGGGTGATGTGGTGCATCAGTGACTGGGCCAGGGCGGGGTTCACACCGGCCATGGGCTCGTCGAGCATGATCATCACCGGGTCGGCCATCAATGCCCGAGCCACCTCCAAGAGCTTGCGCTGACCCCCCGACAAGGTGCCGGCCAATTCGTCGCGCATGTGGGCCAGGTTGAACCGATCCAGCAACTCCTCCGCCTTCTCGATGTTGGCCTCTTCCTGCTCTTGCCACCGCGACCGGAACGGGGCGGCCGACAATCGCTCCCCTACTTGGCTGGGAGCGCCCAGAAGCACGTTGTCGAGCACGGTCAGCTTGGCCAGCGACTTGGTGAGCTGGAAGGTGCGGATCATGCCTTTGCGAGCCAGCTGGTCGGGCGACGGCGAGGACACCGGCTGTCCGTCGAACGACCAGTGCCCGGTATCGGCCTGGTCGAATCCGGTGAGGAGATTGAACAGGGTTGTCTTGCCCGCGCCGTTGGGGCCGATGATGGCGGTGACCACCCCTCGCTCTACTTCCAAGTGGTCGACGTCTACCGCTCGCAACCCACCGAAGCTCCTGGTCAGATCATCCACCACCAAGATCGGGTGAGGTTTGGACACCCCGGCCACCGGGGGCACGGTCAGGATTGGCTCGATCTCGGTCCCGGCAGGCCCTGAATCGGTCCCAGAGCGCGCCTCACCCGGCTTCGGCGTCAGTTCATCGGGCATCCAACTGCATTTCTGTGCGATTGCCGGTTATCCCCTGTGGGCGGAACAGCATGAGCAGAATCAGGGTCAAGCCAACCATGGCCACGCTGATGACCCCCTCGGCCCCGTTCAAGAAGTCGGCCACTGCGTCCGGCAGCCACGCCTCGGCGGTCAGCTGACGCAAGAACGACTCAATCCACTCCCGCAGGAACCAGAACAAGATGGCGCCGATTACCGGTCCCACATAGGTGGCGGCCCCGCCTAGCAACAGCGCGGTGTAGGCGAAGAAAGTGACTTGAGGGCGGAATCCGTTGGGGTCGGCGCCCGAGGTCTTGATGGCGTCGATAACCCCGCCCATGCCGCCGATCACCCCGCCGATCACTAGGGCCTGCATCTTGTAGGAGAACACGTTCTTGCCCAGGCTGCGGGCCGCGTCCTCGTCTTCCCGGATCGACTTCAGCACCCGTCCCCACGGACTGCGCACGATCAGGAACACCACCAGGCTGACCAGCGCCACTAGCACCCAGCCCACTGTGATCACCCACATCTGCTGGCCGGTGAACTCAAAGGTGCCGACGCCGTAGCGGTCGCGAGGACCGTCGGGATAGGGATTCAGGTCGAAGAACGCTCCGGCGTCAAAACTCACGCTGAGCGGTCCCCCGGTGAGGCCGATGGCGTCGGTGGAGCCGATGAGGATTCGGATGATCTCCGCAGCAGCAATGGTGACGATGGCGAACATCACCGCATGCAGGCGCAGGGTGGGAAAGCCGAGGGCCACCGCCAAAGCCGCCGACAGAACCAGGCCCACCAAAACGCCCACCCACAGCGACCACCCGAAGGTGGCCACCGACACGCTGGTGCCATAGGCCCCCAGCAGCAAGAACCCGACTTGGCCGAAGTTCAACAGGCCGGTGAAGCCGAAATGCACGTTCAGGCCGATGGCAGCCAGGGCCAGGATCACCGCCTCGGGCCCGAAGGCGGCTCGGGCCGCGTTGCCAAAGATGATGTCGAAGTCCATTCAGCGCGCCCGTCTCATGGAATACCCGAAGTCCACCTAACCCACCCGAGCCTTGATCCCGAACAGGCCTTGGGGCCGAAGCAGCAGCACACCGATGAGCGCGGCCAACGGCACCACGAACTTCAACTCGGGCGAGATCCACAGCGTGCTCACCTCGGTGGACATGCCGATGATCAGCGACCCGGCCAGCGCGCCGAAGGCGGTGCCCAGCCCGCCGAGCTCCACCCCGGCGAAGATCAACAACAAGAGCTGGAAGCCCAGAAACGGATCGATGTCGGAGTCGAGGCCCTGGAACACCCCGCCGAGTCCGGCCAAAGCGGCCCCCATGGCCCAAACCATCAGCACAACCCGGTTCACGTTGATGCCCGATACCTCGGCCAGGCTGGCGTTGTCCGACACCGCCCGGGTGGCCTTGCCGAACCGGGTCCACTGGAGCATCAGCCCCACGGCCAGCAAGATGGCGATGATGACCGCCACGGTCACCAGCTCCCGAGGGGTTACCGCCCATGGTCCGAACTCCCATCGCTCCTGCACCTGGAAGTCGGTGTAGGGAAGCGGCTCAGCGCCAAAGAACAGCTGGATCACCTGGCGCCCGAGAAGCGACAGACCGATGGTGACCACCACAAGCTGGAAGATGCCCAGCCGTCGGTGCCGCAGCGGGCGGAACAACCCCGATTCCAACCCCGCCCCCAGCATTCCGCACACGATCATGGTGACGAGGGCGGCCACGATCAGGTTCAGCTCACCCCAGGAGCTGTTGAAATACCAGGCGATGACCGCGCCGAAGGTCACCAGCTCACCGTGGGCGAAGTTGACCAGCCCGGTAGTTCCATAGATGAGCGACAAACCAATGGCGCTCATGGCGATGATCAGGCCGAATTTCAGGCCGTTGAACACCGTTTGCGCCGCCCGCTCCCCGAACGGAGTGCCCTTCGGGGCCTCGCCCACCGCGAATACCACTGCTCGGGACGCCCCTTGGGCCACGGTCACCTCAGTGGTCGCGTCGTAGCCCTCTCGCAGCCCCATCCCCTCAGGAAGCGTGCTCTCGTCAAGGGTGACCGTGTAGGTGCCTGCGCCCGGCACGACCACTGACCATTGGCCTTCTGCATTGGTGACTGCCTGGCCGACGCTCCTGTCGGATTGATCGGCCACCGCAATGCTGACTCCGGCGAAGTACTGATCGAAGCCCAGCCGAAGGGTGCCCTCCAGCACAGTCGGCTGGGAGCTGTCGGCCTCGCCTTCAGACTGGGCCGTAGCGGGGATGACCCAGGCCAGCATCACACAGAGCACCAGACCAGCGAGCGCGAGACATCTCCGCATCTGCTTTCACGCTACTGCCTGGTACAAGGTGCCCTGGGGAGCGATCGGCAAACGACGAATATTCTGTTCCCCGTTTCATGAGCGGCCGATAAACGGCCACAATGGGGGCGTGGGCGACTGGGAGCGGCTTCGCAACGACCTGGCTGAGTTCGGCAACCTGATGGTGGCCTTCAGCGGCGGTGTCGACTCCTCATTCTTGGCCTGGGTGGCCCACGATGTGCTGGGCGACAAGGCCCATGCGGTCACCGCAGTATCGCCGTCATTGGCTGAAGCAGAGCGCGAGGACTGCGCTTCGCTGGCCGCCGAGTGGGGTCTGCGATGGAGCGAGGTGCATACCTCCGAGATGGAGCAGACCGCCTATGTGGCCAACAACGGCGACCGATGCTATTGGTGCAAAGACGCGCTGATGGAGGCGATGGCCCCACTGGCCGAGGCCACCTCATCCACGGTGGCACTGGGAGTGAACACCGACGATCTGGTCGACCACCGTCCCGGGCAGCGGGCGGCGACGGAGCGGGGCGCGGTCTTTCCCTTGGTAGACGCCGGATTCTCCAAGGCCGACGTGCGGCAGTGGTCAAAGCGGTTGGGACTGCGCACCTGGGATAAGCCCGCAGCTCCCTGCTTGGCCTCCAGGATCCCCTACGGCACACCGGTGACGCTGGGGGCACTGGCCTCAGTGGGCGATGCCGAGGCCGCCCTGCGGAAATTGGGCTTCGCCGAGCTGCGGGTGCGCCATTACGGAGAGGTGGCCCGCATTGAAGTGCCCGATGAGCACCTGGCCGATGTGGTGGCCCAGAGGACCGCGGTGGTCGAGGCGGTGCGCCGGGCCGGTTACCGGTACGCCACGCTGGATTTGGAAGGCCTCCGCTCGGGCAACCTGAACTCCGCTCTGGGTCTCGGCCCGACGGCTCCACTCCCTTGAACAACGCCGAGCTGCGGGCCGCAGAGCAGCAGCTCGTCGAATGCGCCCGGGTGCTGTCGGAGGGCGTTGAACAAGCCCTGCCCGAATGGGTGTTGTCGGCAGTGGAGAGCCGGGTTATGGAGATGAGCCCGATGATCCGAGAAGCGGCCGAGGCCGCCGGATCGGCCGCAGCGGCAGATATCGGAGGCCAGGTGGCCCGGCTGTTGGCCGCCGATATAGACGACCAGCGGGAGAACCCCCTAGCCCTCCTGCGCCAGGCGGTGCACTATCCCACCGAGGTGCTCCGGGCAGTCGGCGTAGCCCCGGTGGAGCGGGACGACTTCTCCATCGACCGATTCCCCGACGACATCTACGACCTGACCCCGGCGTCATTCGGCGACATCCACCCCGACTTGCAAACCCCTGGTCTGACGTGGGGGGCGGCTAAGGCATTTGTCCACCGTCGACGCCACGGTTGATGGGGTTCAGGACAGTTCGGAGCCGGACACGCCAAACCTGACATACTGGCGGTGCCAACAGGCGGAATAGTCGTCAACTATCGGAGGGTGTGATGGAACTCGGTATCGGTGACGCGGGCAGTACTGCATGGGTACTTGTTTCCGCTGCTCTGGTGATGTTCATGGTGCCGGGCTTGGCCTTGTTCTACGGGGGCATGGTCGGCGCGAAGAACGTGCTCAACATGATGAACATGAACCTCTACTGCCTGGGCATCGTTCCCCTGCTGTGGGCATTGTTCGGCTTCGGGTTCGCTTCGGGCGATTGGAGCTTCCCGCTCTTTGGAGACTTCGACACCATTTTTTTGAATGGCGTTGATGACTTTGGGAGCAAGCGGGAATTCGTGTTCGGCATGACCTTCGCGGTCATCACCCCTGCGCTCATCTCCGGGGCGGTGGCCGGGCGAATGAAGTTCTCCGCCTGGGCCATCTTCGTGCCCGTCTGGTCGTTCGTGGTGTACTCGCCGGTGGTCTATTGGATCTACGGCGGGGAAGGTTGGATCGCCAAGCTTCCGGCCCACGACTTCGCCGGTGGTACCGCCATCCACATCAACGCCGGCGCCGCCGCCCTGGCCGTCGTGCTGTTGCTCGGCCCCCGCAAGGGTTGGCCCCGCGATGTGGACTTCCCCCACAACCTGCCGCTTGTGCTTCTGGGTGCCGGCATCCTGTGGTTCGGCTGGTTCGGCTTCAACGCCGGATCGGCTTTATCCGCCGGTGCCGGTGCCTCGCACGCATTCTTGACCACCTTCCTGGCGGCGGCGGCGGGGCTGTGCTCGTGGATGCTGGCCGAGACCATCAAAGATGGCAAGCCCACCGCCTTGGGCATGGCCTCGGGCATCGTGGCCGCGCTGGTGGCCATCACTCCGGCGGCTGGCTTCGTGGGGGCGCTGGCCTCCATCGTGATCGGCGCCGCGGCCGGCGTGCTGTGCTTCCTGGCCATCGGACTCAAGCTGCGCTATCAGTACGACGACAGCCTCGACGTGGTGGGCATCCACATGTTTGGCGGGATCATCGGCGGGGTGTTGATCGGGTTCTTCGCCGACTCCGGCGTCTACGAAGGAGCCGACTTTATCGACGGCGTCTTCTTCGGCGGAGGCGAGCTGCTGGCCAACCAGATCATCTCCATTCTGGCGGTGATGGCCTACAGCTTCGCGGCCACCTTCATCATCACCTGGGTGCTCCACCGCACCATGGGAATCCGGGCCTCAGCCGATGACGAGAGCGTCGGCCTCGACCAGTCACTCCACGCCGAGACGGCCTACAACAACTAGCGACCTGCTCTAGGGCTGAGTCCGGGCGATCAGTGGTTCGGGCTCAGCCCAGTTCGGCCAAGTCGACGTCCTGGCTACCGGTCACGGTCAGCACGCCGTCGATGAACTCGGCGATGAGGTAGCGGCCAAATGTGGGATCGCCCACGTCGTCGAGTTCCAGCGGCCCGGAGACGCCGTCGTAGTCGATGTCGGCGCCCTCGGCTATCAATCCAGCGCATTCCGCGAAGGAGAAGCACTTCTGGCCACCGCGGGTCACCGCCTGAATCTGGTCGATGATGGCAGGACCGGCAGTGGAACCGGCGGCCAGCGCAGCCAAGGCCAACACCACCACGCAATCGTACGATTGGCCCCCGTAGGCCACGTCTCCGCCGGTCCGTTCAACCAGGCGCTCGCTGAACTCATCACCGCCTCCCGCCGTCACCGCCACAAAGCCGTCGAGCACGTTGGGGTTGGACGGATCCACCGTTTCAGCCAAGTTCCGGTCGTAGATGCCGTCGCTGCCGTACATGGCGTCGGGCGGGATGCCGACTTCAAGCATTCCCCGGATAATTTGAGCGCCCTCGGCAAACGTGACCAGTACCACTGCGTCAGCTCCCATGCTCTCGATGGCCGCAACCGTGGCGTCGTAGCTGGTGGCGTCCTCGTCATAGGCAATGATCTGGGCGCCCACTCCAAGCTTGGCGAAGCTGTCCACCAGCAGGCTGGAGAGGGCGTTGCCCCAATCGTCGGCTCGGGCCGGAATGGCCACATTGGTGGCACCGTCGGCCGCCACGATGCTGGCCAAGATCGGCGACACCGCCTCATCAGGCGGCACCGTCCGGACGTAGAAGGCGGCGTTTTCCTGGGTGGAGAACGATGGCGAGGTGTTGGACGGGGAGCATTGGGGGATCTGGGCGTCGTAGAGGGTCTGGATGAACGACTGCGACACCCCTGACGCCGCCGCTCCCACGATGACGTGAGCCCCCTCGCCCAGCAGCCGGTTGACCGCCTCGGGGGCGACGTCGGGGTCGGTGGCGGTGTCGCCGGTCAAGAGCCGCACATTCCCGTTCGCCGCGGCAATGTCTTCCATGGCCAAGCCGATACCCTCGACCATCGGCGAGACCAGAAACGCCAACGCACCTGTCTCGGGCATCACCGAGCCGATCACCAGCTCGTTTTCGGGGTGAGCGGTATCCCCGCCATCGTCGTCGTTGCCGCACCCCGCGGCGATTAGCGCCACCAAGACAACAGCCCATAACCAGCGAGTTCTCTTCATGTCCACGAGCCTTTCACGCCTACATGATTACTGCAGCTACTACTATGCCAGCCGATCGAGCACCGCCTCGATCGAGGCCACCATGCCGACATAGAAGGGGCCGAATTCGGCGTAGCGGGCCGACGCCACGTCGTAGCGCATGGTGTACACCACCTCTTTGAGGTCGTCAGGGTGCTCACAGAACAGGGTGACACCCCACTCGTAGTCGTCGATACCGGTGGAGCCGGTGATGAGCTGCAACACCCGGCCAGCGAATGTGCGGCCGGTGGCCCCATGCTCGTACATGAGCTCCCGGCGGCGCTCGAAGGGCAGTTCGTACCAGTTCTGATCGGGGTTGCGGCGCTTGGACATGGGGTAGAAGCACCACGCCGGCTTGCCCTCGGGGGGGAGCTGGGGGTACAGCCGGGCCTGCTTGGTCTCCTCGGGCAGCCCTGCGGCGTACTCCGACAGCTCGGTGAGCGACACATAGGAATCCACGGCGCTCAGCCCACCCTGGCACAACTTGGTCTGGAAATCCCGCAACCGCCACAAATCGGCATGGAGAGCCATGAACGCGATGTCGGCCTTGTGGCCGAGCACGGCCACCGTCACCACTTGGACGCCCTGGGACTCAGCATCTTTGACCGCAGCGGTGATGGCTTCGGGCTCCGCCGTCGAGCCGAGCTTGCCAAACAGGTGGAGAACGCCGATCCCGATCGACGGCTCCACCGGCCCGGCGGCGTTGCGTTCCAGGTCGCTCATCACCGATGAATCCTACGCCCCGAGGACGACATCCTCGATCTTGACCACCTCCAGGTTGCCGCCGCGCACCTTGGCGACGGCGTAGCGGCCAACCGTGGTATCGCCCACATCATCGAGCTCCACCGGACCGGAGGCCCCGTCGTAGTCGATGTCCACTCCGTCGGCCAGCAGCGCGGCGCATTCTCTGAACGACGTGCACTTTTGGCCCCCGCGGGTGATATCGGGAACCACGGCGATCAGCTCGGGGCCGTTATGGGTGCCCGCGGCCAGCGTGGCCAGGGCCAGAATCGTCACACAGTCGTAGGCCTGCCCGCCGAAGATGATATTCCCGCCAACGGTCTCCGACAGCCTCTCGTTGAACTCATCCCCTCCCGATGCGCCATACACGGTGAGCCCGTCCAAGTCGGCCGGATTGCCAGGGCTTACCCGAGAGGGCAGTTCGAGGTCGAACATACCTGCCCCGGCGTGAATGGCACTGGGCGGCACATTGTTCTCCAACAAGCTGCGGAGGATCTGAGCCCCCTCGGCAAAGGCAAGCACCGCAACAGTGTCAGCCCCCATCGTCTGCACCGACTGCGCGACGTCCTCAAAGCTGGGGGCATCCTGGGAAAACGGCACGATCTCGGCTGCGATGCCCAGTTCTTGCAAGCTCGCCTCCAGCAGAACCGACAGCGACCTCCCCCAGTCGTCGGACCGGGCCAAGATGGCCACGTGAGTCCCCCCGCCCCGGGCGATGTTGTCGGCCATGACCGGGGCATCGGCCCTGGCCGTGACCACCGTGCGGAAGTAGTACTCAGCGTTGTCCTGCGTGCTGAACGACGGGGATGTGTTGGAAGCCGCGCACTGGACGATCTGGGTTTCATACAGGGTCTGGATGATCGACTGCGACACTCCGGACGCGGCCGCTCCCACGATGACCTGGGCGCCCTCCCCCAACAGCCGGTTCACCGTCTCCACGGCAATGTCGGGGTCGGTGCCCGAATCGCCTTGCAAGAGCCTTATCCGGCCTCCGGCGGCAATGATGTCCTCCACCGCCAGCTTCACACCGGAAATCTCCGGCGGATGCAGATAGCTGAGTGCACCGGTCTCCGGCAACACCGTGCCGATCACCAGCTCAGGAGCATTGGCTAAGAAATCCGTCGCCGCGTCGGGCTGGGCCACCTCTGTCGGCTCAGCCGGGACGCTCTCATCGCTCGAGCTGTCGGCCAAGGAATCCGTCGCCGCGTCGGGCTGGGCCACCTCTGTCGGCTCAGCCGGGACGCTCTCGCCGGTCGAGCGGTCAGAGCTGCCGCCACAGCCAACAGCCAAAAGCGCGCCGACAAGAACGAGGGCGACCCACCCGTAGCCCCGATGTCGCATCACCTTCACCGGTGCATGGTCAGTCGCCGAAGCCGTTCACCAGCACGGCGAAATGGCGGCTGGTGGCGTCGTGGCGCTTGCCCACCACTGCGGTGTAGGCGTCGGATTCCCACACCTCGCGGGCCTTCTCTTTGGAGTCGAACTTGAGCACCACGGTCTGATGACCAGCGGAGTCTCCTTCGATGACTTCCGACTCAGTGTCGAAGGCAACCAGTTCGGCACCGTCACCGATGCCCAGAGCGCCCGCGGCGCCCTGCATGTACTCCCCGTACAGCTCGGGGTTGTCGACCTGGTAATTGACGATGATGTATGCAGCCATGGCCCACTTCTAGCAGACCGGATCAGCCTCGGACGAAGAGGCCAGGTCATCCCCGCACAAAAAGAAACGTCCCGCCGGGATGGCCGCCGCCGGTGCTGACCACCGCCAACTCGGCGTCGTCCACTTGCCGCCCGCCGCCGTGGCCCCGGAGCTGGGTCACCGCCTCATGCAGGAATCCATAGCCGTGGAGCCGCCCGGCCGAGAGCTGGCCTCCGTGGGGGTTGAGCGGGATCTCTCCGTCGCGGGCGATACGAGTGCCCCCCTCCACGAACGCAGCCCCCTCTCCTTTGCCGCAGAACCCCAGTCCTTCCAACCATGAAAGGGCATTGAAGCTGAACCCGTCGTAGAGCAGGGCCACATCCACGTCGGCCGGTTTCAAGTCGGTGCGGCTCCACAGATGGGCAGAGGGGCCGTCCACCATGGGCTCGTGCAGCAGCGTCCCCTGGTCCCACGACATCCGCTCCGCCATCTGGGTGCCCACTGCCTCCACCAGCACCGGGCGATGGGGGCCGTCGTAGGCACGATCCAGTGCCGACACCACCAGAGCGGTGGAACCGTCGCAGGGCACGTCGCAGTCGAACAGGCCGAACGGGGTGGTGACCATGCGGGCGTCCAAGTAGTCGTCGATGGTCATGGGCTCTTGGTAGATGGCCACCGGGTTGTGGGCCGCGCCGGCTCGCTCGGTCACCGGGATCCACCCCAGCTGCTCCCGGGTGGCGCCATAGCGGTGGAAATAGTGGCTGGCCATGAGGGCGATCCAGTTGCCCGCCGACATGGCCCCATAGGGCAGCCGCCACTCCATCTCCCCTGAGATGCGGGCTCCGCCGCCCACCCCGGTGTTCTGGCGATTGCCCCAGGCGATCGATGTGGTCTCCCAAACGGTGCGAAAGCACAGCACATGACGGCACAGCCCGGAGGCCACCGCCAGCATGGCGTTGACCACCGCGCCGCTCTGGCCGGGGGTTTCCATGGTGCCGCAGAACCAGGTGGGAGCGATGCCCAGGGCGTCGGCCACCGGGTAGATGCCCCCCTCGGAGTGGCCGCCGTCCTTGGCGCCGCCGCCCGGATAGGTGGATAGGCCGTCGATGTCGTCCATGGTGAGCCCGGCGTCGGCCACCGCGGCCCGGCAGGCGTCCACCGCCAGACCCATGGGGTCGCGGCCCAGTCGCCGGCCTACCTGCGACAACCCGATCCCGGTGATGGCCACCTTTGACTCGAACTTGTCGGAAACAGGCATGGCCCGCACCGGCGCCGGGGCGGGCTCGGCGTACTCGTCCGCCTCAATCACCGGCTCGCCGGTGGGGGCGAACACCGGCAGCCACACGTCCTTGTGGTGCTCGAAGCGCACCGACACCGGCAGGCCGATAACCACCTCGTCGGGCTCGGCGTCCACGATGAGGGTGGTGAGGCGCACCAGGGGGTCCTCCTCGATGGCCACCAGCCCGATCACATAGGGAACCTCCATGTCGGGCAGCCACGGCTGATAGTTGACGGTCACCCCCACCACCGTGGCCCGCCCCGACACCTCCCTGATCTTGGGTGCCTCCTCGCAACCCGGGCATACCGCTCTGGGGGGATGGAGGTAGCGGTCGGCGGCCTCGCAGTACTGGAAGCGCAGCACGCCGTCGGCCCCCGCCGTCCAGAAGAACTCGTTCTCGGGGGTGAGCTTGGGCAGGGGGCGCATGCCCAAGATTCTTATCCAGACGGGGAGTAGAAGTTGAGTTGGCCGTCGCGCACGAACCCGGCCAGGCACAATCCCGCCGCCGCGGCCGTCTCCACCGCTAGTGCGGAAGGGGCGCTCACTGCCACCAGCACACCAAAGCCTGCCGCCCACGCCTTCTGCACCATCTCGAACGATGCCCGGCCGCTCACGAACAGCCCTTGGCCTTCGGCGGGCAGGTTGCCGTCGAGCAGCATTCGGCCCACCACCTTGTCCACCGCGTTGTGGCGGCCGATGTCCTCACGCACCAAAGTGGGCTGGCCGTCGGCCCCGAAGGCCGCCGCGGCGTGAACCCCCCCGGTGGTGCCGAACAGCTCTTGGAAGGCCCGCACTCGCTCGGGCACCTGAGCCAGCACGTCGGCCGATATGGGCGCCCCGCCCACCGGCAGCGGGCTCAGCCGCTCCCGCAGCGCCTCGATGCTCTCGGCCCCGCACAGCCCGCACGCCGACGTGGTCAAGCCCAGGCGGGGGGTGGGCTCGGGGGCGCCGTCGGTTTCCACCGTGACCAGGTTGTACTCGGTGTCGGCCGCCGGCTCGTTGGCGCAGTAGCGGATAGAGGTCACCGAGGCGTCGCCCAAGAGTCCCTCGGTGAAGCAGAACCCGGCAGCCAGTTCGAAGTCGTGACCGGGAGTGCGCATGGTGGTTGTCACTGTCACCGCGTCGAGCTCAATGGTGAGCGGCTCTTCCACCACCAGATCGTCGGGGCGCCGGTGCTCCTCGGACCCGTCCCAGTGGCGCACCAGCACCCGCTCAGAGCGCCCTCGAGTCATGGCAGCCGATACATCTCGGAGACCACGTGGTGCTGGAGCTCCCGCCCCACCGCCGCCATGGCCACCGAGGAACGCAGAACATCGCCGTCCAACCATATGCGCCGCTCGGTGGCGGTCACCGGCTTGGCCGATGCGGTGCCCAGCACGGCAGTCGACGCCAGCTGTACGGTGCTGCCCTCCACCGTGCCTTCCAGCAGCTCGACAATTCCCGACGGCTGCACCAGCACTAGCTCGACCCGACCATCGCCCTGGGGGCGCAGATACCCGGCCTCAGCGTGGAGGGGCAGGCCGGTGTCGGCGTCTCTGGTCTTTTGCCCATAGGCCACGAACGGCTTGCCCACATGGGCGAAGGATGCTTCTTCGGTGTACGAGAAGTCCTCAATGGTGGGGTATATCCCCGTGCCGGTGCCTTGCCACGTTCCCAACAGGAACGCCAGAGGCGCACAAACGGGATGAAGCTCGGCCATACCGCGACGTTACCGCCGCGAGCGGCGATGCGGACTAGAAGTCCATGTCGGGCATGCCACCGGGCATGCCGCCGTTCTCCTCCGGCTTGTCGGCCACCACCGCTTCGGTGGTCAAGAACAGCCCGGCGATGGAGCCGGCATTCTGGAGCGCCGAGCGGGTGACCTTGGCGGCGTCGATGATGCCCGCGGTCAGCAGATCCTCGTACTCGCCGGTGGCCGCATTCAGACCGGAGTTGCCCTCCAGATTGCGGACCCGCTCCACGATCACGCCGCCCTCGAGGCCGGCGTTGACCGCGATCTGGGTCAGCGGACCCTCCAGCGCTTTGGACACGATGCGGGCGCCGGTGGCCTCGTCGTCCACCGCGAGATCCCCCGCGGCGCTGTCTACCGCGTCTTGGGCCCGCAGCAGGGTCACGCCCCCGCCCGCGACCACGCCCTCTTCGATGGCCGCCTTGGTGGTGCTGACGGCATCCTCGATGCGGTGCTTCTTCTCTTTGAGCTCCACTTCAGTCGCGGCGCCCACCTTGAGCACGGCAACGCCGCCCGACAGCTTGGCCAAGCGCTCTTGCAGCTTCTCCCGGTCGTAGTCGGAGTCGGTGTTGTCGATCTCGCCCTTGATCTGGGAGATGCGGCCCTCCACATCGCTGCGGTCGCCCGCGCCCTCCACGATCGTGGTCTCGTCTTTGGTGATGACCACCTTGCGGGCCCGGCCCAACAGGTCGAGTGTGGTGTTCTCCAGCTTGAGGCCCACCTCTTCGCTGATGACCTGGCCGGCGGTCAAAATTGCCATGTCTTGGAGCATGGCCTTGCGGCGGTCGCCGAAACCGGGAGCCTTCACCGAGGTGGAGTTGAAGGTGCCCCGGATCTTGTTTACCACCAGGGTGGCCAGAGCTTCGCCCTCCACGTCCTCGGCGATGATCAGCAGCGGCTTGCCCGCCTGCATCACCTTCTCCAGCACCGGGACGATGTCGCGCACCGCGGTGATCTTCGATCCCACGAACAGGATGTAGGGCTCGTCTAGCACGGCTTCCATCCGCTCGGCGTCGGTCACGAAGTAGGGCGAGATGTAGCCCTTGTCGAAGCGCATGCCCTCGGTGAAGTCCAGCTCCAAGCCGAAGGTCTGCGATTCCTCCACGGTGACCACGCCGTCTTTACCCACCTTGTCGATGGCCTCGGAGATCAGCTCGCCTATCTCCGCGTCGGCCGCCGAGATGGCGGCAACGTTGGCGATCTGGGCCTTGTCGGAGGACACGTCCACCGATTGGGAGTGGATGGCCTCCACTGCGGCGTCCACCCCGGCCTCGATGCCCTTCTTGATGGACATGGGGTTGGCCCCGGCGGCCACGTTCCGCAGCCCCTCGCGCACCATCGACCAGGCCAGCACGGTGGCGGTGGTGGTGCCGTCGCCGGCCACGTCGTCGGTCTTCTTGGCCACCTCTTTGACCAGCTCAGCGCCGATCTTCTCGTAGGGGTCCTCCAGCTCGATCTCTTTGGCGATGGACACGCCGTCGTTGGTGATCGTGGGGGCGCCCCACTTCTTCTCCAGAACGACGTTGCGGCCCTTGGGGCCTAGCGTGACCCGCACGGCGTCGGCCAGCTGGTTCATTCCCGACTCCAGCGAGCGTCGGGCCTGCTCATCGAATGAGATGATCTTGGGCATCCTCGAACTCTCCCTTTTGCACTTTCGGCCCACACCCATTTGGCATAGTGCCGATGGTTATCGCGCCGGCATTTGTCGCGCCGGCTTTTAGCACTCTCAGTATGAGACTGCTAAAGGTTACCGAGGAGTCCGAGAAACGCCAAACTCAAGTAGGCCAATCTCGAGCAGTGGAGCAGTGAGAAATCAACCGCCGGCTACGGCGGGCACGATGGCCACCGTCTGGCCGTCGGGAACCGAGGTGGCCAATCCGTCGGCGAACCGCACGTCGTCATCGTCCACGAACACGTTGACGTACCGGTGCAGGCCGCCCGACTCGTCGATGAGCCGGTCCATGAAACCGGGGTGGGCGGCATCCAGCGAGACGATCACGTCGCGGACGTTCTCGCCGTCAACGACGACCTCACTGGCTCCTCCGGCCAGAGGACGCAGGGTGGTCGGTATCCGAACGGTCACGCTCATGGGCCATGATGCTATTCGGATGACGCACCAAAGACGACTCGTGAGCCGGGGGCGGCAGTGACCGGGCGGCGAAGATTCGCGGCTGGCGAGTTCACGGCTGCCGACCTAGTGGAGCGCAAGGGGTCGACGAGAGTGTCGGTGTGTTTGCCCGCTCGCAATGAGGAGGCCACCGTCGGGACCATCGCCGAGGTGGTCCGCGCCGAGCTCATGGACAAGCTGGGCCTGGTGGACGAGCTGATCGTGATGGACGACCACTCCACCGATCGCACCGCCGAGGTGGCCGAGGCCGCCGGGGCCACGGTGGTGGCTTGCTCCGACGTGCTGGCCCATCTGGGCAACCAGCCCGGCAAGGGAGAAACCCTGTGGAAGTCGCTGTACGCCTCCACCGGCGACCTCGTCGTGTGGTGCGACAGCGATGTGGCCAACTTCAGCCCCCACTTCATCTTCGGCCTGCTGGGGCCGCTGTTGATCGACGAGTCCATCGGCTACTGCAAGGGCTTCTACCACCGCCCGGTAGGGGCCGACCAGCGGGGCGGGGGGCGCACAACCGAACTGGTGGCCCGCCCGCTTATTGCCCTGTTGTTCCCCGAACTGGGTGAGATTATCCAGCCCTTGGCGGGGGAGTATGCCGGCCGGCGGGAGGTGCTGGAGCGGGTGCCGTTCGTCCAAGGATACGGCGTGGAGATGGGACTGCTCATCGATGTGTGCCGGCTCGCGGGCTACAACGCCATAGCCCAAGTGGACCTGGGCACCCGCGTTCACCGCAATCGCCCGCTGCACGAGCTGTCGTCCCAGGCGACCGAGGTCATGCAGGTGGCCCTGCACCGGGCCGACCGCACGCTGGTGAATACCGCCATCACGCTGCACCGCCCCGGTTTCGGCGACACCGAGATCACCATGCAGGAACGCCCGCCCCTGATCGAGGTGCCCGGATACTTCCGCCAGGCTCTTTGAGGGAACGGCTCGGCTATGGGGCCAGATAGTCCAGGACCGCTTGGCCGACCAGCCGGGCGGTGTTGGCCATGGCCTGCTCGGCACCGAAGCGGTCGCTCAGGCTGACCAGCTCCCCGCAGGCCGGGGCAACGGCGCCGTCCACCCGTCCCACCACGGTCAGCAACGGCACCCCGGCGGCCGCCGCCATCTCTGCCACACCGCCCACTACCTTCCCCTGGAACGATGTGGCGTCGAGGGCGCCTTCGCCGGTCACCACGAGATCGGCCTCCTCGATACGTCCGTACAGGTCCACTTCCTCAGCCAACAGCTCGAAGCCGTTGGCCAGTTCGGCGCCCACACACGCCAGGCCGCCAGCCAAGCCGCCAGCCGCCCCCGAGCCCTCGATGTCATCCACCGCCACGCCGTAGGTTTCGGCATACACCTGGCTGAGCCGTTCCAGCCGCCGGCGCAGCAACTCCACCTGAGTCGGACCGGCCCCCTTCTGGGGCCCGAACACCGTGGCGGCGTCGGTGAACCGGGTCTTCACGTCGCAGGCCACGGCCAGCTCGACCCCTTTGAGACGTTGTAGGGGGTACAGCGCCCTCAGCGCGCCCAGTCCACCGTCGGTGGTGGCCGAGCCCCCCACCCCTACCAAAACCCGGCGGGCGCCCCGCTCCATCGCCGCCTCGATCAGCTCCCCGGTTCCGTAAGTGGTCGCCCCCACCGGATCGTTGGCCTCAGCCCCGCCCACCAGGGCCAGCCCCGAGGCCCGGGCCATCTCGACCACCGCGGTGTGTCGGTGAAACCGCCACGGGGCCTCCACCGGGTCGCCCAGGGGACCGGTCACGGTGGTGGTACGATTGGCCCCTCCCAGCACCTCCAGCGTGCCCTCCCCCCCGTCGGCCATGGGTACGGCGTCGGCCGTGGCCCCGGCCCGCTCGGCGGCGAGGACTATGGCGTCGGCGATTTGAACGGCTGTGGCCGTGCCCCGGAACTTGTCGGGCGCAGCAACGATATGCATGCGGCCTCCGCCATTCAGCAGACGGCCGCCGAAACCGCGGTTGGCAATCTGGCCAGAGCCATCGGGCTGTCAGCCAGGACGCTGGGCCAGGCTGTCGGGTCCGATCAGAATCAGGACGTAAGCGTTGCCCAGTGTCTCCAGGGTGATTCCGCCGGGAGGAGGATCGGACATCGGGAAGAACGGCCCGGCACCCACGCCCAGCTGGCTGGCAATGCACTGGGCGTCAACTTCATAGCCTGCCCGGTAGTAGAAGGCCGAGCTGGTTTGGGGACTGGCATTTACCGGCTGAAGCGTTACGTAATTCGCGGCGTTCAACTCACCGGAGAGCCGACCGGCTGCCCCCGAGACATCGGTGCCGTTGGCCACCAGCACACCGATGGTGGACGGATCACGGCACTCAAGCTCTTCCTCCGGGTCGGGGGCGGGCGGCTGGGTCACCTCGGGTGCTGGGGCGGCCGGCTGAGTCTCGTCAGGTGCGGGGGCAGGAGTCTCGGCTTCATCGCCGCCGTCTGACGGCGTATCGACTGGGTCGGGGATCTCCTCGGGGGCCATCGTGGCCTCAGCCGTGGGCTGGGTGGCAACCGGCGCGGAATCCTCGCCGTCGTCGAGGCCGCGGGCCAGCACGAATGCTCCGGCTGCGATCAGGGCGAGAACCAGCACCACCCCTTTGATGGCCATCTGGTTGTTAGGTGCTCGGTTCGACTCCATAGTGCCTGTGGCTCCGGACTGTTATCGAGACGGCTGCCGGCCGACCGAAGTCTGACCGAATTTGGATCGTCTGCGGCGATCGCGAATCCGCCGCAGTCGCCGTACAACCATCGGGTCGTACTCCATGGCATCCGTCTCTTCCAATAGTTCGTTCAGCAGCTGATAATACCGGGTGGTAGAAAGCTCAAAGCGCGCCCGGATAGCGGCCTCTTTCGACCCGGTCTCCTGCCACCAGGTTCGCTCAAAGTCCAAGATCGCCCGATCCCGTTTTGTGAGGGCCATTCCAACAAGCGTTGCCCACCACTAGGCGCTATTCAAGCACCCTCCCCAAACCGCACCCTTTATGCTCTTTCTCAACAAAGGCCCGAGTAGCTCAGTCGGCAGAGCAGCTGTCTTGTAAACAGCAGGTCGCAGGTTCGATTCCTGTCTCGGGCTCTGATATCGCGTGTCCTCAGCCATTGCTCGGAAAGGAGTCGCCGTGGCCGACGAACCAGCCTGGTCGATGGGGATTGAGGAGGAGTACCTCCTTGTGGAGCGCGAGAGCGGAGCCCTCATCACCGAGCAGCCGTCTGGGATTCTGGAGAAGGTGGCCGACCTGCACCACGGTCTCGTCGCCCGGGAGTTGTTCAGCTCGCAGCTCGAGATCGGCACCGGCATCTGCACCGACTTCAAGCATCTGAGAGCCGACATCGGACTGCTGCGCTTGGCGGTCACCGAGGCCGCCGACGACTACGGGCTGGCGCCGATCGCGGCCTCTTCCCATCCATTCGCCCACCCCCACCAGCAGAAGGTGACCGAAGGGGAGCGCTACCAGGCTCTGGCTGACGATCTCCAAGGCGTGTCCCGCGGGCTGGTCATTTCCGGACTGCACGTCCACGTCGGCATCGAGGACCCCGACCTGCGGGTGGATCTAATGAACCAGGTCACCTATTTCTTGCCCCACCTGCTGGCCCTGTCCACCTCGTCGCCGTTCTGGGAAGGACGAGACACCGGCCTCAAGAGCTACCGCATGGCAATGTTCCGGTCGCTACCTCGCACTGGGCTGCCGGAGAAGTTCGACTCGTGGGCCGAGTACCGGCGCCACGTGGAGGTGCTGGTGCAGGCCGGGGTCATCGAGGACTCCACCAAAGTGTGGTGGGACATCCGTCCGTCGGAGCGCTACCCCACTCTGGAGATGAGGGTCACCGATCTGCCCACGCGAATGGAGGACACGATCGCCGTGGCCGCCATGTACGTCTGCTTGCTGCGGATGCTGTGGAGGCTCAAGGTGGAGAACCGCCGGTGGCGCAGCTACGCCAACTTCCTCGTGTCCGAGAACCTGTGGCGGGCCGAGCGATACGGCATCAGCGACAGCCTGATCGACTTCGGCAAAGGCGAACTGGTGCCGATGCCCGACCTGGTGGAGGAGATGATCGAGTTGGTCAGGCCCGACGCCGAGGCCCTCGACTGCGTGTCGGAAATCGAGCACACCCGCACCATCTGCCAACGCGGCACCTCGGCCGACCGCCAAGTATCCGTCTACCGCAAGGCGCTCGAGCAAGGCGCCACCGACGACGAGGCCCTCCACGCCGTAGTCCAAGCCCTAATCGCCGACTCCCTCGCCCCACCCCAGACCTAGCGGTCAACTGGCTATTTGGTACAAGATGAGTTGGGTAGGCACTAGCTGTTGTTCGACCGGGTCGACGGCGAGGGCCAGGCCCTCGAGGGTGTAGGCGCCCAGCAACGCCGGACCGTTGTCTTCACCGAAGACAACGAGGGTTACCTCGCTCTCTTCTTCCACGGTCACCCATGCTCGTCCGTATTCCATGATCGCCCGTCGTCCGTCGGCCAAAAGGAATCGGCGCTGACCAATGGGCTCTACTCCCATCTCGCGTAGCAGCCGACCGGGCAGGGTGGTGTAGGCAGCGCCGGTGTCCACGATCGCCTCGGTCTCCTTGGACTCCCCGCCGTCCATGCTGGCAACCCGAATCGGCAGAGCAAAAGTTCCCATACGATGATGCTACACAAAGTCTCAGAAATTGTCAATCACTAGAATCACATTATATTGATTGACATTCCTGCACTTTACTCACCCTGGCGGTGGCGGGCTACTTCGAAGGTGCCTATGGCTACTGCGGCGGCGGCATTTAGCGAGGCTAGGTGGCCTGACAGGGGGATGGTGGCCACTACGTCGCAGCGTTGGCGGGCTAGGCGGGACAGGCCCCGGCCCTCGCTGCCCACTACTAGCGCCACGGCTTCGGAGGCCACGCTCAGCTCATATACCGAGGTGGAGGAGGCGACATCCAGGCCCACGGTCCACACGCCCAGTTCGGCCAGTCGGGCCAGCGCGTTGGGAATGCCCGGGACCACGGCCATCGGTACGTGCTCGATTGCCCCGGCGGCGGCCTTGGCGGCGGCTGGGGTGATGTGGGCTGACCGGTGCCGCCCCAAGACTGCGCCGGTGACTCCGGCGCACTCCGCGGTCCGCAGCGCGGCCCCGACATTGCCCGGGTCGGTAACCCCGTCAAGCACCAACAAGAACGGCTGACGGCCATCGGCGGGACGAGCCAGCTCGTCCAAGTCGTGCTCGGTCAGGGGGGCGGCTCGGGCTATCACCCCTTGGGGGGCTTCGGTGACGGCCATCGAATCGAACTTGGTCCTGGCCAGCTCCTTTATCGGCACCCGCAGCTCGGTGGCCAGCTCCACGATTTGGGCCAGCGCTCCGGTTTGGTTTTGACCGGCGGCGACCACAACCTCACGCACCGGGCGGGTGCCAGCCAGGAGCAGCTCTCGCACCGCTTGGCGGCCCTCTATCCGGTCACCGCCCAGACCGGCCTGTTGGCGGCGGCTGCGCTGATGGTCACCTGGCGGTCGTCCCTTACTGTGACCCTTGTTGGGGCCCTTGTTCGCGCCCCTGTTGGGGCCGCCGCCCCGACCTCGCCTGCTGCCGCCTCTCGGACCCTGTGCGCTCACTGGCGCTCGATGAGGGCCACCGCCCAGCAAGCCAGGCCCTCGCCCCGCCCCAGCGCGCCCATTGCCTCGGCCCGCTTGCCCTTCACAAAGACGGGAGCTCCGACCACGTCGCTGAGCCGGGCCTGCATCTCATCTCGTCGGGGGGCGATGCGGGGGGCCTCGGCCACCACGGTGCAGTCTGCGTTCACAACCCGCCAACCAGCATCGGCCAGGCGGGCCACGGCATCGGCCAGCAATCCCAGGCTGTCGGCACCGGCCCACTGGTCATCGGTGTCGGGAAACAGCACGCCGATGTCGCCCAATCCGGCGGCGCTCAACAGGGCGTCGGTCACCGCGTGGGCCACGGCATCGCCGTCGCTGTGGCCCACCAGCCCTGGCATGTCGTCAAACCGGATCCCGCCCAGGATCAAGGGGCGTTCGGGGTCGTCGCTAAATCGGTGGGTGTCGAATCCGTGGCCGACTCGCATATCCCCGCTCATGTCGCCAACCATGCCTCGGCGGCGGCCAAGTCGTCGGGATGGGTGATCTTGATGTTGCGGGGATGGCCCTCTACCGCGACCACCGAATAGCCCGCCGCCTCCACCAAGCTGGCATCGTCGGTGGCCTCAGCGGCGTCGGCGTGGGCCATCCGCAGCAATTCGGCTTCAAAGGCTTGCGGGGTCTGTACCGCTTGCAGCGTGCTGCGATCAACCGCTCCCCCGTCCACGCTGCGGATGGTATCGGTCACCGGCACCACGGGCACGGCCCCGGCAGCCCCTGATCGCACCTCGTCGATGACTCTCTGGTACACCTCGGTGCCGGCCAGCGGGCGGGCCGCGTCGTGGACGCACACAATGGCCACGTCGTGGGGCACTGCGGCCAATCCATTGCGGACCGAGGCGGCCCGGCTCGGCCCTCCGGCCACCACCGCGGAGGCGGTCAACCGCTCTGACTCAGCGGCCACATCGGAGGCAGGCACTACCACCACCACCCCGTCGCTCACCTGGGCGGCTACTGCCACGCTGCGGTCCACCACCCGGCTGCCCGCCAATTCCAGGTACTGCTTGGCGCCACCGAAACGGCTGCCCGAGCCCGCGGCCACGATGACCGTCCAAACCGGGGGCCGGGTTGCCATCGCCGCTATTGGCTCAGGAACTCGATGACCCGAGCCCAGGCGTCGGCCGCATCGTCGGGTCGGTGGGCCGGGCGGACCGGATCATGTACGAATCCGTGATCGGCACCCTCGTAGGACACGACTACCGCACCAGCCGCCTCTAGGGCGGTCACGTCGTCGGGCGGCGTGAACGGATCTTCGGTGCCGATGATCGCCAGCAGCGGGCACGGGTCTCCTGCGGCCAGGTGTTCGAGCGGCTCCCCCTGGCCAGAGCCCTGCCAGTCGTCGGGTATTCGGATCATCCCGTAGAACGCGGCCGCCCGGTGGAACCGCCCGGTGGCTGCGGCCTTGATGGTGTACATGCCGCCCATGCAAAACCCGGTGAGCACCACCGTTTCGCACTCGGTGGCGTCGGCTGCGGCCAGCACGTCGGCCAGCACCTCGTCGTCCACCAGCTCCCGAACTGCGGCCATCCGCTCCTCGGCCTCCAGGTGTTCTCGACCGGCGAATACTTGGGGAGCGCATACCGTCCAGCCCTGCTCAGTGGCCAAGCGAGCCACGTGGTCGTCGAACAGGGGCCGCAGTCCCATGAGGTCGGGGATCAGCACCAGTCCTCGGTCAGCCCCCTCAACCCGTACCAACTCAGCCGCCGTTCCCGTCGACAACTCAATGCGCATGGCCCTTGTTTAGCTCACCAGCAATGCGCAAAGAGAGCAGAGATGGGAGCATAGGGGCATGGCTCATCCGCATTTGGAGCTCACCGCCCGGCCCAGGAGAAACCGGCGCACCCCGGCCATCCGGGACATGGTGCGCGAGACCGAACTGAGCCCAGCCCATCTCGTGCTGCCCCTGTTCGTACACCGAGGTCCCGACGAGCCCATCGACTCGATGCCCGGCACAAACCGGTGGAGTATCGACGGCCTGGTGGGCGAAGTGGGGCGGGCCTCCGATCTGGGGGTTCAGGGGGTGGTGCTGTTCGAGGCCGCCCCCGATGAGCTCAAGACCCCCACCGGCGACGAGGCCTGGAACCCCGACGGGCTCATCCCCCAAACCATCGGAGCCATCAAGTCGGCCCATCCCGCCACGGTGGTGATGACCGACGTGGCCCTCGACCCCTACAACAGCGACGGCCACGACGGCATCGTGGCCCCCGACGGCACCATCGTGAACGACGAGACTGTCGAAGTGCTGTGCCGCCAGGCCTTGACCCACGCCGATGCCGGCGCCGACATCGTGGCCCCCAGCGACATGATGGACGGCCGGGTGGGGGCCATCCGAGAAACGCTCGACCACCACGGACACACCGAGGTGGGCATCTGCGCCTACACCGCCAAGTATGCGTCGGCATTCTTTGGGCCATTCCGGGGGGCGCTGGACTCGGCTCCCCGCTCCGGCGACAAGAAGACCTACCAGATGGACCCGGCCAACAGCCGCGAGGCCCTGCGGGAGTTGGAGTTGGACATCGCCGAGGGCGCCGACATGGTCATGGTCAAGCCAGCCGGACCATATCTCGACGTGGTGAGACAGTTCGCGGAAGCCTCGGTGGTGCCGGTGGCCGCTTACCAGGTGAGCGGCGAATATTTGATGATCAAGGCGGCCGCAGCATCGGGGTGGCTGGACGAGCAGGCCATCGTCGCCGAAACGCTCACCGGCATCCGCCGAGCAGGCGCCGACGTAATCCTCACCTACTTCGCGACGCAGGCCGCCCAGCTTCTGGGCTAAGACCGGGGACGGCGCCGGAAGAAGTCGGAGAAGCTGGTCACCACCGCGTGACCAGGGGCCTCCCCGTCTTGAGGCCGGGAATCGGCCAGCAGCGCGGTGGACATCCCCAGTGCATGGGCGGCGTCGAGATGCCCAACTCTCACATCCACCAGCAGCGCGTTCTCGTAGGGAACCGCTGTCGTCCGGCGCAGGGCTTCATAGATGCCCGGAGCGGGCATGCACACCCCGACCTCGCTGCTCACAATCCAGGTGTCCACACCGGTGATCTCGAGCCGATCCCGCAATGCCGACGACCATGAGGCGATGTCGTTGGTGAGACAGGCCACCGGCAAATCCCGTCGGGCCATCTCGGCCATAAAGTCCCGGGCCCCCGACCGCATGGTGAACTGCTCCAAGTACTGCTCGGTGAGCTCGGCGGGGTCGTCGTCCAACCCGAGTCCGGTCCACAGCTCAGCGGGGGCGATGCGACCGAGAACTGCCTGGTTATGAAGCTGTTCCACGCTCTCGGCATCCACCTCTGAGCCGCGCTCGACGGCGAAATCGGCCAGGAGCTGAGACGGCTCGTCGGACGGCTCGAACAGCACCCCGAGCGGGTTCAAGACCACCAGCCGCAACCGGCGAGCCGGGGGCTGGGCCGCAGCCGCGGCGGTGGATCGAACCAACGGCTCCTGGGGCACGCTCGGATCGGTGCTGCGGATGCGGTTCCGGCGCTCCAGCAGATAGCCGGCTACGGCAACCAGCACCGACAGGCCCAGCAGCGCAAACGCGGCCCAGGCCACCCATCGAAGGGTCACCGCGGTGCCGCTCTCCTCTTGGGCGGTCATCTCGATGCTCACCGCCCCCTGTCCCAGCTCCAAAGTCTCCTCTTGTTCGGCACCCACCGGCAGATCCAAAACCAAGCGCACGGCTACTCCCGATAGCGCCTCCTCCAAGTTGGGAATTGGCTGACCAAGGGGTTCGCCGCCGAGGCGCTCGGTGAGCCGCGGATCGATAAACAGATCCGAACCTTCCGACAAATCGACCACCCCGGTCACCCGATAGTCGGTTTGCGCAAAGGAGGTGGCCCGCTCGAACGTGAAATCCCGGAACACGTTTTCCGAGCCGAAGATCTCAGCCAAAACCGACTCAAGCTGCTCGGGCGACCCGAACGGCTTGGATGCCGAGAAGCTGGTGCGCCCCTGTTCGTCGATCCGGGGGTCGTTGTACGACCAGCCCGAGGCAGGGTCCTCGATGTCGTCGATCAACAGCAGGGAGGTGATGTCGGGGGCCAGCGCAACTGCCTCCTGATCGAGCGCCACGTCCACCGTGACCAACCCAGAGCCGTCCTCGTTGAAGCCGATACCGACCTCGATGTCGACCTGACAGGCGGCCAGTCCCAAAACCAGTACAACCAAGAGCGCCACCCTTTGGACTGCTGCGGACACGCCAGCCCGTCGCCTCGCGGCCCCCCTGCGAACCACTGCGGGCATTCGACTAAGCGCCAGCCAACTCTTCCACCGGGGGCGGTTCGAAGCCCTCGACCGCCCGGAAGCCGATCCGCTCCGAGCCGGGCTCGTCGGGATCTTCCTCGGCATCCACCAAAATGGTCTCGCCCGCCCGGAACTCCTTCCACAAGAGTCGCTCCGAAAGGGGATCCTCCACCAGGCGCTGGATGGCCCGGCGAAGCGGACGGGCCCCCAGCGTCGGGTCGTAGCCCCGCAGGGCCAGCAGCACTTTGGCCTCCTCAGTGAGCTCCAAACCGATGCCCTGGGCCTCAAGCTGGTTCTGGAGCCGCTTGATCATCAAGTCCACGATCCGGGTAACCTCGGCCCGGGTCAGCTCGTGGAACACGATGACCTCGTCGATGCGGTTCAGGAACTCGGGGCGGAAGTGGTCTTTGAGGGCGTCGGTGACCTTTTCCTTCATGCGCTCATAGGTGATGGCCTCGTCAGCCTTGGTGAACCCCAGGTTGGCCTTGCGCAGGTTCTGGGTGCCCAGGTTGGAGGTCATGATCAGCACGGTGTTGCGGAAGTCCACCGACCGGCCCTGGCTGTCGGTCAGGCGGCCCTCCTCCAGGATTTGCAGGAGGGTGTTGAACACGTCGGGATGGGCCTTCTCGATCTCGTCGAACAGAACCACCGAGAAGGGCTTGCGCCGCACCGCCTCGGTGAGCTGCCCGCCCTCCTCATAGCCGACGTAGCCCGGCGGTGAGCCCACCAGCCGGCTAACGGTGTGCTTTTCCATGTACTCCGACATGTCCAGGGCGATGAGGGCCTGCTCGTCGCCGAACAGGAACTCGGCCAGCGTCTTGGCCAGCTCGGTCTTGCCCACGCCCGACGGGCCCAAGAAGATGAACGATCCGCTGGGCCGCTTGGGGTCTTTGAGGCCGGCCCGGGTGCGGCGGATGGCCTGCGACACCGCCTTGATGGAGTCCTCCTGGCCGACGACCCGCTTGTGCAGCTCATCTTCCATTCGCAGGAGCTTGGCCGTCTCCTCTTCGGTGAGCTTGTAGACGGGGATGCCGGTCCAGATGGACAGCACCTCGGCCACCGCCTCCTCGTCCACCTCGTCGAACAGATCCACGCCCTTGGCCCGGATCTCCTCCTCCATCTGCTCCTTGCCGGCCAGCAGCTCCTTCTCCTGGTCCCGCAGCCGCCCGGCCTCTTCGAAGTCCTGCTGCTCCACCGCGCTCTTCTTCTGGGCCACGACTTGGGATAGCTGGCCCTCGAAGTCCTTGTAGTCCTTCGGAGTGTCCATCCGCTTGATGCGCAGGCGGGAGCCGGCCTCGTCAATGAGGTCGATGGCCTTGTCGGGCAGGTGGCGGTCGGAGATGTAGCGGTCGGCCAGGTTGGCCGAGGCCACCAGCGCCTGGTCGGTGATGGTGACCCGGTGGTGGGCCTCGTAGCGGTCTCTCAACCCCTTGAGGATCTCGATGGTGTGGGCGATGGTGGGCTCATCCACCTTCACCGGCTGGAAACGGCGCTCCAAAGCGGAGTCCTTCTCCAGGTGCTTGCGGTACTCGTCGAGAGTGGTGGCCCCGATGGTCTGGAGCTCGCCCCGGGCCAGCATGGGCTTGAGGATGGAGGCGGCGTCGATGGCCCCCTCGGCCGCGCCCGCGCCCACCAGGGTGTGCAGCTCGTCGATGAACAAGATGATGTCGCCCCGAGTCTTGATCTCCTTGAGCACCTTCTTGAGGCGCTCCTCAAAATCCCCCCGGTAGCGGGATCCGGCCACCAGCGCCCCCAAGTCCAGGGTGTAGAGCTGCTTGTTGCGAATGGTCTCGGGAACGTCGTCGGCCGCGATCTTCTGGGCCAGGCCCTCCACGATGGCGGTCTTGCCCACTCCGGGCTCGCCCACCAGAACCGGGTTGTTCTTGGTGCGCCGGGAGAGCACCTGCATGACCCGTTCGGTCTCCCGCTGCCGACCGATCACCGGGTCGAGCCCGCTGTCTCGGGCCAGCTTGGTGAGGTTGCGGCCGAACTGGTCGAGCACCAGCGAGCCTGATCCAGTCTCGCCGCGGTCGCCGGGAGCAGTGGTGGC
Source organism: Candidatus Poriferisocius sp. (assembly GCF_965204015.1). Classification (GTDB taxonomy): domain Bacteria; phylum Actinomycetota; class Acidimicrobiia; order Acidimicrobiales; family Bin134; genus Poriferisocius. The sequence goes on along the minus strand of NZ_OZ241965.1, from coordinate 2,825,051 downwards.
CTTATCCGAGGCACCTGATCCCTGGGGGCCTCCGTAGCCCGACAGGAGTTGGATGACCTGCTGACGGACCCTCGACAAATCAGCGCCCAGCTTCACCAGCACCTGGGCGGCCACTCCCTCTCCCTCTCGGATCAGGCCCAACAGGATGTGCTCGGTGCCGATGTAGTTGTGGCCGAGCTGGAGCGCCTCCCGCAATGACAGCTCGAGCACCTTCTTGGCCCGGGGGGTGAACGGAATGTGGCCCGACGGGGACGAACCGCCCTGGCCGATGATCTCCTCAACCTGGTTGCGCACTGCCTCCAGGGAGATGCCCAGCGACTCCAAGGACTTGGCGGCCACGCCCTCGCCCTCGTGTATCAGGCCGAGCAGGATGTGCTCGGTGCCGATGTAGTTGTGGTGGAGCAGGCGCGCCTCCTCCTGGGCCAAAACAACGACCCGGCGGGCCCGATCTGTGAATCTCTCGAACACGGCAGTCTCCCAATAGGGGGCTTGTCCCGAAGTGTAACCCCCTCACCCCCCGATTTCGTTCCCGAAGCCCCAACCACCCCCCAACCCAACACCGCCGAAGACGCCGCGAATCGGGCTGAATGGGAGAAAATGAGGATTAGACCACTACGCTGAATGCGTGGTTCGCAGCCCCCTCGATCCGATTCCCACCATGGGGCGCGACCTGGAACGACTGGAGCTCCGGCTGGAGGAGTCGATCCACACCGAGCACCCGTTTCTCACCGAAGTAGCCGGTCATCTCATCCGGGCGGGGGGAAAGCGGGTTCGGCCGGGGTTCGTGATCGCATCGGCGTCCATCGGCCAGACCCAGCCGGCACCCGTCGAAGACGATGTGCTCACCGGCGGTGTAGCCGTGGAGCTCGTTCACCTCGGCTCGCTGTACCACGACGATGTGATGGACGAGGCCCAAGTGCGGCGCAATGTGGCCAGCGTGAACGCCAAGTGGGGCAACCTGCGGGCCATCCTGGCCGGGGATTTCCTGCTGGCCCGGGCATCAGAGCTGGCGGCCTCACTGGGCACCGAGGTGGCCGGGCTGCTGGCGGCCACCATTGGACGGCTGTGTGAGGGCCAGGTGCGAGAGTTACAGGACACCGGCAACCCCGACCGCACCGAGACCTCCTACACCCACTCCATCGAGGGAAAGACCGCCTCCTTGTTGGCCACCTCCTGTCGCATCGGCGGCCTGGTGGCCGGGCTGGACCGGCCGATGGTGGACACCCTTACCGAGTTCGGCCGCTACTACGGGCTGGCCTTCCAAGTGGTGGACGACATCTTGGACATCGTGGCCACCGACGAGCACTTGGGGAAGCCGTCGGGCAACGACCTGCACGAGGGGATCTATACGCTGCCGGTGATCCGGGCGCTGGGCACTAGCTACGGCCCCCAGCTCAGGGATCTATTGGGGGGGACGGTGTCCGACGCAACCGTCCGCTCGGCCCTGCAATTGGTGCAGGCCAGCGGCGGGGTGCAGGAAGCTCTAGACGTGGCCCGGCACTACGCCCAGCAGGCCTCGGCCAGCTTGGAGGCGCTGCCTCCTACCACGGCGACCGCGGCCCTCGGAGTGGCCACCGCCCACCTGATCGATCGAGCCAGCATTCCCCTAGGCGATAGCTAGCCCTAGGAACGCTCCGGAGGCTCGGGGCGGAGGGTGGGGAAGAGGATCACGTCGCGGATGCTGGGGGCGTCGGCTAGGAGCATGGCTAGGCGGTCCATTCCTACTCCCAATCCGCCGGTGGGGGGGAGGCCGAACTCTAGGGCTCGCAGGTAGTCCCGGTCCACGGCCATGGCTTCGGCGTCTCCCGCGTCCCGGTCGGCTGCTTGGTCTTCAAAGCGGGCCCGCTGCTCGCTGGGATCGGTGAGCTCGCTGAAGGCGTTGGCCAGCTCCCGGCCGGCCACGATGGCCTCGAAGCGCTCCACCCAGCCGGGGTGGTCCCGATGCTCCCGGGCCAGCGGCGAAACCTCTTTGGGGTAGTCGCACACGAACACCGGGCCCCATAACTCGGCCTCGGTGGTCTTCTCATAGAGCTCCAAGAGGAGCTTGCCCGGCCCCCAGCGGTCTTCCACCGGTATCTCCCGGTCGGCACAGTGGGATCGCAATTCGGCCAGCGGGGTGCCGAGGTCCACCTCCAGACCGCTGTGCTCAGCTAGCAGGTCGACAAACCGGGCCCGGGGCCACGGCGGGGTCAAGTCCAAGTCCCGACCGCCGTAGCTGATTTGGGTGGTGCCCTTCAGTTCCAGCGCCAAATGGGCCACGAGTTCCTCGACCAGCTCCATGATGTCGCCGTAGTCGGCATAGGCCCAGTACAGCTCGAGCATCGTGAACTCGGGATTGTGACGGGTGGAGATTCCCTCATTGCGGAACACTCGGGCGATCTCATACACCCGTTCCAGACCCCCCACCACCAGCCGCTTCAGGTACAGCTCCGGCGCGATCCTCAAGAAGAGGTCCATATCCAGTGCGTTGTGGTGGGTGCTGAACGGCCGGGCCAGCGCGCCGCCGGGCACCGGGTGGAACACCGGCGTCTCCACCTCGATGAAGTCCCGATCCTCCAGCCAGCGGCGGGTGAGCGACATCATCTCCGAGCGCAGCCGGAAGGTCTGGCGGGCCTCCTCGGTCACCCACAGATCCACATAGCGCTGGCGGAATCGGATGTCGGGGTCAGTCAGCCCGTGCCACTTGTCGGGAAAGCTCCGCTGGGCCTCGGCCAGCAGCACCCACTGCTCCACCTTTACCGACAGCTCCCCCTTCCGGGTCTTCATCACCTCGCCGCTTACCCCAACCCAGTCCCCCAGAGACAGGTCACAGAACCCGTCGTAGTCGGGGGTGACCTTGGCCGGGGCGAACAGCTGGATGCGGCCGGTGGCGTCTTGAAGCGTGGCGAACGCCAGTTTGCCCTGCACTCGCCGCAGCATGATCCGCCCAGCCACCGCCACCGTCTGGCCGGTCTCGGTGCCGGCCTCGATATCGCCGTGGCGTTGGTGGCACTCAGCGGCGGTTGCGGTGGTCTCGAACCGGTAGGGAACGCTCACCAGCCGGCCTACTGGTTGCGGCCGTGGACCAGCCACAGGCCGTGGAGGGTCAGGTAAGGCTCGACGTATTGGATGGTGTCCGACAACGGGGCGATGAGGTGGGCCAGCCCACCGGTGGCGATCACGATCGCCTCGCCGTCCAGTTCCTTGGCGAAGCGGGTCACCATGCCGTCGATCTGGGCAACGAACCCGTAGATGACGCCCGATTGGATCGACTCCATGGTGGTCTTGCCGATCACGCTGCGGGGCTCGGTGAGGGCCACCGGGCCCAAAGCAGCCGCTCGGCCCACCATCGCTTCCAGGCTGACCTCAATGCCCGGTGCGATGGCCCCGCCCATAAACTCGCCGGCCTCGGAGACCACGTCGAAGTTGTTGGTGGTCCCGAAATCGACGATCACTGCGGGACCGCCGTAGAGGTGGTGGGTGGCCACCGCGTTGGCGATGCGGTCGGCGCCCACCTCGCGGGGGTTGTCGTACAGGATGGGGATACCGCTGCGGGTGCCCGGTTCGATCACCACCGGCTCGAACTCGAAGTAACGCTGCACCATCATCCGCACGCTCTCGCGGATCTGGGGCACCCCGGAGCACACCGCCACCCCGGTCAGATCGTCCTCCATGACCACGTCGACGCTGTCCAGCAGACTCCGCAGCAAAACGGCCACCTCGTCAGGGGTGCGCTCGTGAACGGTGGACAGCCGCCAATTCTCGATCAGCCCATCTTCGGCCCGGCAGTCCTCGGCCCGGTCGGCCTCGTACAGGCCGACCACGGTCTGGGTATTGCCGATGTCGAGGGCCAACAGCATAGGAACCCCTGTCTACTCCTCTTCTGCGCTAACCGGAACATTGCCAACATCGAGCCCGATGTCAAGCACCGGAGCCGAGTTGGTGATGCGGCCCACCGAGATGAAGTCCACGCCGGTGGCTGCGTACTCAGCCACCGTCTCCAGGGTGATACCGCCGCTCACCTCTAGGAGGGCGCCGTGGCCGGCAGCCTGGGCCACGCAGGCTCGCACTTCCTCGGGGATCATATTGTCCAGCAGCAGGGCATCGGCCCCCGCAGCCAAGGCCTCATCAACCTGTTCGATGCGGTCGCACTCCACGTAGACGATGCGATCCGGCCAGCTCCTGCGGGCGGCCGCCACCCCGTCGGCAATGGACATCCCCGCCAGGTGGTTGTCTTTGAACATGACCCATTCCGACAGCCCCATCCGATGGTTGTCGCCCCCGCCGGCGCGAACCGCGGCCTTCTCCAGCACCCGCAGACCGGGCGTGGTCTTGCGGGTGTCCCGGATGCGGGCGCGGCCCCCATCGACCGACGCCGCGGACGCAACGTACCGGGATACTTCGGTGGCGATACCCGACAGGTGGCTCAAGAAGTTCAATGCCGTGCGCTCCGCGGTCAGAACGGAGGCCCGGGGCCCGGCGACCACGGCCAGCGTCTGATCAGGGGCCACCGGGTCGCTGTCGGTGGCTTGCCACTCCACCGTCACCGAGGGATCCACCTGCCGGAATACCTCGGTGGCGCAGGCTCGCCCCGCAAGGCGACCAGCATCTCGAGCGGTTATCTCCGCGGCGATTTCTCCGGGGGGGATGAGAGACGAGGTGAGATCGCCCTGTGGCCCCACATCCTCGGCCAAAGCCAGCTTGACCGCGGCCTGCACCGCCTTCATCGGAGGGTCAAAGTCGGTCACAGTCGACTCCGACGTTGTCGATGAGACGGGCTCGGCCGAGGTGGGCGGCCACCAGCAGACGCAGTTCGCCGTCCAGCACATCGGGCCGATCCAGAGTGGCGGCATCGACCACTGTGGCGTAGTCGGGAGACGCCTTGGGCTCGGCGGCTAGCACCGCGGCCATGACGGCCTCCACCTCGTCAGGGTCGCGGCTGCCCTGCACCACCGCTTCCCGCCCGGCTTGGAGCGACCGCCACAACACGGTGGCTGCTGGCCTCTCATCGGGCTCCAGGTAGACGTTCCGACTGGACATCGCCAGACCGTCGGGCTCCCGGAAGGTAGGGCAGCCCACCACCTCCACCGGAAAGGACAAATCGGCGGTCATTCGACGGATTATCGCCAGTTGCTGGTAGTCCTTCTCCCCGAAATAGGCCCGCCCCGGCCCGAACAACGCGAACAGCTTGGCCACCACGGTGGTGACGCCATCGAAGTGGGTAGGTCGGAACCGGCCCTCGAGCAAGGCGTTGAGCCCCTTGACCGTCACTGCGGTGACCGGAGTCTGGGGGTACATCTCCTCAGTGGGGGGAGCGAAGATCAACCCGGCCCCCGCGGCCGCGCACATTTCCCGGTCCCGGTCCAAGTCCCGGGGATAGGTGCCGTAGTCCTCTCCCTCGGCGAACTGAAGCGGGTTGACGAAGATGCTCACCACGGTCAGGTCGTTCTCGCTCGCCGAGCGGGTCACCAGCGATTGGTGGCCCTCGTGGAGATAGCCCATGGTGGGCACGAGGCCGACTGAGCCGCCATCTCGGCGGGCGGCATCCAATGCGGCCCGCAGCTCTGACACCCGTTCAACCATGGGGATCTGGGTGACGGCGCTCACGAAATGCCCTCGCTCGTTGAGGACTCAAGCTCATCCCAATCGCCCAGTCTGCGGCAATCGCCATCGGCGGGATCAGTCCACCCCTCGGCCAGATCGGGAGCCAACTCTGCCAAGGGCACCATCACGAATGCCCGCTCGAACATCCGGGGATGGGGCACCACCAGATCGGGCTCGTCCACGGTTTCCCCGTCGACCCATAGAACATCGACGTCCAGCGTCCGGGGACCCCAACGCACGTCCCTCACTCGCTCAGCCGACGCCTCCAGCGCCCGGCACAGCTCCAGGAGGCCCCGAGCCGAGCGATGAGTGTCCAGTTCGGCCACCACATTCAGATACCGGCCCTGGTCGGGACCGCCCACCGGATCGGTCTCGTATACCCCGGAAACGGCGACGCAGTCGCCAATGGAGGCCACTGCGGCTTTGAGATAGCCCAACCGATCCCCCAAGTTCGATCCTAGGCCGAGAAAAGCCCTGGTCATTGGCGGTCGCGGGTGATGCGGACCCCGCTAGTGGACAAGTGCTGGGGCACCGGGGGCCGCAGCTTTCGGACCTCGACGGTGACCCAAAGCACCCGTCGGTCAGCCTCTAGACAGACCTCGGCCACCCTCTGGGCCATGGCCTCCATGAGGGTGAACTGCCCGCCCTCGGCCGCCGCACACACCGCCGCGCACACCTCGCCGTAATCAATGGTGTCGCCCAAGTCGTCGGTTTCACCTGACGGCGCCAGATCCGCACCGATGTCCACATCCAACTCGAACGGCTGAGCCCGGACTCTCTCTTCGGGAAGCGCACCGCACAGGGCCATCACCCGCAGGCCGCGAAGTTGCAGGCAATCTTCAGTCATCGCCGTTGGATTCCTCTTCGTCCTCAACAACGGCAGACAGGTGCGCTTCCGGCTCGGGGAGGGCGGCGGCCGCGTTGACGATGCGGCGGCCCACCGAGCCGACGGGGCGTTCGGTCATCTTCTCCACCACTACCACCGCCTGTGATTCGCTGGGAACCATCCCGGTCCACAGCAGGTATCCGGCCATGAACCCGCACACCACGTCACCCAGAGCACGGCGGTGGACCAGCAGCTTCTCCCCGCTGGCCAAAAGAGAGTGCAACTCGGCGAAGAGCGGTTCGAGCCGCGTCCGGTAGTCCTCGTTGTCGGCGATGGGCCAGTGGCTCCAAGCGATGTTCTGCTCGCTGTAGTTGTGGAGGTTGTGAGTAGACGGGATCAACGACACAACCCGAGTGAAGCCCTGCTGGCGGATCCAGTTGATCTCCTCGGTGCGCCGAACCCGGCGGTGGCTATCCCCCCGACCCCCCGGGCGCTCGCAAATCGCCAGGCGATCCTTCATGATCCAATAGAAGTTCCGAGGACAGATACCGGCCGCCCACTTGCCCTTCACGCCGCCACCACCTTCATAGCGCAAACTGTGGCGGCCACGTCGTGGGCCCGAACAACCGTTGCCCCCTGGGCATATGCCCAGGCTGCGGCGGCCAGCGACCCCTCCAGCCGGTCACCGGTCGACACCTCCGCCAGATCACTGCCATCGCTTATAGCGTGCAGCTCCCCGATGAAGCGCTTGCGGCTGGCGCCGAGCACGAGCGGTGCTCCCTGCGTGGCTAACTGCCGCAAGTTGGCCAGCAGCTTCAAATTGTGGTCGGTGGTCTTGCCGAAGCCGATTCCCGGATCGACCCATACCTCGGGAACTCCCGCGGCTCGTCCCCGTTCAACGGCCTCAGCCAAGAAACCAGCCACATCGGCAACCACGTCGGCGTACTGAGGGGCGACCTGCATGGTGGCCGGGGTGCCCTGGCGATGGACGGCAATCCAGGTCACGTTCAGCTCAGCAGCAACTTCGTGCAGGGAGGCCGAGACGTCGTTGAGGATGTCGGCCCCCGCGGCCACCGCCGCTCGGGCCACCTCGGGCTTGGTGGTGTCAATGGAGACTCGGCCGTGCGGGGCCAAACCGGCCACCACATCCACTACCCGAGCCAGCTCTTCGTCAACGGACACTGGTTCAGCACCCGGGCGGGTGGACTCGCCGCCCACGTCCACCACTGCGGCGCCCTCCTCGAACAACTGGCGACCACGGTCCACGGCTGCCTCGGGCGACAAGAACCGCTCGCCGTCGGAAAACGAGTCGGGGGTCACGTTCAGAATGCCCATGACCATTGCCGATGACTCCACAGCCTCAGAGTACCCCTGCGTTTTGGGGCTGCCCTATGCGAGTGGCCCACTGGACGGTTTTCAGCGGTCGATGAACCTCATGGCCTCGGCTCGGGTGGCGATGTCGGTCCGGAACAGGCCTCTCACCGCCGAGGTGACCGTGTTGGCCCCTGGCTTGCGGATGCCCCGCATCGACATGCACAGGTGCTCGGCCTCCACCACCACCAACACGCCCCGGGGGTTGAGGGCGCCTTCTATGGCGTCGGCAATCTGAGTGGTGAGCCGCTCCTGCACCTGGGGCATCCGGGAATACCCATCCACCACCCGGGCCAGCTTCGACAGCCCGGTGATGCACCCATCTTCGTTGGGGATGTAGCCCACATGGGCTTTGCCCAAAAACGGGATCAGGTGGTGCTCGCACAGCGAGTACAGCGGGATGTCGCGCACCAGGATCATCTCGTCGTGGTCGGCTTCGAACTGGCGGGTCAGGTGGGATGCGGGGTCTTCGTGCAGTCCCCCGCAGATCTTGGCGTACATGCGGGCCACCCGCGCGGGGGTTTCCAACAAGCCGTCTCGGTTCGGGTCCTCGCCGATGGCGGCCAGTAACTCCCGAACCGCGGCCTCAATCCGAGGCTGGTCCACCACGCTGGTTTTCTTGTCACCCATCGCCAACGACGGTAGCCCGCTAGTGTCACAAACTCATGGTTGGGCGGCCAGCGTTGGACGGGGTTCGGGTAGTCGATCTGGGCTGGGGCATCGCCGGGGGCTATGCCACGAAACTGCTGGCCGACGCGGGGGCCGATGTGGTGAAAGTAGAGCTACCCGACGGCGACCCGCTGCGGAGTTATTCGGCTTCCTTCGCCCCCATCGACGACCACGGTCCGCTGTTCGGGTTCTTGAACACCACCAAGAGATCCGTGGCGCTGGACTACCGGACACCAGAGGGGCGCGGCAGGCTGCTGGACCTGTACGCCACCGCCGAATTGGTTGTTGAGCGGTCCGAGCCCGGCGAACTCGAGGCCATGGGTTTGGGCTGGGAGGTACTGGCCGGGCGGCGGCCCGACGCCACCATGGTGTCGGTGTCCAATTTCGGGCGGGGTGGACCGTGGAGCCAGCGTCCGGCCAACGAATTCACGCTCATGGCCATCGCCGGATCGACCGCCACCCGGGGCCAACCGGGGAGGACCCCGTTCAACGCCGGCGGGCGCATCGGCGAGTGGATGGGTGGGTTGTCCGCGGCAGTGGCGGCCACCGCTGCGCTGCGCCGGGCCCGCCGCACCGGACAGGGCGACCACGTGGACCTCTCCCTGCTGGAGACCATCACCCCTACCTGCACCAACGTGCAGACCCTGTGGGGTTCGTTCACCGGCGACTACGACACCAAAGCCCTGCTGGAGGTGCCTTCAGTGGAACCCACCCGTGATGGCTACGTGGGGTTCTGCGTGTTCACCGGCCAGCAGTGGCAGGACTTCACCGTGCTGGTCGGCCACCCGGAGTGGGCCGACGATCCCCAGCTAGCCACCATGGGCGGACGCATCGCCGCCGGGGATTCCATAGCCGGGGCCATCAGGGAGTGGACCTCCTCTCGCACCACCGAAGAAGTGGTGCACGAGGCCATCTTGCTGCGCATCCCGGTCGCTCCGATCGGCAACGGCGCCAACCTGCCCGAGTTCGACCAGTTCGCCCAGCGGGGGGTGTACGTGCCCAACCCCGGCGGTGGCTTCGTCCAACCCCGGGTGCCCTACCGCAACAACACCCATCCGTCGGTTGCCTTTCGGCCCGCCCCCCGCCTGGGACAGCACACCGACGAGGTGGTGGGCGAGATGGTGCGGGGCGGCAGCCCCGCGGCCGCTACCCCACCGGCAGGCTCAGATCCGTCGGCCTCAGCCCATGCCCTTCCCCTGGACGGCGTCCGCGTGGTGGACATGACCGCCTTTTGGGCCGGCCCCTACGGAACTCTGGTATTGGCCTCTCTGGGGGCCGATGTCATCCATATCGAGTCGGTGCAGCGGCCCGACGGCATGAGATTCGGTTCAGCCCGCACCCCAGCCGACGACCAGTGGTGGGAGTTCGGCCCGACGTTTCAGCATGCCAACGTGGGCAAGCGATCGGTGACCTTGGACTTGACCCGGCCGGAGGGCATGGCGCTGTTGCGCCGACTAATCGAGGTGTCCGACGCTTTGGTGGAGAACTTCTCCCCTCGGGTCATCGACCAGTTCGGACTGGACTGGGACACGGTCAGCAAACTGAACCCCCGGCTGGTGATGGTCCGGATGCCGGCCTTCGGTTTGGACGGGCCGTGGCGAGATCGGGTGGGCTTCGCCCAAACCATGGAGCAGGTCAGCGGCATGTGCTGGCTGAGCGGCTACCCCGACACCGCGCCGCAGTTGGCCCGAGGCCCTTCCGATCCATTGGCCGGATTGCACGCGGCCTACGCGGTGATCTGCGGCCTGCACGCCCGGGAGCGCACCGGCAAGGGCAGCTTCGTGGAGGCCACCATGGTTGAGACCGCGCTCAATGCGGCAGCCGAGCAGGTTGTGGAGCATTCGGCTACCGGCCATCTCATGGAGCGGGATGCCAACCACCACCCGTATGCCTGTCCCCAAGGGGTTTACGCCTGCTCTGATGGTCAGCACATCGCCTTGTCAGTGGAAACCGACCAACACTGGCAGGGGCTGCTGGCAGCCGCGCCCGAGCTGGGGTTGGACCAGGTGCCGGACTCAGAGGCTCTGGCCGACCGCTACGCCGCCCGCCACCGATTCGACGAACTGATCGAGCCATGGTGCGGGGGTTTGCCGGCCGCTGAGGTGGTGGAGAGGCTCAACTCCTGCGGTGTTCCCGCCGCCGAGCTGGAGATCAGCCGAGGGGGCGATCGCAATCCCCAGGTGAACGCCCGCGGCTTCTACGAAGCAGTTGAACATCCCCTGGCCGGCACTCATCGCTTCCCGGCCTTCCCGGTGCGATTCGGCCATCAACCCGATCGCTGGTTTGCCCGCCCGGCCCCCACCCTCGGCGAGCACAATGCCGAGGTGCTGGGCGGCCTGCTCGGGGTGGACGAGGAAGAGATGGCCCGCCTCGAGGCCGCCCAGATCATCGGCACCCGTCCGGCATTCGCCCCTGCCAGCCCTGCTGTCTGATCTTCGGGTTGATGGACGAATTGCACAACACAATCTTGCATTCTTGCTCCTAGACTGACTTCCACATGACGGCCACCGAGTCGAATCGCAGCTACCGGCTCTCCGATCGCTTTACCAACGATTACGGAACGGTCTTCCTCACCGGCATTCAAGCCATGGCCCGCCTCCCATTGGAGCAACTTCGAGCCGATCGGGCGGCAGGCCTCAACACCGCAGCTTTCGCCGCCGGCTACCCCGGCTCGCCGCTGGGCGGGCTCGATTCCGCGCTGGCTCGGGCCGTGAGGGAATCGGGGGAAAGCGATGTGGTGCTGCGGCCGTCGGTGAACGAGGAGTATGCCGCCACTGCGGTGATGGGCAGCCAGCTCGCCGGGTCGAGGCCCGACGCCCGCTACGACGGGGTCATCGGCATCTGGTACGGCAAGGCTCCCGGTGTCGACCGGGCCTCCGATGCCATCCGCCACGCCATGTTCGCCGGCACCGATCCCTCAGGCGGTGTGGTGCTGCTGGCCGGCGACGATCCCGCGGCCAAGTCGTCCACCCTTCCGTCCACTTCAGCGGGGGTGCTGGCCGACCTGCACATCCCCGTGCTCTACCCCGGCGATCCCGCCGACGTGCTGGAGCTGGGCCGCCACGCCATCGCCATGAGCCGGGCCACCGGCCTGTGGGTGGCGTTGAAGATCGTGGCCAACGTGGCCGACGGCTCGGCCAACGTGAGCCTCGATCCCGACCGGGTCAACCCCCAGATCCCCTTGCATGAGGGCGCGCCCTACCAGCATCGCCCCGACCCCCGGCTGCTCACCCCCTACACCCTCGACATCGAGCGGGAGATCGTGGAGGTCCGCACCAACCTGGCTCTGAAGTACGCCGAGCTCAACCATCTCAACCGAGTGGTGGTGGACTCCCCCGACGCCTGGATAGGCATCATTTCCTCGGGCATCACCTACTGGGAGGTACGGGAGGCGCTGGCGGTGATCGGCTTGGACAGCGACGAAGCGATCTCCAGCGCCGGCATCCGGATGCTGCGCATGGGCCTGCCCATCCCGTTCAACGCTTCCACCATCAGGGACTTCGCCGCCGGGCTGGAAGAGGTTTTCGTCATCGAGGAGAAGACCCCCAACGTGGAGTCGAGGGCCAAAGATGCCCTGTACAACACTGCGCACCGGCCCCGGGTCGTGGGCGAGTTCGACGAGTTCGACCGGCGCCTCATCAAGAGCCATGGCGCCCTGCACGCCGACGACCTGGTGGGCCCGCTGCGCAGCCGATTGGCCCGTCTGGGCGACCGACTGACCTCGGAGCCCCCGGTGCGGGAGCGAATCCCCCTGGCGGTGAACCGCACTCCGTACTTCTGCTCGGGTTGCCCCCACAACCGCAGCACGGTCACCGACCCCGGTACCGCGGTGGGCGCCGGCATCGGCTGCCACACCATGATCCTGTTGGGGGGCGAGGAGCGCTACGGCGACATCGCCGGGCTCACCTGCATGGGCAGCGAGGGCACCCAGTGGATCGGCATGGCCCCGTTCGTGGACACCCCCCATCTGATCCAGAACATGGGCGACGGCACGTTCTTCCACTCCGGACAGCTGGCCATGACCGCGGCCATCGCCGCGGGGGTGAACATCACCTACAAGCTGCTGTGGAACGGGGCGGTGGCCATGACCGGGGGGCAGAATCCCACCGGCGGCATCCCCCTCGACCGGGTGTGCCGGTCGCTTCTGGCCCAAGGCGTGGTCCGCATCATCATCACCTCCGACGATCCGGCCCGCACCCGCCACCTCGGACTTCCCTCCGAGGTGGACGTGAGAGACCGCACCGAGCTGGCCGACGTGCAGCGGGAGCTGGCCGAGGTGGACGGGGTGACCGTGCTCATCCACGACCAGCGCTGTGCCGCCGAGCTGCGCCGGGACCGCAAACGGGGCAAGATCAGCCAACCCCAGACTCGGGTGGCCATCAACCACCGGGTGTGCGAGGGGTGCGGCCACTGTGCCGAAGTCTCCAACTGCCTGTCGGTGCAACCCTTCGACACCCCGTTCGGCCGCAAGACCACCATCGACCAGGACAGCTGCAACATCGACTTGTCGTGCCTGGAGGGAGACTGCCCGGCGTTCATCACCATTACCCGGCCGAAGCGGGCCAAGCGCCGACGGGCTCCCGACCGCGACCCGCTGGCGGTTCCACCCACACCCATTCCCTCTCCGCCGGAGTCGGCCGATGCCGACGTGAACATCCACATCACCGGCATCGGCGGAACCGGAGTGGTGACCACCGGCCAGCTCATCGGCACCGCAGCCATGCTCGACGGGTCCAACGTGCAGGGGCTCGACCAAATCGGCCTGTCGCAAAAGGCCGGCCCGGTGGTCAGCGACCTGCGCATCACCCGAAGCGGCCGTTCGGGCAGCAACCGGCTGGGTGACCGCCAAGCCGACCTGCTCTTGGCCTTCGACCTGCTGGTAGCAGCGTCGGCCACCGGCCTCGACGCGGCCGACGCGGCCCGCACCTCGGTGGTGGGATCGCTGGATGTGGTGCCGCCCGGTGCCAAGACGGCCCACCCCGAGATCGACATGCCCACTGCCGAAGAGCTACTGGAGCGGGTGCGGGTCGAGACCCGGGCCGACGCCCAATTCTGGGCGGGCGCATCCGACCTGGCCCAAGCACTGGTGGGCGACGCGGTGGGGGCCAACGTGTTCGTGGTGGGCATGGCCACCCAGACCGGGCTTTTGCCGGTGACGCCTGAGGCTCTGGAAACCGCCATAGAACTCAACGGAGTGGCAGTGGAACTGAACACCGCCGCGTTCCGCTGGGGACGCTGGTGGGTGGCCGACCAGGAGATGGTGGAAACCACCGCGGCGGGGCGACCGGCACCGGTGCCCGACGACGCCCGGGCGCTGGAGAACGACCACGCCAGCGTGCTGGGCCCCAAGCTGAGCGGCCGCATCGAAGAACTGTCCGAAGGAGACTCAGTGTTGGCCGCCGCCCTGGAACTGTTCGCCGCCGAGATAGTGAGGTTCCAGAACCGAGCGCTGGCCGCCCGCTATCTGGACGGGGTCGCCGAATTCGCCGCCGTTGAGCGAAGGGCGAACCCCGGCTCGGCTGCCCTGACCGCGGCAGTGGCCGCCGGCCTGTTCAAGCTCATGGCCTACAAAGACGAGTACGAAGTGGCCCGCCTGATGCTCGACCCCGACGGCCATGCCCCGGCCATGGCGGTTGCTGAGCCCGGCGACCGGCTGGCCTGGCGGCTGCACCCGCCCACCCTGCGCGCCATGGGCCGCAAGGACAAGATCGCCTTCTCGGTGAGGCGCTGGCGACCGATGTTCAGCTTATTGGCCAAGGGCAAGCGCCTGCGCGGCACCCCCTTCGATCCCTTCGGCCGGGCCCACGTCCGCCGAGAAGAGCGCCGACTGCCCGAGGAGTACCTCGCCGCATTGCGCCATGCCGTCGACGGTGCCGCCGCCCCCGACGACTTGCTCGACGCGGTGGCCATCGCCGAAGCCGCCGATCTGGTTCGCGGCTACGAACACATCAAGCTGGCCAACATCGAGCGCTTCCGCGCCGCCATCAGCCGATAGACCCGCCTAAATCTGGGCTTCGCGGGGGTCCCAGCGCTCGCGGGCCTTGTCGCCCACTCGGTTGAGGGCGAACACGGTCATGAACATCACGATGCCGGGCACGAACACCAGGTGGGGATGGTCCTGGTAGTTCTCCTGGCCCGCTTCGATCATGTTGCCCCAGGTGGGCTCCGGGGGCTGGATGCCCACCCCCAGGAAGCTGAGCGAGGCCTCGGCCACAATCAACACCGCGGTCACCAAAAAGGCGTAAGACAAAAGAGGCAAGGCCACGTTGGGCAACAGCTCACGGAAAATGACGCGCCGGTCCCCCGAGCCCATGGCTTTGGCCGCCAACACGAATTCCCGTTGGGCAAAGGTCAGCGTGTTGGCTCGGGACAATCGGATGTAGGTGGGGATGCCCAACAGAGACAGCTCCAACGCCATGGTCCACTGGTTCTGCTCGAACACCGTGGCCATAGCCACCAGCAAGATCAGCGGGGGGAAAGCCAGCATGGAATCGGCCAGAATGCCCACGCCGCTGTCGAGTGTTCCCCGGAAGTAGCCGGCGGTGATGCCGATGACCCCGCCGATCAACAGCCCGATCGCCACCGCCCCCAAGCTGATGATGAGCGAGGTGCGGGCCCCCCACATAACCCCGCCCAGCAGGTCGAGTTCTTGGCTGTTGGTACCCAAGGGGTGCCGGGAGAACAGATCAGGGCGGAGCCGCAGTCCTTCACCGAACGAATTCTTCACCAATTTGGATTCGGGCAGCGGCAACCACTGCACAGTTATGGCCCCAAGTCCGATCATGACCAACCAGACTCCGGACAGCCATGCGGAGGTATCGAACGCCGCACCCCAGCGTCTTTGGCAAATCGCATCCAATCCGAGATAGCCGGCCGCGATGCCAGCCAGCACCAGCAACACCCTTATCTCCGCGGTCATGCCGTTGAACACCATGGTGCCCAAGAAGATCAATGCGATGCCGATGGGCAAGAGCGGTGCCTGCCAGATTGGCCGGGGCACCGAGACCCGACCCCGGATCTCTGGCTCGCCTTGGGCGATGGTGCCAAACGCCGCCTCAGACACGGCCCCGCCTGATTCTGGGATCGAGGTACTGATAGGAGATATCGATGATGGCGTTCAGCAGCACATAGCCCACCGCCAACACCAGCACGCCTCCTTGAACCACGGTGTAGTTCTTGGGGAGCACGCCGAAGGCAACGATCAGTTTGCCGAGCCCCTCCAGTCCGAAAATGCTCTCGATGATCACCGTGCCGCCAATGAGCCGGCCGAGGGTAATGCCGGCAATGGTGATTAGGGAGAACGACGACGGCCGGAGCGCGTCGCGGAACAAGATCCGCCATGTGGGCATTCCCTTGGCCCGGGACGACAGCACGAACTGCTCTTGAAGGGTGGACAGCATGTCGGCCCGCAGCAGCCGGGTAAACACGGCGATCTCGCTCAAGGCCAAGGCGAGCGCGGGCAAAAACAGCGAGCGGAGCTGCTCCCGCCAATTGTCGTCGTAGCGGTGAGACGCCGTTCGGGGAAAGTCAGGCCATTGGATGAAGACCCAGAGCAATAGTCCGCTGACCACCAGGGCAGCGACCACATACCCCGCCCATCCAGAGAAATCTCTGCGCTCCTCCAACCATCGGCTGATGGCCAGGTAAACCAACCGCAGCGCAACCAAACCAACGATGATCAACCACAGATATCGGGGAACCGACTGCCGGAAAACAAAGAAGAAGATGAACAGCAAGGCGGCCAAAAACGTGGGGACCGAGATGAAGGTGAACATGGTGCCGCTCACCAACCGGTCGGCCCGGTTCCCCGCGGCGTGGGCCGACCACACTCCCAAGAAGATGGAGATGGTGAACGACATTCCCAGCGCCATGGCGGAGAGGCGCAGCGTGGGCCCAGCACTTCGCTGAAGCAGGTCGGAGACCGGCTCGTTGGGGGGACGCAACGAGTCGCCCAGATCACCGGTCAGCGCCCCGCCCAGCCAGTCGCCGTACCGCTCGGTGATGGGCTTATCCAGACCGAGCGACTTGCGGATGGCTTCTAGGTCCTCGAGGGTGGCGTCGGTTCCCAGCGCAACCGCAGCCGGATCACCGGGTATGAGGTCGATCAGGAAGAACGTGGCCAGGGAAACGAGGAAGAGCACCGGCACGAGCCGGATCAGCTTCAAGCCGACCACTCGCAGCACGGTGCTCTTCCTCCCCTAGAGCTCTAAGAACTCAGTTCGCTTAGTTCTCCATGTATGCGTTGCCGAACAGGAACAGCGTGGTCATGGAGCGCTGTACGCCCTTGATCTCCGGTGCGAGAGCCAAGCCCTCCTCGTTCACCGACCAGATCATGGTGGGCAGATGCTCCGCCCAGACGCACTGAACCGCAGCTAGCGCAGCCCGCTGATCTTCAAGCGTGCCTGCTCCGTACAGTCCGGTAAGCGCGTCATCCATAGCCTGGTTGCCGAAGCCGGTTCGGTTGGATGCGCTGTCGGAGCGGTAGTTCTGGTTCAGCGACGAGACCCACACTGCGCCGTCCATGTTGTGGCCCCAGCCCGACACTTCGTAGTCGGCCTGGATGATCACTCGGGGTATGAGGACGGTGGTGATGCCTCCATACTCGGCGGTCACGTCGAAGCCGACCCGCTCCAGCATGCCTTCAAAGGCCTGGCCGATGGCCGGGGCTGGATCCTGGTCGGTGTAGACGAAGAACAGGGAGCCGTCCCAGCCGGTTTCGGCCTTGACTTCCTCCACCAGCGCAGCGGCGGCGTCGGGATCGTAGGCCGGTTCCTGGTCGGCGCAGTCCTGCAACTCCTGCGACCACATCAGCGTGCCCTCGTGGGCCAAGGCGTTGGTCACGATGCCAGTGCCCTCGAAAGCCCGCTCGTTGATGAGCTGCCGGTCGACGGCGTGGTGGATGGCCTGGCGAATCCGGAAGTCCTGGCCGATCCTCTCGGCTCCTCGCACACCATTGTTGATGAGGAACACACCGCCCACGTTCTGGAGCTCGGTATTCAGCGCAGCACCGGCCTCGCGGGCGTCGGCGAACACCCGGGGATCACGCAGGAATGCGGCGTTGTAGTCCCCGGCCTGGAAGGCCTCCCAGTTGGCCGTGGAGCTGCCCGGGAAGGTGAACTCGATCTCCTCGATACACACCGGGCCACCCCAGTAGTTGTCGCGGGCCCTGAGCAGGGTGCGCACGTTGGGCTCCACCTCGACCACCTCATAGGGGCCGAAGCTGGCGGCGTTGACCAGATCGGGGGAAACCGCCATCCGGTTGCGGACCAGTCGCTCTGCACTGGTCTCCTCGGTGGCGTTGGCCGCCTCTTCTTCCAGCAGTTGGGCAATCACCCGCGGGTTGACGACCATGCCAGCCTCGTCGCCCAACACGAGCGAGAACGTGGACCACGGCTGGTGGAGCCGGAAAATGATGGTGTTGTCATCGGGCACCTCGGTGGACTCGAAGTCGATGGCCTGCACCGAGCCGGCAATGGTGTTGGTCACGCCGTTGCCCCGACCCTCCAGGAACCGCTGCATGTTGTCGATCACGTCTTGAGCGATGAACTCGTCGCCGTTGCCGTAGGTGATGCCCGAGGGGATCTTCAACGTCCACTCGGTGAAATCGTCATTGGAGGTGAGTGACTCCGCCACGTGGCCGTTGTACTGGCCGGCGTCGGGATCGAATGTCATCAGCACGTCCCACACGTTCACCAGCTCGGTACCGCCCACCAGCGATCCGCTGCTGGCGGTCGGATCCATATTGGCGTTGGGCGAGAAGTTCGCGTAGTTGATCTTGGTGCCCGCAACCGTGGCCTCGCAGCCGCCAGCCAGCTCTTCTTCAGCTGGAACGGCGGGGGCGACGTCTTCATCCTCTTCCACAGGAGCCGATATGGCGCTGTCGTCATCGCCGTCGTCGGCGGGCTCGGCGGGAGCTGGCTCGTCGTCGCCATCGTCAGCCGGGGCCGGCGCGGGCTCGTCGTCGCCGTCGTCGGCGGGCTCGGCGGGAGCTGGCTCGTCTGGGGCGGTTGCGACACCGTCATCGTCGTCGTTGCCGCAGGCCGCGGCCACCAGGCCGAAAACCATAAGCAACGCCAGCAGCTTCAAAATCCATGAACGCATGTCCACATCCCCCTCATTGAGCTAGGTCGTGACACTCTAGAAAACCAGGCCCCTACGGGCAAACGAAGCGGCCCCCCGACCCCCGGACGCGAACGGGGACTAGGACACGGATTCTGCCGTGCCCTAGTCCCCGTCCTTCGAACTTGCCCGACCTTCGAGCTTGACGGATCAGTTCTCGATGTAGGCGTTACCGAAGAGGAAGATAGTGGCGCCTGCCCGCTGGACGCCCTTGACATTCGGGGCGAGCACCAAGCCCTCCTCGGTCACCGAATAGACCATGGCGGGCAGTTGCTCCGACCAGACGCACTGCACTCCAGCCAACGCGGCTCGCTGATCATCCACGGTCGCGGCTCCGTAGAGCTCGCCCAGCGCAGCGTCCATGTCCGGGTGGGCGAATGCCATCCGGTTGGAGCCGCTGGTAGACAGCAGGTTGTCGTTGAGCGACGCGACCCAGGTTGCACCGTCGGCGTTGAAGCCCCAGCCGGCCATCTCATAGTCGGCCTGGATAATGACCCTGGGAATCAACACGGTGGTGACGGGACCGAGGTCCACCTCCACCTCGAAGCCGGCGGCCTCCAGCATTCCCTCCACCGCTTGGGCAATCTCGGGGCCGGGATCGGTGTCGGCGTGGACCAGCAACAGGGAGCCGTCCCAGCCGGTATCGGCCTTCACCTCTTCAACCAGTGCCGCGGCGGCATCTGGGTCGAAAGCCGGTTCCTGATCGGCGCATTCCTGCAACTCGGGCGACCACAGCAAGGTGCCCTCGTCGGCAATGGCATTAGTGGTATTGAGCTTGCCCTCGAAGGCCCGATCGTTGATGATCTCCCGGTTGATGGCGTGGTGGGCGGCTCGACGGATTCTGATGTCTTTTCCAATCACATCGGCACCACGGACTCCCTGGTTGAACAGGAACAGTCCGCCAACGTTCTGGAACTCCGAGCTCAGCACGGCACCCGCTTCCCGGGCATCGGCGAACACCCGCGGATCACGCAGGAATGCGGCATTGAAGTCGCCAGCCTGGAAGGCCTCCCAGTTGGCCGTGGAGCTGCCCGGGAAGGTGAACTCGATCTCCTCGATGCATACCGGGCCACCCCAGTAGTTGTCGCGGGCCCTGAGCAGGGTGCGCACGTTGGGCTCCACCTCCACCACCTCATAGGGGCCAAAGCTGGCTGCGTTGACGAGATCGGGGGTGACGGCCATCCGGTTGCGGACCAGACGGGCTGCGCTGGTTTCCTCGGTGGCGTTGGCCGCCTCTTCATCCAGAAGCTGGGCGATGATGCGCGGGTTCACGATCATGCCGGGCTCGTCGCCCAACAGCGTATGGAAGGTGCTCCAACCCCGATGGAGTCGGAATATCACTGTGCTGTCATCGGGGACTTCGGTGTTGTCGAAGTCGATGAGGGCCACCGAGCCGGCCGCCCGGTTGGTCATGCCGTCACCGCGGGAGTCAAAGAACCGGAGCATCGAGTCGACGACATCTTGGGCAACGAACTCATCGCCGTTGCCGTAGGTGATGCCCGAGCGGATCTTCAACGTCCACTCGGTGAAGTCGTCATTGGGGGTCAGCGATTCTGCGGCCTGGCCGTTGGACACACCAGCTGCGGGGTCGAACGCCATCAACACGTCCCACACGTTCACTAACTGGGTTCCGCCAACCAAGGCGCCGCTACTGCCGGTCGGGTCCATGTTGGCGTTGGGCGAGAAGACCGCGTAGTTGATCTTGGTGCCCGCCACTGTGGCCTCGCAGGGGGCCATCATCTCTTCGTCCGCAGGCTCATCGCCGTCGCCGTCGTCGGCAGGCTCAGCCGCAGGCTCATCGCCGTCGCCGTCGTCGGCAGGCTCAGCCGCAGGCTCATCGCCGTCGCCGTCGTCGGCAGGCTCAGCCGCAGGCTCATCGCCGTCGCCGTCGTCGGCAGGCTCAGCCGCAGGCTCATCAGGGCCAGTCGCGACCCCGTCATCGTCGTCGTTGCCACAAGCCGCGGCCACTAGGCCGAAGACCATCAACAACGCGAGCAGCTTCAGTAGATGTGAACGCATGGAGTTCTTCCCCCCTTGTGAGTGCCCGTCACTCTAGGTACAACTTTCATACCGAGCAACCGCGGACCTGACTTGTATCGGGGTGCCAAGAAGAGGCGGGCTGCGGTCTTCTTGCTCCCAGCTACACGAGCGCAGAGTCGATGAAATCGCGCATGACGGCAACGCACTCTTCAGGCTGCTCCAACTGGAGCATGTGGGTGGCGTCGGGCAGGAAGTCGTAGTCGACGCTGGAGATGTCGCTGAGGTTCAGCGACGGCAAGTACGAATAGGGCAGCGTGGGGTCGGCCCCGAGCACCTTGACCGGGCAGCGGATCTTTGAGAAGTCGATGAACGCCCCGAAGACGCTGGCGTAGTCGATGATCTGCGCTTCGTACTCCCGCGGGCATCGCAGCTCGAAGCCCTCCCCATCGGGGGATTCCCGCAGGGTGGTGTCGGCCAGCAGGTCAACCGTGCCAGGCACCGCCGCCTTGTAGGTGGGGAATATCCCGAATAGCTCGGTGAATGCGCTCTTGGTCTTGAACTGATGCGAGCGGCGCCGGGCCGACTTCGCCATGCGGATAGCGGCTTCTTCGAAGTCCCGAAAGTTCCTGCCCGGTTTGCATAGAGGCGGGTCGAACAGGACGAGCGCCGAATACTCGCTGCCCTTGGACTCAGAAATGAGGGGCGTGAGGCATGACACGGAGTGGAATACGCCAACCTGTGGTTTCTGGCCGAATTGCTCGCCAATCTCCTCAAGTATGCGATCGTGGTCGCCGACCAGCGTCGGAACACTGTGGTTTTCCAGGCCGCCAACTGGGTTCCAACCATGGTTTCTCAAGTCGTGGACGATGACGTCGAAGTCTTGGGTCAGGAGCGACCAGAACGGATAGTAGAAGTCGATGGCCAGACCATTCCCATGGCTGAGGATCAGTCGAGTGCCATCGGGGTTTCCGTGGCGACGAAGCAAGATGGACGACTCTTCGTCCATTTTCACTTCGTGGACAGACCGCGGCTCGGGAACGCTCCAAGCCGATTCCTGCTCCGTCACGTCTACGGGCTTACTTCATAGGCGATGGCGGCGGCGAATTCCCTCGTTCCCATATCTTCCAGGCACCAGGACGTATCGGGGATCTGAGCAAACTGGCAGATGCTTTTGGTCGCCCCATGGCGCATGTCTTCGGGGATCTCCAATTCTGCGACTTTCATGGAAAGTCCTTTGCCATGGGCCTTCACTAGCGCCTCTTTGATCGTCCAGAAGCGAAAAAACTTGTGCAACTGCTGACACCCGTCAAGCGACTCCAACTCGGCCTTCTCACGCGGGCTGAACACGCCTTCGATGAGGTTCTCAAGACTTCGACGAGCGGCCCGCTCCTCAACATCCACACCGAGGCGACCCTGGGGCGCCACGGCAATCAATCCGTGGTTGCCGCTGTGGCTCACGTTGAAGCTTATGGAAGCGGGCAAGCCGTTGACCAGGGCAAAGGGCTTGCCGTGCTTGGCGGCCTGGAATGCCAGCGATTCGTTTGGACAATCGATCTGGCGGCAGAGGACGGCACGGAGCGCGGCACGGCACAGCACATACCGCCGTTGAGCGACGGGGGATTGAAAACGCTCCCAGCGCGCGCTCTCTTCCCCGTCAAGCCACGTCAGAGCTTCGGCCTCGCGCCCCTGATCGGATTTCAGGTCGACGTGGAAAACGGCAATGGCACCAATGCTTTTGAACCGGCGCCACCAGCTATCTGTGTCGGTGATCAACCAGAGGAATCGAGATGGTTGATGAGGTCTTGAGGCGTCAAGAGCTCGGCGAACTCCTCAGCGGAGATATCGGTGCCGAACTCCTGGTTGACCATTTGCCAGAACGCCACGATGTCGGAAGAAGCCACACCGGCATCGGCAACGTTGCGAGACAGATCCAGAGGCTGACCGGCCTCTCGTCCCTCGATTTCCAAAGTCTGATCGACGATGGCCCTGATCCGCTCTTCAGTTGATGACATTGACCTGCTCCTTTGCCACAGATTGAAAGCGGGGAAAGTGTACCAAGGAGCAGGCAATTGTCAATCGACCTACGGGCCTCCGGGCTCTCACCGCGCTTCTACCCAGTGGCGCTGCCGCTGGAACGGGTAGTCGGGCAGCGAGATCCGACGGCGTGCCTCGCCCTGGAACAAGCCCTCAAATTGAATCGCCTGGCCATCGGCATATTCCGCGGCAACGACCGCAAGCGGATCATCGCCGTTCGCAGGCGCCGCTGCACCGCTTTGGGCTTGCTGTTCATCACTCTCAAGGAGCGCCCTGAGTTGCTGGCGGAGGGACTCCGCATCGCTGAACACCAGTCCAGCCCGGTGGGAGAAGTGGCTTCGCCCGATGCTGGCCGTCCACGCCATGTCGGAGAGCAGCGGATCGGTTGCGGCGCCAGCGGCCGAAAGCTCCTCAGCGTGCTCGTCCAGCCAGGAGAGATACCGCTGGGCTAGCTCTCTCAACGCCTCCGGAGCCTTGGCCGACAACGGCAGCAGCCGTCTCTCGGGCGGCTCGGCTCCCTCATCGAACGGCGAATCCTCGGCGGCCACGGCTTGCGGTGGCCCCATCGGCTGCCAGGGCGAGCTGAACCCATCGGGGTCGCCGGCAGTGGTTTCGTACCCCTCCACCACGACGTGGGAGTTGGCCCCCGAGATACCGAACGAGTTCACCGCGGCCAAGGCCTGGCGACCTGGGTCTCCTGGCCAGTCGATCGCTTCGGTGGCAACCCTCAACGGCATCCTCTCCCAAGCAATCTCGGGACTCGGTTCGCTGAAGTTAAGGTGCCTCGGAACCGACCCATGCCTCATCCCCAGCACTACCTTGATCAGGCCGGCCATACCTGCGGCGCCTTCGAGGTGCCCGATGTTGGTTTTCACCGAGCCGATCCACACCGGGCGGTCTTCCCCGCGCCCTGGGCCGTAGACAGAGGCGATCGCGCTCGCCTCCACTGAATCGCCTACTTCCGTGCCCACGCCGTGGGCCTCGACATAGTCAACCTCATCAGGGGCGACGCCAGCCCGGGCCAGTGCTTCGACCATGACCCGCTCCTGGGCCCGGCCACTGGGAACGGTGACGGCCAGGCCGGCCCCGGTCTGATTCACTGCCGACCCGCGGACGACGCCCCAGATCCGGTCTCCGTCCGCCTCGGCATCGCTGAGCCGCTTAAGCACCAAAACGCCGCACCCCTCTCCTCGCACATATCCGTCGGCCGACGCGTCAAACGACTTGCACTGCCCTTGCAATGACAAGATGTCCGCTTCGACCAGGGCATTGGTGACCGCAGTCGACAAGACGACATTCGCGCCCCCGGCTAGGGCGACGTCTATCTCGCCTCGCCGAAGAGCCTCCACCGCTTGATGCACGGCAACCAGCGACGATGTGCAGGCCAAGTCAAACGGCACCGCCGGTCCTTCCAGACCCAGCGAGAACGCCACTCGCCCTACGGTCAAGCTTCCCGCGGTGTTGAGATGTCCTCCGGTTCGGCCTCGTTTCTCGATGACACTCCGGTATTCGCTGACACCGATCCCGACATACAGCCCGCCGCGGCTTGCCTTCAGGCGGTCGGGGTCGATGGCCGCATCCTCAACCGCCTGCCAGCTGGTCTCCAGCAACATCCTCTGGAGCGGGTCGATCGACCATGCCTCCTTGGGCGCAATCCGGAAGAACTGGGGATCAAACCGGTCGAGGCCCTCGATGAACGAACCCTTTCGGTAGATGGCATCGGTGGCCGCGGGATCTCCGAGGACTCCCTCCCACGGACCGTCGTCTTGGCGACCGTCGGTCACCGTGTTCTCGCCGGCCTCCAGAAGGCGCCAATAGGCCGATAGATCCTCAGCACCGGGAAGCCGACAAGCCATACCGACAATGGCGACCCCCTCGTCCTCCATGCGGACAGGTCGGGGCAGAGCTGGTTGCACGGCTTCTCGGGGTTCGACGGCTTCGCCGGCCTGTCCGAACTCCTGGGACAGGTGCTGGGCCAGTCCGGTGATGTTCGGATAGTCGAATATTGCGGTGTTGGACACGGTGTACTCGCCGGCGAATGCCCGGTTCAGCCGATTCCGCAGCTCCACCACCATCAGCGAGTCCATGCCCAGGTCGGCGAACACGGCGGAATCCTCCGGCAGGTCGGGCAACCGCATCACCGCTTGCAGCTCTCGTTGCAGGTGTGAGATCAGCATCTGGTCGCGCTCCGCGGCGGCGGCATTCCTGAGGGCTTCCAGCAGATCGACCGACGATTCCTGGGTATCGGCAGAGGCGTCGGCCGACAGCAGTTCTTCCAAGAAGAGCGATTGGGCCTCAGAGCCTTCGGCAACTGCCTGCCAGTCGACCGTCGCCGCCATGGCCATGGTCACGTCCTGGCGCACCAGATGGTCGAACGCCCTCATCCCCTGTTCAGGGGTCATCCACCCCGTGCCCGCGGCTTCGAGTTGTACGGCGATTCGCTCCCGCTGCTCTTCGGCCTCACCCAAACCCGACCACGCCCCCCAGGCGATCGACTGCCCGGGCAGACCCAGCGAACGGCGATGGGCGGCGAGCTGGTCCAAGAACACATTGGCCGCGGCGTGGTTCGACTGCCCTGAATTGCCCATGACACCGGCGATGCTGGAGAACAAGACGAACATGTCGAGGTCGCGGTCTTCGGTGGCCCGATGGAGATGCCAGGCGCCCAGCACCTTCGGCCCCAGCACCTCTTCGAACTTCTCCCAAGTCTGGTTGGCCAGCACGCCGTCGGACAGCACGCCCACGCTGTGGATCACGCCCCCCAGCGGCGGCAGGTTGGCGTCGATCCGGGCCAGCATCTGGTCGAGGGCCGACGGGTCGGTCGCATCGGCCAGCTCGACCTCCACCGTCACTCCCTGTTGGCGGAGCCCGTTGATGGTCTCCTCTGCCTCGGGATCAGGGGGCCGTCGCCCGTTCAACACGATGGCCCCCGCACCTCGCTCGGCCAGCCAGCCGGCCACCGCACATCCGATGCCCCCCATGCCCCCGGTCACCAGGTAGGTCCGGTCGTCTCTCAACTGCCCGGTTTCAATGGGGGAACCAGCGAGGACGAGTTTGCCGATGTGGCGGGCCGCCTGCATGTACTTCATCGCCGAGCCCGCTTCGGCCAACGACCATCGGGTGTGTACCAAGGGCGCCAGTTCGCCCGCCGCCACCTGGCCCACCACCCGCTGGAGAGCGTCTCCCGGCACCGCTGGGGTCTCTTGTTTGAGAGTGTCGAGCTCCAAGATCCAGTAGCCCACGTCGGGCCGAGCCGCGGCCATCTCCTCTTCACTGAGAATGTCCACCCGGGCGAGTTCCACGAAGCGGCCGTCTCGGGCCAAACAGGACAGGCTGGCGTCGATGAAGCCTGGACCGGTGAGGCTGTTGAGCACCACATGGACTCCCTCGCCCCCGGTGGCCTCAAGAATCTCCTCACCGAACTTGGTCTGGCGGCTGTCGAACACGTGCTCCACGCCCAGCGACCGCAGATACGACTGCTTGGGAGCACTGGTAGTGGCGAAAACCTCCGCCCCCGCGGCCTGGGCCAGCTGTACCGCGGCCAACCCCACGCCTCCCGTTCCGGCGTGGATCAAAACCCGCTCGCCCGCCTTCAGCCCGGCCAGATCGAATGAGAGCAAGGCCGATGCAAAGACGGTGGGCAACGTGGCCAGCGCCGCGGGCGCCATGCCCGAGGGGGCCCGCACCACCAACTCCTCCGTGGTGACCGCTTCGGAGCCCAGCGTGCCGAACCCCAGTCCCACCACTCGGTCGCCCACCGAAACGGTGGACACCTCGGCGCCCACCTCGACCACCCGGCCGCAGAACTCCTCGCCCAGCAGACCCTCGCCGATGACTCCCAGAGAGCGGAACATGTCCAAGAAGTTGAGCCCGGCGGCTTCCACCGCCACTCGTACATCCCGCTCTCCCAACTCCACCGGCGGATGAGGCTCTGGCTTGACCCCTTCCAGGTCGCCGCCAGCGTCAGCCGCCAGCATCCAGCTCACTTCTCCCGCGGGATCGGGCAGGTTCGGGCGACCCGACCCGACCCCGGCCCGAGCCAATCGGGCCGTCTGGCGCAGTCCCATGCGGTAGGCAATCTGGGTCTCCGCGTCGGGATAGAGCAGCTCATTGGCCAAGTCCGACAGCGGCATCGGACGGTCGGGATCCAAATCGATCATCCTCGGGGTGAGGTGAGGCGCTTCGCGGGCCACCACCTTCCCGAGTCCCCAGAGAATCGCCCCGGCGATGCCCTCGGCGCGCTCGTGCTCCAGCACTTGGGCCCCCTGGGTCACCAGCCAAACCCCGTCGGTCGGAGCGACGTCGGCATCACCCATCCCCTGCAACAGGGCCAACGCGCTCTGGCCAGCCTGAGCTGCGTCCTCGGCGAGCTGCTCGGTGGCCACCTGCGACCCCCGGCCGTCGAGCGACACCAGGTGGACAACACCGCGGAGTGCGGTATCGGAGGAAAGGCCTTCGAAGATCGACCGCCACGACTCCCGTTGGCTCATCGCCAGGGAAACGCGGTTGATTCCGGGCTCATCCAGTTCGGGCTGGTCACCGCTGGGAGAGCCATCGCCAACCATCACCACCGTCTGATTCCGGGATGCCAGCTCCTGCGCCAGGGTCTCGGCTGCATCGCCAGAATCCGATGCCAGAATCCATACGCCGGGCTGCTCGCTCACCTCGGCCGGTCCCTGAGCCAAGATCACCCCGCGATCGGGCTGTCGGCCGGTGTCAGGCGGGTCCAGGCCCAAGACTTCTGCCGTTACGAATCCCGAGTCTCCCAACGCCCAAAGCCACACGTCGGGACTGGTCAGGGCGTGATGGGGGCGATAGTGGTCGTCGAAGCGCCACCAGCCGTCCAGTGGCCCAAAGGAGAGATCCAGCCAACCCAGGCCGCGGAGAGTCTCCAATGCCACCAAATGGCCTGACGGCGCCAGCAGCTGCCGGCAATTGCCCAACGTCTCATCCAGAAAGCGGGTGGCGTGCAGCACGTTGGACGCGACCACCAGGTCGTAGCCGTGCTTCTCGAAGCCCTGTTCCACGGGGTCGATTTCGATGTCCAGCACGCGGTAGTCGATTGACGCCTCTGCTCCGCCGAAGCGTCTCTCCGCCTCGGCGAAGAAACCCGCCGAAATATCGGTGTAGGTGTAGTCGAAGCGCTCCGCGGGTAGCTCGGGCAGCACCGACGCAGTTGCCGACCCGGTTCCCGCCCCCACCTCCAGCACTCGCAGTCGCCGGCTCTCGGGCAAATCGGCTAACAGTGCCGCCACCGCGTCGCCGAGCAGGCGGTTTGAAGCCATGGCCATCGGTGCCTTGATGTACATGTCGGCGGCGCTCGGCTCGCCGCTGCCGAATAGCAGCGTCAGCGGATCGGCATCGCCAACCAACACATCGGCCAAAGCTCCGCCGGTTCGCCGGAACAAACCGATCTCCACGGCACCGTGGGGGTATTGGCCCTCCATCCAGTCGGCCCGCGTCGAGGGATCACTGTCCAGCACCTCGGGCAGGGGGTCATCGGAGCCAACCAACACGGTGAACCCATCCCCAGCCTCCTCCAGCACGCCGGCCTTGGCCATCATCTCGAGCATCCGGCGGAACAAACGCCCGTGCTCGGGGGCGACCCCCAACTGCTCCCTCAGGTCTTCGGGCACCACCGTTTCGCCTGCGGTGCGCTCCCAACCCAGCCGGTCCAGGGCCATACGGGCGAATGACCACGCCAGCAGTTCGAGGTCGGAGAGCAACCCGACCCGGCTTTCAGCCTCAACCCCTTCCGCCGCCAGATACTGGGAGAACGACCCTGAGCCCGCGGCAATAGCGCTGGGGGCAGGCAGGAAGTCCGCCGGCAGAATCCCGGGGGCGAGGGGGCGGTCTCGCCAGACAATCTCGTAGAGGAGATCATCCAAGCTCCCGGCCGCCGACAACAGCGCGGCCCGGGTGGCCCGCTTCACCGTGTACCCGTCCAGTCCGCCAAGCACCGCGCCGCGCTGGTCGTAGAACACTAGATCTCCGGTCAAGACCTCAGGGGTCCCGGCTGTCGACTCTGGGGCCGTCCTCAAACGAGCATGACAAACGAGCTGGTCGGGCAGCGGACCGTTCAACCACAGCCGCTCCAACGCGAACGGCATGTAGGCCACGCCATCTTCGGCACCAGTCCCACTGCGGGCCTCGGCCATGACCTGGAAGCAACCGTCCAGAAGCAGCGGATGCGCTTCGATGCCGCCTGCATCAATGGACTCAGGCAGTGACAATTCGCCTAACGCTTCGCCCTCCGTGGACCAAAGCGCCCGAAGGGTGCGGAACGGAGCGCCGAGCTCTACCCCTGTGCTCAGCCGGGAGCGGTAGAACTCCGCGACGTTCTTAGGCTCCAATCCGGCCTTCAGGCCTTCCAAGTCGACGCTTTCGGCCGCCTCAGGCCGCCCGGCTTCCGAATGGGCCAGGCCCTCGGCGTGCAGCGTCCACCCGTCTTCACCCGGGCCCCGGCTGTAGATCTCGAATCGAGTGGGCACCTTGGGTTCGGCCTCGTCCAACACAAACTGCACTTGGCGACCTTCTGACACCGCCCCGTCTTCTGAGTCCGACTCAGAAAAGATCATCGGGCTGAGCAGTTGGAGATCATCGATCACGAAGCTGCGGCCCCTCGATGTGGATGGCCGACCGTTTCCATTGGCCACCAGCGCGGAGACCGCCATCGTTCCGTACAGCGCGCCCGGCGTGACCACCTGCCCATAAACCCGGTGTTCATTCAGCCACCCCGGATCGGAGGAATCCATTTCCGTCTCAAACTGAAGCTCACCTCGGGGGGATTCGTGGCAAATGCCGAGCAGCGGGTGCCCCGCGCTGGATCGACGACGCTTGGGGGTCTCGACCCAGTAGCGCTGACGCTGGAACGGGTAGCCCGGGATCGAGATACGGCGTCGGGTTTCCCCTTCGAATTGGCCCTCGAAGGAGATATCGACGCCGGCCTGGTACAACCCCGCCACCGCGTCGAGGAACCCGCAGCCGTCCACGGGGTCCGGCGTTCGAGACGAGGGCCGCTTCATGCTCGACACCACCACCGGCTCGGTGCCGCCAGCCTGGTCCGGCCAAGACAGAACTGTCATGGGGCCGAGTACCGCCCCCGGGCCGACTTCGAGGACCACGTCCACTCCCATATCGGCCAAGGTCTCGACGCACTTGCGATACTCCACCGGTTGGCGGGCCAGCCGACGCCAATACATTCCGTCCATCGATAGGTCGGGATCCAGCACTTGGCCGGTCATGCTGCTTATCAACGTGATCGACGGCGCGGCCACCGAACAGCCAGCTATGAGCGCCTCGACACCGTCCAAAATGGGCTCCACCATGGCGCTGTGGTAACCGGCGCTTCTCTCCAAACGCCGAACCCTCACCTCGTTGGCCTCGAAGTCCCGCAGCACCGCCTCCACATCGTCCACCGGTCCGCTCACCATCACATGAGTCCCGTTGTCGGCGGCGATGGCCAGCCGCGAATCGCCCGACACCGCGCACTGCTCCTCCACCGCGGCCGCCACGTCAGATTTTGCGGTAAACACCGCGGCCATCGCACCGGGCTCTTCCAGCTCGGCCGTGAGCTTGCCCCGTCCGACAGCGAACCGAAGGCCATCCTCCAGGCTGAGCACCCCCGCGGTGTGGGCCGCCGCTATCTCACCCAGGCTGTGCCCGACCACCAAGTCGGGCCGCACCCCCAGGCTCGACCACAGTGCGGTCAGCGCACACTCCATGGCGTAGATGGCGGGTTGTGTCCACGTTGGATCATTCAGATCGCCGTCGGCATCGGGCACGCCGAACATCACGTCCAAGAGCGAGGTGCCGCACTCCTCGCGGAACACCTCCTCACAGCGATCCAAGACCGTTCGCACCACCGGCCCGCTCTCGTAGAGCGACTTCCCCATGCCAACCCACTGGCTGCCCAGTCCGGTGAAGGCAAAGGCCACCTTCAAATCGGTACGCGATCCCGGCACCTCATCTTCGGCGCCCACCAGCGCTTCGAGCCTGTCTCGCAGCGACTCGGCGTCTTTGAACGCCACCCCAGCTCGATGGGAGTAATGGCTCCGACCCACCCCGGCGGTCCAAGCCATGTCGGCGAGCAGCTCGTCGGTTGAAGGTTCAAAATTGCCATTAAGCCACGTCAGATAACCCTGAGCCAGATCTCTCAGGGCTTTGTCCGACTTCGCCGACAGGGGCAGCAGTCTCGCCGGGCGGGTGTCGGCGGCCTCAACCGCCGGTGTAGCCGCCGTGTCCTCGGACGAAGCCACGGCGATGGGCAGAGGAACGCCTTTGGGCCACCGCTCCTCACCGGGCTGTGCGGGCTCGCCCGCCGGAGGCTCATAAGCCTCCACAATGACGTGGGCGTTGGTGCCCGACCAGCCGAATCCGCTCACGCCGGCGATGGGCAAGCGGTCGGAGCCACCCGGCCAGGGTGTGGGCTCAGACGTCACCTTCAACGGCACCTGGTCCCAGTCGATCACCGGGTTCGGATTCTCAAAGTGCAGGTGCCGGGGAATCACGCCCTGCTTCATCGCCAGCATCGTCTTTATCAAGCCAGCCGCTCCGGCAGCCGACTCCGGATGAGCGATATTGGTCTTCACAGACCCGACCAGCAGCGGTTGATCGCGGTCGCGATCTCGACAGTAGGCACCGGCGATAGCCCCCAGTTCGATGGGATCGCCCACCGGCGTCCCCGTACCGTGCGCCTCGAGGTAGTCCACCTGTGATGACGCAACCCCGGCCCGGGCCAGCGCCTCGGAGATCACCAGTTGCTGGGCCTCTCCGCTGGGCACGGTCAGCCCGGTGGAAGCGCCATCCTGGTTCAGCGCAGACCCCAGAATCACGCCCCAAATCCGGTCTCCGTCGGCTTCCGCCTCGCTGAGCCTCTTCAGCACCATGATCCCGCAGCCCTCGCCTCGCACGAACCCGTTGGCAGAGGCGTCGAATGCCTTGCACTTTCCATCAGGGGCCAGCATCCCGGCGTTGCCCCGCAAATGGAACAGGTAGCCCGACAAAATGATGTGTACGCCGCCGGCGAGGGCGAGATCGGCTTCTCCTCTCTGAAGCCCGGACACAGCCTGATGGACCGCGGCCAGCGATGATGAGCAAGCGGTGTCCACAGCCATCGCCGGACCTTGCAGTCCCAATGCGAAGGCAACTCGCCCAATGGCGGTGTTGAGAGAACTGCCGCTCACCGAGTACAGGCTGAGCGCGGCATCGGCGGTGAAGGCATCTGTTTTTATCAGTCCGCGGTAGTCGTTGTTGCTGATCCCGGCATACACCCCGGTGCGGCTGCCCCGGAGCTTCTCATGGTCGATCCCCGCGTCTTCCAGGGCCTGCCAACTCGTCTCCAGCATCATCCGCTGCTGGGGATCCAGCAAATGGGCCTCAATCGGCGAAATGCGGAAGAACGAGGCGTCGAACTGGTCGATGTCGTCCATCAA
Organism: Candidatus Poriferisocius sp.; assembly: GCF_965204015.1. Taxonomy (GTDB): domain Bacteria; phylum Actinomycetota; class Acidimicrobiia; order Acidimicrobiales; family Bin134; genus Poriferisocius. Next base: position 2,793,035 of record NZ_OZ241965.1, on the reverse strand, counting down.
TCCGCCGAAGCGAAGGGCATCGTTGTCGACAACGGCGTCTGGGAAAATCCCTCCTATTCGCCCCTCGCCCGAACCGGGAACCCCCTCTGTAACTGTGTTCTTGCCCTCTTCCAGCAGGCGCCAGAACTCGGACAGGTTGTTGGCACCGGGAAACCGGCAGGCCATCCCGACAACCGCGATTGATTCCCCTGTTCGCGATGCCATGTTCTCTCCCACTTCGAGGCTAGCCAGAGCTTCTGACCTGCACCGTAACGATATCTAAACCGTGGTATTTCTGATGGTTGACCGTTGAGGCGTAGTGCCGCAGCAGGCGAAGCGAGATCTCCCCCTCTTCCATTCCCTCGGTCTCATCGCTCAAATACGCCAGCCGGTCTTCGAGGTTCTCCTCGTCGAACACCGCCAAGAACTCCAGTTCCACCGCTTCTCCCTCAAGATGGGCCATGACGATCAACCTGGGGACTTCCTCGGCGCCCTCAACTTCCTCCGACTGCAAGAGGCTGATCAACGTCTCCTCGCCCGCCGAGCGCAATCGCTGAGCGGAAGCCTCATTCCAGCCCAGCTTCAAAGCCAGCCCTCGGAGGAACCCGTCGATCTCGGGCAGCTTGGACAGGTTCAGATCGGTCTCGAGCCGTTCTCGAATTCTCGGGCTGGTCAAGTCCAAGAACATCGTCAGCGCAATCGCCACCAGTGCCCCAACGAGCACGCCGTTGTCGAGCAATACCCCCCAAGTGCCGCCCACCAGGTCGGCAAAGATTGTCTGGGTGTCCAACCCCACGCCCACCGCAAACGCCACCCCCACCACCATCGCCTTTTGAGAATCGAGGCCGTCTTGCACAACCGTTCGAACGCCCTCGACGAATAGCAGTCCTACCGCGGTCAAGATGTACGCCCCCATCACCGGACTGGGAATGGTGGTGAAGACAGCCGTCAACTTGGGCAGAAAGGCCAAGCCCACGTAGATGATGCCGTAGGCATACCCCACATGACGGGACGCAACCCCGGTGAGGCTGACGAGTTGCACCGTTCGCGAGGTGTGAACGGTTGACGGGGGCGTCCCGGCAAATCCCGACAGCAGTACGCCCAGCCCGTTGGTGTTGAGCGAGCCCTGCACCAAACGGAAATCGGTAACCCGCGGCTGGCGCCTGCCGACTTGTTGAACGGCCACGCTGCCGCCGATGTTCTTGATTGCCCCCACCATCGTCACCACCACGAACGCAGGAAGAAGCGCCCAGAAATCAGGGCCTGGGGTCAGTTCGAATCCCTGGAAGCCACTGCTGCTGGGAACGCCGATCCATGCTGCATCGCCTACCGAACCCAATTCATAGGCACCAAACAGCGCCACCACAGCACAGCCAGAGGCGATCCCGATGAGGGGCGTCCAAAGCCGCCAGACACCGGAAACCCGAAACGACAATCCGGTGGAAACGAGCACCGTGACCAGGGCGGCAACCGGACCTGCGGCATCAGGGGCATCGGCGGGAATCTCATCGACCCGATTGAGGGCGACCGGCAAGACCGTGACCGCGATCAGCATGATGACCGTTCCGGAGACAGTCGGCGTGATCACCCGGCGCATGAACGGCAACCGCCAGGCCAGCACGAGATAGGCGAGAGAGGAGACGACAATGAGGCTGGCCAGCATTTCTGGGCCCCCCGTGTCCAACGCCAGCACCGAGATGGCTATGAACGTTGGGGTCACCACCATGAGGAACAGGTGCCCGGAACCGAACCGCCGAATCTTGCTGGCCTGCAACGCGGTAAGAGCTCCGACGATGATCAGCGCAGAGAAGACTGCCCAAGACAGATAGCCCTCATCCTGGCCCCCTGCCCGGACCGTGATGGTCACATACAACACGACCGATGTAATGGTTACTGCCACTCCTTGGAAGCCGACGGTAAACGCGACCAACGGCGGACAGCGGTCGTCGGTTTCGTAGCGGATGGCTTCGGCTGAGCTCACTGTTCCCCTAGCGAGTGCCTTTCACCTGCACCGTGACGATGTCTAGGCCGTGGTATTTCTGATGGTGGACGGAGGATGCGTAGTGCCGAAGCAGGCGAAGCGACACCTCGCCCTCATGCAATCCCTCGGACTCTTCGTTCAAGCACGCCAACCGATCCTCGAGGTTCTCCTCGTCGAACACCGCCAGGAACTCCATCTCCACCATGGCGGGTTCGGGGCGGGCTTGGATGATCAATCGGGCGGCCGAGTCGGTGGATTCGTTTGACCGTACCAAGCTCTCCAACATCTCCTCGCCGGCCTCTTCGGTCTCTACAAGACTCAGCAGAGCCTCCTCCCCGGCGGAGCGCAGCCGCTGGGTGGAAGCCTCGTTCCAGTTGTTCCCCGCGGCAAGCCCCAGGAGGAAGCGATCAATGTCGGGTAGCGAGGAGACGCTGAGATCGACCTCCAGGCGGCTGCGCCGCTGCGGGCTGGTCAGGTCCAAGAACACGACCATCGCCACTGCGGCGAATGCCCCGATCAACATGCCGTTGTCGAACAGCAAACCCCATTTGTGGCCGAGCAGGTCGGTGAAGATTGTCTGGTTGTCGAGTCCCACGCCGAGCGAGAACGCCAAGCCCACCACCATGGCCTTCTGGGAATCGAGGCCGTCCTGCACAACCGTGCGGATGCCGCTCACAAAAAGCAGCGCGATCGTTACCAGCAAGTAGGCGGCCACCACTGGGCTGGGGAGGGTGAGCAAGAACGCGGTCAGCTTGGGCAAAAAGGCCAGCACAACCAGAGTGCCGCCGATGACATAGCCGATGCGACGAGCCGCCACTCCGGTGAAGCTGATAAGCGACACGCTGGTCCCCGAATAAACCGAGGTTGGCGGTATACCAAAGATGCCGGCCGACAAGATGCCCAGTCCATTGGTGTTCAGGGAGCCCTGGACCAGCCGGAAGTCGGGGACTTGAGGACGACGCCAGGAGGATTGTTGGATGGCCACGCTGTCACTCACGTTCTTGACCCCGCCCGCCAGCGTTACCACCACAAAAGCAGGCAGAAGCGACCAGAAGCTCGCCTCCGGGGTGAGGTCGAATCCGGGAAACCCGCCAGAGTCGGGAATGCCCACCCAGGCTGCGTCGCCCACCGAGCCCACCTCGTAGGCGCCGAACAGCACGGTCACCACGCTTCCGGAGACAATCCCAATGAGCGGCGACCACAATCGCCATACTCCTGACGCCCGCAAGTACAGCAGGGTGAAGACCAACAGCGTGACCAAGGCGACGATCGGTCCCGTGGCCTCGGGTGCGTCGGCCGGGACGTCTTCCAGCCGGTCGAGCGCCACCGGCAAGATAGTGGCCGCGATCAGCATCAAGACCGTGCCGGTGACCACTGGGGTGATAACCCGGCGCATGAACGGCAGCCAGAAAGCCAGCACCAGGTAGAACAACGAGGCCACCACGGTGAGGCTGGCCAACAGTTTCGGACCGCCCTCGGCCAGGGCCAATACAGAGATCGCGATGAAGTTCGGGGTGGGGCCCATGATCAAGATGTGCCCGGCGCCGAACCGCCGGAAACGACTGGCCTGCAATGCAGTCAGCGCTCCGGCGATAATCATGGCCGCAAACAGGGACCACGAGAAATATCCCGCGTCTTGTCCTCCGGCCCGGGCGGTGATGACCACAATCGACACGATCGGGGCTAGTGCCAGCACCACGCCCTGAAGTCCAGCGACGGCAGCAACCCCCGAAGGGCAGGGCTCATTGGCCTCGTATCGAATGGCGTCGCTCACTACCGGCCCGCCCCGAAGGCTCCGCGGATTCGCACTACCAAAAGCTAACGCGGAATGCCGAGTGAGATTAGAGCTTGGCCTCGCGGGGGTCCCAGAGGGCTCGGAGGGATTCGCCGATGCGGTTCAGCGACAGCACGGTAAGGAACATCATCACCCCGGGCACGAACACGATGTGGGGCGCCTTTTCCAGCAAATTCGGATCGCGGCCCTCCTGGATCATGTTGCCCCATGTGGGCGTGCTGATCGGATCGATGCCCACCCCCAAGAAGGCCAATGAGGTCTCAGCCACGATCACCACGGCCACCACGATAAAGGCGTAGGAGGCCAACGGCAGGGCCACGTTGGGCATGATCTCCCGGAACAGAATGCGGCTGTTGGACGCGCCCATGGCCTTGGCCGCGGTAACGAATTCCCGAGCCGCGAAGGTCAGCGTGTTGGCGCGCGACAGTCGTCCCATGGTGGGGATGCTCAACACCGATAGCGCGAGCGTGATGACCAGCACGCTGCCCCCGAAGATGGCCACGATGGAAAACAGCAAGATCAGTGCAGGGAACGCCAAGACGGCGTCGGTGATGATGTTGAAGGTCCCTTCGGTTGCCCCCCTGAAGAAGCCCGCAGCCAGACCGATAACCGACCCCACCGCCAAGCCGATGCCCACGGCACCCAAGCCCACGATCAGGGAGATTCGCGCTCCCCGGATGCTCTGGTTCATGACGCTCTTGCCCAGCCGATCGGTGCCCAGGGGTTCGTCGGTGGTGAACGACGGGGGCCGCTCCCGATCTTGGAAGTCGGCCTCCAAGCTGTCGAACAGCCCACCCAGTTGCAAGAACACAAAAAGAACCAGGATGAACAGCCAAACCATCGATATCCATACGGTCGCGTCGACCCGCGACCCAAAAATCGCCCGAATCAGCTGTCCTACACCGGTGAGAATGCCGTATATCCCTCCGAGGGCGAGGATCACCTGAAGCCAGGCCGCGCCGTCGTAGGTAACCAAGAGCTGTATCAGCAGCAAGGCCAGCCCGGCTACCAGTCGGGCACTTCCCTCCCGACCGAGGCGAGCGCGGCGACCCCGCTCGGGATCGTCGACAAGCTCGGCCTCAGGCTCGGCAACGGCGCCGGTGATGTCAGCCACGTCTAATCCTCGGATCTAGCAGGGCGTACGTGATCTCCACCAGCATGTTCAACAGGATGTAGGCCACCGCCACCACCAGCACCAGACCTTGTAGCACCACCAAGTCATTGCCGGTAATGGAGTCGACCATCTTGAGCCCCATCCCCGGGAGCTGGAACAGCACCTCGATGATGACGGTGCCGCCGATGAGCCGGCCGGTGCTCACCCCCGCCAAAGTGATGAGCGAGAACGACGACGGTCGCAGGGCGTGGCGGAACAACACGTGGGCGGGCGACATGCCCTTGGCCCGGGCCGTCAGCACGAAGTCGTTTTGCAGGGTGGCCATCATGTCGGCCCGCAGCAACCGCTGGAACACGGCAATCTCGGTCAGGGATAACGCGACCACCGGCATGATCAAGCGGCGGGAATGGTCCCACCAGTCCCATTCAGTGAGCCGGGTCCACCCTTGGGGCGGCAATATGTCGAGCTGATTGAACAGGATGAAGATCAGCAGGATGCCGACCAGAAACTGGGGCAAGGAGATAGCGGCAAACGATGCTGCGTTCAACGCTCGATCCACTCTTCGTCCCGCCCGATAGGCGGCATACACCCCCAATGGAATGGCCAGAATCAGCGCTAGAGCCTGGGCCACCACCGTCAGTTCCAGGGTGATGGGTAGCCGCTGTCGAATGGTGTCCGAAACTTTCAGGCCATGGGTTCTTACCGACTCGCCCAGATCACCGGTAAGCGCATCCCCCAGCCACTTGCCGTAGCGAACGACGACGTTTTCGTCGAGTCGAAGCTCCCGGTTGACCAGCTCCCGGGCGGCAGGCTCCTGGGCCCGCTCTTGGCCCAACAGGCGAATGGTGGGGTCACCGGGCAGCAGCTCCACATAGAAGGAGGAAAAGAAGCTCACGAGGATCAGCACCGGAATGATCCGGATGATGGTGCGCCCGATGGTCTTCAACTTCTTTTCACCTCCCCCTGCGCTTCAGCACAGCCCCATAGATGATGCCCCATTGAACAGGGGGTGGGCACGGAACCGTGCCCACCCCCTCGTTCTCAGATGAGTTTCTTGGCTAGCCCTTGGCGGTGAATTCCAAGAGGATGATGCCGGCGTCAGTCTGGAATATGCCCGACACCTCGTCGGTCCAGTAGTAGCCGACCTCGCCCTTGCTGGTCACGATGACCGGGACCTGATAGACGAACTCGCGCTGGAAGCGGCTGTAGCCCTCGTAGCGCTCCTCGAAGGTGACGCCTTCCCGTCCTTGCTTGAGCGAGGCGTCAAATTCTGGGTAGCACGCCTTGGCCCAGTTACGGGATGAGACGTTGGGACCGCAAACGCCGTCCTCGGTGGAATCGCCGAAGTACACGTCGTACATGTAGTCGGGGTCGCCCACGGGGATGGCCCACGGGTTGGCCACTGATTCGCCGCCGAACACGGCGCCGACCATCTCGCCGACCTCCACGCAGTTGGCGGTGGCGGAGATGCCAACCTCGCTCCACATGGCAATCAAAGTCTCGGTGAGGAGCACGTTCTCCGGGGACGTGGTGCAGTAGGTCTGGAACTCCAGCGGGCCGCCTAGCTGCGCTTCACACTCTTCGAGCGCCGCTCGCGACGCGTCCTGGTCAAAGCCCGGCAGCACTGCTTCGGGATCGGTCCACGGAGAGCCCGGCCTCATCAAACTGCGGATCATGTTGTTGAGACCCTCGTACACGATCTCGTTGATGGTCTCGTAGTCGATGGCGTGGGCCGCAGCCACCCGGCACTCCCGGATGTTGAACGGCTCTTTCACGTTGTTGAGCATCCAGTATCCGCCGTGGTTGTCAACCCGGGAGGTGGTGTTGACGCCCTTGGCGATTGCGTCCTGGAGATTCTGGGGATGGCGGTCGTAGCCAATGTCGAGATCGCCGGCATTGAATGCGTTGTAGCGCTGCGGCGGCTCGATGATGGGCTTGAAGGTCACACTGTCCAGATAGGGGCATCCCTCGCGGAAGTAATCCGGGTTGCGCACCACAACGGCCTGGTCGTCTTGGACCCACGACTCGAGCATGAACGGACCGGCGCCCACGCCCTCCGGATTGATGTTGACATCGGAGTTGAGGCCGGTTTCTGGATCCTGGCCAGCTTGATAGGTGGTGGGCGACATCATCCACGCCATGCGGGAGGCGAAGATCTGTGCGAACACCGCGTTCTTGCTGGTGGCCGTGAGCTCGATGGTGTAGTCGTCGATCTTCTCCCACGAAGCGATCAGATCGGCCTGAGCCCGCGACTGCGACCCGATATCGGGATTCTGGTGGTGCTCGATGTTCCAGATCAACGCATCGACATCCAACGGGGTGCCGTCGGTGAAGTTGACGCCCTCACGCAGCTTAAGCGTGAACAACTCATTGTCTTCAGTGGCGATGCTCTCGGCCAGGCCGGGAATCAGCTGGCCCGTGCCGAAGTCCTCGTAGAACAGCGCGCCGTATATGGCGGTCATCTGCGTGCCGCCCAGCGAGGCCCCGCCCTGGATCAAGGTGGGGTCCCATCCGGTGATCTCACCGAACATGCCGATAGTGAGGTTGCCGCCTGTCGGCCGCCCGTCAGAGCATTCGGTGGTGAGGATTTCACCAGGGATGTACCCGGTGTTGCCGGTGGGCACTCCACCCGTTTCTTCCTCTTCCACCTCTTCGGACTCCTCGATGGTCACCACCGGCTCGTCTTCAGGCTCTTCGGCGGGGGCTTCCGCAGGAGCTTCCTCGGCGGGAGCTTCCTCGGCCGGAGCCTCCTCCGCGGGCGCCTCGTCTTCCGGCTCCTCGGCTGCGGGTGCCGGTGTGCCTGCGGTTACTCCTGGACCGTCGTCGTCATCGTTGCCGCAAGATACGGCAAACACGGTGAGCGCCAACAAGACGGCAAGAAGCCTCAACCAACGCGATTTCATGAGCATGACCCCCTCGGGTTTGGCTATGGGCAGCCGAGCCTCAACCGACTGCAAGTTGCCAGACCTTAGGGATTAGTTGAGAGTGCGCGCAAAGTGTCGGCGAAGCTATGACTGCAATCGGGCGGCGGCGGGGGCAAGCTCCCGTTCCAAACGGTCGGCAATCACTCGAAAGTAAGGCAAAGACTCGCCGATGGGGTCGGGAATCTCGTCGGCGGCCCGGCCGATAAACCGGTTGCTGGTTTGGGTGTCGCGCTGGCTGTGCAGCTTGTTCACCCACGTTTGAGAGTCAGCCCCGTTGCGGTTTCCGACTTGGTCGGCGAGACGGCTCAGCTCAGCGGGGAGGAACGTGGCCGCCGCTTTGGCCTCGCTGCGGGCCTCGACCGACCAGCCGTGGTTGCGGGTCATGGCCACGATCAAATCGGATTCGTCCACCAGATACTCCGAGAGGCGACGGCTGCGATGGGCCGACAAGTCCAGCCCCCGCTCGGCCATGGCGGCGATGGCGTACTCGTGGGCGGGCTGCCCGCTCCAGTCCATGGTCCCGGCTGAGCTCACCTCGGCGTCGGGGGCCATATGGGCGAACAACACCTCGGCCATCGGCGAGCGGCAGATGTTGCCGGTGCAAACAAACAGAACCTTGATGGCGTTGGAGTGTAAGAGCCACACCGCAGCCTTTCTATGCTCAACCCATGACAGGTCCGATGGATGGAGTGAAGGTGGTCGAGCTCGGGGTGTGGGTGGCCGGCCCCGCGGCGGGTGGGATCCTCAGTGATTGGGGGGCCGACGTGGTCAAGATCGAACCGCCCGCGGGCGACCCGGCAAGAACCTTCCAGCGGATGCTGGGCGGGGACATGCCCACCAATCCGGTGTTCGAACTCGACAACCGGTCGAAGCGCTCGATCGTGGTTGATCTGGCCCAAGCAGATGGCCAAGCCATCGCGGCGGAGATCATCGACGACGCCGATGTGTTCCTCACCAACCTGCGGCTGAGCGCGCTCGACCGGCTGGGGTTGGACTACCAGTCACTCGCCGCCCGCAATCCGGGGCTGATCTACTGCGCCATCACCGGCTACGGGCTCGAAGGACCCGATGCCGACCGCCCGGCATACGACATCGCCGCCTTCTGGGCCCGCTCGGGCATCGCCGCCCAGCTCACCCCGCCCGGCGGCGCCCTGCCGTTCCAGCGGGGCGGGATGGGCGATCACAACGTGGGCCTGGCCGGGGCGGCGGCCATCAGCGCGGCCCTGTACCACCGGGAGCGCACTGGCGAGGGCCAGATGGTGTCGTCGTCGCTGTTCCGGGAGGGCATGTACACCATCGGCTTCGACATCAACGTGCTGTTGATGTGGGGCCTCAATATGGCAGTGGGCACCCGGGAGGCCATGGGCAACCCGGCCATCAACAACTACACCGCGGGCGACGGGCGGCGGTTCTGGGTGGTGGGCCTGGAGGGCGACCGCCACTGGCCCCCGCTGGCCCGAGCCGTGGGCCACCCCGAGTGGATCGAAGACGAGCGGTTCGCCACCCCTCGCGACCGGGTGGTCAACGCCGTGGAGCTGATCGCCGCCCTCGACGAGGCCTTCGCCGCTCGTCCGCTGGAGGAGTGGGCCGAGATCTTCGCCACCGAGCCCGACATGTTCTGGGCCCCGGTGAACACCCTCGACGACCTGCTGGCCGACCCCCAGACCGGCCCGTCGGGGGCGCTGGTGGAGGTGCCCGACGGGGCCACCGGCACCACCATGCTGGCCACCCCGGTCGACTTCCACGGCACCCCATGGGCGCCTCGCAGCCTGGCCCCTGAGTTGGGGGAGCACACCGACGAGGTGCTGGCTGCCATGGGCCGCACTCCCCATCAGATCGCGGAGCTGCGGTCGAGCGGCACCGTGGCCTGAGCCTCGCCGACAGTGCGCCCATAGGATGTCGCCGTGCCATTGACCAGACTCGACGAGACGCTGCGCCATCAGATACCCACCACGTTCGATCACGTGGGAACCAGCGACCCCCGGTTCTTCGACCGCTACTGGTTCTCGTGCTACGACCCAGCCGGGTCGCTGACCATGATCATCGGGGTGGGGCTGTACATGAACATGAACGTGTTCGACGGCTTCGTGGCCTGCCAGGTACCCCGCGACGACCGGGGCAGCAACCAGCGGAACTTCCGCTTCAGCCGGGCGCTGCGCCCCGATATCGACCGGGTAGGAGTGGGACCGCTCGACATCGAGATCATCGAGCCGTTCAAGAGTGTTCGCCTCACCGCATCAGGCGACGACCACCCCATCGACATGGACTTGACGTGGACTGGCTTTCTGCCCCCCAAAGAAGAAGACCACCACTTCAGCCGGGTGCGGGGCCGGGTCACCCAGGACTACCGGCGCTATACCCAGGTGGGTCGAATGGACGGGGCCGTCACATTGGACGGCACCGACTACTCCGTGGAGGGCTGGTGGGGCGGCCGGGACCACTCCTGGGGGGTGCGGCCCCAAACCGCCGGGCCGGAGCCGGTCACCGGCGAGGACGGCATCGACGTGCGGGCCCAGCACGGCTCGGTGTTCTACTGGCTGCCGTTCTCGTGCGCCGACTTTGGCGGCCACGTGCAGGTCCACAGCACCGGCGACGGCCGCCAGCACTATTTGGACGGGGTGATCGGGCAGTCCGACGGCACCGAGACCGAGGTGGTGGCCGCCGAATTCGAGGTTGACTTCTGGGACGACACCCGACGCTGGCGGCAGGTTCGGTCGCAGTTCACCGACTCCGCCGGCGAGGTCTACGAGATCGAGACCAACCAGATCCACCGCGACTGGGCCATGATCGGCACCGGCTACGACTGGGGCTGGGAGGACGGCGGCGGCCTCGGCGTTTACCGGGGGCAGTACTACTCGGAGACCGACACCTACGACCTGTCCCACCCAGAGAACGTGGTGCTCCCCTCCGGGGAAGTCCGCGTTCCTGGCCACCGCGAGGCCCCGGCGGTGGGCACGGTGAACGGCCAGCCGCTGGCCGGCCACCAGATTGTGATCTGCTCGGGGCGGGTGCCCTTTTTGGGCCTGGACGATGATGTGAGGCCATGGTGAACCAAGATCAGTTCTTCAGCGACCAGGTGGTGATCGTCACCGGGGCCAGCCGCGGAGTAGGCCGAGGACTGGCCGTCCGCCTCGGAGAGCTGGGCGCCGGGGTGGCCTGCGTGGCCCGAGCCACCGACTCGGCCCGGTTCAAGCTGCCCGGCACGGTGGACGAAACCGCAGCCGCCGTTGACGAAGCCGGCGGCGACGGCTTGGCCGTGCCCTGCGACCTGTCCCGTCCCGACCAAATCGAGGCCATGGTGGAAACCGTGGTGAGCCACTTCGGCCGCATCGACGCCCTGGTGAACAACGCCGCGGTCACCTTCGTGGGCGACCTCGAGATTGAGTTAAAGCGCTATGAGCTGACCATGGCCATCAACACCACCGCGCCGCTGCTGGCCACCCGGCTTTGCCGACCCTATTTGGCCGAACGCGGCGGGCGGATCGTCAATGTCTCATCGGCGGCCGGCCTCGCCTATTTCCCATCGCTGATGGCCTACGGCATGTCCAAAACCGCACTGGAGCACCTGACCGTGAGCAGCGCCGCCATCCTGGCCGACGACGGGATCGCGGTGAACTGCTTCCGCATCGACACCGCGGTGGCCAGCGAGGGCTTTGTGATGAACGCCCCCGACGCCGATCACTCCACTTGGGCCGACACCTCGGTTTCCGCCGAGGGCATCGTGTGGATGCTCCAACAGCCCACCACCTACACCGGAAGGCTGGAGAGCATGGTGGGCATGGCCCAGCGGGAGGGCATCATGGCCGAAATCGCCGACAAGACAAGCTCCAACGCTCCTTCTGCGAGCCAATGGAGCATCGACCGCGCCCGGGGCATTGTCTAGGGCTCAGGAGGTTCACTCCTTCTGCCGCATCTGCACCGCTATGTGCGGCATCACGGTCACCGTCGAGGGTGACCGAGTGTTAAAGGTAAGGGGCGACGACGCCCACCCCATCTCCCAGGGCTACACCTGTCCGAAGGGACGAGCACTCCCCGAATGGCACCACCACCCGCTCCGGCTCGACCGACCCCACATCGGCGATCAGGCCGTGGGATGGGACCAATGCCTTGACGACCTAGGCAGCCGACTGGCCGCCATCATCGAAGAAAGCAGCCCCGACGCGGTGGCCATGTACCTGGCCAGCGGTTCGGCCTACGACGCCAATGGCCGCAGGGCCGCGGAGCGGTTCCTCGGTGCCATCGGCTCCCGCCAGAAGTACACCGCCACCACCATCGACACCCCCATGCGCCCGCTGGTGGCCGAGCTCATGGGCGGCTGGTCGGGGATAACCCCCATGTGGGACCAGGAAGCAGCCCGGATGCTCCTCTTGGTGGGGACAAATCCGGTGGTCTCCCACGGCCACGGCAACGGCTTGGCCGACCCCATCACCCGGCTGCGGACCCAGCAGAAGCGCGGCCCGGTGTGGGTGATCGACCCCCGCCGCACCGAGACCGCCCGGCTGGCCGACCGTCATCTGGCCCCTCAGCCCAGCACCGACCACCTGATTCTGGGCTGGCTGGTGCGTGAGCTGTTGGTGGATGGGGCTGACTGGGACTACTTGAACGAGCACTCGGTGGGGGTCGAAGACCTGACCGCCGCGGTGGCCCCCTTCACTCTGGACCGGGCGGCAACCGGGACTGGCCTGGACCCCGCCGACCTGCTCGACCTCCTCGACGCAGTGCGAACCGCCGGTCGGCTGTCGGTTCTGTCGGGCACCGGCGTTTCCATGGGCCGCAACGCCAACGTGACCGAGTGGCTGCTGTGGGCGCTGGCCGTGGTCACCGGCTCTTACGACCAGCCGGGAGGGATGTGGTTCAACCCCGGCTACCTGCTGCAACTCGACACCCGGAGCTGGCAGCCGTCCGACGGTCAGCCCGAACCCGGGCCGGCCAGCCGTCCCGAACTGCCCCGCCGATTCGGGGAGTACCCGTGCGCCGCCTTGGTAGACGAGATCGAGGCCGGCAACGTGCGGGCGCTGGTGGTGGTGGGCGGCAACCCGCTGATCGCCTTCCCCGACCGCGACCGGACCCAGGCAGCGTTCGAATCGCTCGATGTGCTGGCGGTGGCCGACGTGGTGGAAACCGACACCACCGCGCTGGCCACCCACCTGCTGCCCGTCGCTGGCCAACTGGAGCGGGCCGACCTCCCCTGGATGCTCGACGCCTACCAACCGGCCATCGCCACCCACTACACCCCGGCAGTGGTCCCGCCCGGCGCCGACCGCCGACTCATGTGGCAGGCCTTCGCCGAGCTGGGCCGTCGCTTGGGAGTGGGCGTGCTGCCCCGGGGAGTCGACCCCGACACCGCCACCGACGAGGACCTCTTAGAACTGATCGCCGATCGGGGCCGCAGCGACGCCGCTACCGTGCTGGCCGCCCGGCGGGGCTTGATCGGCGAATCCCGCCCGGTTCACGGCTGGGTTCTCGACCGGGTGCTACCCGAAGGCCGCTGGCGACTGGCCCCCGAGCCGCTTGTGGCGCAGTTGGCCGACCTCGACGACCCCGCACCGGTCGTGCTGCTGCCCCGCCGCCAGATGCGGACCATGAACGGGCAGCTCCGCGACTTGGGCGATGTCGGCCCCGAGGTGCTGATCCATCCCGACCACGGCATCGCCGACGGACAGCCGGTGCAGGTGCGCAGCGCCCACGGAGAATTGGTGGGTGCAGCCCGCACCAGCGACGAGATCGCCCCCGGTGCAGTGTCCATCCCCCACGGCTGGGCCGACCCCAACGTCTGCACCCTCACCACCGCCGAGGTTGACGTCGACCCACTCACCGGCATGGTCTGGCAGTCGGGCCTGCCAGTGCAGGTCGGCCCGGCAGAATCAGCTTGAGGACAGCATGAGCACCGAGAGTCCGAGTCTGCTGACGCTGAAGCTCCCCAAAGAGCTCGGCGGCCTCGAAGCCGACCTGCGTTCCCAGTTCCTGACCACCGAGACCGCCAGTCGCGCCGACGGGTCAGCCGGGTGGAACGAGACTTTCACAACCACTTCTGCGGCCATCGCCGCCGCCCGCTTGCCCCAAGATGGATTCAACGAAGTAGCGGCCAGCGCCACTGGAGGGGCAGCCTGGCCGCCGTTCACCGGCACGTTCCCACTGTCAGGTAGAGCTGCACCGGCCCCCGACGGCGTGGTGTTGACCGGGCGATGGGGATTCGGCTCCGGCATTGTCGAAGCCGCCTGGGTGGTGGCCGGTTGCACCACCGAGTCGGGGCCGCGGTGGGCGGTGATCCCGGTGGAGCAGGTGACCGTACACGACACCTGGCAGGTCAGCGGCCTAGAGGAGACCTTGAGCCACGACTACAGCGTTGAAGAGGTATTCGTACCCCACAGTCGTATGTTCGACCTGTCCCAGCCACCGCCTCGAGGCGGCATCCTGCACCGGTTGCCTATGTACGCCTTGATCACTCCCGACCACTGCGGGGTGAGCCTGGGCATCGCCCGGCGGGCGCTGGATGAGATCGCCATCGCCGCGGCGGGCAAAAACCGCCTCACCAGCGCGGCCCCCCTCGATGAGCGACCGGCGTTTCAGCGCGACCTCGGCCAGGCCGACACCAGGCTGCGTGCCGCCCGGGCCCTGGTACTGGAAGTGCTGGACGAGATTTGGGCGGCGGGAGTGGCGGATCAGCCAGTGCAGGACGAACTGGTGCAACGGGCTCGTGCGGCTGCCACCCATGCCGCTGACATCGCCGTGGAAGTGGCGTCGATGGCCTACCGCCGGGGCGGCGGATCAGTCCTCTACGAAGACCATCCCCTGAACCAGTGCTTCCGAGACGCCCACGCCGCCACCCAGCACGTCCACGTGACCGACGAGATGTTCGAGCTGGTCGGCACAACGATGCTCGAGGGCACCACCAATTAGGAACTGGCGGGCGCTGCTTGACTGGGTGGGCGACTCGCCGGACCCATCAGTTCTGCACCCAGCGCAATCGCCCCCGCCAATGCCACCACCATGATCACCGACGAACCGGTGAACAGCGCCTCAGGTCCCCAGACGTCGTATACCGAGCCGGCGGCAAACGCAGCCAACCCTGAGACGATCAAGCCGACTGCTCCATATATTCCCTGAGCAGCGGCAGCATGTTCGGTGGGAGCCGACATGGCCACCGCTAATTGCCCTGCTGGCATGGTGAATGCATCGAACATGGCGTGAGCCGCTGACACTGCGATGAGCACCCACAGGAACTCCACGTAGCCGTACACAAGCATGCAGGCCACCGCCCCCATGATGGTGAACGCCATGACCCGGATGGGACCCCGCCGCTGGGCATACCTGCCGCCAATGGGGGCCAAAGGGATCATCGGTAGGGCGAACAAGCTGATCGACAGGGCAATGATGAGCGTGCTGGCCCCCAGATCATCGAGCAGCACTGCCCACGAGGCTTCAAACACACCGATGGTGGTGTAGAAGGCGATGCCGGCCAAGATCCCGGCCCACACCGATCGGCTGGTCAGCAACTGCCACATGGGGCCCTGAACTCGGGCCGTTCCGCCTGACGACAAGTCCAATCCCAGGGTCCACACATAGACCACGACAAATAGGGCAGCCAAGAATAGGAAAGGAGCTCGCAGGTTGATGAGCTCCGCGAACGCCGCCGCGGCCACCGGACCGAGCACAAAGCCGCTGACATCGAAGGCCCCCATCGCGCCGAGGTTGCTGCCCATATTCGTCGGGTCTCGGGTAATGAGAATGCGGCGAATGGCCGGAGCTACCGCCCCAGTTCCGGCGCCGAGGAAGAAGCGAGCCGCCATGAACTGCCAGGCCTGATCGGCTGCCGCCATACCCAGCATGGACACGATGGCCACAATCATCCCAATGTGAATCAGACTTCGGACGTGGCCTCGATCGGCAAGCCATGACAACCCGACTTGGGCCATGAAACCGGCGAAGAAACCCACCCCGGCAATGAACCCCAGCTCGGTCTCGCTGAAGCCGAACTTCTCCCGGAACTCGGCCAGCAGGGTGAACACCGACCCGTAGCCCATGGACAGGGCGCCGGTGACCACGAAATAGGGCAAGAACTGGCGCGCCGAACCCAGGGTGGTGTTCACAGCCATCGGGGAACCCTACTCCCCGCTGGTGTCGATTGACTCAGCGCTCTTCCCGGCGGTAGGGAAGGCCCAAGGCAGCCGGAGCCGGTGAGGGCCGATGACGATAGCGCCAGCTGATGATCACCAACACCACCACGGTGAGCACGAAGGGAAGGATGCCGAGCAGCGCCGGGGAGATCCGGTTGACCTCCACTCCCAGCAGCTCGATGTCGAAGGACTGCAAGCGAGGTTGCAGGGCCAGCGTGAAGCCGAACAACAGCGCGCCCAAGGCCAGGCGTCCCGGCCGCCAAGCCCCGAAGATCACCAGGGCCACCGCGATCCATCCCCGGCCAGCCACCATGCCCTCGGTCCAGCCCGGGGCCATATACAGCGAGAGGAACGCCCCAGCCGCTCCGGCAAACGCTCCGCCGACCATGACCGCCCCCGACCGCAGCGCCACTACCGAATGCCCGGCGGTGTCGGTGGTGGGCGCCGACTCCCCCGCGGCCCGCACGGCCAAGCCCAGCCGGGTGCGGGCCAGCACGAACCACACCGCAAGGCCGAGCAGCACAGCGAGGTACACCACCGGCGGCTGGTCGAAGAAGATCTCGCCGAACCAGCGGATGTCGGCCAGCCCGGCAATGCCCAGGTCGGTGAACTGGGTTTCGGGCCGCTCCCCAACCACGTTGCGCCCCACATAGGCGGCCAACCCCAGTCCGCCGATGGTGAGGGCCAAACCCGACACCACCTGGTCGGCCCCCAGCACCACGCTCACCAGGGCGTGGAACCCGCCCACCAGGGCGCCCACCCCAGCCGCGGCGAAGAACGCGGCCCACGGACTGCCGGTTTCCAGCCCGACCATGAACCCGCTCACCGCGCCCATGGCCATCATCCCCTCGACCCCGAGATTGAGCACCCCGGCCCGCTCCGCGATCAGCTCGCCCAGCGCAGCCAAGAACACCAGCGTGGCGAACTGCACGGTGGCCACAAACAGCCCGACCAAGGCCGCTTCAGACACTAGAGACCTTCCCTGGAGGAATCGGCTTCAAACATCAGGCGCCTTCCACCGCTGTTCCGGGTTCCCCTGATTCCGCGGTCGCCGAATCTCCAGAAAGCCCGATCCAGCGAACCCGGTAGTTGAAGAACACCGCAGCCACCAGGGCGCCGAAGAGGATCATGGCCTGCAATATGTCGGAGATGGCCGCGCTGACCCCGAGGGTCTGGATGCTCTGGCCACCCACCTGCACCGCGCCGAACACGAAGGCCGCGGCCGCCACACCCGATGGGCGCATAAGGGCGAGGGCGGCCACGATGATGCCGGCAAAGCCGTAGCCGTTGGACAACCCTGATTCCAGTCGGGTGGCCGACCCCATGAGCTGCACTGCACCGGCCAAGCCTGCGGTGCCGCCCGACAGCAAGAGCGCAGCCAGGATCTTTCGGCGCAGGGAGATCCCGGCGTAGCGAGCGGTGTTGGGCGATGACCCGGCCAGACGCAGCTCATATCCCCATGCAGTGCGGGACACGGCCAGCCAGAACACGATCAGCAGTCCCAATGCAATGAGCGTCCCGATGTTGGCCCGGCCGAACAGCCCTGGGAGCGACGCCTGCTCCGGCACCGGCTCGATCACCGCGAACCCAAACGATTCGGGGTCTTTCCACGGGCCGGTCTCGAGCCACTCCACCACCCGGATGGCCACATAAACCAGCATCAGCGTGGTGATGATCTCGCTCACCCCCAGATGCGACCGGGCCAGCGCGGGACCGAGCATCAGCACCATGCCTCCGGCCACGCCGCACACCACCATCACCGCAATCAGCAGCGGGCCGGACAGACCGTCGGCCACCATGGCCACGCCGGCGGCGATGGTGGCACCGGCCATCATCTGACCCTCCGCTCCGATGTTCCACAATCCCATCGATCCGGCCACCGCGACGGCCAAACCGGTCAGTGCGAGCGGGGTGGCCCGCTCCAACGTGCGAGCCAACGAGTCGGTGCCCACGAACGCGGAGTCGAACATCCGCTCGTACACCTCAACCGGGCTGTGGCCGGAGGCCAGCAACAGAACCACCCCCAACAGCAGCGCCACCGCGATGCCCACCAAGAAGGCCACCGCCTGGGTAGCGGGGATCACCTGCTCCCGCCGGGCCAAGACCGGTCGAATCATGCCGACACCTGACCCGCCATCGCGGCACCCACCTCGCCCCTGGTGGTGGCGTCCGGGTCCAACTCGGCCACTACCCGGCCCTCATACATCACCAAGAGACGATCGGACAGGGCCAGCAGCTCGTCCAGATCCTCAGAGATCAACAACACCCCCACCCCGTCGGCCCGCTGGGCCACAAGGTGGCTTTGGATGGCTGCTACCCCCTGCACGTCCAATCCCCGAGTGGGCTGGGCCGCCACCAGCACCGATGGCTGCTCGGCCAGCTCCCGGCCCAGCAGCAACCGTTGGAGATTGCCCCCCGACAAACCGGCCACCGGATCGTGGAGTCGGCCCACCCGCACCCCGAACCTCTCCACCAAATCACGGCAGAAGTGAAGACACTGAGCCATCACCAGCATGAGGCCCCGCCGCTGGGAGCGATACGAGCGGACCACTGAGTTGTCCACCACCGACATCTTGGGGGCCAATCCAACCCCGAGGCGATCCTCGGGCACATAGGCCAAGCCGAGGCGATAGCGGGCACCGGGCGGAATCCGGGTGATGTCCTTCTGGTTAAGCTCCACCCGACCCCCGGTAGGCGATCGCAGCCCCGCGATGGTCTCGGCCAACTCCTTTTGGCCGTTGCCCGACACCCCGGCGATGCCCACGATCTCCCCTGACCGCACCGTGAGGCTTATGTCGGAGAGTGCAGGCAAGCCCCGGTCGCTGAGGGCGTTGACGCCCTCCAGCACCAATGCCTCACTGCCGGTCTTGATGGGCGGTGGGCGATCCACATACCCGCCCTCTGATGACCCCACCATCAACTCGGCCAGCGCGGCCCGATCCACCGTCTCCAAATCATCCACGGTGGCCACCGTCTTGCCCAGGCGCAAAACGGTGGCCTCATCGCAAAACGCCACCACCTCGTCCAGCTTGTGGCTGATGTAGATGACCGACCGGCCGTCGTCGGCCATCGCCCGCAGCGTGGCCCCCAACTCCGCGGCCTCGCCAGGGGTGAGCACCGCGGTGGGCTCGTCCATGACCAGAACCGATGCGTCCCTCCACAGGGCCTTGAGGATCTCCACCCGCTGGCGCTCGCCCATCGAGAGCTGCCACACCGGACGGCCGGGGTCGGCGGCCATGCCGTAGGCCGCCGAGAGCTCGGCCACCCGGTTCTCGATCTCCGCGCTCCGAAGCAGCCGGGGAGCGGCGCCCAGCACGATGTTCTCGGCCACCGTCAGAGTGGGAACGAGCCTGAACTCCTGGTACACCATGCCCACGCCCGCGGCGATGGCGTCAGCCGGCGACTGGAAGTGGCGCCGCTCGCCATTGACCCACACCTCGCCTCCGTCGGGCCGGTACACCCCGGCCAGCACGTTGACCAGGGTGGTCTTGCCCGCACCGTTCTCACCCAGCAGCGCGTGAATAGTGCCAGGGCGAACCCGCAGGTCGGCCCCGGCACAGGCGATCACTCCGGGGAATCGCTTCTCGATTCCCCGGAGCCAGACCGCATGGTCAGCATCATTTGATGCCATTTCTTTTTCCGGGGGGCTCCCGGCTTAGGTCACGGCGAGGCGTTGCCGACGACACCCTCGACGAAGAAGCTCATGCCCAGCATTGAGCCGTCGTCCATCGTCTCGCCCGCGGCCACGACCACGTTGCCATCCTGGTCCCTGATCTCGCCGGTGAACACGTCCCAGGAGCCATTGGTCAGCTGAGCAGCCACCTCGTCGATCTCCGCAGCGACATCGGCGGGCACGTCGTCGGCCAGCGGAGCGAGGGCGACGATGCCGTCGTCCATCCCGCCCCAGTAGGCGCCTGGCGTGTAGTCGTCCGAAGCCACTGCCTCGATGATCTGGGCGTAGTACGGGCCCCAGTTCCACACCGGTGCGGTGATGAACGCATCAGGGGCGAAGGCGCTCATGTCGGAGTTGTACGACACCCAGCGGGCGCCGGCCTCTTGAGCGGCCAGACCCGGTGCCGTGGAGTCCTGGTGCATGGCGATCACGTCGGCGCCGGCCTCGATCAAGGCCGCCGCGCTGTCGCCCTCAACCGCGGGGTCGAACCAGGTGAACGTCCAGGTGACGTGGACTTCCACGTCGGGGTTCACCCGCTGCGCCCCCAGTGTGAAGGCGTTGATGCCCCGCAGAACCTCGGGGATCGGGAACGCGGCCACATAACCGATCTGGTTGGCCTCGGTGATCGCACCCGCGGCCATGCCCGACAGGTAGCGGGGCTGGTACATGCGGCCGAAGTAGTTGCCGAAGTTGGTGTCGTTCATCTTGTACCCGCTGGCGTGCTCGAACACCACGTCGGGATATTCACCGGCCAACTCCAGCATCGGGTCCATGTAGCCGAAGGAGGTGGCGAAGATGACGTCGGCATCCTCGTTCTCGATGAAGTCCACCACTACCGCGCGGAAGTCCTCAGCGACTTCAGGGACGCTCTCCACAAACAGCGTGGTCGCCCCAGTCTGCGCCTCGGCAAACTGGCGACCCTGGTCATGGGCCCACGTCCAGCCTGCGTCACCCGGCGGGCCCACATAGACGAACGCGGCGACCACTTCGTCGTCGCCGTCGTCGTCGCCGCACCCCGCTGCGACCAACGCAATTGTCGCCGTCACCACTAGCAGCTTCAGCAAAAACTTCTTTGCCATCATTCCCTCCTTGGGTCGGCCCTAATAGCTAGCCCCAAGAGGGTAGCCTGTAACGCTCAGGTGGTCGCGAGAAACTTGACTGCCGATTCATCACAACGTCGATTCGACAGGTTGGCCCGTGACCACATTCGACAGCATTCCCGAGGGTTTCGGCCTCGAAACCGAAGTAGTCAACACCACTGCGCGCGATCGAGCGGTCGAGCGATGCCGCCAAGTGGGCATCCGACTGCCGACCTTCGCGGAGCTGGCTGATCCGCCGGCGGCTGATTCCGCCTTGGCGGGGGTCGACCCCGACGCCGCCGACGCGGCCAACTTGTGGCGGGTGAACTGGTACAACGACGCATCCCGGGCGGGGCGGGCCGCGGTGCCCGAGTACGTGGTGATCCCGTCGGCGCTTTCGGGGGTGGAGTCGCCCATAATCATGCTGCTGGGCAACCGGTTCCCCATGATCGGGGCCCACAAAGTGCTGGCCGCCTACTCCTGCCTCGCCCCTCGCCTGGTGACCGGGCAGTTCGACCCCACCGAGAACCGGGCGGTGTGGCCCTCTACTGGCAACTACGCCCGCGGTGGCATCGCCATCTCCAAGATCATGGGCTGTCGGGGGGTGGCCGTGCTTCCCGAGGGCATGTCGGCTGAGCGGTTCGAATGGCTGGACCGCTGGACGTCGGACCCCTCCGATGTGATCCGCACCCCTGGCTCGGAGAGCAACGTGAAGGAGATCTACGACGCTTGCGCCGCGCTGGCCGAAGACGAGGCCAACGTGATCCTCAACCAGTTCTGTGAATACGGCAACCACCTGGGCCACGTGACCGCCACCGCTGCCGCGGTGGAGAGGGTGTTCGAGCATTACACCGACGGGCATTCCTCGGCTCGGCTGGCCGGGTTCGTGGCCGCCTCGGGCTCCGCCGGGACGCTGGGAGCGGGCGACCCCCTCAAAGAGCGCCACGGGTCGGCCACCGCAGTGGTGGAGGCGCTGGAGTGCCCCACGCTGCTGTACAACGGCTACGGCGAGCACAACATCCAGGGCATCGGCGACAAGCACGTCCCGCTGATCCACAACGTGACCAATACCGACGTGGTGGTGGCGGTGTCGGATCAGGCCACCGACGAATTGGGCGTGTTGTTCGCCTCGCCGGAGGGGCGGTCGCTGCTGGCCCAGCGAGGGGTGGACGACGACGTGATCGCCAACCTGGACAACCTGGGGCTGTCGTCCATCTGCAACATGCTGGCCTCGGCCAAGATGGCCGCTGCGTTGGGCTGCGGGCCCGACGACGTGATCGTGACCATTGCTACCGACGGGGCTGCTCTTTATGGCTCCGAGCGGGACAAGACCGTGGCCACTGCCTTTGGGGGCGAATTCGGGGCGGCTGAGGCTGCAACTGTGGCTGGCCGGTGGCTTAACGGGGTGGACACCGACCACCTGCTTCAGCTCAGTGACCGCGACCGGGATCGGGTGTTCAACCTGGGGTACTTCACTTGGGTGGAGCAGCAAGGGGTGGACTTGGCCCACTTCGATGCCCGGCGGGATCAGGCGTTTTGGGTGGCGCTTCGGGATCTGGTGCCGGTTTGGGACGAGCTGATCGCTGATTTCAACGCCCGTACTGGGGTTTAATGCTCTGTTTGCCTTCCGGTCGGGCCGTGGCAGGGGCCGGGCTGCGGGTCCTGTCACCTACGGCGGCATGGCCGTCGGAGCGGCCACGTCCGCCTGCGGCGCCACCCACAGCCCTGGGAGGGCGCTGATGAGCCCACCACCCCTGGTTTGTTCTTGTGGGGCGGTCGCGGATGCTGGCTCGTGGGCTTGTGGGAGAAGGGGGGGTGATGATCAAGATCATGTGCTGGCTTTGCCGGTGCCGGATTGGTCGGTGGACGAGAGCAGCCAGCAGCCGTTTGTTCGTTATCGGCGGATGCTGCGGTCTTGGGTTGAGGCCGACGATGACGCTTGGTTTGTGGATGAGGTGGGGCGGCTCGATGCTGCGGTGGCTGGGGTTGACGGGCACGGCTTTGTGGTCACGCCCTGTTCAGAGTCTCTGATCGGTGGGCGGTCCATCACCGTTAAGGACGAGACCGACAATGTGTCGGGGTCGCACAAGGCTCGGCACACGTTTGGGCTGATGTTGCATTTGTTGGTGCGGGAGCGTCGGGACGGGGGGGCTGGGGAGCGGCCTCCGTTGGCTATCGCCTCTTGTGGCAATGCTGCGGTGGCTGCTGCGGTGGTGGCTGCTGCTGAGCGGTGGCCGATCACTGTTTATGTGCCTGTGGATGCTGAGCCCGCCGTGGTGGCTCGACTACGAGAGCTGGGGGCGAGAATCGAGTCCTGTCCCCGGATTGATGGCGAGGAGGGCGACCCTTCCTACCTTCGCTTTCGGGAGGCGGTCAGCGCGGGCGCGGTTCCTTTTGGCTGCCAGGGGCCGGACAACGGCTACACCATCGACGGGGGGCGCACCCTGGGCTATGAGCTGGCTGAGCAGGCTCCGGACATCGATCGGGTGTATGTGCAGGTGGGCGGGGGGGCGCTGGCGTCGTCGGTGGCTCAGGGACTGGCCATCGGGCAGTCGCGGGCCGCTCTGGTGGCGGTGCAGACCGAGGGGTGTGCTCCGCTGGCTCGGGCGTGGGAACGAACTGCCGAGCTGGGTGGGCTGGATGAAGCTCGGCGGCAGCGCTCGGCGGTCATGTGGCCGTGGACGCCGACCCCCGCCTCAGCAGCCGCCGGGATTCTTGATGACGAGACTTACGACTGGGCCGCGGTAACCGAGGCCATGTTGACCACTGGCGGCCACCCCGTCGTGGTTCCCGAACCGGTGGTCACCGAGGCCTGCGAGGCTGGTCGGTCAGCCACCGGCATCAACGTCAGCCCTACCGGTTCGGCCGGATTGGCAGGCCTCCTTTGTGACGATCCGCCCGCCGAGGCCAAACCGGCAGTGCTCTTTACTGGGGCGCAGCGATGACCACCCGCACGGTGTTGCGAGGCGCCCGCTGGCCCGGGGACATCGCTATCGCCGATGGCGTCATCGTGGAGACGGGCACCGTCGAATCCCAACCCGACGATGCTGTCGTGAATGTGGACGGCGACATCATCACCGCCGGGCTGGCCAACACCCATCATCACCTCTACCAATGGATGACCCGGGGTCGGGCGGTGGGCTGTGATCTGTTCAACTGGCTGGTGGAGCTGTACCCGGTATGGGGACGGCTGTCGGTGGACGACGTGGCCGCCGCCGCGCTAGTCGGGTTGGGCGAGCTGGCCGCCACCGGCTGCACCTCCGCCTCCGACCACCACTACCTGGTGCCCCACGGAGACGACGCGGTGTTCGACGCCATCGTCGACGCCGCGGCCACCGTGGGCATCCGGCTGCACCTCAGCCGGGGCTCTATGGACTTGGGCGAATCCCAGGGGGGGCTTCCTCCCGATCATGTGGTGGAAGACCTGGACTCCATAATGGCTTCCACCGAGCGGGTGATTGCCCAACACCACGATGGCGACATGGTGCATGTGGTGGTGGCGCCGTGCAGCCCGTTTTCGGTCAGCTCTGAGCTGATGGAAGCGTCGGCTGCTTTGGCCCGACAACACGGCCTGCGACTCCACACCCACCTGTGCGAGACCATCGATGAGCAAGAGCACTGCCTGGAGCGGTTCGGCCGCCGGCCGGTGGAGCAGCTCGACGAATGGGGCTGGGTGGGCGACGACGTTTGGCTGGCCCACGGCATCTGGTTCAACGACGAGGAAATAGCCCGACTGGGTGCTGCCGGGGTGGGCGTGGCCCACTGCCCCTCATCCAACGCCCGTTTGGCCGCCGGCACCTGCCGAGTGACCGACCTGGAAGCCGCCGGTGTGCCGGTGGGCCTCGGGGTAGACGGGGTGGCGTCCAACGAGGTGGGTGGACTGTTCCCCGAGCTGCACCAGTCGCTTTATGCCGCCCGCCTGCGGGCCATGGACCCCAGCGCCTTCATGCCCGCCGACGCAATCCGCCTGGGCACCTCTGGCGGAGCGGCCTGCTTGGGGGTATCCGACCGCCTAGGCCAGATCGAACCGGGCATGACTGCCGATCTCGCGGTGTGGCCTGGCGACGACATCGCGGATGTTGTCGATCCCCTGGCCGGGCTGGTGCTCGGCCCCGACCGCCGGGTCCGCCACCTCTACGTCGGCGGCAACCCCGTGGTCCAAGACGGCCAGTTGCTGGGCTGCGACCTCGCCGCCGCCCACGCCGACCTCGCCCAGCGAGCCCGCCGCCTCTGGGACTAGCGGTTCTCGGCTAGTTGAAGGGCACCGAGGATGGCGTTGCGCATGTCTCGGGGGTCGATCACGTCGTCGCTGCCGAGGCGGCCGGCGAGGCGGTAGGGACCAGAGCGCTGCTCGCGTTCTACTTGGGCTTGGGTTTCGGCGTCGAGCTTGGCTGAGCGGCCGCCGGCATCGGCGGGCATGGCGGCCATGTTCACGCTGGGCAGGGAGAACGACTGGGTCTGGTTGTCGAACGGGTTCTGGGCCATCACCACCGAGCCGAAGCCGAACGCCTTGCGCATGGTGATCTCGATCTTGGGGTTGGAGAGGCGGCGCTCGGCCTTGTACATCTTGCCGCCCCACTTCAAGATGCCCTCCCGCTCGGCCTTGGTACCGGCCATCACCCCGGGGTTGTCGGCCAAAAACACCACCGGGTGGTCGTAGTTGCCGATCACCTCCAGGAAGTCGGTGGCCTTGATGGCCGCCGCCGCATCCACCGAGCCGGCCAGGTAGGCCGGGTTGTTGGCCACGATCATGGTGGGACGCCCCCCGAAGCGGGCCAAGCCGATGATGATGGCCGGGCCGTAGGCGGGCTGGATCTCGAAGAAGCTGTCGTCGTCCACGATGTGGTCGATCACCTGATGCATGTCGTAGGGGCGGCGGTCGTTGGGAGGGATTATGTCGAGCAGTTCCTCCACCACCCGGGGCTCGGTGTCGGGGCCGCTGCTGCGGGGCGACGGCTGACCGGCCCTCTGGGGGAAGTACGACAGATAGAGGCGGGCCATGTCGATGGCTTCCTCGTCGTCGAGCGCCTCGTTGTGGGCCGAGCCCGCGATGCGGGTACACACGTCGGCGCCGCCCAGCTCCTCTTTGGTCACGTCCTCGCCGGTGGCCGCCTTCACCAGCGGCGGACCGCCGGTGAACATGGAGGCATACGACGTCATGATCACGAAGTCGCTGAGAGGGGCGGCCAGCGCGCCGTGGCCCGCGGAGGCCCCCATCACCAAACACACCATGGGGACCTGCCCGTTCAGATCGGCGTAGGCCTGGAGGTCGCCGGGTGAGCGGCTGCCCCCGGTGTCGGTGAGCCGGTGGCCGGCCCCCTCCAGCATGGTCACCAGCGGGAGGCCCTCCTGGGCGGCCAGCTCGGCCACCCGGTAGCGCTTGGCGGTGTTGCCCGCGCCGATGGAGCCACCCAGCACGGTGAAGTCCTCGGCCCCGGCCAGCACCGTGCGGCCGTCGATGCGGCCGTAGCCACACACGAAGCCGTCGGAGGGGATGTCTTCCAGGGTGCCCACCAGCAGGCCGATCTCCCGAAAGGTGCCGGGGTCGAACAGCCGGTCGACGCGCTGGCGCACGTCCAGCTTGCCCCGCGAGTGCATGTACTTCTCCACCCGCTCCGGGCCGCCCATGGCCGTGCCCTCAGTGCGCCGGCGGTCGAGCTCCTCCAGCCAGGGCTTCCACTCCTCCCGGTTGTTCATGCCGGCGAGCTTATGCGGGAGAGAAGGCGTCGATCATGGCCCGCACGTCGGGGCCCAGGGGGTAGAGGATGGGACAGGTTGCCCCGTTGGCCACGTACTCGTCCACCTTTTCCCGGCATTCATCGGCGGTGCCCGCCGCGCACAGCATCTGCACGATGTCGTCGGGCACCAGCTTGGAGGCCGCCTCCACCTGCTCCATGGTGGCGGGCCAGGTGAGCACGGCGTTCACCTGATCCAGCAGCGAGTCGGGCACCCCGGAGGCCGCCATGATGTGGGGCTGCTGGCCCAGATACTGGGTCACCAGCAGGCGGGCGGCGTCCAGCGCCTCGCCCCGGTCCTCGGCCAGCGAGCACACCACGAGCTGCGGGCGATCCAGGTCGTCCACCGTTCGCCCGGCTCGGGCCGCGCCCTCGGCCAGGGCGTCCATGGCCCGGCGGTTGTAGTCGGGCGACACCAGGTAGTTGAGCACCACGCCATCGGCGATCTCGCCAGTGAGCGCCATCATCTTCATGCCAGTGGCCCCGATGTAGATGGGCACGTCTTTGGGGCGGCGGGGTTGATGCACGTAGTCGAGCTCCACGTCTTCGAGGTGCACGTAGTCGCCGTCGAAGGTCACGTTCTCGTCGGCCAACAGCGCCCGCACCACGGTGACCACCTCCCGCATGGCCCCCAGCGGGCGGCGGCGGTCCACGCCCACCTTGCTGGCCAGCGGATCCCACCACGCCCCGAGGCCGCACAGGATGCGCCCCGGCGCCAGGTCGTCGAGGGTGGAGAACGTGGCGGCCAGGCGGGCCGGGTTGCGGGTCCACATGTCGAGCACCCCGCTGCCGACTTTGATGGTGTCGGTGGAGGCGGCGAAGGCGGCCATGGGCACGGTGGCCTCCCGCACCAGCCGGGAGTCGGCCTGCCACACGGCCTCGAACCCCTTCTGCTCGGCGTATTGCACGTACTCGATGGCCTCGGACACCGAGTGGGCGTCTTGCAGGTAGAGGGCCACGGGATATGAGCTCATGGGTCGATCTCCTCCAATTTGGCGAACAGTCGATCAGCGGCCTCGGCGGCTTTGGCCCGGATCTCGTCGGGGTCCACCCGGGTGGCCACCCCTTGGGCCAGCAGCGTCTCCCCGTCTACCACCACGTCGACAGCCCGCACGCCGGGGGTGAACGCCAGCCGCCACGGGTCGATGGGGTCATAGCTCCAGCTGACGGTGTCGGAGCGGGCCTCGGGGAACAGCTCCCAGCCGTGGGCCAGCCACTCCCACGCGGTGTCGGGGGTGGCGGTCACGTCGTTCTCCCGGTGGCGGGCGTAGGCCACCCGGAACTCCTCGAGCATGTCGGCCCCGATGCCATCGGTGCCCAGCGCGATGGGGTTGTCGAACCGGATCGGCCGGGCATAGCCCACCGCGTTGTTCATATTGGACCGGGGGTTGTGTACCAGGGTGCCCTTGAGCTGGTGGCCATCGGGCAGATGCACGCCGTGGATCAACAGCCATTCGTCGGTGCTCAACTGGGCCAGCCGCTCGGCGGCCGGGGCGTCCACCGGGCCCTCGGCCACGTGGATGTGGACCCCGGTGCCCAAATCGGCAGCCAGGCCGGCGGCGGCCTCCAGGGTGTCGTCGGTGCAGGTGAAGGCGGCGTGCACCCCGACCATGCCCCGGCCCCCGGCCCGCAGAAACTGCTCGTTCTCGGCCAGGCCCCGCCGGGCGCCGTCGGCGCCGTGGCGGTCGGTCACCCCGTAGGCACAGTTGATCCGCACCCCCACCTCGGCGCAGGCATCGGCGATCACCTGAAGCGAGCCCTCGATGGAGTTGGGCGACTCGTGGTGGTCGACGATGGCGGTGCAGCCCGCCTCCAGCGCCTCCAGGGCCCCCAGCTTGGCCGACCACTCGATGATGTTCAGGTCGAGCGCCCGGTCGAGTCGCCACCAGATCAGCTCCAAGATGTCGGTGAAGCCGGTGGGAGTGCGGGGCGGGGCGGGCATACCCCGGGCCAGGGCGGAATACAGGTGATGGTGGGCGCAGACCAGCCCGGGCGTCGTGCCGGTGGGGTGCCCAGTGTCCATCAGGAGTGAAGGATAAGCCGCTTTGCCGGGACGGGTTCGCTCACTCCCCCATGGGAAGGCTGCTGTGCCACGTTCCGCTGTGGGCCCGCAGCGCGGCGGCCACCGCCCCGGCGGTGGGCACCAGGCCGATCTCCCCCACGCCCTTGATGCCGTAGGGGGCACCGGGCTGGGGCGACTCCACCAGGATCACGTCCACCGGGGGCATGTCCTTGGGCCGCAGGATGCCCAGCGACTTGAGGGTCATGTTGGTGGGCCAGCCGTTCTCATCGGCGGGGAAGTCCTCGGTGAGGGCATAGCCCAGGCCCATGTGGACGGCCCCCTCGATCTGGCCCTCGCACAGCAGCGGGTTCACGGCCTTGCCCACGTCGTGGGCGGCCACCACCTTCTCCACCGCGCCCTCGTCATCGAGCACCACCATCTGGGCGGCGTAGCCGAAGGTGGAGTGGATGATGGGGTTCTCCACCCCGTCGGACAGCTTGTTGGTCCAGTCCACCCGGTACTCGCCGAAGTAGTCCACGCCCGGCTGGCACCCGTCGGCCAGCGCGGCCTGGCAGGCGTCGGCCACCGATCCGGCGCCCATCAGCGTGCCCCGGCTGCCGGTGGTCTGGCCCGCGCCCAGCTCATAGGTGGTGTCCACCACCACCCGCACCCGATCAGCGCTCACGCCCAGCTCGGTTACCGCCACCTGCTGGGCCACGGTGTGGATGCCCTGGCCCATCTCGGTCCAGCAGTGGCGCACCTCCACCTGGCCGCCCTCGTGGTAGTCGTGGTCGAAGCGCACCACCGCCTTGGCGATCTCCTTGAAGCCGTTGCCCAGCCCGGAGTTCTTGAGGCCAAGCCCCAAGCCCACAGATTTGCCGGCGGCCCGAGCCTCGTCCCAGGCCGGTTTCACTGCTTCCAGGCAGGCGCGTGCCCCCAGCGAGCCGTCGTCCATGATCTGGCCCGGCCCCCAGATGGCGCCGGGGGAAACCGCGTTGCGCGACCGCATCTCCCAGCCGTCGATGCCCACCGCCTCGGCCAGGCGGTCCATCACGCCCTCCATGGCGAACTGGGCCTGGTTGGCCCCGAAGCCCCTAAAGGCCCCGCACACCGGGTTGTTGGTGCGGGCGGCCACCGCCTCCACGTCGATGTTGGGCAGCGTGTAGGGGCCGCTGGCATGGCCCGCCGCCCGCTCCAGCACCTTCATGCCCACCGAGGCATACGGGCCGGAGTCGCCCACCATCCGGGCTTTCAGCGCGGTGAGCTTGCCGTCGGCGTCGCAGCCGGCCCACACCTCGATGCGGATGGGATGGCGCTTGGGATGCATCCGCAGCGACTCCTCCCGAGAAACCGTGCACAGCACCGGGCGGCCCAACAGCCAGGCGGCCAGCGCGGTTTGGGCCTGGTTGGCCATGTCTTCTTTGCCGCCGAACGCCCCGCCGTTGCTCACCAGCTCCACGGTGATCTTCTGGGGGTCGATCCCCAGCACCGAGGCCATCTGGTCGCGGTCGTCCCACACCCCCTGGCCGCCGGAGTACACGTGCAGGCCGCCGTCGTCGGTGGGCACCGCCAGGGTGGACTCGGGCTCCAAGAAGGCGTGCTCGATGCGCTGGGTTTGGAACACCTCGTGGATGGTGTGGGCGCTGGCCGCCAACGCGGCGTCCACGTCGCCCCGGGCGTACACCGAGCGCGACAGCACATTGCCGTCGAGCTCCCACACCGCGTCGTCGCAGCCGTTGGTCACCGCGGCCACCGGGTCGGTGATCGGGGTGTGTACCTCATAGGTCACCTGTATGGCCTCGGCGGCTCGGCGGGCGGTGGCCCGGTCTTCGGCCACCACGATGGCCAGCACGTCGCCCACATAGGAGGTGCGGCCTCCCTCGGGGATGAACACCGGCCAGTCGGTGTGGATGATCCCCACCCGCATCTCGCCGGGCACATCGGCGCCGGTGAACACCGCGGCCACGCCGTCGATGGCCTCGGCCGCTGAGGTGTCGATACGCACGATGTCGGCCCGGGCGTGCTCCGACAGGTGCAGCGCGGCGTGCAGCAGCCCCTCGGGGCGCAGGTCGTCGATGTAGTCGCGGTCGCCCAAGGCCAACTCCCGGGCCTCGTACTTGATGCCCCGGCTGCCCACGCCGCCGGGCACCTCGGCCTCGGGCATCTCGCCCTGGGCCAGCGCCTCCACCGCATCGAGGATCTTGGTGTAGCCGGTGCAGCGGCACAGGTGGCCGCCCAGGTGCCGGGAGGCCTCCTCGCGGGTCAGCTCCGAGCCCTTGCGGTCCACCAGCGACTTCGTCCGAATGAGAATGCCCGGAGTGCAGAACCCGCACTGAAGCGCCCCGCAGGCGGCGAACACGTCGGCCATGCGGTTGCGCTCCTCGTCCGACACCCCTTCCAGGGTCAGCACCTCGCAGCCGGCCGAGCGCTCCAGCGACGTCTGGCAGGCCACGCGGGCGCGCCCGTCCACCAGCACGGCGCAGCAGCCGCACTGGCCGCTGGGCGAGCACCCGTCTTTGGGCGACATGATGCCCAGCTCGTCGCGCAGTGCGGCCAGCAGGTGCTCGTGATCGCCGGTGATGGTCACCGATTGACCGTTGATGGTGAGCGTTGTCATGGCTATTCCCCCTGGGTTGGGGGCGCCCCGCCGATGATCGGCGCCCCCTCTACGTATGGCTTTTGATAGATGACCGGCATCTCCTCGGATATCGACTTGTACATCTCCGGGCGGCGGTAGCGGCTGAAGTCGTAGAGCGTGTTCTTGTAGGCCGCGCACCAGTTGAGGTTGCAGGTGGCGGCCACCAGCTCGTCGCCGTCGGTGGCGGCCTGGGCCAGCACCTCGCCGGAGGGGCCGATGATGCAGCTCTCGGCCAGGCTCTCCACCCCCTCCTCCTCGCCTCCCTTGGCCACGCCCACCACGAACGTGCCGTTCTGGTAGGCGCCGGCCTGCATCACCAGGCGGCTGTGGAATCCGGCCAGGAAGTCCTGCGACGGATCGGGGTAGTAGTGGATAGGAGTGTTATAGCCGATCAGGATCATCTCCACGTCGGCCAGTCCCATCACCCGGTAGGTCTCGGGCCAGCGCCGGTCGTTGCACAGGGCCAGGCCGATCTCGCCCCGAAACGCCGTCCAGGTGCGGAAGGTCTCCTCGGCGGGCTCGAAATAGGCCCGCTCCAGGTGCTGGAAGGGGCGCTGGGGCTCGTGCTTCTCGTGGCCGGGGATGTGGACCTTGCGGAATTTGGCCACCTCATGGCCCTCGCCGTCCACCAGCAGATAGGTGTTGTAGCGGTGGCCGTCGGGGGTGAGCTCGGCGTAGCCCAGACAGAAGCCGATCCCCAGGCGGGCGGCCTCGTCGAACAGCGGCTTGACCTCCGGCGAAGGCATCTCGGTCTCATAGAAGCTGTTCAGCTCGTCGACGTCGTCGATCCACCACCGGGGGAAGAACGTGGTGAGGGCCATCTCGGGGTACACCACCAGCTCGCAGCCCTGCTTGTGGCCCTCATGGAGCAGCGCCAGCAGCCGCTCCACCACCTCGGCCCGGGTCTCGTCGCGGGCGATGGGCCCGAGCTGGGCCGCGCCCACGGTGATCTCGCGCAGGTTGCTGGAGAGGCGCGACACCCGCTCATCGGCGGGGTCGGCCTCCAGATGGGTGGTGAGCGTTTTGTCGTTGTTGGCGCTCATGCCGTTGCCCCCGCGGTTTCTTCGGCGGTGGCCCCCGAGGTGGCCCCCGAGGTGGCCTGCACTTCGGAGGCCTCGGCGATCTCGGCCAGCTCCAGCATCACCCGCAGCATCACGTTGGCCCCGGCTTCCAGGTGCTCGGGCTCGGTGTGCTCGAACGGGTTGTGGCTGATGCCCTCCCAGGAGGGGACGAACACCATCGAGGTGGGGCACACCGGGGCGAACATCTGGGCGTCGTGGCCCGCCCCCGAGCACAGCCGGCGGTGGCTGAAGCCCAGCTCGGCGGCGGCCTTCTCCACCAGGCGGATCATGTCGGGGTCGAACTCCACCGGGGCGAACCGGGCCAGCCGCCGAGAGGTGATCCCGGTGCCCGACTCGGCGGCCAGCTCCTCCAGGAAGGCGGCCAGGCGGTTCTCGGCCTCGGTCAACAGATCGTCGTCGGTGTTGCGCATGTCCACGGTGAGCACCGCATCGGACGCCACCACATTCACCAGGTTGGGGTGCAGCTCCACCCGCCCCACGGTGCACACCTGCGGGGGGCCGAACTCGGTGGCCAGCTCGTGGACGAACACCGCGATGCGGGTGGCCACCCATCCGGCGTCGTGGCGCATGTCCATGGGGGTGGTGCCGGCGTGGTTCGACTGGCCGGCCACGGTGATCTCGGTCCAGCTGATGCCCTGCACCCCGGTGACCGCGCCGATCACGATGTCTTCGGTGTCGAGAATCGGGCCCTGCTCGATGTGCAATTCGACAAAAGCATGGGGCGCAGGCGACGGGCACGGCGCCGGGCCCCGGTAGCCGATGCGGTCGAGCTCCTCGCCCACCACCGCGCCGTCGGTGCCCACGATGTCGAGCGCCTCCTCCAGGGGCATCTCGCCGGTGTACACCAGGCTGCCCAGCATGTCGGGCGGGAACCGGGAGCCCTCCTCATCGGTGAAGAACCCCACCGCCAGGGGGCGGCGGGTGGTGATGCCGGCCCGCTGCACCGCCTCCACCACCTGCAAGCCGGCCAAAACGCCCAGGTTGCCGTCGTAGCGCCCGCCGGTGCGCACGGTGTCGATGTGGCTGCCGCACATCACCGGCGGCCCCGGCTCGGCCCCGGCCAGGGTGCCCACCACGTTGCCGATGCCGTCGATGCTGATCTCCATGCCCAGGTCCCGCATCCAGGTGACCACGAGGTCGCGGCCGTCCCGATCCTCGTCGGTCAAAGCCAGTCGGCAGGCACCGTCGGTGCCCTCGATCTCGCCTATCGAGGCCAAAGCGGCCAGGCGGTCGCTCAGGCCCTGACCATCGACGCTGATATCAGTAGCCACAGAAGTCATATTTTGCCAGAGATTTCGCCAGCGGGGTACCCCGCAATTGCCAACTCTCCTTACGAGAAAGGCGTTTAGCGAATAGATTTTACCTGCTGTGAGTTTCAACCGATTGCGTGCCCGGTGCGGTTTCCGCCCTGCCTCAGAGGCCCAGCAGAGGGCGCTGCGATGAGCGACGTGGTGGTGGCCCGGAGCCTCGATGAGGCGCAAGAGGCCTTGGCCAGCCATCCCGACGCCACTGTGCTGGCCGGGGGCACCGATCTCATGGTGGAGATCAATCGGGGACTGCGCCGTCCCCGCCATGTGGTGGGCGTGTCCCAGGTGCCCGAGCTGCGCCGCTGGAGCGTGGCCGACAACCGGGTGGTGGTGGGCGCCGGGGTCACCTACACCGAGATGATGACCACGGCGCTGGCCGACGCCGCCCCCGCCCTGGCCCAGGCCGCCCGCACGGTGGGATCGCCGCCCATCCGCAACGCCGGAACCCTGGGGGGCAACCTGGGCACCGCCTCGCCAGCGGGCGACACGCTGCCGGTGCTGGCCGCCCTCAACGCCGAGATCGTGGTGACCGGCCCCGACGGGGAGCGGCGGATGGGTTTGGACGACTTCGTGGTCGGGGTGAAGCAAACGAGTCTGCGCCCCGGCGAGCTGATCGTGGCCGCCGAGCTCGATCGCCCGAGAGGGCGCCAGGAGTTCTTGAAGATCGGCCCCCGCAACGCCATGGTGATCTCCATGGCCGGGCTGGCCCTGGTGGCCGACCACGATGCCCGCACCGTGCGCTGCGCGCTGGGCGCGGTGGCCGCCGGCATCCCCCGGGCCCGAGAGGCCGAGGCCTGGGTGGCCGAGCGGATCGACTGGGACAACGGCGCCGCGGTAAGCGATGCCGTGGCCGACGAATTCGGCCAACGGGTGGCCGCCGCCTCCTCCCCCATCGACGACCATCGCTCCACCGCCGCCTACCGACGCCACGCGGTGGCGGTGCTGGCCACCCGAGCTCTGAAGCGGGCCTTCGCTGAAGGAGGCAACGGCGATGCCTGATCCCTATTCGCTGCGGGTGAACGGGGTGGACTGCGAGGTGGCCGACTCCGATTTAGCCGAGAGCCTTTTGTTCGTGCTCCGGGAACGCCTCGGGCTCACCGGCACCAAAAACGCCTGCACCGAGGGCGAGTGCAGCTCGTGCGCGGTGCTGATCGACGGCGTGCTCACCTGCTCGTGTCTGGTGCTGGCCGCCACCGCCGCGGGCCAGGAGATCACCACCGTGGAGGGCCTGGGCGACGGGCGCGACGAATTGTCGGTGGTGCAAGAGGCGTTCGTACACGAGGGCGCAGTGCAGTGCGGCTTCTGCACGCCGGGGCTGATCGTGGCCGTCCACGACCTATTGGAGGCCAACCCCGAGCCCAGCGACGGCGACGTGCGAGAAGCCCTGTCGGGCAACCTCTGCCGCTGCACCGGCTACGGCCGCATCCTGGCCGCCGTCCACTCCGCCGCCACCACCAAGCGGAGCGGGCCGTGACCGCTGAGCCAGTCACCACCACAGGGGCAGCCAACACCGCCGCGGGCAGCTCAGCGGGCGCAGCCGGGGCCGACACCATCGTCGACGCCGGCACCCGAGGGGTGGGCGCCGATGTGGGCCGCCCCGACGGGGTGCCCAAGGTGCAGGGCCGGTTCGCCTTCTCGTCCGATTTGTGGGCCGACGACTTCTTGTGGGGCCACACCCTGCGCTCACCCCACGCCTCGGCCCGCATCCTGGGCATCGACATAGGCCCAGCGCTGGCCACCGCCGGGGTCCACGCCGTGCTGCTGGCAAGCGACGTGCCCGGTCGGCTCACCTACGGGCTCGAGCACCCCGACCAGCCGGTGCTGGCCGACGGGCAGGTTCGCTATGTGGGCGAGCCGGTGGCGGTGGTAGCCGCCGACCACCCCGACGTGGCCCGCCGGGCCGCCGAGGCCATCGTGGTCAACTACGAGGTAACCGACCCCCTCACCGACCCCGAGGCCGCTCCCACCGCGGCGCCCATCCACCCCAACGGCAACGTCTTCCGGGAGATCAACATCCGCCACGGCGACCTGGACGCAACCGGCGAGGTGGTGGTGGAGGGCACCTATGAGGTGGGCATGCAGGATCAGGCCTTCATGGGCCCCGAGTCGGGCCTGGCCCTGCCCGATGACGACGGCGGCGTGGAGCTGTTCATCTCCACCCAGTGGCTGCACGTCGACCGGGAGCAGATCGCGGCGTGCCTGGGGATCGACGAGGAGCAGGTGCGCCTCACCCTGGCCGGGGTGGGCGGGGCGTTCGGCGCCCGTGAGGACCTGTCGTTGCAGATCCACCTGTGCCTTTTAGCCCTGCACACCGGCAAGCCGGTGAAGATGGTCTACAGCCGAGACGAGTCGTTCTTCGGCCATGTACACCGCCACCCGGCCAAGATGTGGTACCGCCACCACGCCGATGGCGACGGGCGGCTGGTGAAGGTGGAGGCCCGCATCGTGCTCGACGGCGGGGCCTATGCCTCCACCTCATCGGCGGTCATCGCCAACGCCTCCTGCTTCGCCGCCGGCCCCTACAAGGTGCCCGCCGCCCACATCGTGGGCTTGGCGGCCCGCACCAACAACCCGCCGTGCGGGGCCATGAGGGGCTTCGGCGCAGTGCAGACCTGCTTCGGCCACGAGTCGCAGATGGACAAGCTGGCCGCTGCGCTGGGCATGGACCCGGTGGAGCTGAGGCTGACCAACGCCCTGGACTCCGGCGACCGCCTGGTTACCGGACAGGTGATCACCGGCACGTTCCCAGTGGCCGAGGTGATCCGCCAGTGCGCCGGGGCCCCTGCCCCGGACATTCCCCCCAGCGACGATCGGCGCGACCTGCCGGGAGGCTCGGGCCGCACCACCGACGCCGCCGACACCGTGCGGGGAACGGGCTTCGCCGTGGGGTTCAAGAACCTGATGTTCTCCGAGGGCTACGACGACGACTCATCGGCGGCCTGCCGGGTGGCCGACGGGGTGGCCACCGTGACATGCGCGTGTGCCGAGGTGGGCCAGGGGTTCGTGACGCTGGCCCAGCAGATCGCCCGCACCGAGCTGGGGGTGGACGAGGTGATCCTGGCCCCGGCCCAAACCGCCACCATCGGCTCGGCCGGGTCGTCGTCGGCCAGCCGCCAAACCTGGATGTCGGGCGGGGCCGTGCAGGCCGCCTGCCGGGCCGTGCGCGACCAGATCCTGGCCGACGTAGCCGCCGACTGGGGAGTGTCCCCCGACGGCCTAGTGCTGCGCGACGGCCTGGTGGTGTCGCTAGACGGCCAACAAGAAGCACTGCTGGCCCAGATCACCGCCGGGGCCGGCTACGAAGCCGACGTGGAATACCACCACGCCCCCACCGAGGCGCTCGACGAGAACGGCCAAGGCAACGCCCACGTGTCATTCGCCTGCGCCGCCCACCGGGTGGTCGCCGACGTAGACCCCGACCTAGGCCTCGTGAGAATCCGCGACATCACCACCGCCCAAGACGTAGGCCGCATCCTCAACCCCACCCAAGCAGTAGGCCAGATCGAAGGCGGCACCGCCCAAGGCGTAGGCCTGGCCCTAATGGAAGAAATCGTGCTGGACAACGGCCTGGTCCGCAACGCATCCTTCACCGACTACGTGATCCCCACCACCCTCGACATGCCCGACGTAACCATCGCCGCCTGGGTAGAAGAACCCGAACCCAACGCCCCCTACGGCGCCAAAGGAATAGGCGAACCCCCCACCATCTCCTCCTCCGCCGCAGTAGCCGCCGCCGTAAGAGCTGCTACCGGCCTCCCCCTACCCAGAATCCCCATCCGCCCCGCCGACATCGCCCTAGCCTGAAACGAGGTTAAGCAATGACCAAGCAGTTGGAGTCCCGAATAGCCGCCCTCGAAGAGCGGGTCGCGCAGCTAGAGGAGCATTCCTCAGAGGTGAAAGTGATCGAGTTGCGCGAGGTCACCAAGGAGGAGGCCAGAGCCGAGATCATCGACATCTTCGCCACCGGCGAGACCCTCTACTACTCCGACATCGCCGACCGCTTGCGACTCGACCTCGAATTGGTTGTCGACATCTGCCATGAGCTGCAACAAGAAGGAGCCATCGGAGTCGAAGAGACAACGGGTAGCTAGCTCTCCCCCGCATCCCCATCCGCCCCGCCGACTTCGCCAAAACTCAAAATCTCGCGGAGATCGTTGACAGCGGGGGTCATTCGTGGGATGAAGTTCCCATGGAGGGGAATGGTGTGATCGAACTCGACGGGAGGCGGGTGCGGGTGACGGAGGTGTTCTGGTCGTATTGGCGGCTGGCGGCTGAGCGGCAGGCGATTTTCTTTCGCCGCGTGTCCGGAGAGGCTGGTCCGTGGACGAACGATCCCATTCTGGAGCGCTACAGGTTTACGAATGCGTATCGCGCGTCGGATCGAGTGAGCCAGTACCTGCTCCATCATGTGATCTACGACCAAGAGCGCGACACACTCGACACGATCCTGCGGGTTCTGCTGTTCAAGATCTTCAACCGGGTCGACACCTGGGAGCACTTGGTTGACCGCGTCGGGCAGCCCTCAGTGGTCGGCTTTAGCGCTGAGGGGTACGCGAAGGCACTAGACGAGCTTTTTGATCAAGACCGACGCGTGTATTCGGCAGCGTACATAATGCCGAATCCGCGGCTGGGCGAAGATCGCAAGCATCGCAACCACCTGTCTCTGGTCGAGATGCTGCTTCAGAACGGTGTGCTTGCTGACCTCGAAAAAGCCCGTTCGCTGAAGTGCCTATATGAGCGGCTCTGCGAGGTGCAGTCGTTCGGGCCGTTCTTGGCGTTTCAGTACGCCATAGACCTGAACTACTCACCGCACTTCGACCTTGACGAGATGGAGTTCGTTGTGGCGGGCCCGGGCGCTCTTCGGGGCATTGGCAAGTGCTTCGAGGACACCGGCGGGCTCGACGCTGCCGGGGTGATCGCGGCAATGGCGGGCTCGGCGTCAGACTTCTTCGAGACGACCCCGATGCCTACACCGTTTCAAGACCTGTGGGGTCGTTCCCTTCAACTCATTGACTGCCAGAACCTGTTCTGCGAAGTCGACAAGTACGCCCGGGTCGCTCACCCCGAGCACTCAGTGGGTGGGCCGGGCCGCATCAAACAGGTGTACCGGGTCGACCATGAGCCCCTAACGCTGGGCTACCCACCCAAGTGGGGCTTGCCGTTGTCCGCGCAGGCCCCGTCCTGTTTCGGGACCGCTAGCTAGGTCCGAATAACGGCAGTGAGACTTTATGCTTGACAGTAAATGTCAGATTATCTAACATCCGTGTCATGACAGATGACATCGACACGGGGAGCATTTCCCCGCCTCAGCGCCAAGTTGAGAGCACGGTCAATGTCCGTGGACTCAGCGAGAGCGAGCTTGAGATCCATGTAAACGCGCTGCTGACGAGCGTCGGTGAGGCTCTGAGCGGCTCAGGTGCCGGCGTAGCCAGCCTCACGGCGGTGTGGGTGATCAGCCAGGTCGAAGAGTCATGCGGAGTTGGTCGTCTCGTCAATCCTCAAGACCTGACCAAAGATGATTTCGCTACTCCAACAGCCCTGAGCCGAATGCTGCATCGACAAATCCGCAAGCAAGATGCACCCCTCGTCAAGTCATGAGCGAACTACTCGGTGCGACCAAGACCCTGAGCGAGGCATGGCTTCAGGCATTAACGCACACGGCCAGTCAGCGGAACGGCCGCTGCGTTCACTTGGTGATGACGGTTGAGAGTCCCGGCTTAGAGGACGAGACCATCCGCGACGTGCTCGATCTAGCGCTCGATGAGGCGGGAGACCAGAGCGTGGAGACGGTCGCAGGAACCATTTTCCCCAGCTCGCTCTACCAAAGTCCCGGATTCTCATGGTCGCCCGACCTCCATGAGCAGGCTGTCCGAGAGCTAGATGCTGCGGCACACAACCTTTACGAGCGTTACGAGGGAATGCTTCCGGTGTTGCGTAGGGTCCCGGCGAACAGCCGAGGAACCTATTTCTCACGAATGATCACCTATCCGGGGAAGGAACCCGGTGGAACGAATCAGCTCGACTTGAGGATCTCCCGCATTCGCAATGAGTTCGCCAGAAATCGTCGAACCATCAACACGCTTGACATCGATGTTGGTGCCGACGCTCTCACATCTGAGTCGCTAGAAGGAATACAGGTCTATGCGCCTAATGACCAGCGGACCAGAGGCTTCCCCTGCTTAGTCCATATCGATCTGACCTTGTTCGATGGAACGTTGCACTGCACAGCTGTGTACCGACACCAGTACCTCATCACAAAGGCATACGGAAACTTGGTCGGCCTCAGCCGCCTCATGCACTTCTTGTGCGAACAGACGGGTGCTGAGTGCGGTGAGCTGCTGGTCCATGCAACGTTGGCCGACGCGGAGCCGAGTCACCGACCAAAGCCACAAGCACTTCTGAAGTCAATGGGAGCACTGTTGTGAGGGACGTCGATGCTCTACTGACATCGCCATCTGCGGCACTCGCGTCTGCACTCGAAGCCTCGGCGCTGGCTGAGGATCGCAACGGTGTCGTGGGCGTTGGAGTTGATGTTGTATCCGTCCCGAGAATGGCCCGACTTGTTTCCGAGGGCGGATCGGCGTTTCTTGACCGTGGCTGGACATCAGAAGAAAGTGCTGAGGCCGATGGTGACCCGGAGCGGCTCGCGACAAGGTGGGCGGCGAAGGAAGCAGTGATGAAGTGCCTCGGTCTAGGGATCAGCGACCTCGACCCGCGAAACATCGAAATTTCGTCGTCGAAATCGGGAGCTCCAAGCGTCTCGTTGCGAGGTTCGGCTGCCGAGCGGGCCCGATCGCTTGGGATCTCGAAGTTGGACGTCTCTGCCTCCCATGAAAGTGGCTGGGCTACGGCAATCGCAGTTGCCTCCGCACGGATGGGACAAGAGGATCTGGAAGTGCCACACCAACGAAAGGACAGATCATGAGCATGGACGAGCCCGAATCCGACTCAAGCGAGCAGATGGCACTCGCACAACGGCTACGGGAGGCGCGCGAGTACATAGGGCTCCTCCAAGAGGATGTCGCCGCTGTGCTTGATATTCCCCGGGCAAGCGTGTCGGCGATTGAGTCCGGAAAGCGTCGCGTCTCGTCGCTTGAGCTCAGGCGTCTCGGCCGTCTTTATCGCCGGCCAGTGGCATGGTTGCTGGGAGAAGAGGACACTGAGGTCGACGTGAATGCGCCCCTGTATAGGGCGACTGCGGCCCTGTCGGACCAAGACAAAGAGCAGGTCTTGCGCTTTGCTGAATTCTTGGCCGGGGCGGGGCGGCCCGGGGCCATCCGAGCAGAACCAACGGAGTAGCCCGTGGCTTCCGAACACACACGCCGACTCATGGCTGCAAGCTCTGCGAACCGGCTCTTGAACGAGGCTGGCGTGGATCAGACGCGCCAGGTGGACGTGTTCGGTTTGGTCGAAAGCCTCGGGTTGTGGCTCGCCTTCTTTCCGCTTGATGGGCTGTTAGGGGCGTACCTGCCAGAGGGCACAGGCGGCATCCTCATAACCACCGAGCGCTCAACGCCGATCCAGCGGTACACCGCGGCGCACGAGCTCGGCCACTGGCGACTCGATGGTGGCCACGATGCTTCACTCGATACAGAAGCGGACGTGCTGGGACGCACCGACATCGAGCGGGAGACACTTGCCCAGGTATTCGCTGGGGCGCTGCTTATGCCGCCCCCACTCGTCCAGAGCATTCTGTCGCGGCGCAATACGACTTCGCTTGGCCCGCTGGACATCTACACCGTCGCCCGTGAGGCAGGCGTTAGCTACGAGGCAGCTGCGAGGCAGCTGTACCACCTTGAACGGATCACGCGGAATGATCTGCGAGAGCTGCTCAAAGTGCCGCCGCTAAAGGTCAAACAGACGATTGGCGCCGGACGCCGACCTGTCGTCGGCATTGCAGACGTTTGGCCGGTTGATATGGCTTGGCGCGACCAGCAACTCAACGTCCGGACTGATGACGAGATCATCATTTCGTTGCCCGAAGACCGCAGCACCGGTTACAGGTGGTCGATCCCAAGTACCGACCCAAGTCCACGACGCTCTGCGACACAGCCACCGCCCCCCTTCGCCGACGACAATTTCCTGGGCTGGGTAGAACTGGCGACGACTGAACCGAAGGCTGAACCACGCCGCAAGCCCCCAAGCCAAGCCGTCGACCGAGCGCGCAAGCCCGCCCCGGCGGAGAAACCAGAGCCAATTCCTATCGCTGGTGGGCGGGCAACCGTGGTCGGTGATGTCTATATTGCAGATGGCTCCGCTCAGGTGACGACCGACGCGGCCATCCGAAGCCGCCGCCTAGCGAGACTTGATGCCTCCGAATCGGGAGATGCCGTACAGCAGGTTCGCGACGAAAAAATCGTCGTAGGCGCAGTGGGCCGCCGAATCTTCGGCATTCGGTTGGAAGAACCCGGTCAGACAGAGGTCCGGCTCGTGCTGCGCAACGAGTACGGCAACGCCGATCCGATCGACGAGTATCGAATCACGGCAGCCGTCGAGGCGCGGCGAGAGGCGTTCGCCATCGACCAGATCAGCGATGATGACGACGACTGGGTGGAAGAAGCGCGGGATCGCCGACGCTCGACCACCGCAGTAACTGTGGATGAGCCCCACTAAGCAATGGCCGGGTACGACGCGAGGCGGCAGCGCAGCTTGGCTCGGCTGCCAGTCGACTTGAGACCGATGCTCGCTCCAGCGATCGACCAAGGAACCCGACCGCTGTGCATCCCCATTGTCGTGACCGCCGCTCATGAAGCATCTCGCACGCAGCCACCCGAACCGCTCGCACCCGATGCCTTGTGGTCAAGTTGCGTCGCGAACGGCACGGCATCTCGTGAGGGCACAACACTGGAAGCTGTCGCCGACGCCCTCCGGACGGATGGCCAGCCCAGTTCGGCGGCTTGGCCATTCAATATTGCAATCATTCACGAAGCCGATCAGATTCCGTTGGCGGCCCAGACGTCCATCTGGCACCAGGCCGACTTGTCCCCCGTGCCGGTCGCCAATGACGGCATCGAAGATGGCATCGAAGACAAGCTGGCGATCGGTCTCGTTGTTGCGCTGATAATTGAAGTCACAACGGAGTTTGAGCAAGCCACGTCCAACGGCA
The DNA here is from genome assembly GCF_965204015.1 of Candidatus Poriferisocius sp. Lineage (GTDB taxonomy): Bacteria > Actinomycetota > Acidimicrobiia > Acidimicrobiales > Bin134 > Poriferisocius. The sequence continues at coordinate 2,750,503 of NZ_OZ241965.1, read as the reverse complement.
CCATTGAAGTGCCTCCGTTGACGGCCCCACAGGGTTCCTACCACGCCGTGCTGGTGGTTGGAGCTCGAACACAAGAACGAGTCCGAGCTCTGCTGGTACGAAACAGCTGGGGACCGGGATGGGGGGCAGGCGGCTACGGGTGGCTGCCTTTGGACTACCTAATCGCGTTTGGAGCACGCGCTGGCGCCATAGACCCCACGAGCTTCACAAGCAGCCCACAACCAAGCACATGGGGGAACGACTCCTGATGACGAACGAATCACTCACCCTTGCGGAATACCAGCGCAGATCCCAACGAACCGATCACTTCCCTCAGATCGGCGACGACGAAAACGACGCGCTGCTGGGTCCGCTACTCGGACTCGCCGGTGAAATAGGAACGTTGCACGCCGGCTACAAGAAGTGGCTGCGAGATGGAGATGCGTATGAACTCTTCAAGGACAACGTTGCAGAGGAGCTCGGGGACATTCTGTGGTACACGGCAAATGCCGCCGAGAAGGCTGGGCTCTCGCTTGACGAGATCGCCCGAAACAACCTGGATAAGACTTCTGATCGATGGCCGGCTCGCGGAGGCGAATCGCCGAGGCGCCGGAAGCCTTCAGAACATTTCGATGCCGGGCTACCACGGCGGCATCAGCTTCCCCGCACGTTCACCGTGACGATTCGCCCGATACCAAGCGGCGGACCCGAACCGCTGATCGAAGTGATCTGGAATGGGAAACGCGTTGCTGACAATCTTGGAGACAACACCTACGACGACAGTGGCTACCGATTCCACGATGCATTCCACTTGGCCAACGCCGCAGTGCTGAGTTGGTCTCCCGTGGCCCGAGGCAAGATCTTCAGTCGCAAGCGACTCAAGGGAACGATGGCAGATGCTGTTGAGGACGGTGGCCGGGCAATCGTGATCGAAGAGGCGATCGCCGCATTCATGTTCGCGTACGCCCGCCAGCACAATTTTCTCGAAGGCGTGCGGCACCTCGACTACCACGCACTCAAGACGTTTCAGACCTTCACCGCCGGCCTTGAGGTCGAACAGCGCCATCTCTGGGAGGTCGAGCAAGCTGTACTCCAAGGATTCGCCGCATGGCGGCAACTCCGAGATAACGACGGCGGAGTCCTGCGGGGCGACCTTGCGGCACGGAAGCTCAGCTACACACCGTTGATATAACTCTGGGGGGCAATGGCAATTCGGTTTTAAGCCATGGAGTGCCGCTCGAGGAACTGAGGGCAGGACACGCAAGTGGTTCGATCCTCTGAGATACCGTCTGATGACGGAAGAGACGGAGCTACCTGGCTATCTGGCTGAGACTGCCGGGACTGTCACTGCATCTTCAATACCACTTCGGGGGTCAACGCCTTGGACACCTGAGCGAACTGCTAATGTCGTCAAGCGTGGATCGCGAGCGCAAAGTCCATGGCATGTTGACTGATTGTCTGTTCGTGCCCCCAAGCGACGCCGGGTCTATGCAAAGTGCAGCCAAAATCGGGACTGATCGCACCCTATCACTTGAGACCATCGACAATGATCGCGAGTCCTGGTTCCTAGGTGTGATGTTGTCAACATAACTCCCCTCTAGAAGGAGAACAATGCCAATAGTAAGTGACATTATTGACCAATCAAATCGAAATGAGTCAAGGCTGACTGACAAATTCATCTGTTCAGAAGAATACAGCCAAGATGATCCAAGTTGGAGTGTCAATACATTTGATACAAAGGCATTTGAGACCATTGATAATGATAGAGAATCTTGGTTGCTGGGAGTATTACCTCCTTCGTGAGCACTTCCGCTGCTCAGCCCATCATCATTGGTTCCTACAATGATCCGCATGTTCAAGATGTAGCAGATAGATTAGATAATCCTATCGTCTTGGATGTTGAGACTCTTCAGAAAGGCGACATAGCTGTTGTCGCAGGTGAACTTATTGGCATCACCAATCATGAGGCTAATTTATCTCGGGGTTGGATCCGTAGGTTGGCACCTGCTGGTTGGACTCATGGAATACAAGCAAACAGCAGACAAGCAATGGAGCAGGCAGCATGGTTGTCCATGCTGATTTCATTCATTAGGACTAGTAGTGCGAAATGGCTTACGGAGATTGACAGGCTAGTCTCTGCAGAAAACAAGATGTTGCTATCACAAGTTGCTGCCGAAATGGGGATAAAGAGTCCGAAGTCAGCGATAGCATGCTCACCTCAACATGCTGTCAATATATTAGGAACTAGAAATATTGTTGCTAAACCAATCGGGCCTTCAAACTTCCTAATGGGTCAAGATCATGTTTCCATCCCGACAAGCAGTCTTACCTCTTGGCTTGATACGACTTTTCTGCCTGAACCATACCTGTATCAAGAACGAATACAGGCGGCACGACATTTCAGAGTTGTGACTGTTGGAGACCATTCTTGGTGCTACACAAAAGAGGTAGTAGATGGGGATCCAATAGACTGGAGGTATTCCCCGACTGGCCACGACGGGTTTGTATCATTTGAAGATAAAGATATCCGATCCGCCTCATTAGCATTGGCTAATAAGTTAAACATTGGATACTCAAGTCAGGATTGGATAGATGATGGAGATACGAAGTGGGTAATCGACATGAATCCCTCTGGACAATGGCTGTTCTTGCAAGATAGCCAGTGGGTTGGAACTGCCATTGCAACGTGGTTACTAGGCACATCTCGTGACTTGTGAAAAGAAAGAGAAAACAAAGCTAAGAAGACTGTACGATGATTATCGTCTATACTGTACCCATCTCCTGATTGCAGTTATACCATATAGACTTCCTCCGTATGGCAATTACTATGGGGACAATAAACCAGGAGAACCTGGCCAGTGGGATAAAGAGTCGCTCGATATATTTATCGAAGAAGCGAGGGATCAGTACGAGAGACAGCAATTTGCGTTGATGAGGATCGAATCCCTGAGTCAATTTCTGTTTGCGACTGGAGTAGGTATTCTCGCGCTTGTCATTGGTTTCTACAATGATATTGGAGGAAATTGGGTAATCGCTTGGTGGATTGCATTTGCTCTACATATTTTGGGAATGATGGGAGCTGGAGCTAATTTGCGAAACAAAAAAATTTATGGGACTGTAGATGTCATCATGATGAGCAAGGATATGTTCCCGTCAAATAGAGTGAAATTGGCAAAATTATATATCAATGCAATTCCACGCGGTGAGGATACAAATACAACGCTCTTGGGTCACTATTGGATTGCTTTAAGGCTAATGGTATCTGCAGGAATCACTTTTGCAATTGTGTGGCTCGTTGGTAGAGCTGCAGACCACCATGTTGATCCAAGCACTGAAGAGACACTTCTTTCCCTAATGGATATATTCTAGTGCTGCAAACGGAAATAAGTGTGACGGCACGATTTGTAGATGCAAGTGAATCTTAATACTTAGAAGGATTTGTTGCAAGAGACAGTGGATGGCTTGGACTCAATCCCGATGGTGGACCAGGACACCAAGCGCAATGGCTGCAAGTGCATGCTCTCCAGGATCGTCACAGCAAGATAAATCGGTTAGTTCCGAAAATTTGAGGGGCCGAGGAATTTGGTGCAACTGCCCCTTGCCCCTAAGCCTTTGTTGCTAGCTATGCAGATTCGGCCAGGTCTAGGAGGCGATTGAGCAACGGGCTGCCCCAGGTGAGGAGGGTGATGTGGGGGGTGTCTTGGTAGCGGGCGGGGTTGAAGGTCACGGGGTGGGGGGAGGCGTCGTCGAGGGAGAGGATCCAAGCGTCGGAGTAATCGGTGTGGGGGGTGAGGCGGTCGCGGCACGAGGGGATGCTGAGTAGGGCATCTCGGAGGTCGTTGAGGGTCATGGCTGGTTGCAGTTGGGTTTCGTGTTCGGGCACGGCGTCGAGGTCGGCCAGCTTGATGGGTGCCCGTTCGAGCTGATCGGCTGTCCCGATCAGCTCATTGGCGGCGGTAGCTGGATCGATGCGGCCCATTGCGGCCCGCTCGAACACCGACTCGGTGGCGGCGAGTACGGGTTGGGCGTTTCCCACCACGTTGGTGAACCAGTCGAGCCGATCGCGGATGCGGCGGTAGATGTCGTCTTCCACCGTGTCGGAGTAGAACAGGTTGGTTACTTCGACCTTTGGCTGACCTCCGATGCGGTCCACACGGCCGATGCGCTGCTCCACCCGCATGAAGTTCCACGGCAGGTCGAAGTTGACCACCCGAGCGCAGGTTTGCAGGTTGAGTCCCTCTGACATGGAGTCGGTGCCCAGCATGATCCGCACCTCGTCGCCCTGCCGGAACAGCTCCTTTACTTCTTCTTTTGGAATGGGCACCCATTGGCGGCTCTCAGGCATCCAACGCTCACCTCGCCCGCCGTAGTAGCACACAATCTGAGCGCCGTAGATCGGGGTTAGGCGATCCCGCACGTAGCGAAGAGTGTCGGCGTACTGGGTAAACACCACGATGGTGCGGTGTCCGTCGGCGAAGCTCTGGGCCAAGAGGTCTACCAGCAGACTCATTTTGGGCTCGTCGGGTGGCAGAGCGTCGAGATCGGCGATGAAGCGGTCGAGTTCATCTATCTCAGCTGCGAGGTGGTCGGCGGCGGACTCCTCCTGTTCTTCGAGGTCATCGCCCCAATCAGCGGTCTCCAGCGCGGCCACGTCGTCGGCATCGAACAGCTCCGCTACGGCGCGGCGACCGGCTAGCACCTCTCTCCGCCGATCCAGCGAGCACCGGATGGCGTGGAAGCTAGAGGTGAGCCGCCGACGGTAGATGGTCATTATGAACCCCAGAGGCCTGCGGGTGCCGACAGCTTGGAGGTAGGCGTCGTAGTGGCGGGTGATGTAGCCCTCAATGCGGTTGTAAAGGCTGTGGGCCGTGCCCAAGTCGCAGAACTCATCGGTCACCTCCCGGTCGGGAATAACGGTGTCTGCCGGGAGCTTCCCCTGGTCGTGGTAGGCACGAAGTGTGGTTCGGGTGGTGCGAAATACCCGGTCTCGCACCGGTGTGTTGGACCTCAGCCACAGGTCCCAGTGCGGCGTTATGTCGGGGTCGAGAAGGCGGCGGGCGGAGGCGGAGAAGGGGCGTTCGTGGAATCGGGTAATGCGTTGGGCCTGTACCGGCCCGAGGTCGGCCCGTAGCACCCGGGCCGCGGTGGCGTCAGGCTCGGAGGTGGCAAAGTGGCCAACCAGCATCTGTTTGAGGAACTGCCATTGGCGATGGGCGAGAGGCTGCTGCACCTCTTCGTAGTACTGCTGCATGGGCTCGGCACTGATATCCCACTCGGGGGGCAAGCCGAACAGGCTGAGCAAATCCCACAAGTCATGGGTGTGGAGCTGCATGGGAGTGGCTGAAGCCAACAGCAGTGCCCGCCATAGCCCCTGCTCCTTGAGGGCCAGCAGTGTGGCCAGCAGCTGGTTGGGAGTGTCATTGGGCCGGGCGCCCCGACGGCGGGCGTGGTGGGTCTCGTCCACGAACACCAGATCCCAGCCTTCGCCGTCCAGCAGGTAAGGACGCTGCTGACGACGGCGAGCGAGATGCGACGACGCCAGCAGAACTGGTGCGGCCCGCCACGGGTTGGCGCTAGCCTGCAGCCGCTCATGGCGACCGTCGGCGTAGACCAGTTCGCGCCCCTCAAGACGGGGCACATCCAGCAGGAACTTCTCGGCCAGCTCTTCTTGCCACTGGATGAGCACCGATGCGGGCACCAGCAACAGCGCGGTTTTGGCTCGACCCGACAGCAGCAGCTCTCGCAGAACCAGCCCGGTCTCGATGGTCTTGCCAAGGCCCACCTCGTCGGCCAGCAAATACGACCGGGGCCAAGTGTCCACAATGCGCCGGGCGATGGCCTCCTGGTGGGGCCACGGCACGATGCCGGCAGAAGCCAGACCCACACCGGTACCGGTGGAAGGAGCCTCTCGGATGTCGTTCAGCCGCTGACGCTCTTGGTCGCTAAGCGGTGTGGGCTCTAGGGGATCGCGAACTGGCGGAGTCCAGTGCTCGGGCACCAATTGCAATAGCCGATCGCGGGCCGCCTCAGGTAGCGGCAATACCTGCCACGTTCCCCGGTTTGCGTCCGAGCCACTGGGGATGGGGTTGCCCTCCCATAGGCGCTCAAAGTCGTCAGCACACCGCTGGCCGTAGTTCTCCCAAATTTCGGGTTTCCACGACTGGTACACGCTGAACGACTCGAAGTTCTCCTGCCACCCGGCTGCCGACTCGTTGATGCTGCCATCGAACGCTAAGCGATCTCCGGCGGCATCGGTGACCACCCCGAACTTGGAATGGAAATAGCGATGACCCGCTTGGGTGCCGGTCAGCGGCATCCCGCTGGGGTCGCAAGGCACGCCCACCCGGATGTTGAGTCGCTGTTGTTGCACTAGCCAGGCGATGACCTGCCATCGCTGTTGCGCAATCTCATCGGCGCCCACATCGAGATGGGCCAGCAGACGCTGGGCGAGCACCTCGTCGACGGGGGTGCGGCCCAGCAGAGCCTCCCGGTCGACTTCAGAGAGTTGCGCCCCCACCAGAAACCGGATGGTGCCTTGGTTGTGGATGAACCGGGCCAGCCCGGCGGCAGCCGACACAAACGCCGAGGAAGAGAAGTAACCCGCTACCCGGTCGTAAGCCACCGCCCGCTGAAGCACCGGCACATAGAACGATCCGAGAAGGTCACCGTCGCTGGTGTAACGGGACTCGATAGAAAGATCGGCAAACCGCCCTGAAGAAGGATCGGGTTCAGCCATCGGGTGAGAAGAGCTGTTGCTCGGAGATGTCCAGCGGGTCGGGGGGAATGTCCAAGTCGGGGAAGCAGGTGGTGGCTAGCCGGTCCAGCAGCTCGGCCTCGTCCACATTCCATTTGCCGGACGACTTGGTGCGGGGCACGGCTCGGAGCAGGGCCTGGAGGCAGTCCCGGAATCGGGCGTCAACGGTGAGGCTTCGCTCGTTGAGCCACCGTCGGGCTGCGGCCGGGCCATCCTGCTCAGTGATGTACAGCGCGGTGTGGACGGCATCGATCAGCGCCGGGAAAGAGCGGCGCTCCCGGTTCACTCCTGGCAGGTGGCTGTCGCTATCCCGACGCAGCCGCTGATGGGGCGGGGTTATGGTGACAGAACCGGATTTGGCGGTGATCAGCTTGGCCCTCTCAACTTCGGCTACCTCCAGCCCACCAGTGGCCAGCGCCAGCTTGCGGGCTTCGTCATAGGGGAACTCCCGAGCGGCGAACATGCTCCAGGACATCAATATGAAATCGGTGAGAGGGTCGAACTCGGTTCCGCTGCCTGCCAGCCGAGCCCGCTGGCGACGGGTGACCTCAGTTCGGGCCACAGCCAGGGCCTCTTCAGGGCGCAGCAGCCGTGAGCGGCCCTCGGCGTCGGCCTCGTCGGAGTACACCGGCCAGCGGGCCGACAACTCCGACAGCGCCGGCCCGTAGGTTGACAACAAGAGATCCACCCCGGTGAGGCCCTGCTTGGCGGCCCGTTCCAGCGCGTCACCCGCAGCTCGGCGGATGTCGCCCTCGATGTCATCGAGGTACACACGGTCCAGGCTGGCGTCGACTTCGCTGCGCTTACGGCACACCATGAACACGGTGGACTTAGCCGAATTCTTCCGGGCCTGGTGGAGCGATTTCTCGGGTTCGGTGTGAACCGGCCAAGAAGTCTCAATGGTAAACCCGGAGGTGATGAGGGCAGTTCCCAAGGAGTCCCAGGCGTCGGCCCGCTTGTGGGTGAACATCACCGTGAGAACGCCGTCATCGGCCAGCACCCGGCGGCACTCGGCGAAGATCGCCGCCATCTTGGCGGTGTAGTCGTGATCTGCCAGTTCTTGGGCCCGCCGCCCAGCGTGGGAGAAACGGGCCTTGTTGGTGACCGCCTCGTCATGTTTGTTGGTAAGCGGCTCGGCAAACAGATCGGGCCACAGCACGCCCAGAGTGCGTTTCTCCCATACGTAGAAGAAATCGGACAGCTCGGCATACATCACGTTGTCGTAATACGGCGGATCGATGCACACCAGGGTTTGCGATCCGTCAACTATCGATGCCAGATGGCCCGCGTTCTCATGGGTGACGATGACATGGGGCTCGGGCAACTCGTAACTGAGGAGCTTGTCGGATGCGTGATCGGGGTAGAGCAACCCGGCGATGCCGTCATACGCGTCGGTGAGCTGGTCCAGGGTCCAGGCATACAGTTCGGTGCCACCCTCGAACTCGGCAAAGGTATTCTTGAAGGCAAAGCTGTGAGAGTCGAAAACCGAGCGGATTTTCTGTCTTGATACGTCCCAACTAGCTAGCTGAGCGTTCCAGTTAAGTGCCTTGCCCTGCATGGTGGCCAGTAAAGCGAGCACTGCATCGGCTCGGCCGGGGCCGTCAATGGCGGCGCGAACCTCAGGAACCAGCTTGCGGAACTCATCTACGAAGCATCCATGGACTAGAAGCTGACGAGGGGTGAAGAAGTCCCGCCACCGGGGCATGCCGTAGCTGAGGGGGCGGTTATCGTTGCCTTCTGGGAAGTACTCGGCAGGGATTACGTCGGCGTGCTCCCATTGAGGCAAAAGCTGTTCCAGTTCGGCTTCGGCTGCGGTCAGCGCGTCGAGGTCTACTGGTTTGGGGGCCCGAAAGCCTCGGCCAGAGGCGGTGCGAATAGCAATCGCGTACAGCACCTCGTTCATGCGGCCGGCTTGGGCCTCGGCTTTGATGTACTTGCTGTCGATGGTCAGGTGGTCCCAGGGCGATACCGCCTTCCCCTGCGACCAAGTGGCCTCTTTCTTAGGATCGAAGTCGATGCTCCGGCCCTCGACGATCTCGAACTCGGGGGCATCTAACTCATTGCCGTTGCGCCGGGTGAGCAAACGCACCGCCACCGGTTTATCTCCCCGCCTGAGCGACCAATCGCTCACCAACGGCACGATCTTGCCCGTACGGGGACAATCCACGGCACGCGCGAAGATGTAGGCAACCACTCTTTCTTGAGTGTCCGGCCCCTCGAAGTAGGGCAAGAGGTGGTTAGTCAGACGACTGACAAATTCACCGCCCCATTGCTGCAGATCGGCAGCGATGTCAAAGCCATATCGAGCCGACATCTCCACTCCGCTTCGCAACACCGACGCGGCCACCGGGTTAAGGTCATTGGCATGGGTGGTAAGTCGGTAGCGCACGGCCTCGTAAGGAATCGAGCCACCACCGGCGGTGGGATCGCACACCGTGGGCAGTTGTCCCCAAGCATGCTCAAGAACCTTATGTAGGAGGCTGAGATTTTGGGCATCGGGAGAGTTCTTGTACGCCTGCTTGTAGCCGTAGCCGTTGCCCTTGAGCTTGACACCAGCGGCGTTGGCGGCGTCAAGCAACCTGCGCGCTTCCACCGGGTCGCCCCAGATGCCACAGAGGTGGAGGAACCACTCCTGATAGGCCAGAGGAGTAGCCAATTCGTCGTGGTCATGAAACTCAGTGGCTAGTTGAGAAGACCAAGCGGGCAGCAGGCTGGCTAGCACTGCGCCCGCGCTAGCTACCAGTGGGCGTCGAGCCCACCACACATGGAGGGTCTTGAGTTTGGGGAACTGGCCGGGAATTGGGCTGCTTTCCCGCACCGACTCGATGCCCAGCTCGGCTACTGGAAACCAGTCTTCTATGAGTAGCCGGGGGCGGTCTTGCTCAGTCATCGGCTAGCAGCAGGCGCAACGCCCGCAGCGCCCGCCTCCCGATCGGACCGGTGGACTGGGCATACCAGTACAGGGCTTCCTCGGTCGTCAGGCCGTTTATGGCGTCGGTGATCACCCGGCGGCGCCCGGGTCGGGCCACCGGGGCGGCAGCAGTCACCGTAAGGGCAAGGCGCACTCCGGGTGCCTGAGCCAGATTGAACGGACGGTATCGCCGGGGCGAAACCGCAGTGGGGAGATAGCCAGATGCGGCTACCGCGTCGACCACGGCCCGGCGATAGCCCACAGCTTGCGCCGAGTTCACTTGGGCCACTGGCAGGCTGGACTTGCCGATGGTTTCAGTGAGGGTGAAGCCCCAACCGTCCCCGGCGGCGGTGGGAAGGAGTCGCAACACAAAGCGCCGCTCCCTCGTGGTAGGCACGCCCATTAGCCACGGCTGCTTTCTTCAGCCAGCGTGATGATGATCTCTACTGCGCCGGGGTCGTTGGTGGTGACTACCGAGCGGAACTGATCCCAGTCTGGACCGCCGTAGGGGATGGGTGCCGCCGGAGTGAACTCCAAGGCCAACTTGCCATCCACATCGGAACCTCGGTCGGCCAAGCCCAGCAGGGCGTCCTCCACCTGGCGCCATCCGCTGACGCTGCCGGTCAGCTCGGCGGAGAGGCTGCCGTGTAGGCCGTCATACTCCACCATGATCTGGGCCGTCACTCGGCAGTCGAACCGGGGAAGTTGGCTCACGCAGTAGCCCAGGACCCGCAGGTCTCGGGCACCTTCTCCGACGTCAGCGGTGGCAGTAACTGTGAGTCCGGCTACCGGGCCGCCGCCCCGATCGACGAGGGCGTCGTCGATCTGGCGAAAGGCGACTCCCACGGTGTCGCCCACCCCCCGCACGATGACAGGTCCACCGCGATCTGCTGGTGTGGAGCCGACCCCCTTTTCCTCGGCTTTCTCAGGGGTAAAGACTAGGAGACTGTCCAGTTCCGTCCCGATGATCTCGTCAGCGGCAATCGCCGCATCATCACTATTGGTACCGCTGGGATCTGTCAGGACAACCACACAGCTTCCAGAACGCACACCTCGGGTCAAGGCCTCAAGCACCTCGGATTTCTCCGGTTCACCGTCTAGTGCTTTGTGCAGCTCGCGGCGGAGCGCAGCACCGTCAATGCTCCCGCCGTTGGCGGCCAGCGCGGTGTTGATGGTTGGCTGGTCCACCGGTCGGCGGAGCAGGCCCAGCTCTTGGGCCCGTTCCTCGGTATAGAGCCACACATTGCCGTCAATGCGAGCGGGTGGCGGGGGACCACCCAGCCCCCAAGCCCTACCTTGATCGGGGTCGTAATACACCCAAGCCCCGAAGCGCACCCCGGTGGCGATGGCATCGGTGATGAGACTGGGATTCAACACAATGGCTTGGGCGTGGTCTCGCCACGGGCCTTCTGCCAGCTGAGCGGTAGTGACCTCTGGATGGCTGGGGCTAAACCCCACCGCGGCGGCCAACCGGTCCGTGGTCGGCACGGTATCGGTGATCTTGCCATTGGACCGCAGGGCCTCGATGATCACTGCGGTCTGAGCTTGCTCCACTCTCCCCTGGTCGCGGGCGGGTAGGTCGTGGTGACGAAGATTCTGGTTGGCGGGGTCGCGCGCCGGATAGTACAAGTGGCGGTAGGCAGCGCAGATGGCAATACGGGTCTCCAAGACGGACTTGTCGGCCAGCGACTTGAGAGTTTTCGACACGTCACGGTCGAACTGGTCCATGCGGGCGGTATCCGTAGTGACACGATGGGCAGCCAGTTCGAAGCCCACGCGATCCCGCATGGCCTCGATGGCATCATCGTCGGCCACTAGTGAGACCAACGCATTGCGGTAGGTGCGGTTCTGCTCTCTCGCGCCGAACCGATTGGCCACGTTGGCCACCTTTTCGTGCGGGATGTGGGCGTCGCGGGCAGTGGTTGTTACGTCGAGGTGGGAGAACACCACCAGGCGGAGCTGTTGTTCGTCGGGCACGTCGGCGGTGCTTGAAGGAAAGTGGATCGCCTTCACTGGGCCGTCGGTGGGGAAGAGTTGGCGGATGCGGTGGTCGAGTTCCTCGGTGATGTCGGCGTTGGCCACGTTTGCCATTTCCGAGGCAATGATCCGGTTTGCGTTTGGGGCAATCTGGAATCGCCAGGTCGCTCCGTCGGACACCAAGTGCCATGCCACCTGGCTGGTGGCCACCAACGCCTCGTCTATGGCGTCAGGATCGTCATCGGGCTGGCATGTGCCGGCGTAGATGTCGGGCAGGGCTGCTCCGGGCAGAGGCTCGCCGGCCACGCTGTGGCAGAAGACCGTTGTACACGCCCGGGTGGCGGTGCGCTGGGCGGGCCAGCGCTCTTGGTCTACCCCGCCGGCGTGGCTGCTCGGGGCGGCGAAGTCGGCTACCGCCGGGCCGTCGAGGGCGTCACGGTCGATGGAGGTGGTGATTGACGCCCGTACCTGGGAGTAGTGCAGCGGCAGGTCGCCCAGATTGATGGTGGGGGCGTCCACCCCGTCGGCCCACAGGGCAGCGACTGCCTCAGCCAGCATCTTCAGAGCACCCCGTGCCCGCTGGAATCCCGGCATTGGGCCGATGCGCTTGTCGAGGCAGTCGATAAGCGCGGGGTGGAAGGGATAGGCGCTAGCGATGCGCTCGGCGTATGCGGCCGGGTCGGCAGTAGCCGCCCCAACGGCCACGCCCCGCTGGGCCAGAGTGCGGTACAACTCCTGATATGCGGCGGCGGCGGCTGCTGCGGCCTCGTTGTCGACTTCGGAGAACAGGCGGCGCCGCAGGATGAAGCCGATCTCGTGATCCTCGGCGGGCCGGCCAATGGCCCCCTTGGGCCGCTCCATCACGTCGTTGGCCTCGGTGATGAGCTGTTCGGCGGCCACGTCGTTCAGCGTTTGGCTGATCTCGGTGGTTTCCTGGCCGAAGGCAGCGGTGCCGGTGGCCAGGGTCACGATGACCCGCACGGCAGGAGCGGCCGTGGCCGCCTCGAACAGCACCTTCAGACTGGCGACAGTGGCTCTGGCCAGCTGGTTGATGTCCGATCTGGCCGAGGAGGCAAGCTGGCGCAGGTACTGGGCGATCTCGTCGATAACGATCACGGTGGGGGCTGTGCCGAACATCTCGAGCCATACCTGCTTGCCGGGAGCGGTGCGAGCCTCGTCGCTAGCCTGGACGAGGGCCCACGCCTCGGGGCTGAGCTGGCGGCCGATCTCGCCCCACAGGGTGTAGGTGGTGATGTCGCCGGTGGTGAGGCCGTTCACCGGGTCGAGGCTGTCGCCCACGACAGCCGCGGCTGAGCACTCTTGAGGGAGCAGGGCGGGATCGATGAACTCGTCGAGATTGTGGGGCCGGGCGCCTTTGGCCAAGTGCCACAGAGCGATCAGGCCGTGGGTCTTTCCGCCACCGAAGCTGGTCTCGTAGCGGTACACGGCGTGCTCAGCGTTGGCTGCGGCGGCTGCGTTGTTCGATAAGCGGGCGAACGTGCCAGCCAGCAGGTCTTTGAGGCCATGGGTGGGGTGGGTGATCTTGAAGAAAGAGTCGGCATCGGCGTAGTCGTGGTAACCCGGCGCGTTGGCGATCACCTGATCGAGCTGAGCAGCAAAGTGCTTGTCGACCAGCCCTCCCCGCAATACCTCCTCACGGGGTAGGCATGTATCCCTCACACTTGCGATACCCGTCATGGCCGGAAATCTTGGCACATCCTTCTATTGGGGGTTGAAACCTTGTTGGTGTAACCAGACTGACGGCTACTACTTGTGGATGATGGAATGAACTTCCAAAGAAGGACCCGCATAGAGAACCAAAAGATCTCCTGGCAAGCATAGAAACGCTTTCGTAGAGGAACTGGTGGAATCCCCCATTTGGTCTAGTCGGCCCACTGCAGGGTGCGGCGGTCGCCCATCCTCATGTCCTGTCCCAGATACTTGAAGGGGCCGCTGTGGCCCAGATCAGACTTCAGCAGATGGTCCAGCAGTATCGCGTACAGCATTGACAGGTGCGCCCCCGCCCGGGTGCCGCCGGGCTTGGGAACGCCCTCAAACCAGCACCAATTGTGCGTCTCCGGGCCGTGGTCGCCGGGATAGGGAGTGATTCCCAGCCCCTTCACCACATCTTTCTCGGCATACAGAATCATGCCCCTGTCCAGCAGCACAGAGACGCATGGCACTAGCTCCGGATCCGTCTCCCGCAGGTGGGATCTGACTTTGGCAAATTCGAAGTCCCCGCCATCCACGCACAGTAGGAACGAGAACAAGCGGTTGTTGTACTTATCGCTTATGTGAGGACGCACTATGTCCGTGATCAGGCTGCTGGCATTTATCGCCCCGTTAGGACAGGTGTTCTCGATTAGGGGCCGGTCCATCTCTCCGATCGTCTGAAGCGTGTTCCGATACTTCCCGAAATAGTCCTCCGAGTGGTAATACGCCGACTTGACCTCCCCGATGGCGAAGACCGAGGTCGCCGGGATGTACTCGGTGCCGTCCCTGGTGGTGTACAGAGAGGACATCCTCGTGGTATCGGCAACGATTATGTCCTGCTGCGGACTCACATTGCCGTTGAAGTCAATCAGATGACCGGTGGTTACGCAGTAGCGGTCTGGGAGCATCCGCCTGAAATAGTCCCGGCACGCCTCCTCGACTTCGTTCCCCGCCGTGCTTATGTTCCCTGACCGATGTGCTCTTCCGGCCCCATCACGGGCCCTTGCGAGGTCGTCGGCGTCGGCGGCGAACTGGGCCGCAAGATCAAAGTTCTTCAAACCGGCTTCCTTTCCCAGTGACTGCTTGCAGCACCCTGGACCATTGGACTTTGTCTTCGTTGTGGTCGCTGCCCACAGGTTCGGCGCTCTTGTCATCAGGCTATCTGCGATAGCTGCACAGAGAGGTTTCCAGCACCGACCAAGGCCGTTATTCCCTTGCGGGCCACCAGCAAAGAGGAGTGACACCGACGGACCGGCAAAAAAATAGCCCCGCCATGCCCTGCGGAGCAGGCCAGGCGGGGAGTACTGCGGACAGACTAGCCGAACCCTTAGTCGACCACCACGGCAATTTCCTCGCCCCGCCTCAAACTAGGGTCAGAAGTGGTGCGACATGGGTTGACGATGCCGTTGTTCGGGGCGTTGGCGGACCTGGTGGCGTTTGGGGATATCGCTGAGGCTGCCGATGAGGCCGGGCTCGACGGGGTGTTCGTCTGGGACCATGTGCTCAGCCCGGTTGAGGGCAACTGGCCGATTGCCGATCCTTGGGTGGCCCTGGCTGTGGCGGCAACTCGCAGCCGGCGGATCAGGATCGGGCCGATGGTCACCCCGCTGGCTCGTCGCAGGCTCATCAACGTGTCGCAGGCCACGCTGTCTCTCGACCAGCTCAGCGCAGGAAGGGTGATCCTCGGGCTCGGCCTCGGCAGCGACCGGGCCCGGGAGCTCTCGGCCTTCGGCGAGCCCGATGACCCCGCCGAGCGGGCGGCGAAGCTGACCGAGGGGGCCGAGCTGTTGGGCCGCCTGTGGTCCCAAGAGCGGGTGCAGCACCGCACCGGCGCATGGGTGGTCGACGAATAGGGCTATGCCATTCGCCGAGGCCGGCGCAACCTGGCTGCTCCACGCCTTCTGGCCCGCCAACACCCCAGCCCAAGTCCACCGCTTCATCACCCGATTCGCCCAGGGATAGGCGGGCTTGCTTCCAGAACCGAGCCCACCAGCTAAGGCGTGGGGGCTGTCACACCCAACGCGTATACTGTTACGCCCATGAAGCCTGGGAGCCCGAAATGAGCATCAGCGCGAGTGCGGCATCAAGCGCTTTCGCCATTGCCGATGAGCTGCTCAATCGCAACCCGCGGCTCTCAAAGCTGAAGCTCCACAAGCTTCTTTTCTTCATCCAGGCAGAGCATCTTGCCTGGTACGGTGCTCCGGCGTTCCCGGAAAGCATAGAGGCATGGAAGAACGGGCCTGTGGTTGCAGATGTCTGGCACGACAGGCCCAGCAGGGGTGCGAGGTCCCGCAGCATTCCCCAAGACCTCGATGATGTTATGAGGTCCGTGGTCGCCAGATTCCGTGGGAAGAGCGGCAAAGACCTAGTTGCGCTCGTTCACGAGGAGGGGCCCTGGGTGGAAGTCACAGAGGGCGGAACCGTAGTCGCAAATCAGATCATCCCCCATGAGGCGATGCGGGAGTATGCGAAGCGGCTGCCAAAGGAGCTGGAGCCAATTCGCGATGCGCTCAAGGACCATCCACGGGGCCGCAAATTTGTAGCTGATTCCCGCTGAGCAAAAGAGCCTTATCGCTCAGTACGAAACCCCACAATGAGCAACGACAACCTCTGGGAGACCAATGCCCTATCGCGCTGGAACAAGTTCAGTGGCTCGCGTCCTCTTCCTGACGAGGCCAAAGCAGATGGGCTTAAATTCATCAAGGAGTTGATGGCTGACCCTTTTGGCATCCCCGCGAAGAGGGATC
Source organism: Candidatus Poriferisocius sp. (assembly GCF_965204015.1). GTDB lineage: Bacteria > Actinomycetota > Acidimicrobiia > Acidimicrobiales > Bin134 > Poriferisocius. Next base: position 2,734,422 of record NZ_OZ241965.1, on the reverse strand, counting down.
ACCACGGCGAATTCTACGCCGTTGTCCACCAAGGGGACATGTGGCGCATCGGTGTGGGCTTTACCATAAACACCGAGCACCGCCAGATCGATGTGATCGGCTTCGAGTTGATCGATGAAATCTGAAGGGTCGGGTGTGGTGCGACATGGATCGACACCGCGCCATTCGCCGAGGCCGGCGCAACCTGGCTGCTCCACGCCTTCTGGCCCGGCAACACCCCAGCCCAAGTCCACCGCTTCATCACCCGCTTCGCTCGGGTGTAGGTGGGCTTGCCTCTGTTGAATGGAGGCGTTGACTTTCTAGTATATCTCGATATATTTCGAGCACGATGGGCGTGTTAGGCGGAATCAAGGGTTGGCTGGCTCGCATCAAGCATGCAGGCCGGGTTGCTTACCTGAAGGCTGCCATCTTCACGGTTCCCCCTTCAGTCATCGGTCTAGTCGTCTTTTGGAGCCAAGAGGGATCGGTCAAGGCAGCCAACATTGCCGGCGGCGCCTCAGCGGTGGTCGCGATAACCGCCGCCTTCTACGTACTCCACCCTCGGCTGAACTATTGGCTGCTGCCGCACAAAACCCGCCGAGACCACAACGCCTACGTTGCGTGGCTAACCCTGACCGTCAGCAATGCAAGAGTTGTGCTGGCAGGGAGTCGAGGAATTGCGGGGGCTCGCACTAATGCTCTCAAGACCGTGCACCTCATGGCGGGAAGCCTCCCCTATGCGCCCCACAGCCTCATCGACATTCATTTTGACGGGCCTGCGGATTTGATGGAGCAGATCGCTGGATTTAAGAGGGTGGCCGAGGCGGTCGTTGGCACAAGAGAAAGGGCACTAGAGGATCCCCGGTTGACCTACCAGATGAATTTGATCACGGCTTTGGGCCATCTCCTCGAAAGGGTGGGTTACGAGCTTGGTGGCCACGGCTATGTCACCGACCTGTGGGAGCAGAACTTGGGTGACTGGGTGATGTGCGCCCAAAGGCAGTACCGGGCACTAATGAGGCCGCTGGGCTCCGCCGCGGCCGAAGACCAGCTTCTCAACCTCTTGGACCGCCTCCACACCCATGAGTTCAATGCAAATGCGGTCCAACCGTTGAAGGAGGGAGACTTGGTGCGGATCAAGACCCCGGAGGCCGAGTGGATTGACACGCTGAAGCTCACTTCTGAGCCTGTGATCGTCGACCGCAGAGAAACAGGGCTACCCATATGGAGGCTTGAGGTGGTAGACGCTGTGGGGGCCGAGGCTGTGTTCACCTGCGACCGGACGGTCTTCGAACCCGCACCGAGCGGATGAACCTAGTCTTGCGGGATAATGCCCTTCGGTTCTCCCGAAGCACCGATGTACCCGCGGAAGAACACATCTCCGAGCCACTCATCTGTAGGCACAGGCCTGGACGTGAACGATCCCGCATCGCGCTCATTCTGCTGGCGTTCGGGATCCAGATTGGCGGACGTCACGCACTCACTCTCTCGTACTCAGGCACAAAACGCAACAACTCATCTGCATTCGGTCAACCATTTGAGTGCCAACCCATTGCAGGGGCGGCACTGGCCAGCAACGACGAAGAGCCGCCTATCGTGTTCTTGCATGGCCGATAAGCAGATCTTCGTGATCGCTGGCCCAAACGGTGCGGGTAAGACCACGTTTGCGATGAGGCATCTGCGAAGCGAGGTGCCTGGTCTGCACTTCGTCAACGCTGATCTCATCGCCGCTGGTTTGTCGCCGCTTGATCTCGGTACCGGTGTGGAAGCCGCTGCCGGCCGGCTGATGCTGGCCGAGATCAACCGTCTGGCTGCCCAGGGGCGCAGCTTCGCTTTCGAGACCACCCTGGCGGGCCGCGGCTACTTGAGGCGCATCGATCAGTGGCGACGCGACGGCTATCGAGTGGTGCTGGTGTTTCTGAGTCTTGGCAGCCCCGAGGATGCTGTGCGACGAGTAGCGCAGCGGGTTAAACAGGGGGGCCATCAAGTGCCTGAATATGTGGTTCGCAGGCGCTTCGACTCTGGATTGCGGAACTTGCGTGAGCACTACATGGGTAGGGCTAACGAGTGGAGAGCGTTGGACAACACCGGGCCGGTGCCGCTGATTGCCGAGCAAGGCATGAACTCAACGGGGTCAAGCGACATCGACCAAGAGGCCTTTATCGATCATCCTCCTGTCTTGAGCGGCGAAGAGTTGACCGAATCCATCTTGCGGTCGCTGCAGCTTGCCGCCAAGGACGCGCATCTTTTGGCGTACCAAACCGGGACCGGCGTGGTGACGCGGCGCAACGGCAAGGTAGCAGTCGTGCCTCCCGACCCGGCCATGTACGAAGACCTCATCCCGCCCCCCTTCCAAGCAAGCGACTAGAGACAGGCGCAAGTCGTTCGCGGTTGGTGGGGAGCTGGGAATATCGTTTCTCTCATGCTGTCGCCCCATGTGGTTGAACTCGAGGTTCAAGAGCCGTACAAGCTCCGGCTGCGATTCGATGACGGCACCACCGGCGTTGTCGATATGTCGGACAGCGCGGCACTCGGCGGCGTGTTCGCTGCATGGGCCGATCCGGACTTCTGGCACTCAGCACACATCGTGGCCGATTCCGGTGCGGTGGCGTGGGGTGATGGCACCGAAGTCGATGCCTGCCCGCTAAGCCTCTATCTCGACGCCACCGGCCAAACCTTCGACGAACTGTCCTTTGAGACTTCCTCAGCCCTCGAATACTGAAGACCCTATGGAGAGCTGGAACTACACCGATTGGCTCCATGAGCATCCGACTGTCGACGACCTGGCCCGGTCGGTCATGAGCGATAACGCAGCAAGTCTCTGGTTGCGCTCACCCAATCCTGATCTTGGCTACGAGAGGCCGCTGGAACTTGTTGCAGCAGGCGATGCCCAACGAGTGATCGACCTACTGCTCGCCCTGGCGGAGGGTGTCACTGCTTAGGCTCGATCCACGTCACCAGCCACGCGTGGCGGAAAGCACAGCCGGTCAAGCTGTCACTGGGTGTCGGTAGGGTCCCGCCCATGTTGTTTGATGTCCTGACGGAACCGGCCACTGTGCCGATGGGGCTTGAGTACCACCCGGACTTCTTGGCTGCCTCCGAGGAAGACGGACTGCTCGCTCATATCGACAATTCTGAGTGGCTCACGGACCTGTCGCGGCGTGTGCTGCACTTCGGCTACAAGTACGACTACACCAGTCGCAGCCTTGATGAATCGGCTCGCATTGGGCCATTGCCCGAGTGGCTGGAACAACTGTCGCACATGGTGCGTGAAGCTGCATCTGAAGAAGCGAAGCAGTTGCTCAACTCCCAGCAACCGTTCGAACAGGCGATCATCAACGAGTACCTGCCTGGACAGGGCATCGCCCCCCACATCGACAGAGACTGCTTCGGCCCCGTTGTCGCCACCGTGAGCTTGGGCTCGGCGGTCAACATGGACTTCTGCTGCGAATCGACCGGAGACGAATACGTGCATTGCCTGGCCCCACGCAGCCTCGTTCTCTTGCACGGCGATGCTCGCTCCAAGTGGCGCCACGGCATCGCCAAGCGGCAATCCGACACCTTGAACGGCCAAAAGACCAAGCGCCAGCGACGCGTCTCAATCACCTTTCGCACCATCGCAGAAACCGGGTGGCAAAAAATAGCCCCGCCATGCCCTGCGGAGCAGGCCAGGCGGGGAATACTAAGGTCAGACTACCCGAGCGCATGGGCAATCACAATGGAATACTAAAGGCCCTATGGAGAGCTGGAGCGACACAGATCGGCAGCAGTCGTCATGAGATACGAGGAACACGAATCGCTTCTCGAAACGCTGAACATCCTCGCCGATGAGGCCACTATGAACGCCATCGCTGAAGCCGAGCGAGACATCGCTTCAGGTGATTTGGTCGAACTCGACTGAGGGCCTCGTGGCGAAATTGGCGTGCCGAGTCGCCAATGACATGCACTAATCTTGGCGGCGTACGCCCTTGCTAGCCTCTCCCGATTTCGGTGAAGCGAACTTGGGCACGGTGGCCGGGGGGTGGTGAGCTGGAGCTCAAGCCGCCACCCCCAGGGCCTTCCCCTCCCCATCGGTACCGCCGACATCGCCTTGAGCTGAACCCGGTCCACATTCTGCGGGTTGAAAGTCCCACAAACTGCGGGTTGAAAACTCCACATTCTGCGGGTTGAAAGTCCCACATTCTGCGGGTTGGAACGCTCCAAGCCAGTCTGTCGGCGGCTAGCCGCTCCCCTAGCCACACGTTGATCTGAGAACGCGCCGCCCCGGTCGGCTCAGAATCTGTCGGTGCTCGCTAGAAACTGTCAGCGCTCCTGTCGGGATCTGCGAGGATCTCAGGCACTCGGCTGTGCTGGCTGACCCAAGTCGCAGCAACCGGAGAGATCCTCTCAAGCACCCATAGGGCACCGTCGTAATTGTCGCTGAGCGCCAAGTGGTGGATTGGCTCGTGATGTGCGATCCGATTCCGAAGGTCGCGAAGTTGAGCCAGTCTGGCGTAGAGGTCGCGCCGCAGTGGAGTGGGGGTGAATGCCCGATTCAATACGGCATTCCAGAGGCCGTCGTAACGCCTAGCGAACAGCGACAACCAAAATCCGAAACTCAGCTCCGCAACAACACGGTCTGCTGTTGGATTCTTCCGTTCGCGCTTCACATGAGCGCGGGCCTCCTCGACTCTGCGCAGCTCATTCCCCTGAAGCACCTGGCGATCCCCGAGCCATTGCCGACCGTGTACAGCCGACACGCAGTCATGCACAGCATTGCGCAGAGCCAGCTCGACCATCTGCAACGGCCCGTAGAATGCGCCGCTGACCATTGTGTTCCAAGCGTGGAGTTGAATGGCCTGCGTCGCATCGCCTCTTGTCGCCCACAGGTAGCTCTTGAAGCGTTCTGTTGAGAGCACGCGACGTAATTCCGCCACCTCGGAGGCACTCAAAGACCCGGAAACACCGTTGTCCGTCACAGGCCCTGTCCCTATACTGGACGACGTAAGCCCTTGCTAGCCTCTCCCCTTTGCGGTGAAGCGACCTTGGGCATAGCTGGCCGGGGGGTGGCGAGCTCAAGCCGCCACCCCCAGGGCCTTACCTTCTCGCCATCCACGGGTCCTTCTTTGCGCTGCGAGACGCTCATTTCCTTCGACCTCTCCAATGCAGGGGTGCAGTTCGGCCTATGGATGCCCAGGTTGGACTAGTGCCCTGCCAGAACTGAAGTTACAGGCTTTTTACGTCTATTCCAATATGTTCTATTAAATTTAGACAGAGCGGGGGGAGATGGCTAGGGAGAGGGCTACGGCTAGTACTGCGGCTCCGGCGCCTAGGAGGTAGGAGTTGGCTAGGGAGGTGCCGGTGATGTCGGTGCCGATCACGATGACCATGGTCTGCATGCCGGTGGTCACGCCCACTTGGGTGAGTGTGCCCCGCATGCCGGAGGCCACGCCGTAGTCCTCGGGCTCCACGGCGTCGGAGGCGGTGGTGGTGAGCGACGGGAGCTGGATGCCGTGGCCGATGGCCACCACGAACAGCCCCGCCACCGTCCAGCCGAGCGAGGCCTGCCAGGCCGACAGGGCGAAGAACACCATGCCCACCGCCAGAAGCGACGATCCCACCACCGGGGTCATCCGGGCCCCCAGGCGGGGGTGGATGTAGCCGCCGGCGAAGGCGCACGAGCTGAAGGTGATCGGCCGCACAGCCAACAGCAACGTGGCCGCCCCGAGGCCCCAGCCCAGCCGCTCGGTGAACAGGAACGGGGTGATCACCAGTCCGCCCATGAACGAGAAGTTGGCCAGGGTCACCACCCAGATGGGGATGCTGAAGTTGCGCTTTCGCAGGTAGTCCATGCTGATGATGGGCTCGGGCACCCGCTGTTCGATGCGGGCGAACGCGGCCAAAAGCACCACTCCGCCGGCCATCAGCACGATGCTCACCGAGGCGCCCACCCCGTCGTTGCCCAAGAGGGTGAGCCCCACCAGCACCAGAGCCACCCCGGCCGAGAGCGTGAGGCCGCCCCAGTAGTCGATTGACACCTCCAGGCCGCCGCCCATGGGCCGCACCACCGTGGCGCTGGTTACCAGGCCGACCACGGCGATCACCCCGAAGAAGGCGAACACCCACCGCCAGCCGAACTGCTCCACGATCTGCCCGCCCACGATCAGTCCGATGGCCGGCGCCCCCGACAGCGCCGACTGGTACCAGCCGATGGCCCTCGAGCGGGTGGAGATGGGGAACGCCAACAGCACCATGGCGGTGCCCGCGGCGGTGGCCACCCCGTTGGCCACCCCGGCCGCCACCCGGAACCCGATGAGGCTCTCGATGCTCCACGCCAGCCCGCTGAGCGGCGTCACCACCACCAGCATCACCGCCGCGGCGAGGAAGGCCCGGCGGTGGCCGTAGATGTCGCCAAACTTGCCGCCCAAAGACGTGGACACCGCCGAGGCCAAGATGGCGCCGGTCACCGTCCAGCTGGCGGCGCCGGTTCCGGTGTTCAGGTCTCGGGCGATGTCGCCCACGGCCACCGCGATCACCGTCAGGCTCATGCTCACCCCGAACTGCACGGGGACGATGGCCGCCATCAGGCGGAACCGGTAGCGGTCGTCGTAGCCGACCGCGGCGGTGCTCAGGGCGTCACGCCGAGCTCAAGCCGACAGCGCGGCGGTCACCGCGGCGGCCGCGGCCTCCTGGGCGGCCACTGCGCCGGGGATGGCCAGGGTCATGCCGAAAAAGCCGTGGAACATGCCGTCGTAGCGGTGGACCTCACACGCCACCCCGGCCTCCTGAAGCGCGGCCCCGTAGGCCTCGCCCTCGTCGCGCAGCGGGTCGTACTCGGCGGTGATCACACACGCCGGGGGCAGCCCGCTGAGGCTGTCGGCCTTGATGGGCGAGGCATAGGGGTTGTCGCGGTCGGCCACATCGGCGTACTGGTCGTAGAACCAGTCCATCGACTCCTTGGTGAGGAAATAGTCGAAGCCGTTCTCGGTCTGCGACGGCCAGGCGTTGGAGTCCATGTCGCAGCACGGATACACGAGCAACTGATGGGCGACGGCCGGGCCGCCCCGGTCGCGGGCCATCTGGGCCACCACCGCGGCCAGGTTGCCCCCGGCGCTGTCGCCGGCCACCCCCAGCCGGGCGGCATCCGCGCCGATGTCGGCCGCATTCTCGGCCACCCACTGGGTGGCGGCGTAGCAGTCCTCGGCGGCGGCCGGGAACTTGGCCTCGGGCGCCAGCCGGTAGTCCACCGACACGAACACCATGCCGGTGCGGTTCACCATCTCGCGCACCTGGCCGTCGTGGCTGTCGATGCCGCCGATCACCCAGCCCCCGCCGTGGAAGAACACCACCACCGGGCGGGCCTCATCGGTCACCTCGGCCCAGTAGATGCGGATGGGCAGGTCGGTGCCGTCGGGGCCGGCGATCACCCGGTCTTCGGTGCGGGCCACATCCTCCACCGGCATGTCGCCGAGCTGCATGCGGTTGCGCAGCTCCACCGCGGTCATCGAGGCGATGCCCGCAAAGCTCACGCCGTTTTCTTCCATCATGTCCATGACGGCCTTGGCGGCCGGATCTAGTGCCATGGCCCGCACACTAACCGAGCCCAATGCGCCTGCTCGGGGTCGCGCCGTTTACCATCGGCCCCGGAACTGCGCCGCACACACAAGGGGATTGGCATGGAGTTTGCGATGTTCTACGAGATTCCGGTGGCTCGGCCCTGGACTCGTGAGAGTGAGTACAACGCCTACCAGAACACCATCGAACAAGCCGTTCTGGGCGACAAGATGGGCTTCCACTCGTTCTGGACGGTGGAACACCACTTCTTGGAGGAGTACTCCCACTGCTCCAACCCCGAGGTGCTGTATGGCCACATCGCGGCCCTCACCGAGAACCTGCGGATCGGCTACGGCGTGCGGCTTCTGCCCAAGCCCTACAACCACCCGGTGCGCACGGCGGAGTCGGTGGCGGTGCTGGATCTCATCAGCAACGGGAGGGTGGAGTTCGGCACCGGCCGCTCGTCCACCCGGGCCGAGCTGGAGGGCTTCAACATCCACCCCAACGAGACCCGGGCCCAGTGGGACGAGGCGCTGCGCCACATCGTGGGCTGCTGGACCAACGACGAGTACGAGTTCGAGGGCGACTACTGGTCGATGCCCAAGCGCCGGGTGCTGCCCAAGCCCCGCCAGGATCCCCACCCGCCCATCTGGGGGGCCACCAGCTCGGTGCCCGGCCACTACGAGATCGGCAAGCGGGGCATCGGGCTGTGCTCGTTCACCGTGGGCCAGCCGCCCGAGGATTTGGCCGAGCGGCTCGAGGCGTTCCGCAAGGGCCACGCCGACTGCGACCAGCCGGTGGGGGCGTTCCGCAACGAGCGGGCCGCCACCTTCACCATGGTGCACTGCAACGAGACCAACGAGAAGGCCCGGGCCGCCGCCGAGGAGTCGTTTGTGTGGTATCCGGGCTACGGGGGCGGGCTCATCGCCTCGGTGGCCGACTACCTGGCCGACCTGGAGGTGGCCGAGCTGGGCACCTACGAGTACACCGGCGATGCGGCCAAGAGCCGCGACGAGGGCCTTTTGGGCCAGATCACCATGGACTACATCTGGGAGTCGGGCGCCGCGGTGATTGGCGACCCCGACCGGTGCGTGGAGATCGCCAAGCGCTACGAGGCGGTGGGCTGCGACCTGTTGTTCTGCCTGTTCAACCCGTACAAGATGGCCCACGAGGATGTGATGACCTCCATCGAGCTCATGGGCAAGTACGTGATCCCGGAGTTCAAGAACTGACGCTGGCTGGTGAAACTGCCAACCGAGTTCAAGAAGAGCTAGCGCACCACAGACAGGAGGCGGCCATGGCCCTGCTCAACATCCGCTACGACTTCCGCTGCCCGGACATCTGCCCGGTGCCGGTGGAGGAGCTGTACCACGCCGCCATCGAGCAGGCGGTGTGGGCCGAAGACTTGGGTTTCGTGTCGGTCACGCTGTCGGAGCACCACGGCTCCGACGACGGCTACCTGCCCTCGCTGGTGGCGCTGGCCTCGGCCATCGCCGCTCGCACCGAGAACATCCACATCATGCTGGCCGCGCTCATCGCCCCCATGCACGACCCGCTGCGGATCGCCGAAGACCTGGCGGTGCTGGACCGGATCAGCAAGGGGCGCATCAGCGTGACGGTGGCCGGGGGGTATGTGCCCTCGGAGTTCGAGATGTTCGGGTATACCACCGGCGACCGGGTGCGGCTCACCGTGGAGATGGTGGAGACCCTCAAGGCGGCGTGGACCGGCGAGCCGTTCGAGTTCCGGGGCCGCACCGTGCGGGTGACCCCCACCCCGTATCAGAATCCCCGGCCGGCCATCTGGCTGGGCGGCAGCGGCGAACCGGCGGCCCGGCGGGCGGCCCGCATCGCGGATGGGTTCCTGCCCACCATGCCCGAGTTCTGGGACTTCTACCGCGACGAGGTGATCAAGCTCGGCCGTGACGACCCCGGCCCGGCCACCTCCGGCGGCGTCGGCTACCTGCACATCACCCACGACCCCGACGCCACCTGGGCCCAAGTCGCCCCCCACGCCCTCCACGAGATGAACGCCTACGGCCAATGGGCCGCCGAGTCCGGCGCCGCCACCGGCTACGAGCCCGTGAACGACGCCGATGCCCTCCGGGCCATGGGCATGCACCACCTCATCTCCCCAGCCGAAGCCATCGACATGATCAAGGCCATGGGCGACTTCGACGCCCTAATGTTCCACCCCCTAATGGGCGGCCTAGACCCCGCCCTATCCTGGGAAAACCTCCGCCTCTTCGAAACCGAAGTACTGCCGCACCTCTAGCCGCCGAAGCGGTTGGTAGCGTCGACTGCCGCCTCGACCATTGCCGGCTCGTTGGCGAGATGCCCGGCGTCGACGACGATGAGTTCGCTGTCGGGCCAAGCGTGGGCAAGCTCTTGGGCGGTGGCGATCGGGGTGCTGTGGTCGAGCTGGCCGTGGATCAGTACCGCCGGAATGCCGTGCAGGCGGTGGACGTTGCGGATGATCTGGCGGGGTTCGAGCCAGGCCCCGTGATGGAAGTAGTGGGTGACGATGCGGGCGAAGGCCATTCGGAAGCGTGGATCGTCGTATCGGGGATTCGGCTCGGTACCTGAGACCACTGCGTCCTCCCACCGACACCACTCCGCGGCAGCCTGTTCGCGAACACTGGGATCTGGACTGTTGAGCAAGCGGTAGTAGGCGCCAACGAGGTCGTCATCTCGGCCGCTGCCCCCTGCACCGGCGCGAAACCGCTCCCAGTCGTCCGGAAATAAGCGGCCGGCACCGTGGTACAGCCAGTGGATCTCGTCCCGATCTGAAGTCGTCACTGCCAGCAACACAATCTCTGACACCCGTTCGGGGTGCCGCTGGCCATAGACCAGCGCGAGCGTCGACCCCCAGCTGTTGCCGAAGATAAGCCACCGGTGGATGCTCAGATGGGACCGGAGCGCCTCCATGTCTCTCACAAGGTGGTCAGTCGTATTTTGCTCAAGGCTCGTGCCTTCGTCGCCAGCATGCGGAGTGCTCCGGCCCGCCCCTCGCTGATCGACCAGCACGATCCTGTAGACGGAAGGGTCGAAGAACCGCCGATGCGTCGGAGTGCAGCCGCTCCCCGGCCCGCCATGCACTACCAGGGCAGGCTTGCCCTCCGGGTTGCCGCAAGCTTCCCAATAGACGCTGTTGCCATCGCCGACGTCCAAATGGCCAGCCTCGAATGGCTCAATCTCTGGGAAGAGCCCCGTCATCATCTAGCCCTCAGAGGGGACTTCGTAGCGCTCGGTGTAGGGGGCGAACTGCTGGCGGACTTCTTCGGCTGAGAGGCCGAACTGGTCGAGGGTGTAGCGGTGGCGGCCGAAGCGGTCTTGGGGGTTTTCCTCCATCCAGGCGGCCATCTTGCGTCGGCCTAGATCGTCTAGCTCCATGTTGAAGTGGCGGTAGATGCGCTCAACTGAGCCCACAGGGTCGTCCATCAGCTCGGCGTACTGGAGATCGAACACGGTGTCGTCTGAGCCGCGCCGGTCCCGGAATTCGGTGCCGGCCTTGATGCCGTGTAGGCACTTGTCTCGCCAGATGCGGCCCACGGCGTCGAAGTCCACCTTGTCGGTGTTGGTGGCGTGGAGGGTGCAGTTGAGGCTGGCCACTGAGCCGACCACCTTCAGCGGATCGCGATGGGTCCACACCACTCGGGCGTCGGGGTATACGGCATACAACGCGTCCAGGTGCCACATGTGGCCGGGTGTCTTCAACGACCACCGGTGGGTCGGGATGCCCGATTGCAGCACCTGCAAGCACAGTCGGTGGAACTCATAGGCCGGCACCATGTCGCAGGTCTCGAACCAGGCCCCGTAGGTGTTGAACGTGCCTTGGGTCTCGAAGTGGATCGACTTGAACTCGCCTCCCAACAGCGTCACGCACTCGGTGGGAAGAGTGGCAGCCATAGGGTGCATGGCCTGCACTTTGGGGGCCAGCTTGGCCAACTGGCCCGAGCCCTTCGCCGCCTCGGCGATGCGGGGGTCCTCCCGGTGTCCCGAGAGCGTGGGCGGCGGGGCCACCGTGCCACCTTCCCACGCCAGCAGCGATCGATTCATCGGGTCGAGGTCCAGCAGGTTGCTGAGCAGGGTGGTGCCGGTACGGGGCAGGCCGGTGACCACAATCGGGGCGGACACCTGCTCTTTAGCCACTTCTGGGTGCTGGTTGGACCAATCGACAACCCGCAGTCGCATCTGAAGCGTGGAGTCAATAAGACCTCCCAGGATCATCCGCCCCAACTGGCTCAGGTTCCCCTCACTATTGATGGAATCGACCAGAATCTCGAGTCCCTCTTGCCAGCCGTCGGGGCCGAAGTCGTCGAGCTTGGCCGACTCCTGGGCCTTCTCCACCAGAGCATCGGCGTTGAACCGACCGTGCCCAGGTCGGATGCGGCGAACGGTGCGGCCATAGCTGTTCATCGCCCTCACCACCATGGGAAGGGACGACTTGTCGGAGGCCCTGACGTCTCGCTTGGCATCGCTCATGGTGGCGTAGGTTAACGCCCCAATGCCAGGGAGCAACCCTCCTTTGGCTCTGAGGAGGTCAGCGGAAGCGACCGTGCCGTCAACTGTCGAGCAGCCAGGCAAGCAACGCTGTCGGAACCGCCATGAGCCGGGGATCTTCAAGATTGATCTCCGTGCGGGTAGCGACGATGCCTCTCCACGGGGAGGCTTTGATGGTGCGGCCGGCGGTGCCGCGCCAACCACCGTCGACATACTTCGACTCGATCGCCAAATCCCCGAGGTCACCACCCACAAAATCGATTTCGCGACTTGTCTGGTTGCGGTGGTAGAGAAGCCTCCCGAAATCGACATAGCTGCTGGGATGCCGCCGCTCGATGCTTCGCAGAAGAGCCATGCCCAGCTGCTGCTCGGAAAGACGGGTGAAGTCTTGGGCACCGTCACCGACGAGCCGAGTGTAAGCGGGATCACAAAAATACGTCTTGGCCTGAGCCCTGAGCTTTGGCATCAGCCGAGTACCGTCAGTTTGGTAGGCAGGCCAAATGACTAGCGCCTCTCGAAGATCACTGATGCGCTCTGAGGCAGTGCGCGGCGCGGTGTCGATTTCACGGGCAAGGCGAGTGTGATTCGTTGGCGAGCACAGACCGTCAACCAGTAAACGCAGAAGTTCACCGGACTGGATGCTGGAGAGACGGGCTCTCCTGAAGGCGTCTGCATTGATGGCCTCCTGCAAGCTGGCGAGCAGGCCGGGATCGATGGCGTGGGCCAGCGCCCATTCAACGCCGGGCAGCACTGACTGCTGCCACGGCTGTGAAGCGTCTTTGGCGCGGGCATAGCCAGCTACTGCTTGCGGGAAGCCGCCAATCTGAAGGTATGCCTCCCACGCGGCGACCAACGTGTGCAGATCGGGCATCAGTGCATAGGCAGCCTCTGCCAAGAGGTCATAGTCGAGGTCGCCTGGTTGGACGGGCCCCAAGTCTGCCACCAGGGGTGCTTGGTGGGCGGCAAGCTCGACGAACGACCGGAAGCCCATCGGCAAGATCACCCTGTCGGGGTTAACCACCCCGCCTCTTCGCCCAGCCAACGCCCCCAACGATTCCTTCAAATTCGACGAAGAAGAGCCAGTGAGAACAACGGTGTCAGAGCGGAACTGCTTATCGTTGTCTCTCAGCCACTTCACCCTGTCGGGCCAGCGGCCCGACACACCGCTGATCTCGTCGAGAAACCAGTACCGGGGCGCACCGACCGGCATGATCTGAGATGCAGCGCTCACCAGTCTCTCCAGGTCAGCCTCGCTCCATCCTTCAACCGACATATGGACGATCAGCCGCGGATCGACCCCGCTGTCGATCCGCTCTTTGACGGCCCGCTTCATGGTCACCGACTTGCCAACCCGCCTCGGTCCTCTCACGACATAGAGGCCCCCGGCAACAAGATCGTCGAGCACTCCGGTGGTGTAGCTGAAAGGAGCGCGAGCGGCCTCACGCAAGTCGGGATCATTGTCCGGCCACCCTTTCGGATCGACCCACCAGCGGTTGGTTGACGCTAGCCTGTGCTGGATCTCCCCTGCCTTCATTCCTCGCCTTTCTGCCTGAGAACATCCTCACACGACTATAGTTTATATGAATCTAATCGTATAAAAATATATAGTTATTCCCCTAAGGGCCGCAAGAGAGCTGCCGATATCAGGCGCTGCCGGCGGCGAGGGCGTTGCCGATTTGCAGGAGTTGGGCGGTGGACCCGCCTAGCGAGAGCTCTAGGTGCTTGGCCCATACGTAGTAGCGCCACAGGGGGTAGTCGCGGTCTACGCCCATGCCGCCGTGGAGGTGCTGGGCGGCGTTGGCTACCCGCTGGCCGCCGTCGGCGGCCCAGTACTTGGCTATCGCCACCTCGGTTGATGCCTCCAGCCCTTGGTCCAAACGCCAGCAGGCTTGCAGGGCGGTGAGGCGGATGGCCTCAGTGTCGATGTAGGCGTCGCCCACCCGCTGGCCGACGGCCTGGAAGGTGGCGATGGGCCGGCCGAACTGCTCTCGCTCGCTGGTGTAGGCCGCGGTCAGCCGCAGAGCCTCGCTCACCACCCCCACGGCCACCGCGCTCAGCGCCGCCGTACACCGCTGCACCAGCCATTCCACCGCCTCGGCGCCGGTACCCAGCCGGTCGGCAGGGGCATCGACCATCACCACCTTCCCCTCAACCAGGCCAGAGGTGGCCTCCTGGGGAACGACCTCGACCGATGCGGAGTCGTGTACCAAAAGCAACCCGACTCCGTGGCTCGTGGTTGCGGGAACCAGGAAGCAGTCGGCCTGATCGGCGAACGGGACCATCTCCTTGGTGCCGTTGACAGTCCAACTGTCACCAGCTTCCACCGCCGTCGCGGAGGGATCACCGGGGTCGCGGCCCGGCTCCACCAGCGCCGGCGACACCAGCGCCGATCCGGTGGCCATCTCCGCCAGCAGATCCTCGTCGGGGTCGAACTCGGCCACCGCCATCGCCGCCACCGGCGCCAGAAACGGCACTCGGGCCGTGGTGCGTCCGATCTCCTCCAACATCAGGCAGGTGGCCAGAAAGCCCAAGCCGCCCCCGCCGCACTCCTCGGGCAGCGACACGCCCACCAGCCCGGCATCGCACAACTCCCCCCACACGTAGTCGTCGTGGGTCAAGCCATCGGCCTCCAAGTGCTTGTGCCGCTCCGGGGTCGACAGGTCGCCCAAGATCTGGCGGCTCAGATCGGCAACCGCCTGCTCCTGCTCGGATAAGGAGAAATCCACCAGTGCAGTGTGACACCCCTCTGACTTGAGGGCGTATTTGGGCAAAAATGGCGGCTCTGTCTCGTACCCAAACGTTCTGGGCGGCAATCTGGCTGCTGACCGTGGTCGCTCTTCTGGCGGCTTGCGATGCCGACGCGCCCTCTCCATCAGCTCTACCTGAGGCGGCGGCTCCTGAGGAAGCAGCCGCATCGCCGGAGCCGTTTGCATCTCCTGACCCCACCGTCTCGGCAACCGCTGGTACTACTTCCCAGCCAACAACAGCACCTGATCCCACCGCCCCGGCAACCGCGGCGCCGACCGGCTCGGCCCCCCAACCGACCGCCGTCCAGCCAACGGCGCAGCCCACTCTCCCGCCAACCGCGCAGCCCACCTCTCAGCCAACGACTGGGCCAACCCCCCAGCCAACGACCGTCCAACCCACCACGCAACCCACCACCCGGCCAACCGTCCGACCTCCAGACTCGACCCCTGAGCCCACTGTCCCAGCAACCGCGGTGCCCACCGCCACGGCGACACCGACCCCTTCTTGGTCGGGAACGCTCACCTACCAGGTGCTGGCCACTCATCCCCACGACACCTCGGCATTTACCCAAGGGCTGCTGTGGTTCGACGGGCTGGTGTATGAGAGCACCGGGCTGCGAGGGCAGTCGGTCCTGCGAATCGTGGACTTGCCCACTGGGCGGGTGCTCCAAGAGACCGCCGCCGACCCCCAGCACTTCGGTGAGGGGCTTGCCCTCGTCGACGACCAGCTCATCTGGCTCACCTGGCGGGCGGGCACCGCCGGGGTCTACCACCAGAACACCCTTGAGCAAACCGGCAGCTTCACCTACTCCGGCGAGGGCTGGGGACTGTGCCACGACGGCACCCGCCTTGTGATGAGCGACGGGTCGAACACGCTCACCTTCCGCCACCCGGAGACGTTCGAAACGCTGGGATCAGTGGCGGTTGTCGACACCGACGGCAGCCCGGTCAACCGGCTCAACGAACTGGAGTGCATAGGCGACGACGTGTGGGCCAACGTCTGGCTCACCGACCGCATCGTGATTATCGACCCGGACACCGGCGCAGTCATCGCCGAGGCCGACATGGCCGGCATCATCAGCCCCCACCCGGCTGACGCCGACAGCAACAACGTTCTCAACGGCATCGCCTATCGGCCCGACACCGGCACATTCCTCATCACCGGCAAGCGCTGGCCCAACATCTTCGAGGTCCGCTTTGAGTGACGCCGCGCTGGTCGCCGGGGTGGATGCGGCCAAGGGCGGATGGGTCATGGCTGTCACCGCCACCACTCCCGGCTCCCCGGTGGCGTTCTCGGTGTGGCCATCGTTCGCCGACGTATGGGGCCAAGCCCGGTCCCAAAGGCTGCTGGCCGTCGGCGTTGACATGCCCATCGGACTCCCAGGCAAAGACCTCCGCCGCTCCGATGTCGAGGCCCGGGAGTTGCTCGGTCCCCGCCGTTCCTCGCTGTTCTGGACTCCGCCCCTGTGCGTGCTCAACGCCGCCGACCACGCCGAGGCCAACCACCAGGCGCGAGCCCACACCGGCCGGGGACTGTCAATCCAAGCGTTCCACCTGCTGCCCAAAGTACGGGAAGTGCGAGCCGTGCTGACCCCAGAAGACCTCTCTCCCCAGGCCCGGCCCCAGGCCGCCGAGGTCCACCCCGAGACCAGCTTCGCCGTGCTGGCCGGTGGGCCGATGTCGGTTTCCAAACGCCAACCGGCAGGACAAGCCGAGCGCATGGCTGCGCTGTCACCAGAATTCGACAACCTGAGCCCATCTCCCCCATCCATTTCGGGCGCAAACCTCGACGACCTGCTCGACGCCGCAGCCGCCGGCTGGACCGCCCGGCGCATGGCCGCTGGCACGGCAATGATCTTGGGGCAAGGCGAACTCGACGAAACCGGCTACCCGATGGCCATCTGGGCCTGATCGAGAACTACGACAGCTCGGTATAGCCCGGCGTCTCCAAGTGGGGGGTGTCCAAATAGACCTTCGCCTCTGGTGATCCCTTAAACCGACCATGGCTCCATCGCACCTCAACATGACCGTCGACATGAACGGGAGCACCAGTGGAAATCTCCACCAGATCGGCCCTCCAGCAAACCACTGGCTGACCTCGAGCTTCAGGCCAAGCGTCCAGGGACTTGAACCGGTATCGCACGCGAAAGTCCCAAGGCGTGTCCACCCGATAGCGCAGGGGCTCCCAGCTGGTATCGGTTCCCAACACGAAGTAAGGCGCGGGCTGAAGCCGCAGCAAGCGCCATAGAGTTTGCTCCCGAAGAGCCCGGTCTTCTAGCGCCTGAAGCCACCGCTCCGCAGAGGCCCTCGACACCGCGATTGCAAACCAGCGATATGGTTCGGCCAGAGGCTCGGGCCATGCACCCTGGAATGCTTCCTTCAGTCGGCCCCGTCCATGCCGATCCAGTTCGCCGATTGTTGCTGGCAACTCCGAATCACCCATGTAGCCCCGACATGCCCGGTAGAGATGCTGATATTCATCCGGTGCTACATCGGCATACCAATCCACCCTCTGCCCATGCCGCTGAACAAGCAGCCGATCGAACAAGTGGGACGGCGACACGTTATGCAGAAGTTTTGATCCGTACTTGCAACTCACCAGATAGACATAGTCCACTCGAAGATCGGCTGGAACCTGGTCATATCCCGGAAGTTTGTGCGGTCCTTTCCACTCCACACGCTTGGGCTGCCGATCCCGCAGACCGTCTTCCGCCGCGGCAAAGGCCACGCCGTTGGCCCAGGCCTCCTCGAACTGCAACCCGTACTTGCCGTCGGCCCGAGCGGCAACCAGCTTGTCGTAGTGATGGCCCTCCACCCCCACCATCTCGCTGGGCCGGGCCGCCAACGCCTCGTCCACCGACGCCAAACCGAGCATCCCCAGCCCGGTGACGATCTCGGTTATCTCAGTGCGAAGCGCAGCCATCTCCGCCCATCTTGGTCGCTGGACCGCATCGCTGCATGCAGTCCGACGGAAAAACCCCCCAAGCACCGAGTTCCCAGTCAAGATGCGAAACCGCATCCGATGATGGCATCCTTATGGGGTTCCCCTGAGCCCCCCACGGAGCACGATGACGTTCAAAAAAGGCGACAAGGTTGTCTACCCCCACCACGGAGCAGCGACCGTGGTCAAAAAGGAGATGAAAGAGGCCTTCGGGGAGAAGACCGAATACCTGGTGCTGCGCATGGCCCACGGCGAGATGGTGCTCTCAGTGCCCGTCGCCAAGGCCGAAGAGGTGGGGATGCGCTGGCCCATCTCCACCGAGGACGTGGAAGACCTGTTCGAGGTGCTCCGCAAGCGGGATGTGCGCGAGCCGGCCAACTGGAGCCGCCGGTTCAAGAACCACCAGGAGAAGCTCAAGTCGGGCGACGTCTACCAGGTGGCCGAGGTGGTGCGGAATCTGGCCCTGCGGGACCAGAACAAGGGCCTGTCCGCCGGCGAGAAGAGCCTGTTCACCAAGGCCCGCAACGTGCTGGTGTCCGAGCTGAGCTTCTCGCTGAACGTGTCTGAAGAAGAAGCCCTCGACCAAGTGGAGCAGGCCCTGTCCTAGGCCTGCTCAACCGAAAACAAGCTTCTCTCCGCCACCCTGCCTCCGAGTACGCTGGACGCCAGTACGGGCTGTGGCGCAGTTTGGTCAGCGCACCTGCTTTGGGAGCAGGGGGTCGCCGGTTCAAATCCGGCCAGCCCGACCCCACGACCGCCAAGCGGGAGAAACCCGACCACTTAGAATGGCGGCCATGTCCGACGCCCCCGGCTTCTTTGATGAGGCTGTTGATGAGCAGGGGCGCACTCGGGATCACTATCGGCCGGTGCAGGAGTGGTTCGACCGGCTGACGCTGGAGCAGGTTCGGGACCTCGAAGAACAGCGCAATGAGTCGTTCCGCCGCCAGGGGATCACGTTCACGGTGTATGGCGGCGACGAGGGCACCGAGCGCACTTGGCCCATGGACCTGTTCCCCCGGGTCATCGACGCCGATGAATGGGCCATGCTGGAGCGGGGGCTGATCCAGCGGGTCACCGCGCTCAACCGGTTCCTCGACGACATCTACATCGGCGAGCAGGCCATTATCAACGACGGCGTCGTGCCCCGGCGGCTGATCACCTCCTGCACCGGCTTTGAGCGGGAGGCCATGAACGTGGCGGTCCCGTTGGGGGCCCGCTGTTTGGTGGCCGGCATCGACTTGGTGCGCGACGCCGACGGCGCCTATCGGGTACTGGAAGACAACCTGCGCAGCCCCAGCGGCATCTCCTATGTGATCGAGAACCGGGCGGCCATGACCAAGCTGCTCCCCGCCGCCTTCTCCGACCTGGCGGTCCGCTCGGTAGACCACTACGGGCGCTCGCTCTTGCGGGCCCTGCGCTCCATCGCCCCGCCAGCCTGCGGCGACGACCCCACCGTGGTGGTGCTCACCCCCGGCATCTTCAACTCGGCCTACTTCGAGCACGCCTTTTTGGCCCGGAGCATGGGCGTGGAGCTGGTGGAGGGGCGCGACCTGGTGGTGGACGACCACATCGTGGCCATGCGCACCACCCGAGGCCTCGAGCGGGTGGACGTGATCTACCGCCGCATCGACGACCACTTCCTGGACCCGGTGGTGTTCAACCCCCAGTCCACCCTAGGAGTGCCCGGGCTGATGGCCGCGGCCCGGGCCGGCACGGTGTCGCTGGCCAACTCGGTGGGCAACGGGGTGGGCGACGACAAGGCGGTGTACGCCTATGTGCCCGACATGATCCGCTATTACCTGGGCGAGGCACCGATCATCCCCAACGCCGACACGTACCTGCTGTGGGAGGAAGACCAGCGGGCTGAGGTGCTGGAGCGGATGGACCAGCTTGTGGTCAAGCCGGTGGCCGAATCGGGCGGCTACGGCATCGTGATCGGCCCCAAGGCCACCGATGCCGAGCTGGCTGAGGCCCGCGACAAGATCCTGGCCGATCCCCGCAACTGGATCGCCCAGGAGGTGGTGAACCTGTCCCGCCTGCCCGCTTGGGCCGGCGACCATTTCGCCCCCCGCCACATCGACCTGCGCCCCTTCGTGCTGAGTGGCGAGCAGGTGGAGGTGATTCCCGGCGGGCTAACCCGAGTGGCCCTGCGAGAGGGATCTCTCATCGTCAACAGCTCACAGGGCGGCGGCTCCAAAGACACCTGGGTACTGGGCGATTCCGGCCAACGCGATCAGGCCGCGGCAAGCTGATGTTGGCCCGCCACGCGGAGGACATGTTCTGGGCCGGGCGCTACCTGGAGCGGGCCGAGGACACTGCCCGCATGGTGCGGGCCACGCTGCTCAGCACCGTGGCCGAGCCTCCGGCTCAGGCCATCGACCACATGCAGAACCTGATCCGCACCCTACGCCTCGAAGTGCCGACACCGGATGAGGATGTGCAGACCATGGCCGAGAACCTGATCCCGTCGCCGCCGATGTTGCGAAGTGAGGCCGGGCTGGGCATCGACGTGCAAGCGGCCGCTACCCGTTTGGTGGCCTCGCCCTCTTTGGCCGGATCAGTGGTGTTCTGCATCGGCCGCACCCGGGAGAACTTTCGATCCTTGCGCGACCAGATCCCCTCAGAACTGTGGGAGCAGATCAACCAGTTCTACTTGCGGCTCCGTCGGGAAGACTTCGCCACAGCCATGGAACAAGATCCGTTCCAAACCCTCGACTTCATCCGAGTGAGCTGCCAGACGCTCAACGGGGTGTTCGAGACATCGATGGCCCGAGGAGAGGCCTACCGATTTCTGGTGTTGGGCCAGAACCTGGAGCGGGCGCTGATGACCTGCCGTCTGATCCAAACCCGCTACCCCGCCATGGACGGTTCGTCGTACGACGAGATGGCGCTCACCCTGCGCTCGGTATCGGCCCTCGAGGCCTACCAGCGGGCCCACCAGTCCTCCCCCCTGGCTACCGATGTGGCCCGATTCCTGCTGGTCAACGATTCATTCCCCCGGTCGGTGCTCTACTGCTTTCGAATGAGCGAGACCCAGGTTGAAGCCCTCGCCCAAAACGGCAGACCCCCGTCCCTGCGCCGCCTGAGCCAGTTGCGGTCGGGGCTGGAGTACGCCGATTTCGACGCCATGGCGGCCAACCTGCCCGAACATCTGAGCGGGCTGGAAACCGGGGTCCGGGAGGTGGCCGACCTGGTGAGCGGGCACTTCTTCCGCAACGCCGAAGCCTTCGACCTGCACAGCCAGGCCATCAGCCCCGGAGCATCGTCGTGAGGCTGGACATCTGCTACCGCACCAGGTTCACCTTCGACTCGTCGGTGCGCGAATCCCAGAACGAGCTGCGGGCCTGCCCGGTTTCCGATGAGCGCCAGCAGCTCTTGGACTACCGGGTGTCGGTGGAGCCGTCGGCCAGGATGCTGTCGTTCACCGACTACTGGGGCACCCGGGTAGACCATTTCGGCGTCACCGAATCGCACACCAACCTGGAGGTCGTCGCCGAAGCCGCAGTGGAAACCCAAGACCCGCCAGCCCTCTCCGCCGCTTCTGCGATGGAGTCGCTGGGCGAACCCGGTTTTCTCAATGAGCACGACGAGTTCCTGAAGCCCACCCGTCACACCGACTGGGACGAGGCCATGGCCCAACAGGCCCGAGGACTGGCCACCGCCGACGGGTCCGATGTGGCGAGCGCGGTGTCGAGGCTCAACGAGTTCGTCGGAGACCGGCTGGCCTATGAGCCCGGTGCCACCGAGATCGGCCAGCCCATCGCCGATGTTCTGGCCGCAGGCGTCGGCGTCTGCCAGGACTACGCCCACCTGGCCGTGGCCCTGTGCCGCAGTATCGGCATCCCAGCCCGCTATGTGTCGGGCTACCTGTTCTCCAGCAACGACCGCACCGGCAGCATCGAGGGCGACTTCGTCCGAGTGCAGACCCACGCGTGGTTCGAGGCAGCTGTGCCCGGTCAAGGCTGGCTGCCGCTCGATCCCACCAACCGGTTGGCGGTGGGCCGCCAGCACGTCAAGATCGGCCACGGCCGGGACTACGACGACGTCCCCCCGCTGCGGGGCGTCTACTCCGGTCCCGGCGCTCCGGAAGTCGACGCCTCTGTGGAGATCCGCCGCATGGACCCGGCCCGCCAGCCCTCCACGATGATGCGGCCTTCGCTGTTGGCCGCCGTCAAGACCCCCCGCACCCGAGAACAGCAACAACAACAGCAGCAGTAGGCCGACGGGGCGAGCTCAGATACGGGCCTCGCGCACGTCGAGGCGTCGGAGCAGCTCGTCGCCCACGAAGTTCAACGCCATGAGGGTGACGAACATCACTCCGCCGGTGATCAGGGCGATGTGGGGGGCATCCTCCAGCCTTCCCTTTCCGGCCGACAAGATGTTGCCCCAGGTGATACTGGGCGAGCCCACGCTCACCCCGATGAACGACAGGCTCCCCTCGGCGATGATCACGATCCCCATGGCCAGAAAGGCGATCGAGGCCAAGGCGGGCACCACGTTGGGCAGCACTTCCCGGAAAAGCAAACGGGGCCATTTAGCCCCCATCATGTCGGCCACGGTCACGAACTCCCGAGCGGCGAACCGCAGCGCCTGGGCCCGGGCAATGCGGGCGATGGCCGGGATCGTCAGGATGGTCACGGCGATGGTGACGTTCCAGTAGCTCTGGCCCAGCACGGTCACGATGAACAGGGCAAATACAAGTGCGGGCAGGGCCAGCGCCACGTTGACCACGCTGCTGATTCCCAGGTCGATCCACTTGCCGAAGTAGCCGGCCATCACTCCCAGCACACCGCCCACCACAATCCCGATGCCCACCGCCGGACCGGCGATGGACAGCGACAGCCGACCGCCCCACACCGAGCGGGCGAACATGTCCCGACCGAGCTGATCGGTACCGAACCAGTTCGACCACCCCGGCCCCTCTTCAGGCTGCCCGGACAGCGGCTTGTGAGGGTCGTCGATGAATCCCAGCCACGGGGCCAGCACGGCGCTGGCGATCACCAGGATCAACCACCCCACCGACAGCCAGAGGGCGACATTGTGACGGCGCTGCCGAGGGGCGACTTCGGGTTGGGAACCCGTCACGACGGTGGTGGCAACGTCGGTCATTTTCGCCGTATCCGGGGGTCGAGTACCGAGTAGAGAAGGTCGACCATCGTGGTCACGGTCACAAACACCGCCGCAATCAGCGCCACCAGCGTCTGGACCAGCAAGAACTCCCGGGCGGCTACCCAGCTCACCAGCAGCGAACCGACCCCGTCGAGATCGAACAAAAACTCCACCACGATGGCGCCGTTCACCGCCTGGGCCGCCTGGATGCCGAAAATGGTCAGCAGCGTGAAGCTCGACGGGCGCAGCACATGGCGGATGAGCACGTGGCGGACCGGAAGGCCCTTGGCCCGGGCGGTCCCCACGAAGTCCTCTTGCAGGGTGCCGATGACGTCAGTGCGCAGCAGTCTCAGATAGATGGGCAACAGCCCGGCGGCCAGCGTGATCGAGGGAAGGAACATCACCTTGAAATGGGCGACCAGCCCCTCCGAAATCGGCTGGTAGCCGCTTAGGTCGAACCAGTCCAGCCTCACGGCGAACACCAAGATCAGCACCAGTCCGAGTACGAACACCGGGGTGGACAAGAGCGCGAACGCCCCTCCGCTGGCGATCTTGTCGCCCACGCTGTTCTGCTTGTACCCCGACCACAGGCCGAGGGGAATGGCCGCGCCCAGCGCCAGGATCTGCGAGTAGGCCAAAAGGAGCAGGGTTCGAGGCAGCGCGGTGTTGAGGGCCTCCCCGAATGACCGCCCGGTGAGGTACGACTTGCCGAAGTCGCCGGTGAGCACGTCGCCGCCCCACTTGGCCCACTGCACGATCACCGGGTCGTCCAGGTTGCGATCCCGCTCGCATTCGTCGATCTGCTCTTGGGTAGCCGCCCCGCCGAACGCGGCCACACACGGGTTGCCAGGCAACAGGTTCAGCATCCAGTAGAACAGCAGCGTTACTGCCAATACGACCAGAGCAAGCTGGGCCAAGCGCGTTCCGAAGAACCGAAGCACCGGCCTCTCCCGCCCCTTGGCCTGCTAGCGCCCTTCTTGGCCGGAACCTGCCGCTACTGCTCGATCCAAGCCTCAGTCAAGAACACTCTCCCGCTGAACACCTTCTCGTGCTCTACACCGCCGGGAAGTGTGAGGTTGTCGACGCCGTGTACATGGTCTTGGGTCGCGAACAGCCAGTTCGAGTGGTAGAACCAGATGTAGTGGACCTGTTCGGCAAACGCTCGGTTGATCTCCTCGGCGAGTTCTCTGCGACGGTCGAGGTCTTTGGTGATCAGGGTCTCGTCCAGCGCCGCGTCAATCGTCGGGTTGTTGATGCGGCCAAAGTTCAACGCGATCCCTTGGCTGAACTTGTTGTGCCACCAGACCCGCTCTATAGCCAAGTCGTAGCTTTCGTGTTGACGCCATAAGAAGGCGGTGAACAGCCCGAAGACCGCGTTGGTGATCAACTCGGCCTGATCGACCTGGGTGATGGTCACATCCAATCCGCAGTCGCCCCACATGGCGGCGATCAGCTCGGTGTTGAGGAGGTTGGCCGGATCGTTGGTAGTGCCGATCTCGACATCGTTTATTCCGAGGCTGGCAATGGTGGCGCTGCCCGCGCCGGGGTCAAAGGTCGGGAATCCAGTGTCCTCCAAGTAGCCGGGGGTTCCCGGCGAGAAGGGGCCGGAGGACGGTGCCTGCCCGTCCCAGCGGATGGTGTTGAAGGTCTGGCGGTCGGTGCACTGGGCCAGAGCCCGGCGGAAGTCCGCGTTGTCAAACGGGGGCCGGGAGTTGTTAAGCAGGAGGTAGGTGGTCTCGTTGTATCGTTCCGACTGCCAGAACGTCTTGAACTCCTCGTTGTACTCGTCGATTCTGAGACCGGTGTTCACGCTGGTGGCATCGAGGTCGCCGGACCGAAGGGCCGCGAACCGGCCATCGGTATCGGGGATAGGCCGGAACTCCAAAGCATCGAGATAGGGAAGCTGACGGCCCTCGGCGTCGGTTCGCCAGTAGTTCGGGTTGCGCACCATCCGGGTGACCTCGTTGGGAATCCACTCCTCCAGCATGAACGGGCCGGCACCGATGGGGTTGCGGGCCGCACCCTCCGCACCCAAGTCGTGCATCGACGGCGCCCCGAAATAGCCGAGATGGCTGGTCAGATAATTGGGCAAGGGGGCGAACGGCTTCCCCAAGTTCATCTTGATGGTCAGATCGTCGACGATGTCAATGGATTGGACTTCCCAATCGCTCACCACGATGCCAGTCAGCGTGCCGTTGGCCTGCTCTTCGAAATGGCGCTTCAGCGCAGCCGAGTCCGCCGGTGTCCCATCGTGGAATGTGATCCCCGGACGCAGGGTCATGGTCCACTCGGTGAACTCGTCGTTGGAGGTCATGCTCTCCAGCAAGTTGGGCACGGCCTCGCCGTCGGGGCCCTCGACGGTAAGTGTGTCGTACAGGGCGCGGAACAGGATGTGCCCGGACACTGCGGCCTGGGCGTTGACCGGGTTCAACCCATTGGTGGTCTCCGCCTCCAGCCCAACCACCAGCGTGCCGCCGTACTGGGGCTCTAGCGCAGCCTCGGGTGCTTCAGTGGCCTCCGGCTCTGGGGCGGCGGTGTCCTCTGAGGTATCTGCGTCTTGCTCACCGTCATCGTCCGCGCCGGGCTCGGGGGCGTCGCCGCCGTCGCCGCTGGGGGCTGGGGCGTCATCGCCGTCATCCGAGGGCGCAGCGGGGGCGGCGGTAGCTTCCGCGGCCACGCCGCCGCCAGGGTCATCATCATCGTTCCCGCCTCCGCAAGCCGAGGCCACCAGCGCCAATGCGCAAAGCAAAGCCAGCCATCGCCACCGAGCTAGCTTCGAAACTCGCCAAATATCTGCCATCACACGGTAAACATCTGCCATCACACGGTCCCCCCATGTCACTTGCTGTTAAGACGTTAGTCCAGCGGGCGAAGATGCGCTTTCTACCTGTCGTCCAGCCAGGTCTCGGCCAAGAAAACCCGGCCCAGGAAGATCTTGGGGTGTTCTCCCCCGCCGGGGATCGTCAGGTTGTCGATGCCGTTCACGTAGTCTTGGGCGGCGATCAGCCACCGCGAGTGGTAGAGCCAGATGTTGTAGACGCCCTCGGCAAACGCCTGGTTGACCTCCTCGGCGAGCTCCCGCTGCCGCCCCTCGTCGGCGGTGGTGATGACTTCGTCGAGCGCGGCGTCGATCCGGGGGTCGACGATGCGCCCGAAGTTGATGGCCGGAACCGGGGGTGGCGGGCTGTAGCCGCTGTGCCACCAGAACCGCTCCATGGCCAGGCTGTACCCGCTGTGGTTGACCGCCACGAACACCGAGAAGTTCCCGAACACAGCCGTGGTCACCGCCTCGGTCTGGAGCATTTGGTTGATGCTCACATCCAGCCCGCACTCGCCCCACATCTGGACCAGCAGTTCGGCTTGGAGAAGGTCCAGCGTGGTGATCGTGGTGGTGATGTCAAAGCTGGGCGCGCCCAACCGCTCGAACACCGCCCGGCCGTCATCGGGGTCGTAGTCG
Source organism: Candidatus Poriferisocius sp. (assembly GCF_965204015.1). Taxonomy (GTDB): domain Bacteria; phylum Actinomycetota; class Acidimicrobiia; order Acidimicrobiales; family Bin134; genus Poriferisocius. The sequence continues at coordinate 2,708,156 of NZ_OZ241965.1, read as the reverse complement.
GGAAACCCGGAGTCCTCCAGATAGCCGGGGGTACCGGGAGAGAACGGGCCGGTGGCGGGAGGCTGCCCGTCCCACAGAACGGTGTTGAGGGTCTGCCGGTCGGTGCACTGGGCCAGCGCCCGGCGCATCTCCAGATTGTCGAACGGCGGTCTCGAGGTGTTCATCAACACCGAAGTGGTGGCCGAGTACCGCTCGTCCTGCCAGAAGGTCTTGAACCCCTCGTTGTATTCCTCGACCCTTCTTCCGCCGTTGTCGACGCTGGCATCCACATCGCCGGCCCGAAGGGTGTTGTACCGGGCCTCGTCGTCTTCGAAGGGGCGGAACTCGATGGCGTCAAGGTAGGGGAGCTGTTGTCCCTCGGCATCGGTGCGCCAGTAGTTGGGATTGCGCACCAGGCGGGTCACTTCATGCTCGACCCACTCATCCAGCATGAACGGGCCGGTGCCGATCGGGTTGCGGGCGCTATCGGTACCAAGGTCGTACATGGCCGGCGACCCCAGAAAGCCCCCCGCGCTGGTGAACCCCAGGGGGAAATCAACGAACGTCTTTCCCAGGGTGACCTTCACGGTCAAGTCGTCGATGGCCTCGAAGCTCTGTATCTCGGCTTCTTCGATAGCCAGTCGTGACAACGTGGCATTCCCCAATTCCTCCAAATGGCGGACCAGGGCAGCCGAGTTCACCGGCAGGCCATCATGGAACGCGATCCCCGGGCGCAACGTGAACGTCCACTCGGTGTAGTCCTCATTGGGCGAGAAGCTCTCCAGCAGGAACGGAATCGGCTCGCCGTCGACCCCCTCAATGACCAGCGGGTCGTAGAGTTGCCGCAGCACGATGTGGCCCGATGTCGCGGCGGAGGTGGTGATCGGATTCCACCCCGCAGTGGTTTCCGACTCCAAAGCAAACACCAGCGTGCCGCCATAGACCGAGTCGTCTACAGAAAGGGGTATCTCTTCGTCCGGCGTCGACGGCGCGGCGGTGGGAGCAACAGAGCCCTCGTCGGCACCGACGGGCTCCCCATCACCGGCGGGGTCGTCCTCGACCGTGCCATCCTCGCCGTCGGCAGTGCCCTCTGTCGGAGCTGAGGTTGCCCCGGCCACCACACCGTCACCACCATCGCCGCGGTCGCTGTCTCCTCCCCCGCCGCAAGCAGAAGCCGCCAGCGCCATCGCGCCGACGATTGCCAACCGACGCCAGCGCAGACCCTTGAAACCCGGTGAGGAACCAGCCACGAAACAAACCTCCCGCAAGAAGCGGTCAGAATCGTAGTTCAGGCGACAAATAAGTGTCTCTGACCCGCTCGCCGAACTCGGGGCGAGCGAGCGCGTCGGGCCCGTCAGGCACGGCAATGCCCCGGCGACCGCAGTCCTCGGCCATTGTGGCGATCAACGTGGGTTCGTCCAGGTCGTCCAAGTGCCGGTCGTACACCTCGGCATCGGCGGCATCGGCGAACACGAAGGCCTTCCACGAAAGCGACACCCGCACCTCGTTGAAGGCATAGCGAACCGGCTCATGGCCGGGCTCTTCGATCACCCACCGCCGATCAGGCGTCAGCGTGATGGTGGCATCAAAGCCGTACTTGGCATAGTCGGCCTCGGCGCCGATGGGCTCCACCCGATGGGGCATGTAGTCGTTGTCGCCCATCACGCCGTAGTTCCAGGGCGGATCAACCGTCACCATGTCGCCGTCCCAGCCCTCGGGCCAGTAGGTGAACTCCCCTCCGGAGCCTTCGTAGTACCAGCACACCGCGGTGGCTATCTGCACCCGCCAGCGGTCGAAGCATCCCGAGTGCATCATGCAGTTGAGCAGCCAGGTTGGATACTGGTCGCGGCCAATCCCCCGAAAGGCGGGAATGTCGGTGTGGCGGGCGTACTGACCGCTGGGAGCGTTGATGTTGACGTAGGTGAAATAGGGCCGCACCACCTCGGCGCTATAGAGCTGTTGGGCGGCTTCGATGAACCGGGGGTTGTTGACGATGGTGTCCGCCCCCTCCACCGCCTCGTGTTCGGCTCCCCAAGTGGTGCGGAACACCGGTGGGATCCGGGGCTCGCCGTCGACCACATCGACAAACGGGGGGACATCGCCGGTGCGGGCTCCGGCTCGCAGCGCAGCCCGGCTCTCGACGAATTCCGCCCCGGCCAAGGTCAGCGGATGGGGAGACTGTCGCTGCAATATGCCCAACAGCACATCGGGATCCTCCAGTGACTGTTCCATGATGACCGGCGGCCGGGGCAGCGTCGTTGTGCGCATCGCGACACAATACGGCACGGGGTAGGGTGGACCGGAAGGTCTCGCTCGGGTTGCCTGGCGAGTCGACCGGTGAATCACCGGGAGGAATTCAATGGAAACCACCACCATCTTGTTGCCCACCGGCGAGGTGAACGAGCCCGCCCAGCCGCTGGCCATCCGCAAGGACTCGCTGGCCGGCGCGGTGGTGGGCATCATCGACAACGACATGTGGCGGTCCATGGCCATCATGGCCGACGAGCTGTCCCGCCGGCTGGTGGATAGGGCCGGGGCGGCCGGAGTGGTGGTTCGGGCCAGCGGCCCCATGCACGGCGCCGACCCCAAGCAGTACCAGCAGGAGATGGAGGCTTTTCACCGAGAAGTCGACGCGGTGATCAGCGGCTTGGGCAATTGAGGCTCGTGTACGGCGTGGTGTATCCACGCCAGCAGCACGCTGGAAGCCATGGGAACTCCGGCGGTTGGCTTGGTGACCGAGCAGTTCCGGGGCCTGGCCGAGGCCACCGCCCGGGGTCTGCGGGTGGACAACCAGCCATTGATCGTGTTGCCGTCGGGCTACGACGAGTGGTCGGAGGAAAACATCAGAGCCGACATCGCCTCTCGCCTCGACGAGATCGTGGACGCTTTGGTTTCGTGACGCACGGCGTCGCCACCACGGGTTGCCAGACAAGGGTGAGATGACTCAGCGGGTAGCCGTCGACGGGGGAGTTGACGAGGTAGAGGCCTACCTGCGGGAGCGGGGCATGACCGATGGGCTGCCCATCGTCCCCCCCACCCCCGAGCGGGTAGCGGCGGCGGTAGCGGCCTCCGGGCTGGCGGCCGACCATGTGGTGAGCGACGTGCCTCCGCTGAATGCGCCGGCCACCGTGGAGAAGATCGCGGTCAACGCGGTGATGGCCGGCTGCTCGCCCGAGGTGATGCCGGTGCTCATCGCCGCCATCGACGCCTTCTGCGATCCGCAGATGAACGCTCACGGGGTGCAAACCACCACCAACCCGGTGGGACCGATGCTGGTGGTTAACGGTCCGATCCGCCATCGTTTGAGCTTCAACTACGGCGCGGGGTGTTTCGGGCCGGGGTCGCACACCAACGCCACCGTGGGGCGGGCCCTGCGGCTGGCCTTGGTGAACATCGGCGGGGCCATCCCCGGCGAGGTGGACAAGGCGCCGCTGGGCTGGCCCGGCAAGGCCACCTCACTGTGCGTGGCCGAGAACGAGGAGGAGTCCCCGTGGGCGCCCTACCACACCGAGGTGGGGTTCGAGGCCGACGAAGATGTGGTGACGGTGCTGGCCGTCAACGGGATGTGGCCCATCACCGACATGCACCACGAGCCCGACCAGGTGCTGCACCATGTGACCCACGGCCTGGCCATCAGCGGGCCGTGCGGGGGCCACGACGCCCCCAACCCCTTCCCGACCGTGCTGGTGATGAGCCCGGTCATCGCCGAGATGGTGGCCAGCCTGTTGCCCACCAAACAGGAGTTGCGGGAGCACCTGTTTGCCGAGGCTCGGGTGCCGCTGGACTTCTATCCTCCCTACAGGCGCCAGCCCACCAGAGACGTGCTCGAGAAACTGGGCGTGGCCATGGAAAACGACCGGGTGCCGATCGTGCCCTCTCCCGAGTATTTCGTGATCCTGGTGGCCGGTGGCGCGGGCGGCCTTCAGTCGGCGGGGTTGTCGTGCATGTTGGGCATGCCCACCAGCCGCACAGTTATCAGCAGTACTGGGGGCTGAGGAGCTCGGTCAGTGGACCTCGAGGCCGAGTTGCTCGAAGATCTCGACTCGGCGCTTCTCGTAGGTCTCCTCGTCCATTCCCCCGGACTGGTATTTCTCGCTCAGAAGGCGGAAATCCTCGTATAGCTCAGCTTCTGATTTTCCGTTGGAGGAAGGAGCCTCGACCTCCTCCTCGAACGGGACTTCAAGCTTGCCGTGGCGGCGGGCCTGCTTGGCCGCAGCCCGCTCGCGCTTGTTCTTTTCCCGCTGTCGCTTCTGAAAGCTCTCTGATCCTCGACCCATGGCAATCCCTAGTCAGACGTTGTTTGCGCAGAAATTCCATTGTACGCCCTCCACTGGGCTTTTTGGCACATTTCAGAACTCAAGCGATGAACTGCTCAGCGAATCGCCAAACGGCATCCACCGCACCCCTGGTGCTCTCCCACGGGGTGACGACCAGCCGGTGGACTCCGGCATCTTCCCATCGGCGCAGATCGTCCAATGATTCACAGCGGCCTTGGGCGGTGATCTCGATGTCGGGGGCACCTAGCTCAGCCAGACGGTCAACGGCTCGGCGCACCGACTCGAAGGTGTCGGACATGCCCATCCACCCCTGGAAGCGGGCGGCTCGGCGCAGGGCGGCGTCCGACAGGCCGCCGACCAGCACTGGAGGGTGGGGCTGTTGCACCGGTTTGGGCTCGAAGGCCACCGGCTCGAAGTCGTAGAACTCGCCGTGGTGCTCCACCACCGGCTGGGTCCAGAGCCGCACGCACACGTCGAGGGCCTCGTCCAGACGACGCCCCCGGGTTTTGGGGTCCATCCCGGCTGCCGTCCACTCGTTGCGCAGCCATCCAGCGCCCACGCCGACCAGCGCTCTCCCATTGCTTACGTGATCCAGGGTGGCGAACCCCCGGGCAGTGGTGAACGGGTGGCGCAGCCCGACCAGATACACGTACACCCCGAGGTTGATGCGGGTGGTCAGCCCGGCCAGATACGACAGGTAGGCCGGGGCATCGTAAACCGGCACCGTGGGCGGGACATTGGGGTGTTCGACGTCGCCCAACGAGCCCTCCATCTCAACCGGGAACACCAGATGGTCGGCGATCCAGCACGACTCGAACCCAGCCTCGTCGGCGGCCTGGGTCACCTCGACCCACGCCCCCGGGTGCAGCGAGATGAACGGGAACCCGAACTTCATTGTGGGGCCTCCATCGACATCAGACTCCTAGTCGGAGACCGGCGCAGGCGAGCCCGCGCCCAAGCCGCCGTCGGCGGCGTAGTCGCCTCCGGTGCAGTAGGAGGCCTGGTCGGAGGCCAGCCACACCACCAGGTCGGCCACCTCTCCGAGTTCGGCCATGCGTCGCAGCGGCACGGTTGCGCCGTAATGGCGCTCATAGTCCTCGTCTTCCCATCCCGGTCGGCGGGTCATGGCGGTGCGCAGCGCACCGGGCACCACCGCGTTGACCCGGATGCCTAGGTCGGCCAGCTCCAGGGCCGCCGTGCGGGTCAGCCCCCGGATGCCCCACTTGGAGGTGGAGTAGGCCGGCATCCCCACCGTGCCCTCGAAAGCGCTGGGCGAACTCAGGTTCACGATCGACCCTCCCCCACTCGACGCCATGGCGGGCGCAACGGCCTGGATGCCCAAGAACGTGCCCACCAGGTTGGTGTCGATCACCTTGCGGAAATCGGCGGGATCGCAATCCAAGATCGGTACCACCCGGGTGATCGCCGCGTTGTTGACCAAGATGTCCAGGCAACCATCGACGGCGGCCGCATCCACCGCAGCGGCCCATTGCTCGGCGTCGGTCACGTCGAGCTCGATGAACTGCGCCCCAGCCTCGGCAGCAACCGCGGCCCCGTCGTCCACCCGCTTGTCGGCCGCGGTCACCCGGGCCCCGGCTGCCACCATGCGCCGCACGATCTCCGCACCCAACCCCCGGGCCGCCCCGGTGACCAGCGCCACCTTGCCCTCTAATGTCTTTGACATCTCCGTCATAGGGGGAACAGGCTACGCCGTTATGAGAAGTCGGCCGGAGTGACCGCTCCCGCACCCTCCTACACCGGCCGCCGATTGAGCGAGCGGGAGTTCATCCTCTTCATTGCCATGGTCAGCGCCATGTCGGCACTGGCCATCGACACCCTGCTCCCCGCGTTCTCGGAAATGCGGGATGCGTTCAACCTGCCCGAGGACTCCACTGGCCTGTCGTTGACCATCACGCTGTTCTTCGTGGGCTCGGGCATCGGCAACCTGGTGTATGGCCCGATGGCCGACGCTCTCGGTCGAAAGAGGATCCTCATCGGAAGCATGGTGCTGTACGGCCTCGCTTCCTTGATGGCCACCCTGTCGGTGTCGCTGGGCATGCTCTATGTGAGCCGCTTCATTTGGGGTTTCGCGGCGGCCGGCCCCCGAACCGCCGCCCAAGCCATCGTGCGCGACTACTACTCCGGAGACGCCATGGCCCGGGTTATGACCCTGGTCATGGCGGTGTTCTTCTGGGCCCCGGTGGCCGGGCCGCCGCTGGGGAAGGGGTTGGTGGAGCTGGGTTCGTGGCGGTATGTGATGGCCTTCAGCGTGTTCACCGCCGTGGTGATCGTGGCGTGGTCGATGCGATTGGAGGAGACGCTGAAGCCCGAGCACCGGCGACCGCTGACTTTCCGATCGACGATGGCTGGCTTCCGGTCGGTAACCACCCACCCGGTGACGCTGGGCTACACGCTGGCCACCATGTTCTGCGCCGGTGCCTTCTTCTCGTTCCTGGCCAGCTCCGAGCTGATCTTCGACGACGTCTTCGATCAGGAGCACTGGTTCGTGCCCTACTTCTCAATCATGGCCGCGGGCATGGGCCTGGTGACGCTGCTCAACAACCGGGCGCTGCACCGTTTCCGGGCTCGCTCGGTGGCGCTCGGGGCGGGCTGTCTACAGATCTGCGCCGCGGGAACCATGCTGGGCCTGGCCCTGGCCACCGGAGGCCGTCCGCCGTTTGTTCTGTGGATCACCATCTTCAGCCTGGCCAACGCCTGCATGGTGGCTTTCTTCCCCCTGGGCCAGAGCCTGGCGCTTGAGCCCATGGGCGAGATGGCCGGCACCGCGGCCGCCGTGCTCGGCTTCACCATGGCCATGCTCGGCGCCGGCCTCGCCGCCATAATCGACCAAGCCATCAGCGGCTCAGTCACCCCCATCGGCGTCGGCTACCTCGCCTACGGCACCGCCGCCCTAGCCTGCCAACTCTTCGCCGTCCACCACCAGCGAAAACGGGCAATGGCACCCCGTACGGGATTCGAACCCGTGTTACCAGATTGAGAATCTGGCGTCCTAGGCCTCTAGACGAACGGGGCAGGAACGCCGCAGTTTACCGGCTCGGACTGGTTTTGGGCGATCCGAAAAACTAGGGGCGGGCTTGGTAGATGATGTTGGCGTTGGACTCGGTGACCCGCTCGAAGCTGGAGTAGCCCGCGGCGGAGAAGACCTCTCGCATGGCGGCTTCGCCAGCTTGTGCACCCATTCCCAACCCGACCGGCTGGGCCAAAGAACATGGGACTCAAAACACGGCCGACGCCCCGTACGACGTGGCGGCCATGGGGTTCTCGGTCAGGTTTCGGACGTGGCCGTCAAGGGCGAATGGCTCCACCATGAGCACCGAGCCCCCCTCGGCCAGCTGGTTGCGGGCGTGGGTGGCGATTCCCACTGGGTCGCCCATGTCGTGCAGACAGTCTAGGAAGAAGATCACGTCGTAGGCGCCTTGGTAGCCCTTGGAGTCGGCCACTTCGAAGGATGCGTTGGTCAGCCCGGCGTTGGCGGCCAGTTCTCTGGCCTGGTCGATGGACGGGCCGTGGAAGTCGAACCCGGTGAAGTGCGACTCGGGGTAGGCCGAGGCCAGGATCTGCACCGAGTCGCCGCAGCCGCAGCCCACATCGGCGGCGGTGGCCCCGGCCTTGAGCAGTTCGTCGATGCCGTCGGCGGCGGGGATCCACTCGTTGGCCAGGTACATCTCGTACTGGGGGCGGAAGAACCGGGCGGTGGAGGTGAACAGACAGGGGTGGTGGTCACCCCAGGCCATACCGCCATCGCCCCGGAAGGCTTCAAGGATGCCGTCCATGTCGGCGAACATCGCCCGGAACATGCCGATGCCTCCGGCCAAGAAAGCGGGGCTCACCTCCCAGGCCAGCACCGCGGCGGCCTCGTCGGTCAACTGGAAGGTGACGTCGTCGTCGCCCTGACCGTCGATCTCCACCAACTCGACCGCGGCCTGCTGGCGCAGCCACTCGGTGACCAGTCGGGGATGGCAGCCCACAGCTACGGCCAAGGCTTCCGCCGTCATCGGCCCCGCTCCCGCCATGGCCTGATACAAGCCCAGCTCATCGCCGATGTGGACCATGGCCATGGTGGTGGCTCCGGCCATGTGGGTGGCGACTTCGCCGGCTATCTCAGTTACCCGATCGATGTCGATGTCCATGTCAGTTCCTCCGCGGTGACTTACCGGCTGGAACTCTAGGCGGTTGGGTTGCGTGGACTAGCGGTTGGTGGTGCGGCGCTTCCAGCCGGCGGCGCCAATGTTGCCGCCATCCACATGGATGGTGGATCCAGTCACGAATCGGGACATGTCCCCGGCCAGATACACGATCGAGGCGGCGCAGTCGTGAACTGAGCCGCCCTCCAGCCACGGCTGGGGGGCCAACTGGGACCTCTCGTCGGTGCTCTCGTCGCCGAGCATGCGCTCGCCCTCGGTGGGGATCACATCGGGGGCAATGCAGTTGACCCGGATACCCGCCGGCGCCAGCTCCAACGACAGGCTCATGGTCAGGTTGGCCTGGGCCGCCTTCATGGCCGAGTAGATGGAGAAGCCGGGACCGGCCCGATGGGCCTCGATGGAAGTGACGTTGATGATCGACCCGCCCTCGCTCATCAGGGGAATGCAGCCTCGGATGAACCCGGTGACCTGGGTGAAGTTCTCGGCGATCAGCGCGGCTTCGCCCTTGAGGCTGATGTCGGCAAACGGGGAATTGAACGTGCCGCCGGCGTTGTTCACCAGCACGTCTACTCGGCCATAGGTTTCGTCCACTTCGGCGAGCCAGGCATCGCGGGGCTCGGGATGGCGGACGTCGAACAGCCCGGTGAGGCAGCGGCGGCCCAGCCCTTCCACCGCGGCGGCGGTGCGGGCCATATCGTCGGCCTCCCGGTCGCAGATGGCCAGATCAGCCCCGAAGCGGGCCAGTGCTACCGCGGTGGCCGCTCCGATTCCCCGGGCGCCGCCGGTGACGATGGCCACCTTGTCGGTGAGCAGCGCACTGGACGGATCCAACACGTTGTCATCGCCCCAAATGGGAGGCTTGTCGCTTTCGAGGCCGCCCAAAGTCCATTCCCAATCGGTCATACTCCCACCCCCACTGCGGAGCCGATACCAAATGTGATAGCGGCCGCCGCCGCAGCAATGACCAACTGGCGAAGCGATCCCCGCACAATCGACCGGTTGGTGGCCAACGCCAGGGCACTCCCGACCAGCACTGCCCCCACCGCTCCGAGGAGAATCGACGCCACTATGGCACCGTTGCCCCCTCCGAAGAACCAGGGCAACAGCGGCAGCACCGCGCCGAGGGCGAAGGAAAAGAACGAGGTCGTTGCCGCGAACACCGGATTGCCCAGCTCGTTGGGATCGATCCCCATCTCCTCCCGGGCATGCACTTCGAGGGCTTTTTCGGGGTCGTCCATGATGTTGGTGGCCATCTCCCGGGCCGTGTCGGGATCCACCCCACGGGATTCGTAGATCTCGGCTAGCTCCTCCACTTCATGCTCCGGGTTGCGGACGTGCTCCCGCCGCTCCATCTCCAGCTCCCGCTCCAGCAGTTCTCTCTGGGCTTGCATGGAGATGTACTCCCCCGCGGCCATCGACACCGCCCCAGCGATCAGCCCGGCCAGTCCGGCGATTCGCACCAGCTCTTGGCCCGAACTGGCCCCGGCCACACCCAGGATCAGCGCCACGTTGGACACCAATCCGTCGCTCACCCCGAACACCGCCGCCCGGTACCCGCCCCGAGTCACATTGCGGTGGTGCCCCTCACCGAGATGTCCCGAGCCGCTGGGCTTTCTTGCGAACACCGTCTCAACCTACCGTCCTTTCGCCATGCTTCGGCGGAAGAACCAGGGCAGCAGCTCAACCACTTCCTCGGGGAGCCAGTACCACCTGCTCGTCGCCGTCGGCTCGCACTACCCACTGGTCGCCGCGGCGGACGACTTCGGCGTCGGGTGCGCTCAGGTCGTCGTCTGCTCTTACCCAGCTCACCGTTTGGCTCATGGCCACTTCCACTAGTCCCGCCCGACCTGCGGCCAGGGCCTCGGCTGCGGCTCGGCACGCCACCAAACCAGCCACTGGATCGGCGGCCGCGTCGCCAACGAACCAGGGCAGTCCGCCAGCCGGGTCTTGTAGCCAAAGGCCCCCGCTCACCGCGGCGTCGTCGCCGAATCCAGCGCGGTTGTCGCCATGGCCAGAGATCGACACCCACACCAGCCCAAAACGCTCGGCCACCTCCAGTGGGTCGATACCCCAGTTAGCCCACACTCGGGGTCGCAAACCGTTGACCACCACGGCTGACTCTCGGCACGAATCCTGGAACCGACGGCGTCCGTCCTCGGACCCAAGGTCGATAATCGCTTCCTGCTTGCCCTGGTTCAACCGCTCGTAGAACGCCGGCGAGCCATATCGGGCGCCGTCGGGTCGACCTGGTGCCTCTACCTTGACCACCTCGAATCCGAAGCCACCCAGCAGCGACGCGCACAGCGGCCCGGCCCACAGCGAGCTCACGTCCAGCACCTGATTGCGGTTTTGCCCAGCCAGCCCGGTGTCGGTGAACCGGCACGGCTCCTCAGGCGGTGGCGGTCTGACCACCTCCCCCGCCGCCAAACCCAGCCATTCGGCCCGCTCCAACAGTTCGGCCGCCGGCTTGTCCCGCACCCCCGTAGCCACTGCCGCCCAGACGTCGTCGCTGGAACTATCCAACTCCAGCCAGGCGGGAACCGCTTCGGAGTCGCTGGTGCGGGCCAGCGACACCGCCAACACGCCGTCGGCCGCCGCCACCATGCGGCATGCGCCCCCCACTGACACAGAACCCCTTCGACCACGTCCCACAAGTGCCGCCCGCTCTCCCAAAAAGCCGGCGGCATCGCTTCGCAGCGGCTGGCCGCGCAGCGTGGAGATGTCTCTCACCACGTCGTCGAGCCGCTCCACCCAGCGCCCAGAGGCCAGCGCCGGAGGCCCGTGCTCGGGCCCGCTCAAGCCCATCAGGCCCGACTCGGCCCAAACCAGCGCCGGATGGCGGCCGCTCAAGGTTGAATCCATCACAACGCAGTTTGTACCTGTTGAGTCTGACGGGAAAAGATTGGAGGACATCTTTCAGGAGGTAGGGATGGACCTGAAACCGGGTAGCCGCCTCAAGAGCTCGGTATGCGATACCGAGCTCATAGTGGTCAAAGCACCGAGCGGCGACATGGACATCACCTGTGGCGGCGCGCCGATGGCCGATCCGGCCGACGCGGAGCGCAACGGCGAGGTTGCCGCCGGCGCTGCCGAAGGCACCGCGCTGGGCAAACGCTATGTGAACGAAGACGAGTCCCTCGAGGTTTTGTGCACCAAACCGGGAGACGGCTCTCTGGCGCTGGGAGGCACTGCCCTCAGCCTGAAAGAGGCCAAGCCCCTCCCCGCCTCCGACTAGTCAGGCCATAGCGCCGCTAGCAGGATTGTCAGTCGGGATGGACCCATGAATCTGATGATGCTGCTGGAGATGGCGTCCAGCGGGTTCGGCGACCGCACCGCGGTGGGATCCCAGGGGCGGGGCCTCACCTACGAGCAGCTCTTCCAGCGGGCCGGAGCCACCGCCATGCGCTTCCGCGAGGCGGGAATCGACCGGGTCAGCATGGTGGACGTGAGCAGCGAGGCCCTGCCCATCGCCCTGTTCGGCTCGGCCTGGGCCGGGGTGCCGTTCGTCCCCCTCAACTACCGCCTGACCGTGCCCGAGCTGCGCCATCTGGCTGCCGAGGTGGCTCCGTCGGTCACGGTGTGCAACGACGACGCCCTCGCCGCCATCGGCGATCTCGACGGCGTGAGAGCCGTTGTCCGCCCCGACTTCTTGGCCCAGTGGGCCGAGGGAGCCACGCCCGACAGCGATTGGAACGTGGACCCCGAGGAGATCGCCATCCTCCTCTACACCAGCGGCACCACCGGGGCCCCCAAGGCCGCGGTGCTGCGCCACCGGCATCTCGTGTCGTACATCATCGGCTCGGTGGAGTTCATGGGCGCGGGCGAAGACGAGGCCACGCTGGTGTCGGTGCCGCCCTACCACGTGGCCGGCATGGCCGCGATCTTGAGCTCGGTGTACGCCGGGCGCCGCATCGTGCAACTGCCCAACTTCGATCCCGCCGACTGGGTCAATCTGGTCCGGACCGAGGGGGTCACCCACGCCATGGTGGTGCCCACCATGCTGGCCCGCATAGTGGACCACTTAGAAGAGGTCGGAGGCGGGCTCCCCTCGCTGCGGGCCCTCTCCTACGGCGGCGGCAAGATGCCCGCCCCGGTCATCGCCCGAGCCCTCGACGTGCTGCCCGAGGCCAACTTCGTGAACGCCTACGGCCTGACCGAGACCAGCTCTACCGTGGCGGTGCTCGGCCCCGAAGAACACCGCGAGGCCCATCGCTCCGACGATCCCGCAGTGCGGGCCCGGCTGGGCTCGGCGGGTCGGCCGCTGCCCGCCATCGAGGTGGATATCCGCGACGAGGAGGGCAACCCGGTTGCCACCGGCACCTCCGGCGAGATCTGGGTGCGGGGCGAGCAGGTCTCCGGCGAGTACCTGGGGCGGAACTCCCGGGTGACCCCCGACGGCTGGTTCCCCACCAACGACGGAGGCTCGCTCGACGACGACGGCTACCTGTACGTGGAGGGCCGCATCGACGACATCATCGTGCGAGGCGGTGAGAACATCTCCCCCGGCGAGATCGAAGACGTGCTGTTGAGCCACCCGTCGGTGGCCGACGCCGCCGCCGTCGGCGTGCCCGACGAGCAGTGGGGCGAAGCGGTGGCGGCGGTGGTGGTGCCGGCCAAGGGACAGACGGCGGACATCGCCGAGCTCCAAGATTTCGTGAAGTCCCAGATGCGGTCGTCTCGCACCCCGGACCGCATCGAGCTGCGCGATGAGCTGCCCTACAACGAGACCGGCAAACTCCTGCGCCGGATCCTGCGCGAAGAGCTCGCCGAAAGCAGCTGAATCCCCGCGCTAGTCTGCGGTCACTCAGTAATGGCTGCGCCAATCCAGACCACGGGCCTGCCTGAGGCCCTCGAACTCCTGTCCCACCCCTATGCCGGGGAGGACTTGGGTCTGGCTGACTGCCCGGTAATGCTCGTAGAGCTCACCGCCGCCGACATCTCCCAATGGCCTGACGAAGAGATGGCCGATCTGATCAAGAGCGCCCCAGCAGTGATGGCAGCCTCTGTAACCGCCGATCACGACCCCGCCGACGCTCCGAAGCTGGCCGAGCACTGCGCCGCCTTCGACATCGTGCTGGCCCCTGGTGATCTCCCCATCCCAGCAGCCGCGTCCGCCGACGAGATCGGGCTGATTGCCGCCGCGGCTACAGCATCGCCAGCCGCGGCGGTGGCGCTGGTGCAATTGCTGCGCCTGAGCGAAGGCCGATCCACCGCCGACGGTCTGGTGGCCGAGTCGCTGGCCTACTCCACCCTCCAGTCCGGCCCTCAGTTTCAGGGGTGGCTGGCCAGCCAGCCCACTCGGCTCGTTCCCCACAACCCCGAACCCGCGGTGCGGGCCGAGCGCGCCGGCTCCACCCTGCGGCTCACCCTCAACCGGCCCGAGCGCCACAACGCCTTCAGCGCCGAGATGCGCGACGGCTTGGTCGAGCAACTCCGGGCCGCGTGGGCCGATCCCAGCCTGGACGGCATCGTGCTCGACGGCGCCGGGCCCACCTTCTGCTCCGGCGGCGACCTGGCCGAGTTCGGCACCACCCCCGATCCCGGCACCGCCCACCGGGTGCGCTCGGTGCGCAGCGCCGCCTTTTGGATCGACCGCTTGGCGGCCAAGACCCGGGTCATGATCCACGGCACCTGTGTGGGAGCGGGCGTAGAACTCCCTGCCTACGTCCACGACGTGTCCGCCCACCCCGATACCACCTTCCGCCTGCCCGAAGTGGCCATGGGCCTAGTGCCCGGCGCGGGCGGCACCGTCAGCATCGCCCGCCGCATCGGCCGCCAGCGCCTCTGCTACTTCGCCCTCACCAACACCGAGATCGACGTAACTACCGCCCTGGCCTGGGGCCTCATCGACCGAATCGAGGGCTAGCCGCTAGAACAGGCTGGGCACTCCCAGTTCGGTACCTCCCGTGACGGGGAGGGTTGTGCCGGTGATGTAGGCGGCTTTGGGGGAGGCCAAGAAGAAGATGGCGTGGGCCACGTCTTCGGGTTCGCCCATACGGCCCAGCGGATAGCGGCGGCCGAAGTCGTCCTTCTCCTCGGGGGTCATCGAGGCGGTGAGGTGCATGGTGTCGATGGGGCCGGGGGCCACGGCGTTGACCCTCACGTTGGGGGCGTATTCGGCGGCCAGGTCTCTGGTCAAGGCGACCACACCGGCCTTGGCCGAGGCGTAGGCCACATGGGGGGTGGTGAATCGCAGGGCGGCAATGGAGGCCACGTTCACCACGCTGCCGCGGACCTCGGCCAGCGTCGGATAGGCCCGGCGGATCAGCAGGAAGAACGACCGCAGGTTGGTGGAGAGCTGGTCGTCCCACTCCTCGGGGGTGATCTCGGAGGTGGGCTTGAGCACCCAGACGCCGGCGTTGTTCACCAGCACGTCGAGTCGGCCGTAGGACTCCAGGGTGTCGTCGATGATCGCATGGGCATCGTGGGTGTCGCCCACGTCGCCGCCCAGTCGAAGCGACAGGCCCTCCACCGCTTCCAGTGCCTCCACGTCGCGGTCGGCACCCACTACCACCGCTCCAGCGTCAGCGAACAACGCCGCGGTGCTCCGGCCGATCCCTCGAGCCGCGCCGGTGACGATCACCACCTTGTCGGCGAACTCGGTCATGCCCTGGCTACAGCCGCTCGATGATGGTTACGTTGGCCTGCCCACCGCCCTCGCACATGGTTTGCAGCCCGTAGCGGCCACCAGTGCGCTCCAATTCGTTCAGCAGAGTGGTCATCAGCCGGGCTCCGGTGGCACCGAGCGGATGACCGAGGGCGATGGCCCCGCCGTTCACGTTGACCTTCTCGTGGGGCACGTCGTGCTCGCCCATCCAGGCCAGCACCACCGAGGCGAAGGCCTCGTTGCACTCGAACAGGTCGATGTCGTCGATAGTCATGCCGGTTCGGGCCAGCGCGTACTCGGTGGCCGGGATGGGGCCGGTGAGCATGTAGATGGGGTCGGCGCCCCGCACCGACAGGTGGTGGAAGCGGGCCCGGGGCTTCAACCCGTGGTCGGCCACCGCCTGCTCCCCGCAGATCAACATGGCACAGCCCGCATCGGAGATCTGGCTCGACACCGCCGCAGTAAGCCGCCCGCCCTCGATCAGTGTGGACAAGCCAGCCATCTTCTCCAAAGTCGTGCCCCGTCGGATGCCCTCGTCGAATTCCAAGCCGGCCAGGGGCAGGATCTCATTGTCGAACCGGCCCTCGTCGGTGGCGGTGGCGGCCCGCTCATGGCTGGCCAGCGCGAACTCCTCCATCTGCTCCCGGCTGATGTCCCAATGCTCGGCGATCATCTCCGCCCCCCGGAACTGCGAAACCTCCTGGGTGCCGTAGCGGTCGACCCAGCCGTCGGAGCCGGTGAAGGGATCGGGATCAGTCACCCCCACGTGCTCGGCCACGGTCATTGCCGCGCCAATCGGGATCATGCTCATGTTCTGAACGCCGCCGGCCACCACCATGTCGTTCACGCCGGCCATCACCGCTTGAGCGGCGAAATGCACGGCCTGCTGGGCCGATCCGCATTGGCGGTCGATGGTGGTGCCGGGCACGTGCTCGGGCAGACCGGCGGCTAGCCAGGCGGTGCGGGCGATGTCGCCGGCCTGGGGGCCGAGGGCGTCCACGCAGCCGTACATCACGTCGTCGACCGCGGCCGGGTCGACACCGGTGCGATCGAGAAGCCCGAGGATGGGATGGGCCCCCAGATCCGCGGGGTGGATCTCCGAGAGGCTGCCGCCCCGTCGTCCCACCGGGGTGCGAACCGCGTCGATGATGTATGCCTCAGCCATGGCTGCTCCTCTTTCTGATACCTGAAATCATCGCGGCTCCCGAGGAAGGCCCAAAACTCGCTCGCCGATGATGTTCCGCTGAATCTCGTTCGACCCGGCATAGATAGTGTGGGCTCGGCTGTACAGGAACGTGCGCTGCCAGGAGTCCAGCGAGTAGTCCTCACCGTCGTCAGCCGCTACCGCCATGCCGTCCGCCCCCCTCACCCTCACCATCAACTCGCCCAGCGAACGGTGCCAGTTGGACCACAGCAGCTTGCCGATGGACATCTCCGGCCCCGGCACTCCGCCGGCGTCGACCACGGTGAGCATCCGCAGGTTGTTGTACCGCATGATCTCCAGCGTGGCGTAGGCCTGGGCCAGCTCCTGGCGGACCACCAAATCATCGGCAGTGCCGTTGGCCCGGGCCTCGGCCAACAGCGCGTCCAGCTCTTGGCGGAAGTAGGTCTGCTGGCCCAGCGTGGACGCCCCCCGCTCGAAGGCCAGCGTGCCCATGGCCACTTCCCAGCCCCGGCCGGGCTGGCCCACCACCAGATCGGCATCGGTCACCGCATCGTCGAAGAAGACCTCGTTGAACTCGGTTCCGCCGGTTATTTGCACGATGGGGCGGATCTCAATCCCCGGCTGGTCCATGGGCACCAGCAGATAGGACAGCCCGGCGTGGCGGGCGGAGTCGGGATCGGTGCGGCACACCACAAAGCACCAGTCGGAATACTGGGCCAGCGAGGTCCAGATCTTCTGGCCGTTGACCACCCAGTGATCGCCATCGAGCATCGCTTTGGTGCCCACGTTGGCCAAATCCGATCCGGCATTGGGCTCGGAATAACCCTGGCACCAGAACTCCTCGCCCGACAGGATCGGCGGCACGAATCGCTCCTGCTGCTCGGGGGTGCCGTAGGCCACCAACGTCGGTCCCAACAAGGTGACACCCATGTTGGGCAGCCGACCCGGCGCCCGAGCCTCCACGTAGGTCTGGTGGAACAACACCTGCTCCGACAAGCTGCACTCCCGACCGCCCAGGTGGGCCGGAAAGTCGATACCCAGCCAGCCGCCGCCGGCCATTTCCCGTTCCCAGGCGATCTGCTGCTCGACAGGAATGTCCTCTTGGCCCATACCGCCCCGGCCCCGCAGCCCGGCGAATTCTCCCACCAAGTGCTCCTCGAGCCACGTCCGCACCTCGTCGCGGAAATCTCGCTCGGCGGGGTTGAGGTCGAAATCCATCTGCCGGAAATCTACCGGCGGGCAGGCCGGAGGGACGACCCGCCGTCTCGGTCGGACACCATCTAGCGTCGGGTCCTATGGGAATGACCCTTCAAGAGGCTGAAGAGATCCTGCTCGCTCCCGGAAGCCCATTCGAGACCACTACCGACACCGTTGATGGCGAGGTCTACGAGGTGTTCGCCAATCGGGCCGGGAATCTGCGGGAGCTACTGGCCCAATCGGTGGAGCACGGCAATCGGGAACTGTTCATCTGGGACGACGGCCGGCGCTACACCTTCACCGAGCACGAACGGCTGGTGGCGTCGGCCGCAGCGGCGATGGCCGATCGCTACGGCATCGGCCCCGGCGACCGGGTGGCCCTGCTGGGGGCCAACAGCCCCGAGTGGATCATCGGGATGTGGGCCGCCATCTCGCTGGGAGCCATCGCGGTGGGCATGAACGGCTGGTGGACCGGCGACGAGATTGTCTATGGGCTGGAGTTGACCGAGCCCAAGCTGCTCATCGCCGACCAGAAGCGGCTCGCCCGTCTCAACGGAGCCGACCCGGGTATGGCGACGGTAGTGGTGGAGGAAGACTTCGACGACCGGCTGTCGGGCTTCGACATGGCCGCTCCACTGCCTGACGTCCCCATCAAAGAGGATGATCCCGCGGTGGTGTTGTTCACCTCGGGCACCACCGGGCGGCCCAAGGGGGCGATCAGCACCCACCGCAACATCATCGCCTTCTTGGGCATCACCGCCTTCTCCGGCGCCCGCTCGGCCATGCTGGCCGGCGGCCCAACCCGCACGCCCGACCCCGATGCCCCTGAGCCATGCTCGCTGGTGGGCAGTCCCCTGTTCCACGTGTCTGGGCTGCACTCGGCGGCGGTGGCCATGGTGGCCAACGGCGTGAAGTCGGTGTGGACCACCGGCCGGTTCGATCCGGAAAAGGTGTTCCAGCTCACCGAGCAAGAGCGGGTCACCCGCTGGGGCGGCGTCACGACCCAGGTGTGGCGGCTGCTGGAGCACCCGGCGCTGAACGATTACGACCACTCCAGTGTGATGGCTTGCGGCGGTGGCGGGTCGGTATGGTCGCCCGAGCTCCAGCGGGCCATCCGGGAGCGGCTGCCCGACGCCGCCCCCCAGATGCAGGTGGGCTACGGCAGCACCGAAACCGGCGCGCTGGCCACCATCGCCACCTCGCAGATGCTGTTCGACGACCCCACGTGCGCGGGAACCCCCCTGCCCACGGTGCAGGTGGAGATCCGCGACAGCAGCGGCCACCGGGTGCCCGACGGAACCGTCGGCGAGGTGTGCGTGCGAGGCCCCAACGTGATGCCCGGCTACTGGAACCAGTCCGATGCCACCGAGTCCGCCTTCTTCGACGGCCACTGGCTGCGCACCGGCGATTTCGGCCATATGCACGGCGACATGCTGACCATCGCCTCCCGGGTGCGGGACATGATCATCCGAGGCGGCGAGAACGTGTACCCCATCGAGATCGAGAATCGGCTGGAGGAGCACCCCGGCATCCATGAGGCCACCGTGATCGGGGTGGACCACCGAACGCTGGGCCAGGAGGTCAAAGCAGTGGTGGTGCCCCAAGCGGGCGTCTCGCTGGATGCAGCCGAAATCCAGCAGTTTGTCGGGGAGAAGCTGGCCTATTACAAGGTCCCGACCCACGTGGAAGTCCGGACCGACCCCCTGCCCCGCAACGCCTCCGGCAAAGTGCTCAAGCACGTGCTCACGGGCGACGCCGCCAATACATTCGTCGAGGAGTAGAGACCCCCGAGGTCAGGCTTCTTCAGCTCTCACCTGAATGGTGTGCCAGCCGGTGGCGCCGTCGGGGGCCGGGTCGCTGATCTCCGATGTCTGGGTGGTGCCCGTACCGTCGGTGGCCCGCACCCGCACCCGGTGACGACCGGGGGTGGCGTTCCAGGTGACCATCCACTGTCGCCAGGAGTTGATCGTGGTCTCGCGGCTGAGTTCGGCCTCCACCCACGGTTCTTCGTTCACCTGCACTTCCACCTTCTCGATGGCTCGGCTGGGTGCCCAGGCCACCCCGGCAATCGCCGTTGGGCCGGGGTCGATGACGGAGCCCCGGCGGGGTACGTCGATGCGAGACTGGGTCTTGATCGGTCCCCTCTTGGACCAGCCGCGGGGAATCCAGTAGCCGTTGAAGCCTTCCCAGGTGGTGAGCTCGATATCCGACAGCCACTTGGTGGCCGACACGTAGCCGTATAGTCCCGACACCACCAGCCGAGCAGGAAATCCATGGGAGATGGGCAGCGGCTCGCCGTTCATCTGCACGGCCACCAGTGCAACTCTGCCGTCAAACGCCACCTCGGTGGGAAAGCCCGCGGTCCAACGATCGATGGAGCGGCCCACGATCTGCGTGGCCCCCGGCTGCACTCCGGCCTGGTTCAGCACGGTGGACAGCGGCACCCCCACCCATTCGGCGTTGCCCACCAAGCTGCCGCCCACGCTGTTGGAAACACACGACAGGGTCACTTGCTCTCGAACCAAGCCCAAGTCGAGCAACTCGTTGAAGCTGATCTCCACCTCCCGGTCCACCATGCCGTGGATCCGCAGCGACCAGTCGGCCGGGTCGACTTGGGGATACGACAGGGCGGTATCGATCAAGTAGAAGTCCTCGTTAGGGGTAATGAGCGGCGCAATCCCGGCGACGTGGTCGAAGTTGGCCGCCCGCACCGGCTCGGCGGTGACCGAGGGGGTGGCCTCTGCGGTGGGATCGGCCGTGGGATCGGCCGTGGGATCAGCGCCCGCGGCGGGTGTGGCTTCAGGGGTTGAACCTGGGGAGGAGTCGACCATGGCATCATCGTCCCCAACTTGCGCGGTGGGAACCGGAGTGGGTCGGGCGGTCGGTGTCGCAATAGTGCGTCCTTGGAGGGCTTCGGCTACTCCCTCGCGAGCCCCTTCCACGGTGTCCCGCCGCCGCAGCCACCGCCCGAGCAGGCCGCCGGCCAGCGAGGCTCCGGCCATGATGCCCACCGCTCCCACGAAGCGGCGCCGGTCGTTGAACCGACCCCGGCCCACCATGGGCACCGGTCGGGCTTCGGCACCCGAAGGCTCTTCATCACCGGCAAAGCGGGTGAAGAGGGCCACCGCATACAGACTCATGAACACTGCGATGCCAAATGCACCCGACACCAACCCCGACATCCATCCCAGCCCGTCGCTGGACAGGGGGTTGCGGGCCGCAGCCCATCCGCCAACAACGGCGAAGACCACGAGACCGGCGGGCATCACCCACCAGCGCTTGCTGGAGGGCCAGCCCAACACCGCGCCGAGCAGAATCGACACGACAACAATGCCCCACACCAACGCTGGCTTCTGCGCGCTACCCAAGGTGTCGATGGACCAGCGCGCAATGAACCCGGGGGTGATGTCCACAATCTCCTCAGCCACTGAGACCACCAGCGACGGGATCTTGCGGCTCAATCCCGACAGGATCTCGCTCAAGCCCAACGCGGCCCCCGCGGCCACGATTCCTGCGGAGATCGCTTGAAGCGGGGAGATAGCCGCTTGACGTTCGGCGGGTGCGGCAGCTTCGGATTCGCTCATTGCTGGATTCCGATCAGTTGGTGGCACCGGCGCTCTTCATCCGGTGGTGTGGAAGTAAGGCTATTGTGATTTTCCGCCATTTGGGGCATACAGACCCACTACCTGGAGCCGAAATATGGAACTCGTGCCGATCGGCACTCGCTTGTTTGCCTGCTTGCAACCCGACCGGGGCTTGGGCTGGAGCAACTCGGGGTTCATTGCCGCGGGTGGTGGCATGGTGGTGGACACACTGTATGACCAGAGACTCACCGCCCAAATGGCCAGCCTCTATGCCGAGGTCCATCCCGAAGCGCCAGCCCGAGTGGTGAATACCCACCACAACGGCGACCACTGCTGGGGCAACAAGATCTTCGAGGATGCGGAGATCATCGCCCACACCGGCTGCGCCGAGCGGTTCGACGAGTTCACCCCCGCGCAGGCTGCGTCGATGGCCGCAATGGAGAGCCCGCCTCCGCATCTGGCTGGCATAGCCGAGGCATTTCGGGAGTTTCACTTCGACGACGTGGAACTGGTGCCCCCCAACCGGGTGATCGACGCCGACCTGATGCTCGATCTCGATGGCCTGATCACCGAGATCCGCTATGTCGGACCGGCCCATACCGCGGGCGACCTCATCGTCAGCGTTCCCGAGCAGGGGGTGGTGTTCGCCGGCGATGTGGTGTTTCACCTGTGTACTCCTATCGGCTGGGAGGGAACCCACCAAGCCTGGGTGGATGCGCTGGCCACCATCGAGGCGATGGCCCCCGAGACGGTGGTGGCCGGCCATGGGCCGCTTTGCGACACGGAGGGCGTGCGAGCCATGCGGGAATACCTGGAGTACGTATGGGAGGAATCGTCGGCCCACCACTCGGCCGGGCGTACCGCCTCGCAGGCCTGCCAGGCCATCGACCCCGGAGAGTACGCGTCGTGGAACGAGCCATGGCGGCTGGCCTACAACGTGCACCGGGCCTACAAGGAACTGGGCGGCGGCGCATGGGACAACCCTTACGACACTGGCGCGGCCATGGCCGACGCCGCCCTCCTTCAGCAGCAGTGGGCCTCGTGAACCCATGACGCCGTTGGAGGCCTTGGGCGCCGACCAGCGGTGGCGGGAGTTGGCCCAGAGCCAGGCGGGCATCCTGGGCCGGGTGGTGCAGGTTGACCGGGGCGAGTGCGAGGTGGTGACCGATGACAGCCAGATCAGGGTGTCATCCGATTCTCAACGAGCTCAGGACGATGTAGCCCCGGTGACCGGGGACTGGGTCACCGTCGCTCCCGGCCCCGACGACGACCTTGCCGTAGAACAGGTACTAGAGCGACGCACGCTGGTGGTGAGGAGAGACCCGGCCGAGCACGCCCGGGCCCAGACACTGGTGGCCAACGCTGATGTGGTGGGGGTGGTACACGGTCTCGACCGGCGCATCAATCCAGCTCAGCTGGAGCGCTTCTGTGTGGTCGGCTGGCAATCAGGAGCGGCGGTGGCAGTAATCCTGGCCAAAGCCGACCTCCGCCGCCATCCCGAGCGGGACGCCGAAAAGGCCGCCGCCCTGGCGCCGGGGGCTTCGGTGGTGGTCACCGCCGCGCTGCGGGGAGATGGCCTCGACAACCTGACCGCCCTGCTCAAGGGAGGTCGAACCATGGCGCTCTTGGGACCGTCGGGGGTAGGAAAGTCCACGCTCATCAACGCGTTGGTCGGGGAAGAGGTGCAGGCCACTCAGGAGGTGCGGGCGGGTGATTCCCGGGGCCGCCACACCACCATCGCCCGACGGCTCATCGCGCTGCCCAGCGGCGGTTCGATCGTAGACACGCCCGGCATCCGCGCCGTGGGACCGTGGGATGCATGGGAGGGCTTGGCTGCGGCCTACGCCGAGATCGACGCCCTAGACCATGAGTGCCGCTTTGCTGAGGACTGCTGGCACCAGGGAGAGCCTGACTGCGCGGTGGCCGGCAACGTAGACCCTGGTCGGCTGCGGCGCTACCTGGAGCTGGCCGAGGAGCTAGCCGACCAAGACCTCGACCGGGCCCGACGGCGCCGTTAGTAGCCCCTTCCGAACTGCGTTAGCGGGCTTCGGCCTCAGCCTGGGCGCGGACGCGGATCTCCTCTTGCTCCTCGGTGCGGGCGGGAAGGTGGTGGGTCAGCCAGCCGCCGTCCACGAACAGGGTGTGGCCGGTGATGTAGGAGGCCTCGTCGCTGGCCAAGAACACCGCGGCGTCGGCGATGTCGCCGGCCTCGCCGAATCGGTTCAGCGGCACCATCTCGGCCAGCGACTTCTCCAACTCGGGCACCGCCCGCAACCCTTCGGTCATTCGGGTCTTCATGTAGCCGGGACCCACCGCGTTCACCCGAATGCCGAATTCTCCGAGCGCCATGGCCCCACTGCGGGTCAGCGAGATCACCCCGGCCTTCGAGGCGGCGTATGCCGGCGTCTGGGGGTTGCCCTCAGCCCCGAGGATGGACGCGGTGTTCAACAACACGCCGCCATTGCCTCGTGCCACCATGTGGCGAGCCGCGATCTGGTTGCACAAGAACACCCCGGTCAGGTTCACGTCGATCATCCGGCTCCAGAACTCGTCGTCTATGTCCAAATACTTGGGGGAGTTGGCGATACCGGCGTTGGCCACCATGATGTCGAGCCGCCCGTGGCGCTCCACCACCCCGTCCACCAGCGCCTGCACTGACGCGCGGTCCGACACATCGCAGTAGGAGGTTTCTACTCCCAGTTTGCTGCCCACCTGTTCCATGGCCACCTCGTCGACATCGGCGATCACCACCACTGCCCCTTCGCCAACGAATTTGCCGGCGATGGCCTCTCCCAATCCGTTGGCCCCTCCGGTGACGATGGCCACCCTGCCGTTCAAGCGATTGCCCATGCCGACATCTTGGCAACGACTCCGGCGGCGGCCCAACGCAAACGGCTCCGCGATGTGAGCAGCGCTACACGGGATGCGCTAGAAAGCCCGCATGCCGAGCGCAACGCCATTAGCCAACAAGACCGCGGCCGTCACCGGTGGGGGCGGGGGAATCGGGGGCGGAATATCCCGGTTGTTCGCCGAGGCCGGTGCCGCCGTGGTGGTCAACGACATTGATCCCGACCTGGCCAACGCCGCCGTGGGCGACATCACCGACGCCGGGGGGCGGGCCATCGCGGTGGTGGGCGACATCACCGACGCCGATGTGGTGGCCGAGTTCCACCGAGCCGCGGTGGAGTTCGGCGGTGGCCGGACAGACGTACTGGTGAACAACGTGGGGGACTACCGGCCGGGCAGGGGCACGTTTATCCGAACTACCGAAGCCGACTGGGACGCCCAGATCAACATCACCTTCCGCCATGTGCTGCGCTGCACCCGCGCCTTTCTGCCCACCATGGTGGAAGGGGGCAGGGGGACCATCGTGAATGTGTCCACGGTGGAGGCCATGAGGGCGATGCCCGGAATCGCGGTGTACTCGGCGTCCAACGCCGCCATCATTGCCTTTACTCGATCCGTGGCATTGGAGATGGCCGAGCAGAACATCCGGGTCAACGCCATCGCCCCGGACATGGCCGTCACCCTGCAAACCCCGCTGGATCAGATGCTGCGGGAGCGTCCCCTCGAGCAGGTCACCCGGAATATCCCCCTGTGCCGCTTCGGCAACCCCGACGACTTCGCCGAGGTGGCCCTGTTCTTGGCCTCCGACCAGTCCCGCTTCATGACCGGTCAGACCCTCCCGGTGGACGGCGGCACCATGACCGCCCAGGGCTGGTACCGCCGAGCCAGCGGCCGCGGCTTCACCAACCTCCCCGACGCCCCCTAATCCTCAATCGCTGCCTAATCCAGGCCGTACTGGGGGAGGCGGCCGTTGGCGATCATGGTCAGGCTGCCGGTGCCGGTCTCGTCGGGGTCGTCGGTGGTAACGGTGACCGGGGCGATGCGGTGCATGGGCGTGGCTACCTCGCCTGAGGCCCTCACCACGTCGGCGGGATGGCTCACGTCCCAAATCTCGTGCTCTAGGTAGGACTCGCCCCGATACACGCCGAGGCCGAGCTCGTCGTTCCAACCGCCGCTGTAGCCCAGTCCGGCCATGTCCACCGCCGAGCCCAGCGGCGTCGAATGCAGCCGCAGCGAGCGCCCGTCATCCAGGCTCACCGCCATGTCGGCCGATGAGAACCGCCGCGTTCCGTCAAAAAAGTCCAACGACAGGTCGGCTCTGGTGACGTGGCGGTCGACATCGGGGGCATCCCGGTCTCGGATCATCCCGGTGAGGTACACCCGCTCGGCGCCCCGCTCCATGATCTGCACGTGGCCAGCCCGCCGGTTGGTGGAGAAGAACAGGAAATAGAACAGCGTGCCAGCCTGGCTGTGCTGTCGGGGCGGGCCAGTGACCGGCTCGGGGATACCCATGGCGGGACGCACTCCCCATGAGTGATCTCGTCCGCCCCACCAGCCTTCCACCGTCAGACCCTCGTCTCCCACGGTGATCCAGCCGTCGACCACTCCGACCTGGTTGAACCGCTGGTAGTCCTGGGCCACCCGCCCCCGTTCCCGCTCAATGTGGGGCTTCTCGATCTCCGGGGCCAGCTCGGCCCGCCACACCAGATCGCAAGCGATGAAATGGTCGCCGGGAGCCAGGATTATTCGCAGCTCCTCCAGCGGGACCATCGGCTCCACCCGCATCGGCCCGACCTCGGGCTCGAAGCGGGGGCGCAGCGCCCGCGACGCCCTCAGGTTGTGCTGGGTGCCGCCCCGCACCATCACCACCCCGCCGTCGATCACGTTCATGTTGTTGTACGACCCCATGGTGAACTGCACCGCGGCCTCTCCCGCCGGGTCGTAGATCGCGAACCAGTAGCGGTCGAAGAAGCGGGGATCAGACGTGCCGACATGTTCGAACGGCTCGGCAATCTGGTGCCAAAGGGTGTCATCAAGGGGTCCAAGCATGGCTATCTCAGCCTTTCTGTCGAGTCGGCCAGGTAGGCCCGCACCGCGGGGGACGGCACGGATCCGCTCATGATCTCATCGCTCAGCCGGGCCCGGAGGTCCCGGTGGTACTCGTCGGCGGCGGCATGGTCGGCCACGCCGGGCACAGCCTCCTCCAGAACTCGGGGCTCCACCCCCAAGACCTCCTCCAGGGCCCGGATGTCGGTCACCAAGTCGGGCAGCACATGGGGCCATCGGGCCGCGGCGTGCTCCAGGGCCGCGGCCGCGAAAGTGATCTGCTCCTGCATATAGGAGTCAGCCACCTCGGGCGCAGCCAACTCCACCAGCACCCGGCGGGCCCCCGTTATCTGCTCGCTCAAAGTCGGTCTCATTGCAATTCCTCCGCGGTTTGGGCCAACAACACATTCGCCAGAAGTCCGGCTCCGGACCACACCCGAAGGGTGCGACCGTCGCAGAAGCTGCGCACCCCGGTCATGACAATGGCCACCAGCTTGTAGTTGGCCAGCACCTGCCAGAATCGCAGCGCATCCCGGTCGACGGTCCGGCCGGTGCGAGCCTCATAGGCCGACACCAGATCGTCGGCCTCCCAGCGTCCGGGAATCTGGTGCTCAATCCGGCGAACCGGGTTGGTCACCCATCCCACATCCTCGGCCGGGTCGCCCAGGTGGACGGTCTCCCAGTCCAACAAGACCTGTACCTGATCGCCGTTGAACAGCACATTGCCCGGCTTGACGTCTCCATGGACAACGGTGATCTCACCGGGCTCCGGCCGGTTGCGGCGCAGCCACTGCTCAATGAGGGCCAGCAGCGGCTGAGGCTCCAATGACTGGCGCTCGATCACCGCGGCCCATTCGTCTATAGCCGCGGCTGCCGGGTCGGCGGGCACATCCAGCACCTCGTCAAGCCCGGCACCCTTCCAGTCCAGGGCGTGGATCTCATTCATCAAATCCACCATCTGCGAGGCGATGCCGGCCCGGGTGTCTTCGTCGAGCTGGCTGGAACCTCCATCCAGTATGAAGTGGTCGTTGTGCCCGTCGTAGCGGGTCATCACCAGCGCCGGGCGGCCCAACTCCGATCCGTCGGCATCCAGCCACACCACCTCGGGGGCTCGCACCGGCTGGTCGTGCAGCCGCCGCAGCACCTCGTACTCCATCCGTCGGTCGGTTTCCAGCACGCTTCCCACCGGATCGCGCCGCAAGAACAGGCGTCGATGGTGCGACTCCCCGCCGTCTTCCCAGAACAAGTCGAAAGGCCAGTTCTCCCTCGATTGGCCGCCGATGGCCCGGGCCTCGCCTTCCACCCGAATGCCGTCTACATCCCCCAAGCGGCGCCGGATGAACCCCTCCAGCGCAATGTCGAATTCACTGGCCATCGCTAGAAAGGTACTTGCCGACCGCGGAGTGGAGCTGAGCGGACTCGAACCGCCGGCCTCCTCGTTGCGAACGAGGCGCTCTAGCCAACTGAGCTACAGCCCCAAGCCCGACCAGCCTACTAGCGGCCCACTCCTGAACAACGAGTGGAATCGGCCGCGTCCGCTGGTCCGCGGAGTCCGCTCGTGGAATCGGCCGCGTCCGCTGATCAGCGGTGTTCGCCGGAGGCCGCGCTCCACGGCTCGTTCGCCGAGCCGTTGACGTCAACCGGGCTGAGGCGCTCTTCGCGGGTCCGCTGGTGCTGCACCAACAGCAGGGCGTAGGCCAGCAGCAGGGCGTCGACCAGCAGATGGACCACGAGGGCGATTCCGCCCAAATAGATGGCCAGCACGAATGTAGCCAGCGCGCTGAAGATGAGCGTGACCAGGATGCGCCGACGACGGCGACGAGCGTCAATCGACGAGAGGGACCTACCTCGCATCGGGGTAGTAGCCATCTCAGAAGCGTATACCGGAGAAGAAATTCCGATGTTGGGGCGAAGGGCCACCACCGGCGCGGCTACCGCACCTCGCTCGGCCAAACGGGGGTGTATCGATCGCATCGGGGCGTTCATCCCCCATTGGGACCGACGCCTGCCGCCAAGCTGACCGTTACGCGCTCGACGGATCAAGGGCGGTATCAGAAAGGCAGCCCAAGCGGCAGCCAAGATCATAAGTAACACAGATGTCACCAATCTCGGAGGTCCCTTACAATCGAAATGGTAAACCACGGCAAGGTGCTTGCTGGTGAATGGTCGCGCTTCACCCGCCTACGCAGGGCAAACAAACGCGCGGTTACCGGCTGCTGTTGGAAGTTACAGTGACCTGACACTTGTTACGGTTCTACTACAAAAAGTCCACCCCTGCCACCCCGTCTTCCGCTCTCAGCCGAAGCGCAGGTTCAGGCGCAAATTCAGTTGTCGTAGCCGATGCCGTCGTCCCCCGGGCGCCGGTAGTGGCCGGAGCGGCCCCCCGACTTCTCCCACAGGGCCACTTCGCCGATCACCATCTCTTTGTCGCGCGATTTGCACATGTCGTAAACGGTCAGCGCGGCCACCGTACAGGCGGTGAGGGCCTCCATTTCGACCCCCGTCCGGTCTACCGTTTCCACCTCGGCTTCGATCTCGATGTAGGTGTCCTCGATCCGGAAGTTGACCAGCACCGCCCCCACCAATAGCGGGTGGCACAGCGGAATCAGCTCGGGTGTGCGCTTGGCCGCCTGAATGCCGGCCACCCGGGCTACCGCCAGCACATCTCCTTTGGCCACCGCCCCTCGGGCCACCGCCGAAGCAGTGTCGGAACTCATGAACACCCTGGCCCGGGCGATGGCCCGGCGGTGGGACGCCTCTTTGGGGGTGACGTCCACCATGCGGGCCCGGCCGAGGGGGTCGATGTGGGTGAACCCGGCGTCGGTCATAGTCAGCCCCCGATCTGCGACATCGAACGGCCGGGGCGGATGAAGTGAACCTGGTTGATGGCGTGTCCGGCCCACTTGTCCTTCACCACATCGGAGATGACCGTAGCGATTTCCTCGTCGCTCGCTCCTGAGCGCAGCAGCTTCCTGAGATCGTGCTCGTCTACGGCGAACAGGCAGTTGCGGAACATGCCCTCGGCGGTGAGCCGCACCCGATCGCAGCTTCCGCAGAAGGCGTCGGTCACGCTGGCGATCACCCCGAACGAACCCTGGCCGTCGGCGTAGTGCCACACCGCGGCCGGCGAGTGCGAGCGCTCGACCGGGGCCAGCGGGAAGGCCTCGGCCACCGTGGAAACGATCTCGTCAAGGGTGACCACCTTGTCGTTGCTCCACGACTGGTCGGCATCCAGTGGCATGAACTCGATAAACCGGACCTCGACGCCCTTCTCCCGGCCGAATCGGGCGAAATCCACGATTTCGTCGTCGTTGACGCCCCGCATCATCACCGCATTGACCTTCACCGGATCCAGGCCAGCAGCCACCGCGGCGTCGATTCCGTCCAGCACCCGGTCCAAATCGTCCCGGCGGGTGAGGCGCTCAAACCGGTTGGGCTGAAGGGAGTCGAGCGAGATGTTGATCCGCCGCAGCCCCGCAGCCACCAGCTTGTCGGCCAGCAGCCCCAGCGTGGCCCCGTTGGTGGTCAGGGCCAAATCCACCCCTAGCGCGGCGAGCTTTTCCACCAAAACCGGCAGGTTGGCCCGCACGGTGGGCTCCCCGCCGGTGAGCCGGATGCTGTCGATCCCGAACCTCTCCACCATCAATGCGGCTAAGCGTTCGATTTCCTCGAAGGTGAGCAGGTCTTCGCGGGGCAGCCATTCGAGCCCGTCGGCGGGCATGCAATACGTGCAGCGAAAGTTGCACCGGTCGGTCACCGAAATGCGCAGATCCCGGTGGACCCGCCCGAAGGTGTCGATAAGCGGCACGCTCACGGTTACATTCTGGCCGAATAATCCGCCGAACACACTGTGGAAAGCCAAACCGGCTTCGGTCAGCGCAGTACCAGAAGCGACACCGGATCGCCTTCATCGAGCCCGTCGCCGTCGGGTAGCACAGCCAGGGCATCGGCTGCGGCCATGGCCGAGAGTTGGTGCGAGCCCTGGCCACCAGCCGATCGGGCCAAGTACTCGCCATCGGCGTAGTCGACTCGCACCCGGGCGAAGTGGGTCTTGCCGTCGGGTCGGCGGCGCAACTGCTCTGCTACGCGGCCCATCACCGGCTGGCGGTGCCACGTTTCGGGAGAATGGCCCATCATCTTGCGCAGACCGGGCCGGGCGAACAGCTCGAACGACACCATGGACGACACTGGGTTGCCGGGCAGCCCAAAAACGGGGATGCCCCCGACCACGCCGAAGGCCAGGGGCTTGGCCGGTTTGATGGCCACTTGCATCCAAGACATGTCGCCGATCTCGTCGAGCACCTTTTTCACATAGTCGTAGTCGCCCATGCTCACTCCGCCCGAGGTCAAGAGGGCGTCGCACTTCTCCACCCCGGCCCGGATGCCGGCGGCAATCTCATCCTCGTTATCGGCCATGCTGCCCAAATCCACCGGTTCGCACCCGGACTCGGCCAGCAGGGCCAAGAGCGTGTGCCGGTTGGAATCGCGGATTTGGCCCTTCTCAAGCGGCTGCGGCCCCTCAACCAGTTCGTCGCCGGTAGACATGACCCCCACCCGGGCCTTGGGCCGCACCCTTACCTGATACCTGCCCAAGCTGGTGAGCACCCCCAAGTGCCCCGGAGTCAGGACCTCACCCGGTCCGAACACCGTCTGGCCGACGGTCAAGTCTTCACCGGCCCGGCGAATGTGGTTGCCCACGGGCACTGACTGGGCCACCGTAACTTCCGTGCCGTCAGGGCTGACCTCGGTCAGCTCCACCATGACCACGGCGTCGGCGCCGGGGGGAATGACTGCTCCCGTCATGATGCGGGCGGCCTGCCCAGCAGCCACAGTGATGTCGGGCGGCACCCCCGCGGCAATGGTGCCTGCGATGGCCAGGATTACCGGCGCATCGGCCACATCGGCCGACCGGACCGCAAAGCCGTCCATCGCCGTGTTGTCGAACGGGGGCACGAGCTCAGGGGACACCACCGTTTCGGCGGTCACCAATCCCCGAGCGTCGTCGACGGACAGGGTGACCTCGTCCAGGATGCCGCACCCCGCCAGCACCCGCTCTTGAGCCTCAGCTAGAGGGATCATCACCAAAGCGCCGGTTCTTGTCTACGCCACATACGGCGAATGTTCTCATGGTGGCGGGCGACAACCACCACCGTTACGCCGATCACCACCCCGACCTCGGGTGCCGGCCACCCCTGAATGGCCACCGCGATCGGCGCCGCCGCCACCGCCACCAGCGAGGCTGCCCCGGCCCGTTTGGTAGCGGCCAGAGCCACCGCCCACACGCCGATGAGGATCACCCCCACCACCGGCGTGAGCGCCAACAGCATTCCCCCAAACGTGGCCACCCCCTTGCCCCCTTCGCGATAGCGCCCCAGCGGCACAATGTGGCCCACGACCGCAGCCGCCCCGCACGCCGCCCCTATCAGCTGGTCGCCGAATATCAGGCCGATCCCCGCAGCAATGACTCCCTTGCCAACATCACTGAGCAGCACCCAAGCCGCCGGCCACCTTCCCGCCACCCGGTACACATTGCTGGCCCCCGGATTCTTGGACCCCTCCCGAGTCGGATCGTGCCCCGTATATCTCCCCACCAAAAGCGCCCCAGGAAACATCCCCCACGCATACCCCACAAGGACCAAAACCCATTCCCAGTCCACGGGCCAACAATACTGAAACGCGCCATATCTCCCCTTCTCTACCCAAAAGTAGGCGAGCGCCCACCCCAGGCAGGCTGGGGGGTGGCCCGGCTCAGGGCGCCCGCCGCCCGCAGCTCTGCGAGGACGGCGGGCTGGGCCGGGACAGGACCCGCCAGCCTGCCGGAGGATGGTAGGCCCCTCAGATAGCCAAAAAACCAAACACAGCCCTATCCTTAAACCTCGTGCCCGCCTACGACTACAGCTGCCAAACCTGCGGCACCCGCTTCGAGGTCATCCAGTCCTTCTCCGAAGACTCGCTAACCACCTGCCCCCAAGCCGACTCGATCGCCAGCCCCGCCGCCTGCACCCAGCCCGGCAAGGGCCAGGTTGCCAAGGTCTTCAGCGTCCCCAGCATCACGTTCAAGGGCGACGGCTTCTACCGCAACGACAGCCGCTCGGGTACCAAGTCGTCCACCATGGCCGGCTCCTCCTCCAACGGCGACAGCTCCAATGGATCAGAAAAGTCCAGCACTGAGAAGTCCGACAGCAGCTCATCGGAGTCCTCCAGCCGCGAGCCAGCCAAGGCCGCCTCAGGCTCTTCCGACGACTAACTGACAGCCATGCCCGAGATCGGCGTCATCGGCGGCTCCGGTCTCTACTCCCTGCTGGACGATGCAACCGAAGTTCCCGGCGACGACGCCTTGGGACAGCCATCGGGACCGCTCACCATCGGCCTTGTAGACGATATCGAGGTGGCCTTTCTGGCCCGCCACGGCCCCGGACACCGCTATCCGGCCCACAAAGTCAACTATCGGGCCAACCTGTGGGCCCTGCGCCAGGCCGGAGTCCGAGCCATCTTCGGACCCAGCGCCTGCGGTTCGCTGCGCCCTGAGCTGGCTCCTGGCGATGTGGTGGTGTGCGACCAGCTGGTGGACCGCACCTCTGGCCGGGCCGACACCTATTTCGACACCGTTACCAACCACGTCTCACTCGCCGACCCCTATTGCGACGAGCTCCGCCAGGCGCTGCTGGCCGCCGCCCAGGCCGAGGGCATGACCGCTCACGACGGCGGCACCATGACGGTGATCTCCGGCCCTCGCTTTTCTACCCGGGCCGAGTCCCGCTGGTTCCGCGACAACGGCTGGGATGTGGTGGGCATGACCCAGTATCCCGAGGCCGCGCTGGCCGCCGAACTGGGCATCTGCTACGCCACCGCCGCTCTGGTCACCGACTACGACGCGGGCCTCGAAGACGACCCCAACATCAAGCCGGTCACCCAAGACGAGGTGTTCGCCTTCTTCGCCCAAAACCTCGACCGGATGCGAGCCGTGCTCTTCGGCGCCATCCGAGCCATTGCCCCCAACCTCCCCGACTGCTCCGCCCGCACCAACGGGATCGAGCCTCCCAAGCCAGCTTCTTGAGGCCCCTTTCCTGGGCAGCCAACTGCCGCTAGCCTGACAAGCGCTTCCCCCTTGTAAAACTTGGTGGAGGGGCGCGCCCGTGGACGCAACTCCCGGAACTGTCGATCAACCTCTCACGTGGCGGGGCTCATTATTCGCCCGATTGCCAGGCGGGCGCCGCAGCTATTGGCTGGTGGTGGCTGGAGCCGCAGCGATAACCGGTTTGGCGGTGGCGCTCGTCGCCGGGATGGCCGGGGGCGGCCCCTCTTTGGGGGAGCTCACTCCGGTGGTGGTGGCCATCCAAACCATCGAGGCCGGACAACCTCTGGACGAGGGAAATACCGAGACCCGCCAGTACCCCGTGCAAATGCTGCCCCCTGATGCGGTGCCTGTCTTGAGCGGCGTCGAGGTGGCCTCAGCCGCCCTTCACGTCGGCGACGTGGTGACGGCGGCCCGATTGGGCGGAATCCCCATCGGTGATCGCATCGAAGTGGCCGTTCCCGCCCACACCGCCATGCCCCTGCTGGCTCCGGGCGACCGGGTGGATGTGTTGGTGACCTTGCCGATCTCCGATGAAACCGGCACCCCAACCCAAGCCACCCTCACCGTGGCCAACAGCGCGGTGGTGACTGCTCGAGCCGAGCACGCCGTCACCATCGCCGTCACCGACCAAGAGTTGCTCCCCGTAGCTTCAGCAGTGATTCAAGGCTCGATCACCTTGGCCCTGGTGCAACCAGGATGACAAGCCTTACCGAACCGACGCGGCAATCAGGCTGAGCACCAGCAGGGCGACCAACACCCGGTATATCGCGAAGGGGCCGAAACTGCGGGTGCGCACGAGGGCCAGCAGCCCTTTGACTGCGGCGAATCCGGTGACCGCTGAGGCGGCCGTGCCCCAGGCAAATCCGGCCCGGGCATCGGCGGGGATCCCGCCCCACCCGCCGATGTCGATGAACAGGTACACCCCGGCGCCAGCGATCACCGGGACGCTCATCAGCATGGCCAGCCGGGCGGCCGCCACCCGGTCGAAGTCCAACAGGCGCCCAGCAGTCATGATCACGCCCGAGCGGGAAACTCCCGGCTGGAGCGAGCAAGCCTGGGCCAGCCCCAGCAGCAGCGCGTCGCGCACTCCCGCGTCGCCAGCGGTCCGCTGTCCCTGGCGGCGGTCGGCCCACCACAACAGGATGCCGAACACAGCCAGCATGACCGCGGTGAGCCAGACCTCGTCGTCGGCCTCGTCGATCACCGACCGCAGGCCCACCCCAACCGCGGCGGCGGGCACAGTGGCCAGCACCAACAGCCACCCCAGCCGACCTTCGGCGGTGATCGATCCGTGCCGTCTGACCACCGCACTGATGCCATCTCGCAACAGTGCCCACACCTCTCGCCAAAGACAGGCCACCAGTCCCACCAGCGTGCCCAGGTGGAGAGCCACGTCAAACGCCTGCTTGAGGTCGTCGTTGCCCTCGAAGTCGTCCCACTCGGCCAGCCAGGGAATGATCTGCAAGTGGCCGCTGGACGACACCGGCAGGAATTCGGTCAGCCCCTGGGCAATACCAAGGAGGATGGCGTGCAGGACCGACATGGCCCTTTTTACCGACTACGCACCGGACATGGTGACCTCGGCCACCACGAGCGACACCCCGGCCGAGCTCATCGGCAGCCAGGTGAGGTCGGAACCCACCGCGGCCACGTCGAGCAGCATCCGCTGGAGGGTGGAGGCGATGGTGATCTCCCTCACTGGCTCGGCTAGTTCCCCGTTGCGTATGCGCAGTCCCTCGGCCCCGGTGGAGAAGTCGCCGCTCACCGGGTTCACCCCCGAGTGCAGGCCCGACACTCCTTGCACCAACACCCCGTTGTCGATGCCGGCGATGAGCTCGGCGGGGGGACGGTCGCCAGGCACCAGCGACAGCGCCTGGCAGCCCACGCCGGGAGTGCTGGCGTAGCCCCGCACCGCCGAACCGGTAGACGCAGTTCCCGAGCGCCGACCGGTGTAGCTGTTGTGCAAGAACCGCTCGAGGTGGCCGCCGCTGATGAGCTGGTTGCGCCGGGTGGCCAACCCCTCCCCGTCGGCGTCGGAGGCGGTGAAGGCTTCCGGGTTGGTGGGATCGTCAACCAAGGTGACGCCCGCGGCGGCCACCTGGTCGCCCAGACGATCGGCGAACAGCGACCGGCCCTTGAGCACCGCCTCGCCCGACAGGGTTCCGCCGATGATGCCCAGGAACTGGGCGGTCACGAAGGGGTCGAGCACCACAGTGACCCGCTCGGTGGGGGGTTGGGCCGCACCCAGCATGCGGGTGGCCCGCTCCACCGCATCGGCCGCGGCCACCCCTACATCGAGGCTGCCGGGTTCCCGACCCACCGAGAAGCCGAAGCCGGTCTGGGTCTCGTCGTTTTCTGAGGCCAGTGAGTAGGCGGTGAGATAGCAGGAGGTGTCCCGACCCGTGCTGCGGATGCCGGTGGTGGTGGCGATGGCGTCGGCCCCCACTGCGTCGCCGTAGTCGGCCGACTCCACCCCCACGATGCGGGGGTCGCCCGCCTGCACGGCCCGCTCCAGCTCCAGGGCCAGGTCGATCTTGGCTTCAGTGCTGAACTCCAGCAGGGCTTCGTTGTAGAGGTCGAGTTCCGGGGGGTCTACTCCATCGGGTTCGGCTAGGCCGAAGAACTCGTCGGGGGCGCCGTACACCGCGTTGTCGCGGGCCTCGGCCAAGGTCTCTTCCAGCACGTCGGGATCCAGGGTGCCCGCGTGGGCGAACCCCTGGCGTCGCCCGGCGATGACCCGGATGCCCACTCCCTGGGATTCGGCCACCGACAGCGACTCGATCTCGCCCTCGTAAACCCGAACTTCGGTTTCCTGGCTGTGGCCGACCACCGCCTCGATCTGCTCGCCGTCGCGGCCCCAGCCCACGATGCGCTCGGCAACCTCCAGCAACTCCTCGGGATTCATGGTGCCGTCCGGTTGGTGTTCGTCCGCGTTGGGCGGGGGGTCACGCCGCGGTTCCGCCGATGGTCATCGACGCCACCCGCAGGGTGGGGGTGCCGTCGCCCACCGGCACGCCCTGGCCGTCTTTGCCGCACGTGCCCGGCGATCCCATGGCGAAGTCGTTGCCCAGCGCCTCGATTCCGGTCAGCACCTCGGGACCGTTGCCGATCAGGTTGCCCTCCCGGATCGGGGAACCGATCTCGCCGTTCTCAATCAGGTAGGCCTCGCTCATGCCGAACACGAAGTCGCCGGTGGCGGTGTTCACCTGCCCGCCGCCCAAGTGGGCCACGTACACGCCGCGGTCGGTGGACCCGATGATGTCGGCGGGATCCTCGGAGCCGTTGGCCAGATAGGTGTTGGTCATCCGCACCATGGGCAGGTGCTGGTAGCTCTGGCGGCGACCGTTGCCCGAGCTGTCACGACCCTCTTTGCGGGCCCTCAGCAGATCCCACATGTAGTCGGTGAGCACGCCGTTCTCGATGAGCACATTGCGCTGGGCGGGACGGCCCTCGTCGTCGATGGCGTACGCCCCCCACTCCCGGGCCATGGTTCCGTCGTCGATCAGGGTGACCTCGGGGTGGGCCACCTGCTCACCCACCCGGTTGCGGAACACCGAGGCCTGCTTGGCCACCAGGTCGGCCTCGAGGCCGTGACCGCAGGCCTCGTGGAACAGCACGCCGCCGCCGCCGGGACCGATCACCACCGGCATCGAGCCGCTGGGCGCGGGCTGGGCGGCCAGTTTGGTGAGCGCCCGGTTGGCCGCGGTGCGGGCCAGGGCGTCTACCTCGTATTCGTCGAACAGCTC
This sequence comes from Candidatus Poriferisocius sp., assembly GCF_965204015.1. Classification (GTDB taxonomy): domain Bacteria; phylum Actinomycetota; class Acidimicrobiia; order Acidimicrobiales; family Bin134; genus Poriferisocius. The sequence continues at coordinate 2,671,464 of NZ_OZ241965.1, read as the reverse complement.
GAAGCCGATGGGTCGGCCCACGCTCTCGAACCCGGTCTGCATGCCGGTGTCGCCCACCGCCACACACGACACCGCGAACCGGGTGCGCACCTGGTCGTCGCCAGCCAGCAGCCCGTCGCTGTTGGCCACCAGGATGCGGCGGCGGCCGTCGGCGTAGCGGGCCGACACCTGGGAAATGGCCGAGCCGGCCGCTCGGGCGGCCTCGTCGGCCCGGCCCAGCAGATCCACCTTGGTCGCCTTGGCCACCGTTTCGGGCAGTACTTCGACTTCGTTGGGTGAGGGCGCATCCACCCGGTCGAGCGCCACGATCTGGTGACCCCCTCCTCCGCCTCGAGCGGCGGCCGCCGCGGCCCGAGCAGCTTTGGCCAAACCAGCCTCGGTCAGGTCGGACGTGTGGGCGAACCCGGTGGTCTCCCCGACCACCACCCGGATCCCCGCCCCCCGGGTGCGGCCCGAGGTCAACTCCTCCACTTTGCCATCGTCCAACAGCGCCGACGAAGAGCGCCGGTCCTCCACAAAGACCTCAGCGAACTCGCCGCCGGTGCGCAGCGCCTCCGACAGTGTGCCCGCGACCACAGATTCGTCAATCACAGCCGTTCTCTCTCCCTTGTCATGACGCCGTAGCCTACCGATCCCCCACGCCAATCGGGAACAGGAACCGCCGCCGGTGAGCCGACCTCAGCCCAGGTTGGAGCGGCGGGGGTAGGCGTGTTCCGGGTCGCAGATCACGTTGACCACGTAGGGGACACCGGCGTCGAGGGCTCGCTTGAGGGCGGGGCCGATCTCGTCGGGGTGCTCCACCGTCTCTCCGGCACCGCCGAGAGCGGCCACCACTTGGTCATAGCGGCACCCCTCTTGGAGGTCGGCGGCCACGTCGTAGCCATACATCTGGCGCATGGGGTGCTTCTCCAAGCCCCAGCAGCCGTTGTTGCCCACCACGATGGCCACCGGCAGGTTGTGGCGCACCAGGGAGTCGGCGTCCATCAGCGAGAATCCGGCGGCCCCATCGCCCAGCAGCAGCACCACCTGCCGGTCGGGATGGGCCACCCGGGCGGCCATGGCGTAGCCCAGGCCGGTGCCCAGACAGCCGTAGGGGCCGGGATCCAGCCAGTGGCCCGGCAGGTAGGAGTTCACGAACCGCCCGGCGTAGGACACGAAATCGCCGCCGTCGCCGATCACCACCGCATCTCGATCCAGCACTTGGCGCAGCTCGCCGTACACCCGGGTGGGCAGGATCGGATCGGCCGCAGTGGCCAGCAGGTCCTCTTCTTCTGCTCGGGCGGTGTCCTCCGCGTCGCGCAGCTGGGCTACCCATTGGCCTCGATCGCCAGGATGGCCCGGTGCGGGTCCTTCGGCCAGCGCCCGGATCATTTGAACCAGATCGCCCGACACCGCCGCGGCCGGCTGGGCGTGAGTGGACACCGACTCGGCGCTGTCGGTCAGGTGCACCACTTGGGCGTCGCCGAATCGGCCGAACGAGAGGCGGAAGTCGAGCGGGGTGCCGGCCACGATCACCAGATCGGCGTCGGAGCGCAGCATCCGGCGAGTGCGGCTGAAGAACAGCTCGTGGTCGGCAGGCAGGCATCCTCGGCCCAAGCCGTTGGCGAAGGCCGGCAGCCGCTGGGCCTCCACCCAGGCCCGCAGCTCTTCCCAGGCACCGTCCCAGTACACGTCGGTGCCCACCAGCAGCGCCGGGCGACGGGCCGCGGCCACCATGTCGGCCACCGCGGCCACTGCGTCGGAATCGGGGGTGGCCCCCACCGGCATGGGTTCGTCGGGCACCGTGCCAACGCCCTCAGAGAACAGCACGTCCATGGGGTAGTCCACAAAAACCGGCCCCCGATGGGGGGTCATGGCCCCCTGAACCGCCCGGTAGGTGGCGGCGGCCAGATCGTCGCCACCCCCCGCAGTAAGCGACTGCTTGGTGACCGGGGCCAGGATGGGCACGTGGTCGAGCTCCTGAAGCGATCCCGACCCCCAGCGGGCTTCCGGGGCCCGACCGCCCAGCACCACCAGCGGCGCACCGTTGAGCCAGGCGGTGGTCACCGCGCTCACCGAGTTGGTCACGCCCGGGCCGGCAGTCACCGCGGCCACCCCCGGACGGCGGGTCAGCTTGGCCAGCGCCTCGGCCGCGAATACCGCGGTCTGCTCGTGGCGCACGTCGTAGAGCACCACATCGCCCTGCTTCACCGCGGCGTCATACAGCGGGAAGATGTGGCCCCCCGACAGGGTGAATAGCTCCTGCACCCCAAAGGGGACCAATGCGGCCAAGACCTGTTCGCCCCCGTGGCCCGACACCTGTATTCCCGACATTCGCCTCACCGTAATATCCATGGGGGTGTGGCGGGGCAATAGCCTTGGCTGAATGACCCCGATGGCCGCCTCGACCGCTGGCGCGTGCCCGGAGTCACCCCTACACGTCAGCGAGCCCGGGCTTGACTGAGAGGCACACCGCCCGCCGGGTGCTCAGCATCTTGCTCCGGGTGGGCATCAGCGTGGCCCTGTTCTTCTTGTTGATCTGGTGGCTGCCTTCGTTCGACGCCGGCCAACTGTGGCCCGACTTCAACTCGGCCACCCCGTTCTGGCTGATCGGCGCGCTCATGCTCACCGTGTTGGGCAACATGGCGGCCACTGCCCGGTGGTATGAGGTGGCCGTCGCCCTGGGGCTGAAGGTGAAGCCCCGGCGCATGTTCTCGCACTATATGGCGGGAATGTTCATCTCCAACTTCGTGCCCACCACGGTGGGAGGCGACGTGCTGCGGATATCCCGTCTCTCCAACGACACCGGCGACGGCCCTCACAGCTTCGCCTCGGTGCTGCTGGAGCGGCTCAGCGGCTGGATTGTGCTGCCGGTGTTCACGCTGTTGGGCTTGGCGCTCGACGAAGAGCTGCGGGGATTGGGGGCGCCCTCCCGAGTGGCCGCCATCACCGCCGTTCTCACCCTGCTGGCCCTCGGACTGATCCTGCTGCTGGTGGGCAATCAGTGGTTCGGCCGATTGGTCAGCCGGCGCAACGGCTGGGTCCGCTTCGTGAACGGACTGCACATGGGTATCGACGAGCTGCGGGCCAAGCCCCGCGACACCAGTCGAGTGCTGATCACCGCCTTTGCCTACCAGGCGATCATGCTGGCCGCCGCCGGGTGCGCAGCCAAGGTGGTGGGGATCAACGGCCTGGGGCCCACTGAACTGATGGCGTTCATCCCCGCGGTGCTCATCATCCAGGTGCTGCCCATCAGTCTGGGAGGGCTCGGCCTGCGGGAGGGGGCCCTGGTGCTGTTCCTCCACGACTTGGGCGTGATCGACGAGCGGGCTATCGCCATGGGGCTGCTGCTCTACTTCCTCACCGTGGCCGGCAGCCTGGTGGGTTTGCCAACGTTGGTCTTCGGCGGCCGCTACTGGCAACGGGCCACGCGCTCTCGCCATGAGCGCTGACCCCCACCAGCACCCGGAGCCATGACGCTGTCCTCGCTGAAGCCGGGCGCCCTGCGATCAGGTGGTAAGGCCAAGAGCCGCACCCGACCCCGCTGGTATCTGGAACTGGCCGTCATCGGAGCGTTCTACGGCATCTACTCGTGGGTGCGGAACCAATTCGGGTCTGCCGCGGTGGAACCGGCCAAGGCCCAGGCCAACGCCGAGCTGGTGATCGACTGGGAGCGCAGCATCGGCCTGTACTTCGAGCGCGAACTCCAAGACCTGTTCATCGGCTGGGTGTCGTTTATCCAGTTCTGGAACCTGTTCTACGGGCTGTTCCACTTCGCGGTCACCGCCTTCACCCTCATCTGGCTCTACTGGCGCTTCCCCCGCCACTACCCCTTCTGGCGCACCACCGGGCTGCTGACCACCGGCTCAGCCCTGGTGGGGTTCGCGCTGTTCCCGCTGATGCCCCCCCGCCTGCTGTCGGTGGGCGGCCGTTACGGCGGTGATTTGCCCGACACCGGATATGTGGACACGGTGACTGATCTGGGCGGTTTGTGGTCGTTCACCTCGGGCGCGGCCGAAACGCTCTCCAACCAGTACGCCGCCATGCCCAGCCTGCATTTCGCCTGGGCCATGTGGTGCTATCTGGCGCTGCGCAAGCACCTGGAGAACCCGGCCGGCAAATGGGCCATCGCCGCCTACCCCTGGCTCACGGTGTTCGCCATCATCGTGACCGCCAACCACTACTGGATCGACGCAGTAGGCGGGCTGGGCGCGTTGGGAGTGGGCTGGCTGGCCGCCCGGGGCTACCACGCGTGGCGTAACCGCGGGTAACCTGGATCCCCCAACCCGCTGGGAGGGAAATGGACACCAATCATCTACGCAAGATCACCTGTCCCGCTGATCTGCGCCGACTGGGTGACGAAGAACTGACCGAATTGGCCGAGGAGATCCGCGAGTTCATCGTCGAGACGGTGAACTCCAACGGTGGTCATCTGGGATCCAACCTGGGCGTGGTGGAATTGACGCTGGCCCTTCACCTGGTATTCGACTCTCCCCGCGACATCATCCTGTGGGACACCGGCCACCAGGCCTACGTACACAAGATGCTCACGGGGCGCACCGACCAGTTCAAGACACTCCGCAAGCCCGGCGGCCTGTCTGGTTACCCGAGCCGGGAAGAGTCCCCCCACGACTGGATCGAGAACAGCCACGCCTCCACCGTGTTGAGCTACGCCCACGGCCTGGCCACCGCCCAAGAGGCCGCCGGTGGCGAACAGCGCCGAGTGATTGCGGTAGTGGGTGATGGCTCGCTCACTGGGGGGGTGGCCTTCGAGGGGCTCAACAACATCGGACACTCGGGCTGCAATGTGACCTTGGTGCTCAACGACAACGGGCGCTCCTATGCCCCCACCATCTCCCGGCTGTCGGAGAGCCTGCTGCGGGTGCGGATGGACCCCCGCTATGTCCGCACCGACAACCAGGTTCGCAAGGTCCTTCAGAACATCCCCTGGGTGGGCGACCTGGCCGGCCGGACCGTGGGGGCGGCCAAGGCGGCGGTGCGGGAAATGGTGGAGCCTCGCACGTTCTTCGACGAGCTGGGCATCAGCTATTTCGGCCCGTTCGACGGCCACGACCTGGCCAAGCTGGAGCGGGTATTCAGCCGGGTGTCCCATCTGGAGGGGCCCTGCCTGGTGCACGTGCTCACCCAAAAGGGTCGGGGGTATGCGCCAGCTGAGAACGACCCGGTCAAGAACATGCACGACATGTCGAAAGCCAAGCCGGGGAGCTACACCGAGGCCTTCACCGAAGCGATGATCAAAGAGGCCGAGGCCCGGCCCGAAATGGTAGCCATCACCGCAGCCATGCCCGACTCCACCGGTCTGTTGCCGTTCGCCGAGCGGTTCCCCGATCGGTGCTTCGACGTGGGCATCGCCGAGCAGCACGCGGTGACCGCGGCCGCTGGCATGGCCATGGGCGGGCTCCGCCCGGTGGTGGCCATTTACTCCACGTTCTTGACCCGGGCCATCGACCAGGTGAACCTCGACGTGGGACTGCACAACCAGCCGGTGGTGTTCTGTCTCGACCGGGCGGGCATCACCGGCGACGACGGCCCGTCGCACCACGGGGTGCTCGACATGGTGCTGCTCACCAAGATTCCGGGCATGACCGTGCTGGCGCCGTCGTCATATCAGGAAATTCAGCAGATGCTGCACGATGCCCTAGAGATCACCACCGGTCCAGTGGCCCTGCGGTGGTCCAAGACTGCCGCCCCTTCGGTGCCCGAAGATGAGGTGGGTCACGGCCTCAAAGGCCGCAAGGTGAAAGAGGGCTCCGACGTGTGCCTGCTGGCAGTGGGAAAGATGCTGGCTTCCGCCCAAGAAGCTGCCGAGCTGTTGGAGGCCGACGGCGTGTCGACCACCGTGTGGGACGTCCGCTGCGTCAAACCCCTGGACGACGACATGCTGGCCGATGCCGCCAGCCATAAGGCCGTGGTGACCATGGAGGACGGTTGGCGAGAGGGCGGCGCGGGCAGCTCAGTCGCCCACCACCTGGCTCACTCTGGCCGCGAGGGCCCCTTGCCCGCCATCCGGGTGCTAGGGGTGCCCAACGAGTACATCCCCCAGGGCGTGCCCGATCAGATCCTCGCCGATTGCGGCCTCGACGCCGCCGGGATCGCGGCCGCCGCTCGCGAAGCGCTCGCCGTCACGGTTTAGCGAACTGGCCAGTGATCTCCTTTACCGCCTCGCCGTAGGCGGCCAGCTTGGCGGGGCCGATGCCGGGAGTGGCCAGCAGTTGTGAATCGGTGGTGGGGCGGCGAGTGGCCAGTTCGATGAGAGTGGCGTTGCTGAAGACCACGTAAGCAGGCACGTTGTCGGCTCGGCTGCGTTTAAGCCGCCAGGTTTTCAGCGCGTCGAAGGCGGCCGCGCCTACCGGGTCGGTGGGGGGCTGGGCCTTGGCCCGCTTCGCCGACTTGGCTGCCGCCGCTGCCCTCGGCGACGAGGCCGGGGCGACCACCATCGGAGGGGTGAGCAGGCCGGTTGATGCCTCCGGATCTGGTTCGGGTGGGGGCTGACAACGGGTAGTCAGTTCGCCCTTGAAGTCGGTGGGCGGGTTGCCACAGATGAGGGTTACCGACTGCGAACACCGGGTGATGGCCACGTGAAACACCCGCCGTTCTTCCTCAAGGTCGCCGGCCAGGCGGTGAGGCATCAGCCCTTTCGACGCCTCGTACACGATCACATGAGGCCATTCCCGGCCCTTCACCCGGTGGACGGTGGCCAGTTGCACGCCGTGACCATGGCCTTCGCTCTCGTAGCCGTCGGCCAACCGGTCGGTCAGCCACCGGCGGAAATCGGTGGGATCGGGATGCAGGTGGGCCACCGAGATGAGCGCCCGCAGATCGTCGCCGTGGGCCGACCGGTCTACCGATCGACGCGACGCATCCAGCCGGGTGTCGAGGCTTCCGCCGAGGCCCATCTCATCTCGTACTGTCTCCAGCAGCGATCGGGTGGTGACGTCGCCGCTTGCCTTCTTGAATTTCGACCGCAGCATCTCAACGTCGTCGGCGAACTCGCCCACCTTTTTGGAAGAGCGCTCATCTTTGATGCGACCGGCCAGGGCCTTGATCTGCAAGGTGCTTTGCTGCTCGGCAATCCACTCGATGACCCGGGGGGAGATGCCCCGGGGCGGGCGGCGGGCCGCGTCCGACAGCGCCCGGGCCGGCAGATCGCGCTCGGAGGCGGTGGCGATGTCGAGCCAGGCCAGCGCGGCGGCCACTCCAGTGCGCTCCAAGAACAGCCGGCCCACCGGCTGATTGCAGGACACCTCCATATCGCCCAGAACGATCTGGGGCACCAGCAGCGTGCTGTTCACCCTGGTCAGCACGGCGATCTCATGGGGGCTGACGCCATCATCAAGCAGCGACTCGACCGCCCGGCGCAATACCGGCGCGCCGTCGGATGCCGTCTCTACGGTGACCGCCGAGCGAGAGCCGCCTTCGTTTGAGCTAGCCCGACCCGGAGCCGCGGTGATCTGTTTGTCGATGCGGCGGCGGTTGTGGGTGAGCAGGTTCGACGCCGCGGCCACCACCTCGGGAGGACAGCGGTAGTTGACGTGCAGTTCGTGGCGCTTCGCTCCGGGGAAGTGCTTGTGGTAGCCGATCAGCCATTCCGGGGAGGCGCCGGAGTAGCCGTAGATGGTCTGGTCGTCGTCACCCACCCCGAACACGTCCGACCGAGGCCCGGCCAGCAATCGCACCAGCAACAGGTGGGCAGGGGTGAGGTCTTGGAACTCGTCCACCAGCAAGATGCCGCAGGTCCGGCGAGCAGCGGCTCGGGCGGCGGGATCGCACAGCAGGATGTCGATGGCCCGAATGATCTGCTGGTCGAAGTCCACCAATCCGCGATCATCGAGCAGATCGACGTACTGGGGCGCGATGAGCGAGAAATCGGGCACGTCGGGGTGGTAGTCACTTTCCACCTCGGCGGGGTCCAGCAATCCCAGCCGAGAAGCACCCAATGCCTCGATCCAGGGAGCGATCTGGTCGGTCATGGCCCGCCGCTTGCGCGGCACCATCCCGTCGAGCAGATCCCGCACTCCCCGCTCGTCCACCACCTCCACTCGGCCGTGGTCGCGGGGCCGGGCAAACGGCCCAGTGCCATTGCAGATGGCCAACGCCAAGCTGTTGAGGGTGCGCACTTCCAAGCCGGGCAGATCGGCGGTGCGCTCTTGCATCTCCGCCCGAGCCCGCACGTTGAACGCCACCAGGCACACCGCTCGGGGGTCGACGCCGAGGTCGCGCACCAGGAAACGAGCCCGCTCGGTAAGCACCCGGGTTTTGCCCGACCCGGCCGGGGCCACAATGCAGGCTGCGCCGCCCAAGTGGCCGACGGCAGCCCGTTGGTCATCGGCCAGATCAGCCTGGGGTGAGACCGGGGTCAGCGCTGCCAGGCTGCCCACTGCCAGATTCGCCGACGGAATCACTCCGGCACATCCTGCACCGAGTTCCTCAGGCGCCATCACCGTAAACGGGCCGCCGTCGCACCACGCTGGCCCGGCATCGGTCATCACATCACCCGAGTCGCCAACAGCCGCCAGCCGCGCCCCCAAGGCCAACGCCCGCTCGCTCGACTCGAACCGAGGCTGCTCGGGGTCGCGGCAGTCCACGGTGTTGGAAACCAGCAGATGGCGCAGCACCTCTGCGGGCATGGTCAGACCCGGTTTGAGGTCCCACCACTGGGCGTGCATCACTGGATCGGCCGGCGGCAGTTCGCCGTCCAACTCGATCACCAGCGGAGTGCGCTCTACCCAGGCCCGTCTCAGCTCCCGCCCAACCTGGGGGTCGAATTCACCAGTGCGAACCGTCAGCCGTCGGCAATCCCTCCACTGCTCAGGCGCCTCCTGACCCAATCCGACCAAGACGCTTCGGCCCAGGCACGTCGGGCCTCTCACAGCTACCCCGGTGCTCGCCGCTCGAGGAGAGGCTGCTAGCTGCGGATGAGGGTGCCGGGGCGGTGGCCGGTGGGCTGGCCGTCTCGGAAAGTGACCTGGCCAGCACAGACGGTGGCGTCGTAGCCGTCGGCGGATTGCAGCAGGCGACAGGCGCCGGTGGGCAAATCGCCCACTACTTCAGGCAGATGCAGCCGCATGCCGTCGAGGTCGATCACGTTCACGTCGGCCCGCCGGCCCACCGCCAGCACGCCCCGGTCGTCGAAGCCGTACAGATCGGCCGGCTCGGAAGTGAGCAGTTTCACCGCCTCGGCTATAGACAGCTTCGGTCCCCGCTGCCGGTCGCGTACCCAGTGCTGGAGCATGTAGGTGGGCAGGCTGGCGTCGGAGATCACGCTGCAATGGGCCCCGCCGTCGGCCAGCCCGACCACGGTCATGGGGTGCACCATCATCTCCCGCAGATCCTCGAGGTCGCCGTGGCGATAGCCGGTGAAGAACACCTGGAGCATTCCCCGCTCGCACATCAGGTCGTATATCAGCTCGATCACGTCGGCCCCAGTGCGATCAGCCAAAGCCGCCACCGAGTCCGACGGGTCGGGCTCGAATACCGGGCCGCCGTCGAATGGGAACGTGGCGTGCAGCGAGTGGCGCAAGATGCCCATGGCCGGGTCGCCCGGGATGTCCTCGGCCAATATGGCGGCTCTGACTTCCGGGCGACGCAGCTCAACAAGGCGCTCCTCAAGCGGCAGGTGGTCGAGCGGCTCATAGGTGGGCCGCTTCTTGAACGGGTTGAACTGGTCCCAGCCGGCCAGGAGCCCACCGGGGCGGCCCTGCACCTGAGGCACCAGCTTGGCCCCTTCGGCGTTGGCCCGCTCCACGATGTCCATCTGCTGGCGCCATTGGCCGGGGTTGACATGCACCTGCACCATGGTGAAGGTGATGGCCCGACCGGTCTCTAGGCTCAGTCGCCGGTAGAGCTCCACCTCGCGGATGGGGGCATCGGGATCCTCGCCCATCGCTCCCGCCGGCACCACCTCCACCAGCGATTGTCCGTCGAGCGCGCCCATGATGGCAGCCAACTCCTCGTGGTCGGCGAAGGTTCCCGGCACCGGCACACCCGATAGCGACGTGTGCAGGGGCAGTCGGTTGGTGGAAAACGCCACCGCCCCAGCCTGGGTTCCCTCGCCCACAATGCGGGCCATCTCGGCCAGCTCCGCGGCGGTGGCCGACACAGGGGTAGCCCCCCGCTCGCCCATCACATAAGCCCGCACGGCGCCGTGGGGCACTTGGGCGGCCACGTCGATGGTGCGGCCCAGCCGCTCGAGCTCGTCGAGATACTCGGGGAAGGTCTCCCACCGCCAGGTGATCCCCTCGTGGAGGGCGGCTCCGGGGATGTCCTCGACACCCTCCATCAGCTCGATCAGCCAGTCGTGGCGGCTGGGATCGGCCGGGGCGAATCCCACTCCGCAATTGCCCATTACCACCGTGGTCACTCCATGCCACGCCGAGGGGGCCATGATCGGATCCCAAGTGGCCTGGCCGTCGTAGTGGGTGTGGACATCCACGAACCCCGGCGTCACATAGCGGCCCGCGGCCTCAATCACCTCAGCAGCATCGGCGTCGATACGGCTCTCGATGGCGGCCACCCGCCCGCTCGAAATCGCCACATCGGCCACGGTCGGCGCGGCACCCGTCCCGTCGACAACCGTGCCCCCGCGAATCAACAGATCAAGCATGGGGCCATTCTTCCAGGCCGCGATGACAACGACGACATGGCAGGGGGATTCAACCCAATTAGTTGGCTGCCAGGCCGCGCTGACAGTACCTAAGGGGCGAGCAATTCAGATGGGAAAAGACTCAGGCCCGGGCGAAATAGGGGTTGTCGCCGGCCTCGTGGTCGGTGGCGTCCACCACGTCGGTGATCTCGGGAATGGCCTCGGTGATCATCACGGTGATGCCCTCCCGCAACGTGGCCGCGCTCATGGCGCAGCCCTGGCAGCCGCCGCCCATGGTGATGTAAGCGGTAGACCCCTCCACCCCCAGCAAGTTGGCGAACCCGCCGTGGGAAGCCAGCGAGGGGTTGATGTGCTGGTCCAACAGCTGCTGGAGCTGCTCGGGAATCGTGCCCGAGAGCTCCAGGTCGGCACCGGCCAATAGATCGGGCTTGTTGGGGTTGCGGATGACCAGCCCGCCCTGCATGGGGTTGTTGGGGAGATCCAGGGTGGCGCCGGTCAGGTTCTCCACCGACTCCTCGGGGATCATCACGGTGAGTCCACCGGTGATGATGTGGCGATGGCCCTCGGTGCAGTCGGCCACCTCCTCGAACGCCAGGTCGTAGGTGTAGTCGGCGCCGCTGGTGCCGGTTATCTCGATGCGCAGGCCGAGAGCTTCGGGATCGTCCTCGTTCGACCGGATTTCGAGCACCTTGTCGATGGCCGCTTCGCTGACTTCGAACAGTTGGGCTTCTACGGTTTCGCTCACAACCACCAGCCTACCCGAGCCCAACCGCCGCCACCACGGCCTGAACCGCCGAATCAAGCGGCAAATCAGCCGCGGCGGATTCGGCCTCGCAGTGACCGGAAGGCCAGTGATTGGGCCACGAGCCCTACTACGGCGATGGCCAGCAGCGCCCTCCCCAACGCCCAGCCGTCCCAGCCTGAGAACAGCGAGCGCATTCCCTCCAGGGCATAGGTCATCGGGTTGAACCAGGTGATAGCGGCCAGCCAGTCGGTCATCACCTCACGGCTCACCCAGGCGGTGGTCAGGAACATGAACGGGAAGAACAACAAGAAGCTGGAGTTGACCGCCCCCGGATTCCCAGTGCGCAGCGCGATGGCGTAAGGGAAGCCGGTGAAGGCCAGCCCCCACAGCGCGCCGAACAGCACAAATACCAATAGGCCCAGCACTCCCGTCGCTCCGAAGCTCACCCCGATGGCGAAGCCCAGCGCGATTACTGGTATGGCCATCACAACGAACAGCGTGAAGTCGGCCACCATCAGCCCCAGCAACAGGGCATAGCGGTTCACCGGCGTCATCAGCAGCCGGTCGAAGTAGCCGTCGGAAATATCGATCACCAGGGAGTTGGCCCGAGACATCCCGGTAACCGCAGTCATGATGGCCACCGGAAGCTGGAAGGCCTTGTAGTCGATGTCGGAGACCACGTCGCCAGCCAGGTTCTGGATGGCCCCGATGGTGACCAGCAGGAAGAAGAGAGGGATCAGCATGGCGGGGATGATCGCCTCCAGATCACGGGGCAAGAGCCGTAGCGCGCGACTCGATACCGAGGCCATGTCGCTGAAGAAACCCGACGGGCGGGCCCTGATCAGGTCAGGGGCGGCTAGGGCAGCTTGGCTCATTCCTCAACCTCGATTCGGGCTCCGGTCAGCTCCAAGAACACATCGTCGAGCGTGGTGGGGTGAATGGACAGGTCGGTCACCACCACGCCGGCAGCCGACAGTGCCACTGCCACCGGGCTGATAACCGAGGCCCCGTCGCCGGTGGCGGCGCTCACCTCATTGCCGTACACCTCGATGTGGCTGATCCCGGACACCGTTCCAATGGCCCGGGCAGCCGCTTCGGGATCCCCCTCTACTCGGGCCACCACAACATCAGAGCCCACAGTGCGCTTGAGCTCGTCGGGAGTGCCCTCGGCCACCAGGCGGCCCTCATTCAAAATGCCCACCCGGTGGGTCAGCGCGTCAGCCTCCTCCAGATACTGGGTGGTGAGGAAGATGGTCATGCCCAAGTCGCGGTTCAACTCGCGAATCTGCTCCCACACCACCGCCCGGCTAATGGGGTCGAGGCCGGTGGTGGGTTCGTCCAAGAACAGCACCTCGGGGTTGTGCATCAGCGCGGCAGCCAAATCCAAACGGCGCTTCATGCCTCCCGAGTAGGTGGACACCCGCCGATCAATGGCGTCCATCTCCAACAAGGGGGCCAGTTCCTCAATGCGGGTGGCGATGTCTGGCCGCTCCAAGCCGTAGTAGCGACCTTGCAGCATCAGCGTTTCCCGGCCGGTGAGCTTGCCGTCGAGAGCAGCATCTTGAAGGGCCACGCCGATGCTGAGCCGCACCAGATCGCCTTGCTGGGCCACGTCGTAGCCCGCCACCGATGCCGATCCCGCGGTCAACGACGCCAGGGTGCACAGCATTCGCACCACAGTGGACTTGCCCGCGCCGTTGGGCCCCAAGAATCCGTAAACCTCTCCGGAGGCAACCTCCAGATCGAGCGAGTCAACCGCCACCACTTCGCCATAGGTTCGGCGCAATCCACGAGCGGAAATGGCAGCCGACACGACTAATGATGCTACCGATGAGCACCGCGATATTCTCATCGCCCATGTCCGAAACATCGTGCCCATCGGTCAGCTACGAGCTGACCGGCGACGTCGCCGTCATACGCCTCGACGACGGCAAAGTCAACGTCTTGACCCACGAAGTGATCGCCGCCCAGCACGACTGCCTGAACCGGGCCGAGCAAGAGGCCAAAGCGGTGGTGATGGCGGGCCGGCCCGGTAAGTTCACCGCCGGATTCGACCTGAAGGTGATGCAATCGGGCCCCGAGGCAGCCAGAGACTTGTTCCGGGCGGGCATGGACTTGTTCGTGCGGCTCTACGAGTTCCCCATCCCCGTAGTGGCCGCCTGCACCGGCCACGCCTTTGCCGCCGGGGCCATCTGGCTCATGAGCTGCGATGTGCGCATCGGCGCCGACACGCCCACCAAGGTCGGGCTCAACGAGACAGCCATCGGGATGGTGCTGCCCACGTCGGTGGTCACCTTGGCCCGCGACCGACTGTCGCCTCGCCACGTGCACTCGTCGGTGCTGCTGGCCCGGCTTTACTCCCCGGCCGAAGCGGTCGACGTCGGCTATTTGGACTGGGTGGTGCCCGAAGACGAGTTGGAGCATGCGGCCATGAGCGAAGCCGCCGGATTGGCCGAGGGCCTTGCCCTGAAAGCCTTCGCTGGCACCAGGCGGGTGATCCGGGGGCCGGTGGCCACATCGGTACGGGAGATGCTCGACCAAGACACCCGCTCGTTCACTGTCGGGTTGACGTGATGGGCGACTGCTCGAAATCGAGAGGACAGCAAACATGAGCGATCCAGTTGTCGAACTGCTCGAAGCGGTGTGGGATTCCATCGCCCAGCTTGGCGCCGACTTGAGCGATGACCAGTGGGACACCCCCACCGAGTGCCCCGGCTGGTCGGTGCGCGATCAGGTGAGCCACATCGTCGGCCTTGAGCGGATGCTGGCCGGAGAGGCTGCTGAACCCCCCGCCACCGAGGGCGGCCTCGAGGGCATCGCCGCCTTCAACGAGGGCCAAATCGCCCCCCGCCGGTCGCGGCCCGGCTCAGAGGTGCTGGCCGAGATGAACGACGTCTGCGCCCAACGGCTGGAGATGCTGCGGGAATTGCCCGATGAGAAATGGGACGAGGTGGGCTTCACCCCCATCGGCGATGCCCCGTACCGGACGTTTATGCACATACGGGTGTTCGACTGTTGGGCCCACGAGCAGGACATGCGCCGGGCGTTGGACATTCCCGGCCACTTGAGCGGCCCGGTGGTCCAGCATTGCTTGGACTGGCATGCCCGCAACATGGGTTATGTGGTGGGCAAGAAGGCCGGCGCCCCCGAGGGCAGCACGGTGGTGTTCGCCATCGACGGCGACGCCGATGGCCCCCGAGGTGTAGCGGTTGCCGACGGCCGGGCCAAGCCCTCAGCACCGGCCGAAAACCCCACCGTGACGGTACACACCGACGTGGACACCTACAACGCGCTGTGCTGCGGCCGGACCGATCCGGCCGGTGCGCTGGCCGCGGGACTGGTAACCGTGGCCGGCGACAGTGATCTGGGCGAACGGGTCGTTTTGGCCTTGCCCTACGTGTCCTGAGGGCGAACTAGCTCCCGCCCATTCGAGCCTCTAGGGCAAGGGCCCGAGGACTCACTGAGAGGTCGAAGTCGGTACTGCCCAGAGTGCCCTCGTTCCACACCTCCCGGTCCATCAGCCAGTTGCCCCAACCCGAGAACCAGCCGTCGTGATACGACTCGAATTGGGGTGCCCACCAGTCCCGCAGTGGCATTCGGGTCGTCTGGTGGTCGGCCAGATCGGGAGCAGCCCCGGCGATGCCGCTCTCGGGAAGGGCGAGAACGAAATCAGCAGAGGTGTGTTGCGCCGAAGCGCGGTCGGTCCATTGGCGCCCCTCGTAGTCGCGGAAGTACCACAGGTTGGGCACCGAGATGGCGGTGTCCACCGCGACGGTCACCGGCGCCTCGCCAACGGACTTGCTGTACTCATTGAGCGCCTCGATGCGGTGCACGGTGTCGACGTAGTCATGGGTGGTGTGAACCTGGGTCAACAGCTCCCGCGGGTCGCGTTGGTTCACATAGTTGGATCTCCAGGAGACGAACAGCGTGCTGGCCAACAGCCCGGCCAGAACCACCCAAACCGGGACCATCCACGCCCTTCTCCTCGCCCGCCACAGCACCTGGACGCCGTAGCCGGCCAAAAAGGCCATCGGCACCACAATGTGTAGAGCCAGCCAGGGGAACCGCTCGCTGGCCCAGGAGTACGAGAACCAACTGGCCACCGCAGTCCACACCATGAACTGGCCGACAAATGTGGGATTGCGGAACACGTGAACCGTGCCGATCACCGCGAGGATGCACACCAAGTACTCGTAGAGCCCGATGGTGTACAGGTAGTAGTGCCACGGCTCGCTGCCCCGGTTGGTGTCCTGTTCGCCCCGCCAGTAGGTGATGCCCTCGGTGAAGCCGTCCAAAAAGCCCGCTGAATTAGTGAAGAAGACCGTGAACCACAGGGCGAAGAAGAACAGGAACACCACCGCGGCCAGCGCCCATCCCCACCAGGGCACGCCCCGAGCGGCCCGCACCACCGGCAGATCCCAAATCTGGGCCGGGCTGGCCTGCATGAGGATGACCATCGCCATGAGCACCCCGTAGACGCCCAGAGTGACGAAGACCTCCGCCTCGTAGTAGGCGCTGACCCCGAAGGCGATGCCCATGGGCACCAGTCCGGCCGGCAGCATCCACGACCACCTGGCGAACCTGCCGGGCCTATTGGCGCGGCCCTCGCCGTTCCGTTGAGCGGCCTGCTCGGCCAACAAGGCCAAGAAGAAGCCCCCGAAGATGAACACGACGATGAATGTGGTCTCTTTGACTGCGAAGCCCGCGGCCAGCAAGAACCCGAAGAGGGCGGGCAACAAGAGCCGAGGGCGGTCCAACAACCGCACGACAACCACCATCATGGCCAGCGTGATGAACGCGGTTAGCGAATCTTCTCGGCCCAGTCGGGTCATGTAAAGGGCGATGGGGCTGAATGCCAGCACCGCCGAAGCACCCAGGGTCACCGCCGGTCCGAGCGACCGGCGCAGGAACCACGGCAGCACGATCAGCCCCACCCCGGCCAAAACGGCCACCATGCGGGCGGTGGTGTGCGACTCCCCGAACACCCAGAAGAACGCCGCCGTCAGATAGAAGCGCAGCGGCCCGTGGTACACGGGGTCGTACCCCTCGAAGGTGCCCTCTAGGAACTGCCACGAGTACCAGGCATCGATGCTCTCGTCATGGTGCAGTGGACGCTCGGCCAATTCCACCAGCCGCAGCACCAGCCCGGCCACGGCCATCGCCCCCACGGCTATGGCCAGCGACGTCTCCGGCCGACGGCGCCAGAGTTCCGCCGGTCTCCAGCCCTCCAGAGGGACGTCTCGCTCGCGGGTCATGGATCGCATTGGTCAGTTCACTTCGTAGACGGTGTAGCTGCCCTGGGCAAAGACTGGGGTGCCTCGGGCCGCCCAGAACTGCTCGCTGACCCCGACCCGTCGCTCGATCGGGCCGACCACCACATAGTCCACCCCGTAATCATCCAACAGGTTCTCGGTCCCTTCTAAGCCGCCCAGCATGGTGCGGGCCGTATGTTGGCGGGAATGCCAGTCGGTGACCCCGAGGTCGTTGATCCAGCCGCCAAATCCCACCACCGTCTGGCGTCCGCTGAGCGCCGGCACCGGATGGGTGTGCTCAAAGCCGATCAGAAAAACGCTGTCGGGCGGTGTGTTGTCCCGGACCCACTCTCCCGCAGCCACCCCGTCGCCCGAGGCAATGGGGTGGGGCCACACGTTCACTTCGGGGTCGACCGCCTTCCAGATGTCCAGCGCGCCCGCGAAAGTGAGGGTGAAGAACAGCGCGACCGCCGCCACTATCCCGAGCCATCCGATCGAGGCCAGCCGAACCAGCACGGCGGCAACCAACAGCGACCCCAGGAGAATCACCGGGACGAACCAGTGGGTGTTGTTCCAGGGATGCGATGGGGCCACCCGCACGAAGTTGGGCACGATAAGCCAAAGCCACACCGGGATCGATCCCCACAGCACAACTCGGGGCATTGTGCGCCACCAAAGCTGAGCCGCCAGCATCAGCAACAGGAACACCCCGGCATTTCGCCACCAGAACTCGAACGGGTTGTCGTGGTCGACGGAGTAGCTGGGCGGCTGCATCCAGGGGCCGTCTACCCAGGTCTCCCACACGATCTCAGTATTGAGCGGCTTGATCCACAGTGCGGCGGGCAGCGAGAAGGCCAACGCGGGCAAGGCGAACAACAGCCACTTCCAGCGGTGGGCCAGCACCGCCCAGATCAGGCCTAATCCCAGTGCCATCCCAAATGAGTACACGTGGAATATCGGCATCAGCCCGACAATCACCCCAACAGCGGCGAACAGCCGGCGAGATCCCGACTTGTGGGCCTCGCGCATGAGCACCACGACGATCAACAGCAGGGAGAACCCGGCCAGGGTCGGTCGCTGGGGGAAGAGGTTCCCAGTGACCGCGTTCTCCATCAAGATGTTGCCGGCATGGTGGCGGGTGTAGTCGGTGGGCAGATCCCAGATGATGCTCCAACCCCCGTCGGCCACATCGCCGAAGAAGCGGAGCCAGCCCAGCCCGCCGAACAGGGTGAATACCAACACCGCCGTCACCCCCACTGCTCGGCTGGAGAACAGCCTCACTCCCACCAGGTACAGCACAGGCACAAAGGCAAACGCCAGATAGCCCGACGACACCTCCAACCCGCCGAAGGCGCTCAAACCGGCCCGGTCGAGCATGGCGGCGAAGAAGTCGATGCCGAAGTGATAGGGCAGCCGGTCGACGCCGAAGGCAGTGGGCAGCTCGGGTGGGAAGTTCTCGGCGTGGGCGAACGACGAGGCATAGGTCAGATGGGCCTGCCAGTCGGTCCACGAAGAGAGGTGGCCGGCCAGCACGCCCCCTGAGCCGCCGGGAAGGTAGGCCTGGTTCAAAATCCAGGTAGTGATCGCCCAGGCCGGGGCGGTCAGTATGAGAAGGGGCGCCGGGTTCTCCGGGCGGGAGATGGGCCGCATCAGCCGGCGCCGGAAATCGCGGCACTCGGCACCGATCTGCCGGATGCCCGTCCACCAACCGGTGGCCGAGATCGCGGTGGCCACCAGAGCGGCTGCCACGATTACCGGTCCGGTTAACCGGCCGACAGCCCAGGCCGCGGCATAGCCCACCAGGGTGACCGCCATGAAGCCGATCACCGCGCCATAGGCCACCCGCTCCTCGATGCGAAGCTTCAGCCCGGTGAGATAGGTGAGGCCGATGCCCACCAGCACACAGTCAGCGAGGAGCAGCGCCACCCACAGCTTCATCAGGTCAAGAAACTAGTTCCGGGGCAAGAATCGGCCGCAGTAGTCCCGGGGCCAGGGCTGGTCGCCCCTTCGGGCGTAGAGCAGGCGGGCTCGGGCATCTTGCTCTTCGGGCGGGGCATGGGCCGGATTGCCGGTACCGCCCACGGTCCTCCACGTTCGGGGCTCGAATTGGTACGCGCCGTAGAACAGGCCGTTGGCGCTCTCGGCGGTGTAGTTATCGGTGGACTCGCAAAAGCGGAGGTTGTACCAGTGCCGTTCGGTGGGTGGGATGAACCCATTCTGCGCCATCTCGCGGTCGGCCATGTCGTTGATCTCCGCGATGTACACCACCCACTCGGCCGCTTCCACCGACTGATCCGCATCGAACAGGCGGCTGTTCAAATAGGGGATGGTGTCGTTGAGCCGCCCAATTCGGGCCCCGGTTCGATCCCGCTCTCCCGACACATCGTCCACTGCGTCCAAGGCCTGATCAATGAGTTCGGAAACCTCCGACAGCAGTGCTTTCCGCCACAGGGCATCGGTGGCCTCTGACACCCCCAGAATGAAGGCAAAGTCCTCTACGTCGCCCCCCGATATGTACTCCTGCACAACCAGTCTCTCGGCCTCGTCCATGAGGAGCTGCTGGCCGGTATCGGTGTTGTGGAGTTTGTCGAGCCGGGCCAATTCGAGGTGGAGCTCGTCCATCGTGCGGTCCATGGCCATCTGAACGGACTCGCGGACCCCCAAGGCCAATTCCAAGTCCTCTTGGGCCCGTTCCAGATCTCGCCACGCCGGTATCGCCGACTCGACCGCGACCGGCTGCGCGGGGTCGTCACCGCTGTCGGACTGTCCGAGCGCGACTCCGCCGGCGGCCACCAAGGCGGCGGCCACCACCACTAAAAGAACCGTCAAGCGACTGCGTTCTCGAGCCCGCAAACCCTCTCCCCAGTTCGGCTACCCTCAAAACGGGTTTACCGCACTATCGCTTTGGGCGGCAAAACCCCCTACTCGCCCCCAAAAGCCTACCGATCATGCCCACTACTCCTTCAAACGACCCTGGCCCTTCAAACGACCCTGTCCAGCCCGGAGCGGCCGCCGAAATCGACGCGATCCTGATCGTCTCCTTCGGCGGGCCGGAGGGACCCGACGACGTGATGCCGTTTCTGCGCAACGTGACCCGGGGGCGGGGCGTCGGTGACGAGCGATTAGCCGCAGTGGCCGAGCACTACCACCTGTTCGGCGGGGTCAGCCCCATCAACCAGTGCAACCGCGATTTGATCGCCGCCTTGGCCGATGAGCTTTCTCATCGCGGGGTAGAACTCCCGGTGTACTGGGGCAACCGGAACTGGTCGCCCTTGCTGGGTGACACGGTGGCCCAGATGCGCGACGACGGCATCTCTCGGGCAATGGGATTCGTAACTTCGGCGTTCGGCTCGTACTCGGGCTGCCGCCAGTACGCCGAGGACATCGAACAGGCTCGGGCCGCGGTCGGCCCCGACGCGCCGGTGGTGCACAAGCTGCCGCCGTTCTGGGACCAGGAGGGATTCTTGTCGGCCGTGGCCGACCATCTGGCCGCGGCCCGCCAAACCGAGCCGACCGCCCCCGTGTTGTTCACCGCCCACAGCATTCCCGACACCATGGCGGCCACCGCCCCCTATGTGGCCCAACTCAACGAGGCCTGCCGACGGGTGACGGCCCGCACCGGAACGAGCCAATGGTCGCTGGCCTATCAGAGCCGCAGCGGCCCGCCCCAGGTTCCCTGGCTCGAACCGGACATCGGCAGCGAGCTGGATCGGCTGGCCGTTGGCGGAGCCGACGCGGTGACCGTGGTGCCCATCGGCTTCGTGGCCGACCACATGGAGGTGGTCTACGACCTCGACATCGAGGCCCGCCAGCACGCCGACATGCTCGGACTGCGGTTCACCCGAGTCCCCACTGTGGGCACCCACCCCGCGTTCGTCGAGATGATCGCCGATCTCGTGCTGGGCCCTGTGCCGACGCCCTGCCCGGCCGACTGCTGCCTGCGGTAACTGGAACTACTCGCGAGAACCGATCTCGGTGTTGATCCAGGCGATGAGCTGGGCCTGGTTGCGAGTCTGGGTCAATATGTCGCCGGGGCCGCTGAAGTGGAACACAAAACCCTCGCCCGACTTCATCGACTGGATCGAGCGGCCCTCCACGGCCCGGCGGAGCTCGTAGCTCACGGTGTCGGGGAAGGCCAGCATGTGGCTGGTGTCCACCACCACCGTCTCGCCCGCCGCCAGCGAGATCACGTCGATCGCCCCATAGGAGGCCACCACCACGTTGCCGGTGCCGGTGGCGTGGGCCATGAACCCGCCCTCGCCGCCGACCAGCGACTTGAAACCGCCCCACTTGGTGTCCATCACCACCGAGGCGTCGGAGGCCAGCCAGTTGCCCCGCTCGATGATCCATGATTGCGACCCGTCCAGCTCGATCACCCGGAGGTCGCCGGGCAGCTTGGCGGCCACATCCACCCAGCCGCCTTCCGCGGGAGCGGTGTAGGTGGACACGAACAGCGACTCTCCGCCCAAAACGCTCCGCTTGAGCCCCTTGAGCATTCCGCCCTCCACCTTGGCCTCCAGCGACATCCCGGAGGAATGGGCCGACATGGCACCTGCCTCGACTTTGACTTGCTCGCCCCCGCTCAGGGCGCACCGGGCGACCGCAAAGCTGGGGGCATGACGAATATCTACCTGCATGGGTGGGAGCCTACCCACCGTTTTTCGCCAACTGGTGGCGGTCTTGGGCGATTTCTCTTGGCCGCTACCCGATGTTTTTATCCTGGCCTTCCCAGTACGGTGCCCGCAGCTCCCGCTTGAGCACCTTCATGGCCCCGGACAGGGGCAGGGGCTCAGCCCGGAACTCCACCGACTTGGGCACCTTGTAGCCCGCGATGGTCTGGCGGGCGTGCTCGCAGACCTCCTCTTCGGTCAGCTCGTGGTCGGGCGTGGGAACCACCACGGCGTGGACTGCCTCCCCCCATACCGGGTCGGGAATCCCGATCACCGCCACCTGGGCCACGCCGGGATGGGTGGAGATGGCGCTCTCGACCTCGGAGGAGTACACGTTTTCGCCGCCCGAGACGATCATGTCCTTCACCCGGTCGACCAAGAACAGATAGCCGTCTTCGTCGAGGTAGCCAGCATCGCCGGTGTGGTACCAGCCATCCCGGAACACCTCGGCGGTGGCCTCGGGCTTGTTCCAGTACTCCCGCATGTAGTTGCCGCCCCGGGCGCACACCTCGCCGATCTCGCCGGAGGGCAGCACGTTGCCGTCCTCGTCCTGGATGCACAGGTTCACGCCGAGCACCGAGCGGCCCACCGACCGCAGCCGAGGGCCGCCGGCCGCATGGTCTTCAGCCGAGAGAAACGTGAGCACCGACGAGCATTCGGTCATGCCGTAGCCCTGGAGCAGGTTCACACCGGGCAAGTGCTCCAGCAGATGGCTCAAGATGGCCTCGGGCATCGGAGAGGCGCCGTACACCAGCTCTCGCAGCGAAGCCAGCCGCTCGGGCCGGTATTCGGGGTGTTGGATGCACAGGCCGATCATGGTGGGCACCATCACCGTTTGGGTGATGCCCTCGGCCTCGATGAGGTTCATCACCCCGGCGGGATCGAAGGCGGGAATGGTCACCATCTTGGAGCCGGCAGCCGGAATCACCAGCAAGCTGGCCATGGACGCGGCGTGGAACAGCGGCGTCTGGCTCAAGAACACGTCGTCGTCTCTCGTGCCTCCTAGCCCGATGGCCACGTGGTACACGTTGAGCATCTCGGCCCGCTGCTGGAGCAGCACCCCCTTGGGCAAACCGGTGGTGCCGCCGGTGTACATGAGCACCACCGGGTCTTCTTCTTCGGGCTCAGGCGGCGTGGTATTGGCGCCGGCGGCCACCAGATCTTCGTAGGCCACATCGTGGGGCGCATCGCCTGAGCCGATGAGCACCACTTGGCGGATTGGGTTGTCGTCTGCCGCCTCCATGGCCTGGGCAAACAGCCCGGCGAAGAAGGCGTCTACAAAGACCACCTCGGTGCCCGAGTCCCGCACGATGTACTCCAGCTCCGGGCCGGCCAGCCGCAAGTTCAGCGGGTTCACAATCCCGGCACCCAGGTAGCAGGCGTGGTACAGCTCCAGGTAGGACGCGCTGTTGAGGGCCATGATGGCCACCCGGTCGCCCTTCTTCACCCCGAGCTCGCTGCCCATGGCATTGGCCAGCCGAGTAACCCGCTCGCCGTGGGTGGCGAAGTCGGTCCGGTAGGCACCGTCGACGATTGCCTCTCTGTTGGCGTACCGTTCCACTGCCGGGTAGAACAGCCGGTGATAGATCAGCTCTTTCATGAGCGCAACCGTAGCGCGACGCAGAGTGGGCCGGAGCGGGTCGAAGGAGGCGAAATGGACGTCGAAACCACAGTGCGATGGCTGAAGGATCGGGAGTTGATCAAAGAAGTTCCCCAGCGGTACGCCCGGGGAATCGACCGCATCGACTTCGACCTGGTGCGGTCGAGTTTCCACCCCGACTGCCAGATCTCCGGGACGGTGATCTCCGGAGATCTCGACCCCTATCTCGACTGGACCGAGAAAGAGCTGCACAAGTTCGAGGCCACCCTGCACTTCATGGGCAACCAGTACATCGATCTCGAAGAGGGCGCGGATGAGGGCCACATAGAGACCTGGGCGGTGGCCTACCACATGCGCCCGGAGGACTCGGACGTGGGCGATCTCATCTTGGGCCTGCACTACTGCGACGACGTGGCCCGCTTCGACGACGGCTGGCTCATCACCGCCCGCACCGCCCGCCCCCAATGGGCCCGCGGCGCCTTCCCCGCACCTCCCGAAGAGCTGAAAAGCGACTGGCACGACGTGGAGATCCGCCATGTCTGAACGACCAGTGGCGTTTGTGACCGGGGCTAGCCGGGGGATTGGGAAGTCTTGCTCGGTGCATTTGGCCCGGGCGGGGTTTGATGTGGCGGTGTCGGCTCGCACCGTGCAGGAGGGCGAGCAGCGGGAGCACTCGTCCACGGTGAGGCGGTCGGACACCTCGCCGCTGCCCGGCAGCCTGTCGGCTACCGCCGCGGTGGTGGCCGAGGCCGGGGGCGATGCCCTGATTGTGGCGGCCGACTTGTTGGACTTCGACTCTTTGGAGGCTGCGGCAGCAACGGTGTTGGAGCGCTGGGGGCGGGTGGATGTGGTGGTGAACAACGGGCGCTATATCGGGCCCGGCCACATGGACCGCCTGCTCGACACCCCGATTGAGCTGCTCGACCACCACCTGAAGGCCAACTGCCTGGCCCCGCTGGTGCTCATCAAGGCGCTTTTGCCCCAGATGATTGAGCGGGGTAGCGGCACGCTGGTGAACATCACCTCGGCCGCGGGTTATGCCGATCCCACCGAAGCGGCGGGCGACGGGGGCTGGGGCATGGGCTACGGCATCAGCAAGGGCGCCTTTCACCGGGTGGCCGGGTTCTTGGCCGCGGAGCACGGCGACCAGGGCATCAACACCTTCAACGTGCAGCCGGGCTACATCTCCACCGAGCGCATCGCCCAAGACATGGCCCAGTTCGGCTTCGAGGACACCGGCCAGCCCGCCGATGTGATCGGCGCAGTGGTGGCCTGGCTGGCCACCGACCCCGAGGCTGCGGAGTTGAACGGCGCCAACATCGAGGCCCAGTTCTTCTGCCACGAGCGGGGCTTGTTGCCCGGTTGGGCCGGTCCCGAACCCAACACCGCGGCCATCCGCTACGACCTGAGCGGCGCCATCTTGGCCGAGAAGGAAGCGCAGCTTCTGGCCCAGAGCACCCAAGAGTGACCGACCAGGGAGCGGTCGGCACCGGAGCGGCCGACCGGCTTGAGTTGTGCGCGGTCATGCCGGTGTACAACGAGGAGGAAATCGTCGGGTCGGTGGCGGAGAGCTGGCTCGGGGTGCTCGACGGCCTGGGCATCGACTACGAGCTGGTGGCCATCGTGGACGGGGCCACCGACGCCAGCGAGCAGGTACTTCGGGCGGTGGCCGAGAGCCATCGGCGGCTCGTGGTGGACGTCAAGCCCAACAGCGGCCACGGGCCTACCATCTTGCGGGGCTACCGACGGGGGGTGACGACCGCCGATTGGGTGTTCCAGACCGACTCCGACGACGAGATGCACGCGGCTTCATTCGGTGAGCTGTGGGAGATTCGCCACGATGTGGACGGGGTGATCGGCATCCGCACCAGCCGGAACCAATCGCCCGGGCGGCGGGCGATCAGCCGGCTGGCCCGGCTCACCGCCCGAGTGGCGTTCGGCTGCCGTATGGCCGACGTGAACTGCCCCTACCGGCTGATGCGCTCGTCGGCGCTGGCCCCGCTGCTGGCCCCCATCCCCGACGACACCTTCGCCCCCAACGTGGTGCTCTCAGGAATGCTGGCCCGATCGGGCGCCCGCCTGGCCGAGGTGCCGGTGCCTCACCGAGACCGCACCACCGGAGCGGTTTCCATACTGGGCTGGCGGGCGCTTCGGGCCGCCGTGCGCTCCTTCGGGCAGACGGTGCGCCTCAGCCGCACTCGTATTCCGAAAATTTGAACAAATTGCTTGGTTGATCTGCCTGATTGACCCCTAATCGTCACTGCTGGCGGGTACCTTCTAATCAGGGGTAAAACCCGAACTTCCCCCTACAAAATCCGCTAAGGGAACCATGCCCCCACAATCACAGCTAACGCTCGACAGCGTGTCGGATGATCGCGACACGGATGTCGATTTCGCCCGTGAGATCGTGCCTGTCCCGGTGGCCGACGAGATGTCGGAGTCGTTTCTGGCCTACTCCCTGTCGGTCATCACCTCCCGGGCCATACCCGATGCCCGCGACGGCCTGAAACCGGTGCAGCGCCGCATTCTCTACTCCATGCTCAACATGGGGATCCGCCCCGACGGGCCCCATCGCAAGAGTGCCCGGGTGGTGGGCGACACCATGGGCAAGTACCACCCACACGGCGATGCCGCCATCTACGACGCCCTCGTGAGGCTGGCCCAGGAGTTCTCCCGGCCCATCACCCTGGTCGACCCCCACGGCAACTTCGGAACCCTCGACGACCCCCCGGCCGCCCCCCGCTACACCGAGTGCCGTCTGGCCGACGCGGCCATGGAGATGCTGGCCGAGATCGACGAGGACACCGTGGAGCACCGGCCGACCTACGACGGCGACAGCACCGAGCCCGAGTGCCTGCCGGGGCGGCTGCCCAACCTGCTGGTGAACGGCACCACCGGGATCGCGGTGGGCATGGCCACCAACATGGCCCCCCACAACCTGCGGGAGGTGGCTGCGGCCATCCGGCTGGTGATGACCAAGCGCCGGCCCAAGCCTGCCATCGACGAGCTGTTGAAGGCGCTGCCCGGCCCCGACTTCCCCTCTGGGGGCCTGGCCATCGACTCCGAGGAGGGCGGGCTGCGCCAGATCTACGAGAGCGGGCGGGGCTCGATCCGCGTCCAGGCCAAGATGACGCCGGTGAAGCTCACCCGTAGCCGCAAGGGCATCGAGGTCACCGAGTTGCCCTACATGGTCGGGCCCGAGAAGGTGGTGAAGCGCATCAACGACCTGATCGTCGACGGCAAGCTGCCCGGCATCCACGACGCCCGCAACCTGTCGGACCGCCACCACGGTCTGCGCATACTCATCGAGTGCGAGCCACACATAGAGCCCGAGAAGCTGTACTACGACCTGTTCCGGCTCACCCCGCTGGAGGAGACCTTCGCGGTCAACAACGTGGTGCTGGTGGGCGGCGTGCCCACCACCGTGGGCCTCTACGACCTGTGCCGCCACTACATCGACCATCGCCTCGATGTGGTGGTGCGGCGCACCCGGTATCGCCTGGGCCGGGCCCGAGACCGCCACCACATCTTGGAGGGGCTGATCACCGCGCTCGACAACATCGACGAGGTGGTGGCCATCATCCGAAGCTCAGATGATGCCACCGAGGCCCGGCAGCGATTGCAGGACGCCTTGGACCTGACCGAGGTTCAGGCCGCCCACATCCTGGACATGCAGCTTCGGCGACTCACCGCGCTGGAGAAGCAGAAGATCATCGACGAGCGCGACGAGCTGCTCGCCTTGATCGACGATCTGGAGAAGCTGCTGGGCTCCGAACAGCGCCAGCGCACCCTGGTGCTGAAGGAACTGGACGAGCTGGTCGAGCAATTCGGGCAGGACCGCCGAACCGAGATCGTGGCCCACCAAGACGCCCCGGTGTACGAGGCCACTCCGGTAGAAGAGCTGACCCCGAAGGCCGAGGGGCCGTGTGTGATCACTTTGTCCACCACCGGCATCGTGGGCCGGGCTTCGGTCGGGGGGCGGCGGCGGTCCCAGTTCGGGCGCCACGATTTGTTGACCGCATCGGTGGAGGCCGGTCTCGGCGACGCGGTGCTGGCCGTCACCTCGGGGGGCCGGATCATCGCCTCGACCGTTTCGGCCCTCCCCGAAGTCACGGGCCGCAGCCGGGGCGCGGGGGCGTCTGAGGTTTTCGGGACCATTCGCAGCGAGGGGGTGCTGACCCTCGTTCTGCCGGGCAGCGATCCCTTGGTTCTGGTCACCGCCTCGGGCACGGTCAAGCGAGTCGACCTGTCCGACGCCGACAAGGGCCGGGCGACCAAACAAGTCATCAAGCTGAAGCCCAACGACAAGGTGGTGGCCGCCTTCTGCGCGCCGGAAACCGCCGAGATGGTGCTGGTCAGCGCCGACGGCCGTGCGCTGCGCGCTCCACTCGATTCGGTCCCAGTCCAGGGGCGGGGGGCATCGGGGGTCAGGGGCATGAAGCTCAAAAATGGCGACCGGATCATCGCCGCCGCCGGTGTGGTGGGCGACGAGGCCGTGATTTTGGTGGATGCAAGCGGTTCGGTGGACATCACCCCGGTAACTGACATTCCAGCCACCGGACGGGACGGAGTCGGTACCCAGCTGGGCGGAGGGGAGCGGCTGGCCATGGCCGTGGTGACGCTCCCAGCCGATCTTCTGGCCGAAGTGGACGACAACGGCAAGCCGGCCAAAGCCCCTGTGCCGTTCCCCTTGGAAAATGGCGACGCCGGCCACGCGGCGGTCTTGAGCGTGGGGATGCCCCGATGGTGACGCAGGCCACCCGCGCCCGGGGCAAGAATGGCGACTTGTTCACCCCTCCCAACGGGGGAAACGGCAACGGTAGCTATGAAGCGGCCGACATCGTCACCCTGGAGGGGTTGGAGGCCGTTCGCAAGCGCCCCGGCATGTATATCGGGGGCACCGGGAGCGACGGTCTCATGCATTTGGTGTGGGAGCTGATCGACAACGGGGTGGACGAGGCCGGGGCCGGATTCGCCACCCGCATCGATGTGACCCTCCATGCCGACGGCTCGATAGAGGTCAGCGACAACGGGCGGGGCATCCCTATCGACCTCCACCCGACCAAGAAGGTCTCGGCGCTCGAGGTGGTGCTCACCGAACTGCACTCCGGCGGCAAGTTCGGCGGCGGGGTGTACGGCGCCTCGGGAGGCCTGCACGGTGTGGGCGCCTCGGTGGTCAACGCCCTGTCGACTCGGCTCCGGGCCGAAGTGGACCGTGACGGCGCGACCAGGCAGCTTTGGTTCGTCAAGCAGAAGGCCGGCCAGCTCGACGGCGACAAGTTCACCAAGGGCCACAAGCTCCGCCGGGTGCGCTCCACCCGCAAGACCGGCACCCGCATCCGTTTCTGGCCCGATCGGGACATGTTCGACCCCGACGCGGCGGTGGATTTCGAGACCATCCGCCAGCGGGCCCAGCAGGCCTGCTTTTTGGTGCCCGGCCTGCGGATCAGAGTGGAGGACAAGCGCCGGGGCTACGACAACGAGCCGGTGGATTTGATCTCCCACGGGGGACTGACCGATCTGGTGGGCCATCTATCGGCTTCAGAGGCGGTGACCGAGGTCATCTCCATACCCGGAGAAGACGAGTTCGAAGAGAAGGTTCCGGTGGACGGGGCCATGACGGTGGTCACCCGGCAATGCCAGGTGGATATCGCCATGCGCTGGGTGAAGGGCTACGACGCCAAGGTGGTCACCTTCGTCAACACCATCCCCACTCCCCACGGCGGAACCCACCTCACCGGCTTTGAGCGGGCCTTGACCCGAGCGGTGAACGACAGCCTGCTGGCCGACTCCAAGAAGCTGGCCCGCCTGGCCAAGCAGGGCAATGACCGGGCCCAGCGAGAAGACGTGCAGGAGGGTCTGGTGGCCGCGGTCAAAGTCACCCTGCCCGAGCCTCAGTTCCGGGGCCAGACCAAACAGGAGCTGGGCACGCCGCCGGTGCAGTCCATCGTCTACAACGTGCTCAAAGACGGATTGGAGAGCTGGTTCCAAACCGGCCCCAAGAGCCATGTGAACGCCTTGCAGTCCAAGATCGCCGATGCGGTGGTGAGCCGGGTGTCGGCCCGCCAGACCCTGGAGAACAAGCGCCGGGCGGCGTCGCTGGGCTCCACCGGAATGCCCGACAAGCTGGCCGACTGCCGGGTCCACGGCCCGGAGTCCGAGCTCATCCTGGTGGAGGGCGACTCGGCCGCCGGGCCGGCCAAGGCCGGGCGCAATGCCGAGAACATGGCCATCCTGCCCCTGCGGGGAAAGGTGGTGAACGCGGCCAAGTCTTCGGTGAAGCAGGTGCTGGACAACGCCGAGGCCCAGGCCCTGTTCACCGCAATGGGGGCCGGCTCCGGCGAGGACTTCGAGATCGACAAGGCCCGGTACGGGCGCATCGTGATTCTGTGCGACGCCGATGTGGACGGCAGCCATATCCGCTGCCTCCTGCTCACCCTCATCCACCGGTTCATGCGCCCGATGCTGGAAGCAGGCCAGGTTTATGCCGCCCAGCCCCCGCTGTATACCGCCAAGGTGGGCGACCAGACCCACCGGGCGTGGTCCGACGCCGAGCGGGACGAGATCACCGCCGAGCTGGCCAAGGGCAACCGCAAGGCCGAGAACATCCGGTGGTCCCGCTTCAAGGGGCTGGGCGAGATGGACACCGACGAACTGGCCGAGTGCGCCCTCGACCCCGAAACCCGCACCCTGCGCCAGCTCACCCTCGACGACGCCAAGACCGCGGAGGAGATGTTCGAGACCCTGATGGGCTCCGATGTGAGCCGCCGCAAGGACTTTCTCATCGCCCACAGCGAGCTGGTCGACCGCGACGCCCTGGACTACTGACCTTCAAGAGAAAAATCGGGTAAACAGACATGACCATGACCGAACCCGCCGAACAGGCCGAGTCGGCTGAAGAGCCCACTGGCGACAAGCTCTTGGAGATTCCCGAACGCTACGTGCCCAAGTATCTGTCTCCCTCCAGCGCGTCGTCGTTTCGGGAGTGCGCCCGTCGGTGGAAGTTCCGCTACGTCGACCGCCTGCCCGACCCGCCCGGCGAGGCCGCGGTTACCGGCACCTTCGCCCACATGGTGCTGGAGAAGCTGATGCAGGAGCCGGTGGAGAACCGCACCGTGGACCGGGCCAAGAAACTGGCCCGCGAACTGTGGCCCAAGATGGAGAACCACCGCGACTACCAGGGCCTTGAGTTGGACGAACGGGGCGGTTTGGACTTCCGCAAGAACGGCTGGCGGGCCATCGAGGGGCTCTGGGACCTGGAAGACCCCCGCGAGGTCAATGTCGCATCTACCGAGCAAGACGTAAGGGTTGAGATCAACGGGGTCCCATTCCGGGGCATCATCGACAGGGTTGATGAAACCGAGGGGGGTTTGGTGGTCACCGACTACAAGTCGGGCAAGGCCCCCTCCGAGCGGTTCTCATCCAACTACGCCACCCAGATGCTCCTCTACGCCGCCGCGCTGACAGAGTTGGAGGGCCGCAAACCCGCCAAAGCCCAACTTCTCTACCTGGGCCAGAAGGTGGTCGAGGTGGAGGTCACCAACGAGAACCTCACCGAGGCCGTCGATGAGCTGCGGACCACCTGGTTGGCCATCATGGAGAGCTGCATCTCTCTGGAGTTCGAGGCCTCTGCCGGCCCGCTGTGCGGCTGGTGCCCCTTCGTGGCGCAATGTCCGGAGGGCACTGAGGAGGTGCTCCACCGCGACAAGATCGGCAAGCTGCGATCCGACGCCCCCGCATTAGAGCGGATCGCCCAAGCCGAGAAGGCCGGCGACTAGATCCGGGCCAGCCGGGTTCCTGCGAGACGGCCCATGGCTGGCCGCATGAGCGCTTCATCCCGCTGGGCGGCTCTGACCCAGTAGTGGGCCGCCTCGGCGTCATCATCCATGTCGAAGCGGACCCGGTCGCGACGATCTTGGTCGGCCAGCGTCGGTCCAATGCGGTCCACCATGTCCAGGTATCGCACCAGCCGGGCCACCGATTTGGCCCGGGCCGCGGCGTATCCGCCCAGCGCAGGGGTGATCACCGTGCGCAGGTCGTCGAGCACCGCCCCGAAGACCGCGCTGGATTCAGTATCAGACGGCTCAGGTATCTCGACCGGCTCCGGCACCACCTCGAGGGCCTCGCACAGCAGTTCCGCGGTCACCCGGCGGTGGAGGGTGGAGAAGAGCATGCCCATGCCCAAATCCCCCCCGGCCGCCCCAGCCACCCCAAGTCCGATCAAGTTGCGAACTTGGCAGGCCAGCTGCCAGTAGCGCACTCTCTCGGCGTCCACCGGGCCGTCGTACCACCCGAAGGCCGTGTCGATGTCCACAAACGGAGTGAGCATGGCCCGCACCGTGATCCAGGCCAGATCCTCCATGGGATCGCCCACATGGGCCAGCTCCCAATCGCACAGCCCGGTCACCCGGCGGCCGTCGTGCATCACATTGCCCGGCCCTAAGTCGCCGTGAACCAGCACCGCCCTTTCCGGGGGGCCGGGCGCCATATCGACCAATTGGCGCAAACCCAGTTCGATCAGCGGATCTGACTCCGGGCAATGCTCCCCATAGAGCTGAGCCCACACCGCGAGATCATCATGAGCCAGATCAGCAGGCGGCTCAAGAGCATGAAGGACATTGACCTGCTCCATGAAGTCCCGGGCCAAAGAAGGATCGTCCAACGAACCCGGCGTTCCCTCCACGAAATCCAAGAGCACCGACTTCCCATCGGGACTGACACCGCAGAATCCGGCCGCCCTTACCGGCTTGTCGCTCAGCCACTGATAGGCCCGAGCCTCTCGAGCCAGGTCGTAACCCACCGCGGAGAGCGCCGAGCTTCCCGCATCCATCCGCAAGAACCGCCGCCCCCCGTCATCCAGGGTCACCACCCACGCCTGGCGGGAAGCACCCCCCGGAATGCGAACCGCATCAGCGACCCCTCGCCCACAGCACTCTTCCACCCAGGTCAACAGCTCGCGATCCAATTCGCTCACTCACCCAGGCTAAGCCTCTCCGTCGCCTGCCGCGCATTGTGCGTCTACGCTCAGCACCTCGTGTTCCCACCGGGCTTCTTTGATCGGGCTGATCCCAGCCCCGACCACTTCTTCTACTCACCACCCCGTTTGGTCACCCACATTGACGACCAGGCCATCGCCGCGGTCGGCGCTCTATACCGCGAGTTGGGGCTCACCGGAGAGGTGCTCGATCTGATGTCGTCGTGGATCTCGCACTTCATCGACCCCCCAGACCGGCTAGTGGCCCTCGGAATGAACGAGGTCGAGCTGGCTGCCAATCCGCAGGCCCACGAGTGGCTCATTCACGACCTCAACGAGATCCCGCGACTCCCCTTCGACGACAATTCCTTCGGCTCCGCCACCTGCTGCGTCTCGGTGGACTACCTGACTCAGCCGGTAGAGGTGTTCACCGACGTGGCCCGTGTCCTGCGCCCCGGCGGCCTGTTCGTGGTCACGTTCTCCAATCGGTGCTTCCCCACCAAAGCCATCCGAGGCTGGCTCTACGCCGACGACGCCGGGCACATGGAGATAGTCCGACGCTACTTCGAAGCCGCCGAAGGATGGGGAGAGCCAGTAATCCAGCAGTGCATCCCCCCGGGAGTCTCCGGCGACCCCCTCTACGCCGTGTACGCCGAAGCCAGCTGACCGCCTACGGACGGACCCCGCTGCTCACCCGGAGGGAGGCTACGTCAGCCCGATGCCGAGCATCGTGCCCCAGATCGTCAACATGAACCCCGACATGATGAACACCATCGTCCGGGTCAGCCTGGCCATCTGAAGCGCGATCTCACCTCGGTGCTCCGCGATCTCGCCCCGCATACTCTCGAATCCGGCTTCCATCTTGTGCTCTAGGCCGTCCATTTTGTGCTCTAGGCCGTCGATTCGGGTGTGAACCCTGGCGAACTCGGCGTCGACTTGGGCGAATTTGCCGTTCATTTCGGTGCGGATCCGGTCTTCGCTCGCTTTGACGTCGTCTTTGGTGGCGAGCTGTTCCCAGCGCACAGGGGGCAGACTGTCGATCAACGTTTTTGCCTCCTCCTCACCCAGCACCTCGCTCAAACGGCTCAGCAACGCCAAACGCCTCGTCTCATCCACAAGCATACTCAGCCTCTCCCATCAAGAAATCTCAAAGGAGGACCGAAACACCGCCCACACGTGGTGACCACCACCCTACCGACACCAACGACACCCAACAACGAAAACCACCTTGTAATCGAGCTTGCGACGCATCATGTTGTCCATATGAGGACAACTCTGACCCTCGACGACGATCTCGCTGCAGCCCTCAAGCAGCGGGCCCGCCAACTGGAACAGCCGTTCGACCAAGTTGTCAACGACACGCTGCGATATGGCCTCTCCCTCGGGATCCCCAGCCCTCTGCCCACCTACCGCGTGGAGCCTCATCACAGCGGGTTTCGACCGGGCATCGACCCGACCCGAATGAACCAGATCAACGACGTCCCCAAACCGACGAATTGATTCCGCAAGACCCACAGTGATCGTCTCCGAGCCATCTCGCCCACGCCCATCTAGCCCGCCCCTGACTCGACAAGAATCGGAGATCTTGTCACTCATTCAGTGGAGATTCTGTACTGCACTTACTCGATATTCTGTAATTTAGGGACTGGACAAACCGTAATCTCCTCCCTCCGCCACTGGACCATCCGCCTACCGCCGCAACGACGGCATCGCAGACATCCCCACAGCCCTCCACGGCCCCGTGAGTCCTTATAGTGCCCTGATCGACCTCCGCCGTGGTCAGCGCCGCAGCCCAAGGGCGAAGAGGCCAGTTCCAGGAGTGGCTGTGGGCTGGGCTATTGTGCGGCGATGGTTTGGAGCGCTGGCAGAGCTGTTCGGCGGGTTGGGTTGGCTCTGGTGCTTGGATTGGTGGTCGGAGGACTGGCCCTCACCACTGCGTCAACCGCTTCGGCCCAAACCCTCCAAGACATAGAAGTCCGCGACAAATTGATCGCTGATCAAGAGGCTCTACTGAATACCTATCGGTGCATGTTCAGCGTGGACACCCAGGTAGTGCCCGGCGGCTGCTCTAACGGCTCCCCTGCTTTACCGCCGCAAGACCCCGGTCAATTCTCCGGTACTCCCACAGTCCGGGATATAGCAGTTCGCGATCAATTGATTACAGATCAAGAAGCACTATTGAACATATACCGCTGCCAATTCAGTATAGATACCGAACTTGTTCCGGCTGGATGCCAAACCCATGGCACCCAGCCGGAACCGGACGGCACGGTAGAGCCGACGCCCGTCATCCCCGAGAATCTCGGTCCAGTTCCCCCCAATCAGGAAGCTTGGGCTGAAAGACTGAGGGTCGGGGAATTCATAGCTGCCTGCGGTTACTGGGAAGGAACGTTCCGGCAATGCCACAATCATCCGGAAGACACGAACGAAGTAGAGCGACTTCTGAGTGAGCTATATGGTTGCGAGTGGAGTTTGCAGGAGCGAGGATGCCGCGGTTACGGCGGTGCGAGGATGTGGCAGCTTTACGACGAGCTGTTCTGCCAAAACGGGTGGATTCTCCGCATAGATTACTTGGATGAGGATCATCCGGGTTACTGCTACCACCCAGAGCACCCAACCCAAGGCATCCACATGCCGCGTTAATTCGGGGGGGGGTTGCATCAACGATTGTTTCTTGGCGTCCAATCATCTATTCTTAGCTTTGGTAAATATAGATGATTGATATTTACCGCAGGCGGGGGCGCGGAGGGGTTCGGCGGGGCGTCGAAGCCCGTTGATGCACCAGATCTGAGGAACTGTCACTGAGGGTCTCTAGAGTCTGACCCGTGAGCATTGAGGTGATCTTCACCCCGTATGGGCCGGCTGCCACTGAGTGGTTGGGCGAGCAGATTGCCGCGCTCAAGAACGGCGACCCGTTGGCACCGGTCACGGTCGTGGTTCCCACCAACATCGCTGGGTTGGCAGTTCGAAGGGCGTTGGGGGCCACAGGCCGGGGGATTGCTGCGGTGAATTTCCTCAAGCTCTTCGACCTGGCGGAACGCCTGGCGGGGAGACAGATGGCCGATGAGCACCGCCGCAGGCCGCTATCCGAACCCGTTCTCAGCGCCAACGTGCGGATGGTGCTGAACGCCGACCCCGGCCTGTTCCGGGCCTCAGCCCGTCACCCGGCCACCGAGCAAGCCCTCGTGCGGTCGTACCGAGACTTGCGCGAGCTGTCCGAAGACCAGCTCACCGTGCTGGCCGCCCAGAGCAACCGGGCTGCCGATGTCGTCCGCATCTGCGGCCAAGTCCGAGACAAGCTAAAAGGGCGGTGGTACGACGGCCAAGACCTGAATGAGCTGGCCATCGAAGAACTGCGCTCGGGCTCAATCAGCAAAATCCTCGACGAGTTCGGCCCCGTCATCGTCCACCTGCCCCAGCGGGTCACCCGCTCCCAAGGTCGCCTCGTCTCAAGCCTGGCTCAGGTGACACCGGTTACGACAGTGGTCGGACTCACCAGACACGACAACGTCGATCACGCGGTGCTGGAGTCCGTTGTTCGCATGGGGGGAGCCGTGGACGCCATCGCCGAGACCAGCCCACCCCACGGTCACCGGATCATCAGCACAGCCAGCGCTGACGAGGAGATTCGGGTTGCCGCCCGAGAGGTGGTCAATGCGGCCCGGGACGGCATTCCCCTCAGCCGGATAGCAGTGCTCTGCGGCGGCGGGTCGCCGGTCATCCGCCAACTTCAAAGCCACCTCCAGGCGGCTCGCATTCCCTTCAACGGCCCCAGCGGAATCACGCTGGCCGATTCGCTGATGGGTCGGGGACTCCTTGCGCTGTTGAATCTGGAGAGCCGCTACTTCCGCCGAGACGAGGTGTTCGCCCTGCTGTGGACCGCGGCTCCTGTCGTACCCGGTGGCGATGAACCAGCCCCGGTGATGGCCTGGGAGCGGATATCGCGCCAAGCGGGCGTGGCCCGAGGCGCCGACCAGTGGACCCTTCGACTGGCTCGGCACGCTGCCCGTCTGCGGGAGGAAGTAGCAAAGGCAGAGCGAGACCCGGACGAAGCCGGATTCCGGGCTGAGCGGCTCTCCCGAGAGGCCGATCACGCCGACTCACTGGCCCAATTCATGGCCGAGTTGGTAAACCGCCTCTCCCCCGATCCCAGGCCCGCCACCTGGACCCAGTGGCACCAGTGGATCAGCGGACTGATCGACGACTACTTGGGCAATGACCAGGCCCGCCAGAGTTGGCCTGATCGTGAACGAGAAGCTGCTGGGCAGATCGACGGCATCCTCAGCCGGCTGGCCAAGCTGGACAAAATCGAGCACCATCCCCGACCCGACACCTTCCGCCACACCCTGACATCGGAATTGAGTAACCCCACTGGGCGGATCGGCCGGGTGGGCCATGGCGTGCTCACTGGGCGGATTGGCGACTCGCTGGGAATGGAGCTGGATCGGGTCATCCTGGTCGGCCTGGCTGAGGGCACCTTCCCCCACAGCCCCCTCGACGATCCGCTGCTGCCAGACAGGGAGCGCAAAGCGGTCGGCGACGATCTGACCCTGCTCTCCGACCGGCTGGACGAACAGCACCGCCACCTCTTGTGCGCGCTGGCCTCAGCTGAAACTGCCACGTTGGTCTACGCCCGAGGTGACACACGACGCGCCTCCGAACAGCACCCTTCACGTTGGCTGTTGGATACCGCTTCGGCCTTGACAGGCCAAGCCGTGGACACCACCAGCCTGGAGAGCCTCAGCAGCCACGAGTCTGCCGCCTGGTTCGAGCACGTCGCCTCATTCTCGGGAAGGGTGGCGAAGGCCGACTTCCCGGCCACTGATCAGGAGTTCCGCCTGCAAGTCCTGGTCCAATCCGACCACTCGTCACCGGTTGACGACCTCGTGCTGGCCCGAGGCGCCGCGTTGGTCAAGGCGCGATCTTCAACCCTGTTCACCCGCTTCGACGGCAACCTGGCCGGCCTCGACACATCCGACTTGGCTCCCGATGCCCTGTCGCCCACCAGCCTGGAGGCATGGGCCGACTGCCCGATGCGCTACCTGTTCCGATACGTCCTGCGGGTGCAAACCGCCGAACAGCCAGAGGAACTGCTGGAAATCTCGGCATTGGAGAAGGGCTCGCTCATCCACGAGGCACTCGAGAAGTTCATGAAGGCCCAGATAGCCGCTGATGCGGTACCGCCTCCCGGTGGGCAATGGAGCGAGCAGCAGCGACTCCAGCTCGAAGATATCGGCCGCAAACTCTGCGACGAAGCGGAATCGAAGGGGCTCACGGGCGCACCGGTGTACTGGGAACACCAGAGAAACCGGATCATGGCCGACCTGAACCGCTTCTTGGACGAGGACGACCAGCAGCGCCAAGAGCTCCACGCCACCCCCATCGCCACCGAGCAGGGTTTTGGAATCCGTGGTAGCGATCTGGAGGCCGTTCCAGTCGAATTGCCCGGCGGGCAGCAGATCCGATTCACGGGCCAAGCCGACCGAGTAGACCGCATCCACAACCAGGGCCTGCTGGTCACCGACTACAAGACCGGCAGGGCCAACCGATACCGGAGGCTGGACGAGAGTCGAGATCACCGCGACGACTGGGATCCCGTCCAGCGGGGTACCCGGCTCCAACTCCCAGTGTACGGGCTGGCCGCCCGAGCCCACAATGGTCAACCTGGCACACCGGTGAAAGCCCAGTACTGGTTTGTCACCGACACCGGTGGCTTCCAGACCTGCGGATACTCCCTGGACGAGCGGGTGCTGGACCGCTTTGGTGAGGTCGTGGCCGCCATCGTCGACGGCATCGAAGCCGGGGTGTTCTGCGACCGGCCCGATCCAGACTCGACCGGCGGTCCCTTCAGCCAGCGCTGCGATTACTGCAACGCCGACCGGCTCGGTACCGAGGACCAACGCCGTGCCTGGGAGCGGAAGCAGGACCAAGCAGCGCTCGCCAGCTACCGCTACCTGGCCGAGCCGCCACCGGATAGCCAGGCCCGCTGACCATGCTTGTTTCCGAGCGCGCCATCCGCGACAAAGCCGACCGCAAGGCCATCGAAACCGACTTGGACGCGACCCTCTTCGTGGAGGCCGGGGCCGGATCGGGCAAGACCACCGCCTTGGTCGACCGGGTGCTGGCCCTGCTTCATGCCGGGGTGGCCATGGAAAACATCGCAGCCATCACCTTCACGGAGAAGGCGGCCGATGAGTTGAAGAACCGCCTGCGCCTAAAGCTG
Organism: Candidatus Poriferisocius sp.; assembly: GCF_965204015.1. Lineage (GTDB taxonomy): Bacteria > Actinomycetota > Acidimicrobiia > Acidimicrobiales > Bin134 > Poriferisocius. Next base: position 2,633,397 of record NZ_OZ241965.1, on the reverse strand, counting down.
GCTGAGTCCAAACGTCACCCCGAGGCCCTCGACCAACTGGACGGGGCGGCCATCACCACCCTTCACGGCTTCGCGCTCCGCATTCTGTCGCAGCACGCCATCGAGGCCGAACTGCCCCCTCGCATTGAAGTCAGCCCCCTCGACGCCTTCCAAGACCGCTGGGAGGAGACCCGCACCCGCCTGCTTTACAGCGCCGACCATAAGCAGGCGCTGAGCCTGGCCCAGACAATGGGCATCAACATCGGGCACCTTCGGAGCCTCGCCCAAACGCTCGACGACAACTGGGATTTGGTGCAAGAGCGGATGGGCGCCGAGTCCCCGGCGATTGGCCCGGTAACCCTGCCCGATGTCAGCGACGTATGCCGTCAGCTTCAAGCCGCGGCTGACCTCGCCCACCACTGCCTCAATGACGACGACAAGATGCGTCTGCGGCTCGATGAGGTCGGGCAATGGGCGAGTCGATTGGCTGCGGCCCTCGACGACAACGAGGAGACCACCCACGTCTTGTTCGCAACCAAGCCGCCCAGCTTCCGGGTCGGCAGACTTGGCCGGAGGGGCAACTGGCCCGACGACCACCCGCTCGATGAGGTGCGCGGCCAGGTGGGAGAACTCGAAGCAACCGTCGATGAGGCCAAGCAGCTGATCGCCAGCGCGGTCATCGAACGGCTGACCCTGGCGCTGGCCCAATTCACTTTGGAGGCCGCCGACGACCGCCGACACCGGGGGGTGCTGGAGTTCCACGACCTGCTGGTGATTACCAGAAACCTGCTCCGTCATCCTCAGCACGGCAGCGGAGTCCGGGCCGCGCTGGCCGCTCGCTACCAGCGGCTGCTGCTGGACGAATTTCAAGACACCGATCCCCTCCAGATCGATCTGGCCAAGCTCATTGCCACACCCCCAGAGGACACCTCAAGCTGGACCCAATTGAGGGACAGTCCTGGCCGACTGTTCTACGTGGGCGATCCCAAGCAGTCCATCTACCGGTTCCGCCGGGCCGACATCGCGCTGTTCACCGAAGCCGGGAACGCATCCACCGTCACACGGAAGTCGCTGACCCGTAATTTCCGGTCCGCCGAGCCCCTGCTCACCTGGATAAATGGCGTGTTCGAGGGCTTCATGGCCCCGCCCGCCGAGCGCGCTGAGCATGTCCAACCCCACTATCAGGCCCTCGACGCTGTTCGAGGCTCTCCGCCGCAAGGTCCACCGGTGGCGGTGCTGAACACCGAGCATCCCAAGGCGACCAGCATGGCCACGTTGCGAGAAATCGAAGCCGACGAGGTGGCCGAGGCCATTCTGACCGCCGTAGGCCAAGGCTGGTCGGTGGGCGATGGCAGAAGTGAGAGCGGCGAAGAGCTCTGGCGCTCGGCCCGGCTACAAGACATCTGCATTCTCCTCCCGTCGCGCACATCGCTGCCCCAACTGGAACCCACGCTCCAACGGCATGGCATCCCGTACCGGATCGAAGCCGGCTCGCTCATTTGGGCCAGCCAAGCGATCCGGGAGGTGATGGCGACCGTCCGAGCGCTGGCCGATCCCACCGACGAGGTGGCCCTTGTCAACGCCTTGCGATCCCCGGCCTTCGGCTGCGGCGACGACGACCTGTATACCTTCAAGGTTGTCCACCAGGGCCGATGGAACTACCAGGCCCCACGGCCTGAGCCACTGCTCGCCGACCACTCAGTGGGTGAGGCGATGGACTGGCTGGCTGAGCAGCACCGCCAAGTGCGTTGGTCGAGTCCCAGCGAGGTGCTTGAGCGCATCGTGCGAGAACGGCGGCTCATGGAATCAGCTTGCTTCGGCCACTACCGGGCTCGCGATGTGTGGCGCAGCCTGCATCTTGTGATCGATCAAGCCCGGCAGTTTGAGGAGGCTGGAGGTCGCGGTCTGAGGGAGTTTGTCTCCTGGGTGGAGCGCAAAATCGACGAGCGGGCTCGGGAAACCGACGTGATCTTGTCGGAGACCGACGACGACGCCGTCCGCATCACCACCGTCCACGCCTCCAAAGGCCGGGAGTTCCCCATCGTCATCCTTTCGGGCACCCACACCAAGTCACCCCCGATGACCTCCAACCTTGTGTGGCCCCGAGACGGCGGCTTCGGCGTGCGCTTCAACAACGTCCTGCGGACTCAGGTCTTCGCCGAGCATCAGGAGCAAGAAGACCAAATGGACGGCGCGGAGAAGGTGCGCTTGCTGTACGTTGCCCTCACTCGGGCCAAGGATCACCTGATCGTGTCCGCTCACCGGCCTGAGTCGGATGACCTAGACGGTGATGAGAACAACTCAGGAGCATCCATGGCTGAGTTGGTGGCGGCCAACGCCACCAACTTGCCGGAGGCAGAGTGGCAACCCGTGGCCTTGCTCCCAGAAGCCGGAGCCGATGGCATCCACCAGCCGGTGGATGACTGGCGCAGCAGACGGGATGCCGCGTTGGCAGCCGCCCTGCGGCCACTGGTCATGAGCGCCTCAGCTATCGCCAGCCCAGCAGAGGCTGCCGACTCGGAGGCTGACGATCTCCCTGGACTGGCCAAGGACGGGCCCAGCGACGGCGACGACCAGCGGTCGCCATGGCGCAAGGGCCGATACGGCACGAAGGTGGGCAGCGCGGTTCACGGTGTGCTGCAAACCGTGGACTTGGACGCCAGCCCCGACCGTCTCGGCCCGGTGGCTGAGGCCCAAGCCGAAGCCGAGGGTGTTTCCGAGGCCCGAAGCACTGTTCACGCCCTGGCCAAGTCCGCATTGGAGTCCCACACCGTGCGAGAGGCAGCCACCACCGAGCACTGGAAGGAGCTGTTCGTGGCCGCCCCAGTGGAAGGCACCGTGGTGGAGGGTTATATCGACCTGCTGTACCGGACTCCAGATGGCCTGGTGGTGGTGGACTACAAGACCGACTACATCCCCGACGAAGATGTAGATGCGCTTGAAGCCAAGATCGACCGCTACCAGTATCAGTTGGCCGCCTACTCCTTGGCAGTTGAACAGGCAGTGGGCGAGCAAGTGACCAACTGTGTGCTGGTGTTCGCCCGAGCCGGCCGGCCCGCTGAAGAAGTCACAATCGCCGGCAGCGAACTCGCCTTGGCCCAGCAGGAGGTCCGCCGGAGGCTGGTCGACGCCGCGGCATAGGGTGTGAAGCGGATGTTCACGTTGGTGGTGATGGCTGCGGGGTTGGGGTCGCGATTCGGTGGGACCAAGCAGCTTGCCCAGGTGGGGCCCAACGGGGAAGCCTTCTTGGACTTCGCCATCGCCGACGCCCGGGCTGCGGGCGCTGATCGGGTGGTGCTCATCGTGCGAAGCGACATCGAGGCCGACGTCCGCCAGCACTTTGCGGCTCGCGGCGGTCTGCCCGGCGATCTCGATATGGCCTATGTGCGCCAAGACGAGAATGGCCCATCCCGGCCCAAACCGTGGGGCACCGCCCACGCCGTTCTGTCGGCCGCCGAGGCGGTTTCTGGGCCGTTCATGGTGTGCAATGCCGACGACTACTACGGCCCTACCGCCTACGCGGCCCTCGCCCGCGCCATTCACGGGATGGCTGACAACGAGGCCTGGCTGTGCGGCTACCACCTCGACCACACCCTTCCCGCTGACGGCACGGTGACCCGCGGCGTCTGCCAGGTGGACGGTGACCGCCTCACCGGGATTGTGGAACGAGAAGGCATCTCTCGAGCCGACCACACCTTTCCCGAAGACACCCTCGTCTCCATGAACCTGTGGGCCTTCTCCCCAGCATTCCTCGACGCCCTCCAAGCCGGCTTCACTCGCTTCCTGAAGCAAAACCAAGACAGCCCCTCTGCCGAATACCTCCTCCCCACCGCCGTTGCGACAGAAATGGAAGGTGGCCGGCTAACCGTCAGGGTTGTCACCACCGAAGAAAACTGGATCGGCGTCACCAACCCCGACGACCTCGAAGTGGCCCGTGCGGCCCTCAAGTCCCGCTGACCCATGCCCGAGCTGCCCGAAGTCGAGACGATCCGCCGTCAGCTGGCCCCCCGACTCCACGGTCGCCGCGTCAACGATGCCCACTCCCATGAGTCGGTGAAGTTCACCCCCGCCAAAGAGGCAATCGGCACCACGTTCCAAACACTCAGCCGCAAGGGCAAGTACCTCATTGCCAGCTTGAACGACGGCCGGGAACTCATTGTCCACCTGGGCATGACCGGCTCGCTGACCATCGTCGCCCAGCCCCCCGACGACGACCTCTACATTCGGGCATGGTGGCAGCTCGACGGCGATGAGACCCTGATCTACCGGGACGTCCGCCGATTCGGCCGCATCCGTTGCGTGCCCGCCGGCCAATACAACACCATCCCCACGTTGGCCGCCCAAGGCCCCGACGCCCTCAGCCCCGACTTCACGGCGGAGGGCTTCTACCAAGCCCTCCGCAACAGCCGCCGCCGCATCCCCACCCAACTGCTCAGCCAGAAGCCGGTGGCCGGCGTGGGCAACATCTACGGAACCGAGGCTCTGTGGATGGCCGGAATCCATCCGGCCAAGCGCCAAATCAGCCGAGCAGCGGCCGCAAGACTCCACGCCGCTCTCGTGGAGGTGCTCGAAATCGGGTTGGCCAATGGCGGAACCACGCTGCGGGACTACCGCAACGCCGACGGAGGCGAGGGAAGCCATCAGCACGCTCTGGCCTGCTATGGCCGCTCTGGTCAATCTTGCCTGCGCTGCGCCACAACGCTCCAACACCGCGTCTACGACGCTCGCACCCTTACTTTCTGCCCCCATTGCCAGCCGCGTTAGTGTCATCCCGGCTGGCAGGAAGACGAGGAACCCATGAGCGATGAGATGACCGACGCGCAGAAGGAGGCGTTCGTCGCCAAGCTGCGCCGAGAGGTTGGGAGCACCGGCACCCCGACGACCGCCCGCGACCCGGTCAATCAACCCATGATTCGCCACTGGTGCGACGCCATGGAGGACGCCAACCCCCTCTACACCGACCCCGATGCAGCCAGCACAGGCCCCCACAAGGAGATCACCGCCCCTCCGGCCATGCTCAACGCCTGGACCATGATCGGTTTGGTCCCCCGGGTCAACGACCCCAAAGACCCCGCCTCCGGCGTGTACGCCATGCTGGACGAGGCCGGCTACGTCGGCGTGGTGGCCACCAACTCCGAGCACGTCTACCACCGCTACCTCAAGCTGGGCGACCACCTAACCGGCGTCGTGAAGCTGGTGGACGTTTCCGACGAGAAGCAGACCGCTCTGGGCATCGGCCACTTCGTCACCACTGAGACCGAGTACCACGACCAGCACGGCAACCACGTCGGCTCCATGTTCTTCCGCATCCTCAAGTTCCGCCCCGGCACCGGGCGCACCGCCGGCTCCGGCGACGGCGACAGCTCTGCGGAGCGCCCGCCCCGCCCCCGCCCCAGCCGCAACCAGGACACCGACTTCTTCTGGCAGGGCAGCCGGGCCGGCGAGCTGCGCATCCAAAAGTGCCTCAATTGCGGGTACCTCCAGCACCCGCCCGGCACCCGCTGCCCCGCCTGCGGGTCCACCGACATGGGCTACATCACAGCCTCTGGCAAAGGAACTCTGTACTCCTACGTCGTGGCCCACCACCCCCGGGTGCCCTCCTTCGACTACCCCCTCAACATCGGGCTGGTGGAGCTGGAAGAGGGCGTCCGCCTGGTCACCAACATCACCGACTGCGACCCCGATCAGCTCAAAGTGGGCATGCCGCTTCAGGCCTGGCATATGCAGACCCACGAGGATGTGAGCCTCCCGGTGTTCCGGCCCGCCCGGATCCCCCGCAACCCAACCACGCTCACATTCGACGAGGTGAGCGTGGGCGACGAGCTCCCGCTCTGCCCGATCCCGCTCACTCCCACGCTGATCGTGTCCACCGCCATCGCGTCGCGCGACTACCAAGATGTCCACCACGACCGGGACATGGCCATCAAGAAGGGGTCCGAAGACATCTTCATGAACATTTTGACGTCGAGCGGCCTCTCGGCCCGCTACATCAGCGACTGGGCCGGTCCCGATGCCGTGTTCAAGAACCTGAAGATCCGCCTCGGCGCCCCCAACTACCCCTACGACTGCATGACCATGTCGGGATCGGTCACCGCCAAGCGGGAAGCCGACGGCGAGGCCATCGCGGAAATCTCCTTCCGGGGTCAAAACAGCCGGGGCCCCCACGTGTCCGGAACCATCGATCTGGCCCTGCCCCGCCAGTAGGAGATCACCATGACCCTCAAATACGCCTACCACTCGGCCATCGCCGGCATCGGCGCCACCCCGTTCACCAAGGACTCGGGCCGCACCCCCATGGACCAGGCCGTGGAAGCCTGTATGGCCGCCTGCGAGGACGCTGGCCTACCCCCCGAGAAGGTCAACGGCTTCGTGACCTACTCGGCCGAGCAGAACCCCGAGATCGAAGTGGCTCGCAACTTGGGCATCAAAGACTTGACCCACTTCTCCATGGTCCACCACGGCGGCGGGGCGGCCTGCGGGGTGGTCGCGGTGGCCTGCCAGGCCATCTACTCCGGCGCCGCCGACTACGTGCTGTGCTACCGGGCCTTCAACGAGCGCTCCTGGCACCGCTTCGGAGCCGGAGTGCAGGACCGGCCGGCCGGTGCCGAAGCGTCTGAGGTCAGCTTCTCGTGGAGCTCGCCCTTCGGATTGGTCACCCCGGCCTCATGGGTGGCCATGTTCGCCACCCGCTACATGCACGAATACGGGGCCACCACCGAGGACTTCGGCCGCGTGTCGGTAGTCGACCGGGATTTCGCGGCCACCAACCCCTACGCCCACTTCTTCCAGCGGCCCATCACCCTGGAAGACCACCAGAACAGCCGCTGGATTGTGGAGCCGCTGCGCCTGCTCGACTGCTGCCAGGAGACCGACGGCGCCCAAGCCCTGCTGGTGACCACCGCCGAGCGAGCCAAAGACCTGAAGCAAAAGCCCGCCGTCATCGCCTCGGCCGCCCAGGGAGTAGCTGAAGACCAGCACATGATGAAGAGCTACTACCGAGACAGCATCACCGGCATCCCCGAGATGGGGCTATGCGCCGACCAGCTCTACCAGTCAAGCGGCCTGTCGGCCGACGACATCCAGACCGCCATCATCTACGACCACTTCACCCCCCTGGTGCTCCCCCAGCTTGAGGAGTTTGGCTTCTGCGATCGAGGCGAGGCCAAGGACTTCATCCGCGACGGCCACTTGGGGCGGGATGGCCGCTTGCCCATCAACACCAACGGGGGCCAGCTCGGCGAGGCCTACATCCACGGTCTCAACGGCATCGCCGAGGGTGTGCGCCAAATTCGGGGCACTTCGGTGAACCAAATCGACAATGTGGAGAACGTGTTGGCCACCGCAGGAACGGCGGTTCCCACTAGTGCGCTTATCCTCTCCCAGCCCCGATAACGCTCCCGATGCGACGAGTCTCTTGTATTATCTGCAACTCCCTAGGCATCACTCTGCCCTGAGCCCATTAGCTTGTGTATGATTCCGGCTGACAGAATGACCCAGGACAGGACCCAACGAGAGAGGCCCAACTATGGAATTCAGCCACGACCGCTCCGGCGACACACTGGTCGTCAATGCTTCCGGCCGGGTCGACGGATCCAACGCGTCGGATTTCCTGGAGTCGCTGCAAGGAATGTTCGATCCCGGCGACCAGAAGATCATCCTGGATCTCGGCGGTCTTGAGTACATCAGTAGCGCCGGGCTGCGCGTATTGCTCATGGCGGCCCAGAACCTCGACAAGCAGAACAAGTCATTCAGCATCTGCTCTCTGACCGAAGCGGTGGGCGATGTGTTCCGCATCAGTGGCTTCGATCAGATCATCAACGTTTTTCCATCGGTAGAAGACGCCAAACAGGGGTAATCCCTTGACCCAGACCTACAGGATCCTGGTCGTCGACGACGAGCCGGATCTTGAGCCTCTGATCTTGCAGCGGATGCGCCGCCAGATCCGGTCGAGCGAGTACGAGTTTGTCTTCGCCCAGAATGGGGTGGAGGCACTGGAAAAGCTCAACGCCGATCCAACCATCGACATGGTGCTGTCGGACATCAACATGCCCAAGATGGACGGCCTCACCCTTCTCCAGCAGCTCCCCGGGGTCGACCCCAATCTCCGGGCGGTGATCATCTCCGCGTACGGCGATATGGACAACATCCGCACCGCCATGAATCGGGGCGCGTTCGACTTCGTCACCAAACCCATCGACTTCGACGACCTCAAGATCACCATCAGCCGCACACTGGAGCATTTGGCCGAGTGGCGGGAGGCGCTTTCGTCCCGGGACCAACTCGTGGCCCTCCAAAACGAGTTGAGCATCGCCAGCCAGCTCCAACAGTCCATCCTGCCCAAGAACCCGCCGGTCACCGAGACGTATGAGGTCTCGGCCAACATGGAGCCGGCCCGCAACGTAGGCGGCGATTTCTACGACTTCTTCAAGCTCGACGAGCAAGTCGGCCTCGTCGTAGCCGACGTATCCGACAAGGGCATACCGGCATCGATGTTCATGATGTCCAGCCGGACCGCTCTGAAGGGAGCGGCCATCGGCGTCCGAGACCCCGAGAAGGTGCTGGAGGAAGTCAACAACCAGCTCCACCAGGACAACCCCACGTTCATGTTCGTCACCCTGATCTATGCCCTGTTCAATCCAGACAGCGGTTCGCTCACCTATTCCATTGCAGGCCACGACCCCCCGATGCTGGTAAGCGCAGACGGCACTGTCACCGAGCTGCCGCTCACCAAGGGCGTGGCACTCGGAATCGCCCCCGACATCGTCTACACCCAGGAGACGGTCACCTTGGCCCCGGGCGACACCGTCATTTTGTTCACCGATGGAGTGACCGAGGCCATGAACGCCGACAATGAGCAGTTCGGGTTAACGCGGCTGGCGGACGTGTTCGACGGCAGCGCGCCCGACAGCGCTCTAGCCGCCAACGATGCAGTATTCGAGTGTGTACGGAATTTCGCAGGTGACGCCCCCCAGTCCGACGACATCACTTGCCTGACACTTCGACGCCCCTGATGTTCACCCTTCCCGACCGGTCGCTGTCTCCCGTGCCCGACATGAAGGGCTGGTGACATGCAACGAACCCTGCACCTATCCCACCCGCCGGAACAAGGCCACCCCTCCGACGTCTTGCCGCTGATCGAGGACATCCTCAATGAGATGGCTGAAGAGGGCAACTGGCCGATGACGCTGACCATGCGGGCCAACCTGGTTCTGGAAGAGTTGGTGCTCAACACCCTTACCCACGGCGACACCAGCGGTCTTACGAAGATCGATCTCGAGCTGGAGTCCAATGACCATGCGCTCACCATCCGCCTCACCGATGACGGATCGCCATTCAACCCGCTCACCGACGCCCCCGAGCCCGATGTCACGCTTCCTTTGGCCGAGCGGCCCATCGGAGGGTTGGGGGTCTATCTGGTGCGGACCATGGGCGAGGAGTTGGAATACCGCAGGGAAAACGACCGCAACCATCTCAAGCTCGTCGTACACCCTGAGTCGTGAGGCATTCGGCGCAAAGAAACCTGCCTAGAGCGCGGCTAGCTGCCCTGGCAATCGCCGCTGTTGCCGTCGTGCTGTCGGGGTGCGGATCGAGCGGTTCCGATTCCACAACTCCCGATGCGACCCCCACCGCGGATCCCCAAGCAACTCCAGACGCACCGGTCGCCAGCGGCGTGCCCGGCGTCTTCGACGACCGGGTGGTGTTCGGACAGTCGGCCGCATTCAGCGGTCCCGCCCAAGAGCTGGGCATCAACATGAACCTGGGAATCATGGCCGCGTTCGAGGAAGCCAACCGAAACGGTGGCGTCCACGGACGCACGCTGGAGCTCGTCACCCGAGATGACGCCTATGAGCCCGAAGCGGCCATCACCAATACCCAGGCGCTGATCAACGACGAGCAGGTTTTCTCCCTCATCGGCGCGGTGGGCACGCCAACGTCTCGTTCAGCAACTCCGGTCGCCGCCGAGGCGAACATCCCCTATGTGGCCCCGTTCACCGGGGCTGGATTCCTTCGCGACGACCACTGGGAGAACATCATCAATCTCCGGGCCTCCTACGCCCAGGAGACCGAGGAGATGGTCGAACGCTTGACCACCGATTTGGGCATTACCCGCATCGCGGTGATGTTCCAGGACGACTCGTTCGGACGAGCGGGGTACAACGGAGCGCTGGCCGCCCTCGAACGCCGGGGAATGAGCCTGGTGGCCACCGGCGTGTATCCCCGCAACACCACCGCGGTAAAATCGGGGCTGCTCGACCTGAGGTTGGGCGAACCGGAAGCGGTGATCCTGATCGGCGCCTACCAACCCTTGGCTGCCCTCATCTCCTGGGCCCGCCACATCGACTTCGATCCCATCTTCATGACGGTCTCCTTCGTGGGGAGCAACGCGTTGGCCGACGAACTCGGCCCCGGTGGCGAGGGCGTGTATGTCACCCAGGTGATCCCGTTCCCCACCGACCTGTCGATCCCGGTGGTGGCCTCCTATACCGCGGCATTGGCGGCGTACGACCCGAACGCACAACCGGGCTTTGTATCCTTGGAGGGCTATATCGCCGGCCGAATGGCCATCGCAGGGCTTGAAGGGTGCGGCGCAGACCTCACCCGCGACTGCTTCTTGGAAAATATATTGGGTGCTGGCCTCATTGATATTGACGGATTCGCCATGGACTTCGGTGAGGAAGAAGACCGGAAGCTGGACAACCAAGGATCGGACGCTGTCTTCTTGACCGTCATCGACGCCAACGGGAGCTACCGCTCGGCGGCTTCTATGGGAGAAACCACCCCGTGACCGAGTCCACCGCCCTACCGAGTGCAGAACCGGAGGCCAATACCGGCGGTGCGCAGCGACCCGCGGTCCATCGCCGGATTTCCACCCAGCTGTATGCCGGGATCTTCGGCGCGGTGGCTCTGACCATCGTGGCCAGCATCGTCAGCTGGGTCTCATTCAGCAACGTGGGCAGAAGCCAAGACCGGGTGAGCGAGGAGAGCGTGCCTAGGCTGGCCAGCGCATTCGGGTTGGCTGAGTTCAGCAACGCCTTGGTTGCCGCCGCCCCCCGTCTCACTACCGCAACCATCGAGCAGTTTCCCGCTGTTTCCCAAGAGGTCAGCTCGGCTCAGCTGGAGTTCCAATTCCGATTCGATTCCCTATCGCTGCAAATGCCCGGTGACGAGCACATCAAGAGGATCCGAGAGTCGGCCAGAACTCTGATGGCCAACATCTCGACCATTGCCGGCGACATGTCCGAGTTCCACCGCCTGACGAGTATCACCGAAGGGCTTCAAAGCGAGATTCCGGCTCTACAAGGCGAGGCCAACGACATCATCCTTCCCGCCATCGACAACCAGCTCTTCTTCCAAGTCACGGGATATCGCGATTTCGCCTCCGAGCCGACAGATGCCATCACCCGCACGTCGGGAGACGAGTTGCTTCTCTACCGGCATCTGAACGCGTTGCAGGCCGATGTGGCCCAGGCATCCGCACTGATGGGGAGCGCCCTGATCTCGTCCTCGGCCGCCTTCGTGGAGCCTCTTCAGGAGAGCTTTGAGTCGACGGCCGACCGCATCGAAATCAGCCTGTCGGCAATCAGCGCCTCAGAAGTCGCTCCGGGGCTGGATACAACAATCAACCGCCTCCTCCAGTTGGGCGTCGGCGACGAGAGCGCTTTTCGAACCTCGGCCAACCGCCTGCAAATCATCGAGCGCCAGAACATGCTGCTTGCTCAGAACCAGACAATCGCCGTCGAACTGCTAGACGAGGTTCGATCTCTGGTGGAGGTGGCCCGCGACGAGGCACGCCAAGCCACTGAGAACTCTTCGCAGACAATCAGCACCGCTCGACTGCTCCTCGTGATCATCAGCGTCATCGGCGTGATTGGAGCGGGGCTGATCAGCTGGCTGTTCGTCGGACGTGTCCTGTTGCGCCGTATCGGGCGGTTGTCCGGCCGCATGCTGACGCTGGCCAAGGGCGACTTGGAAGACGAGATCGAGGTTGTGGGCCGCGACGAGATCGCTGAGATGGCATCAGCCCTGGAGGTGTTCCGCCGCCACGCCCTGGAAATCCAGCGGCTGAACTTGGTGGAGCAGCTTGCCCAAGAGCTGAGCGAGCGCAACGACGAACTGCAAGCGGTGCTGGAAGAGCTGAGCCAGGCTCAAGACCAGATCGTCGCTCGGGAAAAATTGGCCGCTCTGGGAGAGGTCACCGCCGGTGTTGCCCACGAGATCCGCAACCCGCTCAATTTCATCAACAACTTCTCCGCAGCGTCGGCCGAGTTGCTGGAAGAGATGGCCGAGATCTATGAGGAGCTCACCAACGACCTGTCCGATGAGGATAAAGACCTCGTCGAGGAGATCACCCAAGACCTGAACGACAACCTCCAGCGCATCCAATCGCACGGAAAGCGGGCCAACCGGATCGTTCAAGACATGCTGTTGATGGGCCGAGGCGGGGGCGAGACCCAGATGACCGACATCAACGACCTCATCCACGAGCATTCCTTGTTGGCCTTCCACAGCGCCCGAGCCCAGGATCCCGACTTCATCGTCACCCTTGAAGAGGAGTTCGACCCGGATATGGGGCGGCTGGAGGTCGTTCCCCAAGATTTGGGAAGAGTGTTCTTGAATTTCGTGGCCAACGCGGGCTACGCCACCAACAAGAAGCAAAAGGAATTGGCGGAAGCGGGCACGGTGGGGGACTACAGCCCCACCATCTTGTTGAAGAGCCACCGTACCGACGAGAGCGCCATTCTCAGTGTCCGAGACAACGGCGGCGGCATTCCACCGGACGTGGCCGCGAAAATCTTCGACCCGTTCTTCACTACCAAGCCCACCAACGAGGGCACCGGACTGGGCCTGGCGCTGTCCAACGACATCATCCGCGAGCACGGCGGCACCATCACTGTCAATTCCGAACCGGGCGAGTTCACCGAAATGGTGGTGGAGCTGCCGCTGACCCGCGCCAAGAGCACCCCCCTTGTCGAAGCCAGCGGAGACAACGGAGGCGGGACCGGAGACGACGGGGACGGAGACGGCGCCTAGCGGAACTTCCTCATCGGGCTGGTCTGAGCAGTGCGCCACCTATTGCCGCCGATGCCCCTCCGGCATAGGCCACGAAGAGGCCCCGGCCAACCCTTGCGCCGGCCACATCCAAGTCGTCATCGATGGCCAACCCTTCAGCGACGCAGAACCCCATCACGGCCAATCCGGCAACTACAGCCGCCAGCCACATGCGCGCGCTGTTACCCGCCAACGTCGCAGTCAGCAGCGCCCACAGCATCACCGCCCCCACCAGGATCAACAGCCAGGAGTCCGCAGCACTCCCTAGCCCCAGCAGCCAGGGGATTTCGCTGTCCAACGCTCCCCGGTCCCCCGAGTCGGCTTGGGCCCAGGGAAGCAGCAAGCCAGCCGTCATCAAAGCCACTGCTGATCCCATGAAGGCAAGGCCCGTTCTCTGTCTCCTTAGAGAAGATCGGCTGTCGGACCAAGCAGCTGAGAATCCGACCGCCTCACCCCTCGATTCAGCCCACGATTGTCCGTCCCAATAGCGGTAGTCGCGCTGGCCCTGCTCAGAGTACCAGCCGGGTGGCGCCCGGCGAGTCGGGGGGTCGCTCATCCTGACTCCACGTGGTCGGTATAGCGCACATCTCCCTCGGACAGGTCAAAGGTGAGGTGCTCGCGCATATCCCCGATTTGGTCGACGATCACCATCCGGCACGCGAACCGCCACTGCCCGTCGACCAACGCGAAGTCATCGTGGTAGCGGCCGGCGACTATGGGCTGCAACGGCAGAGCATCGGTGCCCTGGTGGACGGCAAAATACGAGCGGGCGGTGGCCGTCTTTTCGTCTTCGGCGATATCGACGATCACGTTGCTGGCCACGTGCCGAGTGCGCAGCGTGCCATCACCGTGGACCTTGTTGGTAGCTCGATAGAAGGCGGCAACATCGTCGCCCGACATCCCATCGTCGGGATCGGCTGCGCTGGTGGAGGTGAGCACGCCGTGGGAGAAGAGCTCGCCGAGCTCGTCGAACCGGGCCAAGTCCACGCATTCGGCATAGGTGTACATGAGGGCCTTGATCGACCGCACTGCCTGCTCGTGAGAAGTCACCAGAGCAAAGCTAACCCACTCCAACCAGTGGCGGCCCGGTAGCGTCGGAACCGTGAACCCGAAAACCGGAAGGCTCACGGCCTACAGCCACGGCGCCGGTTGAGCCGGCAAGCTCGGGCCAGCCGAGCTGGCGCAGGTCGTGCGCTCACTGCCAACCCCAACCCACGAGAACCTGATCGTGGGCACCGAGACCGGCGATGACGCCGCGGTATGGCGTCTTGGGGAAGGCCGCGCCCTGATCTCGACCGCCGACTTCTTCGCTCCAGTGGTCGACGATCCCCACACGTGGGGGCGCATTGCGGCCACCAACGCTGCTTCCGATGTCTACGCCATGGGCGGTACTCCGCGGTTCGGGCTGAATCTGGTGGCCTGGCCCCAGGGCGAGCTTCCCCTGGAAATCCTCACCGAAGTGCTGGCCGGTGGGACGGCGGCCGCCGCGGAGGGGGGATGGGCGGTGGTCGGCGGCCACACGGTGGACGGACCCGAGCCGATGTACGGCCAGGCGGTAACCGGAGAGGCCGACGAGAAAAGCCTGCTCACCAATGCTGGAGCCCAGCCGGGCCAGTCGCTGGTGCTGACCAAGCCGCTCGGCACTGGGCTTTTGGCCACCGCGGTCAAGCGCTCTGAGTCAGAAGCGATCCAACCCGGCGGCTGGTTAGCCGAGGCCTACGCCGCCGGTGTGGCCGAGATGACCCGCCTCAACGACAGGGCCGCCATGGCTGCCCTTGAAGCCAAGGCCACCACGGCCACCGACATCACCGGCTTCGGCCTGCTCGGCCACCTCCAGAAGCTGGCAGCCGCCAGCGGTACCGGCGCGGTGATCCGGGCCGAGGCGGTGCCGGTGCTCCCCAGCGCCTGGGATCTGTTGGATCAAGGGTTCGCCCCCGGCGGGACGGCCCGCAACCTCGACCATGTGCGCCCTTGGGTCAAAGGAACCGACGACCAGCGGGTCTTGACCATGTTGGCCGACGCCCAGACCTCCGGCGGCCTGTTGTTCGGTTGCTCACCGGTTGCGGCTATCGACGCAGTGGCCCATCTGGCCGATCATGGCCACACCGCGGCCGTGGTGGGAGAGATCACCGCCAGCGATCCCGGATATGTCGTGGTGATCTGACTAGTCGGCGGGTTCGGTGCGGGGAGGCATCCCGTCCAAGTGGGCAGCATCGTTGTATCGAACCAGTCGCCACACGCCGGGCTCGTCGGTGGTCACGAACTCGGTGATGGAGGTGTTGAGGGTCCAAAGGACGAACTGCGTGTTCATCCCCAGGCCCATGAAGAGCCTCATGGCGATGTCGATCACCCCGCCATGGCACACCACCATCATGGTGGTGCCCGGGTACCCCTCAACCAGCTCGTAGAGCGCTTGGCCGGTGCGGTAGGAGAAGGCCGCCAGGCTCTCCCCGCCGGGGGCCAGCGGCAAGTGGGGGTGGAAATCGCCGGTCCACTCGAACAGGGAGCCGAACTCCTGATAGCCGACACCATCGGCCTCACCGGGGCGGCGCTCCACCAGGTCGGGATGGGTATGCACCTTCAAGCCGCCCAGTGATGGAGAAAGTAGATCGGCCGTCTCGATCGCTCGAGGCAGCGTGCTCGACCACAGAGCATCCACCTTGGGCTCATAGCCCTGCATGTATCGCTCTCCCAGGGCTTCGGCCTGACGGCGGCCCAGGGTCGACAAACCCGTACAGGCCAGATCGCCGCCGATGATCTGCTTGACGGTCACCTCCGATTCGCCATGGCGGATCAACAACAAGCGGGTTCGTTCGCCGGAGCTCATCTCGGCCCCATATTGCCACGCCGAACCACATCTTCGGGCTTCCAGAGAGGCTTCTTCGACAACCTGTGGCAAAGCAGCCCTGGCATGGGGCAGAATCTCTAACGATGATGTGGGGGACGCTGGTGCTCATCGTGGCCTTTGCGGCCGGTGCGGTTCCTTTCTCCTACATGATTGCCCAGTCGCTGGCCAGAACGGACCTGCGCCAAGTGGGTACCGGCACGGTGTCGGGCACCGGCCTCTACCGTGTAGCCGGATTCATCCCCTTGGTGGTGGGCGGCCTGCTCGACGTGGGGAAGGGTGCTCTAGGGCCATTCTTGGCCGGGGACCGCTGGCTTTTGATGGCCTTCGCCGGCGCGGTGTCGGTGATCGGCCACAACTGGTCGATGTTCCTCAATGGCGCTGGCGGGCGGGGGCTCTCCCCGGCGTTAGGGGCATTCGCGGTTATCGCCTGGCCCGCGGCCTTGTTCTTGCTGGGCGGGCTGGCCCTGGGCCGGATTCTGCGCCACACCGGGCTCGTGGTGTTCATCACCATGCCCGCGCTGCCCCCATTCCTGCTCCTGGTGGCCGACGGCCAAGCCGCGATCGCCACCACCATCATCATCGTCCCCATATTGATCAAGCGCGTTCTGGGAAACGAGCCGCTCCCGGCCCCCAACCGCCTGAAGGCGGCCGCCCACCGACTGGTTTTCGACAACGACAGCTGGGTCGGAGCTACCCCCACCAACCCTTGATTCTCGTAGTCCTCGCCGGTCTAGTGACCCGAGAGCCTTGAGCCTTCGCAACAAGGTTGGCTTCCGTCGCCTTCTGATCGGACAGGGGGCGTCCGCGCTCGGCGACTGGATGGGGACCTTCGCCCTCATGGCGCTGGTCGACCATCTGAGCGACTCGGCTGCGGCCGTGGGCGGCATCTTGGCCTTTCGGCTCATACCCGCGGCGCTGGGGGGCACGCTGGCCGCCAAGCTGGTGAACCGGTGGGATCGCCGGCGAACCATGATCACCATGGACCTGCTGCGGGCCGGGATGATCGCGGTGGTTCCCTTCGTGCAGGAACTGTGGTGGGTGTATTTGTGGGCGTTCGCGTTGGAGGCGCCCAGCGTGGTGTTCCTGGCCTCTCGGGACTCTGCTATCCCCGATCTGGTGGACGAGCCCGATTTGCCGCTGGCCAACGCCGCCATGATGGGATCGTCCTACGGCAACATCCCGATCGGCGCGGGCCTTTTCGCGGCGTTCGCCGCCCTTCCGCTCGACGATGGCTGGCTGGGGTCGCACCCCTACGCCCTGGTTTTCTGGATCGACGCCCTCACCTTCGGCGTCTCCGCTTACTTCATCGCTCGAGCGCTCGGTGGACTTCAGAGGCGGGAACCCTCCCCTCAAGCAGTTCCAGACAGTGTCGTCGTCTCCGACAGTGAGATTTCCCTCTCCCCCAGTCGGCTCCGCGATGCCTGGTCAGTGCCGCTGGTGCGTCGGGTTTTGCCGGCCACCGCCGCAGCCGCGGTTGGGCTAGGGGCCCTGTTCTCACTCGGCATCAAGCTGGTGCAAGAGGAGTTGAAGGCATCGGACATCGAATACGGCGTGCTCATAGTGCTGTTCGGGGCCGGTGCAGGTATTGGCCTAGCGCTCACCCATAAATCCCGGCACGTGGACCTGCTCGTGCTCACCCGGCGGGGGGCGCTGGTCATGGGCGCGCTAGTAGCGCTGATGAGCCAGAGTCCCACGGTTTGGCTGACGTTTCTCGGTGCCGCCGGGTTCGGGGCGGGGGCTACCGTGGCCCTCACCTCGGGGATGAGCGCGCTCCAAGCCCGGATCCCCATGGAGGAAGAGCGGGTACTGGCCTTCTCGGCGTTCCACGTGGTGATCCGCATCGGTCTGGGCGCGGCCGCGCTCGGGGCGGGGGCCATCGGCGACGGGCTTAACGGGGCCGGGCTGCCCGGCACCCGGTCGGTGCTTTTGGCATCGGGTCTGCTGGTGCTGGCCTCAGCCGCCACCGTTCGCCCGATTCTCGACGTCGATGTCGAAAAGGCCCGCGAGTGACCGTCGGCATCATCACCGACAGCACCGCGGCGCTACCCGAGGAGGTGCGGGCGGCCTGGGGCATTGCGGTGGTTCCGCTCATGATCACCGTGGACGGCCGCACAGTGGCCGACGGGGAACTCGACACTTCAGACATCCTTGCCGCCAAGACCCACTCGTCTTCGGGCCCGTCTCCGGGGGCCTTTGTCGAGGCGATCGCCGATCAAGACCAAGGCGACGGCGTTGTGGTGGTGACGGTGACGTCCACCCTGAGCATCACCCATCAATCAGCCGTTCTGGCCTCCAAGAGCGCGGCTGGCCCGATCGCGGTGGTAGACAGTCGAACCGCAGCCGGTGGCCAGGCCCTGGTCGCGGTAGCCGCGGCCCGAGCCGCCCAGTCCGGCGCCGCGTTGGACAATGTCGTTGCCCGTGCGGAGGATGTCGCCAAGCGGATCACGCTGGTGGGAGCGCTGGCGAACCTCGATCAGCTGATCCGCAGCGGCCGGGTGCCGGGCCTGGCAGGCCGAGCCGGCAATCTGCTTGGGCTGCGCCCCATGTTCGACATACAAGACGGGGTGATCGGCCGTCTGCGCCCCGCACTCAGCGACGAGGCCGCCTACCAGCGCATCCTGGCCCAATGGCGACGTTCCCGACCTGCGGAGGGCGACGCCCAACTGCACCTCGTCAGCCTCCACGCCGAGGTTCCCGACCGAGCCGTCGAACTGCTCGACGCGGTCACCGCCGAGGTGCAGCCCGCTGACTCGTTCATCAGCGGCTTTGGCCAGGCGATGATGATCAACTCCGGGACCGGGGTCCGCGGCCTGGCCTGGTACTGGGACTAAATCCCGGGAGTGGTCTCGAGGGCGGGAGCCCAGTCGCCCATATCGGGCATCATCTGGCGCGACACATAGCGCCACCGCCCATCCTCTTTGCGCAGGTGATCGCGGTACACGCCGGTGATGATCAGCTCGCGAGGCTGGCCGGGAGGAGCGGTGTAGTACACCTCCAAGTAGACCCTCGCGGAGGCTTCGTCGCCCTCTCCGTCAATTGACAGGTTGCTGATCACGTGGCGGGTGGCCGGGTTGATCGCCGCCGCGAATGCGACCAAGTCCTCGTGTCCCTTCACCCCTTCGGGCATGCCGAACTCCAGCGTGCCGTCGGGCACGAATAGCTGGGCCCATGCTTCGGCGGAGCCGCTATCGATCAGGTGGTTGTAGTCGGCGGCCAGCTTCTGGATGGCCAGGATGTCTTCGACGGGAAGTGCCATGGCCCCATCTTGACAAGAAGAGCGGCGCTCAGCGAATGCCGAGGTGGCTCACTCTTTGGCGTAGACCTCGGCGGCGCCCTCTCCGGCCGGTGTTCGGGTGAGGATCTCCGCCTCGTCGTCGTGGCACAACAGGGTGTGCTCGAACTGTGCGCTGCGCCGCTGGTCGGCGGTGACCGCGGTCCACTCGTCGTCCCACAGATACAGATTGGGTGAGCCCAGCGTGAGCATGGGCTCGATGGTGAAGGTCATTCCGGTTTCCAGCGGCGTGGTGTGGGCGCGGTCGTAGTAATGGGGGATCTGCAACCCGGAGTGGAACTCGGTGCCCACTCCGTGGCCGATGAACTCCCGCACCACCCCCAGACGATGGAGCCGGGCATGGGATTCGATGGCCTTCCCGATGGCGCTTACCGGAGCCCCGTTTCTCACTGCGCCGATGCCCTGGTACATGGCGGTCCGCGTCTCCCTCACCAGCAGGCGGGAGTGGTCGTCCACCTCGCCGACTTCGAACGTCACCGACGTGTCGCCGTGAACTCCGTCGAGGAATACAGTCACGTCGATGTTGACGATGTCGCCATCGGCTAGCGCCCGGCTGTCGGGGATGCCGTGGCAGATGACCTCGTTGATCGACGTACACACCGACTTGGGATAGCCCCGATAGTTGAGCGGGCTGGGATAGGCCCCCCGGCGCACGATTTCGTCGTGGACTTCGGCGTCGATGCTGTCGGTGGTGACTCCAGGGGCCACCAGCCGACCGGCGAACAGCAGCACCTCAGCGGCCATCTGCCCCGCCCGGCGCATGGCCTCGATCTCGTCGGCGTTCCGCACTGCTGATGATGTCGCAGGCCCCGGCTCCCCCGTTCGGGCATACGGAGGTCGCTCAATCTCCCGAGGCACCCGCCGCCGCGGCCCCACCAATCCCGGTCGCACCGGAGGATCCGAGACCGGCACCCGCTCCAACGTCGCAGTCCGCGACCGCTTGCGCTTCGCCATCGCCCGCTAACTCTACCGGCCCTCGTCGCAACCAGGCTCAGCGCATGTAGCGGGTGAGGCTCTCCACTACGCAGGCTGGTTTGGGGCTGCCCTCGACTTCCACGGTGATGGTGATGACGGCTTGCACGCCGCCGGCGATCTCGTCCACCGAACTGAGCTCGGCGCCCACCCGGATGCGCGATCCCACCGGCACGGGAGCAGGAAACCGGACCTTATTGACGCCGTAGTTGATGCCCATGGACAGCTGCTCAACGGTGATCAGGCTGGGCAAGAACATGTTGGTCAGCGACAGCGTGAGATAGCCGTGGGCGATGGTGGCCCCGTACGGACTCTCGGCGGCGGCCCGTTCGGGGTCGATGTGGATCCACTGGTGGTCGCCGGTGGCGTCGGCGAACTGGTTCACTCGCTCCTGGGTGATCTCCATCCAGTCGCTATAGCCCAAGTGCTGGCCGACGGCGGCGGGCAGGTCGTCAACAGTGGCAAAAACGGTTCCCATAAGCGGGAAGCTACTGCCCCTGGCGGCCCGACCACGAGGGGGAGCGCTTGGCCAAGAAGGCGTCGATGCCCTCTTGGGCATCAGCAGTGGCCGCGTTGGCCGCCATCACCTGGCGGGTGAGGTCGTAGGCCTCGGGCTCGCCGCAATCGAGTTGGCGGTAGAACGCCTGCTTGCCGATGGCGATGGTGTGATCGCTGAAGCGGGTGATCCGGCCAGCCAATTCGTCGACCGCGGCCCGCAGCTCATCGGGAGGCACCACTCGGTTCACCAGACCCCAAGCAGCGGCGGTAGACGCATCGATGGGATCGCCGGTGAGCAGCATCTCCATGGCCCGCTTGCGGCCCACCGCTCGAGAGATGGGCACCATCGGCGTGGAGCAGAACAGGCCGATGCGAACGCCGGGGGTGGCGAAGGTCGACTCAGTGGAGGCCACGGCCAAGTCGCAGGCCGCCACCAACTGGCATCCGGCGGCGGTGGCCACCCCGGCCACCTCAGCGATAACCGGCTGGGGCACGGTGTGGACGGCGTCCATCAGCTCGGTGCACACCTCGAACAGGTCGTCGTAGAACTGGGCATCCCGGTCGACCATCTCCGACAGGTCATGGCCCGCGGAGAATGCTGGGCCCTCGGCCGCGATCACGATCACCGCGACGTCGGTCCGCTCCCCGAGTTTGTGGAGCGACTCGACGAGGGACTCCATCAACTCCAAGCTCAGCGCGTTGCGCCGCTTCGGGTTGGCCAGCGTGATGCGGGCCACCGATCCGTCGGTCTCAATGCTGAACACAACCAGAGGTTACCCGCCCTCGGTGTGCTACCCATTAGGCATGGCCGCCGGAGGAGGTACGAAAGCCGTATTGGCTGCGCTGTTCGCCAACCTGGCCATCGCCATCGCCAAGTTCGTGGGCTTCGCCGTGACTCGCTCGGCCTCCATGCTGGCCGAGGGGGTGCACTCCTGCGCCGATACCGGCAACCAGGCCCTACTGCTGTTGGGCGGCCGATTGTCCAAACGGGACCCCACCCCCCGGCATCCGTTCGGCTACGGCCGGGAGCGGTACTTCTGGTCGTTCGTGGTGTCCATAATCCTGTTCACGCTGGGCGCGCTGTTCGCCATCAACGAGGGCATCGAGAAGGTTCGCCACCCCCACAAGCTGGAATCGCTGTGGGTGGCCATCGGCATTCTGATCTTCGGCATTGTGGTCGAGTCGCTGTCGTTTCGCACCGCCATCGTGGAATCCAACAAGGTGCGAGGCAAGCTCTCCTGGGGCACGTTCATCCGCCGCTCCCGCACTCCCGAGCTGCCGGTGGTGCTGCTGGAAGATCTTGGCGCCATGTTTGGCTTGGTCTTCGCCCTCATTGCCGTGGTGCTGGCCGAGGTCACCGGTGAGCCCCGCTGGGACGGCGTGGGCACCCTGGTCATCGGCGTGCTCCTGGGAATTATCGCCATCGTTTTGGCTATCGAGATGAAGAGCCTGCTGATCGGCGAGAGCGCCACCGAAGAGGACCGGGAACGGCTGCGGGCGGCGCTGGACGATTCGCCAGAAATCGACCGGGTGGTGGACATCCGCACCCAGCACCTCGGCCCCGAGGAACTCCTGGTGGCCGCTGAAGTGGACTTCGCCGATGACTTATCCGGCGACCAAATGCCCGCGGCCGTAGCCGCGGTAGAGGCGCGCCTGCGCGCCGCCGTCCCCGCCGCCACCCACGTCTATCTGGAGCCTTCGAGCTAGCTAGTCAGCCGGCTCGAAGTAGGGCAGGGTGATTTCCTCGCTCAGCTCGACGAAGGTGGTCTGCACTCGCATTCCCACGTGGACCGCGTCTACGGGGCAGTTGATCAGGTTGGCCAGCAGCCAGAAGCCTTCGTCGAGGGTGACGATCACCGCCACGTAGGGCACGGTGAACGCCGGAGTCTGGGGGCGCCATACGGTTGTCCAGGAGTACACCTCGCCGAGGCCGGTGCTGACCTCCCACTCGAGGTTCTCCGAGAAGCAGGCCGAGCAGGCCGGGGCCGGGTCCATGGTGATGGCGCCGCAGTCCTGGCATCGCTGGAAGCGAAGCTCACCGACCTGGCAGCCGTCCCAGTAGGGCTGGGAGTAAATCGTGGGCACGGGCAAGGGGATGCCGGGCGACTGGGGTTGGAGGATCTCGCTCATGGCGTCTCTGTTCCCAGCAGCATCACGTCGGTGAACAGTGCACCGGCGCCGCCGTTGGAGCACATGGCCACCTGGGCATCGGGCACTTGGGACGTCACGCACGTTCCCCGCAGCTGCTCCACCCCCCGAATGACCCGCTGAAGCTGCTGCACCGCCGCCCCGCCGTGGCTGAACGACATGGTTCCCCCGTCGGTGGTCACCGGATACTGGCCACCGGGGCCGATCCGGCCGTCCATGATGAACTCGCCGCCTTCGCCCTCCTCGCAAAACCCGTAGGCCTCGAACTGGCGAATGATCTCGAACGAGAACGGGTCGTAGAACTCGCACACGTCCACATCGGCGGGGCCGAGCTCGCCCATGGCAAACGACTTCTGGGCCGCCCATCGGCCGGTGTAGCCGTTGTTGCGCCCGCTGGGGCCGGCCAAGTCCCACGCCGGCGGGTGCTGGTAGGAGGGACCGAAGCTGTCGCAGGCCCCGCCCAGGATGTACACCGGCTTGTTGGGCAGGTCTTGGGCCCGCTCCCGGGTGGTGAGGATCAGCGCGCAGGCCCCCTCGGACGTCATGGCGCAGTCGAGCAGGTGGAAGGGGTCGGACACCATGCGGGACGCCAAGATGTCGTCCGGAGTAAAGGGCCCCCGCCCGTGGTATACCGCATCGGGGTGGGCATGGCCGTTGTTGCGGATGGTGGCAGCCACGGTGGCCAACTGCTCGGGGGTGGTGCCGTGCATGTGCATGTGGCGCTGGGCGATGAGGGCGAACTCCGCCGCGGTGAACATCCCGTAGGCCACCACGAACTCGTGGGCCGGCCGGGTCCACGGGGCAGTGGAGGCTCGCTCGGTGTAGACGCCCGCCGATCCGTGGGCCACCAACACGGTGTGGCACTGGCCGGTGGCGATGGCGGAGGCGGCGTCCAAAATGGTGGGGATCGACGGGGCCATGTAGTGCCGCCACGACGGGCCGTTGCGCATGTAGTAGGTGAGCGGACCGCTGAAGGGACCGGCGGCGACGCCGTCGATGTCCCACGGGGTGAGGCCAGTGTCGGCCAGCACCCGGTGGACGGCTTGGAAGGTGATGGTGGTGGAATCGTGGCCTTCAAGGACACGGGCTTGCTCGGAGTTGGCTATGCCGACGATGGCGACGTCGTGAAACGGGTGTTTGGCCACGGCCTCAATGTCTAGTCGCGGCGGAGATGGGTTGCGACTTGGGGAAATGGTAAGCAAGGGAACATGAAGCCGTTGGAGGGTGTTCGGGTTGTTGACTTGACTCGGGTGGTTTCAGGACCGGTTTGCACTTGGTTCTTGGCTTCATTGGGGGCGGAGGTGATTCGGGTGGATCCGCCGGGTGGGGATGTTACCTGGCGCATTCCACCGTGGGTGGGGCCTGACGGCGAGCAGTCGGAGGCCATGGGGCCCGACGACATCGGGATCAGCTACCTGCGCAAGGGGCGGGGAAAGCGCAGCGTGGTGCTGGACCTTGGTCGGCCCGAGGGGGCGGACGCATTTCGAAGGTTGGTGGCCAACGTCGACGTGTTGGTGGACAACTTCCGGCCCGGAGTCATGGATTCGCTGGGTCTGGGCTATGAGACCCTGTCCGAGCTCAACCCCCGGCTGATCCATGCGTCCATCACCGGGTTCGGCCCCGACGGGCCCGACGCCGATCTGGCCTCTATGGATCTCATCATCCAAGGGCGCTCGGGGCTGATGGCCAAGTCGGGCTTCCCCGACGGGCCCCCCACCAAGGCCGGTGCCACCATCGGCGATCAGTTTCCCGCCGCGCTCTGCGCCCTCGGGGTGGTGGCCGCCCTGCGCCAGCGCGACATAGACGGCCAAGGCCAGTACATCGACGTGGCCATGCTCGACGGCCTGGTGACCATGCTGTGGGACGAGCCCCTGGACCTCTACCGCGAGCGAGGCCTGCCCGACCGCATCGGCAACGGCGACCCCCGAGGCATCTTGGACACCTTCGAGTCCCAAGACGGCTGGGTGACCCTGGTGATCACCTCCGACGCCCAGTACAAGCGGCTTACCGAGGAGATGGGTCGGCCCGATCTATGGGAGCTGGGCCCGAATGTGCCAGTTCGGGCCGACAACCGGGCCGAGATCTGCGGTGAGGTGGCCGCCTGGATGGCGCAGCAGACCACTGAGGAGCTGGTGGCCCGCCTGCAAAAGATCCGCGTCCCCGCCGGAGCGGTGGCCTCCGCCTATGCCGCCGACGACGACCCCCAAATCCAACACCGCCAAGCCCTAGTCCCCCTCCAACACCCCCACGCATCCCAACCCACCAACCGCCTAGGCCCCGCCTTCCCAGTCAAGTTTTCCCGGGCCAACACCGACCAAACCCCCGCCGAAACCCTAGGAACCAGCACCCAAGCAGTACTCCAAGACATTGCCGGCCTGACAGAAGAAGAAATAAACAGCCTCCGCGCGGAAGGAGTCCTCGGGTAGGCGGGCTTGAGTTGCCTGAGGCAGGCTGGCGGGATGTTCAGAGCCCTTTTGCTCAACCAAGACGACGACGGCAATCGCTCCCACGCCATCACCGAACTCGACGACACCGAACTCCCCGACCACCCGGTGATCGTGGACGTGGACTACTCCACGCTCAACTACAAAGACGGCCTGGCCGTCGTGAACGGCGCCCCCATCGTGCGCACCTGGCCCATGGTCCCGGGAATCGACTTGGCCGGCACGGTGGCCCGCAGCGACGACCCGGCGTGGTCGCCGGGCGATGGGGTGATCGTGAACGGCTGGGACGTTGGTGAGTCGCATTGGGGGGGTATGGCCACCAAGGCGGCCATGGACGGAGGATGGCTCACTCCCCTACCCGATGCTTACACCTCGCATGAGGCCATGGCGGTGGGTACGGCGGGCTACACCGCCATGCTGTGCGTGCTGGCCCTCGAGGAGCACGACATCAATCCTGACTCCGGACCAGTGGTGGTCACCGGTGCCGCTGGCGGGGTGGGCAGCGTCGCCGTCGCAGTGCTGGCCCAGCTTGGCTATGAAGTAGTGGCCTCCAGCGGTCGCATCGACACCGAGGGCAACTATCTGCGGGAGCTGGGCGCAGCCGAGCTGATCCACCGCGACGAGCTCTCCGGTCCAGCTCGGCCATTGGGCAAGGCCCGTTTCGCCGGGGGGGTCGACACGGTGGGCAGCCACACCCTGGCCAACATCATTTCTCAGACCCAGCCCCACGGGTGCGTGGCCGCCTGCGGGCTGGCTCAGGGCATGGACTTCCCCAGCTCGGTGGCCCCCTTTATCCTGCGGGCCGTGACCCTGGCCGGCATCAACTGCGTCTACGAGCCCGCCGAACGCCGAGCCCAAGCCTGGAACCGCCTGGCCCGCGACCTCGACACCGCCAGGCTCGAGGCCATGACCTCAACTATCGGCTTGGCCGACGTCCCCGCCGCCGCCGCCGACATCCTCGCCGGTGAAATCCGCGGCCGGGTGGTAGTCGACGTCAACCGCTAAATTCTCAGCCAACGGAGGAGACCGATGGATCATCACATCGTCATCAGCGCTGACACACACTGTGGTGCTGACTTGAGGGCTTACCGGCCCTACTTGGAGTCTCGCTACCATGCCGAGTTCGACGAGTGGGCCGACTACATGGACGGGCACAACGAGCGGCGCAAGGAGATGTTCGCCGACATGGAGCGCTCGCCGATGGAGGTGGGGGTCGATGGCGACCCCGAGGTGTGGGGCCATCGCAACTGGTCTTCGTCGGATCGCCTAGCTGAGCAGGAGGCCGACGGCTTCATCGCCGAAGTGCTGTTCCCCAATACCCAGCCTCCGTTCGCCCCGCCTGCCGCCACCGCCTTTGAGGCGCCGCCCTATAGCGACAACTTCGAGCATCGCTGGGCCGGCCTGCGAGCCCACAACCGGTGGGTGGCCGACTTCGTCAGCCAGGCTCCTGAGCGCCGAGCTGGAATCGCCCAGGTGTTCTTGGGTGATGTGGAAGGGTCGGTCAAAGAGATCGAGTGGGCCGCAGAGCACGGGTTGAAAGGCGGCGTCCTCATCCCCGGTGCTCCGCCCGACTCACCGTTCGAGCCGCTGTACTCCAAGGCCTACGAGCCCATCTGGGCGGCCACCGCGGCGGCAGGTCTGCCGCTGAACCACCATGCCGGTGGCGGGTCGCCCAACTACGGCAACCACTTCCCGTCGTCGTTGGCCATGTTCATCCTCGAAGCCACCTGGTGGACCCAGCGGGCGCTGTGGCACCTCATGTTCTCGGGAGTGTTCGAGCGCTACCCCACTCTGAAATACGTGACCACCGAGACCGGCACCGCCTGGGTACCCGAGACCCTGGAGAAGTTGGAGAGCTTCTTCCATCGGATGAAGTACTCCAAGTACGGCTCTGAGACCGTGTTCGGCAGCCAGGCGGTGGCCGACATGTCGCTCACCCCCAGCGAGTACTTCGCCCGCCAGTGCTACATCGGGGCGTCATTCCTGCGGCCGTCGGAAGCTCTGGCTACCCGCACGGTGGGCACCGACCGGATCATGTGGGGCTCCGACTATCCCCACATCGAGGGCTCGCATCCCCACACCCGCCAGCACCTGCGGCTCACCTTCGCCAACCTCACTGAAGAGGAGACCACGCAGATCCTCACCACCAACGCCGCTGAGGTGTATGGCTTCGACCTCGAGGCGCTGGCCCCGCTGGCCGAGCAGTTCTGCCCCACCAAGGCCGAGGTGGCCACTCCCATCGACTACGCCGACATCCCCGAGCGGGCCAAGGGCTGCCCGGGCATGAACCCCCTCAACCAGATCCAGCCCGCGGCTTAGCGGATCTCAAATCTCCGGGGTCAACGAGGCCAAAAACTCCCGGGTGCGCCGGCTGGAAGCAATGAGCTCGTCGCGGCCGTCACCCACGGGTAGCACCCGCACAGAGAGGTCGGTGACGCCGGCGTCGGCAAACGAGCGCAGTCGCGTCATCACCGCGGCCTCATCCCCCACGGCCATGATGTCGGACACCCCCTCGGCGTCGCCCCGATCCAGCAACCGCTGGTAGTTGGGGGACACCTCGGCCTCGGCCAGCAGCCTCTCGGCCCGGGCCTTGGCCGCGTCCACCTCGCCGGGGCGGCACAAACACACCGGCACCCCGGCCACGATGCGGGGTGGAGGCCGGCCGGCCTCGGCCGCCGCCTCGGTGATCCGAGGGGCGATGAACTCTCCGATGGCCCGTTCATCGGCCAGCCACAGCGTGGTGCCATCGGTGCGGGTTCCGGCCAACCGCAGCATGATCGGCCCGAGGGCGGCCAACAGCACCGGGGTGGCCGCCTGGTCGGTGACGTCCATCGGATTGTTTATCTGAAAGTGCTCGTTGTCGACCTGAACCGGCCCCGGCCCGGCCAGGGCTTGGTCAAGCACGTCGAGGTACGAGCGGATCTGGGCTGCGGGCCGGTCATACGACAGCCCCAGCATGTCCTCCACGATCCAGTGGTGCGATGGGCCTAGGCCCAAGCTGAGCCGGCCTTCGCAAGCGAGTTGCACCGAGAGCACCTGTTGGCACAGCGCAACGGGGTGGCGGGTTTGGGCCACCACCACTGCGGTTCCCACCTCCACCGTCGAGGTGGCCGTGCCGATCAGCGCCGCCGCCGTCATGGCATCGAACTCGTCGGGGATCTGGGGGATCCACACCGACGAGAACCCCGCCGCCTCGGCCTGCTGGGCCGCTTCGATCATGCGAGCGATCTTGGTGTCGTACCGGCGCCGCTCAGGCCCCACCATCAGTCCTATGCGCACAACAACTCCTCCTCCCCGTTCATACCAGACGCCAGCGGCTAGACGGAGATGGGAGCCCAATCGGGGTCGGTTACGATCCCCAGAGGCTTCCAAGGAGGACCGGGTGGGCAGCTCAGTAGATGAATCTGAAGACTCGGCCAACCGACCGCGAATCGCCCCTCTGGAATTGCCGGAGTGGACGCCGGAGGCATTTGCCGCCATGGAGCCCATGCGGCCTCCTGCGGGATCGGCCTACGACAAGCGCAAGACCGACCGCAAGCAGCAGGTGAGGCGGCCCAACAACGCCTTGTCGGTAATGGCCCGCCATCCCGAGCTGGCCAGGGCATTCCTGGAGTTCAACCGCCATCTGCTGTACTTCAACTCTTTGCCTGGTCGGGCCATCGAGTTGGTGGTGCTGAGAGTGGCGTGGCTGCGCCGAAGCGAATACGAGTGGGTCCAGCATGCGGCCGCCGCTCTTGAGGCGGGTCTGACCGGCGAGGAAATCGACCGCACAGCCGCTGATGCCCTTGAAGGGTGGGCGCCTGAGGACGCCCTGTTGCTGCGGGCGGTGGATGAGCTCCACCACGACCACGGCTGGTGCGATGCCACTTGGAACGAGTTGGCTGAAGCGTTCGATACCCGCCAGGTCATGGACCTGCTGTTCACCGTGGGGGCCTACGACACCCTGGCGGTGGCGTTCAACTGCTTCGACCTGCCCCTCGATCCCGAGCTCGAGGGCAAGGGCTTCCCATCGGCCTAGAGATGTCTTCGATATTTCCGCCGCTTGACTACCCGAAGAACGCCAGCGCTCACAGCCTGCTGGATAAAGCGGCCGACCAGCACGCCGACCGGGTGGCCGTCCGGTTCAAAGACCAGACGCTGAGCTATCGGGAATTCAACCAGCAGGCTGAAGGGTTCGCCCGCCTGTTGGCCGGACGGGGCGTGTCTGCCCATCAGCGCGTGGCAGTGATGGCCTCAAACCGGCCTGAGTTCTTCACCGCGGTATACGGCATCCTCAAGCTGGGGGCCTCCGCGGTGATGATCAGCTCGGCATGGAAGCAGGCTGAGACCGCCCACGCCGTCGACCTCACCGGGCCGGTTTTGGCCGTCACCGACGGTGACACCCACCTGCGCCTCCCGCCCCAGCTGGCCGACCGTGTGATCCACCTCGACAACGACCCCGAGGTCGCCGCCCTGGCCGACGGCCCCGCAATTTCCCCGTCGGCGGACCTCGATTGGGATCACACCGAGGCGGTGTTGATGTTCAGCTCGGGCACCACCGGCATGCCCAAAGCGGTGCGCCACACTCACGCCAGCATCAACGCGGCCACCGTCATCTGGGGTGAAGTCCTAGGTCTGAACCATGAGGACCGCTTCCAGATCACTACCCCGCCGTTTCACATCCTGGGCCTGCTCAACATGTTCTCTTCGGTGTGGGCCGGCTCGTCGGTGCGCCTCCACCCCCGGTTCGACCTCGAAGCCATGCTGGGCGCCATCGAGGCCGACCGCATCACCCTGGAGATGGCGGTAGCCCCCATCGCCCTGGCCATGGCCAACCACCCCAACTTGGAGGAATTCGACCTGTCGTCCCTGCGCTACATCATGTGGGGGGCCACCCCGGTGACCGAGAGCGTGGCCCAGCGGGTGACCGAGCGCACCGGCGTTCCGTTCATGCCGGCCTACGGGGCCAGCGAGGCGCCCGTGCTCACCAGCAACCCGATCCGCCGACCCGAGCTGTGGCGGCTGGACTCTCCCGGACCGCCCGTCCACGATGTGGAGATCCGCATCACCCACTTGGAGACCGGGGAGGTGCTGCCCCCCGGCGAGGTCGGCGAGATCCAGGCTCGCAGCCCGGCGATGATGGCCGGCTACTTGCCGGTGGAGGCAAACGCCGACGCATTCGCCGACGGGTGGTACCGCACCGGCGACGTTGGGTGGATGGAGTCCGACGGGTGGCTGCACATCACCGACCGGGTGAAGGAGATGATCAAGGTGAAGGGCTTCCAGGTGGCCCCCGCCGAGGTGGAGGCGGTGCTGCTGGGCCATCCCGATGTGATGGATTGCGCGGTGTTCGGGCTGCCCGATCCCGATTCCGGCGAGGCGGTGACCGCCGCTGTGCAGTTGGCTGATGGCGCTGCTGCCACCGAAGAGGAGCTGAAGACCCTGGTGGCCGACACGCTGGCCGGCTACAAGCGCCTCCACGCCGTTCACTTTGTGGAGTCGGTCCCCCGGCTGCCCTCAGGCAAGACCCTGCGGAGAGAGCTGAAGCTCCAGTTTGAGCCGCCTTCGGGTTAGGAGTCGGTCAGTAGCTCGCTCTTCATCACCTTGCCGGTGGCGTTGAGCGGTAACGACTCTCGCAGCACCACCGACCGGGGCACCTTGTAGTTGGCCATGCGCTCCCGGCACCACGCGATCAGCTCGTTGGGATCCACCGAGGCGCCGGACTGGGACACGATGAACGCTCGGCCTACTTCCCCCAACCGCTCGTCGGGCACCCCCACCACTGCGGCCTGGGCCACCGCCGGATGGCCCAGCAGCATGTTCTCGATCTCGGCGGGGTAGGCGTTGAACCCGCCAACGATGAACATGTCCTTGATGCGACCGGCGATCCTCAGATAGCCCCGGTCGTCCAATATCCCCAGGTCGCCGGTGTGGAGCCACCCGTCGGCATCGATGGCCGCGGCGGTGGCCTCGGGGTCGTCGAAGTAGCCGGTCATCACGCTGAACCCTCGCACCAACACCTCGCCGGTCTCGCCAACAGCGGCCTCCCGGTCTCCGTCGGTCACCCGGATTTCCAGGTCGGGCATGGCTCGACCCGCGGTGGTAGCGATGGTCTCGGGGTCGTCGCCGGGCTGGGTCCCAGTGCAGGTGCCGGCCTCGGTGAGGCCGTAGCCGGTGCAGACTCGCTGGAACGGCAGCTCTTCGTGCATCCGGCGGATCAACTCCACCGGGATGTCGGCCGCACCGGTGACAGCCACCCGCAGGCTGGACAGGTCCCGGGTCGGGCGGGTGGGGTGGTCGAGAATCGTCTGGTAGACGGTGGGGGGACCAGGCAGCACCGCGATCTGCTCCGCCTCTACTAGGTCCAAAACCTGGTCGACGTCGAACACCGGCATCGGGTACACGGTCGCTCCCCGCAATAGGCAGGCCAGCCAACCGGCCTTGTAGCCGAACATGTGGAAGAAGGGGTTGACGATCAGATACCGGTCGCCCTGCCGCAGATCGGCGAAGTCACACCAATCAGAGAACTGTCGCAGGGTCTGGCCGTGGGTCATCATCACGCCCTTGGGTGCGCCGGTGGTGCCCGACGTGAACAAGATGTCGCTGATCTGGTCGGATCCCACCGCCTGTCGCCGGGCTTCCACTCCGTCGGGAGATACCGTCTCCCCCGCCCTCAGAAAGTCAGCCCACGACACCGCTGCGGGCACGTAGTCGGCCTCTCCGGGGGGCAACACCACCACCTGCTCCAGTGCCGACAGGTCGGCATCGGTCTGGCGGAACAGACCGGCGGGGTCGATTCCGGCGAACCCGGCCTCGGCCACCAGGAGGCGAGCCCGGCTGCGGGCCAGGATGTAGGAGGTCTCGGCCGGTTTGAAGCGGGTGTTCACCGGCACCAGCGCGGCCCCGGCCGCCTGGAGGCCCAGTGCAGCGATGATCCACTCCAAGCGGTTGGGGGCCCAGATCGCCACCCGGTCGCCAGCCTGCACCCCGGCGGCCTGCATGGCCGCGGCGGCTTGGTCGATCTGCTGCCCCAATTCCGCGAAGGACACCGAGTTGTCGCCCTCCACCACCGCGAGGGCGTCGCCGAAGCGGGCCGCAGCGCTTTGGGCCATGTGCGGAATGCTGGCCCACTCACCCGATTCAGTCATGGCGGCCTGAGCTTGCCGCCTACGCGGCCGGTTCAGCCAGGGTCTTGATCTCGAGGAACTCCTCGAATCCGGCCACGCCCATCTCCCGGCCGATGCCCGATTGCTTGTAGCCCCCGAAGGGCGCGTCGGGGGCGTAGTACAGGCCGCCGTTCACGCTGATCGTGCCCGAGCGGATCTGTCGAGCCACAGCCCGGGCCCGCTCCGGGTCGGCGCTGTTCACCGCGCCCGACAGGCCGTAGATGGAGTTGTTGGCGATCCGAACGGCCTCGTCGTCGCCCCCCTCATAACCGATGATGGCCAGCACCGGTCCGAACACCTCCTCTTGGGCCACCAAATCGTCCTCGCCCACTCCGGCCAGCAAGGTGGGCTCGTAGTAGTAGCCCACCGGCAGGTGATCGGGCCGCTTGCCGCCGGTGACCAGCTTCGCCCCTTGGTCGATGGCGTCGGTCACCAGCTTGTGGACCTTGTCGCGCTGGTGGGAGTTGATGAGCGGTCCCATCATCATGGAGGGATCGGTGGGATCGCCGTAGGGGATGTTGGCCAGCGTGGCCGCCACTACTTCGGCGGCAGTGTCAGCCATGGCCGCGGGAACCAGCATTCGAGTGGTGATGGCGCACCCCTGCCCGGCGTGGGTGCAGATCATGAACGAGTTCATGGCGGCCGCGGCTTCCACGTCGGCGTCGTCCAGCACCACATAGGCGCTCTTGCCCCCCAGCTCCAGGAAGGTCTTCTTCACCGTGGCGCTGGCCGCGGCCATGATCTTTCGCCCGGTGGCGGTGGAGCCGGTGAAGGTCACCATGTCCACATCGGGGTGGGTGGTGAGCACCTCGCCCACCGAGTTCTCCGCCGAGGTCAAGATGTTGACCACGCCGGGGGGGATGTCGGTTTCGTTGGCGATCAGTTGGCCCAGTGCCAGCGCCGACCATGGGGTGTCGGGCGCCCCTTTCAACACCACCGTGTTGCCGGCGGCCAGCGCGGGGGCCAGCTTGGCCAGGTTGAGCTGGACGGGGAAGTTGTAGGCGGTGATGGCGGCCACCACGCCCACTGCCTCCCGCTCAATCCACCGCCGATGGTGACCGCCGTAGGCCTCCACCTCGCCAAGATCCTCGGTCCACTGGTATCCGTCCATCATGTCGGCCACCCACTTGACCGACCCCACCGGGGCCTCGAGCTGCGGACCGCCGTAGGTGAGCATCACCGGCGAGCCCACCTCGGCCACGGTCAGATCACGCATCTCTTCAAGATGGCCCTCCAGCGCGGCATGGAACTGCCGCAGGCACCGGGCCCGAAAGTCGTGGTCGGTGGCCCAGTCGGTGGTGTCGAATGCCCGGCGGGCGGCAGCCACTGCGGCCACCGCATCGGCATCGGTGGCGTTGGCGGCCACCCCGAGCACCTCCTCGGTTGCCGGGTTGAAAGTCTCGAAGACGCCGCCCCCATCGGCGGCCCTCAGCTCCCCGTCGATCAACAGCTGTTCTTCGTGCCACATGGCTGATTTCTCCCTGTTAGCCCAAGGCTGGCCTCACCCTATAGCCGGGATTCAGCCGAGAACCCCTCGGACAGCATGAGCAACTATCGTCCCGCCGATGGACTCGGAGATGCTCCATCCCCGTCGGTTCGCAGCCCAGGCGCCCGACCACCCAGCGGTGATCATGGGCCGGACCGGCAAGGTGATCACCTACCGAATGCTCGACGAGGAGGCCAACCGGCTGGCCCACCTTCTCCGTGATCGGGGCCTTGGGGCTGGCGACCATCTGGCCATTGTGTCGGAGACCACCTCGCAGTCGATGACGGTGATCTGGGCCGCGCAACTGGCCGGGCTTGTCTACACGCCGATCAACTACCACCTCACTGGGGGCGAGGTACAGGCTGTGCTGGACGATTGCGGGGCTGGCGCGGTGGTGGCGTCGAGTCGAACCGCTCCGGTGGTGGCCGATCTGGACTTGGCCAGGGTTCCGGTGCGCCTGACCACCGGGGACGACGCCCCAGACGGGTTCGAGTGCGTGGCCGAGGCCGCCTCCGATCTGCCCACCGCGCCCATCGCGGATGAGGGCGAGGGCCGAGAGATGGTGTACTCGGGAGGCACCACCGGCCGGCCCAAGGGCATCCGCAAGCCGACGGCCCAGACCGGCATCGGTGATCCGGCCAACCCCGCGGTGCAGACCGCGCTGGCCATGGGCAACTACGGCGTGGACCGCACCAGCGTGTACCTGTCGCCCGCTCCCCTGTACCACTCGGCCCCGCTGGTGTTCTGCATGTGCGTGCATCGGGTGGGGGGCACCGTGGTGCTCATGGAGCGGTTCGACCCGGTCGACTGCCTACGGCTCATCAGCGAGCACCGGGTGACCCATGCTCAGTTCGTGCCCACCATGTTCTCCCGCATGCTGAAGCTGCCCGCCGATGTCCGAGAGGCCGCCGATGTGTCCAGCCTCCAATTGGCCATCCACGCCGCCGCTCCCTGCCCAGTGGAGGTCAAGCAGCGGATGATCGAGTGGTGGGGGCCGAACCTGTTCGAGTACTACGCCGGCACAGAGGACATCGGCCACAGCGCCATCACCTCCGAGGAGTGGCTGGCCCACCCCGGCTCGGTGGGACGGCCGCTGCAGCCGGTACACATCGTGGGCCCCGACGGCAATGAGGTGCCCACTGGCGAGGTCGGGGTGGTGTACTTCGACGGGGGGCGGGACTTCCAGTACCACAACGACCCCGAGCGAACCGCGGCCGCGGCCCATCCCAACGGCTGGCGGACGCTGGGCGATATGGGCCGCCTCGACGAGGAGGGCTACCTGTACCTCACCGACCGGGTGGCCCATACCATTATCAGCGGCGGGGTGAACATCTACCCCCAAGAGATCGAGGACGCGCTCATCATGCACCCCGATGTGGCCGACGCAGCCGTGATCGGGGTGCCCAATGACGACCTGGGCGAGGAGGTGCGGGCGGTGGTCCAGCTGGTGGACCCAGGCCGGGCGGGCGCTGACACCGAGGCTGCTTTATTGACGTGGTGTGCCGACCGGCTGGCCGCCTTCAAGTGTCCCCGGGGAGTGGATTTCGACGAGTCGCTGCCCCGAGACCCCAACGGCAAGCTGATGAAGCGATACCTGCGCGACCGCCACTGGCCTAGCGACTCCGACTCGCGAATCGTCTAGCGGGGCTCGTCGCCCTCGAAGGTGATGCGGTGCATTACCCGGAGCTGGCCGTGGTAGTCGTTGATGGGGTTGTGCATGGCACAGCGGTTGTCCCACAGTGCCAATGAGCCCGGCGCCCAGCGGAATCGGCAGGTGAACTCCGACCGGGACTGGTGGGTAAACAGAAATCGCAACAGGGGCTGGCTCTCTTCTTCGGTCATGCCCTCGAACCGGGCGGTGTGGGCCACATTTACATAGAGCGCCGGCTGACCGGTCTCGGGGTGGGTGCGGACCACCGGGTGGACCGCCTCATAGCTCTCGGCTGAGGTGTGGCCGGCCTCGGTGGCGTCGGCAATGCGGTCTTCCCGGGTTTTGGACACATCGGCCATCGCAGAGCTGTTCACGGACCGCAGACCCCGCAGGAACTCCTTGAGCCCGTCGGACAGCGCATCGTACGCGGCGTACATGTTGGCGAACTCGGTGTCGCCGCCCGCGGCGGGCACCTCCCGGGCCAACAGCATCGACGCCATCGGCGGCCGTTCCAGGTAGGCGGTGTCGGTGTGCCAGATACCGCCGAAGTTGACGGTCTCGTGGGGCAGCTTCTTGACCTCGATGATCTCGGGGTGGTCGGGCAGGCCGGGCACAAACGGGTAGCGGCCGGGGGTGCCGATGCGGCGGGCGAACGCCGAGTACTGCTCGAGAGTCAGGTGCTGGTTGCGGAAGAACACCACCAAGTGGGCCAGCCATGCTTGGCGAATCTCGGCCACCACCTCGTCGGCCAGATTATCTCCGAGATCCACCCCGCCGATCTCCGCGCCGATGCAGCCGCCCACCGGCGTCACCGTCAGATGCTGATACTCGCCCATTCAGGATCCACTCCAGCCGAGAACTGGTCATTCGTTAGGGTAGCGACGCATGCCATGGAGCGCTGATGTCTGAGCCCTTCGATCTCGCGGGGAAAGTGGTACTGGTCACCGGGTCCAGCCGGGGCGTGGGCGCGGCCATTGCCGTGGCCGCCGCAGCCAAGGGGGCCAAGGTGGCGTGCGCCGCCCGATCCACCAAGGCGTCGCCCAAGCCGCTTCCCGGCACCATCGACGAGACCGTCGAGACGGTGATCGACGCCGGCGGGGAGGCCTTGGCCGTGCCCACCGACCTGACCTCGGCTGACGACATCGAGGCCATGGTGGCTGCCCCGGTGGAGGCGTGGGGCCGCCTCGACGTGGTGGTGAACAACGCCGCGGTCACATTCGTGGGCGAGGTGGACATTCCCCTCAAGCGCTACGACCTCATCATGGACATCAACCTGCGAGCTCCGCTGCTCACCGTTCGGGCCGCCCTGCCTCACCTGCGGGCCGCGGGTCGGGGACGCATCCTAAGCCTGTCGTCGCAGGCCGCGCTGCGCCCGGTTCCCGGCCTGATGTCGTACGGCATGTCGAAACTGGCCCTGGAGCGGATGACCACCGACATGGCCCGCCAGCTCTATCCCGACCGCATCGCGGTCAACTGCTTCCGCATTGACATCCCGGTGGCGTCAGAGGGCACGCTGGCCAACATGGGCG
The DNA here is from genome assembly GCF_965204015.1 of Candidatus Poriferisocius sp. Classification (GTDB taxonomy): domain Bacteria; phylum Actinomycetota; class Acidimicrobiia; order Acidimicrobiales; family Bin134; genus Poriferisocius. Next base: position 2,596,355 of record NZ_OZ241965.1, on the reverse strand, counting down.
ACATCGACCTAACCGACTGGGAGCCCACCTCGGTGCCCGCCGACGGCATCATCTGGATGCTGGAGCAGCCCGACGACTACTCCGGGCGGTGCGAGAGCATGTGGGACCTGCGCCACCGGGAGCAGATCATGCCCAGTCGGGCCGAGCAGGAGTACACCACCAAGCCGCCGCTCCAGTTCATCAACGGCCTCTACGACCTTGAGACTCAGGACGCCTTCGCCCGGGGCGCCGAGAAGGACGGGGGCTGAACGTGGACCTGTCGGGAAAGACCGCCCTGGTGACCGGAGCAGCCTCGGGAATCGGCGCCGCCTGCGCTCGGCGTTACGCGGAGGCCGGTGCCTGGGTGGTCTGCACCGACGTGGCCGACGACGCCGGGCAGCAGGTGGCTGATGAGATCGGCGGACAGTACCGCCACCTCGACGTGGCCGACTCGTCGGCTTGGGCCGCGCTGGCCGAGGAGTTGGCCGACAATCCCGGCCATCTGCATGTGGCCCACCTCAACGCGGGAGTCATGATGGGGCTAGGCAACATCGCCGAGATGAGCGACGAGGATTACTTCCGCATCATCGGGATCAACCAGCACGGGGTGGTGTTCGGCCTGCGGGCCGCGGTGCCGCTGTTGGAAGCGGCCGGTGGCGGCCACGTGCTGGTAACCGCGTCGATGGCCTCCTTCAGCCCCCTTCCGCTGGACTTGGGCTATTCCATGACGAAGCATGCGGTGGCCGCCCTCGTCCGCAGCGCCGCCCCTAATCTTGCCAAGCAGGGCATCAGCCTCAACGCCATCTGCCCGTCCACGGTGGACACCGGATTCCTCGGCGGCAACCGCGACCGCCTCGAAGCCGCCGGCATGGTCATCATGGACGCCGAGGAGGTGGCCGAGGCCGCCATAGCGATCCTCGATTCGAGCCTCACCGGCGAGTGTTTCGCGCTGCTCAAGGGTCGCCAGCCCGAGCCATTTCCCTTCGCCTCCATCCCCGGTAGTGACTACCGGTCACGGCGCTAGTCCCCGCAGCCCGCCATGACTGCCTCTTCGCTCTCATCACCCGGCATCGGGCTCACCGTGGCCGGGTCCACTCCTCGTCCTCCTGAGCTGACCCGAGCCCCCCAGGGGGCGCCCAACGTGCTGGTCATCCTGCTGGACGACACCGGCTTCGCCCAACTCGGCTGCTTCGGGGCCGACATCGCCACCCCCAACATCGACCGGCTGGCCGCCAACGGCCTGGCCTACAACCGCTTCCACGTGACCGCCCTGTGCTCGCCGACTCGGGCCGCCCTGCTGAGCGGGCGTAACCACCACGCGGTGGGCATGGGATTCCTGTCCGACATGACCATGGGGTTTCCCGGCTACACCGCCCGCATCCCCCCGTCGGCCGCCCTGCTGCCCCGAATCCTGCGGGACGCCGGCTGGGGCACCATGGCCATCGGCAAGTGGCACCTCGCTCCCCGAGGGGAGCGCAGCGCGGCCGGCCCGTTCACCCTGTGGCCCACCGGGGTGGGCTTCGAGCGGTACTACGGGGTGCTCCACGGCGGAGCCAACTGCTGGGCTCCCAACCTGGTGCGCGACCAGCACTACATCAAACCACCGGCCCACTATGACGACGGCTACCACCTCAGCGCCGATCTGGCCGACCAGGCCATCGCCCACATCACCGACCAGAAGCACGCCGCCCCCGACAAGCCGTTCTTCTGCTACTACGCCGAGGTGGCCACCCATGCCCCCCACCACGTGGCACCCGAATGGGTGGATCCCTACCAGGGGATGTTCGACGACGGGTGGGACCGGTGGCGGGAGCGAGCCTTCGACCGCCAACTGGCCTCGGGCATCGCCCCGGAGAACACCACGCTCACCGAACGGCCGTCGTGGGTGCAGCCCTGGGACGAACTCGACGCCGACGCCCGGCGCCTATTCGCCCGCATGCACGAGGTGTACGCCGGATTCGTTTCCCACACCGATGCCCAGATCGGCCGGGTGATCAACCATCTGGAGGCCATCGGCGAGCTGGACAACACCGTGGTCATGCTGTGCTCCGACAACGGGGCCAGCGCCGAGGGCGGCCACGTGGGATCGGTCAACGAGCACCGGTTCACCAAGGGCCTGCCCGAATCGGTGGCCGCCAATCTGGAGTGGCTCGACGATTTGGGCGGCCCCCGCACCTACAACCACTACGCCTGGGGTTGGGCCTGGGCCGGCAATACGCCGTTCCGGCTGTGGAAGCGCTACGCCTGGCTGGGCGGCACCTGCACGCCTCTGGTGGTGCACTGGCCCGCGGGCATCGCCGCCCGAGGCGAGGTGCGCTCCCAGTTCTGCCACGCCATCGACCTAGCCCCCACTGTGTTGGAGCTGTGCGGGGTGGATGCTCCCGATTCGGTGGACGGAGTGGCCCAGATGCCGATACACGGGGCCAGCCTGGCGGCCACGTTCGATGATGCCGACGCCCCCTCTCCCCGATCAGAGCAGTACTTCGAGGTCCAGGGGTCGCGGGCCATTTACCTCAACGGCTGGAAGGCCACCACCGACCATGTGGCCGAGGCCCACGGCGACGAGGTCGCCCTCATGGAGGGAAGCCGCTCGTTCACCGACGACACCTGGGCGCTGTTCTGCCTCGATGACGACTTCTCCGAGGCTCGTGACCTGGCCGCTGAGCACCCCGAGAAGCTGGCCGAGCTCGAATCGGCCTGGTGGGCCGCCGCTGAGCGCCACCACGTGCTGCCCCTCGACGACGGCTATGCCGGGCGGATGCCGGCCATCTACCCCCCGGCCTATCCGCCCCCCGCCCAAGCCCGTTACCGACCGGGCGCCGGCCGGGTGGCCGACGAGGTGATGCCAGTGTTGGTGCGGGGCTTCACCATCGAGGCCTCAGTGACGTTGGAGCCGGCCGGGGCCGAGGGCATCGTGTGGGCCATGGGCGACTGGACCAGCGGCCTGGCCCTCTACGGGCTGGACGGCGCCCTGGTGCTGGGGATGTGCCTTTCAGGGGACCAGTTCAAGCTGATCACCCCGCCGGTTCCGACCGATGCCACCAGCCTGGAATGCCGGTACCAGCCGACCTCTCCGGCCTCGAGCACCGTGGAGCTGCTGGTGGACGGTGAGGTGGCCGCCCGGCTGGACCTCGACCGCACGTTCCCCAATTCGTGGCAAAACGGGGGCACCGGGCTGATCATCGGCCACGACGCCGGCTTCCCGGTCAACGACGACTACCAGCCGCCGTTCCCGTGGACCGGCGTCATCTCCTATATCGACATCACCACGCCCAGCGCGGCGCCACCCGATCCGGGCCAAATAGCCCGGGAGTCCCTCAACGCCGACTGAGCGTTGGGCGGGTAGAGAAAAAACTGCTAAACCTCAGCGGGTCAGCCATCACAGGAGTCACCATGAGCAGCGAAACCCCAACTGAGCGTCTCGACGTCAACGGCATGGTGGCGGTGGTCACCGGCGGGGCCGGCGGCATCGGCAAGGGCATCGTGACCGCCCTGTTGGGACGGGGCGCCACGGTGGTGATCGCCGACATCGAGGCCGACACCACAGAGGCCACCGTGGCCGAGCTTTCCGGCTTAGGCCCGGTGTCGGGCTGGCCCACCGATGTGGCCGACGAAGGCTCGGTGGTCGCCCTGGCCGACCACGTGTACGGCGCCCACGGCCGGTGCAACCTGCTCTTCAACAACGCGGGGGTCACCTCCGGCGGGGGCGGCAAGCCGTGGGAGCAGGAGCCCAACGACTGGCGCTGGTGCTTCAGCGTGAACGTGTTCGGCGTGGCCATCTGCACCACCGAATTCGTGCCCCGCATGTTGGCCGGCGGGCTGCCCGGTCAGATCATCAACACCTCATCCGGCGACGGCGGGTTCGCCCCCGTGCCCACCGCGTCGGTGTACGCCGCCTCCAAGGCCGCGGTGAGCTGCTTCACCGAGACCGTGCACACCAACCTGATTCGGGAGGGAAGCGACCTGCGGGCCTCGGTGCTCTACCCGTCGGGCGGCATGCTCGACACCGGGTTGTTCACCGCCCAGCGCAACCGCCCCGCCCACTTCGCCCGGGTGGGCGACGCCACTGGGCGGCGCAGCATGACCTTCCAAGAGCTCAAGGACATCATGACCGAGGTCCGGGGCTACGAGCCCGAGGTGGCCGACCTGCTCGAGCACGGCAACTTCGTGGTGGACTGCGTGGAGGAACGTCGGTTCATCATCGGCCGCAACATCGAAGACACCGTCGCCCTCCTCCACCGCCGAGCCGAGGCCATTGGCCGCTACGAAATGCCCGACTACCACGACATGGGGCTGTAGATCTTCCCTAGGCGGTCACCCGCACTGGGTGGGGTAGGGGCTGGTTGAACAGGTAGCCCTTCTGATTGAACGGCACCCGGTCGGGCTGGGTGTTGCCTTCGATATCGGTGGCCCGGGTGGTGATGGTGTGCTCACCAGCGGTGGCCGACCAGTCGAATTCGAATTGGGCCCACGAATGCTGGGGCTGCGGGGTGAGTACCCGGGAGTCTTGCCAGCTGGTGCCGCCATCATCGCTCCACTGCACCCTGGTTATTCGCCCCTGGGGTGAATGCGCGAACCCGCGCAGGTGGTGATGGCCCTCGTCCAACCGGGCTGGCCAGGGCAGGGCCAGGGCGCTCTTGATGTTCTGCTCGGTCACGACCTGGCCCAGGGCCTCACCCTCGGGCGAATAGTCGTCGCCGATGAGCACGTACGACGTGGTGTTGTTGCGGGTCCACTGCGGATCGGACGACACTACGATCCGGCCCAGCCACTTGATCTGCGAGCTGCCCACCCAGCCGGGAACGATGGCCCGCAACGGGAATCCGTGGTCGCGGGGGAGCGGCTCGCCGTTCATTTCGTAGGCCAGGATTGTGTCGGGATCCAGAGCCTTCTCAAGAGGAAGCACGCGCCGGAAGCCACCTTCAGGAGAATCCTTGTCTAGCCCGATCAGCAGCACGCTGACGGCGTCATCGGCCAAGCCGGCCAGAGTCAGAACATCAGCCAGCGAGACTCCGAGCCACTCGCCGTTGCCGATCGCGCCCCTCCCCCATTGCGTGCCCTCGGCCGCTCGGCCTTGCAGACGGTCGAACATCACCCGGTGGTTCCCCGCGCATTCCAGGTAGGCGACCAGCGAGCGGCTGGGCAGCCGAAGGATGTCGTCGTAGCTGAGATCAAGGCGCTGGTTGACCGCGTCGCCCTCGATAACCAGCGACCAGTCGCCCACTGAGACCTTGACGCTGGAGGAGTTGTTGCGGACGAAAAACAGATCGTTGGGCGTGATCAGCCCTGGCATCAGCTCCAGGCGAGACTCGAGCGATGCGCCCCGCTGAATGAACGGCGACGGGTTCTTGAACAGCGCGGCCGGCTCATTCGGCGAGGTGAGACTTCCGGTAATCGGCACCGAAGAAGATCTGCCGCCCCCGCAGGCGGCAACCACCGCCGCGGCGCCACCGGCAACCAGAAGCGCCAGGAAATGCCGACGCGGCATCCCGTGACTGCTGGCCAACTCCCATAGGCGTTCGTCCTGCTCGCTCCACGTGCCGATTTGGTTCGACACGCCGCTAGCCCACGTCTATGGGGCCAGCCAGTTCGATGAACTCCCGGGCTTCAAAGTCGTACTCAACTAGGAACAACTCGTCGGCCGCGTCCACCTTGCTAGAACTGAGCGAGGCAAACTCGACTCCCGGAACCGAAATGTCGGGAACGTTGTCCAGCGCCGCCACCCAGGAATCGTTGGTGAGGTCGGGCCCGGCGGCCTCGGCGATCTGGACGAACATAGACAGGTCGCGGCAGGCATTGAGCATTCCGGCCCAGTGCTGGATGTCATCATCGCCCAGCTCTTCGGGGGGCAAGATCTCGATGCCCAAAGCGCCCTCAATTACGTCGATGCAATGCAGGATGCGGGGATCTTCCATCGGGGATGGGCCGCCTCGGGAGGTAAGCACCAAGGTGCCGGATTGGAGGCCATCAGGCTGCTCCCGCTGCCAATCGGCCAACCGATCGCCGTTTCCGATCAAATAGACGAATTCCGGAGCCGTGTCCCACAGATGGGAGTTGCGGTATTCGTCCTCGCCGGCAAGCAAAATCGACACGATTCCGTCGCTTCGGGCTCGCTCAATGTAGACGTCCATCTCGGCCTGGGTGGCGAATTGGTCGCCGGTGGTGGTCACCACCCCAACCACTGGCACCTCAGCCCCAGCCGCCCGCAAGTCCTCGGCGATGCCGTCCACCAACGACTGCTGTTCGGGATGGGCGCCGATGATCATGACCGGGCTCAACTCGTCGATCCGCCCGGTTTGCTCAAGTATCGACACCATTGCGGTGTTGCGCCGCTCCAGGCTCATCTGGGGGCTGACCCACAGCCCGCCAGCGGCCTCAGCCTGCTCCGGGGTGGGAAGACCACCCACCAGAATCGTGTCGTGCAACTCGGTAACGCAGGTGTTCACTTGCTCCGCGCCCGGGCCGGCGAACCCGTTGATCACCGCAAAGACCTGCACGTCTTCGGTCAGCTTGAGGCATGCCTCCTCTGCGGTCGTGGCGCCCACCGGCAAGAACAGCTCGGAAACCACCTCAAGGCGCCGCCCCAGGACACCGCCCTGCTCGTTGTACCAGTCCACCATGGCCAAGAACGGGGGCCCGAAGTTTTGGTAGGGCAAGTCAAGCCCGAAGTCGGCGTTCAGCTTCTCGAAGTCGATGGAAGAGTGGCCGATGAGGATGAACTCTGAGGTCACGCCTCGGAACGAGTCGGTCAAAACGATGGGTTCAGGAGTGGCCTCGGGTTCCTCCTCTGGAGCCGGGGCCTCAGTATCGGCTGGCTGTTGGGTGGGAGCCGGTGCTGCCTCTTCGGGCTCGCTCTCTGCCGGTGCCGGTTCTGTCTCACCGTCGCTGTCGGCCGGTTCGGGAGCCGGAGCGGCCGCAGTGGCCTGAGACGCCTCAACCTCGCCGCTCTCATCGTCGTCGTTGCCGCCCCCGCAGGCCCCGGCCACCAGTGCAACTGCCATCAGCAGTGCGATCCAGCGCAACATTGCGGTCGAAGCCCATTTCTTGCCCATGGTCATGGCTTGTCCTCGATTCTGTCGAACCCTCTCAGAGGCCAAAGCACCGCTTGGCGTTGAGGCCCAGGATCTTGTCCTTGCGGATTTCGCTGAGGTCGTCCCGGTCGGCCAGGGCTTTGACCACGCCGGGGAAGACCCCGTCGGGGTGAGGGTAGTCGGTGGCGAAAACTACGCAGTCGTCGCCGAGCGAGTCCATCACGCCGGAAACAGTCCGCTCTTCGGGGTCGCAGGAGATGAAGCACTGCCGTTGGAAATACTCGGTGGCGTTCAGCTCCAGTGAGGCTGAGGCATGGCCCCAGGAGTCCAAGTGCTCGTCGATGCGCTCGAGCCAGTGGTCCACCCAGCCGCAGCCCGACTCCAAGAACACCACCCGCAACTCGGGGTGGCGCTCCAACACCCCGCCGGCGATCAGCTCCAAACAGCCCATCTGCTGCTCATGGGGGTGGGAGCACACGTGGCGGAACATGAAGTTGTCGTAGCGGTCCAGCCCTGATTGAGGCACGTTCTGGGTGGTGCCCTCGTGCAGGGCGGCGGGGAGGCCCCGGTCGGCCAGCAGCGACCACAGACCGTCGTAGGCCGGATGGTCGAGGGTGCGACCGGCAATCACGTTGGGCCGAAGCATCACCGCTACGAATCCCAGTTCGTCGATGGCCCGGCGGGCCTCGGCCACCATAAGCGCCGGGTCCACTTGGGGTACCACCGCCACTCCCAGCAGTCGGGACGTGTCGGTGTCGCAGTAGGTGCGGAGCCAGTCGTTGTAGGCCCGGCACAGGGCGTTGTTCACCGCCGCGTCGGCGACGCCGCCGAACATGAGTCCGGTGGTGGGGAAAATCACTGAGATGTCCATGCCCTCGCTGTCCATGTCGGCCAGCCGGGCGTGGGGATCGACACCGCCCTTGGGGCGCTCTTTGTCGTAGGCCAGCGAGTCGAAGGGGATGTAGGGCGCCATCTCGCCCCCCACGAAGGTGCGGGGCCGGCCCTGGTTGTCGAGCACCCGCCGGGGGGCGAACGCCAGGAAATCCGGGTCGCAGAACTCCTCCCACAGCTCGGGCGGCTCGCTGATGTGGCCGTCGGCGTCGATTACCAATCTGCTCATTGTGTTTCCCCCTCTGCTGCTTAACGCAGCGTGGCCCGGCCTTTGTCGAAAACCGTGGTCCCCCGGTTTGAGACCACCCGGAACAGCACCTCGTTCTCTTCGGCAGGATCGCGCCAGATCTGGGTGGTGAGCACGTCACCGTTGTAGCCGGGGGAGGCGAAGCGCCCGCCTATCGAGCCCAGCGCTAGGGGGTCGCCCCCGCACACCGTCTCCACCAGGGCCCGGCAGGCGAAACCGTACGTGTTGAGCCCCATGAGGATGGGGCCGTCAAACCCGGCCGCCGCGGCCACCGTGGGGTCGTAGTGGATGAGGTTGGGGTCGTTGCCGCCGTGGCGGTAGAGCAGAGACTGCACCGGCAGGGTCTGCCAGTGCACCGCGGCGTCGGGGGGCGCGTCGCCGACATCCCAGGGTGGAGTTTTGGGGCCGGGGTCGCCGCCGAAACCCCCCTCGCCCATAACGAACAGCTTGGAACCGGTGGTGAACAGCGGCTCACCGGTGGCGGCATCCACCGACTCGCTTTCGGCGTGGACCACCGCGCCGGAGCCCTTGTCGTAGATGCCCACCACCGTTCCTGTGCTGACCACCGACCCGGTGGGGCTGATTTCCCCATGAATGGTCAGCTCCTGCTCGCCGTGTACCAGCTGGTGAACCTGGTAGTCGCCGTATCGGAACATGGGATTACCTTCGCCGCTGCTGGCCTTGTCCGACCGACCCCCCGAGCACACGAAACTGGGGTACACCTGCTGGGGGTGCCCGGCGGCCTGTTCCCCCACGAAGGCCAGATCGTCAAACCCCGCTCCCACGCTGAGCGCATACAGGGTGCAGTCCCGGGGCAGCCACCCCCGCTGATGCGGCTTGCCCCGCTCTCCCACCAAGTCCAGGTTCATCGCCATGCCGCCATTGTGACCCAAACCGGCCCCATTCTTCCCAAAGCAAGAGCGACGGTTACGGTGAGGGAATGGCCGACGATCGAGTACAGCTCACGGTGGACGGGCATATCGCCGTCATCACCAACAACAATCCCGCCAAGCACAACGCCTTCGACGACGACATGGACGTGGCGTTATTCGACATCTTGGGAGAGATCAAAGCCGACAAGTCCATCCGGGCCGTTGTGTGGCGCGGAGAGGGCAAGTCGTGGTCGTCGGGGCGCGACGTGTCGGCCATCGGCGGGGGGCAGATGGGCATTGCCCACCACGCCGGCATGGAGCGGGGCCACCGGGGAATCCAGCAGGTTTGGGACATCGACGCCCCCATCATCGTGGCCATGCAGGGGTGGGCAATCGGCGGTTCGTTCCAGCGAGCGCTGCTGTGCGACATCCGGGTGGCGGCCGAGGGGGCCCGCTTCTTGCTCCCCGAACTGACCCACGGTGTGATCCCCGACACCGGCGGAATGGGCCGCTTGTTCGAGATCTGCGGATCGGGCCTGGTCAGCGACATGGTGCTCACCAGCCGGGTGCTAAGCGCCGAGGAGGCCCTCACCCACGGCATCGTGACCCGCATTGTGGCGCCTGAGGAGTTGGACGACACCGTGATGGAGATGGCTGCCAAGATTGCCTCTCACTCGCCTTATTCGGTGCAGCTTGCCCGCCGGGTGATCCGCAACCTGGCCATGGAGGGGCTGCGCAGCTCCATGAACGACGAGTACGCCTTCCAGACGCTGATCAACCGCTCGGACGACTTCGCCGAGTTCCGAGCGGCCCGGGCCGAAGAGCGCGACCCTGAGTACAAGCGGTCCTGAAGAGGAGATGACAAATGGCTGAGATCACCGGACTGCCCGAGCCCGCCCCGGAGGGCGCCACCGCCCTGGTGCCGGGCACCTACGACGGCCAAACCGTGTTCGTCACTGGAGGAGGCACTGGGCTGGGCAAGGCCATCGCCACCGAGTTCGCCCGGCTGGGGGCCAACCTGGTCATCGCCAGCCGCAAGCCCGAGCACCTGGAAGCGGGCCAGGCGGCCATAGAGGAGATCGGTGCCGAGGTGCTGGTGGTGGGCTGCGACATCCGCCAGGCCGAGCAGATCGCCGAGGCATTCGACGCGGCCACCGACCGGTTCGGCTTGCCCGACGTGCTCATCAACAATGCGGCGGCCAACTTCCCGGTCCCGGCCGAGGACATGTCGCCCAACGCGTGGCGCACGGTGGTTGACATCACCCTCAACGGCACCTTCTTCTGTGCCCGGGAATTCGCCCGCCGTCATCTGGACGCGGGAACGCCGGGGGCGATCGTCAATATCGGGGCGTCTTACGCCTGGACTGGTGGCCCCGGCTTCGCCCACTCGGCTGCGGCCAAGGCCGGGGTCAAGTCGATGACCGAGAGCCTGGCCGTGGAGTGGGGTCCCTACGGCATCCAGGTGAACGGCCTGGTGCCGGGGCTGTTCCCCCATGAGGACATGACCGCCGACATCCGCTCCAGCCTCGACCGCACCCACGAGAAGGACCCCTGCCAGCCAGCCATGCGAGTGGGGCAACTGCGGGAGTTGGGCTGGGCCGCCACTTTCTTGGCCTCCCCCTTCGCACAGTTCATCAGCGGCCACACCATGGTGGTGGACGGGGCCAACTGGCAGCGCCGCTCCATGACCAACCCGGCGGTCGTCACCATCCGAGATCAGATGGGCAAGGGGCCGTTCGAGCTTTGACAACCGACGGCCGGCCTTCTGATCCCATCGCGCTGGAGGTAGTCAAGAACGCCTTGGGGGCCATCGCCGAGGAGATGGGGCTGACCACGGTGCGATCGGCCTACTCCTCGGTGGTCAAAGAGGGCGGGGACTCCACCGCGGCGATTTTCGACCATCGGGGCCAGTTCATCGCCCAGTCGATGGGTGCCCCGCTGATGCATCTGTCCAGCCTGCGGCCGTCTCTGCGCTCTCTTCTGGACGACTTTCCGCCTGAATCCATGGCCGAGGGCGACGTGTACGCCTCCAACGACCCCTACCGGGGTGGGATCCACTCCAACGACGTGATGGTGTTCCGTCCGGTGTTCATAAGCGACACCCTGGCGTTCTTCACCTGCGCCCTCTTGCATGTGGCCGATCTGGGGGGCATGGCCGCCGGCGGTCTGCCGGCCAACGCCACCGAGATGTTCCAGGAGGGCCTGGTGCTACCTCCTGTGCCGCTGGCATTGGCCGGGGAGCCCAACCAGCCGATGCTGGACGTGATCGCGGCCAACAGCCGCACGCCCGAAAAGGTGCTGGGCGACATCCGGGCCATGATCGCGGCCACCAACCTGGGGGCCGACCGGCTGGCCGACCTGGCCGATCGCTACGGCCTGGAGCGGCTGCACGAGATCACCGACGAGTTGTTGGACTACACCGAGCGCCGGACCCGAGCGGGTATCGAGGCGCTGGCCGACGGCACCTACACCGGCTCGTTCATTATCGACGACGACGGCGTGAACCCCGACGCCGACCACGAGGTGCATGTGGCCCTGACCGTTCGAGGATCGACCATAACCGCCGATTTCGAGGGCACTTCGCCCCAGGCCCCGGGGCCCATCAACGCCGCGGTGTCGCAGACCACCTCCGGGGTGCTGTTCGCCGTTCGCTGCATGCTGGCCCCCGACATCCCGGTGAACGACGGCGCCTTCCGCCCCATGGAGCTGCGGCTGCCGGCGGGCACCCTGGTCAACCCCAACCCGCCCGCTGCGCTCAACGCCCGCATGGCCACGGTCATGGCGGTGGTGGAGGCCATGTTGGGGGCGTTCTCCCAACTCGACCCGGCCCGAGCGGTGGCTGCCTCGTGCAACGTCCACGTCTACATCATGAACGGCACCGGAACCGACGGCCGTCCTTGGGCGTTCATGGACCCCCAGTTCGGCGGCTCCGGCGCCCGGTCCGACCGCGACGGCGTGGACGTGACCGGCCCGCTGGTGCTCGGTGCCGGGGGGGCGTTCCACACCGTGGAGGCCTACGAGCAGGAGCACCCGGTGCGCTTCGAGCGCTTCGAGCTGTGGACCGACTCGGGCGGACCGGGCCGGTGGCGGGGAGGCACCGGGGCGCGCCGTGACATACGCATCCTGAGCGACGGCCAGTTCACCGGTCGGGCCACCGATCGCTGCCGACGCCCGCCTCCTGGCATATACGGCGGCTCACCCGGCGCGGGCGGGGGCTGGGTAATCAACGAAGGCACTCCCGACGAAGAAACGCTGCCCGCCAAGGTCACTGCCTACCCGCTGCGAGCCGGCGACATGATCACCATGCTCACCTCGGCCGGCGGCGGCTTTGGAGACCCCTATGAACGCGACCCAGAGTTGGTAGGCGCCGACGTGCGAGACGGCCGAGTCTCGCCTGAAGCCGCCCGCCGGGATTATGGGGTGGTGGTCGACGTCGAGACCGGGGAGGTGGATCCGGCGGCCACCGCGGCACTGAGAAGCCGATGACCCTCGCCCTCGGCATCGACATCGGCGGAACGTTTACCGACGTGGTGCTGATCGACCGCTCAGATGGCGATATCTGCACCGCCAAAGTGCTCACCACCCCCGACGACCCTGCGGCCGGGGTGCTTCACGGGATCGCCGAGCTCTTGGCCGAGGCTGGGCATGATCCCCCCGAGGTAACTCAGGCGGTCCACGCCACCACTCTGGCCACCAACTTGATCTTGGAGCGCAAGGGGGGCCCGGTGGCCTACGTCACCACCGCCGGGTTCGGCGACATCTTGATCATCGGCAACGAGCGCAAGGGCGACGCCGAGAAGTACGACCTGTTCTACACCAAGCAGGCGCCCATCGTCCCCCGACGGCGCACCGTGGACGTGGTGGAGCGGACAGGACCTGACGGCTCGGTGGTGGTGCCGCTCGACGTCGACCAAGCCCGCACGGCGCTGGCCGATCTATTGGCCCGCGAGCCGGTGGATGCAGTCGCAGTGTGCTTCCTTCACTCATACGCCAACGGGGAGCACGAGCGCCGGGTGGCCGACATCATCGCCGAGCTGGACCCCGACCTCTACGTGGCGGTCTCCAGCGAGGTGTGGCCCGAGTACCGGGAGCTGCCCCGAGCCTGCACCACGGTTATGTCGGCCTACGTGGGCCCCACCGTTACCCGCTACATCGCCCGGCTGGACACCGAACTGGCCCACCAGGGCATCGGGGCCCGATTGCAGATCATGGGCTCTTCGGGCGGCATCATCTCGGCCGCCACCGTGGCCCGGAGGCCGGTGCAACTGGTGGAGTCAGGCCCGGCTGCCGGGGTGATGGCCGCCGCTCATGTGGGCCGACTCAGCGGCATCGACAACCTGATTTCCTTCGACATGGGGGGCACCACGGCCAAAGCAGGGCTGGTGCGGAACGGCCACGCCGCCATTGCTCACGAGTTCTATGTGGGGGGCACGGCGTCGTCGGGCGTGAAGCAGATCAACACCGGCTATCCCATCAAGATCCCGGTGATCGATCTGGCCGAGGTAGGCGCCGGCGGCGGATCGATCGCTTACCTCGACAGCGGCGGAGCGCTTCGAGTGGGACCGGACTCCGCCGGAGCCGAGCCGGGACCGGCCTGCTACGACCGGGGGGGCACCCAACCCACCGTGACCGACGCTGATCTGGTGCTGGGCTACCTCAATTCGGGTTTCTTCCTCGGGGGCCGCATGGCCATCCGAGCCGACCTGGCCCATGCCGCCCTGGCCGAACTGGCCGAGCCCATGGGGCTTACCCCGGAGGCGGCCGCCGCCGGGGTGTACGAGGTGGTCAACGCCACCATGGCCGCCGCGGTGCGGGTGGTGACCCTGGAGCGGGGCGTCGACCCCCGCGACTTCACTTTGCTGGCTTCCGGCGGTGCGGCCGGAGTCCATGTGGCCCGCTTGGCCGAGGAATTCGGAATCGCCGAAGTGGTTATCCCGGCCAACCCTGGGGTGGGCTCGGCGGTGGGCCTGTTGGCCTCCGACGTGGTCACCGACCACGTCCGCACCCAGGTGATCGACTCAGTCGGCGTTGACGCTGGCGTTGTCGAGGCCATCTACACCGAGCTGGAAGCGGTGGCCGTCGCCGAGATCGGGGCGGAGGGGTTCGCCGCCGACGAGGTCGTGCTCGAGCGCGAGATCGACGTCCGCTACCGCCACCAAGCCCACGAGTTGACCGTTCCACTGCATGGCTGTGACTTGGACGAGGCCGCCGCCGCGTTCAACGAGCTCTACGAAAAGCTCTACGGCATCCGCCAGGCCGACCCGGTGGAGTTCGTCAACTATCGGGTGCGAGTCACCGGCCCTGTCCCGAAGCCCGACTGGTCAACCGACCAAGTAGCCGCTCGACCGCCCGTACCCCTCTCCTACCGCCCCGCCTGGTTCGCCGGCGAAATGGCCGACACCCCCGTCTACCGCCGCCACACCCTCCTGCCCGGTCCCACCATCGCCGGCCCCGCCATCATCGAAGAGACCTCCTCCACCGTGATAATCCCCCAAGGCTGGACCGCCACCATCGACCGCTGGCTCAGCCTGGTACTCAGACCCCACTAGCGGCTCATCGCGCAGCCGCTGGAACCCACGCCACCGAGCTCTTGAACTTCCACCGCACACTGAGAGACGCGGGTTCCAGGTCGCCGTGCCGAAATAGCCCACTCAACCTATAGCCTCATTCCCACCGTCTAACGGCGGCTATCGCGGCATCCCGCCGCCCTCACTTCCCCCAACAAAGACGTAACCCCGGCCGTTTGCCGAAGCAGGGACGGTTCCGGGGTCTTCAGAAGTGAGGGTACCGGCCGATGCCCAACCCGTCAACGTTCGATCCCACAGTGATCTTGGATCGCTTGAGCTACGACTGCCTGCGGTCGTACTTGGACGATTGCGACAACGACCCAAACCGAGCACTCGACCTCTACGCCTGGAACGCCCAAATCGCCGCCGCCTTCCTCGAAGACCTCGGTCGGCTCGAAGTCGTACTCCGCAACCGCTTCGACGAGGCCCTGACCGAACTCACCGCTTCAGTAGGACGGTCACTCCCTTGGTACGACCGCGCATCGCTCTTTCCTGGCAAGCATGCCAAGAACGCACTTCGCGACATACGAAAGGCAAAGCAACGAGCCACCGACAGCGGGAGACGCCCGCTGATCCACAGTGAGCTGATTTCTGAACTGAACTTTGGTTTCTGGAGATACCTCTGCTCACCGCGCTACCACACCACTATGTGGGTCCCCGCTCTGTATGCGCGGTTCCCGAACCACCCTTCCGGTGGTAACGCGGCTCATATCCGGGCCGATGTGGAATCCCGTATGAGGCAACTCCAATTTCTCCGAAATCGAGTAGCCCACCACAAGCCCATCCACCGCCGGGGGTTGGTAGATGATGCCGTAGTGATCTTCGAACTCGCTCAATGGATGTGCCTCGACACCCACGTCTGGATGACTGGTCTTTCCCGCATCCCAGATGTTCTGGCCGACAGACCGGCCTGACAGACGCCCAGGCTGCCGAACCCAAAATAGTCGTTGCCCAGCACTTCAGCGCCCGATACAGTTACTGGTCTAGACCCCGGAACCGTCCCTGCTTCGGCAAACGGCCGGGGTTACGCCTTTCTCCCTTTCCTGAGCAGCCGTTCTGTCTACTGCTCGTCAACGGAGCCGAGCCAGATGTTCTTGCCGAAGGTGCCTAGAACTGTCTTGTGGGTTTCGTAGGCGGGCATGACGCGGGCAACGATGGACCAGAACTCGGGAGTGTGGTTGGCTTCGTGGAGGTGGGCGAGTTCGTGGACGAGGATGTAGTCGATGAGGCTGGGTGGGAGTTGGAGAGCGGCCCAGTGGACGTTGGTGCTTTGGGGGCCGTCAGTAGGACGGGCTGAGCCCCAGCGGTAGCCGAGGTCACGTACAGCGACGCTGACGTCGTCCTGACCCATCCGCTTGACCCAGGGGCGGATTCTCTTTTGGAGCCAATGCGGGCCGGTGGTGGTGTACCAGCGGCGCATCGCAGCAGCGCCCTCGCTGGCCTGAGACGGGTTCATCTGGAAGCGCCCCCGTTCGAGGCGTACATCTGAAACCCCCTCGGTGAACGTGAGCCGGTAGCTGCGACCGAGGTAGGCGAATCCCTCCCCTTCCACGAACTGCTTGGTGATCGGCGGGCCGGTGAGAGCGTCCTTCTCAGCGAGCTTGCGGTACACCCATTGGCGTTTGTCGTTCACGAACTGGGTGGCCCGCTCCACAGAAGTGTCGTGGGGAGCCTTGAGAACCAGGGTGGCGTCGCGTTCAACGGTGATCTCAATGGTGGACCGCTCACTGGCCGGTGCGACCACCAGAGCGAGATCCCCGACAACCAGCTCCGGTAGCTCGTGGATGGAAGCCAAAGCCGTAGCAGTCATGAGAGCCGGTGCTGGTTGGCTTTGGCCAGATCGACCAGGTCGACGGCTAGCTCATCGAGGCTCTTGTAGTCGAACAGGTCGCTCTGGTCGAGATTGCGCTTGATGCTCTTGCGGAGCTCGTCTTGCTTAGTGGGATTGTCCCAAAAGCGCACGGTGCCAATGGTCCTGCTGACATCTGAAACCAGGTTGTGGGTGAGCTCGATGAGAAGGTCAGCGGCATCAGGATTAGAGCTGGCCACCTTGTCGGCCATGAGACCGTGGAAGGGAAGTTCGGTGTTGGGATTGAGCCCTGTGTTGTCCTCGTCGCTGCGCCCGGCGTTGATCTGGGCAATCAGCTCTTCAAACTCCAGGGCGATCTGATCCCATCGGTCCTCAAGCCTCTCGAGAATCTCGTCAACCCGTTTCGAGAGCTTTCCGTAATAGGCGGGATCCTCGTCGATGTGCTCTCGGATGTGGTGGCGCACCGCGTGCTCCATCTCCGACGCCTTGGCCCGATCCGCGCTGACCCCTTTGAGACGAATCCGAAAGTCAGGGTCGGTGATTCTCGCTGGAGCAATCTTCTGGGTCAGGTCGAGCACCGTGATGTGCTCATCGATCAGCCGACGGACCTTCTCCTTGTACTTGAGCGGGTCGAAGTCACCTTCAGGCGTGTCCCGATAGCGACGCCGAGTGCGGATCTGGATCTCGCCAAACAGATTGACATCGTCCACATAGGGCAGTGCCTCGGGTCGAGGCAGCACGATGTCAAACGTGCTAAGGAATATTCGCAGCGCCACGTCGAACTCGGCCCGAAGCCGCTCGTCTCTCAGCAACCAAACGCATGCCTCCAGAGCCTCTTCGGTTGCAGCCGGCTCCACTCCCCGCTGAACAAAGAGCTGGCGAACCCGCTGACGTTGCGGTTCCAACTTCTCGATCTCGGCGGTCAATGGCCGCAGCGCACCCTCGACATCGGGATCAATCTCCCCGTCGTCGCCGGCATAGACGGCAAGGGCCTGGGTGAGCTGTGAGGACACTCCGTAGTAATCCACCACCAACCCATGGGACTTCTTCGGAGCGGTCCGGTTGACTCGGGCCACGGCTTGAAGCAGCTCGGCCTCTTGGATCATCCGGTCGAGGTAGAGGGCTTGGGCCCAAGGTGCATCGAACCCGGTGAGCAGCATCGACTTCACGATCAACAGCCCCAACGGGCTGTAGCCCTCAGCTCCAGCTCCTAGCGGAAGCTTGAAGCTGTTGATATGTGCCTGTTGGCGCTGCTTGTCGGTCCACTCGGCGTAGTGCGGCGGGTCGTTGTGATCCCCAGATATGACCGGAGCGAATTCAAGGGCACGGATCAAGTCGATCTGCCCCGCAGCGTCCCGCAGAAACGACTCGTCAGGATCGATCACCTCACTAGAGCCGTCCAGCAGTTCGCCTCCGCGCCCTTCTAGCTCGACGACCAACTCATCTCGTGCCGAGTTCAATGCGTCGTAGTACCGCAGACAAGCCTCCCGGCTGGTGGCCACGATCATGCCCTTGAACCGGTCGGGCATCACCGTCGCGATGTAATGGCGCAAAATGTCCTTGGCCTTCGCCGCAATTAGCTCAGGTGCCTCAAGCACTTGTGCGGTAGTGACGTACTTCTTCTGAAGGATCTCGCGCTGATGCTCGGTGAGATCGCGGAACCAGCGGAAGAACACCTCGTCCATCCTCGACGCCCCGCTGACCGCCGCGTCGGTGGTGCGTCCCTCGTAGAAGATCGGCACCGTGGACTTATCGGCCTCCGACTGTGCCAGCGTGTATCGATCGATGTAGTCGCCGAAGATCTCGAGCGTCTTCTTGCGCTTGCCCATGATGATCGGCGTGCCGGTGAAGCCGATCCGAGCCGCATTCGGCACCGCGTTCATCAAGTTGGCGTGCAGCGTCGACGCCTGTGAGCGGTGGGCCTCATCCACCATCACGAGAATCGACTCCGACTCATTCAGAATCCCAAAGGTCTCCTCATCCGTTAGCCCATCGCCGTTCCCGCCATCGGTGTCGCGATACTTCTGGATCATCGCCATCACCACAGCCGGACCTGGCTGCCTCAGCAGTTCCCGCACTTCGGCCGCGCTGCGAGCGATCTTCACCGTTTCGCCGGTCAAGGCCGCTGTGTCGCGCAACTGCACCTCTAAGTCGGTGCGGTCGGTGACCAGAACGATCTTGAACTTCCGAAGCTCAGGATGGCTGCGCATCGCCCGAATCAAGAACACCATGGTCAGGCTCTTACCCGACCCCTGGGTATGCCAGATGATCCCACCCCGCCGATCAACGTGGCCGTCCTCACCCCGGGTGTTGCCGGTCAGCAGCCTCTGCAACGCTTTCTGCACTCCCCGGTACTGCTGGTAGCGGCACACCAGTTTGATTGTGCGACCCGAGCCGGTGTCCATGAACAAGGTGAAGTGCCTCACGATGTCGAGCAACCGCTCTGGCGCCAACACCCCGGCCGTCAGCACCTCCTGCTGGGTGACCGCCTCAACAAGCATGCCCAGAGACTCTGCGACCTCTTCCCTCGACGAGGGATACGGGTCTTTCCAAGCCAGGTAGTGCTCAGGCAGAGCGGAGAACGTCCCCGCCTCAGCCCGTTCCCCCGTAGTAGCCACCGTGAACTGATTTGTCCAAAACAGCGGCTCTGCGCCCTCTGCACCCTCTACTTCTCGCTGGTTGGCATAACGACGCAGTTGATCAATGGCATCTGTGATCCCGCTCTCGGAACCCGGCGGCTTTGCCTCGATCACCACCAGCGGGATGCCGTTCACAAACAACGTCACATCCGGCCGGATATTCGGCCTCTTCCCAGGAGTCGCCACCGGAAACTGCGATATTGCCAAAAAGTCGTTGGCCAACCAGTCGTCCCAGCAGATGTAGTCAACAATCTGCTCTCGTCCCCCATCCAATCCCGGAACTGCAAACCCACCCAACAAGAGTTCTGTTGACCGCTGGTTCGCTTCCAACAGCCCCACCCCCGCAGACACTGCCCGCAACTCCGCTATCGCCGACTTGACCCGCCCCTGGTCGAGCCACGGCTCCCCGCCTTGTCCAACATTGATCCGCCGCAGGGCCGACCCCAACCGCTGTTCCAACAACACATCCCGATCGGAGACCCTGCCAACAGCATCAGCCTCCTGACGCTCCTTCCAAATCAGCGTCTCCCACCCCAGCAACCTCAGATGTTCAAGCAAAGGCCCCTCGACCCTTACCCACTCAGGACCAGAGGTCACGCAGCCACCATCCGAACCCGCCCCGATAGCAGGTCAGTAGCAAGACCAGATCGCAGATTGACATACTTGCTGAGCATCTGTCGTTCTTGTCGAATCCGATCTCTTATGGGAGTAATGTTAATGATGATCTCCTTTTGAATATCCAATGGACAAACAAATACTGGTAGCATACTTAGCAAATTAGCATTGACAATTGGAATTGCCTGCCTTCCTGCTTCAGCTTCAATATTAGGGCGAACAAGTTCTAAAATATAGTATATGAACTCACTGAGATATTGACCTGATGGAACTATACAATTGATCTGTTGATTTGTCACGGAAGACTGGGTAATCCAACCCATTTTACCAACGGTAGAGCCGATACAAACCACGGCAATTGATCCAGCTGGGACTATCTTACCGAGACTCGCACCAAACTGAGTGACTGTTCGATTAGTTGCCACAACGTTGCCAGCTGTATCAATATCTCCAGGCGTAACAAATGGAACTTCGCCATCCCAATATCGGTCATCAGAGGTGGGGGGTGTTGTCCCAGTAACTATTCTGCCCAATTCACCTACCCTTATTTCCTTCCAAATATCGTCAACACCCTGATGACTCCCGATTAGTGATTGCTTCATGCCTCTTTCTTGCAATTCCAACTTGCAAATAAGATTTTTGGTGCTATGAATAGTTTCGTCGATAGTGTTCAGAGCCTCTGCAATCCGCAGCTGTTCTTCCACCGGTGGTACCAATACACGCAGCGTCCGAACAACTCGTGAACTTAAGCCAGCCATGATGGAGCCATGACTTAGACGATCAATCTGCTGGATTGTCTCTCCAGATAGTAGAAGAAGTCGGAGATATTCTGGGATTAGAAGCCCACGATCTGTCTGGATACGGAGTAAATGTGAATCCATGATGCCAGGTTCGGCACCTGACGGAAAGACTTCGCAATGACCAAGCGAACCCATCATTCCGATCACAACATCACCTGGATTGAGCTCACAAGAACGGAGCATTTCGAATGTTTCTGGTGTGATACGACGATCACCAATGCTCCAATCCCTTGAGATCAGATTCTCTTGCCCATAAACCTTGACACCGTCTCGAACCATTGCCGAACGAGGCAGGGCGCTTCCAAATGGTCCGATTTTGATCGAGCCTTTTCGCTGTGCGACGACTTCTTCTACTAAGAGATCACGCATATCCCAGGACCTTGAGGCGCTCTTCAAGACGGGCTGCGGCTTCGTCTCGGTGGGCTTCGAGTTCTCTGAGGGTCGTGCCGTACTTGCTGACAAGATTGTCAAACCAGACAATGGTGCTCTGCTCAATGGAGACAAAATGGTCGGCCAAGAGATTCTCAATCCGGCTGCGTAGCACTCCGACGGCTGAGGCCGGAGCATCATCCATACTCAGGGCTCCAAGAGTTTCATGAGCTGCTGTGAGTAATGCATCATCGACAGACTTGAGCGCTCTTTTGACCCTGGTGCGTTCAGCCTTCAATTCCTTGATCTCAGACGGGCTGGCCACATAATCGGTTGATTCATCGTCATCTTCCGAAGCTTCGGCAGCATTGATCTCGACAACGAGGCGAGCATGCTCCAGTACGAGGTCAGCCCTTACGGCGAGTTGGCTCCCGGCTAGGAGTTTGATGGCTGTCTGATCGGCCAGGTCAGGGGCGCTCTTTTCGTACTGGCTAGCTTCAGCCGTAGTGAGCCAAGCTTCGATCGCTGCCCTCCACCCTCGATTGGCTGCCGTCTGAAGCTCGTTGATGCTCTCCTGCCACCATGTGGCAACCATCCCCGCAGCCTCAAAACGGTCCAGTCCAGCAGACCCAATACAGACCGTGAAACTGTCCACAAATTGGCGACGCAGAGCAGCAAGGTCGTCGGCGACATGCAAGGCCAGGAGTCTTGGCTCAACGACATCGGACCACCACTGAGGCCAAGGACCAGCGGCTGCCTTCTGCGAGACGGCGTACCTGATTGCGCTGTGGGCAGCGTCTCTCCCCTGGTCGGAGGTGATGTTGTGGCACCAATCGGCATAACCGTCACCTCTGTCGGCAAAGAGAATCTCGGCATCCAAACCAGCGCGTTGCAGCAGATCCTTCGCTGAATCGATCTCGGCCATCGGCACACCGCCGTGCAGATGAGCTCGAACGTCTTGCGGTTCTTGCGGAGGTGCGTTGTCGGCGTAACGGCGGATGTTGCAGTTGAAGTCGTTGTCGGCCAGTTCGTCGATGGTGACGACCTTGGCGAACCCGTCAACATCAACGAAGTCCTGATAAGTGACGGCGATCTTCTCTTCATCTTGTGGCCGCAAGTAGTTCTGGGCCCGGCCCTCACCAAATTCGCGATCGGCATTGATGAACAACACTTTGCCCAGCCGCTCCTGTGGCTTCGAGCCCTTAGCCCGCAAGATCAAGATGGCGGCAGGTATGCCGGTGCCATAGAACAGGTTTGGACCTAGGCCGATGACCGTGTCGAGCAAGTCATCCTCGATGATCTTCCTGCGGATTTCGCCCTCGACCCCACCCCGGAACAACACACCATGAGGCATGACGGTGGCGACTACACCATCGACTTTGAGTACGGCCAGCATGTGCTGCAAGAACATGAGGTCGGCCTTCTTGCCACCCTCCGGCGTGTACCCGTAGCGGAACCGTTCAGCGTGCGTCAGGGAGTCCTTGTCATAGTTCTGGCTGAACGGCGGATTGGTGATCACGCAGTCAAACCGCTTCAGTTCCCCGCCCTTGGTGTGCTCGGGGGTGGTCAAGGTGTCGTTGTTGCGTAGGTCAGCATCCCGGATTCCGTGCAGAAGCATGTTCATCTTCGAGATCGACCATGTAGTGCCGTTGTTCTCCTGGCCAGCGAGTTCGAGGTTGTCAGGGTTACCGCCGTTGTCTGCCACATGGTCGCGGGCGTAGATCAACATGCCGCCCGACCCCGAGCAAGGGTCGTACACCGACATCCCCTCCTGGGGATCGACCAGACGCACCATCAGCTGCACCACAGGCCGGGGCGTGTAGAACTCGCCACCCTTCTTTCCGGCTGAGTCAGCAAAGTCCCGGATCAGATACTCGTAGGCCGCACCCAACAAATCGGGGAACTCGAAGTCCTCGTTGCGAAGCCGGTACTTCGAGAAGTGGTCGATCAGATCACGCCACTTCTTGTCCGACACCGTCGTATTACCCACCCGCCGATTGAAATCGATGTGCTGCAACACCCCCTCCAGCGCCTGGTTCTCCTCCTCCAGGGCAGCCAGGGCCTTGTTCAACCCATCACCCACCTGATGATGCAGCTCGTCCCGCAAGTACTCCCACCGAGCGATCTTCGGCACGAAAAACGCATCTTGGTAGAAATCCGCGTCGTCCGCCCGCCTCTCCGCCTCTTCCTCGGTGCGCCCCCGATCGAGTTCCCTCTCAACAAGGCGCTGCCGCTCCTGCTCGAACACATCGCTCGCCCGTTTCAGAAACAGAGCCCCGAAGATGTACTCCTTGAACTCCGACGCATCCATCTTCCCCCGCAAGATGTCCGCCGCCGCAAACAAATGCCTCTCAAGCTGGGGCAACGTAAGCATGCGCAGACAATAGACGGCTCTGCAATACTTCGTCAGTTCAGAGATCCCTTGATCCCATTCAGAATGCCCGTTCGCTACGCCCAACCCCTACCTAAAAGGCAGCTCGGATAGCAAGACTAGACAATTTCTCCTTCAACAGACAGGTGACGGTTAAGGCGCTCCCAAGCCTTACCGACCATTGGGTCATTCGATTTGGCCAATTTCTCAACATGACCGGCAAGGAGATCAACTAGCGCTTGACCATGAAGTTCAGTGAACCGTGGGGGAACAGCTTCTCCGATCATGGCTCGCACATGTGTCGTGCCCCACTTCTGAAGAGCATCTCCCCACTGAAAGTCAGCCGGAAAGGTCTGAAGATATGCGCACTCCAGTGGGCTCAATACTCGGTTTTCAAATGGGTGAACAGTCAAATCAGAACCTACATGCCCACTGGCAGTCGTGATTGTGGCGGCAGGTACATTGGGCGACATTCGGGAATAGCTAGAATTTCGAAACCCCTTCACAAGCCTGTAGGAACCGTCCCTCTCGCGGACTACAGGCCTTAACAACGGACCCTCGCACTCTGGACACATGGCATCGTCTGAACCAACCTCCACTTCGCCACACCTATCACAGCAAGAGTTTTGCCATGCACGACGCCCCGAACCCGACGGAATAGCCGCAACCATACGGTACCGATGATCATCACCCCACACTGGAACCGAATGCATGGGTTCTTGTTCATCTCTTGCATCACTCTGGCTTTTGGCATCAAGGGGTAGCGCCCTCAACTCCGCTAGAGCATCGCCCAATGTTCTCCGAATGGGACCACCACCAGGAAGTCCTTGCAGGCTCGGATAGGGCACAGCCTCTGAAGCCTCCAGATGCTCCAACATCAGATCATTCCGCCTGACAAACGTCAAAAATGCTCGTACCCGACGTTGCGGAACACCAAAATCTGCCAGGTCGGCCAGGAACGGATACACCTGATATTCCTTCCTCAGAATATCCACCAAGAGTGCCGCTGCGGAAATAGGTTGTCTGTCTCTTGGATCTAACACCAAGCGTGACAAGAAGGCCGGGACGTTCTCGACCACTAGTAGTCTCGGTTCCAATTCCTTTGCTACTTGAGCAATAACTTCTACTAGCAGATTCCTGTGGTCTCGACTACCAGCACGCGCATCGCTCTCTTGGCCTCGATGTCCTCTCGCCGAGCTCATTCCCTGACAAGGTGGACAAGCCGACAGAAGTGTCACTCTTCCCTTGCTTTGACCCACCCGATAGGACTTTACGACCTCTGGCCAGGTGTTGCGCAGATCTCCAGACACACAAACTGCTTTATCATGATTTAATGCAGCTACTCCCAATCGACGTTCATCAACCTCCGCCATGACCCTGAAAGTGAAACCTGCCTGGGCAAAGCCCTTATCACCAGCACCACAATTGGAAAAGAGACTCACTGCATCTAAATCATTCATGGTTCAAGCGTCCTTTCAGATTCTTCAGCTTGAAGTTGCTTGCGAGTTGAATCTCTAACATTCAAGAAACTCTCATGTGCTATCTCTGTTTTCCTAAGAACCTGATCCCAAGAGTATTGTACCACAGTTTCATCTGAAGTCAGACTATCATACGTGGCCAATTTAAACTCATCCGTAATGTTAACATCATCGGCTACAACGACAAAAGTACAACCATGCCAACTCGAAATCAAATCAATATTCTCTTCTTGAAAGTCCCTGAAGGTTTGTACATAGCAATACAACCGCTCGAAGTCTTCGTTGTTCAAGCGGTGCTTTGGAGCCTTTATTTCAATGCAACTAAGGCGTCCTCCAACTTGAATCATTATGAAGTCTGGACGTCTCAGTTCAACGTCTTCCGGAAATCGTGCTACCAACCTTTCTTCTACCTCCTCCACAAAACTCTTTTCGAAACTCTTCAGTGGTTGATTAGCAGTCAAAAGTGTCCAATCAGGTTGGATTAACCAGGGTGCATCTGCAACCATCTTTTGGAGCCGAGACTCATATACCCTAGTATCTCGCGCTTCTTTGAGAACTGCACGCAAGTTTTCAATCACCTCAACACGTTCATGTATAATCTGCGCATACGAAGCAAGCTCCGCAACTCTTGCCTTCACAAACAGGGATTCAAGCTCTTCGAATTTGTCACCTCCTTCCACATTTGAAGCCCTAGCAAATTCTCGAAATGCATCCAACAGTGCTTTATGTGGAGCCATATAGAGTATGAATTCGGCCATCTCGTCCACGAACAACCCGAGTCTTATCTCATCCTCCGAAGCTACGCTGCCAATACTCCCAGCAATATCGAGAGCTGCCTTAATGATTGATTCTTCTCTGTACTTATCTCGTGCTCTTCGTTCAATTTGAGATACATCAATAAATGATAAGCGAGCATCCTTACGGCGCTCTGCAACTACCATCTTTGCAAGTTCCCTGACCTTCTCTTGTCCAAATTCACTCAGGGCTGTGCCGTATTCTGAATCCCAAATGATTCCCTGACGATCTGTTTTTATTAGATCCTCACCATCGTCATCATCCAACCAGTCAGCGTATATCTCTCCAACAAGATACGACCTTACAACGATTTCTCCTGTAAAGCCTGCGTGTTGCCCAAAATCACGTGTGGTTTCTACGATCTTGTTTCTTGCATAAATACGTACGCCAGGATCTTCCTCGTTTTTGTATGATTCCTTGGCCTTAGCTATCCAGCCCGCAATGGGAAGCGTTCCGCCATTGACTTGGATGCTCATTCCCGCAAAATCAATTCGAGTATTTTCGTTTATTTCAATTTCAAATGGTGGTAATAGATCTAGATCACCTTCGCTATGGCGAATGTCCTCCACAAATATGTCGAATCCAGCTGTATTCCTAAATCTTCTTCCCAACTGACGATAAAAGACTTCGCGTGTGGGCACTATCTTGGACCGGAACCCCTTCAATATTACAGTTGTACCGGAATCTTCTAAAAATGTACCGTCAAATTCACCAGTTCTTAGGGGCACATCGCCAGATTGCGTACTGATGATAGTGTCATAGTCCATTTCGAAATGAGTAACCAAGAAGCCTTTGTCGGTACGTTCCCCTCCAGCCGAAATTAATTCAATTTGCCTACATATTCCAAATGGAGCTAACTTTCCGATTCCTTTCCGACCCATAACTTGTCTACCCAACCTAGATCTGCCACCATTAGGGTTGTCAATGCGACGATCCCGGCCTACCACTAGGTATTCCGCTTTAGCTTCACTTGGCGTCATCCCGTGACCATTATCTTTGATCTCTATTGTCCAGTCAGTTCCGTCATCCCGTGACCGGTCAAGTTTGGTTCCTGTTGGTATCCTTATGACGACTTCTGTCGCATCAGCGTCGTAGCTGTTTGCAATGAGTTCTGCTACAGCCGCCGATGCCTTATCGTATAATTTCACCCCTAATTTGTCTATCGTCCTAGGTGAAATCTGTAGGGAATACTCATTTTCATCTGAATTGTGATCGCCCATATTTCCATTATTCCTTGACAAATCGCTTTGCAAGAGTTGCCCTTGCGATGCGCTTCACCCATTTATAGCTAATCATGTGGCTATGACATAATCTGCCTTCAGCGTACCCACCCGCTACCGATGGAGTTCGAAACATCATCCTGAACCAAGGGTCGCGGTCGATGAGCTTGCTGACTGTGGTGACGAGGACGAGGAGGGCGGCGCCGGTCCAGAGGACGAGGCGGGTGTCGCCCACGGCCACGAGGCCGGCGGTGGCGGGACCACCGACATGGCCGATGCGGATGCTGCCCACGGCTAGCAGGCTGGCGGCGGCGGGTCCGCTGATTTGGCCGATGCGGATGCTGCCCACGGCTAGCAGGCTGGCGGCGGCGGGTCCGCTGATTTGGTGATGCTGGCGCCACTGATCTCCGGGTCCATTTCTCCATGCCCGCTGACCTCGCTGCTGGTTATGACTTTCTTGTCAGAGTGGTAGGCGCCTTGCACACCGCCGCTGGCGCCATTTAGTTGGACCGCTCAGGCTGCAACTACTTGGTAGCCCATCCTCTCGAGCTGTTCGATGGCGGCTTCGGGGTTGTTGCGGACAGTGGCCTGAGCTTGTCGCTTGTTCCAGGCATCTAGCGAGCTATTGAGGATCGCGTTCCATCCCGGCCGCCAATCGGTAAAGAGCTTCTCGCGATTCAGAAATCCGAGAAACTCCTCCACAGTCGGACGAAAGCGTCGACCACCTACCGGAAAATGGATCTCCTGCATCCGTGGCAAGGGAAGACCCGCTGTGCCGTAGATCCATCCGAGCTCCACAGACTCAGCGTGCAGATGAATGTGGGCCAACGGTTTGGAGGTGGCTTCCCGGTCATACTCAATGCGAAAGACAGGCCGCGGTCCGCGCTGGGGATCGGGCCGCACCCACAATCCGAAAGTGGACTGCTGGACAGCAAGATGCTCCGCTTGGCTGTCCAGCGAAACACGGAACTCGATTTTGAGCATGAGCCGCGGTTGCTCGGCTTCATCGCATTTGCGTACCAGCGAGACAAAGCCGAAACCCGCCCCTGAACCATCGCCGGGTTCGAATGGCTCTGGCCCTATCCGACGCTGCTTGTCGTTGCTTGCGTTGACGACTGCAAATCTGGGCGCGTCAACGACACATCCCTGGACAAGATCGGTGAGGTTGGCGGCGAAGGTGTTGGATTCTGTCTCGAGAAGATCGCTCACGCTGCGGGTGGGAGGTCTTCTTCGGTCAGAACATCACCCCAGATGAGCCACAGATCCCGCAGGAGAGGATGGTCGAGGCGGTCTTCTTTGCCGAGCTCGTAGAAGCCGCGCAATCCCAACCCGGTCGCGTCGGCGTTCCTCCTCAACATCTCAACGATGTCCTCACGAGGGACTGTCAAACTCGACATGGGGACCTCCTAAGCGTTTGCCCAGATTGTGACATCTGGAGCACTTCCACTTAGAGCATATCGACGACGGTGACAACCAAAACCACTACTCACTCAGTGAGGCTCTGACCTGAACCAGGGGTCGCGGTCTACGAGTTTCCTGACTGTGGTTACGAGGATGAGGAGGGCGGCGGAGAGGGCGGCGCCGGTCCATAGGACGAGGCGGGTGTCGCCTATGGCTAGGAGGCCGGCCACAGCGGCGGGGCCGCCGACTTGGCCGATGCGGATGGCGGTGCCCCAGGCGGCCACCATCACGGCCCGGTGCTCATTGGGAGCCAACGAGGCCGCACGGCTTTGCAGGGGGACCACCACCATCTGATCGGCAGCACCGAGCACGAGCACCGGGGCGATGATCACCGCCAGGGAGGGCGACGCCGCCATCCCCGTCAGGCAGATGACGAATCCGACGTAACCGGCCCGCACGATGGCCGATGTGGAGTAGCGGCCGGCGATGCGGCCCATGCTGAGCGCCACCAGTCCCGCCGACACTGCGGGCAACGACTGGATCAGTCCCCGAATCGCAGCCGAAGCGCCGAATTCATTGTCGAGGTGGATGGGCATAGTGGTGATCCCGACGGCGAAGAAGATGAGGAACGTGAACGGGGCCACCAGCAGCAGCACACCCACTTCGGGCCGCATCAGATGGGGGCGAGCTTGGAGGAGCTGGTGGCGCAACGGCTCAGGGGTGCGCCGCTCGTCAGGAGGCAGCAGGGTGGCCGCAAACAGGGCCAGCACGATGGTGGCGGCGTGCATGGCGAACGGTCCCCGCCAGCCGAACAGCTCGGTGAGCAGGCCGCCGGCCGCGGGCAGCGCGGCCACGCTCAAGTTCATGGCCAAGGCGTTCTGGCCGATGATCCGGGTGCGCTCTACTCCTTCGTAGTTGTCCCCGATGATGACCAGTGCCAGGCTCAGGAAACCCGATGAGCCCAGCCCCTGGATGAACCGGAAGGTCAGCAGCATGGCCAGGTTGGTCGACGCCATGATGACCAGACCGGCCAACCCGAAGAGCAGCAAACAGGGCACGATGATGCGGCGGCGCCCGTAGCGGTCGGCGGCCACCCCGATCACTGAGGCCATGAACAAACCGGGGGCGTGGGCGGTCATCAAAATGAACACCGAAGTCTGGTCGGAGATTCCGAATGCGTCGGCGATTTCGGGGATGGCTGGCGCAATGGAGGCGTTGGGCAGGATCACCGCCGCACCGATCAGCCACACCACCACAAGCTGCGACCGCCGAAGTCCCACGGCCTGACGGTATTGCCCCGCCCCCTCGGATGGCATGATCTGAGCGTGGAGTTGGTGGCCACTCGGGCCGAAGAGTCGTGAGCTTTCGGCGGGTTGCTCTATTGCTGGCGGTGGTGCTGCTCGCTGCCGGCTGCACTACCAAGACCAGGGAGCTCCCCCAAGGGCCGCCCCGCGAGATCCGCATCATCAACAACGTGGAGGTGGCCGACGACGACCGCACCCTCACCGTCCGCTACTGGGGCACCGAGTGCGAGGAGTTCAGCGACTCCGAAGTCGATTACGGCATCACCCAGATCAAGGTCACCATCTACGCCCTGGTGACCACTGACGAGTGCGAACGCTCCGGCCTCCAGCAGACCGCCTCCATCTCCCTCGACCAACCACTCGACAACCGCATCATCATCGACGCCAACACCGACACCGTCGTTTACGAGCCTTAGAGGCCCTTCTCGGCTACAGCAGGACTGCGAGCTGGGATGAGGCAGCGGCCGCCGGCAATCGTCGGTAGGTCGGCGAAATCACGGTCGAATAGGGCGGGCGTGATTGCACCATGGACTTGTAGGGGGTTGGGGAGGGCGGCGGCGACGCTCAAGGCGGCGTGTTGGCCGATGGCGGAGTCGAGGTAGTTGGTGACGATGACTTTGCGGCCCTGATTGATCCAGCGGCAGGCAGTGGCGTAGGCAGTGCGGGGGCCGCCCAAGGCCATGGGCTTGACCACCACCACGGAGATTGTTTCAGGGAGCTGAGCCACCGCCGAGCCCAAACTGTCGTCCACCGCCACTGGGATCGGGGATTGCTCAGCCACCTGAGCCAGGGCTTCGAGTCCGGACGTTGGCTCTTCGACGTACTCGATGTCGTACTGCTCAAGCTGAGTCAAAGCAGCGACGGCTCGGTCCACGGGCCAGGCCCCATTGGCATCGAGGCGCAGTCGAGTGTCGGTACCGATAGCGCCGCGTACCGCTTCTACCGAGGCCACATCCTCATCCAGATCAGATGCTCCCACCTTCAGCTTTACTGCGCGGTAGCCGTCAGCTTCCGCAGCAGCTGCGGCGTGGGTGTCACTGACCAGCGCGTTCAACTCCACCGAGTCGACCACCGGACCACCGTCTGCCAGCACTTCAGCCTGGGTCCGACCGGTGCGCTTGGCTTCCATATCCAGCAAAGCCAACTCGACCGCACCGTGGGCAAATCGCTCAGAGGGCAGGTTTCCGGGATCGGGATCAGTCGCCCACTCTTCTAGTGCCTCCCGTGTGGCCGACAGATCAGCACCGGGCCATCCAGGCAGGGGCATGGCTTCTCCGCAGCTGCTGAAGCCGCCATCGGAGATCTGAATCAGAATGCCATCTCTTTTGGTGATGGATCCCAGGCCGGTCATCACCGGAAGGCGCAGCTTGAGCGAGACCTCGCTCAGCTCGACACGCATTGGATCACCGCGGCTGCGGTGGCGTCGGGGGCTTCCAGGTGAGGGGCATGGCCAGAGTCAGGAATCAGGGTGACGGTTGCTCGGGGCATGACCGCCGCCATTTGGTGGGCGATGGCTGCGAACTTGGCGTCGTCCGAGCCAGCGATGAGGGCGCAGGGCATCGACATCTCTGACAAGCGACAACCGATGGGGTCGGCCGCTCCGGCTCCCATACCCCTCAGGCTGTGGGCCAAGCCTCGGGGATCGCACGACCGTCGCTGGGCTTGCAGATCGGCCTGCTGTTTGGCCGATAGGCGGACCCGCTGGGTGGCGAAGAGGGGACGGTCGGCCCAGTAGCCGGCGAACCACTCGATGCCCTCTGATTCGATCCGGTCGGCCAGCTCCTCATCGGCGGCTATGCGCTCGGCCCGCTCAACAGGATCGTCAATCCCGGCTCGGGCGCCAATCAGGACCAAGGCAGCGACTCGGTCGGGATGGGCCAACGCCACGTGCAACGCGACCCTTCCGCCCATCGAATAACCCACCAGGGCGAATCGCTCCAGGTGAGCAGTGGCCGAAATCACGCCATTTACCGCGGCGGCCATGGTGTAGTCGGTGGGATCGTCGGAGACCGGCCCCGAACCGTGGCCGGGGAGATCGAGCGCCAATACCGGCTCGGGCAAACGGCTGGTGAGCGGAGCCATAGCCGTGGCCGAGCCGGTAAAGCCGTGCAGGACCACGGTGGCTGTCTGGTTCATTCGGCCAGATCAGCTAGCTGTTTGCGCTGCCTCATGGCTGTCCCGTGGTCGACGGGGACTTCAACCACCGTCACTCCCGTGGCCTTGTTCACTGTTTCGATCAGGTCATCAGCCTGCCCGGTCCGGTGATAGTTGACGCCCAATCCCGCGGCCAGTCTGCCGAGACCGACCCCATGGGGCGTGTGGAACAGCTCTCCGAAGTGGACGTCGGAGCCGCCCTCGGCCACCGGCAGCAGCGAGAAGATTCCGCCACCGTCGTTGTTGGGCACCACCACGGTGAGGTCGGCGTCCGAAAGGGATGCGGCCAACAGTCCTCCAATGTCGTGCAGCAGCGCAACATCGCCGACCAACGCGGCCACCGGCTGGTCGAGGGCGAGGGCTGCCCCCAGAGCCGACGACACCACACCGTCGATGCCGTTGGCCCCCCGGTTGACCAGCACCCGGCGGGGCAGCGCATCGGGAGGCCAGAACGAGGTCGCGTCCCGAACCGGCATGCTGCTCGATGCATACAGCGGCACTTCCGGAGGCAGCGACCGCAGCAGAGTGGCCGCCAGCAACGGCTCCAGCAGATCAGCGCCGTTCAAAACTGTCTCAACCCGGTCCCACGCATCAGAGGCCGCTTCCACCCAGGCCACGGCCCAGGCATCGTCAGTCGAAGTCATCCAATCGGCGGCGGCTCCCAGCAGGGTCGCCGGATCGGAGGCCAGCGCGGCGGTCCACCCAGACGAAGGGTCCTCCCATCGGCGACGGGGATCCACCAACAGCCGATCAACCGCTCCACACGCCTCCACGAAGTCGATGACCATCCGGTTGCTGGGCGGACCACCGATGCGCACCAAGACATCGGGCGACAGCCCGGCATCGCCCAGCACCCACTCCGCGCCGTCCAACACCAGTGGACTCCGGCCCCGGAGTTGCGATCCGGCATCGGCCACCACCGGCCAGCCCGACGCCTCGGCGAAGCCGACGATGGCTTCGGCGTCGGCGTTGCCCGCGTCCAGTGCTCCAGCCACAATGAGCCCCCGACGGCCGGCCAGTCGGCCTACGGCATCCACATCGGCCTCCAAGAGAGGACGAACCGGCTCGATCGGCCGACCCACGGTCGACTCAAACCGGTGAACCGGACCTTGGGGTTCCAGCGGCTTGCGGAACGGCCAGTTCAGGTGCACCGGCCCGGGGTCGGGTCCGGCACTGGCCATGGTGGCCGCCCGCACGGCCACGCGAGCGAAGTAGTCGGGCTCGTCGACGTCGCAGGGCATCTCAGCGAACCAGCGGACGTGGTCCCCGTACAGCTTCAGCTGGTCGATGGTCTGGCCCGCTCCTGCATCACGCAGCTCGGGCGGTCGGTCGGCGGTACACACCACCAGCGGCACCCCGCTGTGGTGGGCCTCCACCACCGCCGGGAGGTAGTTGGCCGCCGCGGTGCCCGACGTGCACACCAGCGCCACCGGACGCCCCGACGCCTTGGCCATTCCCAGGGCACAGAACCCGGCCACCCGCTCGTCGAGCTGCACCGTGACCCGCAGTCCTTCCTGGTTGCGAGCCGACACCGCCAGTGGAGCGGACCGAGACCCGGGCGACACCACCACATCGGTCACCCCGCAGGCCGCCAACTCAGCCCAGAACCGCCCCGTGGCCCGGTAGGCCAGGTCGGTCATGTGACCACATCCAGCACCGCGGCCAGCTTGACGTCGGTTTCGACCAATTCCTGCTCGGGGTCGGATCCAGCCACAATGCCCGCTCCTGCACACAGGCGCATCCCGCTGGGGCCGATAAGCGCCGACCTCAAGGCAACGTAAAACGCCCCGCAGCCCCGGTGGTCGATCCAGCCCACCGGCCCGGCGTACCACCCTCGTTCAAGCCCCTCGTGCTCGGCGATCCACTGCTGGGCGAACGTGGTCGGCGTACCCCCCACCGCCGGTGTGGGGTGCAAGGCGCCCGCCAGCCGCAGCGCCATGCCAGGCTCAGGGGCGATCCGCCCGCTTACCGTTGTGGCCAGGTGGTGTATGCCAGGCAGAGTCCGAACTTCGGTATCGCCAGTGGGATCTAGCGCCACGCCGGCCAGGGCTAGACGGGTGCGGAGGTACTCCACCACGTAGTGGTGCTCGGCCTGCTCTTTGGGATCGGTGGCCAACCGCTCCGCAATTGCGGCATCGTCGTCCGGTGTGGCCCCTCGAGGAGCGGTGCCTGCCACTGCGTAGGTAGTAACCACATCGCCGTTGAGTTCCGCTAGAACCTCGGGGCTGGCGCCTACAAAGCACGACGTCCCCCGGCCGAAACCAAACACCGCACACGACTCGAAACGGGTTGACAGCCGAGCCAGTACCACCGCGGGGTCGATGCTGCCCACCGCCTCCACCTCTCGGGCCACCACCACCTTGGCCAGCTCCCCGGCATCGATGGCGTCGGCAGCCTGCTTCACCGCATCCCGATAGGTGGCCCGAGTTCCATCTTCAACCCGCAATGCGTTGCCGTCGTCTGTGCGGCCTGCCCCTTGTGCCGACCCCCGAACAACCCGCTCCGGTACCACCAACCGCCCGCTCGGGTATCCGTCCCATGCCCCTGTTCCCGACCGATCGGCAAAACCGAAGCCAGCAAAGGCGACCTCCCCCTCGGCTAGCAACTCAGCAGAGGCCGCCGCGGCGGCCTCAAACCGCCAACGGCCATCTACCTCAACAGACCGCGCCGCTCCCAACCCGGCTATCGCGTCGGCGCCCGGCGCCCGCCAATACACCCGGTCGTCGCCGGACCACGAGGCGAATTCCTCGAGAGGGGTCATTTCACCCGCTCCGCCAACCGGACTGCCGCTCTGCTGAGCAGGGTGCGGCGGAAGTGCTCGCCCACCAGGGCCACCACCTGGGGCACTAGCGCCTCCACTAGCGGAGTCAGATTCTCCAGGTCCTTGCTGGTCAATTCGTTGGTGCCCATGGCATCCAAGAACAGGTCCACCGCCTCATCCACCACCGCCTCCACGTTGCGGGCGTGGCGAACCGCCAGCGCGGCCAGATCGGGCACGCTAACCCCGACGGCAACGAGGGCGGCACCGGCTTCCAGCATCGTGACCGCATCCTCTTTGAACCGACCGTGGTGGTCGGGGATCAACAGCCCGGCATCGATGGCCAAGTCCACTTGCTCCGCGGCCAAGCCCGATGCTTCGATCAACTCAGCCCGGCTGAGCCCCTCAGGTTCCACCCCCAAAGCGTAAACGCGTCTCGCCTTCAGTCCCCATTAGGGCCGCGGCCCGAGCCCGCAGTTCGTGGCGATCAGGCCGACCGGAATCCAGCAGGGGCCAGTCCTTCTCTTCCACCACGAAGAACCGCTTGGGGATCTTGAAGTTGGCGATCTGGCCTCGGCACGCTTCCATTAGGTCGTCGGAGGTCTCTTCGGCTCCGTCGTGCAACTCCACGAATGCCACCACCGCCTCGCCCCACAGCGGGTCGGGCACCCCTACCACGATGGCGAACTTCACCGCCTCCAGATTGTCCTCGCAGAAGATCTCCACCTCGCGCTCCGACACGTTCTCCCCGCCGGTCTTGATCATCAGCTTGTAGCGGCCCCGGAAGTACAGGTTTCCAGCCTCGTCCATGAAGCCGTAGTCACCGGAGTGGAAGAACCCCTCGTCGTCGAAGGCCTCAGCCGTGGCCTCGGGCATCCCCACATACTCGATGAACGTGCCCCAACCCCGAAAGCAGATCTCTCCGGGCTCTTCAGGGGCACAGCGCTGGCCGGTCTCGGGGTCTTTGATCACGAACTCCATGCCCGGCATGGGCCGGCCGTTGGCGTCGTAGCGCACCTTGGGATCGGTCTCGCACCGGGGAGTGATCGACCCCAGCCCGCCCGACTCGGTAGAGCCGTACACCTGGGCCACCGTCTCCCAGTTCCAATCGGGCAACACGCTGCGCAGAAAGCTGCCGGTGGCCCCCACGTTGCACTTGCGCACCGAACTGCGGTCCACCGTGCGGTACTCGGGGGCGTTGCGCATCATGGTGAGCTTGGTGTCGAACGCCCCCATCACGGTGATCTTCGACCGCTCCATCTCCCGCAGCACCTTTCCGGTCTCATACACCCCCACCAGACACGAGGTCATGCCCACCAAATGGGGCATGGTCAGGTTCCACACGATGCCCCCGGTGTGGAACACCGGGTTGGAGGCCACGAACCGGTCTTCGGGCACCAACCCCAGAGCGTGCTGCAAGCCGGTGGCCGCCCCCACCATGCCCCGGTGGGCGATCAGCGCCGGCTTGGGAGCGGCGGTGGAGCCCGAGGTGAAGATGATGTAGGCCGGGTTGTCCCCTCTCACTTCACTTGCCGGCTCCAGTTCGACTCCTCCATCAGGGCCGTACACCCGATCTCGCTCCGCCGACGGGTCCACCCACCCGTCGTCGTCCAGCGGCAGCACCACCGTCTCGGCAATACAACCGAACTGGGCGGCCACCGGCGACAGCCTCTCCGCCATATCCACGTCTCGGAACCGGTCCACGGTAATCAGCAGGTCGGGCTGGGCCAGGGTGAATAGGTGTTCCAACTCGGCGGCCATGTATGACGTGTTGATGGGCACCCCGATGGCGCCCAGCCGGGCCAACCCATAGTGCAGCACTGCCCAGTCGGGATTGGGATGGAACAGAAACGCCACCCGGCTGCCGTGGCCCACCCCCATCTCGGCCAAAGCAGCGGCGGACCGCAGCGACCGGCTGGCCAGATCCCGATAGCTGATGTGGACATCCCCGGTGATGAAGGCATCGTTGTCGGGCACCCGCTGGGCCGTGCGCCACAGCATCTCCCAGGTGGACAGCTGAGTGTTGGCGATCAGATCGGCAGCCAGAGCGGCGTCGTAGTCAGCCTGAGCAGAGGCCTCCATAGGTGTCGCCATCGGTGGGCACGTTATCCTCTCGCCTCATGCATGGAGGACTGCGGTTCGGCTTGTTCCAAGCGCCCTTCCACGCCCACTGGAGGAATCCGACGCTGCAGCTCCAACGGGACTTGGACCTGTGCGAGTGGCTCGACCACCTGGGTTTCGACGAGTACTGGTTCGGCGAGCACCACTCCGGCGGCTGGGAGATCATCACCTCACCCGACCTTATGATCGCCGCGGCCTCCCAGCGGACCAGCCGCATCAAGCTGGGCACCGGCGTGGTGTCGGTGCCCTACCACACCCCCTTCCAAGTGGCCGAGCGCATGGTGCTGCTCGACCACCTCACCAAGGGACGGGTGATGTTCGGGGTTGGCCCCGGCGCCCTGCCGTCGGACGCCTACATGATGGGCATGGACCCCAAAGAGACCCGGCCCCGGATGGAACAGGCCATGGAAGCCATCTGCCATCTGCTGCGCTCCGACGATCCCCTCACCATGGAGACCCATTGGTTCAAGCTCCGCGAGGCCCGCTTGCAGCTCTCCCCGTACTCCGACCCGCTGTTCGACATCTGCATGGCCACCACGGTTTCGCCCAATGGCCCCCGCAGCGCCGGTCAATTCGGCGGGGCGGTGCTGTCGATGAGCGCCACCACCGATGCAGGGTTCGAGGCACTGAGCACCCACTGGGACATCTGGAACTTGAAGGCCCAAGAGCACGGCCACACCGCCGACCGCTCCAAGTGGCGCATCGTGGCGCCAGTCCATATTGCCGAGACCACCGAGCAGGCCTTCAGAGACGTCGAGCACGGCATCGAGCCCTGGGTGCGTTATTTCCGGGAGGTGGTGGCCCTGCCCGGTGCCCCCGACACCGACGATCGAGACGAATTCGTCCGAGCCATGGTGGACGGCGGCTTCGCGGTGATCGGCACCCCCGACGACGCGGCTGCTTTGGTCGACCGTCTGTGGGAGCAGTCGGGCGGGTTCGGCGCGCTGTTGGTGTTCGGCAACGACTGGGCCAACCCGCAAGCCACAAAACGCTCCTTCGAGCTGTTGATCGAGGAGGTGGCCCCCCGATATCAGGGTTCGATCCGTCGGCGCACCAGCTCCCACGCCTGGACCGCGGCCAACCGGGAGGAGTTCCTAGGCCGGGCCGCGGCGGCTGGCCAAGAGGCCCGGGAGCGCCACGAGGCCGAAATGGCCGCCAAACAGGAGCAGCAGTAGGCCGAGACAGGACCGGGGCCTGCTGACCTACAGGACCTGCTCGATCCAACTGGTGTCGCCCGCCTCCCAGGCATCCAGGTGCTGGGCCAGATTCTCAGTATTGAGGGGGATCTGGCTGAACGCGGGCCATGAGCGCATCTTGCCCTCCACGGTCAGCGCTAGGCCCCGGGGCACCACCGCCGACTCCACGAATATCCAGTAGATGATGCAGTAGTGCACCCACTTGGGGTCGGGCTCGGTGCCGGTGGCCGCGGTGTACAGAGCGGCCAACTCGTCCCATGTGACCAACATGCCCATCAGCTCGGGTTGGCGGCGACGGGAGAGCGGGTGGCAGAAAAAGCCCAGGTCCAGCAGCGGCGGCCCCACCGCAGCCCGCTCCCAGTCGAGCACCGCCACCAACTCGTCGCCTCGAAAGGCCAGGTTGCCGATGCGGTAGTCGCCGTGGCTGAGCACCGGTGGGGCATCGGGCATCTCGGCGGCGTGGTCAAGCAGGAACCGGGCGGCGTCTCGCAGGATGGGCAGCGGCGCGAACGCCGGGTACACGTCGCGCTCCACATTGCCCATCCACCGGTTGATGAGCCCGACCATCAGCTCAGCGCCAGCGACCCCCGGAGGGCCGGTCACCAATTCCGGCAGCCCGGCCGCCACCCAGTCGAGGCAATGGAGCTTGCCCATGACATCAACGACCTGTTCGGCCGCCCGGCGTCGGCCAGTCTCGGTTTGCCACACGGGCCAGTCGTCCAACTGGGCAATGTGGGGGAAGTCGGCGTCTACATGGGCCATGGCGAAGAACGGCTCCCCAATCAGCGCCGGATCGTCGCACGCCCCCCAGAGTTCGGGCACTGGGATCCCAGCGGTGG
Source organism: Candidatus Poriferisocius sp. (assembly GCF_965204015.1). Classification (GTDB taxonomy): domain Bacteria; phylum Actinomycetota; class Acidimicrobiia; order Acidimicrobiales; family Bin134; genus Poriferisocius. The sequence continues at coordinate 2,557,898 of NZ_OZ241965.1, read as the reverse complement.
CGGCGGCCCGATGCACGGCCACCTCCTTGTGCACGTCGTAAGGGTCGATGGTGCCGTAGGAGGGTGCCCGCTTGACCACCACCCGCTCGCCGTCGTCGAGGTCCACGGTGAACACATCCCACGAGAGTCCTCCGGTGCGGGCCTCCACCCCCGCCACCCCGCGGCCGAACCAGTCGGCCAGGGCTGCGGTTTGCTCGGTGGTAAGTGCCGTCACTGTCGGGTGACGAACTCGATCAAAACGCCGTCGGGATCGCGCACCGCGAACGCCCGGATCGACGACCGGCCCACCTTCAGTGTCCCGGGCGGGCCCAATATGTCGACTCCGGCGGCCGACAGGCGCTCATAGAACCCATCCACATCGTCCACCCCCACCGCGATGCGGGGGATGCCGATGCTCTTCCAGGTGAGCGGCCGCCCTGGATCGGGAGTGGTCCACTCCAACAGGTCGATGTAGGGGCCGCGCAGGTTGTCGCCGAAGGCCAAAAAGGCAGCCCGGTGGCCGGTGTCGCCGGTCTCCCCCTGGCTCTCCATGAACTCACTGCGGTCTTTGGCCGACTCGTCCACCACCACCCCGCCGAGCAGGTCCCGATAGAACTCCAGGGAACGGTCGAGGTCGCTCACGCAGATGTTGACGTGGATGAGGTGGTCCATGCGCATGACACCACAGGGTAACGGCTCTGGTCATTGCCGCTTCGAGGTGGGTTATCGTCGGAGCGCTATGAGCTTCGCCTCGCTCCTGCTGGAGCCCGAGCTGGCCGCAGGACCCGACACTCCTGGTGTGATCGTCGCCCGCCCCGAAGGAGACGAGATCACCAGCTATTTCGACCTGGTGGACGCGGCCCAGCGGATGGCCGCCATCCTGGGCGACGCCGGAGTGGAACCTCGCACCCCGGTGGCCTGTTTGCTGCCGCCCAGCGCCGATGTGGTGGCCGCCTTCTTCGGCACTTGGGCAGCCGACGGGGTTTACGTGCCGGTGAACCCCCGACTGTCCGATAGCGAGATCGCCTACATCCTCGACGACGTGAACCCTGCCGCGGTGATCGGCTCGCCCGACCAGCTCGCCCGGGTGACGGCCCCAATCACCTGCATCGCAGCCGACGGCAAGCTGGGTTGGTCAGTGGCCCAGCGCCGGGACACCGGATCGGCCTCCCACGATCCGGGCATCGCCATTGTGTCGTTCACCTCGGGCACCACCGGTCGGCCCAAGCCCATCGAACTTCAGTCCAGCGCGGTGATCCGGCTTATGGACACCATCATCTCCACAGTGCGCAAAGGCAGGCAGCTCACTAAGCGCCCGGAGATGCCCCACGTCATCCCGGTGTCCACCTCGCTGTGGGCCGGGATCTACAACGTGATCTTCGCGGTCCGCACCGGCAGCCCCGCGCTGCTCATGCCCCGGTTCGACGCCCTGGAGTACGCCCGTCTGGTGGGCCAATACCAGATCGCCTCCACGGTGATTCCCCCGGCCGCCATCACCATGCTGAACGACGAGCCCGGCATCGAGAGCCTCGATCCGCTGAAAATCGTCCGCTCTATTACCGCTCCGCTGTCGCCGCTGCAGGCCCGCCGCTTCTACCAGCGGTTCGGGGTCATGGTGCTCAACGGGTACGGCCAGACCGAGGTCGGCGGGGAAATCGTCGGCTGGACCGCCCGAGACTTCCGGGAGCACCCCGAGAAGCTAGGGGCCGTGGGGCGGCCCTACCAGGGGGTTGAGATTAAGTTTTCAAGGAGCGATGCCGACGTCTCTGACAGCGAGACCGACGACACCAGTCACCGTATCGACGACAGTGACAACGAAGGCCGGGAGCAATCCGGCGTGCTGTGGGTGCGCACGGCCTACACCGCGTCCTTGGACCCGGAGGGGCGGCTGGGCGACCGGCTCGACGGCGAGGGTTTTTTCCGCACCGGCGACATCGCCCGCCTCGACGAAGACGGATTCCTGTGGATCGAGGGCAGGGAGTCGGACATGATCAACCGGGGCGGGCTGAAGGTGTTCCCCGCCGAAGTGGAGGAGGTGCTGCTGCTGTCGGAGTCGGTGTCCGACGTTGCCGTGGTGGGAGTGCCCGACCACCGGTTGGGAGAGGTGCCCTATGCCTTCGTGGTATCCGTCGAAGCCGGCACCACTCCCAATCCCGACGACCTGGAGGGGTTGTGCCGCCAGCACTTAGCCCCCTACAAGGTGCCGGTGGCCTTCGAGACCCTCGAAGCATTGCCCCGCAGCGAGGTGGGCAAGGTGCTGCGCCGAGTGCTGGTCGATCGGGCCACCGCTACCTGAGCCAACCCATGAGCGCGTTCGACCTGCTGCCCATCGATCGAGACACCGCCGTCGACGAGGCCGAGAAGATCGTGGACGAGTGGGTGGCCCAAACGGTGCCTGCCGTATGGCAAGAGGCGGCCCGCACCGGCGGCCGAGCCGCCCTGCACAAGATCCGCACGCCGGCCGATTACGACGCCTGGTATCCGCAGTTCGCCCACAGCGGTCTGGTGGCCCCCACCTGGCCCCGCCAATTCGGCGGCCTCGGGGTGGGCAATCGGGTGTCGCGGGCCATTGAGACCCGACTGGCCCCTTACAACCTGGTGCGCCGCAACCAGCTGGGCCTCACCCTGGCCGGCCCCACCATCTTGACCTTCGGCACCGACGAACAGAAGGCCCGGCTCATCCCGCCCATCGTCACCGCCGAGCAGATCTGGTGCCAGTTCTTCAGCGAACCCGGCGCCGGCTCCGACCTGGCCTCGCTGGCCACCCGGGCGGTGCACGACGGCGACGAGTGGGTGCTCACCGGCCAGAAGGTGTGGTCCACCCAGGCAATGGTCGCCCACTACGCCATCTGTCTGGCCCGCACCGACCCCGACGCCCCCAAGAGGGCTGGCATCACCTACTTCCTGTTGAACATGCGCCAGCCCGGCCTCGACGTGCGCCCGCTGCGCACCATCAGCGGTGAGGAGGACTTCGCCGAGACGTTCATCGACGGTGCCCGGGTGCCCGACCGCGACGTGCTGGGCGAGGTCAACGACGGATGGCGGCTGGCCAACGCCACGTTGAGCGGTGAGCGGCTGGCGGTGTCGGGGCCGGGGTCGGGCGGCCAGAGCCGGATCGGCTCGGGAACCGAGCGCCTCATCGAGCGGGCCAAGGAGTCGGGCCAGTGGAGAGACCGGGTGGTGCGCCAGCGGCTCATGCGGCTGTGGACCGACGAGCAGATCGTGCGCTGGACCAACGCCCGGGTGCGCGACACGCTGCGAGCGGGTCGTCCGCCGGGACCGGAGGCATCGGTGGGCAAGCTCATGTACAGCCAGCTCAACCAGCGGGTGCAGACCACCGGTGTCGACCTGCTGGGATCGCCCGCCATGGCCTGGGAGGAAGGCCACATCGCCGACTACGTGGTGCTCAACTTCTTGCACAGCCGAGCCGAGACCATCGCCGGGGGCACCACCGAGGTGCAGCGCAACATCGTGGGCGAACGGGCCTTGGGCCTGCCCCGCGAACCCGACCCCTACAAGGGCCTCGCCTGGAAAGATGTGCCCCGATGACCGGAGCGAGCCGTGTTCTATGAGGTGATGGGAGCGCTGTTGAAGGCGGCGGCCGACCCGGTGGCCACCCAAAACGCCCAAGGCGATGATGTCGACCGGTTCCATGCCCAGCGCGTGGCCCAGATGCTGGAGCGCATCGGCGGTGCCTGGCCCTACCTGCTCGATGCCCTCTGCCGGGAAAACGAGATCTTGGCCGAGGCCCTGGCCATCGACCACGAAGACAGCGATCCCGAACATGACGACCCCCTAGCCGAGAATCGTCGTCTATTGGAGCTGGCCGAACTCACCATGGCCACCACCGACGATGCCGATACCCGCCGCCGGCTGCGGGCCGCTCTGGCCGAGGCCGCCCACTTGCAGCGGGCCGCCCTGCGGGCCGGTCGGCAGGCCCGCTGAACCCCTCCCCTCTGGTTCCCCCTCAGATCAGGGGGGTACCCTCGTAGCCATGACCGCGCTCGACTACCGGCTGGTGGACGCCGACAACCACTGTTTCGAGCCCCGGGACTCCTTCACCCGCTATATCGAGCCCGCATTCCGAGATCAGGCCGTACACCAGGAAATCCGCGACGACGGCAAAGAGTGGATCATGATCGGCGAGCAGCCGCTCACCTTCCTGCCTGGCCACGATCTGTACGACAACGTGGGCAAGCCCGGCTCGCTCAAAGAGAAGCTGCGCCGCATGAAGAAGACGGGAGAGGCCGAGGAGTTCTCCATCTTCGAACCGGTGCGCCCCGAGTACCTGGACCGCGACCTGCGCCTCGATGTTATGGACGCCCAGAACGTGGAGGCCTGTCTGATGTTCCCGTCGGTGGGGGTCACCGTGGAGCACTTCATGACTTCCCCCGAGCAGTGCTACGCCAACTTCCACGCCTTCAACCGCTGGATCCAAGACGACTGGGGCTTCGCCTACCAGAACCGCATCTACGCCCCGCCCATGCTGTCGCTGTGGGATCTCGACGCCGCGGTGGCCGAGTTGGAGTGGGTGCTGAGCGAGGGGGCCAAGGTGATCGCCCTGCGTCCCGGCCCTCAGTACGGGCGCTCACCATCCGACCCGTACTTCGACCCGTTCTGGGCCCGGCTGAACGAAGCGGGCGGCTCGGTGGCCTTCCACCTCACCGAGTCGGGCTACAACGAGATGGTCTCCCCTTATTGGGGCTACGAGCCCAACCCGTCGAACTTCACCATGTCAGCCTGGCAGTGGACCAACTGCTACGGCGACCGCCCCATCATGGAGACGCTGTCTGCCCTGGTGTTCGAGAACTTCTTCGGCCGGTTCCCCAGCATCACCGCGGTATCAGTGGAGAACGGCGCCGAATGGGCTCCTTACCTGGTGCGGCTCATGAACAAGATGCGGGGCATGGGCCGCAACGGCCCGTGGATCGGCGGCCGCCTCCCGGCCCGTCCCCCCGAGATCTTCGCCCAGCACGTGCTGGTCACCCCCTATCCAGAAGACGACGTGGCCGCCATCGTGCGGGACATGGGTGCCGACTCCATCGTGCTCGGCTCCGACTGGCCCCACGCCGAAGGCCTCCCCCAACCCGCCGACTTCCTCCACCAACTGGCAACCCTCCCCGCCGAAGACCAGCGCAAAATCATGCGCGACAACGGCCTCCGCTTGGTGAGCTGACGCCACCGAGCACCTTTCGTTCTTTTTCTTCACTGTTTTCACTATCTTCACCATTTTCTTTTTCTTCCCCGTTCTTCCAGCAGAATGCCCGAAGACTTGACGTATGGTGTATATTCATATTGTGCGGCGTATACAGCTATATATGGATGACGATCTAGACCACGCCCTCACTGCGGAGGCAGCGCGATCCGGACGGTCCCGCTCCGAACTTGTCAGGATGGCCGTGCGCCAGTCCCTAGAACACAAACTCACCGTGGATCCTGATCCAATCGACGCTTTGATCGGGTCAGTGGACATTGACCCCATCGACGACATCGACGCGGCCATCTATCTACAGTGAGGTTCGCAGACACTTCGTTCTGGGTTGGTTTGCTGCTTCCCCGCGACCGACGCCACCCAGATGCCACCGCGCTATGGACTAGGGACAGCGAACCTGTTCGCACCTCCAACCTGGTGCTCGGTGAGACGTGGACTTTGCTGAGGTACCGGGCCGATCACCGCACGGCTGTTCGATTCCTGGACACCATCAACCAATCAGGCCGTGTTTCCCGAGCCCCGATGGATGCACAGATCGACGAGCGGGCTTGGGAATGGCTGCGCCGACACGACGAGCGGGCCTACTCCTATGTGGACGCGGTCAGCTTCGAGATCATGCGACGTGAGCGGCTAACGGAGGCCCTGGCATTCGACGGCGACTTCGCCGCAGCCGGATTCATCGAAGTCCGCCCCTAAGGCTGCGGCGCAACTATGCACACATTGACCTGTTGATTCGTATCAAGCTGAAGCAGCAGAAGCGCAAGATCATGCGCGACAACCGACCCCGACTGTCAGCAACCTCCGCCAGTTTTAGAGCTAACCCTTCGCGGCCTAAGAGAGACAGGGCGACAACTGTTGGGCCAGGATTGCCGACTGCTCGGCCAGCAGTGCCAGCCTATTTCCGCTCATCGATTGCTCAGTGTCCTCGATCGCGTCAGCCGCCCCAGCAGACCATATGGCCATCCCGGCCATGGATCGGGCCAAGGCCTGATTCTGGCGGTGGAGCAAACCGATCAATAGGTGCTCGGGGTCCTCGTTCCACGCCCGCTCTTCGGCTTCGGCCAGTTCAACAGCCTCCAAAAATGACTCGGTGTACTGGTCCCAGCCTGGCCCCGAGGGCTCAAGCCCAGCAGCCCTGATGTCGGCCACTACCAGCTGTATCAAATTGAGGACAATGCCCGCTTGCGAGTCCGCCCGCTTGTGGGCCGCTGAGCAAGCGGCCATGGCCTCTGCCTCCTCTGGAGTGACCCCTTCCACTGTTTGCGCTAGGAGGTCGGAGAATGACTCCTCGAATTCGGATGCCAGCGTAGGCGGCGGTGTGGGCACCGATTCTAGGGCAGGTACCGGTGCCGTCACCGGAGTCTCATCTAACTCGGGGCTGGATTGGACGACCGGTTCGGCGTTGCCACAAGCCGCGGCCACCAGTACCAGCACGATGAAGAGCTTCTTCATACCCCCTCTTTGGTATGGGAATCTGCAGTCAGCATTTGAGGGTGGTTTCGTGGAGGAACGACCACGGCAACTCTACGTGCCAGGCCACCAGGTCCCAAACCCAGCCACCCGCCCAAGGGTCTTCACAGAAACCACGGGTGCCGACTTCCACTTGAGTCCGATAGCGGCCCCATTCGGCGCACGAGAAGTCATCAGCCCAGTACTTGCGGCAATAGCTTGATGTGACCCAGACCTTCTCATCAGTTCCGGGCGGCGTGCCGAAAACCAGCGGGAGAAACAGGGCGGCCTGCAGCGCGGCCCACAGGGTGACGCCAAGGCAAGCCACCAGCAACGGGGGACCGAGTGTCCACCCTGCAACCTTGCGCCATGGCGTGCCCACACTCGTGACGGTAACTGATAGGGCAGGAGCCAGTCAGACGAAGATACTGCCCCACTCAATTGACTGAAGCCCAGGACATTGGAGACTTGCCTCAATTGCGAACAACAAGCCAACGGCCATGAGGGTTGGGCGGAGATCAGTGCTAATGAGCTGGAGCCGAGCCCTAGTCCGTTTGTGCTCAATGAAGGAGACCTGCTGCGAGTAAAGAACCGTCAGTACCAGTGCTCTTTGTCGAACCGCTGGGCCAGCTCGCGCCGCCACTGCGGGCGCAGATTGGTCACGATAACGATCAAATACGCAGTCGGCGGCGTAGTGCAGCAATAACTCCTTGATGTACAGCCCAGCCATGATCGTCTTTCCTGCCCACGATCATCCGCCAGCAAGAACCGAAATATTGGCTCTGGGAGCAGCGATCCGTACACCACGTTGAGCTAGTAGGGCAACGGTGAAATGTTCGACACCGCCAGCCCAGCCATGTCGTGGCGGAACATGTTCCGAATACGCAGCGCCTCCACTCCCAGCCGGAACCGACGCGCATCCCCACCGAAACGGACAGGCCCCGCAGACGAAACCAAACTGATCCTCGCCAACTCCGCCTCAGGCAGCGTTATCTCATCCAAGCCGCCACCGGCGTCCCGGTAGACGATCTCCCAAAATGGCCCCTGCGTGACCTGCACCAGCGTCACGACATCGTCATCTCCAGGCAACCGCACCTGAGCACCCTTCACAAGCCGCTCAAGATCCAACATGCTCACTCCTGCACAGGTGCCGTTACCACCATTCCCGTCCTCGGACTCTACTCCCCACAACGACACCCTCATGAACCTTGTGGTTGTGTCGCATCTACGAATTACTATTTCTACATGCCAGAGATACCGGAGCTGACAGACCACCCTCCAGCAATCCAACCCATCTACTCATTCACTGAAATTGGTGAATCTGTCTTGCTTTATGACGGTCCTATGACAGTAACGGTTCCTAGTAGCACCATGTCAACTGCGACAGATGATGGACTCACAAGTCTAAAATGTGAAGGAAATGGAAAGATAGTCTGCACTGTTCAATCAATGCCAAGATACAACGTTCATTTTACAACTCTCGGTGACGGTTCACTCCTCAATATTTACCATTTGAATGGCAGTCTACAAATGAATATTGAAGGACATGCAGCATCTATTCCTATGAGAGTGGTCGATAAACACATCGAGTCGTCTGCAGACTCCAATCATACGAAATTGGAATTTACAGCATTGTTAGATCAAGATACCATCATCGGTACCGAAAAACCGATTGTTGAAATGCAATTTTATTTGATTAACTTTCCCTTTGATATCGGAAACACTGTGACAAGCCGAATAGACACCGAAAACAAAACTCATCATACGACTGCTAATCGAATACATTTGGACTCCGACGACGAGTGGCAAATTGATATAGATTCAAGAGCGAACTATTATGATATTTGGGGCGAAACACGAATGAGAGATTCGTACGCATTGTCCCATGTCTGCAGAATTAGAAAAAACCATACTGGTACATTCACTTCTAGTGAAGCGCTAGAGATTATAGAATCATTGTACTGGTTTCTATCGTTCATGTCTTCTTCTCATATCGGAATAGTGTTACCTACAGGCATTACTTCGGCAGGAGAACAAGTAAAGTATACAAAAAGTTGCGGTCCTATTGACTCAGCTGCATATCGCCAATCATGGTTCAGTCAGTATGATGTCGAGGGACGACAACTACTGAATTCGTTGTACGACCATTTCAAGGACAAATGGAATGACCCAATATGGAGGGCAACACTGCCCCAGCTCATTGGCAGATATGCATCTGCTAACGGCAAATATATCGACAGTGGTCTCGTAGCAGCATTTTCTACTCTAGAGACAATGTATTGGATAAAGTTTGGACTCATAGCACAATCAATCAAAGCAAGTGATCTACGAAAATCACAAGCGAGTACTAAAATACGAGATCTCTTGAGCTCCGCAAGCATTGAACCAGATATTCCCAGTCCTCTCACGGTTCTCAGTTATAAAGGTCTTGAGATTAGAAATTCACGTAACCTCGGACAACTTCCAGAGGTCGTCGCCTGGGTCAGGAACAAAATCGTACACCCTGATACCGGGTCAAAGTTGACTTTTTATCTGATGGACCAAGCTCACCTAGCCGCCATTTGGTATCTGGAGCTATTACTGCTGAAGGAATTTAACTATGCAGGAACCTATTTTAGTCGGGTATCCAATAAGGTTGAAGCAGTCCCATGGGCATAGTGTCACAGCTGCACCTATAGTTCATTTCTTCGACCATAAGAGCTAGTCATCTATAAACTCATACTCTTGTCTGAGTTGGCCCGAGTTTCCATTTGAAGACAAAGAATATCGGAACCTAGTGCAGGTGGAAAGAGTCGTCCTTCATTTGTTGAATTGTTCCGCGATCAACTGTGGGCTACTGGCGTGCCAAAAGAATCAGGACTCCTTGGGCGTCGGGGTGTAGTTCTCGAGTTCGGGGATGATCTCTTTGCCCAGGAGCTCGATTGTGCGCATGATCGACTCGTGGGAGTGGTAGCCGAACTGCACGTAGCAAATGAGCTGGTCAACGCCGATGTCGGCGTAGTGCTTCATCTTCTCGTAGCAGGTGTCCACATCGCCCACCACGATCATGTCGGCCTCGTCGAAGTGGTGGATGAGATCGTCGATCCCCTCCTCCATGAGCGGCTTGAGCAGCGGGAAGGTGGCATCCCGCTCTTCCTGTGACAGCTCGGGCAGCTCCCAATCGAGGGTGAACTGAGCCAGGTTGGAGTACCACCACTCCACCGACTTCCACACCTCGTTGTCCAGCACCTGCTGGGGCGTGTCGGCGCAGTGCACCAGGGTGTAGGCCGCGGTGGCGTTGGTGGTCACGTCGGTGATGGGCTCGGGGTTCTCGGCCGCGGCCCGATAGTTGCGGATGTGGCGGGCCATGGCCTCCAACGGCTGCATGATGGAGAACGACAGCATGCCCATGCCCGCCTTGCCGGCCACCGCGGCGGAGTTCTCCGAGGCGCACGCCATCCATGCCGGGGGATGGGGGTACTGCATCGGCTTGGGGGTGACCATGCGCTTGGGGAACTTGAACTGGGGCGAGTCGTACTCGAAGTACTCCTCCCGCCACATGCCGCACACGATCTCGATGGCTTCCTTCCAGTCGTCCCGGGAGCGCTCCCGGTCGACGCCGAAGGCGATCTGCTCCATGGGGGTGGATCGGCCGGTGCCCCACACCGCCCGGCCGTTGGACAAGATGTCTACAGTGGCCACCTTCTCGGCGATGCGCTGCGGCGGGATGAACCCGAACGGGGTCAGGGTCACTCCGAAGCCCATCTTGATGTTCTCGGTCACCATCGACAGGGCGCCGAGCAGCACCTCGGAAGCGGGGCAGTGCGAGCGTCCCTCCCGGAAGTGGTGCTCCACGGCCCAGATGGTGTTGAAACCGAAGGTGTCGGCCAGCTTGATCTGCTCGACGGCGTCCTTGTAGGCCTTCTGCTCCCGCTCCCGCTGGCCCCAGGGATGGGGCTTTCCCCACGGCTTGGGCGCATCCACTTCGTACAGCAAGTCCAACTTCATGGCGGTGACGTTACCGACCGCCCTGCGATCAGCGCACTTTGGAGCCGGCTCCCGGACCGACCTCGGCGTTGGCATCGGCGGCTAGCCGGAAACCCATATTCCCGGTAGTGGACGAGGGCTCGTTGGCATGGCGGGCGGCCACCCGATAGCGGTTGCAGTAGGAGTCGTGGCACAGATACGAACCACCCCGGATAGCTCTGACCCTCCCCTGGGGTGGTCCTACCGGATCGACCAAAGGCCGCTCAGGCGGGAATCGGTTTTCGAACCAATCGGCGCACCACTCCCACACGTTGCCCGAGCAGTTGTATAAGCCGAACCCATTGGGCTCGTATTCGTCCACCGGCGCGGTGCCCACATAGCCGTCCTCAGCGGTGTTGTGGCTGGGAAAGTCACCCTCCCAGATGTTCAGCCGGGGCTGTCCGTCGGGGCTCATCTCGTCGCCCCACGGCAACCGGGCCTGCACCAGTCCGCCCCGGGCCGCGTGCTCCCACTCGGCCTCGCTCGGCAATCGGGCTCCATACCAGGCGGCGCAGGCCGCGGCGTCGAACCACGAAACATGCACCACCGGGTGGTTGCCGCGATCTTCGACCGTCGACTGGGGTCCCTCCGGCTGTGACCAGCACGCTCCCTCCACCTGCCGCCACCACTCGGCACCCACCACGCCTCGGGTGGGCTGAAAGTCGTCGGGTAGCAGCCCGCCGAACACGAACGACCACCCCTCCTGCTCGGCGACGGTCTTGTGGCCGGTGGCCTCCACGAAGGCGGCGAATTCGTCGTTGGTCACCGCGGTGGCCGCGATCTGGTACGGCTTCAACACCACCTCTCGCACCGGACCCTCTCCATCGCCCTCGAACCACACCTCCTCGGTGCCCATGAGAAACGACCCGCCACCCAGTGAAACGAACTCCACCCCAGCGTCATAGCATGAAACGATGAAGACAACCGGAATCATCTTCGCCGGACTCGATTGCGACGCCGACGCCATCGAGGGCTGGAACCGCTGGTACGACTTGGAGCACCTGCCCCCCAACATCGCCCTGACCGATGTGATGCACGGCCGCCGCTACGTGGCCCCTCCCAGCCACCAAGAGCTGCGGCCAGAGGGCTGCGATGAGGCATTCTCGGGCGGGCGCAGCGCCTTTCTCACCATCTACTGGCTGTGCGGCGATGTCGATGGGGTGATGGCCACCATGACCGACTACCGAGAGGTTCTGGTGGCCGCCGACCGGATGTTTCCCGACGAGAAGAAGATCGTGCGGCTAGGCGATGCCCTGGTCCTCGACTGGGCGGTGGCCGACCCGGCGCTGAAGGCCGATCCCGGCGACATCCCCCACATCTCCCACACTGAAATCCACGTAGTGCTGCGCCGGGGTCTGGGCGATCAGCATTGGCACCATGCCATCTACGCCCCCGCGGCGGTGGCGGTAGAGGGCGTGCATGCTGTGGTGTCGTTCACCTCCCGGTTTGCTCCCGACACCGCCATCGACCTGCACATGATTGAAGGCGACCCCGCCGAGGTGGTCCCCGCTCTGCGGGCCGCCACCCCCTCCCGGCCCGCCACCACCGACGTCGGACTGGACGGGCCGTTCCAGCTCATCGAGCCGCTGCGCTACCCGTGGGCCGAGCAGATCCGCGGGTCATGGATGCCCCAAACGGTCGCCTGAGCGACCCGGCCTCGTTGCGCCGGGCCAAGCGGCGAGCCACCGGCTTGCTGCTGGCCGCGGCCGCCTTGTTCGTGGTGATGCACCTGCTCACCGAGGGCGACGGCTGGGCCGGCTACGTGGAGGCGGCCGCCGAGGCAGCCATGATCGGCGGTTTGGCCGACTGGTTTGCGGTGACCGCCCTGTTCAAACACCCACTGGGGATTCCCATCCCCCACACCGCCATCATCCCCCGACGCAAAGATGCCATCGGCGCCAGCCTGGGCGAGTTCGTGCAGGACAACTTCTTCGACCCCGACGACCTGGCTCACTGGGTGGCCGACCGGGCCCCCGCCGAGGCCCTAGGGCGATGGCTGGCTGCTGAGGGGGATGCCGGGCTGGTTTCAGGACCCGCCCTGGGCCGGCTGCTGGAGTCGATGGTGGACGGCGGGCACCACCGCTCGATGGTGGATGCCGCCGTGGAGCGGGCCGACCGCTTCTTGGTGGACAACTACGAGGTGCTCAGAGACCGCATCGTGGAAGAAGCCCCCGTCTACACCCCCAAAGTGCTCGACCACCACATCTTCACCCGCCTTCACCGGGGGGTGCGGGGAGTGCTGGCCGACATGGCCGACGATCCCAACCACGAGCTGCGCCTGCGCATCGACGCCGGGCTGAGAAGCTACGCGCAGCGCCTCCAGACCAACCAGCGGTTGGCAACCCGGGTAGAGGCAGTTCTGGCCCGGGCCGGTGAGTCATTGCAAAGCGACTCCACCCTCCAAAACCGGGTGGACCGATGGCTGATTTCCGCAGTGGGCCTGCTGGCCCGCCATGCCCAAGCCGAGGTGGCCAACGTGATCGGCAGCACCGTGGCCCGCTGGGATGCCGACGACACCAGCGACCGCATCGAGCGGCGAGTGGGCCGCGACCTCCAGTTCATCCGCATCAACGGCACCCTCATCGGCGCCCTCGCCGGCTTAGCCATCCACGGGGTGGGCCAGCTGCTCTAGTCGCTGAATTGGGCCCGGAGCTCGTGCTTCAACACTTTGCCGGTGGCGTTACGCGGTAGCGAGTCGACGATTTCCAGCTGCTCGGGAATCTTCTGGGGCATGATCCCCGACGACCGGAAGTAGTCGCCGATCTCGGCCAGAGTAAGCCCGTCGGCGCCGGAAGCCAGCTCCACCACCGCGCACACCCGCTCCCCCCGCTCCTCATCCGGCAGCCCGATCACCCCGGCGTCGAGCACTTTGGGGTGGGCAAACAGCAAGTCTTCTATCTCGGTGGCCGAGATGTTCTCTCCTTTGCGGATGATGATGTCCTTCACCCGGCCGGTGAGCGTCACGTACCCCCCAGCGTCCAGAAAACCCACGTCCCCGGTATGGAACCAATCGCCGTCGAATGCAGAGGCAGTCAGCGCATCGTCCATGTAGCCCCGGCACACCATCGGTCCCCGGATCCACAGCTCTCCCTCCACTCCCACATCGGCCGGCTCGCCATCAAAGCCCACCACCTTGATCTCCGCCCCGGCCAGCGGCTGGCCCTCAGTCTCGGCCAGTTTCTCGTCGGGATCGTCGGGAGTGTTCTGCGCAATGATCGGCGCCTCCGTCATCCCCCAGGCGTGGCCGCACCCTCGCCCACCCATTTCAGCCATCACCTCGTAGTGCTGGGACGCAGGCATGGGCGCGCCGCCCCCGGAGCAGAGCCGGAGTCGAGGCAGGATCGGCTCGCCGGGCTGCTTGCGCTGCTCGGCCAGAAACGCCATAAAAAATGCCGGGCCGCCTCCCACCAGGGTGACACCGTGGCGAGCGAACAGCGCAGTGGTCTCGGTCGGATCGAACGCCTCGGCGATCACCAGCGTGCAGCCCGAGCTCAGCGACACCGACAGGTTGGACACCCCGCCGATATGGGCAAACGGGAAGGCAAGCCCGAACTGATCCTCTGCGGTCACATGCTGGCGCTCCACCATGGCAATGCCCGACGCCATGACCGAAGTGTCGCAGTGGCGGGCGCCCTTGGGGTTCGATGTGGTCCCCGACGTGTAGTACACCCACCGGATCTCCTCGGGATCCTGGGGAGCAGGAATTTCGTCCAGCACCGACACATCCCCCTCAGGCAGCTCACCGTCGCACACCACCACGTCCAGCCCGTCGACTTCGGCAGCGATCCCTTCCGCCATGGCCTGATAATCGAACCCCCGCCACACCGACGGCACCAAAACCAGCCGGGCTCCGGTCTGGCGTATGCAGAACCCCACCTCCCGCTCCCGATAAACCGGAATGATCGGGTTCTGCACCGCTCCCAGCCGGGCTAACGCCGCCTGCAACACCAAAGTCGACGGCCAAGTGGGCAGCTGCCAAGAAACCGACACCCCCGGCCCCACCCCCAACTCAACCAACCCAGCGGCGGCCCGCAACGCCGCATCCCGATACCCCGCAAAAGTGAGCTCCTGATCCCGGTCGTCAATGATCATGCGAGCATCCGGCGTCAACTCCGCCCGCCGCTCCACCATCCCCCAGAAGGTTCCACCGCTTAGCACAGCAAGACTCTAAACCCACACCGGCGGGCGACCGATAGGCAGGGCGACGGCCTATATGCATAAATGGTTTGCTTCAGCCCGTTGACTAAGTTCTCTAGTTGACTAGATAACTAGATGACTTATAGATTCTTGACCCATGAGCGGAGCTGAGGCCAACGACCTGCTCGCCCTGCGGCTTGGCATCGATCGAGCAGGACGGACACCGATTGCGACCCAGATCGCTGAGCAACTCACCTCGAGGATCGCCTCCGGAGTCCTAGAAGCGGGCGACCGGCTTCCGGCGACAAAAGAGGTAGCCGAGCACCTTGAGGTCAATGTCCACACGGTTCGCGCGGCCTACGCCCAGCTCGCGGCCGACGACGTCATCACCATGCAGCGGGGTAGTCGGGCTGTCGTGCTGGGTTATGACGCCAATACCGCCCGTTCGGGCCGGGCCAGTGCCCCCACATTCATGATCGGCGTCATGGTGCCCCACTTCTCCGACTACTACGCCGAATTCCTTCAGGCAATAGCGCAGTCAGCAGAAGTCGAAGGCTGGCTTCCCGTCATCTGTCAAACGCGGCAGTACGAAACAGGGACAGTGGCCCGATACCTCGACCAGATGGTGAGCCGCGGCGTGGACGGTGTGATCGCCCTGCACTACGAGACGCCGGATGACACCGAGACCACGGCAGTGCTGGCGGCGGCGGCTGAACTCCTGCCGCTGGTGTTCGTCGATAGCGCCCCTCTTGACTTTGGTTCACGGATTGCCGTGGATCGCGTCGCGGGCTCGCTGGAGGCAACCAAGCACCTTCTCCGCCACGGTCACCAACGCGTCGCCTTCATCTCAACCCCGACCGGATGGAGTTCGGGCATCGAGCTTCGAGACGGATACGCAAGAGCGCTTGATGAAGCGGGACTCAAACTCGATTCCGATCTCGTCATAGCCGCGAGCGACATGTCGCTGGATGCCGGTGCGAAAGCAGCCGCCGACCTGATGCTGCTCAACGAGCCGCCGGACGCAATCTTTTGCGCTGGAGACATTCTTGCCTTGGGTGCCCTTCGACATCTGCGGGACATACAGCTTCGGGTTCCCGACGACGTGGCCATCATGGGTTACGGCGAGTTGCCGTTCTCTTCATTGGCAGGTCCGCCACTTTCGTCATCTCGTCTCCCGGCACGCGAACTAGGAGAGCTGGCCGTCGCCACCCTCCGAGATGCCATCGATGACGGTGAACGCAAAGAGATCGGACCGATTCAGACCTCCCTCACAATTCGGCGGTCTTGTGGCAGCCGATAACCGTGCCGAGTGAAGTGAACGACTTCGCCGGGCTGAAAGGAAATCCAATGAACCTGAGAAATGTCCTCATCAAATGGCTGGCAATTCTGGCTGTGTTGGCCTTGGTGACCTCGGCCTGCGGGAACGACGACGATGCCCCAGCTCAAAGCGAGCCGGAAGCCACCGAAGCCCCCAGCGACGCTGAGCCATCCCCCGAGCCTGAACCCGAACCCGAACCCACCTCAGAGCCTGAGCCAGAGCCAACCCCGCAAGAATTGCGAGACGTCTCGATTCGGCTGCCATGGTTCCCCAGCGCTCAGTTCGCTGGAACGTATGTCGCGGCGGCAAAGGGCTTCTTCGAAGAGGAGGGGCTAAACGTCACCGTCAATCCCGGTGGATTCGATGTGAACAGCATCACGCTTGTGGCTGCAGGCACCGACGACTTCGGCTTGCACGACACGAATTCTCTGCTATTCGCGGCTGGGGAGGAGATTCCCCTGGTGACGGTGGCCACATACCTCCACGCCCACCCCGGTGCCATCATGGCGCTCGAGTCTTCAGGCTTTGAGTCACTGTCAGACCTCGTGGGTGCCACGATTGGCTTCCAGGAAGGCGGGCCGTGGCAGCTCACCCAAGCGATGCTCACTCAGAATGGAATCGATCCCGACTCACTCAACCAGGTCGCAGTCGGCTTCGATCTCACACCGTTGTTTGAGGGTGACATCGACCTGCTGACGGTGTTCTCCACCAACGAACCGATCCTGGCAGTGCAGCAAGGCTTCCCCGTGGACGTCTTCATACCCTTCGACTACGGAGTTCAGGCGTCAGCCAACGCACTGTTCACCACAACCAATTTCCGGCAAGACAACCCGGAGGTGGTGTGCGGGATGGTCCGCGCTATAGCAAAGGGCTGGCAGTATGCGTTCGACAATCCACAAGAAGCCGTCGACATCGTCATCGCCGTCGATCCAGACAACCTCACGGCCGATAAGGAGTCGGCCTCCCTCGAGGCGGTTCAACGAAGCGTCCTGTCTGAGGCCGCTCTTGCCGATGGGATTGGGACAATGACGGCCGAGCGGTGGCAGACCGTCGAGGGCGTCATTCGCCAGTACGGCGGATTCGAGGCTGACATCGATCTTGAGGCCGTCTACGACGACTACTGCTTCTGATTCTCCCCTCCAGGGAATAGCGTGGTCGGTGCAGGCGTCGGCACCGACCACGCAATTCTCCCGGCCCCGACGAGAGGAGCCTTAGTGGCGATACTGGACAAGAACGCAAGGACGCTCCACGCGCGGCAGTATCACCTGCATGTGAGTCCAGGCGATGTCGGGAAATACGTGCTTTTGCCCGGCGATCCAGCCCGTGTGCTCATGATCGCCGAGCATCTGGAAGACCCCCGCGAGATCGCCTTCCATCGCGAGTACCGAACTGTGACCGGGAACTTCAGGGGCATCAACGTAAGCGGCACGTCAACCGGCATCGGGTGCCCATCCGCGGCCATTGCGGTTGAAGAGCTGGCCAACGTCGGTGCAACCCACTTCATTCGCGTCGGCAGCAGCGCCGCCTACGTTCCTGAAATCGCCCAGGGCGATCTGATTGTCAACACCGCGACAATGCGCCTTGACGGCACTAGTGCCGCCTACGTGGACCCGAGATTCCCGGCAGTGGCCGATCACTTCCTCGCCCGACATCTGATCGATGCCGCTCGCGACCTCGCCGCCGAACGCGGGTTCGGCGTGCATGTGGGAGTCAACGCATCCAGTGATGCGTTCTACGCCGAGACGCCAAAGTTCATCGAAGAACTCCAGAAGCACCGCATCTCCAATGTGGAGATGGAGAGCTCAGCGATCTTCACGATCGCTCACTTAAGGGGCCTGTGCGCTGCGATGGTCTGCGCCGTGTCCTACAACTACATGCAACCCGACGACGTCGATTTGGAGAAAGAGAACCACGCTCTTGTGGCAGGTTGGGACAATGCGATCGCCGTGGCGCTAGAGGCGATTGCCCGCTACGAGGCAGACGAAAACATGCCATGACCAACAGCGGGGGGATCACGATTGACGGCGTCGGGATGCAATTCGACGGCCGCCAAGGCGTGACCGCACTCGATGGGATCGATCTCGACATCTCCGCTGGGGAATTCGTGACGCTCGTCGGGCCCTCAGGATGCGGCAAGTCGACGCTGCTCCGAATCGTGAGTGGGCTCTTGGAGCCTACAGCGGGGCGCGTAGACGTCGGCGGAAAAACTCCGAGTCAAGCGAGACGAGACGTTGACTTCGGGTTCGTATTCCAAGAACCGGCACTGTTCCCGTGGCTTCGAGTCCTCGGCAATGTTCTATTGCCAGGCCGCGTTCTCGGTCGCAGGAACCCCAACAAGGGGCCTGGAAGCGCAGAAATCGCGCGAGAACTGCTGCGCGATGTCGGGCTGGAGGGATTCGAAAACCACTACCCGGGCCAGATCTCTGGGGGCATGCAGCAGAGAGTCGCTCTCGCCCGCGCGCTCAGCTACGGCCCCAAGATCCTGCTGATGGACGAGCCCTTCGGAGCACTCGACGAGTTCACCCGCGATCGCCTCAACCTGCAACTTCTCGATGTCTGCAACAAGGCTGGTTCAACGGTGCTCTTCGTCACCCACAGCATCCAGGAGGCGATCTTCCTGGCCGACCGGGTTGTGGTGCTCAGTCCCAGGCCGGGAAGCATCGCTCGGATCGCCGACGTTCCGTGGCCCAAACCGCGAGCTTTGGAAATCCGCTACGAACCCGAATTTGCCGCACTGACGGGCGAGTTGCGGAGTCTCCTCACGGTCGAAGACGAGGTTGAGTCGGCGATGAACCAGCCATGAGCGACACTCGAGAGCGCAGGAGCATCGCCAACGCTTTGCTGAGGTTCTTGCCTTCAGCCGCGGTCTTCGTGGCTGGCCTCGTCGCTTGGGAATTGTGGGTCAATGTCCGAGATGTGCCCGCATATCTCTACCCGAGCCCATCTGACATCGGAGGCGAGTTGCGGGACGAAGGCCTGTCGCTTGCCGTCGACGACCTCCGCTGGACGATGATCGAGGCGGTCTTGGGGTTTCTCCTCGGCAGCGGGGCCGCCATGTTCGCTGCGGTCGTATTCGTCCATGCCAAGTTCCTTGAGCGCGTGCTCTTTCCCTGGGCGATTGTGTTGCAGACGGTGCCAATCGTCGCTGTAGCGCCGCTTCTCACCATCTGGTTCGGTTTCACGCTCACCCCCAAGGTGTTGATTGCCGCGCTGATCTGCTTCTTTCCTGTACTCGTCAACACAACCAAGGGCCTGCGATCAATCAGCACTCAGGCCGTCGAACTCATGAGCATCCTTTCGGCAAGCAAGTGGTCGATCTTTTGGCGGGTGCGCATCCCAAGCTCCCTGCCCTACGTTTTCGCTGGTCTGAAAGTGGCATCATCGCTGTCGGTAATCGGCGCAATCGTCGCTGAATTCACCGGGGCTGATCGAGGGATCGGCTTCGTCATCATCCAGGCCAGCTATCGCCTCGACACTCGCCTGATGTTCGCCGGGATTGCCCTCTCCTCGGCAGCAGGAGTTCTCTTCTTCAACGTCATCGGCGCACTCGAGCGACTCGCGCTGCGTTGGCCGGACGCCCGGCTTGATCGATGATCTAGCGGCCCCGCCAAACCGCCAGAGGATGGCAAACCCGCCAAACTAGAGCCATGCCCACCCTGTCAGTCACCTTGCCGTCATTCGGCCCCATCTTCAGAGACAACAACTTCCACCAGATCGCCGACCTCGCCAAGATGGCCGAACACGCCGGTGTCGACCGCATCATGCTCACCGACCATGTGGTCATGGGCGCCAATACCGACAAGTATCCATACGGCCCCTTCCCCTTTCCTCCTGACACTGCCTGGCTCGAACCGCTGGCCTCCATCGCCCACATGGCCGCGGTCACCGAGCGTGTCCGATTCAGTACCAAGATCCTGATCGCTCCCCTTCGGCCCGCCGCGGTGCTGGCCAAAATGCTGGCCACCATGGACGTGCTTTCTCAGGGCCGTATGGAGGTGGGCATGGGGACCGGATGGCAGCGCGAGGAATACGAAGCTGCCGGCATCCCCTGGGGCGAGCGGGGCCGGCGGCTCACCGACATCATCGCGGCCTGCAAAGCGCTGTGGCGGGACTCTCCGGCCTCGTTCCATTCGGCCACTGTCAACTTCGACGACATCTGGTGCGAGCCCAAGCCGTCCCAGCCCGGTGGGATCCCGATCTGGGTGGCCGGTGCACTCCACTCCAACAACCTGGCCCGTCTCGTGGAGCACGCCGACGGTTGGATCCCGCCCCCCTACGGCAACCTCGAAGAAGTGGCCGATGGGGTGGGGCAGCTAGGGGAGGCTCTTGCCGCCGCGGGTCGGAGCATGGACGGCTTCGGCGTCCAGGGCGACATAGACGCGGTGCCCGGTGACGATGGCCGCCCCTCCATCAAAGCCAGCATGGGCGCAGCCACTGAGTGGGCAGAGGCCGGCGCAACCACCATCAACGTGGTGATGTCGTTGTTCTGCTGGCGCATGGACCGGGCCCAGGGCTGGTTCGACGACTTGGCCGAGAGCTGGGCTGAGCTCGATCTGGGCTGATGCAGCCCAAACAGATCAGGGGATGTCGCCGTCGGCCCGGAAGCGCTCTACAGCTTCGGCCGGGCGACCGGCGATCACACCCTGTACCGGCAAGTCGATGAGCTCGGCGTAGTAGTCGGGGTCCTCTTGCCAATCCTCGTTGGGCCACACCCATACGGCCAAGCCTTCGTCGGCGGCTTTGCCCAGTAGGTCGGGGGTAAGCACGTCTAGGCCGCTAAAGGTTGGCGGCACCTGCAAGATGAGATCGTTGGGGTGCAGCGGGACCGAGGCAAACGCCCACGCTGGCAGAGAGTCCTGGCCCGGACTCGTAATGACGTCAGGAGCTAGCTCTCGGAATCCAACCAGCGCTTCATCTCTGAACGACACCACCACAACCGAGTCAGTGCGCCCCAACTCCTCGATGTCCGCAGCCAGCACCGCCGCCATCTCGAGGATGAAGTCGATGTCGTCCTCACCGTCGTCGCCCGCCGGGGTCTTGATCTCCACATCGAGGACGTGCTCGGGAAAGGCCTGCGCCACCGCCCGGAACGTCTCCACTCGGAAGTCGTCGGGGCCGTACCCCTCAGGCGGGGCAACATCGCCGGTGCGGATACCCCGATAGGAGTAGGCCTCGGGAGCCAAATCGTGGCTGGGCCATTGTTCCGACCACCAGTAGGCGTTGTCCAGCGCTTGAAGCTCCTCATAAGTCATGTCCCGCACTCGCCCGGTGGCGTTGGTGGTGCGGTCCACCGTGTCGTCGTGATGCACCACCAGCACGCGGTCGGCGGTCATCTGCAAGTCCATCTCCAGCACGTCAACCCCGGCATGGGCCGCCTGGGAGAAGGCATACATGGTGGAGTGAGGCCAAGAGCGGTCGCCCCCGGCGTGGCCAATCACCAACGGCCGCCCCAGCGCCAACAACTCCCGCACCGTGCTGGCCGCCGGAGTCGGGACCGGCGGCAGCACCACAGCCTCCTCGCCCCCAGCATCCTCTTCGTCCTCTTGGACGTCATCGGCAATCGGCGTCGGTTCGCCGGCTGGCTGCTCAGGCGGGGCGGTGGCCACCGGCGTTGCCGGGCTCGGCTCCGCATCACCGGTGTCGGTCACCACGGTCTCAGGGGTCGGGAGCGGAGTGGCGGTTGGAGCTGGCTCTGTTGGCGAAGAAACCGGAGTAGCGGGAGCAGGGACGGTGCTCGGTTCGGCGTCGTCTGCGTCACCGCACGCGGCAAAGAGCGCTCCCAGCATCGACAAAAGGAGCACAAGCGGCAGCGTCCTCGCCGTCCTCGGCAATCGAGGCACGCTGAGGATCCTAGTGGCGTTCTGACGATTGCGAGACGGGGCTGACCCTCAGCCTTGGGCTACTCCTCGAGTTGGGACTGGAGGTAGCGCTCGATGCCGATGTCGGCGATCACCCGTTGCTGGGTCTCTATCCAGTCGAGGTGCTCCTCTTCGCCCTCCAACAGGTGTTCCAGCAACTCCCGGGTACCGGCATCGCCCTCATCCAAGGTCATTTGGATGCCCTGGCGATACCGGTCGACTGCGGCCACCTCCAAGGCGAGATCCAGCTCCAACTGCTCGGGCACGGTCTCACCCACCATCACCGTTCCCAGCCGCTGCAAGTTGGGCAGGCCCTCCAGCAGCAGGATGCGGTCCATCAGCTTCTCGGCGTCGCGCATCTCGTCGATGGATTCCTCGCGGTACTTGTCAGCCAGTCGCTTCCACCCCCAGTTCTCGCACAGCTTGGAATGCACGAAGTACTGGTTGATGGCAGTTAGCTCCGCAGTGAGGATCTCATTGAGAAGTTGGATGATTTCCGGGGAACCCTGCATTTGGCGATGCTACTCCAGATTGAAAAGTCAACTGGATGCAGGTTGTTCAGGAAATCCCGACCAAGACAGGCGTTTCTCGTTCCATCGGGCTCTGCTCCAGCATGTACTCGATCACATCGAGGCACCGCCCGCAGTCGCCGCCCGCTCCGCACTCCTCAGTGATGTCGGACACGGTGAACGACTTCTCGGCGAACAAGTTCTTGATGAACTCGGCGTTGATGGCTTTGCAGTGGCAAATGACCATCAGCCGTCTCCCACCAAAACAAAAAGAGGATCGCCGATCTGGCCCATACCGAGAGCCACCGACAGCGGAACCCGCCGGATCACTGGGAGGCGGTGTCCCATTCCTTGAACGGTGCAGGTCACCCGGCGGGAATCAACACAGATGTCCACCCGGTGGATTCGGCGGATCGCCCCGTGCCATTCCTTGGCTCGGTCGACATCGGGCAATGCGTCGACGGCCACCTCCTTATGACCGCAGTCGCAGTCGTAGGTCAAGGCCGTAGAGGACTCGTTGGGGGAGATGCGGATTACCGGTCCCCGCATGTGCTCCCTGTCCTCCTTGGTGTCCAGAACATTCAATGGCCTTGTCCTTGGGTGCTCCATGCCATCAACAGCGTTGGTTAAGTGCTCCTAACGATAGGTAGAAAGGATGGTTGGGTCAAGGCGGAGCGCTATTGGCCAGAATCCACTTTGACGGGGACAGGTTCCGGGGTATGGCGACCAAGTCCACCGTCGGGTCCACCATGCGGCGAGGGGGACGGCCGTTCATGGACACCCACACATCAGCCCGAACCTCAACATCGGGCTTCCCCTCATTCTCGTAGTGCTGGGCCAGTAGGTGGGCGGTGGCATGGATGAGGTCGGGGCGGACATCGGCCTGTTCAGCCTGCCAGTCGGTCAGCACCAGTCGGGGATGGGCCTGCCAGGTGCTTCCGGTGGTCGGGTCGGTTATCCGGTACTGGGCATAGCCGGCTTTCTCGGTCACCATCACCCGCCACGCCCCGTAGTACCCCTCCTCGGTCCACCGCACGTTGCCCGGATAGGCATAGTGGCGCAAAGGCAGAACCAACTGCACCACCGCCAGCACGATGAGGAGCACCACCACTGGCCTCGCTACCCCAACGGCCCTCCCAAAGTCTGGTGTGGAAGAACTCAAGGACCGGGAAAAACCCCACCGCAGGCGCGATGGCCAATCCGGAGCGAAGAACACCAGGGTGCCCAGGATCATCATCCAGGGGAACACCCCGATCTGGAACAGCACACCGGTGATCAAGTGGAACCCGACTACCGCGGCATAAGCCCAGGGGCGAGACCGGCGCCACAGCAGCCAGCCCACAATGGTCAAGTCGAAGAACGCTCCCGCCCAGCTGGCGGCATAGGCCAGCAGTGGCTCGTCCAGAAGGGGTCCGACGATCGGGATGTGGGTGCGGTCGGCCAGCCACAGGCGCATGGGCTGGGCTCGAAGGAGCCAGTCGCCGTTGAGCTTGGCCACTCCCGCGAACAGATAGACCACAGCGAGCTGGGCCCGCAGCGCCCACACCATCCCCGCAGGCACGAATCGGGCAGCCCGCACCCGCCCCTGCCAGGCGTCCAGCGACCAGCGATGGTGCACCGGCAACAGCACCAGCAGCAGCCCGGCCAGAGTGACGAACCAATAGTGATTCAGATACAGAGCGGCATCGATCAGCTCGGCGTAAGCGAAGCCGACCACAAACAGGGCAGCGGCCAATCGGTGGCGATAGCCGAGGGCAATGCACGCTCCCAGCAGGGCCAGCACTACGACATGGAGGTGCATCCACGGCGACGGCCACGGCTGGACCCAGCCGAAACCGGGATAGGTCAGATGGTGCTCGGGCTCGAGGTAGAGCCGGTCGACCCATCCCTTGGCCAGGAACCGCACCGAGCTGTACACCGCCAACAGCCCGAAGCCGATACGAAAGACCGCCACGGAGTCGGCGGCGACTGGCCGACGGGCAGCGTCAGCTAAGCGACGGTACTTTGGCCAGGCAGGGTGGGGTGCAACCCGGTTTTGGGCCTCTGAATCAGCCGGAGCTGTCGCCGTCAGCGTCACTGAATCCGATCACCACCCCCAGGCGACTCACCACTTCGGTGGCCACCGTGATCTGAATGACCTTGATGGCGTCTCGGGCCTCGATCACCGTTTGCCGAGAGTCGTCCACCGCATGGCGTAATGGAGGCTGCACCGCGTCTACAGCATCAAATGCGACTTCAAATTGCTCCACCAGCCGTTGGGTCAGATCGTCACCGAGCAGCGGCGACAACCCCGCTCGTTCGTCACCGAGCCCGATCAGCACCGCTTGGACCCCGATCAGGCGCTGGTGGAGGTCGTCCACCCCGGCTCCCGCGGGGCCTTCGTCGATGGCTTCGAGGCTGGCCTCACGGCTCATGACCCCCAACGCGTTGCCCAGCTCCAAGTCGGTGATCCTCTCCAGCAAAAACAGCGTGTCGTTGACCACTCGGTCGAGATCACCGTGGTCGGCATCGGCAAATGTGTCGCGGTACCGGTCGCCGCCCTCCCAACTCTGCGCCCAGTCAGCTTCAAGCAAGGCCGCCTCCTCGGCAATCACCTCCGCGACACCCACGAGATACTGGCAGCGACGGGATTCGCCCAAGGCGTCCAACGCCTCCTCGCCCGACCCTAAGAGGTAGTCCGCCGCGCCCAGTCCCCGTTGGTCGGCCCCGATGCGGCTGGACAGGCGCTCATAGTCCAACTCGATGGATGCGTCGACGATGAGCTCTTCGATCTCGTCGTGGGCTACCGGCCAGCGCACCAATCCCCACGACCTTCGCTCCATGACCGGTCCTACCCACACCGCTTGGGAGCGAGACCAGCTATTGCGGACTGCGGCGAGCGCGCCTCGGGCATCAGACAACGAGCCTGAGTTCAGCGACGCGCACAATGCCGACGCCGAGTCCTCCAGGGCGACCGCGTCGCGGTGGAACTGCTGGTACGTAGGGACGATGTAGTCGTCGGCCAAGTCACCCAGCACGCTGGAACGCGACGGCGACCCACCTCCGCACGCGGCCAACAGCACCGCCGCGACTGCCAATGCCCATACTCGTTTCACAGAGCCTCCAAAAATGCAATCAAGGCCGCCCGCTGCTCGGCATCGGCCAATCGGAACTCCTCTTTTGACGCTTCTGCCTCGCCTCCGTGCCAGAGAATGGCCTCTTGCAGCGTGCGGGCTCGGCCGTCGTGCAGCAGGAACCGCTCGCCGTTGATCTCATCGATCAGCCCAATACCCCACAACGGAGGAGTGCGCCACTCGCGGCCTGAGGCAGCAAAGTCCTCCCGGCCGTCGGCCAGTCCCTCTCCCATGTCGTGGAGCAGCAAATCGGTGTAGGGGTGGATGGTCTGCTCGGACAAGGCCTCAATATCGGTCTGGCCGGTCACATGGGTCACCGTGTGGCAGGACGCGCACCCGAACTCCTCGAACAGTTGGGCGCCCGATCGGACTTGGTCGTCGTCGGCCCCACGCAGCGCCGGCACCGACAATGTGCGCATGTAGATGGTGACCATTCCCAGGATGTTCTCTGGGATTTCAGGGGAGCCGCCGTTGATGGCGTCCGCACACGCCGTTTGCCCAACCGGACAATTCTCTGCGGGATGCAGCGACGAGGTGATGCCGATGTCGCCGTGGAACGCCCCGGCAGCCTGCTGTTCGACGGTGGCCACGTTGGCCTTCCAGCCGAACCGGCCCAGTGCCGGTACCCCCAGCCGGGCATCCCAGACGATATTGGCCCGTCCGGAGATGCCGTCGCCGTCGGCATCGTTGGGATCGGCCGCGCCCATGATCTCATCGGCTGGTATCGCCTCCAGCAGTCCCATGCCAATCACCTGCGGGGCCAACCGGGGACTGGTTCGGATTTCGGAGTCCAGCGGACCAAAAGCCAAGTCGGTGATCTCGAAGGTCGGCATCCGCAACTCATAAGTGGTTCCGTCGCCATAGGTGCCCGCCACGATCTCATAGGACACCCGCAGCGTGCCCTCGGCCGGTACCCCCAGTATGGAGCGATCCTGAAGCTGGCCCCCATAGTGCGGATCGGGCACCGGGGCGCCGGTCACAGCATCAGCACCTGGGATCGACAGCCTGATCAACAGACCGGGATGCGCCTCCTCATGGGAGGGGAGGGAAGGCGCACCCCGGCCGTCTAGGACGTGACACGACGAGCACGCCTGAGCGTTGAACGTCGGCCCTAATCCGTCCCTGGCCTCGGTGGATGCCGGGGCCGTGACCCAGTTTTGGGTGAAGAAGCTGTCGCCCACCTCGAAGGCACGGCGCTCAGCGGTCGTCAGATCCGGGGCTGGCAGGCTGAATGAGTTGCGGGTTGCGTCAAACCGAGTGGTTTCACCTCCGAGATTCGGATCAAGAGTGAACTCGTCCGATCCGCAGGTCGCGACAACCATGAGCCCAGCCAGGATCAAGGCTGCCGCGACCCATCGAATCATTTCCCTTTGCTAGCTGACGTTGATCGTGATGCCCAGCTTTTCGGCTGCCGCCACGATGGTGTCAGTCTGCGTCTCCAGGGCCTCAATAGTCCTCAGCACTTGGGCCCGTCCGGGATCGCTATCGGAAACCCCGTCGCGCAGGTGCTGGTCGAACGGCGCCGGTATCAGGCGAGCAGCGTTGACGCTGGTCGACACCTCTGAACGCAACTGGTGCGCCAGACCCGCATCTTCAGAAGCAATCACGTCCAACAATCCCGGACCGGACACGCCACCGGGATAGCTGCCCAGCAGCACCATCTCCACGCCGAAGGCGTTGCCGACGATGTCAACGGTGGTGTTGTCGGAGAAGCAGGAGTGCTCATCCTCTTGGGACCGCGCTTCGTAGGCCACCGTCATCCGCTCGCCGGCCAACTCACCCCGGG
This sequence comes from Candidatus Poriferisocius sp., assembly GCF_965204015.1. GTDB lineage: Bacteria > Actinomycetota > Acidimicrobiia > Acidimicrobiales > Bin134 > Poriferisocius. Next base: position 2,530,532 of record NZ_OZ241965.1, on the reverse strand, counting down.
ACATCTCGCCGATCCCGGTGAAGGCCAATCGCAGCGCCTCGTCGGCGTCCAAGGCTTCATAGCTAGCCCGGTAGTTGTTGCGACCGGGTGCCCAGGCGTTCACCAGCTCTTGCAGATGGGTTACCAGCTGATCGCTGGCCACCCGCAGGTACTGGGCCCGGCGATCAGCATTGGCAGCAGTGGTGTAGTCAGACGCCGGCCGGTCACCAGGTCCGTCCTCATCGAGGTCTTGTCCCCACAGCAGGAACTCGATGGCGTGCCAGCCAGTGGAGACGTTTGCCTCGCCACCGACTTCGTTGAGCGCCACAATCAGATCGGCAGTGATCTCTGGATGGCCCGACGGATCGTTCACGATGCCAGCATCGGGATTGCCTTCCACGTAGTCGATATAGGCCTCATCCAGTGGCCAAGCGTTGATAAGCCCCTCAGTGCCGGTCGCCTCGTCATCGATGGGACCGCCGTAGAAGCGGAATACCTCGGTGGGGCCGTAGTCCACACGGGCCACCAACCAAGCCTGACGGGCCGCTTCCAGGGACTCTTCCGAGGGCGAGGCCAAGAACGCGTCGATGGCCGCATCCATGGCCTGAGCCGAAATCAAGCTGGAGGCATAAGCCGAATGCACCCCGGCGGCGTAGGTGGCCACCGCGTCCTGTCGGGAGACCTCGACCGAAGACGAATCATCGTCATTGCCGCAGCCAGCCGCGAGCAACATAAGGGCCGCGACTACCGACACGAAACGCACGAATACCTGAGAGTTGAATTTTGGCATGCACTAATGTTAGGTAGACCTAATTCATTTAGGCCAACCTAACAAACAGAATTAACGACTTTTAATACTGAGGCCCGGAAATCAGCCCGTCGCGCATGAAGCCGGTGACCTCGGTGCGGGTGGCGCAACAGTGGCCGGTCTCGTTCATGCTCATCAGCACACGGCGGTCGCCTTCAACCCACACCCGGCAGATGCCGGAGTAGGCCACCTGCATGTAGATCCTCTCCGATGCCGCTACCACCTCGGACACCACCCGGTTGATCACCCCGCCGTGGCAGGCCACCACAATGTGCTGGCCGGATTGGGCTTCGCACAGTCGCTCGAATGCGGCCATCACCCGCTTGTGGAACTCCTCGGGGGTGTCCCAGCCGATGGCGGCGTATTCCTGGGCTCGAATGGCCTCGAAGTATTCGCCGCCCTCTGTGGCCAGCAGCTCGGTGGGGAGGTACACCTTGGAGTTGCGATCGATCTCAGTGAAGTCCTCCTCGAGCTCGATTTCCATGCCTAATCGGGCGGCCAGTGGCTCGACGGTCTCGACAGCCCGGCGCTTGGTGCTGGAGATGATGTGGTCGATGGGCTCGTGCTCCAGCCAATCGGCCAATCGCTCCGACTGCCACTTGCCCAATTCGCTGAGACCGGGATCGGCCACCTTGTCGGTATTCCACTCTCGTTCAGGCTGGCCGTGGCGGATGAAGACGATCTGCACCGCGACAGCCTACGCTGCGCAGATGAACAACAAAGAAGCAGATCGTGTCGCTTGGAACAACATCATGCTGTTCGATCCCCCCGACAGCGATGACCCGTACATTCAGTTCACCAAGCGGGTGTTCACCGACATGTGGTCCCGCCCTCGTCTGGGGAAAAAGGAACGTCGGATCACCACGCTGACCTGCATCATCGCGAGCGGCAACGCCGCCATTCTGCCATTCCACATGAAGCCAGCCCTAGAGACGGGCGACCTCACCCCCGATGAGCTGATGGAGTGGGTGATCCACGTCGCCCACTACGCCGGCTGGCCGGCCAGCGCTCAGGCCTTCACAACACTGCGGACGTTGACGGCCGAACTGGGCTTGGAGTTCTCCGACCACGAGTGACGAAGCTCGTCGCCGACAAGCTCTACTCCAATACCACCTCGTTGCATCGGCTGGGTGCCCGTGCCGGGTCGAACACCCTCGGCTGCTGGTTTGAGTCTGTGCCCGAGCGGTCGGTGTTCAGATAGGCCTCGATGGCGTTGGCGGTGGCTTTGGCCGCCACCCGGATGTATTCGTCAGTAGCAAAGAGAGCGGCCTCGGAACGGTTGGACAGGTAGCCGTATTCGACCAGGACTGCGGGCACGTTCGGCCGGATGATCATCCCGTAGGCGTCGCGGCCTCGGGTTGACAGCACCCGAATTACCCCTGCGTCAGGCACCCGGCTCCAGGCCACGTTGTCGAAGCCTGACAACGCCTGGGTGATCTCCTGATGGAGCAGCCCGCCGAGGCGAGCGGAATCGGCACGGGGCAGTTGGGCCGACACCGACTGCACGTACACCTCGGTGCCTGGTTGGCTCCCCGTGCGGTAGGTAGGTCCGTTGTGGTGGATCGAGACCAGGGCTTCAGCTCCCAGAGCGTCGGCGAAGGCGGCTCGAACCGACAGCGTTGTGCCGTAGTGGCCATTGCGAGTGGAGGCGGCTGGAATGCCCCGATTCGAGAGCTCGTTCAAGACCGAATAGCTGAGGGTCAGGTTCAGGTCGCGCTCGGCCAAGCCGTTGGGTCCCACTGCCCCGACGTCGTATGACCCCCCATGACCTGGATCCACCACCACTCGCACCCCTTGGAGGGGAAATCCCGCGCTGACCGTCGATATCGAACCGCACGGCGTTGTCACGACAAATCTCCCTTCGTTCACCCCCACTACGGCAACCGACACGCCGGTTGGCGTTATCAGCCCCGGCGGGGGATCACCCTCGACGTCGTCGGGCCGTACCAATGCGTCGAGGGCCAAAGACGGAGAAGGCTCCGACTGGGCTTGGCCAGGACAGCCTTCGGGGGTGATGTGAGTGTCGATTTCGAAGTCGAACCGGCAGCGGTAGGTGTTCAGCAGCGCCTCTTGGACTGCGATCAGCTGGTCGCGAATCGCAATATCCTCGGGGGTGGGAACCCCTTTGAACTCGGCTGGCTGGGAAAACCCCAGGGTGGGGTAGCCAGCGGTGCAGCCGCCGGGCACCGCTTCGATGTCGAGGCCGAATTGGCATCGATAGATATTGAGCAGCGTCTCCTGAGCGGCAATCAGGTTGTCGCGCACCGCAATGTCTTCGATGGAAAAGCCACCGTTCGAAGCACTCTGGGCATTTGCCGCCGAAGAGCCAAGGGCCAGCACTAGCAGACTCGCCGCCACAACCCGGCAAATTTGGAACGACACCCGGGCGAATCGTCCAGAAGCGGTCACCGCGAGAACGTATAGAACGGGCTACTAACCCGCCAATCCCCGTTGATGCCGATTCGGCATTCAGCCGATGGCGATCTCCCCGGAAGAGTTGAGGGTGGCCGTTGCCGTCGTCCCCTCAGCGATGGTCCCGCTGAGGACCGCCTCGGCGAGGCGATCGACTAGCTCCCGCTGGATCATCCGCTTGAGGGGGCGGGCGCCGTAGGCCGGGTCGTAGCCGTCGGCGGCCAGCTTGGCCCGAACCTCGTCGGTTACCACCAGGTGGATGCGGCGGTCGGACAGCCGCTCGGCCAAGCGGTCGATCTGGAGGTCGACGATCTGAGCGAGGTGCTCGGGCTTCAGCTCGCCGAACGTCACGATGTCGTCGATACGGTTCACGAACTCGGGGCGGAAGTACTCCTTGGGGTCCACCGCCAAATTGGACGTCATGATCAGCACCGCGTTGGTGAAGTCCACTGTTCGCCCCTGCCCGTCGGTCAGCCGGCCGTCGTCCATCAGTTGCAGAAGAACGTTGAACACCTCAGGGTGGGCCTTTTCGATCTCATCCAGCAACACCACCGCATAGGGCCGTCGCCGAACTGCCTCGGTGAGCTGACCGCCCTCGTCGAATCCGACATAGCCGGGGGGTGCGCCGATGAGACGGGACACGCTGTGCTTTTCCATGTACTCCGACATGTCGATGCGGACCATGGCCCGCTCGTCGTCGAACAAGAAGTCGGCCAGCGTGCGGGCCAACTCGGTTTTTCCCACGCCGGTGGGGCCGATGAACAGGAACGATCCGATGGGTCGATTGGGGTCGGACAGTCCGGCCCGGCTGCGGCGGATGGCTGAGGCCACCAGTTGCACCGGCTCGGATTGGCCGACAACCCGCTGACCGAGCACCGATTCAAGGCGCAGCAATTTGTCGGTCTCGCCCTCCATGAGGCGGGTTACCGGTACACCGGTCCAGCGAGACACCACCGCGGCCACGTCGTCGGGGTCCACTTCCTCCTTCAGCATCTGCCGGTCGGCCTGAAGCTCCACCAGTCGTTGGTCGGCCTCGGCGATCTGGCGCTCCAGCTCGGGCAGCTTGCCGAACCGGATCTCGGCGGCTCGCTCCAGGTCGTCCTCCCGTTCCAGTGCGGTGCTCAGGGCGTCGTGTTCTTCTTTCAGCGTTCGGATGGTGCCGATGGCCTCCTTCTCCGACTGCCAGTGAGCCTGCATGCCAGCCAGCTCCTCTCGCAGGTTGGCCAGCTCCTCTTCCAGAGCCTCCAAGCGCTCGGCCGATGCCGCGTCAGACTCCTTGGCCAGGGCCACCTGCTCGATCTCCAGTTGGCGGATGCGACGGTCCACCACATCGATCTCGGTGGGCATGGAGTCGATTTCAATGCGGAGCATGGACGCAGCCTCGTCCACCAGGTCGATGGCTTTGTCGGGCAGGAACCGCCCGGTCACATACCGATTCGAGAGCACCGCGGCCGACACCAGGGCAGCGTCTTGGATGCGGACCCCGTGGTGCACCTCGTAGCGCTCCTTCAGACCCCGCAGGATGGCCACCGCGTCCTCCACCGACGGCTCGCCCACGTATACCTGCTGGAAGCGGCGCTCCAGAGCGGCGTCTTTTTCGATGTGGGAGCGGAACTCGTCCAGCGTGGTGGCGCCGATCATGCGCAGCTCGCCCCGGGCCAGCATGGGCTTGATCATGTTGCCGGCATCCATAGCCCCCTCAGCCGCGCCCGCCCCCACGATGGTGTGCAATTCGTCCATGAACGTGATCACCTCGCCGTCCGCGTCGGTGATCTCCTTCAACACGGCCTTGAGCCGCTCCTCGAACTCTCCCCGATACTTGGCTCCGGCCACCATGGCCGACATGTCCAGCGCCACCAGGCGCTTGTTCTTCAGCCCCTCGGGCACGTCTCCGTCGGCGATCCGAAGGGCCAGGCCCTCCACGATGGCGGTCTTGCCCACGCCGGGCTCGCCGATCAGCACCGGATTGTTCTTGGTGCGGCGGCTCAGCACTTGGATGGTGCGGCGAATCTCCTCGTCCCGGCCGATCACCGGGTCGAGCTTGCCGTCACGGGCCAAAACGGTGAGGTCCCGGCCGTACTTCTCCAACGCCTGATAGGAATCCTCGGGCGTGGTCGAGGTCACCCGGTGCGATCCCCGCACCTCGGCCAGCGCCTCCATCAGGCGGTTGCGGCCTATCCCCACCCGGTCGGCCATGGCCACCAGCAGGTGCTCGGTGGACAGGTACTCGTCGCCCAACTCGGTGCGGGCCGCGTCGGCGGTCTCCATCGACTTGACCAGGTCCCGAGACGTGCGCACCTCGGTGCCGTAGGCCGACGGCAGCTGGCTGAGCGCAGCCTCCAGCTGGGCCCGCAGATCGGGCAGCGCCACCCCAGTGCGCTGCAACACCGGCAGCACCACGCCGTCGGTCTGGCCGATCAGAGCCAGCAACAGGTGGTCGGGGGTCACCTCGGGATGGCTCTTCGACTGAGCCATGGCGGTGGCGTCGTTGAACGCCTCCCTGGTCTTCAGGGTCCACCGGTTGGGATCAAGCATCGACATGCTCCTCTTTCTGCGTTAATTCTCTCTTTCTTCTATTGATAACCGCCAAAAGTTGAGGGTATTCCACTCAATTTTCTTTCTTGTGGGTTGCCATGCCTAGCGACGCCAGCGCGGCAACTCCGCAGATGATGGCCAACACGGTGAAAAACGTCTCGTAGTCGGCGAGGTCGCCTCCCAGCATGGCCACACCAGCAGCCACACCCACCGCGCCCCCGATGCGGATGACGGTCTGCACAGTGCCCGCGGCCAGTCCCAGTTGGCCGGGGGGCACGCCATAGGCAATCGCGCTGTTGACTCCCGGAAAAGTGGTGCCCACGCCGAATCCCATCAACAAGGCCGCCGGGAACCACACTGCCGCCCATTCCCTCTCCGGACCGGCGAACGCCGCCACCCACAGGCAGCCCAAGGCGATGCAGCCGGCCGCGGGAACCATGACCACCCGGTGTCCGAACCGCTCCATCACCCGGCCGGTGGCATAGCCCACCGTGCTGGACGCCGCGGTGAGCGGCGTCAGCAATAATCCGGCCTCCAGCGTGCTGTACTGCCACGGCCCTCGGAGGAATTGCACCAGGGCTAGGAAGATGCCGAAGAACGCCACCCCCACCAGCACCGCCACTACCGCAGTTGACGCAAATACCCGGTGGCGAAACAGAGCGAGATCGATGACTGGCGAAGGATGTCGACCGCAGCGAATCAAGAATGCCGCCATTCCCACAACGGCTGCCGCGAATGCTCCGATGACCCGGGGATCGTCCGATCCCCACTCGTTGAACTGCACGATGCCCAGCACCAGCGCAGCCGTGCTGAGTCCGGCCAAGACCACCCCGACCATGTCGGGCAGTTCAGCATCTTCGTCCGCCGCCGACTCAGAGATAAGGCTCCGACGAGCCAGCACCGCTATCCCCACCGGCGCAACCAGGAAGAAGCCGGCTCGCCATGAGGCGAACTCAATGGCCAGCGCCCCCAGCGTGGGGGCGAGTGAGGCCACCACCCCGGCCACGGTGGACCACACCCCCACCGCAATGGCCCGACGCTGGGGGCCGAGGGTGGACATCACCAGGGCCAGACCCGAGGTGATGAGGCTGGAACCGCCGAAGGCCTGGTAGCACCGGGCCGCGATCATGGCCGGTGCGTTGGGCGCCAAACCCACAGCAGCCGAGCCGGTCACGAAAATAGCGATGGCCCACAGGAACACCCGTCGGTGGCCGATGCGGTCGGCCAGGCGGCCCGCGGGGATGAGCAGGGCCGCCACCATGATGTTGTAGCCGCTGATCACCCACGACACCTGGGTGGCCGGGGTACCGCTGAACGTGTCGATGATCTCCGGGTAGGCCACGAACATCAGCGTCACGTCCAAGGAGCTGGCTGCCGAAGCCAGCGACACCAGCCACAACGCTTTCCACTCCCGGCTCACGACTCCCGACGGTACTCTCAGGTCATGGACACCACGCCCGTCATCATCGAAGTCGCCCTCAACGGGACCACCACCCGCGACCGAAATCCCCACGTCCCACTCAGCCGGGAAGAGCTCATCGAGGAGGGGTTGGCCTGCATAGAGGCGGGAGCCACCATCGTCCATTGCCACATCGCCGACATGCGGGTGCCAGCAGCCGAGGCGGCCGCCGAGTATCGGGCGACCTTCGAGCCGTGGGTGGCCGCCGACCCCGACGTGCTGGTGCTGCCCACCCTGGGGTGGGGCCAGAACATGGCCGAGAAGCTCGGCCATCTGGAATATCTGGCCGAGGGGGGATTACAGCGGCTGGGGTTCATCGACCCTGGCTCCATGATCCTGGGCAAGGCCGGGGCCAACGGCCTGCCCGATCCCAACAGCTTTGTCTATGTCAACTCCTTCGCCGACATGGAAGTGGCCATCGAGCAGTGCAACCGCCTGGGCCTGGGTATGCACTTCGCCATCTTCGAGCCCGGTTTCCTCCGCAACGTGCTGTCGTATTGGCGCTTCGGCCAGCTCACCCCCGGATCATTCGTGAAGTTCTACTTCGGCGGCCCCGGCGGCTACTTCGCCATCGGCGACAGCGTGAGCTTCGGCCTGCCCCCCACCGAGAAGGCCCTGGACGCCTACCTGGAGATGCTGGAGCTGGTCGGCTGCGACCTGCCTTGGTTCGCCGCGGTGGTGGGGGGCGACTTGATCGAATCCCCGATCCCCCAACTCACCCTGGAGCGAGGCGGCCACCTCCGAGTGGGCCACGAGGACTACGCCGGCGACCGCCCCCGGCCCAACCATGTGCTGGTGGCCGAAGTCGCCGCCCTGGCCGCCGACATGGGCCGCCCCGCGGCCACTTCTTCCCAAGCCGTCGAAATCCTCGGCCTCCCCGCCCGCCGTATGGCAAGCGCCTAGCCAGCCACTCTTGAAATACAGAGTCAGCTTTCCGGGGAACGAACATCAATCCTGATTTCGCTTTGTTAGGTATGACTCATATTCTCCATTCCGAGCCATCATGAGCGACTCCGACGACACCTCTGCTAATCGTCGGCAGAGCCTCGAGAAGATGCCCGGGCACTGGCTGCTGGCCCGAATGGGCAAGCAGGTGCTCCGACCTGGGGGCCGAGAGCTCACCGACGAACTGCTCTCTGAACTAGACGTCGGTCCCGGCGACCATGTTGTGGAACTCGCCCCCGGAGTGGGTGCGACCGCCAAACTCGTTTTCGAGCGCAACCCCTCTGGCTACACCGGAATCGAACGGGACGTTGATGCCGCAGCCCAAGTCAATGCCAAGGCCAAGAACTACCGCTACCAGTGCATCGTCGGCACTGCTCAAGAAACACACCTCTCAGCAAATTCCTCACATGTCGTGCTCTGCGAGGCGCTCCTTACGATGCAGTCAGAGGAGAACAAGAAGAAGGTCATCGACGAGGCATTCCGAATCCTGCGCCCCGGCGGACGCTTCGGCATCCACGAGCTCTGTCTTCGGCCCGAATCGCTTGAGGCTGAGACGCAAAGGGAGGTTCGCGGCGACTTGGCACGCGCTACCCAGGTCGGTGTTCGCCCCCTCACTGCTCCCGACTGGGTCGCCATGCTCAAACGCGCCGGGTTCCAGGTCCGCCACGAGTCCACAGTGGCAATGCGCATTCTTGAGCCCATTCACCTGATCAAAGACGAGGGATTGGTTGGTACCGCGAAAATCGTCTTGAACATCATCAGGACACCAGCAGCTCGTCAACGCGTCCGGGCCATGCGACGCACGTTTCGCCAGCACAGCCGCCATCTCGGTGCGGTGGCAATTGTCGCCGTCAAACCCCGCCCTCCAGCTATTCCCTAGGATGCTGGGTATGGCCAGCATCTATCTGGATCGTGCCCGAGAGCTTCGCTCGTTGATCGACGAGAACGCGGCCAAGACTGACGGGCTGCCTATCCCCCAGGAGACGGTCAATGCGCTGGAAGATGCCGAGCTGCACAAGGTGATGGTGCCGGACGCGGTGGGAGGGCTCGAACTACCAGTTAACGAGTGCATCGACATTTGGACCGAGATTTCCCGGGCTGACGGCTCGGTCGGCTGGTGTCTGATGGCCAGCTGCGCTGCCACGGCTTACTTCGCCGCGTGGTGCCCCGATGAGCACATCGAGCGCATGTTCTCCGACGGGGTGCCTCTGTCTGCCGGGCAGTTCGCCCCCAACGGCACTGCCACTCCCGATGACGACGGCTTTCGCCTCAATGGCCGCTACTCGTTCGGCAGCGGCATCAACCACGCCCAGTGGGCCGGCGCCGGGGTGTTCACCGAGGAGCCCGAGGGGGTGGACCCCCGGTTTCTTTTCGCCATCTACCCGGTGGAAAAGGCCCAGATCACCGGCAACTGGGACGTGATGGGCCTCCAGGCCACCGCCAGCTACGACTACACCCTCGAAGACGTGTACGTGCCGGCCACCTCCACCTTCGACATGTTCGATCTCACCGTGTACCGGGGCGGCCCCCTCTACAAGCTCGGCGTAATGCCGCTCACCGCCGCCGGCCACGCCGGATTCGCCATCGGGGTGGTGCAACGGGGTCTCGACGAGCTGTATTCCGTGGCCCGCTCCAAACATCGCATGGGAGACGCCACCCCCCTGGCCCAAAATGACCGCTTCGTTCATGAGATCGGGGAATTGGAGTCCCGCTTCCGGGCGGCCCGAGGCTGGCTCCACGACACCTTCGCCACCGCCGAGCGCAATGTGGTGGAAACCGGCGTGGTCGATCCGATGGACGTGATCCTCACCCGCCAGGCCACAGTGTTCGTCACCCAGGAGGGCGCCGACATCCTGCGCCGCGCCTATCTTCTGGCCGGCACCGACGCTCTCCGCTCCGGCGGCCTCCAGCGGGCCTTCCGTGACATCCACGCCGGCACCCAACACGTCTTCGCCGGCACCGGCCCCGCCCTAGAACTCGGCCGCGCCCTCCTCGATGCTGCCCCCGACAACCCCCTCGACGCCTGAAAGCCCAGAGAAAGAAGGCAATTCCATGAGCATGGATCTGTTTGAGCGGTTCAAGGTTATTGATGTAGATACGCATTTGACCGAGCCGCCTGATGTGTGGACGGCGCGGATGCCGGCCAGTTTGCACGACAAGGTGCCCCATATTGAGCGAGTAGACGGGCGGGACACTTGGATGGTGAATGGGGAGTCGCTGGGTTCGCCCGGCTACTACTCCATGGCCGGGTTCGACGGGCTGATGCCATTGAAGATCCCCGAGACCTACGACGAGATCGCCCCGTCTATGTACGACGCCCAGGCCCGGCTGGAGTTCATGGACAGCCAGGGCATCTGGGCCCAGATCCTTTACCCCAACGTCGGCGGGTTCGGCAACGGCTACTTTCTGCGCCTCGGCGACCGGGAGGTGGTGGCCCAGTGCGTGGCCGCCTACAACGACTTCTTGTCCGACTGGACCTCCGCCGACCCCGCGCGGCTCATCCCCATCACCGCGGTGCCGTTCTGGGACATCGAACTGTCGCTGGCCGAGATCGAGCGGTGCGCCGGGCTGGGGCATCGGGCCATCAACTTCTGCAACCAGCCCCAGGATTACGGCCAGCCCCCGCTCGGCCACCAGCACTGGGATCCCATCTGGGCGCTGGCCCAAGAGGCTGAACTGGCGGTGAGCTTCCATGTGGGCGGCGGCAACATGGGCACACTGATGGCCGACGAGGCCGAGATGGGGTGGATGACCAACTTCGCCAAGGTGTCGTCTCTCATCTTCCTGGACAACATGCGCTGCATCGCCGACCTGATCTTCGGCGGGGTGTGCCACCGGTTCCCCGAACTGCAACTGGTGTCGGTGGAAAGCGGGGCCGGTTGGATTCCCCCGGCCTTGGAGGCGTTCGACTGGCAGTGGCGCAATGGCGGCGTGCATCTCGAGCACCCCGAATACGACCTGTTGCCCAGCGAGTACTTCGAGCGCCAGATCTACGGCTGCTTCTGGTTCGAGCAGGCTGGCGCGGTGGCCGCCATCGAGAGGTTCCCCAACAACATCCTGTACGAGACCGACTACCCCCACCCCACGTGCCAGCACCCCGGCCCGGCTACTCCGGCGCAGTACCCCCGGGATTACGCGAAGTGGGCTCTCGGCGACCTCAGCGACGACCTGTTGGCCAAGGTGCTCCACGACAACGCCGCCCGGGTGTATCGCCTGGACTGATCCCGGGCACCCAAAACTGACCCAAGGCACGGGGGCGCCGGTACGCTAACCCGATGGCTCTCGTCGTTCCTGCTACCACCGTCAACGACGCCTGCGGTCCTGATCCGGGATTCTTCTGTGAGCTGATCTTCGACAACACCGAGAACGAGCGGCTGGCTGAGATCGTCGGGTGGTTGGTGGAGCGGCCGCTGCGGATCATCCTCATCCTGCTGGCGGCCTGGATCATCAAGAAGATTGCCCACAAGGTGGTCGACCGGGCGGTCTCTCGATTGGTGCGCCAGAGCGAGACCGATACCGAGGAGCAGCTCGAAGACGCCGGCAAGCTGGACTTCGGCGCCCGGGCGGCCAAGGCCATCAACCGCATCCAAGAGCGCCAAGTCCGCAGCGCCCAGAGGATCGAGACCATTGCCGCAGTGTTGAAGAGCTTGGCCACCGCGCTCATCTTGGCGGTGGCCGCGCTCCTGTGCCTGAGCGAGCTCAACATCGATCTAGCCCCCCTGATTGCCGGTGCCGGTATCGCCGGCCTGGCGGTGGGCTTCGGGGCTCAGTCGCTGGTGCGGGACTTCTTGGCCGGAATGTTCATCTTGATCGAAGACCAGTTCGGGGTGGGCGACGTCGTGGATGTGGGCGACACGTCGGGCACCATCGAGAAAGTCAGCCTGCGTACCACCACCTTGCGGGATGTGAGCGGTGTGGTGTGGACCGTTCCCAACGGGGAAATCCACCGCACGGCCAACCACTCACAGCTGTGGTCGCGGGCCATCTTGGACATCGGGGTCAGCTACGACACCGACATCGATCAGGCCAGTGAGATCATGAAGTCGGTGGCCGACGACCTGTGGCACGAGAACGACCCCGACCTCACCATCTTGGAGGAGCCCTCGGTGTGGGGAGTTCAAGAACTGGGCAACGATGCCGTGGTCATCCGCCTGGTGGTAAAGACCGACCCCAGCGAGCAATGGGCGGTCGGACGCGTTCTACGGGCTCGCATCAAGAAGGCCTTCGACGAGTCCGGCATCGAGATCCCCTTCCCGCAGCGCACCGTATGGATCCGCAACGAGAACGACCAAGACGACGATGCCGAGCAGCCGCCCGCACCTGACTCAGTCGGTGGGCGTGAACGACCCGTCGGCTCTGGCGATGATGCCGCGCCCGCAGAACTCTCCGGCGACGGCGGCGGCCATGACGGCGGGGGCGGTGGAGACGAGTAGCGTCCGGGCGCCGTCGGGAAATTCCCCGATGGCCACCGCCCGCTCAGGGCCTTCCCGGCCCCAGATCACGGTGTAGGACACCACTTCGGCCTGCTCGTTGTCGCCCGTGCGGTACGGCTGGGGCTGGAGGTCGGCGGCAACCGCATCGGTCACGTCGATGTTGGCGAATGGCTGCGCCGGCGGCTCAGTGGACCACACGCTGGCCCCCTGTTTGGTGATCATGCCGCTGATCGAGGTCAGCAGCCCGGTGGACCCGGGATCGGCCCTCAGCACCTGGGCCAGCTTTACCGCGGACTGGATCACATAGTTGTTGAGCGGTCCTCCAGCCCAGGTCATACCCCCAGTCACGGTGAGATCCCGTTCAAGATCGAGGCCCAGCTCGAGAGCCTGGGTGCGCACCGCGATGGGGAAACAGGAGTACAGATCCACGTGGTCGGCATCGCTCGGTGCCATCCCCAGATGGCCGCTCAAGGCGCGTCCGGCATGGGCGAATCCCGGACTGCGGTGAAGCTCGGGCCGCTCGGTCACCGGCACCATGTGGTTGGACTCCGCGGCGGCCCAAGGGAACACCCAGAGATCCGAGTCGATGCCCAGCGCCCGGGCAGTGCCCGCCGAGCAGAAGATCAGCGCCGCGGCCTGGTCAACGTTCCACTGCGAGTTGTGCCATTTGGTGTACGGCCACGCCAGCATCCTGTTGCCGTTTTCCGGAGTGGCGATGGCGGCCGCGTCCAGCCCGTCCCGGAACCAGGCGTCGGGGTTCGATGCGGCCACTTGCGCGAATCGGGACCAGAGTCCAGCCACCTCATCGCGGTGCTCGTCGATGGTCTGTTCATCGGCGAACCGCCGGGCATTCTCGATCATGGCGTAGTGGTGGGTAGCCATCACCAACCCAGTGTCGATCTCGGCCCGGCTGATGATCATCCCGTGAGGTGTCACGAAATCATCCGGCTCGGCCCCACCCTGGTCAGTGTCGGGGGCGTCCACGCCGGCGATCGACGCCCGCAATCCCCGGTACTTGGCCTCTCCGCCCACCACCGCCACCACGTCGGCAGAACCCGACGCAATAGCAGCCGCCGCATCACCCATCACCGCCGTCTGCAAGATCCCCACATCAGCCAAAAAACTCCGAGCCTGAGACGCCCCCACCGCATCAGCCACCCAGCGAGCCGGATCCGAATACCCCCAAGTCCCCTTGGTAACCCTCACCTGATCCAACCGACCAATCAGCTCACCAGCTCCAGCATCATCGGCCGCCCCCCTCAGCGCCTCGGCCATCAATCCCACTGCCTCCACGGCATCAGATGGGTCTTCAAGCCGCTGAGCAACCGCCCCCACTCCCACCAGCACCGGAGTTCTCTCGTCAAAGCTCACGCCCGCACCCTAACCCCTCTCAAATGGAGTGCCCCGCCCCAAAGGTAGGCGTGGTGGTGGGTGGCCCGGCTCAGGGCGCCCGCCGCCCGGACTCCATGGAGGACGGCGGGCTGGGCCGGGACAGGACCCGCCACCACGCCGGGGGATGGTAACGACAGGACCCGCCACCACGCCGGGGGATGGTAACGACAGGACCCGCCACCACGCCGGGGGATGGTAACGACAGGACCCGCCGCGCAAGCAGAAACGATGTACGGTCAGACGATGGAGCAGTGGGAATTGATCGCTCGGGAATCGATCCGGGACTTAGTAGCCCGGTACAACGCCAACGGAGACTCGGGCCGGTTCGACCAAGTCATGGACCTATTCGCCCCCGACGCCATAATGCGGACCCCGACGCAACCCGATAAGTACGGCATCGACGAGATCCGCACCATCTTCACCGGCGCCCAGGACACTCTGTCCGATATCGGCGGCGGCACCCCAAAGTACATCCGCCACCACACCGCCACCCACCAGATCGACCTGCTCTCACCCACCGAGGCCAGGGGCCGCTGCTATTACCACGTGATCATGGAGCACGGCCTTGACCACTGGGGCCGCTACATCGATTGCTATGGCGTTGTGGACGGCCGTTGGCTGTTCACCGAACGCTCAGTGACCATGGACGGGTACATTCCCGATGGCTGGGGCGCCCACAATGCCTCCAAAGGCCAGGACTATTGACCATCTCTACACATAAACCACAAGTAATACACCTAATAGGTGTAAACTGTGGCGATGAACGAGGTCAACCCTCGTACCCGCACCAATATCGAGCTTGACGACCGTCTGCTCGAAGTGGTGATGCGCAGATACGGCGTGCGCACCAAGACCGAGGCCGTACACCTCGCGCTGAGCCGCCTGGCCGGGCTACCCCTGACCACCGAGGAGATGCTAGCCATGCAGGGGGCACAGCTCATCGGCGAAATCCCGCCCGATACCGGACTCCAACCCATCGGATGATCCTGGCCGACACCTCTGCCTGGATGGAGTACGACCGAGGTACAAACTCCCCGGTTCATGCCCGGCTAGCCGCACTCATCGCCGAAGGCGGTCACAACGTCGCCGTCACCGAGCCGGTTCTGATGGAGGTACTGGGAGGGGCCAAAGACGACCAAAACCACCTCCGGCTCTTCAATTTGATGACCTCGGTGTCCTGGCTGGGAGCCAACCCGACCGCCGACTTCGAGGGCGCGGCTCGAATCAACCGGGTTTGCCGAGCCAACGGCGTCACCCCACCGGGATACATCGTCTGCATGATCGCCAACATCGCGCTGCGTACCGGATCAGAGATCTTGACCGCTGATCAGGATTTTCACCGCGTGGCGGAGCTGTTCCCCCTCAAGATCGCCGCGACGTCCTAGCGGTCGGGCTCAGGGCACCGGAGTGTTGGCGTCGAGGACCGCCCCGGGGTTGGCGCCGGTGAGCGAGCCCTCCACCTGGGTGAGCACGCCGTTGACCGCGGTGGCCCGATAGCCGCCGACCGGGCGGCGCAGGCGGGGAGCACCCGAGGGCAGGTCGGACACAAACCCGTCGGTGTCCCACGACAGCTCGTCCAAGTCGAACACCGTGACATCGCCGGCATAGCCGGGCAGAAGGCGTCCCCGGTCGTTGAATCCCAAGATCTCCGCTTGTCGGCCGGTGATCTCGTACACCGCGTGCTCCAGCTCGAGGTCTCCCCGTTCCCGCACGTGGCGAGTCAACAGCAGGGTGGTGTCGCCCGCGGCGCACATCATCTGCACGTGGGCCCCGGCATCGGAGGCGCTGATCAGACAGCGATCGTCGGCGATCATCTGAGCCACCCCGTCGATGTTGCTGTTGCTCACCCCCATGGCCACCACGCCGGGCTCCAGGTCGTTTTCCAGAATCCAGTCGGCGAACACATCTGAGGGGTGGCCGCCCCGAGCCTCGGTCAACTCGGCCAGCGAACGCCCCAGCCAACTCTCGTTGTCGGCGCGGGTCACCGAGGTGAACCGCGCGAAGTCGGGCCGATTGATGGGGAACAGCGATTTCTCGGTGGCGTCCCACTCGTTGCGGGCGATCTCCCGCCAGCCGGGGTCGGCCAGCATCTCCCGTCGGGCGTGCCCGGTCACCCCCATGATCTGGTTCCAGCCCTTGGGCAGCATCATGAACACCATGGTCTGGTCCCAGCTCACGTTGAGGTCCACGGTGCGGGGCGAGGAGATGGGCCACATGTCGCAGCCCTCATCGCGGATCGCCTGGGTAAAGGCCATGTATTCATCCGGGCGGTGCGGGGCCATGTCGCTGTGAGAGACCCCGTTCCAGATGGAGGTAACCCCCCGGGGTCCGAGCACCCGGGCCATCCGGCGGATGTCGGCTTCGGGATCCTCGCCGGTGAGGTTGGGAATGAACTCCACCAGGCCGTGGCCCGCGGCGGCCAGCACGTCGGCCAGCGCGGTCAGCTCCCCGTCGCAAGCCAACCGGCTAGGCACCGGGCGGCTGCGGCGGTCCAAGTCGAAGAACGAGGTGCTGAAGCCATAACAGCCCGCATCCATGGCGTCGGCCATCTCGGCGGCCATGGCCGCGATCTCCTCTTCGGTGGCCTCCCGGGTCCAGGCGTCGTCGCCCATGACGTAGATCCGCAGCATGGAGTGGCCGATGAGCGAGGCCATGTTCAGCGCGATCCCGCCCTCGTTCATGGCATCGCGGTACTGGCGCCACGACCCCCATGACCAGGGTATGGCCGACTCGAAGTCGGCCACCGGCATGTCCTCTATGTAGCAGAACACGTCGATGAGCTCATCGAGATTCTCGGCCTTGGCCGGGGCCAGCGACAGCGAGCAGTTGCCGATCAGCGCGGTGGTCACCCCGTGCTGGGGCATGGGGTCGCACCCCCGGTCCCAGAACATGGAAGGGTCCAAGTGGGTGTGGGAGTCGATGAACCCGGGGGTCACATAGCAGCCACCGGCGTCCAAATCGGTTTCGCCGTCAGGAACCAGGTTCGGGCCCACCTCGGTGATAACCCCTCCATTGATGCGCACATCGGCGGGCCGGGCCGCGATCCCGGTGCCGTCGATCAGATTGCCGCCGCGGATGATGAGGTCTGACATGGGCGAAACGATAGAGAATGGGCGTATGACTGACCCCATCAGCACGGAAGATCTAGAGACATTGGCAGCCAAGCAGGCCATCACCGAGGTGATCTACGGCTATTGCCGGGCACTCGACCGGATGGACATGCCGGCGGCCTACGCGGTGTGGCATCCCGATGGAACCGCCGACTACGGCGAGGACATCTTCCAGGGCACTGGCCACGAGTTCGTGGACTGGGTCTGGACCGCTCACGCCGGAATGTCCACCCATTCCCATCAGATCACCAACGTCTTGATCCAGGTGGACGGCGACCGAGCCGTCAGCGAGGCCTACGTCACCGTCGCGCTGCGAACCCTGCCCTTCGGGGACGGCCCCGACGTGGCCGACATCTTCAGCCGAGGGCGCTACGTGGACCAATGGTCTCGTCGAGACGGCAAATGGGCCATCGACCACCGCAACTACATCACCGACCACTCCGTGACCGTGCCCAACTCCAACCCCGACCCCCACGATCCCCGGTCGATCCGCGGCCCAGAGGATCCTTCAGTCGCCTTGTTCGGCTGACTACCCCAACGTCTATCGCGCACCAACAAGTTGACCTGATATAGCGAATCGATATAATCGCGGTCCAATGTTGGATCTCGCGGTGCTCGGACTGCTCAAGGAGGGCGACCTCCACGGCTATGAGCTGAACAAGCGCCTCAAGTCTCTGGTCGGCGGATACGCCAACTCGTACGGTGCCCTGTACCCCGCCTTGGCCCGCTTGGAGCGCCGCGGCTGGGTGAGCTCCGCTGCCGTTGCCCCTGAGCTCGTCACCGATGAGCAGAATTTGGAGGGGCACGCTCGTCGCAACCGGAAGCGCAGCACTCGGTCCAAACCAGGCCGAACTCGCAAGGTGTACCACATCACCGAGGCCGGCGAAGACCACCTGCTGGAGCTGCTTCAAGAGGACGCCAACAACGAGCGGCGCTTCCGCTTGCAGCTGGCCTTCTGCCGCTTCCTTCCCCCTGACCGGCGGCTGGCGCTCTTCGAGCTGCGCCGGGCCCACTTGGTGAGCCTGCAAGCCATGGCCCGCCGCGATCCTGTGCACTCCAACGATCCCTATGTGCGTTCCCTGTTCCAGCGGGACCAGGAACGCCGAGAACACGACTTGGTTTGGCTCGATCAGCTGATCGCCGACGAGCGCAACAACCGGCCGAGTCCCGACCCCACCGACCCATGATCAGCGCTGATCGATACTTCTTCGCCCAAGGAGGGCAATCACGATGAGCAATCCAATCCGCATCGCAATCGCCGGTGTCGGCAACTGCGCCAGCTCTCTGGTGCAGGGGCTGCACTACTACGCCGACGCCGAACCCGACGACCAGGTACCCGGCCTCATGCACGTGGTACTGGGGGGCTACCACATCAACGACGTGGTGCCCGTGGCCGCTTTCGACGTGGACGCCTCCAAGGTCGGTCTCGACCTGGGCAAGGCCATCGGGGCCGAACCCAATAACACCGTGCAGTTCTGCGACGTGCCCGATCTGGGCGTGCGGGTGCAGCGAGCCCCCACCCTGGACGGGTTCGGCGAGTTCTACCGAACCCAGTGCGAGGAGTCCCCGGCCGCGCCGGTGGACGTGGCCGAGGCCCTTCGGGAGGCCGGCGCCGACGTGCTCATCTCCTACTTGCCGGTGGGCTCCGAAGAGGCCCAGCGCTACTACGCCGAGTGCTGCCTGGAGGCCGGCGTGGCCTTTGTGAACGCCATCCCGGTGTTCATCGCCTCCGATCCAGAGTGGGCCCAGCGCTTCACCGATGCCGGTGTCCCCGTGGTGGGCGACGACATCAAGAGCCAGGTGGGCGCCACCATCGTGCACCGTACTTTGGCCCGGCTCTACGAGGACCGGGGCGTGGAACTCGACCGCACCTACCAGCTCAACTTCGGCGGGAACATGGACTTCATGAACATGCTGGAGCGGTCCCGGCTGGTGTCCAAGAAGATCTCCAAGACCCAGTCGGTCACCAGCCAGCTCGACAAGGGCATCGCCGCCGATGATGTGCACATCGGCCCCAGCGATCATGTTCCCTGGCTGGAAGACCGGAAGTGGGCCCACATCCGCCTCGAGGGCCGGGGCTTCGGCGATGTCCCCCTCAACATCGACCTCAAGCTGGAAGTGGTGGACTCCCCCAATTCCGCCGGCGTCATCATCGACGCTCTGCGCTGCGCCAAACTCGGCTTGGACCACGGTGTCGGCGGCCCTTTGCTCGGCCCGTCGGCCTACTTCATGAAGAGCCCCCCCATCCAGTATCGCGACGAAGCCGCCCGCGAAATGGTCGAGGCCTACGCCCGAGGCGACGTCAGCTAGAACGCCACCTCAAAAGGTGTTGGCGGGCCTCTTCGGGAGTGAGGAAACCGGAGTCGAGGCGGTGACGGCGTAGTTCGCTCACGGCCGCGCCCACTTCAGGCCCGGGCTCCAGACCGAGCAGATCCATTATTTCGTCGCCGTCAAGCACGGGGGGGCCGCATAGATCGGGCTCTGCGGTGATCAGGGCTTCCACATCGGCGGTCAGCGTGTTCACCGCACCAAGAGCTGTGGCCAACATCACCGCTTGGGGCAGATGAGGGTCGGCATCGACCACCCAAAGACGTAACTCGGCAAGGGATTGGGGGGGAAATTCGACGGCTCGGCGCGCCGCGGTCAACACGGCAAACACGGCGCGGCTGACCGCGGTGGTTGCTCGTCGCTCCGACAATGCCGACTGCACATCGGCTGGAGTTCCGGCATCGGCCAGCAATGCAGCCAAGCGGACAACCGGATCGTCGCCGACCTTGTCAAGAAGGGCCAGAGCCGCATGGCCATCGCCGACCAGTCCCAACACCCGTTCTCCCAGTCCGGTCTCAAAGAGCAATTCGAAGCCTGGCCCAGGATCGGGGAGGGCCAAGAGCCGGTCCAGTTCGTCGCGCATCCGCTCGTGGGCCACGATTTCGAGCCGGTCCGCCATGGCGGTCATGGCGGCCACCAGGTTGGGTTCCGCGGTCAGATCGAACTGGGCCAAGAACCGGGCCGCCCGCAACATGCGCAGGGGGTCGTCGCTGAACGTTTCCTCAGGGTCCAGAGGCGTGCGGAGGCGGCCGACATGCAAGTCATCGGCACCACCGAAGGGATCGACCAACTCCCCATCGGGAAGCTCGACGGCCATGGCGTTGATTGTGAAGTCGCGGCGGGAGAGATCGGCTTCGATGGCATCGGCGAAGACCACCTCGGGCTTGCGAGAGTCGGGGCGGTACCGCTCGGTGCGGTGGGTGGTGATCTCAACCCGGCGATCGCCGCGACGAGCGCCGATGGTGCCGAAGCGCTCTCCCTGGGTCCACAGGGTGTCGGCCCACTCGTCCAAGATCGACTTCACCGCCTCCGGCTGGGCGTCGGTGGTGAGATCCAGGTCAAAAGCGGTGTTCAGAGGTCGATCGCGTAGAGCGTCCCGCACGATTCCGCCAACCAGATAGATCCGGTAGCCACCGGCGGCAAACCGCTCAGCCAGCCCGCGGGCCTCTTCCCGCACCGGGTCCAGACGATCGAGGCTCACGGCAGCAAAGCAGCCGCGGCCGCGGCCACGTCGGCCCCCGGCCCGCCCCCCGTGGCTGGTTCCGGTCGCCACGTCGTACCGGCCAAAACGGCCACTGTGGCCGCGGCGCAGTCGGCCAGCGCATCCAAGTCGTAGCCGCCTTCGAGAAAGGCGATGCGTCGGCCGGTGGGCACCACTTCGATGATCGCCTCGGTGAGATCGGCGAAATCTCCTGCGGCCAAACCCAGATTGGTCAGCGGGTCAGCCCGGTGGGCGTCGAATCCGGCCGACAGCACCAGCCAATCGGGGTTGAACTCCTCCACCGCGGGCAGCACGGCCTCCTCCCAGCCCCGGCGGTACACGTCGCCGGTCGCCCCCATGGGCATGGGCAGGTTGATGGTGGTGCCCGCCCCGGCCCCTTCGCCCCGCTCCAGCAACCCCCCGGTGCCCGGATAGAACGGGTACTGGTGCCACGACACGTACATCACCCGGCTGTCCTCCCAGAAAACATCTTGAGTGCCGTTGCCGTGGTGGGCGTCGTAGTCCACCACCAGCACCCGCTCGCCCCGGTCGGCCAGTGCCTGGGCACAGACTGCTGCGCTGTTGAACATGCAGAATCCCATCGACCGTACCGGGGTGGCGTGATGCCCTGGCGGACGCACCGCGCAGAACGCGGCATCGGCCTCCCCGCCGTCCAATCCGTCGATGGCCGCCATCCCCGCCCCTGCGGCCAGCCGAGCCGCCGCCTCCGACTCAGCGGACAGGACAGTGTCGGGGTCTAGCCGACCGCCGCCGGCTTGGGCCACCCGGTGCACCAAGTCGAGCACTGCCCGCTGGTGAACAGCAAGCAGTTCGGCATCGGTGGCCATCCGGGGCTCGGTCGGGATTAGCGCATCGGCCAGCCCCGCCCGCTGCACACCGTCGATCACGGCGCGCAGGCGGGCCGGCCGCTCCGGATGGGAACGCCCGGTGTCGTGGTCGAGAAAGCGCTCGTCGGTGATCCACAGAACCGACACAACCCCACGGTACCCCCGCTGCCTCGGCCGCCCCCTCCAATATCCCCGCAGGGCCATTGCTCCTACACACCACTAGCCTCACTGAAATGTTGGGCCGACGGTCGGAGGTACTCCGGCTCGGGGGAGATCGCCTGCGGCTTAGGAACTGGGCCGGCGAGGCCGGGACTGGCCTGCTCATCCAATTGACTCCTGGTTCGGCGGTGTCTGATACCACGGCCACCGCGGCGATTGAAACCGCGATCACCCAGGGCTACCAGCGCCTGCGGACCTCCGCGCTTTCGCGTGTCGAGGCGGAGCCCTTCTTGCGGGCTGGATTCAAGCCCTGCCAGCAACTCGCCTTGTTGCACAGGCCGATTCAAGGCGGACTTCCTGATCGAAATGGCAGCATTGCCATAAAACGGGCTCGCCGCCGCGACCACTCATCGGTACTGGCTGTAGACCGTGACGCCTTCGAGCCCTTTTGGCAGCTCGACCAACCTGGGTTGCACGACGCCCTGTGGGCCACTCCCTTCCGACGCTTTCGCGTCGCTCGCCAAGGCACCAACACGGCATTGACCGGGTATGCCATCTGTGGGCGCAGCGGTCCGGCGGGCTACCTCCAGCGCTTGGCAATCTCGCCCAGCCAACAAGGCCAGGGCGCGGGAGCGTCCCTAGTGATCGATGGACTGAGGTGGATGGCCCGCTGGGGGGTGACTCAGGCCTGGGTCAACACGCCCCAGCACAACACCGGGGCGCTGCGGCTCTACGAGCGGCTGGGCTTCGAGCAGGTTCCCCCCGGTCTGCAAGTTCTGGAGAGAGTCCTTGAGCCCTGAGTTCGGTTCGCGACACCGACCTTGGACCCTCGGCCTGGTATTCGCTCTGGTGCTCCTAGCCGCGCCCGCCATCGCGCTTCCGGCGGCATCCGCCCAGAACGGCACCAGCCTCTCCGGCGACGCCACCCCTGCCATCGAGCTGGTCAGCCAAAGCATGTGGATCGCCGAGGAGGATCTCTTCCGGGTCTCCTTCCGACTTCTCAATGTTCCTGACGAGTCCACCGTTGACGTCAACATCGGCGTGCCCATCCGGTCTCGCTCCGCTTTTCTGGATCGGCTGGCCGAACCCTCCACCGGACAGGGTCACCATCAGATTTCCCGGTTGGCCATCCCTCAGCCTGATGCCAACGGGATCGCTTCGTTGCAAATCGCCACCACCAGCGGCCAAGAGCCAGAGGCGGATGAACTGCTGCTCCCACTGCCCGCCGAAGGGGTATACCCGGTGGGCCTCGTTCTTCGGGATTCCGACGGCAACCGATTGGACATTGTCCACACCTTCCTGGTCCGCACCCCCATGCCGGACTCCAACCAGCCTCCCCTGATGGTGGGCACTGTGCTGTCGGTGAGCGGGCCACCGGCCGTCGACCAACAAGGCAACGTGGATCTGGGTCCCGCCGGCCAGAGCCTGCAAACGCTAGCCGAGGTCCTCGATCCCCGGGTTCGCCCCCAACCCCCCGTCACAGTCTCGCTCGATCCCCATTTGATCGACGCTTTGGCCCTCAGCGATCGCCCTGAGCACGCCCAGCTGCTGGCCCGACTCCAACAAGCCATGATCAGCCGACAGATCGCGAGCAACACCTACGTGCCCCTGGACAGCGATGCGTGGATCGACCAAGACCTCAGTCTCCAGATCGGCTGGCAGATCGAGGCGGGGGCGGCGGTATTGGACGAGCATCTCGGCTCTCAGCCCGACCGCACCATCATGGTGCTGACCACATCGGCCTCCCCTGAGTTGCTCCAACGGCTTCAACGAGAGCAGGTGGAGCTGGTCCTGGTTCCCGATGCCCTGCTCAATCCGGCTGATGAACTGGTCAGCACATCAGCCAAGACGTCGTTCCTGCTACCGGCGATCGACCAACCGGCTCGAGCAGTGGCTATCGACAGCAGCGCCACCGCTCACTTCACCCGAGCCAGCAGCACCGAGGCCGCCCCCTACTTGGTGTTGGCCGATCTGGCCGTCCGCTGGTTTGAAGACCCCCAGAGGCTCCGGGGGATCGTTCTGGCGCCACCCCTGGCCTCACTGCCGGATTCCACTGGGCTAGGGGTGCTGCTAGACGAAATCAGCGTCAGCCCCATCCTTTCGCCCATCGACCCCGCCACCATTGTCGAGAGGCTCGAACCGGACGCCCTTCGAGAGGTGCGCCCCGCCGAGGAGGACAGTTTCGGAGAGGATTACAAGGCCGCCTTGACCAACGGACAGCGCATCGCCCGGTCGTACCAGAACATGGTGGACCCAATCGCCACTGTGGGCACCCCCGAGCGGCAGTTGATCGAGACCTTGGAGCGGGCTTTGCTGCTGTCGGGCGCCTATGGCCTGACCGAGACCCAGCGAGACGCCTATCTGGCCGTGGTGGCTCAGACCGTGCGAGACACTGTGGCCGCCATCCAGCCCCCGAGCCAGCAGCGGATCACCCTGACCAGCCGCTCGGGAAGCATTCCGATGATCATTCGCAACAGCCTCAACCACGATGTCATCGTCCGATTGGACCTCAACAGCGACAAGCTGGACTTTCCCGACGGTGATTCCCTGCTGTGGCGCCTGTCCCCCGGCGTCAACCAGGTCCAAGTACCGGTTCGGGCCAAGACCTCGGGCGACGCGGTGTTGGAAATCCGGGTCAACTCGCCCACCGGGCTGCTGGCCTTGGGCGAATCCCAGCTCACCGTACGGGCAACTTCACTGTCGGGCGCGGGGGTGGGGATCGCGGCCGCCGCGCTGGCCATCTTGATGGTGTGGTGGGGCAGAAACTGGTGGTCCCGCCGACGACAGGCGGCCCGAGCCCGGCATGTATCGGTAGTCGGTATGGAAGTGGCACCGCCCCCGGAGCCCACGAAATCGGAAAACGGCGAGGGGATGCCCACCCCGCAACAGGAGTAGTGTCGAAGCCATGACCGTTCGCATTGTGACCGATAGTTCCTGCGACCTCAGCGCCGCTGATATCGAGCGCTACCAGATCACCGTGGTCCCCCTCACCATCCGCTTCGGCGACGAGGAGTTCACCGATGGCCAGGACCTTTCGGCTGAGAACTTCTACGAGAAGATGGCGGCCAGCGACGATCTGCCGTCTACCGCCGCCCCCGCACCGGGTGCCTTCGAAACAGTGTTTCGAGAGCTGGCCGCGGGCGGAGCCGAAGCAGTGGTGTGCATAAATCTGTCGTTCGCCCTTTCGGCCACCGGGGAGTCGGCCCAGAATGCGGCTCGAGCATTGGAGGGCGAGGTGGACGTTCGGGTGGTGGACTCCGGCAAGGTCTCGGTAGGCCTGGGCCTTATGGTGAAAGCTGCGGCCGCCGCCGCCGAAGCCGGTCACCGCGCCGATGAGATCGAAGCCCAACTGGCCCAACTGAAAGACCGGGTCTTCATCTATGCCGTGCTGGACACCCTGGACAATCTCAAGAAGGGCGGGCGCATCGGCACCGCGCAGGCCCTCCTGGGAAGTGCCCTGTCGATCAAGCCCTGCCTGGATCTCACCTCAGGCGTCGTGGAGGAGGCTGGCAAGCAGCGAACCCGGGGCAAGGCCCGCTCCTGGCTGACCAAGCAAGTGAGCGAAGCCGGAGAGTTGGAGCAATTGGCTCTGGCCCACGGTGCGGCCGATGACATCGACGCGTTCACCGCCAGCCTGGGCGACGCCCCCGCCCACAACCCCTTGACCGTGACCCTCATCGGCCCCGTTGTGGGCACCCACGCCGGACCAGGGGTTATAGCCGCGGCCTATATTCCCGCCCCCTAAGTACGTCTTGGCCCGCAGAAAACGCCGTCGGTAACCTTCGAGCCGTGTCGGAGTTCCTCCGCGACTACCTCCTCGTTGTCTTATTCCTCGTGCTGGCCGGCGCGTTGGTGTTCGGGATGCTGGGGCTCGGCAGCCTGCTGCGGCCCACCCGGTCGCAGCCCCAGAAATACATCACCTACGAGAGCGGTGTCGACCCCGTGGGACTGGGCTGGTCGCAGAGCAACATCCGGTATTACGTGTTCGCCCTTCTTTTCGTGATGTTCGACGTCGAGGCGGTGTTCATCTTCCCCTGGGCCACCCGGCTGGAGGCCTATGGAACATTCGGCTTGGTCGAGATGGCCATTTTCATCTTCATCCTTGCGCTGGGCTTGGTGTACGCCTGGCGTAAAGGCGTCCTTCGGTGGATCTGAGGTAGTCAGTGGGACTGGTCGCTAGCGGGAAGGCTCCAAAACCCCTGACCATGCTGCTCAATCTCGGGCGGAAGTACTCCATCTGGATGTACCAGTGGGGCCTGGCCTGCTGCGCCATCGAGATGGGCGCGGTGATCGGATCCCCTCGCTACGACGTCATGCGCCTCGGCGTGATCCCGTTTCCCGCCAGCCCTCGGCAGGCCGACCTGGTGGTGATCTCGGGCACGGTCACCGACAAGATGGTCCCTTCGATTCTCCGCCTCTACGAGCAGATGCCCGACCCGAAATACGTCATCTCGATGGGCTCCTGCGCCAACTGCGGAGGCCCCTACTGGGACTCCTATTCGGTGACCAAGGGCGTCGATCAGATCATCCCGGTGGACGTGTATGTGCCCGGCTGTCCGCCCCGGCCCGAGGCATTGCTGGAGGGCATCGTGCTGCTCCAGGAGCGCATCGGCAACGAGGACCCGGCTGCGCGGTGGCGAGGTGACCCCATTGTCGTCGACTGAGATGGACAACGACGCCGCCGAAGCCGGCCCGCAGCCCGACGAGCGCCGGGAAGCTTGGGCAGCTCAACTGGCCGATGCCCTGGGCGACGGTTTCGTGGAGCACCACATCATCCCTAACAGCGATCTTTGGGTTCGGGTTGCCCGCGACTCGTGGGTCGATGCGGCTACCGCCGCCCGCGACCAGCTTGACTGCCAGTTTTTCGACTGGCTGTCGGCCATCGACTGGTTGCCCTCCCCCTACGGGCGGGACATGGACGCCCAAGAGGACAACCCCGAGCCCAAGGCAGCCGACCCCATGGAACAGGGTCACGGCGGGGGCGAGACCCGGTTCCAGATGGTGATGCGCCTCTATTCGATCACCGAGCACATGGGCCTCACCATCAAGGCCGATCTGCCCAATAACGATCTGAGCATCGACACCCTGATCCAGGTGTACCCCGGGGCCAACTGGCATGAGCGGGAGGCCTGGGAGATGTTCGGGATCCAGTTCAACAGCCATCCCGATCTCCGACACATCTACCTTCCCGGCGAGTTCGAGGGAAACCCCCTCCGCAAGGACTTCCCGCTGCTCGCCCGCCGGGTGAAGCCGTGGCCCGGCATCGTGGACGTGGAGCTGTTCCCCGGCGAGGAGGACTCGTGACCGCGACGAGTACCGACCAGCGCCGGCAGATGGCCTATGTGGCCACCCAGGCCGCCGACGCCCGGCTGAACGTGGAGATCGAGACCGAGGGCATGACCCTCAACATCGGCCCCCAGCACCCGGCCACCCACGGCACCCTCCGGCTGGTAGCCCGCCTCGACGGCGAGCAGGTGGTGGAGGCCGAGCCCATCATGGGGTACATGCACCGGGGTTACGAGAAGCTAGCCGAGGTGCGGACCTATCCCCAGGTCACCACGCTCATCAACCGCATCGACTGGCTGGGAAGCTTCGCCAACGAGGTGCCGTTCATCCTGGCCGCCGAGAAGCTCATGGAGGTCGAGGCCCCGCCTCGGGCCCAATGGATCCGCACCGCGCTGTTCGAGCTGAGCCGGATCGCCAACATCACCCTTTTCTTGGGCGACATGGCGGTGCAGCTCGGGGCCCTCACCCCGGTGTTCATGGCCTTCCGCGACCGAGAGTTCGTGCTGAATCAGATCGAGGCGGTCACCGGCGGACGCTTCCACCCCAACTTCGACCGCATCGGCGGCGTCAAAGACGACTTGCCCAAGGGCTGGATCGACGACACCAAGCAGGCCATGGAGAAGATACGGGACTTCTGCGACGAGTTCGAAGAGTTGGTGCTGGGCAATGAGATCTTCCAGGCCCGCAGCCGGGGCATCGGCATCGTGCCAGCCGAAGTGGGCCTGGCCTACGGGCTGTCGGGCGCCAACATCCGGGCCAGCGGAGTTGACTGGGACCTGCGCCGCGACGGCCATGAGGCCCTGGCCTACGACCAGGTGGACTGGAAGGTGTGGACGCACCCCGACGGCGACTCCTTCGCCCGCTACTGGGTACGGCTCCAGGAGACCCGAGAAGCCACCCACATCGTCGATCAGCTCTTGGACGGGCTGCCATCGGGCCCGATCATGGCCAAGGTGCCCCGCATCATCAAGGTACCCGCTGGTGAGGCCTACGCCGCCACCGAGAACCCGCTGGGGGAGATGGGCTACTACATCGTGAGCAAGGGCGACTTGGTACCGTTCCGGGTGAAGATCCGCTCGGCCAGCTTCTCCAACATCTCCATCACCCCGTGGTTGCTCAAGGGCGTGTACGTGCCCGACATCATCACGATTCTGGCCAGCCTGTACTTCATCCTCGGAGACATCGACCGGTGACCGCGGCAACCGTGATGTCGGGCCTGCTGGCTGTGGAAGTGCCCTACTGGGCGTCGGCCATCATCAAATTGGGAGTGGTCGCCCTGGTCGTCCCCACCGCCGCGCTGGTGTTGGGCTATGTGTTCCTGCTGAAGATGATGAGCTTCATGCAGAGCCGGTTGGGCCCCATGGAGGCCGGCCCCTACGGCAGTCTCCAACTGCTGGCCGACGGGCTGAAGTTCATTCAGAAAGAGGACATCTTTCCGGAGAAGGCCGACCGGACGGTGTTCGCCCTGGCCCCGCTGGTGGTGCTGGTCTCCACCTTCTTGATCTACGTGGTAATCCCCACCGGCCCCGACGCGGTGGTGGCCCAGTTGGATGTGGGCATCTTCTACGCCCTGGCGGTGTCGTCGCTATCGGTGGTGGGCATCTTGATGGCCGGATGGGCCTCGGCCAACAAGTACGCCCTGATGGGGGGATTGCGGGCCGCCGGCCAGCTCATCGCCTACGAGCTGCCGCTGGTGCTGGCGGTGATGGGCGTGGTGATCCAGGCTGGCACCCTGGATCTGCAAAAGATCGTCACTGCCCAGGCCAACGGTGAAATCTTCGGCTGGGGGGGCATCGGCAACCCGTTCATCCTCACCCAGTTCGTGGGCTTCTTCATCTTCCTGGTGGCGGTGCAGGCCGAGACCACCCAGCCGCCGTTCGACATGCCGGTGGCCGAGTCGGAGATCGTGGGCGGCTACCAAGTGGAGTACACCGGCTTCAGGTTCCTGTTCTTCTTCATGGGCGAGTTCGGCACCGCCTTCGCCTTCGCCGCGCTGGCCGCGGTCTTGTTCCTGGGCGGCTGGGCGCTGCCGTGGGGCGACCTCGGCCACTGGGCGTTCAACATCGCCGGGCCCGTCATCATGCTGGTGAAGGTTCTGGCTGTGGCCGCACTGATCTTCTGGTTCCGCTTCACCTATCCGCGGTTGAGAGAGGATCAGCTCCAGCGCCTCGCCTGGAAGTTCCTCATCCCGTTGTCGCTGGTCAACATCGTTATCACCGGCATTTTCAAGGTCGTTTTGTAGGAGTTCGCCATGGCACTGGTACCAGGATTGATCACAGGGCTGAAGGTCACCGCCCGCACCATGTTCCGAACCCTGTTCGGCGACGGCCTGCCGGTAGTGCCCGCCCCTTCCAAGCACTCCCATACCGTGCAGTACCCCCACGTCAAAGAGATGCCTGCCGACCGGGCCCGAGGGGTGATCGCCCTCCACGAGGAGAACTGCACCGCCTGCATGCTGTGCGCCCGGGAGTGCCCCGACTGGTGCATCTACATCGAAGGCCACAAGTACTTGGCCCCGCCCCGCCGCGAAGGGGGCAAGCCCCGCCAGAAGAACGCGCTCGACCGCTTCGACATCGATTACAGCCTGTGCATGTACTGTGGCATCTGCGTGGAGGTCTGCCCGTTCGAGGCGCTGTTCTGGAGCCCCGAGTACGAGTACTCCGAGCCCCGCATCGCCGACTTGCTCCACGACAAGGAGCGCCTCAGCGAGTGGATGGATACCGTGCCCGACTTCGAGGCCTATGAGTCCGGATCGGAGCAGAAGGTGTTGAAGGTTCCCCGGTGATCGCCGAGCACGTCGCCTTCGGGATCATCGCCGCGGTGATGGTGGCCTCCGCCCTGCGGGTGGTGACCACCCGCGACATCGTCCACGCCGCCCTGTACCTGGTGATCGTGCTGGCCGGAGTGGCTGCCCTGTTCTTGCTGGTAGGCGCCGAGTTCACCGGCATCACCCAGGTGCTCATCTACATCGGCGCAGTGATCGTGCTGTTCCTGTTCGGGATCATGCTCACCCGGTCGGACTTCGACCAGGACGAGGAGACCGACCACAAACGCAAGTTCCCGGCGATACTGACCGCCCTATTGCTGCTGGCCGTGATGATCGGCGCGCTAGTGGACCGCTTCGAAGACGTGAAGCTGGACGCCAACCTGCCCGGCGGTCAGACCCCCCAGACCACCGCCCAGGTATCCGACGAACTCTTCTCCCAGTACATCGTGCCCTTCGAGGCGGTGTCGGTGCTGCTGCTGGCCGCCCTCATCGGCGCCATCGTGATCGCCCGCCGAGAGGAGGGCGGCTGATGTATTTGAACGAGATGCTCTTTTTGGGCGCGGTGTTGTTCTGCATCGGGGTGTACGGGGTGCTGGCCCGCCGCAACGGCGTGCTGGTGCTCATGTCCATCGAGCTCATCCTCAACGCAGTGAACATCAACCTGGTGGCCTTCGGGGCGTTCCACGACACGGTGCAGGGCCAGATCTTTGCCCTGTTCGTGATCACCGTGGCCGCCGCCGAAGTGGGAATCGGCCTGGCCATCGTGCTGCTTTTGTACCGCAACCGCCGATCCATCGACTTGGACCAAGTCGATCTGATGAAGGGGTGATGGGTCGGTGCTGAGCGCGAACATCGCCGCCGCCGAGACCGCGGGCAAAGCCGTGGCCGCCTCCGGCTGGTTCCTGGAGAACGCCTGGCTGATCTGGCTGTTCCCGGCAGTGTCGTTCCTCCTGATCCTGCTGTTCGGCAAGCGGTTCCCACGGGGGGGCTCCGAGATCGGCATCGCCGCGGTCGGGGCCTCTTTCGTGTTCGGCCTGATCACCGCCATCCAGTGGATCAGCGAAGTGGAGGGCGCCGGCGGAGGGGGCGCCGAAGGCGAGCACGCCCTAGGAGCAGGCGGCCTGGTCGTCGCGGCCGAGGGCGAGGCCTCCGGCGGGGTGGGCGCGCTCACCCGGTCGATCACCTGGCTCACCAACGGGGCCGAAGCCATCGGAGCGGGCATCATGATCGACGGCCTGGCCGTGATGATGATCTTCGTGGTCACGGTGGTGTCGCTGCTGGTGCACATCTACTCCACTGACTACGTGGCCGGCGACCGCCGCTACACCCACTTCTTCGCCTTCTTGAGCCTGTTCACCGCGTCGATGCTCTTCTTCGTCACCGCATCCACCACCATCCAGATGCTGGTGGGTTGGGAGCTGGTGGGGGTGTGCTCCTTCGTGCTCATCGGCCACTGGTGGGAGGAAAAGGACAACTCCGACGCCGCCCTCAAGGCCTTCTTCACCAACCGGGTGGGCGACATGGGCATCATCATCGGGGTGTCCATCCTGTTCTTCGGCGCGGGCACCTTCGACGTGATCGGTGTGAACGAAGCTGCCATTAACGGCACCATGAGCCACACGGTCACCCTGGCCGCGGCGCTGTGCCTCACCGCTGCGGTCATGTCCAAGTCGGGCCAGTTCTTCCTCCACACCTGGCTGCCCGACGCCATGGCCGGGCCCACCCCGGTGTCGGCCCTCATCCACGCCGCCACCATGGTCGTGGCCGGCATCTTCATGGTGGCCCGGCTCTATGGGGTGTTCTTCGAGGGCTACGCCATCGGCGGCTCCAGCATCAACACGCTGGCCCTGATCGGCGGGATCACCACCCTGGTGGGCGCCACCCTGGCCTTCGTCCAGAACGACATCAAGCGGGTGCTGGCCTATTCCACCGTCTCCCAGCTGGGCTACATGGTGCTGGCGTTGGGCGTGGGGGCATGGACCGCGGCCCTGTTCCACCTGTTCACCCACGCCTTCTTCAAGGCCTGCCTGTTCCTGGGATCGGGCTCGGTCAGCCACGCCGTCCACTCCTTCGACATGAAGAAGGACATGGGCGGCCTGCGCAAGGTCATGCCCCACACATATCGGACGTTCATGATCGGCACAGTGGCCCTGGCCGGCCTGCCCATCCTGTCGGGGTTCTGGTCGAAGGACGAGATTCTGGTGGGCACCGGCGGATGGGGTCTGTTCGGCGGTACGGGGGGCAACGGCGCCTACACCGTGATGCTGGCCATGGGCATGATCACCGCCGCGCTCACCGGGGCCTACATGACCCGGGTGGTGTACCTCACCTTCTTCGGGGAGTTCCGGGGCCACGGCACCCCCCATGAGTCCGGCCCCCGGATCACCGTGCCGCTGTGGATCCTGGGCGGCTTGGCCGTGGTAGCCGGATTCATCAACTTCCCGGCTGGCTTCCAGCTCGTTCCCGCGTCGTGGGAGGAGAAGTTCCTCCAGTGGGTGGAGCCCGTCGGGGTGAGCTACTTCCCGGCCATCAAGCACGCCACCCCGTCGTGGACGCTGGCCATCGTGTCGGTGATCGTGGCGCTCATCGGCATCGGCGCCGCCTATTACTACTACTTCGTCCGGGTCCGGGCGGTTAGCCCGACAGCCACCGAACTGCCCGATGGCCCCACGTCGAGATCGGCAGTGGCCCGTCTCGGCCACCGGATCCTGGTCAACAAGTACTACCTCGACTGGCTGTACACCACGGTGATCGTCGGCTTCGTAAAGGGGCCATTGGCCCGGGCGGCCTATTGGACCAACCAGAACGTCATCGACCGGGTGGTCAACGAGGCCGGCACGCGGTCGGTACAGGCCGGAAACATCGTCTACCACAAGGTGGACCAGATGGTGGTAGACGGCATCGTCAACGCCACCGGCAAGATCTCCGACAGTTCGGGGGAGGAGCTGCGCCGCATCCAAACCGGCAAGGTTCAGCAGTACGCCGCCATCATGTTCGCCGCCGCCACCATCCTGGCCGGCATCTTCATCATCGTCATCTAGGGAGCACACATACACATGGGTGAATTTCTCAACGACTGGGGGCTCAGCATCGCGACGTTCCTGCCGATCATCGGCGCGGCCGTCATGCTGCTCATCCCCAAGGACCGAGAGCAGCTTCACAAGCTGATCGCCTTGGCCACCACCATGGCGGTGGCCGTCTTCGGCTTGCTGCTGTTGATCCAGTTCATCGACAACGACAACTACGGCGCCCTCAACTTTGTGGTGGACAAGGGCTGGATCGACGTCATCGATTCCCGCTACATCATGGGCGTCGACGGCATTTCCCTGCCGCTGATGCTGCTCACCATGCTGATCGTGCCCCTGTGCGTGATCTACTCCTGGAACCACTTCCCCGAGCCGCACAACCCCAAAGCGTTCTTGATGCTGCTGCTCATCCTGGAAACCGGGATGATCGGCACCTTCGCGGCCCAAGACCTGATTCTGTTCTTTGTGTTCTTCGAGGTCGTGCTGCTGCCCATGTACTTCATGATCGGGGTGTGGGGCGGCGAGAACCGGCGATACGCCGCCATCAAATTCTTCTTATTCACCCTGTTCGGCTCGGCTTTGATGCT
This sequence comes from Candidatus Poriferisocius sp., assembly GCF_965204015.1. GTDB lineage: Bacteria > Actinomycetota > Acidimicrobiia > Acidimicrobiales > Bin134 > Poriferisocius. Next base: position 2,497,257 of record NZ_OZ241965.1, on the reverse strand, counting down.
GGTCAGCTTCCTGGCTCTGTACTTCCTGGCCGATGCCGGCACCTTCGACATGCGGCTGCTGCCCGAGGCAGCGGCCGGCATCGCCAAGTCGTCGCAGGTCTGGGTGTTCGGCGGCATGTTCCTGGGATTCGGCATCAAGGTGCCCATGTTCCCGTTCCACACCTGGCTGCCCGACGCCCACACCGAAGCCCCCACGGTGGGCTCGGTGATTCTGGCCGCGGTGCTGTTGAAGCTGGGCACTTACGGCTTCGTGCGCATCGCCATCCCCATCCTGCCCGAGGCCGCCGCCGAGTGGGCGCCGTTCATCGGGCTGTTGGCGGTGATCGGGATCATCTACGGCGCCTTGGGCTGTTTGGCCCAGCGCGACCTGAAACGGCTGGTGGCGTTCTCCTCGGTGGCCCACATGGGCTTCGTGATGCTGGGCATCGCCACCCTCACCGACTTCGGCATCAACGCCGCAGTATTCGGCATGGTGGCCCACGGGCTCATCACCGGGATGCTGTTCTTCTTGGCCGGATCGGTCAAGGAGCGCTATCACACCCTGGACATGTCCCGGCTGGGCGGGCTTTTGGTGCAGGCGCCCCGCATGGGCTGGATCCTCGGGTTCTGCGCCATGGCCTCGCTGGGCCTGCCCGGTCTGGCCGGGTTCTGGGGCGAGTTCCCCGCCATCTTGGCCTCCTACAATCCCGCGGCCGTGCTGGCTGAGGAAACCTTCCGGTCGTACATGGTCATCGCCGCGTTGGGCACAGTGCTGGCCGCCGGCTATCTGCTGTGGATGCTCCAGAAGACCGCCTTCGGAAATCCCCGAGAGGAGTTCGCCAACGACCCCCACGTGCACGACGCCACCGTGTCCGAGTACCTGGCCTGGGCCCCGCTGCTCATCCTGATCTTGGTGCTGGGCGTGTACCCCCACCTGCTATTCGGGGCCACCGATCCCGCAGTGGTCAACTCGCTCAGCGAGTGCCTGGACTCGGCCACTAGCGGCGCCTGCTTCGACGCGGCGGCCGGGAAGTAGGCCACACCGGTGCTCTCGTCCCTGCCCTCGATTGTCGGCTTCGTTCGACCGGACATCGACTGGCATGCCGTCGCGCCCGAGCTCACCCTGCTGGGGGTGGGCGCGGTGGTCACGCTGATCGACATCGTGCTGTTGGAGCGGGGACGGGCCTACACCTCGGCGCTGGCCGGCATCGGCTTGCTGGTGGCGCTGATCCCCATCGTGACCCTGGCCGCCGATGGGACCACCCGGGAGATGTTCGGCGGCGCCTTCGTGGTGGACGACTTCGCGCTCATTTTGAAGGCCATGTTCATCGTGGTCGCCTACATCGTGGTGCTGTTGTCCACCAACTACATCGCCGAGGGCGACTACTGGGAGAACGAGTACTACGGCCTTCTGCTGGCATCGGTGATGGGCATGGTGCTGATGGCCTCGGCCCGCGATCTGGTCACCATCTTCGTGGCCTTGGAGCTGCTGTCCATCCCCGCCTATTTGATGGCCGCGTGGCGCAAGGCCGACCCCAGGAGCAATGAGGCCGGGCTCAAGTACTACCTGATGGGGGTGTTCGCCTCGGCCATCATGCTGTACGGCATGTCGCTGCTGTTCGGGCTGGCCGGCGACACCCGTCTGTCGGTCATTTCCGACACAGTGTCGAGCGGAGATGCCAACCCGGTGGTGATCCTGGGCATCATCTTCGTGATCGTCGGGTTCGCCTTCAAGGTGTCGGGCTTCCCCTTCCATACCTGGGCCCCCGACACCTACGAGGGCGCGCCCACTCCGGTGACCGCCTTTTTGGCCGTGGCCTCCAAAGCAGCCGGGTTCGTGGCCCTCATGCAGTTGGTGTACGCCGGCTTCCCCGGGCGGGACGATGTCTACCAACCGCTGCTGTGGATCCTGGCCGTGGGCTCGATGACCGCCGGCAACCTCATCGCCCTGCGCCAAGAGAACATCGTGCGCCTCATGGCCTACTCCGGGGTGTCGCAGGCCGGGTTCATGCTGGCCCCCCTGGCGGTGGCCGGCGATATCGGCAGTGAAGCCCTCTCCGCGGTGATCATCTACGTGCTGATCTACGCCGCCATGAACCTGGGCGCCTTCGCGGTAATCATTGCGGTGGCTCGCCGCACCGCTTCCGGCCAGATCAGCTCCTATGCCGGGCTGTTCAAATATGCCCCGGGCATGACCATTCTCATGACCATCTTCCTGTTCTCCTTGGCTGGCATCCCCCCGCTGGGCGGCTGGTTCGCCAAGTTCGCCGTATTCCGGGCCGTGGTGGAAGCCGACACCGGCTGGGGCTACTCCCTAGCCGCCATCGCCGCGGTCAACTCGGTGATCGCGCTGTTCTACTACGCCAAGGTGGCCCGCATGATGTGGTTCGAGAACGCCCCCGAAGAGGCCGAAACATCGTCTCTGCGGGTACCCCCCTCACTGGTGGCCGCCCTCGGGCTCACCGCCGCGGCCACCCTCCTGTTCGGCATCTACCCCGCCGTCATCACCCACTTCACCGAAGGCACCCTCATCGCATTGCCTTAGCATCAGGGGAATGCCACTGAACACCGCTCCGGTCATCCCGCTCGATGACGACGCCTATTGGGACAATCCCTACCCGATCATTGCCGAGCACCGTGACCGCCATCGCACCGCCGTAACCCCCGATGGCATGAAGGCGATTCTGCGCTGGTCGGATGCCGAGGAGATCAAGAAGCGTCCGGAGTTTGAGAACGAAGGCCTCGAGTACATCGAAAAGCGGGGCTTCAAGCCCGGTGACCCGCTGTATGAGTGGCGGCGCTATTCGATTGGGGCCCGCAATGGCGAGGACCACCGCCGACTCCGGAGCCTGGTGAACCGAGCCCTGACTCCGAAATCGGTGGAGAAGGTCCGCCCGGTGACCCGCGAGCACGTTCGGGCGCTTCTTGAGCGGCATGCAGAATCAGGCGAGTTCGACGTCAGAAAGGAGATCACCGCCATCCCATTCATGTCGGTGGTTGCTTTCCTCGACATTGAGATGGACGAAGCAGCCAACATCGGAAAGCAAATGGCGGGAGCGGGGGCCGATGCCTTCGGCCCCAATGTGACTCAAGAGATCCGAGACCGGGCCAACGACACATTCGCCGCATTGATGGCGTTCGTTGGCGAATTGGTGGAGAGCCGACGGTCAAACCCGCGCGATGACCTGCTCACCCGGTTGATCGAAGCCGAAGAGGACGGCCATCGGCTGAGCCATGACGAGCTGATCGTGTTGTTCACCAACATCTTCGGCGGCGCCATTGAGACCACCGCCAGCATGATGACCAGCACGTTCCTCGAGTTCGCCCGCCACCCCGACCAGCTGGAATTGCTGCGCCGCGATCCCGAAGGGCTCAAACGCGGCGCAGTGGAGGAGGTGCTCCGTTACCAGCCCGCGTTCTACGCCAGCGGCAACAAGGCCAACGCCAGCGCGGAGGCCGCGGGGCTTCACTTTGAGGCTGGCGAACCGCTCAGCATCATCATCGGCGGCCCCAACCGCGACCCGGCCCGCTATTCCGAACCCGACCGATTCGACATCACCCGCGACCCAACGGTTTGGTCGTTCACCTTCAGCATGGGCCCGCACTTCTGTCTTGGCCAGGCGCTCGCTCGGGCCGAACTCCAAGAAACCGCCGCGGTTATCGCCCGCCACACCCGCGACCTCGAGCTCACCGCCGAACCCCACTGGCTACCCCGGGTCATGGTCAACCACGTCGACCAATGCCCCATCCGCTACCGCTACGAACCCTAAGCCCAAGCCGTAGTCTCTGGCTGATGGCCCAGACAGAACGGCATTGCTGATATGCCTGAGCTGCCTGATGTGGTGGTCTATTTGGAGTCGCTGGACCGGTATGTGGTGGGGCGGGAGCTGCGCAAGATCCGAATAGTCGGGGTCAGCCTGCTTCAGACGTTTGACCCTCCGATTAGCGAGGCTGAGGGGCGAACGGTGGTCGGCACCAAGCGGTTGGGCAAGCGGCTGGTACTAGGGCTGGACGGATCTGATGATCTGTACCTAGTGATCCACTTGATGGTGGCGGGGCGGTTGCGGTGGCGGGATGAGGTGGGGGCCAAGCCACCGGGGAAGATCGGGTTGGCCGCCTTCGATTTCGACCACGGCACTTTGGTGCTCACCGAAGCCAGCAAGCGCAAGAAGGCGTCGCTGTGGCTGGTCCGGGGGGCCGACGCGCTGGTCGAGCAGCACGACCGGGGCGGAGTGGAACCACTGGAAGTGGACGAGGTCGAGTTTCGCGACGCCCTGACGGGCCGCAACCGCACTCTGAAGCGGGCCCTCTGCGACCCCACCGTGTTCAGCGGCATCGGCAACGCTTACAGCGACGAGATCTTGTTCCACGCTGGGCTGTCCCCGGTGCAGCGCACCGGCAACCTCGACGACAACGAGATTGCCCGCCTCTACGAGGCCACTCGAACCACGCTGGTCGACTGGACCGAGCGCCATCGCCAAGCGGTGGGCGGCGGCTTCCCCGACAAGGTCACCGCCTTCCACGACGACATGGCCGTCCACGGCAAGTTCGGCCAGCCCTGTCCGGTATGCGGGGTTCCCGTCCAGCGCATCGTGTACGCCGATAACGAGGTCAACTACTGCCCCCAGTGCCAAACCGACGGTCGCATCCTGGCCGACCGCTCCCTATCCCGCCTCCTCAAAGACGACTGGCCCCGCAGCATCGAAGACCTCGAAGACTGACTCCCATCTTTGACTCCACTTCCGGAACTTAGAATGATCAACCGACTCCCATGGATGGCCTGTTGAGAGAGTGCCCATGAACGAAATCCGAATCTCCGACCTCGCCGAGCCCAAGTTGACAGAGTTCCAAATCAGCGCCCGAGAATTCGGTGACGAGCTCACCGTCTCTTTTGACCGAGATGAGATCTTGGCCGAAGCCTGTGCCGAAACTGGGATGAGCGACTACGGCCCCGATGATTTTCTCGAGCGCCTCGACCTCGTCTGCGAAGACTGGGGCACCGACCCAACTATCAATGGTCTGGGGCGGTTCATTCTGCGGACACAACTCGTTGGCTATGCCCGAACCCGTTTGCTGGTCATGGGCTATCTCAAGCACCACCCCGATGTGCACGACATCGAGATTCGACAGCCCATCATCGTTGTCGGACTCCCTCGCACCGGGACAACCCATCTGGTGAACCTGTTGGCCGCTGACTCCAGAATGCGCTCACTGCCCTGCTGGGAGGCGAGTGAGCCACTGCCTCGACCCGACGACGAGATGCTCCCCGATGGCACAGACCCCCGGTACCAGCGCAGTGCGGACGGGTGGGAGATGTCGGTGCAGTCTGCGCCCTTGATCGCCGCCATGCACGACATGGCCCCCGATACCATCGACGAGGAAATCTCGCTCATGTACTCGGACTTCTCCACCTACAGCTTCGAATGGAACAGCTTTGCCCCCCGCTTTCGGGACCACTACTACGCGAGCGACCAACTGCCCCGTTACGAGTACCTGAAGACCATGCTCAAGCTCTTGTTGCATCGTCAGCCTCCCGATGCGCCAACCCGCTGGGTGCTGAAGTCACCCATGCACCTGGAGAATCTTCCCGAGCTCAGGGCCATGTTCCCCGATGCCACCTACGTGATGACCTACCGGGATCCGGTATCGGTCATCCAATCGGCCATAACCATGCTGGCCTACGGCCAGCGCATGACCCGCAAGTCGGTAAGGATCGCCCAGTTGGCCGAGTACTGGCCCGACCGGATCGAGCGGCTCCTACGGCGGATGGTGGAGCACTTCCACCTGCTGCCGCCGGAACAGCGGGTCGACGTCCACTTCCACGAATTCATGGCCGACAACGCCGCGGTGGTCAGACGGGTCCACGACACTGCCGGCCTTCCCGGGACCGAGCAGTCTCAAAGGGAGATAGCTGACTACGTGGGGGCAAACCCCCGAGGCAAACACGGCCAAATCGTCTACGACCTCGAGGGCGACTTCGGGGTCAATCCGTCGATGATGCGCCAGCGCTTCAAGTTCTACTTCGATGCGTTCGGCGTGCAGCCCGAAGGAGAGATGGGATGAGCGACATGAACCAACATGAACGAAGGGATCCCTGAATGCGTACACCGATTTATCGCTCTCGTCCGGTGGATCCCAAACCGGCAAGATTCGGCCGCTGTGAGCGGATCAACGACTTCGTGGTGATGTCGGAGGGTTTCTCCAACGTCTATCTCCTGGAAACCGGGGGTCCCAGCGTGCTGGTCAACTCGGGCATGGGGATCGAAGCACCGGTCCACCATCACAACCTCTCCACCCACTCAGATGCCCCCATCGGACATCTGGTTTTCACCCAGGGGCATGTGGACCACGTCGGGGGGACGGCCTTTTTTCGAGAGCTCTACCCCGGCCTCGAGGTGATTGCCCAAAGCGGGAACCCCGAACATCAGAGCTACGACAACCGCCTGGCCTGGTTTCGGGCCCAACGATCCGGGTTCGCCTTTGACGATGAGTACGCGGTCATGAACCGCCATTACCGCGACCACGGGTACACCCACTTCAACCCGCAGGATGCCCCCACTCCTGATGTGCTCTTCGACGACCGGCTGGAACTCAACGTGGGCGGGTTGGAGGTTGTGCTCGTCGGATGCCCCGGCGCGGAGACCAACGATTCACTGATCGTCTGGCTCCCGCAACACCGCATCTGCCTCACCGGCAACCTGTTCGGCTGCCCGTTCGGCCACTTTCCCAATCTGTCCACCATTCGGGGCGACCGCTACCGCGATGCCCTGGTTTGCGCTCAGGCGGCTCAGACGGTGCTCGACCTCGCTCCGGCGATGATCCTCTACGGACATCACGCTCCGGTTGTCGGCGAGGACGTGATCGAAGCCGAGTTGACCGCCTTTCGCGATGGAACCCTCTACGTACACGACGAGACCGTGAAGGGGATGAACGAGGGCAAAGACGTCCGCACGCTCATGAGAGAGATCTCTCTGCCTCCGGAGCTGGAGCTGGGAGAGGGCTACGGCAAGGTGTCGTGGGGGGTGCGCTCCATCTGGGAGCACTACAGCGGCTGGTTCCACGCCGAATCCACCACGGAACTCTACGACTTCGGCCCTCGGTCGGTGGACGCCGACTTGGTGGAACTGGCCGGCGCGGAGCGGATCGTGGAACGAGCCGGCGAGAAGCTGGCGGCCGACCGCCCCGAAGAAGCGCTCCACTTGCTCGAGATCGTTCTCGGCCACCGGCCCGATCATGCCGGAGCCCGAGAGCTGTCTCGACAAGCCCACCAGCGACTGCTGGACAAGTCTGAGAACATGTGGCTGACACGGTGGCTCAAATACCAGTTGGAATCGCTGGCCGACTGACTGGCAACCGTCACCGTGTAGCTCGGTTTCCTAATCGCAACGCACTTTTAGGCCGCACCCATACTCCAGGAGGCAAGGGGATGGGATCATTCAGGGGAGGGGCCACAAATGGCTGACCAAGATGGAAACGGCGCAGCGCCCAATGTCTTGTTGATCACTACGGATCAACATCGCTGGGATTGGCTTGGGTGCCACGGCACTCCTGGGGTTGTGACCCCTCACCTCGATGCATTGGCGGGGCGAGGAACGAGGATCACCGGCCATGTCACCAATTCGTCGGTATGTGTACCGGCGCGGATCGGGCTGGCAACTGGGAGGACCCCGCTGTCAATCGGGACGCAGTCCAACAACGACGTACTCGACTCCTCCCTGCCGACGTACTACCAACAGCTTCGCGATGCCGGCTACAAGGTCGGTGTAGTCGGCAAGCTCGACCTCGACAAGGGAGATCTTCAACATGGTCCCCGCGGCGATCGTCCCAAGGCATACCGCTGGGGATTCACCCACCCCATCGAGACACTGGGCAAGATTATCGCTGGCCTCGATTTCGGCGACGCACCTTCTGGTCCATACGGGATGTGGCTTCGAGAACAAGGGCTATGGGAGGGCTTTCGAGATGACTACACCGCCCGGGTCCAGGAGATTTTTGCCGGACGCCCGGGGTTCGGCGACGAGCAATCACTGTCCGATCTGTGGTACCGAGACTCAGTGCTGCCAACCGAGGCATGGATGGACCACTGGATCGGCCAAAAGGCGTGTGAATGGCTCGAAGAAGTTCCCAGTGGTTTCCCCTGGCACCTCTATGTCAGCTTCTGCGGACCTCACGATCCGTTCGACCCGCCAAGGGAGTTCGGAGAGCAATTTCGCGACGCTGAAGTCCCTGAACCGGTGCTCGACGAAGGCACGCCTCGGGCCAAGAGGTTCGGCCAGTCACAGTCTGCTCTCCCCCCGGATGAGTTGATGAAAGCCCGCCGCCAGTACACAGCGGAGTTGGCCGCCATCGACATCCAAATCGGCGAAATCCTGACTGCATTGGACGCGATCGGGCAGACCGACGACACGATAGTGATGTTCACTGCCGACCACGGTGAGATGCTGGGCGATCACCGACTCTTCCAGAAGCACTACGGCTACGAACCGTCGATGCGGATCCCGATGATCGCGGCCGGACCGGGAATCTCCACCGGGGTCAGCGAGGCTCTAACCGAACTCATCGACGTGACGGCCACGATTCTCGACTACACCGGCACGGATATCGCGGGGATCGACGGTCGCTCACTGCGCCCGATCCTCGAGCAACCCGAGACTCAAATCCGGAGTGCGACGACCTGCACCGAGCACCAGCATCGAACGGTCCGCACCGACCAATGGAAATACATACACAATGTCCAATCACCCGACGACCCTCACGAGCTCTACAACCTGCTCGAAGACCCTGACGAGACCACAAACTTGATCGACTCTGAGCCCTCCGTCGCGAAGGACCTTCTCCAGTTGCTGGTCGAGATGCTCGACGCCGAAAAGGTACTGACCCCCCATGACGCTGAGTCATCTGGTTTCCTCGTCGCCAAGGGCCAATGACCACCGGGCCCTCAGCATCGAAGACCTTGAAGACTTATCAGCAGCTTTTTCCGCCGCGAACTATGTTCCCGGTGTCGACTAGGAGGCCACAGCATGAGTTCGTTCAGTCGAGAGTCCACCGCCGAAGAGGTTGTTGACGGGCTCGACCTGTCGGGGCAGATCTTCATGATCACCGGCACATCCAGCGGGTTGGGAGAAGAGTCGGCCCGGGTGCTGGCCGCCCGGGGGGCCCGGGTCGCCATGCTGGCCAGGAACGCCGAGGCCAACGTTGAGGCCGCCGATCGCGTCCACTCGTCAGTTCCCGAGGCTGATCTGTCGATGCACCAGGTGGACCTTTCGGACTTGGCCAGCGTGGAGAGCTTCGCCGCCGAGGCCGCCGATCAGTTCGACCGCATCGACGTGCTGCTGAACAACGCCGGCGTGATGTGCTGCCCATTCGGCCGAACCGCCGATGGCTTTGAGATGCAGTTCGGCACCAACCATCTGGGCCACTTCGCCTTAACGGCCCGGCTGATGCCGCTCTTGCGCCAAGCCGAGAGTCCTCGGGTGGTAACCCTGTCGTCGGGGGGCCACCGCATCTCCGACGTGGATCTCGAAGATCCCAACTTCGAGACCACTCCCTACGACCCCTGGGTGTCCTACGGCCGGTCGAAGACCGCCAACATCCATTTCGCCGCCGAGTTGGCTCGGCGCTGCGGCGATGAATTGGTCTCGCTGTCGGTCCATCCCGGAGCAATCCCCACCAAGCTGGGCCGGCACATGACCAAAGAGATGATCGAAGGCATGAGACAGCGAGCCAAGGCCAGCTCGTCCTCAGGCCAAGGCCTCCAATACAAGACCCTGGAATCCGGCGCCGCCACCCAAGTTTGGGCCGCAACCGCCCCGGAATTGGCCGACCACAACGGCAAGTACCTGGCCGACTGCAACGTGGCCGAACCGGGAACAGGCGAAATCGGCTACGCCCCTCACATCTACAACCCGCCCATTGAGGCCGCGCTCTGGGAGCTCAGCGAACAACTGGTCGGGCTGAAGTTCGACACCTAGCAGGGACCGAACACCTTGGCGCCGCAGCTTTCCCGCAGGGCGTTGCGAGCGGCCGCGTGCCTCTGTCTCATCGCCCCAGCATTCGTCGCGTGCAGCAGCCCCTCGGTCGACGCCGGTCTCTGTGTCCCGGCGAAGCTCACCTCTGTTGAGACGCTGCAAGCAGGGTTGACCACCGACGGAACCCTCCGCCACGCCCGAGTCCACCAGCGGGATGACGACACGGTTTTCTTGAGCGCCGAGCTGCTGCCGGAAGGGGAAGACGAGGACTACGACGGCGACATTTTGACCTGGTACACCGCCGATGAGGACAGCGGCGACTTTGCCTCGGTGGATGACAACGCCCGCGACGACTCAATGTGGCCGTCTGCCCCATTCCGGGTGAACGAAGAGGGAGCCATGGCATCGCGGGGATGCGTGCTCACCCTGCGGGGAGAACCCGAACTGGCCTGCGAAGACGAATACGAAGAATTGGTAGGAATCTGTTGACCCCAATGCAGGCCATGGCAATGGCGGATGTCCTCCGATGAAGTCCACGTCCTCGACATGGATGATCGATAAGAGCGTCGCCGTTCGAAGAAGCCTGCTGTGGATTCTGCTCGCCCGACAAAAGGGGATCGTCCGCTGGCTTGTCGGCGCAATGGGCGGAAGCATCGTCGTCAACCTGCTGATCGCCAGCGCCACGGTGGCCCTGGTCGACAACGGAATTGTCGACCAGGCGATCCCTCTCCAGGAATACGTCTCCTATATCTTCCGACTCGCCCTGCTTGGATTCGCCTTCGGCTTTGCCTTCAAGCAGCTCACTGAGCGGCTGGGCTATCAGCTCGAGTTCGACCTGCGAACCTGGCTTTACACCCGAGTGCAATGGGCCGACCTCCGAACCCTCGACAAAGTCACCGGAGGGCAGTTGGTCACGCGGTCGATGACCGACCTCAATCTGGTCCAAGGGACACTCCAGCTCTTGCCAACAATCGTGACCTTGGCGCCGGCAACCATCGCTCTTTTGGTGTATCTGGCCTTCCTGAGTCCTGCCTTGGCCCTCATCACCTTCCTGTCCATCCCGCTCAACTTCTGGCTCCTGTCGCTCTTTCGGAAGCGTCTCTGGGGACTGAGCTGGGCTGAGCTCAACGAGCGAGCCGAAGTGGCCGCCGCCATTGACGAGCCGGTTCGCGGGGTCCGGGTGATGCGGGCATTCGGACGGGAGAACGAAGAGCGACAGCGGTTGAGCGACGTTGCCCTGCGGACCTATCGCTATTCGATGACCCGCGTCCGGCTCCTCGCTCGCTATGACATCTTCCTCAAAGCAGTTCCCCTGCTGGTCAACGCCGCGGTCTTGGTCGTGGGGGCCAGGCTCGTCGTGTCTGGCAACCTTTCGGTGGGCACATTCCTGGTCGCATTTCAGACCGCGGGCATTGTCACCACTCTGGCCCAACTGCTGGATGAACTGGCCAGCCGGTGGCAATACCTTCGCAGCGCTCAATTGAGACTCACCGAGGTTCTCGCCCTCGGTGAACGCCCGACCGAAGGCCGTCCGCTGGCCGAAACATTCGAGGGGTTCGAGCTCCAAGACGTGGAGGTCGATTTCGAAGGACACATCGTGATCGACAATGTCTCGGCTTCGGTGCGACCCGGTGATCTCGTGGTTGTCACCGGCCCTCCCGGCTCGGGCAAGAGCACACTGGCCAACCTGATGGGCGGATTGCTGTCGCCTACGTCTGGAGAGATATTCGTCGATGGCCGACCTCTCTCAGAACTCGACATCACCACCATCCGAAGGGTGGTGCGCGTTGTTTCCGAAGAGCCGGTGTTGTTCTCGGGCACGCTTCGGGACAACCTCGACCTCGGTGCTCCTTGGGAGGTTTCTGACCACGAGATCACCGTCGCTCTCGATGCTGCCGGCGCTGATGACATCACAGAGCGCCTCGCCAATGGGCTCGATGGCACCATCGGTGACCGCGGGCTGACGCTCTCAGGGGGCCAACGCCAGCGCCTCGCCTTGGCCCGGGCGATCATCGCTCGTCCTCGAGTGATCGTGCTCGACGACGCACTTTCGGGGGTGAGTCCTGCCCATGAGCTTCGGATCCTCAAACAGATGGCCGAAGTGCTTCCCGACACAATCGTGGTGGCCATCAGCCGGCGCCCGGACCCAGTTGAACTGGCCGACATCGTCATCGAATTGCCCGACCGCCCCGGGACCACGACGAGTGCGGGCGCGGCAGATCCGTTCGCACTAGACGACGCCGACGTTGATGGATCGTTGGCCAATGTGGTGCATTCGCTCGACGTCAGCAACGAGGAGCCGCTGGTCGACGACGAAACCAGCCGCGTCGACAAGCTGCCTCGTGCGCGATTCCTGGCGCGCGTCACCGCGGCGGCGCTGGTGGTGCTGTTGGTGCTGCTCGTGGTCAACACCCTGGCCAAGATCGGACCGGAGCTGCTCTTCAGCCAGGCCGCCGATGCGGCCGAAGACCGCGACTCGTCGATCGTCTACGTCATCGGGGCCGCCGCCGTCGGCGTCGGCATTGTCTTCGCGCTCAGCGGCTACTTCCTGCGAATCATCGCCATGAAGATCGCCCAGTCCATCGTTTACCTCATGCGCCGTCGAGTCTTCCAGCGTCTGACCAAGCTCGGCATCGACTTCTACGACCGCGAACTGCCCGGTGAGGTTGCCGCCCGAGTTGTGAATGATCTCGACACCGTTCTGAACTTTTTGCAAGAGCCGATCTTCCGATTCATCTCGACCATCGCGAGCCTCGTGATCGGACTCACGGTGGCCGTGATCTTGGTGCCCCAGATCGCACCGGTGGTCGTCGTCATGGCTGTATTGATGCTGGCCGCCACCTACGCCCAGCTGGTGGTCGGACATCGAGCCTTTGAACGAGCCCGAACCGATCTAGGGCGAACGATTTCCGTTTTCGAGGAGCACTTCGCCGGACGGTCGGAACTACGGGGGTGCGGTGCCCAGGAGAAGGCCAATCGCCGCTTCGTGGGTGATGCCTGGGAACTCCGCCAGAGTCGGCGCTGGGCGACCTCAGCGGCAAATCTCTATGCCGAGACAATGCAGTTCATCGCTCTAGTCGGTGGCGCTTTCGTGCTGGCCCGGGCCGGAAACGCGGCCATAGCCGGAACTGTTGCCGTGGGTACTGCGCTGGCGGCGCGACTGGTGGTCGACCAGGCCCTGCGACCACTGGCCATTGTTGGCGGCCTGTACTCGTATTTCCTCGACTCCCGAGTCTCGTGGCGCCGCCTCGGACACCCGTTCAAGGCCCCGATCTGGCCGATCGAACGGCCCGACGCCGAAGAGGTCGGTCCGCTCACCGGCGACCTCGCGTTCGAGTCGGTCTCGTTCACCTATCCCCAAACCGACCAGCCGGTTCTGCGCGATACGTCCTTCGCGCTACGGGCTGGCTCGGTGACCGCCATTGTGGGGTTCACTGGTGCCGGGAAGTCGTCGATTACCAAGCTCCTGACTCGGATCTATGACCCCGACTCGGGTCGCATCACCCACGATGGAATCGACATCCGGGACTACCGCGCCCAGTCGCTGCGGCACCGTCTGGGAATCGTGCCCCAGGATGCCTTCCTGTTCAAAGGAACGATTCGCACCAATATCGCCTATGGGCGACCCGAGGCTTCGGATGACGAGCTGATGGCTGCGGCAAGGGCCATCGGTGCCGATTCCCTCATCTCAGAACTGGAAGACGGATTGGACCATCCCGTGGATGAAGAGGGTCGAAACCTCACCGCGGCCCAGCGGCAACTCGTCGCTTTGGCCAGAGCGTGGTTGGCTCAGCCCGACGTGCTGGTTCTCGATGAGGCAACATCAAGCCTCGGCGGGCCGCTTGAGCAGGCGGTGCTGGATGCGGTGAGGTCGCTCGGAGCCACCACTCTCATTGTGACCCATCGGCAAAACGTCGCCTTGCAGGCCGATTTCGCGGTCGTGGTGGAAGACGGCCGGGTGGTCGAGAACGGTCCGCCTAGCCAACTGGCCGGTGCGGGAACCGCGTTTGACCGCCTCTGGTATGCCGTCGAACCTGAGCCAGCTTCCTAAAAGACCTACGGGCGACGAGGGCCGCCCCGGGTGCCCGGCCAACGGGACCCACCGATGACGTCGGCGCTGGGCCAGAAGGCATCGGGGTCCAGCGGGCCGGCGTTGGTGATCTGCCGGTCGATCATCCGGTTGGTTACCAGCTGGGCCGAGAGCTGCTCGACGATGGGGAAGTAACGGGCCACGGGATCCCAGGGGCTGTCCAACAACCGCAACTCGCCGTCGATGTCCTCGACGTGAACCTGCTCGAAGGTGGTGGCCACATCCACCACGTGGGGCGCGAAGTCGTACTCTTTCTCGGCGCCGCCGATGGCCCGGGAGTACTTGGTCCACCACTCGTGCTCGGTGAACTCTCCGGCCTTCGGTTCCACTGCCCCGGTGACATCGCCTTCGAACTCGATGAACGTATAGCCCTGATGGATCGTCCGGGCTTCCACCCGGTTGCCCAGGCGATAGAAGCGGATGTCGCACGGGTACTTGGGCTGGCCGTTGGTCTCACCGCTGATGAAGATGGCGGCCTCCTGGTCGATACCCAAACCCAGGCTGTATTGACCGCTCACGCCGTTCCAGCTGGCCGGCACCTTCACGCTGACGCCGTACTCCGGCTCGCCCATCACCGGCACGCAGTACACGCCCACGGTGACAACCGGATCGCCCGGAATGAGCCCCGGCGGCAGGATTTGCTCAATGCCGGCCGGATCGGTCCGGTACTCGACGGTCAGCTTCGGCCAGCCGGCAACCTCGCCGGGTCGGGTCATCGGGGTGTCAGTCATGGTGCCTCCAGTGCCGGATGCCGCGATTCACGCGGTTCCGCTCGTTCGATGGCCACAGTGTATTGACACCACCAATGGCGCGCACCGCTGGGGTTCCCGGCTGCCTACATCGTCATACTGGAGCGGTGGGGTTTGCTGCGAGCATCGACGAGTCTCGCCCATTGCGATGACCAACTTCGCCGAGTTCATGGAACGGGCGCTGTATGACCCCGAGCACGGGTTCTACCAGTCGGGCCAAGCCGGACGCCGGGGGGGCCACTTCATCACCAGCCCAGAAGTAGGGCCGCTGTTCGGTGCCGTCGTTGCCCGGGTGCTGGACCGCCGCTGGAGCGAGTTGGGTCAACCCGACCCGTTCACCGTGATCGACGCCGGGGCCGGACCAGGCACCCTGGCCCGCACTGTGGCCAAGGCCGAGCCCGGCTGCGCACCCGCGCTGCGCTGGATCAACGTGGAGCGCAGTGCCGCGGGGCGCGCGGCCCACACCATCGGCGACTCACAAGCCGCCATGCCCGGTGGCCCGATCACCGGAGTGATCGTGGCCAACGAGCTGCTCGACAATCTGCCGCTGCACCTCTTCGACCCCGACGGCAACGAGGTGGGCGACCACCGCCCCAACCCCGAGACCCGCCTGACCCCCCGTCAGAGCCAGGCCTGTTCATGGCTGGCCCAGGCCCTGTCGATCCTGAATCAGGGCACCGTGGTGATCATCGACTACATGAGCACCACCGAGAAAATGGCTTCCCGGCCCTGGCCCGAGTGGCTGCGGACTTATCGGGGCCATGAGCGGGGCGACGACCCGTGGACCGCCCCCGGCACCCAGGACATCACCTGTGAGGTAGCTCTCGATCAGCTCGCCGCGGTGCGCCCACCCACCAGGGTCTCCACACAGGCTGATTGGCTGCGGGTCCACAGCATCGACGAGCTGGTGGACGAGGGGGCGGCCGCTTGGCGGGCGGGAGCCGCCCAAGGCGATCTGGCCGCACTGGCCGGCCGCAGCCGGGTCATCGAAGCCGAAGCCCTGCTCGACCCCGCCGGTCTAGGCGGCTTCACCGTGGCCGAATGGGACGTGCCTCCACCGGAGTGACTCGGATCACGTCTTGTTTCGAACCGCGGCTCGAAACCCCAGTGCTACCGGGTTGGCGCCATCGACCTCGGGATGGATAGCCACCTGATATCGACCCGGCGTCGGCAGCTTCATCGCCCGGAAATCGGCCACGAACGGGACGTTGACCAGCTCGCCGGGATCATGGCCCGAGCCCAGCTTCACCTGCACCTCACCCACCATTTCGGCCAGTTTCTTCCCGTCGGCATCCTCAACCCTCACGGTGATCTTGTTGGGCGCGGCCGCCTCCACCGGCGACATCTCCAGCACCAAGGCCAGCATCACTCCGATGGGCGCGGGAAATGACTCCCGATACACCCGGGTGATGCCCGCCGAGCTCACAAACAGTAGCCCCTCCCGCACCTGGGCGAAATCACACAGCGTGGCAACCCTGATGTCCATAATCGCCGATCAACTCCCGGCCCGAAGTAGCTCCACTACCTGACCATAACCCTTCTAGGACGACAGAATGTAGGCTCGCCGCGCAGTCTCGCGAAAGCATCGGAAAGGATCGACCATGGCCGACGCCACCATCGAGGACTATTACGTCGAAGACCGTACTTTTGCCCCGTCCCCCGATTTTGCCGCCGCCGCACTGGCCAGCAACCGCTCGCTCTACGACGAGGCTGAGGCTGACTACGAGGCGTTCTGGGCCCGCCAGGCTCGCGAGCTGCTGAGTTGGGACCGCGATTTCCACTCGGTGTTGGAGTGGGATCTGCCCTTCGCCCGGTGGTTCATCGGCGGCGCCCTCAACGTGTCGTACAACTGCCTCGACCGCCACGTCGAAGCCGGCCAGGGCAACAAGATCGCCTTCCACTGGGAGGGCGAGCCGGGCGACACCCTCACCATCACCTACGCCGATCTATTGACCGAGGTGTCCAAATTTGCCAACGTGCTCAAAGGCCTGGGACTGGGCGCGGGCGACCGGGTGGCGATCTACATGCCGATGATTCCCGAGCTGCCGGTGGCCATGCTGGCCTGCACCCGCATCGGCGTGGCCCATTCGGTGATCTTCGGCGGTTTCTCCCCCGATGCCATCGTCGACCGCTGCGAGGATGCCGAGGCCCGGCTCATTATCACCGCCGACGCCGGCTACCGCCGGGGCGCTCCGTCGATGCTGAAGCCCAACGTGGACACCGCCCTCAGTCAGGGGGCGGCCTCGGTGGAGCACGTCGTGGTGGTCAACCGCTGCGACACCGACGTCGACATGGCCGAGGGCCGGGATCTGTGGTGGCACGACCTCATGGCCGACGCTTCAGCCGACTGTCCTCCCGAGCCCATGGACTCCGAGGCGCTTCTCTACCTGCTCTACACGTCGGGCACCACTGCCAAGCCCAAGGGCATCATGCACACCACCGGCGGCTATCTCACCCAGGTGGCGTTCACCCACAAGTACGTGTTCGATCTCAAACCCGACACCGACGTGTACTGGTGCGCGGCCGACATCGGCTGGGTCACCGGCCACAGCTACATCGTGTACGGACCCCTGGCCAACGGCGCCACCTCGGTGATCTACGAGGGCACCCCCGACACCCCGGGCCGCGACCGCCTGTGGGACATAGTGGAGCGCTACGGCGTCACCCAGCTCTACACCGCCCCCACCGCCATCCGCACCTTCATGAAATGGGGCGCCCAGGAGCCCGCCAAGCACGACCTGTCGAGCCTGCGGGTGCTGGGCACGGTGGGCGAGCCCATCAACCCCGAGGCGTGGATGTGGTACCACACCAACATCGGCGGCGAGGGCTGTCCCATCGTGGACACTTGGTGGCAGACCGAGACCGGCAGCCACATGATCTCCCCGCTGCCCGGCGTGACCACCACCAAGCCGGGTTCTGCTACCCATCCCATTCCCGGGGTGTTCGCCGAACTGGTAGACGACGACGGCCGCCCGGTGGAGCGGGGCGGCGGCTACCTCACCATCACCCGCCCGTGGCCGTCGATGCTGCGGGGCATCTGGGGCGACCCCGAGCGCTACCGGGAGACGTACTGGAGCCGGTTCGAGGGCCGCTACTTCGCCGGAGACGGGGCCAAAGTGGACGACGACGGCTACCTGTGGCTCCTCGGTCGGGTGGACGACGTAATGAACATCTCCGGCCACCGCATCTCCACCACCGAGGTGGAATCAGCTCTGGTAGACCACGCCGCGGTGGCCGAAGCCGCCGTGGTGGGCGCGGCCGACGACACCACCGGCCAAGCCATCATCGGCTACGTGATCCTGCGGGGCAGCCACGACGCCACCGACGAGTTGGGCGAGGAGGTCCGCCAGCATGTGGCCACCAAGCTTGGCCCCATTGCCCGGCCCAAGACGGTGGTGCTGGTTCCCGACCTGCCCAAGACCCGCTCAGGCAAGATCATGCGCCGCCTGCTGCGGGACGTCGCCGAGGGCCGCAGCCTGGGCGACACCACCACCCTGGCCGACCAGTCGGTGGTGGACGAGATCCGCACCCGGGCCGCCGAATCCCCCCAAGAAGATTGAGCGAGAAAGGCGGCCCTTCCCACTGGAGATGGCGGGACGGGCCGATCGACGGCGGTCCCGCGGTGATCGTGGACGTGGATGGGGTGATCTCCGATGCCAGCAGTCGCCAGCACTTGGCCCAAGCCCGCCGCTGGGACGAGTTCTTCGCCGGCTGCCCCGACGACCCCCCGCTGGAGGCGGCGGTGGCCCTGGTCGACTCGCTGTCCCCTGACGTCGCCGTGGTGCTGCTCACCGCCCGCCCCTGGCACCTGCTCGACACCACCCTGACCTGGCTGAAGATGCACGAGATCCGCTGGGATCTGCTGATCCTGCGACCCCCCAACAGCGGCGGCCCGTCGCGGTCCTACAAGGCCACCGAGGTGGACAACCTCCGCCGCCACGGTTTCGAATTGCTTTACGCCCTCGAGGACGACCCCCGCAACGTGGAGATGTACGCCGAGGCCGAGGTTCCCTGCGTCTACGTCTACTCCGGCTACTACGGATAGGGCACGCTCCGATGCTCAGAAGGTGCCAGTAGCATCTACACTCCACGATCGTGCCTTCAACACGCCGTTGCTATGTCTTGTCCGCCGCCTTTGCAGCTTTCCTGCTACTGGTGCCCCTTGGCACAGCTGTCGCCAGCGCTCAGGAAGCGGCTAGCAATGAGGTTCCCCTAGAGAACATCGAATTGCGCGACCAGCTAATCGCCGCTCAGGAATCGCTTCTCAACGCGTACCGCTGTCGGTTCGACATCGATACCCATATCGTCAAGGGCGGCTGTGCAGAAGGTGCCCCCACCGCAGGCCCAATCCAGCCCACACCATTCGAGGGCACCCCCACCCAGCACGAGCTCAACGTGCGCGACCGGCTGGTCGACAACCAAGAAGCCCTGCTCAACGTCTACCGCTGCCTGTTCAACGTAGACACCCACATAGTGCCCGGCGGCTGCCCCGATCCGCCTCCAGACAACCCATTCACCTCGGTGTCTGTCAGCAGCGAACACGCCTGTGGCATTAGGGCCGACCAGACAGTCGCCTGCTGGGGTGGCAACAACTATGGCGAGTCGATCTCACCTTTAGGGAAATACACCACCGTTTCGGCAGACGGACTCTTCTCTTGTGGGTTGACAACTCGCCAAACCATCGAATGCTGGGGTGGCAAACAAACTCGGGCTCCCAACGGCACATTCACTCATTTGACGACCGGCACGAATCATTCCTGCGGAATCAGGACCGACGGCACCATCGCCTGCTGGGGAATCACCGACTATGACAATCCAATCCCTGATGGATCGTTCACCCAAATCGCAGTAGGCAACACTCACGCGTGCGGAATCAGAACCGACAGCACTGTTGAATGCTGGGGCAATGAGCACTTCTACCAACTGGAGGAGCCACCAGCTGGAACCTTCACCGTCATCACCGCAGGCGATTATTTCGCGTGCGGGATCAGAACCGACCAGACCATCGCCTGTTGGGGTTCAGACTTCTATTCGAGGCAAAGCCCGCCGTCAGGCACCTTCACTACCATCACTGCGGGTGAATCCCATACATGCGGGCTGAGAACCAATGGCTTTATTGCCTGCTGGGAAAGCAATCTCCACGGAAGGCCGACAAGCCCTCCAGTGGGCACATTCACTGCCTTATCGGCCGGTCGCGACTTTTTCTGCGGCATCAGAACCACTGGCACGGTCACCTGCTGGGGTGACAATCGGTTTAACCAAGTCGATGCCCCAGAAGGCAGCTTTATCCAACTCGACTCCAGCTATCGCCATTCCTGCGGATTGAGAATTGACGGCGCTGTGCATTGCTGGGGCAACAACCCATTCAGACGTACTACGGTCCCCGATGGGAGTTTTACCGCTCTCGAATCCACTCGGAAGTATGCCTGTGGGCTTAAATCCGACAGGACCATCGTCTGCTGGGGTGACACCAGCGTCTTCGGCGAAGATCCACCCACCGGAGAATTCACCTCGGTGTCTATAGGGCTTGGGCATGGATGCGCCCTCCGAATTGACCAATCCGCCGTGTGCTGGGGTGACAACTGGGCCGGTCAGGCGATTGCTCCGAGCGGAGTCTTCGCTTCGGTTGCCGCCGGGCGTGACCATGCCTGTGGGGTTAGACCCGATAAATCCATTGTTTGCTGGGGTGACAGCAGCTCTGGACAGCGAAGTGCACCCAGTGGCACTTTCGATGCGGTGGCAACTGGTTACTACCACACTTGTGGTCTGAAAACCGACGGCACGGTCACCTGCTGGGGAGACAATTGGCACAATGAGTCCACGGCCCCGAGTGGTTCCTTCACCGATGTCACGGCGGGCCACTCGTTCACATGTGGCCTGAG
Source organism: Candidatus Poriferisocius sp. (assembly GCF_965204015.1). Lineage (GTDB taxonomy): Bacteria > Actinomycetota > Acidimicrobiia > Acidimicrobiales > Bin134 > Poriferisocius. The sequence continues at coordinate 2,476,589 of NZ_OZ241965.1, read as the reverse complement.
AACGGACAGCACGGTCGCCTGCTGGGGCACAATTGGGACACCACCAGTTGGCCTCTTCACCGCCCTTGATGCTGGCAATAGCCATGCATGCGGAATCAGGTCTGACGGCACCGCCGCCTGCTGGGGCGGTACTAATCGCTTCGGCCAACTGTACCCACCCGAAGGAACTTTCACCGCCATCACCGCGGGCGGCAATTTCTCCTGCGGGATCGATGCCAACCAGGCCATCACCTGCTGGGGCGACCAGAGCTACGGGCTCGTGCTGATGCCCGATGCCGTCACCTGGCACAACCCCTGATTGGGCGTGTCGCACATCGGCCGCTCTCCGGTAACCTTCAAGGAGTTGCTAAAGGAGTGGCACTGGGCATGAACACGATCAAGACAATCCTCCTGCTGGTGCTGATGGCGGCGCTGTTCGTGGCCGTCGGCGGACTGCTGGGCGGAAGCGGCGGGCTGGCCATCGGGATCGTCCTCGCGGTCATCGTGGTGGGCGGGTCGTACTGGTTCAGCGACAAGCTGGCCATTGCCTCGGCCCGGGCTGTGCCGGTCACCTCTGCGCAGCTTCCCCAGTATCACGCCATCATGGAAGAGCTCACCACCAAGGCCCAGATGCCAATGCCCAAGCTGTATGTGAGCCCCAATCCCCAGCCCAACGCCTTCGCCACCGGCCGCAATCCCAAGCACGCCGCAGTGGCCATCACCGAGGGGCTCATCAACCACCTGACCTGGGACGAGATCCGAGGCGTGTTGGCCCACGAGCTGGCCCACATCCGCAACCGCGACATCCTTATCGGCTCGGTGGCCGCCGCCATTGCCATGGCCATCACTTTCGCCTCCCGCATCGCGGTATGGGGCATGATCTTCTTCGGCGGCCGGGGCCGCGATCGGGGCATGGGTGATCTCGTTGGCGTGCTGCTGGCCGCCATCTTGGCCCCCATCGCGGCCAGCCTGCTCCAGATGGCCATCAGCCGCACTCGGGAATATCAGGCCGACGCCTCCGCCGCCCGCCTCGTCGGCGACGGGGAGCCTCTAGCCCGGGCGCTAGAAAAGCTGAACGCCGCCTCCCAGCGCATCCCGGTCAACGTGCCGGTGGAGCAGGCGTCGCACTACATCGTCAACCCCCTCACCGGTCGGGCCAGCTTCCGCAGCCTGTTCAGCACCCACCCCCCCGCCGAAGAGCGCATCCGCCGCCTCCGCGCCGGCGAGTGGGTCCCCCAGGCCTACTGATCAGCCCGGGCAACCTAGTGGTCTAGGCCACCTCGATTCATCTCCCAAATTCCCCTAGTTGAACTGGTATTGGGCAAGAAGGCCGTTTTCTCCCAGAACTTTGCGCGCGAATCGCTGGCCCATCCGCGCGTATCCGGCCGTGTTGGGATGAATGCCGTCGGGGAGATCGGACGCGTCATCAGGTCCAAGGAGCTCAAGACCGTGCAAGTAGTGGAGGTGCTCGTCTCCCCTCTCTTTGCGTGAGGCAACCACCTCCTCCAGGATGCTGCGGATACGAGTGGCGGTAAGAGTGGCGTTGAAGTGCTGACTCATCGTTTCGGACAGACCATCGCCTTCGAGAGAGGTGTGCGGGTCGGTCTCAAAGTCGGGACAGAATATCGGCGAGCACACAACCAATGGCGTCGTGGGGTGGCCGTCTCTCACTGTGTCGAAAAATCCGTGCACCGCAGAGCGGAAAGTTCGCTCCACCAGGGTGGTGAGGGTGTTGATTCCGAGCTTCGCCGAGATGAGCGCAGGATTGCTGTCGCGTATGTATCGGGCCACGAACTGGTCTATATGGCATTCACCGGAGTAACCCAGGTTCGTGACCTCGAACCCTTTTCGGCTATTTCGGGCCGCGACTACGGGCCAGACGTCTCCCGGCCGGTCAGCATCCATGCAATGGCTGATCGAACTTCCATAGTGGATCCAAGAAGGACCCCGGTGCGGCGGCTCTACGGCACTGTCGGCGTCGACAGCAATCTGTGACACCGTCACTTGAGCCGTGTGGGGAAGCCATATCTCTACCGACTTCATAGCGGGATCCAGATCCTTGAATTCCAAAGTGGCCGGCCCGCCCTCTTCCATTCGCAGCGAATTGATGTCGTTTCTGTCCACCACCAGCAAGACTCCGTCCTCCGAGTCTCGCTCTGCGACAGTTTCGCCCTCTACGACGAGATCGAAACAGGCCGGGTGGGGATCGGCTCCATCCACTTGCACCCGGATGGTATTGACGACAAGCCGCAGTTCCTCAGCGTCGGTACGAAACGCCAGCCGAACGCCCGAGCACATTCCGGCTGTGAAGGCCGTGGGGAGGCTCAGTTGGTAGCCAGACTCCCGAGGAACTCGAGTAGGCCGGATTCCATCGCCCTCGGCGACCAAATCCGTTGCCCCCAGCCAGCAGACGGCGGGATGCCGGGTTATGTCCTTCATCACTCTCCCCCTTTCTCTTCGGTAGGCCGGATAATGGCCCTCTCATCAGCTCCCAGGTGCGACGCTGCGACACCGAATTCGAGCAAAATCAGTCTCGGAAGTTGCCGAACTGCAAGGGGATGGCGAAGTCGGCTTCTTTGAGGGCGGCGATCACATCTTGGAGCATGTCCCGCTTCTTGCCGCTCACCCGCAGCTGACCGCCCTGGGTCTGCGATGAGATGCCCTTCATTCCCAGGTTCTTGATGAACTTGTTCAGCTCCCGGGCCTTGTCGGCCGAGATGCCCGCGGCCAGCGCCGCTTCTTGGCGAACAGTCCCGCCGGCTGCGTCTTCCACCGACCCGTAGTTCACCCCCTTGAGCGAGACCTTGCGGCGCACCAGCTTCTCCTCCAGCACCTGGCGGGCGGCAGCCAGCCGATCCTCGTTGGACGACCGCAGCGTGATTACCCCGTCGCCCAGCGCAACCTCGCTACCGGTGTTCTTGAAGTCATAGCGACTGTGGATTTCCCTCGCGGCCTGGTCCACCGCATTGCGGACCTCCTGCATGTCCAACTCAGAAGAAACATCAAACGTAGGCACCCCCCGAACCTACCGCACCCCTCTCCCAGATATTCATGCCAGCACGGGGCGACAACCTGAGAAACTGTCGTCTGTTCCGAGACCACGTCCGTACAGGGTCACCGAGGGGAGACGACCATGACGTCTGTGCCTGAATCAGAGGTGTATCACATCACCGACGAGGAGCTTGATGTGTTGATCGAGGCGACTCTGCAAGATGCCGGGGTTGAATTAGAAGAACTGCGCCGCCAAGCCCAACTCGGCAGATTCGAATCGGACAAGCTCCGACGGACATGGTTCGTGGTTGCCGGGCTCGGCCGCGGCTAGACATCGTCGGTCCTGGAATCACACCCGAAACAAGTAGGGTCCCCGCTTCACAGGCCGGTAGGGTTGTGCCCCGTTGGGTCGGTGCCCGAGCGGCCAAAGGGAACGGGCTGTAAACCCGTCGGCATTAGCCTTCGGAGGTTCAAATCCTCCCCGGCCCACAAGTCAACAGCTTCATTCAGAGGGCCTCGCTAGGGACGCCATATCCCGTTTTCCATCGCAATCTTCTTGAGTTGCTTGGCCTTCTTGTCGATTGCACTTCTGCCGAAGATTCGCAGGTCGATATAGGCATGGCCGTACGGCACGTCATCGGCACAAGAGTCGTCTATGGCGCGAAGCCCGAGACTTTCGATTTCGGACACAGTGACGAAACAGCTACCAACGGTCTCATTCGGATAGCGGGAATGAGCCTCCTCCCTAGAAATAATGGAATCCTTAGTCGTGGACACCATCTTGCTTCGAGGCTTGAAGACCTCGGACGTGATCGTCCTCCCATCTTCGCCCAAGAATCTAGGATTTATCTGACGCCTCAGTTGTTCGGCGAGATCCGTGATCTGGACTTCCCCATCCGCCAGTTCGGGCCAGCTCACTTCACTGGTGTGCCTGTGAGACCACCCAACCAATCCCTCATGTACTTTCTGTCAACTCGGACGTTTTCCTCATACCGGTGTTCGTCCGTTGTCGCATCCCAGGAGGCAAATGTTGCGTATTCGGACGAGTCGCCGAATTCAATGGACGCTTCGACCTCGCCTAGCGACCACTCCATAGAGACTCCGCCATCTACGCACGGGAACACGTGCGGCTGAGGCAGCCCGTAGAATCGGACAGCTGACGCGAGCTTCCAAACTCCTTGGATCGCTTTCTCATGCGGTGCCGTCCCCGCCTCGCCGTCAGTGTCGTACCAGCCGTCGTCAAGTTCCTTGAGCTTTTCGATTTCCTCATGCAAAGTGCTGATGGGCTCCAAAAGGATCGGAATCCTCACCAGAGCGTCTCTACGGCTTCTCCTGCGCACGGCAAAGGGAAACCACAAATTGAATGCCGCAGGGACCACAATTCTGAAGGGGTCAGTAATGGTCTCGAGGCCCCACGGAAAGTACCCGCTTTCACAGTCGTCAACGGGGTGCGTTTCGACTAGGAGACCTGCTGCTTGGCTATTCATCGTCTTCGCCCCCAAGTCTTGTGTGCTGATGGTGTGGTGAATGAAGCAAATCCTCGAACGATCCACTCATGGGCGAGGTCCATGAATTCGAGAGCGCCTTCCAAATCAGGTGATGACGCAAGTCCCCTAGCTGCGAGATAAACCGCGAGGACGCTTTCGTCATTGACTCCGACGGGGCCTGCTTGGATGTCGAGCCACTCCCCTGGATCAGGTATGTGGAAGTGCAGGTAAGTGGCAGCGATCCCGGGTTCGGGAAGAAAGTCGTCGCTCATGATGCCACCCCAAGGAGCCAGTATCTCGGGCGTGTCCTCAGCGCTTTGCCAGCCGCTCTCCGCGCCGATGTGGTTCACATAGAGAACTTGGCAAACGTCCGGCACCAACTGATCGCCGACAGCAACGTCGAGTCTGTGCCATGCCTCTACGAAGAACTCCCGCAACGAAGCAAACCGAGGATATGCCTCCTCCGATTCGTCTTGAGTCCAATGAACCGCGAGCCGATCATGCTGTACCTGAACCACGCGACTGCCGCCGGGATTGGAAAGCCACAACCTAAGGTTGCCCGCTTCATCGTCTGTCCGATCGAACGCGCCCGGTTCCAGGCCCATCGTCGTCAGGACTGGACGCATTTCGAGGTCGTATCCGGGCCATGCTGCTGCTAGAGCGTCCTCACCGACAGTCTGGATGTCCAGCGATTCTTCGAACTGAACTGAGAGTGCTACCTCGATGACTGGCGGTTGCTTAAAATCCGGCAACTCAGACATCGCCAACGCAGAGTCCTTTCGCTGCACGAACTGCGCACATGCGCTGACATGCTCGCACAGAGTCATTCATGGACGGTGGATTTACTAGTAAATGCTACCACTCTCTGTCAAAATTCGTTACGGAGGCAATGGATAGTCACTCGCACCTGCGACCTGTCGGCCAGTGGTCGCCCTAGCCTGAGTCTCCCTGAGGGAATCCAAAAGTGAGATTGCCTCTTCGAAGAGGGCGGATATCGCCTCACGCCTGTCGTCGGCGATTTGGTGCTTCTGAAAGACCTGTGTGCGCTTGCGCCCAGATCGGTGCTCGCTGACGTTGCGGAGGTCGTTGATCTTTCTCAGCAAGCCGATGACTTCCTTTAGTTGCTGGTGGCCCTTGTGGGCGAGCCACCGTTCGAGCAGGGCAATGGATTTTTCGTCCTTCTCGCCCTTCGGCAATTCCGATTTCAGTTGCGGGGTGTTGATGCTCTCTACCAACAGCCGGTGAAGTGCCTTGATTTGTTCGCCAAATTCTGTGTCCCCTCCTCGGGATGGGACACGGAGACACGCGAGGAGCTGGGGGTCATCGTCGTCTGGGTCCCTGAACAAGTCCCAGCCCCAATCCATGGCCCAGTCGTCCCGGAATCTCGTGTATGCCGCCTGTAGCCGCCAGGCCGGGGAGTCCGCTTCGGCCCATTGCCCCAGGAGTTGCCGTCTGATTGCAGTCTCGCTGGGGGTCCCATCGGGCACGAAGATGTTGTGGGTGAGCCAGTGGTGGCGTTCCTTTTCAGGCAGATCGCGCCCGAGGTCGCCCAGCCACACCGTCACATGTTCGGGATGGTTGTTGTCCACACTCACACCCCACAGGCCTCCGCAGGCAAGAAGGCCGTCGCGCACTTCGTACTTGGGGTCGGAGTAGTAACGGTCAAGAACCTCTGGCTTGAAGTACACGGGCGTCAGATATTGGGGTGCACCGGGATTGAGGTCAAAGTAATTGTCCAGGGCATCAGGGTCGCAGGTGCTCTTGATGAGATGGCCCTCTGGAGTCTCGCCAATGACGAACTCCTGAAAATCCTCATCATCCTGCTTGTCGAACGGCCACTGTCCACACTCGGACCGCGGCGGAGGCAATATCAGCTTCTTACCCATCAGCCAGGAGAACTTGCCACTAGTCCGTCTGTTCTTGCGTATAGAGAGACGCAGATAGTGGTCTTCGCCCTTGATCTCATGGTCCAGCACGGGGTCATCGCAATATTGGGAAGTGGTAACAGTCGAATCTATGTACCTGACGAGCACGAGCTGGACCGCCGCTTGAAACTGCCTCAATAGCTTTGTGCGTATCCGAACTAGATCCACGCTCACTTCACATGCGACTTCCTCGCTCCCGTCACGGTGCAGCTTCTTGTAGACCCTCCCGTCGGTGTGCCACAGGTTGTGATACAGGCAGAACTCTTGGAGCAGCTGAGGGAGCATTTCAGGCAGGACTCCCAGGTGGTCTTGGATGATGGCTATTGGCTTGACGCCGTGGTCTCCGAAAGAGCAGTCGTAGTAGACCTCATCATCCGCATCCCGCCAGAGCGACGGGCCGCCTCGCGCCAAATGGATATCCCAGTCGCATTTCTTCAATAGATCGGGCACGGAGGGCAGTGGCGCGAATCCGGCAAACAGGGCCAGGTCACCGCCGCGGTAGACGGTGGTCCAAGAACCCTCGTCGTCAGCAAAAAAGTCCTGCAGTATTCGCTCCTGGTGGAGTTCGTCCGAGGGCAACGATTCGATAGTGGTCACCAGCACAGCCTAAGCAGCAGGTGTGACAGTTCGGCCCTCCATGGGTGCTGACCAGGCGGAAATTGCTGATGCACCATTCCCCGCAGAAATCAGGCCCACACGATCAGTATTCGATCTCTCGGTGCGGCAATAGATAGCGATCGGATTTCCGCGCGCGGATTCTCGGTGGAACTCCCCCGCGTGATTCGGTGCAGATTTCCGCGCGCGGATTCTCGGTGGAATTCCCCCTGTGATACTGAACAAGATTCCCCGTGTGATTTTATTATCTAGTCTTGTGACTTGACAACACATACTCCGCGTGATAAACATCCTCCCATGAACAGCACAGGCGAGCGATCGCTTCATCTCATAGACATAGAAAACCTGACTGGCTCACCGAGCCCTTCCCGTGAAGGTGTCCGGTGGTACCAGCTTGCATACGAAGCGTTACATATTGGTCCTGTTGACCAAGTCGTCGTAGCTTGCAGCCACAGAGCAGCACCCAACGTTCGGTTTGGGTGGCAGGGAGGGCGCCATTTGTGGCGTTCAGGAAAGAACGGCGCAGACCTCGCTCTCCTTGCAGTCATCGAAAAGGAACGAGTGGCCGAATGCTTCAATTCGGTGATTCTTGCATCAGGAGATGGAATCTTCGCCGACGCGATAGCAAGGCTTGGAGAACAAGAAGTGGACGTCACCGTGGTGTCGCGACCCGAGAGCCTGTCCAGATCTCTGCGCATGGCTGCCAGTCACCACATACTTTTCCCATATCCCCCAATCGAACTTGACATGCTCGGGACCCCCGCATGAGTGACCTCCCTTCACGCACCACCGTCAACATCAGGGACATTGCAGAAATCACTGGTTTTAGGCCTTCTGCCGTGGGCAACTGGCGCAAGAGACACTCGGATTTTCCAGTCGCAGACTCCAGCGGCAGATTTGACCTCAGCGAGGTCGAGCGATGGCTGATTGAGAACGGGAAGATCGATTCTCGTGTGCCTGCCACATTCGCTCGGCGGTCGTTAATCGACAGCTTGCAAATGTCCGGCCTGCACACAGACGAGATAACCGAGCTCCTTGTGTCAGTGCTTGTCTACCTGGAAGCAAGCGATACATCGTATCGCTCGAGCCATCAATCCTCTGTTGAGGTGACCGTCAGCGAGAACGACCGCTGGACGCGATTGCGTCAGTTTCCAGCAGATGAAGTCGGTGAGAAGTTGTGCGAAGCCGCGAGGAGTATCGAGGAGGAGAACCGAGCGCTCAAGGGGCTGCTCGCAGACGGCCTCTCTGCAGCTCCAAAATTACCTGGCACACTCCTGGTGTCGCTGATCGAGAATTTTGACGCAACAAACAGGGAAGGCACTCCCAGGTTTTCCCAATTTGATGATGTCGTCAGCCGAATTGGTAAGCGTGACCGCTTTCGGGGTGAGCACTCAACCCCAGCCGACATTGCAATGCTCATGATTCAGTTGGCTGGCCAGAATGCCAATACGGTGTGCGATCTGGCCTGTGGGGAAGGCGGTCTGCTCTCTTCTGCGGCGCTCAGCCTTCAGCCAAGAAACTCGAAGCCAATCAATCTGGTTGGCTTCGATGTCGATGAAGGTGCTCTAAGGGTCGCTAAGTCTCGCTTCCTCATTCAAGGCGTAACCGCCGACCTTCGCTTGAGCGACAGTTTCCGGGTACCCCAAGAGGAGCTACCCCTAGCCGACATCGTTCTCCTCGATCCACCCCTTGGCCTCTCCAGCTGGGGAGATGCGGACATCTACATGGACAAGCGGTGGAGGTTCGGAGCCCCCCCGAGATCCAACGCAGACCTTGCCTGGCTGCAGCTTGCCATTCAATGTCTTTCAGAGAGTGGAGTCGCGGTAGTGGGCACCTCTACTGGAACAGCAAGCCATCGCAGCGGACCTGAGGCAGGAATTCGCAAGGCGATGCTTGAAGAGGGAGCCATCAAGGCTGTCATCCAACTACCAAGTCGAATGCGCTCTGAGACATCAGTCCCCATATTCCTATGGGTTCTCCAACCCCCGCGACCCGGTGCTGACAGCGTGCTGCTCGTTGACGCCTCGACTCTTGGCACAGCCAGTCGTTCCCGGCACAACTTCGACTCGGAAGACATTCATCGAATCGCACGAACACTTCAAGCACTTGAAGCAGGCACAACTGAAAACGACGAGATTGCTCAAGTAGTGAGCATCGCCGAAATAATCAATAACGATGCGATCCTCGAACCAAAGCAGTACCGGCCCATTCCCGAGTTCGACACCGAGGATGCCCAGCGTCGATCCAGGGAGTTGAGAGAGAAGCTGCCGGAAACCACCGAAATCGCAACGTCAGCAATTGAGCGACTCCCATTCTCGAACGAAAAGTCAGGAAGCAGGGATTCGGCGATTACCCGTGCTCTGGAGGAGGTTGCGGACATATACATGGGAACAAACGCACCTGAGTTGGAAGACCCAGAACACGGAACCCTATTGATCGGCCTCCGAGAAGTTTCTTCTGGCGGCACAGGCACGGCCAGGTATGTCGACAAGGAGAGCTCGACTAGGCCGCCTGTAGAAATTCGAGAGGGTGACGTAGTCGTAGCCCTCAGGGGCGATGTCGGAGGTTCGATCCTGGCCACTAGGCATCACCAGGGAGCGGTCCTCGACCAAGGGTGTGCACTGATACGCCCGAATCACGAGGAGGTCACTGCTCCGTGGGTCTATCTCTGGACACAGTCCCAGCAGTTCAGAGATCGAGTTTCCCGAGCTTCAACCGGCGCGACTACGCCATTTCTCAGTTCTAGAGCGTTGGCCGACCTCGCAATTCCTATTCCCTCGGCTGAACAGCTAGACGAGGCTGAACAGCTGTTGGGCCGGTTCGACGAGGCTCTGAAATGGGTTGGCGAGTTGCAGTCGGACCTGACGGCACTTCGGAGACTTGAGGTCGACCTTCTGATCCCTCAAGAAAGTGGCACTGAATGACGAGGTGTGCAGCGTTGTCCTTGGCCATAGCATCCCCCCTTGGGTTGGGAGGTAGAACCCTGTGAATGCCAGTACGCACCAGCAGCTAGCGAACTTCATTTGGAAGATATGCAACTTGCTACGAGGGCCCTACAAGCGCAACGAGTATCGGAAGGTGATCTTGCCGTTGACAGTGCTGCGGCGGTTTGACTGCGTTCTCGCGGACACCAAGCAGGCTGTGCTCGCCGCCCACCAGCAGCACGCCGGCCAGCCGGATACTGTCCGCGAGCAGCTCTTGGAGGCGGCCTCGGGGCTTCCGTTCTATAACACGTCCAAACTCGATTTTGACCGGCTGCTGGACGACCCGAATCTGCTGGCTCAGAACCTCAACGCCTACATTGGCGGCTTCTCGGAGAACGTTCGGGAGGTAATCGAACGATTCGGGTTCGTCGACCACATCGCCCGCATGGACGAGAAGAACCTGCTGTACGAAGTGGTCAAGGCATTTGCCGGGGTGGACCTGTCGGTAGAGCGCGTCGACAACATGCAGATGGGCTACGTGTTCGAGGAACTCATTCGGATCGGGGCTGAGCAGTCCAACGAGGAGGCCGGGGAGCACTTCACACCACGAGAGGTCATCCGGCTGATGGTCAGCCTTTTGCTGTCGCCCGAGCGCGACCTGGGTAAGAGCCATGTCGTCAAGACGATCTACGACCCCGCCTGCGGCACCGGCGGGATGCTGTCGGTAGCCGAGGAGTATCTGCTGGAGCACAACCGGGAGTCGCGCCCGATCCTGTACGGACAGGACCACAACGACGAAGCCTGGGCCGTGTGCAAGTCCGACATGCTGCTCAAAGGGCAGGACGCGGACAACATCATTCGTGGGAACACGTTCACCAGCGACGGTTTCCAGCGGCATCCCGACGGGAAGCCCTGGAAATTCGACTACATGCTCGCCAACCCGCCCTTTGGAGTGGAGTGGAAACCGCAGCGCCAAGTCATCGAACGTGAGCACGACACACTCGGATACGACGGGCGCTTCGGCGCTGGCACGCCGAGGATCAACGACGGGTCGCTGCTGTTCCTTCAGCACATGTTGTCCAAGATGCAGCCTGTCGACGAGGACGGTGCGGGCGGCAGCCGCATCGCCATCGTGTTCAACGGGTCGCCGCTGTTCACTGGAGACGCTGGAAGCGGAGAGAGCGATATCCGACGCTGGATCATCGAGAACGACTGGCTGGAAGCGATCCTGGCCCTGCCCGACCAGATGTTCTACAACACCGGCATCTCCACCTACATCTGGATTCTGACTAACCGCAAGGAACAGCACCGCAAGGGCAGGGTGCAACTCATCGACGGTCGCCAGTTCTTCGTGAAGATGCGTAGAAACCTTGGCGAAAAGCGCAAAGAGCTCTCCCCATATCAGGTTGACGACCTGACCCGAATCCACGGCAACTTCACCCATGGCGAGACCCGCGAATTCACCGACGAAGACCCCGTTACGCATCAACCGCGCACCCGCTCTCTCGCCGTGAGCAAGGTTTTCGACAACAGCGACTTCGGCTATCAGAAAATCACTGTAGAGCGGCCACTGCGACTGAACTTCGCCGCCACCCCGGAGCGCATTGCCCAACTAGAAGACGAAAAAGCGTTCGCCAATCTGGCCACTAGCAAGAAGCGTCCAGGCCAGCAGCATGACGACGAAGTAGAGGCAGGCAAACGCCGCCAAGAGTCGATCCGAGCGTTGCTGGATGCAATCGCAGAGGAGACGGACGGCGAGGTCATCGACGACCGAGACGAGTTCCTCGAAGTCCTCCAAAACGAAGCGAGCGCTGCCGGTATCCGACTGTCAGCGCCGGAGCGCAAGGCCGTCATATCAGCACTCGGAAGACGAGACCCTGGCGCAGCGATCTGCAATGACAGCAAGGGCAATCCCGAACCGGACACCGAGCTGCGAGACACGGAGACCGTGCCGCTAGGAGTGGAAGTAGACGACTACATGGCCCGAGAAGTGATGCCCCACGTTCCCGATGCATGGGTGGACCACTCCAAAACCAAGTTCGGGTACGAAATCCCCCTCAACAGGCACTTCTACGTCTACGAACCACCCCGCCCGCTCGACGATATCGAAGCCGACCTGCAAGCACTCGAACACGAAATCGTCGGAATGCTCGCAGAGGTCACCGCATGACTTGGCGCGAAGTCCGAGTTGAGCACGTCGTACAACCAGTACGGCAAGCTATCGACCCACGCGAACTAGATCATCCCATTATCGAGCATTACAGCATCCCCTCCCTGGAAGAAACCGGCCGACCAGACCTGATTCCTCCAGATGAGATTCTGAGCAACAAGCAACTTCTTGTAGGCGGCGAGGTCATGGTGTCAAGGCTCAACCCCCGTAAGGCTCGTGTTCTACGAGTTCCTCATCATTTGACTTATCCTGCAATAGCGAGTGGCGAGTTCGTCATAATGAATGCAACCGCCGTAGATGCTGACTACTTGGTGTACTTGCTGTTGTCAGAGGAAGTCCGACAACATCTCCATTCTTGTGTGCAATCGGCTACGAGAAGCCACCAGCGCATACGACCTGAACATTTATTGAAGATGTCGCTCCGCATACCTGAGAACGATGTCCAGGTCGCGATAACTGCCTATCTTGACCAAGAGACTGCGAAGGTGGATGCTCTAGCAGCGAAGAAGCAGCAGTTGATCGAGCGGCTCGCCGAGTATCGGACAGCGCTCATCACCCGGACGGTGACCAGGGGGTTGCCGCCTGATGTGGCCGAGGCGGAAGGGTTCGACCTGCCGCCGCCACTCATACCTTCAGGAGTGGAATGGTTGGGAGACGTGCCTCAGCACTGGGATGTCGTCGAGAATCGCCGCTTATTCCGTGAGCGCGATGAGCGATCAGACGACGGAGAAGGTGAACTCTTGACTGTCTCTCACATCACGGGTGTCACGAGACGGTCGGAGAAGCCGGATGTTGGCATGTTCATGGCTGAGAGCCTGGAGGACTATAAGCGCTGCTACGCCGGAGACTTGGTCATCAACACCATGTGGGCGTGGATGGGCGCTGCTGGCACGGCGAAGGAACCGGGCCTCGTGAGCCCCTCATACAATGTGTACGTACCGGACCACCGGAGGCTGCTGCCGAGGTTTGTCGACCTGGCCTACCGATCATCTAGGTATGTGCTTGGGATGACTTCGGAATCGAGGGGTATATGGAGTTCGAGGCTAAGGTTGTATCCCCAGCACTTTCTATCGCTCGTCACCGCGGTGCCGCCCTTGCGGGAGCAGGAGGCGATCATCGCGCATGTTGATGCTGTTGAGGCGCGGCTTGAACGACTCAGCGAGATGGTTTGTACAGCAATTGAGCGGTTGCAGGAGTATCGGAGCGCACTCGTCACAGCTGCAGTGACTGGGAAGATCGACGTGAGAGACTTCGCCGCAGTCGAGACAGAAGGCAGCGCAGCGTGACTAGCCAGACGGACGAGAGGGACTTTGAATCGACGATTGAGTCGATGCTGGTCAAGGGTGGCTGGCACAAGGGCGATGTTGGCGAGTGGGATGAGGAGCGGGCTGTGTTCCCTGTCGGCGTGGTCGGATTCCTGCGGGCCGCTCAGCCTGAGTTGTGGGGCCAGTTGGCGGCGCAGCACGGTGAGAGTCTGGCTGAGATGGTTGTGGACCAGTTGGCGAAGCAGCTTGACATCAAGGGGACTCTTGGGGTGTTGCGCCAGGGCTTCAAGTTCCAGGGCAAGACGTTGCGGATGGCGTTCTTCAAGCCGGCCAACAAGCTCAACCCTGATGCCATGGCACAGTTCGACCTAAACGAGCTCACGGTGACGCGCCAGGTTCGGTGCCATCCCGGCAAGGGCGACACCATTGATTTGTTGTTCGCTCTCAACGGCGTGCCGGTAGCGACCTGCGAGCTGAAGAACCCGATGACGGGTCAGACGTGGCGCAATGCCATTCGTCAGTACAAGGAAGATCGCGACCCCAACGCTCCTGTGTTCAAGTTCTCCAAGCGCGCCCTGGTGCATTTCGCGGCCGACACCGACGAAGTTCACATGGCCACGCGGCTGGCAAAGAACAAGACTCGGTTCTTGCCATTCAACCGGGGCAGCGCCCCCGGCGATATCAGGTGCGGGGCAGGCAACCCAGAGCATCCGTCGGGCTACCGCAGTAGCTACTTCTGGCAGGAGGTTCTTGAACGCAACCGTTTCCTAGACATCTTGGGCCACTACGTGTTCATCGAGCACCGCGACGAGAAAATCTACGGCGAGAGCGGTGCACGCACCATGAGGCGGGAGACGTTGGTGTTCCCCCGCTACCACCAACTCGACTCAGTAGACAGTCTGGTGGAGACGGCTCGATTAGAAGGGGCTGGGAACAACTACCTGATCCAACATTCGGCGGGTAGCGGAAAGACAAACAGCATCTCGTGGCTGTCGCACCGGCTAGCGAGCCTGCACACCGACACCGACGACAAGGTGTTCGACTGCGTCTTGGTCATCACGGATCGGCGGATCCTCGACCGGCAGCTTCAAGACGCCATCTACCAGATCGAGCACGCCCAGGGTGTCGTACAGGCCATCGACGAGGACTCAAAGCAACTGGCCCAGGCTCTTGTGGACGGGACGAAGATCGTGATTACAACCTTGCAGAAGTTCCCGTTCGTCATGCAGGGCCTGCTGTCCATCGCCGGCGCTGGGTCTCCCGAAGAACTCAATCGAGATGAGCAGTTCCAAGCAGAAGAGTGGAGACAAAACATCGCAGGGCGGCGTTATGCGGTGATCGTCGATGAGGCGCATTCCAGTCAGACCGGGGAGAGTGCCCGCAACATGAAGGCGGTCCTGGGCAAGCGCTCACGAGCAGCTTTGGAAAGCGTTGAGGACTGGGAGGATGGACTAAATGCTGTGGTGGAGTCCCGCGGCCCGCAGCCGAATTTGTCCTTCTTCGCGTTCACCGCCACCCCCAAGGGCAAGACCATTGAGCTTTTTGGACGGCACGGAGCCAGCGGCAATCCCGAGGCGTTCCACGTTTACAGCATGCGTCAGGCCATCGAGGAGGGTTTCATCCTCGACGTGCTGCGGAACTACACCGACTACGACACTTACTACAGGATCGTTAGTAGTGCCCCCGATGATCCCGAATATCCGGTGCGCCGCGCGGCCAGGATCCTCAATAGGTATGCGCTAACCCACCCCGAAACTCTTGCCCAGAAGACCGAGGTCATTATCGAGCACTTCCGCGCCAACGTCAGGCACCGCATGAACGGCAAGGCCAAGGCGATGGTGGTTACGTCGTCGCGGCTCCACGCCGTGCGCTACATGCGGGCTTTCGAGGAGTGCATCGGTCAGAAGGGATACACCGACATTCGCCCGCTGGTCGCGTTCAGCGGCACCGTCACCGATCCCGACACCGGTGAGGACTTCACCGAGTCTGGCATGAACACCGACGTCGTGAGCGGCAAGCCGATCAGCGAGTCAGCGCTGCCGGCCCGCTTCGACTCGCCCGACTACCAGATTCTCCTCGTGGCCGAGAAGTACCAAACAGGCTTCGACCAGCCGTTGTTGCAGGCGATGTACGTCGACAAGCGCCTCGATGGAGTTCAGGCCGTGCAAACCTTGTCGCGTCTCAACCGGGTCGCTCCCGGCAAGAGCGACCCGTTCGTGTTGGATTTTGTCAACGATCCCGAAGACATTGGCGCGGCTTTCGCCCCCTACTACGACCAGACCCAGCTAGAAACCCAATCAGACCCGATTCTGCTCGACGGCCTCAAGTACGAACTCGATGAGATGCAGGTGTACCACCACGACGAAGTGGAGCGGTTCGCCCAGGTGTACTTTCAGCCTTTCGACAAACGCCAAGACGGCGACCACGCGCGGTTGGTATTGGAACTTCAGCCCGCTGTCGGCAGGTTCAGGCACCTCGAAGAGGACGAGCAAGCTAGGTTCCGCGACCGGCTCGGAGCGTTCGTCCGGCTCTACGCCTTCATCAGCCAGATCATCCCGTATGCCGACAGCGACCTCGAACAGCTCGCAGCATTCGCCAAAAGGCTGCTGCCCAGCCTCCGCGACGACATGATGGAGCAGCTGCGCCTTGAAGACGAGGTTGAGTTGGAGTACTACCGCCTACAGCATGTCTCCACTGGGGCGATCGACCTCGACGACGAGGGAACAACGGTCAGGAGCCCTATCGAGGTGGGCACCGGCCGCACCGAGGAAGACGAGGCCCCGCTTTCAGAGATCATCGCCAACCTCAACGACCGATTCGGCACGGCTTTTGACGATTCAGACCGGCTGTTCTTCGAGCAGATACAAGAAGACGGGGTCAACAACGAGAACATCAGCCAGACTGCCGAAGCCAACCCCTTCGAGAAGTTCGAACTCGCCATGCGCCAAGAACTGCCGAAACTGATGATCGAGCGCATGGCCGACAACGACGAAATCGTCAAACGCTGCCTCAATGACCCCGACTTCCGAGAAATAGTGTTCGCCGGATTAGCCAGAGGCATCTACGAAACAGTCACTGCCCAGTAAGAACAGGTGACCTAGCGAGTCACCGCGACCAAGGCGAAGGACTCACATCAGCGGGTGCCCATGCTCGCTTGGCAAGGTGAAAGAGGTTCTGGCTGTCGATCAGCACAATGGTGCGCACAAAAAACACCCGCCCGGGGATGGATCGAAGCGATCCGTCCACCGGGCGGGGAATGATGGCTGAAGGGTAGCGCGAGAACGCCCGGACATCAACGAGACACCGCCAACCCCCATTGGCTGCGCGTGCCTACTTTTCGGATTTTCTGATCATTTTCAAGGCGGATTGTGTCACTGGGGTTGGTATAATCTCATTTATGGAATTTACGTTGAAACCCAGCACAAACGGCTCTGGCGCTGGTGTCGGTGCGGGCTTCGGGTTCCCGGATTTCTCTGAGGCGGGCACTTCGGAGTTGTTGGGTTTGATGGGGCAGGCCGATCTGTTGCGCCGTCGGGCCGAGGGCTATCTGGTCGGGCTGGTCGCCCGCTATGGCGAGCTGGAGGGGCCGGGCGCGGCTGCGACGGTGTGCCATCAGTTCGGCATAAGCGCGTATCGGGCCCGCCAGTTGGCCAGGACGGCCCAGGGCGTCGCGGCCATGCCCGAGGTTTTGGGCGCGGTGCGCGACGGGCGCATCTCCGCCGATCAGGGTGGGATGGTGGCCGAGTCGCACAAGCGGGCGCCGATGAGCGAACAAGACCAGCAAGAGCTCTTGGACTTGGGCGGATTGCAGGACCACGACGAGTTCAAGAAGACCGTCGCCGTCCGCGAGGACCAGCGCCGCGCCGACGACGGCATGGGTCGAATCGAACGCCAGCGGGCCCGCCGATCCTTCAAGGTATTCGACGGCACCGACGGCATGGTCGTGTTGCACGCCGAGATCGACCAAGTATCCGGCGATCGGGTCAAGATTGCTCTTGGCGCGATGAGCGACAAAATGCTCGTCGACGACATCGCCTACGACCCCATCCGCACCTTCGAGCAGCGCAACGCCGACGCACTGGTAGCGCTCATCACCCAACAACCCGCCGACAACGCCAACCCCGCAGTGGTTGCGCCGGGCGGCGGGACCCGCCCGCAGAAGACTGTGCTGGTGATCTCCGCCGACTACGACGCCATCGAGGGCCGGCTGAAGAACGCTGGGCTCATCGACGGCACTCCTATCGAGCTAGACGAGCTCCGCCGCCTAGCCTGCGACGCCGACATCGTGCCGATGATCTTCGGCGCCGAAGGGCAGCCCCTCTACGTGGGCAGAGCCCAAAGGGCGGTCACCAAGGCCCAAAAGCTGGCCCTGTACAAAAGAGACCGCCGCTGCGTGGGCTGCGGCCTCAGACCTCAGGTGTGCGACGCCCACCACATAATCCCATGGGACCAAAACGGGCCCACCGACATCACCAACCTGGTGCTTCTGTGCCCCCGCTGCCACAAGAAAGTCCACAAACACGGCCACACCATCGAACACGACACCGAAGCCAGCCGATACCGCCTCCAACCCCCGCCCCGCCCCAGCCTGCCCCGCCCCACAACCCACCCGCCGCCCGTTGAACAGCTGACCGCCGCCTGAGCGGACCCGGGACCCGCAACGAAATCTGGCTAGGTCAGATATTCCACTCTTGCAGCATGAGCTGCATCACGGTTACATCAATCCAGCGGCCGAACTTGCGGCCTACTTCGCGTTCGGTTCCGGCTATTTCGAATCCTACGGATTGGTGGACTGCTATCGAGGCCTGGTTACCTCCGGAGATCCGGGCGATGATGGTGTGAAAGCCGTGGTTCTGGGCCAGTCCGATGATCTCCACCAGGAGAGCCCGGCCGATGCCTTTGCCCCGGTGGTCCTGGTGGACGTACACCGAGTTTTCCACGGTGGTGTTGTAGGCGGGCCGGGTATGGAAGGGCGACAGCGACGAGAAGCCCAGCACGGTGTCATCGTCGTCATCGGGGGTGGCCACCAGCACCGCGTGAACCCCGCTGCGATCCTGCAACCAGTTGCGCTGGGCGGCCAGGGTGCGGGGCTCCAGTTCGAAGATGCTGACCCCGTTCAGAATCTCGTGGTTGACGATCTCCCGAATGCCCTCGGCATCAGCCAGCCTCGCCGCTCGAATCGTCACCGGCTGCACCGTACCGCCCGAAATCGCCCCAAACCGGTTTTCCCGTCGGAGGCACGAAGTGGCAGTATTTTCCTCTTAGAGGGATAGAGTTCCCAGCCCGCCTCCTTAGCTCAGTCGGCAGAGCGTTTCCATGGTAAGGAAAAGGTCGAGAGTTCGATTCTCTCAGGAGGCTCAGGGTCTCTCAGGCGGCTTTCCACCGCTCAGGAGGCTCCGAGGCGGCGTAGCTCAGTTGGTAAGAGCGCTCGACTCATAATCGAGAGGTCGCCAGTTCGAGTCTGGCCGCCGCTACCACCCACTCTTTCGCCTCCCGGCGGGGCGGCTATAGGCTGGCCCCATCGAACCCGCAGCATCTCGCGAGCCGATTTACGAAGACACCGAATTGGTGGAAGCCGCCCGTCGGGGCGACCGGGATGCGTTCAACGAGCTGGTTCGGTCCACCTACCGCGACACCTTCGCCCTGGCCTATCGACTCACCGGCAACCGGGACGACGCGGGAGACGTGGTGCAAGACGCCTACGTTCGAGCCTACCGGGCGATCCGCCGATTCCGGGGTGACTCCAGCTTCTCCACCTGGATGTACCGCATCACCAGCAACTGTGCGTCGACCCATTTGAGCCGCCGAACCCGACAGCGCACCGAGGAGCTGAGCCACGACGCCCCCATCGTCGACCTCCGTCCCGAGCAGGACCCGAGCCTGCGGGCCGAGGCAGCGATTTTGCGCCACCACATCGACCGGGCAGTCCGATCGCTGCCCGAGCGTCTGCGCCAAGTGGTGGTGCTGCGCGATCTCCACGATCTGTCCCACAGCGAGATAGCCGCCGAATTGGGGATCACCACCTCCGCGGCCAAGGTCCGACTCCATCGGGCCCGACAACGGCTTCGCTCCGTGTTGCAGCGCACCACCGAGTTGGGTGCCGGTCTCGCGGCACCCCCGATGAAAGACGAGCCGATCAAAGACAAGCCGACGAAAGACGAGGAGGCCTCATGATCAAAGACGCCTCTCGGTCTTTCGATCACCAGGCCCCGGCCGAGGCGCCTCCCACCCTCGTGTGGAAAGTTATGGCCCGCCTCGACCAGTACGACCGCCGCCGCCAGCTCATCAGGCGCTTCCTGGCCGCGACCACCCTGGCTGTGCTTACCGTCGCTTTCCGCCGCCGCACCCGGCGATAGCGGAACCCAGACCACAGTTTTGCATTGCGGGTTGCAACCCTCGGCACGGTAGCCTTGGACAACCCCTGACAAAGGGCAGTGGCTCAATTGGTAGAGCACCGGTCTCCAAAACCGGCGGTTGGGGGTTCGAGTCCCTCCTGCCCTGCGCAAGCAATTCCGTCTCCGCAGTGCCAGGTGCACTGGAGTCCTCATGAGCGACCTGAATAGACAACAGAAGAGGATGGCCAAGAAGCAGGGCTTCGTCGATGAGCAAGGCGACCCAGTCCGCGAGCGCCGCCAGCAGCGGAACCAGCCCCGCCCCGGTGAGGAGCGGGTCGGGCCCACCCAGTTCCTGCGCGAGGTCCGCGGTGAGCTCCGCAAGGTGTCTTGGCCCCGACGAGAGGAAGTAGTCAACTACTCCATCGTGGTGCTGGTGGTCTTGGTGCTGCTCACCACCGCCATCGGCCTGCTCGACTGGGGCTTCAGCGAGGCAATCTTGAAGTTGTTCGACCGATGAGCCCTGAAGTAGACGAGAGCGAGATGACAGACCTCTTCCCCGCAAGCGCCGACCCCGTCGCGCCCGAGGCCGATGCTGACGGTGCCGACAATGCTGTCGAGGCCGTCGACGCGGCAGAAGCAGCCGCGGCCCTGCTGCCCACCGGACCAGTTGCCCAACCCGAACCCGTCGGTAGCGACCAGGCCGAAGAACTCGCACTGCCCGACCCCCTCGCCAGCGACCAGGCCGAAGATCTCGCACTGATCGGCGATATCGCTGCGGAGGACATCGCCGCGGAGGACATCGCTACGGAGGGCGAAGCCGACCACCTCATCGACGCCGACGAATTGGTCTATGAGAAGGCCGAGGAAGAAGCCGAGACCATCAGCCCCTACGACATGCCGGGGAAGTGGTACGTGGTCCACACCCAGTCGGGCTACGAGAACAAGGTCCAGCAGAACATTGAGGCTCGTCGCAAGACCATGGACACCGAGGGCCACATCCATGAGACGGTCATACCCATGGAAGATGTGGTGGAGTTCAAGGGCGGCAAAAAGGTCACCACCAAGAAGAAGATGTTCCCCGGCTATCTGCTGGTTCGAGCCGATATGAACGACATCTCCTGGGACGTGATTCGCAATACCCCGGGCGTGACCGGATTCGTCGGCCACGGCCAGCGGGGCAGCAAGCCGTCGGCCCTCAAGCGTAAGGACGTCGAGAACTTCCTCCAGGTCAAAACGGATGGCGAGCAGACCGTTCGCCGCACCAAGCCCCGCCTGCTGTACGAGGTGGGCGAGACCATCCGGGTCAAAGAGGGTCCGTTTGCCGACTTCTCCGGCGAAGTGGCCGAGATCAACGAAGACCAGCTCAAAGTAAAGGTCTTGGTCAACATCTTCGGCCGAGAAACGCCGGTCGAACTCGAATTCTCCCAAGTCGCCAAGCTCTGAACAAGCTCTAAAGAGGACCTAGCCAAAAAGGGGCACTGCCATGGCTCAAAAGAAGGTAGCCACCACAATCAAAATCCAGATTCCTGCGGGGCAAGCCACGCCGGCACCCCCCGTGGGCACTGCCCTCGGCCCCCACGGCGTGGCCATCATGGACTTCTGCCGGGACTACAACGCCAAAACCGAGGACAAGCGGGGCCAGATCATCCCGGTTGAGATCACCATCTACGAAGACCGCACGTTCACATTCATCACCAAGACTCCGCCCACCTCCTTCCTCATTCGGGAAGCAGCCGGCTTGGAGAAGGGCTCCATGGAACCGGGCCGCGAGGTTGTCGGTGCCATCACCGACGACCAGTGCGCCGACATCGCAAAGATCAAGATGCCCGATCTCAACACCGACGACCTCGAGCAGGCCAAGCTGCAAGTGGCCGGAACCGCCCGCAGCATGGGCATACGAGTGGAATAACCGAACAACAATTCACGATCAACATAAACACAGCAGTCATATCCAACCGCCCGACGGGACGACCTCGCCCGGCGGGCCTACAACACTGAGGGAGCCGACATGGCGAAAAATGGCAAGCGGTACAACGATGCCGCCCAGCGTTACGACAAGCAGCACCCGCACACCGCAAATGAGGGTGTTGAGCTGGTGAAGAGCTTGACCGCGGCGAAATTCGACGAGACCTTGGAGCTGGCGGCCCGGCTGGGGGTCGACCCCCGCAAGTCCGAGCAAATGATCCGGGGAACGGTCAGCCTGCCCTCGGGCACCGGCACCGACGTTCGGGTGGCGGTGTTTGCCCAGGGCGAGGCGGCCGCGCAAGCCAGCGAAGCCGGTGCCGACGTGGTGGGTGCCGACGACCTCGCCGAGCAGGTGCAGGCCGGCAAGATGGACTTCGACGTGGCCATCGCCACCCCTGACATGATGCCGGTGGTTGGCAAGCTCGGAAAGGTCCTGGGTCCCCGAGGACTCATGCCTAACCCCAAGACGGGCACCGTCACCGATGACGTGGCCAAGGCAGTGGGCGAGTTCAAGGGCGGAAAGGTGGAGTACCGCACCGACCGCCAGGGGAATGTCCATGTGCCGGTGGGCAAGATCAGCTTTGAGGCCGATGCCCTGGTGGCCAACATCCGGGCGGTCATGGAGGAGCTGAACCGGGCCAAGCCCGCGGCCCTCAAGGGCCGGTACATCCGCAAGGTCACCATCTCCTCCACCATGGGACCCGGCGTGCGGCTGGATCCCGCCGACTTGGGCGCCAGCACCTGATCTGGTAGCTTTTTCCGGCTTACAACTAATCGATTTGCCGCAGACATCAGGCGCAGTGCCCGCTTAATTGGCTGAAGTTGCAAAACAGCTGAAGCTGGCCTGACGAGGTGAACCCTCCCGAGACAATTGGGGCGTTCGCATGTCGGCGGCGCCCCATTGCTGGTTCTCACGGAGGGTTCGGCAACCTGATGGAAAATCCCCGCCCCGAAAAAGTGGCCGTCGTCAACGAGGTGCGCGAGCGCATCTCCGCGGCCGAAGCGGTGGTCATCACCGACTACCGCGGCTTGGACGTGCCGGCCCTGGCCGACCTCCGTCACCAGTTGCGCGAGGTCGGCGGCGAGTACAAGGTGTACAAGAACACCCTGACCCGCTTCGCCGCCCGAGAGCTGGGACTGGATCTCGATGAGTTCTTGTTGGGCCCAACCGCCTTGGCGTTCACGGGCACCCGTGAGGATGGCTCCCCCGGCGACGCCGTGTCGTTGGCGAAGGCCCTGTGCCGGTACACCGAGGATTCCCAATTCCTGTCCATCAAGGGGGCTGTGCTCGACGGACAGGTGCTCTCGGCCGACGATGTGAGCGCCTTGTCCAAGCTCGGGACCCGAACCGAGATCCTGGCCGAGATCCTCGGACTGCTAGAAGCCCCCTTGGCCGAGATGGCCGGGTTGCTGGAGGCTCCTCTCGTCGAGATGGCCGGCCTGCTTGATGCCCCGCTGGTCGAGACCGCCGGGCTGTTGGAGTCGCTGAGCGAAAAGGGCGGCGCTGCCGCATGACCCGCTCATCGGCATCAGCGCAAACGATCGATAACCACGAACCACAGACAAAGGAATGAGGTACTGCCATGTCCAAGGTTGACGAGATTCTGGACTCCATCGGGTCCATGACCGTGCTCGAATTGTCCGAGCTCAAAGAGGCGTTCAAAGAGCGCTTCAACGTGGAGGCAGCGGCCCCTGCCGCGGCCATGCCCATGATGATGGCTGCCCCCGGCGCCGACGGTGGCGGAGAGGCCGCCGCTGAGGAGCAGAGCGAGTTCGACGTGGTCTTGACCAGCGCGGGCGAGAAGAAGATCCAGGTGATCAAAGAGGTGCGCACCCTCACCAACCTGGGCCTCAAAGACGCCAAAGAGTTGGTGGACAACGCTCCCAATCCGGTCTTGGAGAAGGTCTCGAAAGAAGACGCCGACAAGGCCAAGGAGCTCATCGAGGCGGCTGGCGGGGCTGTCGAGCTCAAGTAGCGCTCTGCTGGCACAATCCAACCGGGCATGGTTTGTAAACCATGCCCGCGCCGCGTATCATTCCTAGATACGTGCTCGCTCGTCCCCCTGGCCACGCATTCTCTTTTGTCGCGGCCGCGTATTCGGGATTCCGCCCTCCCGTTGACGTTTAGGGGTCCGTGCAGCCTACCGGCGTTGCCCGTCCACCACACCACCTCAGGAGCTCACCTTGGCCCCCCGTTTGGCGACCCGCGACCGCTACTCCTTCGGAAATCTGGAGGAGGTGCTTGCTCTACCCGACCTCATCGCAGTGCAGAAGGACTCCTTCCAGTGGTTCATCCGCCAAGGCTTGGCCGATGCCTTCCGCGACATCAGCCCCATCAAAGACTTCTCGGAAAACCTCCAACTCGAACTGGAGTTCGACCCCGACGATGAAGACCTGAACCCCGGCCCCCGCTGGGGCACCTCGGTGGAGGAATGCAAAGAGAAGGACATGACCTACTCGGCGCCCATCCTGGTGCAGGCCCGGTTCTCAAACCGCCTCACTGGGGAGATCATCGAGCAGGTCGTTTTCTTGGGCGACTTCCCCGTCATGACCGACAAGGGAACGTTCATCGTGAACGGAACCGAGCGGGTCGTGGTCTCTCAGCTCGTGCGCTCCCCAGGAGTGATCTTCCAGCCGGGTGAGCGATTCCGGCTCCGCAATCTGAGCAAGCACCAGCTGGTCACCGGCACCATCCACCCCTACCGGGGAGAGTGGATCGAGTTCGACGTCGAGCACAAGCCGGGCCGCAACCCCACCGCGGGCGCCCGAGTGGCCCGCAAGCGCCGCATGAGCCTGTTCACGCTGTTGCGGGCCCTGGGGTACGACGAGGAGACCGAACCCGGTTTTCTCGACCGGTTCGTGGGCCACTTCGACTTCTTGGCCGACCAGTGGGAGAGCGACAAGCACCAGCACACCACCCAAGACGAGGCCTTGCTGGAGATCTACAAGCGGGCCCGTCCCGGCGAGCCCCAATCGGTGGAAGCGGCCCGGAACTATTTCCGCAACGCCTTCTTCGAGAGCCGCCGCTATGACCTGTCCCGAGTGGGCCGCTACAAGCTCGACCGCAAGCTGGGGCCCGAGCTCGACCGCATCGAAGAGCTCTTCGGCCTGACGCTGGAGCGCCCGGAGGCCGACCAGCCGGTGCTCTCCCCCGCGGAGGTACTGGCTACCTGCACGTATCTTCTGCATTTGGTCAAGTTCGAGGCCGGCTACCGCCTCGACGATCAAGACCACTTTGCCAACCGCCGCATCCGCTCGGTGGGCGAACTGATCCAGAACCAGGTCCGCATCGGCCTCTCCCGCATGGAGCGGGTGGTGCGAGAGCGCATGACCACCCAAGACGTGGAGGCCATCACCCCCACGTCCCTCATCAACAACCGGCCGGTGGCCGCCGCCATCAAGGAGTTCTTCGGCACCAGCCAGCTCTCCCAGTTCATGGATCAGGTAAACCCCCTTTCGGGGCTGACCCACCGCCGCCGTCTGTCGGCTCTCGGTCCGGGCGGGTTGTCCCGGGAGCGGGCCGGCTTCGAGGTGCGCGACGTCCACTTCTCCCATTACGGCCGGATGTGCCCCATTGAGACACCCGAGGGTCCCAACATCGGCCTTATCGGCGCGCTGGCCTCCTACGGAAGGGTCAACGAATTCGGTTTCATCGAATCCCCCTACCGGAAGGTGATCGACGGCCAGGTAACCGATGAGATCGTCTGGCTGGCCGCCGACGACGAGGAGGAGTACGTGGTGGCCCAGGCCAACGCGCCCCTCGACGAGCAGAACCGGTTCGTCAACAACCGGGTTCTGGTTCGGCGTTCTCCCCAGGCAGCCACCATGAAGGGGTTGCAGGCTCAGCTCGAGCAAGAGGTGTTCTTCGGGGCCACCACCGAGATCTCATCGGTGCCGCCCGACGAGGTCCAGCTCATGGACGTCTCCCCCAAGCAGATCGTCTCAGTGGCCACCGCGCTCATCCCGTTCCTCGAGCATGACGACGCCAACCGGGCTCTCATGGGGGCCAACATGCAGCGCCAGGCCGTGCCCTTGATTCGGACAGAAGCGCCGTTTGTGGGAACCGGCATCGAAGGCAAGGCCGCTCGGGACGCAGCCGACATGATCATCGCCGAAGAGGACGGCACGATCACCGATGTCGCCGGTGAGAGCATCACGGTCGACTACAAGAACTCCGGCCCGTCCAAGTTCAAGCTCATGAAATTCGAGCGGTCCAACCAGGACACCTGCATCAACCAAAAGCCGTTGGTGCACACGGGCGACCGCTTCCGCAAGGGCGACATCCTGGCCGACGGACCGTCCACCGATAACGGCGAGATTGCCCTAGGCAAGAACCTGCTGGTGGCGTTCATGGCCTGGGAGGGCTACAACTTCGAAGACGCCATCATCTTGAGCGATCGGCTGGTGCGCGACGACGTGCTCACCTCCATCCACATCCACGAGCATGAGATCGATGCCCGGGACACCAAGCTCGGTCCCGAGGAGATCACCCGGGACATCCCGAACTTGTCGGAGGAGATCCTGGCCAACCTCGACGAGGAGGGCATCATCCTCCCCGGCGCCGAGGTCGGTCCCGGCGATGTGCTGGTGGGCAAGGTCACTCCCAAGGGAGAGACGGAGCTGACCCCCGAGGAGCGCCTGCTGCGGGCCATCTTCGGGGAGAAGGCCCGGGAGGTGCGCGACACCAGCCTCAAAGTCCCCCACGGCGAGAACGGCAAGGTCATCGACGTCAAGAAGTTCAACCGCTATGCCGGCGATGAGCTCCCTCCGGGAGTCAACCAGCTGGTCCGGGTGTACGTGGCCCAAAAGCGGAAGATCTCCGTCGGCGACAAGCTGGCCGGCCGCCACGGCAACAAGGGGGTCATCTCCAAGATCCTCCCGATGGAGGACATGCCCTACCTGGCCGACGGCACCCCTGTGGACATCATCTTGAACCCGCTCGGGGTCCCCTCCCGCATGAACGTGGGCCAGGTGCTGGAAGCCCACTTGGGCTATGCGGCCCGCTGGGGTTGGGATGTAAACGGCCAAGTGGGTGAGGAGCCCGAACGGGGAGACGGCCGCAAGACCCGCCCCGCCACCCGAGCTGCCACCCTGGTGGCGACTCCGGTCTTCGACGGGGCCCATTGGGACGAGGCCGGCCACTCCGGGCAGCATCCCACCATCCAGCAGCTCCTGGAGAACATCAAGCCCGAAACCTCCGACGGGGAGCGCCTCGTCGGGTCCGACGGCAAGGCCGTGCTCTACAACGGCCGCACCGGCGAGCCTTACGACAACCGGATCATGGTCGGCTACATGTACATGCTGAAGCTGGCCCATTTGGTGGACGACAAGATCCACGCCCGGTCCACCGGTCCGTACTCGATGATCACCCAGCAACCCCTCGGCGGCAAGGCCCAGTTCGGCGGCCAGCGCTTCGGCGAGATGGAAGTGTGGGCCCTAGAGGCCTATGGGGCGGCCTACTGCCTCCAAGAACTGCTCACCATCAAGTCCGATGACGTGCTCGGCCGGGTACGGGTCTACGAGGCCATTGTCAAAGGCGACAACATCCCCGAGCCGGGCATTCCGGAGAGCTTCAAAGTGCTCATCAAGGAAATGCAGGCCCTGTGCTTGAACGTAGAAGTCAGGGACACCGCGGGACAGCAAGTGGAGATCACGGAACTAGACGACGATGCCTTCCGCACTTCTGAAGAGCTGGGCATCGACATTTCGCGCCCCGAACGGGGATCAGATGATGAAGACGAGCGCCGTGTCGCAGGGAGGCCGTTCTAAATGTTGGACGTCAACGCTTTCGATCAGCTTTCCATTGGGCTGGCCACCGCCGATGCCATTCGGACTTGGTCCAATGGCGAGGTAAAGAAGCCCGAGACCATCAACTACCGCACGCTCCGTCCGGAAAAGGACGGGCTGTTCTGCGAGAAGATCTTCGGGCCCACCAAAGACTGGGAGTGCTACTGCGGCAAGTACAAGCGCATCCGCTTCAAGGGCATCATCTGCGAGCGCTGCGGCGTGGAGGTGACCCGCTCCAAGGTGCGCCGTGATCGGATGGGGCACATCGAGCTTGCCGCCCCGGCCGTGCACATCTGGTATCTGCGGGGTACCCGGTCGTGGCTGGCCTACCTGCTGATGGGCACCGAGCCCAAGGAGGAGCTCAAGGCCAAGCAACTTGAGAAGGTCATCTACTTCGCGGCCAACCTGGTCACCGAGGTGGACGAGGATGAGCGCCACCAGCGGCTTCCCGAGCTCGAACGGGAGATGCACGAGGAAATCCAAGCCATCCGCGAAGAGCACCAAGAGCGCCGAAACGAGCGTCTGGCCGAGCTGGAGTCTGAATTGGCCGAGCTGGAGGCCGCCGAGGCCAAGGACTCGGAGAAGAACTCCCGGCAGAAGGCGGCCGAGAAGGACCTGCTGGCCCTCGACGAGGAATACGAAGACGAGATCGACCTGGTCGAACGGGCTTTCGAAGAGTTCTCCAGCCTGTTCCCCCGCAAGATCATCGAAGACGAGGAACTGTGGCGGGAGATGGAAGACCGCTACGGCGATCTGTTCTCCGGGGGCATGGGCGCGGCGGTCATCGCCACGCTCATCGACAGCGTTGACCTCGACGAAGAGGAGCGCAAGCTCCGAGAGCAACTCGATCCTCCCGAAGGCCAAAAGAAGCTGTCCCAACAGCGCGAGCAGAAGGCCATCAAGCGGTTGAAGATCGTGTCGGCCTTCAATCGCCGCGACCAGCACGGCCGGCGGGTCAACGACCCCCGGGCCATGATCCTGGACGCCGTTCCGGTCATCCCTCCGGAGTTGCGCCCCATGGTGCAGCTGGACGGCGGCCGGTTCGCCACCTCTGACCTGAACGACCTCTATCGCCGGGTCATCAACCGCAACAACCGCCTCAAGCGGCTGCTCGACTTGGGCGCGCCCGAGATCATCGTCAACAACGAGAAGCGCATGCTCCAAGAAGCGGTGGACGCCCTGTTCGACAACGGTCGCCGGGGACGCCCGGTGACCGGTCCGGGCAACCGGCCGCTCAAGTCGCTGTCCGACATGCTCAAGGGCAAGCAGGGCCGCTTCCGCCAGAACCTGTTGGGCAAGCGGGTCGACTACTCCGGCCGCTCGGTCATCGTGGTCGGCCCCACTCTCAAGCTGCACCAATGCGGCCTGCCCAAGCTCATGGCCCTGGAGCTGTTCAAGCCCTTCGTCATGAAGAAGCTGGTGGAAGAGGACTTGGCTCAGAACATCAAGTCGGCCAAGCGGATGGTCGAGCGCCGTCGCCCCCAAGTGTGGGACGTGCTCGACGAGGTCATCCAAGAGCACCCTGTGCTGTTGAACCGGGCCCCCACCCTGCACCGTCTGGGCATCCAGGCCTTTGAGCCGGTGCTGGTGGAGGGCAAAGCCATCCAGATCCACCCGCTGGTGTGCACCGCATTCAACGCCGACTTCGACGGCGACCAGATGGCGGTCCACTTGCCGCTGTCGGCCCAGGCCCAAGCCGAGGCCCGGGTGCTGATGCTGTCGGCCAACAATGTGCTGAGCCCCGCTCACGGGCGGCCTTTGGTCACTCCCGGCCAGGACATGATCATCGGGGCCTACTACCTCACCGAGGAAGTGGAGGGCGCTCGGGGCGAGGGGCGGATTTTCCGCCATCAGCACCAGATCGAGCGGGCCTTCGAATCCGGCGAGGTCGAACTGCACGCCCGCATCGAATATCGCATCCCGCAGTTGGTGGACACCCCGGCCAACGGCGACGCGGCCACCTATACCCCCACCACGGTGGGCAGAGTGTTCTTCAACAGCACCCTGCCCGACGACTTCCCGTATGTGAACCATGTGGCCACCAAGCGGGACATCACCGCAATCGTCGACCGGCTGGCCCAGCAGTACACCAAAGAGGTGGTGGCCCGCAGCCTCGACGCCCTGAAGAACCTGAGCTTCGAGTTCGCCAGTCAATCCGGGCTCACCGTGTCGGTGGACGACATCAAAGTCCCCCATGACAAACAGAGCATCCTGGACCGGTACGAGAAGGAAGCCGACAAGGTCGAGAACCAGTTCCGGCGGGGGATCATCACCGACGGTGAGCGTCGCCAGAAAGAGGTTGAGATCTGGACGGAGGCCACCGAGATGGTGCGCCAGCGCATGGAGGCAGTGCTCCAGTCCGAGAAGTTCAACCCCATCGACATGATGGTGGGCTCCGGTGCCCGGGGGAACATGATGCAGGTCCGCCAGATCGCGGGCATGCGGGGCCTGGTGGCCAACCCCCGTGGCGACATGATTCCCCGTCCCATCAAGAGCAACTTCCGCGAGGGCCTGGCGATGTTGGAGTACTTCATCGCCACCCCCGGCGCCCGCAAGGGTCTGGTGGACACCGCCCTTCGCACCGCGGACTCTGGTTATCTCACGCGCCGCTTGGTGGACGTGGCCCAAGAGGTCATCATCAACGATCGGGATCCGTTCGAGTCCGGAGGGCCGGTCCGGGGTATCTGGATCGAAGACATCGTGTCCGATGAGCCGGGCAAGCGCACGTATCTGGAAACCCGTCTCTTCAGCCGCACCCTGGGAGACGATGTGACCCTGGGCGACGGCACTGTGCTGGAGCGGGGCACCATCGTCGGCGACCAGGAGTTGGCCCTGCTGCGCGACGACCCAACGGTGACCCGGGTACGGGTGCTGTCCCCCCTCACCGACGACTCCGAGGTGGGCATCAGCCGGGCTTCATACGGGCTCTCCCTGGCTACCGGGCAGTCCATCGAGGTGGGCGAGGCGGTCGGCGTTATCGCCGCCCAGTCCATCGGCGAGCCGGGCACGCAGCTCACCATGCGCACCTTCCACACCGGCGGTGTGGCCGGCAAGGACATCGCTGGCGGTCTGCCCCGGGTTGTCGAGCTGTTCGAAGCCCGCACCCCCAAGGGCAAGGCTGAATTGACGCGGATCTCCGGCGTGGTCCGCATCAACGAAGAAGACGGCAAGGTCAGCCGGCTGTCGGTGGTAGGCGACGACGGGTCTGAGTGGTCCACTGTCATCGACCCGGCGTGGAAGCTGGCTGTAGTCGAAGGCCAAGAGGTGGCCGCCGGCGATCCAGTGGCCCAAGCCGACGGGCCTCGCGACCCCAAGGAGCTCCTCGAGATCCGCGGCGTGCGGGAGACCCAGCAATACCTGGTGGACGAGGTCCAGCGGGTGTACCGAGACCAGGGCGTGTCCATTCATGACAAGCACATCGAGCTGATCGTGCGTCAGATGACCCGCCGGGTGGCCATCCAGGAGCCGGGAGACTCCGACTTCCTACCCGGCGAGCGGGTGGATTCCCAGGTGTTCACTAACGTGAACCGCTCGCTGGCCCAAGAGGGCAAGCGCCCGGCCGAGGGCCGGCCCGAGCTCATGGGCATTACCAAGGCCTCGTTGGCCACCGACTCCTGGTTGTCGGCCGCGTCGTTCCAGGAGACCACCCGGGTGCTCACCGAAGCGGCCATCGAGTCTCGCCATGACGGGCTCATCGGCCTGAAGGAGAACATCATCATCGGCAAGCTGATCCCAGCCGGGACCGGTATGGAGATGTATCGGGAGATCGCCACCCATGCCCCCGACTACACGCCGATGGAGTACTACACCTCGACTGATGACGATGTTGACCTGGCAGATCAGTTCGCGCACTGGGACTCACCGCCCGAGGCCACCGACGCCGACGTGTTGCCGATGGGAACGATAGGGGCGTAGACTGATCACCGGAGCGTGGGATTTGCTGCGCTCTCAATCTTGTTTCAATCAGCCCTAGGAAGTGCTGTGCCCACGATTCAGCAGCTGGTGCGCAAGGGTCGCCAGTCCAAATTCCGCAAGGAGAAGACGCCGGCTCTGAAGGGCGCGCCCCAGCGGCGGGGAGTGTGCACTCGGGTTTACACCACCACTCCGAAGAAGCCGAACTCGGCACTGCGAAGGGTGGCCCGCGTCCGCTTGACCAGCGGCATGGAGGTCACCGCCTACATACCCGGAGAAGGGCACAACCTCCAAGAGCACTCCATCGTCTTGGTGCGCGGCGGTCGTGTTCGGGATCTGCCGGGGGTGCGCTACAAGATCATCCGCGGCACGCTCGACACATCAGGCGTGACCGAGCGTCGCCAAGCTCGCAGCCGCTACGGCGCCAAGAAGGAAGGCTAGCGATGCCTCGCAAGGGCCCCGCAGGGCGACGCGACCTTCCCAAGGATCCGGTCTATGGCGAACTGCTGGTCACACAGTTCGTGAACAAGGTGCTGCAACGGGGCAAGCGCTCCACCGCAGAGCACATCGTCTACGGCGCCCTCGGCATTGTGGAACAGAAGACCAGCGCCGAGCCGATCGGCACTCTCAAGCGGGCAGTGGACAACGTACGTCCCCAACTCGAGGTCCGCAGCCGACGCGTCGGCGGAGCCACCTACCAGGTTCCGGTAGACGTGCGCCCCCGACGGGCGAACACGCTGGCCATCCGCTGGATTGTCAATCACGCCCGAGAGCGGCGCGAGCGCACCATGATCGATCGTCTGGCCAACGAAATCCTGGACGCCTCCAATGGTCTGGGCGCGTCGGTGAAACGGCGCGACGACCTGCACAAGATGGCTGAGTCGAACCGGGCCTTTGCTCATTACCGCTGGTAAGCGGTCCCATCCCTAAAGACCATGTCTCGTCACCCGTTGGAAAAGACCCGCAACATTGGCATCATGGCCCACATCGACGCGGGAAAAACCACCTGCACCGAGCGAATCCTCTACTACACCGGCAAGGCATACAAGCTCGGAGAAGTCCACGACGGCGCCGCCACCATGGACTGGATGGAGCAAGAGCAGGAGCGGGGCATCACCATCACCTCGGCCGCTACCACCGCGGAGTGGGCCGGACACCGCATCAACATCATCGACACTCCCGGCCACGTGGACTTCACCATGGAGGTGGAGCGTTCCCTGCGGGTGCTTGACGGCGCAGTGGCCCTGTTCGATGGCGTCGCCGGGGTTGAGCCTCAATCGGAGACGGTTTGGCGTCAGGCCAACAAGTACGGCGTCCCCCGGATCTGCTTCATCAACAAGCTCGACCGCACCGGCGCCAACTTCGAACAAGCGGTGCTCACCATTCAAGAGCGGTTGCGGGCCAACACCGCGGTCGTGCAGCTGCCCATCGGGCTCGAAGCCGACCTTCTCGGCGTCGTCGACCTGGTAGAGATGCGGGGCCTGGTGTGGCGGGGCGACGACTTGGGGGCAACCTGGGATGTCACCGAGATTCCCGACGACCTCAAAGACAAGGCGGAGGAAGCCCGCCTCGAGCTCATCGACCAGCTCACCCAATTCGACGAGAACCTGCTTGAGAAATACGTCGAAGACGAGGATTCGATCACCCCGGCCGACCTGCGGGCCGCGCTGCGGGCCGGCACCCTGTCGCTGGAAATTGTGCCGGTGCTGTGCGGATCGGCCTTCAAGAACAAGGGCATACAGCCCTTGCTGGACGCGGTCATCGAGTACCTGCCCTCTCCGCTGGACGTCCCCGCGGTGAGGGGCACTCACAAGGGAGAGGTCTGCGAGCGAACCACCTCCGACGAGACTCCCTTCAGCGCGCTGGCGTTCAAGATCATGAGCGATCCCCACGTCGGCAAACTCACGTACTTCCGGGTTTACAGCGGCCAGTTGGACAAGGGCAGCCAGGTGGTCAATCCCCGCACCGGCCGCAAGGAGCGGGTCGGGCGCATCTTGGAGATGCACGCCAACGACCGGGAAGACCTCGACGTCGTCCGGGCGGGCGACATCGTGGCCGGCATCGGGCTCAAAGACGTCCGCACCGGCGACACCCTGGCCCATCCCAACCATCCTCTCGAATTGGAGCAGATGGACTTCCCCGACCCGGTTATCCAGGTAGCGGTGGAGCCCCGCACCAAGGCTGACCAAGACAAGCTGGGCAAGGCCATGTCCGCATTGGCCGAGGAGGATCCGACGTTCCAGGTCCGCACCGACGAGGAGACCGCGCAGACCCTTATCGCCGGCATGGGCGAACTGCACCTGGAAGTCCTGGTAGAGCGCATGCTGCGCGAGTTCAACGTGGACGCCTCGGTGGGCAAGCCCCAGGTGGCCTACCGGGAAACCATCTCTGCCCCGGTGGTCAAGTTCACCCACACTCACAAAAAGCAGACCGGCGGCTCCGGTCAGTATGCGGAGATCACCTTCAACCTGGAGCCCAACGACCCGGGCAAGGGCTACGAGTTCGCCAGCGAGGTCACCGGCGGGCGCATTCCCCGGGAGTACATCCCCGCGGTGGATAGCGGCATGCAAGACGCCATGACCACCGGACCTCTGGCCGGCTTCCCGGTCGTGGACCTCAAAGTGACCCTCACCGACGGCAAGCACCACGAGGTGGACTCGTCGGACATGGCTTTCAAGATCGCGGCCACCGCCGCCTTCCGAGACGCCGCTCGCCGGGCCAAGCCCGTTCTTTTGGAGCCGATCATGGCTGTTGATGTCGTGACTCCCGAGGAGTACATGGGCGATGTTATTGGCGATTTGAACGGTCGGCGGGGCAAGATCGACAGCATGGAGCAGCGGGGCCGCGAACAAATTGTCAAGGCCCATGTGCCACTCTCGGAAATGTTCGGATACGCTACCGAACTCCGTTCGCGGACACAGGGCCGCGCAACGCACACCATGCAGTTCGACACCTATCGGCAGGCGCCGGCCAAGGTGCAGGAGGAAATCGTCGCCCGCATACGGGGCGAATAATCATGGGCAACCAACCCACCCTCGGAGGTTGAAAGAAAATGGCAAAGGAAACATTCGAGCGCACCAAACCGCACTTGAACGTGGGCACCATGGGCCACATCGACCACGGCAAAACCACGTTGACCGCGGCGATCACCAA
This sequence comes from Candidatus Poriferisocius sp., assembly GCF_965204015.1. Classification (GTDB taxonomy): domain Bacteria; phylum Actinomycetota; class Acidimicrobiia; order Acidimicrobiales; family Bin134; genus Poriferisocius. Next base: position 2,442,081 of record NZ_OZ241965.1, on the reverse strand, counting down.
GGTGCTGTCGGAGGCTGATCCTTCCTCCACTCAGTTCACCGAGTTCGACAACATCGACAAGGCCCCTGAGGAGCGGGAGCGCGGCATCACCATCAACGTGGCCCATGTCGAGTACGAGACTCCGAACCGGCACTACGCCCACGTGGATATGCCCGGCCACGCCGACTACATCAAGAACATGATCACCGGCGCCGCCCAGGTTGACGGTGCCATTCTGGTGGTGTCGGCCGCCGACGGCCCCATGCCCCAGACCCGAGAGCACGTCCTGCTGGCCCGCCAGGTGGGCGTACCAGCCATCGTGGTGGCCCTGAACAAGGTCGACATGGTGGACGACGAGGAGCTGCTGGAACTGGTGGAGCTCGAGGTTCGGGAGCTGCTAAGCGAGTACGACTTCCCCGGCGACGACATTCCGGTTATCCCCGTCTCCGCGCTCAAAGCCCTCGACGGCGATGGCGACGCCGGCCAGCAAGTCCAGGATCTGATGGAGCAGGTGGACAGCTACATCGCCGAGCCCGAGCGCGACGTGGACAAGCCGTTCCTGATGCCCATCGAAGATGTGTTCTCCATCACCGGACGGGGCACCGTGGTCACCGGCCGGGTGGAGCAGGGCATCGTCAACACCGGCGACAAGGTGGAGATCGTCGGCATCCGGGAAACCGCCGAGACGGTGTGCACCGGGGTGGAGATGTTCCGCAAGCTGCTCGACGAGGGCCGCGCCGGCGACAACATCGGCGCCCTTTTGCGAGGCACCGACAAAGACGAGGTGCAGCGGGGCCAGGTGCTGGCCAAGCCCGGCTCGATCACTCCTCACACCAACTTTGAGGCTCAGGTCTACGTGCTGACCAAAGAAGAGGGCGGACGCCACAAGCCGTTCTTCAGCAACTACCGGCCCCAGTTCTACTTCCGCACCACCGACGTCACCGGCACCATCGCCCTGCCCGAGGGCACCGAGATGTGCATGCCCGGCGACAACACCGAGATGGTCGTGGAGCTGATCGCCCCCATTGCCATGGACGAGGGACTGCGCTTCGCCATCCGCGAGGGCGGACGCACCGTGGGCGCGGGCACCGTCACCAAGATCCTCAAGTAGCTCCCATGGCCGCAGGACAGAAAATCCGCATTCGGCTGAAGGCCTACGATCACGAGATCATCGACCAATCCACGAAGAAGATCGTGGAGACGGTCAAGCGCACCCAGGCCGACCTGCGGGGACCTGTCCCGCTGCCCACCGAGAAGCACCGCTTCACGGTGATCCGGTCGCCCCACAAGGACAAGGACAGCCGCGAGCACTTCGAGATCCGCATCCACAAGCGCCTGCTCGACATTGTGGACCCCGGCCCCAAAACCGTGGATTCCCTCCAGCGGTTGGACTTGCCCGCCGGCGTGGACATCGAGATCAAGCTCCAGCACGGCTGAGGCCCAACCGGAGCGGGAGCGAGCCATGGCCTCCTCCCAAGTAATCCTGCTCCGGGTCTCCGGGCCCGACCGACCCGGGCTGTTCGCCGCCCTGCTCGGCGTGCTGACCACGGGCGGCGCCCACATCCAGGACGTGGAGCAGGTGGTCATCCGCCGCCAACTCACTTTGGGCATTGTGATGGAGGTTCCCCCCGGCCAGGATCTCCTCAAAGACCTGTTGCTGTTCGGCTGGGAGCAACGGGTCACTGTGGAGTTCGACGTGGTCGACCCCACCCCTTCTGCCCACATGGGCGCCTATGCCGTCACCGTGCTGGGCCAAGAGCTGACCCCGGCGATGCTGGCCACCACCGCCACCGCCATCGCCGAAGGCGGGGGCAACATCAACCGCATCGTGCGCCTGTCCCGCTATCCCATCTACAGCTATGAGCTGCTGGTGGAGGGCGGCGACGCCGACGCCATCCGGCGCAATCTGCTGTCGGTGGCCGGAGCCAACCCCGAGTTCGATGTGGCCATCCAGCGTGAAGGTCTGGCTCGGCGAGCCAAGCGGGTGGCCATGCTCGATGTGGACTCCACCCTCATCCAAGACGAGATGATCGACCTGTTGGCTGCCGAGGCGGGATGCCGCGAGGTGTGCCAGAAGCTCACCGATCAGGCCATGCGCGGCGAGATCGACTTCGAGACCGCCCTGCGGGACCGCGTCCGCCTCTTGGCCGGTTTAGACGAGGCGGCGTTGGAACGGGTATGGGACCAGGTAACCCTCACCCCCGGAGCTCGGACATTTCTTACCACCCTCCAGCGGCTCGGCTTTGCCATCGCCATCGTGAGCGGCGGCTTCACCCGATTCTGCAACCGACTCAAGCAGAACTTCGACCTCGACTATGCCTTCGCCAACACCCTGGAGATGGTCGACGGAAAGCTCACCGGCAACCTGGAGGGCCCAATCGTGGATCGCAGCCGCAAGGCCGAAATCCTTCACGAAGTGGCGGCCGCCGAGGGCGTGTCTTCCGAGCAGGTAGTGGCGGTGGGCGACGGCGCCAACGACATCGACATGCTCACCGCCGCCGGGCTGGGCATCGCCTTCAACGCCAAGCCCAAGGTGCGCCAAGAAGTCGAGACCGCGGTAAGCGTCCCCTACTTGGACGCGGTCCTGTTCCTTCTGGGCGTGAGCCGCGAGGAAGTCGAAGCCGAGGGAATCTGACTGCGGCTGCGATGAACACCGACCCGCCCCCGATCCGCAGCTTGTTGTTCGTCCCCGCCAATCGGGCCGACCGAATGCAAAAGGCACTGGCCACCGAGGCCGACGGGGTGGTGTTCGACCTGGAGAGCGCCATCCCCCGGGGAGCGGCTGAAGAGGCCCGAGCCTACGTCCGCCACGCCCTGGAATCCCACACTCCGGATCAACCGGCGGTGTTCGTGCGGGTTTCCGCCGTGGGAACGGCCGACTTCGCCCTCGACACCGACGCCTGCCGACACCCATCGCTGACCACGCTGATGCTGCCCCAGGTCACCGGACCCGAAGAAGTGGCTGCTGCCGATGCCGCCTTAGCGGGCACTGAAGCCCGGATCATGCCGCTGGTGGAGACCGCATCTGCCGTTCGCATGGCCTACGAGCTGGCCACTGCCTCCGACCGAGTGGCCTACATGGGCGGCGCCACGTCCCAACAGGGCGACCTGGGCCGCTCCGTTGGCTTCCAGTGGTCTCCCGAAGGCATCGAGACTCTGTACCTGCGCCAAAAGGTGCTGATCGACGTACGGTCCGCCGGGGTGCCCAACCCACTGTCCGGGCTGTGGGGCTCCGTGAACAACCTCGACGGCCTCGCCACGTTCGCCGCCCAAACCCGCCAGCTCGGCTATGAGGGGATGATGGCGATCCACCCCAGCCACCTTCCCATAATCAACCAGATCTTCTCCCCCACCCCCGAAGAGATCGCCGCCTGGCGCCAACTCATCGCAACCGTGGAGGAGCACGAGGCCCAAGGCATCGGCGCTTTCCGCCACCAAGGCCGCCTCATCGACCACGCCCACCTCCTAACCGCCCAACAAAACCTCACCCGCGCTGAGCGACTCAATCTCATCTAACGCTCAATCTCATCTAACGAAGGGGATTCGCTCCTCGGCAGCAGAAACAAGCCACCGAAGTGGTACAAAACGGCTATGGGACAGACCACATTCGGAGACACGACAATCAACACCGGCGGCGACCTCCCGGCGGTGGGGTCGGCGGCACCGGCATTCACGCTGACCGGCGGCGACCTCTCAGACGTCACGCTGGAAGGTTTGGCGGGCCGCAACGTGGTGCTCAACATCTTCCCCAGCATCGACACGGGGGTGTGCCAGGCCAGCGTGCGGGCCTTCAACGAGCGGGCCGCCGGTCTCGATAACACCACCGTGGTCTGCGCTTCGATGGACCTGCCGTTTGCCGGTTCCCGCTTCTGCGGTGCCGAGGGCATCGAGAACGTGACCATCGGGTCTATCTTCCGCAACCGGGAGTTCTTGGACGACTACGGGGTGGAAATGGTCGACGGCCCCCTGTCCGGGCTCACCGCCCGGGCCGTGGTGGTCATTGCCCCCGACGGCACCGTGGCCCACACCGAGCTGGTGGGCGCCATCGCCACCGAACCCGACTACGACGCCGCTCTCACCGCCTGCTCCTGAGCGGAGTCAACTCGCTACTTGGGAGTGAACACCCGGCGCACCACTTGACGGATGCGCTGACTCATGGGATCGCGCTCAGGATGCTGGGCTGCCTCGGCGTCTTCGAGTTCTTGCACCACATCATGGCGTTCGACGTAGCTGGACAAGAAGGCCTGGATGGTGGCGGCGGCCGGAAGGGCCAGTAGCGCCCCCACCGCTCCCAAGAGCAGGCTGCCGGCGATCACCGCGCCGAAGGCCACGGTGACGTGGATCTCCATGGTGTGGGCGGTCACCTTGGGCTGGAGCAGGTAGTTCTCCACCTGTTGGTAGACCACGATGGCAATCAGGATGGCCAAACCGATCGACGGCTTGTCCAACAGCCCGATCAGCACCGGCAGCGCTCCGGCGATATAGGTGCCGATGACGGGGACGAACTGCGAAACCAGCCCCACCCACATAGCCATGGGAACAGGGAAGGGCGCCCCCACCAGCCAGAACACCAGCCAGTGGACCAAGAACGAGATCACCGCCAAGATGAGTCGGCTGTAGATGTACCCCCCGGTCTTGTCAATGGCCAGATCCCAGATGCTCAGGACTTGACGCTGATGCTCGGGCGACAGCAGGGAGCAGATGTTGCGCCGCAGCTTCGGTCCTTCAGCAACCAGATAGAACGTGAACAGCACGATGGTCAGGATCTGGAACAGCACTTGAAGCACCGTGGCGCCAAGGTTGATCAGATTGTCGGCTAACCGGGTGGCCAGATTGGCGACCGCTCCACCCTCCTGAAACTCATCAAGCAGCCCCTGGGCGTCAATCTCGATATCGAAGGCGTCCTCCACCCAGTCTTCGATGTCGTTGATGTAGCCGGGGGCGTCGTCGGCAAACTCACCGATTTGGTCGGCCAGAACTGTGCCAATGGCCCACAGAAACAACCCCACCGCGGCCAGCAATGCCACGAACATGACGCCGGTGCCCACCCCCCGGCGAAGGCCCGTTCTCTCCATCCGGTTCACCGCAGGCTCTAGGGCGAACGACAAGAAGAACGACACCAGCACGATCACGATGAGCGTCCTCAACTGCTCGACGAGCCACGCGAGCACGTACAGCCCACCGAGAGCTGCCGCACCAGTCAGGATCGCCCGAAACAGCCACGGCGGGACTTTCTGGGACGGTGTCTCCTCGGACGAAACTTCGTCCACGTTTTCACGCTAATCGTCGCCTTTTGCCCAATCGGGGATTTGGCCATTCCACCAGCGACCGCTATCATTTCTATTTCGTGCCGGCTTCGGTCGGCACTGTTCGTGTCAAACGACGTCCGTCTAGGCCTGCAGGGACAATCACCCTGCTCGGGGAACCGGACGGCACAACCGAAGCCCGCTCCGCCGGAAAGTCCCACATGATGGGTCTGCACCCGTGCGGAGCGTTCGCGTGAAGGCAGGGTCGCGATGGTTGCCAAGGCGATTGTCGGCGAAAAACTAGGAATGACCCAGGTATGGGACGAGGACGACCGCGTCGTTCCCGTCACCGTGCTGCGGGTGGAGCCCTGCCGCATCGTGCAGGTCAAACGGCCGGAGACCGATGGCTACTCCGCCCTTCAGGTGACCTTTGGAACCCAGAGTCCCGATCGGCTGACCCAACCGGAGCGAGGCCACTTGGCCAAGGCCGGGGTTGCCCCGGGCCGCACGCTTGTTGAGCTGCGACTCGACGACGTGGGCACCTACGAAGCCGGCCAGGAGATCGGGGTCGACGTGTTCGACGGGGGCGAGCTGGTGGATGTCACCGGCGTCAGCAAGGGCAAGGGCTTCTCCGGCGTGATGAAGCGGCACAACTTCAGCGGTCAAAAGGCTAGCCACGGTGCCCACAAAGTTCACCGCAAGCCCGGCGCCGTGGGCCAGTGCGCCACGCCGTCCAGGATTTTCCGAGGCAAGAAGATGCCCGGGCGGGCGGGCGCCGAGAAGGTCACCACGCTCAACCTCCAGGTGGTGAGGGTAGACAGCGAGAACGATTTGATCCTGGTGAAGGGGTCGGTTCCGGGGCGAAGAGGATCCACCGTGTTGATCCGCAGCGCAATCAAGAACGGAGCGAAATGACCACCGTCACCGTTCGCAACCCCTCTTCTGGGCGGAAAACCGGGTCGGTGGACTTGGACCCCGAGGTATTTGGGATCGAGCCCAACGTATACGTGATGCACCAGGTGGTCACCGCCCAGTTGGCGGCCCGGCGCCGGGGCACCCAGAGCACCAAGACCAGATCTGAGGTCAGGGGCGGTGGCAGCAAGCCGTGGCGTCAAAAGGGCACTGGCCGGGCCCGTCACGGCTCGACTCGCAATCCCCAATGGCGGGGAGGGGGCGTTGCCCTCGGACCCAAGCCGCGGAGCTACCGCCAGCGCACGCCTAAGAAGATGGTCCGCCTAGCTCTTCGATCGGCACTGTCTGATCGGGCCCGCGACGAGAAGGTGGTGGTGGTGGACCGCTGGCGGTTCGAATCCCCACGCACCAAGGACGCAGTCGCTGCGCTCGCGGCGTTGAAGGCCGAAGGACGGGTTCTTTTGGTGGCCCAACGCGATGAGCGGGAAGTGTGGAAGAGCTTCGCCAATCTGCCCCAAGTCCACCTCATCAGCCCCGAAGAGCTGAACGCCTACGACGTGTTGGTGTCCGATGTGGTCGTGTTCACCCTCGACACCCTGCCCTCCACTGCGCCAGCCGAGGTCGAGGCTGGCGAACCCGTCGCCGACGAGGGGGATGAATCATGAAGGATCCCCGCGACGTCGTGTTGGCCCCGGTGGTCTCCGAGAAGTCTTACGAGCTGCTGGAGTCCAACGTCTACACCTTCCGGGTTCACCCCGACTCCTCCAAGCCTGAGATCAAAGACGCCATTGAGAACTTGTTCGATGTCACCGTCGTCAAGGTCAACACCATGAATCGCAAGGGTAAGCGCCGCCGCAATCGGCGCAGTCCCACCTTCGGCCGCAAGCCCGACACCAAGCGGGCATTGGTCACCCTCGCTGAAGGCGACCAAATCGAGTTGTTCGACCTCTAGGGAACGCCATGGCAGTACGTAGACGCAATCCCACCAGCCCCGGACGCCGCTTTCAGACGGTGTCGGACTTCTCCAGCATCACCGCCTCGAAGCCCGAGAAGTCGTTGGTGGCCAAGAAGTCCAGCACCGGCGGTCGCAACAACCATGGTCGCAAGACCGCCCGCCATCGGGGCGGAGGCCATAAGCAGCGCTACCGGATCGTTGATTTCAAGCGGACGAAAGACGGCGTCCCGGCCACGGTCGCCTCGGTGGAGTACGACCCCAACCGCAACTGCCGGATCCTGTTGCTCCACTTCCACGACGGAGAAAAGCGCTACGTGTTGGCCCCGGAAGGCGTCGGCGTGGGCGATGTTCTGCAAAATGGCCCCGGTTCTGAGATCAGGCCAGGCAACGCCCTACCGCTGCGCTACATCCCGGTGGGCACCACCGTGCATGCAGTGGAATTGAAACCCGGCGGGGGTGCTCGCATGGCTCGCTCCGCCGGCGCCAGCGCCCAGCTCGTGGCCAAAGAGGGCAGTTTCGCCACCATCCGGTTACCCAGCACTGAAATGCGCCGAGTGCCTATCGACTGCCGGGCCACCGTGGGATCGGTGGGCAACGCCGAGGCTGAGCTGGTCAAGCTGGGCAAAGCTGGCCGCGCCCGCTGGAAGGGAGTGCGACCGCAGACCCGGGGCGTGGCCATGAACCCGGTTGACCACCCATTGGGCGGCGGCGAGGGCAAGTCTTCGGGCGGACGCCATCCCGTGTCTCCGTGGGGCCAGCCCGAAGGCCGCACCCGCAACAAGAAGAAGAAGTCGCAACAGATGATCATCCGACGGCGCCGCACCCGCGGCGGGCGTCGCTAGGACGCGAGACCGAAAGGAGGGACCCCTTATGCCCAGGAGTTTGAAGAAAGGCCCGTTCGTCGACGGCCACCTACTGCGCAAAGTCGACGCGCTCAACGACGAGAACACCAAGCAGGTCATCCGCACTTGGTCCCGCCGTTCCACCATCATCCCCGACATGGTGGGCCACACCATCGCGGTCCACGACGGCCGCAAGCACGTGCCGGTCTACATCACCGAGTCGATGGTGGGTCACAAGCTGGGCGAGTTCGCCCCCACCCGCACATTCCGGGCCCACGCCGGCCAAGAGCGGGGAGTCCGTCGCTGATGACCGCGGTCACCGTGGGCGCCGAGACCCGGCCGGGCAGCCGGGCAGTGGCCAAGTACGTGCGCTCCTCGGCCTTCAAGGCCCGGGAAGTGCTCGACCTGGTGCGAGGGAAGTCATACGCCGAAGCCCGGGAGATTCTGACCTTCTCGGAGCGGCGCATCTCCGACACCATCGCCAAGTGCCTCGACTCCGCGGTGGCCAACGCCGAGCACAACGACGAGCTCGACGGCGACGAGCTGTTCATCGCCGCCTGCTACGCCGACGAGGGCCCCACGCTGAAGCGCTGGCGGCCCCGAGCCCGGGGCCGGGCCACCCGCATTCGCAAGCGGACTTGCCACATCACCGTGGTTGTGGCCCGCTACTCCGATGAGGAATTGGCTGCCATCGACGCCCGCATGGCCCTGAAGGGCACCGGTCGGCGCAGCTCGGCCGCCGAAGCTCGCCGGCGGCGGGTGGCGGCCAGCCGAGAGCGCGACGCCGAGCGGGCCGAACACCAAGATCATGACGAGGACGATCTCGAGGCGACCGACGACGTCGACGACTTCGAAGACGACTTCGAAGAGCTCGACGAGGACGCAGAGGCGTTCGAGGATGAAGGCGAGGCTGTCTCTGAAGCAGAGACCGAAGAGGCCGAGACCGACGCCGAAGCTGTCGTCGAAGAAGAGACTGAAGAGGCCGAGACCGACGCCGAAGCTGTCGTCGAAGAAGAGACTGAAGAGGCCGAGACCGACGCCGAAGCTGTCGCCGAAGAAGACGACGAGACCGAGACCGAAGCCGAAGAAGAAGACGAGAAGGAATCCTGATGGGCCAGAAGATCAATCCTTACGGGTTCCGACTCGGGGTCACCACCGACTGGAAGTCGCGTTGGTTCGCCAACCGGCGGGAGTACGGCGACTTCATCATCGAGGACTGGAAGGTTCGCGACTACTTGATGTCGGAGCTGCCTCACGCCGCCATCAGCCGCATCGAAATCGAGCGCACCCGCGACCGACTGCGGGTAGACGTCCACACCGCCCGGCCGGGAATCGTCATCGGTAGGCGAGGCAGCGAAGCCGACCGGCTCCGCAACGGCCTGGCCAAGATCACCGGCAACAACCGGGTGCAGCTCAACATCCAGGAAATCAAGCAGCCCGAGTTGGACGCCGCCCTCATCTCCCAGGGAGTGGCCGACCAGCTGGCCAACCGAGTGGCCTTCCGCCGGGCCATGAAGCGAGCGGTCCAAAATGCCCAGAAGGCCGGAGCTCTCGGCATTCGGGTGCAGTGCTCGGGCCGCTTGGGCGGCTCAGAGATGGCCCGCACCGAGTGGTACCGGGAAGGCCGAGTTCCCCTGCACACCCTGCGGGCCGACATCGACTACGGCTTCCGAGAGGCTCACACCACTTACGGCCGCATTGGGGTGAAGGTGTGGATCTACAAGGGCGACATATTGCCCTACAAGACTCAGGCCGAAGACAAGATCAGCCGCGAGGCGGCCATGGCAGTCGGGGAAGCCTCCGGCTCGCAGAGGCCCCGGACTGTGGTGTCGTCGGCGGCGGCCCGGCGCCAGGGGGATGTGGACCGCCCTGAGGAAACCGAAGAGCCCGCCCCGTTGATCAAAGAGGCCGACCCCGAGTTCGAGAAGCTGCTCGAGGAGGAGGAGGACATCCTCCGCACCACTCGCGAGCACCGCGAGACACCGCACTTCCGGCCAGGCGATGGGGACTGACGAGCCATGTTGATGCCCAAGAAGGTCAAGCACCGCAAACACCATCGCGGCCGCACCAAGGGCCACGCCAAGGGTGCGACCAGCGTGAACTTCGGTGAGTACGGCATTCAGGCCCTGGAGCCGGGGTGGATCACCGCCCGGCAGATCGAGGCCACCCGTATCGCCATCACCCGGCACATCCGCCGGGGCGGCAAGGTTTGGATCAACATCTTCCCCGACAAGCCGGTTACCGAGAAACCGGCAGAGACCCGCATGGGCTCGGGCAAGGGCAACCCGGAGCGCTGGGTGGCCGTGGTGAAACCCGGCCGCATCCTGTTCGAGCTCTCCTACCACGACCGAGAGATGGCCCGCACGGCCATCGAGCGGGGAATCCAGAAGCTCCCCGTCAAGGCTCGTTTCGTCGAGCGCCGGGAAGGGTGGTAGCGATGGCCCGCAAAGCGACCTGGCAAGGCCTCAGCGACGCCGAGCTCATCGAGCGGCTGGACGAGGCCAAAGAAGAGGTGTTCAAGCTCCGTTTCCAAATCGTCACCGGTCGTTTGGACAACACCGCCCGCCTTAAGCAGGCCAAAAAGGAAGTGGCCCGGGCCATGACCGAGTTGCGCATGCGGGAGATCGAAGCTGCCGAAGCCCTGGAGGCTGAAAATGTCTGACCCCACAATTTCTGATCCGACGACGGAAGCGCAGCCCGCCCCCCGGCCCAACGGCCGCAAGGTGCGGGAGGGAATGGTGGTGTCGGTTGCCATGGACAAGACCGCGGTGGTGTCAACTACCGATCGCGTCCGCCATCGCCGATACAACAAGACCGTGCGGCGTACCACCCGCTTGTACGTCCACGACGAGACCAACCAGCTCGCGGTGGGCGACCGGGTGCGGGTCCAGGAAACCCGTCCGCTGTCCAAGAACAAGCGGTGGCGGCTACTCGAAGTAGTGGAGCGGGCACGATGATCCAGCAAGAAACCCGGGTTAAAGTGGCCGACAACTCCGGGGCCAAAGAGGTGCTGTGCATTCGGGTGCTGGGCTCCTCCCGCAAGCGCTACGCCACCATCGGCGATGTGTTTGTGGCCACCGTCAAAGACGCCATGCCCGGTGCCGCAGTCAGCAAGGGCGACGTGGTGCGCTGCGTGCTGGTCCGGGCCAAGAAGGAGAAGCGGCGCAAGGACGGCTCCTACATCCGCTTCGACGAGAACGCCGCCGTGCTCATCAACGATCAGCTCCAGCCGCGGGGAACCCGCATTTTCGGCCCGGTGGGGCGGGAGCTGCGGGACAAGCGGTTCATGCGCATTGTGTCGCTCGCACCGGAGGTGCTGTAGCTGCCATGAAGATTCGCAAAGGAGACCGAGTCCGGGTGCTCAACGGAAAAGACCGGGGCAAGGAAGGCGAAGTCATGTTCGCCTTTCCCACTGAGGGGACGGTGATCGTGGACGGCGTGAACATCGCCACCAAGCACCAGGGTCCCCGCCAGGGGATCATGCAGACCGGCATCATCGACAAGGAGATGCCCATCAAGGTCTCCAATGTGGCCGTGATCAGCCCCGCCGACGGCCGCCCCACCCGAGTGGGATACCGCTTCGACACCGACGGCCGAAAGATCCGAGTCTGCCGTCGTACCGGAGTTGATCTGTAATGGCCGCCGCAACCGCAGCCGCCCCCCGGCTCCAAACCCTGTACCGGGAAGAGATCCGCGACCAGCTCAAAGAGGATCTAGAGCTCGACAACGTCATGCAGGTGCCCCGCTTCGAGAAGATCGTCTTGAACATGGGCGTGGGCGAAGCCGTGGCCCAAGCCAAGCTGCTCGATGGAGCGGTGGCCGACCTGACCATCATCGCCGGACAGCGCCCCATTATCACTCGGGCCAAGAAGTCCATCGCCAACTTCAAGATCCGCGAGGGGAACCCCATCGGGGCCAAGGTCACCCTCCGAGGTCCCCGCATGTGGGAATTCCTGGACCGGCTCATCAACCTGGCCATTCCCCGCATCCGGGACTTCCGCGGCCTCTCGCCCCGATCCTTCGACGGGAACGGCAACTACTCGTTCGGGGTCACCGAGCAGCTCATCTTCCCTGAGGTCGACTACGACTCCATCGACACCGTCAGGGGCATGGACATCACGATCGTCACTACCGCAAGCACCGACGAGGAGGGCCGAGCGCTGCTCGAGGCCTTCTCGTTCCCATTCCAAGCCGAGGAACAGTAACTCAATGGCAAAAAAGGCACTTGTCCAAAAACAACAGCGAACGCCCAAGTTCAAGGTGCGGGCCTACACCCGTTGTCGCCGTTGCGGCCGCCCCCGGGCTGTGTACCGCAAATTCGGCCTCTGCCGGGTATGCCTGAGGGAGCTGGCCCACGCCGGCGAGATCCCCGGCCTGACCAAAGCGAGCTGGTGAGGTGATGCGACTGTGACTATGACCGACCCCATCGCCGACATGTTGACTCGCATCCGCAACGCCAACACCGCCATGCGCGACGAGGTGAAGATGCCGTCCTCCAAGATGAAGGTGGCGCTGGCCGGCGTCCTGAAGAAAGAGGGCTACATCGACAACTTCGAGGTGGCCGAGGCCGAGCGCGGCCCCGGGCAGACCCTCACCATCGACATGAAGTACTCCGACCAGCGGGAGCGGGTCATCTCCGGGATCACCCGGGTGTCCAAGCCCGGCCTGCGGGTCTACTCCAAGTCGGACGGCATCCCCCGGGTGCTCGGCGGGCTGGGGGTGGCCATCGTGTCCACCAGCAAGGGATTGATGAGCGACCGCGAGGCTCGCCGCCGCCGCATCGGCGGCGAAGTCGTCTGCGTGGTCTGGTAGGAGGCCCGCGGTGTCACGAGTTGGAATGAACCCCATACCGGTGCCCGACGGCGTGGACATCGCCATCGACGGCGCCCATGTCACGGTTACCGGCAAACGAGGCTCACTGGAGCACGACCTTCCCGAGACCATCTCGGCTCGAATCGAGGACGGGTTCGTCGTCGTCGAGCGGGCCGACGAGCAGCGCAATACCAAGGCGCTGCACGGGCTGAGCCGGTCGCTGTTGGCCAACATGGTCACCGGTGTCAGCGAGGGCTACCGCAAAGAACTCGAGATCGTGGGGGTGGGCTATCGGGCTATCGCCCAAGGCGCCGGCAAGATCGAGTTGCAGTTGGGGTTCAGCCACCCGGTGTACGTCGAGGCGCCTGACGGCGTGACGTTCGAGGTGCCCAACCAGACGAGCATCCACGTGCTGGGCTTCGACAAACAAGCAGTCGGCCAAGTGGCCGCCGACATCCGGTCCATCCGCAAGCCTGAGCCCTATCGGGGCAAGGGCATCCGCTACGCCGGAGAGCGGATCATTAGAAAAGCCGGTAAAGCGGCCAAGTAGGGCACGGGAAGAGACATGAGCAGCGTCAAGCACAAGCACCAGAGCCGGGTCCGGCGCCATCGCCGGGTCCGCAAGAAGATCCAAGGCACCGCCGAACGTCCCCGCTTGGCCGTGTACCGGTCAAACCGCCACATCATCGCCCAACTCATCGACGACGGTGCGGGCCACACCATCGCGTCGGCCTCCACAACCGAGTCTGAGCTGCGGTCCGGGCCGACTGGCAACATGGCCGGGGCAGCGGTGGTGGGCAAGCTCATCGCCGAACGGGCCAAAGAGAAGGACATCACTGCGGTGGTGTTCGACCGGGGCGGCTTCCGCTACCACGGACGAGTTGCCGCCCTGGCTGATTCAGCTCGAGAAGCTGGACTGGAGTTCTGATGACTGATACCTCAACCCCAACTCCAACCGGCGACGCCCAGCTGCGCGACTCTCGGGTCATAAACATCAACCGGGTGGCCAAGGTGGTCAAGGGCGGACGCCGGTTTTCCTTCACCGCCCTGGTGGTGATCGGCGACGGCGCGGGACGGGTCGGGCTGGGCTACGGCAAGGCCAAAGAGGTGCCCCTGGCCATTCAGAAGGGCACCGAGGAAGCCCGCCGCAACCTGTTCCGGGTACCGCTGGCCTCCTCCACCATCACCCATCCGGTTATCGGCGAGATGGGGGCCGGGCGGGTGCTGCTCAAGCCGGCTGCCCCCGGTACCGGCGTGATTGCTGGTGGCGCCGCTCGGGCCATCTTGGAAGAGGCTGGCATCGGCGACGTGCTGTGCAAGTCGCTGGGCTCGCCCAACCACATCAACGTGGCCCGAGCCACCATTGCCGGACTCAAGGCCCTCAAGCGCCCCGACGAGGTGGCCCGCCACCGGGGCATTCCGGCCGACGAGTTCGTGCCCGCCGGACTGCTGGCCGCCTATCGGGAATCGGAGCGCACATCCGCCGCCGCGGCCGCCGCCGCGGTGGAAGACGAGGAGTAGGCGCCATGGCTATCAAGGTCACCCAGATTCGTTCGCAGATTGGCACACGGCCCAAGCAGCGGGGCACGCTGCGGGCATTGGGCTTGCGGGGCATCGGGCAGACCAACACCCTGCCGGACGCCCCTGAGATCAGGGGGATGATCGACAAGGTGGCCCACCTGATTTCTTGGGAGGAGACCGACGAATCATGAAGGTCCACGATCTGAAACCAGCTCCCGGCTCTCGCAAGCGGCCGCAGCGCAAAGCTCGGGGCATCGCCGGCAAGGGCGGGAAGACCGCGGGCCGGGGCATGAAGGGCCAGCGGGCTCGGAGCAAGATCCCCGTCGGCTTCGAGGGCGGCCAGATGCCACTGGCCCGCCGGGTGCCCAAGCTGCGGGGGTTCAAGAACCCGTTTCGGGTGGAGTACCAGGCCATCAACCTGGACGTGATCGAGGCCACCGGGCTCGACGAGATCACTCCTGAAGTCCTGCACGAGCACGGGCTTTTGCACAAGGGCGCATTGGCCAAGGTGCTGGGCCGAGGTGAGCTGACCCGAGCGGTCACCGTAAAGGCCCACGGATTCTCCGAGTCGGCGAAAGCGGCCATCACCGCCGCAGGCGGTAGCGTAGAGGTGTTGCCCAAGCCCTTCACCGGGCGGCCCCCGGCCAAGGGCAACGCCCTAACCAACCGATAGCCGAAGCCTGACAAGGTCGATGGGGTAGGAGACGCCGTGCTCACCAGGGTGACGAATATGTTCCGGGTCGCAGATCTTCGGAACAAGATCCTGTTCACCCTGTCGATGCTGGTCATCTTCCGACTCGGCGTGGCCATCCCCTCGCCCGGCGTCGACCTCGACGCCGTCGATCAGCTCCGCAACCAGGCTGATGCCGGCGGCGTTACCGGGTTGTTGAACTTCTTCTCCGGCGGTGCCTTGTCGCAGTTCGCCATCTTCGCCCTGGGCATCTTCCCCTACATCACCGCATCCATCATCATGCAGGTGCTGGGCGTGGTGATCCCCCGCATCGAGCAGTGGCAGAACCAGGGCGCGGTGGGCCAGCGCAAGATCACCCAGTGGACCCGGTACCTGACCATCGCCATCGCCATCATCCAGGCCACCTCGTTCTCCTTCCTGTTCCACAACGGAGGCGGCGGGCTCAGCCTGACGGGCGGCAACGCCAACCAGGCCATCGACCTGTTGCCCAACTTCACCGCCCCGCGGGTATTCCTGGTGGTGCTCACCCTCACCGCCGGCACCGCTCTGTTGATGTGGATGGGCGAACTCATCACCCAAAAGGGCATCGGCAACGGCATGTCGCTGATCATCTTCGCCTCGGTGGTGTCCACCATCCCCAACCAGTTCTCGCTGGTGAAGGCGTCCGAGGGGTGGGGCGCGGTGTTCGTGATCGCCCTCATGTACTTGGCCCTCTTGGTAGCCATCGTGTTCGTGGAGAACGGCCAGCGACAGATACCGGTGCAGTTCGCCAAGCGGGTGGTGGGCCGGCGCATGGCCGGCGGCCAGAGCACCTACATCCCGCTAAAGGTGAACCAGTCGGGTGTTATCCCCATCATCTTCGCCAGCTCGGTCTTGTACCTGCCGATCCTTTTGGCCGCGGTGCTGCCGTCTGATTCCAACCCCGACCACAACACCTGGGGAGAAAGCGTCCAGAGCTGGGTGAACACCCACTTGGGCGATCCGGCCGACACGGTGTACCTGATCGTATTCGCCCTGATGATCGTGGGATTCGCCTACTTCTACACCGCCATTACCTTCGACCCGGTCAAGCAGGCCGACCAGATACGCAAGCAGGGCGGGTTCATCCCCGGCATCCGACCGGGCCGCCAGACCGAGCGCTACCTGGGCCGCATCCTGTCGCGCATCACCTTGCCCGGGGCGCTGTTCATCGCCGCGGTGGCCGTCATCCCCGCCATCGCCCTCTCCCAGTACATCCCCAGCCAGAGCGCAACCGCCTATAGCTTCAGCGGCATCTCCGTGCTCATCGCGGTGGGCGTGGCGCTGGAAACCATGAAACAGATCGACAGCCAGCTGATGATGAGAAACTACGAGGGCTTCTTGAAGTAATGCCCAAAGTCTTGGTCATTTTGGGGCGTCAAGGGTCAGGCAAAGGCACCCAGGCCGCATTGCTGGCGGAACGCTATGGCGTGATCCACGTATCCACCGGCGACATGCTTCGGGCCGCAGTGGACGCGGGCACCGATTTGGGTCTGCGGGCCAAGGCGGTGATGGATGCCGGCGACCTCGTGGGCGACGACATCATGATCGGCATTGTCGATGAACGGTTGGCCGACGACGACATCGGTGCCAACGGTGTGCTGTTGGACGGCTTCCCCCGCACCACCGCCCAGGCCGACGCCCTGGCCGAGATCACCGGCGGGAACGGGCCCGACCTGGCCATCAACCTCGACGTGCCCAGTGACGAGGTCACCGAGCGGATGTTGGCCCGGGGCCGAGCCGACGACACCGCCGAGACCATCGCCCGCCGGCTGGAGCTCTATGAGGCTGAAACCGCTCCATTGCTGGCCTGGTTCAAGGAGCGGGGGAGTTTGACCGTGGTCGACGGGCTGGGCACTGAAGACGAGGTGTTTGCCCGCCTCGCCGAGGTCATCGATGCTCTCTAGCAGTTTGTTCGCATCGAAAGGGCCAGATAGCATAGTCATTCGGCTCTCTTAGTGGGCCGATATTCGCGCGGTTCGCCGCACCAGCTTGCCAAGACGTCAGGAGAGGTCGCCCTTGGCGAAAAACAAGGAAGACGCCATCATCATGGAAGGGACGGTTACCGAGTCTCTTCCCAACGCCATGTTCCGGGTCGAACTCGAGAACGGGCACAAGGTGCTGACCCACATCTCCGGCAAGATGCGGATGCACTACATCAGAATCCTCCCCGGCGACCGGGTCCAAGTGGAATTGACCCCCTACGACCTTCAGCGGGGCCGGATCACCTACCGATACAAATAGCCAGCCAGCACAACGGATCATCGAAAGGCACACCGTGAAAGTCCGTCCCAGCGTCAAGAAAATCTGCGACAAGTGCAGAGTCATACGCCGTCATGGGCGAGTGCGGGTGATCTGCTCCAACCCCCGACACAAGCAGCGGCAGGGCTGAACTGTGGCTCGTATCGCCGGCGTCGACATCCCGAGGGAGAAGCGGACCGTGGTTTCGCTTACCTACATCTATGGCATCGGGCCGTCTTTGGCCCGCCAGGTTTGCTCCGAGACCGATATCAACGAGAGCACCCGACTGCGCGACCTCACCGATGAAGAGGTGGCCCGACTGCGCAACTACATCGAGGGCAGTCTCCGGGTGGAAGGCGACCTTCGCCGGGAGACCAGCCAAGACGTCAAGCGCAAGATGGAAATCGGCTGCTATCAGGGGCTGCGCCATCGCCGGGGGCTCCCCGTGCGCGGCCAGCGCACCCATACCAACGCCCGGACCCGCAAGGGCCCGAAGAAGACCGTCGCCGGCAAGAAAAAGGTTATGAAGAAGTGAGCGATGAAGAAGTGAGACGAGAAGGGATTTTTCGCTAATGGCCAAGCCATCAGCCGCAGGGCGTCGACCCCGCCGTCGAGAGCGCAAGAACATCTCCTACGGGGTGGCTCACATCAAGAGCTCCTTCAACAACACCATCGTGACCATTGCCGACCAGCAGGGCAACGTCATCTCCTGGGCTTCAGCCGGCAATGTCGGATTCAAGGGGTCCCGCAAGTCCACCCCGTTCGCCGCCCAGATGGCCGCCGAGCAGGCCGGCCGCAAGGCCATGGAGCACGGGGTACGGAAAGTAGACGTGGAAGTCCGCGGGCCGGGCTCGGGCCGCGAGACCGCCATCCGGTCGCTTCAGGGAGTGGGCATCGAGATAACCGGCATCAAAGACGTCACCCCCATTCCCCACAACGGTTGCCGCCCGGCCAAGCGGCGGAGGGTCTGACATGTCCCGCTACACCGGCCCGCGATCCCGGGTGTCCCGGCGCCTCGGCGTGAACGTATGGGGCACCAAGGGCGAGACCATCGCCCTGGAGCGGCGCCCCTATCCCCCGGGCGAACACGGAAGGTCCCGGCGCCGGGGCAACGTGTCCGAGTACCTGCTCCAGCTTCAGGAGAAGCAGAAGGCCCGGTACACCTACGGCCTCAACGAGCGCCAGTTCCGCAACATCTTCAAGGAGGCGGCCCGCCACAAGGGGGTCACCGGCGAGAACATGCTGCGGTTCTTGGAGCTGCGGCTCGACAACGTGGTGTACCGCCTCGGCTGGGCCGCCACCCGCCCCCAGGCCCGCCAGTTCGTCTCCCACGGCCACATCAACGTGAACGGCCGCCGGGTCAACATCCCCAGCTACCGGCTCCGCAAGGACGACGTGCTGTCGCTGCGGGACAAGGCCAAGGAGATGATCGTGGTGACGTGGAACCTGGATGTGCTCGACCGCACTCCGCCCGCCTGGCTGAGCCGGAGCGACGACGGCCTCGAAGCCACCGTGCGAGACGCCCCGCTGCGCGAGCAGATCGATGTGCCCGTGAGAGAGCAGCTCATCGTCGAGCTCTACAGCAAGTAAGCCAAATTCGACCGCCATTCCAATAACCGAGCAAGTTGACCATCACTACTTCAAGCCCAAGAACTGAGGGAGCCGGATCATGCTGGTAATGCAACGACCCACCGTGGAGTCCGTTACCGAGCCGGAAGACAATCGCCAGAGGTTTGCCATCGGCCCACTGGAGCCTGGCTTCGGGCACACCCTCGGCAACTCGCTGCGCCGAGCACTGCTGTCGTCGATCCCCGGCGCGGCCGTGATCCGGGTGCGTTTCGACGACGCCCTCCACGAGTTCGACACCATCACCGGTGTGGCTGAGGACGTAACCGACATCATCTTGAACCTGAAGGATCTCGTCCTGCGATGCCACAGCGAAGAACCGGTTGAGCTCCGCATCGACCAGCGGGGCCCCGGCGAGCTCACCGGGTCGGACTTGGCCGTCAACCCCGATGTCGAGGTGCTCAACCCTGAACTGGTCATCGCCCGGTTGAACGACAAGGCCCGCTTGGCCCTGGACATCACCGTCTCCCAGGGACGGGGCTATGTCTCAGCCGAGACCAACAAGGAGGACTCCACCATCGGGGTCATCCCCATCGACTCCATCTTCTCCCCCGTGCGCCGGGTGACCTACAACGTTGAACCCACCCGAGTGGAGCAGTCCACCGAGTTCGACCGGCTGGTTCTCGACATCGAGACCGACAGCTCCATAACACCCCAGGATGCTCTGGCCTCGGCCGGTGCCACCCTGCGCACCCTGGTGCAGTTGGTGGAGGAGATGAGCGACGAGCCCCAGGGGCTGGGCATGGCAGAAGCGGGCAGTGCTCTCGCCGGCGCCCCCGACCTGGATTTGCCCATCGAAGACCTGGAGCTTTCCGAACGGCCTCGCAACTGCCTCAAGCGAGCCCAGATAAACATGATCGGCGAATTGCTGGCCCGCACCGAGGACGAGTTGCTGGCCATCACCAACTTTGGCCAGAAATCGCTGGACGAGGTCAACGAGAAATTGGACGAGCGGGGCCTCGCCCTGGCCGGCCCCCGGTCGTAGAACAGGGAACACCATGCCCGGACGACCCCGCAAAGGACGCCGCTTCGGCGGCAGCTCGCAGCACCAAAAGCTGATGATGGCAAACTTGGTGGCCTCGCTGATCGCCGCCGAGGCCATCACCACCACCGAGGCCAAGGCCAAGGCCATGCGCCCGGTGGCGGAGAAGCTCATCACCAAGGCCAAGAAGGGCGGACAGCACAACCACCGTCAGATCCTGGCCCACCTGGGGGACCCGGAGATCGCCGACAAGCTCATGGTGGACATCGGCCCCCGCTATGCCAACCGGCCCGGCGGCTATACCCGCATTCTCAAGCTGGGGCCCCGCTATGGCGACAACGCCCCCATGGCCCGCATCGAGCTGGTTTAGCTCCCCAGCGGCCGTGCGGGTACGAGCAACGGTCGCCTACCACGGCGAGTCGTTCCACGGATTCGCCGTCAACGAAGGAGTCCGCACGGTTGGGGGCGATCTCACCGATGCCCTTTCCCGCTGCCTGCGCCAATCGGTCGAGCTGACCTGCGCTGGCCGCACCGACACCGGCGTCCATGCTTGGGGTCAGGTGGTGAGCTTCGACGCTCCCGACGACGCCGACCTCCTCCGTGCTCATACCGCGGTAAACCGCATGTTGGCCCCGGCCATCGTGGTACGCGACATAGAGGCCGCTGCCGACAATTTCGACGCTCGCTTCGACGCCAACAGTCGCACCTACCACTACACCGTCTTGAACCGGGACGTGCCCGATCCGTTTCTGGCCGGCACCGCCTGGCACTGCCCCCAGCCGTTGGACATCGACGCCATGAACGAGGCGGCCACTGCCATTGTGGGCGAGCACGACTTCTCCTCGTTCTGCCGCCGCCAGCACACCGCCGACGGCACGGAGAAGTCCCGGGTGCGCAATGTCTGTCGGGCCAAGTGGCACAAAGCCGACCAAGGCCTGGTGCGCTTCGAAATCGAGGCCTCCTCCTTCTGCCACCAGATGGTCCGCTCCATCACCGGCACCCTGGTGGATATCGGCGCCGCTCGCCGCCCCCCCGAAGCCATGGCCGCCATCCTGGCCGCCAAAGACCGCGCCGAAGTCCCCAACCTGGCCCCGCCTCACGGCCTCTGCCTGTGGTCGGTCTCCTATCCGTAAATCGTTGGGCGCAACCCTCGCTGGGGCAGTTGTCACTCTCCCGGTGTGGGCCGTATCATTGCCTTTCCGGGATCGCGTCCGAAGGAAACCCGATGCCCACCTACACCCCGAAAATCAAAGACATCGAACGCGCGTGGCACGTCGTGGACGCCGAGGGTCTCATCCTCGGTCGGATGGCCACCGAGGTGGCCAGCGTTTTGCGGGGCAAGCACAAGCCCGGGTTCACGCCCCACCTCGACACCGGTGACCACGTGATCATTGTGAACGCCGAGAAGGTGGTGCTCACCGGCAGCAAGACCACCGACAAGCAGGTGTACCGCCACTCCGGCTTTCCCGGCGGTCTGCGCCAAACCAGCTACGGACACCTGTTGGAGACCCAGCCCGCCGAGGCCGTGCGCCGCACCGTGCGGGGGATGCTCCCCAAGAACCGTCTCGGCCGCCAAATGCTCCGCAAGCTCAAGGTCTACGCCGGACCACTCCATCCCCATGAAGCCCAGAAGCCCCAGCCTTTGGAGATTGCTGGTGCTCGATCTCACATCGGAGACTCGTGATGTCCGCCCCTTTGACCCAGGCCACTGGACGCCGCAAACGAGCTGTGGCCCGCGTCCGGCTTCGCCCCGGCACCGGACAGGTGACCGTCAACGGGCGCAAGGACGACGACTACTTCCCCTCCCGGAGCCATCGAATGGCGTACATGGCCCCCCTTCGGGTCACCAACACCGCCGAGATGTACGACATCGACGTGAACATGCACGGCGGCGGAGCCAACGGCCAGGCCGGAGCCCTGCGATTGGGCATTTCCCGGGCGCTGGTGGCCTTGGACCCTGAGATGAGGGAAGTGCTCAAGCAGGAGGGATTCCTGACCCGCGACGACCGCAAGAAGGAATCCAAGAAGTACGGCCTGAAGAAAGCCCGCAAGGCACCCCAGTACTCCAAGCGCTAAGCGGGATGGCCAGCGGCCTGCTTTCCAGGAGCTAAGCCCTCCCGTGCTGCGCTTTGGAACCGACGGGGTTCGGGGACGAGCCTATGAAGAGCTCTTACCCGACGACATCGTTCGGCTGGCCCAAGCGGCGGCCGAAGTCCTCAATCCTTCTGGCCCGGTAATCATCGGCCGCGACACCCGAGAGTCCAGCCCAGACTTCGCCGCGGCTTTGGCCGCCGGATTCAGCGTGGTCGGAGTTCCCACCATTGACTTGGGGGTTGCCCCCACTCCGGCGGTGGCGTGGGCCGCGGCCAGAAACCGCTCCCCCGGGGCCATGGTCTCGGCATCGCACAATCCGTGGCACGACAACGGCGTCAAGCTATTCGGCCCCGAGGGCCTGAAGCTCGACAACGAGTCTCAAGCTGCCTTGGAGTCCACCCTGGACGATTCCGATCGCCGCACAGTGACCGCGCTCGGCGCTCCGCCGCGAACCTCCGATGGCTCAAAGCTGTTGCAGGACTACCAAGACGCAGTGGCCGACACCGTTGATTTTGACGGACGCGGCCTCAGTGTGGTGGTGGACGCGGCCCACGGTTCAGCCACCACCGTGGTCCCCGGTCCGCTCCAGGCTCACGGTGTGACCGTCACCGTCATCAACTCATCCCCCAGCGGACGCAACATCAACTACCGATGCGGTTCTACCCGCCCTGAAACAGTGGCCAAGGCAGTTCGCCGGCAGAAGGCCGACTTGGGCCTCGCCTTCGACGGCGACGCCGACCGGGTGTTGGCGGTGGACCACACTGGCGAACTGGTCGACGGCGATCAGATCATCGCCATCTGCGCGGCCGACCGCCACCAACAGGGTCGGCTGCCAGGCGACACCGTGGTGGTAACGGTGATGACCAACCTGGGCTTCCACCGGGCCATGGCCCAACAGGACATCAACGTGGTGACTACCCCGGTGGGCGACCGTCATGTTTGGGCTGCGCTCCAAGACGGCGACTGGGCGCTGGGCGGCGAGCAATCGGGCCACGTGATCTTCCCCGCTTTGGCCACCACCGGCGACGGCCTGGTCACCGCGTTGCAGCTCCTCGACGTGGTCGCCCGCCGAGGCTTGCCGCTCAGGGACTTGGCCGCTGAGGCCATGACCAAGATGCCCCAGGTCCTCCACAACGTGGCCATCGACCCCGACTCCATCGACGAGCAGCGCCTGTCGGCCGCCGCCGCCGCCGCCCAACAAGAACTCGGCACCGGCGGCCGAGTCCTAGTCCGCCCCTCCGGCACCGAACCCGTCATCCGAATAATGGTCGAAGCCGAAACCTCGCAGATCGCAGAATCCATCGCCGCCAACGTCGCCAAGGCGATAGGCACCTGAACCCTGCGGCCTGAGGGCGCTCGGCAAGTCATTTCACGGGTTGGCCACTAACCTGGGGAGAGATGTGCGGCATTGTCGCGGTGGTCCGGCGCTGGTCACGGCGTGTTCCCCCGACCTCGGCCGAGGTCCTTGACCTTTTGAGCCCGGTGGTCGTGTCTCTGCGCGACTTAAGCAGCACCGGTGATCTGGCGGGGGGAATCGGGGCCGCGGCGGCCAACCTGACTCAGGCCGACCGCCTGCTCCAGGGCACCGCGGGGCTTCAAGCGCTGTTGGCCGAAAAGCCGCTGCGAGCCACCATCCGAGCCACGTTGAGCGAGATTGACCGGCTGATTGGCCAACTGGAAGCCGATCTTGACCGGTCGGGAAGCGACTGGGCCACCGAAGCGGTCAACGCCGCGCTGATTCAGATGAAGGACTCCGTGTGGGCCATCGGCAACGACCGGCTGAACACCGCCGATGCGGTGGCCGAGTTGGCCGGACCCAACGCCGGTGTGGCGACCTTGTCGGCATTCAGCTCGGTGCAGATCGCCCTATCGGCGCTGGATCGGCTGGAAGTTCGGGGCCGGGACTCCGCCGGATTACATGTGATGGTCAGCGGACACGCCCTCGACCCTGCCGACCCGGCGGTAGCCGCCGCACTGGCCGAGCGGGCCGGTGATCCCCAGTTCCGGACGGGTTCGGTGCGCTGGGCCGACAACTGCTTGAGCTTCGTGTACAAGGCGGCCGCGGAGATCGGAGAACTCGGCGACAATACCGCTGCATTGCGAGCCGCCATCGCCGCTGACGAGCTGTTGGCCGCCGCGGTGGACGCCCCGGATGCTTCTGCGGTGGTCATCGGGCATACCCGCTGGGCCAGTGTGGGCATGATCAACGAGGCCAACGCCCATCCGCTCAACTCCGAACTGGCCGATAACCCCTCCCTGCCCTACGCCATCGGCGCGCTGAACGGCGACGTGGACAATCACACTGATCTAGTGGCCGACTACAACCTGGACTGGCACACCGGCATCACGACCGACGCCAAGGTCATACCCGCCCTCTGGTCGGCTCGCCTTGGAGGCTCCGACAGTCCCGAGACGACCATCGATGCTTTTCGCCGGACGGTGGCCGACCTCACCGGCTCGGTGGCCATCGCCGGTCAGACCGCAGCGCACGCCAGCCAGCTTCTGCTGGCCTTGCGGGGCAGCGGCCAGGCCCTCTACATCGGCACCGCCGAGGATGCCTACGTGGTGGCCAGCGAGCCCTACGGCCTGGTGGAGCAATCCAACCGCTATCTGCGCATGGACGGCGAGACTCCATCCGACCCCAACAACGCCGACGCCAGCCGGGGCCAAGTGGTGGTTCTCAACCGCGACCACGCCGGAGATCTCACTGCTGCCAAGCGCTACTCCTATGACGGCACACCGCTGCCGGTAGGAGACACCGACGTCGTCGACGCCGAAATCACTACCCGGGACGTCGACCGCCGAGGCTTCCCCCACTTCTTGTTGAAGGAGATCACTGAGTCGCCGGAGTCGTTCCGCAAAACCCTGCGGGGTCGAATCGTCACCACAAAGGGAGAGCAGGGCTCCCCGAGCTTGGCGGTGAAGCTGGGGACCGAGACACTGCCCGACTCCCTGGTGCAGCGGCTCGCCAACGGGCAGATCGCCAATTTCATCGTCATCGGCCAGGGCACCGCCGCGGTGGCCTCCCACAGCTTGGCCCACTTCTTGCGTCACGAGCTGCCCGACCGCCACGTCAGCTCGGTTCAGGCCACCGAGTTGTCGGGGTTCGGCTTGCAGACCGATATGAGCGACACCCTGGTCATCGCCATCAGCCAATCGGGCACCACCACCGACACCAATCGCACCGTCGATCTCGTTCGACGCCGGGGAGCAGCAGTCGTCGCCATCGTCAACCGGCGCAACAGCGACCTCTGCGACAAGGCCGACGGGGTGCTCTACACCTCCGACGGCCGAGACGTGGAGATGAGCGTGGCCTCCACCAAGGCGTTCTATGCCCAAGTGGCCGCCGGGGTCCTGCTGGCCGTGGCCCTAGCCGACGCCGCCAACGGCGATCGTCCAACCGTTGGCCGCCACCACGAGCGCCGCCAGCAGCTGTTGACCTCGCTGCGCGATCTTCCCGATGCCATGGCCGAGGTGCTCGGCCTGCACACCCGCATTGCCGACATTGTCCGGCGCCACGCGTTGGGCCGCACGTACTGGGCCGTGGTGGGCAACGGCCTCAACCGGGTGGCCGCCGAGGAAGTCCGGATCAAGCTCTCGGAGCTGTGCTACAAGTCCATCGCCTGCGATACCACCGAGGACAAAAAGCACATCGACCTGTCCTCAGAGCCGATGATCCTTGTGTGCGCCGCCGGGCTGCTCGACTCCACAGCCCACGACGTGGCCAAAGAAGTGGCCATCTTCCGGGCCCACAAGGCCGCTCCCATCGTGATCACCAGCGGAACCGAAGCCCGGTTCGATGCCGCCGCCGAAGTCATCGCCACCCCCACCACTGCCTCGCCTGAACTGGCCTTCGTTCTGGCCACCATGGTGGGCCACCTATTCGGTTACGAGTCGGCGCTGGCCATCGACGAATTGGCCCAGCCTCTGCGGGAGACCCGGGCGGCCATCGAAGCCGAGGTGGCTAGCAGCAGTGCTGATGGCGGCGCGGGCACCGACAGCCAGCAGATGCTGGAAAAGCTCCGCTCTCAATTCACCCCCGCGGCCCAGCAGTTCTTCCAAGATCTGCGCCAAGGCCGCTACAACGGATGCCTCGAAGCCGGTACCGCGGCCGAAATGGCCTCCATGTATCGCTACGCGCTGGGAATCGCCCCGCTGGATGCCTACCAACTCGAACGGGGTCGGGTGGGCACGCCCGCCGTGGTGCTGGAAGACCTCACCGCCATGCTCTCCGTGGCGGTGGGCGAGCTGACCCGACCGGTTGACGCCATCCGCCATCAGGCCAAGACCGTCACGGTGGGTATTTCCCGGGCCGAGGAGTCGCTGCTGGAGCTGCCGCTGATCCGGGCCGTCCTCGACGCCGGGGCCTCCCGCCACCAGCTCAGCTACCAAACCCTGCGCACATTGACCGCTCTCGACCCCGCGGTGGCCGAGGTCACCGGGTACATCCGCTACAGCATCAACGGCGATCCCGAAGTACCCAGCACCACCATCCATGTGATCGATCGGGGCGGCATCACCGTGGGGCTGGCCTCCCGCACCGAACGCGATCCCACCCTGCGAGGCAGCAAGCACTTGGTGGCAATCGAGCGCCAGGTTCAAGCTGCTCGAGGGCGCTCCGACGGCCGGACCATCGTGCTGATCCCCGAGGTCAAAGACCGCCAGACCACTGGCCTCACCCTCTTGCATGTGCGGTTCCGGCCCAGCCTCTCACCAGAGACGGCCCAACAGGTGCTGGAGGGCTATCGGAACCGATTCGCCGCCCTGCGCGACGAGGTCACCGAGACCGAACCCGACTTCCGCCTCGACCGACTGGGCGATATCAGCACCGAAGACCTCCTGCTGGAGCCAATGGCCGAGCTGGCCGATCGCTGGCGGCCTTAGTGGTGTTCAGGTACGCCTTTGACATGACCCCCATCGTCACCCCGGCTGAGATGGCCGTCATCGATGCGGCCGCCCCGGAGCCGGTCGAGGAGTTGATTGAGCGGGCCGGGGCCGCACTGGCCCGAACGGCGCTGGACATGATGGGGGGAGGATACGGACGACGGGTGACGGTGCTGGCCGGCAAGGGCAACAACGGCGCCGACGGACGGGCCGCAGCCCAGCGGTTGCGCCGCCGCGGTGTCCGAGTGGCGGTGGTCGATGCCGCCGACGCCCCCGACTCGCTGCCCGCGGCCCACTTGGCCATAGACGCCGCCTACGGCACCGGCTTGCGCCGGCCCTATTCCCCACCCGAACCAGCGTCTTCGCTCGACAACCCCGATCAGGCTGCTCCGATCCTGGCCGCCGACATCCCCTCGGGAGTAGATGGTTTGACCGGTGAGATTCCCGGGCACGCCTGGGCTGCGGCCCAAACTGTGACTTTCGGGGCACTCAAGCCGGGGTTGATCCTTCATCCCGGCGCACAGCACTGCGGCCGAATCACGGTGGCTCCTATCGGCCTCGACGTGTCAAGAGCCCGAACCCATCTGGTGACCGCCGACGATGTGGGCCGCTGGCTGCCGGTGCGGCCCGCGGTGGCCCACAAGTGGAAAACCGCCTGCTGGGTCATCGCGGGGTCGCCGGGCATGACCGGGGCCGCTCATTTGGCCGCCACCGGCGCCCTGCGAGGCGGATCGGGCTACGTTCGGCTCAGCACGCCCGGCCTCGACGCTGCTGATCTTCTGGCCGGCTCCGCTGCCCCCACCGAGGCCGTCGGCTGGCCCCTGCCGGCCGATGATTGGGCCTCGGTGGTGGACGCCGACGAACTGGCCCGATTCAAGTCCGTGCTGGTCGGGCCCGGATTAGGCCGACACCCCAGCACCGTCCAAGCAGTCCGCGACCTCGTTGCCCAAGTTCCGCTCCCTCTGGTAGTGGACGGCGACGGCCTCAGCGCCCTGGGTCCTGACGCGCCCGATCTGTTGACCCAACGCACCGCTCCCACCGTGCTCACCCCCCACGATGGGGAATACCGCATCCTCACCGGTACGGCGCCCGATGCCGACCGATTCGCCGCCGCCCGCTCGCTGGCCGCCGCCACCGGCGCCCTCGTTCTGCTCAAAGGCCCCACCACCGTGGTGGCTCATCCCAGCGGAGACGCACTAGCCGTAACCAGCGGTGACGCCCGGCTGGCCACCGCCGGCACGGGCGACGTGTTGGCCGGTCTCATCTGCGGCCTGCTCAGCACCGGTGCCGAGCCCATGCACGCCACCGCCACCGCCGCCTGGCTCCACGGCCAGGCGGCCACCGCCTGCCCACTGGCCGCCATGGCGGCGTCCGATCTGCTTTCTTCCCTGCCCAGAGTTTGGGAAGCCGTCGTCCAACAAAGAGCGGTGAGATGAGGCCAACCTGGTCTGACATCGATCTTTCTGCCATCGCCCACAATGTGAGGCTCTTGACTGAACTCGCCCAACCGGCCGAGCTCTGCGCGGTGGTCAAAGCCGATGCCTACGGGCACGGCATGATCCCGGTGGCCCGAACCGCGGTGGACGCGGGCGCGACCACCTTGGCCGTGGCGCTGGTGGACGAAGGCGTCCACCTCCGAGAAGCCGGCATCGACACCCCCATCCTTTTGTTGTCGGAGCCTCGGCCCAATGAGTTTGCCCAGGTGGTCGAATTCGGGCTTATCCCCACCGTGTACCAGGGCGTGGGCTTGGCGGCCGCCGCAGCCGCGGCCGCCGCAGCCAACCAGCGGCTACCCGTCCACCTCAAGGTCGATACCGGCATGGCCCGAGTAGGCGCGCCACCGGCTGAAGTCATGATGCTGGCCGATGCCATTGCCGACCGGGACACGTTGGAGCTGGCCGGAGTGTGGACCCATTGCGCGGTGGCCGACGAGCCCGACAACCCGTTTACCGCCTACCAGATCGAGCAATTCAACCACCTGCTGTCCCGGCTACGGCTGGCTAGCCATCACGACTTCAGCCGCCACTTGGCCAACTCGGCGGTGGCCATGGCCCACCCTGCCGGGCGCTTCGACATGGTGCGCTGCGGCATCGCCATCTACGGCATTCCGCCGTCGCCGGCCTTGGCCGGCTGCCTACCGCTTCAGCCGGCCATGACCCTGCGCACCGAGGTGGCCATGGTCAAGACCATCGCCGCCGGCACCCCCGTGTCCTACGGCCACCACTACACCACCCCCGCCGACACCCAGTTGGCCACCATCCCCATCGGCTACGCCGACGGCTGGACCCGCCGCCTCGGCATGACCGGAGGCGAAGTGCTGATCGGCGGCCACCGACGGCCCATCGCCGGGGTAGTGACCATGGACCAAACAATGGTGGACTGCGGCCTCGACTATCCGGTGTCTCCCGGCGACGAGGTGATCTTGCTGGGCCGACAAGGCGATGACGAGATCACCGCCACCGAGATCGCCGAGCGCCTCGATACCGTGGCCTACGAGGTAGTCTGCAACCTCGGTCGCCGCGTTACCCTGCGCTATCAGTAACGGAAAGCTCTACCGAGACGGCGGTATTGCGTTCGGCAGCCCCACGGTGTACTCGGGATTGGTCTCATTCATGATCGACTCGGTGCGGGCTGCGATCCTCTCTTTGAAATCGGGATGGGGGAAGATCCAGAACTTGTCGTCACGCACTGCTTCGAACACCAGCTCGGGAATCTCGGTCGGGTCGGTGCCCTCGTCAATGGCATTGATCAAGGCGGTGTGAAAGGCGGCCGCCTCGGCGTCGGCCGACATGGGGCCGCAGGTGTCGTCGTAGGTGTCGGGTCGGTTGCGCTCCGCCCGGAAGATCCCGGTGGCCACCGGGCCGGGGCACAGGCACGACACCCCGATTGGCGCATCGATCATGTCCAACTCTCGATGGAGCGACTCGGCAATGGCCACCGCTCCATACTTCGAGGTGCTGTAAGGCCCGAGCAGGCCCCCGGAGGTGAGCCCGCCGACCGAGGCGGTGATCACCACGTGGCCCTCTTCGCCCTTCTCCAACATCCGGGGAATGAAGCTGCGCACGCCGTGGATCACGCCCCACAGGTTCACGTCCAGCACCCAGCGCCAATCGTCCACCGTGTTCTCCCACGTGAATCCACCGGTGAGCACTCCGGCGTTGAGGTGCACCAGGTGGATGCCGCCGAACCGCTCCAGGGCCGCGTTGGCCAGCGCCTCGTTGGCATCTGGGCTGGTCACATCGGTCAACATGAGCTGGGCGTTCTCCAGGCCCCCCACGGTCTCGGCCAAACCGGCCTCGTCGATGTCACCGGCTAAGACGTGCATCCCCTCGGCGGCGGCTTTGCGCACCATGGCCCGGCCCATGCCGCTGGCTGCCCCGGTGATCACCGCCACCTTCCCGGCCAAGTCCTTCATGTCAACCCCCTTTTTGATCGCAATCAGTCACCGACATCATGGCCCACCGAGATCTTTCTTTTCCCATCGCGCTCAAACGCAATCAATGCCGGCCCACCGAGCGGATTGCTGTCTCCACGGCGGCTGCGGCCATCAGCCGCACCAGCCCGAAATCGGCCTCAACCTGGCCGGTGGCCCCTACCACCAGGGCATCCCCGTCGCCGTCGGTGTGGGCGGGCAACAGGGCTCGGGCCATGCCGCTGTGTCCGCTGCGGGCCACCCGGTAGCAGCCCAGCTTGTCGAGGGCCGCGTTGGTGGCCACCACGCCGATGGTGGTGTTGGCCAACTCCTGGGAATCGTCCTCGCCAGCAAACGGATCGGCGGGCTGGTGCTGATAGGTGCCATCGGTCAGCGCTTGTTGCACCCCACCGTCGTTGATCGACCCCGAGGCGTTCACCGCCACCAGCGCGCCCACCAGCACATCGTCCACCTGAAGCAGGGCGCCTCCCAGTCCACCCGGCTGGCGGTTCTCCGCGCCCTGCCACTTGTTCATGGTGGCCCCGGTGCCGACCCCCACCCTCCCCCGCGGGAGATCCTCCTCGCGGGCTGCCTGAGCCGCGGCGTAACCGGCCTCGGGCCCGGGCCGCACCGAACCGTCGCCCTCGGTCAAGTCGTACAGCGACAGACCCACCACGATGGGAACCCGGCCGCCCCGAGTCTCAAACCCCCGGCCCTGTTCCTCGCACCACCGCATCACCCCATCAGCCGCTGCCAACCCGAACGCCGATCCCCCCGACAGCACCACCGCGTCCACCTGGCTCACCGTCCGCTCCGGGGCCAGCAACCCGAAGTCCCGGGTGGCCGGCGCGCCCCCCCGAATCTCCCCCGACGCCGTTGTGCCCTCGGGAAACACCACCACCGTGCACCCCGTGCGGGCCACCTCGTCGGTCCAGTGCCCCACCAACACACCCTCGCCGACTCCCAACATCACCGCCGACCGTACCGCACCCTCACTGAACCGCGCATCGGCTCGCGAGCTGGATCAGTAGATGCCGGGAACGATTCGGTAGGGAACTCGCTGCCGGTATTCGGCCCACTTCTCAGGGCCGTACTTGACCGCGCAATGCCGGTCGTCCTGCCTCTGGCGGATGAGAAACAACGCGATGACGTAGACGAAGTAGACCCATGCCCACAAGATGCCGAAATGACCCCAGACCAGGGCGATGGCGAGGCCGAAGCACCACTCGCCCATGTAGTTGAAATGCCGGGCAGCGCCCCAGAAGCCGCTGCACAGAATCTTGCGATCGCCGGCCTCGATGACCTCCGGCGCGAACACACCGAGAAACGTGCGGTCGGGCCAGCGCTTGAACGTGTACTTCTGCAAACTGGCGCCACGGGTGATGCACAATCCTGCGGCGTACAGCGCAGGCACACCGATCAGCCACAACACGCGCCATCCGCCCGAGAACCCTGGGTCGGGGTGAGCCGCCAAACCCCACATCGGAATGATGAACACCCAGCCGTAAACGATCAGCCCGCCCCAGAACAGCTTGAAGCCGAGCCGTTCGTGAATGATGTCGTACGTATAAAGCATCGTCCGTTCGAAGACGAAGTAGTCGAGCACGTAGACGGTGACGAAAGCCGCGAATGCGAAGACGCCCGGATTGAGGTCGGCAATGTTGTCGTGGTGCCACACTGCGCCGGACCACGCGTTGAGCGACAGCATGGTTCCGCCGACGATGTAGAAGTACATCTTGAGGTCGAGGCGGCCGTTGAAGAACTGCATCTCGGGGGCCCGCCCGAACCACCAGGCCAGGAGACGGTTCTTGACCTCGCCTTCGGGCTGGGTGAACACCGCTATCGCGGTCAGGATGGCGGCGAGCACCGTTCCGCCGGCCACGGCGTACAACGACGACCGGTAGAACCAGTCCCGCGGCATGCCGGTGAGCTCGAACCACCACAGCACTTGGGCCACGGCGAACACCAGCGGACCGTTGAGGCGGTAGCTGCGGGGCTGGCCGGTGGCCGTGTCGACGACGTAGCCCGTCACGCGCCTGCCCGGCAGGATCAGTTGGAGCACTAGGAAGGCGGCCATCACGAACAGCGGCGTGAAGAACCCCAGGACCGCCTCGCCCGCAGTCAACTCAGTTAGGTGCCCGACACCGAGCCACTCGAACATCAGTGGCCTCCTCTCCGATACCGCTTCAGCCGCTCGACGCTAGAAGATGCCGGGGATGATCCGGTACGGAACCCGAGCCTGGTATTCGGCCCACTTCTCTTCGCCGTACTTCTCGGCGCAGGCCTTGTCGTCTTCGAACTGACGGGGAACGAAAAACGCAACGATAAACACCCCGTACGTCCAGGCCCACAGGTCGGAGAAGTGCCCAAAGGTCAGCGCCACGGCAATTCCGTACAGGCCTTCGCCGAAATAGCCGAAGTGCCGTGCTTTCCCCCAGAACCCGCTGACCAGAATCTTGCGCTCGCCGGCTTCGATGTACTCCGGCTCGATGATGCCGAGGAACTTGCGCTCGGGCCAGCGCTTGAACGTGTACTTCTGCATGTTGGAGCCGCGGGAGATCGTCCAGCCCACCAAGAACAGTGCTGCGCTGCCGATCAGCCAGAAGTACATCCAGCCGCCTGAGATGCCTGGGTCGGCGACTGGCGCCAACCCCCACAGCGGCAGCACGAACATCCAGCCCCACACGAACGGCCCGCCCCAAACGAGCTTGAATCCGACGTTCTCGTGGATGAGGTCGTAGGTGTAGAGCTGCACTCGTTCCCAGACGAAGTAGTCGAAGACGTAGAAGCAACTGATGGCGGCGTAGAGGAACAGGCCAGGGTTGGCATCGGCAACGTTGTCGTTGTGCCATGCGGCGGCGGACCACGCATTGAGCGACAGCATCGTGCCGCCCACCATGTAGAAGTACATCTTGAGGTCGAGGCGGCCGTTGAAGAATTGCAGCTCTTGCGCCCGTCCGAACCACCAGGCCAGCAGGGGGTTCTTCTGTTCGCCTTCGGGCTGGGAGAACACCACGATGGTATTGGCGATGATCGCGATCACCACGCCGCCCGCTATCGCATACATGGTCGACCGGTAGAACCAGTCGCGCGGCATCGCGAATGCCCACACGATGTGCGCAAGCACGAACACCGCCACTCCGTTGAGCCGGTACTTGCGGGGCTCGCCGGTCTCGCGGTCGGTGGCGTAGCCGGGCACCCGCCTCCCGGGCAAGATCATGTGCGCTACGAAGATCGCAACGCAGACGAACAGCGGCGTGAGGAATCCCAGCACCACCTCGCCGCCGGACAACTTGAACAGATGGTCGATGCCAAGCCAGTCGATCATGATCTGCACCCCTCCCCGCGCCTGCCTCCGCAGAATACCAGTATTGCCGTCAGCGGTTTAGGACCGAGGCGCTCCGGCGGCGCAGCACCCGCCCAAGTCCATAACTTGCAATTCCCCTATCGAATCTGCAGGTGGGGGGCGTATTCTTGGCCTGTGAGTTCGACGTTGGGCGAGGTGGCCGCTGAGGCGGCGGGCTGCACCAAGTGCGGGCTGGCCCAGGGGCGGACCCAGGTGGTGTTTGGCATGGGCGACCCCAGCGCCGACCTGATGTTCGTGGGGGAGGGACCGGGTGCCGAAGAGGACAAGCAGGGGCTTCCATTTGTGGGCCGATCGGGCAAGCTGCTCGACCGGCTGATGGCCGAGGAGATCGGGCTCGCCCGCGATCAGTGCTATATCGCCAACGTCGTCAAGTGCCGTCCTCCCGACAACCGGGACCCCAAGCCTGAGGAGGTGGCCGCCTGCCGTCCGTGGCTGGAGCGCCAAATTCAGCTCATTGCCCCCACGGTTATTGTCACCCTGGGCAACTTCTCCTCCAAGCTGCTCATAGACACCAAGACCGGCATCACCAAACTGCGAGGTCAGAGCTATCCGATGGAAGGCATGATCAGCGTCAACACGGTGATCATCCCCACGTATCACCCAGCCGCGGTGTTGCGGGGCGGAGGCCTCCAAGAGGCCCAGATGCGCTCCGACCTGGTTCGAGCCCGCATGGCGATTTCCGGATGATTCTCGCAAATCCGCCTGAAGACGCCCCGACATCCCCATGATTCAAGCCCGCACTCGCTCACCCGAGGACACCAAGAACCTGGCCGCCAACCTGGCCGAGTTGGCCCGACCGGGCGACCTGCTGTTGTTGGTGGGCGACTTGGGTGCCGGCAAGACCACCTTCGCCCAGGGATTCGCCGCCGCCTTGGGCATCAGCGAGCAGGTGACCAGCCCCACGTTCACCCTGGCCCGGGAATACCACGGACGGCTGCTGCTCCATCACCTCGACGTCTTCCGGCTCGACCAGATCTCCGAAGTGCTCGACCTGGGCCTTCCCGAACTGCTTGACAGCGAGGGGGTCATCCTCATCGAGTGGGGCGATGCCATTCGCCAAGCCCTGCCCAATGACTGTCTCGAAGTGGCGTTGACTTTTGTCGATGGTCAGCCCAGCCCTCCCGACGAGCGGGTAGTGGTCCTGACTCCAGTTGGACCCCGCTGGCAAGCCAGAAACGAGACGCTGGCCGCCGCGGTCGAACCGTGGGTGGAGAAGACCCCGTGTTGATCTTGGGCATCGAATCGGCCACCCAGCAGGTGGGATGCGCTCTCGGCGGACACGAGGGGGTGCTGGCTTCGGCCCACAGCGCCCGGGGCCGCCGCCACGCGGAGTCCATCACCCCGCAGATCCAGTTCGTGGCTCGCCAAGCCCGCATCAACCTCAAAGATGTGGGTTGTGTGGCCGTGGATCTCGGCCCCGGGTTGTACACCGGTCTGAGGGTGGGCATCTCCAGCGCCATGGCCATGGCCTACGCCTTGGGTGTCCCGATGATCGGGGTGTCCAGCCTCGACCTGCTGGCCTTCGCGGTGCGCCACACCAACCGGTTGATCGTGGCCGCCATCGACGCCCGGCGCAGCGAGCTCTTCTATGCCTTCTACCGCCAAGTGCCCGGCGGGGTCCAGCGGGTGTCCGAGGCCCAAGTGGGCACGCCCGACGATCTGGCCTCCGAGCTGCTAGCCACCGGTGAAGAGATGCTGCTGGTGGGCGACGGGGCCCGCCGCTACGCCGATGTGTTCGCCGGGCTCCAGAAGACCGAAATCGCCGAGCAGGGCCTGGCCCATCCCTCGGCCGCATCGCTGGTACAACTGGCCCATGCCCGGGCGCTGCGGGAGGAGTTCGTCAAGCCGTGGGAACTGCGGCCGATCTACTTGCGGATTCCCGACGCCGATGTGAACTGGAACACCCGATGATCGTTCCCATGACCTCCGATCACCTGCCCGAAGTCATGGCCATCGACGCCCAGTGCTATCCCATTCCCTGGTCCCGGGAGGTCTACCAGGCTGAACTGTCCCGTCCCGACGACCGGCTCTATCTGGTGGCCCGACTCACTGCCGAGAAGAACCGGATAGCCGGCCACGGCGGCGTGGCCTTCGAGGAGGACGAAGCCCACATCACCACCGTGACGGTGGCCCCCGATTGCCGGGGCCAAGCCATCGGCGCCCGGCTGTTCCTGGCCCTCGCATTGGCCGCCCGCCGCCGCAACACGAGCCTGGCCCTCGAAGTGGCCGTCGACAATCCCGCCGCTCAGTCTCTGTACCGGCGCTTCGGACTGGCTCCCGTCGGCATCCAACGGGGGTACTACGCCGACATGGGCCTGTCGCCCGATGCCATCGTGATGCGAGCCGACGGCATCCACCAACCCGACTACGCCAACCGCCTCATCAACATCGCGGTAGAACTGGATTACGCATGACCACCCAGGAAGTTCCCCCAGAGACTCCCGCCATCATCTTGGGCATCGAAACCTCCTGCGACGAGACCGCGGCGGCCGTGGTGTCAGGCCCCTCCGACATCTTGTCGTCGGTGGTCAGCAGCCAGGTAGACTTACACGCCCGCTATGGCGGGGTGGTCCCTGAGATCGCCAGCCGAGCCCATGTGGAGATGCTCACCCCGGTGGTCGCCCAAGCGGTGATCGAAGCCGGCTTGGGAGACGACGATGTGGAGGCGGTGGCCGCCACCGCCGGACCCGGACTCATCGGTGCCCTACTCGTGGGGGTGAGCGCAGCCAAGTCTCTGGCCCTGGCCTGGGACGTGCCGTTCGTGGCGGTGAACCACCTGGAGGCCCACCTGTACTCCTCGTTCCTGGAGGAGCCTGACTTGGAGCTGCCGGTGGTGGTGCTGCTGGTCTCCGGCGGCCACACCTTGTTAGTGCTGATGGAGGCCTTCGGCCGGTACCGGCTCATCGGCCAGACCCTGGACGACGCCGCGGGCGAGGCCTTCGACAAGGTGGCCCGCTTCATGGACTTGGGCTACCCCGGCGGCCCGGTCATCGACCGCCTGGCCATGACCGGCGACTCCGAGGCGGTGGCATTCCCCCGCCCCATGCGCAACGACGGCTACGACTTCTCCTTCAGCGGCCTCAAGACCGCGGTGGTAAACCACGTTCGAGCCCACCCCGACGATGATGTAGCCGACATCGCGGCCTCCTTCCAAGAAGCGGTGGTGGATGTGCTGGTCCACAAGGCCCGCAAGGCCGCCGAGGAATTCGGGGCCAAAGGGCTCTGTTTGGCCGGGGGAGTGGCGGCCAACTCCTCACTGCGGGAGCGCCTGCTCGATGCCTGCGTGGCCGCGGGCATCAGCGGATTTCTGCCCAGCCGCTCCATGTGTACCGACAATGCGGCCATGGTGGCCGCGGCCGGCTGGCAGCGGCTCCAGCTCGACGGCCCTTCCTCCCTGGAAGTCGGGGCCGATCCCAACCTCCCCCTTCCCTTCATCTAAGGGCCCAGACAGCGGTCGGCCTGTCTTTTGACCGAGGCATTCTGCCCGGCGAACCGGCAGCCTGAATTGGCCTCCGAGCCGTTCACGGCCTACTCTTAGCACTCGCCTATCGAGAGTGCTAACGCTCAAATATCAACCCCTTGGAGGCCAAGATGGCTCTACAGCCCCTTGATGACCGGATTGTTGTCCGCCCCGGCGAGTCCGAAGAGATGACCGCCAGCGGCTTGGTTATCCCCGACACCGCCAAAGAGAAGCCCCAGCAGGGCGAGGTCCTCGCCGTTGGCCCCGGCAAGCGGTCGGAGAACACCGGCGAAGCGATCCCGGTGGACGTCTCCGTCGGCGACACCGTGGTCTACAGCAAGTTCGGCGGCACCGAGATCACCGTTGACGGCGAGGATCTGCTGATCCTGTCGGCCCGCGACGTGCTCGCCATCGTCAAGTAGCCACGATGACGAAGATCCTCAAATTCCGGGAAGATGCCCGCCAGGGCCTCGAAGCCGGCGTCAACCAGCTAGCCGACACGGTCAAAGTGACCCTTGGTCCCAAGGGCCGCAACGTGGTCCTCGACAAGAAGTTCGGCGCCCCCACCATCACCAACGACGGCGTGTCCATCGCCCGCGAGGTGGAGCTCGACGACAAGTTCGAGAACATGGGCGCCCAGCTCATCAAAGAGGTGGCCACCAAGACCAACGACATCGCCGGTGACGGCACCACCACCGCCACCGTGCTGGCCCAGGCCATGGTCCGCCACGGCTTGCGCAACGTGGCTGCCGGCGCCAACCCGATGAGCCTCAAGCGGGGCATCGAGAAGGCAGTGGCCGCCGCGGTCGACTCGCTGGCCGACCAGGCCCAGGACATCTCCCAGAAAGAGGAGATCTCCCAGGTGGCCTCCATCTCGGCCGCCGATCAGGCCATCGGCAATGTGATCGCCGACGCCATCGACAAGGTGGGCAAAGACGGCGTGGTCACCGTGGAGGAGTCCAACACCTTCGGCATGGAGCTCGACTTCGTCGAGGGCATGCAGTTTGACAAGGGCTTCTTGTCTCCCTACTTCGTGACCGACGCCGAGCGCCAAGAGGCCGTCCTCGACGAGCCCTACATCTTGTTCAACCAGGGCAAGATCAGCTCGGTGCAGGATTTGCTCCCCGTGCTGGAGAAGGTCATGCAAACCGGCAAGCCGCTTTTGATCATCGCCGAGGACGTGGAGGGCGAAGCCTTGGCCACCCTGGTGGTGAACAAGATCCGGGGCACGTTCAACTCGGTGGGCGTCAAGGCCCCCGGCTTCGGCGAGCGTCGCAAGGCCATGCTCCAAGACATGGCCATCCTCACCGGCGGCCAGGTGGTGGCCGAGGAGGTCGGCCTCAACCTGGAGGGCGTCACCCTCGACCTGTTGGGCACCGCCCGCAAGGTGATCGTCACCAAAGACGACACCACCATCGTGGAGGGTGCTGGCACCAAGGCCGACGTCGATGGCCGGGTAGCCCAGATCCGCCAGGAGATCGACAACACCGACTCCGATTGGGATCGGGAGAAGCTTCAAGAGCGCTTGGCCAAGCTGGCTGGCGGCGTGGCCGTCGTCCAGGTTGGCGCGGCCACCGAGGTGGAGCTCAAGGAGAAGAAGCACCGCATCGAGGATGCGCTTTCCGCCACTCGGGCCGCCATCGAAGAAGGCGTGGTCGCCGGCGGCGGCACCGCCCTGTTACGGGCCCGCCCCGCGGTGGCCGAAGCGGCCGACAATTTGAGCGGCGACGAGGCTACTGGGGCCAAGATCGTGCTCGAGGCGCTGACCGTGCCCTGCTCCCTCATCGCCTCCAACGCCGGATTCGAGGGCTCCATCGTGGTGCGCGACATCGAGGGAACCGAAGGCACCATCGGGTTCAACGCCGCCACCGGCGTCACCGAAGACTTAGTGGCCGCAGGCGTCATCGATCCGGCCAAGGTGACCCGAGCCGGCTTGCAGAACGCGGCCTCCATCGCCGCCATGCTGCTGACCACCGAAGCCCTCGTGGCCGACAAGCCCGAGCCCCCCGGCCCCCCGATGCCCCCCGGTGGCGACCCCATGGGCGGCATGGGAGGAATGGGCGGCATGGGCGGCATGATGTAGCCGACCGGCCGCATCAACAACCCAAGAACCGAGCCTGGGGGCCGCCATCGCAAGCAAGCGGGGTGGCCCCCAGTTCATTCCCCGCCCCGACCAGTGGCGCCCCGGCGGGCCGCCCCCGTGGGTTGGCCTCGACCCAGTTGGCCGACGGGTTGACCTCAACCGGTTGCGGACCGCGCTCGATTGCCGACCGCAGGCCACCTGGGGCGACATTCCACCCACTGGAGAGGAACGGCGCTCCGCGGTCTTCGCTCTGCTGTATCCCGACCACGGCGACGTCTTCGTTCTTCTCATCCGCCGCGCCCGGCACCTCCGCTCCCACAGCTGGGAGGTGGCCTTCCCCGGCGGAGGCCAAGAACCCGGCGACGCCACCCTGCTCGAGACCGCCCAACGCGAGACCCGCGAGGAGATCGGCTTGGACACCGGCCAGGTGGACATCATCGGCCAGCTCGACCGCTACGTCACCGTGGGCAGCCGATCGCTGGTCCATCCCTTCGTCGGAATCCTGCCCGGCCCACCCACTGGACTGGTCCCCGATCCCGCCGAAGTGGAACGCATCCTTTTGGTATCCACCGCCGAGCTGCTCTCCGACGAAGCCTGGCGGGAGGAGATCTGGGCCATCAACGGCGCCGATCGGGCTATCACTTTCTTCGAACTCCACGGCGACACCGTCTGGGGTGCCACCGCCGCCATGCTCCGCCAGCTCCTGACCATCGCCACCACCCTCTGAGAAAATCCCCCTCTTCACGAGTCTCCGCCGCAACTCCTCTGAGACCTGTCGGCCACAATGACACCCATGGCTGAGCGACCGAACCACATGAGCTCCGAGGAGTTCCGGCAGCGGGGGTACCAGGCGGTGGACTGGGTGGCCGACTACATGGCCCGCCTCGGTGATCTCCCAGTAAAGGCCTCGGTCGAGCCGGGCGATCTCCGGGCCATGCTGCCGGAAGCGGCCCCCAACCACGGCGAAGACTTCGCCGACGTGCTGGCCGATCTCGACCGGGTGATCTTGCCGGGCATCACCCACTGGCAGGCGCCGGGGTTCTTCGCCTACTTCCCGGCCAACGCCAGCGGACCGTCCGCGCTGGCCGACCTGGTGTCGTCGGGCCTCGGCGCCCAGGGCATGCTGTGGGACACCGGCCCCGCGGTAACCGAGCTGGAACAGCACGTGCTCGACTGGCTGGCTGTTGAGATGGACCTGCCCGAGAAGTTCCGGGGCAACGGCGTCATCCAGGACAGCGCGTCCAGCAGCACATTGTGCGCCATCCTGGCCGCCCGGCACCGGGCCGGCGGCATCGACGCCCTCCCCAATCTGGTGGCCTACACCTCCGAGCAGGCCCACTCGTCCATCGCCAAGGGGCTGCGAGTGGCCGGAATCCCCGACGAGCGGGTGCGCTCCATCGCTACCACCCCAGACTTCGCCATGCGAGCCGACCACCTGGCCTTCGAGATCGTCAAGGACAGGAACGACGATCTGATCCCGTTCTTTGTGGCCGCCACCGTGGGCACCACCTCCACCACCGCCATCGACCCGGTGACCGAGGTGGGCTGGGTGGCCAACAACTTCGAGGCCTGGCTGCACGTGGACGCCGCCTTTGCCGGGTCCGCCACCCTGTGCCCGGAGATGCGGTTTCTCAATGCCGGTTTGGAGACCGCCGACAGTTATGTGTTCAACCCCCACAAATGGCTGCTCACCAATTTCGACTGCTCGGCGTTCTACGTGGCCGATCGAACCAACCTCAACGACGCCTTGTCGATTACTCCTGAGTACCTGCGCAACCCGGCCAGCGAGTCGGGGGCGGTGGTGGACTACCGCGACTGGCAAGTGCCCTTAGGCCGGCGGTTCCGGGCCCTGAAGCTGTGGTTCGTGCTCCGCCACTACGGCCTCGAGGGGTTGCGGGCCCACATCCGCCGCCACATCGCCTGGGCTGCCGAACTCACCGAGTGGGTCGAGGCCGACGACCGGTTCGAGTTGGCCGCCCCCACCGTGGTCAGCCTGGTGTGCTTCCGCCACGCCGACGGCAACAAGGCCTCCCAGCGGGTTTTGGAGGCGGTCAACCAGTCCGGCCGGGCCTATCTCACCTCGACCACTCTCGACGGCCAGCTCACCCTCCGGGTGGCCATCGGCAGTCCCCAAACCGAGGGCCATCACGTGCAAGAGCTCTGGAATCTGATCCAATCGGCCGCCTGATTTCGCCAACCTCCTGGTGAGGGAGTAAATCCCCCTATAGCAAGCCTGAAGGCTTTAGAATTCCTGGTTTCCAAGCAAAAGGGGCGTCGTGATGGCCGAGATTGACATCGGGCTGGGCAAGACCGCACGGCGGGCGTACGGGTTCGACGACATCGCCATCGTGCCCACCCGCCGCACCCGCGACCCCGAGGACGTGAGCATCGCCTGGGAGATCGATGCCTACCGCTTCGACCTTCCCCTCATGGCCTCAGCCATGGACGGCGTGGTCAGCCCCGATACTGCTATCGCTATCGGGCAGCTCGGCGGGGTGGGAGTGCTCAACCTCGAGGGGCTCTGGACCCGCTATGAGGACCCTGAGCCGGTCCTCGACGAGATCGCCGCCCAGTCCCCGGAAAAGGCCACGCTGCGGATGCAGGAGCTGTACGCCGAGCCGATCAAGCCCGAATTGGTCGGCGAACGCATCCGTCAGATCAAAGACGCCGGGGTGATCTCCTGCGCGTCGGTCACCCCCCAGCGCACCGAGCAACTGGCCCCCCACATGCTGGCCGCCGAACTTGACCTCATGGTCATCCAGGGCACGGTGGTCACCGCCGAGCACAAGTCCAAGAACCACGAGCCGCTGAACCTCAAGCAGTTCGTCCGCCGCCTGGAGATTCCGGTGATAGTGGGCGGCTGCGCCAGCTACGACGCGGCGCTTCACCTCATGCGCACCGGGGCCGCCGGCATCCTGGTGGGCGTCGGACCGGGCCAGGCTTGCACCACTCGGGGCGTGCTGGGTATCGGCGTGCCCCAGGCCACCGCCATCGCCGACGCCCGGGCCGCCCGGATGCGCCACCTCGATGAAACCGGGGTGTATGTCCACATCATCGCCGACGGGGGAATGGCCACCGGCGGCGACATCGCCAAGGCCATCGTGTGCGGGGCCGACGCGGTGATGATCGGCTCTCCGCTGGCTGCGGCTCACGAGGCGCCCGGGCGAGGTCACCACTGGGGCATGGCCACCTTCCACCCCACCCTGCCCCGAGGCGCCCGCGTAGAGACCACCCCCCGGGGAACCCTGGAGGAGATTCTGGTGGGTCCGGCCCGGGAGAACGACGGCCGCCTCAACCTGTTCGGGGGCCTGCGCACCTCCATGGCCACCTGCGGATACGAGACGCTCAAAGAGTTCCAAAAGGCCGACATCATGATCGCCCCCGCCCTGCAAACCGAGGGCAAATCCCTCCAGCGCTCCCAGGGCATCGGAATGGGCCGTTGAATACCAGCGCCGACGGATTATCGGCGGCCATCGTCACCGCCACCGCCAGCCGAGACCACCCGGTCTTGGTGGTTGACTTCGGCGCCCAGTACGCGCAGCTCATCGCCCGGCGGGTACGCGAGGCCCACATCTACAGCGAGATAGTCCCCCACTCCATCAGCGCCGACGAGATCGAGGCCCGCCGGCCTGGGGCGGTGATCTTCTCCGGCGGGCCCAAGTCGGTTCACGTCGAGGGTTCGCCTCGTATCGATCCCGACATCTACCAACTGGGTATTCCCATATTGGGAATCTGCTACGGCGCCCAGCTCATCGCCGCCCAGCTCGGCGGGGAAGTGTCCCGAACCGGCATCGGCGAGTACGGCCGCACCGCCATGAGCGTCAGCGATCCCGGCACGCTGTTCGGCCCCGATGAAGACACCGAGCGCCCGGTGTGGATGAGCCACTTCGACTCCATCGCCACCCCGCCCGACGGTTTTGTGGTCACCGCTTCCACCCCCCAAGCCCCGGTAGCCGCCCTGGAGAACCCCGCCCAGCGCATCTTCGGGGTCCAGTTCCACCCCGAGGTGGCCCACACCCCCGGCGGGCAGGCGGTGCTGGAGCGGTTCTTGTACCAGGGTGCTGGCCTGGCTCCGTCGTGGACCACCGAGTCGTTCATCGACGAGGCGGTGGCCGCCATCCGCACTCAGATCGGTGACGGCCGAGCAGTGTGCGGCCTATCGGGCGGGGTCGACTCCGCGGTAGCCGCTGCCTTGGTGCACCGGGCGGTGGGCCCTCAGCTCACCTGCGTGTTCGTGGACACTGGTCTGATGCGCCAAAACGAAGGCCAGCAGGTGATCGACACCTTCCGCCGTTCCCAGGGCATCGACCTGATCGCGGTGGACGCCGCCGACCGGTTCTTCGACGCCCTCGTCGGGGTGATCGACCCCGAGGAGAAGCGCAAGATCATCGGCGAGCTGTTCATCCGCATCTTCGAGGAGGCCGCCAATCAGGTGGATGGGGCGGCCTATCTGGTGCAGGGCACGCTCTACCCCGATGTGATCGAGTCGGGCTCCGACTCCGCGGCCAAAATCAAGAGCCATCACAACGTGGGCGGCATCCCCGAGGAGATGGACTTCGAGTTGGTCGAACCGTTGCGCGACCTGTTCAAAGACGAGGTGCGGGCCGTGGGCCACGAACTGGGACTGCCCGATGAGATCGTGTGGCGCCACCCCTTCCCCGGCCCCGGCCTCGGTGTGCGGGTGATCGGCGAGGTCACCCCGGCCAAAGTGGCCCTGCTGGCCAAAGCCGACGCCATCGTTCGAGCCGAGATCACCGCCGCTGGGCTGGAACGGGAGATCTGGCAGACCTTTGCCGTGCTGCCCGACATCCGCACCGTGGGCGTGATGGGCGACGAGCGCACCTATGGCCAGGTCGCGGTCATCCGAGCGGTGACCAGCGAAGACGCCATGACCGCCGACTGGGCCCGGCTTCCCTATGATCTGCTGGAAAAGATGTCGAGCCGCATCATCAACGAGGTGGACGGCATCAACCGGGTGGCCTACGACATCACTTCCAAGCCCCCCGGCACCATCGAGTGGGAGTGAGCTCAGCCGAAACTAGGCAGCCCGGGTGGTGATGAGTTGCACCCGCTGGGGGGTGTCGGTCTTCATGTTGTTCAGCTCGTCGGTGTAGAAGAACTTCTCCTCGCCGAACGCCGGGCGCAGTTCGTCGAGCCACGATGCCTCTTCGTCGTAGGCGGCGAAGAAGATCTTGTTCACCCAGTCGGGGTCGCGAGCCTGGACGAATTTCAGGGCGATCGCCTTCTCGCCGCCGACCTCGACGATGCCGTCTACCAGCACCTTGCCCGGAGT
The DNA here is from genome assembly GCF_965204015.1 of Candidatus Poriferisocius sp. Taxonomy (GTDB): domain Bacteria; phylum Actinomycetota; class Acidimicrobiia; order Acidimicrobiales; family Bin134; genus Poriferisocius. The sequence continues at coordinate 2,397,663 of NZ_OZ241965.1, read as the reverse complement.
GGCCGACATAGACGGCCCCCGCCAGGTGCGGGCCAGCCCCGACACCTGCTTATAGGCGTCGGTGTAGATCTGGTAGGCCTCCACCAGCGGCACCTCGAAGTACCGCTTGGCCCCGGTGTCGCGCTCCACGAACATGTAGTAGGGCACCGCACCCAGGGACACCTCGGTGGTGATCATGTCGGCCCAGGCCCGGGCGCTGTCGTTCACGTGGCGGATCAGCGGGGCCTGGCATCGCACCACCGCGCCGGTCTCGATGATGCGCCGCAGCGCTTCTCGGGAGGCGTCGGTGGCCAGCTCCACCGGGTGCGAGTAGTGGGCCATGATGGCCAGGTGGCGCCCGGAGGCCACGATCTCCTCGAACAGCCGCAGCAGGTCGTCGGCCTCCTCGCCCTCGGTGAACTTGTAGGGCCAGTAGGCCGGCGCCTTGGTGCCGAACCGGATGGTGCTGATCTCAAGGTCGTCGTCCATCAGCGGCTCGGCGTAGCGGCGGATGAGCTCGGTGCGCATGATCATCGGGTCGCCCCCGGTGAACAGCACATCCGACACCGTCGGGTTCAGCTTGAGGTAGGACACCAGCCGGTCGATCTCCTTGCTGGCGAACTTGAGATCGTCGAGCTGCACGAACTGCGGCCACCTAAAGCAGTAGGTGCAGTAGGCGTGGCAGGTCTGGCCCTGGGTGGGGAAGAACAGCACCGTCTCCCGGTACTTGTGCTGCACGCCCTGCACCACCTCTTCCTCCAGGTATCCGGCGTTCATTTCCACCTGCCCGGCGGGGTGGGGATTGAGGCTCAGCTGGATCTCCCGAGCGGCGGCCTTGAGCTCGGCGGCCGGCACCTCGGCCTTGATCAGATCGGCAATGCGGGAGAAGTGCTCGGGGTCGAGCATGCCCTCCTGGGGGAAGGTGAGCTGGAACATCGGGTCGTCGGGCACGTTGTCCCAGTTGATGAGCTCCTCGCACACGTAGTTGTTGGTTTTGAACGGGAGCACCGAACCCACCACGCGGGTCACCATCTTCTGGTGGTCGCTCAGGCGGTCGAAGCCGGGGGTGTCTTCCAGGTTGCGGAGCTGGAAGGTGCGGAAGGTGTGCTGTTCGCCGTTGCCGGTACTCATAGTGGGGTCCTCACAATCGAATGCTCAGCCAGATTTCGATATACAGCCGATGATACCAGCCCCTCCGACAATCGTCGGGAAGACGCGGTCTGCCACCATAGGCACGTGCTGACCAAATTCGACGATTTCCCCATCCACCAGACTCCCGACCCCATAGCCACTCCCTCCACCGGGGAGAAGGACTTCTACGAGCGCTACTGGTTCAACGGCTACTCCAAGATCGGCGACATGTACCTCGGCGTGGGCACCGCCCGCTATCCCCACCTCGACATCCAGGACTGCGGCATCAGCATCGTCCACAACGGGGTGCAGCACGCCTTCCACGCCTCGGCCCGGGCCAACCCCGAGCCCTCCGACCTCAGCGTGGGCCCGTTCAACCTGGAGATCACCGAGCCCATGAAGGCCTGTCGGGTGGTGCTGGAACCAAACGACACCGATTTCGCCGCCGATCTCACCTTCGAGGCCCGCACCGCGGCCATCGAGGAGCCCCGCCATCACTGGTCCGACGGCAGCCGCCGGATCATGGACACCACCCGGTTCACCCAGTTCGGCCGCTGGCACGGCTGGATCGAATACGACGGCCAGCGCATGGAGATCGACCGGACAGAGACCTATGGCACCAAGGACCGCTCCTGGGGCGTCCGCCCGGTGGCCGGCGGCGACAACCGGGGCGCTCCGCAGGCGCCGCGGGCCATGGGGCTGTTTTTCTTATGGGCCCCCCTGCACTGGGACGACATGTGCAGCCACTACCAGCTGTTCGAGGACACTCTGGGCCGGCCCCGATTCCACGTGGGCGCCTTTCTGCCCGCCTACGAATCCCTCGCCGACAACCCCGGCGTGGAGGACCCCGGCGTGGAGCCCATGCACCGCCTCGAGCACCAGCTCGAGTTCGAACCCGGCAGCCGCATGATCAAGAGCGCCACGCTGGCCATGACCTCACTGGAAGACGACACCCGCCACGAGATCACCTTCGACAAGCAGTTCACCTACCGCATGAAGGGCATCGGCTACAGCCACCCAACCTGGTCGCACGGCACTTGGAAGGGCGAACTAGCCATGGACTCCGAGCGCTGGAAGCTGGCCGACATCGACGAGACCGCCTTCGAGAACCAACACGTCCAGCACCTCATGAAGGTCCGCATGGGCGACCGCCAAGGCATCGGCGTCCTAGAGCAGTCCATCTTCGGCCCCTACCGCCCCTACAACCTAGAAGGCCACATAGCCCCGGCCGGCTAGCGCAGGTAGGCGTCGCCGCCGTCGATGTTGACGGTGGTGCCGGTGATGTAGCTGGCGGTGTCGCTGCACAGGAAGGCCACGACGCGGCCGATGTCGATCTCGGCGTCTCCCACTCGTTTCAGCGCAAAGCGCTCTTGGAGCGCGGCAAAGCCCTCGGGGTTGAATCCCTTCCAATCCTCCATGGCGGGCGACATGGCCACCGGCATCAGGGTGATGGCCCGGATGCCGTCGGCGCCCCATTCCATGGCCGCGGCCCGGGTGATCGACTGGATGGCTGACTTCACCCCGGCGTACACCCCCATGCCGCTGGGGTCGGTCTTGAGGCTCGACCCCGAGCCCTGGTTGATGATGACCCCACCATCTTTCAAATAGGGGTGGCACAGCCGCATGAAGCGGATGGAGGCCAGCGCCCCCGAGGTCCACGCCGCAATGCAGGCCTCATCGCTGACCTCCAGCAAGTGCCCGTGGGGCACCTGCTGGGCGTTATTCACCAAGATGTCGACGGTGCCGAAGTGCTCCACTGTGCGGTCAACGCACGCCTGGATGTCGTCCAGTTCGTTCACGTCGCACACCAGCGCCAGCGCCGAACCGCCCCGCTCGGCAATCTCGGCCGCCACCGCCTGCACCTTCGATTCGGTGCGGGCCGCCACCGTGACCCCGGCTCCCTCAGCGGCCAGCGCCAAGGCGATCCCCCGGCCCACTCCCTGGCCCCCGCCGGTAACGATGGCCGTCTTCCCGTCAAGCATTCCCATGGGGTCGAACCCTATCCCGGTAAACCACTCCATCCACGAGCGACCGGCAATGAGCGGAGAGGGTGGGATTCGAACCCACGAACCACCTTGCGGCAGTTACTTCCTTAGCAGGGAAGCGCCTTCAACCGGACTCGGCCACCTCTCCAGGCCCTCCCACCCTAGCGAATCGCTCCTGTCCCGACCTCATGGATAGCCCAGCTACGCGCCTACCATCCGGGGCCATGGGAGATCGTGAGCAATGACCCCGTTCGACACCGATGCGATTGACCGGCTGTTGTCCACCACTCGGTCGGTGCGGCGTCGGTTGGACTTCGACCGGGCGGTGGATCCAAACATCTTGCGAGATTGCGTGACGCTGGCCGCTTATGCCCCCAACGCCTCCAACGCGCAGGACTGGCGCTGGCTGATTGTGACCGATCCCGAGCCCCGGGCGGCCATCGCCGAGGTCTACCGAGCGGGCATCGTGCCGCCCATGCACGAGCTGCTCGACCGGCGCCGGGCCGACGGAGACCCCGCTGGCGTCCGCCACTCTGAGGCCGTGCTCTACCTGGCCGAACGATTCCACGAAGTGCCCGCCCTGGTCATTCCCTGCATCCGGGGCCAGCTCGACCCCGAGCTTGATCTCGCCTGGACCGCCAGCCTGTTCGGCTCGATCCTGCCCGCGGTGTGGAACTTCCAGCTCGCCCTGCACAGCCGGGGCCTAGCTTCCACCTTCACTACCGCCCATTTGCTGGCCGCTGGCGAGGTTGCCGCTCTGCTGAACATCCCCGACGACTATCTCCAGACATGCCTCATCCCGGTGGCCTACCTGCGGGGTGACGACCTCAAACCCCCCGCCCGCAAGGACCCCGACGAGATCATCGCCTGGAACACCTGGACCTAAACCGCCTCCTCAGCACCGCCTGCCCACCACTATCCTCCCCCTCGGAGGGATGGCAGAGCGGACGATTGCAGCGGCCTTGAAAGCCGTAGGGCCTTCCGGGGTCCCGGGGGTTCGAATCCCCCTCCCTCCGCAAGTGGCGTGTCAAGAATGGGGCCTAAGCGGCAAGATCTGCGCCTACTGCCACTTCAGTATGCCGAGGCGCACCGCGGCGATCACGGCTTGCAGTTTGTTCTGAGCATCGAGCTTTTGGCGGAAATTGCGGATGTGGTTGAGCACGGTGTGCTCGCTGACGCCGAGTTCTTCCGCAATCTTGGCGGTTTCCCAACCGAGCGACACCAAGTGCAATACCTCCACCTCCCGCGGTGTGAGCTTCCCCGCTCCCGATGGGTCGGCAATGATCATCGGATCGTCAGATTGGGACGCGTCATCAATGGCCACGGGTACTCACCTACGAAGAACTATAAGATGAAAAAAGAAAGATGTTAACCAAAAGGTGCTGATGAAATAGAAGTTTGACGCTTGAATTCTGCGATATCCGTTGGTAAAAAAACAATTTCGACTCTTATTCACTGCTCCGTGGACAAATCAATCAAGCAGTCTACTAATAAGTGCAAAATGATGTTTCTATGAGCATGTCATAAGCTCGATCTATCCAGTGATGCCCTTCACAAACAATCACGTAACATTGGCGAAACTGCGAAGAAGGAGAGGTCCAAGACAATGACCGTTTCTGCTTGGTCCCAACCGCGCGTCGCCATCGTGACCGGCGGCGGATCCGGCATCGGCGCGGCCGTCAGCCGGCGATTGGCCGCCGACGGCGCCGCCGTGGCCGTTCTTGACCTCAACGACGAGTGGGCCACAGCAACCGCAACGGCCATCGAAGCAGACGGGGGAAGCGCCATCGCAATAGCCTGCGATGTCGCCGATCGAACATCGATCGAATCGGGAGTCGATGAGACAGTCCAAAAGCTCGGCCGCCCCACGATTCTGATCAACAATGCCGGCATCACACCGTTTGGGCGGTTCCTGGACATTTCCCGGGAGTCCTTCGACCAAGTGATGGCCGTCAACCTGCGAGGCACCTTCGAGTTCTGCCAGGTGGTCATCCCCCACATGATCGAAGAGGGCTGGGGTCGCATCGTCAACATCTCGTCGTCAAGCGCCCAGACCGGCAACTTCGGCCACACGCACTACTCGGCCTCCAAAGCGGCGGTCATCGGGTTGACCAGGTCGCTGGCCAAAGAGTTCGGCCACAAGGGCATAACCGTCAACGCCGTCCCCCCCAGCTTCATCGAGACTCCCTCGCTTCACCGGGCTGCCGATAGCGGCCAACTCGGAAGCGGAATCGATCAGCACATCCCCACCACCCCCGTGCGCCGAGTGGGCCAGCCCGCCGACATCGCCGCGGCCTGCGCCTTTTTGTGCCGCGACGACGCCGGCTACATCACCGGGCAGGTGCTCGGGGTCAACGGCGGACGGGTCATCGTCTGACCCCGCAACCACACCGGGCAATAACCTGAAGTTCGCGGCAGCGAGCCGCCGCCACATCTACCCATGAGCCTGCGACGACTCCTCAAGAGCCATCTGGCCCCCCACCGCCGGGCCATCGTGCTCGTCTTGATCCTCCAGGCCGGCCAGACCACCACCGGGCTGCTGCTGCCGGGGCTGAACGCCACTTTGATCGACGACGGCGTCCTGCTCGGCGACCAGTCGGTGATCTGGCGGATGGGCGGGATCATGCTGTTGGTCTCGTTCATCCAGGTGGTGCTGCTCACCGTGGCGGTCTGGTACGGGTCGGAGGTGGCCATGGCGTTCGGCCGCGACATCCGGCGCGACGTGTTCGACCGGGTCACCCGCTACTCCACCCGGGAAGTCGGCCGATTCGGCACCCCTTCGCTCATCACCCGCATCACCAACGACACCCACCAGATCCAGACATTGACCGCCCTGGTGGTGATCATGATGATCACCGCTCCGCTCACCATGATCGCCGGCACGGTGCTCGCCATTCGCACCGACGCCGGCTTGTCGGTGCTGCTGCTGGTGGTCGTGCCCCTCGAGATCGTGGTGACGGGCGCGATCATCGCCGCCATGTCCCCGGCGTTCCAGCAGATGCAGGAGCGCATCGACCGGATCAACGCCGTGCTGCGCGAGCAGATCACCGGCGTGCGAGTGGTGCGGGCTTTCACCCGGGAGCCGACCGAGAGCGCCCGGTTCGCCGAGGCCAACCACCGCCTCACCGAATCCTCGCTGCGGGCGGCGCGGCTCATGGCGGCCGTGTTCCCCGCGGTCACGCTGCTGGTAAACCTGTCCAGCGTGGCGCTGCTGTGGATCGGCGCCGACCGGATCGAAGCCGGGTCCACCCAGATCGGGTCGCTGGTGGCCTATCTCACCTATCTGCTCCAGATTCTCCTCGCTGTGACTATGGCCGCGTTCATGGTGTCGATGATCCCCCGGGCTGCGGTGGCCGCCGAACGCATCATGGAAGTGCTCGACACCGAATCATCGGTGGGCCCCCCGAGCACCCCGATCCGCGACTTCACTCGGCCCGGGGCGGTGGAGTTCCAAGAGGTCGGCTTCCGATATCCCGGCGCTGACCACCCGGTGCTCGAGGGCGTGTCGTTCACCGCCGTGCCCGGCGAGACCGCGGCCATCATCGGGTCGACCGGCGCGGGCAAGACCACGCTGTTGACGCTGGCCGCCCGCCTGGCCGATGCCACCTCCGGGCGGGTCTTTGTGGGCGGCATCGATGTCCGCCGACTCGACCAGGCCTTGCTGTGGGGCGCCATCGGCTACGTGCCCCAGCGGGCCTACCTGTTCAGCGGCACGGTGGCCTCCAACCTCCGCTACGGACGCCCCGACGCCACCGACGAGGAACTTTGGGAGGCCCTGGAAGTGGCCCAGGCCGCGGGATTCGTGCAATCGATGCCCGACGGGCTCGAGAGCCGCATCGCCCAGGGCGGCACCAACGTGTCGGGCGGCCAGCGCCAGCGGCTGTCCATCGCCCGGGCCTTGGTGGCCCAACCGGCGGTCTATCTGTTCGACGATTCCTTCTCCGCCCTCGACCTGGCCACCGAGGCCCGACTGCGCCAGGCCCTCGAACCCCGCACCCGCGACGCCGCCGTTTTGGTCGTTGCCCAGCGGATCTCGACCATCGAGACCGCCGATCAGATCATCGTGCTGGAAGGCGGCATCACCGTCGGCCAAGGGCGCCACGACGAGTTGGTGGACACCTGCCCCACCTACGCCGAGATCGTCTCCTCCCAGAGAGGAGGTGAGACGGCATGAACCAGCGCACTCCGGGCGACCCTGAGCCGAAAAGTACCGGGCCGAAGGACCCCCAGCCGGGCGGCGACGTCGGTGGCGACGACAGCCAAGAAGACGAGGATCAAGAGGCTCTTCAGACCTACGGCCGCGAGGCGTTGCGCTTCTCGGGCCGCATGAGCGCACCGCTGCCGGTGGAGACGAGCCGCAACTTCCGGGGCACCGTTCGCCAACTCGCCAAGATCACCGGCCGGGAGACCCCGGTTTTGATCTTGGTGATGGTGTTGGCGGTGATGAGCGTGAGCCTGACGGTGATCGGCCCCTGGCTCCTCGGCGGGGCCACCGACATCATCGTGAGCGGCGTGAGCCAAGGCGGGATCGACACCGACCGGCTCCGGGATCGGCTTCTCCTCATCGGCGGGGTGTTCGCTGTGGCGTGGGCGCTGGGCCATGTCCAGAACTACCTCCTCAGCGGGGCGCTCCAGCGGTCGATGTTCCGACTGCGAGAGACCATCGAGGCCAAACTCCACCGCCTTCCCCTGTCCTACGTCGACCAGCACGCTCGGGGCGATCTGCTCAGCCGGGTGACCAACGACATCGACAACCTCTCCCAGAGCCTCCAGCAGACCATCAACCAGATGCTCACCGCCGTGTTGACCCTCGTCGGCGTGACGGTGATGATGCTCACGGTCTCTCCCCTGTTGGCGCTGGTGGCCTTCATAACCGTGCCCCTTTCGGTGTTCGCCACCCGGATCTTCGCCACCCGGGCCCGACCCCGGTTCCTCCGCCAGTGGCGCACCACCGGCACGCTCAACGCCCAGGCCGAGGATGTGGTGAGCGGGCACGCCATCGTCACCGCCTTCGGCCGCCAGCACCAGGAGCGCCAGCGGTTCGCCGAGGAGAACGCCAAGCTCTACGACTCCAGTCGGGCCGCCCAGTTCCTGTCGTCGGCCATGCAGCCCGTGATGATGCTGATGGGCAACCTCCAGTTCGTGTCTGTCGCCGTGGTCGGCGGGCTGCGCATATCCAGCGGGGCGATCACCATCGGCGACATGCAGGCCATGATCCAGTACACCCGGCAGTTCGCCATGCCCGTCCAGCAGGTCGCTTCGATGGCGGCCACCTTCCAATCGGGAATCGCCTCGCTGGAGCGGGTGGTGGAGCTGCTCGATGTGGACGAGATCAGCGCTGATCCCGAGCCGGTACCCGACCCACCGCCCACCCGGGGACGGGTGGTGTTCGACGATGTCCACTTCTCCTACGAACCCGAAAAGCCCCTCATCACCGGGCTCGACCTGGTCGCGGAGCCGGGCCAGACGGTGGCCATCGTCGGGCCGACCGGGGCGGGCAAGACCACGCTGGTGAACCTGCTGCTGCGGTTCTACGAGCTCGACGGGGGGCAGATCACCCTCGACGGGCGCGACATCACCTCCCTGCCCCGCCACGAGCTGCGGTCGAAGTTCGGCATGGTGCTCCAAGACACCTGGCTGTTCGGCGACACCATCTGGGAGAACCTCCGCTACGGCAACCCCGACGCCACCGACGCCCAGATCCTCGAAGCCGCCCGGGTCACCTACGTGGACCGCTTCGTCCACTCCCTGCCCGACGGCTTCGACACCGTCATCAACGACGAGGGCGACAACATCTCCGCGGGCCAAAAGCAGCTTCTCACCATCGCCCGGGCCTTCCTCGCCGACCCGGCCATCCTCATTCTCGACGAGGCCACCTCATCGGTGGACACCCGCACCGAGGTGCTCATCCAAGAGGCCATGAACGCCCTGCGAGCCGAACGCACCAGCTTCGTCATCGCCCACCGCCTCTCCACCATCCGCGGCGCCGACACCATCGTGGTCATGGACGGCGGCCGCATCGCCGAACAAGGCTCCCACGACGAACTCCTAGCCCGCGCCGGCCCCTACGCCAACCTCCACACCGCCCAATTCGCCGGCCAAACCACCTGACTCTCGATCGGCCGCATCAGCACTCGTCCCACCCGACCGGCACCGAAGTGTCTGATGATGTAATCAGCGGGCTTTATCTAACAATATGGCAGTTGGTTGCATAACGATATGGCTACACATCATGTAACTAAACAGCGCTCAAGTCGACAGCCTTCGGGCGGGCCAGCCACACCAGTTTCGTCGTTGTGGCACCGGCAAAGCGCCTGGGGTGGTCTGTCAGGAATTTTGTGTATCGGGCGTGATCTGAGGGTCCGCGGCCGGGTGCTGCGGGCCGGGAAGGATCATGTCTGTGACTGATCAGGATATGCCGGCTGTGCCGGCGGAAGAGGCCGCCGGCGAGGCGGCGATGCAGGACTGGGCTGAGCTCCTCGTTGAGCGTGCCCGGGCCGAGGGAGTGGAGCTGACCGGCGACGGCGGCTTGTTGACCGGGCTGGTGCGCCAGGTGCTCCAGACCGGCCTCGAGGTCGAGATGACCGAGCATTTGGGCTATGAGCGCCACGATCCGGGGGGCCGCGGGTCGGGGAACTCTCGCAACGGCTCGTCGCCCAAGCGGGTAACCACCGAGATCGGCGAGATCGATCTGGCGGTGCCCCGTGACCGTGCGGGGACGTTCGAGCCCGTAACGGTGCCCAAGCACCGGCGCCGCCTCGACGGCCTTTCGGGCAACGTGATCAGCCTCTACGCGAAGGGGCTCACCACCGGCGAGATCCATGCTCACCTCGCCGAGATCTACGACACGTCGGTGAGCCGGGAGACGATCTCCAAGATCACCGACGAGATCGTCGCCGACATGGCCGTGTGGCAGAACCGGCCCCTCGATGCCGTGTACGCGGTGCTGCTGATCGACGCGATCACCATCAAGGTCCGCGACTCCCAGGTCGCCAACCGGCCCGTCTACGTCGCCATCGGCGTCGATCTGGCCGGCGAGCGCGACGTTTTGGGCCTGTGGCTGGGCCCCACGGGCGGCGAGGGCGCAAAGCAGTGGGCGGCCATGTTGGGCGAGCTCCGCAACCGGGGCCTGGCCGACGCTTTGATCGTGTGCTGCGACGGGCTGAGGGGCCTGCCCGACTCGATCCGCGCCACCTGGCCAGACGCCGTGGTGCAGACCTGCGTGGTTCACATGGTCCGCAACAGCCTCCGCTACGCGTCCAAAACCCACTGGGGGCCCATCACCCGATCAATGCGGGACATCTACACGTCTCCCACCGTCGAGGCCGCCGAGGCCCGCTTCGAGGCGTTCGCCCAAGACTGGGAGGACACCTACCCGGCCATGATCCGCTCATGGCGCAACGTGTGGGACGAGTTCACACCCTTCCTGGAGTTCCCCGCCGAGCTGCGCCGGGTCGTCTACACCACCAACGCCGTCGAGAGCCTCAACGCCCGGTTCCGACGAGCCGTGCGACACCGCGGGCACTTCCCCAACGAGCAGGCCGCCATGAAGATCCTCTATCTTGTCGCCACCACCAGGCGCAAGAACCGCAGCAACCTCACCGGCAAGACCAACGGCTGGAAAGCCATCTTGAACACACTGACCGTCCACTACGGCGACAGAATCGCCGACCACATCAAATGAAAACCATCACGGCCGGTTACACAGAAAATCTGACAGACCCAAAATCTGACAGTCCCGCCTGGGGTGGTGGCCGCCATCGGTGCGATGGCCCGACCGCTGTCCCGCTATTTGTGCCCTAACCGCGCTTTAGTCGGGGGCGGGTGGGGTAGTTGGGATCGCAGCCATGGCCACCAGCCGGGTGCTGTGGGTGTCGGGCGGCTGGTTAGGATCGGGCAGTGATGGTTGCGGTGTGTTTGATTTGTGGGGATGATGTGGTTGCGTTCGGGTAGGCGCCGGACCTGGCTGGTCGCGGTTGCGGTGTTGGCGGCGGTAGCCGGTGGCTGCGGGGGCGGCGGGGGGTCCTCGGGCGGGGCGGCGCCGCCTGGGGGCGGTGTTGGGGCGACGGTGTCGCCTGAGCCGGTGGTGTCTGAGCCGGTGGTTTGGCATCCGGGTTTGGGGCGTTTGGATGCGCCTGGCGGGGTGTTTGTCGATATCGCAGTGAGCACGTTGGCGAGTTGCGGGGTGCGGGCCGGCGGGGAGTTGGTGTGCTGGGGCGAAGAGGATGCAGAGGCGGCGAGCTGGGGGTGGGTGGTTCGCAATGCGCCGGTTCAGTGGGAGTTCTCCAGGGTGGAACTGTGGAGCAGCGCGGGCAGCAGTGCACCCGATTGGAATATCGAAGGGGACCATGCGTGCGGTTTGCGCTCCGATGGGGTTGTGGTGTGCTGGGGCGAGGGTTTTTCGGGGTTGGGCGATGCGGTGGCGGTCTCAGTCAACGAATTCGGTTATCCGCTGGTGTGGGAGTTGCGGGCCGATTCTGATGAGCGTGGGGAGGGGTTTGTGGATATCGCCGCGGGCGCAGGCGGGGTGTGCGGTTTGGGGGCCGGCGGGTCGGTGGCGTGTTGGGATGGGCGGCGGTGGGTTGATGCGGGTGTGCCGGGCGGGTTGTCTGGTTTGGTGGTGGGGGACGGCGAGGTGTGCGGGGTGGGTTCTGGGGCGGGGTTCGGGTGTTGGGCCCGGGTTGTGTCGGGGGAGGGTTCGGGTTTGCCCGGCGGTGTGTTCTCAGATGTGTCGGCCGAGGCGGGGGGTGGGTGCGCGATCAGAGCCGGCGGCGGGCAGCCGGTGTGCTGGGACCGGCGGTCCAAGGTGTATGAGCCGGTCTCGGCCAGGGTGGATGTCCCGGACGACGGGTTCTCCGAGGTCGCGGTGACCAGCGGGTGGTATGGGATCTTTGGACACGGCTGCGGCGTCAAAGCGGGCGGCGGCGGGGAGGTGGTGTGCTGGGGTGACGGGGCCGATGCGCCTGAGGGCCGCTTCGAGCAGGTTGTTGTCGCCTGGTCCAACTCGTGCGGGGTGCGCGTCGGCGGGATTGTGGTGTGCTGGGGCAACGAGGACCGGTCGCCGGCGCCGTTCCTCGGGGAGGTGTTCACCGGCGCGCCGGCCGGCGGATTCGCCCCGGTGTCTGCTGGGCGCGGCCACTCGTGTGGGATCAGAACCGATTTGAGCGCGGTGTGCTGGGGCTCCAGCGTCTTCGGCCAGGCGGACGCGCCGCCCGGGGAGTTCACCGCGGTGTCCGCCGGCGCTCTGCACTCGTGTGGGGTCAGAACCGATTTGAGCGCGGTGTGCTGGGGCCAAAACGGCGCCGGCCAGGCGGACGCGCCGGCCGGGGAGTTCACCGCGGTGTCCGCCGGCGCTCTGCACTCGTGTGGGGTCAGAACCGATTTGAGCGCGGTGTGCTGGGGCCACAACGTCCACGGGACGGGCGCGCCGGCCGGCGAGTTCACCGCGGTGTCCGCCGGCGGTAACCACTCCTGTGGGATCAGAACCGACCTGAGCGCGGTGTGCTGGGACCGCGACCCCGACGGCCAGTGGGACGCGCCGCCCGGGGAGTTCACCGCGGTGTCCGCCGGCAATCTCCACTCCTGTGGGATCAGAGCCGACCTGAGCGCGGTGTGCTGGGGCCACAACCCCCACGGCCAAGCCGACGCGCCGCTCGGGGAGTTCACCGCGGTGTCCGCCGGCAATCTCCACTCCTGTGGGATCAGAGCCGACCTGAGCGCGGTGTGCTGGGGCCACAACCCCGACGGCCAGTGGGACGCGCCGCTCGGCGAGTTCGCCGCGGTGTCCGCCGGCGATCTGCACTCCTGTGGGATCAGAGCCGACCTGAGCGCGGTGTGCTGGGGCCACAACCCCGACGGCCGGGCCGACGCGCCGCCCGACGAGTTCGCCGCGGTGTCCGCCGACGCTCTGCACTCCTGCGCCGTCAGAGCCGACCTGAGCGCGGTGTGCCGGGGCCACAACCCCGACGGCCGGCCCCGTGTAGCGGTGGGCGACATGTTCGTGTGCGGGCTGCGCCGCGACGGCGCAGCGATCTGCCGGGGCCCCAGATGGGAGCACGTCCTGGCGCCCGACGCGGGCCCGCAAGGCGCGGGCGGGCCAGACCCGTCTGACCCGGCCGCCGAAGCGGGCCTCGTCGAGGTTTCGGCGTATGGGGACATGGTGTGCGGGCTGAGAGCCGACGGTATTGCCGTGTGCTGGTTCCCGGGCGAGAACCGGGGCCCGGGGGAAGTGCCCGGCGGCGGGTACTCCTCGGTGCTGGAGACCTGGGCCGATCTCGAGGAGGTTCCCGGCGGCGGGTACTCCTCGGTGTCGACGTCGAGCCTGCACGGCGACGGCGTGGTGTGCGGGCTGCGGGCCGACCGCGCCGTCGAGTGCTGGCGGCACACCGCCGACGGGCCCGGCTGGGCCGCGATGGCCGCTCCGACAGCGGAGTTCGCGGCCCTCGACGCCCGGGGCCCGTGCGGGATCGTGTCGGCAACCCGTGAAATCGCCTGCTGGGAGCACACCGTCTCGGCCCGGCCGCCCCACAGCGCCGGGCCGCTGGCCGCCGCGTCGGTCGGCGGCGGCCGCGGCTGCGGCATCAGATCAGCCGACCGATCGCTAGTGTGCTGGCACACCCACACCCAACAACCCCTCGATTTGGGCGAGGGGTTCGCCGGCGAGTTCTCAGACGTGTCGGTAGCCCCCAACGGGTCGGGGTGCGCGATCCGCGCCGACCACACCCTGGGATGCTGGGGGGACTTCGTCGCTTTGGAGGGCGCCCTTTCGGCGCCGATCGCGCCGCCCGGCGGGGAGTCCACCCAGATGCTCGACAACTTCGGCCGCGCGCTCGACGTCGCCGGGCCGATCGCGCCGCCCGGCGGGGAGCTCGCCCAGGTGGTCGTGGCCCGCCACCACGCCTGCGGTATCCGAACCGATGGGGGCGCGGTGTGCTGGGGCCACGAACACGACGGCGCCGGCGCTCGCTCCCGCTACTTCAGCGAAGACGATTGGATGCCCACCCCTTTGGAGTAAGCGGCCCCGGGTTCACACGGCACAGGCCGGCCCGCGATTTGGCGCAGTCTGGTTGGGGCGGCCAGCATCTGGGCCGGCTATGAGGATATTATGTCGAAGAGGTGTTGAGATAGGCGGGCGGCGCGGACGGGCGGCTGCTCGTATTGTCTTCGCTGCTGCGGTGTTGTCGGCGGGTGTGGTGATGCCGGCGTCGGCGCAGGCCCTGCCCGGCGAGGGCCCGCAGTTACCCCCCCCCCCCGGCAGCTTCGGCAGGCCCGGGGTTTCCGGGGTTTCCGGGGTTTCCGAGGTTTGAGTTCGGGGCGGCGGGTCCGGGCGGTGCTGCTGGTGTAGACGGCGGTGCTGTTGGTTCGGCGCCGGTTCTGGGCGGGAGTTTTTCGGCGGGCGGCGAGTGGGCGGTGCCCGGCGCGGTGTGGCTGGAGTGGGACGACACGGCGGGCGCGTCCGGCTACGAGGTGATGTGGCGCAGCCCCGACGGGTGGGCGCTTTTGTCAGAGCGCGAGCCCGCGGGCGGCGTGGCTGTGGAACTCGACGGGCCCTCGGCGGTGGTGGCCGGCCTGCCCCAGGACCAGGGGTCGTATTGGTTCGCGGTGCGGGCACACAACCCCTGGGGTTTGTCGGAGTGGTCGGCGAGCTTCGAGGTCGCCGTGCCCGACTTCGCGTCCTCCCCCAACGACGCGGCACCGGTGTTCGACCCGTTCACCGCCCCGACGCGCTCTGGCATCGACCTCGAGCGCCTCGGCCAGGCCGCCACCACGATCACGCCGGGCCGGGCCGACTGCGAAACAGCCCCCGCCCTCAACACAGCCGGCATCACCATCGTCGCCCCGCCCGCCGACCTCGGCGACCCGGACGCGGCACCGACAGCGGCCGAGGTTGTCCGCATCGCCGGCGGCTGCCTGCTCGTCCAATACGCGGAGCTCGACGGAAGAACCACCGACCAACTACGCGACCTCCTCGCCCAAGACCCCACCGTGTTCGCCGTCTCCGAGCCCGCCCACCGCTACTCCCCCGACCACGACACCAGCAATCCGAACTACACCCACCCCGGCAACGACGACGACACCGGCCACTACGACGACACAACCGACGACCACAAGCCAAACCCAAACAAAGGCGCTTGCTGCGGGCAGTGGCACCTCACCCCCGACATCACCGGGGACTTGTGGCAGGGGTGGTTGCCTGGGAATACGGTGACGGTGGCGGTGTTGGACACCGGGGTGGACGTGCGCCATCCCGATCTGCGAAACCAGCTCGCGGCGGGCCGGGCGGGCGGCTGCCACGGCAAAGACCCGCATGGCCATGGGACCCATGTGGCGGGGATCGTGGCCGCGCAGGCCGACAACGGAATCAACACAGCCGGCGTGGCCCCGAACGCGCGGATCCTGCCGGTCAGCGTCGCCATGGACGGCAACACCTGCGCCGACTCCGGGGCCGGCCTGGGGCCGCTGTCGCCGCCCGCCGCGGTGGCCGAGGCGGTGAACCGGGGGGCGCGGGTCATCAACATGTCGTTCTCAGGCACCTCCCGCCACAACACGGCGGGTCTCGACGCCGGCGGCATAGAGATCCCCCAGGCGGATACCTATGAGACGGCGCTTCGCACCGCGTCGATGCTCGGCGCAGTCGCCGTCGCCGCGGCCGACAACTGCGGCGACGACCGCGACGGCGACGGCGACGGGACTCCCAATTGGAAAGAGAGCGACTGTCCTAGCCACAACGCGGTGCGGCTGCCGGCCGGGTTTTCTGGGAGTTTCGAGTTGGCGGGCACCGCGGAGCCCGCCTTGGTCGCTGGCGACGTGATCGCGGTCGCGTCGGTGTCCCACGAAAGAACGCGCAGCGGCTTCAGCACGGCCAACGGCTATGTGGTCGTCGCCGCCCCCGGCGGGAACCTCAACGAGAAACGGGAGAAGATTGCCGGCGAGGGCGTTTTGTCCACGGACCGGTGCGAGCTGGCGCCGGTTCTTCCCGCTGCTTTGGTGTGCGGCACTACGGAGAAGTCGGGCACGTCGATGGCGGCGCCGTTCGTGTCGGGGGTGGTGGCCCACATGCTGAACCGCCACCCGCAGGCGACTCCGGGCCAGGTGCGGGCCGCTTTGGAGCGGTCGGCTGACGATGGGGGCAGCCCGGGCCGCGACGACGAGTTCGGCCACGGGATCGTGAATCCGCTGGGGGCGGTGGACGAGCTGGGCGACATCTTGGGCGCTCAGCGGGTTGTGGGGCAGCGGCGCGGGTTCATGTCGGTTGCGGCGGGGGGCCGGTTCTCGTGCGGGCTGTTCGCGAACAAGGCGGTTCGGTGCTGGGGCGACGAGGATCTGGTCGCAGCGGTGCCCGAGGGGCAGGCGTTCTCGCAGGTCTCTGTTCCGGTGGGCTATGTGGTGTCGGGCACCGCCGATTACGGGTGCGGCTTGCGGCCGCTTGGGCCCGGCGACGAGCGGGGCACGGTACTGTGCTGGTCGGCCGATCCCGGGCGGGTGTTGGGGTTCGCCCCGCAGGGGGCGTTCACCCAGATCGCGGCGGGCCGTTTGCGCACCTGCGGGCTGCGCCCTGGGGGCGAGGCGGTGTGCTGGCACAACCAGACCGGGGCGCGCATGGCCGCAGTCCCCGAGGGCACATTCGAGAAGCTGTCGGGGGGTTGGAACCACTGGTGCGGCCTGCGGGACAACTACACCGTGGTGTGCTGGGGCGACAACACCCAAGGCAAGGCCACTGCTCCTACGGGGCAGTTGTTCACCGACATCGCGGCGGGCGGCCGCCACAGCTGCGGGGTGACGAACCTGTCGGGGGTGCTGTGCTGGGGCGACGCCGCCGCGATCGCCGGCGCGCCGCCCGCGAACGCGCTGGGGTTCCGGTCGCTGGACGCCGGGTTCGCGCACACCTGCGGGGTGCAAGACGAGACCGGGACCAGGTTCTCGGGGCGTCAGCGCACCGTGGTCGTGTGCTGGGGCGAGAACGGCCACGGCCAAACCGACGCCCCCGCCGGACCGTTCGCCCAGGTGTCAGCCGGATGGCGCCACACCTGCGGACTCGAGTCGCTGCCCGCCGAAAACCCCGCCGAGCAGGAAAACCCCGCCGAGCAGGAAAACCCCACCGGACGGGTGGTGTGCTGGGGCGACCACAGCTTCGGGCAGGGTTCCAAAGCCGCGCTGAGAGGGCTGTCTTTGACCGGCCCGGCCGGCAAAGAACTATTGAGCACGGTGTTCGACGCCGACGTGGCGGACTATGTGGCGGAGACCCCGCGGGGCACCGGGACGCTGACCGCGCGAAAAACAGCCGCGTCCGACGTGGTGAAAGTCTTCCCTGGGGACGCGGATGCGGGCGCGCCGGGCCACCAGGTCCGCCTGCCGTCTGACAGGGTAATCTCGGTCACCGTCGAGTCGTTGTGGGGCTACGGCGAGCGGAGCGCCTACCGCATCCAAACCGTCGAGTCGCCCCGCCTGGAGTCGCTGGAGATCTACGGGCCGGGATTCAGCGCGGCCTGTCTGGTCGCGGGATCCTGCGCCGAGCTGGAACTGGACCCCGCGTTCGACTCGGAGACCGGCGACTATGAGGCGGTCGCTCCGGCCCAATGGAACCAGATCACCGTGTCGCCCACCGCGACCGGCGGCACCGCGACGACCTCGCCCCCCGACGCCGACCCCGACACCCCGGGACACCAGATCGCCCTCAGCACCGACCGGGGGTTCGTGTCGGTCGATGCCGGTAGTTCGAACTCGTGCGGGATCAAGACCGGCGGCGAGGTGGCCTGTTGGGGCCGGTACTCGTGGGTCCGGGATCGAACCCCTTCTGGGTCGTTCGCCCAGGTGTCGGCGGGCGAAGGCCACTTCTGCGCAGTGAGGAGCGACGGGGCTGCGGTGTGCTGGGGTTCGGGCTATTATGGGGAAACCACAGCGCCGTCGGGTTCGTTCACCCAGGTATCGGCCGGCAAGGACCATTCCTGCGGGGTTAAGACCGACCAGAGCGCGGTGTGCTGGGGCGACAACTCCAACGGCCAGTCGGACCCGCCGGCCGACAAGTTCACCGCAGTGTCCGCAGGCCGTAACCACTCCTGCGGGATCAGGGCCGACCAGAGCGTGGTGTGCTGGGGCGACAACAGCCGCGGCCGGGCGGACGCCCCGGCCGGCACATTCACCTCAGTGTCCGCCGGCGACCACCACTCCTGCGGGGTCAAAACCGGCGGTGCTGCGGTGTGCTGGGGGCTCGGCGATTCGAGGATCTCTGCCCCGGCCGGGAAATTCACCGCAGTGTCCGCAGGCTTTTGGCACTCCTGCGGGGTCAAGGCCGACCAGAGCGCGGTGTGCTGGGGCGGCAACTACGCCGGTGAGGCTGTCTCGCCGTCGGGGCCGTTCACCTCGGTGTCGGCCGGTTTCGGCTTCTCGTGCGGGGTGAGATCTGGCGGTGCGGCGGTGTGCTGGGGAGATGATGCCTGGGGGCAGCAGGACGCGCCGTCGGGGCTGTTCGCTTCGATAGCAGCTGGGGATGCGCATTCGTGCGGGATCCGGGCCGGCGGCAGCGCGGTGTGCTGGGGAGGCAACGACGACGGCCAGTCAGATGCCCCGGCCGGCGCGTTCACCGCAGTGTCCGCTAGCGGGCGCCACTCATGCGCCATCAAGACCGACCAGAGCGCGGCGTGCTGGGGCTCCAACTCCAACGGCCAGTCGAACGCCCCGGCCGGCCAGTTCACCGCAGTGTCCGCCGGCTGGTTGCACTCCTGCGCCATCAAGACCGACCACACCGCGGTGTGCTGGGGCAGGAACAACAACGGTGAAACCGACGCGCCGACCGGCCAGTTCACCGCAGTGTCCGCCGGCAGTTCGCACTCGTGCGCCATCAAGGTCGACCGGAGCGCGGTGTGCTGGGGCTCCAACCGCTCCGGCCAGTCGGACGCCCCGGCCGGCCAGTTCACCGCAGTGTCCGCCGGCAGTTCGCACTCGTGCGCCATCAAGGCCGGCGACTCCGGCGTCGTGTGCTGGGGCGACAAGAACTCTCGCCAGTCGGACGCCCCGGCCGGCCAGTTCACCGCAGTGTCCGCCGGCCGCTACCACTCCTGCGCCATCGAAGCCGGCGACTCCGGCGTGGTGTGCTGGGGCTTCAACTACTGGGGCCAGTTGGACGCCCCGCCCGGCAGATTCACCGCAGTGTCCGCCAACGAACACCACACCTGCGCCATCACCACCGGCCAGGCCGCGGTGTGCTGGGGGGCCCGCTCTCCCGAGTTGGAGCCCGCGGGGCCGCACACCGTTTGGGTCTGGGTCCGCCGAGAGATCCCCGCGGGAATCTCCGGTTCGCGCATCGGCGCCGCCGCGGCCCGCTATGTGGTGACCGTCGCCCGGCCGCAGCCGCCGCGCCCCCCAACCAGCAACGCCAGCGGAGGGTCCGGCGGTGTCGGCGGGCAGGCCGAGGGCCCCGAAGCCGGCGCCGAGCAGCAGCGCCTGCCCGAAGAGCAGCAGCGCTTTGAGGAGGAGCGGCGGCGCCTGTTGGAGGAGGAGCGCCTGTTGGAGGAGCGGGAAGAGCCCCGCGGCTATATTCCCCCGGCTCGGGCCTACCCGCTGGCCGACACGGTGAGCGGGCCGCCCCCTGCCGGCGCGCAGCAGACAGGTGCGCCGGGCGCGGTGGCGAGGCCCGGCGGCGGGGGGTTCGCCTGCCCCGAGGCGGGCGGCGGCGCCGAAGCGGTGGCGGTGGGCGACGCGGTCCTGCGTGCGGGGATCGAGCGGGCTCTGGGCAAGGCGCCGGGGGAGGCGGTGACCACAGCGGAGCTGGGCGCGCTCGGCGAGCTGTCGCTTCCCGCGGGCGGGCTGTCGTCTGCCTCCGGCGGGGGGCGGGTGTCGGACTTGTCGGGGCTCGAGCACGCCTCGGGCCTGCGAGTGCTGGATTTGTTCGGCCATGACGTGGCCGACCTGGGCCCGCTGTCGTGTCTGGAGAGCCTGGCGGCGGTGGAGCTGGGCGCCAACCGCGTCTCAGACGTGTCGCCGCTGCGGGGCCTGACCGGACTCACCGCGCTGGGGCTGGGCGGAAACAACATCGCCGATGTGTCGGCGCTGTCGGGTCTGGTGGGGCTGCGGTCTTTGCGGCTGCACGCCAACGAGGTCTCCGACGTGTCGGCGCTGTCGCATCTGTCGGGGCTGGCCGGTTTGGACGCGTCGTTCAACGAGGTCTCCGACGTCTCGCCTTTGCGGGGCCTGAGCGGTCTGGCGTCGCTGGGCCTGGGCGGCAACGGCGTCTCGGATGTGTCGGCGCTGGGCGGCCTGTCGGGGTTGGGGGCGCTGTATGTGTTCGACAACGACATCGCCGACACCTCGCCCCTCGCCGCCCTGTCGAACCTTCGCAGCCTGTGGGCCGACGGCAACCAGATCTCCGCCGCGAACACGCTGGGCGGCTTGTCGGGACTGGGCTATCTGGACGTGCGCTACAACCTCATCGCCGACACCTCGCCCCTCGACGCGCTCGGCGGGACCGTGCACGCCCGCCCCCAGAGCCTCGTGCCTTCGCTGATCGCGGACGCGTCGCTTCTCGCCGCGGTGCAGAACGCGCTGGGCCTGCGCCCCGACCAGCAGCCCACCGCCGAACAACTCGCCGGGCTACGAACCCTCAAACGAGCCGCCCGCCGAAACGACCCCAACCCGATCCGCAGCCTCGACGGCCTCCAACACGCCACCGCCCTTCGAACCCTCGAGCTGCCCGGCAACCACATCACAAACCTCGCCCCCATCACCGCGCTCACCGAGCTGCGCGAGCTCGACCTCCAATCCAACCGCATCCAAAGCCTCGCCCCGCTTTCGGGCCTCAGCCGCCTCGAGCACCTCAACTTGATCCTCAACGACCTCGCCGACATCGCCGACCTGCCCCCACTGCCCCAACTCAAAACCCTGTTCATCGACATCAACCGCATCCAAAGCCTCGAACCGCTCCGCAACCGCACCCAACTCCAACGCCTCAGCGCCTCCTCCAACCAAATCTCCAACCTCGAACCCATCGCCGGGCTCACAAACCTCAAACGCCTCACCCTGTCCCACAACCACATCACAAACATCCAACACCTCTCAGGGCTCACACAAATCTCCATACTCCGCCTCACCCAAAACCAAATCGCAGACATCTCCCCCCTCGCCCCGCTCACACAGATCACCGACCTCCGCCTCGCCCACAACAACATCACCGACATCTCCCCCCTCGCCCAACTCCCCCGCCTCTGGTTCCTCGACATCACCCACAACAACATCACAGACACCACACCCCTCAACAACCACCCCACCCTCAAATTCCTCTACACCTAAACCCGCAGGCTTCTCAGCCAATTGGGACCTGATGACGCATCTATCAGCCACCCGCACCTTCACTTGGCCTTCCTTCCAATGCGACGACCCAGCAACCGATCTTGCTGCTTCTCAAGGATGGTGAAAGGAATCGAGTCTGAGAACCTGGCCAAGGCGCATACAAATTTGCGGAGGGGGTGGGATTCGAACCCACGGTGACTTGCGCCACACACGCTTTCCAAGCGTGCCGATTCGGCCGCTCTCGCACCCCTCCGGGAGTTAGGGAATTTACCGCACACCGACGGGCGGTCCCGCACCGGTTGGCGCTATCCTGACTGCATCCGGGCCGTGTGCCCGGTTTGGAATGTGATGGTCGGGTCCTGTGCAACGCCAGCCCGTGAACCGAGTCAGGGCCGGGAGGCAGCAGCTCTCAGCGGATCCTGGGGTGTGCCGCAGATCGCCTGGCCATCACTTTCGAGACCGGGACTGTGAGGCCAGCTTGACTCTCTGGTGAAGCTTGCCGGCTGCAATAGGTACATCGAGACCGGGACTGCATCGCCTGGCTCAGCCTTGTTGTCGCTCAGCCTGAGTAAAGTCGGCGCAATGGCCCTCCAGGCACTGTATCGACGCTACCGACCGGGTCGCTTCGCCGAATTGCGCGGGCAAGAACCCGTGGTCCGGGCCCTTCAGAATGCGGTTCAACAGGGGCGCGTCGGCCATGCCTACCTGTTCAGCGGCCCGCGGGGCACCGGCAAGACCAGCACCGCCCGCATCCTGGCCAAGGCCCTCAACTGCACCGATCTGGGCGACGACGGGGAGCCCTGCGGTCGTTGCCAGTCGTGCCTGGACATCGCCAACAACACCTCCTACGACTTGATCGAGCTCGATGCCGCCTCCAACAACAAGGTGGACGATGTTCGCGACCTCATCTCCCGGGTGGCGATGGGCTCGCCCGGCAAGGCCAAGGTGTACGTGCTCGACGAGGTCCACATGCTCACCCCCGGCGCAGAGAATGCCCTGCTGAAGACGCTCGAAGAGCCCCCCGACCATGTGGTGTTCGTGCTGTGTACCACCGAGCCCCACAAGGTGGTGCCCACCATTCGAAGCCGCACCCAGCACCTGGAGTTCAACCTCATCGACGGCGACGTGCTGGCCGACCATGTCCGATGGGTGGTCGAGCAGGCCGAACTGGAGGTGGACAACGACGCCATCGAACACGCGGTCCACCGGGGGGCCGGGTCGGCTCGCGACACCCTGTCGGCTCTCGACCAGATCGCCGCAGCCGGCGGTGTGGCCGACCGGCTCGAAGAGGTCAACACCATCGTCGAGGCCTTGGGCAGCCACGACTACGGCCCCGCCCTCGTCGCCGTAAACGAGACACTGCGGTCGGGGCGGGAGCCGAGGATCGTCGGCGAAGCCCTGCTCGACCGCCTGCGCAACGCCTTTTTGTGCGCCATGGGCGCCGATCTGAGCTATCTCACCGATGCCCAGCAAGCTGAGGCCCGGGCCACCGCCGATCAGATCCCGCCGGCGGGGCTCACCCGAGCCCTCGAGGTCCTGGGGACCGCCTTGGTGGACATGCGCCAAGCCCCCGACCCTCGGGTGGACCTGGAGGTGGCGCTGGCCCGGCTCACCCGCCGCGATCTCGACACCGACGTCAGCGCGCTGCTGGAGCGCATCGAACGCCTGGAGCGTGGCGGCATCCGCGCGCCGGCCGATTCTGGTGCTGGCTCCAAACCGGCGGGAGACGTTGCGGCCTCGTCTGCTCCCCGGCAGGCCGACGCACCGACCGGCGGGCATGAGCGGGCCCTCGCCGCGGCCGCCGAAATTAGGGCTAGAACGGCGGGAGCGGAAGGACGCGTCCCGACTGCGCCCGAGCCCGCCCCCAGCGCCGAAGCCGATGCACCCCCGGCTCAAGACCGGGCCCCGCGGCCCACCCTGGGGGCCATGCGGGCACAAAAGGCCTCCACCGCGGCTTCGCCAGACGTTTCCCCAGCCCCGGAGGCGGCTTCGCCAGACGTTTCCCCGACCCCACCGGAGACGGCTTCCCCGGCCCCACCTGATGGCGCCCCCGTCGAGAGCGAGGCGTCGCTGCCCAGCCGCGAGGAGATAGTCCTGGCCTGGGCAGACTCCATATTGGCCAATCTCCCGAACAGGGCCCGAGTCCGATTTCAGGCCGGTCGATTCTTGACCAACGATCCCAGCACTGCGGTATTCGCCCTCCCCAATCAAATCCAGCTAGACCGATGCGAGGAAGTCCGCGACGCAGTGGACACCGCCCTTCGTAAGCACTTCGGCCGGGCTGTGCCCCTGCGGCTGGCTCTTGACGACGAAAGCACTGCCCCGCCCCCCGACCTTGAGCCCACACCCGCCCGCTCCGCTCCGGCCGCCGATGATCACCAGGAGGCCATCGACCCCAAAGAACTCGTGGACGAGGAAACCGTTACCCAGGAGGCCATCTCCAACATCATGGCGGCTTTCCCTGATTCCGAGCTGGTCACCTTCGATCCGCCCACCGCCTCCGGCCAACAGGGATAGTCGGGCCCCGCGTGAGCAGCGTCTACTCCGCCCCGGTCCAGGTATTGATCGACGAGCTGGGACGCTTGCCGGGCATTGGCCCCAAGTCGGCCCAGCGCATCGCCTTCCACCTCCTGAAACTGCCCGAGCTCGACGCCGTGCGCCTGGCTGATGCCATAAAGGAGGCCAAAGCCAGAATCCAGTTCTGCCAGCGGTGCTTCAACCTCAGCGAGCATTCCGAATGCGAATTGTGCTCTGATCATCGGCGGGACCCGGCCCTGTTGTGCGTGGTGGAAGAGCCCCGCGACATCGTGGCCCTGGAGAAGACCCGGGATTTTCGAGGCCGCTACCACGTGCTCGGCGGCGCCATCAACCCCATCGAAGGCATCGGACCCGATCAGCTCCGCATCAAAGAACTGCTGGCCCGCATCGACGACGAGAACGTCACCGAGGTCATCTGCTGCACCAACCCCAACATCGAGGGCGAGGCCACCGCCATGTACCTGGCCCGGCTCATCGAGCCGCTGGGTGTGGCCGTTACCCGAATCGCCAGCGGCCTGCCGGTGGGTGGCGACTTGGAGTATGCCGATGAGCTCACCCTCAGCCGGGCATTGGAGGGACGCCAGCGGATCTCCGCCACCTGAGCTAGCTGAATCCCGTTAAGCAAGACACCGCCTCAGCGAGTCGGGCGGGGGGCAATGGAACCGACGCACATGAGGCGGTGCTTGTTTGTTGCATTTACATTACGAAGATGACGAAACAAAGTCAAGTCATTACTGAACTGTAACAATCAAACCTGAACCAACAGCGCATCGCCCTGGCCTCCGCCCCCGCACAACGCGGCCGCGCCCACACCGCCTCCCCGGCGGCGCAGCTCGTGCAACAGCGTGAGGACAAGGCGGTTCCCGCTGGCGCCGATGGGATGGCCCAAGGCGATGGCGCCGCCGTTCACGTTCACCACGTTGTCGGAGATCCCCAGATCGGCCATCGATGCCAGCGCCACCGCGGCAAACGCCTCGTTGATCTCGAACAAGTCCACGTCGCCCAGGCCCAACTCGGCCGACTTGAGCGCCTGGAAGATGGCCCGCGACGGCTGGGTGAGCAGCGATGGGTCAGGCCCGGCCACCTGTCCGTAGCCCACATAGGTTCCCAGCGGCGTCACCCCGAGCTGTTCGGCCCGTTCCCGGCTGGCCACCACCAGGGCGCTGGCCCCGTCGGAGATCTGCGAGGCGTTGCCCGCGGTGATGTTGCCCGCCTCGGCAAACGCCGGACGGAGCCGGCCCAGCGACTCGGCGGTGGCGTCCGACCTCACTCCCTCGTCGGCCGAAACCAGCACCGGATCGCCCCGGCGCTGAGGCACCTCCACCATCACCAGCTCATCGTCGAACAGCCCCGCAGCCGCCGCGGCCCCGGCCCGTTGGTGCGACTGAGCCGAGAACGCATCCTGAGGCTCGCGGGCCAGCCCGCTGGAGGCCGCGTACTTCTCGGTACCGGTACCCATGGCGCAGTGGTCGAAGGCGCAGAACAGCCCGTCGTACATCATGGAGTCCACCAAGTCGCCGTCGCCCAGGCGATACCCCTCCCGGGCCTTGGTCAACAGGTAGGGCGCCTTGGTCATCGACTCCATCCCCCCGGCCACCACGATCTCGGCATCGCCCGCCGAGATCATCTGGTGGGCCAGATAAATGGTGTTGATGCCCGACAAGCACACCTTGTTCACCGTGGTGGACGGCACCGTCATGGGGATGCCCGCCCCCACCGCGGCCTGACGGGCCGTGGCCTGGCCTTCCCCGGCCAAAAGCACCTGGCCCATGAACACGTAATCCACCTGCTCGGGAACCACCCCCGCCCGTTCCAGCGCGGCTCGAATGGCCAGCGCCCCCAGTTCGGTCCCCCGAAACGACGCCAGCCCGCCCGACATCTTCCCGATGGGCGTGCGGGCCCCGGCCAAGATCACCGTCTCGCTCATTGCTTCCCCTTTGCCTGTTCGCCTTCGATGCCGAACAGGATACGGTCGCGATGTGCGGGTCCACCTTGTTGACGGAACATATGAGCTGTTCCGCTATCACTTCTCCCCCGGCAACCGCGACCCCGAGCACGGTGCGGCCCGAGGAGTGGTCCACAGCATGCTCCAGCTGGTCGACGACGGAGCTACCCACATCGGGGTGGCCACCGACCAAGTGATCGAGTCGTTCCGCAATGAGCTGTGGCCCGACTACAAGACCGGTGAGGGAGTGCCCCCTGAGCTGATGGGCCAATTTCCCCTGGTGGAGGAGGCGTTGGCCGCCGCCGGTTTCTGCGTCTGGCCCATGGTGCGCCACGAGGCCGACGACGCTATGGGCGCCGCCGCCCGCAAGGCCGCCCTCGATCCACGCGTTGAGCAGGTGCTGATCTGCACTCCCGACAAAGACCTGGCCCAATGCGTCACCGCTGACGGGCGCATCGTGCAGTACGACCGCCGCCAACAGAAGCTCATCGACCACCAAGGGGTGGTGGACAAATTCGGCGTGGCGCCCGAATCCATCCCCGACTACCTGGCCCTGGTGGGCGACACCGCCGACGGCTTCCCCGGCCTGCCCGGCTGGGGCGCCCGCTCCACCGCGACGGTGCTGTCCCACTACATACACCTGGAGAACATCCCCGACGCCGTGGGCCAGTGGGAAGTGAGCGTGCGGGGATCGGCCAAGCTGGCCGCTACCTTGACCGAGAATCGGGACCTGGCCATGCTCTTCCGGGAGGTGGCTACCATCGCCGACGACGCCCCGACGTTTGATGGCCTCGACGAATTAGAGTGGGCCGGCCCCACCCCGGAGTTCCCCGAGCTGATAGGCAGATTGGGCGGCGACCATCTTGTTGAGCGGGCCGACAACTTGAAGCGCCGATTGGGAAAGACCTGAAAGGAAGACCAGATATGCGTACTGCGGTCACCGAGATGTTTGACATCGAGTTCCCGATCCTGGCCTTTACCCACTGCCGCGATGTGGCCGCCGAGGTCAGCCGGGCCGGTGGATTGGGTGTGCTGGGCGTTGTCGGACACACCGAGGAAGATCTGGAAACCGACCTGGCTTGGATCCAAGAGCAGGTCGGCGACCGCCCCTTCGGCGTCGATCTTGTCGTTCCCGCTCGCTACGAGGGTGTCGAACAGGGCGGGCTGGATGTCGAGCAGGCCTACGCACTCATCCCTGACGAGCACCGGCGATTTCTCGACGAGATGCTCGAGCGCTATGAAGTGCCGCCGCTACCACCCGACGACAGCTCACCCCGGGACTGGGGTCCCGCGGCCCCGCTGTCGGACCGCCGCGCCGGTCGCCAACTCGAGATCGCCTTGGCCTACCAACCTGCCCTGGTGGCCAACGCGCTGGGCCCGCCTCCCCCCGAGATGATCGCCCAGAGCCACGCCGCCGGCGCCCGGGTAGCCGCCCTGGCTGGCCGGGCCGCCCACGCCGAGCGCCATGTGGCCGCCGGCGTGGACATCATTGTCGCTCAGGGATACGAGGCTGGCGGCCACACCGGAGAGGTGGGCTCGATGGTTCTCATCCCCGAGGTAGTGGACGCAGTGGCCCCGGTGCCGGTGTTGGGCGCGGGGGGTATCGGCCGAGGGCGCCAAATGGCCGCAGCCATGGCCCTCGGTGCCCAGGGGGCATGGTGCGGTTCGGTGTGGCTTACCACCGAGGAGGCTGAAACCCACCCCGCGGTCAAGCAGAAGTTCCTGGCTGCTGGATCGTCTGACACCGAGCGGTCCCGCACTATCACCGGCAAGCCGGCCCGGATGCTGCGCTCGGCCTGGACCGAGGAGTGGAACCGGTCCGATACCCCCGACCCTCTCCCCATGCCGCTTCAGATCATGCTGACCGGCGAGCCCCGCCGCCGCATCGACCGGGTGGCCCACCACCCCGGCAGCGGTGCCGAGAAGCTGACGAACTATTTCGTCGGCCAAATCGTGGGTGCCATGAACCAATCCCTCCCCGCCCGCCAAGTGGTTTACAACCTCGTTGAAGAGTTCATCGAGGCCGTGGAAGGCCTCCAATCTCAACTCGAAGACGGGTAGAGCAGCTCCAGGGCCTCGTCGATCGACTCAGCCCGTTTGATGATCTCGGCCTTGCTCGGCTTTATGAACCCAACATCGACAAGCTGTCGGTGAAACGCGGCCAACGGCTTCCAGAACCCGTCTCGGTCCAGAAGAACCACCGGCTTGTACCGCCCGCCCTCGTGCAGCCCCAGCTGCGTCCAGGTGGCGGCCTCGAACAGCTCCTCTTGGGTCCCCAACCCGCCCGGCAGCGCGCAGAATCCGTCGGACAGCGAATACATGAGCTGCTTGCGCTCGTGCATGTCGGCCACCAGGTGGAGCTCGGTCAGCCCCTGATGGGCCACTTCGATCTCGTCCAGAAAGTTCGGGATCACCCCGATCACCTCACCGCCCGCGGCCATGGCCGCGTCGGCCATCACCCCCATAAGCCCCACCCGACCCCCGCCGAACACTACCCCAATGCCCTCGTCAGCCAACCGCCGCCCCAAATCAGCCGCCAATTCCGAAAACCCCGCCTCAGTACCCAAAGAAGAACTGCAAAACACCGCCACGCGCCTCTGTGCCGGCCCGGAATCCATCGACATGAGAACGAGGCTACCGACCCGAACCCCATGTAGCCTGTCACCACAATGGCCGAGCACTCGATGAAAGACCGCCTCAACGACTTGGAGCGTCGCAAGTACGAGGCGCTCCACGCTGGACCCCAGCGAGCGGTCGACCGCCAGCACGACAAGGGCAAGATGCTGGCTCGGGAGCGCATCGAGTACCTCCTCGACGACGGCTCCTTCCACGAGCTGGACATGTTGGCCCGCCATCGGGCGCTGGACAGCGGTATCGAGGAACGCCCGTACACCGATGGCGTGATTACCGGTTGGGGCACCATCGACGGCCGCAAGGTGTTCCTGTTCGCCCAAGACTTCACCGTGTTCGGCGGGGCGCTGGGGGAGGTGTTCGCCGAGAAGATCCACAAAGTGATGGACCTGGCCCTGTCGGTGGGCGCGCCCATGATCGGCCTTAACGACGGCGCTGGCGCACGCATTCAAGAGGGGGTGGTATCGCTCGACTCCTACGGCGGCATCTTCCACCGCAACGTCAAGTCTTCGGGCGTCATCCCCCAGATCAGCGTGATCTTGGGTCCGTGCGCAGGGGGGGCGGTGTACAGCCCGGCCATGACCGACTTCGTGTTCATGGTGGCCGAGAAGTCGCACATGTTCATCACCGGCCCCGACGTGGTGAAAACGGTCACCGGCGAAGAGGTCACCCTGGAGGATCTGGGTGGGGCCCGCTCCCACTCCACCAAGTCGGGGGTGGCCACCTTCGTGGGCCAGACTGAGGAGGAGGTGCTGGACGAGGTCCGCTTTTTGGTCAGCCACCTGCCGGCCAACAACCTCGAGGAACCTCCCCAGGTTGACGCAACCGACGATCCCGAGCGGCTGGCCCCTGAGCTGCGGGACATCATGCCCGACAGCCCCAACTTGCCCTATGACATGCGCAAAGTGATCGGTGCCGTGGTGGACGACGGGGAGTTCATGGAGTACCACGCCCACTGGGCCCAGTCGATCGTGTGCGGCTTCGCCCGATTGAACGGCTACACCGTCGGTGTGGTGGGCAATCAGCCGATGGTGCTGGCCGGGGTGCTCGACATCGAGTCGTCGTCCAAGGCGGCTCGCTTCGTGCGGACCTGCGACGCCTTCAACATCCCGCTTCTGACCTTTGTGGACGTCCCCGGCTTTCTGCCCGGCGTCGACCAGGAGCACGGCGGCATCATCCGCCATGGGGCCAAGCTGCTGTACGCCTACTGCGAGGCCACCGTGCCCCGCATCCAGGTCATCACCCGGAAGGCCTACGGCGGGGCCTACGTGGTGATGGACTCCAAATCGGTGGGATCCGACCTGTCGTTCGCCTGGCCAGGGGCCGAGCTGGCCGTCATGGGCCCGCAGGGGGCGGTGGAGATCATCCACCGTCGCGAACTCCAGTCGGCCGCCGACCCCGTCGCTCGACGGGCCGAGTTGGTGGACGACTACACCGAGCGCTACGCCAATCCCTACATCGCCGCTGAGCGGGGCTACATCGACGACGTGATCGACCCCGCCGACACCCGCCGGCTGGTGATCGCCGGATTCGAGATGCTCCGCTCAAAGCGGGAGGAGCTGCTGCCCCGCAAGCACGGGGTTATCCCGCTGTAACGATCCTTGAAGACATGAGCATCATCCAGATCACTCCTCAGCCAACCGAAGCCGAGGTGGCTGCCATATTGGCGGCCCATGAAGCTCTTTGGCCCCGTCCCGCCACCGACGAGCCGCCCGCTGTTCACGCGCCCCGCTGGCGGTTCAGCGGTCGCTGGTGGAGCGCACCCGCAGCAACCCGCAGACGGCGGCTGACTCTGAAACGATGACCGCCGATCCCGCCCGCCACCGAACTCCCGAAGAGCTGGAAGGCGCGCTCGACCACATACGCCAAGCCCCCGCCGACCACGGCACGCTGAAGCTGATCGTGCGCCGACCGGCAGTGGACGAGCGAGAGGTGTTGGACACCGGGATGCTCAGCCTGGACGAAGGCTTGGTCGGCGACACCTGGAACCAGCGGAGCTCAACCAAGACCCCCGACGGCGGTCCCCTCCTCGACGCCCAGCTCAACATCATGAACGCCCGAGCCGCGGCCGCGGTGGCCGGGCCCATTGAACGGTGGGCCCTCGCTGGCGACCAGCTCTACATCGACCTCGACATCAGCTTGGAAACCCTCCCGGCTGGCACCCAGCTCGCCATCGGCGAAGCCGTCATCGAAGTCACCGCCGAACCCCACACAGGTTGTGGCAAGTTCTCCAGCCGATTCGGCCTCGACGCCCTCCGATTCGTCAACTCCCCCACCGGCCGAGCCCTAAACCTCCGCGGCATAAACGCCCGAGTAGTTACCCCCGGCCCCATCCACACCGGCAACACAGTTACCCGCCTCAACTAACCCCCCCACGGCGCCGAAGGCTGCTTTATCGCGGTTTTCAAACGCGCCAGGTACTCACTCCGAGGAATCTCCACCGCACCCAAGCTCTGCATGTGCTCCGTCGCCCACTGCACATCCAGCAGCCGAGCAACACCACCGTGATTCAACCTCCCCACCAAAGACACCAGCGCCACCTTGGACGCGTCGCGATCCACATGGAACATCGACTCCCCGGCAAATAGCCCGCCGATCGACACCCCATAGAGCCCGCCCACCAACTCCCCATCCTCCGACCACGCCTCCACGCTGTGTGCCCAACCCAGGCCGTGCAACCGCACATAAGCATCCCGGATGTCCGGCGAGATCCATCCGTGGGGCCGCTCGATGGTTCGACAAGCGTCGATGACATCGGCAAAGGCAACATCGGTGGTGATCCGATAGCGCCGCAGCGACCGCCGCAGCGAGCGGGTCACCCGGAGATCGTCGAGCGGGATCACTCCCCGAGGATCGGGCGACCACCATCCCAGCTTGTCGGTGCGCCCCAATGGCATCGGGAACAAGCCGGATCGATAGGCGGCCAGCAGCGTGCCCGGGGCCAAGTCGGCCCCCACTGCTACCAAGCCATGCTCATCAGCCGACTCCGCAGGAGGAAACTCCCACTGGCTGGGCTCGGGAACAAGCCTCACCCCCATACTCTGCCCCACCGAGAAAGACGGGGCTGCGGGGCTAGCCGGATTCTTCGATGGTGACCGAGTTGACAATCACCTGGGGATCAGGACCCCCGCCCAGCCGGTTGCCGGGCTGGTCAACGTGGCTGGCCAAAATGGCCTCCGCCACCGCCAGGCCGGCATCGTCCATCTGGCCGAACACCACGTAAGTGCCCTGGTTGTTGAGCAGGGCGGTGTTCTCGTTGACGGCGAAGAAGAACTGGGCGCTGGCGCTGTTGGGCGCCGCGGTGCGGGCCATCACGATCTGGCCCGGCTCATAGGTGAACCCCGAGCCTTCGTCGGGAATGGTGTAGCCCGGGCCGGGATCAGACGGGGAGTTGGTGTGGGGCGCCCCGCCCTGGATAATGCCGATGCTCGGATCGGTCCGGAACAACAGCGTGTTGTCGTAGTAGTGGTATCGGGCCAACACCGCGAAGTTGTTGGCCGTGATCGGCGTGTTGGTCACGTCGAGGTCGATCCGCATCTCACCGGAGGTGGTGTCGAACACCGCGGTGTACTGCTTGGACACGTCCAGGCACATGGGGTGGGGACCGTCGAAATCCAGAACCTGGGGTCCCGAACCGTCTGCTGGCGGACATCCGCTCAAGTCAATGCTCCCTTCAGGGGTGAAGTCGGTGGATTGTATGTCGATTGAGTTGACGATGACCGATTCCGCCGGCCGTCCGCCGAAAGCAGTGTCGGGGTTGTCAACGTGGCTGTTCAAAATGGTCCGGACCAAATTCAGGCTATTGTCCTCGATCTCGCCCACGACCGTAAGGCCGGAAACCGCTTGGGAAGGCTGAAACCCGTCCCGGGCTAAGAAGAGGAACTGTCCGGTCGAATTACCCTCGGCCGACCACAGAAGCTGGCCAGCTTCGTAGTCGGCCGACCCACTCGGCGTCACCGTGAATCCTGGGCCAGGATCGTCGGCGGAGTTGGTGTGGGGCGATCCGCCCTGGATGTACCCGCCGACGTCATCGGTGTAGAAGATGGCCGTTCCGTCGTAATAGCCCTCCTCCGCCAAGGCTGCGAAGGCGTTCACCGCCTCCGGGGACAGCCCTTGGTCGAGCCTCACTCGGATTATCCCGACGCTGGTATCGAATACCGCCGAATACCGAATACTCGGATCAAGGGACTGCTCTGGAGCCGATGCGAGTGTCCGCTCTCCACCGGGAGCCGGGGGCGGGGGAAGTTCAGGAAACACCACGTCTTCGCCCACATCTGGGGCACTCTCGTCGTCGCTGCCTCGAGCCCAAAGCCACAGGATCACCACGGCCACCACAATCGCCGCGGTGATCAGGGCGATCCGCGCTCCTCGAGAGCGAATCCGACCGCGGACTGCAGTTGTTTTGGCCCGCTGTTGGGCCACCTGCCGACGATCACGCTGGCGCTGCCTCTTGCTCGTGGCCATTGCCAGAAACTTAGCGGTCCCAAAAACTCGCAATACAACCACCGAAGTACCCACTAAGGGCCGGTAGCGTTTTATGTCGTGGCCTTAGTGGTACAGAAGTTCGGCGGGACGTCGGTGGCCAACGCCGACCGCATCCGCGAGGTGGCCGACCATGTGCGCCGATGCCGGGTTCGAGGCGATCACGTGGTGCTGGTGATCAGCGCCATGGGCAAGGAAACCGACGAGCTGCTGGGGCTGGCCTCGGCGGTGTCCGACACCCAGCCGGGCCGGGAATTGGACATGCTCATCACCGCGGGCGAGCGCAAGGCCTGCGCCCTGGTATGTATGGCTCTCCACGATTTGGGAGTGCCCGCCGACTCCTTCACCGGCAGCCAGGCCGGCTTCATCACCGACACCAATCACGGCAACGCCAAGATCCTGGAGATCACCCCTGAACGGGTTCAGGCCGCGCTGGAGGCCAACCGGGTGCCGGTGGTGGCCGGGTCGCAAGGGGTGAGCACCGAGAACGACGTGACGTTCTTGGGCCGGGGCGGCTCCGATACGACCGCGGTGGCGCTGGCCCACACCCTGGGCGCCGACGCCTGTGAGCTGTACACCGACGTGTCCGGGGTGTTCACCACCGATCCCCGAGTATGCGCCGACGCCCGCAAGTTGAGCAGCATCTCCTTCGACGAACTGCTGGAGATGACCGCGGTGGGCTGCCCCAAGCCGGCGATGCGCTCCGTCGAGGTCGCCCAGAACTACGGGGTCAAGCTGCATATCCGATCCGCATTCACCTGGGAGCAGGGAACCTGGGTGGTCAAAGAGGAGCCCTCCATGGAGCAACCCATCATCCGATCAGTCACCCCCGACACCTCCGAGGCCAAGATCACCGTGACCGGTGTGGCCGACCGTCCCGGTGTGGCCGCGGCCATGTTCCGTCAGCTGGCCGACGCCGGCGTGAACGTGGACATGATCGTGCAGAATGCCTCTGAGCACGGCATCACCGATATCTCCTTCACCGTTCCCGACGGTGATGTCGACACGGCCGCTGACATCACCAAGACAGTGGCCGCCGAGATCGGCGCCACCGGCGTGACCGCCGACCGAGACATCGCCCGAATCAGCCTGGTGGGTGCGGGAATGAAGTCGCACCCCGGCGTGGCCGCCACCATGTTCGAGACCTTGTCGGAAAACCAGGTCAACATCGAGATGATCTCCACGTCTCCCATCCGCATCAGCTGCGTGATCCGCCAAGAACATGCTGATAAGGCCACTCAAGCGCTGCACGAGGCGTTCGGCCTGTCCCGATAACGGCACCGGTTTTTTGCCGCACCGAAAGTAGGCTTATCGCGGTGAGAGTCGCAGTATTCGGGGCCACCGGTCAGGTGGGCGGAGTGATGCTTCGCCTGTTGGATGAGCGCAATTTCCCGGTTGACGAGCTGCGGGTGCTGGCCTCGGCCCGTTCCGCGGGCCGCACCATGTCGTGGCGGGATCAAGACCTCGTCGTAGAGGATGCCGCTATCGCCGACTACCGAGGGGTGGACATCGCCTTGTTCTCCGCGGGCGGAGCTACTTCTCGGGAACTCGCCCCCCGAGTGGCCGAAGCCGGAGCCACGGTGATCGACAACTCCTCGGCCTGGCGGATGGACCCCGATGTGCCCCTGGTGGTGCCCGAGGTCAATGCCCACACCCTGGCTGACATTCCCAAGGGAATCGTGGCCAACCCCAACTGCACCACCATGGTGGCCATGCCCGTGCTCAAGCCGTTGGCCATCGAGGCCGGGTTGCGCCGTCTGGTGATCTCGTCCTATCAGGCGGTTTCGGGAGGCGGTCTGGCCGGCGTGGCCGAGCTGGACGAGCAGGTGCGCAAGGTGGCCGACGATGCCATTGGCCTCACCCACGATGGCCAAGCGGTTTCGTTCCCAGCACCGTCGGTGTTCGCCGCCCCCATCGCCTTCAATGTGGTCCCCGAATGCGGCTCTTGGATCGACGACGATTCCGGGGAGACCTCCGAGGAGCGCAAGCTGGTGGAGGAGAGCCGCAAGATCCTGGAGCTCCCCGATCTGGCGGTGAGCGCCACCTGCGTGCGGGTGCCGGTGTTCACCGGTCACTGCCTGACCATCAACGCCGAGTTCGATCGCCCCATCAGTCCCGAGCGGGCCACCGGGTTGCTGTCGGCCGCTCCCGGCGTGGTGGTCGACGACGTTCCCACCCCGCTGGCCGCCGCCGGCATCGACCCCACCTTGGTCGGCCGTATCCGCGTCGACCCCACCGTCCGACACGGCCTGTCCCTCTTCGTAGCCGGTGACAACCTCCGCAAAGGCGCCGCCCTCAACGCCATCCAGATCGCGGAAGCGTTGCTCCCCGCCTAGCGGGGCGGGTTGTCGCGGTATCGCAAGGCGGCTTCTTCCAAGCTCAGCCCCAACTGATTCGCCAACGACGCCAACCAGGCCAGCACATCGCCCAGCTCGTGCAGCCGCTCCGCGTCATCGCCCTTGCGCACCGCCTGCGCTAGCTCCCCCAACTCCTCGCACAGCCAAGCCACAGTTGCCGGGATGCCCCGCTCGCGGTCTTGGGGACCGTAAAGGTCATCCATGAGATGTTGGAACGCCGCAATCTCCACTGCGGCTCTGTTTACTCGATTGGAGGACCGATCACGGTGACCCGTTGCATGAAACGACGCCCCTCGCTCCAGTCGGGAACCGCGGCATGCTGTACTGCCCGGTTGTCCCAGATGGTGAGGGTTCCTGGTTCCCAATTCACCCGGCATTGGAACTGAATGCTGGCGATGTGATCCCACAAGAACTCAAGCAGCCACTGGCTCTCCGCCGGGTCCATGCCTTCAATGGCCACGGTGAATTGCGAGTTCACGTAGAGCCCTCGGCGGCCGTTGTAGGGATGGGTGTGAACAATCGGGTGGAAGTTCTCCACGTCATCATGTTCGTGGCGGGGCTTGTCCCAGTGGCGCTTGTATGTGCCCTTGGGCCCGAAGGTTGCCGTGCTGGAGTGAACCGCCCGCAACCCCTCCAAGCGCTGCTGCCACTCCGGTGACAGGCCCTCATAGGCCGCCTGAGCACTGGTGAACAGGGTGTCCCCACCCACCGGTGGCACTTCGAAGGCATAGAGGAACGACGCCAGTGGCGGTGCAGCTTCGAAAGACGCGTCGGCGTGCCATTTCAGCACCTTGTTCATCTTGGTGGTTTCCAAGACGAGGATCTCGGGATGTTCGGGCATGTTGACTGCGAACGGATGAGTGTGCAGAGGCCCGAATATTTCTCCAATGGCCTTGTGCTGGACAGGTGAAAGGCTCTGATCCCGAATAGCGATCACCCCATAGGTGAACAGCAACTCCCTCAGTCGGTCTGGCCCGGCCGTATCCTCCAGCCATTGGACCAGATCCGCGCCCTCGATATAGGCACCCACCACCCCAGTGATCGGCGTGACTTTCAGATCATCGACAACCTCAATTAAGGCCATATGACCACCTCTCCTTAGAGACGGTAGCCGCCATCCACGCTGATCACCTGTCCGGTGATGCCGGCGCCAGCTTCTGAGGCCAGTAGCACGGCCATTGGGGCCAGCTCTTCGGGCTCCAAGACTCGGCGCTGGGCGCTGTCGGCATGGGCGTCGGCTTCGGCCTGGGCCGCGGTGATCCCCTTGGCCGAGGCCAGCTTTTCGAAGTCCACTAGCGCCGTGTTGGTCCATCCCGGACAGAGGCAGTTCACCGTGATCCCGTGCGGTGCCGCCGACATGGCCAGCTGCTTGGTGAGGCCTACGAGTCCGTGCTTGGCCGCGGTGTAGGCCACGCTGGCCGCCGCCCGCTTGGACGCACCCGAGCCGATGTTGATAATGCGGCCATAGCCCTGCTCTCGCATCGGGGCCAGCGCTTCCTGGCTGGTCCAAAAGGCCGAAATCAGGTTCAGCCGCAAAGTCCCCATGAACGCCTCGGCGTCACCTGAAAACGGATCATGGTTGCCTCCCGACGAGCCCCCCACGTTGTTCACCAGCACGTCGACGCGCCCGAACTCGGCCATCGCCGCCCGCACCGGCGCCCGTGCATCATCTTCATCGGACGCATCCGCCACCACCGCCAGCCCCTGGCTGTCTGTGGCTTCAATCTCGGCAACAACCGCGTCAAGCTGCTGTCGGGTCCGGGACGAAACCACCACCGTCGCCCCTTCCCGGGCCATGCCCACCGCGATGGCCCGCCCAATCCCCCGACCCCCACCGGTGACCACCGCCACCCGGTCTTCAAGCACAGACATTTTTGGCACCCCTAGCCGAATGAGCCTTATCCGAATGAGATCGTGCGGTGGGCCAGCTTCCACCCGCCGCCTGTCCGCACCAAGCGATCCTGATACGTCCCAAACAACGCGATCGAAGGCTCAGCGGCCGTGTTCACCCAAAACTGGAAATAGGCATCAGAAGCAGCCTCATCGCCGTCCACCGACACCGCCTGAGTTGTGATCACGTGCCGCGTATTGCTCCCCGGCCCCACGGTGCCTGCGGCGCGCCGCTCAATTGCCCCGGCCAAGAGGTTGTCCCGGCCCTGCAACTCTCCCCCCGGCATATCCCAGCGAGCGTCGTCGGTGAACAAGTCCACGTACTCCTCCAAATCCCCCTCATCCGCCAAAATCGCCAACCGGGCAACAACATTCCTGATCGCAGCATCATCACTCATGCCGAGAGACTAACCACTGAGCTTCTTGAGGTTCCCCCCGGGATGGGCGGCGGGTGCTGTGCGTCGGGGTTTGGCGGCTGGTTAGGATCGGGCGGTGATGGTTGCGGTGTGTTTGGTTTGTGGGGGTGGTGTGGTTGAGTTCGGTTAGGCGCCGGGTCTGGCTGGCCGCGGTGGTGGCGTTGGCTGCGGTGGCCGGCGGCTGCGGGGGCGGCGGGGGGTCCCCGGCCGGGTCGGTGGAACCTGGGGGCGGTGCTGGGGCGACGGTGTCGCCTGAGCCGCTGTTCGACCCGTTCATCGCTCCGACCCGCTCCGGCATCGATTTGGAGCGCCTCGGCGAGGCCGCCGCGTCGATCACCCCCGGCCAAGCCGACTGCGCCGCGGCCGCCACCACCGATGTGGCCGGCATCGCCTTAGCCGACGCGCCGCCGGATTCGGCCGACGCCGGCACGGTGGCTGAGGTAGTCCGCATCACCGGCGGCTGCTTGCTAGTCCAATATGCCGAACTCGGCGGAAGAACCATCGCCCAACTCCGCGACCTCCTCGCACAAGACCCCACCGTGTTCGCCGTTTCCGAGCCCGCATACGGCTACGCCCCCGATGTGGAGCCATAGGGAGATTTCTCGTTGGGCTTGGGCTCTGGTGGTCCGGGCCCGGTGTGAGATGAACTCATGTTGGAGTGTGGAGAAGAACGATTTGGCCGGGGCGTTGTCCAAAGCACGGCGCGTACACCCGATTCTTCGCAACAGGCGGCTACGACAGGCCAGAGTGCGGTCTGCGCGCCGTCTTCGGATGTTGTGCCGATCGTGCGGGTGTCGGGCGTCTGGTTAGGATCGGGCGGTGATGGTTGCGGAGTGTTTGGTTTGTGGGGGTGGTGTGGTTGAGTTCGGTTAGGCACCAGGTCTGGCTGGCCGCGGTGGTGTTGGCGGTGGCGGTGGTGGCCAGCGGCTGCGGGGGCGGCGGGGGGTCCCCGGCCGGGTCGGTGGAGCCTGAGGACGGTGTTGGCGGGTCGGTGGAACCTGAGGGCGGTGTTGAGGCGACGGTGTCGCCTGAGCCGGTGGTGTCCACGGCTAGCTTGTATCCGGGTTTGGGCCGGTTGGACGCGCCCGAAGGGGTGTTTGTGGACGTCGCGGTGGGCGGCTTTTCGAGCTGCGGGATACGCGACAACGGTCGGGTGGTGTGCTGGGGATATGACCGGGCTGTCGACTACGCGCCTTTGGATGGGGAGTTCTTGGCGGTGGAGGTGTGGCAAAGCCCCGACAGCTATTACCTCGAAGACCATGTGTGCGCGCTGCGCTCCGACAAGGTGGTGGTGTGCTGGGGTCTCAGGCTCGACGACGCGGGCGCCGCGCAAGTGGTGGCGGCGGCCGACAGCGGCGAGGCCCGCCGATGGGAGCTGCGCACCGCCGGGGGTTCGGCCTGGTCGGAGGGCTT
Source organism: Candidatus Poriferisocius sp. (assembly GCF_965204015.1). Lineage (GTDB taxonomy): Bacteria > Actinomycetota > Acidimicrobiia > Acidimicrobiales > Bin134 > Poriferisocius. The sequence continues at coordinate 2,358,614 of NZ_OZ241965.1, read as the reverse complement.
CGTCGACATCGCCGCGGGCCCAGCAGGGGTGTGCGGGATGCGAGCCGACGGGTTGGCGGCGTGCTGGAGCGGCAAAGAGCCGGCCGAGGGCCGAGTCGCCTCGCTCGTGGTGGACTACGAGGTGTGCGCGCTGCACCCCGGAGGCGGGTTCGACTGCTCCGGGGGAGAACCCGCCGCCGTGCTTCCCCAAGGGGCGTTCGCCGACGCGTCCGCCGGTTTGGCCTACGGCTGCGGGGTGCGACCCGGAGGCGAGCTGGAGTGCTGGGGCGACAACCAACACGGCCAAGCCGACCCCCCCGAAGGCCGCTACACCCAGGTATCCGCGGGCGTGGACCACGCCTGCGCCCTCGACACCGGCGGCCAGGCGGTGTGCTGGGGCGACAACAGCTACGGCAAAGCCGACCCTCCAAACGGGGAGTTCGCCCAAGTGTCGGCCCGGTGGTCGGTTAGTTCGTGCGGATTGCGTCCCGGCGGCGAGCAGGTGTGCTGGGGAGGGTCAAAACGGCTGTATGAGATACCGGCCGACATCCACCAGTTCTGCGAGCGCCGCCACGATGAGCAGGTGTGCTGGGACGCTGATCTGTCCGTGGCCAACGGAGACTTCGGGGACCTGGGTGCGAGCCATGGCGACAGGCAACTCGCCCACATCGTGGCGTTCGGCGAAGAATTGGTGTGCGGGCTGCGCCCCGACCAATCCGTGGTGTGCTGGGGCAAGTTCTTTGGCCAGTTGTCGGATGTCCCCGAGGGAACATTCGCCCGGCTCTTCGACGGGAGGCCCTGGAAGCACCAACACGAGTTGGAGTTCTGCGGGCTGCGCCCCGACCAATCCGTGGAGTGCTGGGCCTATGACCGCCTCAGCGATGATTCCATGACCGGACAGACGACCCAGATCGGACCGATGACGATGTCGAGTCCTGATGGCCGGTTCGCAGATGTCGACGGCCGTGGGCGGTGCGGGGTGTCGGCCGACGGCGGCGAGGTCTCCTGCTGGTCGTTTGACATGACCGGTTTGGTCGGGGATCCGCCTGCAAGCGCTCTGCCGCTGGTCCGGGTGTCGGCCAGCGCCGGGGTGTTCTGCGGTGTCTCGGCGGCGGGCGGGGCGGTGGTGTGCTGGCCTTGGGACCGCCGGGCGGCCATCGCTTTAGACAGCCGATTCGAGTCGGGATTCGCCGACGTGGCGGTGGGCCCTAGCGGGGCGGTGTGCGCGATCGGCACCGGACGGGACATGGTCTGCTCGGGCCGCTTCGCCGATGTCGGCGAGGACTTCTGGTCAGGGCACTATGTGGTCAACAGCGGCTGGGATCCCGTCGGCCTTGGCTTCGGCGGGGAGCCATTCCACGGAGCCGGCGACAAAGTCGATCCGCCCGCGGGCCAATACACGGCCGTGGACGTGGGCCCGCGGCACGCCTGCGCCATCACAGCAACCGGCCGGGCAGTGTGCTGGGGCCACAGCCACGACCAGCCCTACCACTGGGACATAGACCGGGTCTGCACCGTCGAAAAACACGGAGGATGCCCCGGCTGAGCCAACGAACCCTCCCACCGGCCGGAACCATTCGCCAAAAAACCTGATTCGAACCAGCCCGCCCACCGCCGCCACGGTCCGGTCCGGCTATGCAGCGGTCGTCATTCACAACTGCTCGGCCGGGAACCCAGCGGCGGATAATCGCTGCTGAGTGCGCAGCTGCGGCGATACGGGTGGTGCAGCATAATGGTGGCGACACCATCTCACCGGCCGCGCCCGGCGGGATCGAGGTGATGCCTGAGCCGTCTGCTGCCCCGGTAGAGCAGCCGGAAACCGACCGACCCGACTGAGCCAGACAGCGAGCCTGAGCGCCGGGCCCGGCCCGGCGGAGTGCCTTGTCTGTGATCGGGCGATTTGGCGCACTCTGGTTGGGGCGGCCAGCATCTGCGCTGACTATGAGTGGGTTGTGTCGAAGAGGTGTCGGGCTGTTTGGGCGGCGCGGGCGGGCGGTTGTTCGTCTTGTTCTCGCAGCTGCGGTGTTGTCGGCGGGGCTGGTGGCGCCGGAGTCTGTGCAGGCCCTGCCCGGCGAGGGCCCGCAGTCACCCCCCCCCATCTTCCGCAGTCCCGGCGTCTTCGGCGTTTGAGTCCGAGCTGGCGGGTTCGGCCGGTGCCGCTGTTGTAGACGGCGGCGCTGCTGGTGCGGCGCCGGTTCTGGCCGGGGGTTTTTCGGCGGGCGGCGAGTGGGCGGTGCCCGGCGCGGTGTGGCTGGAGTGGGACGACACGGCGGGCGCGTCCGGCTACGAGGTGATGTGGCGCAGCCCCGATGGGTGGGCGCTTTTGTCAGAGCGCGAGCCCGCGGGCGGCGTGGCTGTGGAGCTCGACGGGCCCTCGGCGGTGGTGGCCGGCCTGCCGCAGGATCAGGGGTCGTATTGGTTCGCGGTGCGGGCCCGCAACCCCTGGGGTTTGTCGGAGTGGTCGGAGAGCTTCGAGGTCGCCGTGCCCGCGTTCGCAGCCGAACCCGACGCCGCCGAGCCGGTGTTCGACCCGTTCACCGCCCCGACGCGCTCTGGCATCGACCTCGAGCGCCTCGGTCAGGCCGCCGCCACGATCACGCCGGGCCGGGCCGACTGCGAAGCGGCCCCCGCCCTCGATGTAGGTGGCATCACCATCGTCGCCCCGCCCGCCGACCTCGGCGACCCGGACGCGGAACTGACGGTGGCCGAGGTTGTCCGCATCGCCGGCGGCTGCCTGCTCGTCGAGTACGCCGACCTCGCCGGAAGAACCATCGGCCAGGTGCGCGACCTGCTCGCCTCAGACCCCACGGTGTTCGCCGTAGACGAGCCCATCCGCAGCATCGTCCCCGACCACGACACAAACGATCCGGCTTACACCCACCCGCCGCCGCCCAAGAATATGCCCGACAAGACCGACCAGACCGGCCACTACGACGACACCGAAAAAGACCGCGAGCCCAGCGGCCCGTGCTGCGGGCAGTGGCACCTCACCCCCGACATCACCGGGGAGTTCGAATTGGATAGGCAGGGGAACGTGAGGGTGGCAAAGAACGGTTTGTGGCAGGGGTGGGTTGTGGCCAATCCGGTGACGGTGGCGGTGTTGGATGAGTTTGTGGATGTGCGTCATCCTGATCTTGTTGGTCGTGTTGGTGCGGGGTTGGGGGGCTGTCATGCTGATCCAGGCGCCCCCGAAGAAAAGCACGGGACGTATGTGGCGGGGATTGTGGCAGCCGAGGCGGGCAATGATGTGGGGGTGGCCGGGGTGGCTCCTAGTGCGGGGCTTTTGCCGGTGCGGATGATTCCCGGGGGGGCTTGTTTGACGGCGACGGCGGCGGTCGCGGCGGCGGTGAACGCCGGGGCCCGGGTGATCAACATGTCGTTCCGCTTAAATACCGGTGAGCGTGACGGCGTCGATGTGGGCGGGGTGCCGACGGGCTCCAAAGGCGAGGACAGCTTCGAGGCTGCGCTGCGCGCCGCGTCGATGCTGGGAGTGGTGCCGGTGACCTCCGCCGGCAATTGCGGCGACGACAGCGACGAGACGAGGAATAAAGAGGTCGACGGCGTCACCCAGAAAGTGACGAAGAAAAGGTGGGAGTGGGTGGATTGCCCCGAGCACAACTTCGTCCAAAGCCCGTCTGTGTACCAGGACGTGATCTCAGTCGCCGCGGTCAAACACGGCGGATACCGCCTTGAGATGAGCTCTGTGAACACGCTGGTGGACATCGCCGCGCCAGGCGATTTGATCCGGTCCACCGAAAAATGCACCGCCGCCAACAGCTGCGGCACAGAGACAAGATCGGGAACATCAGCAGCCGCGCCGTTCGTGTCGGGGGTGGTGGCCCACATGCTGAACCGCCATCCCGAGGCGACGGTCGGCCAGGTGCGGGCCGCTTTGGAGAGGTCCGCCAACCACATCTCCCAGCCGCCGTCACCGCAAGATGCGGCGAGATGGACGCCGCGGCGGCGCGCCGGCGACCCTGCGGCGGGTCCGCCGTCAAAGGAGTTCGGCCACGGGATCGTGGATCCGGCGTGGGCGGTGGACGAGCTGGGCAAGATTCTGGGCGCTCAGCGGGTTCCGGAGCACTTGGGCGGGTTCAGTTCGGTTGCGGCGGGGGGTGCGTTCTCGTGCGGGCTGTTCGCGAACAAGGCGGTTCGGTGCTGGGGCGACGGGGATCTGGTCGCGGCGGTGCCCGTGGGCCAGGCGTTCTCGCAGATCTCTGCGCCGGTGGGCCTGCTCGGTTTCGGGTGCGGTTTGCGACCGCTTGGGCCCGGCGACGAGCGGGGCACGGTGCTGTGCTGGTCGGGAGCGGACTCGCGGGTGGCGAGGTTCGCGCCGCAGGGGGCGTTCACCCAGATCGCGGCCGGACAGTCGCACACCTGCGGGCTGCGCCCTGGGGGCGAGGCGGTGTGCTGGCACAACAAGACCGGGGTGCGCATGGCCGCAGTGCCGTCGGGCGAATTCGAGAAGCTGTCGGGGGGTTGGAACCACTGGTGCGCGCTGCGGGACAACTACACCGCGGTGTGCTGGGGCGACGACGACTATGACGACAACGACGACTATGGGCAGGCCAGAGTTCCTGCGGGGGCGCTGTTCAAAGACATTTCGGCGGGCGGCCGCCACACCTGCGGGGTGACGAACCTGACGGGGGTGCTGTGCTGGGGCGACGCCGCCGCGATCGCCGGGATGCCCGCCTCGCTGGGGTTCCAGTCGCTGGACGCAGGGTTCGCGCACACCTGCGGGATGCGAAACGAGACCCAGACCATACTGCCGGGGTCCGAGCACGCCGTGGCGGTGTGCTGGGGCTACAACGGCTACGGCCAAGCCGACGCGCCCGCCGGATCGTTCGCCGAGGTGTCGGCGGGGTTCGCGCACACCTGCGGCCTCGTGGCGTCGCGCATCGGGCACCCCACCGGAGGCGTGCGGTGCTGGGGCGACCACAGCTTCGGCCGGGGTTCCACAGCCGCGCTGAGAGACCTGTCTTTGACCAGCCCAGCCGGCAAAGAACTGCTCGGGCCGGTGTTCAACACCAACAAGGCGGACTATGTGGCGGAGACCCCGCGGGGCACCGGGACGCTGACAGCACAAAAGGCGGCCGCGTCCGACGTGGTGAGAATCTTCCCTGGGGACGCGGATGCGGGCGCGCCGGGCCACCAGGTCCGCCTGCCGTCTGACGAGGTGATCACGATCACCGTCGAGTCGCTGTGGGGCTACGGCGAGCAGCGCGCCTACCGCATCCACACCATCGAGTCGCCCCGCCTGGAGTCGCTGCGGATCTACGGGCCGGGATACGGCACCGTCTGTTTGGCCGCGGGATCCTGTGCCGAACTGGAACTGGACCCCGCATTCGACTCAGAGACCGGCTACTACAGAGCGACCGCCCCGGCCCACTGGAACCAGATCACCGTGTCGCTCACCGCGACCGGCGGCGGCGCGACCACCACACCCCCCGACGCCGACCCCGACACCCCCGGCCACCAAATCGCCCTCAGCACCGACCGGGGCTTCACCCAGATCTCCTCAGGCAGTTACCACACCTGCGGCATCAAGACCGACCAGACCGCGGCATGCTGGGACAAGCGTTTCTCATGGCAAAGCCATGGGCGGTCGGACGCGCCGCCGGGGTCGTTCACCCAGGTGTCCGCAGGCCGGGACCACACCTGCGGGATCAAAGACGACCAGAGCGCGGTCTGCTGGGGCCTCGGCCACCTTGGCCAGACGGACGCGCCGCCCGGCAAGTTCACCGCAGTGTCCGCCGGCAGGGACCACACCTGCGGGATCAAGACCGACCAGAGCGCGGTCTGCTGGGGCTCCAACGGCTCCGGCCAGACGGACGCGCCGCCCGGCAAGTTCACCGCAGTGTCCGCCGGCAGGGACCACACCTGCGGGATCAAGACCGACCAGAGCGCGGTCTGCTGGGGCTCCAACGGCTCCGGCCAGGCCGACGCGCCGCCCGGCAAGTTCACCGCAGTGTCCGCCGGCAGTTCGCACTCCTGCGGGATCAAGACCGACCAGAGCGCGGTCTGCTGGGGGATCGGCGGCTCGAGGAGCGCTGCCCCGGCCGGCAGGTTCACCTCGGTGTCCGCCGGCAGTTCGCACTCCTGCGGGATCAAGGCCGACCAGAGCGCGGTGTGCTGGGGCTGGAACCCCAACGGTGAAACCGACGCCCCGGCCGGCGAGTTCACCGCAGTGTCCGCAGGCTGGGCCCACACCTGCGGGATCAAGACCGATAGCGCAGTCATGTGCTGGGGAGACGATGATTGGGGGCAGCAGGACGCGCCGTCGGGGCCGCTCGCTTCGATAGCAGCTGGGAATGAGCACTCGTGCGGAATCCGGGCCGGCGGCAGCGCGGTCTGCTGGGGAGGCAACAACGACGGCCAGTCAGACGCCCCAGCAGGCGAGTTCACCGCAGTGTCCGCCGGCGGGGTCCACTCGTGCGCCATCAAGGCCGACCAGAGCGCGGTGTGCTGGGGCTCCAACCGCCACGGCCAGTCGGACGCGCCGCCCGGCAAATTCACCGCGATCTCGGCGGGCAGTTCGCACTCCTGCGCCATCAAAGCCAGCGACTCCGGCGTGGTTTGCTGGGGCTCCAACCGCTCCGGCCAGACCGACGCCCCGGCCGGCGAGTTCACCTCGGTGTCCGCAGGCAGTTCGCACACCTGCGGGATCAAGGCCGACCAGAGCGCGGTGTGCTGGGGCTGGAACCCCAACGGTGAAACCGACGCCCCGGCCGGCGAGTTCACCGCAGTGTCCGCAGGCAGTTCGCACACCTGCGGGATCAAGGCCGACCAGAGCGCGGTGTGCTGGGGCCCCAATACCATCGGCGGGTTGAGCTACGGCCGGTTGACCGCTCCAACAGGCGAGTTCACCGCTGTGTCCGCCGGCCGTTACCACTCGTGCGGGATCAAGACCGACCAGAGCGCGGTGTGCTGGGGAGACCACGATTCCGGCAAGTTGGCCGCGCCGGCCGGCAAGTTCACCACAGTTGCCGCCGGCAAGGATCACTCCTGCGGGATCAAAGCCGACCAAGCGGCGGTGTGCTGGGGGGCCCGCTCTCGCACCCTGGAACCCGCAAAACGGCACATCGTCACGATCCGTGTCCGCCCACAAGTCCCTGCTGCGATCTCCCGTTTGGGCGTCGGCACCGCAGCCAGCTATGTGGTTTCCGTCGTCCGGCCACGGCCGCCGCGCCCCCAAACCAGCAGTCCCGCTTCGAACAGCCAGACAACCGGTGCCGGTGGGGGGTCCGGCAGTGTCGGCGGGCAGGCCGAGGACTCCGAAGCCGGCGCCGAGCAGCAGCACCTGCTCGAAGAGCAGCAGCGCTTCGAGGAAGAGCAGCAGCGCCTGCTCGACCGGCAAGAAGAGCCCCGCGGCTATATTCCCCCGGCCCGGGCCTACCCGCTGGCCGACACAGTGAGCGGGCCGCCCGGGGCCGGCGCCCCGCAGCAGGGCGGCGCGCCGGGCGCGGTTGCGGGGCCCGGCGGCGGGGGGTTCGCCTGCCCCGGGGCGGTCGGCGGCGCCGAGGCGGTGGCGGTGGGCGACGCGGTTCTGCGGGCGGGGATCGAGCGGGCTTTGGGCAAGGCGGCGGGCGAGGCGGTGACCGCAGCGGAGCTGGGCGCGCTCGGTGAGCTGTCGCTTCCCGCGGGCGGGCTGTCGTCTGCCTCCGGCGGGGGGCGGGTGTCGGATCTGTCGGGGCTCGAGCACGCCTCGGGCCTGCGGGTGCTGGACCTGTATGGCCATGACGTGGCCGATCTGGAGCCGCTGTCGTGTCTGGAGAGCCTGGCGGCGGTGGAGCTGGGTGCCAACCGGATCTCAGACGTGTCGCCTCTGCGGGGCCTGACCGGACTCACCGCGCTGGGCCTGGGCGGCAACGACTTCTCGGATGTGTCGGCGTTGTCGGGTCTGGTGGGGCTGCGGTCTTTGCGGCTGCACGCCAACGAGGTCTCCGATGTCTCGGCGCTGTCGGGCCTGTCGGGGCTGGCCGGTTTGGACGTGTCGTTCAACGAGGTCTCCGACGTCTCGCCTTTGCGGGGCCTGAGCGGTTTGACTTCGCTGGGCCTGGGCGGCAACCGGATCGCCGATGTGTCGGCGCTGGGCGGCCTGTCGGCGCTGGGGGCGCTGTATGTGTTCGACAACGACATCGCCGACACCTCGCCCCTCGCCGGCCTGTCGGGCCTTCGCAGCCTGTGGGCCGACGGCAACCGGATCGCCGCCGCCAACACGCTGGGCGGCTTGTCGGGGCTGGGCTATCTGGACGTGCGCTACAACCTCATCGCCGACACCTCGCCCCTCGACGCGCTGACCAGCACCGTGCATGCCCGCCCCCAGAGCCTCGCGCCTTCGCTGATCGCCGACGCGTCGCTTCTCGCCGCGGTCCGGAACGCGCTGGGCCTGCGCCCCGACCAGCACCCCACCGCCGGACAGCTCGCCGGACTCGAAACCCTCAAACGAGCCGCCCGCCGAAACGACCCTGCTCCCATCCGCAGCCTCGACGGCCTCCAACACGCCACCGCCCTTCGAACCCTCGAGCTGCCCGGCAACCACATCACAGACCTCGCCCCCATCTCAGCGCTCGCCCAGCTGCGCGAACTCGACCTCCAATCCAACCGCGTCCAAAGCCTCGCCCCCCTTGCGGGCCTCAGCCGCCTCGAGCACCTCAACTTGATCCTCAACGACCTCGCCGACATCGCCGACCTGCCCCCACTGCCCCGGCTCGAAACCCTGTTCATCGACATCAACCGCATCCAAAGCCTCGAACCGCTCCGCAACCGCACCCAACTCCAACGCCTCAGCGCCTCCTCCAACCAAATCACAGACCTCGAACCCATCGCCGGGCTCACAAACCTCAAACGCCTCACCCTGTCCCACAACAACATCGCAAACATCTCCCCCCTCTCAGGGCTCACACAACTCGCCATATTGCGCCTCACCCTCAACAACATCACAGACATCGCCCCCCTCGCCGGACTCCAACAACTCACCCACCTCCGCCTCTCCCACAACAACATCAAAAACATCGCCCCCATCGCCACACTCCCCCGCCTCTGGTTCCTCCACATCACCCACAACCCCATCGCAGACACCACACCCCTCAACAACCACCCCACCCTCAAATTCCTCTACACCTAAACCCGCGGGCAAAAGCAACAGCTCGCCGCCACACCGAAGGCCGGTAACGGCAAACGAACTAACCTCACCACATGCACGACCTCGCAATCCGCGCCGGAACAGTCGTCGACGGTACCGGCCAGGCACCGTTCACCGCGGATATCGCCATCGATAGCGGCATCATCACCGATATCGGCAAGAACGTCGGCCCAGCTCGTCAGGAACTGGACGCCGACGGCCTCTTGGTAACCCCCGGCTTTGTCGACATCCACACCCACTATGACGGCCAAGTCTCCTGGGACCCCGACATGACCCCGTCGGTGTGGCATGGGGTGACCACCGTGGTGATGGGCAATTGCGGTGTGGGCTTCGCCCCGGTGCGCCCCGGCTCCGAGGAGTGGCTCATCGGCCTGATGGAAGGCGTGGAGGACATCCCCGGTGCGGCCCTCGCCGAGGGCATCGAATGGGAGTGGGAGAGCTTCCCCGAATACCTCGACGCCGTCGAGCGCAAACCCCGCACCATCGACGTGGCCGCCCAAGTGCCCCACGGTGCGCTCCGGGCCTACGTCATGGGCGAGCGGGGTGCCGATCACGACAATCACCCCACCCCCGAAGAGATCACCGAGATGGCCCGGCTGGCCGCCGAAGGCGTGGCCGCCGGCGCGGTGGGCTTCACCACCAGCCGCACCATCAACCACAAGACCAAAGACGGCGAGCACACGCCCAGCCTCACCGCCGGTGCGCCCGAGCTGTGGGCCATCGCCGAGGCCGTGGGGCAAACCGGCAGGGGCGTGTTCGAGATGGTGGGCGACTGGGGCGATCTGGATGCCGAGTTCCACTTGGTGGCCGAGATGGCCCGGCTCAGCGGCCGTCCTCTGTCCATGACCATCGCCGTCCCCGACAGCCGTCCCGATCTGGGCCACCAACTCCTCGACCGCATCGCCCAGGCCGACGCGGCCGGCATCCCGGTGCGAGCCCAGGTGGCCAGCCGACCAGTGGGCGTGCTCGTGGGCCTCCAATCCACCTACCACGCGCTCCTCTCGTGCCCCGGTTACCACCAGTTCGCCGCCCTCGATCTTTCCGAGCGGGTGGCCCGCCTACGCGAGCCCGAAGTCAGGGCCCGCCTGGTGGCCGAGCTGGCCGCCCAGCCCGTCCATACCTTCAATCAGCTCGACAAGCTCTTCCCGCTGGGCGAATTCCCCGACTACGAGCCCTCCCCCGATGCCAGCGTGGCCGCCGGCGCCGCCCGACGGGGGGTTAACCCCCACGAGGCCCTCTACGACGCCTTGTTGGCCCGCGACGGCACCGAACTCCTCTATGTGCCGGTGATGAACTACGGCGACGGCGACTTCGAGCTCACCAAAGAGATGCTCAACCACCCGCTCAGCGTCCCGGGTCTGGGTGATGCCGGCGCCCACGTCGGGTTCTTGTGCGATGGCAGCATGCCCAGCTTCCTCCTCTCCCACTGGGGCCGCAACCGGACGCGGGGCGAGACCCTGCCGGTGGAGCAGCTCATCAAATGGCAGTGCGCCGACACCGCCGCATTGGTCGGATTCGACGACCGGGGCACGCTGGCCACCGGGAAGCGGGCCGACATCAACCTCATTGACTTCGACCGGCTCAGCCTGCGAGCCCCTGAGATGGTGTTCGACCTTCCCGCAGGCGGGCGTCGGCTGATTCAAAAAGCCAACGGCTTTGTCGCCACCTTGGTGGCCGGGCAAGCAGTGCTGGCCGACGGGGAGCTGACCGGCGCCCTGCCCGGTCAATTGGTGAGAAGCTGAACCAGCCCCCGAACTCGCAAAACCCCCGTTTTCCTTGAAATTGACTGGCTTTAACCGATAGTTGCACTTCCAACTATCGGACTTCCATGATAGGATTCCTTGATGGTCGAGTCGATGTCGGGAATCCCCCTCGACCCCTTCTACGGCGATGAGTTGAAGCCGGGCGAATACCCCTACACCCGGGGGCTGTACTCCACCGGCTACCGCAGCAAGTTGTGGACCATGCGGATGTTCGCCGGATTCGGCACCGCCACCGACACCAATGCCCGCTTCCACGCCCTGCTCCGAGCCGGGGGAACCGGGCTGTCCACGGCCTTCGACATGCCCACCCTCATGGGCCGCGACTCCGATCACGAGTGGGCGATCGGCGAGGTCGGCCGAGCCGGAGTGGCGGTGGACACCCTGGCCGACATGGAGGACCTGTTCGCAGACATCGATTTAGGCAGGGTCACCACGTCGATGACCATCAACGGGCCAGCCGCCATCGCTATGGCCATGTACGTGGCGGTGGCCGAGAAAAACGGCGTAAGCCGGGCCGAGCTGGGCGGCACCATCCAGAACGACATCTTGAAGGAGTACCAAGCCCAAAAGGAGTACATCTTCCCGCCTCGCCCATCGGTGCGGCTGGTTACCGACCTGATTCGGTTCACCACCGCGGAGATGCCCCGCTGGCATCCGGTCTCCATTTCCGGCTACCACATCCGCGAGGCGGGCTCGACCGCCGCCCAAGAACTGGCCTTCACCCTGGCCAACGGCTTCGCCTATGTGGAGGCCGCCGTCGCCGCTGGCCTCGACGTGGACGACTTCGCCCCCCGCCTTTCGTTCTTCTTCAACGCCCACAGCGATTTCTTCGAGGAAATCGGCAAGTTCCGGGCCGCCCGCCGGATCTGGGCCACCTGGATGAAAGACCGCTACGGCGCAACCAACCCCAAGTCGCTCATGTGTCGGTTCCACACCCAGACCGCCGGAGTCTCCCTCACCGCTCAACAACCGGAGAACAACATCGCCCGAGTGGCCATCCAGGCCCTTTCTGCGGTGTTGGGCGGCACCCAAAGCCTGCACACCGATTCATACGACGAGGCTCTGGCCCTGCCCACCGAGAAAGCCGCCCGCATCGCCCTTCGCACCCAGCAGATCGTGGCCCACGAGACCGGAGCCGCCTCGGTGGTCGACCCGTTGGGCGGCGCTCCCTTCGTGGAATGGATGACCGACGAGATGGAGCGCCAGGCCAGCGAGATCTTCGACCACATCGACCAGTTGGGCAACGGCTCCATGCTGGAAGGGGCCTACGCCGGCATCGAAGACGGGTACTTCGTGGGCGAGATCGCTGATGCCGCTTACCGCTACGAGCGCGAGGTCAATGCTGGACGGCGCATCATCGTGGGGGTCAACGAGTTCACCGAGGGCGATGACGAAGAGGCCAATCTTTTGTCCATCGGCCACGAAACCGAAGAACTACAGCTCAAGCGCCTGGCGCAAATTCGCGGCGAGCGCGACGACGACGCGGTCAGGGCTTCTCTCGCCGCGTTGGTCGAAGCCGCCGAGCAGCCCGACGTGAACCTCATGCCGCCCATCATCGACGCGGTGCAAACCTATGCCACCGAGGGCGAGATTGTCGCTGCTTTGGAGACGGTGTTCGGCACTTATGTGGAGACCGCGGTGGTGTGAGCCAATGAGCGAGCCACCTGCCGACACATCGCTCCCCCCCGACGCCCAATTCGAAGCACCGATCCGGGTGGTTCTGGCCAAATTGGGGCTCGACGGCCACGATCGCGGGCTGAAGGTTGTGGCCCGCACGCTCCGAGATGCCGGAATGGAAGTGATCTACCTGGGCCTGCGCCAAACCACCGACAGCATTGTGGCCGCCTGCGAGCAGGAAGATGCTGACGTCATCGGCCTCTCCATGCACAACGCCGGTCATCTCACCCTGGCACCCCGAATGGTGCAGGCTGTCGACCAAGCCGGCTTGGACGTGCCGGTGATGATCGGCGGCATCGTCCCGGCCGACGATGTCTCCACCCTCATCGACTTCGGTGTGGCCGCGGTCATCGGTCCCGGGGCATCGGCCGAAGAGGTGGTATCCGCAGTGAAAGCGGCCGTAGACCGCCACATCGCCGCCCAGTGAGCCCTCAGCCAGCCCACGATCTGTACGCACGATGAGCCGCGACCCGCTCGACGAGTTGTTTGAATCAGCCCGAGGCGGCGACCGGCGGGCTCTCGGAAAGCTGCTCACCATGGTGGAGAAGCGGGGCGACACCGCCGCCATGGTGTCGGAGCGGGCTCATCGCGATGCCGACCATGCCCGAGTGGTGGGAGTCACCGGCGCTCCGGGAACGGGCAAGTCCACTTTGACTGGGCGGTTGGCCCCGGTCTCGGGGGCATCCCGTCCGGCCATTCTGGCCATCGACCCCAGCTCCCCGCTCACCGGCGGCGCCATTCTGGGCGACCGGATCCGCATGGACAGCCATGTCGGCAGCGGTGCCTTCATCCGATCGATGGCCACCCGCGGCCACGCCGGGGGACTGGCGGTGGCCGTGCCCGACGCCGTCCGGGTGCTGGATGCCGCCGGCTGCGATCCCATCATCGTGGAGACCGTGGGCGTCGGTCAGGTGGAGGTGTCGATCGCCGCGGCGGCCGACACCACCGTGGTGGTGGTGACGCCCGGCTGGGGCGACGCGGTACAGGCCAACAAGGCCGGGTTGTTGGAGGTGGCCGACATTTTCGTGGTCAACAAGGCCGATCGCCCCGATGCCCGAGGCGCCCGCCGCGACCTGGAGTTGATGCTCGACCTCGGCCACCGGGGCGGTTGGCGAGCCCCCATCGTGTTGACCACTGCCACCGAAGGGGAGGGCATCGACGATCTGTGGGCGGAGATCGAGCGCCACACCGCCCATCTTCACGACTCCGGCGAGTTGATCCGCCGTCGCTGCCGCCGACGCCGAGACGAGGTGGCCGATCGCATCGAGCTCGAACTGCGCGACCGCGCTCACCAGATCATCCAGAACCAGTCGGGAGAAACCGCTCTCGGCCGAGTCGACCGCCACGAACTCTCCCCCGCGGCCGCGGCCGAGCTGCTGCTATCGACATTGACCGCCGACAACCCCATTGAAGGCTGACATGAGCCCCTACAACGCTCCGTTGAACGACATTGCTTTCGCCCTGCGCCACATCGCGGGCCTAGACGAGCTGGCCGAGATCCCCGCTTGGTCAGACATTGGCCTCGACCACACCGAAGACCTCCTGGCCGAAGCTGGACGGCTGGCCACCGAGGTCATCGCTCCCTCCAACCGGGCGGGAGACCAAACCGGCAGTGTGCTCAACGACAACGGCGAAGTCGTCACCCCTGATGGCTTCCGGCAGGCCTACCAGCAGTTCATCAACGGTGGCTGGACCGCAGTGTCGGCCGACCCCGAGCACGGTGGGGCCGGCTTTCCGCTGGTCGTCGACGTAGCCATTCAAGAGATGGTCACCTCGGCCAACATGGCCTTCTCTTTGTGCCCCATGCTCAGCCAGAGCGCCATCGGCGCGCTCAGCGCCCACGGCAGTCCCGAACAGCAGCACCGCTGGCTGCCCTCGTTGATCAGCGGCATCTGGTCGGGAACCATGCTCTTGACTGAGCCCCAGGCCGGCTCCGATGTCGGCGCCCTCACCACCCGGGCCGAGCCCCAAGCCGACGGAACTTACCGGCTGTGGGGCCAGAAGATCTTCATCACCTGGGGTGAGCACGACATGGCCGAGAACATCGTCCACTGCGTTTTGGCCCGCACCCCCGATGCCCCCGTCGGCACTCGGGGCATCTCGTTGTTCATCGTGCCCAAGATGCTGGTGGATGACCATGGCGCGCTGGGCGAGCGCAACGCCATCCGCTGCATCGGACTGGAGCACAAGGTGGGCATCCATGGCAGCCCCACATGCGTGATGGAACTGGATGGGGCCGTCGGCGAGCTGGTGGGCGAAGAAAACGAGGGCATGCCCCAGATGTTCACCATGATGAACAAGGCCCGTCTCCTGGTTGGGCTGGAGGGCCTCGCCGTGGCCGAGCGGGCTTACCAGCAGGCGGCCGCGTTCGCCGCCGAGCGGCGCCAGGGTCGCCGGTCCGATACCGAACCCGGTGTCCAAGCCCCCATACACCAGCATCCCGATGTGCGTCGGATGCTGTTGGACATGCGAGCCCGTACCGAGGCCATGCGGGGGTTGCTGTACCTCAACGCGGCCGCGGCCGATCAAGCCTCCGGCCATCCCGATCCAGCCCACCGCCAACAAGCTCGCCACCGCGCCGAACTGCTCACGCCGGTGTCAAAGGCCTGGTGTACCGACCAAGGAGTCGAAGTGGCGTCGTTGGGCATCCAGGTACACGGGGGCATGGGGTACATCGAAGAGACCGGGGCCGCCCAGCATTGGCGCGACAGCCGAATCGCCCCCATCTACGAGGGCACCAACGGCATCCAAGCCATCGACCTCGTCGCCCGCAAGCTTCCCGTGGATAACGGCGCGCCGCTGGCTGCGCTGCTTGAGGAGATGACCGGTCTGGACAAGAACCTGGACCAAGCGGTTGGGGCCATTGCCGAAGCCGCCCGCTGGCTGGGGGAGCATCCCGGCGACGACGCCCTGGCCGGTGCCACCCCGTTCCTCCAGATGCTCGGCCTCACCGTTGGCGGCTGGGTCATGGCTCGAGCCGGTGACACGGCTAGTCGACTGGAAGCGGCTGGTCGGCTAGAAGCGGCGGGCCCGCAGCAAGCCGACTTCTGGAGGGCGAAACAAGTCTCCAGCCGGTTCTATCTCGACCAAATCCTTCCGACCGCCCCGGCACTGCTTCCCGCCGTCACCTCTGGGGCGTCTGCGCTGGGTTAGCGCGGGCTATCCGCCCAAGCGCTCCCGGGCTGAGGCACTGCGAGACAGCAAATGGGCCGGCACGGTCGCCCCGTTGACCACAACGTCGCTGGCCGCGTCGCTGGCGGCATCACCGGCCGACAACTCCGGGGCCTCACCGACCGGGGAGCCGGCCAGCTCGTCGACTTCCGCCGCGGCCTCGGCAGCAGCCCGGCCAGCCAGAAAGTCCTCCCACTCGTCTTCTCGCACCAGCTTGTCGCGGTGGATGGATCCCCGTTCGGCCCCGGTATCGAATCGCACCCAATAACGCACCCACTGCAAACCGGTGTGGAGCATCACCTCGCCCGGGGTGCCCTCAGGCACTCCAGCCAAGTCATCAGCCAAAATGACCCGTTCACGTCGGTCTAGAAGGCCAGTCACTTTCTCAGGCTATCTACCGTAATGAAGGGCCGAGAAACCGCCGTTTCAACCTTCAATTCATTGACCACATAAACAACATAAGCCACACTAGTAACATCAAGCGGGCACTTGTAATAATGTTGCAATTTGATTACAATTGTAACTAACGCCAAAGCCATCGGCGTTATCGACAGCCCCTTATGTACAAGTTATTGCGGATCGTCTGCCTCATTGCGGTCTTGTTGCCGCTAGCGCTGAGCACACCCAGCGCAGCCCAAGACTCGTTCTTCGAAGAGCGTGAGCGCCAGATCGAGGAGAAAAAGCGGGAAATAGAAGAACGGCAGCGAGAACAAGATGCCCTGAAGCGCCAATCACTGTTTGCCATCGAAGAGCTGAACGTTACCCAAGCTCAGATCGAAGAGGTGGACGCCGCTCTCGCCGAAGTCAACAATTGGATCGCCGCCGCGGTGACTCGTCTGCAAGCGTTAGAGCTTTCTCAAACCGCGGCTCAAGAGCGGGTAAACGCCGCTCGAGAGCGGGATTCTGAGCTGGACGACGAGATCGCCGCCATCCAGGAGCGTTTGCGCGACCAAGTGGTCGATATCTACCTCGACTTGGTCTACGAGCAGAACTTCCTCCTCCAAGACGGCGATCCCAACCGGAACGCTCGCCGGAAGTTCTACATCGAGGAACTGGGCGCCGACGCCCAAGTGCTCATCGACCGCTTGCGCCAGGCCAAAGACGATCAGCAGATCGCGATCGAACAGGCCGTGCAGGCCCAAGCCGAGATCGAGCAGGCCCAAGCCGAGATCGAAGCAGCCCTGGCCGACCTGGCCGAACTCCGAACCGCGCAGAAAAAGCTGCAGGACGAGTGGAACCGCAAGAAGCAGGAGCTGGAAGAGCGGATCGCGGCCGAGGCCCAGGTCAGCCTCGAGATCGAGAACGAGATCGCCGGGCTAGATCAAGACATCGAAAGCATCGAAGACGAGATCGAGCGGGAGAGAGAACGACGGCACCAGGTCGAGTTGGAGCGCCAGAGACAGGCCGAGTTGGCCCGCCTGGCTGAGTTGGAGCGCAAGAGACAGGCCGAGTTGGACGCCCTTACTGCCCTAGAGCGCCTCGGCCAATACGACGAAATCGGGATCCCCCCACCCCCCGAGTTCATCCAACCAGTGCCCGGGACGATTGGATCGGGGTACGGCAACCGGATTCACCCCATATTCGGCACTCTGCGATTCCACGCGGGGGTGGATTACGCCGGCAACACCGGTGACCCCATCCAGGCCTCCGCCCCCGGAGTGGTGATCCAGGTTCAGTCACGAACTGGATACGGGAACACGGTGATCATCGACCACGGCGGCGGGTGGAGCACGCTGTATGCCCACCTCTCCCGCTTCGACGTGTCCGTCAACGACCGAGTGGCCTATGGCGAGACCATCGGCGGGGTCGGCAACACCGGCTGGTCCACCGGACCCCATCTCCACTTCGAAATCCGCTACAAGGGCTCTCCCCTCAACCCGGAGAACTACCTTTAACCCCGTGGGGGGACAGGTGCCCTAGTGCAGGCATTAGTATTCGAGCGCAAGATTGCCCGCTATGCGGCCGCCGCGGTGGCCTCCCGGGTGGTCCCCGGAATCGGCGGCGAAGTTGGCCCCCTGCAATTGCGCGACATCGATCCCCCTAAGTTGCCCGGACCCGACTGGCGTACGATCAGCCCCCGGTTGACCGGCATCTGCGGGTCAGATCTGGCCACGGTGGAAGGCCGGTCTTCCCGGTATTTCGAGCCGCTGGTGTCGTTCCCCTTCGTCCCCGGCCACGAGGTGGTGGGCATCGACCAACACGGTCATCGTCTCGCCCTTGAGCCGGTTTTGGGACCGGCGGCCCGCAACGAGCCTCTGCCCTTTCCCGGCGCAGCCCCCGGCGATGGCAATGACTACGGCTATCTGCTGGGAGGCGCCATCAAAGACGGGATCCAAATCGGCTTCTGCTCCAGCACCGGCGGCGGATGGGGTGAGGCGCTGGTGGCCCACCAGAGCCAACTCCACGAGGTGCCCCAGCACTTCAGCGATGAGGCCGCAGTGATGCTCGAGCCCGCCGCGGGCGGAGTCCACGCCGCTCTGAAGGCCCAGGTCGAGCCGGGCGCCTCGGTGGCAGTGCTGGGCGCGGGCACCATGGGCCTGTGCTCGGTGGCTGCGCTGCGGACCCTGACCGCCGCCGGAACGGTCATCGTCACCGCAAAATACCCCCACCAACAAGATATGGCCGCCGAGCTGGGCGCCGACATCGTGGTGGACCCCGACGAGGTGCGCCGAGCGGTGCGGAGGTTCTGCGGTTGTCGGATGCTGGGCGATTACCTCTCCAGCGGAGTGGACATAACCATCGACGCAGTGGGCAGCCCAGCATCGGTGGCTGATGCCATTGCCATCACCCGGCCGCGCGGCCGAGTGGTGCTGTTGGGCATGCCCGAGGCAGCCCGAGTCGATCTAACCGGGCTGTGGCACCGGGAAACCGAGTTGGTGGGGGCCTATACCTACGGCACCGAAACCTTCTCCGACGGCCGCACCGCCACCAGCTTCGAGCTGGCATTCGACCTGGTGGAGTCGGCCAAACTCGAGCGGCTGGTGTCAGCCCGCTACCCCCTGGACCGCTACCGAGAAGCCATCACCCACGCCGCCGAAGCCGGCTCTCGCGGCGCAGTCAAAGTCGTATTCGAGCAGAACGCATAGTCACGACGAACCCAGCGGGGGAAGCCCGAAGTCGGCGCCGATGGCGCTGATCTCCTCTACCAGAGCTGTCGGCAGGGGGATCCCCGACGCCAGCCGCTCGGCCCGGTTCTCGTGCTCGATCTCGCCGGGAACGTAGATCCGGTCTACCCCCTCGGCTCGCTCAGTGTTGTGCACATCTCGGATGAGCTGGTCCATCTGCTCCCGAAACCGGTCCAGCCCGCAAAACCGCTCCAAGTCGAGGGTCAAGAACATCCAGCCTTTGGCCAGTCGGCGGTTGCCTACCAACTCACTGTCGGTTTGCTCGGTGTGACCGAAGCTGCTTCCCGCCACAATCCCCGACAGCACTTCCACCATCAGCGCGATTCCGAATCCCTTATACCCACCGAACCAGCACAGATTCTGCGCCGACGCGGTTGCGGTGTTGGTGGTTGGGCGGCCCTGTTCGTCGTTGGCCCATCCCTCGGGGATGCTGGGATCGCCTCGCTTTTTGGCCAGCAAGATTTTGTTGCCAGCCACTGCGGTGGTGGCGATGTCATAAACCACCGGCAGCTCTTCGCCCGCCGGAGCCGCCCAGGAGAACGGATTGGTCGAGAAAATCCCCGACCGGCCACCGAAAGGAGGAACGATGGCCGGGCCGTTCTGCACCGCCATCGCAAAGCACCCCGCTTCCGCCGCGGGCAGGGTGTAGTAGGCCAGAGCCCCCAAGTGAGTGCCCTCTCTCACCGTCACCGCCGCCACCCCATGGGCTTTGGCCCGCTCCACCGCCAACTCCATGGCCGCAACGCCAGAAACCTGCCCGAAGCCGATCCCGCCATCCAACATCACGGTGGCGCCGTCGTCGCGCACCACCTTCACCTCGGTGACTGGGCGCAGGTGTCCCGATCTCAGCCGGGCCACATACAGCTCCACCAAGTGGGCCCCATGGGAGTCAACCCCGCGGAGGTCGGCCTCCACCAGGTTGTCGACCACCATCTCAGCATGCTCGGAGGGGACCCCCAAGCCGGTCAGAATGGCAATCTCGTAGCGCCGCAGCTCCTCATGATCTAGCCGGATCACACTCGCTTCGCTCACCGCTCAGTTGGTCTCTTCGGATTTGGGCGGACGATAGAACACCGCGAGCTGGGTCAACCCGGCCAGCACTCCGCCGCCGGCGCCGATGGCCAAGCCCACATAGCCGTCCAAGTCGTCATCGATGCCCAGCGCATTGTCGATCGACCACTCCATGGGTCCCAAGGTGGCCACTGCTGCCGCGACCACGGCCAAAACGAAGGTGTACTCCCAGCCTTCCCGCACGATCATGAAGCCGTTGTGCCGGTGGACCGTCCACGCGGCCACCACCATGACCCCGATCATGCCCGCCGCGGCCAGCGGCGTGAAGAGTCCCAAGGCCAAAAGCAATCCGGCACCGATCTCGGTGAGCGCGGCCATCCAGGCATGCAACTTGCCCGGCTTCATTCCCATACTGTCGAACCAGCCCGCAGTACCGGGAATGCGGCCGCCCTGAAAGATCTTGCCGTATCCGTGAGCGGCAAACGTAAGCCCGATGCCTACCCGCAGAAACAGCATTGCCAGATTCATCTCATCCATGGGCCCACAGTACCGGCCCATCTAGGCTGGACAAGTGCCCCTATGGCTCAGTGTGCTCATCGCCATTCTCGCCGGGATGATCCTCATCCGGGTCGGCGTGGGCGTGCTGCTTATGATCCGCCAGCCGCTTCCTCCGCCGCCCCCTCCGGGCGAGCTGCGCAAGGTGAAGATCACCTACCGATGCTCGCTCTGCTACGCCGAGGTCCGCATGACCTCAGCCCCCGAAGAAGACCCTGAGCCTCCCCGCCACTGCGGCGATGAAATGGACTTGGTTGCCCCCATCGACGACTGAGGCCGTTTATCCACAGACTGTGGATAAACCTGGGCACAAACTACAAAGCCGTAACTAGACAACTTCCCCGTTGGCTAATGCCACTGGGTGGCCACCAGCATGCCGGCCAGCAGCAAACCAAGCCCCCCCAGCAGGTACCAGTTGCTGGTGTCGCCCGGCAAAAGAGCCACGTAGTTCAGCACGATCATCATCGCCCCCAGCACCAGCAGGGCGATCATCAACACCGGCACCCAAGTCGGGCTGATCTTCTCGGCCGAGACCGGCACCCGGGGCACCGCCTCGTTCTCGGGCCGGGTACCCCTCGGAGTAACCCGCCCGCCCTGCACTCTGCGCTTGGTCGGTTTGGCCATGGACAAAGGATATGCGCTTCTAACCCCGAGCGGCCCCCCGATAACGTTGGCCCCGGTGACTCCCCGCATACTGGTGATCGACAACTACGACTCCTTCGTCTACAACCTCGTTCAGTACCTGGGCGAGCTGGGGGCGGAGCCCCTGGTCTATCGCCACGACGCCATCACCCTCGAACAAGCCTTCGACCTCGATCCCGACGGCGTTCTCATCAGCCCCGGACCAGGACAGCCTTGCGACGCCGGGCTGAGCAACGCCCTCATCCAGCAGTTCAGCGGCGTGCGGCCCCTGCTCGGCGTGTGCCTCGGATTGCAGTGCCTAGGGGAGGTCTTCGGCGGCCGGGTGGTTCGGGCACCCCAGGTCATGCACGGCAAGACGTCGATCATCCACCACACCGGCGAAGGGGTCTTCGCCGGACTCCCCAACCCCATCGAAGCCACCCGCTACCACTCGCTCATCGTGGAGCGGTCTTCGGTGCCCGACGTCTTGACGATTATTGCGGAAACCGATGACGGACTGGTGATGGGGCTGCGCCACCGCGAGCACCCGGTGGAAGGAGTGCAGTTTCACCCCGAGTCAATCTTGACCTCTTCGGGCCACGACATGTTGACCAACTTCCTGGCCCAGATTTCCCCGTAGTAGCCCCTCAGGCTGCCCCACTCACCGCACCTGGCAACCGTCGTCTACCCCCGGCGTGTCGCCATCGAGGCCTTCCACCCAATTCTCGGCATTAGCCGCGGCCGCGGGCATCGGATACGGATTCTCCAAATTCCATTCCACCACGAGACCGGGGATGTCAGAGTAAGCCGTCTCCAGTTCTCGGCACTCGGCGGCGAATCTGCTCGACAGGGCATTCCATCGGGCAATGCTGCCCAGGGCGTCGGGCTGGCGACCCGCCGCCGCAGCCCTCGCGGTGATCGCCGCGGCCTCACTCCTGGCCTCCATCCTGCGGGGGCTGAACTCGTCAATGACCTCAGTGGCCGTTGGCCCCGGCCCAGGCGAAGCCGGCTGCCCTAGACAGACGACCACCTCGGTCCCCTGAGGATGCTCTTCCTCAGCTGGCGGTACTTGGTCCATGACCCGACCCACGAGCTCTTCGGCATCGTTCGGGAAATCACACTCGGCGATGGGCTCGGCCAACACCAGTTCCAATTCGGCCAGCTGCTCAGCAGCCGTCTCCGGAGTGAGTCCAACCAAACTGGGCACCACCACGCTGTCTGGACCCACCGACACCAGGATCGTGACCGTGGCGCCGGGCAACAGCAGACCGGGCGGCGCGGGATCGGTACCGATAACAAAGCCCTCCTCCACATCGACTGAGGACTCTTCGAGAACCTCATCGCTCACCTCTAGACCGGCCTGCACCAGTACCTGGGTCGCCTGCAACAACGTCATCCCCGCCACATCAGGCACCTCTACCGGTTGGAGCCCTTCAGCCACGAAAAGGGTGACGGTGCTGCCGGGAGCAACTTCGCTCCCCGCCACGGGATCTTGGCGAAGTACCTGTCCGGATGGTGCGGTGGAGCCCTCCACAACCTGCAATTCAGAGGCGAACCCCCGGTCTTGCAGAAAGCGAGCGGCGTCGCCCGCGCTTTGGCCCACAACTCCGGGCACGGTCACCGGAACTGCCCCCGAGCTCACCGTGATCTCGATCTCCTCCCCCTGGCTCACTTCGGCCAGCGCCTCAGGGGATTGGGAGATCACCTCGTTGCTCGGCACCGTCTCGCTGGCCGTGAACACCTGGCTGACCACGAAACCAAAGGCCCGCAGCTCGCGTATCGCCGCCTGACTCGACAGGCCCACCACATCGGGCACCGAGATCACGGGGACAGATGTGCTGGTCACCACGGGTGGAGCGGCATCTTCACCGTTATCGAGCACGTTGGACAGCACGAAGAACACCAGCACTGCCACCGCGATGAAGATGACCGTGGCCGCGGTGTACAAGCCAGCGCGCGACGATGGCTCCAACACGGCCACCGGCACCGGCGGCGGGGCCGGCGGCGGCTGCCCTGCTCCGCTGGGTACCACCGGCGGAGGAGGCTGCTGAGGAGGAGCCGGCTGGGGTTGGCGGGGCTCTTCGGGAATGTTCTCAGGCGGCGCTGTCCCCATCGGCGCTGTCCCCGCCGGCGGGACCCCCCCTGGCCGTTGGCCCGACGACAGTTGATGACGGCCCTGCCGATAACGCCGCAGGTCCCGTATGACGTCCTTGGCCGTGGGATAACGCTCCTCGGGGTTCTTGGCCAACAGCTTCATGGCGATGGCTTCCAGCGACTCCGGCAGCACGACACCCAGCGACGAGGGGGAGGGCACGGCCTGTTGAACGTGCTTGTAGGCGATGGCTACCGAGGTGTCGCCCGTGAACGGAGGACGGCCGCAGAGCATCTCGTACAGCACGATTCCCAGCGAATACAGGTCGCTGCGATGATCCAGAGACTTCCCTTGGGCCTGCTCGGGCGAGAAATAGGTCGCGGTGCCCATCACTGCACCGGTTTGGGTGAGATTCGACTCCGCCCCACCGTACGCCACAATGGCAATGCCGAAGTCGGTGACCTTCACCTGGCCGTCGGGCGAGAGCAGCACATTGCTGGGCTTCACATCTCGG
This sequence comes from Candidatus Poriferisocius sp., assembly GCF_965204015.1. Taxonomy (GTDB): domain Bacteria; phylum Actinomycetota; class Acidimicrobiia; order Acidimicrobiales; family Bin134; genus Poriferisocius. The sequence goes on along the minus strand of NZ_OZ241965.1, from coordinate 2,334,961 downwards.
TGGATGAGCCCGTTGCTGTGCGCAAAACCCAGTGCCTCAGCCACATCCATGGCGATCTCCGCGGCCCGTTCCGGGGCCAGGGGGCCTCCCGAGCGCAGCAGTTCAGCCAGGCTGTGCCCCTCGATGTATTCCATGACGATGTAATACGTACCCTCGGCCGACCCCCAGTCGTACACCGCCACAATGTTGGGATGACTGAGGTTGGCCGCCGCAGTGGCCTCCCGCCTGAATCGCTCTACAAAGCTCGGATCGGTGGCGAATTCGGGAAACAGGCGTTTGATGGCCACCGGACGCGACAGCAGGGTGTCGTGTCCCAAAAAGACATCGGTCATGCCCCCGCGCGCGATTTGATTCCGCAGTTGGTAGCGACTGCCCAGCAGCTCCGGACCGTTGTCTGACATGGCAAAACCAGCGTAGTTCTTTGCTTGGTCGATTTATGGGAGGGCTACTTCAGCCACATCCACCACGATCACCGTGATGTTGTCGCTTCCCCCCCGACGCAAAGCCAGGTCCACCAGCGCATCTGCCGCCTCTGTTGGCCCCTCGTATTGCAGCAAGGCTGCGTGTATGTCCCGATCGGCCACTTCATGGTTCAGACCATCGGAACACAGCAAATAGCGGTGCCCGCTCACCGGGTCCAGCGTCCAATTGTCAACCGCCACATTCGACTCAATGCCCAGAGCTCTGCTGAGATGATTCCGGCTCTCATGGATTTCAGCCTCTTCCGGTGTGATCATCCCTGCCTTCAGCATCTCCTGAACCACGGTGTGATCCTCGGTCACTTGGTGAAATCCGCTCTCGTCGCAGCGGTAGACCCGGGAGTCGCCGACGTTCACCACCGCCAGCGTTTCGCTGTCGTCGTGCTCAACCACAACCAGCGCACACAACGTGGTCCCCATCCCGGCCAACTCAGGGGTCGACTTCGATTTTGCCAATATCTCCTGGTTGGCCCGATCCACTGCATCCAACAACTCCTCCACCGTGGGTACAGGCGAATGCGGGTGGCGGCGGCGGAACGAACGGCGACGAGTATCGGTGCGAGCCTGGACCGCAGCTTGCACTTCAGCAGCCAGCGTTTCCACGGCCAGCGCCGACGCCACCTCTCCCCCTCGGTGACCGCCCAACCCGTCGGCAACCGCAAAGAGGTCGTTGGCCGCCAACATCGAATCTTCGTTTTTTTCTCGACGTCGGCCTCGGTCGGTAGCTTGCCCCGCTTCTAGCCGGATCATCAGAGTTCCATGGCCGTGATGCTCCTAGGTTCCGGTGACTATACCCATAGCTGCATTGGCTGTCGCTGCCGACACCACGGGCGATGAACAACTCGGTTACTGATCGGTGCGCCCGTCTTGTACGCTGACCACCCCGACAACCAGCGCGAGTGGCGGAATTGGCAGACGCGCAGGATTCAGGTTCCTGTGTCCGCAAGGACGTGGGGGTTCAAGTCCCCCCTCGCGCACTCTTCGGTCTAAGCCACCGACCCGTCGGGGGTGGGGGTGGGCACTTCGGTCACCGGGATGACCGGCGGCGGGCCCCAGGCAATGGCCGCTTTGGAGAAGCCTGCGGCCATGGCCACTGTGAGGGCTAACTCGGCCAACTCGGCGGGGGAGAATTCCTCGTTCAGCGCCGCCTGGTCGGCTGCGCTGAGTCCTGACGGGTCGGAGATCACCGCGTCGGCCATTCGCAAGGCCAGCTTGAGCCGATCCGGCAAGTCGCTGTCGTCATAGCCGTCGTTAATCTGGTCCACCAGTTCCTCGGTGAGTCCCTGCTGCTTCGCACCTGCGAAGCGGAGGTTCTTTCAAATGTTGCAGTCGTTGACCCGGGCGTTGCGGAGCCGGCCCGCCTCCTTGGTGGCCTGGTCGAGTTGCCCTTCGCTCCACAGCGTGCCGTAGAAGCGATTGAACACCGCAAACAGCTCGGGCTGGTGGTCGAACGCCGACATGCCACCCTCGGGAATTGTGATCCTGCTCATGGCATCATTCCTTTCAGTGCGGCCTGGCTGCGGGCCAGGGCTTCGTAGGTGGCAATGGCCGTGGTGAGCGCGGCCAGCTCAGGTGGCGAGAGATGAGCGTTCAGCTCAACGCACAGCTCGTCGGTCACCCCGTGGGCGTCCAATATGTACTGCTCGGTGAACGCCAGCACGGTCTCTTCCCGCCCGTCGCTTGGAGCCCGGGCCGAGCCCGATGCTTCCCCGATGATCATCTGGTCGATGCGGGCCTTGCACAACTCCAACAGCGTGGGATCCAAGCCCACTGTGTGGAGGGCCTGCACCAACTCTTCCAGCGGCCCGGCCACATGGGGGTCCAACGCCGCCAGCGGACTGCCGGTTGAGGTAGAGCTCATTTCCATCACCCGCCAAACATAGCCAGCCACTGCTCAGCCGAGCGAGGCATGAACACGTAGTTGGTCTGGCGGGTCTCGCCCATCGAAGCCGACGGCTGGGGTGAGTACAGGTGGCCGGGGTACAGCGTGGCGGTGTCGGGAACCCGGGCCAGGCGCTGGGTGAGGCTCTCGTACATGGCCGCCGGGTCGCTCCCCGGCAGATCGGTCCTCCCGCACCCCTCCAAAAACAGCGTGTCTCCGGCGACCAGTCGGCCATTAGTCAAAAAGCACTGGCTCCCGGGGGTGTGGCCCGGCGTGTGGATCATCTCGATGTCCACCGCCCCCACCGACAGCACATCGCCGCTCTTGTGCAGGCACAGATCGTCGTCTTCCAGCCCGGTGGTCATGCTGACATAGCGAGCCTCGTCAGCCTGCACATGCACTGGAACCGACACCAGCTCCAACAGCTCAGCCACACCTGTGATGGAGAACTGCATGATGGATCCCCCCACATGATCGGCGTGGTAGTGCGTGGCCAACACCCCAGTCAGTCGCATCCCGTCGGCCTCAACTAGATCCACAATCCCCTGCGGGTCATAAGCCGGGTCAACCACCACCGCTTCCCCCGTCTCCCGATCCCCAATCAAGTAAACAAAATTCACCATCTGCCGAGCCATCATGTCCCCAACAGCCAAGTCCCGGCCCGACAACAACTGCCGAAAATAAAACCGCTCGTCGTCCACAGCTTCGATACTAGGCAACGGGCTCATCATCCCCCTGCCGCCGCCAGGCTTCTTCAGCCAACGAGACAACCTCACGAGCCGGCAACCCCAACAACTTCGAGGCTCGCACCGCCTCGTCGTGCTCGACCTTCACGCGCCCCTCGCTCACCTTCACCCGAAGCCGCCGCCCATCAACATCCACCTCATGCTCCAACCGCGCCCGAGGCCACCGTTCAATCAACTGCCCTCGCACCCCCAAAGACCCAGTCTCATCAGCCAACGTACCCGCCACCTGATCACCCACCGCAGGATCAGCCAAAACACTAACCGTGTACGCCGGCCGCCCCTTCTTCATCACGATCGGCGTGATCCAGGCATCGTGCGCCCCTGCTTCCAGTAGCGATGCCACCGTGTGCGCCAGGGTCTCCCCCGTAGCGTCGTCCACGTTGGTCTCAAACAACATCACCGGCTGCCCTTCAGGCCGAGCCGCCGCCATCGTCCCCACCACCACCTGGGTGAGGTTGGGACGATCCTCCAGTTGGTTGTCGCCCGCACCGAACCCGCTCGCCGAGATCGTCATCGGCGGCATTGGCCCCCAGCCTTCCGCCAACGCCGACAAGATCGCCGCGCCGGTAGGAGTGGTCAGCTCCAGCCCCACGTCCAAGCCGAACGTCGGACACCCCACTAGCAGCTCCACCACTGCGGGGGGCGGATTGGGCAGATGCCCGTGGGCACTGCGGATCATTCCCCGCCCGCACGCCACCGCACTGGAATAAACCTCGTCGATCCCCAGTACCTCCAGCGCCGCACAAGTGCCCACCACGTCGATGATGGCGTCCAGCCCGCCCACTTCGTGGAAATGGACCTGCTCTGGCGGTCGGCGGTGCAGCTTGCCCTCGGCCCGGGCCAGGGCATCGAAGACCGCCAGCGCCCGGTCGGCCACCCGGTCGGGCAGCCGAGCCTCCCCGACGAGGGCAATGATGTGGCTGGCGGTGCGCACCACCGACGTCTCCTGGGTTATCACCCGCACATCGGTGGCCCCGATGCCCCCTCGCTGGGTGGGGTGGGCTTGAAGGTCCCACCCGCCCAAGGGCAGCAGTTCGCACATCTCGCGCACTTCGGCCACATCGGCCCCAGCGTCGATCAGCGCCCCCAGCGCCATGTCGCCCGCGATCCCGCTGAAACAGTGGAACCAGGCAACCCCAGCCGGCTCAGCCATCGTTCGCTCCACTCATCCATCGTTCGCTCCACTCAGCCATCGTTCAACCCCGTCGGCGATACTGCTCGCTCCCTCGTCTTGAACAAACGCAGCACCGCGCAGGCCGCGCCAAAGCCGTTGTCCACTCCCACCACGGTCACCCCCGAGGCACACGACGACAACATCGCCAACAGCGGAGTGACCCCCTCAAGCGACGACCCGTACCCCGCGCTGGTGGGCACCGCCACCACCGGGGCCGCAGTCAGCCCGCCGACCACCGAGGCCAACGCCCCCTCCATGCCCGCCACCACCACCACGGCGTCAGCCGAGGCCAACACGTCGACCTCGCCGAGAATCCGATGAAGCCCGGCCACCCCCACATCGTTCAGCCGCTGAGGGGCCAACCCGTGAGCAGCCAGCACCACACCGCACTCGTCGGCCACCGGGAGATCGGCGGTGCCCGCTGCGGCCAACACCACCCGTTCGGGCCGCGGCGCCGCCGGACGCCACACCAAGGTGGCGTCGTAACGCTCCCCTCCGGGGTTGAGCCCCAGCGAAGTGGCCGCCTGCTCATCAGAGGCTCGGGTCAACAGCACCGGGCCACCCGGCTGATCCAACAATTCCCCCACGATGGCCGCGCACTGGTCGGGGGTCTTGCCCGGGCCGTACACCACCTCGGCCAGCCCCTGGCGAAGGCTGCGATGATGATCCACCCGGGCAAATCCCAAGTCAGCGAACGGCAAGCGGCGCAATTGCCGCACGGCATCGTCCGCGGTCACCGTGCCGTCGCGCACGTTTGCCATCAATTGCCGAACAAAGGCCTCATCCACTCCCACTATCCTGCCCTTTTGTGACTGCCTCTGTCCGATCCGTGAGCCATGTGGCCTACCTGGGACCACCGGGCACGTTCACCGAAGAAGCCCTTCTTACCCAGCCCGACTTGGCTGCCGCCAAGCACAAACTGTGCCGATCGATCCCCGAGGTGCTCGAGAGTGCCGCCGAGGGCCAGGTCGATTTGGGGTTCACCGCCATCGAGAACTCCATCGAGGGCACCGTGAACGTCGCCCTCGATGCGTTGATCTTCGAGCACGACCTGCTCATCCAGCGAGAGGTGGTAATCGACGTGCGACTCCACCTCCTCGGCCTTGCTGGCGCGTCGCTGGAGACAATCCAACGAGTCATCAGCTTCCCTGTGGCCACCGCCCAGTGCCGGCGCTATCTCACCGACAACCTGCCCCATGCTGAAGAGGTGGCGGCCAACTCCACCGCGGCTGCGGCCCGGGATCTCTCCATCTCCAAAAACGCCGAATCTGCGGCCATCGGCACCATCCTGTCGCAGCACATCTACGGTCTAGAGCTGCTGGCCACCGACATCGAAGACCACCCCGAGAACCAAACCCGTTTCGTGGCGGTGTCCAGTTCGGGCGTCCCTGCCCCCACCGGCCACGACAAGACCTCCATCGTGGTTTTTCAGCGCGCCGACCGGTCGGGCTCGCTGATGGGCATTCTCGCCGAGTTCGCCGCCCGGTCCATCAACCTCACCAAGCTGGAGTCGCGGCCCACCAAGAAGGCGCTGGGCGACTACTGCTTCCTCATCGACCTTGAGGGCCATGTGGCCGATCAACTGGTGGCCGACTGCCTCACCAGCATCGTGGCCAAGCACGGCGAGGTGAAGTTCCTCGGCTCCTACCCCACCAACATCAGGGGAAACGAAGAGCAATCCAACGCGGCCACCACTGCCTGGTCGGAGGCCCAGAGTTGGATCGACGACCTCCGTGGGCAAGTCGACCCGACTTGATTTGACCGGTTCTAATATCTTCCATTAGAACTGTTCCGTCATAGCCCTCTCTCAACCGACGCGGAGGAGACCATGGAGTTCGGAATTTTCGTCAACGGCTACATCCCCGGGCCAGCAGCCCACGACACCAACGCAGAGCACACCGCCTTGATGCGGGAAGCCCACTACGTCATCACCGCCGACAAGTACAACTGGAAGTACGCCTGGTTCGGCGAGCACCACTGCCTCACCGAGTACAGCCACATGTCGGCCCCCGCCCCGGTCATGGGCTATGTGGCCGCGCAAACCGAGCGCATCCACCTCTCCACCGGCATCACCAGCCTGCCCACCGCCAAAGAGCACCCCGTGCGCATCGCCGAGCGGGCCGCCATGCTCGACCACATCACCGAGAACCGCTTCGAGTTCGGCACCGGACGAGGCGCGGGCAGCCACGAGGTGGCCACCTTCGGCGGCCTCACCCCGCCCGAGACCAAGTCGATGTGGGATGAGGTAATCCGCGAGATCCCCCGTATGTGGGAACAGCGCGACTACTGCTTTGAGGGCGAGCACTTCTCGGTGCCCAAGCCCCACAACGTGCTGCCCAAGCCCCACGGCCACGGCCATCCCCCCATCTGGGTGGCCTGCGGCAACCCGCCCACCTTCGCCAAGGCCGGATCGCTGGGCATCGGGGCCATTGCGTTCAATTTCGAGCCCATCTTCAACCTCAAGGGCCGCATCGACGCCTACAAGGAGGCCATCGACAACCCGGTGGAACAGATCGGCCAGTTCAAGAACGACAACGTGATGATGACCAACGCCGTCATCTGCCTCGAAGACCGGGAACGGGCCCGGGAGATCGCCAAGGCCAAGGGCCGGGGCTACCTGGTCACCATGGTGAACCTCTACCACGACACCATGCCCAAGTCCCCCGACGCCATCACCTGGCCCTCGGCCCCCAACCAGGTCGAATGGACCGACGAGATGCTCGACGGGGCCATTGCCGGCGGCTACATGCTGTGCGGCAACGCCGAAGAGGTGTGCGAGCAGGTGGCCCGCTACCAGACGGTCGGCTGCGACCAGGTGGTGTTCGGCCTGCCCGGCGAGGGCATGGAGCACGACGAGATCGACGAGATGCTCGAGGTGTTCGGCACCAAGGTCATCCCGGAGTACGACCCCGACCCGATCCACTCCACCGACCGCTACCGGGCCACCGCCCAGCGACGGTATCCAGACTTCGAATTCCCGCTGCCTGACGGCATCAACGTGGAGCTCATTCCCGACACTGCCCTGCTGCCCCTGGGCCACGGCAAGTAGTCCAGCCGACGAGGACCAGCGGCTGTGCCGCGCGACGCCACCGAAACCCGGGCCCGGCTGATCGCCGAAGCCGAGCGCCTGTTCGCCGAACAGGGCATCTGGCGGGTGCGGGTGCAAGACATCGTGACTGCCGCCGGGCAGAAGAACAGCTCGGCGCTCTCCTATCATTTCGGCTCCCGCAGCGGGGTGCTCGATGCCATCCTGCGGGAGCACGGCGAGCCCATCGACCAAGACCGGGGCGAGGTGTGGACTTCGTTGGACGACGACCACACGCCGGCGCTGATTGAGGCCCTAATCCAGCCCCTCACCTGGCGACTGTCCACCGCCAGCGGACGGTGCTACCTGCGTATCGTGGCCCAACTCAGTGCCGAATTCAGCCGCTGGGACTTCGATCCCACCCACGTTCCGGCCAACCTCAACGCCATCCTGCGTTTACTGAGAGACCAGGCCGCGGCCCCCGACAAGAGCCAACGCGACGAGCGGGTGCTGGGCATGATCCAGCTCATGACCGCCTCTTTGGCCGAGCGGGCTCGTCGCATCGAAGCCGGCGATCCCCTGGCCACCCATAACGACGTGTACGCCGCCAATCTGGTGGACATGTTGACCGGTGTCATCGAGGCGCCCGCCCGCAGCGCAACCACAACAGCACACCAACGTGCCGGTCGATAACGTTCGTTTGTGCCCGACAACCAGAGTGCTCGCCCGGTTACCGGCCTGTGGTTCGAGGATCTGACCCCCGGCCTGATCGTCCACCACGCCATCCGCCGCACCATCACCGAGGCCGACAACGTGGCCTTCACCACCATGACCATGAACCCCGCGCCCATTCACCTCGATGCCGACTACGCCGCCGGCACCGAATTCGGCCAACCCCTGGTGAACTCCATGCTCACTTTGGGGCTCGCCGTGGGTATCAGCGTCCATGAGACAACCATGGGCACCACTGTGGCCAACCTGGGCTTCCAAGAGGTCTCCTTCGGCGCCCCGGTGTTCGCCGGAGACACCATCCGGGTAGAGACCGAGGTGCTGGACTCCCGCCTGTCCAAGTCCCGCCCCACCCAGGGAGTGGTGACCCTGGAGCACCGGGCCTACTCCGTGGGCGCCGACGCTCTGGTTTGCCGGGCCGTTCGCACTGCTCTGATGCATCGCCGACCGTCCCAATAGGCCATGCTTTGGGCATGAACCGATTTGAAGACAAAATCGCCATAGTTACCGGCGCGGCTTCCGGCATTGGAAGGGCCACCGCCGACCGTCTGCGCTCCGAGGGCGGCACCGTGGTGGGCATCGACCGAGACCCGGTGGAAGACGTCGACATGGCCATCCAACTCGACCTGCTCGACCTCGACGCCATCGCTCCCACCGTCGCTCAGATCGTGGAGGCCTACGGCCGCATCGACGTACTGTGCAACATCGCCGGCATCGGCCATTTCGCCCGCGATGAAGACGAGACCCTGGAGGCATGGAACCGGGTGATCGGCGTCAATCTCACCGCCACCTTCTTTATGTCCCAGGCCTGTTTGCCCCACTTGCTCGAATCCCAGGGCAACATCGTCAACACCGCCTCCACCGCCGGAACCAACGCCCAGCCGTGGAGTTCCGCCTACTCGGCCTCCAAGGGTGGGGTGATCGCCCTCACCCAGACCATGGCCAGCACCAACGGGCGGGAGGGAATCCGAATCAACTGCATCGCCCCGGGCGGCGTGGAAACCGAGATCTACAAGCAGTTCATGCCCCCCGAAGACGTCGATCTCACCCTCATGGCCATCATGGAGCCCTATCACCGCCCCGCTCACGCATCCGAGCTCGCCTCGGCGTTCGCCTTCTTGGCCAGCGACGACGCCAGCTACTGCAACGGGATCGTCCTTCGGGTTGATGGAGGTACCAAGGCATGAGCCACCCCGCCCCCCCGCTCGCCGGTGTCCGGGTCATCGAGAGTTCGCTGCTCGGTCCCGGGTTTTTGACCACCTTCTTGTCGGACATGGGTGCCGACGTCATCAAAGTCGAACCCCCGCAGGGCGACTACATCCGCCAGATGACCTGGCCCATCGTCAACGGGGTGTCGCTGCTGCATCTGCACACCCATCGGGGCAAGCGCAGCATCGTGCTCGACCTGCGCCAGCCCGAAGGCGTTGAGCTCTACCTGGATCTGGCCCGCAACGCCGACGCGGTGGTCGAGGCCATGCGGCCCGGGGCCCTGGAGCGGCGGGGGCTGGGCTACGAGCAGCTCAAGGAAGTCAACCCCAAGATCGTGTTCGCCACCATCAGCGGCTACGGCATGACCGGCCCCTACAAGGACATGCCCAGCCACGGCATCGCCTACGACACTTGGGCCGGCCTGATTCCCCCTGCCTACGACGATGACGGCTTCTGCCGCATCCCGGAGATGCCCAACATCGGTATCAACATCGCCCCCCTCATCGGGGCGCTGGCCGTGTGCGCCGGCATCATTCGGGCTCGTGACACCGGCGAGGGCTGCCGGCTCGAGCTGGCCCAGTCCGACGCGGCGGCCTATATGGACTGGTACCGCATCGAGACGTGGAAGGCCTACGAGCGGCCTGAAGACGAGGTCACCGGCAACCCGTCCGACGACTACGAGCGCCGGGCCCCGGGCCTGGCCGGCATGTGGGAGGGTGTCCGCTACCAGATGTACGAGTCGGCCGACGGGCATGTGCTGTTCATGGCCTCTGAACAGGCGTTTTGGAAGAACTTCTGCGAAGCCCTCGACCGCATGGACCTCTTCGATCGCTGGCCGGGCTCGAAGTACGCCGACCATGCCCGGGGCAACCTGGAGATGCAGCAGGAGCTGCGGGACATCTTCCGCACCAAGACCAGCGCCGAGTGGCTGGAGTTCGGCGATCGAGTGAACACCCCCATCGCCCCGGTGAACAACGCCAAGAACGTGGTCGACGACCCGCAATTCCAAGACCGGCTGCCGCTGTTCACCACCGAGCAGGTGGGCTGCGAGCAACTCCCCCTCCCGGTGAAGTTCTTCGACGAGGAACTGCCCATACCCACCCACGCCCCCACCGTCGGCCAGCAGACCGACGAGGTACTCAGCGAAGTACTGGGGTTGGACGACGACCGACTGGCTTCACTGCGGGACCAAGGCATCCTTGGATGACCGAGTCGGCAGATACCGAGCTGCTGAACGAAGCCGTTGAGCTGACCCGTGAGGCCGGACAGCTAACGCTGAGGTGGTTCTCCGACCATGAGCTGTCGGTGCAACGCAAGGACGATGGGTCACCGGTAACCGAAGCCGACAAGGCCGCGGAGGCCTTCCTCCGAGAGGCTTTGGCCAAGAGGTTTCCCGACGATGCAGTGATCGGAGAGGAATACCCCGAAGAGCAGGGCACATCGGGGCGAACCTGGGTTATCGACCCCATCGACGGCACCCGCAGCTTCGTCCGCGGTGTGCCCCTGTACACCACGCTGTTGGCCGTAATCGATCAGCACGGGCCGTCCATTGGCGTCGCGGCCGTCCCCCCCCTCGACGAAGCGGTATGGGCCGGTCGAGGCCTGGGTTGCTACCACAATGGCCGCCGCTGCCAAGTGAGCGCCCAAACTGAGCTAAGCCGGTCGTACTTGAGCACATCAGGAACCGAATGGTGGCCCGAAGGCGCCTTCGATCGAGTCAGGCGCACTCGTGACCGAGAGAGCCGAACGGGTCCCCGACTCCGGACCTGGGGCGACGGCTACGGCTACGTGCTGGTAGCCACCGGACGCGTCGACGCCATGATCGACCCCGGTCTCAACCTGTGGGACATAGCCCCCATGCTGGTGATAGTCCCGGAAGCTGGCGGCTGCATCACCCAGTGGAACGGGTCCACCACCCCGTCGGCCGGCGACTGGCTCTCCACCAACGGGAGCATCCACGAAGAACTCCGCACTCTTCTCAACAACGGCTAAGCGCCGGCAAACTCCTCACAAACAACCTTTTGCCCCTCCACCGCGTCCAAGAACTCGGCCGTATCCACCACCTCGGATAGGCCCATGGCCCCAACGTGGCGCAACTGTCCCCCGGCAAAGAGCTCAATCGTCCCCATCACCACCGCGGCCGTCGCGGTTCCCGGTGGTGCCGAAGCGCCCAATATCCGACCAGTCCACTTCTGGCCCTTCTGCCCCCGCACCTCAACCCGTACCGCCCCCAGCTTCCCCTCTGGATGGGGCGGCCGCAGCATGGGCAGCCAGGAGCTGAAGCGATCCCGGCGGGTGGCCGCCATCCGAGCCGTTATCCGATCGGCACCGCTGAACTTCCGGACCAGCAACATCGGGTCGGGCAGCGCCGCCCGGTAGCAGTCGGCCGCGTCCACCGGGCTCGGGAACCAGCACAACTCCCGACCTGAGCCCCCCGGTCGCTGCTTCCACCCGCCCCGCCATTCCAACGCCAGCGAACTCAACGCCTTGTGGTGCTGGCGGGCACACGCCGGCCCCCCCGTGCCGAACTTGGCCACGTGCACCTCAGTCACCCGGTCGAATCCCTCAGCGGCCCGACCGGCCAGAACATCGCTCAGCCCCGGAGCCATGCCCACTCCGGCCACCACCAGCGTGTTCTGCCGCTGAGCTGCGCCGTGCATGCCCAGCAGCCGTCTGACATCGGCCACGGAGTCAGAAGTGGAGAGCATCGCTCTGCCCCGGGCCAAGAATCGACGGGCCAATCGGGCTTGACTGCCGGATGCAGTGGCCAACACCACCACATCGGCCGAGTCGTCAAGGCTGCCAACGGTTACCGGCGAGCCGTATTGCTCTGCTAATTGCCAGGCACGATCGGGGTTCCGATCGACTACTGCTACCCGCCCAACCGGGATCGACGGTGTGTTGGCCAAGCGATCAACCACGCCCGCGCCAACCACGCCCGCGCCAACAATCAGTACATCCATGCAGCTCAGAAGAAGCGATCAGGATTAGCTGCTGCCGCTGATCTGGCGCCAGCCGCCCGACTGGGGCGGCACGCCCCCGGTTCCCCGGGCACGCAAGATGGCCGCAATAGCAGCCGCCCCGGCCAGAGCAACCAATGCTCTCCGCAGAATCTTCACAGCTCCCATCCTAACGAACCCCCATCCCGCCGCAACCGGGCTTGAGGGGTGTGAGAGGTGGAGGTGTGGGGCTAGCTGGATTCGAACCAGCGACCTCACCCTTATCAGGGGTGCGCTCTAACCGACTGAGCTATAGCCCCGCAGCCGGACGGCAAGCCTACTTACGGGGAATCCAGCTCGGCCAACGAAATCGGGCAGGTCGAGTCCGGGGGCGTTGCCGAGCCGTTTCTTCCTCGATGACCGTGACCCTCATTCCCCCGGTCAGGTCGCTGATGAGGTTGAACAACACGCACAGCAAGACGTTGAAGAACGTGCCCGCCACCACCAGCACCAGCCCGCCCACGGCAAAGCCCCGGAATATCTGGCTGGCATTGAACTTGAACTCTTGCAGTGCGAACAGCTCCTCGATGAACGACTCGGTGTCGTCCACTGTGCCCGACCCCACCGCGATGCTCCACAGCATCACCCCGGCCAGCATGACGATCACCCACAGGCACGTATAGAAGATCAACGAGATCTTCAGCACCGACCAGGGCTCGATGTGCCGGATCACCCTGCGCACCTTGCGGGCCTGCAAGCGCACCGCCCGCCGATACTCCCTCGGGGTCACCCTCACCGGCTGGCGCGCTGAGGGCGGCGCGGGCACCGGCGCAGCCTGGGGGTCGCTCACCCGACCGGGGTCAATGGACACGACTCGAAGTGTACGGGATCGCCAGTTGGAAAAGATTGGCACTGCCACCACTTCGGCGGCAGAAACTCGGCTCGGGCCACCGCCGTTGCCCCGTCCCGGCGAACCACTACCTCGGCCTGGAACCCGTCTCTGGTCAACGACGTCAGCGTCGCTCCGTTGGCCGCGGCAATCCCCGCCCCGGCTGACGGCTCCGCCGCGGCGGCCATCGCCACCACATCAGCAATCGCCGCCGCCCGGGCCCGGCGAACGGCGTCCGCCCCGAGCTGCCCCAGCAACACGATCGCCATTCCGACCACCGCCAACATCCCCGCGCCCAAAACCGAGATCGATCCCCGCTCGCCCACAACGCTGCTCCAATGTGATTTCGAGGGGGAAGATTCGACTCAGAGAAGACTACTCCTCGTCTTCTGAGCTGGATAATACCGGCGCCACCGCGGCCACCAGTTGGTCGTCGGACAGGCTCATGACCCGCACCCCCGAGGCCTCGCGCCCCTTCACGGAAACCGACGAAACCGGTATCCGGATGGTCACCCCGTTGGACGCCACCACGAATACCTCGTCTTCGGGGGCCACCACCCGAGCGGCCACCACCGTGCCCCGGCCGTCCATCATCCTCATGGCCCGCATGCCCATGCCACCTCGGTGCTTGGCCCGAAACTCGTCGAGCGGCGTCCGCTTGCCGAACCCCTGGTCGGTAACCAGCAGCATCTCGTCGCCGGGCTGCACCGCGCTGGCCGCCACCACCACGTCGTCGCCCCGCAGCCTCATGCCCCACACCCCGGCGGCATTTCGCCCCATGGACCGGACCTCGCCCTCCGCGAAGCGCATGAGCTTGCCTGATGCGCTCACCAGGCAGATGTCGTCGGATCCGCTGGTGGGCAGCACCCGCACCAGTTCGTCGCCCTCTCGGAGATTGATGGCGATGAGCCCCCGGGAGCGGGTCTTGTCGTATTCCAAGAACCGGGTTCGCTTCACCGTTCCCTTACGGGTCACAAACAGCAGGAACCGCATCGTTTCGTAGTCGCGGGTGTCGATCACCGCCGAGATTGTTTCTTCAGGGGCCAAGTGCAACAGGTTCACGATGGCCATGCCCCGGGCGGTTCGGCTGGTCCGGGGAACCTCGTGGACCTTTATGCGATACACCCGACCCATGTTGGTGAAGAACATCAAATAGGCGTGAGCGGTGGTGTGGATGAGCGTGGCGATGTAGTCGCCGTCCTTCAGGTTGGCGCCGATAACCCCCTTGCCGCCCCTCCCCTGCGTCTTGAACTCGTCGGGAGTCACCGTCTTGACATACCCGGCTGCGCTCAAGCTGAACATCAGGTCCTCGTCGTCGATGAGGGCCTCGATGTCGATCTCCCCCTCATCAGCCATGATCTGGGTTCGCCGGTCGGTGGCAAAGGCCTCCCGCACCTCCAGCAGCTCCTCTCGGATGACGGCTCGAAGTTTGGCATCGTCGGCCAAAATGGCCTCCAACTCCACGATGAGCGCCCGCTTCTCAGCGAGCTCGTCGTTCAGCTCTTGGCGGCCGAGTTGCGTGAGCCGCCCCAGGGGAAGGTCCAGGATGTGGTTGGCCTGGATCTCGCTGAACTCGAACTGCTCACCCATCAAGGTGGCCCGGGCAGCGGCGCGGTTCTCCGACGCCCGGATGGCGGCAATGATCTCGTCGATCCTGTCCACCGCCCGCACCAGGCCCTCGAGGATGTGCTCCCGTCGCCGAGCCTCGTCCAAGCGGAACTGGGTTCGACGGCTCACCACTTCCTGCTGGTGGCGGGTGTAGGCGGCCAGACAGTCGCGCAGCGTCATCGTCCGGGGCACCCCGTCGGCCAGCGCCACCATGTTCACCGTGAAGGTGGTTTGCAGCGGGGAGTGCTTGTAGAGGTTGTTGAGGACCACCAGCGCCGGTGCATCCCTCTTCAGCTCGAAGACCAGCCTGGTCTGGCCCTTGGCCGACTCGTTGTGGATCTGGCGGATGCCGTCGATCACCTGCCGATTCACCAAATCGGCCACCTTCTCCTCGATTATCTCGGCACTGGTCTGATACGGGATCTCGGTGACCACGATCCGGGTCTTGGAGTCGTCCTCCACGATCTCGGCCGAGGCCCGCACCTTTATGGCCCCTTGGCCGGTGGTGTAGGCGTCGCGGATGCCCTGGAAGCCCATGATGCAGCCTCGGGTGGGGAAGTCCGGGCCCTTCACGAACTCCATCAGGCTCTCGTCGGTGGCCTCGGGGTTCTCCAGCAAGTGGTTGACCGCGTCGATAATCTCGCCCAGGTTGTGAGGCGGGATGTTGGTGGCCATGCCGACGGCAATGCCCTGGCTGCCGTTGACCAGCAGGTTGGGGAACCGAGCCGGCAATACCTCTGGCTCTTGCTCGGTGGAATCGAAATTGTCGCTGAAATCGACGGTCTGCTCGTCGATGCCGTCGAGTAGCCTCATGGCCAACTCGTCAAGGCGGCATTCGGTGTACCTCATGGCCGCCGGCGGATCGTTGGGCGATCCGAAGTTGCCGTGGGGGTCGATCAGCGGGTGCCGCAGCGAGAACCCCTGGCCCAGGCGCACCAGCGCGTCGTAGATGGCCTGGTCTCCGTGGGGGTGGTACTTGCCCATGACATCGCCCACTACCCGAGCGCACTTTACATAGGGGCGATTGGGCCGGGTCCCCTGGTCGTACATGCCCCAGAGAATGCGGCGGTGGACCGGTTTGAGCCCGTCTCGCACATCGGGGAGCGCCCGGGCGGTGATGACCGACATGGCGTAGTCCAAAAACGACTGCTCCATCTCGGTCTGGATGTCGATGTCCTGAATTGAGCTGACCGGGGCCCCTTCAGGCTCTGGAGACGTATCAGGCTCGTCGGGCACAGGAGTCCTTTTCGCTCATATATCCAAAAAGCGGACGTCTTTGGCGTTGGTCTGGATGAACTGCTTGCGAGCCTGCACGTCCTCTCCCATCAGCCTGGAGAACACCCCATCGGCTATAGCAGCCTGCTCCACCGATACCCGCAGCAGGGTCCGTCGCTCCGGGTCCATGGTGGTGGCCCACAGCTCCTCGGCATCCATCTCGCCGAGGCCCTTGAGCCGCTGGAACTCCGCACTGTGCTTGGGGTTCTCGGCCAAGAAAGCCTCTTTGGCATGGTCGTCTTTGAGGTAGATCTTCGACCGGCCCACTTCGGTGGAATACAGCGGCGGCTGGGCGATGTAGACCTGGCCTTCCTCCACCAGCTTGTGCATTTGCCGATAGAAGAAGGTGAGCAGCAGCGTGCGAATGTGGCTGCCGTCCACGTCGGCATCGGCCAGCAAGATCACCTTGCCGTAGCGGATCCGAGACTCAACCGGAGAATTGCCTTGGCTGGTCGCTTCGTTGCCATTGCCATTTCCATTGCCGTTCTCGCTGCCCCCGTCGAACTCCGGGCCAAAGCCCGCGCCGATCGCCGCCACCAGTGCCTGGACTTCGGCGTTGCGGAGCATCCGGTCGACCTGTACGCGCTCTACGTTCAGGATCTTGCCCCGGATCGGGAGAATGGCCATGGTCTTGGGGTCGCGGGCGTCCTTGGCCGAGCCGCCCGCCGAGTTGCCCTCCACGATGAACAGCTCGCACTCATCTCGATCGGTGGAGGTGCAGTCCACCAGCTTGCCCGGCAGTCCCGCTCCGTCGAGAGCCGACTTGCGCCTGGTGGCATCCCGGGCTTGGCGCGCCGCCAAACGGGCCTTCTGGGCCTGGAGGCACTTCGTCACGATCTTGCGGGCGTCGGAGGGGTTCTCCTCCAGCCACTCGGCCAGCTTCTCGTTGGTGGCCCGCTCCACCAGCGAGCGCATGGACGCATTCCCCAGCTTTGCCTTGGTCTGGCCTTCGAACTGCGGCTCGCGGAGTCTCACACTCACAATCGCCGTGAGCCCCTCGCGGATGTCCTCGCCAGCCAGGTTGTCGTCCTTGTCCTTCAGATGCCCCTTGGCCCGGCAATAGTCGTTGACCACTCGGGTGAGCCCCTTGCGGAAGCCCTCCTCGTGCATGCCTCCCTCAACGGTGTTGATGCCGTTGGCAAAGGAGTGGAGGCCGTCGGTGTTGTAGCCAGTGTTCCACTGGAAGGCCACCTCCACCTCGTCGCCGTCCTCCTCCTGGGCAAAGAAGCCGACGTCGTCGAACAGCGCGTCCTTGGAGCTGTTCACCTCACGCACGAAGTCGCTGATGCCGTCCTGGTAGCAGTACACCGTCCAATCGGCGCCGCCCGTGCCGTCGGCACGCAAGTCGCGGAACTTGATCTCCAGATTGCGATTCAAAAACGCCATCATCTGAAGCCGCTCCAGCAGACCCTGGGCCCTGAACCGGACGTCGTCGAAGATGCTCTCGTCGGGCCAGAATCGAACCGTGGTCCCGGTGCGATCCTCGGGGCTGTCGCCGGTGACCCGCAGGTCGTCGGTTATCTCGCCGCCGTTGGCAAACGACATCGTGTGGCGACGGCCGCCCCGGTCGATCTCCACCTCCAGACAGGTGGACAGGGCATTGACCACCGACACACCCACGCCGTGCAAGCCACCCGACACCTTGTAACCGTTGCCGCCGAACTTGCCGCCAGCATGCAGGAGGGTGAGCACCACGGCGACTGCGCTCATGTCGGGATACTGGGGATGGGGGTCCACCGGGATACCCCGCCCGTTGTCTCGGACCTCGCAGCCGCCATCGGCCAAAAGGGTCACCTCGATGGTTGAGCAGTAGCCGGCCATGGCCTCATCAACGGCGTTGTCCACCACCTCATACACCAAGTGGTGCAACCCGGTCACCGAGGTCGACCCGATATACATGCCCGGACGCGTCCTCACCGCGTCGAGGCCTTCCAAGATCGTTATGTCTTCAGCTCTATAAGACTCAGACGTGTCAGTCACGAACTGGCTTTTCTGCCCTGATAAACGGGCCTCGTTGGTGGGTTGGACAGACGCCTTTGCCAGGTTGTTCGCTCCGCGATCAGACCGGCTGAATGCACTGCCTCCGATGGCGTAATTCTACCAGTTATCGGAGTCCATTTGACTCACCGGAGAGCCGGTTGCCGGCATCTCGCCGTGACTATTGCGGACGAACTCTGACAGCCAGAGAAGTGACCGCTTCTTGGTCGGCAACGGCGTTGATCCGACCGATGAGCTCCGAGCCGAAGAACTTCATTTCGGTGGCCCACGCGGGGTCGTCCACGGCCACAACCAGCTCTCCGTCGACGAGACGCACCGGCGACGTATGGGCCGCCATCACCGCACCCACCAGCTCTTCCCACGCTTCGAACACCTTCGCCAACACCTGGGCCCGGGGCGCTCTCAACCGGTGGGCCACCTGGTCGAGAGCCTCTCCAATCGGCTTGGGCCCGGTGGACTCGGACAAGGGCTCCCATCCCACGTTCCCAGTCTGCCCCGGCCTCATGGCCGCGTGGGTCACATTTCGCGATAAACCCGGCCGGCAGCCACTCGAAAGCGGGCATCGTAAGCGATGTCCGACGACACGGCACCGGCCGAGGTGAGCAGCGTCTGCTCCGATTGGAGAGCCCGCAGGACGCCCTGAGAGCGA
Organism: Candidatus Poriferisocius sp.; assembly: GCF_965204015.1. Taxonomy (GTDB): domain Bacteria; phylum Actinomycetota; class Acidimicrobiia; order Acidimicrobiales; family Bin134; genus Poriferisocius. Next base: position 2,316,359 of record NZ_OZ241965.1, on the reverse strand, counting down.
GCCGGGTCCAACTCCGAGAACACATCGTCGAGCAACAGCAGCGGGGATTGCCCCGACGCTTCGGCCAGCTCGCGGTGTACGGCCAAGCGCAGCGCCAGCGCCAGCGACCGTTGCTCGCCTTGCGAGGCGTGGGTGCGAACCGATCTTCCCTCAAGAATCACCGACAGATCGTCTCGGTGGGGCCCCACCGTGCTCACGCCGCGGCGCAGGTCCTCGTTCCGGGCCTGGCGGAGAGCTTCGCTCAGCTCCCCTGTCTGCCATGTCGACTCATAGGCCATCTCCACGGGCAACACCTGCCCCGCGATTTCGGCATAGGCGGTGGCTGTTTTGGGCTCGAGTCGCATCGTCAAGCTCCTCCGGGCGCCGGCCAACTGCTCGCCCGCCTCGGCGAGCTTGTTGTCCCACACCTCCAGTGTCATGGCCGCTTCGGGATCGAGCCGGCTCCCCGACTGGCGCAGCAGGGCGTTTCGCTGGCGCAGGATGTTCTCAACATCGGATCGAACAACATCCAGTCGAGGGTCGATTTGGGCCAAGGCCTCGTCCAGGTAGCGGCGACGTTCGCTGGGACCGCCCTTCACCAGCACTAAGTCGTCGGGCATGAACACCGATACCGGAATCAGCCCCAGCAGGTCTCGGCGCCGCATTCGCTGCCGGTTCACTTGGAAGTGCGAACGACCCGACTGCCTCAGCGCGGCCTCGAGCAATAGCTCCCGCTCACCGGCCACCACCTCTCCCCGCACAACCGCCTGGGAGACCTCGAGGTCGCTTCGAATCATCGCCGCCGCGGTGCTGACCCGAAACGACGCCATCGTGGCCAAGTAGAAGATCGCCTCCAACAGGTTGGTCTTGCCCTCCCCGTTGGATCCCACAAACAAACTCGTGCCCTCGGGCAGTTCCACTTCGAGGTGGGAATAATTGCGAAAGTCGGTTAGCCAGAGACGGGTGAAACGCACTTTCAGTTGATGCGGACCGGCATCAACAAGTACAAGAACTCCTCGGCATCAGTCGTGCGGATGACCGCTGGCTTGAGTGCATCCACCGTGTTCAGCACAATCTCGTCTCCCGGGGCGGCTTCTGCTCCGTCAAGCAGATACTCGGGATTGAACGCCACGGTGAGATCTTCGCCCTCATACACCGCATCCATTTGCTCTCTAGCTTCCCCAACGTCCTGGGTAGTGGCCGACAGCTCCAACCCATCCGACGACATATCCAGCCGTATCGGCGTTGAGTCTTGAGCCATTAAGCGAACTCTTCGTACCGCGTTAATGAGATTTTCTCGACCAATCACCAATCGATTGGGCTGATGCGTGGGAATCAACCCCTGGTAACTGGGAAATTCTCCCTCAATAAGCCGTGTGGTCACTGTGATTGTGCCGAACCCAAACGAAACTTCATGCTCACTGAATCGCAAGCTTATTTGGTCCTCCTCGTCAAGCAATCGAATGACTTCTTGCAGCGCTCGCGATGGAACCAACACACTTTGGTCGGAACCCAAGAGCTCCAAACCGGGCAAATCGCACAACGCCAGTCGGTACGAATCCGTCGTAACTAGGCGGAGCCCCTCATCCTCTGCCGACAACAACACGCCGGTCAACACCGGACGAGACTCGTCTGCCGACGCCGCCTTCACCACCTGACGCAACGCGGTCAGCAGGCCACCCGCTTCCAACACCACGGGGTCACCCTCTAGAGCAGCCGTCTTGGGGAAATCCTCGGCACTCATCGTTTGCAACGAGAAAGTGGACCGAGCCGAATCGACGTGGATTTCCCCATCCTCCACGCTCACGTTCACTGCGCCAGCATCAAGGGATCGAACAACATCGCTAATCAGCCGAGCAGTGACAACAGCCTCACCATCACCATCACCCGCCACCGTCAAGTGAACTTTGATGGTTAGCTCACGATCGGTTGCCGTCAGGGTCAGACCGTCACCCGACAGTGCCATGTGCACCCCGGACAGCACGAGCTGGAATCCTCCCCTGGTTCCAGCTGCTCGGCCGGTTGTCGTCAGTGCGTCAAGGAGGGCATCCCGCTCGCATCGGAATTTCACAGGTTTGCTCTCTTTCTATTGATATCTATGTTTAAATTAACTGCTAGCAGCAGTAGGCCAGTGGAAATGTGGACAGTCAGTGTTTTCCCAGGTCACAAGGTACTTTCTGCGTTCACTGCTTTCCACAGGCCGGGGGAAGTTTGCTGAGGGAAGAACATGGACTGTGAATTGTGGCCGCTTCGTCCCCACCGTAGGAGGGATTGTCCCCATCTTGACCCCATACGAATCCCCAGAGCGGTGGCCTAAGCATTCTTTATTCGCTGGATCAAGCCGGTGACTTGGTTGAAGGTCTCCGGTTGCTCTGACATTTGGGTGGTGATCTTTTGGATGGCGTGGATGGCGGTGGTGTGGTCCCGGCCGCCGAAGACTCGTGCGATGTCTGGATAGCTGAGATCGGTCAGTTCGCGGAACACGTACATGGATACTTGACGAGCTCTCACCAGGGGCCGCTGGCGTCGGGGGCCGACAATATCTTCGACGGCAAAGCCGAACAGCTCTGCAGTGGCCTGCAAGATGATATCCGCCGTCACAACCTGCGGTTCACGACGTGCGGTGATATCGCGCAGAATGAACTGAGCAAGTTCCAGACTAAGGGGTTTGTCATTGAAACTCGCGTAGGCAGTCACCCTGGTGAGTGCTCCCTCGAGTTCGCGAATGTTGTCTTTGATGTTGCTGGCGATAAACGTCAGAACTTCGCCGTCTATCGTGAAATTTGATTGCTCGGCCTTCTTTCGGAGGATGGCTAAACGGGTTTCCAAGTCTGGCGGTTGGATGTCGGTGAGCAATCCCATCTTGAACCGACTGGTCATGCGATCTTCAAGGGTTGGTATTGCGTCGGGGGGTCGATCACTGGTGAGGACAATCTGCTTGTTGACCTCGTGCAGTGAGTTGAATGTATGGAAGAACTCTTCCTGTAACCCTTCTTTACCCTCAAGGAATTGAATGTCGTCAACAAGAAGTACATCGACTTCTCGGTAGTTACGCTTAAACTCGCTTCGAGTGTTTGTCCGGATAGCATCGACAAATTGATTGAGAAAAGTCTCTGTAGATACATACACAACACGGCTGATCGGATGACGCTGATCGCTCACATAGTGATTCTTGACGTAGTGGCCAATAGCCTGAAGTAAATGAGTCTTGCCTAAACCGGCATGCCCATGAATGAACAGCGGATTGTATGATTTACCCGGAGTCTCGGCAACAGATAATGCAGCAGCAAGGGCAAATCTGTTAGACGGTCCAGTTACAAATTTGTCAAATACATAATTGGGATGAAGTGCAGTAGTAGGTCTGCTTTCTAAAGTGGGACTGGCTACTTCGGGTACAGAGGTTGGTGGTGAAACTGTTGCCGTAGAGCCTTCTTCGCCATTGACCTGGTGGTCGGTGCAGATCTTCAACGTGATGTGGGTAGCGTTTGAACTTGCTAACGCGTTCCGTAAAACGTCGAAATACTCACCTTCCAAACGGTCCTTGATAATCGTACTCGGAACCGTGAGTTCCAGTACATCTTCAACGAGCGACGTGGGTTTTGCTGGGTTGAAAGTTGACTGCCACACTGAGTCAGGGACTTGAGTTCGGATACTGTTGGCGCAGGAAGTCCAGAGAAGTGTTGCTGACACCATTTGATGGCAACTCCATGAATTGTTAAAAGTAATATCCACAAATGTGTAAAAAGTGTGGATAACTTGCGACCGTCTTTGTTGTACCCAACCAAGTTGGCACCTGCTCGACTGGAGCACCGAACTCTAGCACTGCGATAGCACCTGTGCACGAACGACAGACAAGGAATTAGCTGGTCAGAGGCTTGCGTGGGCAATGTTGCCAGTGTCGTTCAGGTGGCTAATGTTGACATCTGGCGGCCCATTGGTTGTCGTTATGCGGGGCCAGGCCGTAGCGTAGTGGGGACGCCGGGAGACGGGAGGCGCCGGTAGGGCGGTCCCCATGAGGATGCCACCCCGGCCATGGAGGAAGTTGTGAAGCGCACGTATCAGCCGAATGTGCAGCGCCGGGCCCGGCGCCACGGATTTCGGCACCGAATGATGACCAGAAGTGGACGGGCGATTATCAATGCCCGCCGCCGCCGCGGCCGCAAAAGGCTGTCGGCCTGATCGAGCGGTTTCGAGGACGTTCGGCGTTCGCTCGGCTGAGTGCCGATGGGATTCGCGCTGACCATGAACTGCTGTGGGTGCGCTTCTTGCCCGACCCCTCTCTTGGCGCGGCTCAGGTGGCGTACGCGCTTCCTCGACAGATGGGGACTGCGGTAATGCGTAACAAGATCCGCCGCCAGCTGCGAGACATTGTCAAGAGCCTCGACCGAGAGGCTACCGCTGGCTTGCCCGCCGGCCTATATCTCATTGGTACTCAACGTGATGCCCAAGCGTTTTCCCATGCTGACCTGCGGGTTTCACTTATGGCATGTTTGGCCAAGTTGGATCGGACGGCCTTGTGAGCTCGTGTGACCACAGGGACAGTCCCATGGAGATGGGCGTGGCCGCTCGGGCCGTAAGGGGCCTGATCACGGTGTACCAGCGAGCCACCGACCACCGCCCGACCCCCTGCCGGTATGTGCCGAGCTGCTCCTATTACGCCGTTGAGGCGGTGGAGGTCCATGGTGCGGCCAAAGGTGTCTGGCTGGGTGTGCGTCGCCTGTTGAGATGTCGCCCTGGAGCGCCATCAGGCTGGGACCCGGTGCCCGATGCCGACGGCCGCCTGGCGCCCGACCCCACGGCAAGCGAGGCGGTGACCGGTGTTTGACGCACTGTTCGACGGCCTTGCCTGGTTGCTGGCGGTGTACTACACGCTAGGGAGCAGCTACGGCATCGCCATCATGTTGTTCACCCTCACGGTGATGCTGGTTTTGACTCCGCTCACCTTCTACACCACCCGCTCCATGCTTCGCATGACGGAGCTTCAGCCTGAGGTCAAGAAGCTCCAGGCGCAGTACCAGGGCGACCGCCAGAAGATGAACGAAGAGATGATGCGCCTGTATCAGGCCAACAACGTGAATCCACTGGGCAGCTGCCTGCCCCTACTGGCCCAACTACCAGTATTTTTTGTACTTTTTCAGCTGATTCGTGGACTTACACGACGTGTCAGTGATTTAGGCAACTTCGCCGGTTGGCGGCTGCCCTTCGGGGAGAACGCGGTGCCCTCTCCGGAGTTTCCCGAGCGGACTTTCAACCCTGAGTATTTGGCGTCTGATTCCGAGTTGCGGATCGCTCTCGAAAACTCCACGGAGATGAATTTCTGGGCGATGGATCTGTCATCCAGCCTCATGGATGCATTTCGGGAGTCGTTCTCCACCTCCCTGCCGTTCCTGTTGTTGATCGTGTTGATCGGCGTGACCAGTTATATCCAGCAGCGCCAGATCGCTGGGCGCCGAGATCCTGATGCTCCCGTGAACCCCCAGCAGCAGATGATCATGAAGGTGATGCCGTGGTTCTTGCCGATCATCTCGGTCAGTTTTCCCGCTGGCCTGAATCTGTACTTCGTGAGCTCCAACATCGTGCGCGTTGGGCAGCAGGCGGTGATCACCCGCCGCATCTACAAACCCCATAAAGAGCGCCAAGCTCAAATCGAAAAAGCGAAGGAAGAGGGCGAAGAGATTCCCGAGCCCGAGGAGCCGGCCCCGCCCAAGCCGATGACCCGCTCCCGCGCCCCGGTACAAGACCACGGTCGTCGACGGCCCACATCCAGAACGCCACCGAAACGTCGGACCGACAGTCGCCGCACGCAGGCGAGGCCCTCTGAACAGCCGAGGCCGACCCGGGCAGTCAAGGAGACCGAGGCCAAAGAGTCGCGAGCAAAGGACTCGAAACCGACGGGGGCCAAGGCGGGAAGCACCAAGTCGTCAAAACAAGCAGGGGCCAAGGCGGGAAGCACCAAGTCGTCAAAACAAGCGCCGGAGCAACGCCAGACGAGTCGGACCACGCAGAAGGGCCATCAGTCACATCCCACTGATCGTCGGCGCCAGCGCAAGAAGAGGAGAAAGTAGCCATGGAGTGGCTTGAAGTCACCGGCAAGACCATTGCCCAAGCCGAGGAAGCAGCTCTCGACCGATTGGGAGTAGATCGCAACGAGGCCGAGTTCTCCGTTGTGGACGAGCCCAAATCCGCTCTGCTCGGTCTTCGACGAACCGAGGCTCGAATCAGGGCTCGGGTGCGGCCCGTGCTGCCCCGGGAGAAGCGGAATCGCCGCTCTTCCAACAACAGGGATCGGAATCGGAGCCGCAAGTCTGAACGGGGTAACTTGAAGGAAGGCAAGAATCGAGGAGGCCGGGGCGGCCAAGCCCAGAATCGGAGTTCAGGAGCTTCGAACAAAGAGCAGTCTCAACGTGAGCCCCAGCAAAAGAAGCCTCAGCAGAAGAAACCTCAGAATGCCAGCAAGAACGACACCAGCAAGAACGACAAACGTGCTGGCAAGAATCGTCCATCAAATGCCCCTCAGGGGGACCAAGCAAGGAAGAGCAAACCCATGGAAGACCAGATGAGCTTGCAAGAGCAGAGCACCCTAGTAGTTGAGTTTCTGGACGGGCTGCTGGATGCCTTCGAGTTGGATGCTGAGGTGTACGCCGAGCGCGTCGACGACGAGACGATGGAAATGAGGGTGGAGAACACCGAAGGAGTGGGCTTGCTCATCGGGCCCAAGGGCAACACGCTGCGAGCGGTGGAGGATCTGTCCCGGATGCTGGTGCAGCGCAAGTCGGACGGAAACTGCGAGGGCCGTATTCGAGTTGATATCGGCGGCTACCGCGAGCGCCGCCGGGCCGCGCTTGAGTCGTTCTGCGAGAAGATCGCTTTGGAGGTGCGAGACTCCGGTGCTGATCGCCCCCTCGAGCCGATGAACGCCGCCGATCGCAAGGTCGTCCACGATGTCGTGGCTGAGATCGACGGCGTCGACACCGTCTCAGAAGGCCAAGAGCCCCGTCGATGGGTCGTGATAATCCCAAGTTGATCTCCACTGAGGACCGCTTGAGGTTGGTGGAAGTATTCGACCAGGCCCAGAAGCGGGGTTGGATTGGCCCCCAGGCCATTGATGTTCACATCGGTCACTCGTTGGGCTTTGCCACCGCCGTTGCTGCCACCCCCATCATTGCGGTGGACTTGGGTAGTGGAGGCGGGTTGCCGGCTCTTGTTCTGGCCGCGGCCTGGCCACAGTCTCAATGGACTTTGGTGGAGTCCTCCTTGCGCCGAGCGGCATTCTTGGAGCGGCACTGCGCGAGCATGGGGTGGTCGGACCGGGTCGATGTCCTCCATGTGACTGCCGAGCAGCTTGGTGAAGACGAGCAATATCGCGGTCGGGCCGACCTGGTAACCGCTCGCAGCTTCGGCCCACCAGCTTCCGTCATCAAGGCCTCCGCTCCCCTACTCCGCCCCGGTGGCGAACTCATAGTCAGCGCCGCCCCCCACCCCACCCCCTGGCCCTCCGACATACTGGCCAAACAAGGCATGGCCCCCGACCGCCTAACCCAATCCCCCCCAAGATTCCACCGATCCACAAGAGCGGCCTCCTGACCTCCGACCGTTTGACGGTGGATGTTTCACATGAAACATCTGTCACCATGCTTGACCGCTGGTTGAGGGTGAGGGAGAATTGTCTAGGTGGCGTTCTCCAGAAAAAAGCAGTCTCGGTCTTGTCGCATCATTGCGGTTGCCAATCAAAAGGGCGGCGTGGGCAAGACCACAACCACGGTGAACCTTTCTGCCGCCCTGGCGGATTTGGGCCAACGGGTTCTCGTTGTCGACTTGGATCCTCAAGCCAATGCCACCACCGGCTTGGGAATCGATCCCTTTGCTGGCGGCGTTTCCACCTACGACGTTCTCCTCCAGAACGGGCGCATGGTAGAGAGCATCGTTTCGACCCAGGTGGAAAACCTCTGGCTGGCACCTTCCACGCTGGATCTTGCCGGAGCTGAAATCGAACTGGTGCCGGCCTTCAGCCGGGAACGGAGGCTCGATTCTGCTCTTGCCACTGTGATGCACGACTTTGATTTCATCTTTGTGGACTGTCCCCCGTCGCTCGGCTTGCTCACCGTCAACGCCATGGCCGCGGCCCGTGAAGTGATGGTTCCCATTCAATGCGAGTACTACGCCCTGGAAGGCCTTGGGCAGCTCATGCGGAACATCGACTTGGTTCGCAGCAGCCTCAACAGCGATCTGGAGATCTCCCTCATCGTGTTGGTGATGTACGACGGCCGCACCAAGCTGTCGGCCCAGGTGGCTTCGGAGATCCGCAGCTATTTCGGCGACAAGGTGTGCCATCAGATGATTCCCCGGAATATTCGCTTGGCAGAGGCCCCGTCGTACGGAGCACCGGTAACCGTCACGCATCCCCGGTCCCGGGGCGCGCTGGCTTACCGCGAACTAGCCAAGGAGGTCGTCGGTGGCGCGCTCGCCAGGGTTGGGTAGAGGGCTCAGCGCTCTCATTTCAGATCCGACAACACAAAACGAAGGGGTGCATGCCTCCGCCTATTTGGAGCTCCCCCTTGAAGCCATATCGGTTAACCCGTATCAGCCTCGCGACAAGTTCGATCAGGCATCCCTGAATGTGCTGACGGAGTCGATCCGCGAGGTCGGTGTGCTCCAACCGGTGTTGGTTCGACCCCGCTCCGACGGGACCTATGAGCTGATCGCCGGCGAGCGCCGCTGCCGGGCGGCCAGTCAGGCAGGGCTCGAGCGGATTCCCGCTGTTGTCCGGACCGCAGAAGACGCCGATGCCCTGGAGCAGGCGCTGTTGGAGAACTTGCACCGGGAGGACTTGAATGCGATCGAAGAGGCGGCCGCTTGCCAGCAACTGATGGAAGAATTTGGCTTCACTCAGGACACTGTGGCCAAGCGGTTGGGCCGAAGCCGGTCGGCGGTGGCCAACGCGGTGCGCCTGCTGCAACTTCCCGACGAGGTGAAGGCCATGGTGGTGGACGGCTCTTTGTCGGCCGGCCATGCTCGGGCGTTACTGGGTGTTGTTAGCGAGAAGCGGTTGGTCAAGCTGGCGAAGAAGGCGGCGTCTGGCGGGATGACGGTGCGAATGGTTGAGGAAGCGGCCCGAGCTGGTGCTCCAGCGGCCAAAAACGTCAAGCAAACCAAGGAACGGCCCGCCAGCGCTGATCGGGGAGCTGCGGTGCTCGAACTAGAGAGCTTGTTGAGCGATCACCTCGACACCAAAGTGGATGTGACGCTCGGCAAGGGTCAGGGAAAACTGGTGATCCAGTTTGCTGATCTGGATGATCTAGAGCGCATCTACCGGGTAATGCTCCAGTCGGGTTAAGCCGGTTGCGTGGCCCATCGGGCTAAGGCGCCCTCTATGGTTCTGGCGAGGGGGGAGAGGCGGGCTTGCACGAGACCGGGTGGTCCTATGAGGCATTGCACTGCGGTCATGCGGGTGTGGCGCAGCACGGGCAACCGCATGCCTTTCACCTCGACGTTGTCGGTGCCCAGTGCGGCGGGGAGCCGCTGACCGAGGATGCTGGCTAACCGCTGCCCGCCAGGGGAGACGAATCCCTCGGTGGCGAAATAGGCCACTCGGCACTCCTCGACTTCCGAGGGGATCAAACCCAGGTAGGCGTCGACCGCCAGGCGGTTGGCCTCATCGACTCGATCAGTCTCCGGTACATCGTAAATCTCGGTGACGGCGGCCCCCGAGCGTCGCAGCCCGGTGGCCAATTCCCCGGCCACTGCGGCCATGGTGGTGGTTGAGGCGATCATGACGTGCCGCTCGGTCAGCCTCCGGGGAGTTCGTTGGAGCTTTGCCCGCTCTCGGACCGCGGCCACGGTGGCGGGTGTGACTCTGGCCGCCATCCGCTTGAGGGCTGCGGTGGTGGATGCTCCGCAGACTGCATCGGCCACCAGGCCGGTGTTTAGCTGGAATTCCTCTATTGCTCCGGCTGTGTCGGGCCCGAAGATGCCGTCCACTTTTCCGGCGTCAAAGCCCAGGGCGCCCAGTCGGAGTTGCAACTCAGCGACGTCGTCTCCCCGCAGCATGGGCTGGTTCAAGTACAGATTTCGATCGCCGAGCGACCATGCGGCCTCTTGCAGTGCGGCCCAGGTGTGAGGTCCGCAGATCCCGTCGACGCTGAGGCCTCGGCTGGCCTGGAAATCGGCCACCGCCGCCGCGGTGGAAGCGTCAAAGTGCCCGTTGGCCGCCAGCGCCAAGGCGAATCCCGCGGCGGCCAGCTTCTGTTGCAGGCCGACGACATCGTCGTTTTCGTCGCCCCGCTTCAGCGTGGGCAAATGGTCATCGGCCAATCGGGCGCTCCTTGCGACTGTGCTTGTCAACCCTTCGCAGGCAATAGACCGCTGGCGGGTTGAATCAGAATGCTACTTCGCCGATTTCCTGGAGGAGCTGCTGTTTGCCCTTGGCCCCCACGATCCGCTTGGCCGGCTCGCCGTCTTTGAACACGATCAGCGTGGGGATGCTCATGACCTGATAGCGCAGGGCCACGTCTTGGGCATCGTCCACATTAAGTTTGGCCACGCTGAGCACGCCGGCCTTCTCAACGGCGATCTCATCAAGGATCGGGGCGATCATCTTGCAGGGGCCGCACCATTCAGCCCAAAAATCGACGACGACGGGCAGTTCGGCGCTGCCGATCACCTCGTCAAAGGTCTCATTGGTAAGCGTGGTGATGCTCTCAGCCATCGTTGGGCATCCCTTCGGTTGCGGCGGTCGGGGAGCGGTCAGCCTATCAGCGGTCTTCCGGTTTAGCCGTGTCCGGCAGACTCCAACCACCGTTCGGCATCGATAGCGGCCATGCAACCCGACCCCGCGGCGGTCACTGCCTGTCGGTAGATGTCATCTTGCACGTCGCCGCAGGCGAAGACGCCCTCAACATCGGTGTGGCTGGAATCGGGCTGGGTGACGAGGTATCCGTTCTCCTTGCGCTTCAGCTGGCCCTCGAACAGGTCGGTGTTGGGCCGATGGCCGATAGCGATGAACAGCCCTGTCACGTCCAATACGGAATGTTCGCCGGTGACCACATCCTGGACCTCGACGCCGGCCAGCTTGTCCTCACCTCGGATGTCGGTTATCACATTGTTCCACAAGAATTCTATGCGGTCATTGGCAAACGCCCGGTCCTGCATGATCTTGGAGGCCCTCAGCTCGTCTCTTCGGTGGATGACCGTGACCTTTGAGGCAAAACGAGTCAAAAACGTGGCCTCCTCCATGGCCGAGTCACCACCGCCCACTACGGCGATGTGCTGATCCCGGAAGAAGAATCCGTCGCAGGTGGCACAGGTGGACAGGCCATGGCCGATCAGCCGCTCTTCGGCCTCCAAGCCCAGCATGATCGACTGGGCACCGGTGGACACGATCACCGCCCACGCCCGGTAGGTGGGCTCGGGGGCATTCGGGTCGCCCACCCACACCCCGTGGGGCGGGCCGGACAAGTCGACCCGGCTGACCTTCTCGGTGAGCATCTCCGCGCCAAACCGCTGGGCCTGCTCTCGGAACTTGATCATCAACTCGGGGCCCATCACCCCGTCGGGGAAGCCGGGATAGTTCTCCACGTCGGTGGTGAGCATCAGCTGGCCGCCGGGCTGGTCGCTGGTGGACGACGGCTCGCCCTCGATGACCAGGGGAGCGAGGTTGGCCCGGGCGGTGTAGACCGCGGCGGTCAGCCCGGCCGGCCCCGAGCCGATGATGATGACCTCGCGGATGCCTTGGTCAATGGTGGGAGCGTCGGTCATGAGGGCCGCCTCGACCAGGCGAAGGCGCCCAGCGAAACGAAGAGCAGGCCGAGAATGCCGTGGGCCGCCCAGGCCCGGCCGGTGGCTACCTCCAGCCCGCGTACCGCGGCGATGATCCCCAGCACCAGCACGATAAGCAGGGGGAACACCCCGAAAACGATGTAGGCCAAGAGCCGGCTGAGGTTGACCACCGGCCCGGTCGTCACATCGCGGACCTTGTCCACGGTGTTGACCACGGCATCGGCGGCCTGCTCAGGCCAGTCCTCGGACAATCCCAGCATCGAAGCGGTGGTTGCGTCTTCCTTCGGGTCGGTGGCGTCAGCCATAGGAGTTCAGACTACCGCCGAGCTCTGTCATTTCAGATGTTGGGGGAGAGGCGGCGAGAGCTATTCGAGCCAGTCGAGGAAGGTGTGGGAATTGAGCAGCTCGCATTCGGGGGGCGGGGTTGTTTCTGTGAGTTGCAAGTCGCTTTCAGTGGCGTAGATCGAAACTTGGGCTTCGACTTCGTCCACGACGGCATCAAATCGAGTGAGCAGCTCGAGGTCCTCGTCGGGGAACAGCGGGCAACCCATGAGATCGAAGGCAGCAGCTTCCTCGGTTGGCCCGGCGCTGCGAAGATCACTCAACTCCTGAGCAATCTCCCTTGCGAAGGTGGCGAGATCGGCCGCAGTGTCGAACACCAAAACGGCATCGCCTGAAGTGGGTTGCGTTTCTGGGGCCTCGTCGTCCATGGCGGACTCGGCCTGCCCTGAGTCATCGCTGGGCATGTCGGCGGCAGCAGATTCGTCATCGGGCGATTCGAGGCTGGTGAGTTCTGCTGGCTCGTCAGCCATCATTGCCTCTTCGGCATCCTCCGACACTTCTGCCGGCGCGTCCGCCATATCGTCGTCTGAGGCTGGAGCGGCCACATCCATAGAGGATTCTTCGGCCATCGCCGGAGCCTCTGCTGCGGGTTCTGGAGCGGGTGCTGATTCGGTCGAGTCCATTGGTGCCTCGTCGGCCATTGCGGGGGCTGGCCCCGAGTCGTTGGCCAACATTTCGCCGCCATCGCGGCTGGCCTGGTCGAACAGGGTTACCCCCGCCACGGCAATGGCCGCTACCACCGCGGCCGCGGCCAGGATCACCCTTGCTTGGGGGGGAACGGCCCGCAGCCGACGGCGAGCCTTCTCCAGCGACACCACCGGGGCGCGGTGGTCGAGGGCTTGGGCGATCATCTGATCCCGCACCTCGTCGGAGGGCGGCTCTACCGGGGTAGCCACTATTTCCCGGATGGCTCGAAGCTCTTCCACCACGGCCTGCAAGCGGGGATCGCTCTCCACTAGGGCGGCCTCTTGCGCCGTGGCTTCCCCGTCCAGATAGGCGGAGGCCAGCTCGTCCATGCCCTGTGGGGTCATCTCGCCGCGCTCGTCGCTCATGGTTGTTCCCCAGTGTGACGTTGGCCGGGGTCGCCTGGGTTCCCGCTCAACAGCTCGGCCAGGCGCCGGCGGCCCCGAGATATGCGGGATCGGACCGTGCCAGGGGCGATGTCCAACTGTTGGGCGATCTCCTCGTAGCTCAACCCCAGCTGGTCGCACAGCACCACCGGCACTCGGAATGTTTCGGGCACCTGGGCCAGGGCCGCGTCGATGTCCATTCGATCGCTCACCGAGTCGGCCACCGGCCGATCAACGGCCGCCAGAGGCTGTTCTTCTACCGGGGACGGCTCCGGCCGGCGACCTCGCCGACGCAATTCGTCCAGACAGGCGTTGGTCACCACCCGGTGCATCCAGGTGGTGAACTTCGACCGCCCGTCGAAGCGGTCGATGCGCCGCACCAGGGTGATGAGCGCCTCCTGGGTGGCGTCGAGGGCATCGGCCTCGTTGCCGGCCAGCCGCCGGCAGATGGCGTAGATCTGGTTGTAGTGCCGCCGCAGCAGGGCATCGAACGCGGCCTGGTCGCCCTTTTGGGCCTTTTTCACCAGCTCCGTGTCGTCGGCCGCTCCTCTGATGCCCTGAGAGTACCCATCCGTTACCCGCGGCTGGTTGAACTCGCCCCGACTGCGCCGGGAACTTTTTCGACCGGGCCGTCGTCATAAGGGTCAACGCTCGAAGGGGGACACCCATGCACGACGTGAACCGCACCCGAACCAAGACCCGGCACCGCCGCCTGAGTTTCATGCTCTTGGCGCTGCTCAGCGCGTTTTTCGTTCTGCTCGGCGCCTGTGGTTCTGGCGATGACGACGACATGGCCTTAGCCAGTGAAGATGCGGGCCACCCCGAGCCAGCGGCGGCCATGGCAGACAGTGGCGATTTCGATGCTCCGGCAGACGATATGGAAGAGGCCCCCGAGCCCCAACCGGCCGCTGAACCAGCTAGTGCCGAGAGCGGCCTCGCCGTTCCCACTGCCCTCACGCCGGCCGATCTGGGCCGCGACATCATCTATCGGGCCACCATCGAGGTGCAGTCCGAAGATGTGGCAGCGGCCAGCCGAGAAGCGGTGGCCGTGGTGCAGGGCCTGGGGGGCATCGTGTTCTCCCAATCCACCCGCACCGAGCCCCGACCCCGTACCGAGATCACCTTCAAGGTGCTGCCCGCCGACTTCTCCACCGTGCTCGAGCGCCTGGCTGGAGTGGGCAAGCTGATCGACCAGGTCATCACCTCCGACGACGTGACCGAAGTGATCGTTGACCTGGAGAGCCGCATCATCACCGCCGAGGCCAGCGTGACCCGCTTGCGGAAGTTCCTCGAAGAGGCCACCGAGCTCGAAGACGTGGCCCAGCTCGAGCGAGAGCTGCTCGACCGGGAGACCACCCTGGAGCGGCTCCGGGGCCAGATCCGCACCCTGCGCGACCAGGTTGATCTGGCCACCATCACCCTCACCATCACCCAGTCGCCCACCGTGTTGCCCGACACCGGGATCCGGGTCACCGCCTGGGTGTCGGAGGATGCCCAAGACCCGTGCCTTGGGGTGCAGAACATCACTGTGGAGCCCGAAACCGACGTCTACCTCTGCTTGGAGGTGGAGAACACCGGCACCTCAGCCCTCACCGATGTGGAGGTGACCACCCGCAACCTGCGCCTCAACCTGGACCACTTCCGGCCGGTCCAGGGCAACTTCAACCGCATCGAGCCCAACGAGCTCATGGCCGCCGTGCTCACCCTGCCCATTGAAGAGGGCCGACTGGCCGGCCGGGTGGCCACCCGGGGCCTGCCCATCGAACTCGAAGTCATGGCCACCCCAGTCGACTTCGACGGCACCGCACTGGATGAGGTGTGGGGCGAGTCGGTGGTGTGGGTGGCGGTCGATACCGACGACGCCCTGCCCGGCTTCGGCGACTCGGTGTCCGACGGCGCCACCGGCGTGGTGGCCGTGTTCAGCGTGATCCTGATCGTGGTCGGCGTGCTGCTGCCCTTCCTGCCCATCATCGCGGCCATCGCGGCGCTGATCTGGTGGATTCGCCGCCGCAACCGCAACGCCAAGTCGGCCACCCCGCCGGCTAGCTGAACAAGGGACGAGACGACATCAGCTGCTCATAGAGTTCCAGCAAGTCGGGACTGATCAGATCATCGCCCTCGGGTTGGCCGTTCTCACGCTTGAGCAACCCCAGCAACTCGGCCATGATTTGGCGTACCTCGGTGGGATTCTCTGCTGCCGCCATCAGCCGCCAGCGATAGCACTCCTCGCACACTCCCACCAGCCGGAGACTGGTCATCACTGCTCTTCGGGTGCCAGCGTGGTCGCCAGCTTCCAAACACCTCTTGGCCAACTCGTGGGCCGCGGTGTCCACCATGCAGTCGATTTGGGTACGCAACCCGAAATCGGCCCATCGATACATATCGCCGGTGCCTCCGGTGAATGGGGTGCCCCGCACCAACTCCAAGGCCGATTCAAGGTGCTGTCGTCCCTGTTCACCGTCATCTCTGCGGGCGGCCGAAACGAGTGCCTCGAATCGGGCAACGTCGGTGCCCACCTCTGGTCGCAGGCGGTAGATCCCCTTCGGGGTGACTCTGGGCAAATACGGCTTGCCGTCATCGTCAACTCCCAGCGCTTTGCGAGCTCGGCTCACGGTGTTGGCCAGAGTCGACTCAGAGGGTGGATCGTCCGGTGGCCAAAGGTGGGCCCGCAGCTGGTCGCGGTCGGCCCCTTCGGGGTGGAACGCCAGGTAGGCCACCAAGTCCAACGCTCGCCGCGAGGTGAATGGCTGCGCTGCTCCGTGCACATCCACCGTGCCGATCACCCGGACTTCCACTTCGGTGGACAACGGCTCGAGGACGGGAGTGGAGATTTCAAGATCAGCAGGTTGCGGCAGCGACGGCATGTCCCCCTGCATTCCACAAGTGTCCTCGGCAATGGTCGCCAACTCGGCGACGGCGGCAACGGCAGCCCCAGACAAGCCGTGAGGCTCTAGCCGAAGATCGATCGGTTCCAGGAGCAAGCCGAGTTCATCGAAGCGCCCCGACCACCTCGCACCGCTCAGTTCGTGGCCCACAATGCAGACTGACGAATCGCACACCTCCAGAAGACGGTGGGCCTCTTCTTCGGTCAGCCGGCCGGGAACCAGTGTTACGGCAGGATGCCAGTGGTCACCGCCGTTCCCAATTCTGGTGTCGGCAGAAGAAGAGCTGCTGCCAAGCAGAGCTCGGTTCTGGCGCTGTTGGTGAGCGACCCTGTCGATCGCAGTGGTCACATCAGGTACGTACACGACGCGCTCAAAGACGTCTAAGTCTTGGCCAAAACCTACACACACCACAGTGAGGTCGTCGGCAAAATGACTGCTAGCCAACTGAATGGCCAAGGCCGAGCACAAGCTTTTGATGGCTTCTGGATTGCCGTTGAGGCTCAGAGAGGTCATGTGTTCAAGATTCAACAGAAATTCGGTGCCGGACTTCTTGCCAATGGCGACCAGCGTGGGAAGCGGTGCGGGCACGCTTTCTGCCTCTATCAGAAGGTGCTCCAGCACCTCGCTCGTCGACAGGGTCCAGGTTGTGTTGTCTTGGCTGGCATTGAAGCCGTAGGGAGCGTCAGCAGGGGCATCCAGCAGCACCGACACCGCGTCGGAGTCCAGGGTTACTCCCACGATGTGGGGCGGATCGCCGCCCGTGAATCGAGAGGACATGACCCGCAATGACGCGTCCAAGAAAAGGGCATTGTCGGGATCTGATGCGGCCTGCAATTGGTGCTCCAAACGAACGGCCTCTTTTGTGGGATACGCAGGCAAACGATCGGTTGGCAAACGACGACGCTGGATCCGTCGAAGCCGGGCCAACATCCAGCCCAGACTGCTGGCGAACAGCCCGAGACCGCCAACCGTAAACATCGTCTGTGTGGTGGGAGTTCCTTGCTGATCTTCGCTGGGCGAATTGACGCTGGCCGTTACGGTCGGTCTTGCTGTGGTGAAGGCCAGGACCGGGACAGCATGGTCCTCTAATTCAACCGATGGTTCGATGGGTGACTCGATAAACAGCGGCGTGTCGATCACAGAGTTTCTTACAGAGTCGTGTGCCGGTAGTCGAAGCTCCCAACCAGGCATAATCACGTTGGGGTCTTGGACAGTATCTCGATTGGAATCGAATATGTCGACCCACCTTTCTGGGTCATCGAGGTGATGGGCTGCTAGCTCCCACAGCGTGTCTCCGGGCTGCACGGTGATCTTGGTGCTGTCGGGCTCAAAAGAAGGGAGGTCAACTTGGTAGTTGGTTTCCGTGATTGCATCGCGATTCAATTCAACTGACGTTGGAAGGCGGGCGTCAGCAGGCATGATGAGTTCCCATCCCGGCTGAAGTCCAATCGGGTCAGTCAGTGATCCTCCTCCTGCCTGCGATTGACCTTGATTGAGCACAAACACTTCGGTCCATCTGTTCGGGTCGCCCAAATACCGCTCAGCTAACGTCCGCAGGCTTTCACTCTGCTGCACTTTGTGTATGAGAGGCTGGGTTGGAGTGAACTCGCGGTCGAGATCCAACTCGATTGTTGTTGGAGTAAGGAGGTCTTGGTTGTCAGCTATTGCGACTCCGGGCTGTTGGATCGAAAATGCAATGAGCAAAGCGGTACCAATCATTCGAGCAGACAAGCTCTGCACAAATTGAGGGATGACCATGACTCGGGGGGCGACTCGTCCATGAAAATGGGCCCACAGCTCAATCACCACCCCGGCTAGCAATTGCAGCCAGAGAATCCACAGCACGAGGGCAACTGACTTCGAGACAAGGGACGGGGGAATTGCTCCGGTCTTTATGGCGGTTGTCATTTTTGAAACCGATGGAATTTCCTGGGGCAGTGGCCACCCCACGCCAAGAATGAGGAGGATCGGAACAGCTATGAGCAAACCGGCTAGCAACGCAGCTGAAGTCAGGCCGCGGATGAGTTCAGTCCGGTTCTCGTCGTTCGGGTTCATAGGCCGTGTCCTGTGCTAATGCCCCACACCGCCCGTGCCGTGGCAGTGCCGGCCACTCGGCGTGAATCGATGCCGAGCAGTGAGAGGATTCGAAGAGGCTGGGTCAGCCACACGGTTGTTGAAACCGTGTCGCCCCGAACCGATATCGACCAATCATTGTGCTGGCCGAGATATTCGGAGGCTGCGATTCGAGCCCGTGATGGGTCGATGGGCACGCTTGCTTGATCTCGGTAGATCAACTCTGTAGAGATCGCTTGGGCCCCAGCTCTGGCTGCTTCGAGAGCCAACGTGGAAGCCTCTCGCCTGGCGTTCAAGATCTGGGCGCCGTCGAAGGCCAGCCCTCCGAGCATGACCAGCACTACGGCCAACACGACAAACACCACCGTGATCTGGCCCCGCTGACGATGCGTCGATGCCGGTACGGAGCCGGAGAATCTGCTCGGAGGGCGCCAGCGCACGACTAGTGGTGCCCGCTGCGGTGGCGATCGACCACTGATGCAGAGTCGGCTGTCACCATTCGGCTTCCGGGAACGCTGAGCATGGTCAGATCCGACAATCGCATCGTGCACGAAACCTGGATTCGCACACGTCCTCCTGGTTGAAGATCCATCTCCAGGACACGAACCCGGGGTCCGCCGTGGCAGTTCACTTCCAACTGCCCCAAAGAGGTTTCTGTGATCGTGACTGCCGCCGCCTGGGCGGCAGCGACCGACCGGTATTGGGAGGCGGCTCGGGCGGCGCTGCGGGCCGCCGTTGTCAACTTGCTCTCGATCACGCCCATTCGACCGGCAGCAATCACAAAGAACAAGAGCAAGGCCATAACCGGAGTCAGCACCACGAGTCCGATCACGCTGCTCCCCCGATCGGATGCGCCATAGAACGGCCGAGGCCATCGAGTCCTTCCCCTCATCTTCTATTCACGGCGATGAAGGTCTCACGAGGTCCGACCGCAGTAGAAGAAACCGCCGGGGCATATCCGGGGATCAGTGATTTCACGGTGGCTCGAACGGTCACCGAAAACCGCGATGAGTCCGTGTGAGCAGAGACATCAATGTCCGACAGCAGATTCCCCGCGTTGGTTCCAATGACCGACTGAACCGCTGTTCGGGCCACCGCCTCCGCGCCTGATTCGCCCTGACCGGCGAGGGCGCCGTCTTGAGCCGCGGCATCGACAATGGCCTGAGCGTGAAAGACCAAGGCCGCCTGGACAACGACAAGGATCAAAGTCATGGCAATGGGAACCAGCAGAACGGTGGTGGTGACTTCACCGCGCTCGCGGTCCATTTTCGGATTGGTCCCTCCACCACTGGTCAGCTGATCTTGCTGGTCTGCCCAGAAATGAAATTCGTGATGACCACGCCCGCGGCCACCGCTGCGGCCACCAGAACCGCAATGATGATGACCGTCGAGGTCACGTCGCCCCGATCGTTGTGCCAAACCCGGCGGGCTCGCTCTTCGAGCCCGGTCGTCGCCGAGATGATCAGATAATGAAACTTGGATCTCACTTTCACTTGTTTCTCCTGCGGAATGTCGGTTGGGGCGGTTCATGACGCCGATAGTTAGGTGTCTCAGGAGCGGGTTTCGCTGGGCCATTCACGAGCCGACGATGGCGGCAAAGGCCGGATAGCCGATCAGTCCCAGAAACCCCGAGAACATGAGCACGACAGGGAGCGACATGCGCTCCGTGGATTGCTGGGCTTCGGTCTCCGCTTCGGTCTGAGCTCGCTCTCGCAAGCCCCGGGCCTTGGTGTGCAGAGACGATCGCACCCGAGACCCAGAGGTGCTGGCCAGCCTGATCCACGCGGCGAGCTCTTCGAGTTCTGTCGAACCCAGTTCTTGGGCCAGTTGCTCGAAGGCAGCCCACGGCGGTTCGTTGGCCAATTGGGCTTGCCTGAGTGCCCGCTTGATCTCGACAAACCCCCACGCGGTGCCGTGGGCAGCCGAGTCGATCAAGGCCCGTTCCATTCCTGCCCCTCCTGACAGGTGAAGGCCCACGAGATCCAGATAGGCGCTGAT
The DNA here is from genome assembly GCF_965204015.1 of Candidatus Poriferisocius sp. GTDB lineage: Bacteria > Actinomycetota > Acidimicrobiia > Acidimicrobiales > Bin134 > Poriferisocius. The sequence goes on along the minus strand of NZ_OZ241965.1, from coordinate 2,296,237 downwards.
TTGGTGGCGCAACTCTCGACGGCGGTCTAGGGCCTTTTCTCGCAACGAGAGATCGGGAACAAGGAAGAGCAGTCCTCCTCCCAGGATTGATGCCACGACCACCAGCAGGGGAGAGATCCACGTTTGGCTGAACCAGGCGATGGTCCAAACACCCGCCGGCAGCCCCGCTCCTAGGAGCATCATCCCCAATTTGGCGATGGCCAGTTCTTCCAGGCTTTGGCTGGTTGCCCGCAGATCGCGCGCCACCCGGCCCCGTCGCAGTCCGAAGGGGGTGAATGACTGTGCTGCGGCGCGTCCGATTCTGTCGCGACGGGTTTCTGTCCGGTGGCCGGACTCCGTTGGCTCGTTGAGCTCGCTCAGTCGGGATTGCAATGGCTTTCGAGGAGGGAACAACCCCCAGAAGGCGACGGCGATTCCAATCCCGATCGCGGTGCCCAGGGCCAAGCCAACGGTCATCTGGGGCCTCCTCCGGTCGCGCCTAGGGTCGTGGGGGTGTGGCGCACGTCGAGGATTCGGGGCGGGTTCTTGAACTGGCTCATCTTCACCAGGGCGATTGCCGATCCGACGAACAGTCCGCCGATCACGGCGAGGGCAACCTGTCCCCACGCTGTGTCGTAAGGGGCCAAGTAGGGCCGGCTGAAGCCCACCATGCCAACGGAGAACACTGCCACAACGCCGGCAATGAAGCGGGCAGAAGTGAACTGCCGAGCCCGAGACGCCTCGATCCTCAACCGCATTGACACTTCTTGGCGGGTGTTCTCGGCCAGTTCAGCCAGCGCCTCTTGCAGTGATCCCGCCTGGTTGGCTGCCGCCAGTTGAAGTGTGATGGCAACGGTGTCGGCCACTCCGTGGTCCACTTCGTCAGCGAATTTGGCTAGGGCATCGGGCAGCGGCTCCCGTTCGGCTCGGGCTGCCAGCTGCTGCACCGGGATGCGTACTGCCAACGGTGCGGTAGCCGCAGTGGCTTTCAATGTCTCGATCAGCCCTGATGCCGCGCTGATCGTGTCCCGCACCATCTCCACCCAGGTAGCCAGCGCGGCCAAACGCTCGACCTCCCGGTCGCGGTTCGCCTTGGCTCCGATGACGGTCGGCGCGCTGAAGCCGGCTGCGCCCACGATGAGCCCGGCAACGAGCCATCTGGTCAGCGCGACCGCGGCTATGAACCCCGTAGCCGCGATGGCCAAGCGAAACGCCAGCGGAGCAATTGGCCCCCGGAGCCTCTTGAGCAGCGTTGGGACGCTCTCGTCCGCCCATGATGGGGTGCCCCGCCAGCCGATGAGGGCGGTGAAGAATCCGCTGCCCGCGGCAGCCCCTAACAACGCTCCAACAAGCGAAGTCACTCGCGGTCCTTGAACACTTCGACGCTGGTCACTTCGCCCATCGAACTGCCGGTGACTTCTCGTACCGAGCCCACTTGGCGACGGCCGTCGTGACCCCTGCTCACATGGACGACGAAATTGATGCTCTCCGCGATCATCCGGTAGGTGGCCTCTACCGGGATGTGCTCTGCGGACCGCAGTGCGTAGGTGGCGATCTTGCTGAATGCAGCCTGGGAAGAATTGGCGTGAATTGTGCACATCGAGCCGTCGTTTCCGGTCGACAGCGCGGCCAGCATGTCCACCACCTCGGGACCTCGCACCTCGCCCACAATCAACCGGTCAGGCGACATGGCCAAGGCATTTCGTACCAGCTGCTGCATCGTGATTCCCCCCGAACCCTCGATATTGGCTGTCCGGGTTTCCATCTCAATGACGTCGTGGTGCTGGACGGGATCGGTGGTCAGGCTGAGCTCCAAACGGTCCTCTATGGTGATCAGCCGCTCATCGGGGTCGCAGGCGTTCAGAAGAGCGCGTAGGAGCGTTGTCTTGCCCGCGTTGGTTCCCCCGCAAATGATGATGCTCTTCCGGGCTTGCACCGCGGCGCGCAAGAAGTCTCGGAGCGCCTCGTCGAGGGTGCCAATCTCGCACAGTTCGTCCAGGGTCACCCGCTCGTGGCGATGACGGCGAATTGATACCGCGGGGCGCTCGGACACAGCCATCACTGCGTTCAAACGAGATCCGTCGGGCAGTTGCAAATCAAGAAATGGGTTGGCGAGGTCGAACCGCCTTTCGTTGCGTCCCAGCTGGGCCGCCGCTTTGCGGATGAGCACCACCAAGTCATCGTCTGACCTGGCCACGGGCTCGGCTCGTCGTTTGATCCCACCCGCGTGGTGTACCCAAACCGTGTCGCATCCGTTGATGTTCACGTTCTCCACGGAGTCGTCGGCCAACAGCCGCTCTATGGGTCCAAGTCCGAACAGCGTGGCCAGCACTTCGTCGGTTATGAACGACTCTTCGGTGCTGTCGATAGGGGGCAGGAACGCCCTGGCCCGTTCAGCAGCGATGGTGTCGAGCGCCTCCACAATGAATTGGCCGGCCAAGGCCTTTTGCTCGAGCCGATCACCGAGCTGGCTCGCTTCAGTCTGTTCGAATTCTCTGGTGACCATGGCCAGCACCTGTTCGGTGTAAACGGAGGCAGTCATCGGCATGGGCTAGGCGGCCGCATGCCCGGCTGTCGGGGTTTGCAGGCGGTAGTGGATCCGATGGACAAGTTCGGCCAGGGTTCGCCACAGCAACAGCCGGCGTTGACGCCGGTTGTCGGGCAGGCCACCTCCCAGGGCCTGGGTCACCCGCGGTTCGTGGGCCATGACGCCCAAGAGATCGAGTTGAGAGGCCTTTGCCATCTCCGTTGGCGGATATGGCCGGTCGCCTACGCAAACCAACGCGGCGGGAATTTCATGGGCAACCAATCTCCGGGCTTGGTGAACCAATGGAACAAGATGATCGAACCGGGGTCGAGCGACGAGCACGAGCAAGTCGCAGTGCTTGATGAGCTCAGCAGATGGGGAACCAGACCGCACTCGGCCAACGTCGACCACAGCGTCAACGTCGTCGAAGCGGCCAAGGCCTTCGGCCAATCGCTCCGCTATCGGGCTGAGTACGAGGGCGGTGGTTTCCCCGCAACTAGGAGCAACCAGGGCGGGCAATTGACCGGCCAGCAATTGGCTGTTGTCTTGTAGCCGATTAATCGTCAACTCATGCCGGGCTGCGCCGGAAAGCTCAACCAGAGAGGGAGCGAGGGCTAGGCCGAAGCGCGCCGCCAACACCCCGCCGTCACTGTCGGCCTCCACTAGAACTGCTCGTCGTCCAGTGTTCGCTTCCCAGGACAGGCCGAGTCCAACGGACAGACTGGTGGCGCCGGGACTGGCTTTCGCACTCCCTACCGCAATGATGCTCATCGGGTGGCACCCGTCATTGTTGGCTCGTGATTTGGTAGGTCGCTTGCTGGCCGGGGTTCTCCGGGCAACAAGATCAACCGCAGCTCGTTGGAGGCAGCAGCTCTGCTGATGGGCACAGCATCATCAGCAGAGACCAATAGCGACACAAACAACGCTTCTTGGCCTGAGTCCAGCACCTTGCTTACTTCTGCGATTTTGGTCCGAGTGAAGGTGTGGGCGATGTTGGGCTGACCAGCCTGATTCGGTCGGTTGTCTCGGTCAGCGGCGCTGGGTTCGCGGTCCTCACCAGTGAAGACCACCCCGACAAGCTGGCCAGGGCTGAGATGAGCAATCGGGTATGCACCGGCATGGAGAACAACGCCGACTACGGCCATGTCCTGGTCGATCGGCGAGCTCGTCGACAGCAGTTCGGGGTGGAGGATCGTTCCCTCGGGGATGGCAGCTCGGACGGTGCGGCCCACCACGGAGTCCAAGTCGGACATCGGGACAAAGCTCGCTCCCTGACTGCTGGCAATCTCAACGGCTCGCAAGTCCTCAATCTCGACTGTCGAGCCACCAGCGATGTCCCGTGCGGCCACCGCTACCGCGGTGCGGCTGCTCAGCGACGATGCCCAAAGGGCGAAGACAATTGCCGCAGTAAGCGTGACGGTCAGCCCGATTACCACCCAGGGGAGCTGCTGTCGACGGTCTTCGCTTGCCATCCGCATGGGTTGTGTCCGGAAGGTGGGGGAGGGAGCCGTCGAGTCGCTCCGATGGACTCAATCTGCCACACGCTGGCTCGTGAAGCAAGATGTATTTGAAATTATTCTATGTATTACTGTTCGGCTGGTATTGGCAGATGTGGGGGAGTTGGCGGTAGCGCTCGCCCACGTCGAGGCCGTAGCCCACTACGAAGTCGGGCGGGATCTCGAAGCCCACGTAGCGCAGGTCTAGGTCTTCGTACTGGCGGCCCTTGCGCACCAGCAGGGCGCACACTTCCAGGCTGGCCGGGTTGCGGGCGGCCAGGTTCTTGCGGAGGTAGTTGAGCGTCAGGCCACTGTCGATGATGTCTTCCACCAGGATCACGTCTCGGCCGGCCAAATCGAGATCCAGGTCTTTGACGATCCGCACCACGCCGCTGGTGCGGGTGGAGCTGCCGTAGGACGACACCGCCATGAAGTCGAACTCCACGGGCAGTTGGATGGCCCGAGCCAGATCGGCCATGAACATGAAGGCGCCCTTGAGCACGCCCACCAGCAGGGGGGCTTGGCCTTGGTAATCGGCGGTGATGCGGGAGCCGAGGTCGGCGATGCAGGCGGTGAGCTCGTCGTTGGAGATCAGGATCGGGCCGGGGTCGCCGTTGCTGGTGCTCGCCTCGGTGGACACGAGGGCCAACCTAGTAGTGCCTATCTTTGGAGGCCGAGCCGTTGGGAAGATCGGGTAACGCTCCAGCCTCCGCCGATTTCAGTGGAGCGAGCCTCGTTTCGGACCACGGCCATGACCCGTTCGATGGCCGCGGCATCGGGGGGATGCTCGGCGTTGGTTTCCTGCTGGATCCATCGCCGCAACGCCATCTGGGCCAGGGGCTCGGGGGCTTCGGCCACCGCTTTGGCATCGGTGGGGTCGATGGCCGCGGCCAACTCGTCGAGGAGGTCGCGGATCCCGCCCATCAGGCCCGCGCTGCGGGCGATGATCGGCACCACGTCGCGCTGGGCGATATCGCACAGAAGCGGCAGCAGCTCGTGGCGGATGCGGTTGCGGCGGTGGGCGGGGTCGAGGTTCGAGGGGTCTTGCACCGGGACCAGCCCGACGGCGTCGCACAGGGCCTGGGTTTCGTGTCGCCGCAGGGCCAGCAACGGGCGGCGGGCCGGGTCGATGCCGGCCAGGCCGTCGGGTCCGGCCCCTCGGATGAGGTTCAACAGCACCGTTTCGGCTTGGTCATCGGCGGTATGGCCGGTGAGCACTGTCGGGGGGAGCACCTCGTAGCGGGCCGCTCGGGCTCGGGCCTCCAGATTGGGGCCGGGCTGGCAATGGGCGGTGCGGGCTTCGAAGGCCGCACTCCAGCGGGCGGCGGCCTGGGCCACCACGTCGGCCTCGTCGGCTGAGCCGGGCCGCAGGCCGTGGTCCACATGCCACGCGGTCACCCGACAGCCCGCCTCGGTGGCCAGCACTAACAGGGCCAGCGAGTCGGGGCCGCCCGACACCGCGCAGTCCACCGCGGTTCCCGCGGGAGGAAAGGTGCAGCGCGCCAGCAGGTCGGAGGTTTGGGCGTTCACTCAGCCGGGGCGTGAGTGCCGTTGACCCGGTTGATCCACTGCTGGGGATTGCGGATCTCGGTCATGGTGGGTAGCCGATCGGAAGACTCCCACACCAGATTCAAGAGCTCGGGGCCGCCTCGGGCCTCCACCGTCTCGATGAAGGCCTCCCCGGCGGCGTATTGGTTGAGCTTGGCCTCGATGCCGATGATGCGCTGCAACAGCTTGGACACGCCCTTGGCCGAGTTGCGGCGGTGGCGCAGCACCCGGGCGAACCGGCTGGCATCGGGAATATGGTCGGCCCCGGCCCGGTCCATGGTGATGTCGCCGTGGCCCTCCAGCAGGCTCATCATCCCGCCGATGCGGTCTAATACCGCCTTTTGCTCCGGGGTGGCCAAAAGGGCGGGGAGACCCCCGTCGGCCAGCGGGTCCTCGCCCCGCCGTCGAGCCTCGATCACCTGCTTGGCCACGAACTTGAAGTGCTCCAAGTCGGGCTCGGCCGCATCCAGGGCCTCTTGCACCAGGCCTAGGAAATGGGGCCGCAGCCACTCGATGCCGGTGAACTGGGCCCTATGGGTGGTCTCGTGCAGGGCCAGCCACAGCCGGAACTGGTGGGGGTCGAAGCCGTGCTTGTGCTCGAGGGCCATCACGTTGGGGCCCACGTAATAGACCATGTCCTGGTCTTCGGGCCGGTCGTCCTCGATGATGAGCAGGTCGTACTGGCCCAGCACCCGGGTGGACATCCAGCCCAGCACCGCGCCCATCTCGGTGCCGCTCACCCGCTGGGTCACCGGGGCCAGCCACGAATGCGACACCCGCTCGGCCATCTTCTCGGTAACGGGGCGCAGCAGCCGCTGGAACGAGGCCACGTTGGCGTCCACCCACTGGGCCCGGGTGGCCACCTGGGCCCGGGCGGCGCCCGACATCGACTTCAACCCGGTTTCGGCCGCGACCAGCTCCTCGGCTTGGGCGGTCAGCTCGTCCAGCTCGGGGGCGAGGCTGCGGTAGTGGTAGGAGTCGAGGAACGGCTCGTGGCCGCCGACCCTTTTGGCTACTCGCTCGGCCAGTCGCCAATCGACCGGATCGGCCGTTGCCACCACCGGCTTCTAACTGCTCTCGTCGGTGTCTTGAGCTTCGGGATCTCGCCGCTGGCGGGGGCCATAGCGGGGCGCGACCACCTTGGTGAAGTAGCCGACGATGGTGGCGATCACCAAGGGCACGGTGCCGATGACCAGCAAGAGGGCGATCCACCAGTGCCACACCACCGCAGCAATCAAATCCATGCGACCACCCTAGGCGACCTGCTCCCGGCGACTCCATGCCAACGAGGGCACCGGTTGGGTGATTCGCTCATGGTTTCAGGCTCGTTAGAAGTCTTGGATATCCAGGTCGTCGAGCACGACGCGCTGGAGGGTCTCGGTGATGCGGATTTGCAGGGAGGCGGGGGCCGACTCCCGGCAGGCCTGGCCCATAGCCATCTTGAAGCGGACCTCGACATCGAGCACCTGCACGCAGGCGATGCAGTCGGCCAACTCGACTCGCACATGGCTGATGCTTTCCAGCGTGGGTTGGCCGTCGAGGGCCCGGGTGATGAGCTCGCGCGAATAATCGCACTGGTTGGGAATCCCCAGACAATGCCTTTCGCTGCTCATCGCGGTGCCTCCCAGAATCAGATGCCAGCCGAAGCCGGCGCCCGTTCAGAATCCGGTGGGTCGACCCAACCCCGGGTCTTCCCAAACTCTAGTAACCGCCTTTGCAGCGTTTTTCTTCCCCGATGCAGCCTGCTCATGACCGTTCCTATGGGAACGTCCAGGATTTCGGCAATCTCCTTGTAGGCGAACCCCTCCACATCGGCCAACAAAACGGTGATCCGGTACTCCTCGGGCAGCGACTCCAGGGCGTCCACGATCTCTGATTCGGTGATCTGATCCATCAACACGTCTTCGGCGCTCGCCCCCAGCGCGGCCTTGGTATCGCCGCCGAGGCGCTGGTGGAGGTACAGGTCTTCGACCCTGGCCAGGTCTACCGACTTCGGCTTGCGCTGCTTGCTCCGATAGGAGTTGATGAAGGCGTTGGTGAGGATGCGAAACAGCCAGGCCCGCAGATTGGTGCCCTGCGTGAAGTTGCCGAAGCCTCGATAGGCCCGCAGGTAGGTCTCCTGTACCAGGTCTTCGGCGTCGGCGGAGTTGCGAGTCATTCGCCGGGCCGCCGAGTAGAGCTGGTCCATGTACTCCATGGCCTGGTCGGCGAATGTGGCTTGGTCAGCCATCTGACGACAGCTTACTGCTGCGATTGAGGGAATTGGCCGCGACCGAGATGAACAAGAGATGAATGCAAAACGTTAATTTGGGCCTGTCCCGCCCACCTGTTCCCGCCACGGAACGTGCTTGTCCACCCGGGGCTCGGGCGGCAGGCCGAGCACCCGCTCGGCCATGTTGTTGCGGTGCACCTCGTCGGTCCCTCCGCCGATCGATCCCCAAAACCGGTTGAGCGCCTCGTTGGCCCACACCCCGGTGTCGGCGTGGTCGCCGGCCACCCCGTAGCCCCCCAGGATCCCCACCCCCAGGTTGCCCCGGTCCCGGCGGCTCTCCGACCAGTACACCTTCAGCGTCGAACCGTCGAAGCTGGGCTGGCGGCCCCGGCGCACGTCTTCTTGCAAGCGCCGGCCCATCAGATCCAGCAGCCTCTCTTTGGTATAGGCCTGGGCCAGCTCTTGGCGGACCATCGGGTCTTGGTCCATGCCCCACCGCTGGGCCAAGGCAATCAGGTTGGCCGAGCTGTCGGCCCGGTCCATGCCGCCGCCGATCATGGTGGACTCGTTGGCCAGCACCAGCCGGGCCACCGCCCACCCGCCGTTCACCTCGCCGACCACGTTCTCAGCGGGGATTCTCACGTCGCTCAAGAACACCTCGTTGAAGTGGGCCGACCCGTTGATGGTGCGTATCGGGCGGGGATCCACGCCGGGGGTGGCCATGTCAACCAAGAAGAAGGTGATTCCCTTGTGCTTGGGGGCGTCGGGGTCGGTGCGGGCCAACAGGATTCCCCAATCCGACAGGTGAGCCGATGAGTTCCACACCTTCTGCCCGTACACCACGAACTCGTCGCCATCCCGATCGGCCCGCGTCGCCAAATTGGCCAGATCCGACCCGGCGCCCGGCTCGCTGAACAGCTGGCACCACACCACGTCGCCCCGCAACATGGGCTCCAGATGGCGGGCCTTCTGCTCATCGGTTCCAAAGTGGCCGATGGCCGGTCCGGCCAGGGCGATCCCCGCGGCCAGAAACCCGCTGGTGACGTCGAATTTGGCAGCCTCCTGCTGGAAAATCTGCCGCTGCCACCGCTCGCCTCCCTGGCCGCCGTGGTCCTCGGGCCAGTCGATGGCCGCCCACCCGCCGTCGTGCAGCTCCCGCTGCCACGCCCGGCATCGGTCCATGTGGGCCCTCTCGGCGGCCTCGTCGGGGTGGGTGGTCCGGGTGGACCACCCGTCGCCGTCTTCCCTCAATGGTGCTCGGGCTTCCAGCCACGCCCGCACCTCGTTGCGGAATGCCGCTCGCTCGGGGGTGTCTTCTGAGTGCTCGCCCACGGTGCGACGATACGGTATGGCGCGACTGGGAGCAGAGGGGAAGCACGAATGGCCGATGATCGTTACGGGGTTCGCGACGAAGAGGTGGAGATCGAGCGCAACCGCCTTGAGATGCTGGCCGAGGCCCGCGATCCTCGCACCCGCCGCATTCTGGACAGCATTGGGCTGAGTCCGGGGTGGCGGTGCTGGGAACTGGGTGCCGGCGGCGGCACGGTGTCGGCCTGGCTGGGCAAGCGAGTCGGCCCCGACGGCACGGTGTGGTCCACCGATGTCGATCTCCAGTTCCACCGCCCGGTGCTGCCCAACGTGGTGGTGGAACAGCACGACGTGACCAGCGACCCTGTGCCTGAATCGGCGTTCGACCTCGTGCACACCCGGGCCGTGCTCCAGCACCTGCCCGAGCGCGACCAGGTGATCGAGAAGCTGTGGAATGCCCTTGTTCCGGGCGGTTGGCTGCTGGTGGAGGACGGCGCATTCGCCTCGTTTGCCGAGCAGACACTCCTCGAGCCCTACGCCACCGTCCACCGCGCCATGGCCACCGGGGCCACCGCCGAGTGGCGCGATCCCAACTTCGGAGTACGCCTGCCGGGGCGGTTTCGCGATCTGGGAGCGGCCGACATCGACATGACTGGCAACGTGTGGGCCATGCGCTCCGGAGAGCCGGGCGGGGAGTGGTGGTTCCTCGCCATGGAGCGGGCCATTCCCCGCATTGTGCAGGCCGGCCTGGTGACCGCTGAAGAAGGCCAGACAGCCCTGGCTCAGGTTCGGGCGCCCGGATTTGTCATGATGAGTTCTCTGTCGATCGCGGTATGGGGCCGAAAGCCCGCCAAATAAAGAACTCAGGAGGCTGAGATGGAGAATCTGGAACTTTGGAATCCCTCGACATTCAAGAACGGTTTCCCCCACGACTACTTCCGCGACAAGCGCGACAACGATCCGGTGTTCTGGAGCGAGCACCCGCACTGGGATGGCTTCTGGAACGTCACCCGCCACGCCGATGTGCAGCGGGTGTCGCGCGACTCCGATTGCTTCAAGAGCCAGCCCAACCCCTTCCTGGCCGGCGACCAGCCGCCCTCGGTTGACGACGGTGCCAACTCGCAGATGCTCATCAGCCTCGACCCGCCCGATCACACCAAGATGCGCAAGCTGGTCAATCGGGGATTCACACCTCGCCGGGTGCGCGATTTGGAGGAGAGGATCCAGTCGCAGGTCGACCGGTTGATCGACCAGGTGGCCGACAAGAGCAGCTGTGAGATGGTCAGCGAGATCGCGGTGGAGCTGCCCTTGCAGGTGATCGCCGACTTGGTGGGCGTGCCCGAAGAAGACCGCCACCAGATCTTCCACTGGACCGAGATCACGTTCGGCTTCGACGAGAAGTACACCACCGAGGAGATGATGGACGCCGGAGCGCAGATGTTCGCCTACGCCGACCAGATGTGCGAGATCCGCAAGAAGGAGCCCCACGACGATCTCATCAGCGTGCTGATGGAGGCCGAGATCGAAGGGGAATCGCTCGACCAGATGCAGATCGACGTGTTCTTCATGCTCCTCCAGAACGCGGGCTCGGAGACCACCCGCAACCTCATCACCACCGGCACGCTGGAGCTCATCCGCAACCCAAACCAGATGCAGATCCTCAAAGACGACCCGTCGCTCATCCCCAACGCCGTGGAGGAGCTGTTGCGCTACACCACGCCGGTGATGCAGTTCGTGCGCCGGCCCAGCTACGACACCGTGGTGGGCGGCCAGGAGATCAAGGCCGGCGATCCGGTGGTGATCTGGTACTCCTCGGCCAACCGCGATGAGCGGGCCTTCGACAACCCCGACACGCTGGACGTGACCCGCGACGCCAGCCAGCACGTGGCCTTCGGCGCCGGCGGACCCCACTTCTGCCTGGGAGCGTCGCTGGCCCGCCTGGAGGCCAAGATGATGTTCGAGGCCATCGTCGGCCGCTTTGAGGGTCTGGAGCTAGGGGTGGAAGATCCCCGGACCCTGCCTCGCCTGCACTCCAGCCTGGTCGACGGCTATGTGGAAATGCCGCTGCGCTGGGATGGGGTCAAACCAGCCGCCTAGAAGGGCTTTTGCCTCCTAAACGACTATTGTTAGGGTAACTTGACGAATAAGCGCAGCCACTCTAGAGTTCTGCGCCCATGAACAAGATTTCCCGTATTGGGCTGGCCGGCGCGCTGCTCGCCATGGCCCTCCTGGCTGCCGCCTGCGGCGGCGACAGCGGCACTAAACTCGAAGGCGTTGCCGCCACTGTCTACGACGGCAAGTGCGCCGATGAAAGTGATTCGTCGGTCACCGTGTACTCCGGCCGCAGCGAGAACTTGATCAAGCCGGTGCTGGATGCCTTCGCCTGTGAAAGCGGCACATCAGTCCGGGTTCGCTGGGGTTCGTCCACCGACTTGGCCCTCCTGATCGAGACCGAGGGCGACCGAACCGACGCTGACGTGTTCATTTCCCGGTCGCCAGGTCCGGTGGGATTCCTGGAGTCCAAGGGGCTGCTCACTTCGATGGACAGCAGCGTGTTGGAACTGGTGCGCGAAGACCATCGAGGAGGCAACGGCACCTGGATCGGATTCTCCGGGCGCAAGCGGGTGCTGGTCCACAATGTCGAAGTGGTGCCCCCCTCCGAACTGCCGACCTCGGTATTCGACCTCACCGATCCAGAGTGGAAGGGTCGAGTGGCCATACCAGCCACCAACGGGTCGTTTGTGGACTGGTTCACGGTTTTCCGCGACCAGTACGGCAACGATGTCGCCACCCAGTGGCTGAGCGACATGGTGGACAACGACGCCCGCTACTACCCCAACAACGTGGCCATCGTGGAGGCCGCCGCCCGAGGCGAGATCGACGTGGGCCTCGTGAACCACTACTACAACTACCGGTTGGCGGCCGATGCCGAGGCGGCCGGGCAAGAGCATCTAGCAGCCAACTACGACCTCTCCGACGAGGACATAGGTTCGTTGCTCATCATCACCGCGGCCACCATGACCTCCAATGTGTCCGACCGGGAAGCAGCCCAGGACTTGATCGCCTACCTGCTCTCCCCATCGGTGCAGCAGTACTTCACCCGCAACACCTACGAATACCCGCTGGCCGGAGGCGTCGAGCCCAACCCCGTCCTGCCCCCGCTGACCGCCCTGTCCATCGGTTCCGTCGATTTCGACGCCCTCGGCGGCGGCTTCGAGACCACCGAGGAAATCATCCAGAGCAGCGGAATACTGAGTCAGTAACCCCCCTCTCCCTCTTCATGTGACGGCCCCAACGGTAGGCGTGGTGGTGGGTGGCCCGGCTCAGGGCGCCCGCCGCCCGGACTCCATGGAGGACGGCGGGCTGGGCCGGGACAGGACCCGCCACCACGCCGGGGGATGGTAATGACATTCTCGCTGCGCTATGGATCAAGCTCCCCCCACGATCTAACGTCTAATACGTGGACGTCGACCCCCTAGATCTCATATCTCCCAAGCGCTACGGCGAAAACGGCCAGCCCCACGAGCTGCTGGCCTGGATGCGCCAGAACTCCCCAGTTCATTGGTGCGAACCCGACGGCTTCCAGAACTTCTGGGCCGTCACCCGCCACGCCGACATCATCGAAGTCTCCATGCAGCCCGAGCTGTTCAGCAACGAGGCCGACAGCATCACCGTGCGCACCGACCAGCAGGTGGCCGATTTGGAGGAACACGGCAGCATCATCGGCGACATGCGGACCATCATCAGCATGGATCCGCCCGATCATCGGCTGTACCGCAAAGTGGCTAGCGGCTTCTTCACCCCGCGGGGCATCAGCCAGCTCGACCAGATCGTGAACGACAGCGCCAAGGCCCTGCTCGACAGCCTGGGCGACGAGGGCGAGTGCGATTTCGTAGACATCATCGCCCAGCGCCACCCGCTGCGGGTGCTGGCCACCATCTTGGGCATCGATCGCGAAGACGAGGAGCGCCTGTTGGTGCTGACCCAGCAGCTTTTGTCGGGCGACGACCCCGACTACCGGCGCGAGGCGGAGACCCGCTATCAGGCCAGCGCGGAAGTGGGGCTGGAGTTCTACGCCATGTTCGACCGCATCATCAAGGATCGCCGGGCCAATCCCCAAGAGGACCTGGCCACCATGCTGGCCAAGGCCCATCTGCCCACCGGCGAGGCCCTGCCCGAGATCGAGACCTTCGGCTACTACCTCATCGTGTTCACCGCCGGCCACGACACCACCCGCAATGGCCTGTCGGGCGCGCTAGAAGCCTTCTTGGCCAATCCCGACCAGCTTCAGCGGTTGAAGGAAAACCCCGAGATGGTCAAAGACGCGGTGGAGGAAGTGATCCGCTGGTCCACTCCGGTGAACTACATGAAGCGCACCGCCATGGCCGACGCCACCGTGGCCGGCCAGCCGGTGAAAAAGGGCGACTTCGTGGTGTTCTTCTACGCCTCGGGCAACCGGGACGAGGCGGTGTTCGACCGTCCCCACGACTTCGACATCGGCCGCCACCCCAACCGTCACCTGGGCTTCGGCTGGGCCGAGCACTACTGCCTGGGAGCCCATCTGGCTCGAGCCAGCACCCAGGCCCTCATCAGGCAGCTGGCCGAGCGAGTCATCGAAATCGAGCCGGCGGGGCCGATCGTTCGCACCGAGTCCAACCTCATTGTTGGCGCCAAGAAGCTGCCGGTTCGCTACAAGCTCCGCCCCGCAGCCTGAACCCCAACCCTGAGTTCCAGCCCACACCCCGACCCCAACTGAAACCACCATGAGCACCAATCACAACACCCCTGTCCACTACGACGCCGTGGTTATCGGCGCCGGATTCGCCGGCATGTACATGCTCTACAAGCTCCGCCAACTCGGGCTGACCGCCCGGGTGTACGAGCGCGGCGACGATGTCGGCGGCACGTGGTACTGGAACCGCTATCCCGGCGCCCGCTGCGACGTGGAGAGCCTGGAGTACTGCTACAGCTTCGACCCCGAACTAGAGCAGGAATGGGAGTGGACCGAGCGCTACCCCGGCCAGCCCGAGATCCTCCGCTATGCCCAGCATGTGGCCGAGCGCTACGACCTGTACCGGGACATCCAGTTCAACACCATGGTCACCAAGGCCGCGTACGACGACGAGACCGGCCACTGGCACGTCAGCAGCGCGCCCGCCGTCAACCACATCGACCACAACCACGCTCCCAACCAAGACGACACCGACCACGTCACCGCCCAATACCTCATCACCGCGGTGGGCTGTCTTTCGTCGTCCAATGTGCCCGACATTGCCGGCATCGACACATTCCGGGGCGAGGTGTGCCACACCGGCCGCTACCCCAAAGAGGGGATCGACTTTGCTGGCAAGCGGGTCGGGATCATCGGCACCGGCTCGTCGGGCATCCAGGCCATCCCGGTGATCGCCGAGACCGCCGAGCACCTCACCGTGTTCCAACGCACGCCCCAGTACGCCATCCCGGCCCGCAACCATCCCCTCGACCCAGTGGAGCAGGCCGAGGTCAAGGCCGACTACCACCGGCTCCGGGAGCAGAACAAGACTCAGCAGGGAGCACTCGGTGCCCGCTTCGACTGGAATGAGGGGTCGGTGCTCGACGTCGAGGTCGAGGAGGCGTTCAAGGAGTTCGAAGCCCGCTGGGATATCGGCGGTTTCGCCTTCCTCGGCGCCTATTCCGACATCGCCCGCACGCCGGAGGCCAACCACGTCGCGGCTGACTTCGTCAAGGAGAAGATCCGCGAGACGGTCAAAGACCCCGACGTAGCCGAGCGGCTCATCCCCACCACCTATATCGGGTGCAAGCGCCTGGTGCTCGACACCGATTACTTCGTCACCTTCAACCGCGACAACGTCAGCCTGGTGGACATCAGCGAGAACGTCATCGACGAGATCACCCCCGACGGGGTGCGGCTCACCGACGGCACCCACTACGACCTGGACGTGATCGTGTTCGCCACCGGCTACGACGCCATGACCGGCTCGCTGCTTCGCATCAACATCCAAGGACGAGGCGGGCTTCCGCTGGCCGAGCAGTGGTATGCCGGACCCCGCACCTACCTGGGCCTTGGTGTGCCCGAATTCCCCAACATGTTCACCATCACCGGCCCGGGCAGTCCATCGGTGCTGGCCAACATGATCGTGTGCATCGAGCAGCACGTGGACTGGATCGGCGAGTGCATCGACCACATGCGGTCCAACGGCCACAGCCACATCGAGGCCACCGAGGAGGCCACCGAAGCGTGGGTGGACCACGTGAACCTGGTGGCCAGCTACACGCTATACCCCACCTGCAACTCCTGGTATCTGGGCGCCAACATCCCCGGCAAGACCCGAGTGTTCATGCCCTTGCCCGGTTTTCCCGACTATGCCAAGAAGTGCGAGGAGGTGGCCGCCGCCGGTTACGAGGGGTTCAACCTTACCCACTAGCCATCCCCTATCTTCTGGCCCCATGACGGAACGCCGTATCGGCCTCACCCTGGCCGAATCCACGTCGCCGCCGGTGCCGCGGCCTTACGATCCTGATGCCCCCAATGTGCTGGTGATCGTGCTGGACGATCTCGGCTTCGCCCAGCTGGGGTGCTACGGCTCCGACATCGACACCCCCAACCTCGACCGGTTGGCGGCCCGGGGTCTGCGGTTCACCAACTTCCACACCACTGCGATTTGCTCTCCCACCCGAGCGTGCCTGCTCACCGGGCGCAATCACCACCGGGTGGGAGTGGGGATGCTAACCGACTTGCCCATCAACTTCCCCGGCTACAACGGCCAGCTCCCCGACTCGGCCGGGACCCTGGCCCAATACCTGGGCACCGAGGGCTGGGCCACCTACGCGGTGGGGAAGTGGCACCTCACTCCCCGCGACCAGCGAGCCGCCGGTCCGTACCACACCTGGCCCACCGGGATGGGCTTCGACCACTACTACGGCTTCCTCAACGGGCAGACCAACCAGTGGACGCCGCAGCTCATCCGGGATCAGACCTATATCGAGCCTCCGGCCTCCCCGGAGGAGGGATATCACGTCGACGCCGATCTGGCCGATCAGGCCATCGACTACCTGCGGCAGTTGCGACTGGCCGACCCCGATCGGCCGTTCTTGATGTGGTACGCCACCGGCACCCCCCATGCTCCCCACCACGCACCGCCGGAGTGGATCGATCGCTACGCCGGGCGGTTCGACGGGGGCTGGGATGTGTGGCGAGAAGAAGTGCTGGCCCGCCAGAAGGAGATGGGGGTCATCGCCGGTGATGTCGCTTTGTCGGAGCGGCCGGAGTGGGTTGAGGCCTGGGCTGAGGTGGACTCCGACCGCCAGCGACTGTATGCCCGCATGATGGAGGTGTACGCCGGGTTCTTGAGCCACTTCGATCACCACATGGGCCGGGTGCTCGACTACTTGGAGTCGACCGGCGAGGCCGACAACACCGTGGTGGCGTTGATCTCCGACAACGGCGGCTCAGCCGAAGGGGGACCCCACGGCACCTGGAACCAGCTCCGACACGTCATCAGCGACGATGAAGACGACGTGGAGCTGGAGATGTCCCACTTCGACGACTTGGGCGGGTTCCGCTCCTGTGGGCACTACCCGTGGGGCTGGGCGCTGGCCGGCAACACCCCCTTCCGGCGGTGGAAGAAATACACCTTTGAGGGCGGCGTGCGCGACCCATTGATCTTGACTTGGCCGGCCGGGATCGCAGCCCGGGGCGAGTTGCGCCATCAGTACTCCCACGTGACCGACGTGATGCCCACGATTTTGGATTTGGCCGGGGTGCAGCCCCCGGCCGAATTCGGCGGGGTGGAGCAGATGTCCTTCGACGGTGTCAGCATGCGCCCAATCGTGGACTCCGATGATCCCGAGGCCGCCCGCACCAGTCAGTACTACGAGTGCTGGGGCAGCCGGGCCATGTACCACGAGGGTTGGAAGGCGGTCACCAACCACGTCAACCAGCTCACCGCCGCCGACCGAGACGCCATCGTCGGCAGCCTCGATTTCGCGGAAGACGAGTGGGAGCTGTTCGACACAGAGGCCGATCCCATCGAGTCGAACAACCTGGCCGAAACCCATCCCGAGAAGCTGGCCGAGATGATCGGGTTGTGGGACGCCGAGGCCGACCGCAACGGCGTGCTGCCCCTAGACGACACCCAGGTCAACCGCATCGCCCACATGTATGCCCCCTGGATGTCGCTGCGGCCCCGCTACGACCTGGTGCCGGGCGACAAAGTGCATGAGACCGTCGGGCCGTTGCAGTTCGGCGGCTACCGCGCCGTGGCTGCCTTCCCCGGCGGGTTGCCCGCGAGCGCTGAAGGAATTATCTGCGAGCAAGGCGACTGGATCTCAGGCTGGGCGCTTTTCTTGGCCGACGGGGAACTCCGCTGGGTGGCAGTGGTACACGGTCGGGAATACCGGGCTACCGCCGCCGCCCCGATCGGGGCGCGTTTTCTGGGAGCGGAATTGTCCCCCGCCGACAGTGGCCTGTTCACGGTCACGCTCACTGCCGACGATGCCGAGATCGGTCGGGGAGCCGAACAGTTGCCCCTGCCCACCTCCTGGGCCCCCGACAGCGCCTTCCTCACCGTGGGCTACGGCCGCCCCTTCCCGGTGTGTGACGACTACCAGCCGCCGTTTGAGGTACCTGAGGCTCTGGCTTCGTTGGTCATAGAGACCGGCCCGCTGCCCCCGTTCGACTTCGACGCCGAATTGGCCCACGCCATGCGCCACCAATAGCCGAGTTGCCATCGCCTATCTTCTGACTCCATGACGGAACATCGCATTGGGCTCACCCTGGCCGAGTCCACGTCGCCGCCGGTGCCGCGGCCTTACGATCCTGATGCCCCCAATGTGCTGGTGATCGTGCTGGACGATCTCGGCTTCGCCCAGCTCGGGTGCTACGGGTCCGATATCGACACCCCCAACCTGGATCGCTTGGCCGGCCGGGGGTTGCGGTTCACCAACTTCCACACCACCGCGGTGTGCTCGCCCACCCGAGCGTGTCTGCTCACCGGGCGCAATCATCACCGGGTGGGGGTGGGGATGCTCACCGACATGCCCATCAACTTCCCCGGCTACAACGGCCAGATCCCCGACTCGGCCGGCACCCTGGCCCAATACTTGGGCGCCGAGGGCTGGGCCACCTTTGCGGTGGGGAAGTGGCACCTCACTCCCCGCGACCAGCGAGCCGCCGGGCCGTATAACACCTGGCCCACCGGGGTGGGCTTCGACCACTACTACGGATTTCTCAACGGCGAGACCAACCAGTGGACCCCTCAGCTCATTCGCGACCAGACCTACATCGAGCCTCCGGCCACCCCCGAGGAGGGGTATCACCTCGATGCCGACCTGGCCGATCAGGCCATCGACTACCTGCGGGGGTTGCGGCTCGCTGACCCCAATCGTCCGTTCATGATGTGGTACGCCACCGGCACCCCCCACGCCCCCCATCAGGCGCCCCCGGAGTGGATCGACCCCTACGCCGGGCGCTTCGACCGGGGCTGGGACGTGTGGCGAGAAGAAGTGCTGGCCCGCCAGAAGGAGATGGGGGTCATCCCGCCCGATGTGGATTTGTCCGAGCGGCCCGAATGGATCGAGCCCTGGGACGAAGTCGAACCCGACCGCCAACGGCTGTATGCCCGCATGATGGAGGTGTACGCCGGGTTCTTGAGCCACGCCGACCACCACATCGGCCGGGTGCTCCGCTACTTGGAGTCAACCGGCGAGGCCGACAACACCGTGGTGGCCCTGATCTCCGACAACGGGACATCGGCCGAGGGCGGTCCCAACGGCAGCTGGAACCAGATCCGCCACTACATCAGCGATGAGGCCGACGATCTCAACTTGGAGCTAGCCCATTACGACGACCTGGGCGGGTTCCGCTCCTCCGGGCACTACCCCTGGGGATGGGCGCTGGCCGGCAACACCCCCTTCAGGCGGTGGAAGCGGTACACCTTCGAGGGCGGCGTGCGCGACCCTCTGATTTTGTCGTGGCCCAGCGGGATCGACGCGCGGGGCGAGCTGCGCCACCAGTACTCCCACGTCACCGACGTGATGCCCACCATTCTGGACTTGGTCGGGGTGCAGCCCCCGGCCGAATTCGGCGGAGTGGAGCAGATGTCGTTCGACGGTGTCAGCATGCGGCAAATCCTGGAAGACGATGATCCCGAGGCCGCTCGCACCAGCCAGTACTACGAGTGCTGGGGGAGTCGGGCCATGTACCACCTGGGATGGAAGGCGGTCACCAACCACGTCAACCAGCTCACCGCCGCCGAGCGCGACGCCATCATCGGCAGCCACGACTTCGCCGATGACGAGTGGGAGCTGTTCGACACCGTGGCCGATCCCACCGAGTCGCACAACCTGGCCGAATCCGACCCCGAGAAGCTGGCCGAGATGATCGAGCTGTGGAACGCCGAGGCCGACCGCAACGGGGTGCTGCCCCTCGACGACACCGCGGTCAACCGTATCGCCCACATGTATGCCCCCTGGATGTCGATGCGGTCCCGCTATGAGCTGGTGCCCGGCGACAAAGTGCACGAAGCGGCCGGGCCGCTCCAGTTCGGCGGCTACCGCGCCGTGGCCGCCTTCCCCGACGGCTTGCCCGAGGGTGCCGCCGGAGTGATCTGCGAGCAGGGCGACTGGATCGCAGGCTGGGCGCTGTTCTTGGTCGATGGGGAGATTCGCTGGGTGGCAGTGGTTCACGGTCGGGAATACCGGGCCACCGCCCCCGCCCCCACCGGGGCCCGCTTCGTGGGGGCGGTGGTAGAACCGACCGACGGCGGGCTGTTCACGGTGACGCTCACCGCTGACGACGCCGAGATCGGTCAGGGGGCCCAACCGGTGCCGTTGCCCACCAACTGGGCCCCCGACGGCGCCTTCCTCACGGTGGGCTACGGCCGGCCCTTCCCGGTGTGCGATGACTATGAGCCGCCGTTCGAAGCACCCGAAGCCATGGCATCATTGACCATCGAGACCGGCCCGCTGCCCCCCTTCGACTTCGACGCCGAAATGGCCCACGCCATGCGCCACCAATAGCCATGTATTCGTCCCGGCGCTTCGGCTACAGCGACGACCCTTGGTTCCGCATCGGAGGCTTTGCCGTCTCCACCACGGCTTTCGTGGTCGGCCTCGGCGTGGTCTCGATGATTTTCACCGCGGCTGAGGGTCAATACGGACCGCTCTATCGAAATTTGGTGTTGCTGTCTGAGGACCTCACTTTTCGCGGCATGGCCCTTGGCAGTGTTCTGGAAGGGGAGGTCTGGAGACTGGTCACATGGCCCATTCCCAACGAAATCAGTTTCTGGACGATCATTCTGTTCGCCATCTTCTACATGCTGGGCTCTCAGATGGAGGCGCTTCTTGGCCGCTGGAGGTTCACGTTTTTCCTTGTTGCCCTCACCGTCGTTCCTGCCGTTGTCGTCACCGCTCTGGAAGCCCTAACAGGGGTAAGTGGTGGGGTGGGCGGCCTGCGGATGGTGGAGGTCGGCGTTTTGGTGTCTTTCGCCGCCCAGTATTCCCACGCCCGATTCTGGCCCGGCATCCCGGGCTGGGTGATCGCGGTGGTAATAGTCGGACTTGATGTCTTGCAATACACCAGCAACCGGAACTGGTTTGCCCTGGTAGTTCTGGCTTGCACCGTGGTCGTGGCCCTTCTCGGCATTCGGGCATTAGGCTACGCCGCCAACCTGACGTGGGTCCCGAAGCTATCGATGGCGTCAGCTTCGGGTCAGCGTGCCACCGATCCTCGTCCCTCGAGGTCTCGTCGGCGGTCCCGGAGGGGCGACCACCTCCGGGCGGTCCCCCTACGAGACGAAAGCGTCACCCCCGAGATCGACGCCCTACTCGATCAAGTGTCCAGCCAAGGCCTCGATAGCCTCACCCGCAAGCAGCGCAAGCAGCTCGAAGCCCACGCCCGCCGACTCCGCCGCCGCCGCTAGTCGACGCCCGCATTCGCCGTCGTAACCGATTGGCGGCACTGTCTGGTGCAACCCACTACGGTAAACGGGCATCGTCGGGGGGAGGAGTCCTATGGCACAGGTGGGCGATGACATCATCGTGCTGGACAGCGTCTACAAAATCTTCGGTCCCCAGCCCCGGGGCCGAGCCTTCGAACTGGCCAGCTCAGGGATGGGCAAAGACGAAGTTCAGGCCGAGACCGGCCACGTGGTGGGCCTGCACGACGTGTCCTTCTCGGTGCCCAGGGGCGAGATTTTTGTAGTAATGGGCTTGTCCGGGTCGGGCAAGTCCACCGCCATCCGCACCGTCAACAAGCTCCACGACATCACTGCGGGCACCGTCACGGTAGAAGGCACCGACGTGCAGACCCTCGATGGCTCGGAGCTCCAGGCTTTCCGCCGGAGCCAGATGGGGATGGTCTTCCAGCACTTCGCGCTGTTCCCGCACCGCAACGTCATCGACAACGTGAGCTATGGCCTCAAGGTCCAGCGCGTGGACAAGTCGGCCCGCAATGAAGCGGCCATGCGGGCGCTGTCGCTGGTGGGCCTCGACGCCTATTCGCAGAACATGCCGTCGGAGCTCTCCGGCGGAATGCAGCAGCGGGTGGGCCTGGCCCGAGCACTGGCGTCGGACCCCGAGATCTTGCTGATGGACGAGGCCTTCAGCGCCCTCGACCCGCTGATCCGCCGCCAGATGCAAGACGAATTATTGGAGATTCAGAGCGAACTTCAAAAGACCATCCTGTTCATCACCCACGATCTCAACGAAGCGCTGCGCATCGGCGACCGGGTGTGCATCATGAAGGATGGGGCTGTCGTGCAGATCGGCACGCCCGAGGAGATTCTCACCGAGCCGGCCACCGGGTACGTGGCCGAGTTCGTGCAGGACGTCGACCAGGGCCGGGTCATCCAGGTGCACGAGGTGATGCAGCAGCCGGCGCCGGTTGCCGCGACCGCCACCATCGCCGAGGCCCTCAGCGCTATGGGCGACCGCATCGGTGCGTTCGTGCTGGATCCCGCCGGGGCGCCCACGCACCTGCTCACCGTTGAAGACGCCGCCCGAGCCGCGAGCATGGGCACCACCAGTCTGGGTTCCGCCCTGCGCACCGACTTTGATCGCTGTGGGCCCGACGACCGGCTCAATGAGGTATACGCCGCCGCTGGCCGGGGCCTTTCCATCGCGGTGTGCGACGAATCGGGGGTGCTGGTTGGGAACCTCGACCCCCGCCACATCATGGAGGAGATGGGCCGCGTCGAGAACCTCATTGACGGTTTCGAGAGAGAGGTGTTCCTGTGAGCCTGCTAGCCCAGTCCGAGTCTCCCGGCATCGCCGACAACAAGGTTCTCGATCAGTGGGAGGTGCCCTTCGGGGAATGGGTCGACCAAATGGTCGATTGGATCAAGCTCAACCTCGACTGGCTGCTCAGAATCATTGAGTGGCCCTTCGATTTCTTGTTCCGCAACTTCGTGGATGGCCCCGGCCATTATCCCTGGTGGCAGATCACCGACATGCCGTGGATCGGCGTGTGCGCCCTCGTCTTCGTATTCGGAACCCTGCTCCGCAACGTCAAAGTCGGCGGATTCGTTGCCGGGCTTTTGGCGCTCTGCGGCCTGCTGGGCGGCGAGTACTGGGAGGAAACCGCACTTACCGTGGGCATGATCGTCGTTGCGGTCGTGCTCTGCGCCTTAATCGGCATTCCGATTGGCATTCTCAGCGGGCGCATCGACGGTGTGTGGAACTCAGTTCGCCCCGTGTTGGACGCGATGCAGGTGGTTCACCCGTTCGTCTACATGTTGCCGGTTATTTTCTTCTTCAGCCTCGGCCTCGTGCCGGCCACGATGGTCACCATGGTGTTTGCGGTGCCGCCGCTGATACGCCTGACCAATCTCGGCATCCGCCAAGTGCCCGAGGATGTAGTGGAGGCGAGTCGGGCCTACGGGGCGCCCGAGTGGCGGGTACTAGCCGACGTTCAGCTTCCGCTGGCCCGACCCGCGGTGATGACCGGGCTCAACCAGACGCTGCTGTTGTCCATCTCTATGTTGGGAATCGCCGCCATCATGGGTGCTGGCGGGCTCGGTTTGCTGGTATTTCGGGCCGTCCAGAATCTCGATGTCGCCGGAGGTGCCTCTGCCGGCTTGGCTCTGTACATCGTGGCTTTGGTGCTAGACCGCATTTCGCAGTCCGAAGACAGCGATCCCGAGAACCTGTTCACACGTGTTCGCCGAGCTTGGGCCCATCGCCAGGATCCCGAGTCGCTGCTGCCGCAAGCAGCGGTCATCGGCGCGGTGGCCAAGACGCGGGGCCAGCCCACTCCGGTATCCGCAGCCGAGCGCCGCGGTCTGACCATCGCAGCTGCTGGGGCGATTATCGCCATCATTGCCGTATTCCTGCCTTGGGGGCACGACTCGGGCAAGATCTCCGGCTACTCCCGCCTGGTGGACACGGGACGCTGGGAGTACGTCGAAGTTGATCCGGTGGGATCGCCCGGTGAAGTTGAGCTCCAACCGGCCAGCGCCAGCCCGCCGGCTGAACACGCAGCGGAAATCGCACAGCTGGAGAACCAACGGGTGGCCGTGCTGGCCGCCGCCGGATCGGAAGGTCTCGCTAACGAGGAGGCCGCGGCCGCTGTTGCCGACCTGGACGATGAGATTGCCCGGCTCTCGAATTCTCTGGCGGGGCGTGACTTCAATGGCCTCAGCGCGTCTGGGGGGTCGTTCTACGGCATAGCCGTCCTCGGCTTCGCGCTCTTGATCATCGCGACTGTGGTGCACAACTTGAGACGGCCGGGTCGAGGACCCCGCCTCTTCAGGTCCAGCGGTATGTCGGCATTGGCCTTCGGAATGTTGGCCGCGGCCGTCGCCTACCTTTGGACGCCGGCCGCGAGGGCCAACGCTTCCTACAGTGGAGGCATCGGTCCGTGGATAGCAGCGGTGGGCGCTGCGATTGCGGTAGTCGGCGCGGTGATTTGGCTCATGCGGGCTCCGTACACAGCGCTCAGACCCCTGCGGGCCGGAGTCTCCCGCGGTCAGATCGGCGTAGCCGGTGTCGTAGTGGCCTTGGTAGTGATATGCGGATTCTCGGCCTGGCTCTTCGACGTCCGTGTCGGGGCAGGCATCATTCCCGATCCAGTGGCAGAGGCGAAGATCGAGGCTCTGCGCCAAGAGGCCCGTGACGATCCATCCCGTTCGGCCGAGCTGGCCCAAGACATCAGCAGGATTGCCAATGAGGCCAAGCAGACCGGCAAGGTTATAACCGATGGCTTTACCGGCAGCGGTACCAGGTACGGCTATCTGGCCATTGGACTCGCTGCCTTCGGTCTCGCCTTTGCGCTGCCGGCATCAGGTGTGTTTGGGAGCGAATACCGCCGGCGATGGCGCTGGAATGCCATCGTCGCCAGCACTGGCGTCGCGCTCTTAGTGATTCCGACCATTTGGATCGCTTCATCAATCAGGGTTGCTGACGCCCAGGTAAACACCGGCGCCGGCTCTTTCCTATGCATGATTGCCGGAGTCCTTCTCGTGGCCAGTACGGCAAGTGTGCTTTCGGAGTTCGACCGGTCTCAGGTGTACGTCGCCGTCGACGAGCCCGAAGCGGTGCCGGAAGGAGCAACGGCCGACATCGAATGAACCAGGGCGGCTCTTGTGCCTTGGGAACCATTCAACTAGCGTCTCGGTTGCTAGCTTCGCGCGTTTCTCCTTTGGCGGGAGAAAATAATTTGGGGAGGGAAAATGCTGGTGAAGAAGCATTGGAAGGTTTGGCTCGCGCTGTTTGCAGTGCTTGCTTTGGTTGTTGCTGCTTGCGGCAATGACGATGATGATGAGCCGGGGGCGGCGCCGGCGGCGGATGATGCGCCGGCTGCTGATGATGCGCCGGCTCCGGATGATGCGCCGGCTGCTGATGATGAGCCGGCGCCGGCGGATGAGATGAACATGACGCCTGGTGAG
Source organism: Candidatus Poriferisocius sp. (assembly GCF_965204015.1). Lineage (GTDB taxonomy): Bacteria > Actinomycetota > Acidimicrobiia > Acidimicrobiales > Bin134 > Poriferisocius. Next base: position 2,271,283 of record NZ_OZ241965.1, on the reverse strand, counting down.
GGTGTGAGTGTGACTATGGCTCGGGCGAACTGGACGACGGGCTATATGCAGGCGGCCATCTATCACCATCTGTTGGAGGAGCTGGGCTACGACGTGAGCGAGCCGGCTGATCTGGAGTTGGCGCCGGCGAACGCGTATGTGGCCATGGCCGAAGGGGCGTTCGATTTCTGGGTCAACTCGTGGTATCCGAACCATGATCCGTTCCTCAACGGTGAGATGCCCGACGGGTCTTTGGTGAACCAGCATGTATCGGTGGTGGGCCAGGAGATGCTTGCCGGCGGTCTTGAGGGGCTGATGACCAACAAGTCTCTGGTGGACGAGCACGGGATCACTACGTTCGACCAGATCATGAACGACGACGCGTTGTTCGAGCTGTATGAGTCGACCGACCCGAACCCCGGTGACGGGGTCCTTCAGATCCTGGGCTGCATCGAGGGTTGGGGCTGCCACGTGGCCTTGGCCGAGACGCTTGAGTTGGCAGGCTATGGCGATCGGGCCGAGCAGTTGGAGGCCGGCGGCTACGACGCGGTGATCGCCGAGGCGGTGTCTCGGGCCGAGAGCGGCACGCCGTTCATCGCCTACACGTGGACGCCCAGCGGCTACGTCACCCAGTTGATCCCGGGTGTGAACGCCATGTGGCTGGCCCATGAGGCCGGCAAGGTGCACGACGGCTCGACCGACAACCCGGGGTTCGCAGTCACTGCTCCGGCGTCTTTGGGCACCGATGTGTGCACCAACGATCCGTGCTGGCTGTTCCGCAACTCCGCGGACATCAAGGTCACGGCCAACAACGACTTCCTGGTAGCCAACCCGGCAGCGGCGAGGCTGTTCGAGCTGGTGCAGATCAGCGTGGTCGACGTCGCATTGCAAAACGTGCTCTACGACGGCGGCGAGAACACCACCGACGACGTGAACCGCCACGCCTCCGACTGGATCGCCGACAACCGGGACCTCGTCGACGGCTGGCTCGCCGACGCCCGAGGTGCGACAACTGTGGACCTCCCGGCGGCTCCGGATGTCCCTGCGGTCGAGGACGATATGTCTATGCCCGGTGAGGGCGTCAGCGTTACTCAGGCTCGGGCGAACTGGACGACGGGCTATATGCAGGCGGCCATCTATCACCATCTGTTGGAGGAGCTGGGCTACGACGTGAGCGAGCCCGCTGATCTGGAGTTGGCGCCGGCGAACGCGTATGTGGCCATGGCCGAGAGCGCGTTCGATTTCTGGGTCAACTCGTGGTATCCGAACCACGATCCGTTCCTCAACGGTGAGATGCCCGACGGCTCCCTCGTCAACGAGCATGTGTCGGTGGTGGGCCAGGAGATGCTCGCCGGCGGTCTTGAGGGGTTGATGACCAACAAGTCTCTGGTGGACGAGCACGGGATCACCACGTTCGATCAAATCGTCAACGACGACGCGTTGTTCGAGCTGTATGAGTCGACCGACCCGAACCCCGGTGACGGCGTCCTTCAGATCCTGGGCTGCATCGAGGGTTGGGGCTGCTATGTGGCTTTGGCCGAGACGATCGAGCTGGCCGGGTACGGCGGCAAGGTGGAGCAGTTGGAGGCCGGCGGCTACGACGCGGTGATCGCCGAGGCGGTGTCTCGGGCCGAGTCCGGCACGCCGTTCATCGCCTACACCTGGACGCCCAGCGGCTACGTCACCCAGCTCATTCCGGGTGTGAACGCCATGTGGCTGGCCCATGAGGCCGACAAGGTGCACGACGGCTCGACCGACAACCCGGGCTTCGCGGTGGATGCTCCGGCGTCTTTGGGCACCGATGTGTGCACCAACGATCCGTGCTGGCTGTTCCGCAACTCCGCGGACATCAAGGTCACGGCCAACAACGACTTCCTGGTAGCCAACCCGGCGGCAGCCAAGCTGCTGGAGCTGGTGCAGATCAGCGTGGTCGACGTCGCATTGCAGAACGTGCTCTACGACGGCGGCGAAGACACCACCGACGACGTGAACCGCCACGCCTCCGACTGGATCGCCGACAACCGCGACCTCGTCGATGGCTGGCTCGCAGAGGCCCGGGCCGCGGGCTGACCGCAAAGGCTGGTTGCCTCTAGGTCTGACACCGCGAGTTTCCGGATTGAGCTGAGCAACGTCTACAAGTTGTTCGGGGTCCGCCCGAAAGGGCGGGCCCCGAATCAATCTGGTTCATTCTTCTCAGAGTCTCTAGCGTTCAAGCCTGGTTTGGTTTAGGGTGTGACCTCTAGGCGGGTTGGCGCGCACTGAGGCGGGCCAAGCTTGACTTCAATTGGAGGGAAATCAATGAGAGAGCGAAATCTCTGGCGAGTTTTGCTGAGCATTCTTCTGGTCTTCGGACTGGTTGCCGCTGGTTGCGGCAATGATGACGATGATGAGCCGGGGGCGGCGCCGGCGGCGGATGATGCGCAGGCTGCTGATGATGCGCCGGCTCCGGATGATGCGCCGGCTGCTGATGATGAGCCGGCGGCGGCGGATGAGATGAACATGACGCCTGGTGAGGGTGTGAGTGTGACTATGGCTCGGGCGAACTGGACGACGGGCTATATGCAGGCGGCCATCTATCACCATCTGTTGGAGGAGCTGGGCTATGAAGTGAGCGAGCCGGCTGATCTGGAGTTGGCGCCGGCGAACGCGTATGTGGCCATGGCCGAAGGGGCGTTCGATTTCTGGGTCAACTCGTGGTATCCGAACCATGATCCGTTCCTCAACGGTGAGATGCCCGACGGGTCTTTGGTCAACGAGCATGTGTCGGTGGTGGGCAGCGAGATGCTTGCCGGCGGTCTTGAGGGGTTGATGACCAACAAGTCTCTGGTGGACGAGCACGGGATCACCACGTTCGATCAAATCGTCAACGACGACGCGTTGTTCGAGCTGTATGAGTCGACCGACCCGAACCCCGGTGACGGGGTCCTTCAGATCCTGGGCTGCATCGAGGGTTGGGGCTGCTATGTGGCTTTGGCCGAGACGATCGAGCTGGCCGGGTACGGCGGCAAGGTGGAGCAGTTGGAGGCTGGCGGCTACGACGCGGTGATCGCCGAGGCGGTGTCTCGGGCTGAGTCCGGCACGCCGTTCATCGCCTACACGTGGACGCCGAGCGGCTACGTCACCCAGTTGATTCCGGGTGTGAATGCCATGTGGCTGGCCCATGAGGCCGACAAGGTGCACGACGGCTCGACCGACAACCCGGGCTTCGCGGTGGATGCTCCGGCGTCTTTGGGCACCGATGTGTGCACCAACGATCCGTGCTGGCTGTTCCGCAACTCCGCGGACATCAAGGTCACGGCCAACAACGACTTCCTCACTGCCAATCCTTCGGCGGCGAGACTGTTCGAGGTGGTGCAGATCAGCGTGGTCGACGTCGCATTGCAGAACGTGCTCTACGACGGCGGCGAGAACACCACCGACGACGTGAACCGCCACGCCTCCGACTGGATCGCCGACAACCGCGACACCGTCGACGGCTGGCTCGCCGACGCCCGCAGCGCCACCGAGTTCATGGTTACGCCCGCGGCTGCGCCAGCACCCGATGTGCCCTTCCGTGTTGCGGTGGTAGCGCCGAGCGCCAGCAACGACCTGGCGTTCACGCAGAGCATGGTCGACGCGGTGAACGCCCTGCTTGACGCCGGGCACATCAGTGAGGTTGCCATCACCGACGGCACCTTCATCGTGGAGGACGCGGGCGCCGCCATCCGGGGTTATGCCGAGGACGGCTACGACCTGGTGATCGCTCACGGCTCCCAGTACGGCGGCCCGCTCCAGGAGATCGCCCCAGACTTCCCCGACGTATCGTTCGCCTGGGGCACTGCGGTTGACACCTTCGGTATTCCCAACGTGAACTCCTACTCGGTTCGCTCCGATCTCGGCGGCTACGTCAACGGTGTGGTTGCCGCACAGCTCACCGAGAGCAACGTGATAGGCGTGATCGGTCCTATCGAGGTTGGCGACGCCAAGCTCTACGTCGACGGATTCGCGGCTGGCGCCACGGCTCAGAATCCCGACGTCGAGGTCAACATCGTCTACACCGGGTCGTTCGCCGACGTGGCACTGGCCGCCGAAGCTGCCCAGTCGCACATCTCCGCAGGCGCAGATGTGCTGACTGGTTCGGCCCAGATGGTGGTGGGCGCTACCGGTGTTGCCCAGGAGAACGGCGTGTTGTGGTTCGGCACCCAAGCCAACCAGACCGCTCTCGGCGAAGACATCGTGGTGGCCTCGCAGGTCTATCGCTGGGAGGTCATCTTGTCTGAGGTGGTCAACCAGGTGAAGTCCGGCACCCTGGGTGGCACGACCTTCATCATGACCTTCGAAGGTGGAGGACTGGAGATCCAGTTCAACGACGCCATGGACATTCCCGCCGCGGTGCTGGATTCGGCCCAGGCGACCATTGACGGTCTGTCCGACGGATCAATCTCCACCGGGCAGTAACGCTCAACCGAATAGTCAAATATGAACTCTGACTCGGCAGCGCCGATGTCGGTGCCCATGCTGGAGATGCGCGGGATCACCAAGCGCTTCCCCGGTGTCGTGGCCAACGAAGACGTCGACTTCACGGTGCTGCCGGGTCAGGTTCACACCCTTCTCGGAGAGAACGGGGCAGGTAAGAGCACGCTGGTCAAGATCCTCTACGGGCTCTACCAGCCTGATGAGGGGTCGATCACCTTCGAGGGCACACCGGTGGACATCGATTCACCGGCGGTGGCGATTCAAACCGGCATCGGCATGATCCACCAGCACTTCATGTTGGTGGACACCTTGACTGTGGCGGAAAACGTCGCTTTGGGGCTGGGCAAGCCCCTCGGACTGACCAACTTGTCGCCCATCCGGCGACGGGTCAGAGAAGTCTCCGAAGAGTACGGCTTGCACGTCGACCCCGACGCCTATATCTGGCAGATGGCGGTGGGAGAGCGGCAGCGGGCCGAGATCGTCAAAGCGTTGTACCGCAATGTGAAGCTGCTGGTGCTAGACGAGCCCACCGCGGTGCTGACTCCACCGGAGGTCACTGATCTGTTCGTCACCCTTCGGCAGCTGACTGCCGACGGCCGGGGACTGGTGTTCATCTCCCACAAGCTGAACGAGGTGATGGAGATCTCCGATGAGATCACCGTGCTGCGAGACGGCCGGGTGTCGGGACGCACCACTCCAGGCGAGTCCAATCGGGAATCGCTGGCCATGATGATGGTGGGACGCCCGGTGGAGTTCACCCGCACCCTGGCCGAGCAGTCCCCCGGCGAGCCCATGTTGGAGGTGACCAACCTGCGGGTCCGCGGCGACCGCGACGAGCTGGCCGTGCACGACGTGAACATCGACGTGCAAGCCGGCGAGATCGTGGGCATCGTGGGCGTTTCGGGCAACGGCCAGCGAGAACTGGCCGAGGCCATCGTGGGATTGCGGGAGATCGAGTCGGGCGAAGTCTCTATCGACGGCCATCCGGTGAAGACCCCCACCCCCAAACAGGTGCGATCGATGGGCTTGGCCTATGTGCCCGAAGAGCGCATGAAGTACGGCAGCATCGGTGACTTCACCGTGGCCGAGAACCTGATCTTGACAAACTACGACCAGTCGCCGTACGCGCGCGGCGGACTGTTGAGCCTCAGTTCCATCGAGACCCGCGGCAAGCAGCTGGTGAGCGACTACTCCATCCGCACCCCCAACACCGGCACCCTCACCCGCAAGCTCTCGGGGGGCAACATCCAAAAGGTGGTGATCGCCCGAGAGTTCAGCGGCAACGCCGAGGTGCTCTTGGTGGCCCAGCCCACCCGGGGCATCGACATCGGCGCGGCCGAGTACATCCACGAGCAGCTGCTTCTCCAGCGGTCTCAGGGCAAGGCCATTTTGTTGATCAGCGAGGACTTGGACGAGGTCATGGCGCTCTCCGACCGGCTGGTGGTGATGTACGAAGGCTCGGTAATGGGCCGGGCGGACCGCAAAGACGCCACCATCGAGCAAGTGGGTTTGCTCATGAGCGGCGTGGGCGAGCCGGAGAGTACGGCAGTAGGCTGACCTCTTCCTGGGAGGTGTCTGAGTACCTGGTGGGCTCCCCCGCCTTCAAAGCGGGTGGGACGGGCGATCCCCGTCCGGCGGGTTCGATTCCCGTCCACCTCCGCTAAGCGCGTATACGGCTGACGGGGCTTTTAGACTGCTAGGAGGTCGCGGGCGCCGGTGTCGCTGCTGGGGTGGCGGAGTTTGGACATGGCTCGGGCTTCGATTTGGCGGATGCGCTCACGGGTGAGGTTGAAGTGCTCGCCGACTTCTTCGAGGGTGCGGGGCTCGCCGCGGTCGAGGCCGAAGCGGAGCTTGAGGATCTCGCGCTCACGCTCGTCGAGGGGGCCGAGCAGGCGAGTGATCTCCTCAGGCAAGAGCGCAGTGGCGGCCACCTCGAAGGGGGACTCGGCGGAGCGGTCTTCCACCACGTCGCCCAGCTCGGCGTCGCCGTCCTCCCGCAAGGGCTCGCTGAGCGACAGCGGCTCGGCAGCGAAGCGCAGGGCCTCGGTGACCTTGTCCTCGGAGAGATCCACCTCCACAGCCAGTTCGGCCAGGGTGGCCGGGCGACCCAGCTTCTTCTCCAGGTTGGCCCGGGCCTTCTGGAGGCGGGCCAAGGTGTCGCCGGCGTGGACCGGCAGGCGAATGGTGCGACCGGTGTTGGCGATGCCTCGGGTGATGGCCTGGCGGATCCACCAGGTGGCGTAGGTGGAGAACTTGAAGCCTTTGCGCCAGTCGAACTTCTCCACTGCGTGCATCAGCCCGAGGTTGCCCTCTTGGATCAGGTCCAAAAGGGGAAGGCCGGAAGCCTGGTACTTCTTGGCGATGGACACCACCAGACGGAGGTTGGACTGCACGAATCGGCGCTCGGCCGCCTCGCCTACCTTGACTTGGCGGCGCAAGATGCGGCGCCGGGCGGGCGACAGGCGGTCGGAGCTCCCGGGCTCGCACTGCTTGTCACCGTCTAGGAGAGCCTGTGCTTCGTTGCCCTCCTCGATTTTCTGGGCCAGCTCAACCTCGTCGTCTTTGGTGAGCAGGGGGTATTGGCCGATGTCGGTCAGATAGAGGCGGACGAGATCTTCGTCGTCTCGCTCTACACGCTCTTTCGGCACAGTCACACCTTTCCGATAGTTCTGGCCCGATAGTCCTGGGCCCAGCAATTTGTGGGCTACCAGCGTCGCTTTCGAACCGGTCGACACTGACCAGGCAGAGACACGGACAACTGTTAGCCAATAACGATACCCGCTTCATCGCGGATGCGTCACCAGCGGAGGCCATCTTTTTTCGCGATAGTCGTCGGCAAAGCCGATGATGAGCTCTTCGATGCCTCCGTCAGAGGGGAAATTCGGGGGATTCCACACGTCCTTCGCATCGTCTTGCTCCTCGGCAAGATCGGCGGCCACCATGCGGGCGGTGCGGATCACCACTCCGTCGCTTACCGGCGACAATTCGTGGCCCAAATGCTCGATAACAAGAGCCAACTGGGGTACAGCTACTTCGTAGAGGGCGGCAACCGCGTCGGCGGGCGCCGCATCTTCGATATAGCCCAGCAAGTGCTCCCATGCTTCGGTGGGACACTCAACTCGTTTGGCCCCGGCCAGCGCCGGCGAGTCGGGCAGTGCGGTCCGCCACCACTGGGCATGCTGTCCATGGCGACGGCTGGAGCGGGCCAGAAGTGTGCGGGTGCGGGCGTCCAAAGGTTCGCCCTCGGCTGAGTCGGACGCCAGGCGGCCTTCGATCTGGAATAGCCGCTCAGAGATCCAGACCAAACCGCCGCAGGCGTCGGCCAACCGCTCGATTTCCATCCTCAGCCCCCACCCCGATATCGGTTGGTGATGGGCAGGCGGCGGTCGCGGCCGAAGGCCTTGGCGGTGATGCGCACGCCGGGGGGATTCTGGCGGCGCTTGTACTCGGCCCGGTCCACCAAGCTGGTGATGCGGTTCACCAGTTCGGGGTCATAGCCCAGGGAACCCAAGTCGGCGGGGGTGAGGTCGCCCTCCACATAGGCCTCGAGCAGCGGATCGAGCACGTCGTAGGGGGGCAGGCTCTGGTCGTCTCGCTGGTCGGGGCGCAGCTCAGCCGACGGAGGCTTAACCAGCACATTCTCGGGTATCAGGTCGCGACCGGCCCGCTGGTTGCGGTAGCGGGCAAAGGCGTACACCTGGAGCTTCCACAGGTCTTTGATCACGGCGTAGGCCCCCGCGGTGTCGCCGTACAGCGTGGAATAGCCCACCGCACTCTCGCTCTTGTTTCCGGTGGTCAAGATGAGCCAGCCGAATTTGTTGGACAGGGCCATGAGCAGCGTCCCCCGTATACGGGACTGCACGTTTTCCTCGGCCAGGTCGGGGTCTAGGCCGTCGAACGACGGGGCCAGCATGTCCAAGAAGGCCTGATGGCCGGGTTCCACCGGGATGATCCGGTGGTCGATGCCCAGGTTCCGGCACAGGGCTTCGGCATCGGCCACCGAGTGATCGCTGGAATAGCGGGAGGGCATCAGCACGCCGTGGACATGGTCGGCACCGAGGGCGTCGGTGGCGATGACCGCCACCAGTGAGGAGTCGATTCCCCCCGATACACCGACGCCGACATCGGTGAAGCCGTTCTTGTGAACGTAGTCCCGGGTGGCCAGCACCAGGGCTTCGTACTGCTCGTCGAGCTCGCCCAATCCGGGATCCATTTGATTGATCTCCTGGGGGATTGCCGGTGGGGACGACAGCTCGGGCCGGTCGGCCACCTCTACCTCGGCGATCAGCAGGTGCTCGCGAAAGAGGGGTGCTTGGGCAACGACGCGGCCGTCGGGGTCGAGCACCAGCGAGGCGCCGTCGAAGACCAGCTCGTCTTGGCCTCCCACCAAGTTGGCGTAGACGATGGCGCCCCCGGTTTCTGCGACCCGCTGGCGGAGGACGCTTAGGCGCTGATCCAGCTTGCCGACGTGGTAGGGCGAGGCATTCAGGTTGAACAAAACCTCGGCTCCTGCCGCGGCCATCTGGCTCATCGGCCCGCCTGACACCCAGGCGTCCTCGCAGATGGAGACGCCCACGGCGACGCCGGCCACGTCGTGCAGCACAGGTTTGCCCGCGCCAGGCTGGAAGTAGCGGCGTTCGTCGAACACCCCGTAGTTGGGCAATTCCCGCTTGTGATAGACCCCCGCAAGCTGGCCGTTGGCGGCAACACCGGCCGCGTTCTGGCAGCCGTCAGCACTGTCCACAAATCCCACCACGGCGGTACACGAGCCCGACCGGGCGGCGATCTCTTCCATCGCGCGGCGGCTGTCGTGCACAAACCGACGTTTGAGCACCAAGTCCTCCGGGGGATACCCGGTGACGGCCAGCTCGGGGAAGACCGCAGCGTGGCATCCAGCCTCCTCCGCGGCAGCCAGCGCGGCGAGAATTCGCTTGGTGTTGGCGTCGATGTCGCCAACCACTGAGTTGATCTGGCACAGGGCCACTCGCAGCTTGGCCACGAGAACAGGCTAGTGGTGAGTTGTTGAGGGGCCGCAGCCCTAAGGAATCAGACGGAGTAGTACATCTCGTACTCGAGGGGATGGGGCCGCAGGTTGACCGCATCCACCTCTTCCTGCTTGACCTCCAGGTACGACTCGATCAGCGAGGTGTTGAACACGTCGCCAGCCAGGAGGAAGTCGTGGTCGGCCTCCAGGGCGGCCAGAGCCTCGGCCAGGGAGCCGGGCACGGTCTCGATGCCCGCGGCCTCCTCGGGGGGCAGGTCGTAGATGTTCTTGTCCAGCGGGTCGCCTGGATCCATCTGGTTCTGGATGCCGTCGATGCCGGCCATCAACATGGCGGCGAACGCCAGGTAGGGGTTGGCGCTGGGGTCGGGGCACCGGAACTCCAGGCGCTTGGCCTTGGGGTTGTCGGAGATCAGCGGAATGCGGATGGCCGCCGACCGGTTCCGCTGGGAGTAGGCCAAGTTCACCGGGGCCTCGTAGCCGGGCACCAGGCGCTTGTAGGAGTTGGTGGTGGGGGCGGCAAAAGCCAGGATCGCCGGGGCGTGGGCCAAAAGGCCGCCGATGTACCAGCGGGCGAGGTCGGACAGACCGGCATACCCCCGCTCGTCGTACATCAGGGTGTCGCCGTCCATCCACAGCGACTGGTGGGTGTGCATACCCGAGCCGTTGTCGCCGTAGATGGGCTTGGGCATGAACGTGACGGTGCGACCGTGCTCGCGGGCCACGTTCTTCACCACGTACTTGTAGAGCTGCACCTTGTCGGCCATGGCCAGCATCTCGTCGAACACCATGTCGATCTCGGCCTGGCCCGCAGTGCCCACCTCGTGGTGCTGCACCTCGATGGGGATTCCCACCGATTCGAGGGCCACCACCATCTCCGAGCGGAGATCCTGGAAGGTGTCCATGGGCGCCAGCGGGAAATACCCCCCCTTGTAGGGGATGCGGTGGCCGGGGCTGGGCGCGCCGTTCACCGAGGGGCGACCGCTTTCGAAGATGCCCTCAACCGAGCGGATCTGATAGCCGGACACATCAGGCTGATTCTGGAAGGCCACGCTGTCGAAGATGAAGAACTCGGCCTCTGGCCCGAAGTAAGCAGCATCGGCGATGCCGGTGCTGGCCAGGTACGACAGCGAGCGGCGCACCACGCCACGGGGGTCCTTGCCGTACATCTCGCCGGTAACGGGGTCCTTCACGTCGCACAGCAGCGCCAGAGTCTTGCGCTTGGTGAACGGATCGAAGATCGCCGTATCGGGATCGGGGATCAGGAGCATGTCGGAAGCATCGATGGTCTGGAATCCGCTCACTGACGAACCGTCGAATCCGAGGCCTTCCTCGAACACCGCTTCGGTCAGCTCGCGAATGGGAAGCGAGAAGTGGTGCTGCACACCGGGGACATCGGTGAATCGCATATCCACGAACTCCGCACCTTCGGACGCGGCCAGGGCAATGACTTCTTGGGGAGTTGACACAGTGGGTTCCTCCTTATTTCGCGCCCTTACTTTCCCACAAGCGACAAGGGCACTTCGCATCGTGCCAAAGCCGAGTTTCCAAAGATTTTCCCGATTGTGAAAGGTTTGTGAACGCCAGTTGCGGGCTGGCGCTGACAACCGGTGGCGGGGCACTCTAGTGGTCTCCTATGGAACCGCAGAAGGACTACGTACTTCGCACCGTTGAGGAGCGGGGGGTGCGGCTCATCCGGCTCTGGTTCACCGACGTGCTGGGTCAGCTCAAGTCGGTGGCCATTTCCCCGGCAGAGCTGGCCGATGCTTTCGACGAGGGGCTGCAATTCGACGGCTCGGCCATCGACGGCTTCTCCCGGGTGCAGGAGAGCGACGTTTTGGCCGTGCCCGACGCGGCCACGTTCGAGCTGCTGCCGTGGGCCGACCCCGAAGAGCCTTCCGGGCGCATCTTCTGCGACATCCGCAATCCCGACGGTACGCCCTTCGAGGGCGATCCCCGCTGGGTGATGCGCCGCAGTCTGGCCAAGGCGGCCGAGATGGGCTACACGTTCTACACCGCCCCCGAGGTGGAGTTCTTCTACTTCCGCCATGGCGACCCCGAACAGCCGTTGGCGCCGCTGGACAACGCCTCCTACTTCGACCTGACCACCGCCGATGTGGCCAGCCCGCTGCGCAAGCGCACCATCACCATGTTGGAGGCCATGGGCATCCCGGTGGAGTACTCCTTTCACGAGGACAGCCCCAGCCAGCACGAGATTGACCTGCGCTACACCGAGGCGCTGAGCATGGCCGACAACGTGATGACGCTGAGGCTGGTGGTGCGAAAGCTGGCTCTCGATCGCGACCTGCACGCCACGTTCATGCCCAAGCCGCTGAACGGCGTGCAGGGATCGGGCATGCACACCCACATGTCGCTGTTCGAGAACGACGTGAACGCCTTTCACGACGCGGGAGACGAGTACGGGCTGTCGAAAACGGCCAAGGCCTTCATCGCCGGGCTTTTACGCCACGCCCGGGAGATCACCGCGATCACCAACCAGCTCGTGAACAGCTACAAGCGGTTGGTGGCTGGCGACGAGGCCCCTACTTTCGTGTCGTGGGCCCGCAACAACCGCTCCGCGCTGGTGCGGGTGCCGGTGGTGAAGCCGGGCAAGGAGTCGTCTACCCGAGTCGAATACCGGGCGCTCGATTCGGCGGCCAACCCCTACTTGGCGTTCTCCGCGGTGCTGGCCGCCGGGCTGAAGGGTGTGCAGGAGGGCTATGAGCTGCCCGACGAGGCGGCCGCCGACCTCTACACCATGTCGAGGGGCCAAGCCCGGGCCAAGGGCTTCGAGGAGCTGCCCATGTCGCTGTCGGAGGCGCTGGACGTGCTGGAGGAGTCGCCCTTGATGACCGAGGTGCTGGGCGAGCACATCCACGAATGGTTCCTGCGCAACAAACGGGCCGAGTTTGCCGAATACCGCCGGGAGGTCACGCCCTTCGAGCTCCGCCGGTACCTGAACACCTGGTAGTCGCCGTGAGCGAACCGCTGCTCGTCTATCCCGACCCGCCGCCGCCCGAGCTGGTGCGCACGCTTGATTTGGGGGGCTACAACTGGAAGGCGGTGGGCAATGCCCAAGAGCCGGAGGGCCGGTGGCTGGGAGCGGTGGTGGCCGTGAACGAGAACCCCGAGGATGCCTTCGGATTCTGTCGGGCTCTGAGTCGGCGGGGCCTCGACATACCCGTGCTGCTGCTGGTCTCTGGCACTCACCTAGACGAGCTGGAAATGCGCGACGACCTCTACGCCGATTTCTGCCTCACCCCGTTCCACCAACGAGAGCTGGAGGCCCGCCTAGCCCATCTGGTGTGGCGGTCGGGCACCACCCTGCGCCCCGAGCTCATCGAGTACGGCCCGCTGGTGCTGAACGTGGAGACGTATCAAGCCACCATTGCTGGCCGCCCCTTAGACCTCACCTATATGGAGTACGAGCTGTTGAAGTTCCTGGCCGGCTCGCCGGGAAAGGTGTTCACCCGGGAAACCCTGCTCAGCCGGGTGTGGGGCTACGACTACTTCGGCGGCGCCCGCACCGTGGACGTCCACGTGCGCCGCCTGCGGGCCAAGCTGGGCGAAGAGCACGCCGGCCTCATCACCACCGTGAGATCCGTCGGCTACCGCTTCGGCCTCTCCCGCTGGGAGCGCTGACCACGGAGGCGGCACCCGCGAGGTGAAGGGTAAGCTTGAAATCTGTGTCTGTTTTGTGTGGCTCCCGTGGCGGCCGATGGCTTCGGGTGGCGTTGGCTCTGTGCTTGCTGGTATCGGGGCTTGGAGTGGCGGCGGCGGGGGCGCAGCAGGTCGAGGAGGCTTCCGTCGAGGCCCGCATTGCGGCCCGCTGGCAGGCCGACGGGCGGGTGGAGTTCGCTCTCCAGCAGCGCCAGTTCGACGACACCTGGGGCGAGCACCCTTCAGCAGGGATGAATGCCGACGGAGAAGGCGATGCTCAGCAGCGCCAGTCCGATGTCACCTGGAGCGAGCACATCTTCGTGCAGCGGCGGTTGCTCCGGCCCGAGACCGTTGAATCCGGCACCGGCACATGGAAGTACAGCACGCAGTTCGACTTAGAAGGCGGCGTCAAGGTTCGCATCACGGCCCGCTGGCGCTCCGACGGCCGCGTCGAGTTCGCCCTCCAGCAACGCCATCCCGACGACACCTGGGGCCAGCACATCTTCGTGCAGCGGCGGTTGCTTCGGCCCGAGACCGTCGAATCCGGCACCGGCACATGGAGATACAGCACCCCGTATAACTTGAGCGCTCTCCGTGTCCAGGATTTTGCTCATCCCGCCGAGGTCGATTCGTTCACGATCCCCGAGGGACCCCGCGGCGACGACACGCTGATCACGGTAGGCCTGGGCCGCACGTGCGCGGTCCGGGTTGACGGCGGGGCGACGTGCTGGGGGCTGAATGGACTGCTGGATCAGGTCGTGCTCGCGGGGATTCAAGACGTTGTGGCGATCACCACGTCTAACCACTGGGGAGACAACTTGCACGCCTGCATACTGCACGAGGATCGGACCATCTCCTGTTGGGGCAGCGGCACCCACGGGAAGCTCGGGCAAGGCGACCATAGCGGCCACTACCTGCCGGTAAAGGTCCCGCGCATCAACGACGCGGTGGCAGTGAGCGCGGGAGGTGAGTTCACCTGTGCTCTTCATAGCGACGGCGGCGTCTCATGCTGGGGGCGCAACGACTGGGGGCAGATGGTCGACGGCACCAAGCAAGACAGGCTCTCGCCCCGGCGAATCCCCGGCCTATCCGACGTGGTGAGAATTGCCTCCGGTATGGACACAGCTTGTGCGGTTCACCGCGACGGCGACATCTCCTGCTGGGGGCGACCGCACGATATCTCAGACTCCGGCCCCGAGAGGTTCAACCCACCTACCGCGTTCGCTTCGGTGTCGGTAGGGCTGATGGTTGCGTCTCGCTCCTGCGCAACGTCTGTCGGCGGAGACGTCTACTGTTGGACCTCCAGGCAGAATCCCGAAGCCGCGACCCGCGTTGAGGGCTTGACCGACGTGGTGGAAGTGTCAACCGGCAACAACAGCACGTGCGCACTGCACCGCGACGGAGGCGTCTCCTGTTGGGGGACCAACAAGGCTGGTGAAGTTGGTGACGGCAGCACGGCTCCACGTCATCGGCCGAAACGGGTTGCCGGCGTCTCTGACGCTGTGGCTGTGAACGTCAGCGTTGGATCGCTTTGGGACGATTCACATTGGAGCATCGCTCCCCATGCCTGTGCTTTGCGCGCTGATGGGTCGGCGCTGTGTTGGGGAGACAACAGGGTCGGGCAACTGGGTGACGGCACCAACCAGAACCGGCTGACACCAACCCCGGTGAAGCCGATCGCCGCGATTTCGGCCGATGAGGTGCCGCTCACCCCAACCGAGCGGCTGCGGACGTGGGCAGAGAGGGTTGTCCGGGAGCACGAAGCCGACTACCCGTGGATACGGGTCGCCTGGGACCACATCCGCGATCAGACATTGGCCACGCAGTCTGGGGACGGCGGTTACGTGGTAAGTCCCTGCGAGGTGTCGGACGACGCGTTCGGTTGCCGGGCCGAGGAAATGAACCTCGAACGATTTACACTCGGCACGCTCGTTCATGAGCTCCTTCACGTCTACGACCTGCAAACCGGTCTGGCCCCGCCCAAGTCGTGGGGTGCGGTGCAGCTTTACTTCGCTACTACCTATCCCGGCTGCTACGACTACGGTGGCATCAGCGGAGCAGAGATTCTGGCCGACACGGTTACTCACCTCATCGCTCCTAGAACCGTGTTGACCTACTATCAGAGCTACGGGTGTCCCGCGCTTCCTCCGCGGAGCGAGCCAAGCGGTGAGGCCGAGGAAGTCGCCCTCCAGGGCATGACCGGCCAAGTGCCGGACTGGTACACCGAGAACATCACCAACGGCGCCGAGTTGTGGGCGGCTTGGGTCCGCGGTCCGTCGCTGCTGGCGCTGGCCAATCTGGCCGACGAGTTCGGTGGGCTGTGCAGCACGGATTGGATTACCTATCCCCTAGACCCAGAGCGCTTTCCTCCAGCCGACAGCAACCCGTTCAGAGACGGCGGCTGCGACGAGGACGACGCGTCCGACGGCGCATAAGCCGCCATCCCCGCCGCCAATCAGTCCACGTGGGCCCAGAGTTCGATTTCTACTAGGGCGCCGAGGGGGAGGGCGGCGACGCCGACGGCGGAGCGGGCGGGGCGGTTGTCGCCGAAGCACTCGATGTAGGCGTTGTTCATGGCGCCGAAGTCGTCCATGTGGAGCAAGAAAACGGTGGCTTTGACCACGTCGTCCAATGTGGCGCGCTCGGTGGCCAGCACCGACTCGGCGTTGGCCACTGCTTGGCGGAACTGGGCGATGAGCCCGCCGGGCACCAACGCTCCGTCGGCGATGCCGATCTGGCCGGAGCAGATGAGGAAGTCACCGGCGCGAACGATGGGGGAATACGGACCGACTGGAGTGCTCATGTCTGGGAAGGATACGGATCTTGGGAACTGCTCGTAGCATGGGACTCCATGGAAGCTGAAGACCACGGTCACCAAAACCAGGACATTGACTTCCTGATCGCCTCCTCACCGTGGCCTGAGGACGCCCGATCGCTCATCGACGACCTCGGCATCACCGACGAGCGCCGGGCCCGGGCGGCGGCCATGCTGGCGGGGGCCTCTCGCAGCATGAGCAAGGCGGTGCGCCGCGACCCCAGCCTGCTGGGAGTGCTCGACCCGCCCGCCGACTTCGCCACCGAGAAGATTTCGCTGGTGGCCCCCGACGACGCCGACGGGCTCGACGGGCTGCGGCGGTGGAAGCGGCGCCAGCTTCTGCGGATCGCATTGCGCGACCTGCTGGGCGAGGCCGATCTGGCCACGGTGGGCCGGGAGTTGTCGCTGCTCGCCGATGCTTGTTTCGCCCGCGCCCTGGAGATCGCCGATGAGGGCCCACCCCTGGCCATCATCGGCATGGGCAAGCTGGGAGGCAGCGAGCTGAACTACGCCAGCGACGTGGACATCGTGTTCGTCCACGATGGCGGCACCGAGGCGGCGGTGAAGCGAGCCCGCAAGGTGGTGCAGGCCCTCACCACGTTCACCGCCGAGGGCGCGGTCTATCGAGTGGACACCGACCTCCGCCCCGACGGGCAAACCGGCTCGCTCAGCCTGCCCCCCGATGCCTACGAGCACTACTTCGAGCACCGGGCCCACGCCTGGGAGCGTCAGGCCTACATCAAAACCCGCCTGTGCGCGGGCGACCTCGAGGTGGGCAATGCCTTCTTCGACGCCATCCGGCCTGGGGTGTGGGAAGAGAACCTGGGGGCCAAGACGGTGCCGTCGCTTCAGGCCATGAAGAAGCGGGTGGAAGAGTCGGCCAAGCTGAAGGGCGACCGGGAGCTCAAGAAGGGACCCGGCGGTCTGCGAGACATCGAGTTCACCGTGCAGCTCTTGCAGTTGGTACACGGGAGAGCAGATCCCACCATCCGCTCGCCCAACACCCTCACCGCCCTTCGGCAGTTGAGTTGGGGGGAGTACATCGACCAAGCCGACGCCGTCCACTTCACGACCGCCTACATCCACCTGCGCACGGTGGAACACCGGTTGCAGCTCCGCGACGAGCGCCAGACCCACGAGCTGCCCACCGCTGATGCCGACCGGGAGTGGGCGGCCCGGGCATCCGGTTTCGAGAGCCTGGAGGCGTTCCAGGAATCCCACAGCCGCCATCAGACTTCGGTTCGGGAGATCCACCAGCGGATCTTCTACCGCCAAACCCTCGACCGGATGCACGAGACCGGCCTGGTCAGCGAGCTATTGCCCGACCACCTCGGGCAGCTCGGCTTCGCCGATCCCGACCGAGCGGCCACCACCATCGAGCGTCTCACCGAGAACCTGGGCCGGCGAGCCAACGTGATGCAGCAGGTGCTGGTCATCATGGTGGAGGCCCTGGCCACCACCCCCGACCCCGATTTGGGACTCGTCCGCTTGGCGTGGCTGCTGGACGGCTCCTACCGGATCGGCACCATCCTCCCGGTGCTGCGAGACTCCCCAATCGCCATCAGCGACATCGCCCGGCTGCTGGGTTCCAGCCGGGTGGCCGCAGGATGGATGCGCAACCATCCGGAGTTCGCCCGCTCGCTGATGAGCCCCGAAGAGCTGGCCATTGCTCGAACGGTCGAAGAGTTGATGGCCGAGGCCACCGAGGCGATGGAATCAGCCGCTGGCGACCACGACCTCCAGATGGCTGAGCTGCGGCGATTCGTGCGGCGCGAGCAGCTTCGGGTGGCAGCCCGCGACATCTTGGGTCTGGCCTCGATCATCGAGATTCCCCAGGAGCTGACCATCATCGCCGACGCCGCGGTGGCGGCCGCCGTCGACTCGCTAGCCCCCGAGGTGCCCTTTGCCGTGATCGGAATGGGGCGCTATGGGGGCCTTGACCTCTCTTATGCCTCTGATTTGGATGTGATGTTCGTGTACGAGGGCGAAGGCTCCGACGACGCCCGAGCAGCCAACCGCACTGCCCGGGGCCTGCTCAAGGAGATCGGGGCCCAGACCGCCGAGGGCCGAGCCTGGGAAATCGACGCCCGCCTGCGCCCTGAGGGCGAAAACGGGCAGCTTGCCCGATCGCTTGAGGGATACCAGCGATACTACGAGGAGCGTGGCCAGCTATGGGAGCGCCAGTCGTTGCTCAAACGCCGCTTCGTGGCCGGAGACACCGATCTGGGAAACCGATTCCTCCAGTTGGCCGACAAGTGGTGCTACCAGCCCGAGTTCAGCGAGGCCGAAGCTGACGAGGTCCGCACCATGAAGCGCCGCATCGAAGCCGAGCGCCTGGGCACCGGCAGCAAGGCCCGCGACGTGAAGCTCGGCGCCGGTGGGCTCAGCGACATCGAGTTCATCGTGCAGCTCATGCAGCTTCAACACGGGTTCGGCCGAAACTCCATCAGGGACAACCGCACCCTGCCGGCGCTGGCCGGATTATCGGAGCACAGCCTGCTCGACATCGGAGACCGGGCCACTCTCGATGTGGGATATCGCTTCTGCCAGCGATTCCGCAACGCCCGCTATCACCTCTCGGGACTCTCGTCAGACGTGTTCCCCGACGACGACCACGAGGAGCTGCTGCTGGCCAAGCGACTCGGCTATCCCAGCAACCGGGACTTAGAAGCCGACTACCAGGAAATCACCGAGGCCGTTCGAGAAGTAACCGACCGACTGCTCTACGGCGAAGCCGATTAGAAATCGAGGGGGCCGGTGGGCCAGTCGGGGGGATGGCCGGCGGCTCGCCAGGTGGCGGCGGCCACCGCGGCGAACACCGCGTCGGAGCAATTGACCGGCGGGCCGTCCAACGGCTCGATCTCCACGTCCACCAGGGGCATCCGAGACGCGGGCACTACGCCGAAAGAGCGGATGGTGAGGTCGTGGACTTGGCCGTCGGGGCCGACGGTCAGCGCCTCGGAGGTCACCCAGCTATAGGCCATGTGGGCCGCGCCGATGCAGTAGGAGCGCAGCACGACCTCATCCAGGGGATCGCCGCCGTTCGCCAGCACCCGCAGGTCAGCTTGGCGCCACTCGGCTCGGGCCGAGCCCCCGCCCGGCGAGGCGATTGGCTGAGAGCCATCGCCCAGCGCGCTCAGGGCCACGGCGGCCTCCACCCACCCCGCGCCCCGCATGGCAATGGAGGTGGGAGGCCCAGCAATGTCCACCTCTTCGATTGCCAGGGCGGGGGCAACTGAGGCGATGGCATCGGCCACCCCCGGGGTCCGAGCCACCCGAACCACCCCGTGGCCATCGGCGTCGATCCCGATGGCCACCGGCGGGCGCTTGGGACCGTGGCGAACGGTGTCCTCCCGAGACCACAGCACTCGTACCGCCCGTCCGTGCTCATCGGCCAACCGCCGGGCGATTTCCGGCAGCGGCGATGCCTCCTTGGCCCCGAACGCGCCCCCGTTGGCCAGTGGGCTGGCTGGCTGGCCACCAGGAGCGCACCACGAAG
This sequence comes from Candidatus Poriferisocius sp., assembly GCF_965204015.1. Classification (GTDB taxonomy): domain Bacteria; phylum Actinomycetota; class Acidimicrobiia; order Acidimicrobiales; family Bin134; genus Poriferisocius. The sequence goes on along the minus strand of NZ_OZ241965.1, from coordinate 2,251,873 downwards.
CGTCGATCTCCAGATAGGCCGGCTCCACCCACGAGGTGCGAAGCCGCACCGCCCAGTCGCCCTCGGGGAAGTCCAGCGGCATGGGTAGCTCGGTGGGGGTGCGTCGGCCCTGAACCTTTCCCGCGGCGGCTCGGGCTTCGGCCACTGTCTCTCCCAGCACCCAGCCGCCCCGGCCGTCGGACAGCGCCACCAGTGCCCCCTCGGGCACGGTGTCGTCGGCAAAACCGCCCGCTCCCAGGGCCACATCAGGCCCGACTGCCTGGGCAGCACCCCCCTCGATCTCGGCTCGCCGCGCCGCCGCGGCCCAATCCCGATCAGGGGACGCCGCACCAAAGTGCTCCCACGCCTCCAAGATGGTCTGCCACCCCGTACAGCGGCACAGATGGGCAGCCAGCGCGGTGGCCGCCGCCGATCTGTGACGGTCGTCGCCTGTCCGGGAGCGGTCATCCCCCGAACGGGAGCGATCCTCGCCGGAGCGGGCATCGAGGCCGGCGAGGCGCATGATGATGCCGGGAGTACAAAAACCGCACTGGCTGGCCCCCGCGGCGCAAAACGCCTCCCCCCAACTCGTGCGGGTGTCGGCAGGCAGTCCAGCCAGCGTGGTGATCTCCCGGCCGGCCACTCGGCGGGCCGGAGTCACACACGACACTCGAGGCTTTCCGTCCACCCACACGGTGCAGCAGCCGCATTGACCTTGCGGGCTGCACCCGTCTTTCACCGAAGAGATGCCGAGGCGGTCGCGCAACACCTCCATGAGCGAGGCACCGTCGTCGGGCACCTCAATTGGGCGGCCGTCTACGGTGAATTCCAATGCGGCCGCCATGCGCGGCGAAAGGGGTTAGCTGAAGCTCTGGCCGCAGCCGCAGGTGCGCTCGGCGTTGGGGTTGGTGATGGAGAACCCCGCATCGGTCAGGCCGTCTTTGTAGTCGAGCACTGCGCCCTCTAGCAGAGCCGCGCTCGACGAGTCGACCACTACTTTGACGTCGCCAAACAGAACCTCTTGGTCCTCGGTGCCGAAGTCGGCGTCGAAATACATCTCGTAGCTGAAACCGGAGCAGCCGCCGGGACGCACCGCTACCCGCAGGGCCAGTTCTTCGTCGTCGGCCTGCTCCTGCTGCACCAAGGCTCCGACTTTGCTGGTGGCTGCATCAGTGAGTGTGATCACGAAGCTCTCCCTGTACGGACTTGCGAACCGCATTCATTGTACCCGCAGTATTGACCGAGATACACACCCGATAGCATGACCACCGTGAGCGATGGCACAGCCGCGGCCCTACCGACGGTTGACGATGTGATGGGCGTGCTGCGCGGAGTGATCGATCCCGAGCTGGGCAGCGACATCGTTGAGCTGGGCATGGCCCGAGATGCGGTGGTCAATCCCGACGGCCTCGTTGAGGTGACGGTGGCGCTCACCACCGCGGGGTGCCCGCTGCGGGCCCAGATCCAGCGGGATGTCCGCACCCGGGTGGGCGGGATGCCCGGAGTGGAGAAGGTCAAGATCCACTGGAGCGAGCTGACCCAGGAGGAAAAGGCCGCCACCATGGCCAAGGCCCGCTTCAACGTGGCCCAAAACGCCCCCGACACCGCGGTGCCCCCCACCACCAAGGTGGTGATGGTGGCCTCGGGCAAGGGCGGGGTGGGCAAATCCACCGTTACGGTGAACCTGGCCGTCGAGCTGGCCCGGCGGGGCATGCGGGTCGGCGTCATGGATGCCGATATCTGGGGCTACTCGGTGCCTCGGATGCTGGGAATCGATGGTCGACTGGCCGGAGCGGAGAACGAGAAGAAGATCGTCCCCAACGAGAAGCAGGTGGGCGACGGCACGCTCGAAGTGGTGTCGATGGGCTTTTTGGTCGACCGGGAGGAGACCGCGCTGATGTGGCGGGGGCTCATGCTGAATCGGGCCGTCCAGCATTTTCTCGAAGACGTGCGCTGGGGCCCGGTGGACTACCTGCTGATCGACATGCCCCCGGGCACCGGCGACGTGCAGATGGGCATCGCCAAGATGCTCCCCCAGGCCGAGATGGTGGTGGTGACCACGCCGGCCCGCAGCGCCCAGAAGGTGGCCACCCGAGTGGCCTCGATGGGGCGCTCCAACTACCTCCGGATCGCCGGAGTGATCGAGAACATGAGCGCGTTCGTGACCCCCACCGGAGAGTCGTACGACATCTACGGCCGGGGCGGCGGACAGGAACTAGCCGACGAACTGGGCGTGCCCCTGCTCGGCCAGGTACCCATTGACGTTGCCGTGGCCCCGGGCGGTGACGAGGGGGCGCCGGTGGTGCTGGAAGAAACCCCTGGTCCGGCGGGTGCTGCGCTCCGGGCCATCGCCGCCCGGCTGTTGGAAGAGGTTCCCCCGGTGGACATGGCCTCTTGTACTGCTCGGATTTTCGAGGCCGCTGAAGAGGCCCTGGCCAAACTCGACATCGTCTCGTCGTAGGACTCAGCAAAGGAGCTCACCGTGGTTGTCTGGTTGGTGCTCCTGTTCATCGCGGTGCCGCTAGTGGAGCTGTACGTGATCGTGGAGACCGCCCGCAGCATCGGAACGCTGGAGACCATTGGCCTGTTGATCGTGGTCAGCGTGGTCGGAGCGTGGATGGTCAAGGCCCAGGGGCTGGCCGTGCTCTGGCGGGTCCGCAGCAAGCTGGCCGAGGGCGTGATGCCCGGCCGGGAGTTGGTGGACGGTGCGCTGGTGCTATTCGCCGGAGCGCTCATGCTCACCCCCGGATTCGTGACCGACGCGGTGGGCCTGTTGCTATTGTTCCCGCCCACCCGCATGGCGATCCGCCCGTTCATCATCCGCCGTTTCCGCCATCGCGTGACCTATATCGGCCCCCAAGGCCCCCAACCGGGCAGCATCCACGACACTGATCTGGCCGACGGCGATTGATCGGCCGCAGATGACGGCCCACCGCTAGCGCCATACGCTGAGAGCCGTGAGACCCCCTTCGGTGGACACCCTGGCCCGGTCGTTGGCCGACACCGGGCTGCCCCATCCGATTTTGGTGGACGCTGCCCGGGCGGCCATCGCCGAAGGCGACCCCGAAGACGTTGAGGCGCAGGCCCGCCGCCACGCCCACGCCGCGGCCCGAGCGATGCTCCAACCGGTGGTGAACGCCACCGGGGTTCTGCTCCACACCAACTTGGGCCGGGCCCCGCTGGCCGTCGCCGCCGACGCGGCCTTCTCCAACCTGGAATTAGACCTGTCATCGGGCCGCCGAGGATCACGCCACGCCCATGCCGCGGCCCTGTTGGCCCGGCTGTGCGACGCCGAAGACGCCATCGTGGTGAACAACGGGGCGTCGGCGGTCCTGCTGGTGCTGGCCGCGTTGGCCACCGGGCGGGGGGCGGCGGTATCGAGGGGCGAGTTGGTGGAGATCGGCGGCGGGTTCCGGGTGCCCGAGGTGATGGAGCAGTCGGGGGCGAAGCTGGTGGAGGTGGGCACCACCAACCGCACTCGTCTGGCCGATTTCGCATCGGCGGTGGAGAACCCGGCCAACGACACCGCCCTGGCCCTGAAGGTGCATCAGTCGAACTACCGCATTGTGGGGTTCACCGAGCACGTGACCGTGGCCGAGATGGCCTCCCTCGACGTCCCGGTGGTGGCCGACATCGGATCAGGGCTGATCGACGCCGCGTGCCCGTGGCTCGGTGACGGCCCCCCGGGGTGGCTGGCCGGCGAACCCGCCGCCCGACAGACCTTGGCCGACGGGGCCGCGCTGGTGACGTTCTCGGGCGACAAGCTGTTTGGCGGCCCCCAAGCGGGGATCATCGCCGGTCGGGCCGACCTGGTGAGCCAGTGCGCCCGCCACCCCCTGGCACGGGCGCTTCGACCGGGAAGCCTGGTGCTGAGCGCTCTGCAACAGGTGGCGCTGGCCTACCTGCGGCGAGACGGGCAGGCCATCGACTTCTGGCGGATGGCGTCGCTGGCCACCGCCAACCTGGAGAGCCGGGCCCACGCGGTGGTGGCCGAGTCGGGGGTGGGGGAGGTGGCCCAGATGGCGTCGGTGCCCGGCGGTGGCACGCTCCCCGGGACCGAGATCGACTCGTGCGGCGTGGTGCTCGACGGCGATCACACCACCGCCCTGCGGGCCGGAACCCCGCCGATAGTCGCCCGAGTGAGCGACGGCCGCACCTGGCTCGACCTGCGGACAGTGGCCCCAAACGATGACCAGCCGGTGATCACTGCCCTGAAAGCCCTTGGGTGAGCATCACCATTTCCACCGCCGGCCATGTGGATCACGGAAAGTCCACGCTGGTGGAGGCCCTCACCGGAGTGGACCCCGACCGATTCGCCGAAGAGAAGGCCCGAGGCCTGACCATCGACCTGGGTTTCGGCTCCGCCCAGTTGCCCTCGGGACGTTCGGTGTCGATCATCGACGTGCCCGGTCATGAGCGGTTCATCCGCAACATGCTGGCCGGGGTGGGCGCGGTGGACGCCTGCCTGTTCGTGGTGGCGGCCAACGAGGGATGGATGCCGCAGTCGGAAGAGCACCTCCGCATCCTGGAACTGCTGGGGGTGTCGCACGGGTTGATCGCCCTGACCAAGGTGGGGCTGTGCGACGCCGACATCGCCGAGCTGGCTCGCTTGGAGGTCGAGGAGCGGGTCGAGCAGACGTTCTTGGCCGATGCACCGGTGGTGGAGACCGACGTGGTGGACGGGCTGGGTCTCGATGACCTGCGAGCCGGGCTGGACGACCTGGTGGATCGGACCCCCGCGGCCGCCGACCAGCGCCGTCCGAGGCTGTGGGTTGATCGGGCCTTCGCCGCCAGGGGAGCGGGCACCGTGGTGACCGGCACACTGGGCGGCGGCCAAATCCGGGTGGACGACGAGTTGGAGTTGCGACCCAAGGGCACCGCGGTTCGAATCCGGGCCTTGCAGAGCCACCACGCCCAGCGCACCAAGATCGGACCGGGCAACCGGGTGGCGATCAACCTGTCGGGCGTCGGCCACCAAGAAGTGGCCCGCGGCGATGTGCTGGTTCGGGCCGCGCAATGGCATCTGACCAATCGGTTCGACGCCTCTTTGACGGTGTTGAGCACCCTCGACCACGACGTGTCCCGCCGAGGGGCCCATGTCGTTTACGTGGGGGCGTGCGAGCTGCCAGTCCGTATGCGGATTCTCGGGCTCGAGGCCCTGTCTCCCGGCGAAACCGGCCTGGTGCGGCTTCATCTCCCCCGCCGACTGCCGCTCTTGCCCGGTGACCGCTTCGTGGTACGAGAGAGCGGCCGGGCCGAGACCATCGGCGGCGGCACCGTGCTCGATGTCGACCCGGTGCTGCCTGCTTCCAAGGCCGAGCCCGACTTGTCGGCCGACCGGGTGATCGCTGAGCGGGGCTGGGTGGAGGCTGATCGTCTGGCCCTGCTCACCGGGCAGCAGCGAGACCCCGATGTCGGCCGGTGGGTGGTGAGCCCGACGGTGTTGGAGGATACTCAGGTTCGGCTTCGCAGCGCGGTGGAAGACGCCGGCCCCCTCGGGCTGGACATCGCCGGATTGGACGAAAGAGACCGGGCGGTGCTCGGTCTTATGGAAGACGTGGCCACCGAGGGCGGCCGAGTTCGCCTCGTCGGCCAGTCGGACCCCTTTGAGAACCACCCCTACACCGCGGCATTGGAGGGCGCCCCGTTCACCCCGCCCGATCCCGAATCAGCGGGCGTGGACCGAGGCGAGGTGCGAGAGCTGGTCAAGCGGGGCTTGATCGTGGAGCAGGACGGCGTGTTCTTCGCGGCCTCAACTCTGGAAACAGCTCAATCGGTGCTGGCCGAGATGCTCGCCGAGCAGCCCGACGGGGTCACCGTGGCCGAAGTACGCGAGCGCTTGGAAACCACTCGCAAGTACGCACTGCCGCTGCTGGCGTGGCTGGACGGGCATGGCGCGACCCGCCGAAGAGGTGATGTGCGAATCGCCGGGCCCCGCTTGCCCAGCATTTGATGTCCCGGTGGCTAGTTGCGCCGCCGGTTCAAGATCTCTCGACGCTCCAGCTAGTTGCGCCGCCGGTTGAGGATCTCTCGGCGCTCCAGCTCGTTGAGGCCGCCCCAGATGCCGTGCTGCTCGCGAATCTTCAGGGCGTAGTCGCGGCACTCTTCGATGACGCTGCATTCTTCGCAAATCGCCTTGGCCCGGCTCTCCCGCTCCAGCTTCTCCTCTTTGCGCTCAAATGACGGCGGGGGGAAGAAGACCGAGGCCTGTGGTCCTCGGCATGCGGCCTTTATTTGCCAGGCTTTCTCACTGGTGACAGCGCTCACTTGTTACCCCCTTGGGGCGGACCTTATAGGCGAAGATGTCCGAACACAAGATGAGAATTGAGCAATTTCGGCCTGTTTTCAGCCCCCATCCGGGGTTTCGGCCTGCTTATCCCCCTTACGACGACGTTCGCGGTAGTCGCGAGCCGCGCCCTCCATGGGCTCCACTTCCAGCCACAAACCGTCGATTTCCACCACCTTGACCTGCTCGCCGGCGGTCACCGGCGTCGCCCGGTTGACCCGGGCCCGCCACAGCGCATCTCGAATCCTCACGACGCCGTCGGGGGAGACATCGTCGACCACCTCGCCGGTCTCGCCGATCATCCAATCCCGGCCGATGGTCGGCGTGGAGAAGCGGGTGCGGACCATCGACGGCATCCCCGAGAACATGGCCACCCCCATAGCCCCGGTCATCACCACCATGGGAATCCACGACATGGACACCCCGTCGTAGAGCCACCAGGTGCCCGCGGCGAACATGACCATCCCGGCCCCGGTCCAAAAGCGGGGAACCGATGTTTGGATGTCGATGCCGAACGCCACCATCGAAGCGACCAACAGCACCAGCGCCCAGGTGTTGTGGGGCAGCACCGAGAGCCCATAGCCCGACAAGATGAACAGCACCGCCCCCACCACGCCGGCCACCCCGATGCCCGCGGTGAAGAACTCGAACAGCATCAGGCCCATGCCGATGGTCAACAGCAGGTAGGCCACCGGCGGGCTGGCCACGGTGTGGAAGAGCTGGTGGGCCAGCGACAGGCCCCGGAACTGGACTTGGGTTAGCGGCTCCAATCGAGGTTGGTCGTCCACCGCCACCAAATTGGACACAAAGCCGAGATGATCCAAGTCGACCAAGAAGTCGCCGATCAGCGGGGCGACGCACTGCTCTTCATCGGGAGGAACCCGAACGGCCTCAGGATCAAAGGGAATGCCGGCCTCGGCGAAGCGGTCGCGGAAATCGTCGAGGGTGAGCGGGTCGCAGGCGATCACCCCCTGGGAGATGAGCTCTCGCCACCCGAGCGTCTGGTGACGGATCAGCTCCTGGTTGTCCCAGGCCACCGGATGGTCAGCCAGCATCGCAAGCGCAGGGCCGAGATCGCCCACCCGGGTACCGGGCGCGATGCCCACCTCGTCGGCAGTGGCGAAGAGCTGGGCCACCTTGCCTTCCAGAGAAGCCCCATTGGGGCCGACCCAAATGGCGATAGGCACCGGTGAGGCGGCAATGGCGTCGGCCAACTCGGCTAAGCGGCCGTCAGAAACCACGGAGCGGTTGCTGTCCACCCGAAATACCAGCAACCGGGCCCCCGCCTCGGCCGCGTCGGCCACTGAGTTTTCGACGAGCTCGGCCATGACCGGATCGAGCAACCCGGTGACCTCCACCACCGCGGCCACTCCCGCATCCGAGGTATGGGAATCGGCGGCGGCCGATCCCACCCCGGCCAAGGCGAGGGCAGCCAGAACACCGCCTCCGACGAGGCAGGCAGCCGCCAGCTTCAATCGAGGGGTTCGCACCGTGGGGTTAGAGCGCCTCTGGGGAGTCGGGGGTCAACAGCGAGGCCAGTGCTTCTTCAGGGGTTTCAGCCACCGGGACGATCCGGTCGAAGCCGGTGGTGTGCAGCAGCCTGGCCAGCGCACCCTCTCCGCAGGCCACCACGACCTCGCCGTCGGAATCGCGGATTCGCCGGATGCCGCCGATCAGCGCGCCCAAACCGGCCGAGTCCATGAACGGAACCGACCCCAAGTCGATGAGCAGCCGGGGGGCGAGGGCCAAGTCGCCGATCCGCTCGCGGAACTGGGCCACGGTATAGGCGTCGATCTCGCCGCTGGGGCGGAGCACGGTATGGGTGTCTAGTTCTTCGACTTCGATCTCAAGCAATGCGCCTCCCCTGTGACCGACCATGATGCTAACGCGAGACAGCTCCAATGCCATCGGCCAACCGCATTTCCCCAGCACGAGATGGCGATATCGATTTGGATACCATCGAAGCGTGACCCATGTGCTCTTGGCCACCGACAGCGACTCTGTATACAACGCCGTTGACGCCGCGTTGGGGAGCGACACTTCCGAGGTAAGCAGGGTTCGGACTGGGGTGGAGGTGCTGGACGCGGTGCGGGAGCAGAAGCCTGATGTGGTGATCTGTGATCTTCAGATTGGGAACATGGGGGGGATGGCTACTTGTCTCGACTTGCGGTTGGAGGCGGAGATGGGGCGGGCGCCGGAGACGCGGGTTTTGATGCTTTTGGATCGGGAGGCTGATGTTTATTTGGCGAGGCAGGCTCGGTCTGATGGGTGGATTGTTAAGCCTTTGGATGCGGTGGGGTTGCAGCGGGCTGTTTTGGCCGTTTTGAGCTAGGTGGCGCGCGGCGCTTCTGGGTTTACCATCCTCCGGCAGGCTGGCGGGTCCTGTCTCGGCCCAGCCCGCCGTCCTCGACAAGCTCCGGGCGGCGGGCGCCCTGAGCCGAGCCACCCCCCAGCCTGCCTAGGTTTTTTCCTCCTCCCTCTTGGTATTGTGAGTTGGACGGGCAGTGGCGCAGCTTGGTAGCGCGCTTCGTTCGGGACGAAGAGGTCGTGGGTTCAAATCCCGCCTGCCCGACCCAGGTTTTGGCTTCTTTGGCTAGTGTTCGCTCAAGGGGGAAAACATGACTGAGCACTATCTGGTGATTTCTTCGGACTGCCATGCGGGGCTGCCGAATGTGGAGTATCGGGACTATTTGGAATCGAAGTACCACGGTGCCTTCGATGATTTCTTGGTGAAGCGGGAGGCGATTCGCAACCAGGGCAACATCATGGGCAACGCCGAGTTCGAGGAGGAGTGGTTCGGCGAGAACGAGGAGGGGCTGCGAGGTGGCTGGAATGCGGCCCGGCGGGATACCGAGCTGGACGGGGACGGCGTCGCGGGCGAGGTGATTTTTCCCGATGCCGACGCAGTGACCGGGGGGGCTTCGGCCCCGTTCGGGGCGGGGCTGGGCATGTCGTTTGCCGAGGATCCCGAGTTATTGATGGCCGGGGCTCGGGCCCACAACCGGTGGCTGGCCGAGCTGTGCAATGACAGCCCGGAGCGTCGCGCCGGGGTGGCGGTGGTGCCGATCATCGATGATGTGGATGCGGCGGTGGCCGAGATTGCCCGAGCTCGGGAATCGGGATTGCGGGGCGGCATTCTCATCGCTTCGATGTGGAATGAGGGCCCCGGTTACCACGAGCGGCGCTACGACCCGGTGTGGGCGGCCTGTCAGGATTTGGAGATGCCGGTTCACACCCACTCGGGGGCCGCTCCCCGGGCCGAATACGGCACCGGTCCTGGGTTCATCGGCATGTATGTGGCTGAGGTGCGGTGGTGGACCACCCGCCCGCTGTGGTTCTTGCTGTACTCGGGCGTATTCGAGCGGTATCCGGGGCTGCGCTATGCGGTCACCGAATGCGGCTGCTTCTGGGCGGCCGACATGCTGTGGACCATGGACGCCACCTACTCCCGGGAGCACGGCGGGGCCCAGAAGCTGGCCGCGGATGCCTACGGCCACCTGAGTCTGAGTCCCAGCGACTACTTCGACCGCAACTGCGCCATCGGGGCGTCGAACACCCGGCGTCGGGAGCTGGCCCGGCGATTCGAGATCGGCGTGGGCAACATCATGTGGGGCAACGACTTCCCCCACCCCGAGGGCACGTGGCCGCACACCCGCAAGTCGCTGGCCCAGGCCTTCTGGGACATCCCCGCCGACGACACCGCCGCCATCTTGGGGCTGAACGCCGCCGAGTTCTACGGCTTCGACACCGAGGCCCTGGCCCCGCTGGTGAACATCATCGGCCCGACGCCCGAAGAACTCGGCCAGACCGACCCAGCAGGCAACGCCGCCAAGTGGGAAGCGCTCGCTGCGGCAGGGCGACCGTGGGTTACCGGCGTTGAGGCGGTTCCTCTGTCGATGGACTGAAGTGGGGCATCACCGTGTTTTGCATGTGGTCGTTGGTTGATGTGGGGACGGTGAACTCTGTGAGGTCCATGATCTGATCCCAGTGGTCTCGGTAGGACTCGGGGGTGGGGGTTGGGTCGGTGTGGCCTGGGCTGGCTATCCAGGCGAGGCGGGCCATGCGGGGACCGTCTACGGTGAACGACTCGCCGGTGGCGGGGCAGTCTTGGTGGGCTAGCCAGATCACGGCGGGGGCGACGTTTTCGGGATGTATGTGGGCTTCGATGATGGGGCCGAACTCCTCGCCGGAGCGGTCGGGGCTCTGGTCGGTGACGGCCCAGGGGAGTACGCAGTTGACCTGTACGCCGTGGTAGCGGCCCTCTCGGGCCAGCGTTCGGGTGAGGCCCATGATCCCGGCCTTGCAGGCGGCGTAGGCCGATTGGCCCCGCAGGCCCCACACCGCACCGGAGGCCACGTTCACCACCCGGCCGTAGCCCTGCTCGATCATGGTGGGCCACAGCGGCCACAAAACGTGGCATGGTCCGAGCAGATGAATGGCGATCATCTCATCGAACAACTCAGGCGTCAGGTCGACGAATTCGGCAGGCCGATTCACCCCGGCGTTGTTGATCACGATATGCACCGCGCCGAAGGCGTCTTGGGCCTGCTCAGCCAGTGCGATGCCCCCCTCAGGGGTGGTAACGCTGTGGTGGTCGGCGATGGCGATGCCGCCTGCGTTGATGATCTCCTCGGCCACTCTGTCGACGGTGGCCTCGTTGATGTCGTTCACCACCACCTGGGCGCCCCGCTCGGCCAGCAGTAGGGCGTAGGCCCGGCCCAGGCCCTGGCCCGCCCCGGTGACTATGGCAGTGCGCTGCTCAAAGCGAAGCGGGGGCGAGGCCATCAACCGATGACGCCGTCGGCTCGCAGTTCAGCGAGGGCCTCGTCGCTCAATCCGAGCTCGGCGGCCAGAACCTCGTTGGTGTGCTCGCCCAGCCACGGCGGGCGGGTGTCGGGGCCCTCGCTGACCGCCGACATCTTCACTGGGTTGCCGGGGGTGAGCACCGGGGTTTCGGCATCGTGGCGGGGGATCTCCACCATCATGTGGCGGGTAGCCACGTGGGGATCGTCGATCACGTCGGGGGCCTCGAACACCGGGGCCGCGGCCAGTCCGGCCGCGGCCAAGTCGTTGGCCGCCTCGACGGTGGTTCGGTCACCGGCCCAGGCGCGGACCGCAGCCCGAATCTCATCCAGATTCTCCCGCCATCCGTCGCGGGTGGAGAACCGCTCGTCTTCGAGCCATTCGGGGCGGCCGATGAGATGGCAGAGGCGCTCGAACTGGTGTTCCCGGCCGACCTGCATCACCAACTCGCCGGAGTTGATGGGGAAGCCGTCGTTGATGATGGCGGTGGGAATGCGGGGGTCGGCCCCCAGCGACCAGTAGTTGGGCACCATGTCGCCGAAGGCCACCATGGCGTCGAACATAGCGATGTCCACGTGCTGGCCGTGGCCGTGGCGCTCCCGTTGGCGCAGAGCCATGAGCACCCCTATCACGGCGTAGAGACCTGAGCCGGTGTCGCCTAGCGCCCCCACCGGGGACACCTTCACGTTCTCTCCCTCGGCTCGATTGATGGAGTAGAGACCGCCCATGGCCTCGGCGATGGGGGCATAGGCCGGCCAATGGCCGTAGGGAGAGTCGTTCAGGTTTCCGAACCCCGAAACCGATAGGTAGATGAGACCAGGATGCAGTTGGGCCAGATCGTCATAGCCCAAGCCGCTCCTGTCCAGGGTTCCGGGCTTGAGGTTCTCGGCCAGCACATCGAAGTTGGTGATCATCTGGCGGATGAGGTCGATGGCTTTGGAGTTCTTCAGATCCATCCCCACCGAGCGCTTGTTGAGGTTGTTCCGCAGGTAGGTGTTGCCCACAGGCCGGCCGTCGGGATCGACAATGCTGGGTGTCGAGCCCCGGCCGAGGTCGCCTCGCACCGGGTGCTCGATCTTGACCACCTCTGCGCCCATGCGGGCCAAGAGCTGGGTGGCATAGGGCAGCGACTGCATCTGCTCGATGGCCAGCACCCGGATGCCGTCGAGCGGCTTGCCGTTGGCCGCGTGCTCGGGGGCGGTGATGTCGCCGACTCTCATGGGCTCACTTTCTGTCCGTAGATGCGCAGGGCGTTGCCGGCCAGAATGGAGTGCCGTTCGTCGTCGGGCACTCCCTCGAAGTGGCTGTTTATGGTCTGGAGAGATTCCGGCCAGTCCGACCCGCCGTGGGGAAAGTCGCTCGACCACATCATCTGGGTGACGCCGATGTGGTGGCGATTGACAATGCCGTAATGGTCGGTGATGAACGTGGAGGCGATGTTGGTGTCGAAATATTCGCCGGGCGACCGATGTATGGGTGCCCGAGTGGCGGGGTTGGCCCGGCGGAACCGGTCATCCATCTGCTCTCTGAGGTAGGGGAACCACGAGCTGTCGGTTTCCACCGCCAAAAACTGGAGGTCGCCGAAGCGGTCGAACACGCCGCCCTCAATGAGCTGGGTGATTCGAACCGGCATGTCGAAGAAGCGCATGGAGCCGGTGAGCTTCATCTTGGCCACATCGCCTTGGGCATGGGTGGCGAAGCCCACATGGATGGAAAGGGGCAGACCGGCTTCGGCCGCGGCGGCGAACACCGGGTCGTCATCAGCCGACAGCACCTCATCGCCGCTGGGCCACCGGCCGAGCATCACTCCCCTGATTCCGGGCATGGCGGCCACTCGATGCAACTCGTCCACCGCGGTATCCGCTCCGACGTTGGGCAGAATCGCTACCCCCCACAAACGACTGGGGTCGTGGGCGCAGAACTCGGCCAGCCAGTCGTTGTAGGCCTGTATACAGGCAATATGAAAGTCGGCGTCGTCGCGGTGCCATACCAGTTGATTGCCGATTCGAGGGGTGGGATACAGGATCTCGAGGTCCACTCCGTCTTGGTCTTGTTCGGCGATCCGGGCCGCCGGTACATAGCCGCTGGCTCGCACGTCCTCCCAGCGGACCCAGCCCGAGCGCTGGTCGGCGGGAAGGCCCGCCGAGCAGTTGCCGCCGAAGTTGATGGGGTCATGCGCCCCTTCGATTACCCAGGCATCGCCCTGTTCGAAGCTCTCCATGCGGGGCGCCCGGTCTCTGAAGCGGGCAGGCACTCGATCAACCCACAAATCAGGCGGCTCATTCACATGAGAGTCCGCCGACACCAGCTCATACCGCACGCTCTGCTTCTCCTGCATCCTCAACGGAACTCCCTCGGGCACGACTTTGGATACGCCGACACCGTACCCGCCCCACCAAGAGGCGTACTAAGAGGTCAGATGCCCTCGATTTCCTCTTGGATGCGCTGGCATTGGATGAGTGCCAATTCGGCGGCTGGCGGTGGGGCGCCCAGTTCGTCGGTGATGAGATTGATGCAGACTCGGGCCATGCCCGCGGCTGCGATGGCCATGTGGGCGGCGAATTCAGGGGTGGCTTCTTCGGGGTCGCCTTGAACCCGCCGATCGGCCGGATAGGTACCGGTCTCGCGCCACACCGACGCCTCACCAGGGGTGATGGGCCCGAGGGTGGCGGCGAGTCGGGATGCGGTGGGGTGTTCGAGTTGCCCAGCGGCGACTCGCAGAAGTCCGCCGATGCTGTGGGTGTGCTCGGGGTGGGGGCCTTTCAGGGCGTGAATGAGGGCCTTGAGGGCGGTTTCCATCACGAGCTGAGCTTGGCCGCAAAGATTGAGCAGCCGGCTGCGTTCCATGCTGTCGGCGTACTTGATGTCGCCAGCCAAAAGGGCATCGCTCTCATGTTGATAGGGCCGCAGAGCCGGCAAGAGATCGTTGAGGGCGTTTGTGGTGTTCTCGAGGCTGTCGGCAGCCTGCTGCTCGTCCGACGGGGCCATACCGATCTCCTTGTGCCAATTGATGGCAGTTTTCGGAGGCCGCGAGCTGAGGGTTACAGCGTGTGCGGCGATATGGGCCTCAAAGGTCGAACGGCAGCGCTTGCTGCGTATTTCCCATTCGGGCCGATCGGTGACTCGGATGTCGGACGCCAATCCGGTGGCCTGTTCGACCGCCTCTTGGGCCTGCTGAACGATGGCCCGGCACTCGGAATAGTCGCCCAAGTCGTCGAAGACCAGCACCAAATCTATGTCCGACCCCAGCGAGGGGTCGCCCTTAGCCACTGAGCCAAACAGCAAGATCTCACCAGGATCAAAAAGCCGCGACAGGCAATCAGCCGCCCTATGGGCATCCTCCAAAGTTGGCGCCCCCCTCTCACGCAACAAAGTCACCCCCCAACCCTACCGACCCCAACCCCCAAGACGGTCCGAGCCAAAGTTCATGTTTCTTGAGAAACTCGAACGCAGGGGGAGCGGTCATTGTGGGAATCGCCGACTCCGCACCCGCACGAACAAGAGTGTCCTATGGTGAGGCGATGGTTGCTGTGGCCGAAATCGACCTGTGCCGGAATGATCTGTATAAGCAGGGTTTTCCCCACGATCTGTTCACCGGGCTGCGGGCTTCCTCACCGGTGTTCAAGCATCCACCGGCGGAGTTTGCCCGCACGGAGGAGCCGGTGGAGTTTTGGGTGCTGTGCGACCACGCCAGCGTGCAGGCGGCCAACCGGGATTGGGAGACCTTCTCGGCGATAGACGGGTCAGGCGTTTACAAGACGCAAGTGGAGCACCGCAACCACATGATCGTGTCGATGGACCCGCCCCAGCATTCCCGGATGCGGCGGTTGATCAGCGCCGGGTTCACCCCTCGGATGATCGCCCAGCTCGACGAGCACATCCGGAACCGAACCATCCAGATACTGGACGAGATCGCCGGACGGGGCGAGTGCGAGTTCGTCAGCGAAGTGGCCTACCAGCTCCCCATGCACATCATCGCCGACATCATGGGCATTCCCGAAGACGACCGGCCGTGGGTGTTCGAGCGGACCGATGTCATGATCAAAGCGTGGGATCCGGCATCGGGCCTGGGCCCCGAGGACAACGACAAAGCCCAGTTCGATCTGTGGTGCTACGCCCGTGATCTGGGGAAAGCCAAGCGAGCCAAACCAGCCGACGACGTGTGGACGATTCTGGCCCATGCCGAGATCGACGGTCCCGACGGGGACTCGACCAGCCTCACCGAGATGGAGCTGGACATGTTCTTCGTGATCCTGGGGCTGGCCGGATCGGAGACCACCCGTAATGCCCTGTCAATGGGTTTGTTGGGGCTGATGGACCATCCCGACCAGATGGAGTTACTGGCCGAGCGGAGCGATGAGGTCATGGGCACCGCGGTGGAGGAGATCATCCGCTGGTCCAGTCCTGTTCTGCTGTTTGGCCGTACTGCCACCCGGGATGTGAAGGTGGCCGGCCAGTCAATCAAGGAAGGCGACCGGGTCACGCTCTGGTACCCGTCGGCCAACCGAGACGAGACGGCGTTCGACGACCCGTTCCGGTTCGACTTGCAGCGCGACCCCAACCCGCACGTTTCCTTCGGCGGCGGTGGGCCGCACTATTGCTTGGGGGCGAACTTGGCCAAGCGAGAGGTGTCGGTGATGATCGAACAACTCCTAGCCCGGTTCAACGATTTCCACCTGACCGGCGAAGTGGAGTGGTTGGCCGCCGGCCCCACCACCAATGTAGGAGTCGGCGTCAAACGCATCCCCCTGGCATTTTCCCCCAGCTAGCTCAGGCCCAGAGGAGGGTATTTGTCGGTAAGGAGGGACCAATAGGCGCTTGTGCGGACGCTGAAGCGGTTGACCCCAACTATGAAATTGAGCAGCCCTTTGGGCCAGCGGCCGAGGATGAGCACGGCGAAGAAAGCAACAATTGCAGCCAGCTCCGCCAGAATCCCCCAGAGCATTCCCACGATGACGACCGGGATCAGGAGGATGAATCGGAAGAAGACGCTCAGGCGGCTGCGACCCTCCAACTCCGGCTCGAAGTTCACCGTGACTTCTGGGTCCTTGCCGTTGTCTTGGCTGGAGGTGTCAAAGTCAAACGGCGGGTAGGACGACCGCATGAAGACAATGAACACCCCGACTCGAGTCTGATAGCGGATCAGCATGCAGCTAACCCCGGCCAGGCCGGCGGGCAGCTTTCCGGTCAACACGATGACAATCCAGGAAAGGACGTCGATCACCGTGCCCACAATCCCCAAGAGATAGATCACGATGATGTGGGGAATCGACAGGATCAAGTTGCCGATGACCCTCCAGCGGGCCACCCTCTCCGGTGCGTTGAACTCGAATGTGGCAGGATAATCCATGACCGTCTCCTCTCAGTCACGCCCAGTCTTTCAGATTCGCCCAGTCTTTCAGATTCGCCGATTCCGCAGGCCGGCAACCGGGAACGCAGGCCCGTTGGCTCCATTTGGCCGGTAACGTTGGGCATACGCCTAGACCCCGACACAAAAGGAACTCCGAGATGGCCCGCAATCCGCTCAAGGGACTAATGAACTTCCTACGACTGCTGCGCCATATGCCTTCGGATACAACGGGTAGGTATAACGCAGGTGCAAAGGAGATTCGAAACGCTGCACGCGCTGTCCACCCTCCAAACGCTAGGGGGGCCGTCGGCAGCGGGCCTGAAAGGGACAAGATCGTTGGCAAGGCGATCGCCGATAGCCACAAGAAGGCCAGGCGCTAAATCCTCCGGCTCGGTAGGATCGTCAACATGGCCCGCAATCCGCTCAAGGGACTGGTGAACTTCCTGCGACTGCTGCGCCATATGCCTCCGGAAGGATACCGGCCTGATACCACACAGATCCGAGAAGCCACCAAAGCCGCCTTCCCGCCTAGGGCTGGCGGCGTCGGCGGCGCAAGCGGGGGAGCCCTCGCTGGCTCGCGCAAGACCGACAAGATCATCGGTAAGGCGATCGCTGATAGCCACAAAAAGGCCAGGCGCTAGATCCTCTGGGGCTGACTCCTAACTAAGACCGATGGGGAGTGGGGCGGCGGGGGAGGGATAGGGCGACGAATACGCCTAACACCGACAGCACTACCAGCACGGTCCAGATCTGTTGGAAGCGGTTGAAGAGCTCGGCTTCGGACACGTTGCCCAGGAGGCCGAAGGCGACAGCCAGGCCGGTCAGCGCTCCTACTTGGCGGGCGGTCGAGAGCACTCCCATTCCCAGGCTGTAAGTCTCGTTGTCGAGGTCTCGGGCGCCGATGGCGTTGATCATGGGCAAGCCCATTCCCCAGCCGCCGATGCCGCCCAACAAGATGGGCACGAAGAACGCCGTCCAGTAGGCCGGCTCGGGGCCTGGCACAACCCGCAGCCACACCACCGCCACCGTGGTGGTGGCCATGGCGGCTACCGCAATGGTGCGCTCGTCGAAACGGCGGCTCAGCCGTCCGGCCAAAACGCTGGCCAGGGTGGCCGCCGCGGGGAAGGGCAGCAGGGCCAGCCCCGCCCTGAGCGGGCGGTAGTCCCATACTTGCTCGAGGTACTGCACCATCATCACGAAGTAGGGGAATAGGAAGCTGGGAATGGCGATGGCGATGAATAGAGCTCGCCGGTAGGTCCGCAGCTTGAGTAACCGCGGCTCAACGATCGGAGCGGGATGGCTCAAGATGCGCTGGCGGATAAGTGGCACCAACACAATGGCCAGGGCGAAGGCAACGATGATGCGGCTGTCGGTCCAGCCCCACGTCCGGCCTTGCACCAGGCTGAGGGTCAACAGCCCAAGACTGGCCGCCACCATAAGCGCCCCGACAAAGTCGGGCAGCCGGGAAACAACCTTGCGTTCGGTTTCGGTAAGCAGGGCACGGGCGGCGATAAACGACGGCACACCGATGACCACGCTCAGCCCGTAGGCCGCTCGCCAGCCCCAGACGTCGATGAGCAAACCGCCCAAGGTAGGTGCCAGGGCGCCAGCAACGCCGCCTACCGCGGTCCATGCGGTTATGGCCCGGGTCTGGTCGTTTTCGGGCCACACTGCCAAGATCAAACCGAGTGATGCCGGCATCACGAATGCCGCCCCTGCCCCTTGCAGCGCCCGGCACAACACCAGCACCCACAATTCGGGCGCCAGCCAACCCCCCACCGAGCCGAGAACATACAGAGCCAAGCCGACAAGGAAACTCTGTCGACGACCGGTCCGGTCGGCGAGGCGCCCGGCGGCTACAACAAACGTGGCCAGCGAGATGGAGAAGGCGCTCAGCACCCAGGCGGTCGAGGGGCGGCTGGCACTGAAGCTCTCCCCGATGCTCACCAGGGCCAGCGGTTGCAGAGTGGCGTCCAGGGTGACGAGGAACACCGCCCCCATACACACCCAAAAGACCGCCCAGTGACGCGCCCGCACGGCCCAACCGTACGCGCCCCGCGATGTCAGCTAATCAACCGTCCCGGGTGAACGGCCTCGTCAGGGCGGCTGGTTGGCCGATGCGCCGGCTCACCACCACCAGCACGATCACCGTCAACACCGCGGGAGCCATGTTGGCGATGGATGCCACTGATCCGGAGATGACGTCTTGCACCTGGAGTTGCAGCACCGTGGACGACACGATGCCGAACAGCAGGGAGCCGGTCATGACCCCTACCGGCCTCCACGCCCCGAAGTACACCAGGGCAATGGCGATGAATCCCCGGCCGGCGGTGAGGTTCTGCTGGAAGATCCCGATCTCCAGCGCCAGGGCCGCTCCGGCCAGCCCGGCCATGGTGTTGCCGATGATTATGGCCGCGGTGCGGATGCCGTTCACGCTCACGCCCAGGGTGTCGGCCGCTTGGGGATTCTCCCCGACGGCTCGCACATTGAGGCCGAAGGTGGTTCGGGTGATGAGGAAATAGATCACGGGCACCAGCAAGAAAGCGACGTAGGTCAAGATGGTGTGGCTGAACAGCAGTTCGCCCGCCCGTCCGGTATCGTCGGCCAGCCAGTCGAAGGGCTTGGCCTGCAATCCGCTGATGGGCCTTGGGGTGCCCACCTGCTTTTGGAACAGCAGGTCGGTGAAGCCCAGGCCGAACAGATAGATCCCGATTCCGCTGATGCCCTGTTCGGCGTGCATCACCACGGTGATGAAGGCATAGATGAGCCCCATGACCGCCCCTACCACCAGGCCCATCAAAAGGCCGAAGGCGGCGCTGCCCGACTCCAAAGCGGTGTAATAAGCGGCGAATGCGCCGATGAGCATGACGCCTTCCACCCCCAGGTTGAGCACCCCGGCCCGTTGGCCCACGGCTTCGCCGAGTGCGGCCAACAGGAAGGGAACAGCCAGCCGGATGCCCGACGCCAAGGTGGCGGTGATGATGGCGACGGTGAAGAAGTCGTTCATGCCCGATCCTCCATCTGGATATCGCCCTCAGCCCAGCGCTGCACCCGGGATCGCAGTTTGAGGCTGCCCACCACGAACACCACCACCACACCGTTGAGCGCGATCACGAGGGCTTGGGGCACCTGCACCGCCCGTTGCAGAGAGATGCCCCCGGCCAGCATGCCGCCGAACAGGTATGACGACAGCACGGTGAACAGCGGGTGCAGCCCCCCGAACAGTGCGGTCACGATGCCGTTGAATCCGGCGCTCTGGGTGAAGGCCAACGGCCCCCCTTCGCCGATCAGGCGGTGCGACTCGCTCCCGAACACGAGCACCGCACCGGCGATGCCGGCACAGGCGCCGCTGAAGGCCAGAGCCTGGGTGATGCTGAGCTCGACCTTCATTCCTGCTGAGCGGGAGGCATGGGGATTGTGTCCCACCGCCCGCAAGCGCATGCCCAGGCTGCTGCGATGCAGGAGCAGGTACCCCAGGATGGCCACTATCAGGGCAACCACGATGCCCAAGTGGAGGCGGGTACCACCTGGCAAGATGGGCAGGTCGGCGTTGTGGCTCAAACGCTTGGTCTGCTGGATCCTGATGGCGCCGGGTTCGATGAGCCAGTCCTCCAGCAAGAAGCTCATGAAGAACCCGGCGATGATGTTCATCATGATCGTGCTGAGGATCTCATTGACCCCGCTGTAGGCCTTGAGCGCGCCGGGGATGGCCCCCCATATCCCTCCGCCGACGCCTCCGGCGATCATGACCAGCGGAACCAAAATGGGACGGGGGACATCGGGCAGGGCCAGGGCCACCAGCGTGGCCAAAATTGCCCCCATGATGATCTGGCCCTCGCCACCGATGTTGATGACGCCGGTGCGGAAGGCGATGCAGATGCCGACGCCCACCAGCATCAGGGGTATGGACTTCAAGGCGGTGGCGGCCAGTTCATCAGGGCCGCCGAACGCCCCGGTGAACAGCTCCCGGTAGCCGGTGAGCGGGTTGGCCCCGAACACCCCCAGGAGGATGGCGCCCACCGCCAGGGCGGCGATGACTGCGCTGACTGGCACAACGAGCCCGGCAAACGGCCGGAGCATACGACCTATGTCGTGCCCTCCAGAAAATCTCTGTTGATTATCGGACATTTTCAACATAGATTGTTCTGAGTTCCCCTCTGTCCGCCGAAGCGATCAAGTCGCGGAGGTTTCCATGTTGGTGACCTATTGGTCAACCAAGGGGGGTTCTGGCACAACTGTGATCGCGGCTCTCGCAAGCCTACATGCTGCCCAGGAACGCCACCGGCCTGTTCTGCTGATTGATCTCTGCGGCGACCTGCCCGCAGTGTTCGGCTGCGCTGAGGCGTCGTCGGGGTTGGCCGAGTGGCTCCGCAGCGATCTCGCCCCTTGCTCGCTCGAACGGGTGCTCGAAGAGCTGACTCCCAGCCTGTCGCTGCTTCCTCGGGGACAGGGCCCGATGGGCACTCGACGAGCCGACGAGCTCGTGGACTGGCTGACCACCGACGCCATCGTTGTGGTCGATGCGGGTGTGCTGCACCCGCCGGCCGAGCCGTCGGGCGGCGGTCCGGGCGATGACGAGCTGCGCTGGCGGCTGGCCGCCGAAGCCGACCGGTCGATACTGGTCACCCGGGCGTGCTATCTGGCCTTGCGCCGAACGGTCTCGCTCCCGGTGCGGCCCAGTGGTGTGGTGCTGGTTGCTGAAGCCGGTCGGGCTCTGACTCGATCCGACTGCGAGCGGGCCATCGGCGCGCCGGTGCTCACGACGGTGGCCGTCGATCCCGACATCGCCCGAGCGGTAGACGCCGGAATGCTGAGGACGCGGGTGCCCAAAGGCGCGATCAAAGCCCTCGGTCGGCTGACCGAGGAAATCTGAGGGGGTTGAGCGGTGGCCTGGAGTCGCAGTGGGGGAGGGCGGGAGGCCATCGAGCCGTTTCTGCGCGACCCGTCGGTGTCGGAAATCATGGTGAACGGTCCAGGACCGGTGTGGGTCGAGCGCCTCGGCCGCTTGGAGGCCACGTCTACGATCCTCGACACCGAGACCATTGAACTGCTCATCGAGCAGGCGGTGGCACCGTTGGGACGCCGTATCGACCGCAGTTCCCCGATGGTGGATGCCCGCCTCGCCGACGGCTCCCGCCTCAACGCCGTGGTGCCGCCGGTGGCGGTTGACGGCCCCTATGTGACCATCCGCCGATTCTCCGTCCGCCCGGTTCCTCTGGAGGACTTCGCCCCCTCAGGGGTGGTGGCGGCCTTGCGCTGGGCGGTGTCCGCTCGCTGCAATCTGGTGGTGTCGGGCGGCGCCGGGGCCGGCAAGACCACGCTGTTGAACGCGTTGGCTGCCTCCATTGCCCCCGGCGAGCGGGTGGTGACGGTGGAAGACGCCGCCGAGCTGGCCTTGGCCAGCGACCACGTGGTGCGTCTTGAGGCCCGGCCGGCCGACAGCGACGGGGTCGCCTCGGTCACGATCCGCCAACTGGTGCGCAACGCCCTGCGGATGCGGCCCGACCGCATCATCGTCGGCGAGGTTCGAGGGGCGGAGACCCTGGACATGCTCCAGGCCATGAACACCGGCCATGAGGGCTCGCTGTCCACCTGTCATGCCAACAGCCCGGCCGACGCGATGAGCCGCTTGGAGACCATGGTGCTCTTGGACGGAGGCGCGGTGCCTCTGGCCGCAGTGCGCGAGCAGATAATCGCCGCGGTGGACATGGTGGTCCATGTTTCCCGCCGGCCCGACGGCCGACGGCGCATTACCTCGGTGGCGGTGATCGACCGCTCTGAGGACGGCGACGGCAGCCGTCCCCGGCTGCGTCAGGTTGCCGACGAGCACCGGTTGCACAGCCTGCCTGCGGTGGTGCCCCGAATACCCGACGCCCCAGAACCCGATACCCGATGGTTGGAACGATGATCGGGGCCAAAGCCGCTTTGGCAGAAATCGCCGGTCGTGTTCAAAACATGGCCGCCCAGGCCGACCTGAGCCTGACTTCGGCTCAGGTTTGGCAGGGATTGGGAGTGGTGACGGCATTCGGAGCCGGGTTTGGCGCAGTTCAGGCCGGTGTCGTGGGGGTGCCCGTGGGCGCGGCTGGCTTTGCGGCCGGGTCCCTCATCGCGTTGAGAGCCAACCGCCACCGCCGCGATCGGATACTCGACGGGCAACTGCCCGGCTTCTTGGAGGCCATCGCCCGCGGCCTGCGCACCGGCCTTCAACTCGGCCCGGCCACCGTAGAGGCCGCGGCCAACACGCCATCTCCTCTGCACGGCGAGGTCGCGCCCTTGGCTGAAGAGCTTCAGCGCGGACTCCGCAGCGCCGATGTGTTCGACCGGTGGGCCGGTCGCCGCCCCAACAGCGGCGCCGGTCTGGCTGCGGCCGCCATGGCGTTCGCCGCTACCGCGGGCGGGGCTCGGGCTCAGGCCATCGACGGTGTGGCCGCCACGCTACGGGATCGGGCGGCTCTCAACCTTGAGGTGCGCTCCCTGACATCACAAGCACGGATCTCGGCCATGATGATCGCGGCCCTGCCCGTGGGGTTCATGCTTGTTTCCGCTGGTGTTGGTGATCAGGCCATGGGTTTCTTGTTCACCACCCGCCTCGGCTTGGCGGTTCTGGTCGCAGGGTTGGGCCTCGATGCCATCGGTGCACTGTGGATGCATCGAATCGTCAATCCCCGCGATTGAAATGGGTCTTCCCATCGCCTTGGGTCTGCTGTGGACGGCAGTGGTGGTGCTGTGGGGATGGCAGACACGGCCCCGCCAAGTTCGGTCCCCCGCCCCGGCTCCGCCCCGGTTCCGCTCGCCGAAGACCGCGCCTGCGGTCGGCTTCGCTCTGGCTGGGGTGATCGCATTGGCGGTGCATCCCGTGCTGGGAATCGGCACGGGACTGCTGGTATGGGTGGCCCCCCACCGACGGCAGGCCCGGCAGCGCCGCCGGCAACAGACCGCGATCATCGAGGAGCTGCCCGAAGCTGTGGATCTGCTCCGCCTGGCTGTCTCATCGGGCCTCAACATCCACTTGGCCGTGGCCGCGGTGGGAGACAGACTTCCCGGCCCGGTGGGGCGGGGATTGGCCGACGCGGCGCAACAGGCCCAGGCTGGCCTGCGGCTCGCCGATGCACTGGAACCGCTGCCCGACAGCATCGGCGAACCGGTGCGGCCACTGGTGCGGGTGCTGATCGACGGCGACCGCTACGGCACCGAATTGGGACCTGCGTTGGAGCAGGTGGCCGCCGACAGCCGACTGCTGCGCCGCCGCCAAGCCGAAGAGCACGCCCGCCGCTTGCCCCTGCGGCTCCTGCTCCCGCTGGTGGGCTGCATCCTGCCCGCTTTCATCCTCCTCACGTTGGCCCCGGTCATTGCCGAGACTCTGGTCGCGATGCGCCGATGACCGGGCCTTCTTCTTCCCCCTCGGAATCCTTACCGCACTGGAGTCCCCCATGATCCTGCTTCGACTGCTGATGAGCTTGAACGCTTGGCTGATCCGCTGCCGCGGCGAGCGAGGCCAGGCCACCGCGGAGTACGCCCTCGTCTTGTTGGGCGCGGCCGCGGTGGCCATGCTGCTGGTGTCTTGGGTCACCAAGACCAATCGCATCTCCAACTTGCTCGACGCTGTCTTTCGCCACATCACCGGCCTGGTGAGCTGACCGGGGCCGCGGAGTTGCCCACGAGTGCCGGCGTTCAGGGCCGTGACCGAGGCCAAGCCGCCGTCGAGACCGCCTTGGTGCTTCCGCTGCTCCTGGCCGTGGTGCTGGCGCTGGTTCAGGTGGGCCTTTTGGTGCGCGACCATGTGTTGGTGGTTCACGCCACCCGAGAGGCGGCGCGGGCCGCAGCGGTCGATCCCACCGTCGAGACGGCTACCGCCGCGGCCACCGCCGCGACCGAGCTGGACCCCGCCAGGCTGCATGTGGACATAGCGGGCAGCCGGAGCGCCGGCAGCCGTCTTCGGATAGCGGTGAGCTACCACCCCAAACTCGAGGTTCCCATCGTGGGCCGCCTGTTTCCCTCGGTGAGCATCCGGGAGGAATTGACCGTGCGGGTGGAATAGCCGCGTCACCGGAAACGAATTGGGGTGGCCGCTAGTCTGATATTTCGTGGAATTCGGTGTAGCGGTTGCCTCACGCGGTGAGTGGCAGGTTTTGACCGTTACCGGCGAGATCGACATGGCCACCGCCCCCCGCTTCCGACAGCGGCTGCTGGGGGTGATCAGCACCGGCGCCCAGAACGTGGTGATCGACCTTTCCAGCGTGGATTTCATCGATTCCACCGGACTGGGCGTGCTGATGGGTGCGGCCAAGCGCGTCCGGAGCGCGGGAGGAGATATCCGGTTGGTTTCGGTGGGGTCGCGCCTCGCCGAGCTCATCGAGCTGACCAGGCTCGACCGCGTCCTCGACGTGTTCGACTCAGTAGCCGCCGCCACCGATCAGTCGGGCTTGTGACCACCGATCCCACCAGCATCGACTTCGAGGTGCCCGCTCGTCCGGAGTACCTGTCGTTAGTCCGCTCATTGGTGGTCGAGGCTGCCGACATGGACTCTGCTCTGAGCCGAGAGCGGTTGGAAGATCTGAAGGTGGCCGTCTCCGAGGCCGCCACCAACGCCATGGAGGCCCACGCTCGAGCCTGTCTGGACGATTCCATCCAGATTCGCTGCACGTTGGCCGCCGATCGCATCGAAGTGCACATCACCGATCGCGGCTCTGGCTTCTACCCCGATCAGGTTGAGGTCCTCCCCGAGCCCGACGATCCCACCCGCCTGGAATACGAGCGGGGCCTCGGGCTGTATCTCATGCGGGTTCTGACCGACAAGGCCGAGATCCACAGCAGCCCCGACGGAACAGAGGTGTGTCTGATCATGCGCCTGCCAACCAATAACTCATAGACCTGGCTTGGCTGTGACTGAGTACGCCAAGCCCAAAGGCGCTACGTTCGACCCCGGTGGCTGACAAGAACCCCCTCAGCGATCTGACCTTCCTGGGCGGCCCCAGTCGGTTGGCTCGTTACATCGGTCGCCCCATCCACCACTTCGCGGCCATTGAAGCTGCCGGCGGCGTTCTCATGTTGATCGCCACCGTGGCCGCCCTCGTGTGGGTCAACTCCCCCTGGCAGGACTCCTACTTCGACTTCTGGCACACCCACGTGTCTTTCTCGGTGGGCGACTATCACTTCGAGCACGATCTTGAGCACATCGTTCAAGACGGTTTCATGGCCGTGTTCTTCTTCGTGGTCGGCTTGGAGATCAAGCGAGAGATGGTGAACGGCCAGCTTCGAGACCCCCGCTTCGCCGCGCTGCCCGCAGTAGCCGCTCTCGGCGGCATGGTGGTGCCCGCCCTCGTCTACTTCGCCTTCAACTCCGGCGGTCCGGGTCAGGACGGCTGGGGTATACCCATGGCCACCGACATCGCCTTTGCCATCGGTGTCTTGTCGCTGCTCGGCAATCGCATTTCCCGTCAGATGAAGGTGTTCCTGCTGACCCTGGCCATCGTCGACGACATCGGGGCGATCCTGGTCATCGCCATCTTCTACACCAGCGATCTCTCGAGCAATTGGCTGCTCACCGCCGCCATACTGCTGGCGGGCATTCTCGTTCTTCGACGACTCCATGTCTGGTACCTGCCGGTTTACCTCGTCATCGGAGTGGCCTTCTGGCTGGCCGTATATGAATCGGGCGTCCACGCCACCATCGCCGGAGTGGTCCTCGGCCTGATCACGCCGGCCAAGCCCCTCCAATCAGAAGACGAGGCCCGTAGCTGGGCTCGGTGGCTCCAGATGCAGGATCACATACACACCGACGATGTGCGCCGAGTCGGATTCCACCTTCGAGAGTCGCAGCCCGTGAGTCTGCGGATTGAAGAACTGCTTCACCCCATCGCTGGCTACATCATCATTCCCCTCTTCGCTCTGTCTGCCGCGGGGGTTGAGCTATCTGGAGATGTGCTCTCCGATGCGGTTACCTCGCCGGTGACACAGGGGGTGGTGATCGGACTGGTGGTTGGCAAGACCGCGGGCATCTCGTTGTTCGCATGGATCGCCCACCGCCTGGGGTGGGTCACCATCCCCAAGTCGCTGGCCGGCATTCACATGGTGGGGCTGTCCATGGTGGCCGGCATCGGCTTCACCGTGTCGCTGTTCATCTCCCGTTTGGCCTTCGACGACCCGGCTGTCGCCGACGAGTCCAAGATCGGCATCCTCGTAGGATCGCTGATTGCCGCGGTCGTTGGCTTGGGGATTCTGTCCCGTACAGAACCCCGGCCCAAGTACGCCGACAAGGCCTAATCCCTGAATCTGGCGCTCAGCGCGTTTAGGTTCTGCTTGACATCCCCTCTACCTCAACCCTTAGCTTTTCCCCGTGCCCAACGCCCTCGTCATCGTCGAGTCCCCGGCCAAAGCCAAGACCATCGCGGGCTATTTGGGGAGCGGCTACGTGGTGGAGTCCTCCATCGGACACATCCGCGATCTGCCCAGCAGTGCCAGCGAGGTGCCCGCGGCTTACCGGGGCGAGTCGTGGTCGCGACTGGGAATCGACGTCGACAACGACTTCAAGCCGCTGTACGTGGTGCCCTCTGACAAGAAGACTCAGATACGCAAGCTGAAGCAACTGCTCAAAGAGGCCGACGAGCTGTATCTGGCCACCGATGAAGACCGCGAGGGCGAGGCCATCGCCTGGCACCTGCTCGAGGTTCTGTCTCCCAAGTCCGGCGTCGACGTCAAGCGAATGGTGTTCCACGAGATCACCCCGTCGGCCATTCAGGCGGCCATCGAATCCCCCCGGGAATTGGACCGTCGATTGGTGGATGCCCAAGAAGCCCGCCGGCTCTTGGACCGGCTGTACGGCTACGAGGTGTCGCCCGTGTTGTGGAAGAAAGTGCTGCCCCGCCTCTCGGCTGGCCGGGTGCAGAGCGTGGCCACCCGCATCGTGGTCGAGCGGGAGCGGGAGCGGATGGCGTTCACTGCGGCCGACTATTGGAGCCTGAGCGCGGTGTTCCGGGTTCTGGGCGAGTTGGAACCCGGCGAACCCTCATCCTTCAGCGCCTCGCTCACCGCGGTAGACGGGGCCAAGGTGGCCACCGGAAGGGACTTCACCACCGCAGGCCAGCTTCGCAGCCCTGATGCCGTTCACCTCGATGAGGCGGCCGCCGGGGCGCTGGCTGGCGCACTGGCCGACGCCGAGATCGCGGTGCGGGGCGTGGAGGTGAAGCCCTATCGCCGCCGACCGGCCGCTCCGTTCATGACCTCCACCTTCCAGCAGGAGGCTGGTCGCAAACTGCGCCTGTCGGCGGCCGTGGCCATGCGAGCAGCCCAGTCGCTGTACGAGAAGGGCTACATCACCTATATGCGCACCGACAGCACCACCCTGTCGGACACTGCCTTGCGGGCGGCTCGGGCCACCGTGTCCGAGCGCTTCGGTGCCTCCTATCTGCCCGACAAGCCCCGCCACTACGCCAAGAAGGTCAAGAATGCCCAGGAGGCTCACGAGGCCATCCGCCCCTCGGGCGATCAGTTCCGCTCCCCTGAGGAGCTGAAGGCCGAGGTGCCCCAGATGGAGGCTCGGGTGTACGAGCTCATCTGGCAGCGCACCGTGGCCTCCCAGATGACCGACACCGTGGGCGAGACCGTCCATGTGGACCTCGGCGGCACCACCGATGACGGGCGCGACGCGGCCTTCTCCGCGGCGGGAACGGTTATCACCCACGAGGGCTTCCGCCGGGTGTACACCGAGGGCACCGACGACGAGGCCGACGCTGAAGAGGCCGAGCGGCGCATGCCCGCGCTGGCCGCTGGCGATCCGCTGGGCATCGACGAGATATCCCCGTCGGGCCACTCCACTCAGCCGCCGGCCCGCTATACCGAGGCGTCGCTGGTGAGAAGGCTGGAGGAGCTGGGCGTGGGCCGGCCGTCCACCTATGCGGCCATCATGAACACCATCGTCGACCGGGGCTACGTGTGGAAGAAGGGCTCGGCGCTGGTGCCCTCGTTCACTGCGTTCTCGGTGGTCAGCCTGCTGGAGCAGCATTTCCCCAACTTGGTGGACTATGCCTTCACCGCTCGCATGGAGGACGACCTCGACGGCATTGCCTCCGGCGACCGGGAGGCCATTCCCTGGTTGAGCCGGTTCTATTTCGGCCCGGCCGCGGGCGAGCCCGATGACGAGTCGGCCCATGGTGTGGCCAAATACGGGCTTCGCACCGCCGTGTCCGACCGCTTGGGCGACATCGATGCCCGGGCGGTGAATTCCATTCCCCTCGGCACCCACGACAACGGTGAGCCGGTGGTGGTCAGGGTCGGCCGCTATGGGCCCTATGTGGAGTGCGGCGAAGACCGAGCCAGCGTTCCCGATGACCTGCCCCCCGACGAGCTGACCCTGGACCGGGCGCTTTCCTACATCGCTGCTCCCTCGGGCGACCGTGCTCTGGGGGATGATCCCGACACTGGCTTGCCGGTGGTGGTTCGCACCGGCCGGTTCGGGCCCTATGTGCAGGTGGGCGAGGATCCGGCCAACGGTGGGGAGAAGCCCAAGCGGGCGTCTCTTTTGGCCGATATGCAGCCCGAGACGATCACCCTCGATGATGCCCTCAAGGTGCTTTCGCTTCCCCGGGTGGTGGGCACCGATCCCGCCGACGGCACCGAGGTGGTGGTGCAAAACGGGCGCTATGGGCCGTACCTGAGCAAGGGCAAGGAGAACCGGAGCCTCGAATCCGAGGATCAGTTGTTCACCATCACCCTGGAACAGTGCCTGGAGCTCTTAGCCCAGCCCAGACGCCGACGGGGTCAGACGGCCAAGCCCCCGCTGAGGGATCTGGGCTCCGACCCGGCTACCGACAAGCCCATGGTGGTCAAGGACGGCCGGTACGGCCCCTATGTTACCGACGGCGAAGTGAACGCCTCGTTGGGCAAGGGCGATTCGGTGGAGGCCCTCACCGTGGAGCGGGCCGCGGAGTTGCTCCAGATCCGGCGGGACAAGGTGGCCGCCGGTGGCGGCAAACCCGCGGCTCGTCGCAAGTCCACGGCCAAGAAGAAGCCCGCGGCCAAGTCAGGGGCGGCCAAGAAGAAGCCCGCGGCCAAGTCGGGGGCGGCAAAGAAAAAGCCGTCGCCTGGGTCGGAATCGTAAGCCAGTAGCTACCCTGAGCGGGTGGAGGCGGCCCGGCATGGCTTTTGACGAGTCCTCTGCGGTTGCCTCTGCTCGAGTTGACCGGATTTTCGGCAGCGCCCAGTACCTCAGGCTGTGGATTGCCCAGATCTTCTCCTCCGGCGGCGACTGGCTGGCCTTGTTCGCCATCCTCATCACCGCCAACCGCGTCGGCGGCGGCACCCCGGAGGCCTCGGTGGCCTATGTGATGATCGCCCGCTTCCTGCCCGGTCTCATCTTCGGCTCGGCCGCTGGAGTGCTCGTAGACCGATGGGACCGCAAGCGGACGATGGTCGTGTGCGATCTGGGACGAGCCGCCACTTTGCTCTGGCTGCCGTTTGTGGACTTCGTCTGGCAGCTCGTGCTGGCCTCGCTGATCCTGGAGGGGTTCGCCCTGCTGTGGGCCCCGGCCAAAGAGGCCTCGGTACCCAATCTGGTGCCCCGGGAGAAGCTGACCGCAGTCAACTCCCTCTCCCTGGTTGCGGCCTATGGCACGTTCCCGATTGCCGCGGGCATCTTCATCGGTCTCGCTGACTTGGCCAACGTCATCGATGACATCGGCGCGGTCGATTTCTTGCGCATTGACACAGAGTCGATTGCGTTCTACCTCGACGCCGCG
Organism: Candidatus Poriferisocius sp.; assembly: GCF_965204015.1. Classification (GTDB taxonomy): domain Bacteria; phylum Actinomycetota; class Acidimicrobiia; order Acidimicrobiales; family Bin134; genus Poriferisocius. Next base: position 2,221,722 of record NZ_OZ241965.1, on the reverse strand, counting down.
AGTTTCGCGGTGGCCGCGGCGATTGTCTCTCGGCTCGCCCTGCCTCGGGGTCCTCAGTCAACCGGTGCTCAGCCTGACGACCCAACCCGGCTGTGGGCTCCTGAACAGGTCTTTCAAGACTTGCGGGAAGGCTGGAGCTTCATCTTCGTGAACCCCACCGTTCGAACGGTGAACGTCGCCCTCGCGGTGGGGTTGATCGGCGGGGGAATGATCATTCCCTTGGGTCCGGTGTTTGCTGAAGATGTGCTCGACGTGGATGGTGGAGAGGGGTTCCTCACCTTCATGGTGGCTCTGGGAATCGGCGTGGCTCTGGGAATTGCCGGGTTGGCCGCGAGGCAGAGCCAGTTGCACAAAGAGCGGATCTTCGTAGCCGCGGTATTCGGGGCCGGAATCTGCCTCTTTGTCGCTACGTCGATGTGGACGCTGCTTGGGTCAGCCCTGCTCGTGGGCGGTCTTGGGGTGTGCGCGGGAACGGTGTATGTCTTGGGGATCACCCTGCTCCAGGAGAATGCCACCGAGGAGCTGCGAGCTCGGGTCTTTGCTGGGCTCTTCACGCTGGTGCGGTCGTCGGTGATGCTCGCCCTGCTGCTCGGCCCCGCACTGGCCCTATTCCTGAACGGGCTGTCGGACAAGTTCTTCGACAAGGATGTGAACATTCTCGGCTTTGACGTGATCATCCCCGGCGTCCGCCTCACGCTGTGGCTGGCCGCCCTCATCATGGTGGCTGCTGGTTTCTTGACCCTGGTTTCCAGGCGAGGAGCCAAGTCATGACCGGCCGCCTGATTGCCTTCGAAGGCGGCGAGGCCGTGGGCAAGAGTACGCAGGCCAAGCTGCTGGCTGAGCGGCTGGGGGCATTGCTGACCTTCGAGCCTGGGGCCACCGATTCGGGCGCTCGGATCCGCTCGCTGGTGTTGGACTCGCCCGATCTGGCGCTGTCGCCCCACGCCGAGGCTCTGCTGATGGCCGCCGACCGGGCCCAGCACGTGGCCGAGGTGATCCGCCCCGCCCTGGACTCGGGGATTCACGTGGTCACCGACCGGTTCATCGGGTCGTCCCTGGCCTATCAGGGCTTCGGGCGCCGCTTGGGAGTCGACGATGTTCTGGCCTTGTCGCTGTTGGCCACCGGGGGTCTCCAAAGCGACCTGAATGTGCTGCTGGTGGTGTCGGAGGAAGTGGCCCGGTCTCGCCAACCATCCCCGGGCGACCGAATCGAGGCCGAGGACGCCGAGTTCCACCAGCGGGTGCTCGACGGGTTCCGGACCCTGGCCGAGCAGAACCCCGATCAATGGGTGGTGATCGATGGAGACCGCCCGGTAGAAGAAGTAGCCGAGGCGGTGTACGCCGCAGTGAGGAAGCGGCTCGGTGTCTGACGTCGCGGTCAGCGATATCTGGTCGGGGTTGGTGGGCCAGCCCCGGGTGGCCGAGATCTTGGCCGCATCCGCCGTTCAGCCGGTTCACGCCTACCTGTTCTGCGGGCCGCGGGGCACGGGCAAGCGCACTGCCGCGCTGGCCTTTGCCGCCGCGCTGATCGGGGTAGATTCCCGTAGTCGCCGCTTGGCGCTGGCCGGTCGCCACCCCGACGTGTCGTGGCACGAGCCGGAGGGTCGCACGCTGCGGGTGGTCGAGGCCGACGAGATCATCTTCGAAGCGTCTCGCAGCCCGGTGGAGGGCAGCCGCAAAGTGATCGTCTGCGACCGGTTCCACACTGCGGAGCCCGAGGCGGTGGCCAGCCTCCTCAAGACCATTGAAGAGCCGCCTCCCACCGCGGTGATTGTGCTGTTGAGCGAGGAGATCCCCCCCGACCACACCACCGTGGCCTCCCGCTGTGTCATCGTCGAGTTCGACCCGGTGTTCGACGAAGATGTGCGCGCCATTCTCGAGCGCGAGGGAGTTGATCCCCAGTGGTTGGATGACATCGTGGCCGCCGCGGCCGGGGATGTGACCCGGGCCCGCCTGCTGGCCACCGACGACGGCCTCAGCGCCCGCCGCCGGGCCTGGGCCGCCGCACCGGCCCGCTTGGACGGCACCGGCGCCACGGTGGCGGTGCTGGTGGAGGAACTACGGGCGCTCATCGACGAAGCGCAGGCCCCTTTGACCGCTCGCCAGCAAAACGAGTCAGCCGACTTGGCCCGCGTCGAAGCCGACGTGGGTGCCCAGGCCCGCCTTCGCCGAGAGATGGACGCCCGCCACCGCCGAGAACAACGCCTGCTGCGAGCCGACGAGCTCCGCTTCGGCCTGGCCACCCTGGCCGACTGCTACCGCCAGCAGATGAGCGACGACCGCCACAGCTCAGACGCCACCACCGCCATCAACCACATCCGAGAAGCCCACGCCAGCCTGATAAGAAACCCCAACGAACCCCTCCTGCTCCAGTCCCTTTTCCTATCTCTCCCCCACCAATAGGGCTGGTAGTTCGCCGGAGCGCCCGTTGGCCGGATTCCCAGGGCCGTCCAGAATTCCAGGCATCTACGGACTGGAGAGATAGTTGGTGTCGTCACGTACAAGATCGAAAAGGCTCTTGTCGAGATAGTGGTTCCAAGTGTTGCGGCCAGAAATCCGCAGTGGGCCACGGGACAATCCCGGCGTACCCCAAGTCGTTGTTTCTACCCGCTTGCCGACGCTTGCCGCGTCTTCAAGGGCGGGCAGGAGATCGGTGTCTGCGGAGGCGACCACGGCCACTTCGTAGTTGTTGCTGCGTGCCCCGATCGAGATGTCCAAGGCCATCATCACATCGACGCCCTTCTCTCGAGCTACCCATTCAGGCTTGTTGCCAGGCCTGGAGACACGGTGATACCTCAAAGGCCGTGTATGAACCGTGACTCCCGGTCGCCGCCTCCAATTTGCTACCTGCCTGTCGAATGACTGGCTGAGCTTTATGCCGCTGCGCATGTCGGGCTGGCCTCGATACACCCGCACACCCGCCAGCCTGCGGCTCGGATCCTTTTCCTGCCCGAGACGGCACAGGAGTTCACCGAGTCGGAAGGGATCAACGCTTCCCAGCCATGGCGCTGCCTTGCCGGATGCGAAGAACAGGTCGCGGGCACAGTGGTAGACGTTCTGATAGTCGACAAATACGACGACTCTGGTGTCGGGCATAGAACCCCAAGAATCCGGGCAAAAAATAGCCCCGCCATGCCCTGCAAAGCAGGCCAGGCGGGGAAGATTGACCACAGGCTACCGGCGATGGCGTTAACACACAACCACATATGCCGGTCAACACATCACCGCATCCGTGACGTCCACGCTTGCCTGGTGAAAGACCCCAGCGAACCCTTCCTCCAAGCCCTTTTCCTATCTCCCCCCAGCCAATAGGGCTGGTAGCCTGACCCCCGCGCCCGAGTAGCTCAGTCGGTAGAGCAATTCATTCGTAATGAATAGGTCAGGAGTTCGATTCTCCTCTCGGGCTCTCAAGGTCAATTGCCCGATCCTGATTACCCGGGCGCTGATCGAAGCGCTCCGGCACACTACCGGGGCCGAGAGGCTCCAAAGATTCGGCGCCGACGTCCGCGACGGCGCCGAGGTGGTCGACGGGCTGGAATGCCGGGTGGTATGCGACCAGGTCGTCGGCATGCACTCCCGATACCTGTGGCTGCTGGCCGAACATCTCGACGTCCCGGACGGCGATAGGCTCGGGCCGCTGCCGCCCCGGCATTGGGGCGCAAACAGACGGCCAGCCATCAGGCAGGCGGCGACGCTGACTTCGATTCTCAGTGCTGGCGGCCCAGCGGCTCCGGGCGGGTGGTTCCAGTCACTGGCGATCTCGCGGGAGGCGCTGTATAGGCGGGTGGCCTCGCCGGGCACGTCCCAGGATGACGAACGTCTCGTGGCCGGTCTCGTCTGAGAGGCCGCCGCCTGGGTCAGTCTGCCCAGGATATGCCCGCCGGTCGAGTTGTCGTCCTTTGCCAGCATTCGGCGGTTTTGTCTGTTCTGATGGCGCACGAATGGAAGGCGCCGGCTGAGATGGCGATGAACTGCCCGTCAGGAGCGTTTGTCGGTCCGGAGCCCCAGCATTCGGCGGTGTTGTCGGCTCTGATGGCGCACGAGTGCAGGTAGCCGGCAGAGATGGCGGTGAACTGGCCGTCGGGCGCTGCTCTTTGGTGGTACCAGTTCCAGCCCCAGCATTCGGCGGTGTTGTCTGCTCTGATGGTGCACGAGTGCCGGTAGCCGGCTGAGATGGCGGTGAACTGGCCGTCAGGCGCGTCCGCTTGGCGGTACCTGTTCCGGCCCCAGCATTCGGCGGTGTTGTCGGCTCTGATGCCGCACGAGTGCTCGCCGCCGGCTGAGATGGCGGTGAACTGGCCGTCGGGCGCATCTGTTTGGCCGTAGCGGTTGTCGCCCCAGCATTCGACGGTTTCATCAGCTCTGATGCCGCACGAATGGCCGCCGCCGGCTGAGATGGCGGTGAACTGCCCGTCGGGCGCGTCCGCCCGGACAGTGTCGACCTGCGACGGGTAAATCCCATACCGGTTGGAACCCCAGCACTCGGCGGTGTTGTCGGCCCGGATCGCGCACGAGAGGCCGTTGTAGATGCCGCCGGCTGTGATGGCGGTGAACTGCCCGTCGGGCGCGTCCGCCTGGCCCGTGTATTCGCCTTGCCTGTCGTTGCTGCTGCCCCAGCACACTGCGGTCTGGTCGGCTCTGATGGCGCACGAATGATCGGCTCCGGCTGCAATGGCGGTGAACTGGCCGTCGGGCGCGTCCGCCTGGCCGTAGCGGTTCAGGCCCCAGCACACGGCGGTGTTGTCGGTCCTGACGGCGCACGTATAGCCGCTGTGGGCCGTGATGGCGGTGAACTGGCCGTCGGGCGCATCCGACTGGCCCTCACGGTTGGAGCCCCAGCACACTGCGGTCTGGTCGGCTCTGATGGCACACGAATGGTGCCAGCTAGCGGCGATGGCGGTGAACTGCCCGTCGGGCGCATCCGACTCGCCGTAACGGTTGGAGCCCCAGCACACGGCGGTCTGGTCGGCTCTGATGGCACACGAGTGTATGAAGCCGGCCGTGATGGCGGTGAACTGCCCGTCGGGCGCGTCTGACTGGCCGTTGTCGTTGTCGCCCCAGCATTCGATGGTCTGGCCGGTTCTGATCCCGCACGAATGCCAGATGCCGGCCGCCAAGGACATGAACTGGCCGTGAGGGGCATCCGACTGGCCGTAGTAGTTCCAGCCCCAGCACACGGCGGTGTTGTCGATTCTGGTGGCGCACACATGTCTGCTGCTGGCTGACATGGTCAAGAACTGGCCGTCGGGCGCATTCGCCCGACCGTCCTCATTGAACCCCCAGCAAACCATTTTTCTGTCGGTCCTGATAGCGCACGCATGGACGCCACCTGCTCCGATGGCGGTGAACTGCCCGTCGGGCACATCCGACAGGCCGTAGCGGTTGGAGCCACCGCACACCGCGGTCCTGTCGGTCCTGATGGCGCACGTGCCTGAGATGGAGATGTAATGCCCGACGGCCTCTTCGGCCGACGGGAGATCGCCGGCCGCAGGGCACTCCGGCTCTGTCGCCGGCGCGTCGTCGCTGTCGCCGGCGCGGATCGGGTCGCTCGTCGCAGGCCCGCCGTCGCCGACGCTGGACGTCCAAGTCTGCCCATCCCACCACCGCCACGGGTACCGGCACGTCGGATCGGGATACCAGCCGGCCACGGCGGAACAGTCCGGCGCTGTTGTTGGCGGGCCGTCGCTGTCGCCGGCGCGGATCGGGTCGCTCGTAGCCGGCCCGCCGTCGCCCACGCTGGACGTCCACGTCTGCCCGTCCCACCACCGCCACGGGTACCGGCACGTCGGATCGGGATACCAGCCGGCCACCGCCGGCTCCAGGTCGGGCTCTTCTGGTTCTTCGGGCGTTTCGGGTTCTTCGGCGGCGCAGTCCGGCGCTGTTCCCGGCGGGTGGCCGCTGTCGCCGGGGACCAGCGGATCTGTGTGCTCGGCAGTTCCGTCGCCGACCGTGTCGGTCCACGCCAGGCCGTCCCACCACCGCCACAGATAGCGGCACGCCGGATCGGGGAACCAGCCCGCCGCGGGGCAGTCGGAGGGCGGCTCAGACGGACTAGCGGCGCTGTCGCTTGGGACCAGCGGATCTGTGTGCTCGGCAGTTCCGTCGCCGACTGTGTCGGTCCACGCCAGGCCGTCCCACCACCGCCACAGATAGCGGCACGCCGGATCGGGATACCAGCCCGCCGCGGCGGCCTCCGCTGCGCTGGCCGTGGCCGCTGATGCGCGGAGCGCGCCGAGCGCTGTGTCGTCGAGCACGAGGTAGCAGCCGATGCTGTCGTGCCAGTTCCAGCTGAGGCGGGCCAAAACAGTCTGCCCGTTAGCGGTCTTCGCCACGTCGACCGGCACGGCGCCGAACTGGTGGTGCGCGAAGCATCCCTGCGACACGGCGGTACCGCTGTCGGGCAGCGACTCTGGGGGCGGGGCGGCCCGCAACACGGCCAGCGCGTCCTCGCCGAGGCTCAGGTAGCAGCCGATGCTGTCGTGGTACCCCCAGCTAACCTGGGCCAGGACGGTCTGCCCGTCGGCGGTTTTCGCCACGTCGACGGGGTCGGCGCCGAACCGGTGGTGGCCGAAGCAACGCTGCGCCGGGCTCGGCTCAGCGCCGCCTTGGGCAGCGGCCGACCCCGCGGCCGCTACCGCGGAGGCCACCAGCGCCCAAGCAGCCAATACCAGGGCGGCCTTCGACGCGGCGTCGAACCCCACAACAGGGCATGCTACCCACCATCGCTCAGCCGGACGGCCCCAGCACCGGAGTGCCGGGGCTTGCCGCTCGGCCGGTTGCGGCCCAGCAGTGGCAGGGCTGGACGGCTAGCGGCCAGCCCTGCAAATGTGCGCCGCCTCCACCGGGCTGGGCACTATCGGCAAGCCTGGGCCTGCGCCGGTTGGGTCGCGTGGGCGCAGCCGCAGTGGAGGCTGCGAACCAGACGTGAAGCGGGCTCCAAGCCAGCCCCGGGGGCCAGCCCGACCCCCACTCCTGCGGACTTGGAACGACTGTGGCAACTTGGCAAGCGAAAGCCCAGGTCGCCGGCACAAATGTGATACGGAGCGCACTGAAATGTGACGCGATTCGGCAGGCTCTGAAAATCCCGGTCCTACGCAGGCACTACCCAACTGGCGAACATCCCTCCGCCAGCCAATTCGTGCCCTCGTGGTATATCTATTCGAATATACTTGGCTTATGAACCCGGTTCGGTCCATCCGTGCAGCAGTTGGCATGACCCAGCGCCAGTTGGCTGACGCTGCCAGAACCTCACAGCCCACGGTGGCTGCCTATGAAGCTGGTGCGAAGAGTCCTACCTGGCGCACGGTGGAGCGGATGGCGAGTTCGGTGGGCCTCGCGTGCTTTCCGTTGGTGGGTACTCCGCTCACCCGTGATCAGGAGAGGAGTATCGCACTTCATGCCGCCATCTCTAAGGAACTGAGAATGAGGCACAGGGAGGTCATTGAGGTGGCAATGCACAACATTTCCCGAATGCGTTCGCTCAATCCCCATGCCACTTCGCTGCTTGATGAGTGGGAGGGGATACTCGAAGGGACAACCGACCAGATCGTTGCCCGGATGCTCGATCCCAGTGAGCATGGGCGCGATCTTCGTCAGGTCACCCCGTTCGCCGGAGTGCTCTCTCCAGCACAACGCGCTGCTGTCTACAGGTCGCTCCGGGGTGCCGCGTGAATCGCGATGCGTTCGACCATGCGGTCCGAGTTGCCGGGGCGATCTTTGGTGACAATGAGCTCCTGGTGATTGGTAGCCAGACTCTCCACGCTTCCATCTCGACTGATCTACCTTCTGAGGCTCTCCGTTCAGTGGAGGCCGACATTGTTGCGGTCGACGACCCAGGCCAAGAAATGGCAGGTCTGATCGAACGACTCGACCGGTTCTGAAGCCAGGAGTTCGATTCTCCTCTCGGGCTCTGCGGGGGCACATCAACGGTGCAGAGGGAAGGCCCGACTTGCCCGACTCAGGATTCGCCCTGAATAGGTGACTGGTACTGTCTCCCGCTATGTCCTCCACAGACGATTTCGTACTGATCGACCACCCCCGGCCCGACATCGCGCGGGTCACGCTGAACCGGCCCGAGCGCATGAACGCCATGGCCTTCGATGTGATGGTGCCCCTCGCTGAGGCCCTGCGGGACGTCAACAACGACAACAACATTCGGGCGGTGGTGGTCACCGGCGCCGGCCACGGCTTCTGCTCCGGCGCTGACCTGGTGAGCGCGGGCCGGGTGCCCTACATCGATGGTCTCACTCCTTCAACCATTGCCCACCGGGCCGCCGACCGTCTTCACGAGGTCATCGAGCTGATAGGCGACCTCCACCAGCCGGTGATAGCTGCCATCAACGGTGCGGCCATTGGCGGGGGGATGTGCCTCGCTCTGGCCTGCGACATACGCATTGCGTCCACGGAGGCCTACTTCCGTGCTGCTGGCATCAACAACGGCCTCACTGCGGCCGAGCTGGGCCTCAGTTTCACCTTGCCCAGGGCGATCGGGTCGTCGCGTGCCTTCGAGATAATGCTCACCGGAAGAGACGTCGATGCTGATGAAGCGGCCCGCATCGGCCTCGTGAGCGATACGGTGCCGCCAGCCGACTTGTTGGAGCGTTGCTACGAGATCGGTACCGGGATCGCCGCATTCAGCCGTCCCGGCACCGAGCTCACCAAGCGAATGCTCTGGGCCGGCCTGGAGGCGTCCAGCTACGCGGCCCACATGCGCTCGGAGATGAACGCACAGCTGCTAGTGCGAATGACCACCCGCAACTTCGAAGAAGCCATCCTGGCCCGTTCCGAGAAGCGCCCACCGGTCTTCGAGGATTGACGCCCAAAACGCGTCGCCGTCTGCTGATCGTTCCGGAGCTCAGGATGAATCGCAGGTTCACCTGTACCGAAGACACCCCTCAATGCAGTTGTTCCCCAATTGGGGAACAGATAGCCTCGAGACAGGAGGTGCAGTCGTGGCTAAGACTGAGATGATTCGGGCCCGAGTGGAACCGGAGTTGAAGCGCGAGGTTGAGGAGGTGCTTGGTGAGTTAGGCATGTCAGCGACAGAGGCGATCACTTTGTTCTATACGCAGGTGGCCATGCAGCGGGGGCTGCCGTTCGACGTGAGACTTCCCAATACCGAGACTGTCGAGGCTCTTCAGCAGGCCCAAGCCGGGACCGATCTTGTGGAGTACCTGGCGCTAGAGGATCTCAAGGCCAAGGCGTAGACGTCGGTGCGCCTGCTTACAACAACCCGCTTCGAAAGAGACCTCAAGCGGGCCAACAGGCGAGGCATAGCCCCGCCATGCCCTGCAAAGCAGGCTAGGCGGGGAAGATTGATCGGCGAGGGTCGTCGGTGACGCAGGTGGCATATTCGTAGGGTGGCTGAGTTGCACCGTCGATCTGCACTCCGGTGATGGCTACTGTGTAGCAGAGGTAATCGTCTGACGGTCGAGCATGCCGGTCAGAGTCCTCGTCGCCGTCCATGGCCCAGACAATCCCTGGCTCTGCCACTGGTTGGTCGTAGATGATCTGGGCTTCCACCGGCCCCTCGTTGTCGACAACTGCGACGGTGGCGTTGGAGAAGTCTGCGTTTGGCAGCGTGAATGACCAGCGTCCCCAGACAGCTGGGTAAGGGATGTAACCCGGTGGGGGCCACGCCACAAAGCCTCGCTGCTCTCGGACTTCCTTCTGGCCATTGCTGATCCGGGCATGCAGGGCGTTGGCTCTGTCTGGAATGTCGCCAGTGCCGAAGGGGCCTAGCCTCCTGCTGATGATCATGCGGCGATGGCCGACGTCTATGTTGTTGGGACCGGGATCCTGCATATATAAGTTGATGCTGTTGATGCCTGAGATATTGGAAAGGGACTCAGCGCTGAATTCGACTCGGGTGTAGCAGGCCCAATTGGGATTGGGGCGGTGGCTGAGGCGGCCTTCTGCGGCCATTATCAGTGCTTTGGCCTGGGCCGTGCTTGATAGTTCCGGGTCTTCGGCAATGGGGAGAATTCCGGCCATCTGCCTATACCAGTTCATCCTCTGGAAGATGCTGTCGCGATACTCCTGGCTTGTTGTGCCCGCGATGCAGCGGGCCAGATTGCCGGTCCAGCCGGGATCGGGTTCTTGTCGGTCGAACTCCGCGGCGAAATCTGCCAGCACCGCGTCGCGGTCCCACGTGTCGAAAGAGTTGGTTGTCGTCTGCCCGACTTTGGCGACTAGCGGCTGCGAGGGCTCATTGCTGTTCCCGCGTAGGTCTTGGACTGTGCTGCGGCCGACCCACATCACGACGTTGCCTGGAAACGAGGCTCTAACTGTCGCCCGGAATTCAGAGCCCGAGCCTGACAAATTAGTGACATCGCCATTGACAACGGTGATGTCGTCTGCGACGAACCCGGTCACCGCACGGGTGAAATCAATCGCCAACTCGAACTGCTGATCCGTACTGGCTGCCGGATCCGACTCAAGAGCCATCCGCACCTCCAAGATGTCTTTCTCCAGTTTTCTCACCCTCAAGGGCACGGAGGTTTGACGATTCTGGTTGTCACCCCAGCAAGTTACGGTTTGGTCGGCTCTGATGGCGCAGGAATGTCGGTCGTTGGCGGCGACTCCGGCGTATTGGCCGTCAGGAGCGTCGATTTGGCCTTCTTGACTTCTGCCCCAACAGGCGATGGTCTGGTCGTTCTTGATGGCGCAGGAGTGCGTGCCGCCAGTTGCGATGGCGGTGTGTGGGCCGGGAGGAGCGTCAGCCTGGCCGTGTACGTTGTTGCCCCAGCAGACGATGCTCTGGTCGGCACTTATCGCACAGGAGTGATTGACGCTGGCGGCTATGGCCGTGTATCGGCCGTCGGGAGCCCCAGTTTGGCCCTCCCGGTTGTAGCCCCAGCATGTGATGGTCTGGTCGGTTTTGATGGCGCAGGAGTGCGCGCCGCCGTTTGCGATGGCGGTGTATTGGCCGTCGGGAGCGTCGGTTCGGCCGAAAGTGTTGTTGCCCCAGCATGTGATGGTCTGGTCGGTTTTGATGGCGCAGGAGTGCGCGCGGCCGTTTGCGATGGCGGTGTATTGGCCGTCGGGAGCGTCGGTTCGGCCGAAAGTGTTGTCGCCCCAGCATGTGATGGTCTGGTCGATTTTGATGGCGCACGAATATAGGTCTCCGGCCGCGATGGCGGTGTATTGGCCGTCGGGAGCCTCGGTCTGGCCGTAGAAATTGTCGCCCCAGCAGGCGACGGTTTGGTCGGTTTTGATGGCGCATGAATATTGGTCGCCGGCGGCGACAGGTGTGAACTGCGGGCTGGCTTCGGGTGTGCCGGTATCGGTCGGGCCGGTATCGGTAAGGCCGGTGTGGGCGGCTTGCAGGGTGGCGAGGGCGGTGTCGTCGAGCACCAGATAGCAGCCGATGGTGTCGTGCCAGTTCCAGCTGAGGCGGGCGAGGACGGTTTGGCCGTCGACGGTCTTGGCGACGTCCACCGGCAGTTCGCCGAATTGGTGGTGCGTGAAGCACCGCAGCGAAGTCGTAGTTCTTCCCTCGGGCAGGCTTTGGGGCGGCGGGGCGGCCCGCAGAGCGGATAGTGCCTGGTCGTCAATACTCAGGTAGCAGCCGATGCTGTCGTGGTGGCCCCAACTTGTCCGGGCGAGAACGGTTTGGCCGTCGGCCGTCTTGGCGACGTCCACGGGCTGAGCCCCGAATTTATGATGTTCGAAACACCGATCTGCTGCGCTCTGCTGGGGCTGGGCCGATACCGGGATGCCGGGTATCGCTGCCTGGGCGAACAGCAGTGCGACAGCGACGAAAAACGCCCCTTTGCCGACTTTCGCTGAAGTCGCGAGTTTCGAAAACCGATGACGAATACAGTTCACTCTGAGGATTCTCTTGCGGATAAAACACTTCTCGTTTCTCCCCAGCATTGGACTGCTCCGTCGGTTCTGACTCCGCACGTGAAGTCGCTACCGGCGGCGATGGCGGTGAACTGCACACCGGCAGGCGCGTCGGCCTGGTTGTAATGTGCCCTGGGCTGGTACCAGTAGCTGCCCCAGCACTGGGCTGCTCCGTCGGTTGTGATCCCGCAGGTGTGGTGGTTGCCGGAAGTGATAGTAGAGAACTGAGTCCCGGCGGGCGCCTCCATCGGGATGTACTTGAACCAGGAGAACGGGCTGTACTCCCCCCAGGAGTCGTCTTCCACGTATGGTTCTTCGCCAACGAGGTAGCTGCCCCAGCATTGGGCTGTTCCATCGGTTGTGATCCCGCAGGTGTGGTTGTAACCGGCGGTGACGGCTGTGAACTGTGTTCCAGCAGGCGCGTCGGCTTGACTGAGTCTGCTGTCGCCCCAGCATTGGGCGGTGCCGTCAGTTCTGATCCCGCAGGTGTGGTTCCGCCCGGCGGCGATGGCGGTGAAAGGCACTCCGGCGGGCGGATTCGACTGGCCGTACCGGCTGTTGCCCCAGCATTGGGCGGTGCCGTCGGTTGTGATCCCGCAGGTGTGGTTGTGGCCGGCGGCGACGGTTGTGAAAAGCGCACCGGTCGGCACGTCGGCTTGGCCCTGAGTGTTACGGCCCGCGCAGCGGACGGTGCCGTCGGAGATCAGTCCACATGTGTGGCCCCGGCCAGCGGTTACGGCGGTGAACCGGGCACCGGCTGGCGCATCCATCTGGACGAATGAGTCGTCGCTCCAGCACTGGGCTGTTCCATCGGTTCTGATCCCGCAGGTGTAGTCTTCGCCAGCGGTGATAGAGGTGAACCGCGCACTGGCCAGCCCATTCGTGTGGGGGTATTCATTGTTGCCCCAGCATTGGGCTGTTCCGTCGGTTGCGATTCCGCACGCGTGGTCTTCGCCTGCGGTGATAGCGGTGAACTGCGCTCCGGTGGGCGCATTCGACTGGCCGAAGCGGTTGTCGCCCCAGCATTGGGCGGTTCCGTCGGTTGTGATTCCGCACGCGTGGTCTTCGCCTGCGGTGATAGCGGTGAACTGCGCTCCGGTGGGCGCATTCGACTGGCCGTGGTCTTCGTAGTCCCAGCATTGGGCGGTGCCGTCGGTCCTGATCCCGCAAGCGTTGCTCCCGCCGTAGGGTCCGGTGGAGGCGGTGAGCTGCGCTCCGGCGCGCGTGTCAATCGGGACGTCGCCCCAGCATTGGGCGGTTCCATCGGTTGTGATCCCGCAGGCATGGAACCGGCCGGAGGTGATGGAGGTGAACCGCACACCGGTCGGGGCATCCGCCTGGCCGAATAGGTTGTCGCCCCAGCATTGGGCGGTGCCGTCGGTTGTGATCCCGCAAGCGTGGACGATACCGGCGGCGATGGAGGTGAACTGCACACCGGTCGGCGCGTCCGCCTGGCCGTATTCGTTGTCGCCCCAGCATTGGGCGGTGCCGTCGGTTCTGATCCCGCAAGCGTGGCCGTAACCGGGGGCGATGGCGGTGAACTGTGTCCCGGTCGGCGCGTCGGCTTGACCGCGTCTGTTGTCGCCCCAGCATTGGGCGGTCCCTTCGGTCCTGATCCCGCAGGTGAGGTTGTGACCGGTGGCGATGGCGGTGAACTGCTCTCCGGCTGGCGCATTCGCCTGGCCGTATTGGTTGTCGCCCCAGCATTGGGCTGTTCCGTCGATTCTGATCCCGCAGATGAGGTTGCGGCCTGCGGTGATGGCGGAGAACCGCACACCGGCAGACTCAGCCATCCCGACCACCGGAGCTCTAGATGAGTATGCGATCGGGTGGCTTCCCCAGCATTGGGCGGTGCCGTCAGTCTTGATCCCGCAGGTGTATCCCTCGTATCTCTCGGCGGCGGTGATGGCGGTGAACCGCTCTCCGACCGGCGTCGCGATCGGGAGGCTTCCCCAGCATTGGGTGGTGCCGTCTGTTCTCGTCCCGCACGTGTATCTCTCGCCAGCGGCAATGGCGGTGAACTGCACTCCGGTGGGCGCATCCGACTGGCCGGATTGGTTGTCGCCCCAGCAGTGGGCGGTCCCGTCTGTGGTCAACGCGCACGTATGGCTGTGGCCGGCGGTGATGGAGGTGAACCGCTCTCCGACCGGCGCGTCCGCTTGGCCGTACTTGTTGATGCCCCAGCATTGGGCGGCACCGTCGGTTCTGATCCCGCAGGCGTGGAACCGGCCGGCGGCGATGGCGGCGAACCGCTCTTCGGCAGGCGCATTCGGCGGGCCGTAGGCATGGTGGAAGCTTCCCCAGCATTGGGCGGCGCCGTCAGTTCTGATCCCGCACGTATAGTCTTCGCCGGCGGCGATGGCTGTGAACCGCACACCGGCGGGCGCGTCCGTCTCGCCGGTTTGGTTATTGCCCCAGCAGTGGGCGGCGCCGTCGGCGGTCAACGCGCACGCATGGTCGTCGCCGGCGGCGATGGCAGTGAACTGCTCTCCGACAGGCGTCTCAATGGGGGGGCTTCCCCAGCATTGGGCGGCTCCGTCGGTTGTGATCCCGCACGTGTAACGGCGGCCGGCGGCGATGGCGGTGTACTGCTCTCCGGGAGGCGACTCAATCAGGGGGCGGGAGCCCTGCAAGTCGCCCCAGCAGTGGACGGTTCCGTCGGTCTTGAGCCCGCAGGCATGGAACCGGCCGGCGGCGATGGCGGTGTACTGCTCCCCGGCGGGCGTGGCAATCGGGACGTCGCCCCAGCATTGGGCTGTTCCATCGGTTGTGATCCCGCACGTGTGACGGTAGCCGGCGGCGATGGCGGTGAACCGCTCTCCGGCAGGCGCATTCGCCTGGCCTTGCCAGTTGCTGCCCCAGCATTGGGCGGTCCCGTCGGTTCTGATCCCGCACTTGTGGCCGCCGTTGTAGGGGTTGGTGAAAGCGGTGAACCGCACACCGGCCGGCGTCTCAAACGGGGTGGGCCAGCTGCTGCCCCAGCACAGGATGGCTCCGTCGGCTGTGATCCCACAGGTGTCGTCGAAAGAGGCGGCGATGGCGGTGAACTGCACTCCGGCCGGTGCCTCCGACCTGCCCCAGATGCTGCTGTTGCCCCAGCATTGGGCGGTCCCGTCGGTTCTGATCCCGCAGGTGTGGCTGTGGGAGGTGGTGATGGCGGTGAACCGCACACCGGCGGGCACCTCATTCGGGACGATGCCCCAGCATTGGGCGGTCCCGTCGGTTCTGATCCCGCAGGTGTTGTTTAATGTGGTGGTGATGGCGGTGAACCGCACTCCCGCGGGCGCGTCCGCCTGGCCGTATTGGTTGTCGCCCCAGCATTGGGCCGTCCCGTCGGTTCTGATCCCGCAGGTGTGGTTGTGCGAGGCGTTTATGGCGGTGAACCGCACTCCCGCGGGCGCGTCCACCTGGCCGTATTGGTTGTTGCCCCAGCAGTGGGCCGTCCCATCGGTTCTGATCCCGCACATGTGGTTGTCGGTGGCGGCAATAGCGGTGAACTCCATTCCCTCAGGCGCATCCAGCGGGACGATTTCGTCAATCCAGAAGTACAAGTTGTTGAAGGAGAACTGAAACGCGCCCCTTATGTTGTCGAAGTGAGTGCCCCAGCATTTGACGGTGCCGTCGGTCCTGATCCCACATGTCTGGCTTTCGGTGGCACTGATGGCGGTGAACCGCACTCCCGCAGGCGCGTTCGCCTGGCCCCAGCTGTTGTTGCCCCAGCATTGGACGGTCCCATCGGTTCTGATCCCGCAGGCGTGGAACCGGCTCGTGGCGATGGAGGTGAACTGTGGGCCAGCTTGGGGCATCTCGTCGTCGCTTGTGTCAGTGTCGGCCGTGCCGTCGTCGGAGTCGGTTGTTTCGGTGTCATCGGTGTGGGCGTCGCGTAGGGTGGCGAGGGCGGTGTCGTCGAGCACCAGATAGCAGCCGATAGCGTCGTGGTAGCCCCAGCTCAACCGGGCGAGCACGGACTTGCGGTCGGCGGTCTTGGCCACGTCGACGGGCTGCTGGCCGAATTGGTGGTGCTCAAAGCACCGTTTCGAGTTCTCGGTTTCTGCGTCGGGCAGGCTTTGGGGCGGCGGGGCGGCCCGCAACACGGCCAGCGCGTCATCGTCGAGGGTGAGGTAGCAGCCGATGGAGTCATGCCAGTTCCAACTGGTCTGCGCCAGCACGGTCTGGCCGTCGGCGGTCTTGGCTACGTCCACGAGCTGAGCGCCGAATCTGTGGTGTTCGAAGCACCTCTGCGCCGCGGCGGTCGCGGGCTCAGACCCCCGCGACGGGTCGGCCAACAGGGTGCCCTCCTCCGAGGAGCCGGTACCGGACTGCGCCGCGACTGAGGCGCCTCCAGCCATTGCCATTAGGCCAGCCAAAAGCGCAGCGATCACTACCACCGCAATCTGCCTGTTCCCCCGCGGGCCGGTTGATCCGCAAAGGTGCTCGGCGTGGTTCATGGCGTACCTCGATACTACAACGGCTGGATGCAAATGGATAGCATCGCCACCCCCGCCCCCACCAATCTGCACTAGGCCTCTAAACCCCGTGAAGGATAGAAATCAGGCACGCGCTGAACGCGCGAATCCTTGGAGATCAGTGCGGGGCGGGCCGTCGGCGTCTGACTTGGCGTGAAGCTGGTCGCGTGCGTTGGGGATGTGTCGTAACTCGCGGCGAGGACACCGGGAGCAACGTCGCGGGGTCATGCTGTCAAGAGGGCAGCGGGGATGACTGCTATTCCGTCGCTTCGGCGGTAGGCCTCGGATCCAGTGGAGATCATGGCAGGTATCGGTCCATGGGTATTTCGATACCGAATCGACGAGAAATGCGCTACTAAATCGACGCATCCTGGGCCAATAATTCGACAAACCGCATTCGACGGGTGAATCGCAAGATGGCTGCCTATTCGAGATGGCTGACCAAATAAGAGCTGTTTCTAGCCGCGGTGGAACTCCGGGCGTTGCGGGTTACTGAGGCAATCTCGACCCAAATTGCCGACTTGTCGACGCCCGAGAAACTCGCGGTCATGGGCAGCCTTTTGCCCTTGGCCCGCGACGACGACGCCAGCAACCTCCTGCTCGAGGCCTGTGTGATTGCCCGACGATCGGTTCATCACCTCCATCGGCCCGGAGGCAGGAGAGGCCACCACGCCCAACGACTGAGACCCTCCGGGGAGTGGTTGGCCTTCAAACCTCTCATCCAGCAGGGCGGCCCGCATTCGGAAAATCACGCTCGAGCACTAATCTGGGTCGCCCATGCTTCCGGCTGATGTCAAGCCCATCTCGGTTGATGATCATGTGATCGAGCCGCCTCATTTGTGGCAGAGCCGGTTGCCTGCGTCCCACCGGGACCGCGGGCCACGGGTGGTGGAGTTGGAGAACGGCACTGAGGCGTGGCTGTACGAAGACCAGGTGATCCAAACGGTGCGGGGGAACACCCGGACCTTGCCGGGGTTCGACGATGACCCGTTGGGGGTGGCCCGATTCAGTGAGATGCGACCGGGTTGCTACGACCCGAAGGCCCGTCTCGACGACATGGACCTTGACGGGATCTGGGCCCAGATCAACTTTCCCGACTTCTGCCGGTTCGCCGGCCACCGGTTCGTGGTGAGCCACGACTTCGAGCTGGCCGCGCTCTGCGTGCGGGCCTACAACGACTTCATTCTCGAGGAGTGGTGCGGCACCGACCCTCGGCGGCTCATTCCCCTCATTGTGGTGCCGCTGTGGGATCCGGTGGCCGCCGCGGCCGAGGTGCGGCGCACTGCGGCGATGGGAGCCCGGGCGGTGGCCTTCTCGGAGAACCCCACCACGCTTGGGCTGCCATCGGTGTACACCGACCACTGGGAGCCCCTGTGGGAGGCAGTGGACGAGACCGGATTGGTGGTGTGCTTGCACATCGGATCGTCGTCCAAGCTCATCAAGTCGTCTGACGATGCCCCGCCGTGCACCGTGTTGCCCTATGTGGGGGCCAACTCGATGATCGCCTGCTCTGATTGGCTGTTCTCGGGCATCTTGGACCGCCATCGGGCCATCAAGGTGGCCTTTTCCGAGGGCGGGGCCGGTTGGGCGCCCTATCTGCTGGAGCAGGCCAGCGAAGTGTTCGAGAGTTTCCGGGTGCAGCTTCCGGTCGAGCGCCCTCCTCGGGAGACATTCGCCGAGCACATGACGGTGTGCATGCTGCGCGACGACACCGCCATTGCCGCCCTCGATGTGATCGGCGAGGACAACATCACCTGGGAGTCCGACTACCCCCACGAGTCCACCCTCTTCCCCCACAGCATGGAATCGCTCAAGCACACCACCGCCCCCATGACCGAGGACGTCGCCCGAAAGTTCGCCGAAACCAACGCTCGCGGGTTGTTCAACATCAGCGCCTGAGCCACAGTGCCAGAAGTAGGGTGAATTCAACATGTCAATAGGAGCGCACTAATGGACAAGACCGAGTCTCTCCTCGGGCCCCGATACAACTGGAGCGTCGAGGAGGCCGAGGGACTGATTTCGCGTCCATTCCACGACCTCCTGGCTGCTGCCCACGAGGTTCATCGGCTGCGCAACGATCCCCATGTTGTCGAGGCGGCGATGCTGCTGTCCATCAAGACCGGGGCATGTCCCGAAGACTGTGCCTACTGCCCTCAGTCGGCCCGGTGGAACACTGGACTCAAGCCCGAGCGGCTCATGCCCGTCGACGACATAATGGCCGCGGCAGAGAAGGCCAAAAGGGCCGGCGCAACCCGCTTCTGCATGGGTGCGGCGTGGCGAGAGCCCAACGACCAGCAAGTCGCCGAGGTCAGCCTCGCGGTCCGCGAGGTAGGTGCGCTGGGCATGGAGACCTGCGCAACATTGGGCATGCTCACGGCCGAACAGGCCAACACACTGGCCGGCGCCGGCCTCGACTACTACAACCACAACCTCGATACGTCACCCGAGTTCTACGGCGAGATCATCACCACCCGCGTGTACCAAGACCGCCTCGACACGCTGGCCCATGTACGCGACTCCGGGGTGAAGCTGTGCACCGGCGGCATCGTCGGAATGGGGGAGTCGAGGCGTGACCGGGCCGGTCTGCTGGCCCAACTCGCCCAGCTCGATCCCCATCCCGAGAGCGTCCCCATCAACCTGCTGGTCCAGGTGCCGGGAACCCCGCTGTTCGGCACCGACAAGCTCGATCCCCTCGAGCTGGTCAGGACCATTGCGGCTGCTCGGCTGATGATGCCGGAATCGGTGGTTCGGCTGTCGGCCGGTCGCAACGAGATGACCGACGAGCTCCAGGCCCTGTGCCTTCACGCCGGGGCCAGCAGCATCTTCCTTGGTGATCGGCTCCTCACCACCGCCAATCCCGGAGCAACTCGAGACGATGCGCTGCTGGAAAGGCTCGACACCAATTTGGCGGTGCAATGACCGCAGCCACTCGTTCTTCCGCCTTGCTGGGCTCAGTGCGATGAGGGTCATCGACTCCCGGATCGACACGGGATCGTCAGCATTTGCGGCCAATGCGGCGGCCTACCGGGAAATGGTGGCGGTCTTGCGAGAACGCCAGGGTTGGGTTATCGACGGCGGTGAAGGCCGAGCCCGGCAAATCGAGCGCCACCACGCCCGGGGCAAGGTGATGGTGCGCGACCGGATCGATCTCGTCACCGACGATGGGACCCCGTTCCTCGAGCTGTCGATGCTCAGCGGGTGGGGGCAGTACGACGATGCTGCCCCCGGTGCGGGAATCGTCACCGGGATCGGGATCGTGGGCGGCGTCCCCTACGTCTTCATCGCCAACGACGCCACCGTCAAGGGCGGGTCCCTGCTCCCGATGTCGATCAAAAAACACGTAAGAGCCCAGGACATCGCGGCTCAAAACGACCTAGGCGTCATCTACCTGGTGGACTCCGGCGGCGCGTTCCTGCCGCTCCAAGATGAGCTCTTCCCCGACAAAGACCACTTTGGCGGCAGCTTCTATCGCCAAGCCCGACTGTCGGCCCAAGGCCTGCCCCAGCTCTCGGTGGTGTTGGGCGGCTGCACGGCTGGCGGCGCCTATGTCCCGGCGCTGAGCGACGAGGTGATCATGGTTCGGGGCATCGGCCGCATCTTTCTCGGTGGCCCGCCCATCGTGAAGGCGGCGCTGGGCGAGATCATCGAGCCCGACGACCTCGGCGGCGCCGAACTCCACACCCGGGAATCGGGCGTTAGCGACCACATGACCGAAACCGAGCACGAGGCCTACGGGCTCCTGCGTGAGATCTGCGAGACCACCAACCAGCGCAGCTTCGACCACCGAGAGGGTTGGATCGATTGGGCCGAGCCGGAGCCGCCGGCCTACGACGTCGGCGAGATCTACGGAATCGTCAGCGCTGACGACCGGATTCCCTTCGACGCCACCGAGATCATCGCTCGAATGGTCGACGGCTCCCGATTCGCGCCGTTCAAGCCGTCATGGGGTGACTCCGTCGTGTGCGGATTTGCCCGGCTGTGGGGTCATCTCGTGGGCGTCATCGCCAACAACGGCATCATCTTCAATGAGTCGGCCCTGAAAGCGACCCACTTCATCGAGCTGTGCGAGCAGCGCCGAGTGCCGCTGGTGTTCTTGCAAAACACCAGCGGGTACATGGTGGGCCGAGACTCGGAGGTCGGGGGGATCGCCAAGAACGGCGCCAAGATGGTCGCGGCGGTGGCCAATGCCACCGTGCCCAAGTACACGGTCTTGATCGGCGGGTCGTACGGCGCGGGCAACTACGGGATGTGCGGCCGCGGATTCGATCCCCGTTTCCTGTTCGCGTGGCCGAACTCGCGCATCGCCACCATGGCGGCCGACACCGCGGAGACGGTGCTGGTCGATATCCGGGTCGGCGGCATGCGGGGCTCCGAGACCACCGAAGCCGAGCTCGAGGCGATTCGCACCGAGATCCGCCAGCAGTACGAAACCCAGTCAGATCCGTACTATGCGACCTCGCGGCTCTGGGACGACGGCCTCATCGATCCGGTGCATACCCGAGACATCCTGGGGCTCTGTCTGGCGCTGGCCGCTCGACAAGACGAGCCACCACCCGGTCCTGGGATCGTCTACCGCATGTGAGCCCATGCGCATCTTGATCGCCAACCGGGGGGAGATCGCCCGCCGGGTCATCCGCACCGCTTCGGCCCTCGGCCACGACACGGTTGCGGTGTACGCCGATCCCGATGCCTCCGCCCCCCACGTCGCCGAAGCCACCTGTTCGTATCGAATCGGTCCGGCTCCGTTGGCCGAGTCGTACCTCTCGGTTGAGCGGCTGTTGGCCGCGGCGCACGAGACGGGGTCTGACGCCGTGCATCCCGGCTATGGCTTCTTGTCGGAGAACGCCCCCTTCGCCCAAGCGGTGCTCGATGCCGGCCTCATCTGGATCGGCCCTTCTCCCCCGGCCATCACGGCCATGGGCTCCAAGATCGAGGCCCGACAGTTGGCGAAGTCTGCTGGAGTTCCCGTGATCCCCGGCTTTTCCGAGTCCCAGAGCGATGACGACCTTCGCGCCGCGGCCGTCGACATCGGCTTTCCGGTGCTCATCAAGGCCTCGGCTGGCGGCGGTGGCAAGGGAATCCGGATCGCCCGCTCAGACGACGAGTTCTCAAGGGCGCTGAGCGAGGCTCGCCAGGAGGGGGAGCGTTCGTTCGCCAACGACGACATGATCGTTGAGCGCTACATCGAACGCCCCCGCCACGTCGAAGTGCAAGTAGTGGGAGACAAGCACGGCGCGATCATCGATCTGGGCACCCGCGAGTGCTCGGTCCAACGCCGGTACCAGAAGCTCTTCGAGGAGGCTCCCGCGCCCAACCTGCCCGACACCACCCGCCGGTCACTGCGCCAGTCGGCCGTTGCCCTGGCCGACAGCATCGGCTACGACTCCACCGGAACCGTCGAGTTCATCGTCGACGACGACGACCCCCAGTCGTTTTTCTTCTTGGAGATGAACACCCGCCTCCAGGTAGAGCATCCGGTCACCGAACTCGTCACTGGGCTTGATCTCGTCGAGCTCCAGATTCGGGTAGCCGCTGGCGAACCGCTTGGGTTGGCCCAAGATGACATCAGGTTGAGCGGCCATGCCATCGAGGCTCGGATCAACGCCGAGAACGCCGCCGACGACTTCGCGCCCCAGATCGGAACCATCACCCATCTCGATGTCCCGCCAGGATGCCGCTGGGACTCAGGTATCGAGGTGGGCAGCGAGATCTCACCCCACTACGACCCCATGATCGCCAAGCTGATCGTGTCTTCGGACGATCGGGCCGGCGCTACCCAAGAGCTGGCCGATGCGCTCGACCGGCTGCTCATCGGCGGCGTTGTCACCAACTCCGGCTTTCACCGCTGGCTTCTCGACCGGCCCGAGGTAGTCGCCGGCCGGGTTACGACCCGCCTTTTGGACGAGATATCGGTAAGCGACAACTCATCCGCCGCGGCTGAGGTCGCGGCATCGGCCTGGCGGACTGAGGCCGGGCAAGCCACCGGCAGTCCGTGGCACGACCTCGGCACTGCCGGGTTCACGCCCCACCAGCACCGGCGTCGGCTGTTCTTGCGGGACTTCACCGGGCAGGTTCATGAGGTGGACCAGACATCGACCCAGGAGTTCCCCGGCGCATTCCATGTCGATGTCGTCAATCGACGGGTCGTCGTCAATCTGAGCGGGCAGTCCCACACCTTTCAGGTAGTCCCCCGGTCGGATCACTGGGCGCCGAGCATCGGGAGCGGCAGTGGGCCGGCCAACTCGGTGGTGGCCCCGTTTCCCGGAGTCGTCTCCGAGGTCCTTGTCGAGTCGGGCGGTGCTGTGCTCGGCGGCGACCCTGTGGTGGTCATTGAGGCCATGAAGATGCTTCATACGCTCGTCTCGGCCGGCCCAGGTACCGTCGACGAAGTTCGTGTGTCGCCCGGCGATACGGTCATGACCCACCAAGTGCTGGTGACCTTTGAGCAGGAGGAACTCGCTTAGCGGAGCGGTGAGTGCTCCCGGCCTATTTCTTGGACTCGCGTCCGAACTTCTCCATCGACTTCTCGAACTCTGCCGCCGAGGAGTAGACCGCCACCCGGTCGAATTGCCGCTGGATATTCCGATCGGTCACGTCGGCGTGCAAATCCACCGCCATCTTGGCCAGCCCCAGCGCCTCGGTGGGCAGCGACATGAGGTGGCGGCAGAACGCGTATACCTCGTCCATCAACGACTCCGCGGCGTACACCTCATGCACCAGCCCGATGGATTTGGCCTGATCCGCGTCGATCTCCATGGTGGCCATCGCCATCCATTTGGCCCAGCTCGGTCCGATCAACCGGGTAAGCCTGCTGGTGCCCCCGCTGCCGGCGATGCTTCCCAGCTTCACCTCGGGCAGGGCGAACGATGCCTCCGGGGTGCAGAACCGGAAGTCCACCGACCCGGCCATCTCCACCCCCGCGCCCAGACATCGTCCCTGGATGGCCATGATTACCGGCTTTTCCACCGCCTCCATCTCGTCGTAGAGCAGGTGGTGGCTGCGATAGTCCCGCCGGAAATTCCACCCCGGGTGCTGATCCATGGTCTCCGGGTTGCCGGGCCGGTTCCCCGCCGGGCTGGAAATGTCCTGTCCGGCGGTGAAGTAGCGGCCTTTGGCGGTGATCACCATGCAACGCAGGTCGTCGCGGTCGCCCAGCGCCAGCACTGTTTCCCACAGCGCCGCGGTCATCTCGTGGCTGATGGCATTCAGCTTGTCGGGACGGTCGAGGGTGACCGTGATGATGCCGTCGTCTACATCGATGACGGCGTTGGGGTGCCCTTTGAGTTCTCCTGGCACCTAGCCAGCTTCGCGCAGGCGGGTGGTGCGGTGCACCGGGTCGGTGTCGATCTTGGGGATCACGTGCTCGCCCATGAGCTGGATCATCTTGAGGTCGTCGGCCCGTTCAGCCGAGCCCAGGCCGAACACCAATTGGTCGGCACCGGCGTCGGCCCACGCCTGGGCACCCTTGAGCGCCTGGTCGGGGTTGCCCATCACCGCGCCCGGCTGACCGATCATCGCCTGGGCCTCCTCGATGGGGGGCATGGGGATGGTCTGGGGCCAGGGCGGCACCCACTCGGGGCGGGGGAAGGTGTCGTGGTAGCGGAACACGTTGGACTGGAGGTAGGTCATCGACGACCGCATGATGGCGTCCACTGCTTCTTCGGTGGTCTCGGCCACGAACGCCCCGCTGGTCACCATGATGTTGTCGTTCACGAACGCCCCCACCGGCTCGGCGTTGCCGATCT
This sequence comes from Candidatus Poriferisocius sp., assembly GCF_965204015.1. Lineage (GTDB taxonomy): Bacteria > Actinomycetota > Acidimicrobiia > Acidimicrobiales > Bin134 > Poriferisocius. Next base: position 2,197,664 of record NZ_OZ241965.1, on the reverse strand, counting down.
CGTTCTTGTACGCCTCCAACACCGGGGCCAGCTCGGCCAGCTCTCCCACCGAGAAGCCCAGCACGCCGAGGCCCTTGCGGGCGGCCATGGCGTAGCTGGTGGTGTTGCCCGCGGCGTACCACATGGCCGGGTGGCCCTTGCCCCACGGCTTGGGCAGCACTTTGCGGGGGGGAAGAGACCAGAACTTGCCCTCGTACCCCTCGTAGGTGTCCTGAGTCCACATCTTGGCGAACTCGCCGATCACGTCCTCCCAGATCTCCTTGGTGGCGGTGGTGTCGGTGATGCCCTCCTTGTGCAAGAAGCCCAGAATCTCGTGGCTGCCCGCGCCTCGCCCGGTGCCGAACTCGAACCGGCCCCCCGACAGGTGGTCGAGCATGGCCACCCGCTCGGCCACCTTGGCCGGGTGGTTCACCTGGGGGAGCGGGTTGAATATGCCCGAACCGATGTGGATTCGCTCGGTGGCATGCGCCAGATAGCCGGCCACCGCGTCGTTGGCCGACAAGTGGGAGTACTCGTCGAGAAAATGATGCTCGGTGAGCCACACATACTTGAACCCGGCCTTGTCGGCCGCGATCACCAACTCCAGTTCCTCCATCAGCGCCTTGTGCTCGGCTTCGGGATCGCCCTCCCGGCGAAACTGGGGCACATAGCCCTGGATGAAGACTCCAAATTCCATGTCAGCCTCTTTTCTGGGTGCTTCCGGCGGTAATTTCCTAGCACCCCGCTGGCCGAATGGCCCAAGCAAGTCCTAGGCCGCGGCCTCCCGCAGGCGGGTGGTGCGGTGCACCGGATCGGTGTCGATCTTGGGGATCACGTGCTCGCCCAGCAGCGCGATGGTCTTGAGGTCGTCGGCCCGCTCGCTGGAGCCCATGCCGAACACGAGTTGGTCGGCGCCGGCGTCGGCCCATTGCTGGCAGGCCTTGAGAGCCTGGTCGGGGTCGCCCATCACGCTGCCCGGCTGGCCCACGGTCTCCCACAGGTCATCGGCGCTGGGCATGGGGATGGTCTGGGGCCACGGCGGCACCCATTCGGGCCGGGGGAAGGTGTCGTGATAGCGGAACACGTTCGACTGGAGGTACGTCATTGATGACCGCAGGGCGTGGTCAACCGCTCCTTGGTCGGTCTCGGCCACGAACGCCCCGGTGGTTACCATCAGGTTGTCGTTCACGAACGCCCCCACCGGCTCGGCGTTGACGATGTCGCGCTTGTAGGCCTCCAGCACCGGGGCCAGCTCGTCGAGGGCGCCCACTGAGAAGCCGAGCACGCCGAGGCCCTTGCGGGCGGCCATGGCGTAACTGGTCACGTTGCCCGCCGCGTACCACATGGCGGGGTGGCCCTTGCCCCACGGCTTGGGCAGCACTTTGCGGGGCGGCAGCGACCAGAACTTGCCCTCGTAGCCCTCGTAGGTGTCCTGGGTCCACATCTTGGCGAACTCGCCGATCACGTCTTCCCAGATCTCCTTGGTGTGAGAGGTGTCGGTGATGCCCTCCTTGTGCAGGAAGCCCAGGATTTCGTGGCTCCCCGCGCCCCGTCCGGTGCCGAACTCGAAGCGGCCTCCGGTGAGGTGGTCGAGCATGGCCACCCGCTCGGCCACCTTGGCCGGGTGGTTCACCTGGGGGAGAGGGTTGAATATGCCCGAGCCGATGTGGATGCGCTCGGTGGCATGCGCCAGATAGCCGGCGATGGCGTCGTTGGCCGACATGTGGGAGTACTCGTCGAGGAAGTGGTGCTCGGGCAGCCACACGTACTTGAACCCGGCCTTGTCGGCGGCGATCACCAAGTCGAGCTCCTCCATGAATGCGGTGTGCTCGGCATCGGGATCCACGTCCCGGCGGTGCTGGGGCACGTATCCCTGGATGAAAAGTCCAAACTCCATGTCGGCCTCTCTGTCGATTTTCGGCAGATATTTCCTAACATCCCGCCCGCCTCAGGGCATAAGTGCGAGAGCGAATAGGCTGCCGGGCCGTGCCTCCCATTCGCCCCGAGCAACCGCCAACTCCACCCCGAGATGCCTTCGCCATCCACCGGGCCCCGGTCGATGGCGACCTGTCGCTGGCCTACATAAGAGAGGGAGAGGGCGGCTATCCGCTAGTGCTGGTCCACGGCTATCCCGAGACCAAGCGCGTCTGGTGGCGCAACATCAAGCCCTTAGTCGAGGCGGGCTACGAGGTGATCGTGCCCGACTTGCGGGGCTACGGCGATTCCGATCTGTCAGCCGACGACCAATACGACCTGGTGCTGTACTCCCGAGACATCCACACCCTGGTCCACGACGTGCTCGGCCACCAGCGGGTAGGGCTGTTGGGCGGCGACGTGGGCGGGGCGGTGATCGTCGACATGGCCAACCGCTGGCCCGAGTTCGCCGAGCGGATGGTGTTCTTCAACACCGTGGCCCCCTTCATCGTCGACCAGGTGGACTGGTACACCGAGCGGGGTCTGTCGCTGAACCCGCTGCCCCACGGTCCCACCGGCGACTACCGCATCCGCCAGGGCCGCGACCCCGACCAGCTCCGGGCCGACCTCGACACCCCCGAGCGCTGCCGCCGCTACGTGCGCGACTGCTACGAGCACCGGCTGTGGGCCTCCCAGTACTCCTTCGAGGAGGAAGACATCGATTTCATGACCGAGCCGTTTGCCGATATCGAGCGGCTCGCTGCTGGCTGGTCGGTGTACCAACTGGAGTACGGCCGGCCAATGACCGAGCCGCCCATGATGGGCACCCAGGTGCAGGCCCCCACGCTCATCTTGTACGGCCCCGACGACCAAGTAGTGCCCAAGGACTTCCCCAAGCGCTGCGAGATCGCCTTCGCCAACCGGGTGGGGCCGGTGGTGATCCCCGAGTGCGGTCACTTCCTCCAGTGGGAGCGGGCCGACGTGTTCAACGAGCTGGCCAAGTTCTTCTTCGCCGATCTCAGAGCGGGGCGGGGCTGATGCACCTCAACGAGTTCGCCGACACCGTCGAGCCGCTGGACATGACGGCCACCGCCGAGTTCGAGAGTCTGTGTACCAGCGCCGCCGACCTCGGCATCGCCCACGGCTCAAACATCTCTTATGTGTCTCGCAACATCGTGGCCCGCCATCACCGCTTCCATTTCTCGGAGTGGGGCAGCCCCGACGCCCCCACCGTGCTGTTGCTCCACGGCGGCAACCAGTCGTGCCACTCCTGGGACTTGGTCAGCCTGGCCTTGGCCGACCGCTACCGCGTTCTGGCCCTCGACCAGCGCGGCCACGGCGACAGCGAGTGGGCCCGAGACGCCGACTACTCCTCGGGGGCCATGGCCGCCGACGCCGCTGCGTTCTGTGAGGCACTCAGGGTGGCTGACCCCATCATCATGGGCCACTCCATGGGCGGCATGAACACCATGCGCCTTACCCTCGACCACCCCGAACTGGCCCAGGCCATTGTGCTGGTGGACATCGGCCCGGAGATCTCCGAGGTGGGCACCCAGGTCATCCGCACCTTCGTGACCGAGAACCGGGAGTTCCAAGACCTCGATGACTTCGTGGCCGCCGTGCAGAAGTACGACCCCTATCGCAGCCGGGAGCACATCGAGCGCACCGTCAAGTACAACCTGCTCCAACGGGTGGACGGCACCTACATCTCCAAGGTGGACCACGGCCCCCGGCTGGCCCACGGCGACGAGCACCGTCGAGCCGGCGACCGCTTCACCCTGGAAGACGCCGAGCGGATCGCCCAGCCGGTCCTGCTGGTGCGCGGCGCCGACTCCTGGGTGCTCACCGAAGAGGCCGCCGAGCGTTTCGCCGACGCCTTGCCCAACGGCCAACTGGTGACCGTTCCCGATTGCAGCCACAACGTCCACGGCCAAAACACCTCTGGCTTTTTGGCCGCGGTTGAGCCCTTCTTGGCAAGCTTCTCGTCATGAGCGACATCAGCGCCGCGGTAGAGGCCTGGGATGAGTGGTGCGACCTGCTCAAGCGGATGGGCCACGAGGTGGTCGCCCCGCCCTATCCGACCGACGACGGCGGCGACATGGAGATGCTCGAGCACCTGGCCGACAACGTGGAGGGGTTCTTGGGCTGGGAGGTATTCCACGCCGACCCCACCCGCCCGTTCTTCAACCGCCAGAACGACCTGACCGTCCAATGGGGCGGCCCCAACGCCGACAACGTGTACCGCCACGCCCGCATCGAGCCCGGTCGCCGCTACCGCATCACCGGCAACATGCACGGGTGCGACGATTTCATCATCGCCCTGCGGGCCGGGTTCATGCACAACGACATCTGGGGCACCAAGGCCACCATCACCGCCCACGACCTGGGCCTCGCCCGCCACGACGACTTCGAGATCCTGCTGGGCGGCGACGAGCCTGGCGCGGTGGCCATTCCCGACGAGGTGCTGTCGGCGTCGATCCGGGAGTACTACTTCGACTGGACCGCCGATGAGCCGGCCTTCTTCACCATCGAGTGCCTCGACCCCGAGCCGGCCCCCGTGCTCGACGGCCCCACCTTCGCCAATCGGGTGCGCCGGGCCATGATGCAGATGACCGACTCCATCGAGCGGTGGAACGCCTACATGGTGATGAACCGGGCCGAGCGCATCGACAACACCTTCACCAACCGCACCCTGGAGGTGTCCAAGGGCCTTTCCATGGCCCGCTACGAGTTCTGCTTCTGGGACTTGGCGCCCGACCAGGCCCTGATCGTCACCGCAGACGTGCCCGAGGCCCACTACTGGGGCGCCCAGCTCTACATGATGGGCACGTTCGAGCTGGTCGACACCTACGCCCACATCTCCTGTCGCAATCAGACCCAGACCACCGTCTCCTCCGACGGCAAGGTGCGCTATGTGGTGTGCGGCACCGACCCCGGGGTAGCCAACTGGCTCGACAACGCCAACCGCCGCAACGGCCTGTGCACCCTCCGCTGGTTCTGGCCCACCGGCGACCAAGCTATGGCCCCCACCACCGAGGTAGTCCCTCTAGACGAAGTAGCCACCGCCCTCCCCGACGACCACCCTGCCGTCACCCCCCAGGAGCACGCCACCGACCTAGCCACCCGTCAAGCCCACCTCAGGCACCGATTCAGGACCTAGGGCCGCATCAGGCCGCCGCCATCCACCTGGAAGGTCTCGCCGGTGACGTATTGGCTGGCGTCGGATAGCAGGAATCCGATCACCGGAGCGATGTCGGTTACGGGGTCGCCGTCGCGGCCCATGGGGTGGTTGTCGAACAGGGCTTTGTAGGACGCCAGACGGTCGGGGTCGTCTTCGGGCGGGGCTCGGTGGGCCACCGACGCCGGGTTTACGCAGTTCACCGTGATGCCGTCGCGCCCCCATTCCCGGGCCGCGGTGCGGGTCAGTGAGCGGATGGCTTCCTTGGATGCCCCGTAGGGTCCATAGCCCGGCCCGCCGGTGATCCCCACGTTGGTGCCGAAGGTGATGATGCGCCCCCGGCCCTTGGCTGCCATGTGGGGGTGAACCGCCTGCATGAACCACAGCGTGCCTTTGGGGCCGGTATTGAGCAGCAGGTCCATGTCGGACTCGTCCACATCCAAGAGCGGCATGGTCGGGCGAAACGACTGGGCGTTGGCCACCAGCCCATCAACCGTGCCCCACCGCTCCACCGTGCGATCAATCACCTCGTTGGTGTGGTTTCGGTCGCCCACCGATCCGTCCACCGCCAGCACATCGCCGCCCCGCTCCCGCAGCTCAGCGGCGGTGGCCTCGATGCGCTCGGGCTTGCGGCTGGTCACCGTCAGCTTCACGCCTTCGTCCACCAGGTACTCGGCGATCCCCCGGCCAATCCCCTTCGAGGCTCCGGTGAGGATCACGACCAGACCTTCCAGCATCGCCTGAGCGTACTGTTCTAGGTGATGCCACCCTGCTTCAGCGGCCATGAGCTGGACCCCTGATCCCCGGCCCGACTGGGTAGCCGCCGTGAACCGGGGCGACGCCGGCCCGGTGGTCGACGAAGCCCGTCGCCCGTTCGACCCCCACCTGCTCATGGCCGAAGCCCTGGTCCGCCAAGGCCGAGCCCCCGATGACCGGGCCGCGCTAGGCGACGATGCCTTCGCCGAACCCCTCACCCTGTTCTGTCACGGGCTGGAGCACGAGGCCGACCTCACCGTCATGGGCCGGTGGATGTCCCGCCGCATGATTCTCCGGCTCCTAGAAGTCCGCATCCAGATCAACGACTATCTGGCCGCCGACCCCGGCACCCTCGACGAGCCCGTCGACCAGCCCATTTTCGTGATCGGCGCACCCCGCACCGGCACCACCGTCATGCACGGCGTGCTGGCCCAAGACCCCGCTCACCGGGCCCCGGAGGGCTGGGAGTTGCTGCGCCCCGTGCCCCCGCCCCACCCCGATCCCGATGTCCGGGCCACCGACCCCCGCATCGCCCTGGCCGGCGCCGAGCTGGTCATGCCCCAGACGGTGGCCAGCGGGATGCTGGCCATCCACGAGTACTCCGGGCGCATGTTCAAGGAGTGCCTGTCGGCCATGTCGTTCGAGTTCCGCTCCGAGGAGATGGTCAGCCGCACCGACGTGCCCACCTACCAGACCTGGTACGACACCGCCGATCTGCGCCCCGCCTATCGCACCTATCGCAAGGTGCTACAGATCTTGCAGCGGAAAATGCCCACCCGGCGCTGGGTGCTCAAGTCGCCCGCCCATCTCCAAGGCCTGCCCGCTCTTATGGAGGTGTTCGACGACGCCCGCTTCGTGATCACCCACCGCGACCCCACCGCCATCTTGCCCTCGGTCACCAGCCTGATCGCTACCATGCGCTGGGCCCACTCCGACCGGGTGGATTTCGCCGCCATCGGCCGATACCACCTCGATCTCTACGCCCGCAGCCTCGACAATCTCATCGACCTCATCGATTCCGGCCGCCTGCCCGCCGACCGCACTGCCCAGGTGCCCCATCGCCAGGTGAGCACCGAGAAATTGGCCGCCGCCCGATCGGTGTACGAGCAGCTCGGCATGGAACTGAGCGCCGACGCCGAGGTCGCCATGGCCGCCTACGTGGATGCCACGCCGCCCGGAAAGCACGGCGAACACCGCTACGAGTTCGAAGACCTCGGGCTCACCCGAGCTGAGGTTCGGGCCCGCTTCGCCCGCTACATCGACCGCTTCGATATCCCAGTGGCTGACGATGGCTGAACAAGAGCACCCCGAAACTGCATCGGCCTACCGGCTGGCCGAGTTGCTGGGCGAACTGCCGCACCCCGACGACTTCGGCCCCGAGGCCTACGAACTGGTGGAGCGCACCCGCGACCTGGTGGCCGCGGTGTCGGCCAACGACGCCGACCCTGCCACCCGAGCTGAGATCACAGCCGCCCTGGCCGACATCACCGAGCGGCTGCGGGCCTTCGCTCGCGACCCCCACATCGTGGTGGCCAAAGACCATGACGGCACCATCTACAACCTCACCCAAGCCGGATCAGGCCTGCTCAACCCCCACGCCCCCCGCCTCATCTTCGATCCGGTGCCCCCACCCGACCCCAACGCCGACCCCCGACCAGTGGAGATGCGGGCCACAGTCACCCTCACCGAAGCCCACTCCGGCCCACCCCACCGCGCCCACGGCGGCGTAGTGGCCACCATCCTGGACGAGGCCCTGGGCAACGCCGCCACCCGAGCCGGCGCCACCGGCCTCACCGCTGGCATCAACATCCGCTACAAAACCGGCGTCCCCCTCCACACCCCCCTAGAAGTCACCTGCCGCTACTCCCACACCGAAGGCCGCAAACACATAGCCACCGGCGAACTAAGAGCCGGAGAAACCATCTGCGCCACCGCCGAAGCCATCTTCATCACCGAATCGCCCTCCTAACTACATAAGAAAGCCGTGGGACCCAACATAGGCGGGTTGGGGGGTGGCCCGGCTCAGGGCGCCCGCCGCCCGCAGCTCTGCGAGGACGGTGGGCTGGGCCGGGACAGGACCCGCCAACCCGCCGGGGGATGGCAAGACGAAACTGGCAACAAGCCAGAGATATGCCACCATAAGCGAATGGTCGACATCGCACCCCCGGACGAAGCCGACATCCTAGGCACCGCAGTAACCGCCTCCGGCCTGGCCGCCGAAGCCCCGGTGAAGATTCCCGTCCAGCGCTACCTCTCCCCTGAATTCGCCGAACTGGAGTACGAGCGCATGTGGCCCAAGGTGTGGCACGTGGCCTGCACCGTCGACCACATCGCCAACCCCGGCGACTGGTTCGAGCACCGCCTCGGCAAATATTCGATCATTCTGGTTCGGGGCGACGACGGCGTGCTCCGCGGCTTCCAGAACGTCTGCCGCCACCGGGGCAACTCCATCTGCCAGGGATCGGGCTCCGGTATCACCGAACTGCGCTGCCCCTACCACCGCTGGGCCTGGGACCTCACCGGCCGTCTCCGCGAGATCCCCTCCCGCCGGGGTTTTGGCCCCATCAGCAACGACGATCTCCCTCTGGTGCCGGTGCAGGTGGACACTTGGGCCCGCCTGGTGTTCGTGAACCTCGATCTCGATGCCGAGCCGCTGGCCCAGTGGCTGGAGGGCATCCCCGACGACATCGCCTGGGCCAACCTCGACGAGTTCCGGGGCACCTATTCCACCGCCACTCCGGTGAACTGCAACTGGAAGGTGGTCAACGAGGGCTTTTCCGAGACCTACCACGTGCAGGGCCTGCACCGGGAGATGCTGGGCAGCATCAACGACGTCAACTCCCCCCAGCGCATTTGGGACCGCCACGGCGTGTCGTATCAGCCCTACGGCGTGCCCAGCCCCCGCCTGGGCCGCAACGTGGACGATCAGACGGTGTGGGAATCGTTCGTGGTCACCCAGGGCGGCCGCATGGGGCCCGAGCACGCCGAGCCCGGCAGTCCCGTCCCCGAGGTGCCCGACGGCCAGACCCTCCAAGACGTGATCGCCCAGAAGATCAGGGACCATCAGGCCACCATGGGCGTGGATCTTTCGGGCTACGACACCGCCCAGATCACCCACCTCAGCCAGTACAACCTCTTCCCCAACACCACCGTGCTGATCAGCGCCGACATCTTCACCGTGCTCACTGCCCGGCCCGGCCCCAACCCCGACGAGGGTGAGCTGGCCACCATCCACCTCAGCCGGATGCCATCGGCCGACGCTCCGGCGTCGCCGCCGGTCCACGTCACCGTGCCCATGGACCAGGCCGACTTCGGGTTTGTGCTCAACCAAGACTTCAGCGTCATCCGCACGATGCAAAAGGGCCTCCACCAGCCCGGCTTCGCCCATGTGTGGCTGTCGGGCGAGGAGTGCCGCATCATCAACATGCACCGCAACCTGGAGCGCTACCTGGGCCTGGAGCCCGGCGGCTGGGTGCCGGTCGATCAGGCCCGGTGAGCCTGCCCGACCACCCCGAGGCCATCACCCCCGACTGGCTGACGGAGAACCTGGCTGAGCGCTACCCCGGCACGGTGGTCACCAGCGTGGAGGTGCTGGCGATCCACGCCGGCACCAACGCCAACGCCCGCCTGGCCGTCACCTACGAGGGCGACAGCGACCTGCCCGACACCATGTTCGCCAAGATCCCCCCACTCGACCCCGACCGTCGAGCCCAGATCAACCAGACCGGCATGGGCCGCCGCGAAGCGCTGTTCTACCAACAACTGGCCCATCGGGTGCCCATGCACACCCTCACCCCCTTTGTGGCCGCCTTCGACCCCGACACCGGGGCGTTCGTGCTGCTGCTGGAAGACCTGGACAACTCAACCAAGTCCCTGCCCGACTACAGAAGTGGGGTCCCGGTGGCCTACGCCGCCGAGGCCATGGACCACTTCGCCGAACTGCACGCCCGCTACGAGGATCCCGACCGCCGGGCCGCCGAGGCCGACTGGGTGCCGCTGGCCACCATGGGGAGCGACTACGGCGCCCGGCTGCTGCGCTACGGGCTCGACAACCACCGCGACAAGCTCACCGACGCCTTCGCCGAGATCGCCGAGCTCTACATCGACCACACCGCCGAGCTCCACAAGACGTGGGCCGCAGGCCCCATCGGAGGGCCGGCCACCGTGCTCCAAGGCGACGGACACATCGGCAACCTGTTCGTGACCGAAATCGGCGGACCGGGCTTTTTGGACTGGGGCCTCATCAACGTGGGCGCGCCGATGCGCGACGTGAGCTACTTCCTGAACATGTCCATGGACCCCGAAGACCGCCTGACCCACGACCACTCCCTCATCCAGCGCTACCTCGACGCTCGTATCACCCACGGCGCCCAGCCCATAGCGTTTGATGATGCCTGGCTCGCCCACCGAATCCACGCCGCCTACACCGTCCCCGCCAGCTGCCAAGTGGTCACCTTCCCCGAAGACGCCTCCCCCGGCCGCCAAGCCTTTGCCGCCGCCTTCCTAGCCCGCTCCGAAGCCGCCCTAGCCCACCTAAACCCCCGCCCCGCCCTCCGCAACGCTGTGGGCATCTGAGGTTCGAGGGGTGGCTGTTTGGGGTCGGATTGCGGGATTGGCGTTAGTCCTGTCAATCGCCGGGTCCGCAGTCACAGTCAGCGTTGCCGCCGGATACACAGAGCACGACGAAACGAAGACGAGTACCTCATTCGCCGAAATTCTGTCGGCATCAGACGGCTTCGCGGGCGACGGATTCGGCATTGCCGTGGATGTGGACGGGGATGTGATGGTGGTCGGCGCTTTCGGCGCGGCCTACGTGTTCACCCGATCAAACAGGCAGTGGTCCGAGACGGTCAAGTTGACTGTTCCCAACGAGCCCCTGGGGTGGGATCCGATCCGAGTACCGGAAAAATCACCCGAGGACGAACCGGTTGAAGGCCTGGGTATCAGAATTGACGATTCAGGCACTGTGTATGGAGGATTCGGCCGGTCGGTGGCTGTTGATGGCGACGTGATTGTGGTGGGCGCCTACGAGGCGGCCTATGTGTACACAGCAGTTGAGGGTCAATGGGTAGGGACGGCCAAGCTGACCGGACCCGATGATCTCAGCGGACTGGGTCCAAACCCTGATGGTTCGCACACGATCGGAAGAAGCTCTTTTGACAGGTTTCTCGAAGGGGGCTTCGGCTCGTCGGTGGCGTTAGACGGTGACGTGATTGCCGTGGGGGCCAATGGCGTCGTTCGACTTCCTGAAGGCAGCTCAGGGACCACGCCTTCCGGTGTCGAGAACTTGGACTCGGTCTATGTGTTCACCCGTCATGAGGACAATTGGCGGGAGACAGCCAGACTTGTCCGTCCCGACGGGCTGCGATCGTACGACTTCGGCACAGATCTTGATGTAAGCGGCAACGTATTGGTTGTCGGCAGCCACTCGGCGGCGTTCGTGTATGAGCGCTCTGGTGATGAATGGTCGGAACCAACTGAACTGTTCCCCGTTGATCGCAATAGCAGATTTGGGTTTGGTCAGTCTGTGGCCGCCAGTGCCGACTTTATTGCCGTCTCCTCCCGGCACGGGGTACATGTGTTTGAGCGCTCTTTCGGAGTTTGGGTTGGGGAGATCCTGGAGCCGTTCTTTGACCCTGACTACTACCGGTTTGGCTTGGATGTAGACCTGGATTCAAACCTGATGGTCCTAACCCCTCGCAAAGACATCGCGGGGTCGGAGATGACCCCAATCGTGTTCAGCTTGTTCGACAGACCCAGGGCAGATTGGCGTGTGACGGGGACGTCAAGCTACGGCAGCAAAGCCTGGAAAGTTCAATCTGTGGCCATAGGCGGCGGGGTGATCGCGTTGGGAGCTCATTTGTCCACCTACGAAGCGGGGGAGGATCTTGTGTGGCGCACAACCCATAAGGAACCAGGGGTTGTACACACCTACAACTTGCAAGTTCTCACGCCCGCGGAGGGAGGGGTCGCGCCAGCGGAAACTCCAGTCGGATCGACCGCCGAAGAACAGCCAACCGCCATTGCGGAGCCAGCGGCGACCCCACTCGCTGTGACGACTCCGACGGCTGCGGAAACCCCGACTGGAACCGCTGTGATCACTCCGGCAGTCACTCCAATCCCAACGGAGATGGCAGCGGCCTCGCCGGTGCTGATCAACGACGATTCGACCGATGGAGGCACCAACGCTGTCTGGGCAGGGGTGATCATCGCCCAGTTGGCGCTCATCGTTCTGGCCGTGGCCTATTTCGCCATCCGCCGCAAACCGTCTGACGACGCTGGCCGCTACAACACCTGACGCTTCCCTTCGGGCGTCCCGTACCATGGCGGGCATGGCCCTGGCCCAGATGCAGCCGCACGTTGAACTGCCGTTCCTCATCAACGACGCCGACAACCATTTTGTGGAGCCCCGCGACCTGTATGTGAACTACGTCGATCCCAAGTGGCGGCACAAGGCGGTCACCTTCGAAGCCGATGAGGAGGGCCGCTGGGTGGGGGTGTTCGGGGGGCAGCCTTCCCGGCTCAACCAGGCGGTGGCCCTGGTAGCGGCCGACGACGATGCGGCTGCCGAGGTGGCCGCCCGGGCGGTGCCCACCGCGGGCGACGAGAACCAGATGAAGGCCGGCCAGTCCAACATCCACTCCCCGGGGATGACGCTGTCCCGCCTCAACCCCTATCGCAACCTCTCCATGGACGAGCGCATCGAGCTGATCGCCTACTTCCGCGACCAGGAGGAGTCGTGGGGCAACCGCGATCTGCGGTTGGCCCTCATGGACTCACAGGGCATCGGCGCCGCCCTCATGTTCCCCAATCAGGTGCTGTCACTGGAGTACGAGTTCGCCGACGATGTCGACGGCATCTACGCCAACACCCGGGCCTACAACCGCTGGATCAACGAGGAGATCGGCTGGGGCTACCTCGATCGTCTGTTCCTGCCCGCCTACATCTCGCTGGCCGACCCCGACGAAGCGGCTGCCGAGGTCGATCTGGTGCTGAACCAGGGCGCTACCGTCGTCCAGATCATCAGCGGCCACGCCCACGGCGGACGCGATAACACCCGGGGCGGCCGCTCCATGGCCGATCCCATCTATGACGGGTTCTGGGCCCGCATCAACGAGGCCGAGGCCCGAGTGGTGACCCACCTGGGGGCCACCGACTACCAGAAGAACGGGGCCGACTGGAGCGAAGATCCCGAAGACGGGCTGGGCGAGTTCGACGCCCTCCAATGGGTGCTCTACTGGGGCGACCGCCCGGCCATGGAGACGGTGGCCGCCATGGTGCTCCACAACCTCTTCGGCCGATTCCCCAACATCAAGGTGTGCCTGTCGGAGCAGGGCACGGTGTGGCTGCCCTACATCCTCCGCAAGATGGACCACGCCTATCTCATGGGCCGGGGAGCCCGGTGGGGTCCCAAGCTCGACCGCCGCCCCAGCGACATCTTCAGAGAGCACTTCATCGTGGCCCCCTTCCCCGAGGAGAGCGTGGCCCGGGTGGTGGACGCAGTCGGTATCGAGCCCATTGTGTTCGGCTCCGACTTCCCCCACAGCGAGGGACTGCCCTTCCCCGCCCTCTACGCCACCACCCAGCTCAAAGACATGAGCGACGCCGACATCAAAACCATCATGTGCGACAACCTGGCCCGATTCCTCAACATCGAACCGGCTCCTGTCGCCGCAGGGAGCTAGGCGCTAAGCCACCTTCATCAGAGCGGCCATGTTGCCGCCCATCACCTTGCGGACCTGGTCGTCGGGCAGTCCATCGAGCTGGTCCACGAACGAGATCGGGTCGGCCATGCCCTCCACGTGGGGGTAGTCCGAGCCGAAAATCACGTTGTCCACTCCCACCAAGTCGATGAGTCCCACCGGGTCGTCCTCATGGAAGGGGTGAATCCAGAGATTGCGCTTGATGGCCTCCACGGGGTGCTCTTCCCAGGAGTGGGGGAATCGCTCGTAGACGCTCTCCAACTGGGCCAGCAGGGGGCGCACCCAGGAGCTGCCGTTTTCCACGATGGCCACCTTCAGCTCGGGATGCCGGGTGAGCGCCCCATGGGCCACCCATGAGGTCACCGCATCCTGAATGGCCCGACTGTGGGTTATCGCCATCTGGAACAGCGACTGCCGAAACGCCGTCATCTCCCCCCGAACGCCTTCCCACTCGTCGGTGAACCGGGTATAGCCGCTGTCGGAAGCGTGCATGGCCACCAGCACGTCCAACTCCACCACCCGCTCCCAGAACGGGTCGAACTCAGGCAGGGCGAACGACCGCGGCCCCCGCAGGCCGGGAGGCGCCGCCGGGCGGATCAGCACCGCCCGGGCTCCCCGCTCCACGCACCACTCCAGTTCCTCGATGGCCTTGTCCACGATGGGCAGGGTCACGATGGGCGTGGGGAAGATGCGGCCCTCGTAGTTGAACGTCCAGTGCTCCAGCATCCACTGGTTGAGGGCGTGGATGACGATGTGGCATTCGTCGGGGGCGTCCCGGAAGCGCTCCTCTACCAGCGATGCCAGCGTGGGGTACATCATGGCGTAGTCCAAGCCCAGCTCGTCCATCAGCTCCAGCCGGGGTTCCGGGGAGAAAAACGCCGGCAGGGCGTCGATCGGCTTCATGATCTCCCGGTGCGACTTGCCCTCTGGGTTGCCGTGCTTGAAGTACTCCTCCTGGGCACCCGGTGAGCCCACCCGCTGAAAGGTGGGGTTGGGGATGTACTCGCTGATCTTGCCCCTCACCATGATCTTGGTGCGGCCGTTGTGGTCGATGTAGTCGACAAGTCCCCGATGCCCGTCGGGCAGGTGCTTGGTGAGCGCCTCAGTGGTCTCGTACATGTGGTTGTCGGCGTCGAAAACCGGGAAATCAAGCTGGCGAGAAGGCATACCAATCATCTTATTGCTGGTATACGCTGATGGCGATGGCGGGAGTATTCATCACCTGCGCCATCACCGGCAGCGGCGACACCACGTCCAAGTCCGCTTTGGTGCCCATCACCCCCCAGCAGATCGCCGACGCGGCCATCGACGCCGCTGATGCGGGTGCGGCCATCGTCCACATCCACGTCCGCGATCCCGAGACCGGCGATCCGGCCCGCGACGTGGAGCTGTATGCCGAAGTGGTGGAGCGGATCCGGGCATCGAGCACCGACGTGGTGCTCAACCTCACCTCCGGCATGGGCGGGGATCTCACCCTCGGCTCGGCCGAGCAGCCCCTGCCCCCGGCTGACGAGGGCACCGACATGGCCGGGGCCACCGAGCGGCTGGCCCACGTGAGGGAGCTGATGCCCGAGATCACCACTCTCGATTGCGGCACCATGAACTTCGGCGAGGGCGACTACATCATGGTCAACAGCCCGTCGGTGCTCGACGAGATGGCCCGCCAGGTGCAGAAGCTGGGCGTTCGCCCGGAGATCGAGATCTTCGACACCGGCCACCTCTGGCTGGCCAAGCGCCTGGTGGACCAAGGGCTCATTGACGACCCGGTCATGGTGCAGTTGTGCATGGGCATCCCTTGGGGTGCCCCCGACGACCTCAACACCTTCATGGCCATGGTCAACAACCTCCCCGACGACTGGATCTTCTCCGCCTTCTCGTTGGGCCGCAGCCAGCTCCCCTACGTCGGTCTGGCCGCCATCGCCGGCGGCAACGTCCGGGTCGGCCTAGAAGACAACATCTACCTCAGCCGCGGCCAACTAGCCACCAACGCCGACTTGGTAGCGAGGGCGGTGACCATTCTTGAAGCCATGAACTACGAAGTCCTAAGCCCCGAAGCCGTGCGAGACAAGCTCCATCTGACGAAGCACTGACCCACCGCCCGGTCGCGCGCGGCACTGGTGGCCTAAATTGACTCCGTGAGCCTAGAAATAGCGATCCGCGGCGGCACCGTCATAGACGGCACCGGCAACCCTGGCCGAAGGGCCGACATCGGCATCGCCAAAGGCCGCGTCACAGAAATCGACGATACCGTCAAAGCCCCCCAAGAAATAGACGCCACCGGCCGGCTGGTGTGCCCCGGCTTCATCGACTGCCACACCCACTACGACCCCCAAGTGCTGTGGGATCCGTGGCTGTCGTCGTCGTGCTGGCACGGGGTCACCTCGGTGGTGGCCGGGAGCTGCGGCTACAGCATCGCCCCCACCAAAGCCGCCGACCGGGCCTCGCTCATCCGCACCCTCGACAAGGTGGAGGACATGCGGGTAGCCACCCTTGAGGCCGGGGTCAATTGGGACTTCGAGACCTACGGCGAATACCTCGATGTGATCCAGCGCCGGGGCCTGGCCGTGAACTTCGGCGGCTATGTGGGCCACACCGCGGTGCGGCTCTACGTGATGGGCCAAGACGCCTACGAGCGGGAGGCCACCCCCGAAGAGGTCAGCCGCATGAAGGCCGCGGTGGCCGAGGCCATCGCTGGCGGAGCCCTGGGATTCTCCACCGACCGAGCCGGGTTCCACCTGGGCGACGGCGGCCGCCCGGTGCCGTCCATCGCCGCCTCCCAAGAAGAGACAGAGGCCCTCATCGGGGTCACCGCCGAGATCGGCCGGGGTGTGGTGCACGTGGCGCCGGGGGAGAACTACCGCTGGGTGTACGACCTCCAGCCCAAGCTGGGCCGCCGGCTCAACTGGTCGTCCATCCTCACCTATCCGGCGGCGGCCTCGTCGCGGGCCGACTATCGCACCAAGCTGGCCGACCACCTGGCCGGCCGGGCCGCCGGGGCCGATGTGTGGGTGCAGGTCACCTGCCGTCCGATCACCCAGCACGTCACCATGATCGAACCCACCTCCTTCTACACCATGGGCTCGTTCAAAGAGCTGGTGGCGTTGGCCCACGAAGACCGCCCCAGCCTGTACGCCGATCCCGATTGGCGGGCCCGAGTGCAGGCCGACCTCGACGCCAACGGCCTGCTGGCCTCCCGCTGGAACACCCTGGCCATCGTGGAGTCGCCCAACCAGCCCGAGCTGGTGGGCGACACCGTCGGGGGAGTGGCCGCCGAGCGGGGCTGCTCACCGTGGGATGCCATGTGCGATGTCGCTCTGGCCGACGGGCTGCTGACCCGTTTCGAGATCACCTTCGCCAACGACGAGGTCGACGGCGTGACGTCCCTCATGCAGGCCGAGGGTGCGGTCATGGGCCTGTCCGACGCCGGCGCCCATGTGGGCCAGATCTGCGATGCGGTGATGCCCACCGACTTCCTGTCCCGCTGGGTCCGCGACCGCCAGGTGATGACCCCCGAGGCCGGTATTCACAAGCTCACCGGCGAGCTGGCCGAGATGCTCGGCCTGGCCCCCGACCGGGGCTACCTGCACCCCGGCGCAGTGGCCGACATCACCGTGGTCGACTGGGACAACCTCGACGTCGGCCCCATCCGCCGGGTGAACGACATGCCCGCCAGCGGCGAGCGCCTCATCGCCGACCAACCAACCGGCGTCGACCACATCCTCGTGGCCGGCATCCCCACCCGCCTCGAAGGAAAGTCCCTCCTAGACCAACTAGAAACCCTCCCCGCCACCACCCTCCGCTCATCCTGAGCAGCCCGAGGGGCTGAACTCCAGCAATTGACCTAGCCCGGAGGTACGACTGGTTCGATGGCGAGGTCGGTGTAGGTGAGAGCGGGGAAGTAGGGCACGCCCAGTGCCTTGAAGCGGCGGCGGGCGGTGTCGCCCCGGTCGATCACGGTGGCGACGGCCACTACGTCGGCCCCGGTGTCGCGTATCACCTCATAGGCCTTCTCGGTCGAGCCTCCAGTGGTGGTGGCGTCCTCGAGCAGCAAGACCCGGTGGCCCGGGCCGAGGGGAGTGCCCTCGATCTGCTGTTTCGTGCCCCGCTTTTTCGGCTCCTTTCGAACCGAGAACCAGTGGCCGTCGGTCTCAGCGGCGATGCCCACTGCCAGCGAGTCGGCGCCCATGGTCATCCCCCCGGCCGCGTCGAATTCGATGCCGGCTTCTCGAACCTGCTGAACAATGGCCCGGCAGGCCACCTGAAGGTCGGCCCATCGGCAGAGGGCCACCTTGACGTCAACAAAATCGCTCGACATGGCCCCGCTGGCCAGCTCTATCGGCTGGTCCAATCTCCGTAAACCTTGCCGTTTGATGATGTCGATGAGTGCCGCGTCAGCCACGTCCCCACCCTAGTACTCAACGCTGAGGGGGCTCTGTTCAGTGAAATAACTGGAAATAAATCAGAAATACTTAGATTTCCACAAGCGATCCCCAGGCCAGTCCCGCTACGGTCGTCCCTAGCTTCCCCCATTCAACATAAGAATGAGGGGAGGAGCCTTTGCCTGCTCCACCTGTTTCCTGCGCCTGGGCTCCTTGGTGGAATCCAGAGCAACGCCGCAGCTTCCTCAATGATGTGGAGAGCGTGGTTCAAGCCCGATTCGGCGAATACACCCTCGACGAAGCCGAGGGCACCGTGGCCGTCGAAGAGATGGACTGCGTGCTGGGTCTGTCCAACCTGGCTCAAACCTGCCGGGTGGCCGATCCCGAGGATTGGCGCCTGATCGTCTACAACCACGTGGCTCGGCTCGATGATTTCGCCCCCGATGTCCTGGCCGAGCGCCTGGGCGACTACCAGAAGCTCCAGCCCGACCTGCGGGTCAGGGTGGTGGGCCCTCAGCATCTGAGTCTGATCGACGCGGTCCGCGATCCCCTGCCGCTGGGGTTCGCGGCCTGCTTGTCGGTGGACTTGGACGGTGCCGCCTGTCCGGTAGACCGCAGCTACTTCGACGAATGGGACGTCGAGCACGGCGAGGTGATGGCCGCTGCGCTGGCCAACACCTTGATGGACGAGCCGCTGGCCGCGTTGGAGGGGAGCGAACTGCCCGGCAATGTCTCGGTGTTCACCGGCGAGTCCCTGTTCGTGACCGGCCACCTGCTCGACTTCGCCCGCACCATTCCCGACGTCGGCATTCAGGGGGCCGTGGTCACCGTGCCTGCGGCCCACACCGTGATGGTCTGCCCCATCGAGCTCAACGAGCAGTTCGTGCAGGATTCCGCCACCATGCTGGCCGCCAGTTACATCCGCTACCTGGCCGGCCCCAACTCGGTCAGCCCCAACGCCCTGTGGTGGCGCCCCGGCCACCCGCTAGAGGGCTTCGCCCGCCTAGACAACCAAAGCTTCGAACTAGTAGCCCCCGAACCCCTCCGCTCCCAGCTGTGGGAAGGCCTCAGGAGAGATGGCACTTAGTTTCAAAGCAGCCCGCTCTGCCAATATGTCTTGGCAAGCAAAGCGTGGGGGAGCAGCGCATGACCATCACGGATACCGCCAGAACACTGTCGCTCGACGAGATCGACATTCACTCCACCGACCTGTACCAAGACCGCGGCTATCCGTGGGCGGCGTGGGATCTGCTGCGGGCCGAGGCTCCGGTGCACTGGTACGAGCGCCCCGACATCGAGCCGTTCTGGGCCATCACCCGCCACGAGGACATCCACTGGGTGTCGTCCAACGACAAGCTGTTCATCAACGGCGGCCCCCGCCTCCGCCTGGCCTCGATCGAGGAAGACAAGGGCATGTGGGAGCGCCGGGAACGACGGCTCACCGAACTGGGCTGGGACTTGGACGAGCCGATGGACATGGTGTTCTTGGACCGGCCCCGCCACACCCGGTTCCGCCTGCTCACCGCCCGGCGATTCACCCCCCGGGCCATGCGGGAGCACGAGGAGCACCTCGCCCATTACGCCGCCCGGTTCACCGGCGAGTTCATCGAGGTGTTGGAGCGCGACGGGGAGGCCGATCTGGTGCTGGATTACGCGGTGAAGCTGCCCCTGGCCACCATCTGCGATCTCATGGGCCTCGACATCGAGGACTGGTCGAAGGTGCACAAGTTCACCGAGATGGCGTTCAACGACGAGGAGAACATGCGGTGGGCCGAGCCGGGCGAGACCTTCGACGACCTGAGGTTCCGGATGGGCAAGGACTTCAGCGCCTACATCGGCACGATCATCGACGACTGCCAAGCCGAGCCCCGCGACGACCTCACCGGCGCAGTGGTGCAAGGCGAGGTCGACGGCTGTCCGCTCAACACCCAGCAGCTCACCGGTTACATCACCCTGCTGCTGGGGGCGGGCAACGAGACCACCCGCAACGCCACTACCTCCGGTGTGACCGCCCTGCTCCAAAACCCCGACCAGATCGACCGCCTCCTGGCCGATGAGTCGCTGATCGAGCCCGCGGTGGAGGAGATCCTGCGGTGGACCTCCCCGGTCATCCAGTTCGCCCGCACCGCCACCGCCGACGTGGAGCGCCACGGCCAGGTGATCAAAGAGGGCGACACCGTGGGCGTGTTCTACCCGTCGGCCAACCGGGACGAGGCGGTGTTCGACGATCCCTACCGCTTCGACGTGGGCCGCAACCCCAACCACCACATGGCCTTCGGCCACGGAGTGCACTTCTGCCTCGGCGCCAACCTGGCCCGCTGGGAGCTCCGAGCCATGCTCAAAGCCATCCTGCCCCTCCTCCCCCGCCTAGAACTGGCCGACGCCCCCGACCGCCACGGCCACCTCCACCTCGGCGCCGTCAAACACCAAGTGGTTCGCCTGGTCGGTTGATTCAAACTGCGATGACTTGAGTCATCGGGTCAGGACGCAGACTGCGTATTCGTACGGCGTTTGAACGGAGTCGTTGATCTTCACCCCGCTTATCGTCACGGTGTAGCAGTAGTTGCTGTCAGCCAGGCTGTGCAACGGACGCCGGCCGATGAGTAGATAAGAGTCGGTGTCGCCATCCATAGCCCACACGATTCCTGATGAATGTCTGTAGATGATGTCGGTTTCTACCGGACCGAAATCGTCGGAGACTTCAACGGACGCGGTTGAGAAGTCGGCTGTGTAGTACGCGTCGGAGAGATCGAACGACCAGCGACCCCAGTTGACTGCCGGAGGGACATAGCCCGGTGAAGGCCAAGCGACAAACCCGCGTTGTTCTCGGATTTCCCTCCGGCCACTGCTGTAGCCAGCAAGCAGGGTGTTTGCTCTGCCTGGAATATCGCCAGTGCCAAAGAGTTCGCTATTCCCATCAATAATCATGCGACGATGACCGACAGCCTTGTTTGTGGGTCCGGGATCCCTCATATAGAGATCGATGCTGTAGAGGCCGGAGGCCAAAGCAATAGATTCGGTGGGGATGGTGAAGAAAATGTCTTGGGGGTAGCAAGCCCAATCGGGACTGGGGAAGTGACTCAACTGGCCTTCCGCGGCCAGTATGAGTGCCTTAGCTTGGGCAGTCCATGAGAGTTCCGGATCTTCGACAAGGGGGAGAGATCCAGCCATCTGCCGGTACCAGTTCATCCGCTGGAAGATGCTGTCGCGATATGGCTGGCTCGTCGTTCCAGCGACGCAATTGTCGATGTCGCCGGTCCAGTCGTGGCCGGGCTCCTTGCGGTGGAACTCCGCGAAAGCAGAGGCTCGTGCTGCGTCGCGATCCCATGTGTCGAAGAACTCGTCGTCGGGTGTTGCTATGGCGACGAAGGGGCCGGGGGATGCGTCGGGTTGATCGCTCTCGTCGTGGGTCCAGCAGGCGATGGTCTGATCAGCTCTGATTCCACAAGACTGTGAACCGAAGCTGTAGCCACTGGGGGTAATGACGGTGAACTTGACGGGCGGGGTGCCCGACCGGCCGTAGGCATTGGAGCCCCAGCAGGCGATGGTTTGGTCGGTTTTGATGGCGCAGGTGTGAACATTGCCGGTTGCAATGGCGGTGTATTGACCTGCGGGTGCGTCGGTTTGGCCGAATCGGTTGGTGCCCCAGCAGGCGATGGTTTGGTCGGTTTTGATGGCGCAGGTGTGAGCATCGCCGGCTGCGATTGCGGTGTATTGGCCGGGGGGAGCGTCGGCTTGGCCGGTGTAGTTTCCCTCCCAGTCGTCATTGCTGCCCCAGCAGGCGATGGTTTGGTCGGTTTTGATGGCGCAGGTGTGAGCATCGCCGGCTGCGATTGCGGTGTAATGACCTGCGGGGGCGTCGATCCTGTCGTCTTCGCTGTAGCCCCAGCAGGCGATCGTCTGGTCGACTCTAATGGCGCATGAATGAGAGCTGCCTGCGGCGACGGCGATAAATTGGCCGGCCGGAACGTTGGCTTTGGCCAAGTAATTGGTGCCCCAGCAGGTGATGGTTTGGTCGGTTTTGATGGCGCAGGAGTGAACATCGCCGGCTGCGACGGCTGTGTATTGACCTGCGGGGGCGTCGGCTTGGCCGAATCGGTTGGAGCCCCAGCAGGCGATGGTCTGGTCGGTTCTGATGGCGCAGGAATGATAGCTGCCGGCTGCGACGGCTGTGTATTGACCTGCGGGTGCGTCGGTTTGGCCGGATTCGTTGGTGCCCCCGCAGGCGATGGTCTGGTCGGCCTTGATGATGTGGCAGGAATGAAACTTGCCTGATGCAATGGCAGAGGCAGTAGATGCCGTTGTTCTGACGGTTCTCGCGAAGGGTTGCGACGGCTCGTTGCTGCGACCGTTCTGGTCGAGTGCCGCTGCTCTGGGAATGAGTACGACCACGGTGCCCAGTGCCGCCGCGGTCACCGTCGCCTCATACTTGGAACCCGAACCTGAAAAATGGGTGACGTCGCCATTGACGACGTTCATGTCATCAGCGTCGAACCCGCTAACGGCGCGGTTGAATTCCACCGTCACCTCGAAAGAGCGGCCAACCTTGGGTTCATTATCCGAAAACACCTGTACTGACAAGAGTTCCTCCGGCGGCGTTCTCAGCCTGATGGGCACGGAGCTTTCCCCGTCTTGGTCGTAGCCCCAGCAGGCGATGGACTGATCGACCCCGATGGCGCAGGAATGCGAACCGTGCCAATGAGCACTGGCTGCGATTGCGGTGTATTGGCCGGGGGGAGCGTCGGCTTGGCCGTCTTGGTTGTAACCCCAGCAGGTGATGGTGTGGTCGGTTTTGATGGCGCAGGTGTGAACATCGCCGGCTGTGATGGCGGTGTATTGGCCGGGGGGAGCGTCGATCCTGCCGTCCTCGCTGTAGCCCCAGCAGGCGATGGTCTGGTCGGTTCTGATGGCGCAGGAGTAGTAGTTGCCGGTGGCGATGGTCGTGTATCGGCCGGAAGGAGCATCCGTTTGGCCGTATCGGTTGTTGCCCCAGCAAGCGATGCTGCCTTTAATTCCGATGGCGCAGGAGTGGGTGTCGCCAATTGCCATGGCGGCGAATTGGTCAGGGGGTGCATCGGCTTGGCCGTTTCGGTTGTAGCCCCAGCAGGTGATGGTCTGGTCGACTCTGATGGCGCAGGAGTGAACATCGCTGGCTGCGATGGAGGTGTATTGGCCTTCGGGAGCGTCGGCTTGGCCGTATCGGTTGTTGCCCCAGCAGGCGATGGTCTGGTCGGCCTTGATCGCGCAGGAATAGGAACTGCCGACAGCGATGGTGGTGTATTGGCCTTCGGGAGCGTCGGCTTGGCCGTATCGGTTGTTGCCCCAGCAGGCGATGGTCTGGTCAGTTGTAATCGCGCAGGAGTGGGAGTTGCCGAGGGCGATGGTGGTGTATTGGCCGGGTGGAGCGTCGATTTGGCCGTATCGGTTGTTGCCCCAGCAGGCGATGGTCTGGTCGGTTCTGATGGCGCAGGAATAAGAGACGCCGGTTGCGAGAAGGGTGAACCGTGGGCTGGCTTGGGGTATCTCGATGTCGGTCGTGTCGGTGTCGGAGTCGTCTGAACCGGTGTCGTCCGTGTTTGGCGTGGGGTCAGGTGAGGGGTCGGATTGGGC
Organism: Candidatus Poriferisocius sp.; assembly: GCF_965204015.1. Taxonomy (GTDB): domain Bacteria; phylum Actinomycetota; class Acidimicrobiia; order Acidimicrobiales; family Bin134; genus Poriferisocius. The sequence continues at coordinate 2,174,145 of NZ_OZ241965.1, read as the reverse complement.
GGTGGCGCGCAGAGTGGTGAGGGCGGTGTCGTCGAGCACTAGGTAGCAGCCGAATGTGCTGTGGTAGCCCCAGCTGAGGCGGGCGAGGACGGTTTGGCCGTCGGCGGTTTTGGCGACGTCCACGGGGTTTTCGCCGAATTTGTGGTGTTCGAAGCATCTTCTTGAGGCGTCAGTTGGGGCGGCGGGAAGGTCTTGGGGTGGCGGGGCGGCCCGCAGGACGGCCAGGGCTTGTTGGTCGAGGCTCAGGTAGCAGCCGATGGTGTCGTGCCAGTTCCAACTCGTTTGAGCGAGCACCGTGGATAAGTCGGCGGTTTTGGCGACGTCCACGGGCTCGGCGCCGAATCTATGGTGCTCAAAGCACTGCTGCGCCACGCTCTGCTGGGGGAGGCCCTGGGCCGAAACCGGATCGCCGGGTGTCGCAGCCAATCCGAGCAATAAGGCTGAAACCGCGACAATCGCAGCAAGCCCAAGTTTCATAGGCAGACCACAGTATTCCCCAGCCAAGCGCCTTGACTATCGAAGAACCAGCCACACCGCTGTACGAGCGCATCGGCCGCCTCCAACCCGGCACCGTCAAGCAGCAGCAGGTCCGCTCATGGTGCCGGGAGTCGGCGTGTGCCGACCCATCTGGAATGCTGGCAATTTCCTGTTAGGCTCTTCCCATTCACTTCCCCCTCTTCAACCCTCTTCGAGGGAGTCTTGAATGAACACCGCCATCACCACCACATTGATCAGCGTCTTGGGCGCCGGTCTGTTCGGCATGTTTTTCTTGCTGTTCAGAAACCTGTTCATGCTCTTCAGGAATCTGAGCAACACCCTGACCGCTGGCTTCGCCGCTGTAGAAGCTAGGTTCGGCCGGCTGGAGGACAAGGTCGACGGCCTCGTCGGCGAAGTACATGCCCTGGAAATCAAGTTCACAGAAAAATTCACCGCCGAACTCCGCCGCCTGGAAATCAAGTTCACTGGCGAGCTGAGGGCCCACGATGCCCGGCTGGCCCGCATTGAGGCCAAGCTGGAGCCCGATCCCCCCGCCGAAGCCGCTTAGTCGTTCTCTGCCTGTCTCGACATCGGGGTGCGGCGGTACTGTCGCGGGGTATGGAAGGTTTGTTGATCCGTGGGGGAACGGTGGTGGACGGCACGGGCGCGCCGGCCCGGCGGGCTGATGTGCGGGTGCGGGGGCGCACCATCGTGGAAGTTGGCCCCAATCTGGTCTTCGACGGTGAGCGGATGTTGGACGCATCTGGTGCGCTGGTTACCCCCGGCATCATCGAGACCCATACGCATCTTGACGGCGCGATGTGGTGGGATCCCTCCTTTGATCCGCTGCCCAGCTACGGGGTCACCACCACCGTGTTCGGGAACTGCGGGATGTCGATGGCGCCGTTGGACGGGCCCCAGCGCCAAGAGGTGGTGGATTTGTTCTGTTTCCTGGAAGACCTGCCGTTGGTCGCCTTCGAGGAGGAGGTCCCCTGGACGTGGGCCACGTGGCCGGAATACCGGGCTGCGCTCGACTCCCAGCACACGGCGGCCAACATCGCTGGCTACGTCGGACACATCAGCTTGCGTACCTTCGTGATGGGCGACGCCGCCTGGGAGCGTCCCGCCACCCCAGCCGAACGCACCGCCATGGCCAAAGCCCTCGACGAAGCCCTAGCTGCCGGCGCTCTCGGCTTGTCCACCAACGGCTTCGACCTCGACCGCACGTTGCGGCTGGTCCCCAGCCGCCATGCCGGCGATGACGAGTATGCCTTGCTGTTCGACGTGCTGGCCGCCCATCCCGGTGCCACCTTCCAGGCCATCACCCGGTTCAACGAGCCCGAGCACAACTTCCATGACGTGGAGCGCTTTGCCGCCATGGCCGGGCCTCGGGGCGTCCGGGGGCAGTGGACTGCCATTCCCGCGATGGCCAACGAGGCCGATTACCGGGCTGACACGCTGGCCTTCGACCGCCGCCTTCGAGAGGCGGGGGTGGACTTCTGGCCCACGGTGGGCACCCGGCCGCTAGACCTGTACTTCAATTTCGAGAAGGCGCTGACCTTCCAGCGGGTCCCGGCCTGGAACGACCTGGTCAACGGGCCTCCCGAGAACAAGATGACCTTGCTGGCCGACTCCGCATGGCGGGATCAGGCCCGCTTCGACTGGGACAACCGGAAGAAATCCCGTCGGGCCCGGGTCGACCACCCCCACACGCTGATATTCGCCCTGTCCGAGACCGGTGTCGGCCCGCTCGGGATCTCGTTGGCCGACCACGCCGCCAACACCGGTCAGCATGTTTCCGATGCGCTGGCCTCCTGGTTGCTGGACAACGGCATCGGATCTTCGTTGCGGGCGCTGCCCGATGTCCACGATGAGCCGGCCTTGGCCGAGGTGATCCGCTCGCCCCACACCCTCACCAACGTCAACGACAGCGGTGCCCATCTCCAGTTGTTCTGCGGTGCCGGTCAGAGCACCCATCTGCTCACCCACTACCACCGCGACACCGGCCTGTTGAACCTGGAGGAAGCGGTCCATGTGCTCACTGGGCGGACCGCTGGTTTCTTTGGCCTGTCCGATCGGGGAGTGGTCGCCCCGGGCAAAGCCGCCGATCTGGCGGTGTTCAGCCTCGACGAGGTTTCCTTGGGGTCAGAGGTGAAGGTGCGGGATGTGCCCGGTGGGTCGTGGCGGTTCAGCCGGGAGTCGGGCGGCTTTCGTGCCACCATCGCCAACGGCGTCGCCACCTACTGGGATGGCGAGCCCACTGGCGAGCTACCGGGCACGTTAATCGGCCCTCGGACTGTCTGAACTCGCGCTGGCGAGCCTACGATTCGCCCGATCGCACTAAAGAGAGAGGCAACGGCAATGGGACGACTAGAGGGCAGGGTGGCGTGGGTCACCGGGGCGGCTTCGGGCATCGGCTTGGCCTCCGCGGAGCGTTTCGCCGAGGAGGGGGCCGTGGTGATCGGCTCCGACATTGCCGAAAGCGATGGTTGGAAAGCGGTGGCCGAGGTGGCTCCGGCATCGAGCTTCCACCTGGTGGATGTGCGCGATGCCGACGCCCAGGAGGAGCTGGTGAGCCAGATCGTCCAAGCGCATGGCCGGCTCGACGTGCTGGTCACCGCGGCCGGAGTGGCTGGCGGCGGCCAGGTTCACGAGCTCGATGTCGAGGAGTGGGACCGGGTGCAGGACATCAACCTCAAGGGCACCATGCTGTCGTGCCGGGCCGCCCTCAAGCCCATGGTGCAGGCCCGCTCCGGGAGCATCATCACCATCGCCAGCGTCGAGGGCCTTGAAGGCTGCGAGGGGGGCAGCACCTACAACGCCTCCAAGGGCGGGGTGATCCTGCTCACCAAGAACATCGCCAACGACTACGGCCCGGCCAACATCAGGGCCAACGCCATCTGCCCCGGCTTCATCGACACCCCCATGTTCCAGTCGGTCATCCCCCACCTCGGGCCCATCGCCGACAGCATCCGGGAGCAGCACAAGCTCAAGCGCTGGGGCCTCCCCTCGGAGATCGCCGGCGCCGCATTCTTCCTGGCCTCCGACGACTCCTCGTTCGTCACCGGCGTCGCCCTCCCCGTAGACGGCGGCTACACCGCCGGCCACGCCCACGGCATGACCACCATCTAGCGCAAAGAAGTCTCGGCACAACTGCCAAGCGATCCCCGCTATCTCGTGCTCTGTTGGGCGACAATTGCCGTCAGTTCTAGATCTAGATCAGTCGGCGCGGGTCCGCGTGGTAAATGTGATCTCCTCCCAAAGCACGCAATCGCTTTCGTGCAGCTGTTCAGGCAGGCAAGCTCGGAATTCAATCAGGTATTGCTTTCCGTATTCAAATATGTCTATCGAAGTTCTACCACTTACGCCGGTTAACTGATAACGACGAGCCCGGTCGGTTGGTATGCACTGTGATAAAGTGTCGGTGCATTCACGAAGGTGCAATAGGTAATGCGAAGCCCCAGGGAATTCTTTCCAGTGAATATAATAGGGCGGTCCATTGTAATCACTAAGAGCGTTGAAAAATGTATCGGTGGGGAGTACAGGCACGAAGCGAAGTTTGGGAATTTGGCTAATTTGGTTGTCGACTGAATTCCAAAACTCATGGTTTGTCGTTACAGTCGCCCACAAATAACAGTGACTATCTTCTATTATTCCTAGATCGGCATCGTTCACATAAGTTCCAGACGGTCCACAGGCAAAAATTACTATGTCATAAGACTCGCCTCGTGTTATGGGCTGAGCTGACAGCGATGATTCCGAGAGTACGATTTGAGGGTTGATGGTCGATTGAATGCTTCCACCGGTAAAAGTACCATCATGGGGTTCAAAGCTAAAGCGATCATATAGTTCAGAATGGGAGTTTCTCGCTATTTCGTAGTGAGTGGCATCCGGTGCAGGTGCCCAGCTCAACTCCAATTCGATGGGTTCTTCTTCGCCATAGGCAGGTTCGGCAAGTCGCGGGGTTACTCTGACGGTTGAATTGGCAACACTCACTAGCCTTGAACCTCCGAACGCGTCATCAGCGAAGGCCCAGGCGAGCCGCAAGGTCACTCGATAGCGGCCAACGGGTTGTGGAGGCAGAGCAAACGAGGTTGCGTCCGCATCGATGTTATAGGAGCCTTTTCGAATCCATTCAAAAGTGCCGTCTTCTTGGACCTCGCGATGGTCGAGGTCTAGGCGCTGGCCCGTCACCGGCTCAGTTATGGGTAGGAATGAGTTGTCTCCCCAAACAACGCCGATGCCGCCATTCTCCGTCTCATGAGCATAGAAGCTGTTTCGCTCATGAGGAGGATATCGCCAGCAAGCGGGCTTATCCTCGCCCAATGGCCAACCAAGTTTCTGTAGTTCATAGCACGCGTAGACCTCTGATCTTCCATTTGGCCTTCCCAACACCGTGCCGACACTACCCTCTTCTGCAACTATAGTGGCACCGATAGGGAATCGCGTTTCTCCAAATTCAGTATGAAAATCATGATGGATGCTGATGTTGTGATCAATCTCATGAGATATGGTATCAAAGGAGCTCGAGAGGACAGCCGGGTGCCCTCTCCGAACCATTTGTATAGGGCCTAGTATTATTCTCCAAGTAGAGCCTTGACGAGGATCGCTTCCCTCTACCTTGTGTCTGAGGTTGGTTACGCTTACAAATCCATTGAGTTCACCCCATCCGCCGCTATGAGCTACAGCGTATCTTCCAGGCTGGAATTTGCTGTAAGTCAGAAAATGATGAATGACACCTGTTTCATCTTTCACAGCTTCACGGCACTCGGTTGCCAGGTTGCCTCTTCCAAGGAATGTCTCAGGTTGACTGTCCTGTAAGGGCGATTTGATGATTTGACCTGGTTCCATTCGCAATGTGAACAGACCAGAGGATTGCCAAGCATAAAACGGGGCTTCCAAATGATTCCACACTTCGACTATTGCAGCAACGTCGTCCGGTTCGATGAGGTAGGCGAGATCGGGGTCGGTGCATACATGGAGCTTTACTGAGAGATTGCCTCGAGAACCTACCCAATGGCCTGTGTCACCGGCATGAAGAACTGCATCGTATATGGTGATTCTCCTTAAAGGTTCGATGGGATTGGCTGAGTATTGGATATTTTTGCCGGTCCAGGCGCTGTCCCCCTGGCGATAGTTGGCTTTGACACACACATAATGAATGTTGAACTCTTGGAGATGAACGTTGAAGAAGTTGAGGCCTCCCATAACGATGTAGGTGCTCGGTGTGGTGCGAGCGGTCCAAGTGTCGTCGATTTCAATGGGGCAATCGAAGGCGTCGGCCTTGTAGGCCACGGTGTAACCGGTCAATGGCGATGCTCCGGCAGACGCGGGCGCATTCCAGTCAATCCGGATCACGCCTCCGTATGCCACGACCTCAATATCAGTGGGGCTAGGGGCATCTATTGCACCGTTGCCATTGCTGTCGTCGTCATCGGTGCCGGCGTCAGGCGTCGGGTCGGGGTCGGGTGTTGGGTCGGGTATTGATTGTTGGTGTGCGGCTCTCAGAGTGGTGAGGGCGGTGTTGTCGAGGGCGAGGTAGCAGCCGATGGTTTCGTGCTGGTTCCAGACGAGTCGGGCTAGTACGGTTTGGCCGTCGGCGGTTTTGGCCACGTCCACGGGTTGGGCACCGAACTTGTGATGCTCGAAGCACCGCCGCGACGCGTCGGTGGGTTGTCCAGGGAGGCTCTGGGGCGGCGGGGCGGCTCGGAGAGTGGCTATCGCCGTGTCGTCGAGGGTGAGATAGCAGCCGATGGCGTCGTGGTAGCCCCAACTCACCTGGGCGAGCACAGTTAGTCCATCGGCGGTCTTGGCCACGTCCACGGGTTGGGCGCCGAACCTGTGATGCTCGAAGCACCCCTGCGCCGCGCTGGCCTGGGAATCGTGAGCAGTGGCGGTTGACGGCGCAACCCCCGCTACCAGCACGGCCAAAGTGACCAGAACCGACACAATCCTCACCCGCATTGGCGGGGGATAGTACACCTCTGGCGAAGCAGACATCCGAGGATATAGAAACCACATCGCCAGTCATACCCGCGGCATGACCACCATCTAGCGCAGTCCATTCTGTCACGTACCGCCCAAGTAGGTATGCTGGCATACATGAAGCGGACCACGGTGAAGCTCTCCGATGAGATTGATGCCCGTCTCCGTCATGAAGCGGAGCGACGAGGCATCACTATTTCTGAGCTGACCAGAGAGGCCATTCAGAATCACCTGGGCGCGCAGAGAACTCTTGGGGCCGCGGCCGCCGGTCACAGCGGCCGCTGCGACATATCCGAACGGATTGAGGAGATTCTGGCCAACGAGGTTGCGCCATCGCACTGATAGTCGACGCTGGGCCTCTCTACGCCTACATCGATGCTGACGACCGTCATCACGCGGCCAGCCTTGATCTCCTGTTGACTCACCCCGGCCCATTGGTGGTGCCGATGTTGGTGGTCACCGAGGTCAGCTACTTGGTTGGGACCCGCTTGGGGTCTGAAGCCGAAGTGCGCTTTTTGGGCGATATCGCTTCGGGCCACTTAGGGGTTGAGCCCGTGGCTGCTGGCGACTGGATGCGGATCGCCGAACTGGTTCACGCCTACCGCGACTTGCCCTTGGGCACGGTCGATGCCTCGGTCGTGACCGCCGCCGAGCGTCTCGACATCGCAACGGTTGCGACAATTGATCGGCGACACTTCGTGGTAGTGAAACCTCGCCATTGCCAAGGCTTCGATCTCGTTCCTTAGGCGGGGCGGAACTTGATGAGGGTGATTTCGTCGGTGGCGTTCTCGAACACGGCTTCCACGGGGAGGCCGCAGGCGATATCGGCGTTGTCGATGCCGATGAGGTTGGAATACACCATCGGCCCCTCCTCCAGCTCCACCAGCACCACGTTGTAGGGAAGCTCCGGCTCGAACGACGGGATGTAGGGCTGCCTCATGATCGTGAAGCCCCACACCGTGCCCCGTCCCGATGCTTCGGTCCATCCCCGGTCGAACGACAGGCACGATGGGCAGGAGGCATAGGGCGGGAACCATACGTGCCCGCAGGCTCGGCACTTTGGCAGCACGAAGCGGTGCTCGCGGGCCGCAGCCCAGAACTCCCGGTCCTCGGGGGTCACCGTGGGCAGCGGCTTGTCGTACTCCGCTTCGCCGCTCACAACAACCCGTCCCGGCACAAAAGCGATGCCCCCGGTAATGCCGACAGGCACCAATACAGCGACCAGTCGCAGTCCGGGATCTGGCGCTCCCCGGCCTGGCCCCGCAGCTGGCGCACCGCCTCGGCGTGCTGGTTCCACCCCTGGAGGTACGACTCGCTTAGCATCCCCCCGCTGGTGTTGATGGGCAGCTCACCGCCCAAAGCGATGCGGCCGTCCTGGACCCACTCCAATCCCTGGCCCTTGGGAGCGAACCCGAACCCCTCCAGCCCCCACAGCACCGACACGCTGAAGTTGTCGTACACCTGAAGGCAGTCGATGTCGTCGGTGGTCACCCCCAGCGGCTCGAACAGATCGGCTTTCATCGACCGGCAGGCAGCGTCCCAGAATCCCAGGTCCACATACCACTCCCGAAAGTTGGCCCGCCCCGCGGTGCCGGCGATCAGCACCGGGGGATGAGCCAGGTCCCGAGCCCGCTCGGCGGTAGTCACCACATAGGCCACCGCCCCGTCGTTCACCAGGCAGTAGTCGAACAGCCGCAGCGGCTCGGCGATGTACCGGGCGGCCAAGTAGTCGTCGATGGTCATCTCCTGTTGCATGATGGCCCCCGGTGTCATTCGGGCATGGGAGCGGATGGCCACCGGGATGGCCCCCAGCTGCTCTTCGGTGCCTCCGTATTCGGCCTGGTAGCGGGTGAATCCCATCGAATACTGCGCCCCCGGCGAGGCCATGCCGTAGATCGTGTCGTACAGCAGCCCCTGGGGCTGGGCCCCGAACTTGGTGCCCTGGGTGCGGAACGCCACCGAGTTGAACAGCACCACGTAGTCGGCCAGCCCGTGGTGTACCGCAGTGGCGGCGTGCATCAACGCCATGGCGCACATCCGCCCGGCCTGGGGGTAGTCCACCACGAAGCGAACGTCGGTGAGCCCGGTGCGATAAGCCACCGGCTCGTAATGGGCCAGCCCCCCGGTGATGAGTCCGTCGATCTGCGACTTGTCCAACCCGGCATCGGCAATAGCCGCCGCAATGGCCTCAGTAGCCAGCGCCTCCCCGGTCCGCTCCGGGTCCGGCGTGCGGTACAGCCCGGCGAAATCGCTGCCCCCAATACCGACAATGGCCGTCTGCCCGGCAAACTCCCGATCGCTCATCGCTGGGCACACTAATGGTCAGCTGTGTTCGAGCCGTTGCCCAGCCCCTATCGTCGAAGCCGGAGCAAGGGCGGTGGCAATGAAGATAGATCCCGACAAATCTTGGCGGCTGGTGGCCGAACGGCTGGAGGCTGAGACCGACCCTCGGCGGCGCCATGTCTTGCAATTGGTGCTCCACCACATGCAGCGCGAGCTCCGGCTCGACATCGAGGGGGTGATCGACACCTTGAGCGAGAAACCCCAATACAAGATCTGGCCCCACGTCGACGATCCCGTCGCCAGTCCCGGAGGCTCCAAGGACGCTATCCGCAACCTCTACGACCGCGCCCTGGTGCAGACCGGCGCCCACCGCTGGGAACTCGACCTGGATCGGGTGATCGTCGACGACCACGCCGTGTTCACCGAGGGGGTCATGCGCATGGCCTATCCCGGCCGCACGCTCGCGGCCTTGGGTATCGAGGTTCCCGACGTTGACTCCTACTACCTGTCCGAGGTCCGCATGGGCATCGTGTGGCCGATCGACCCCGACGACCCCCAGGCCCGGCTGTCGGGTGAAGAGGTCTATGCCGAGGGCGACCGTTTCGAGGGGATTGCCGACCGCCCCATCAGCCTCGACGAGATTGCTCCCTTGGAGTCGCTCGGCGCTTGACCATTAGCCTCTACGTTTGAGCCAGAGTGAAAGGCAGTGCCGATGAAGATGAATCCCAACAAGACGTGGCGGCTGGTGGCCGAGAAGCTGGAGGCTGAGACCAACCCCCGGCGGCGCCATGTGCTGGAGTTGGTGCTGGCCCACATGAAGTGCGAGGCCCAGGCCGACATCGAAGGGGTGGTGGCCACCCTGAGCGAGAAGCCTCAGTACATCATCTGGTCGAACCCCGACGATCCCATCGCCAGCCCCGGCGGCTCCCGCGACGCCATCCGTGGGTTCTACGACCGCAGCATCGTGCAGACCGGCGCCCACCGTCTCGAGTTTGACTGCGACCGGGTCATCGCCGATGACGACGCCGTGTTCACCGAGGGCGTCATGAGCATGGCCTATCCCGGCCGCACCCTCCAGGCCATGGGCATCGATGTGCCCGACGTGGACTCCTACTACCTCGCCCAAGCCCGCATGGGCATTGTGTGGCCAGTCGATCTCGACGATCCCGAGGCCCGCCTGCGGGGCGAAGAGGTCTACTCCGCCAACGACGCCTTCGAAGGCGTCGCCAACCGCCCCATCAGCCTCGAAGAAATCGCCCCCCTAGACCTCGCCGCTGTCTGATCGCTAAGAAGCCGCCCAGGTTTCGGTGCGGAGGTAGGTGTAGACGCCGGTGAAGTCGGAGAGGGCTTTTTCGGGGAGGTCAACCGGGTCGCCCAGGCGGCTGGCGCCCCAGACGATTCGGGCGGTGTGCTCGGCTACCAGGGCGGCGTGCAGGGCGTGCTCGGGCGACTCGCCGATGCACAGCATCCCGTGGTTGGCCATCAGCACCGCCGAGCGGTCGGCCAGATGGCGCACCACCTCTTCGCCTAGTTCGTCGGAGCCGGTGGGCCGGTAGTCGGTCACCGGAACATCTCCGCCCAGGTACACGATGACCTCCTCGATCACCGCGGGAATGCTCTTGTGGGCCACCGCGAACATTGAGGCGTGAATCGGGTGGCAGTGCACTACCCCGCCCACCTCGGGGAACGCCCGATAGCAGGCCAGGTGCATGGCCTTCTCGGTAGACGGCCGGGAAGAGCCCTCCACCGGGTTCCCGTCCAGGTCCACCGCCGCCAGGTTGTCGATGCTCACCTGGTCGTAGGGGAGCGACGACGGGGTCAGCCAGATCATCCCGTCGTCGGCCCGGCCTGACACGTTTCCTGCGGTGCCCACCACTAGCCCGGCCGCGTCCATGGCCTGAGCGGCGGCCACCACTTGGGCTCGAATATCGGTACTGTCGCTCATTGCCACACCTCCGGGTTGGCCAATCGGTAGGGCCGCTCACCAGCCAGGAGTCGGCAGATGTCCTCCACTACCATATTGGTCTGGTTCACCTCAGTGTCGTAGGTGGCGCCGCCCACATGGGGGGTCAGCACCACGTTGTCGAGCATGGTCAGCGGGTGGTCGGGCGGGAGGACCTCCCGCTGCACGTGGTCGAGGCCGGCGCCCCCCAGATGGCCCGACGCCAGGGCCTCTACCAGGGCGTCGGTGTCGTGCAGCCCAGCCCGGGCGGTGTTCACATAGATGGTCCCCGGCCGCATGGCCGCGAACTGCTCGGCGCCGATCATCCCCTTCGTCTCCGGGTTGACCGGGGCGTGCATCGACACCACGTCGGCGGCGGCCAGCAGCTCGTCCAGGTCGCAGTCGGCGTCGGACTGGTAGGGGTCGTAGGCCATCACCCTCATCCCCAGGCCCTCGAAGCGCCATTTGGCCGCTCGCCCCACTGCTCCCAGACCCACCAGCCCCACCGTGCGGCCGGCCATCTGCCAGGCCCGATACCGCTGGTAGGGGATGGAGTCGCCAAACACCGTGCCCGCCCGCATGTCCCGGTCGCCCAGAATCACGTGGCGGCTAACGGCGAACAGGAGCGCAACCGCCATCTCGGCCACGGCGTCGGCGTTGCGCCCCGGGGCGTGCAGCACCGGAATCCCCGCGGCGGTGGCTCCGGCCACGTCCACATTGGTGGGGTCGCCCCGGGTCGAAGCCACCACCCGCAGCGGCTGCTCGAACACCGGCCCCCGGCACTCGTCGGCCTCGCACACCAGCAGATCGGCCGACACCGCTGTCAGGCGAGCAGCCAAGTCATCGGCGCGATAAAGACGGAAGGGCTGGTACTCGATCCACGGGTCGAACTCCACGTCGGCCACTTCCCGCAGCCGATCCAAGCCAGGCCCCCGCAGCGGAGCGGTTACCAGTGCTCTCGGTCTGCTCACGCTATGAGCGTAGGGTTCGAAGCCGCGGATCACTCCATCGACACCGCGCCATTTCGCAGGCCGACCACTACGGTTGACAGCTGTGGCTGAGACAGTCGAGGTGACGGTGGGCATCGACATCGGCACCACCTCGGTAAAAGCGATAGCGGTTGACGCCCACGGCGAAGTCTGCGCCCGGACTCGCATCCCCCATGCGATCAACGCCCCCACTCCCGCGGTGCTCGAGCACGATGCCGCCGCGGTATGGCATACCGGCGTGATCGAAGCCTGCGATTCGGTGTCGGCCGATCACCGAGTGGCGGGCATCGGCCTGGCCGCCATGGTTCCGTCACTGGCCGCGGTCGATCGCAACGGTATGCCGGTCTCGCCGGGGATCCTGTACGGCGACCACCGGGGACACCACCCCGACGGCGAGTTCGTCGGCTTTTTGCGCTCGCTGGAGCACGCCGTGCCCAACGCCCACGCCTACTGGCCGGCGCAGGCGGTGGCCAGCCACGCCTTGTGCGGAGCCGCTGCCATCGACGGGGTCACCGCCATGACCTGCTTGCCCGTATTCGGCGCTGACGGGTGGGACGCCAAATGGTGCGATCCCGGCAAGCTCCCTGATCTAGCGATGGATTCCACCTCCATCGGCGAGCGAGACGATGCCCCAGTGGCTGCTGGCACCGTGGACGCCCTGGCCGAGCAGCTCGTTGCCGGGGCCGACTTGCCGGGCGACGTGCTCGTGATCTGCGGCACCACCCTCATCACTTGGGCGGTGGGCGAGGGGTGGCCCGAGGCCGAGGGGCTGTGGACCATTCCCCACCTCCAACCCGGCCTGGCCGCCATCGGCGGGCCGAGCAACGCCGGCGGCCTGTTCTTGGAGCGAGTTCGGGCCCTGACTGGCGATCCGGCTGCCGAACTGACCCACCCTGACCGCGTGCCGTTGTGGGTGCCCTACATCCGGGGCGAGCGCACCCCCCGCCACGACCCCGACCTGCGGGCTGCACTGGTCGGCTTGGACGTGGGCCACACCCCCGCCGATGTGCTGGCCGCGGCCTACGAGGCCGCCGGGTTCGTGGTCCGCCACCACCTCGATTTGTCGGGCACGAACCCCCAGCGCATTGTGGCCGTGGGCGGAGGCACTCAGGTCGAGCGCTGGATGCAGGCCCTGGCCGACGTCACCAACCTGCCGGTGGACGTCACCGCCGTACCCGAAGGGGCGGCCCGGGGAGCGGCCTGGCTGGCTCGCATCACCGCCGGGCTGGAGTCCAGCGACTGGGCCGAAGCCCGCCGGTGGGCCCAAACCGGTCGCAGGGTTCAACCCCGAGCCGACTGGGCCGAGGCCGCCAACCTCCGCTACCCCCAATGGCGCGCCGCTTGCGCTTCTCAAAGCGAGGCTGCACAGTAAGGCGCGCGCAAAAGAGGAGATTCATGAAGTTCGCAGTGACGTTTCCGATGGTGGCCCACCCGTGGGACCAGAGGCTGATCACCAAGCAAGGGGTGGTGGACTTCGCCCGCACCGCCGAGGAGTCCGGGTTCGACGGGCTGGGCTTCACCGACCATCCCGCTCCCACCGACCGCTGGCTCAATGCCGGCGGTCACGACGCCGTCGACCCGTTCGCCGCCTTGGCCTTCTGCGCCGCGGTCACCGACCGCATCAAGCTGATTCCCAACATCGTGGTGGTGCCCTACCGGAACCCGTTCATCATGGCCAAGGCCATCGCCACCGTCGACGCCTTCTCCGGCGGGAGGTTCATCTTCGCCACCGGCTCCGGCTACCTCAAGGGCGAGTTCAAGGCCCTCGGCGTCGACTTCAACAACCGCAACCAGATCTTCGACGAGGCCATCGAGGCCATGATCGGCATCTGGACCACCGACGACTTCGCCTACGAGGGCAGCACCTTCACCGCCCTGGGCCAGACCGCCAACCCCAAGCCGGTCCAAAAGCCCCATCCGCCCATTTGGATCGGTGGCAACTCCAAGCGGGCCCGCCGGCGGGTGGCCACTGTGGCCAACGGCTGGACCCCGTTCCCCGCCCCCCGGGTGTTGGCCACCACGGCCAGGACCCCGCCGTTGGAGACCCTGGACGACTTGGCGGCCCTGCTCGACGAGCTGTGGACCTATGTGGACGAGGCCGGCCGGGATCCGGCCGACATCGACGTCAGCTATCTGAACCACGTTGGCGGCCGACCAGCCGACCCCGATTTCGACGCCGACGCCCACATCGCCGCCCTGGCCGACCTGGAGGCGCTGGGCGTCACCTGGATCACCGTCAACCTCCCCGGCGACGACATCGAAGCCACCTTGGACACCATGCGCCGCTACGGCGAAACCGTCATCGCCCCCTCCCAGAACACGTAGTGCCTGATCTCGGCTCCGGCGAGCTGCCCGTCCCCGCCCCGGTCCACCCGGTCGACTTCCCGCCCTTCGAACCGACCGTTCCCCGCATGATCCGGCAGGCGGTCGATGCCTACGGCCCCCTGGAACTCGGCGTGCTCGGTGACCAGCGGATGACTTTCGCCGACGCTGACGCGGCCTCGGCGGCCATCGCCAAGGGCTTCCTGGCCATCGGAGTGGGCAAGGGCACCCGGGTGGGGCTGTTGGCCCCTAACAGTCCCGACTGGATCGCAACCTGGTTGGCCATCGGCCGCATCGGGGCTATCGGCGTGCTGGCCAACACCTACTACAAGGCCCGGGAGCTCGACTGGGTGTTGCGCCACGCCGATGTGCAAGTGCTGCTGAGCGTGTCCCGCTATCTGGGCCACGACTACCTGGCCCGGCTCGAAGAGGTCGTTTCCCCCGGCCACGACCCGGTTATCGCCTCCCCCTCGCACCCCCTCCTGCGCTCGGTGTGGGTATGGGGCCAGAACGATTCCCCCTGGGCCTCGTCGATGGACGATCTGGTGGCCGCCGGTGAAGCCGTGAGCGACGAGGTGCTGTCGGCAGCCGAGGCCGAGGTGACCCCGGCCGACGAGTTCACTGTGGTCTACACGTCGGGCAGCACCTCCTCGCCCAAAGGGGCGGTTCACACCCAGGGGGCGGTGGTGTGCCACGCCCACAACCTGTGGCAGTTTCGGGACTTGGAAGTGGGCGACCGCATCTACTCGGCGATGCCCCTGTTCTGGGTAGGGGGCATGGTGATGGGGCTGGTGGGGTCGATTTACGCCGGGACCTGCCTGATCTTCGACGAGCGGTTCGAGCCCGGTGCCACCTTGGCTCTCATCGAGAAGGAGAAGGTGTCCATTGTCGTGGGCTGGCCCCACATGGCCCAGCTGCTCACCAACCACCCCGACTTCGTCCAGCGCGATCTCTCCTCGGTGCGGGGGGGCAGCCTGTATGACCTCCTGCCCCCCGAAAAGCAGATCGACGATCCCGAACTGCGAGTCAACTCCCTGGGCATGACCGAGACTCTGGGGCCCCACACCCTGGGCAAGATGGGGGCCCGGCTGCCCGAGGAGAAGCGGGGCTCATTCGGCTGGGCGGTGCCCGGCATGGAGCACCGGATCGTGAACCCCGAGACCGGGGAAGACTGCCCGACGGGGGAGCGGGGTGAGGTGTGGGTGCGGGGCTACGCCCTCATGTCCCGGCTGTACAAGGTGGACCGGGCCGACACCTTCACTCCCGACGGCTGGTACTGCACTGGCGACAGCGGCTACTTCGACGACGACGGCTACTTCTACTTCACCGGCCGGATGGGTGATTTGATCAAGTCGTCGGGCATGAACATTGCCCCCCGCGAGATCGAGCTGGTTATCGAGGAACTGGATCAGGTCATGCACGCCTTCGTGTGCGGCGTGCCCCACCCCGACCGCCTCGAAGACGTGGCCGCGGCGGTGGTGCTGAGGCCGGGACAGCCGCTCATCGGCGAAGAGCTCAAGACATATGTCGCTGAGCGGGTGGCCTCTTACAAGGTTCCCCGTCATCTCGCCGTCTACAACACTCCCGATGCGTTGCCCTGGCTCGACTCAGGCAAGATCGATCTCATGGGCGTGAAGCGCATCCTCACGGAGCGCTTCAGCGGATGACCTTCATCCACGACCTTCTCACCGTCGTGCCTCGGCGGGACGACCTCATCGTGGCCGGTGACCGTCGCCTGTCCACCGACGAGGTGATCGACTGGGCCGACCGAGCATCGGCTGACCTCGAGCCGAGCCAGCCCACCGCCTTCCAGCTACCCACCGGGCCCGAAGGAGTAGTCGCCTACCGGGCCTGTTGGCGAGCTGGCGCGGTGCCCGTCCCCCTGCTCTACGCCGACGGTGGCCGCCAGCGATATCATGCGCTCGCCCTTCTCGGCCTGGACCGGCTTTTCGACCCCGCCGACCACGCGGCCGGGGACCCCTCTCCCCGTCCCCCCGCTCCGACCAACCCCGACGACCGGGCCCTCATCATGTTCACCTCCGGGTCATCGGGCGTCCCCAAGGGGGTGGTCCACACCCAAGCTTCCATCGCCTACAAGGTCCGCCAATACATACACATCAGTGGCCTCAACGCCGACGACACCGTGCTGTTCCCCGCTTCGCTGGCTCACGTAGCCGGCCTCCTGCACGGCGTGCTCATCCCCGGAGCGCTCTCCATGAAGACCGTGCTCATGGCTCGCTGGGATCCAGCCGAGGCTCTGCGCCTCATCGAACACGAGCAGGCCACCTACATGATCGGCCCACCCACCTTCTTCAACGATCTCATGGGCCACCCCGACTTCAGTCCCAGCCGTACCGCCTCCTTCCGGTTCCTCTCCATCGGCGGCTCCAGCGTGACCCCTGCCTTCGTGCATCGGGCCCGAGAGGCCTTCGGATGCACCGTCAAGCGGGCCTACGGCTCCACCGAGGCCCCCACCGTCACCACCTGCACCAACGACGACGACCCCGAGCGCATGGCCAACACCGACGGCCGTCCGTTCTCCCCCACCCAGATCAGGCTCGACGAGACCGGCGAGATCCAGGTCCACGGTCCCGAGGTGACCGTCGGCTACCTCGATCCTGCCCACACCGCGGCCGCCTTCACCGATGACGGCTGGTTCCGAACCGGCGATCTGGGCCACATCGACGACGACGGCTTTCTTACCGTGGTCGGACGGCTGGGTCAGAAGATCATCCGCGGCGGCGAGAACATCGACGCCACCGAGGTGGAGGCCATCTTGGAGTCCCACCCGGCGGTCAGCCAGGCCGTGGTGTTGGGGGAGCCCGACGATCGCCTCGGCGAGCGAGTGTCCGCCTTCGTGGTGGCCGACGGCCTATTCGACTTGGACGAGTGCCGCCGCTGGTTTGCCGAAACCGGCGCCGCCCGGTTCATGACCCCCGAGCGGCTCATCCCAGTTGTCGAGATGCCCAAGATGGCCTCGGGAAAGCCCGACAAGTCTGAACTGGCCCGGCTATTGGAGGACTCCACTCGATAGACTGTCAGTCGTGGCTCAATACCAGACCCCCGAGTGGCACCCGGCGTTCGAAGAGTATTGCGAGACCATCTTCGAGCTCGCCGAAGACGATGTCGACGTCATCCAGGCCCGAGTGGCCGAGCGACTGGAGGTGTCCCGCCCCGCGGTGTCCGAGATGATCCACCGCCTGGAGTCCGAGGGCCTGGTTACCTTGAAGGGTCGCACCATCGAGCTGTCTCCCGACGGGATGGATTTGGCCGAGCGAGTGGTGCGCCGCCATCGACTGGCCGAGGTTTTTCTCACCCAGGTGCTGGGCCTGTCGTGGGCCGATGCCCACACTGAAGCTGGCAAGTGGGAGCACGTCATTTCGCCTTTGGTGGAGCAGGCCATGATGCGGGTGCTCGACGATCCCACCACCTGCCCTCACGGCAACCCCATCCCCGGATCCGATTACCAGGCCCCCGCAACGCAAGCGCTCGCCGAAGTCGGGGTGGGAGAGCGGTTTGTGGTCACCCGCATCACCGAAGAGCTGGAATTCACCGAGGGACTGCTCGACTTCTTGGAGGGCTCCTCGGTAATCCCCGGCGCCCAGGGGATCATCACCGCCTCTTCACCCGACGGAACCACCACCGTGGAGATCGACGGCAACCACGTCGGCATCGGTGGTTTTGCCAGCGAGCGCATCTTCGTAACCGCGGCCTGATTCGAGCCCAGCCCGGCGATCCCGGGGGGAAATTCAGTCAGTCCCAGCGAGGGCGGGGCGATTGAGGGAGCCAGGTGTCGGGCTGCTGGGCGATGAGATAGTTGTAGTCCCAGTACTCGCGCCAGTGGGCGATCTTTCCGTCGCGGATTTGGAGGCGGCACAGCACGGGGAGGCTGGCCACAGTGCCGTCGGGGTGGTACCAGACCTCCACCCGCTCAACCAGCACGTTGTCGCCGTCCACCCAGATGTCGGTCACCCCCAGTTCGAAGCGCTCCAGGGTGCTCAGGCCCACTTCAAGCTTGCCGATGATGCCGGCGTGGCCCTCGGTGCCGCCGGAGTCGGTCTCGAAGGGCATGTCCTGGTAGGTGCCGTCTTCGGTGAACAGCTCGGCCACCGCGGCCCAGTCCATGCGCTCTAGGGCGGCGAACAGCGCCTCGGCCAGCGCTCGGTTCTCGGTCTCGCTCACAGCAGCCTCACTCGGGCTCGGGCATGCCCAGGTACCGGGCCAGCATCTGAGTGGACGGGTTGACCCTCTCGTATTGGGCGCCGAAATCGGCGGGGAACGTCCCGTACTTCACCTGCATGTTCACGATGGCCACCATGATGATGCAAAACCGCAGACAGCCCCAAGCCTCGAAGTAGTCGATGTGCTCGGCCTTGCGGCCCATGGCCTGCTCCCAGCGGGCAATGGTGCCGTCGCGATCGGCGAATCCGGGCAGCCAGTCGATGTCGGCGCCCTCGCTCAAGAACCGGTTCATGTACAGGAACCAGCCCAGATCCACCTCGCCGGGACCCAGGTCGGCCATCTCCCAGTCGAACACGGCCATCACGTTGAAGTCGTTGCCGTACATGAGGTTGCTGGGCCGGGCGTCGCCCCAGTTCAGTTCAGTGGGCATCGACCCGGAGGGGTCGTTGGTGTCGAACCAGTCCAACGCGGCGTCGATCAGCGGCTTGGGCCGGTCCTCAGCGGCCCAGTCGGCGTAGAAGCGCTGATAGCCGAGCTGCTGGGCGAACCCCGGCCCGCCGTACTCGGGGCGCTCCACAAAGTCGAAGCCGTTGGCCTTCCAGTCGGTGCGAGCTACCGCGGCCAGTGTGTCCACCGACGAGTTGTACAGCGTGGCTTGCTGCTCAGCGGTGGCCTCGAACACCCAGCCCTCCTGGAAGAACGGCGGGTTGTCGGTGGGCACCCGGCCGTGCAGTCGCTCCATGATGAAGAACGGCTCGCCCAGCACGTCGCCGGTGTCCTCCACCCACAGCACCTCGGGCACGGGCACGCTGCCGCAGGCGGCCATGTTCTGCATGCTCCGGTACTGCACGCTCATGTCGTATGTGGGAAAGATGGCGTAGTCGGTGGGCCGTTTGCGCACCACGATGCCCGAGTCGCGGGTCTGGCCGTCGAGGGTGTAGACGGCGTCGCACACCAGGGTCTCATTGCTGAACCCGGAGGCTTCGGGGTTCACCAAGAAGGTCACCTCGGCGTCGGACACGCCGGGGCGGGTGTTCATCCAGTCGGACAGGGAGGCCTTGAGGGCATCGATGTCGCGGTCTTGGGGGATAGCCATAGAAGCTTGAGAATACCCACCGGAACCGGCGACATATCAGGCGGGGACGGGGACCACTTCCACCTTGATCCCGTTCACGATGGCGTTGCCGGAGATCTCGTCCACCAGCTCGCCCGGGGCCAGCAAGTTGTTGTTGACGCCGGCGAACTCCTTGGCCACTGAAAGCTGCACGCCGTCAAGGTTGTGGCCCCAGCCGTGGGGCAAACACACCACACCGGGCATCATCTCATCGCTCACCTCTACGGGCACCTCGATGCTGCCGATCTCGGTGCTCACCCGGGCCACCGTCCCGTCGGCCAGGCCGATGCCGTCGGCGTCGTCGGGGTGCACCAGCAGGGTGCACCGGTCCTTGCCCTTTACCAGCACCTTCACGTTGTGCATCCATGAGTTGTTGGAGCGCACGTGGCGGCGGCTCACTAGCACCATCCCATCGTCGCGGCCCAAACGGCGGTGCAGCCGGCCCACATCGGCGGTGATGTAGGGCGGGGCCATCTCGATCTTGCCCGACGGGGTGTGGAGGATCTCGGGCACGCGGGGCACCATTGGCCCGAAGTCCAGGCCGTGGGGATTGTCCTTGAAGTCCTGAAGGGTAAGCCCGTCGGGATTCTCGCCGTAGCGGTCGCCCAGATGGCCCACCCGGATCATGAGATCGGTCATCCGCTCGGGGCCGCCCTCGTCGTAGTGCGACAGGACGTGCTCAGGATCGAGGCCGAAGAACATGCAGATTCCGGAGAAGAACCCGTCGTCGATGGTCTTCTCGTCGATGTCGTCGTTGGACTGGCCGCCCATCAGCGCGCCCACCCGAACCAGCACCTCCCACTCGTCGGGGCGGTCGCCGAAGTCGAAGATCCGGTCCGACCAGTTGCCCGCGGTGCGGGCGGCCCACGACCAGATCATCTCGTCCCAGTGGGGCTGCTCCAGCGGCGACAGCCCGGGCAGGATCACATCGGCGTGGCGGGTGGTGGCGTTGACCCAGTTGTCGATGCAGATCATGGCATCCAGCATGGGCAGGGCCTCGTCGAGGCGACCGGCCTCCGGCGAGCTGATCACCGGGTTGCCGGCCACCACCACCAGCGCCTTCAATTGCCCTTCGCCGGGGGTCATGATCTCCTCCGACAAGCACGACACCGGCACCTGGCCCAGCACCTCGGGGGCGCCCCGCACCCGGCTGTGCCAGCGGCCGAACTCGGGCTCCTTGGGCTCCTCGAAGTTGAGGGTAGCCATGGCCGGGGCGACGGGGTTGCCGAACATCATCCCGCCGGGCACGTCGAAGTTGGCGGTGAGCAAATTCACCACGTCGATGAGCCAGGAGGCCAGCGTGCCGAACTCCTGGTTGCACAGCCCGATACGGCCGTACACACAGGCGCTGTCGGCCGCGGCGATCTCCCGAGCCAAGCGGCGGGTGGTCTCAGCCGGCACCTGGGTGGTGGCCTCCACCATCTCCGGTGTCCAGTCGGCCACCAGGGCCCGAACCTCGTCGAGGCCGTTCACGTGGCCGGCCATGGTGCCCAGCTCGACGAGGCCTTCGTCGAACAGCACATGGCACAGCGCCAGCAAGAAGGCGGCGTCGGTGCCGGGCGTAATGGGCACCCACTCGTCGGCGTGGTCGCAGGTGCCGGTGCGGCGGGGGTCCACCACCACGCACTTGCCGCCCCGCTCGCGGATCTTGTCCATTTCGCCCAGCACGTCGGGGCAGGCCAGAAGGCTGCCCTGGGAGGCGTGGGGATTGGCTCCCATCACCACCAGGTACTGGGTGCGCATGATGTCGGGGGTGGGGAATGTCCAGGAGTTGCCGTACATGCACTGCGACGACACGTTCTTGGGCCACTGATCCACCGTGCCCGCCGAATAACCCATCTGCACGCCCGAGAGCATCACCAGCGCGCCCACATAGCGGCTGATGGAGAAGTTGTGGGCCGCGGGGTTGCCGATGTAGTAGGTAATGGCCTCGGTGCCGTGGGCGTCGCGCACGCCGTGGAGCAGCTCCTCGCACCGGGCGTAGGCCTCCTCCCAAGTGGCCTCCTGGAAGGTGCCGTTCTCGTCTTTGACCAGCGGCACGCGCACCCGGTCGGGATCCTCGTGCAAGTGGCCCAGCGTGGTGCCCTTGGGGCAGATGAAGCCCTTGCTCCACACGTCGTCGCGGTCTGGCCGGATGGGGGGCAGCACCTTTTCGCCCTCGGTCTTGACCACCATCCCGCACATGGCCTCACACAGCGGACAGGTCCTCAAATGGGTTTTTACCTGGTCGCCGTTGCTGGACGATTCGGGGGCTTGGGTTTCGGCACTCACTCCAGCGATGTTAGTGAGGGCCGGTAATGGCGCTCGAAGTCAGCGGAGTTGGTCGACGTAGAGGTCGGTGCCGGGGACGGTGGGGATGAATGGGGCCGACAGGGCCAGGGAGGCGCGGGGGTGGGTGGTGAGGGCGGCGTGGTGGGAGGCGAAGGCGGCGGGGAACACCTCGGCGGGATCCTGTTCCAAGAACCACAGCAGGCACAGGCGCTGGCCCACTTTGGCGGTGGGGGCCACCGGCGGGGTTCCGGGCTGTTCGATGCGGCCCTGGGCGAACTCCCGGGGGGCGAACGCCAAACACATCACCGCGGGCGAGCCCAGAATCACCGAGGGCAGGTGATCGTGGGCCAGCCACTGCTCGAGCGCTTCCTGATCGGCGACGGTGGCGGCGTCCACTACTTCCACCACCAGCCCGGCGAAGGGGTGGTTCAGCGCCAAATGGGGCTTCATGGGGCCGCTGCCCGGGCGCACGACGCCGAATCGGTAGTGGTGGAAGGCGGTGTAGACGTGGTCGCGCTGGGGGAAGCCCCGACCGTGGGGCATGAGGGCCTCGGCCATGGCCAGAAAGCTCCACCGCTCGGTGTCGTCCTCGTGGCCCGGCGTGCTCCAGTACAGCGAGATGTAGCAGCCGGCGTCGGGGGGATCGAAGGCGGGCTCGTCCACGGCGGGGCGCAGGTCGCGCAACGCCCGGGGGGCCACCCAGCGCCGTCCGGCGTACACCCAGGGGCCGTGCATGGCCCCGGAGAAGAAGTGGTCGTCTTCGTACCAGCGGTTGTACTCGTATTCCTGGCCCTCGTGGGGTTCCACCATGGTGATCAGCGCGCTGCCGATGCCAATGTCGTTGGGCAGATGCAGCGCCAAACGCTCATACACCGAGCGGTCGGCTGGGGTCCGATCAGGCTCGCTGGCAGTCATAGGTATGCCTCCTTCGGGCAACTAGGTCAGGGCGCCGGTGGCGGCCAGCGCGGTGATCTCGTCGTCGGAGAAGCCGAGAATGTCCGACATCACCTGCTGGGTGTGCTCGCCGACCAGGGGTCCCGCCCGCCAGGGGCGGGCGGGGGTGGCGGAGAACAGGGTGACGGGGCCGTCGAAGGTCATGGTGCCGATGGCGCCGTGGTCGAGTTCGATGAAGAACTCCCGGGCCACCAAGTTGGGGTCGGCGTAGAAGTCGCTGGCCCGCAGGGCCACGTAAGCGGGCACGCCGGCGTCCCGGAGCTGTTGGGCGGCCTCGAAGCCGTCGCGGGGAGCGAACCACTCGGCCAAGATCTCATCTGCGGCCGTCGTTTCAGACCATCGGTTGTCCACCTTTTGCAGCCCGGGGACCACCGAGCACAGCGCTTCCCACTGCTCGTCGGTCTCGGTGGCCACCGCGCAGAAGCGCTCAATGCCGGCGCTGCGGTACACGCCGTGGGGGGCAGCCCGCTCGGAGCTGAGCCCGGCCTGGGTGCGAATCCGGCCGCTGTCGCGGTACTCCAGCACCAGCGGGGCCAGGAAGTGGATCGAGGCTTCGATCTGAGACAGGTCGATGTACTGGCCCTCTCCCGTGCGATTGCGGTGGTGCAGCGCCGCCCCGAGAGCCGACAGGGCATAGCGGGGAGAGATGAAGTCGGTGTAGGCCCCCCAGGGGGCGAGTGGCGCCCGGTCGGGCCAACCGGTGATGGCGGTGAAGCCGCCCAAACAGGCGCCGTGGAGCCCGAAGCCAGTGTGGCGGGCCTCAGGGCCGGTCTGGCCCCTCATACAGCTCGAGAGCATCACCGCTTTGGGGTTGAGGGTCGCCACGTGCTCATAGCCGAAGCCGAGGCGGTCGGCGGTGCCGGGGGTGTAGTTCTCCACCACCACGTCGGCCCACGCGATCATCCGGTCGATCACCGCTTGGGCCTCGGGAACGGTGAAGTTGAGCCCCAGGCCCAGCTTTGACTGGTTCATGTTCGCCATGGGATGCCCAGCGCTCATGGGCGAGGCGTGGGGCAGGTGCGGGGGGATCCAGCGCAGGGTGTCGAGGCGGGCCTCGGTTTCCACCCGCACCACCGTGGCGCCCAGATTGGCCAGGTCTTTGGAGATGAGCGGTCCGGCCGCGATCCACGACAGATCGGCCACCTTCAGGCCCTCGAACAGCGCGCCCCGGGGCGCCGCCCACACCCGACTGGGGGCTTCCGGCTCAGCAACGGGGTCGAGGCTCTCCAGTATCTCTTGGTGCTGGCCTAGGGCGGGGGCTGGGTGGCGGTAGGCGATGGGGGTGGCCGACAGGCGGGCGAACGGCCCGGCGTGGGTGGCGCCTTCCACCTCCACCCAGAAGTCCCGGGCGGCCAGCTGGGGGTCGCTGGCCAGATAGGCCGAGGTGTAGCAGGGGGCCACCAGCATCTTGCCGGCCACCGCGTGCACTTGGATCTCGGCCTGGGTCTTGGTCTTGATGAAATCAAGCATCTGGCCAAGGGCCCGATTGACGTCGGCCGGCGCCAAGGTCCCGTCGCCCAACAGCTCGAGATAGCGCTCCCAGTCCACCTCGCACAGGTCTTCGTCGAGGGCGTCCTCGGCGATCACCCACGCCATGAGCGACTTCATGCCCCGGTTGCCCTGGTCGCCCAGCACCAGGGTCATGCCCACGAATCCGTCGTCGCAGGGTTCGATGAACGGCATGCGCACGCCGGGGACGATCTCGGGGTGGGTCACGTCGGCCCGATCGTCGCCTCGGCCGGGGAAGTCCTGGCCCAAAGCGGCGTAGCTGGTGATCGACATCAGCGACCACATCACCGCGGCTTGAATCGAGCTGTCGAGGTGCTGGCCCACACCGCTGCGGTCGCGCTCGCACAGCGCCATCGCGGCGTCGGCCGCGGCCTGCATGGCTCCGAGGAACGACGTCTCGGGGTAGCCCACCGGAGTGGGTACCCGGTCGTGGTCGCCCTGCATACCCAACAGCCCGCCCGCGGCCGACAGGGTCAAATCGACCATGGGCACCGCGGCATCAGGGGTGCCGAAGCCGAACGGGGTCACCGACACATACACCAGGGCGGGGTTCACCGCAGCCAGATCGTCGGGTCCGAGGCCGCGGTCGGCCAGATAGCCGGGGGCGAATGACTCCACCAGCACATCGGCTCCCGCCACCATGGCCCGCAGCTGCCCCTGGCCCTCGGGGCTGTCGATGTCGCACACCACGCTGTGCTTGCCCAGGCCCCACGCCTCCCAGAACAGCGAGCGGCCGTCTTGGGCGAACGGCGGGGTGGAGCGGGCATCACACCCTCCGGGGGGCTCCACCTTGATCACCTCGGCCCCCAGGTCGGCCAGAGCCTTCCCGGTGGCCTCGGCCATCCGAGTGGACAGGTCGAGGACTCTGATGCCGTCGAGGGCGCCGCTCATCGTGTTGGCGTTTTGGTCGATCAGCCGGACAACAAGTCGGGATCGCGGCGCAGCTCGGCTCGCACCATCGCCTCCCAGAAGCCGATGAAGTTGTCGCCTTTGCTGCCCTTCATCATCTGCACGTAGCTGTCGGGCAGCACCGGCGACAGCTCACCGCCCGCCGCTCGGATGTGCCAGGCCCGCTGGCAGCGCTGCTCAAGGGCAACCGCTCGCTGGTGCACGGCCCGGGCCGAGTTGCCCAACACGAACACGCCATGGCCGGCGAGCAGGGCCAGCTCGGCGTCGCCCATCTTCACGCAGGCGCTGCGAGCCGAGCTGGGGTCGTTGACTGCACCGTCGTACTCGTCTACCAGCACCAACTCGCCTCCGCCCAGCGACGACGACTGGTCCATCGCCGGAGGCACCTCGGCCATGTCGGCCCACACCGTGCCGTACAGGGGGTGGTTGTGCATGGCCCACGCCACGCCCGGGCGCAGCTTGTGCAGCTCCAGGTGGAGGGGGATGCCGGGGGGTACCGGCCAGTCGCCCTCCACCACGTTGCCGTCGAGGTCGATGAGGATGACCTGGCTGGGGCGCAGCTCATCCCAGGTGACGAGCCAGGGGTTGCACATCAACGTGCCGTCACCCATGTTGACGGTGATGTGGCCGGCCAGGTGGTCGTTGTAGCCCTCGCTCCAAAGGCAACGGGCCAACAGCACCAGCTCCTCGGCGGTGGACAGATCGGGGATCAGCTTCTCAGCAGTGGGGGTGAACGCCATGGGCCCACAGTAGTGGGCGCAGAAGGCAAACGGCCTTGCTGCGGGGGGTCAGAGCCGCCGAATCGCGATGCGGCGATATGAGCAAAGCCGCCGGATTGTAGCGGAAAACCGACGGAACATGTCGGCCCTTTGAGCGACCGCGCGCTTGACAGATGTGGCTACTCTGTCGCCATGGCCGACTCGATGGCCGCAGCAGTAGGGGTTCAGCCCGAGCCCGCCTCGACGGTGGATTACCGCTTGGTGCGAGCCCATGTGCTGCAACGGCTCTTGAGCGGCACCCGGATGGCCGACGATGTGTGTGATGCCCATCCGGAGCTTGTGCGAGCTGGCCGGGAGGTGGGCACACCGGCAGGCGAGCCGTGCCCGGTGTGCCAGGGAGACGAGCTGGCCCTGGTGTCGTACGTGTTCGGTCCCCGGTTACCGGCCCACGGCCGCTGTATCAGCTACGCCGCGGAGATCGCCAAGCTGGCCCAACGCAAGGGCCGGTTCACCTGCTACGAGGTGGAGGTGTGCCCCGACTGCCGCTGGAACCACCTTCTCCGGAGCTACGTGCTGCAACCCTGCTGACCTCCCATCGCCCTGCTGATTGCCCCTCGCCCCGCTGAGCGGAGGCGCTAGCGGGGCTGGGGCCAGAACGGGCGGGCCTGCTCCAACTGGGCGGCCAGCCTGAGCAGCAGCGCCTCGTCGCCGTAGGGAGCGAGGAAGTGGCTGCCCACCGTGAGCCCCCGGTCGTCCCAGTGCAGGGGCACCGACATGGCCGGCTGGCCGGTGGCGTTGGCCATGGCGCAAAACGGGCTGTAGGCCCCCTGGCGGGCGCCCCACGTGGCCACGTCGTCGGCGTCAGCCATCAGCTCGCCCAGTGGGGGCGGCACCCGGGCCAGGGTGGGGGTGAGCACTAGGTCGATCCCCGAGGCGTGGTACTGGCCCATCTTGCGACCCATCAGGTGGCTGTCGAGCACGGCCTGGGCATAATCGGGACCCGATATGTCAGCGCCCCGAGCCACCATGGAGGCGGCCAGCGGCTCTAGATCGCCCTCGCCGGGAGGCCGCCCGCATGCTGCCTCGCGCCGGGCCATCAGCGCGGCGATGTTCGATGTGGTGATGATCCCCTGCGGCGAGCCCATCCCCCGGCGTATCGGCAGGTCGGCCTCCTCAATGTGGTGGCCGAGTTCCTCGCACAGCGCCACCGCGGCATCCAACGCCCCCCGGGCCACCTCGTCGATCTCAATACCGTCGGCCGAGCCGTCCCACACCGCGATCCGCAGCGGGGGCGGCGGCACCGCCATAGCAGCCTCGAAGGTGGTGTCGGGCGCAGGCGCCACATAGGGATCGCCGATGGCCAGCCCCGAGATGGCGTCAAGCATCACGGCGCTGTCGCGCACCGTGCGGGTGATGGCATGGGTGCAGGAGTAGCCGCTCCACCCCTCCCCAGCATTAGGGCCGAAGCTGACCCGGCCCCGACTGGGCTTGAGCCCGAATAGCCCGCAGGCCGACGACGGAATCCGGATAGAGCCGCCCCCATCGGAGGCATGAGCCGCGGTCAGCATCCCCGAAGCCACCGCCGACGACGCCCCGCCGCTGGAGCCGCCCGCGCTGCGAGAGGGATCGAGCGGGTTGGCGCACGGGCCGAACAGGGCGGGCTCGGTGGTGGTGGACAGGCCGAGCTCAGGGGAGTTGGTTCGACCCACCAGCACCAGCCCTGCCTCACGGTAGCGGCGGACCACCTCGGCGTCGTGGTCATCGATCGGGGCATCCGCGAAGTACCGCGACCCGTGGGTTGTCACCGTGCCCCGCATCGCGAAGTGCAGGTCTTTGATGGCGAACGGCACCCCCCGAAGCCGCCCTTCGGCTGCTGGCTCAGGCTCTACCAAGGTGGTGATGGCGTTCAGCTCCGGGTTGCGCTCGTCGATGCGGGCCATCGTGGCGTCGAGCACCTCGGCCTCCGACACCTCCCCGGCCCGAATGGCATCGGCCAGCCCCACTGCGTCAATCCGATCCAACAAATCATCCATGGCCCCGAAGTTAGCGGCCATCCACCAGCTTGATGCAGGCGAGGGGTTGGCACGATGGCTGAGACGATGGGCTAGAGTAAGGGGCGACCGCCGGCAGCCGAAGTGCGCTGGACGGGGAAGGAGAACAACGATGGGCACGAAGCTCACCGCGCCGGCTATCAGCAAACGCAAGCGAAGCCTGGGCGCCGACCCATTGGTCATGCTCACCGCCTATGACGCTCCCAGCGCTCGCATGGCCGATGAGGCAGGTGCCGACCTGATTTTGGTGGGCGACTCGGTGGCCATGGTGGTGCTGGGCCACGACGACACCATGAGTGTGACCGTCGACGAGATGGCCCACCACACTGCGGCCGTGGCCCGCACTCGCCCCAGGGCGATGGTGGTGGCCGACATGCCGTGGATGAGCTACCACGTGACCACGGCCGACACGGTGACCAACGCGGCCAAGCTGGTGCGGGCTGGGGCCCAGGCGCTGAAGTTGGAAGGCGGGGCCGAGCGGGTCCCGATGATCGAGGCCATCGTTTCGGCCCAGGTGCCGGTCATGGGCCATCTGGGGCTGACTCCCCAATCGGTATTGGCCCAGGGTGGCTTCCGAGTGCAGGGGCGCGACAGCGAGGCTGCGCTGGGCCTGGTGGCCGACGCCAAGGCGCTGGCTCACGCTGGATGCTTCTCCATCGTTTTGGAGGGGATGCCGGCCGCGGTTGCCCAGATGATCACCGATGCGGTGGACGTGCCCACCATCGGGATCGGCGCAGGCGGCCACTGCGACGGCCAAGTGCTGGTGTTCCACGACGTGTTGGGGCTGGAGACCCGGATGCTCCCCCGATTCGTGCGCCGCTACGCCACCATGCACTCCGACGGAGTGGACGCCCTGGCTCGGTTTGCGGCCGATGTGCGCTCCGGGGCCTTCCCCGAACCAGCAGAGTGCTACGAGATGAACCCCGACGAGGAAATGGCGCTCGGCCTGTACGGGCACCGGGGATAGCCGGTAGAGTTTCCCCGAAACAAGACCCTGCCCCGGCGATCGGGGCCCCGGTCAGCACCGGGACCGTAGGGAGGTGAAGCTCGCCATGCGGGCATACGAATTGATGATCATCATGGACGCGGGCGTGGAGGAATCCGACGTGGCCGCCCGCATCGAGCAGGTTGCGGACAACGTCAACGCCCACGGAGGTCAGGTGATGTCTGAAGACCGGTGGGGCAAGCGCCGCTTCGCCTACGAGATCAACCATCAACACGAGGGCTATTACCTAGTTCTCGAGTTCGCGACCGAGACGCGCGATATGGGCACCCTGGAACGTCTCCTTCAACTTGCGGACGATGTGGTCCGCCACAAGCTGATCCGTCTGCCCGACGCAGAGGCCGCCCGACGCGGCCTGTTGGGCGACGGTACCCCCCTGGCCACGGCCGGGTAACCCAAGGAGACAGACATGGCACTCAACAACACAGTGACCGTTACCGGAAACATCACCAGAGACCCAGAGCTTCGATTCACCCCCGGCGGCAGCGCCGTGGCCACCTTCGGGCTGGCTTGGAACCGGCGCTGGCAGAACCGCCAGACCAACGAGACCGAGGAACAGGTGTCGTTCTTCGACGTGACCTGTTGGGACACGCTGGCCGAAAACGTTAGCGAGAGCCTGGTGAAGGGCACTCGGGTGATCGTCAGCGGGCGGATAGAGCAGCGATCGTGGGAAACCCAGGACGGCGACCGCCGCTCCAAGGTCGAGATTATCGCCGAGGAGGTGTCCCCCAGCCTGCGCTGGGCGACAGCAGAGGTGATCCGGAACGAACGGCGCGACGGGGGCGGTGGGGGCCGCCAGCAGGGCGGCGGCGGGCGCCAGCAGGGCGGCGGCGGGCGCCAGCAGCGCAGCCAGGCGCCTGACTACCAGGTTGACGAGGAGCCGTTCTGATGGCTAAGGGACTCAAGAAGCCGAGGGCCAAGGACATCAGCCGGCGCCGCAAGAAGAAGGTCAGCGTCCTCACTCAAGAGGGCATCGGCTATGTGGACTGGAAGGACATCAACCTGCTGAGGCGGTTCATGTCGGACCGGGCCAAGATCCGGGCCCGACAGGTGACCGGCAACAACCAACAGCAGCAAAAGGAGATCGCCCGGGCCATCAAGAACGCCCGAGAGATGGCGCTGTTGCCCTACAACAATCGGATCACCACCCAGCGCAGTGCAACCCGGATGCGCGACGACAACCGCGTCGACGGACCGGCCCCCCAGCCCACTGCACCGCCACCCGGCATGCGGGGGGCAGGGGAGATGGACGACGACGAGTTGGAAGTCTCGGAGATCGGCGACGACGTGATGGGTGCAGAAGCGGCCATGGTGGAGGCGGCTGTTTCGGAGATGGTCGCTCCGGAAGCAGGCGACGAGCAGCCAACCGACGCGATGGAGGGCGACGAGGAGACTGCCTCATGAAGATCGTACTGCGTGACAACGTGGACGAGTTGGGCAAGAAGGGCGATGTGGTGGAAGTGGCCGACGGCTACGCCCGCAACTTCTTGATCCCCGCTGGCAAGGCGTTCAAGTCGTCGGCCGGGGCCGAGCGCCAAGCGGAGCGCATGCGCCGCTCGCGTGAGCTGCGGGATGCCAAGGAGTTGGCCGAGGCCCAGGAAATGGCCAGCCGGCTGGTGTCTACTCCCATTCACATTGCGGCTCGGGCCGGAGAAGAGGGCAAGCTGTTCGGCTCGGTAACCACCGCCGACATCGTGCGGGCCGTGGCCGAGCAGGCCAACATCATGCTGGAGCGCAAGGCCCTGTCCTCCGACGGGATCAAAGAGCTTGGCAGCCACATGGTTACGGCCAAACCCCATCCCGAGGTGGAGTTCCCCATCACCGTTGAGGTAATTGCCGCCGAGTAGCCCTGGAAACGCCGTTCTCGGTAAATCCCCAGGTTATACCCCGATTTCAACAACGCTTCCCCTAGCGGCCCACATGAAGGGTTTGCCAGAGTAGGCAACCGTGGAATCCGGTCGGGCAGAGCAATTGTCACTGCCACTTGGACAATAGGCGCAGTGGTGAGCGATCCATTCGACTATTCCGACGACGGCCGGTCCTCAGCGCCGCCGACGCGCTTGGGGCGTGTGCCGCCCCACGACCTGGATGCCGAGGAAGCCCTGTTGGGCGCGATGCTGTTGAGCCGCGACGCCATCGCTGATGCGGTGAATTTGATCCGCCCCGAGCACTTCTATCGGCCAGCGCACGCTCATGTGTACGAGGCGGTGTGCTCGCTGTACGCCCAAGGAGAGCCGGCCGATGCGGTGACAGTGGCCGCCGAGCTAAACCGACGGGGATTAGCCGACAAGGTGGGGGGCAACGCCGCATTGGTGAAACTCCAGACCGGCACCCCGGCATCGGCCAATGCGGCCAAATACGCCAACATCGTGCATGAGGCAGCCACTCTCAGGAAGCTGATCGAAGTCGGCGGGGAGATCGCCGATCTGGGCTATGAGGGTGCCGACGACGTGGTCAAGACAGTGGACTCGGCCGAGGCCATGGTGTACCGGCTGGCCGCCGACCGCATGGGCGATACCACGGCCAGCCTGGCCGAGCTCTTGCCGGCCAACTTGGAGCGCATCGAGAAGCTCTACGAGCAAGGCGATGTCATTACCGGCACGCCCACCGGCTACAACGACTTGGACGAGATCACCAGCGGACTTCAGCCCAACACCCTCGTGGTGGTCGGTGCTCGGCCCTCGGTGGGCAAGACCAGCTTCGCACTGGGCATGGCCGCCCACGCTGCCATCCGGGCCCACAAGCCGGTGTTGGTTTTCTCGCTAGAGATGAGCCAGCTCGAGATCAGCCAGCGGATCCTGTGCGCCGAGGCCCGTGTGGATGCCACCCGGGTTCGCACCGGCAAGCTTAACGACCAGGACTGGACTGACATCAGCAACGCGCTCGGACGACTTGCCGAGGCGCCCATCTGGATCGACGACAATCCCGCGGTGACCATCATGGAGATCAGAGGCAAATCCCGGCGGCTGCGCAGCCAAACCGGCGAATTGGGCATGGTCATCGTCGACTATCTCCAGCTCATGACCGGCCGCCACACCGCCGAGAACCGCCAAGTAGAGGTCTCCGAGATCAGCCGGGGGCTCAAGATCTTGGCCCGTGAGCTTCAGTGCCCGGTGGTGGCGCTATCCCAGCTGTCTCGAAATCTGGAACAGCGCCAGGACAAACGGCCCATCCTCGCCGACCTGCGGGAGTCGGGTTCGATCGAGCAGGACGCCGACATCGTCATGTT
Source organism: Candidatus Poriferisocius sp. (assembly GCF_965204015.1). Classification (GTDB taxonomy): domain Bacteria; phylum Actinomycetota; class Acidimicrobiia; order Acidimicrobiales; family Bin134; genus Poriferisocius. The sequence continues at coordinate 2,142,206 of NZ_OZ241965.1, read as the reverse complement.
CTTATACCGCGACGAGGTCTACAACCCCGAAACCCAAGACGCGGGCACCGCCGAAGTGCTGGTGGCCAAACACCGCACCGGACCTACCGGCAAGGCCCGCCTAGCCTTCATCAAACACCACACCCGCTTCGCCAACATGGCCCGCGGGGCATAGCGGGACGCCGTAACCAGCCGCTCACTCATCAGGCTGATTGTCGACCCTCGGATGGGTCGGGTAGGCCGTCGGTGTAGGTGAGGGTGTTGTTGGGAGTGGCGGGGATTCGGGAGCCTTCGAAGAGGATGCCGGTGAGGTTGAGGGGATCGCAGGCGGCGATGGTTACTTGTTGACTGGTGCGGGGGCGGCGGCGGGCCTTTTGGAGCTGATCGGCGGCCGCGGGGAGGGCGAACTGCTCGCCGCTTTGGCCGGCCACGAAGCGGCCGCCTCGCACCAGGCCCCGGTCTTCGAAGCGGCGCAGGGCCTTGAGGATGTCTCGCCAGGGGGTCGCGGTGGGGGTGGCCGGATGGTGGGCAAGGCTGCGGAACACGACGCCCCAGCAGGCGAGGAGCTGCTGGGCGACGGCTTCGGCGAGGTCTTCGGTGGGGTACTGCTCGGGCTGGGGGACGAGCGACCAGCGCCCGGGGGCGGCGTGGGTTTGGGCGGGAGAGCGCATCGTTAAGGTGCGGTTCATGCGCTGGGCGCGGGTGCGAAGGGCTGGAGAGCGCGGCTGAGGGCCGGGGCGGCGGGTGGGGCGGCGGCTTGAGCGGTTCAGCAGAGCTCGCACGGCGGCGAAGCCGTCGGCGGTGAACAGGCCGAGAGCGACGCCGTTCCACAGGGCTCTTTCCACATCGTCGGGCAGTCGGTTGGTGGCGGTCGCCAAATCGGGCAGGAAGCTGGCGCCCTGGGACTCGAGGAGCTCGACGATCTCTTGGACAGGACCTGTTTCGGGTGTTGCGGGGCTGGCTGTTCTAGCGGCGGCGAGGAGCCAGGAAAGGTCTTCTCGGAAGACGAGGGTGATGGGGGTGGCCTTCCTCGGGGCCATGTTGTTGGCTTTGGCTGGCGTTGTTGGAGGAGTGAGGCGGAGCCAGGCGAGCTCGCCGCGGTAGCAGAGCTCGTCGAGCCAGAGGGGGTCGTAGTCGGGGAGGCGTTTGGCGATGATCTGTTGTTCCCAAGCGCCGGCGGGGAGGTCGAGGCCTTGGAGTTGCTCTAGGACTTTGGTTAGGCCGGGGCGGCCTCTGACGGTGGTGTCGGGGGTTAGGTGGTGCCAGTCGAGGAGGAATCTCATGAAGTCTTGGGGGGAGGCCGCTTGGACTGACTGACGCTTTTGGCGTCTTGATAGATAAGACATGCGTTGGAGGAGTCTTCTGGCGCACCAGAGTTCTTGTGTTCCACCGGCGTGGTGGCGGGTCCTGTCCGGGCTCAGCCCGCCGTCCTCCATGGAGTCCGGGCGGCGGGCGCCCAGAGCCCGGCCACCCACCACCACGCCTACCGTTGGGGCAGCCCCCTTTTTTTGTTGGTAGGGGGGGTGTTGGGCGCTCACCGCTGATGAGGCACCTACGTCATCTCCTTGGCCAGCCAAAACCTCTGGGAGCAACCGATCTGAACTTGCCACGGGAGGTAGGTGATCCGCGCGCATGGCCACTCCCTCGGCTTCTAGGGCGGCTAATGACTGGTGGACCATTGTTATTGGAAGGGTGGTTTGGGCGGACAGCTGCTCGGGAGTTGTTGGGCCCGTTGCTTCGAGGTGGCCTCGGATGGTTTCGGTGGCCATGTTGGGGTTAAGGGCAGTCTCTGCTAGCTCGGTGGTGGTCCAGAGGAGGTGGTTACTTGGGGTTTCCAGGGATTGGACGCGGTTTTTTTCTTCTAGGGCTTCGTAGAGCTCTTGCCATTGGGGGTTGGGGTGGGTGATTACTTGGGTGGTTAGGAGGTCGTGGAGTTCGTCGGGGGTTCTGGGGTCGGGGGTTATTTCTTCGATTACTTGGGTGATGGCGTCGGGGGTGATTTGGGCGAGGGTTGATTGGTCGAGGGTGGGGGGTTGGCGGTCTTGGCGGGGGCGGAGGCCTCGGGGGACGGTGACGGCGTTGGTTCTACGGTCGACTAGTTCGGCGTCGTCCAAGAAGGCGTAGGGGCGGGCGTTGACGATCTCGTGGCTGAGGGGGGAGGGCTCGGTGGTGTTGCAGAAGTGGGTGCGGACTTCGCCGGAGCGGATGCGGGAGAGGAGCTGTGTGAGGCCTTCGACGTCGAGAGCCTCATGCAGGGTGTCGTGGAGGGTTTGGCGCACCAGAAGGTGGTCGGGGATCTCGATGGGGCCGGCGACGTTCTCCTGGCAGGCGGCTGCGCCGGGGAACACGGCGGCCATGATGTCGTCGGCCTCCATGCGCTGGATGGGGGGCGGGTTGCGCTTTCCACCCCGACTGCGCAGCACCACCAGGGCCCGGTTGAGGTTCCAGCGCCACCGGGCGGCGAACATGGGCGAGTCCAGCACGGCCTGGGTCAGCACCTCCTCCACCGAGTCGGGGTGCAGGAACTGAGGGACATCGCTGAGGGGGAAGCTGTGGTGGGGGCCGAGCGACAAGATGATGGCGTTGTCGTTGGCTGCAGCCTGGAGCTCGAAGTCGAAGCGGCGGCACAGGCGCTTGCGCAGGGCCAGGCCGAAGCCCCGGTTGATGCGGCCGCCGTATGGCGAGTGGACCACGAGCTGCTGACCGCCGGTGTCGTCGAAGAAACGCTCGAACACGATGTCGTCTTTGGTGGGGACTGTGCCGAGGGTGGCTTGGGCGGCGGCGATGTAGGTCACGGCCTGCTCGGCGATCTCGTTGGTGGTGTTGTGGGTGAGGGCGAATTGCTCGGTGGCGGTGTTGAGCGCCTCCTCGTCGAGGGGGTCGGCGTCGGGGCTTTGGGGCAGGAGGCTGTGTATACGGGCGCGCAGGTCGGACACCTGCTGGGAAAGCTCTGCGGTGCGGGCGGGGGCCTCGCCCAGCCAGAAAGGGACGGTAGGCGGGGCGTCGCCGGCATCGATCACCCTCACGGTGCCGGCGGCCACCTGCTTGATGCGCCAGGAGTGGGAGCCGAGCAGGAAGATGTCGCCGGCCATCGACTCCACGGCCCAGTCCTCGTTGACGGTGCCGATGAAGGTGTCGTCGGGCTCGGCCACCACCCGGTAGTCGCCGTTCTCGCCGATGGCGCCGCCGGAGGTGAGGGCGGCCAGCCGGGCACCCCGTCGGCCCCGCACCTCTTGGTTGACCGAGTCGTAGTGGAGGTAGGCGCCCCGGGGGCCCCGGCCGGTGACCACTCCGATGGCGGCCTGTTGCACGGCCTCGTCGAACTGCGCTCGGGTGAGGTTTGCGTAAGGGGCGGCTTTGGTGAATAGCTCGTAGAGGCCGTCGGTGGTGTGGTGGTCGTCGGCGGCGGCCTCGGCGATGATCTGCTGCACGAGGATGTCGAGCGGGGCCTCGGGGGGGCAGATGGCGTCGAGCTGGCCCTGGTGTACGGCGTGGAGCAGGGCCAGCGACTCGATGAGCTCGTCGCGGGTGAGGGGCCACAGGCGGCCCTTAGGGGTGCCATGGCGGCTGTGGTTGGAACGACCCACCCGCTGGAGGAAGGTGGCGATGCTGCGGGGCGAGCCCACTTGGCACACCAGCTCGACGGGGCCGATGTCGATGCCCAGTTCCAGCGAGGCGGTGGCCACCAGGGCTTTGAGGTCGCCGGCTCGGAGGCGGTGCTCGGTGCGGATGCGGCGCTCGGTGGACAAAGAGCCGTGGTGGGCGGCCACCGCGTCGTCGCCCAGGCGCTCGGCCAGCTGGTGGGCGATGCGCTCGGACATCCGGCGGGTGTTGACGAACACGATGGTGGTGTGGTGCTCGCCGATGAGGTTGGCCATGCGATCGAGGATCATGTCCATCTGGGCGTGGGAGATCACCGCCTCGAGCTCGTCGTCGAACAGCTCCAGGCGGATGTCGAGGCTGCGCTGGTGGCCGGTGTTCACGATGGTGCAGTGGGTGCCGGGCTCGGTGTCGGGGGTCGTGCCGGTGAGGAGGTCGGCAATGGTACCGATGGGGTGCTGGGTGGCCGACAGGCCGATGCGGGTGGGGCGGGTGTTGGCCACGTGCTCGAGGCGCTCGAGGGTGAGGGCCAGGTGGCTGCCCCGCTTGTCTCGGGCCGTGGCGTGGATCTCGTCGACGATCACCGTCTCCACGGTGCGCAGCACCTCGCGGCTCTTGGCCGCGGTCACCAGCAGGTAGAGCGACTCGGGGGTGGTCACCACGAAGTTGGCCGGCTTTTTGATCATGGCCGCCCGGGTGTGGGCTGGGGTGTCGCCGGTGCGCACGGCCACCGTGAGCGGCGGGGGCTCGAAGCCCTGGGCCCGGGCCACCTCGGCGATCTCGGCCAGGGGGCGCTCCAAGTTCTCGGCGATGTCGGTGGCCAGTGCCTTGAGCGGCGACACGTACACCACCTGGCTGGCCTTGGCCACCGTCCGGCCCGCGGCGTGGCGCTTGTAGAGATTGTCAATGGCAATGAGGAACCCGGCCAAGGTCTTGCCCGACCCAGTGGGCGCGGCGATCAGCGTGTCTTGACCCGAAGCAATAGCCGGCCACCCCTCAGCCTGCGCTTCCGTCGGCCCCCCCGGAAACCGCCCCTCAAACCAAGCCCCCACCGCCGGATGAAACCCATAGCCAACATCAGCGCAAACACCCGCCTCAACAGCCGCGGCACTAGAAGGGGAAGCCACGCCGCCACCCTACCCCCACCCTGTGACAGGATCGGCGGGTGGGATCTACTTGGGGTGGGCGGGTTTCGAGGCGGGATTATGACGCTCGGTGGGAGCAGTTGGCGGCTGAGGGGCACAATCCGCATGGGGAGGCTGATTTTGTGGACTCGCTCTTGGGTGGTTCGGGGCGGGTGCTGGATGCGGGGTGTGGGACTGGGCGGGTGGCCATTGAGCTGGCTCGGCGGGGGTATGCGGTGGCCGGGGTGGACATCGATGACGAGATGATCTCGGGGGCTCGGGGCAAGGCGCCGGAATTGACTTGGCACCAGCTCGACTTGGCGGATTTCGACTTGGGGGAGGCGTTTGACGCGGTGGTGATGGCGGGGAACGTGCTGCTGTTCACCGTGCCGGGGACTGAGGCCGCGGTGGTGGGGCGCTGCGCCGCCCACCTCTCCCCCGGCGGAGCTTTGGTGGCCGGGTTTCAACTTCGGGGCGGGGGCTACGGGCTGGATCGCTACGACGCCGACTGCGCGGCGGCGGGATTGGCGCTGTCGGAGCGGTATTCGACGTGGGAGCGGGGGGCGTGGTCGGGCGGCGACTACGCCGTGTCGGTTCACACCTATATATAGGCGCGAGACTGAGAGGGTGCTGGGAGGGCCGGAGATCATCACTTTCTTGCTGCTGGCGCTGGGGGGTGCGCTGGCGGTGGGGAACATCGCCGCGCTGATCAACCCCGACGGCCCCCGCCAGCGCCGCAACGCCATACCTCCCCCACCGGGCGCCCCCGATGAGCCGGCCAAGCCCAAGGTGGGGCGCAGCGTGGCGATGATCGCAGTGGGCCTGGTGATCGTGATCTGGGCCATCGCCAGCCTCATCGGGGGGTGAGCCTTCCCGGTTGGCCTGACCGGGAGCAGTAGGGTCGGGGGGGTTATGGCCTTGTTGGATGTGGCGGGGGTCACGGTGCGGTTCGGGGGGGTTACCGCCCTGCGGGATCTGTCGTTCACCGTGGACGAGGGCAGTATCTGCGGGCTGATCGGGCCCAACGGGGCGGGCAAGACCACCTTGTTCAACGTGGTGAGCCGGGTATACGACGCCCAGGAGGGGGCGGTGGGCTTTGACGGGGCCGACCTGCTGGCCCGCCCGGCCCACGCCATCAGCGGGCTGGGCATTGGCCGCACCTTCCAGAACCTGGCGCTGTGGCCGGGGATGACAGTGCTTCAGAACGTGATGGTGGGCGCCCACCACCGCTCCAATATCGGCGCGCTGCGGGCCGCGTTGCGATGGGGTTTGGGCCGGGAGGAGGCCGAGCTGGCCCGAACGGCCTGGGATGCGCTGGACGAGCTGTCTTTGACCGATGTGGCCTTTCACCCTGCCGCTGGCCTGCCGTTCGGCACCCTGAAGCGGGTGGAGCTGGCCCGGGCGCTGGTGGGCCGGCCCCGGCTCCTGCTGTTGGACGAACCGGCCACCGGGCTGACCCAAACCGAGGTGGGCGAGCTGGGCGATCTGCTGGTGGCGCTGGCTGAGCGGCACTCGCTGACGCTGCTTTTGGTGGAGCACCACATGGGGATGGTGATGGGGGTTTCAAACAAGGTGGTGGTGCTGGACTTCGGGGCCAAGATCGCCGAGGGCTCCCCCGCCGAGGTGCAGAACGACCCGGCCGTGGTGGAGGCCTATTTGGGAGCCCCGCAGTGAGCTCGGCGTATCTGGAGGTGGCGGGGCTGAAGGCGGCCTACGGCGACATCCAGGTGCTGCACGGCATCGACTTCTCGGTGGACGAGGGGCAGATTGCGGTGATCCTGGGGGCCAACGGGGCGGGCAAGACCACCACGCTGCGGGCGCTGTGCGCCATGGTGAGCACCGAGGGGTCGGTCAAGCTGGCCGGCGAGGAGCTGGCTGGCCAGAGCACCGCCGACATCGTGCGCCGGGGGGTGGCCCACGTGCCTCAGGGCCGGGGGACGTTCCCCGATCTCTCGGTGGAGGAGAACCTGATGGCGGGGGCGTTCGTGCGCACCGACGCCGACGTGCAGGCCGACATCGAGCAGTGGTACGAGACCTTCCCGGTGCTGGGCGAGCGGCGCATCCAGACCGCCGGCAGCCTGAGCGGGGGCGAGCAGCAGATGCTGGCCATCGCCCGGGCGCTGATGCTGCGGCCATCCTTGCTGCTGCTGGACGAGCCGTCGCTGGGGTTGGCGCCGATGATCACCCGCTCGCTGTTCGAGCAGCTCACCGCCATCAACGAAGAAGCCGGGACCACCATGCTGGTGGTGGAGCAGAACGCCGCTTTGGCGCTGGGAGTGGCCAACCAGGCCTATGTGCTGGAGGCCGGGGAGATGGCCCTGTCGGGCCCCGCCGATGAGCTGGCCGCCGACGACAACGTCCGCCGGGCGTACCTGGGGTACTGAGCGATGGTGGTTCTGGCTTCTGTGCTCGGCGTTTTCGACATCTCCCTCGACAAGCTGAGTAACGGGGAGCTGTGGCTGGCCCAGTTCTTTCGGGGGCTGAGCGACGGGGCCACCTATGCGTCGGTGGCGCTGGCGCTGGTGATGATCTACAAGTCCACCGGGTTCATCAACTTCGCCCAGGGCTCGCTGGCCCTTTTGGGGGTGTATCTGGCCTACATCTTCAGCGTGGAGCAGGGCCTGCCGGTGGCTCTGGCAGTGGTGTGCGCCATGGTGGCCAGCTCGGCGGTGGCGATGTTTGTGGAGCGGGTGTTCATCCGGCCGTTCCCGCCCGACCATGTGCTGCCGCTGGTGATTGTGACGCTGGGGCTGCTGTTGATCATCGACTCGGCGGTGGGGATCGTGTGGGGATTCCGCACCCGCAGCCTGCCCAGCATGTTCCCCAGCGGGGCGCCCATCGAGTGGGGCATCGCCCAGCTCACCTGGCGCACCATCGGCAACCTCGGCACGGTGTTCACGGTGGTGGGTTTGCTGTACCTGCTGTTGTCGCGCACCAAGGTGGGCTTGGCCTTCCGGGCGGTGTCGTCGAATCTGGAATCGGCCCGGCTGGTGGGCATCCGGGTGGGGCCGACGCTGGGGTTCGGATGGGCGCTGGCCGCGGCCATCGGCACCCTGGGCGGGTCACTGGTGGTGCCCGACCTGCTGCTGGAGCCCTCCATCATGCTCCGGGTGCTGATCTTCTCGCTGGCCGCGGCTGCTTTGGGCGGGTTGGACTCCATGGTGGGCGCGGTGATCGGCGGTTTGGTGGTGGGGTTGGCCCGCAACCTGCTGGTGACGTTCTTGGACCTGAGCGAGCTGGCCCTGGCCACCGCGGTGGCGGTGATCTTGGTGGTGCTGCTGGTGCGCCCGACGGGCCTGTTCGGATCAACCCGGGTGGAGCGGGTATGAAGCCGGCGCTGGCCGTTTCGGTCTTCGGGGAGCGGGTATGAGGGGCCTGGGAGTTGTGCCTGCGGGCAGTCGCCAGCACCGGCAGCGCCAGATCATCGGCTGGGCGCTGTTCGCCCTGGTTGTGGTGCTGATTCCGTTTCTTATCGCCGACACTTACAGTCCGACCATTTTCGGCAACCGCTACACGGTGGGACTGGGCAACCTCAGCCAGGCCATCGGGATGATGGTGGCCATTTTGGGGCTGAACATCGCCACCGGCTACAGCGGGCAGCTGTCGCTGGGCCACAGCTTCTTCGTGGGATCGGGGGCGTATCTCACCGCGGTGCTGGTGAACGAGTTCCACTGGTCGTACCTGTCGACCCTCGGGGTGGTGGTGCCGGGGCTGTTCTTGTTCGGGGTGCTCTTCGGGCTTCCCGCCCTGCGGATCCAAGGGCTGTACCTGGGGCTGCTGACGTTTGCGGTAGCGGCGGTTTTCCCGTCGATAATCCGCCTGGACGAGGTGAAAGACCGCACCGGTGGCAGCAACGGGCTCCAAATCGAAAGCGATCTGGTGGCGCCGTCGTGGGCGCCGCTCAACACTGTGACCGAGTGGCTCCATGCCATACCGGGGGTGGGGTCGCGGGTGCCCGACGGTTTGACCAGCCGCCAGGAGGAGGCGGTGTACAAGTACTTCTTGCTGGTGATCGTTGCGCTGGTGTGCTTCTGGCTGGTGCGCAACATTCTGGCCGGCCGGGTGGGGCGGGCCCTGGTGGCCATTCGGGACAACCCGCTGGGGGCCGCGGCCAGCGGAGTGAACCTGGCCGCATACAAGACGCTGAGCTTCGGCATCAGCGCCGCGGTGGGCGGCGTGGCCGGGACAATGCTGGCCATGCACTCGGGATTCGTGGGGCCCGATGAATTCGGATTCGCGATGGCAATCCTGCTGATCGTGGGGCTGATCGTGGGCGGCGCGGGCACCCTGCACGGCGCGGTGGTGGGGGGTTTGGCCATCCGGTTCGTGCCGGAGTGGTCGAGCCAGACCCAGACCCTGCCGGGCACCGACACCGCCCTGGAGGGGCCCTATGGCACCGCCATCTTGGGGGCCCTCTTGATCATCATCATCTTCGCGCTGCCCGGCGGGGCTGCCCAGGGATTTCGGCGGATCAAAGCCCGGTTGATGCCGGTGGCCCCCCAGCCTCCGAGGGGTTGATCTAGGGGGCTGCGAGCCCAGGATGTAATTGTCGCCGGGGGCGCGTAGGGTATCGGGACTGCTCTCAGCGGAGAGCGAATCTCAGGAGGAGTGACCCCATGTCGAAATCTTGGCGGATCTTGTTGGCCCTGCTGGCTGTGTTCGCGCTGGTGGCCAGCGCCTGCGGCAACGACGACGATGACGCGCCGGTAACCGAGCCCGCACCGGCCGCTGCCACCGAAGCGCCCGACGAGCCCGCACCCGCGACGGAGCCCGAGGATGAGGCCGCGCCCGCTCCCGAACCGGATGACGAGGAAGAGGCCGCGCCTGCTCCCGAACCGGACGATGAGGAAGAGGTCGCGCCGGAGCCCGAGGAGCCCTCTGATCCCAACATTGTGGAACTAGGCGGCGGTGCGACGATCGACATGACCGAGTGCCCCAGTGAATGGGACAACTACCAAGGGGTGACCGACAGCGAGATCCGATTCGGCAGCAGCCTGCCCCGATCCGGCGCCCTGGCCGGGTTCGGCACCATCAGCGACGGCGTGCAGCTCTACTTCGACCACGTCGGCCCGATTGACGGTCGCAACGTGGTGATGGTGAGTCGGGACGACGGCTACGTGCCGGCCCGCACGCTGACCAATGTGGAGGAGATGATCGACGTCGAGAATCTGCTGGGGTTCGCCGGGATTCTGGGCAGCCCCAACAACCTGGCCGTCCAAGACCTGCTGAACGAGAACTGCATCCCGCAGTTGCTGAACCTGACCGGCCTGCCCGAGTGGGGCGACCCCTCCAACTACCCGTGGACCACCGGGGCCCTGATGTCGTACGAGACCGAGGCCCGAATCTGGTGCCAGCACGTTTCCGAAGAGCTCGGATCGGGCTCAACGGTGGCCATTCTGTCGCTGGACAACGATGCCGGCGAGGCGTGGCGGGTGGCCTTCAACGAGTGCGCTCCCGGATTGGGACTAGACGTGGTGGACGAGATCCAGCACGACCCCCAGGCCGACTCGGTGGGCGCCGACGTGATCAACCTGGCGGCCAGCGATGCCGATGTGCTGCTGGTGGCATCGTCGGGAGCGTTCTGCCCGCAGGCGGTGGCCACTGTGTCCAGCCTGCCGTGGGAGCCGATGGTGATGGTGGCCAACGGGTGCCAGCGCATCGCCCTGTTCTGGGTGCCCATCGGTCCGCTGGCCAACGGGATCCGCTTGGTGAACACCCAGAAGGACCTCTCCGACAGCTCCCTGGCCGATGACGAGTGGGTGCAGTTCGTGCGAGGCGCGCTGGAGAGCCAGGGCGTCGACCCCGATGCCGAATCCCACGCCTTGGGCTACATCTTCGGCGAGATTCTGCACGAAGTGCTGCTGGATGCAGCCGAGATGGACGGCGGCATCAACCGCACCAACGTGATGCGGGCCATGTGGCAGATGAGCTTCGACTCCCGGGGCGCGATCGGCAACACCCCGCGGGCCATGGACGGGGCCAACGACTCCTACATGGTGGAAGCCGGCCGCATCGAGGAATTGGTGGTGGATGCCGACGGAGCTCGCTACGTGCCCATCAGCGACGTGATCGACTACGAGGGCGAAACCGGCACCTTCGGCGGATAGCCGACTAGATCGAGGCGACCCCTGTCCGGCCGCTGCCGGGCGGGGGTCGCTTCCTTTGCGGGCTAAGAGACGGCGATCGGGACTGAGGAGTAGCCGGCCACGTTGGACATCTGCACTCGGCGCAGGCCCTCTTCGTTTACCTCGAAGGCGGGCCAGCGGCGGGCGATTTCCTCGATGGCCACCCGGCTCTCCAGACGGGCCAGCGCCGCGCCCAAGCACACGTGCAGGCCGTGGCCCAGGCCCACGGCCAGGCCGGGCTCTCGGGTGATGTCGAATTTGTCGGGATCGTCGTAGCGGCGGGGGTCGCGGTTGGCCGCGCCGGTGATCAGAAACACCGGCTTGTGCTTGGGGATGGTCACCCCGTGCCACTCGGAGTCGACCATGGAGTAGCGGCCCTGGTACTGCGAGGGCGCCCAGTAGCGGAGTATCTCCTCCACCGCATTGTCGAGGACGCTGGGATCGTTCAGCACCTTGGCCCATTGGTTGGGGTGGCGGTGGAACAGCACCATCGCGTTGCCCACCAGCTTGGTGACCGTCTCCGATCCGGCGGCGGCCAACAGAGTGCCCAACGCGGCGATCTCGGCGTCGTCGAGTTGGGTGAGATCGCCGTCCTCGGTTTCCACCTCGGCCTCGATCAGCGCGGAGAGCATGTCGCCGGCCGGTTCGGCCCGTTTCTGCTGGGAGAGCTGGAACAAGTACATGCCCTGGGCCATGCCCGCTTCGGCGGCGGCCTGGCTGCCCATGGCCGAGCCCTCTTCGCGGTGGAGCATGGCGTCGGTCCAATGCCTGATCTGCTGACGATCTTCGGGAGGCACGCCCAAGATGGTGGAGATGATCTCGACGGGGAACGGGGCGGCGAACTCCTCGAGGATGTCGAACTGGCGGCGGCCCATGAGCGGATCGAGATAGCCGCTGATGATCTCGCGCACCAGCGCCTCGTAGTTGCCGATGGAGCGGGGGGTGAACGAGCGCGACACCAGCTTGCGGTAGCGGGTGTGCTCGGGCGGGTCCATGGAGATGATGGAGCCCATCTCGGTGGGCTCCCCGGTAGCCAACTGCTCGTAGGTCTGGCCGTGGGTGGAGCTGAAGGTGGCGTAATCGCGGTGACCGGCCACCACATCGTCGAAGCGGCTCAGAGCGTAGAAGTCGTACTGCTCGCTGTAGTAGCAGGGGGCGTGTTCCCGCAGGTCGGCGTAGGTGTCGTAGGGATCGTCGAAGAAGTCCCGGCTGAACGGATCGAACTCAACGGTTTTCGTGCTCATGGGCCCAATTATTGACTATCGACCGCCCGTGTCAAACAGGGCGGTGCCTATGGCTTCGGCGGCTTCTTCGGTGGGGCCCTGCCAGGCGATGGCGCCGTGGTCCAGCAAGACGGCCCGGTCGCACAGGGCCAGGGCGTGGCCCATGTGCTGTTCGACGATTAGCAGCGACGTGCCGGCATCGCGGATGCGACCCAGCACTGAGTACACCTCGTCGGTGATTTTGGGGGCCAGGCCCAAGGAGAGCTCGTCGGCGATGAGCAGCCGGGGGGTTTCCACCAGCACCCGGGCCATGGCCAGCATGCGCTGTTCGCCGCCTGAGAGGGTGCCGGCGATCTGGCGGCGGCGCTGGGCGATGGGAGGGAACATCTCGAATGCCCGGGCGAGGGCGTCGCGCACCCCGGAGCGGTCGTGGGTGCGGGAGAAGGCCAGGGTCAGGTTCTCCTCCACGGTGAAGTCGGGGAACACGGCCCGGCCCTCGGGCACGTGCACCACCCCGGCTTTGGCGTAGCGGTGGGCCCGCACCCTGGTGAAGTCGTTTCCGTCGACCATGACCTCGCCCTCGGTGGGCTCCACCAGGCCGCTGGCCACCCGGGCCACAGTGGTCTTGCCCGCGCCGTTGCGGCCCAAAAGGGCCACGGTCTCGCCTTCTCCCACTGTGAGAGACACATCGAACAGGGCTCGGAACGGTCCGTAGGCGGCGTTTACGTGGCGCATCTCCAGCACTGGGATCACCAGTGGGGTGGGGGTGGCCATGCCGGCGGGGTCGGGGGTGGTAATTGTGTCGTTCATGATGTGCCCGTCACGAAATCCCCTAGGTACGCAGCCCGCACCTCGGGGTCGCGCATTACCTCAGGGGTGGCGCCGCTGGTGATGAGCCGCCCGAAGTCGAGCACGTAGGTGCGCTCGGTGAACGAGGCCACCAACTCCACGTCGTGCTCCACCAGCAACAGGCCGAACCCCTGCTCGGATTGGATGCGGGCCAGGGTCTCGGCCAGGGCGTTGGTCTCGGCCCGGTCCAGCCCGGAAGAGGGCTCGTCGAGCAGCACCACCCGGGGCTGGGTCATAAGCGCTCGGGCCACTTCCACCAGCCGGCTCTGGCCCAGGCTGAGGGCCTCGATGGGCTCGTCGCCCATGCCGCCCAGCCCAAGGCTCTCCAAAAGGGAGTCGCAGCGCTCGATCTCGGCCGGTTTGGGCAAGCCTAGGCCGAGCACGTCTTTCCAGAGGGCGCCGGTGCCGCTGCGGATGCGGTGGGCGAACAGCAGGTGGTCGCGCACCGATGAGCCGCTGAACAGCTCCACCCGCTGGAAGGTGCGGCCGATACCCAGCCGGGCCCGGCGGTAGACGGGCAGCCGGGTGATGTCGTGATCATCGAAGCCCACCGATCCGGCGTCGGGGCGCAGCAGGCCCAAAAGACAGTTGAACAGGGTGGTCTTGCCCGCGCCGTTGGGGCCGATGAGGCCCACCCGCTCCCCCTCTTCGAGCGCGATGCTCACATCTTCGAGGGCGGTGATGCCCGCGAACCGCTTGGTGATGCCGTCGGCCACCAGCAGGCTCACGGCTCATCTCCTGTTTCGGACCCGGCGTCGATTGCCGGCCCGGTGCCGGCTGCGGCCCCGGCAGTGGCCATAGTCTGTTCGCGGCGGGCGAACATGCGCTGCATCATGGCCTGCGAGCGGCGCTTGCCGTGTTCGAGCAGACCCTCGGGATGGCGGGCGAAGGAGATGGCGGCGAATCCGAACAGAACGAATCGCCACGCCCCGTCGAGCCCGAGCCAGCGGTGGAGCACCAGCTCGGGGAAGATCACGAAGGCGACGCCGGCCTGGATGCCGCCCTCCACGGTGCGGGTACCGAGCACCACCACGATCACCAGCCAGAACAGCCCGGTCTGGGGGTCGAAGTTGGCCTCGTATCCCACCAGCCTCTCCTCCATGGCCAACAGCCCCCCGCCGATGGCGGCGATTCCGGCCGACACCGAGAACACGATGACTCGGGACCGCCACGAGATCACCCCGATGGACTCGGCCGCGGTCTCCGACCCTCGCAGCGCTCGCAGAGCCATGCCGGTGCTGGATTCGCGGATGAGGATCACCAGCACCCCCACCAGCACCAGAACGGCGATGCACAAGATGAGGAAGTTCTCGCGGCTGGAGAAGTCGACGCCCAAGAACTCGGGCCGGGGTACCCCGCGGCCGTGGAACAGCGATCCGCCCACCCAGCTGTACTTCACCAGCACGTCGTGGAAGAACAGCGCGAAGGCCAAGGTGGCGATGGCCAGCCAGATGCCCCCCAACCGCATCACCGGAATGCTGAGCACTGCCCCCACCGCGGCGGCTATGGCCGCGCCGGCCAGCATGCCGACGATCACCGAGATGTCCCAGCGCTGGGCGAACTGCATGGCGCCGAACGCCCCGATGGCCGCGAAGGTCACCTGGCACAGGGCGATCTGGCCGCCGAGGCCGGTGAACACCACGATGGACAAGAAGATGATGGAGAAGATCACCGAGTGGGTGATGCGGGAAATCCAGAAGTTGTTGGCGTAGCCGAATGTCCAGATGCCCACCGCAGTGAAAAAGGCCAGGGCCATTATCCGGGTGTAGATGGTCATGCCCCGGCTGCGGCTGGTGGCGGCCAGCGCGGGCGGGGGCGGCGACACCCCCAGCAACGGGTCGGCGCCGGCCACCTGGCGGCGGATGGCCGGCCAGAACACGATGATGGCGAACAGCATCACATAGGGCAGCGCGGGGCCCTGCAACTCGGCCAAGATGACGTTGTCTCGGGGCACGTGCGTGCGCATCTGGGTGGTGACCACCCCCAGCAGCAGGCCGCCGAACATGGCGGCGGGCAGGCTCACCAGACGGCCCAGCGCGGCGGCGGCCAACGCGGAGATCACGATCGGGAAGTATCCGGTTGGCTCCAGCACCGTGCCCAACGACGACGTGGTGGGCACCAGCAGCACCCCGGCCAGACCGGCGAAGAAGCTGGACAGCATCCACGAGCCCGACGACACCCAGTCGGCGTTGACCCCGTTGAGCTCGGTCATGCGCGGGCTCTGCACCACCGCCCGGATGCGCAGGCCCAAGCGGGTGTAGCGGAACAGGGCGGCCAGGGCTAGGGCGGCGGCTACCACGATGACGAAGGCGGCGATTTCGTCGCGGGTGACGGGGTAGCGGCCGAACAGCCGGTAGACGGTGGTGCCGTCGGGGATGATGCCCACCGCGCCGAAGGGTTGCTCGCGGTTGTAGTCGACGATGAGCTTGAACAGCTCGGGCAGGGCGACGAGAAGGCCGAGTGAGATGACCAGCTTGGCCACCGCGGAGGAAGCGTGGATGTGGCGGAATATCAGTCGTTCAAGCAGTAGGCCGAGAACCGGGGCCACCAGGACCACCGCCACCAGAACTGCCGACCAGATGGGCCAGTCGCGCCGCACGTGCAGCTCGAAGTAGGTGGCCGCGCTGATGAAGGCCTGCGCTCCGAAGGCCAGGTTGAACACCCCGGAGGTCTTGTAGGTGAGCACGAAGCTCATGGCCACCAGGGCGAACCCCGCGCCGATGGGCAGGCCCTGGAAGAACGCCCGGATGGTGTCTTCCAAGACTCCGGCGGCGAGGACGCTGGCGGTCATCGTCGGCTCAGCCTCCGCTCAGTAGGACCTTCAGTTCACAAACGTGAAGGCCTCGGGATCGTGCCAGTCTTCCCGGACAACCTCCCAGCACTCCCAGGGTTCGCCGGGTTCGCCGGTCCATTGCTCGAATGCGCCGTCGACAATCTTGACGGCGTTGATGCAGCGATATTCGTAGTCGGCGTCGGGGTTGGTGTTGGGCAGGGCGATCTGGCGGCTGAAGTCGATCGGGTTGGTCAAGCCGTCGTGGCTGTAGTCGTCGAAGCCGCGTACCGCGTCGACCAAAGAGGCCCGGTCGAACTCGGGGCCAGCGGCCAGCAGGCCCTCGTAGAACAGGTGGGCGTTGAGCCAGCCGACAATGGTCTGTTCTTCGAGCTTGAGATCGGCGGTGAACTCGAAGAACCTCCGCTGGAGCTCACTGTCGATCTCGGCCTCGAACGGCACGAACTGGACGAACACCAGGTCGCCCTCGAACAGCTCGGCGTTGGCGGCCACGAACTCGTGGTTGTAGGTGTTGGGGTGGTACATGATCACCTGGTCGCGGTAGTCCTGCTTGACCAGCTCTTGGGCGATGGTGCGCATGCCGTTGAGGTCGAGGCAGGTGAAGATGATGTCGACGCCCTTGTCCTTCATCTCCGACACCTGCGGGGCGATGCCGCCGGCCATGCCGAACTCGATGGAGGTGTCGAAGAACTCCACCGTCATCCCGCCTGCCTCGGCGCTGTAGTGCTCGATTGAGTCTCGGGTGCCCTCGGCGCAGACCTTGGAGTTCTCGCTGTTGCCGTAGCCGAATACTCCCGCCTTGGTTGCCCCCACCTGAACGCCGACGTAGGGGAACAGCTGGTGGATGCAGCCGATGCAGCTCGGGGCGATGTTGCCGAAAATGTTGCGGCGGTCGGCGAACTCGTTGTGGATGTTCCAGCCGAAGGTGGGCACTCCGGCGTCGTTGAGGGTGTCGGCGCCGAAGAACAGCAGGGTAGCCACAAAGGCGGCCAGCGAGTCGTCCTCTTCCACCATGGCCAATGACTGGGCCTGGTTTTGGAAGAGTTGATCGTCGCGCTTGTTGGCTAGCACCAGCTCGCGGCCGTAGATGCCGCCGGTGTCGTTGATGAAGTTGAAGTAGGCCTCGATGCCGTCGTTGTAGGCGGCGATGTTGGTGCCGAGCGCGTTGTTGCTGATGGTGACGATGGAGGTGACCTTGATCTCGTCGTCGTTCACGCCGGGGACGCCCTCGATGGGCACGAAGGTATGGCGGTGCTCGGGGTCTTTGGGCTCCTCGGGCTCTGGCTCTGGCTCAGGGTCGGCTCCGGGCTCCTCGTCGGATTCCTCGGGGGCGGGGGCGGGCTCGTCGTCAGGCGCCTCCTCGGGGGCGGGGGCGGGCTCCTCGTCGGATTCCTCGGGGGCGGGGGCGGGCTCGTCGTCAGGCGCCTCCGTGGCAGCGGGGGCCGCAGTGGCTGCGGGGGCACCGCCCTCGTCGTCGTCTCCGGCGTTGCCGCAGGCCGTCGCCATCAGGGCCAGCGCGGCCAGCACCGCAACCAAGATTCTCCATAAACGAGCAGTCATGAAGGTCTCCCCCCTCATTGGTTGTGCCGACAATCTAACGAAGTTGCCTCCGTCGCGCAGGTCAGTGGCTGGTGCGGTAGTCGCCGAACTTGGAGTCGCGCTCAGAGAGGGTGGTGGTGAGGCCCTTCTTCTTGATGGAGCCCACGAAGTCGGCCATGGCCTGGGTGTGGGTGCCCAGCGCGCACAGCTCGGTGCCGGCCCGGATGCCGGCCCGCATGCCCATGTGCTCCATCTGGCGGTGGACCACCCGCTTGTTCATCTGGAGCAGCTCGGCGGGCACCTGGGCGATGCGCTCGGCCACCTCCAGCACGGCGTCTTCCAATTCGTCCTCGGGATAGCAGGCATTGGCCCAGCCTCGCTCCACGGCCTCGACGCCGGTCACGTAATCGCCGGTGAGCATCATCTCCATGGCCTTGCGCATGCCCAAGAACCAGGGGTGGAAGTGCATGTCGGGCACGCCGAAGCGCACGGCGGGATAGCCCATCTTGGCGTCTTCGGCCATGTAGACCAGATCGCAGCCGGTGGCCAGCTCGCTGCCCCCGGCCAGGCAGTAGCCGTGAACCTGGGCGATGACCGGCTTGGCCAGATCCCATATGCTCATCCAGCCCTCGGTCACGTGGCGGGGCCATTGGCCCTCGCCGCCGGGGGTATAGAAGGGCAGCTCATAGCCTTCGTTCCCCCCGCTGAGGTCGTAGCCGGCGGAGAATGACGGGCCGGCGCCGCAGACGATGCTCACCTTGACGTCGTCGTCTCGGTCGGCCTCTTCCAGCGCTTCGAGAACGGCCCCTCGCAACGGGTGGATGAGGCTGTTGCGCTTCTCGGGGCGGTTCATGGTGACGCGCCGCACATGGGGGCGGGGGTTGTCGATCAGGACGATGTTGTCGCTCATGGCCGCCAACCGTAACCTGCGGGCCGATGTGTGCTCTTACCGCAGCGACCACAGTTCTTCGGCCATGAGCGGCCCGATGCTGATTGACTCGACCAAGGGCGCTCGGGTGGCGCTGCACGACCTGGGGGGCAACGGGCCGACGGTGCTGTTCTGCCATGCCAACGGGTTCTGCGGGCCGATGTGGCAGCCGGTGGCTCGGGAATTGGCATCGGTGGCCCACTGCTGGGCGCTGGACTTCCGGGGCCACGGCAACAGCGTGTCGGGCCCCGATGAGGACTACGACTGGAACGGCATGGCCGACGACGTGCTGGCCGCGGTGGACGCGCTCGATCCCACTCCTCGGCTGGCGGCGGGCCACTCGCTGGGCGGGGCGTCGATCCTGAAGGCCGAGCAGGCCCGGCCGGGGACCTTCGACCGGGCCTGGGTGTTCGAGCCGGTGACTATTCCGGGCCGGACTGTTCCCCGAGACGGCGTGAACATGCTGGCGGCTATCGCCCGGATGCGGCGGGCGGAATTCGAGTCTCGCCAAGCGGCCTATGACCGCTACGCCTCCAAGCCGCCGCTGAGCCTGTTCGCCCCCGAGGCGCTTCGGGCCTATGTGGACCACGGGCTTCGGGATCTGCCCGACGGCACCGTTGAGCTGAAGTGCGCGCCCGACACCGAGGCGACAATCTTCGAGAACCCCGACTTGGAGGGGTTTCCCCGGCTGGTGGAGGTGACCACCGCGGTCACGGTGGCGGTGGGCACCGACACCGATCCGCCGGCCATGGCCGCCCCCCTGGTGGGCGAGCAACTTCCCAATAGCACGCTGATTCGCTACGACAACCTGACCCACTTCGGCCCCCTCCAAGACCCACCCCTAATTGCCGCCGCCATCGCCGACGCGTTGTTCGGCGATTAGGGCAGTATGGGGGCATGGACAACATCGATTTCGGCGATCTGAACTATCTGGCGATCCTGGTCGCCGTAGTGTTCAACCAACTGCTCGGGGCCTTCTGGTACGGCACCTTCGCCAAGCCGTGGATGGCCGAGACCGGGATGACCCAAGAGGACATCGAGGGCATGAAGGGCACACCCCGGCAGTGGTACCCGTATGTCATCGCCATCGTGCTGGCCATTGTGTTCACCCTTGGGCTGGCGCTGTTGGTGCAGGGCATGGAGGCCGACAACGCAGGTGAGGGCCTCGGCCTGGGAGTGCTGGCCGCAGTGGGGTTCGTGGTCACCTCACACGGAGTGAACTACGCCTTCGAGGGCCGCAGCCTGAAGCTGCTGGCCATCAACTCCGGCTATCCGCTGATTTCCTACGCGGTGATCGGCCTCGTGCTGGCGGTTTGGACCTAGAGGATCGCCCCGGATTCTTTCATGGCGGCGATGTCGTCCCAGGGGATTCCTGCTTCTAGGAGGAGTGTTTCGGTGTGCTCGCCGTGCTCGGGGGCGCGGTCCACGGACACGGGCTGCTCGTTGAACATGGCGGGGTTGGCCACCAGCTGGACCTCTTGGCCGGTGCCGGTGGTCATGGCGGGGAGGTAGCCATTGGCGATGACCTGGGGGTCTTCGTAGAGCTCGTTGAGCGTTTGGAACGGGACCCACACGCCTTTGAAGTCGGCCAAGGCCTCTTTCCAGTACGACAGGGGCTGGGACTCGAACACCTCGTCGAGGATGGCGATGCAGGCCTCGTTGTTCTCGGCTCGGGCGGCCATGTCGACGAATCGGGGGTCGGTGGCCAGCTCGGGGCGGCCGATGCACTCGCAGAGCTGGGGCCAGTGCTTGTCGGCTTGGAGCAGGATGAAGCTGAGATAGCGGTCGTCGGACGTGCGGTAGGCGTTCACCACGGGGTTGACCATCTTGGTGCGGTCGCCGGCGGGGAGCCGGTCCATGCCGAAGAGCTTGGCCGCGATCACCAGGGGCGAGAGCTGCCACATGGCGGTGGCCAGCAGCGACACGTCGATCACCGACGGCTCCCCGGTGGCGGCCCGCTGGTAGAGGGCCGCGGCGATGGCGCCGGCGGTGGCCATGCCGCCCATGACGTCGCCGAAGGCGGGGGCGGGCTGGCTCATGGGCCAGCCGTCGGGCCGGGCCGGGAGGGTGGCGCCCATGCCGCCCCGGGCCCAGAAGGAGGCGCCGTCGTAGCCGCCCTTTTCGGCGTCGGGGCCGTGGGGCCCCTGGCCCGAGCCCCGGGCGATGATGATCTGGGGGTTGCGCTCGCGTAGATCCTCGGTGTCGATGCGGAGCTTGCGGCGCACCGGGGGCATGTAGTTGGTGAGGAACACATCAGCGGTCTCCACCAGCTTGAGCAGCATCTCCCGGCCGTCGGGATGGGCCAGGTTCAAGCCGATGGAGCGCTTGCCCCGGTTGGGCTGCTCGATCATGAAGTTGACGCCGCCCGCACCGCCGGGGACGAGCCCGGAAGTGATGAGGCCCCGCTGGGGGTCGCCGGTCACCGGGTGCTCCACCTTGATGACGTCGGCACCCCAGTCGACCAGCACCGACCCCCCAGAAGGGATGAACATCCAGCTAGCCACCTCGACCACCCGGACGCCTTCCAGGGGGCGGCTGGGCGGGCCGGAGCTGTCGCTCACCAGACCAGCTCCAGGTTGTCGACTTGGCGGATGCCGGGGCTGTACCTCAGCTCGAGGCCGTCGGCCAGGCGGTAGTCGGGCACCCGGGCGTGCCACTCCTCCAGCGCCACCCGAAGCTCCATGCGGGCCAGATGGGAGCCCAGGCAGCGGTGGACACCGCCGCCGAAGCCCAAGTGCTTGTTCGACTCCCGGTCGAAGTCAACCTGGTCGGGGTTGTCCCACACCCGCTCGTCGGTGTTGGCCGAGCCGAGCAGTACGGTGATGCGGGAGCCCTCAGCGATGGGGCATCCGCTCATCTCGGTGTCGGCTGTGGTGATGCGGGGCACGATGGGAACCGGGCTCTCGTAGCGCAGCAACTCCTCAATGGCATGGGGGATGATGGCCGGGTCGTCGGCCACGCGCTGGCGGTGGTCGGGATTCTGGGCCAAGTAGGCCACGATGCAGTCCAGCGAGGCCGAAACGGTGTCGAGTCCGGCCAGGAAGAACAGGTAGCCGATGTCGACCACGTCGTCGCGGCTGAGGGGCTGGCCGTCGACCTTGGCGTCGATGATGGTGGACAAGAAGTCGTCTTGGCGCTCTTCCATGCGGGCCTCCACCACCTCTTCGAGCACGGCGTAGATCTTCTGGCCGGTGGCCTTCACCATCTCATAGCGCTCTTCCAGGGAACGGGCCGGTGGGCGGATGATGCCGTCTTTGAGGGCCAGGAACTCGTTCACCCGGCTGACCGGCAGGCCCAGCAGCTCCACGAAGATGGTGGAGGGCAGGGGCTCGGCGATGTCGTTGTGGAAGTTGCAGTGGCCGTTGTCGGCCACATCGTCGATGAGCTCTCGGATCAGCTCCCGCACCCGGGGTTCGTACTTGACCATCTGCTTGGGGGCGAACAGCGGGTCGAGCGCCTTTCGGTGCTTGCTGTGGTGGGGCGGGTCGACTTGCAGGGGCACCAGGGGCCGGGTGTTGCCAATTTGGACTGCGGAGGAGTCGGAGGAGAACAACTCGGGGGTGCGCAGGGCCCTCATCACATCTTCGTGGCGGGAAATGGTGAGCGTGCCCGTGGTGGACCGCCCGGACAGCTGGACGACCGGGGTGTTGTCGCGCAGGTCCCGGTAGATGCTTTGTGGATCTACGGCTTCTTCGGGGCGCTCCAGCGTGTAGTGGGAGTCGGGGGCGGCGTCGGTCATGAGGTCTCCTCGGTAAGAATGACGGCGTCTTCGGGGCAGTTCATGAATGCTCGGCGGGCCTGGTCGGCCAATTCGGCGGGCACGGCGCGCTCATCGGTGGGCTGGGAGTAGCCGTCGTCGTCGGCCTCGAACAGGTCGGGGGCCAGCATGTAGCAGCGCCCGTGCCCTTGGCAGAGCTCGGTGTCCACTCGAATGCGCATCAGCGGGCATCGTAGGCCAAGAACCCGATGTGGCTCACGGCGAGGTTGACGGCAAGGGCAGGACGCCGAGGCCGTCGGGGAAAGAGAGGCCGTAGTCGATGGTCTCGGGGGGCAGGGGCTGGTTGTCTTCGTCGAAGAGGATGCGGCGCACGGTGCCCTGTCTGGAGGCGGGGCCGATGCCCGAGTCGTTGAAGACCAGGGCCAGGTCGGCGTAGTAGAGGGTGCCGTCGAGCCCCACGGCGATGCCCAGCGGCGATCCGGTGCTCATCGGCTCCAGGGCCAGCGTCTCGCCTTCGGGCGGGGCCAGCACGGTGCGGACGTAGTTGCCGTTGCCGTCGTACTGGTTGATGACACCGGTGAGAGTGTCGGACACGTACCATCCGCCACTGCGGTCGGCGGCGACGCCGGTGGTGAGAGTCAGCCCGTCGCCGACGCCGATGAACAGCTCGACGGTGACCGCGTCGGGGTCGCACTCCTCAGCGGTGCGGGGCAGATTAGAAAAGCGCTGAACCCCGATGGTGGGCGGGCGGGCCGAGGCCACCAGCACGTCGTTGCCGTGGGCGGCCAGCTGCTGGGCGGTGGCTATGTCGTCGGCCACCACGCAACGGGCCCCGTCGTACGGGGGGAACCACACGGTGAGCTGGCCGGTGCCGGGACCGGAGGCCTGGTTGCCCACGTCGGTGGTGAGCAGGCGACCGTCGAGCAAGAAAGCGCAGCCGTAGGGCTCGGGCTGGCTGTCGGCCGACTCGAAGTCGGGGGTGAGCTTGCCCACCTGGGTGGCGGTGAGGTTGCCGAGAGTGTCGCCCTCGAGTTGGAAGATGCCGAACCCGGCGGGGGTCTCGGGCTGGCCGGTGTCCTCGCCGGCAATGAATCGGCCGTCGCCGGTGAAGCACACCTGGCCGTTGATGTCGCGGCCGTCGGGATCCTCACGGGCGTTGGTGATGAGCCGCTGGGTGCCGCCGTTGTCGCCGTATACCACCAGGTTGTTGCCCTGGGGGCTGAACACCAGGTAGGTGGGCGGGTCTAGGGGCTCGGTTTGCAGCGGCGGGTTGAAGCCGATGCTGGCCACCAGGCGGTCGAAGCCGTCGGCGGGGCCGGGGATGGCAGTGGTGTCGTGCAGGGCCAGCAGGCTGATGCGGTTGTAGGAGGCACCGGGGCGGGGCACGGTGCGGGCGACGCAGCCGCCGTCTTCTTCGAGCACGCACAGGTAGCCGCCCGAGGGGCGGTCGTCGCGCTCGGAAACCAGTACACCGAAGGCCGACGCGCCCACTTCTGCGGCCGCGCTCCCCTCCCGGAGCCAGGCGGCGGGGTCGCCCAGGCCGCTGGAGGTGACGGTGAGCTCGAAGGGGTCGGTGTGGATCGACAGGGTGAGCATGGGGTCGGTGCCCGGCGGCGGGGTTTTGAAGTCGAAGCCCACATCACAAGGGGCGTCGATGCAGCGGCCCGACGCCCCCACTAGGCGGACTTGGCCCGCTTCGGGCTCGGGCTCTTGTTCGGGGGCGGTCTGGGCGGCGGCCTCCACGTCGGGGGCCACGGTGTAGCGGAACACGCCGGAGGTCTCCGACGGGCCGGCCGATCCCGGCTCTCGGAAGCCGGCCACTGCCCACATGTCGTCGCCCACGATGGCCACTCCCCCGGAGATGAGCCCGGTGAGCTCGTCGGACCAAAGCACGTCGCCGTTGTCGAGGCGCAGGGCTCGCAGGGTGAAATCGAGCGAGCCCACGAACACCACCCCGTTCACCTCGGTGGTGGGCGAGTAGGTGGGGCCGACGGCGTGCTGCTGCCAGACGATGTCGCCGGTGGCGGCGTCGAAGGCGTGCATGCAGGGGCAGTCGGCCACCCCGGTGCCCCCGGCGATGATCCCGTTCGCGTAGGCGGCGGGGCCGATGAAGCCGCCGCTGGAGAAGTTGGGGCGGATCACGTTGTCGGCGGTGGCCCGGGTTTTCCACACCAGCTCGCCGGTGTCGCGGTTCACCACGTAGAACACGGCGTCTTTGTTGCCGAGGCCGACGAGGTCTTGGCCGTCGGCAGTGAACAGCACCGGGACGCCGGAGAAGTCGGAGTCGTCGTTGTTGGGGGGATGGGGCTGGAAGCTCCAGGCCGGCTCGCCGGTGTCGATGTCCACTGCGAAAAGGGCCTCGGTGTAGGGGCCCCACCCGTCGGGGGAGGTGGGGCAGTTTGCGCTGCCCGCGAACATGAGGCGGCGCTCGAGATCGACCGACGGCGAGCCCCACACTCCCCCGCAACCCCGGTGGTCGCCGTCTTCGAGGTCGAAGTGCCAGAGCAGCTCGCCGGTGGCCAGGCCCACGGCCACCACCCCGGCGGGGAAGGGAGCATTGTGGGTGTCGAAGGTGGCGATGACGCGGTCTTCCACCACGATGGGGGTGGTCTCCAGCTCGGTGGGCCAGCCGGGCTCGCCCAGGGCGTGGGTCCAGATCACGGTGCCGTCGGCGGCGTTCAGGGCGTGGATGGTGCGCCCGGCGTTGAACACCACCGCGGGGGTGCCGCCAATGACGGTGTAGGAGGCCGACGAGGTGATCTGCCCGGCGTAGACGTTGTCGTGGTACTCGGCGTCGAAGTGCCAGAGCTCGGTGCCGTCGGCGGCGTTCAGGGCGTAGAACCGCCCGGCCCAGTCGCCCACGTACAGCACGCCATCCACCACCACCGGGGCGGCGGTGACCACATCGCTGGTGTTGAAGTACCAGATGCGGCGCAGGCTGGCGGCGGTGTCGGGGTTGATTCCGCTGTCGCAGGGGTAGGAAAAAGTGCGATCGATGCCGTGGCCCCACATTGGCCAGTCGCAGGTGGGGCCGGTGGGAGCGGGGGGCCGAGCGGGGGCGGCAGGCGTCGGTGCCGGCCCGGTGGGCTGGGCGGTTTCCGCTGCGGTGGGGGTGGATGTGCTCGGGCTGGCGGGCTGGTCGTCGTCACCGCCGCAGGCTGCTGCGATGAGGGCGAGGGCCAGGCAGAGGGCGACGAAACGCGGTAGCCAGCTCATGGATTGACGATGGTAGTGAAACCTCCCATTCGGTGAGACGGGGACCGACAAGGGGTGGGAGACTGAGGGTGAATGACCGTTGACACCGCTCCGGCCGAAGTCGAGGTTCCCAATACGGCCGAGCGCCGGTTCAGCCAGTCGATGGTGGTGTCGGGAACCCGGTGCCTGCTGACCTACTTGGTGTTCCCGTACCTGTTGCCGGTGCTGGGTTTAGCCGATTCAGTGGGACCCGCCATAAGCGTTCCCATCGGCCTAGTGGCCATCGTTTTCAACGGTTTGAGCATTCGGCGGTTCTGGCGGGCTGACCATCGCCTGAAGTGGCCGGTGAGCACGGTAAACGTTCTAGTGATCGGATTGCTGTGCTACTTGACCGTCAGTGACCTCATTGAGCTCGCCGGCTGACCCCGGCGATTCCGCTGCGCCCAGCCACTCCAAGGTGGCCCGCAACCCGCTGGTGCGAGGGCTGTGGATTCTGGGAGGGCTGGTGTGCGTTGCCGTCGGGGCCATTGGGATCATCGTTCCCGGCCTGCCGTCGACGGTGTTTTTCATCATGGCGGCGGCGGCGTTTTCCCGGTCGAGCGAGCGGATGGAGCGGTGGGTTTTGAACCTGCCTGGCGTGGGCAAACTGGTAGCTGATTATCGGTCCGGGTTAGGGATGCCTTGGCGGGCGAAAGTCATCGCCGGAACGATGATCGTGGTCGCAGTGGGGCTGAGTACAGGCTTGGCGATTGGCTCATGGACGTGGCGGGGCATTGTGATCGGATTAGGGATGGTGGGCTTGGCCTACATCTTCGGGCGAGTGCCGACAAAGCGCTAGAGATTCGCTATCTCGTGCTCTATGCGGGATTCGATGTATTGGCGGGCGTTGGCTATTCGGGTGGGGAGGTGCATGGAGGGGAACAGGCCGTCGGAGGGCTTGTAGGACTTGAGGATTTGCTTGGCGACGGTGTCTTTGTGGACCTCGGTGGGGCCGTCGGCGATGCCCATGACGGGGCCGCTCATCCACATTGAGGTGAGGGGCATGAGGTTGGACACGCCGAGGGAGCCGTGGGCGTGCATGGCCCGGTACACAACATCGATCAGCACCTTGGGGGTGGCTACCTTGACGCCGGCGATGTGTTGGCGGACCTTGGCGTAGTCGCCCTCGTTGTCGATCAGCCAGGCGGTGTGGAGCACCTGGAGGCGGAACTGCTGGATCTGGATCCAGGAGTCGGCGATCCAGTGCTGAATTGACTGCTTCTCGCCGATGAGCGAGCCCTTGGTCTCCCGCGACAGCACCCGCTCGCACATCATGTCGAGGGCCCGCTGGGCCACGCCCACCGAGCGCATCCCGTGGTGGACCCGGCCGCCGCCGAGGCGGGTCTGGGCGATCTTGAAGCCCGACCCCTCATCGCCCAGCAGGTTCTCGGCCGGCACCCGCACATCGTTGAAGAGGAGATAGGCGTGGTCGCCGTCTTCCAAGTCCTCGGTGCCGAGGCCCACGTTGGCCAACACCTCGATGCCAGGAGTGTCGGTGGGCACCAGCATCATTGACGAGCCCCGGTACACCGACACGTCGGGATTGGTGATGAGCATGACGATCATGAACCGGGCGTACTTGAAGTTGGAGGCGAACCACTTCTCGCCGTTGATCACCCACTCGTCGCCGTCGCGGTGGGCTCGGCAGGTGAAGTAGTTGGGATCGGAGCCGCCCTGGGGCTCGGTCATGGCGTAGGTGGAGGAGATCTTGCCGTCGAGCAGGGGCTGGAGGTAGAGCTCCTTCTGCTCGTCGGTGCCGTAGTGGGCGATGATCTCGGCGTTGCCGGAGTCGGGGGCCTGGCAGCCGAACACCACCTGGGCCCACAGCGCCCGGCCCAGAATCTCATTCATCAGGGCCAACTTGACCTGGCCATAGCCGAGGCCGCCGAGGTGGGGGCCCATGTGGCAGGCCCACAGGCCGTTGTCCTGAACCTGCTTTTGGAGCGGGCGGATCAGGGCGTTGGCCGTCTCGTTGGTGCGGTCGAAGGGGTTGACCTCGCCCCGGAAATAGAGGTCGATGGGCTCGATCTCGGTGGTGACGAAGGTGTCCATCCAGTCGAGCTTCTCTTGAAATTCGGGCTCTACAGAAAAATCAATGGCCATGGGACTACCGCACTCTCTGGGTTGGACTTAAAGTGGCTGCCTATGAAGTTCGAGATGACTCCGGGCGAGATTTTAGCCGCCGCCCGAGCCCCCGAACCCGGTGACGAAGGGTACGACCCATTTGACGCCTTCGACCAAGCCCAGGGGGCCGAGCACTCCATCAACCCCTATGAGGTGTACAACGAGCTGCTGGCCCAGTGCCCGGTCCACCGGGGCAGCGTGTCGGAGATGCTGGGGGCGGTCAGCGTGAGCGACCTGATGGCCGGTGACCGGCAGATCGTGAACGTGCTGTCGTACGACGGGGTGGAGGCGGTGTTGCGGGACGGGGCCACGTTCTCATCGGCGGGCTACGCCGAGTCGATGGGACTGGTGATGGGCCACACCATCTTGGAGATGGACGAGCCCGAGCACGGGCAGTACCGCAAGCTGATCCAGCAGGCGTTCACCCGCCGGGAGATGGAGCGGTGGGAGCACGACATTGTGAACCCGGTGCTCGACCACTACATCAACGCCTTCATCGACCGGGGCCGGGCCGATCTGGTACACGAGCTGATGTTCGTGTTCCCCGTACACGTGATCGCCATTGCGCTGGGACTGCCGGAGGCCGACCTGCCCGCCTTCTACCGCCGGGCGGTGGAGATCACCAACATGGCCTCCCAGATCGAGCGGGGGTTCGCAGCATCGCAATGGCTGTACGACTTCTTGGAGCCGGTGGTGGAGGGCCGCCGGGCCGATCCGCAGGAGGACCTGATCAGCATCCTGGCCCATGCCGAGCTGGACGGGCAGCGTCTGACCAACGACGAGATCATCGCCTTCTGTCGGCTGCTGCTGCCCGCGGGGGCCGAGACCACTTATCGGGCGGCCAGCAACATGATGGTGGGGCTGCTGTCGGATCCGGCACAGTTAGAGGCAGTGCGGGCCGACCGGTCGCTGGTGAGCGCCGCGGTGGAGGAGGCGCTGCGGTGGGAGGCGCCGCTGACCGGGATCTCCCGCACCGCGACAGCCGACGCGGTAGTAGAGGGCATTGAGATCCAAGCCGGTACGGCAGTGAACACCTCATTGGGTTCGGCCAACCACGACCCCTCCCGGTGGGACGACCCCGAGCGGTTCGACATCTTCCGCCAACCGAAGTCGCACATTGCGTTCGCCACTGGGCCGCACCTGTGTTTGGGCATCCACCTCGCCCGCATGGAGATGCGAGCGGTGCTGGAGCACCTGCTGGACCGGCTTCCCGGCCTGCGCCTCGACCCCGATTCCGAGGCCCCGGAAATCGCCGGTCTGGCCTTCCGGGCCCCCGCTACCTTGCCGGTGATCTGGGACGTCTAAGCCGCTAAAGGGTGGTGGTCTGGGCTAAGGCGGCGGCGTCGCGGGCTAGGTCGAGGACAACGCGTCCGAAGGCTTCCATTCTCGGGTTGTCGGCGCCGCCGGCCACGAAGCGGGCGTAGCCGCCCTCCAGCACGATGGCCAGTTTGAAGCGGGCCAGGATCACGTAGTAGTCGATCTCGTCGACGTCGCGCCCCGACATGGTGGCGTAGCGCTCCAGCAGGTCGTCGCGGAAGGGCAGGCCTTCGTAGTCGACGTAGCCCACCGTGGGGCGGCCGGCCTCGTTCTCGGGCCAGTTCATCACCACCCAGGCCAAATCCAGCAGCGGGTCGCCCACGGTGCCCATCTCCCAGTCGACGATGGCGGCCATACGGGCGGGGGCACCGTGGTGGAACATCACATTGGCGAACTGGTAGTCGCCGTGCATGATGCCCGGGGTATAGCTGCGGGGGGTGCGGCCCCGGAGCCAGTCGCCTGCGGTGTCGAGGCCGGGGATGTCGCGGAACTTGAAGCGTTCCAAGTGGGCGTACCAGCGGTCGACCTGGCGCTCGTGGAATCCGTCGGGGCGGCCGAGGCCCTTGAGACCGCTGGCCTGCCAGTCGACCTTGGAAAGCCGGGCGATGGCGTCGACCAGCTCGTAGGCCAGTCCGGGGCGGGCGTCGATGTCGGAGGCGAAGGGCTCGGGCCAGCCGGGCTCTGAGATGGGCGACCAACCGTCGACGAAGTCCATGATGTAGAAGGCCGCGCCGATAATGCTGGTGTCGTCGGTGCCGCCGGCTGCCCGGGCGTGGGGGACGTCGGTGTCGGCCAGGGCAGAGAGAATGCGGAACTCCCGCATCATGGTCTCGTTGCGGCCCTCGGGAACCTTGCGGGGCGGGCGGCGCAGGGCCCAGCGGTGCTCGCCCCGGCAGATCTCGAAGATCTCGTTTGACGCACCGCCGGAGATGAACCGGCTGGTGATGGGCTCGCCCTGGCCGGGCAGGCCCTGGGCGTCCATCCACTCCCCCAGCGCGACCGGCTCGATCAGCCCCTTGGTGCGCTCGGCCTCGGAGGCCTCGTCGGTGTCGGAACGCGAGAAGACGCTGGAGTCCGTGGTTTGCTCTGGTTGTTCGCTCATGCGGCAGGTCGAAGCGTCAGGAGCTCTTTGAGGTTCTCGGACATGACCTTCTTCTGGTCTTCGGGACTGCGGTGGGCCACTTCCTTGATGAAGTCGAGCGGCTGGCCGAGGCCCTCGGGGTGGGGGAAGTCGGAGCCGAACAGCACC
Source organism: Candidatus Poriferisocius sp. (assembly GCF_965204015.1). GTDB lineage: Bacteria > Actinomycetota > Acidimicrobiia > Acidimicrobiales > Bin134 > Poriferisocius. The sequence goes on along the minus strand of NZ_OZ241965.1, from coordinate 2,112,406 downwards.
CGGTCGATGCCGACGTGGTCTATGAGGCCGGGAATGTCTTCCTCATAGAAGGGGCTGATCGAGATGTGGCGGCGGAAGGTTTCCACCGGGTCTTCGGCGAACTCCTGGGGCATCTTTCCGTAGGCGTCGGAAAGCTCCAACAGCAGCGGGGCCACCCAGGTGGAGCCGTTCTCGATGCAGGCCACCCGCACATTGGGGTGGCGCTCGAACAGGCCGTGGCAGATCATGGCCGCCATGGTGTCGAAGATGGGCCGGCCGTGGGCGATGACGGTGCGGAAGGCGCCGGGCTTGAAGGGCAGGAATTCGTCGCGGCCGCCCTCCCAGTCGCTGGCGTAGGCGTCGTAGCCGGAGTCGGAGGCGTGGCAGGCGACCAGGATTCCGGTTTGCTCCACCGCATTCCAAAAATCGTCGAACTCGGGCAGGCCCATTGAGCGGGAGCCCTTCACCGCGGGCACCGGGGCGGGGCGGATCAACACCGCTCGGGCACCGTTTTCCACGCACCACTCCAGTTCCTCGATGGCCCGGCGGGGGTCGGGCAGGGTGATGATCGGGGTGGGGAAGATGCGGTCGTGGTAGTTGAACGTCCACTCGTCAAGCATCCATCGGTTGAAGGCGCTGATGGCGGCATGGGTGAGGTTGATGTCGTCCTTCATCCGCTCTTCGAGCAGCGAGGCCAGGGTGGGGAACAGCAGGGTGGCGTACACGCCCTGCTCGTCGAGCAGCTTGATGCGGTCGTCGGGGTGGCGGAAGGCGGGCAGGCAGCGGATGGGCTTGCCGGTGAACTCCCGAAGGGTCATGCCGTCGGGGTTGTTGCCCCGGTAGTACTCCTCCCAAGCGCCCGGGGGCGCCACCACCTCGAAGGTGGGGTTGGGGATGTACTCGCTGATCTTGTTGTTGATGGCGATCTTGGTGCGGCCGTCCACCTCCACATAGCGAATGGCGCCGCTGTACCGCTCCGGAAGGTGGCGGGTGAACGCGTCGATGGGCTCGTAGAGGTGATTGTCGGCGTCGTAGGCGTGGTAGTCGAGATTCATGGCTCCTCCGGGGAGAGGATTTCGGGTGTTGATTCGGTGACGAGGACCGTGTCGCGAGCATATTCCGCTCCGGTGGTGGCGCTCACGCTGAGAACCATGTTGGCTTCGAGGGTCTCGTGTGTGCCGTAGCGGGCGTTGATTACCGGCGGCTCGAATCCCATGCCCAAGCCCCGAATGAGCCAATCGCCGTCGGGGGCGGCTAGGCGTAGATCACGGCCGGTGGCGCCGGGGACGCAGGCGGCGATGAGGGCGGCGTGGGGGCGGGTGTCGGAGGGTGCACCGCCCGTGGTGCGGCCCAGGCCGCCCTCGTAGTGGGACCGGATGCAGCCGAAGTCGACGATGGGCCCGTCGACTTGGGGCTCCCCAGCAGGGGTGGACGATCCGGCGAGGGCCATGGCCTCCACGCCGGCGGCCAGCCGCTGGACATCGGTGCCGGGGTGGGCGATGGCCGCATCGGCACCGACGGCGGCCACCGCGCAGGCGGCCCGGATGGCGTCGACCTCCGAGGGCAGCTTGGTGCGGCGGGCGCTGAGCAAAACGTCGTCGACGGGGACGATCTCGGCCTCGGGCGCCACCGCGCTGAGCAGCCCGGCCATGCCCGGCGACCACGCGTCGACCCCCACCCGCTGGGCGGTGGCCATCCCCGGGTTGGCGGCGAGGCGCTGGTAGATAATCGCGCCGTTCCAGGTGATGCCGTGGAGGTGGTCGAGATCGATGTCGTCGGGGACGCCCTCGTCCCAGGTGGACAGCAGGAAGATCTCGCCGGTGGCGACATTGAGGGTGCACACCGGGCCAAACGGGCGGGTGCCGGCGGTCCAGAGCTGGTGGGCGCCGGTTATGTAGTTGATGTGGTCTTGGCGGCCGCACACCAGCATGTCGATCCCAGCGGCAGCGAGGGCGTCGACGGCTCGGGCCCGGCGCTGGAGGTGCAGGCTCATCTGGGCACCTCGAAGGGGTCATAGGGGTGGCCGCCGCCGAGGGGGATCCAGCCGTCCTCGGTGACGGCCACGATCTCCTCGGCCCGGTAGCCGCCAGTGCCGTCGTCCCAGATGGCGGGTTCCAGCACCAGCACCATGCCCGGCTCCAAGGTGTGGGCGGCGTCGAAGTCGGGACCGTTGTCGGTGCCCAAGAAGGGCATCTCGGCGCTCTCGATGCCCACTCCGTGAACAAGGTAGAAGTGCGGCATCCACGGGCGGTCGCCGTCGGGTCGGTGGGGGGCGTCGGCGGCGGTGGCTGCGGCGCACACCTCGGCGAAGGTGGCCCCCGGGGCGATGGCCTCATAGGCCGCGTTCATCACCACCAGCCACCGCAGGAAGCAACGCTGCTCAGCAGCAGTGGGCCAACGGCCGACCGTCCAGGTGCGGCCGAAATCTGAGGCATAGCCGTGGTAGTCGCTGCCGGCGTCCACCCAGATGAGGTCGCCCTCGGCGTAGACGGGATCGCCCGACCAGGTGGGGAAGGCCAGGTGCCCGGTGGTGGTGCGGGGGCCGTCAGCCATGCGGCGGGCCATGGGCTGGAAGATGACGTCGATCATGTTGGCGTCGATGCCCTCCTCCCGGAGGCGGCGGAGGAACACTGCGGCCAGCTCGCTGCGGCGCACGCCGGGAACAAGGGCCTCTTGCACGGTGGCCATGGCCGCGCTAGTGCGGACTTGGGCCTGGTGGATGCAGGCCAGCTCATCGATGGTCTTGTGGAGCTTGACCGCGGCCATGGTGTTGGCCGCGTCGGCGATCTCGGCTCCCGACAGCACGCCGGTGCGGCGCATGGCCCCGGTCATCAGGTCGATGCCGATGCGCCCGCCGCGGGCATGCTGGCCCAAGATGGCGTTGAGCTGGGCACCGAGGTCGGCGGCGCCCTCTTCGATGTCGGGCCACACGGCAGGATGGGGGTTGACGTCGAGGCCGTCGGGGTCGCCGCCCAGCAGGCAGGGCTGGGTTTGATCGGCCAGGACCACGGCGACGGGGCGGGTGGCCGAGACGTGGGTGACGTCGGCCCCCCTGGGCAGGCAGTCGGTGGCGTAGGCCACGTGGGGGGCGTGGAGCAGCACGAGGGCGTCGAGGCCGTCGGCGGCCATCTGGGCTTGCAGCTTGGCGTATCGCTCCCGACGAAGCCGCCATACGTCGAGTTCCAACTCGGGGGCGGCTTTCATGATGGGCATGGCCTTAGGAATCCCGGTGCTCGGCGAAGACTTCCTTCATCGACGACTTCTGCATGCGTCGCTCCAGCGCGCCGAGGGCGGTGTCGGTGTTGTGCATCCAGTGATGGGCCATGAAGTGGTAGTCCCAGGAGTCCTTCTGGCCCATCAGCTCAAGCGTCTTGTTGATGGACCGCTTCACCACCGCAGCAGTGGCCGGGGGCACCAGGGCGATTGCCTCGGCCATCTCCTTCACGGTGGCAGCCAGGTCGTCGCGGGGCACCACTCGGTTCACCATGCCCAAGCGCTCGGCGTCGGTTGCGGAGATGGTCTGGGCGGTAAGCAGGAACTCTTTGGCCTTGCGGGGCGGCATCTCCCAGGGCTCGATGAGGATCTCCACCGCGGCGCCGGTCATGCGCAGTACCGGGTTCTGGAAGGAGGCGTCGTCAGAGGCCACGATCAAATCGCACATGGCCGCCAGCATCACCCCCGCCGCGATGCATTTGCCGTGGACGGCGGCGATGGTGGGCTTGGGGAAGTCGCGGATGCGCAGGCAGCGGTCGAAGTACATGGTCTTCTCATGGAGGAACTTGCCCTCGGGCGTGTCCCGCATGAGCCGCCATTTGTCGGGCTCGACATCGCCCACCAGAGCCTTGAGGTCGTGGCCGGCGGAGAAGTGGCGTCCGTTGGCGGCCATGACCACCACCCGCACCTCGTCGTCGGCCTCGGCCAGGTCGAAGGCGGCGTCGAGCTCATCGATGAGCTGAGTGTCCTGGGCATTGGCCACATCGGGCCGGTTCAAGGTGATGATGGCCACGGCCTCATCGACCCTGTATTCGATGGTGTCGAAGGCGGTGCTCATGGGTGCTCCTAACGGGGCTCTCGGGGAAGGCCCAGGGTGCGCTCGGCGATGATGTTTCGCTGGATTTCGCTGGTTCCGGCGAAGATCGTCGCAGCTTGATAGTACAGCCAGGAGCGCTGCCATCGGCCTTCGCCGGGGTTGTGGGGGTCGCCCCGCCACAGGGGGGCGGCGGCGCCCAGTACGTCCATGGCCGTCTGGTGCAGACGCTGGCTCATCTCGCTCCAGAAGAGCTTGGCGGTGGCCGACTCCGGGCCGTGGTCGCGGCCGTGGGCCAGCCGGGACAGCACCCGCCAGTTCTGGAGTTGGAACAGGCGGACCTCGATGTAGGAGCGGGCCAGGGCCTGGCGGATCACGGGATCGTGGTTGCGGCCGGTTTCGGCGGCCAGGCGGAACAGCTCCTCGAGCAGCTGGAGGTGGATGACGAGCTGGCGGGGATTGGTGCCCCGCTCCACGCTGAGGGTTGACTGCGACACCCGCCAGCCGTTGCCGGGTTCGCCGACCACCTGGTCGTGGGCCACGAACACGTCGTTGAGGAAGACCTCGTTGAAGTCGGACTCGTCGGTGATCTGGCGGAGTGGGTGGACCTCCACCCCGGGAGCGTGCATGTCGACCATGAAGGCGGTGATGCCCCGGTGCTTGGGCTCATCGGGGTGGGAGCGGGCCAGGCAGAGGCCCCAATCGGCGAACTGGGCGTAGGAGGTCCACACCTTCTGGCCGCTGAGCCGCCATCCGCCGTCGGCGGGAACGGCCCGGGTGGACAGAGACGCCAGATCGCTGCCCGCATCGGGCTCGCTGAACAGCTGGCAAAAGAGTTGCTCGGCGGGGAGGATCGACGGGAGCCAGCGCTGCTTCTGCTCGTCGGTACCGTGGGCCAGCAGGGTCGGGCCGATCAGGTTCACGCCGAGGCGACCGACCAGTTCGGGGGCCCGGGCCCGAGCCAGCTCTTCTTGGATGATGAAGTGATGCAGAGGGCCGGCGCCCCGCCCGCCGAACTCGACCGGCCAAGAGACGCCCACGAAGCGGGCCTCGGCTAAGGCGGCCTGCCACCGGCGGAGGAAGGCGACCTCTTCAGCCAGATCGTCAAATAGCGGCGGCAGGCCCTTGCCGTACTCCCAGGGGAGATTCTCTTGGAGCCACCATCGGCACTCTTGGCGGAGCGCTTCCTGGTCGGCGGTAGGGGTTAAGTCCACTGCTATGAGTCTGTCCGAGGGGACAACCGAGTAGCTACCAGTAGTTTCTTCGCTTGAGTGCCCAGTCGGCGGAGCGGAACAGCGCCAGCCAGGCGAGTACGAGACCGCCGGACACAAGGGCCAGGTAGACGAGAAGGCCCATTACCCCGACAAAGAGGAGAAGGGGCAGAAACATCAGCGACATGTTGATGGACTCATTCAACGACAAGCTGTTCGAGGGTGATGCCACGGTCTTGGCCGCGGCGATGCCCAGCGAAAGACCGGCTGAAATGAAACCGCCGAGCAGCATCGCCGCAATCGCCGTCCGCCTGGATGGCTTGAGTCCTACCTTGGCGAGGTAGCGAGTGGTCGTTTCCGGCCTGACCTTGGATGCCGCTACGACGAGCATGGTGGAGAACACGGCAACAACCCCCGGCACGCTCAACAGGCTCAGCCATCCGTAGACGTTTAATTCGTCATCCTCGGTGATGCCCGCGGTGGCGTATCTTCCCCCCAACCCGGCATAGATCCCCATGAGGCAGAGGGGCCCCAGCACGAAGAACCACCACTTGCGCCAGGGCTCCAGCCAGTACTCCACCGCGAGCCAAAGGAGCGCCGCCAGCACCACCAGCGAGGCCACCAGCCCGATCGGATGGGCCAGCTCATTCAGCCACCCCGGCGCCCGCCAAATGAAAAAAAGCCGGAGCTCATCATCCGAGTAATCCGTCTGATCCCCAAACAAATGCCAAACACCCACCGGCAGCAAGACCACCAACACCGCCGCTGGAATCACATGCCGCCACCCCGGCCTCCGCCCCCTCAGCTCACCTGGTTTCATCGGTAACCCTGCCGCCGACTCAACGAACCCCCCCATTCACCGTACCTGTCCGTGCTGAGGCTGACAGCTACCAGTAGGCCCTGCGCCGCAGCACTAGGTCGGCAGAGCGAAAGAGCACGAACCATATGACCAAAGAAGTAATGACAAATGGTATCAAGACAATTAGCCCTATAGTAGTGTATATCAATCCCAAGAATATCGGACCAAGAGTCAATACGACGACGATTTCAGCGATTGAGTTACCTGAATCGATCCCTTCGATCACGACACTTGCGATGCCAAGTGCCACCAGAACGCCAGAAATTGCCAGCAGAGCTTTCTTGTGCCTCTTGATGAAACGCTTGAGTTTGCGAATGCGAAGGGCCACGAAGTTGACGTTGGCCTTGTAGAGCGATGTGATCAGCAGAATTGACAAGAGAACACACGCGCACAAACAGGCAAAGACAGTGATCCATTGAAAGCCGGGATAATCGTGTACGGGATCCGCTGCGGTGGCTTCTCTTCCAGCCAGCCCTGCAAGTACTCCTATTGTGCAAAGTGATCCCAGAGCCATGAACCACCATTTGCCCCAACTCTGTAGCCAGTATTCAAAGATGAGCCATCCGAGTGCAGTCACAAGGGCAATCACGAGAGCAAGCCCGACGAAGTCAGGTAGCTCAACAAGCCAATCAGGAGGCTTGATCGCATAGCGGCGCTCGCCGGTGAAGCTCCTGTCGATTATTTGTTCACCTCGAATGTCCCAAGTGGTAACCGGAAGAACTAGCAGGAGCACTGTTGCTGGAATGAACACTCGACCTCTCGGTTTCCCTCCCTCTGTCTGAGTCGGCGGCAACGGAGGTGGTGGCGGGAGCCACGGGTTGACCTCGCCGCGCACAGCAGTGCTTTCAACCTCTGCACGCTTGCCGTCATCTATTGGATCCATCGGTGCCCAGTTGTTGACTCAACAGAGCCCCCCGCTGAACACTACGTCACTCGCCAGCAGGTTCCGTGTCACCCCCTCCTCAGTTGGCTTCGGTGGGGGTGGCGAGCATCATTAGGGTCCAAGTTGCGGAGGCTGCGCCTAGGTACGACCAGAGTCCGGCTTGGGAATCGATCGCGATGACGGTGATTCCGGTCAGAAGGACGATGTGGAACATCATCCGCGGGCGGCGGTCGACTGCCAGCGTCAGAAGAGAGGCGACAAGGAGCGGCCAGGTTGGGGTTTTGTTCGCTGGGCTATAGCTCGGCGGTTTCAAGGAGAGATTGGACGGACGCGAGGGAGGTTCCCGTGGGGGTTACGTCGAAAATGGTGCCGCTGGACCAAACGTCTCGGAAAGCCTGGCCGTCGGCACAACGCAGTTTCAGCACGGTCCACTTTCCATAGGCGCGGCGAAACTCTACGCGGGTGAAAGGAGCGTCGTCGCTGCCGCTAGGGCGGATGACGTCGCCCAGTTGGAGTTCATGGGCGTACTTCTTGCAGAGATCGTGGTCCATGGGCTCGCTCCTTTCGCCCGTCAGTGTGGCACCGTGGGTAGCAGAATTCAATCACTTTTAGGGTGAGTTTCAGTGTTTGCTATGTCAATCCCATCACTCGAAGCGGGCGCCCATTTGTTTGAGGATTTCTGCGGTGTGGGTGGCGGCCATGGGGCCTTGTTGGCCGGGGGTGTAGGTGGCCGACTCGATGGTGTTGGTGTAGGGGAAGGGGCCGTGGCGCTCGTAGACGTCCCATGAAACGGGGGAGCGGCGGTCGATGCCGATGTCGATGCCCTCGAAGGGGGCCATGGTCCACATGCCGGTGAACTCCTTGCCAACGGCGGTCTCGATGCCGTCCACCAGCAGGCGCAGATCCCAGGCGAATCCGTCGGTGATGGTGAAGTCGAGCCGCACGGTGCGCCGCCCCTCGGCCAGCGGGCCGCTGTTCAGGTGCCGCATGTGGCCGTAGCCGTTGTGGACATAGACCACCTCCCCACCCTCGACGTAGCAGGCGTAGCCGCCGCCCTGGTCGCCGTGGGCCACCAGCATGCCCTCGTCGCCAGAGGCGTAGTCGAAGTCGATGTCGACGGTGAACGACCGGGCCTGGATCATCTTCATGCTCCGGTAGCGTTCCAAGGTGTCGGTGCCCGGCACGATCCGAACCGGCGCCTCGTACACCTCCTCCGAGGTCGGCCGCTGCACGTACTTGAGCATCGAGCCCTCGTCCAGCGGGTACACCTGATAGCGGTGGGCGGCTTCCTCCCAGGCGTCGATTAACTCTTGGCGCTTGCCGGGCTCGGCCTCCGACAAATCCACCGTCTCGGTGGGGTCGTCGGCCAGGTTGTACACCTCCCACTCGTGATCGCCGAACGGGGTCATGGGCAGGTGCAGGGTGACGGCCTCCCAGCCGTCGCGGTAGAACCCCCGGTGGCCGATCTGCTCGTAGTACTGCTCGGTGTGGTGCTCGTCGGCCGCGGCGTCGGCGAAGGTGGGGGCGAAGCTGGCCCCGGCCAGCGGCCCCTTGAGCGGTTGGCCGTTGCGCTCGGTGGGAGCGCTGAGCCCCACGATGTCGAGCACGGTGGGCAGCACGTCGGTGATGTGCAGGTACTGGCGGCGGAACCCGCCGGGGTCGGCGATCTGCTCGGGCCATGACGAGATCATGGCCACCTGGTGCCCGCCGGCGTGGGTGTTGATCTTGTACAGCCGGAAGGGGGTGTTGCCGGCCATGGCCCAGCCCCGCGGATAGTGGGCCAGGGTCTGGGGGCCGCCCAATAGGTTGAGCCGGGCGTGGTCGGCGTCGATGTCTCCGGCGGTGGGGGACAGCACCTCGAAGTACTGGGAGCAGCCGGTGTCCTCGCCCTCCCGGGACGCCCCGTTGTCGGAGGTGAACAGCACCAGGGTGTTGTCCCACTCGCCCAGCTCCTCCAGCGCGGCCCGCAGCCGCCCGAAGTTCTGGTCGACGTTGTCCACCATGGCGGCGAACACCTCCATGTAGCGGGCGAACACCTCCTTTTGGGTGTTGGACAGCTCGTCCCAGGGAGGAACGTCGTTGCGCTCCTCAGAGTTGCGGGGCGGCAGCGCAGTGTCAGCGTCGAAGATGCCCAGTTCAATCTGGCGGACGAAGCGGCGCTGGCGGATCTCGTCCCAGCCGGCGTCGTAGGCCCCCCGGTACTTCTCGATGTCGGCCTGCTTGGCCTGGAGCGGGGCGTGGACCGCCCCGTGCGACAGGTACAAGAAGAACGGCTGGTCGGGCCGGGCCGCCTTCTGCTCGCGGACCATGGAGATGGCCTCGTCGGTGATGTCGTCGGTGAAGTAGTAGTCGTCGGGGTACTGGTCGGTGCGCACCACGCTGTTGTCGCGGATCAGCCGGTGGGGGTGGTGGAAGTTGGTGAACCCGTCGAGGAAGCCGTAGTAGTGGTCGAACCCCCGCTGGAGCGGCCACGAGTGCCGGGGGCCCACCAGGTTGGAGTCTTTGCACAGGTGCCACTTTCCCACCATGAAGGTGGCGTAGCCCCCCGCCCGCAGAATCTCGGCCACCGTGGCGCAGTGCTCGGTGAGCTCGGAGGTGTAGCCGGGGTAGCCGGGGTCGGAGTGGCACACGTGGCCCACCCCCACGTCGTGGTGGTTGAGCCCGGTGAGCAGCGACGCCCGGGTGGGCGAGCACATGGGGTTGACGTGGAAGTTCAGGTAGCGCAGCCCCTCGGCTGCCATCTGGTCGATATGGGGGGTGTCGATCTCCGAGCCGTAGCACCCCAGATCGGCGAAGCCCAGGTCGTCCAACAGCACCACCACGATGTTGGGCGCGCCCTGCGGCGCCCGCACCGCCTCGGGCCACCACGGATCCGACCCCGCCACAGTGCGGCCCGCTCGCCCCTCCCACCCCTGGTAGGGCTCAGGCCTCGTCGCCGTGTCTTCAGTCATCGGACCCTCCTCAGTGGGGGTGTCAGTCGTCGAGCTTGAATACTCGCAGGGCGTTTTCCCGCAGGAACTTGGGCCACACGTGGTCGCGGAACGGCACATTGGGCAACTCGGTGAAGATGCGCTCCAGGGTGAGCCCGGCGGGGAAGTACCCCGCGTACATGATCTTGTCGGCGCCGCGGGTGTTGGCGTAGTCGATGATGGCCCTCGGGTAGTGCTTGGGGGCGAACGCCGAGGGCATGTAGTACAGGTTGGGCCACTTCAACATCAGCTTCATGGCCAGCTTCTCCCACGGCTCGGCCCCGTGGCGCATCACCAGGCGCAACTCGGGAAAGTCGTAGCACACCTGGTCGAAGTGCTCGACATGCTGGGGGGCGCTGGGGAACCGGGGTCCGGCGATGCCGGCGTTGGCGATCACTGGGATGTCGAGCTCGATGGCGGTGGCATAGAGCGGGTACATGAGCGGATCGGACACGGCCACTTGGGGGACCGTCCCGGCCGGGAACACGCTGACCGCCTTGAGGTCGTGGTCGGCCTTGAGCTTCTTGAGGAGCCGGACGGTGCCCATCACGTCGTTGGGGTCCACCTCGGTCACGAAGTACACCCGGTTGGGGTGGCGGCGCTTGGCCTCGATGCTGGTCTCCGACAGCCCGAACAGCCCCTTGTCGATGCCCCAGCGGTCCATCTCGGCGATGGTGTAGTCGATGGGGTCGGATCCCTCCTCGGCCTCTTCGGGGATGTCTTTGAACATGTACTCCACCGGCATCACGAACTCCTCGGTGGACTGGTCGTCTTTCAGCCCGGCCTGGAGGCGCTCGTACACCTGTTTCTTGGAGGCGAAGGGGAACCCGATCATCAGGTCCACCACGCCGATCCCCTCGGGCATCGCCATCTCAGCGGCTCCTTTCCGGTCTCAGACGGGGGAGAACGTGGGATCGAGGGTGATGACCCAGAACATGGCCCCGGCGTCGTCCACAAGCTGGGCCATGCGGCCCGGCGGGGTGTCCATGGGCGGGACCACCACGTGGCCGCCCAGCTCTTGGCACTGGGCCGCGGTGGCGTCGCAGTCGTCCACCGCGAAGTACACCGCCCAATGGGGGGGAATGAGCGGCGCGGGCAGCGGGCCGGCGCTGGCGATCATCTCGCCGTTGTGCATGATCCCGACCGAATCGTCCATGTCGAGGGGCACCGGAGTCCAGCCCAGCATCTCGGAGTAGAACGCCATGGCCTTATCGACATCAGAAGTCAGGAGCTGGTTCCAGCACAGCGTGCCGTGCTCGCTCTTGAGTTCGGCGCCATCTTGGCCCAGCGCCTCCCACAGCATCACCACTGCACCGGTGGGGTCGGCCACCACTGCCATCCTCCCCGCACCCGCCGGCTCCATCACCGGCCCCATCGGCGTGCCCCCCGCGGGCGCCACCTTGGCCAGGGCCTCATCAGCGTTGTCCACCGAGATGTAGGTCTCCCACACGTTGGGGATCCCCATCTCGCACATCTCCTGGGGCTTTTCCAGCAGCCCCAGCACCGGCCTTTCGTCCTTCAGGCCCAGGGTGTAGACCACCTGCGACCCATCGTGCTCATCGCGAAAGGTCAGTCCGAAAAGCGACGAGTAGAACGCCTTGGCCTTGTCGGGCTCCTCGGTACACAAGTCGACCCAGCTGAAGTCTCCGTGGACGTAGCCGTCTACCTCGGGCATGGCGGTTCTCCTCTTCTCCGTCCCGGCCGAATTTCAGGCAGCGTATAGGTTCAGATGGCGTCGCCCACATTGGTGCGGCGGGCGGCGATGGCCCAGGTCAATAGAGACAGGATCATCAAGGGATCGAGGATGTTCCACGCGCCGGGATCGTTGGTGATGTAGGCGTTGACGAACACCGCCACAAACATTCCCGTGGCGATGACCGCGGCGATCAGGGTGAACGGGTTGGCTGGCTCCAGGCCCTGACGCTGGGCAATCACCCGGCGCCAACCGGTGCAGGTGGCCACGGTGCCGCAGGCCACGAACAACGGGTCGATGGTGAGCCACAGGTTGCCGCTGTAGTTGAAGATGTCGGTGTACTGATTGAGCAGGATGGCCACGGCCAGCGACGACAGGCACAGCGTGCGGAACCACGGCACTTTGCTGGTGTTGCGCCATAGCAGCCATACGCCGATGAGAGAGAACACCACGGGGCCGATCTGCCAGAGCTGCCACTTCCAGTTGTCGACCACCTCGGCGCCGGCGTCGGGGTGGACTACCACCGATCGCTCGGCCCAAGCGAACACCGCGACAACCAGGATACCCGCTCCGATGAAGGAGTCGATTACTCCCAGATCCCGCCGTCGGAAGATGTGCTGAATCATGCTCATGCCATATTGAACACCCGCAAGGCGTTCTCTCGCAGGAATTTGGGCCAGACGTGGTCGCGGAACCCCACATTGCGCATCTCGGTCATGATCCGCTCCAGCGACAGTCCCGAGGGGAAGTAGCCGGCGTACATCACCTTGTCGGCCCCCCGGGTGTTGGCGTAGTCGATGATGGCCTTCGGGTAGTGCTTGGGGGCGAACGCCGAGGTGGAGTAGTGCAGCCCCGGCCACTTCAGCATGAGCTTGACCATTAGGTCTTCCCACGGCTCGGAACCGTGGCGAGTCACCAGCACCAGCTCGGGGAAGTCGTAGCACACCCGGTCGAGGTGCTCGACGTGCTGGGGGTCGAACGGGAACCGCGGGCCGGGCACGCCGGCGTTGATGCACATGGGGATCTCCAGCTCGCAGCACGCCGCGTAGATCGGGTACATCAGCGGTTCGTTGATGTTCACCTGGGGGTGCAGCCCGGTGGGGAAGCAGGCCGCGGCGATCACTCCGAGTTCGTCTACGGCCCGGCGCAGGTCCCGCACCGCCTGCACGCCCTGGTTGGGGTCCACCAGATAGCTGCCGTAGAGGCGGTCGGGGTGCTCGGTGACCCCCCGGGTGCCCCAAGTGTCGCCGAAGTTCACCGGCAACAGCCCCTTGTCGATGCCCCAGAGGTCCATCTCGGCCAGCAGGTAGGCGATGAAGTCCGCGGTGCCGTCCACCTGGGGCAGGTCTTTGAACATGTAGGCCGCACCGTGGCCGAAGCTGCGGCTCTCCTCGTCTTTCAGCAGCCCTTGGAAGTTGGCGTACCAGGCGTCGCGGTCAGACGGCACGCCCAACATGAGGTCGACCACCCCGATGCTCTCAATAGGGTGAGGGGCGATGGGGTGGGCTTCAGGCTCGGGGGCCATTTAGCCGGCCAGGGTCTCGAACAGGTCGGCGTCGGTGCGGCGCAGGCGGCGGTAGTTGGCCTCCCACATCATGGGGATGAAGTACTTGTGGTACGCCTTCTTGGCCCGGGCCGCCTCGGCCTCGGGCATCTCGTGGCCCCCCACCACCTTGGCCTCGTAGTGGGTCCGGGCCGAGCTCTCGTAGGCGATGGCCTTGATGGTGGCCTCCTCCAGCGAGGGGCACACGAAGCAAGCGCCGTGGTTGCCGATGAGCACCACCGACCGGTCGCCCAGCGCCTCGGCCATGCGGGGGCCGTCCACTGGGTTGTCGATGCCGTTGTCGGCGTAGTGGGCCTGCTCTTGGTAGAACAGGCAGGCGTCGGCCGAGTACAGCCCGATGTCCTTGCCGGTGGTCGACAGCACCTCCACGTAGTGGGAGTGGGTGTGGATCACCGAGTTGGCGTCGGGGCGGGCCTCATAGAACCCGGCGTGGAACCGCACCGCGGGCGACGCCGCGGTGTCGCCGTCCAAGAGGTTGAGCTCCATGTCGTAGCAGTTCACGTCGCTGGGCAGCGTCTCGCTGAAATAGCCGAACGGCGACACCCAGAAGGCGTCGGCCCGCTCGGCATCGCGCACCGACACGTGGCCGGCCACCCGGCTCTCGCAGCCCTCTCGGCCCAGGATGCGCCTCGCCGCGGCCACTTGGAAGGCGGGATGGTCTTCGGTCCAGGTCTTGGTCATCGGTCCTCCTGCTTTGATCTTGTCAGAAACTCTCCGGGTCGGCGGCCACCGCCTCGGGCACCGGCCACCGGAACAGTTCGGCGGCGTTGCGCCAGCAGATCTTCTCGGTCTCCTCCGGGCCGAACCCTTCCACCTGGCGGCGGACCACTTCCTGGGTGTCGGGCCAGGTGGTGTCCACGTGGGGGTAGTCCGACTCCATCATGATGTGGTCTACGCCGATGTGGTCGCGCAGCGACAGGCACGAGGTGTCGTCGATAACGCAGAACCAGAAGCTGCGTCGGAATACCTCGCTGGGCTTCATGTCGATGCCAGTCCAGGTGCCGTACATGTCGTGGTAGCTGGTGATGTGGTCGAGCCGGTCGATCAGCCCCGGCACCCAGGCGATGCCCCCCTCCGACATGGCGATGCGCAGGTTGGGGAAGCGCACCGGGATCAGCGAGTAGAGCCAGTCGACCGCGGCGAACATGGCGTACCCGAAGAACAGCACCCCGATGGTGTCGGGCGGGGCGTCGGGGGCGGTGGACGGGGCCTGCGACGACGACCCCACGTGCAGGCACACCACCGTTTCGGTGTCCTCGCAGGCCCGGATGAAGGGGTCCCAGTGGCCGGTGTGCAGCGACGGCAGCTTCAGCTTCTCGGGGGCCTCGCTGAACGACACCGCCCGAAAGCCCCGCTCGGCGTTGCGGTAGATCTCGTCGGCGGCAACCTCGGGGTCGTACAGCCAGGGGATCTGGCAGGGGATGATCCGGTCGGGGTAGCGGGTGTGCCAGTCGTCCAGGATCCAGTCGTTCCAGGCCCGCACGCAGGCCAGGCCCAGCTCGTCGTCGTTGGTCATCCGCATGAAGTTCTGGCCGGCGAAGCCGGGCAGGGCGGAGGGGAAGTTCAAAGAGGCGTAGATGCCGTTGAGGTCCATGTCGGCGATGCGGGCGTGTATGTCCCACGCCCCCCGGCGCATGTGGTCGAACCGCACCGGGTCGAAGCCGTACTCCGACACCGGCCGACCGGCCACCGCGTTCATGCCCACGGTGGGGAAGCGCCGCCCGTCCACCTCCCAGGCGTGCATGCCGTCGTCGTCGGTCACCACCTTGGGGCCGCGGTCACCGAAGCGGCTGGGGATGCGGCCCTCGAAGGCGTCGGGGGCCTCCACCACGTGGTCGTCCACCGAGATGAGCAGGTTGTGGCGCACTCGCCGCTCGGGCTCGGGCAGGAAGGTGACCGGGTGCCCGTCGGCCTGGCTGTCGCGCACCGTGAACCCAATGCGCCCCATGTCGGAGAGCTTGACCACGGCGCCTGCCTTCCCGACCCCGGCCCGAGTCCTGCCTACACCTGGATGTCGTAGAGCTGGCGGACGTTGCCCGACACGATGGCGTGGCGCACATCGTCGGTGGTGTCGGCGAAATGGTCGGCGATGACTGATTGGCTGTTGGGCCAGGTGGACACGTGGTGGGGGAAGTCGTTGCCCCACATCATGGTCTCGGTGCCGATGATGTCGCGGGCGGCCACCCCGGTGAGGTCTCGCATGAACGTCACCCGGAAGTTATTGCGCCAGTAGTGGGACGGCTCTTCCAGGCACTTCATGTCCTTGAGGAGTTGGCGGTTGCGGTGGAACCAGTAGTCGGCCCGCTCCAGCAGGTTCCCGGCCCAGCCCACGTCATTCTCCGCCGAGACGATCATCAGCTCGGGGAAGCGGTCGAACACGCCGCCGAAGATGAGGTCGAGCACCACCTCCTGGATGTCCACCGTTTGCAGCACCGAGCGGGTGGAGGTGCCCTGGTCCCAGGCCTTGTCGGGGTCGCGGGTAGTAGCGGCGTGCAGGTTCACCGGCATGGAGTGCTCTACCGCCGCAGCCCACAGCGGGTCGAACGCCGGATCCTGGTATGGGTTGTCCTCGCCGTTGACCACCGGGATCATCACCCCTTTGAGGCCGGTGTCGCGGCACCGTTTGATCTCCTTGGCAGCCCGCTCCAAGTCCACCGGCGACAACAGGCCGATACCCACGAACGTGTCGGGGATCTGGCCCACGAACTCGCCCACCCAGGTGTTGTAGGCCTCGAACAGGGCCCACTGGAACTCCACGTCTCGGATCGGGTACATCTGCATGGCGATCGTGGGGTACAGCACCTCGCCGGTCACCCCGTCGGTGCGCAGGGCCTCCATGCGGATTTCCGGATCCCAGCCCACGTCGGGCACGTCCTCTTCCCAGCGGCCCTTGGCCCGCACCTTGTCGTCGGTGCGCATGCACCCGGCCAACAGCCCCACCGGGGGGAGCCGGGCCTGGTCGCATATGAGGCGGTCGGTAGTCTCCTCGCGCACCAGCCGAGGGGCCCGATCCTTGAAGGCCTCCACCGTGTAGATCTGCCACAGGTCGTGGGGCTCGATCACGTGGGAATCGGCGGAGAATACGTCGAAGCCGTTGTCGCTCATCGTCTTCGATGTTATGGGAACGCTGTGGAAGCCGCCTATCGCCGGGAGAACGGGGGAATGGGCCGGATATCGTGGCCGACGTGAGCGTGTGTGCATTCATCGGACTGGGCAATATGGGCTTCCCCATGGCGGGGCACCTGGCGGCCGCTGGCCACGAGGTGCGGGTGTTCAACCGGACCGCGGCAGTGGCCGAGCGCTGGGGCGAGCACCACGAGGGGTCGGTGGCCGCCACCCCGGCCGAAGCGGCCAACAGGGCCGAGTTCGTGTTCACCTGCGTGGGGGCCGACGACGATCTGCGGGCGGTGGTGCTGGGCGACGACGGGGCCTTGGGGACGATGCCTGCCGGCTCGGTGCTGGTGGACCACACCACCGCATCGGCCGAAGTGGCCCGGGAGCTGGCCCAGGTGTGTGCTGGACGGGGGATCGGCTGGCTCGATGCCCCCATCTCCGGCGGCCAGGCCGGGGCTGAGAACGGCGTGCTCACCGTGATGTGCGGCGGCGAGCCCGAGCACTTCGATGCCGCCGCTCCGGTTATGGACGCCTATTCCTCGGCGGTCACCCTCATGGGTCCGGCCGGGAGCGGCCAGCTAACCAAGATGGTGAACCAGATCCTGTGCGCTGGCGCGGTGCAGGGCGCAGCTGAGGCGCTGGCCTTCGGCGAGCGGGCCGGACTCGACATGGAGAAGGTGCTAGCCGCCGTCACCAAGGGCGCAGCCGGCTCCTGGTACCTCCAGAACCGGGGCCACACCATGGTGGCTGACGAGTTCGACTTCGGCTTCGCCGTCGACTGGATGATCAAAGACCTCGGCCTAGTAGCCGACGCCGCCGCCGAACTAGGAGCCCCCATCCCCCTAGTAGAACTCTGCCAGCGCTACACCGAAGAGACGGCGGCGCTTGGCGAAAACCGCCTAGACACCACCGCCATAATCCGCCGCTACCGATAGCGGGTCCGTCGTCCTAATCCCTCGCATTAACAGTGCAGAATGATCACTGCATAGTCCGTCGGTTGTATCTCTATTTGAAATGAACGAGGTCCGTAGACATAGTCCGTGCTTTTTCTCTCTATGACAGACTCGTGGTTTGTGTACCTTCCGGATGGAAGTTGAACCAACAAGAGATCGCCAAACCAAGAAGTCCAGCTTGTCCTTCGGTAGCCAAATGACTCATCAACTTCGTCGGTATAGTTGGGATGGGTCGTTAGCTTCTCATTCAACCTGAGTGCATAACAGGAACGCTCGCCTGCGCCCTCGTAATCGCTGTTCCATTTGCCTGGTGCAATATCAATGCCAACTCTGAGGAAGAGGCCTCCCGGCACATCAAAGAAACTGAACGAGCATCCTGTGGTGGTAAGGCACTCGTTCCCTTGTCCTATCGGTGTTTCATCTGTCTCATCAGGTGTCACAGTGGGCTCGGGTACCGGCGTAGGAGTGGGATGCTGGCATTCGCGACTGCCCGTCACTGCGCAGGCGTAGAAGGTCGGGTAGTTGTCGATGATTGTCTGCTCGGCTGGGGACGGCGTGGGTGCCGGCGTCGGAGTGGAGTAGGCAAGGGAACCCGACGAATGATCCCGAAGCAGTCTGGTGGCCTGCCCGTCCAGTATCAGATAGCACCACCCGAAGTCATTTGCTCCCCATGACACTTGGGCGAGAACCTCGGACCCGTCGGATGTCTTCGCCACGTCCACCGGCTCAGCCCCGAACCCATGGTGCTCCGAGCACGCCTGGGCAGCTTTTTCTGGAGTGGACGTGTCTATAGCCGCGTAGGCCAGGCTGCCGCCGACCATCAACGCGCCGCATACCAGTATTGCTATGACAATCCTCTTCATGTCAGACCTCCAGAGTTGGCCAGGCACAATACCCGGGGGAGGCTGACATGTATGTAATCGTCCGTTA
This sequence comes from Candidatus Poriferisocius sp., assembly GCF_965204015.1. Lineage (GTDB taxonomy): Bacteria > Actinomycetota > Acidimicrobiia > Acidimicrobiales > Bin134 > Poriferisocius. The sequence continues at coordinate 2,094,224 of NZ_OZ241965.1, read as the reverse complement.
AGCGCTCTTTGACCATCGTCATATGTTCTTCATGTGGTTCGTTCCCTGCTGGCCTACGGCCTATGCGGAAGTCGACGATGACTGTGTTCCCCGACCCCACGAATGAAACCGCCGACGGCGAAGAACGCCCAGACGCCACCGCCTTCAGCCGCCGCTACCGATAGCGGGGTTTCTGTTCTAGAGGATCAAGACTCTCCAAGACCGATGATCTCGGGAATCTCAAGAAGATGAGGGAGCGTGTCGAGGGAGTAGGTGCGTCCTTCTGTGGCGATCACTACGTCAACCAGGGCGTTTGGGCGTTCTGACCAGCCCTTGCCATCGACAACTGCACAGGGAAGCAGACCGCGGTCCCTAGCAGCATCGGCAGCATTTTTGATGCGAGCAGCCTTGTCTCGAGCCGTGCCTCCGTCTTCAGCCACCTTCGATTCGATGATCACCGTCGGAGATTCCTCGGGCAGCACGAAATCGGGTCCAGGCGAAAGGCCGAATGCCTCTGAGGTTTGTGCAGCACCGGAAGCGCCTGACCCAGATCGGTAGTAGGGGATGTGATGATCGTCGAACAGGTCGGCGATGGGTTGCTCCAGCAGATTGTCGCCTTTGACTTCGGAGTAGGCGTCTTGAACTTGCCGCCAGACCCCACCGACATACCTCTGATACAGCAAGGCCGAATAAGGCACTCCGTCAGTTGACGCTGCAACCGTGTCCCAGCCCTGACGCGTGTCTCGTTTGTCGAGTTTCGAATGGAAGAAGCCTCGGGCTGATTCGGGGACCTGGAGGATGCTCCGGTCCATGACAGCGATGATTGCGGCAGCCACCAAGCTGATCATCTCAGTTCGCTTGGCTGATGATTGCTCAGGTGCTGGGCTGCGCTCGAACTTCTTCAGGGTTCCTCCCGAAGTGTTCGTACCCGCTTGGGCAAGTTTCATGGCCCAGGCCAGCTCGTTGTGAGTGAAGCCCAAGATCATTCGAAGCGGTGCCAGAGTCTCGGGCGCTTGCGTTAAGGCTGCTTTCAAACTTGCCGCCGAGACATCGGTGAAGTCGTTGGTGTGCTCAGCCAATCGCCGGTAGGCCTCATCGAAAGCGGCTTCGGTGGCCATGGCATCGCCCTTGGGGATGTAGTGAAACGATGGCTGAGTAGCGGCGACAAAACCCTGTCCGAGAAGGTTGGCGGCCTCGTCCCTGGCCGATTCTGGTTGGCGCAGAAGTACCGCTACCGCTTGACGTCGGATTGTGGGGTTAGCCAAAGTCCCGGCGCTGGCGAGAAGCTCGCGGTCTGAGTCAGTTAGCGACACGGAGCAGTCCCAGTTCTTCCTGGACATGATCGCTTGCCAGGCGTTCCTTGGCGACTGCTGCGTACTCGGCGTGAAATTCGATCCCACCTGAATTGCGGCCATGTCGGCGGGCGACAGTGACTGTGGTGCCCGATCCAGCAAATGGGTCGATCGCGATCCCATCCGGGGGGCAGGCCGCTTTGACGAAGAACTCAGCTAGGCCCTCCGGCATGACCGCGGTGTGCTGCCCAGCAGGACCCTTGTGCTGGTTGTAGGTCTGGCCCACTGTGATCACATTCCCAGGATCAGCCCCACCCCGTCCGTAAGTCCGAGTGCGGTCTCGCCCGAACCCGGCATCAGTGTTCCGCCGGCCATTCCTGTCCTTGAGCCGCCGCTTGATCTCGGCCTGGTCTGCCCGATACGGCACCCTCACTGCATCCAAGTCGAAGTAAGGACTGGGGCCTTTGGTGAAGTGGTACACGTACTCGAACGCGTCCTTGGTGCGTGGACCGAACCGACCGGGGATGGCGTTCGGCTTGCTCCAGATGTAAGTCTCCGCCCACCGCCACCCCATGTCTTGCAGAGCGATCACCAGCTGGTACACATACGGATGGCGTTGCCCCCGCAGCGGCCCCGACTTGGCCACCCGGTTCTTGATGTTGAGAACGAATGACCCGGTCTCCTTGGTGGCTCCGAGCATGGCCTCCGCAAATGGCAGGAACCACTCCACATAGCTGTCCGGGCTGATCCTGGAGTACGCCCGAGCATCGGCATACGGCGGCGACATGAAGAACAAGTCCACCGAGTCCTGCGGCAACCTCGGCAGCCATTCAGCAGAATCCCCCCAAACCACCCCCTCCTCAAGCAGTACAGACAGCGCCTCATCACCATCCTCAGGAGGTGCTGGAGCCGTCTGACCTGCCATAACTAGAGAATACCCACCACCAGTGACACCTTTGCGGTTCCCCGCAAATCAAGCATTGGGCTCTTGCATCCTCATCGGGCGACAATTAACTGGACCACGGCAGATGGACTTCTCGTACGCGGGTCAGAGCGTCTCCTGGGTGAGTTCAGTCATCGTCTTCAGGGAGCAGGTCAGCAGCAGCCACAGGATCGATCTCCCATTCCAGAGCGATGCACTTGGCGTACCAAACCAGCGCCGAGTATTCCGTGACTTCGTCAGTCGTGAGTGAGAGCGCCACCTGGGCGGCAAAGCCAAGTTCGGTAGTAGTGCCCTCACATTCAGCTTGGACGTGCATACCGAGTCCTTCAATCATCGATCGCAACCAATCGACGACGGGGTCTTCAAGCATATCACAGAGCCTTCCGTACGCCACTTCCAGCTCTGAATTGGCGATATCTGCTACAGCCTGGACTTTCTGATGGTCTTGCTGTTCCTCTGGAAGACAACAGAGGCCCGAAATCGTTTGGAGCGCCAATTGAGCCTTGTCGAATGTCGCAGCGAGTAGGTCGGGGTGTGCTTCCGACAGCTTGTCCAGCCCGCCAGATTGAGGTTCAGGCCAGAGGTTGTAAGTGAACCTCATTGTGAGCATTGGTACCGGTCTATTGCGTCGGATTGGGACGAGCAGGAACGTCTCACCAGGCTGATGATCATGGCTGAGGGAGTCAGCAAGCTGTCCGACTGCATCGATCCAGCCGAACAGGGAGTCCACCTCTATGCTGATGCGGAACTCTGTGAGACCATTTACATCAGAGAAGTCGAACACCTTGGTTTGACACTCCAATCTGTGACATATGGACTCAATCTCCTTGACGCGGGACTTCTGTCTTCGAACGGAGAACCTTTGGCTAGCTCTTGCTACACGTTCGAGAGCCCGATGCTGTGTTTTGGACAATTCACTCTCTCTGAGTTTGGCCAGCGTTACTTGTCCATACGAAAGTTCACGGACCACTGTGGCGAGATGCCCGAGCGACGTTTGTAAGCGTTTGATGCTTTGCGGCGCGCCGTCAACTCCGATGAGGTGCCACGGCTCAAGTGCCGCCTTGGCAATCTGGTCGTTGATGGTGGTGTCATATATGTAGGCAGCAAGGGCGCGATATTGGTTCGGCTGATGCAACCGCTCGAACACAAATGGTCCGAGGCTGCTGATGAGTTCCGTTAGGTTGCCCGTTAGTTCAAATTTATGCTTTTCCGATCTAGTTGGATCGTTGACTTGGCCTAGTTGTCGAGGTAGGGGCAAAGCCATGCCTCCTTGGTGGAGTTCCGAGATTCGCTGGGCAATGACGTCAGGAGGAGGCTGCCTTCCCAAGACGAATGCCGTTCCTATGTCGTGCGCGAGTTCAGATGCGGCATTGAGGAGGGGAAGGGCTTGTTGAAGTCTCGTAGTGTCGGATTCGCTGATATCCCCGATGGCGATACTCATGCGTGCTTGAGCCCAAGCCGCTTCTGTCTCTGGATGGTCGTACTCTCGCTTGAGGCTGCTAATTCCGAGAACATGATCCCCGCAGGCCAGTTCTTGATTGCCAGGCAGTAGAGCCTGGACGTCTACAGATCCAATCCAAGGCAGGCACCGGAGCAAAGTCCGCCCGATGCAATGGGCCCTCTTGGTCGGATCTTCGTGGAGTTCATCTGAGAAATGGAGGAACCGTGCAGATCCGACAAGCCCGTCGTCACTGTCTTGAATCTGTAGATGCGTTATCCAGGGATTGTCAGCACTTATTCGCTCTAGGAGACTTGTCTCACCCCCAAGGGCCTCTGCAACCGCCCTTGCCAAGTCGAGATCTACATTGCGGACGGCCGCCAAGCATCCAGCGAGTTCTTCCAGTGGGGCTTCTTGCAATCCTAGGACGAGTGGAGACTGCCTGTTCAGATCGCCACTAACAGCTGCGATGTACTCTGAATCGATCCCAGCCAGTGCGACTAGGAACCTTGTTGCTCTCGTAGTATCACTAGTCGAAAGAAGTAGTTGAGCCATTCGGCCCTGACCGATGGTATCGATTAGGTCTTCGCGAGAGTCTCGCACTGCTGTGGTAATGATCGCTCTATATGCTTTCCGAAAATCGGGCGCATAAGAACTAGTAGGTTGATTTTCGCCAACTGCGAAAAGAAATAGCGCGGGTCGAGCTGCTATCTGGATTCCGTGCTCCGTGGCGACCTCGTTCCATTTCTTTGCTCTCTCGTAAAAGTCGGCCAGCCTTAAGCCCTGGAGACCTGCAGCGACGCGATCAATGTCTGAAGGGTCTCCATTGACAGCTCGTAGCACGATGTCGCGAGCTTCGGGGTGATCAATGAGCAATGCACCTATGAATCGGTGTAGCTGGGATGTAGGAATGAGAGGGAGGACCCTTTCGAGTGATTGACCGAGAGTCGGCGGAGGTTGGTCGTGGATTGAGTCACAAATCGCAGTCGAACGCAGCCGATGAAGTCCTCCGATCCACCCATCTCGTTCCACGACCAAGTGTTCTGCCCTTAGCCGATCCAGAGCCTCTCGCATTTCAAGATCAGACAGATCACAAGCTGAAGCGATGCCAGACGTGGAGACCTCAGCCGACCAGCGATCGGCCGTGGAGACTAGGGCCAGCACATTGATCTCTCTGTGCCGCTTCTCGACCATGCGCTGGTTGACCTGGTCATCGATCAGGTCGCGTAGCCGCACTCCACTCGTCAGTAGGTGCGTGAACTCGAGCGTTAGCCCATCAGCGTCTTCGAATGCTTCCTGCCAGTGGGATGCAGCGGTTGCGCCCCGTTCGACCAGTCCTCGGTGGATCATCTCAGCAGTGCGCTCATCCAGCCGTATCTCTACGGTGGAGCACTCGGCCATGTCCCCAAGAAGTGGGAGGTCTTCATTGCGTGCTGTGGCCACGAGATGGATGCCTGGAATCGCTCCGGCTTCGGATCGAAGCCGATCCCAGCCTGCGAATTCACCAGTACCAGCGGAATCAACCAAGAAGCCGACTGGGTTCTGGACCGAGGCGTTGTAGGCGCGTGCTAGACGAATGATGCTGGAAACGTCTTCGGGCGCAAGCCGTCTGACGCGAAACCACAAGACTTTTGGCATCTCCTCTGGAATGGTCCACAGGACTGCGCTCTTGCCTACGCCTGAGGGTCCGGAGATCACGACCGTGGATTTTTGTCCCAAACCCGACTTGATCTGTTTCGTCACATCAGGACGGTGGACGACCAGGCCAGACGCGACATGGAATGGTTGAGTTGCTACACCCTCGTAGAAGCGGTTTTCGTCGGGCATTTCAGCATCGCCGAGTTCTAGGGGTTCGCAGACCCCCTCTCGGATAGCGGCTTCCAGGGAATCCAAGTCAATTTGGGTGGCGAATCGTTGAATGTCGCCAACAATCTCGGTTCTTCTGAGTACACGCCTATCACCGTAAGAAGTAGAGGCGTTCTCGTTCGATGCATCACCTATAGCAACACGGAGCAGCAGAGCAATGTGCTGTAGGGATGACGGCGGCAGAGTTGTGAGGTCTTCTATTGCCCTCAAGCAGCCAAGAGTCTCCTCGGTCACTTCATCCCATGAGGTGACTGCGAACGTCGAGGATGCCAAGAGATCCTCTACTTCGCTGTCAGAGATTCCGTCTCTATTGCACTTGGTCTTGAGACTCTGGAGGAGATTCGAGTCTTCCGGTAAGTCCCTTCCGAGCGTCGCATTTGGGCCGTCAAGACTGCTCGATAGGTGTTCCCCTTTGACGTCGCGCTCGAAGATGACGGCGAGCCGTGCGTCAGCTTCGTCGCGGGAAGTGTGCTGCTCCCAGACCTTCATTATGTGGTCTGAAGCTTCGTACACCTCGAATTCGCCCGAATGGGCGCGCCGTGACTTGACCTGGATGTTCCACGGCTGCACACCTTCCAACGAGATGTCCTCGAAACCCTCAGGTACTAAAACATCAGCTTGAATATGTCCTGCGGCCACTTTTGCTGCGAGTAGAGCACCAACGGCATCCTGAAAGCGGTATCCCCGTCCACTTCGTGCCCCATACCTACTGTCTTCCCAATGAGCTTCCAGGTCTTCGTCAACCAGATCGGCTGACTCTCCTCCATCTCGTGTGGTGGTGACATTTGCAGGCTGCAGGCCGCCTCCATTCTTCGAGGGACTCGATGACGGCCGTCCTCCGCGTCGTTTCTTCTTGCGCCTATTGGCCACATCGACATCCTCTCAGCAACAGGTGACAATTCCATCTCCTTGCCGCTACCGATAGCGGCTTCGCAGCTCCTCTTTGAGGACTTTGCCGGCTGGGTTGCGGGGGAGGGTGTCGGTGATCTCTAGTTGCTCGGGGTGCTTTTGGCGCATTAGGCCGACTTGGGTGAGGTGTTGGGTGAGCTCGTCGAGGGTTGGGGGCGCTGAATCTGGAGCTGACACCACGATGGCGCATACTCGCTCGCCCCGGTCGGGGTCGGGGAGGCCGATGACGGCCACGTCGGCGACGCTGGGGTGGGTGTAGAGGGCGTCTTCCACTTCTTTGGCCGAGACGTTCTCGCCCTTGCGGATGATCACGTCTTTGGCTCGGCCGGTGATCTCCACGTAGCCCTCGGCGTCGATGATGCCCAGATCGCCGGTGATGAAGTAGCCGTCGTCGTCGAAGGCCTGTGCGTTCAGTGATTCGTCCACGTAGCCGAGGTGCATGTGGAAGCCCTTGGCCCGCAGCTCGCCCTCAGTGCCGGGCGGAGCCTCGGAGCCGTCGGGGAGCACCGCCTTCAGCTCCACCCCGAAGTTGGCGAACCCCTCGGTGCGGGCCTTGTGGTCGTCGGAGGCTTGATGGTCGACCATGGCGATGTTGGCGAACTCGGTCAGTCCCCAGCCCGACAGAACAGGCGCCCCGAAGGTCTCCAGCATCTCGTAGTGCAAGTGCGGTGGTTTGGTCTGGCCGCCGCCCGCGAACCCCCGCACCTCGGGGAACAGGGGCTGGTCGGGCTGGGTCCGCTGGCGCTCCAGATACTTCAGGTAAAACGGGGTGCCCGCCCCGGTGAAGGTGATCTGCTGCTGGCTCAGGAAGTCGATGCCGGCGTCGTCGAACGCTTCCACCAGCACCAGGGTCATGCCGGTGTAGAGGGCGGCGAACACGAACTGGATCCCCCCGATGTGGGTGAACGGGAATACCAGCCCGCAGCGGTCGTCGCCTTGCATCCCGAACCGATGGACCATGGCCCGGCCCGGCGCTCCCACCGTGAAGTCGCTGTGTTTGGCCCCCTTGGGGTCGGCCGTAGTGCCCGAGGTGTAGAACACCCAGCCAAACCGATTGGCATCCGGCTCGGCTGGCGGCAGCGTGGACGGATCGCCGGTGGGCAGCCCGAGTCCCCGATCGCACACCAGCACCTCGGTGCCCGCGCAGGTCCGGGCCTGCTCGGCGTAGTCGAACCCCCGCCATGTGCCGGGACAGATCATCAGCGACGGCGAGAGCTGCTGGGAGATGAACCCCACCTCCCGCCCCCGGTAGATGGGAAGCATCGGGTTCTGCACCGCCCCCAACCGACTCAACGCCCCCACCAGCACCACCGATTCAACCCAAGTGGGCAACTGCCAGGACACGATTGCCCCTGCCCCCACCCCAGTGTCGTGGAGCCCCGCGGCCACCGCGTTGACCTGCTCCCGATACCCCCCGAACGTCAGTTGATGCCCGAGTTCATCCACTAGGAACAGCCCATCGGGCTGAGCCTCCGCTCGGGCCTCAATCAGCGCCCACAGCGGATGTTCGTGAATCAGCACTGATTCGCTGGCTGTTGTCACCCGGCGTACTTGAGGTGGGAAGGGGTGAAGTCGTCGACGAACAGCATGATCTCCCCGGGATCTAGCGGCTCGTCATTCGGTTCGAGGTCCAGGGGCTGCACGCCTTCCAGCACTGCTCCGAGCTTGGCGGCACGCAGGGGCTCGGTCGGCAGTTCGAACGAGAAAAACCCCTCGTCATCTGTGATGGACTCCAACGTCGAAGCCTCGCCATCAGTTGTCTGGACCGCCAGCCACACCACAACCTCAGCGGTGGGGGCCTTGCCAGTTAATCCGACAAGCCGCCCGTGGAGGATCTGGTCCGAAACCTCGTCTGTCATCGCTTTACCTCAGTAGAGGGATTCGCCGCCGGCTGTGTTGCTGGTGTCGGCTTTGCCGCTTAGGGCATCGAGGACGGATTGGCGGTGGGTGGTTATTCCGGCGGAGAGGGCGGCGTTGTCGGCGGTTACGGTTACTAGACGGAAGCCTTGGGCGACTCGGGTGGGGGTGAGCGTGGGGGTGGAGTGGATGCCGGGGACTACGCCGTGGGTCTGGCAGGCGGCCACGATGGCGGCAAGGGCGTCGTCGAAGGCGGCGGTTCCGTCGTTATTGCCGGGAGGCAGCCCCAGGCTCACCGACAGGTCGGCGGGACCGACGTACACGGCGTCGACCCCAGGGGTGGACACGATGTCGTCCAGATTCTCAAGGGCGGCGACAGTCTCCACCATGGGGATGCACTTCACCGACTGGTTGGCCCCGGCGAAATAGCCGGGGCCGTCGCGCAGCGCCACCCGGGTGGGGCCGAAGCTGCGCGACCCCTCGGGGGCGTAGCGGCACGAGCGCACCGCGGCCTCGGCTTCTTCACGGCGGTTGACCATGGGGATGATGATGCCCATCGCCCCGGCGTCCAGCATCCGTCCGATGATGCCCTGTTCGTTCCACGGCACCCGCACCACCGGGGTGGCCGTGCCCAAGTCGATGGCGGCCAGCATCGGCAGTGCGTCGGAATAGTCGGCCAGGCCGTGCTGCATGTCGATGCACACGTAGTCGAACCCGGCCCGGGACATGACCTCGCAGCTCATCGCCGTGGGCAGGCCCGCCCAGGCGCCCAACGCGGCGCGCCCCGAAGCAAAAGCCTCCGCCAGCGGATGGGATGCGGATGCAGCGTCGCTCATGGCCGCAACCGTATCCCCCGATGTGGGGGCAGATTCAGTTGGGTGTGGACCCGCCTACGGAGTGGCGTCCCGCATCGGGCCGGCCGGCACCAAATCGCCCTTTGCGCCCACATCTGGGTCTTGTACCAAGAGTTGGAAGGAGTCGTTGCTGGACAATTTGTCCGGCCCCAACGATGCGTAGGGCTGGCCGGCAACCGAGAACTCTCCGATGTTGGCGATGGCCTCGGCGAAGGTCTCATGGGTCAGGTCGGGCCCGGCCGCGGTGGCCAACAACTCGAAGATCTGGAAGAACCGGCAGTGGAAGGACAGAGAGGTAAACCAACGCGGATCGCCAGTTTCGAGGGTGTCGGGGTGCTTGACCTCGATATCGGGATGTTTGGCATTGAAGGCGTCCAGGCATTCCTTGAACCGGGGATCGGTCTCGAAAATCTGGGCATCTGTCATGGGCCCCACGGTGATCACACCCCGGGCCGACTCGGGGTTGACGTGGCTGCCGAGGTTGGCGCCCAGCCCGGAGGAGTCGGTGGCCCAGATATCCACCTCGAGGCCGTTGAGCCTGGCATTCTCGACGCCGGCCGAGGCGTTGCCAACCAACAGCAGAGTGTCGGCACCCGATGTCCTGATGCGCTCGGATAGGGCGGCCCACTCCTGATTCTCGGCAACGAGATCGGCCACCTGCGAGGAGGTGGCGACTTCGAGCACCGGCTCGACTCCCCGATCCCGCAACAGGTTGGCAACGTTCTCGAGTTCTGGGGCAGCAGAGATGTCGGCGACTATCGCTATCGACCTGCCCTCGAGCATTCCCTCTTCTTTGAGCAGGGTGAACAGGGCGCTGGTGCTGACCTCGCGCGTCGTTCGCGCGTTGACCCAGGGAGCCCGGGCTTGGGCCAGGCGGTCGGGGGTAATGATTCCCCCCACCAGGATCGTCTCCTGTGTGTCGACGATGCAGGTGTTGGCCACCGCGGCCGGGCCGAGGAACCCGAACAAGACTGCGAACACCTCGTTGTCCTCGGTCACCCGGAGGCAGGCGGCCTCGGCCTCGGTGGCGCCGATGGGGTTGTACTTGTCTGTGAGGGCTACCAACTGGCGGCCGTTGATGCCGCCCCGCTCGTTGATGTCGTCGACCAGCGCCTGGATCTGCAGGTCTTGGTCGCCCCAAGTGTTCACGGCGAAGCCGAGTTCAACCATTAGTTCGGTGTCGAGGTAGGTGACGCCGACGGTGATGGTGTCGGCGGTGACCCCTCGCCACGTGGCGGTCAGCTCGATCTCCGGTTCCGGCTCCTCAGTGGGGGCCGGTTGGAACTCGGGCTCCTCCTCTTCGGGAGCTTCTTCTGGCTCGGGCTCAGCGGGGGCGGCCTCTTCGGCCTCGGGTTCGGGCGCTTCTGGTTCTGGCTCCGGCTCGGCCGGGACCGGGGCCTCGGTGGCCGGTGCCTCGGTGGCCGGGGCGGGGGCTGGGGCGTCGGCATCGCCATCGTCGTCGTTGCCTCCGCAGGCGGCAGCGACCATGGCCAGTGCCACAATCATCCCGATCAGCCAATGCGTCTTGGTGGGCTTCATGAGGTCCCCCCCTCAGTGTCCCTCGTGGATGCCGAACTCGGATCAGCTCAGGCCGACCGACCGGCTAAGGCATCATATACGAGCAGGATTTTCTGCGCTTCGAAGCTAAGGCCTCGGCCAGCGGATGGGATGCTGATGCCGCGTCGCTCGTGGCCGCATCGGTAACCCCCGATGTGGGGGCAGATTCAGTTGGGTATGGACCCGTTTAGGGGGTGGCGTCCCGCATCGGTCCGATGGGAACCAACTGGCCCCGTGCGCCCCGATCCGGGTCTTGCTCCAAGAGTTGGAAGGAGTCGTTGCTGGAGAGCTTGTCGGCCCCCAACGATGCGTAGGGCTGGCCGGCAATCGAGAACTCTCCGATGTTGGCGATGGCCTCGGAGAATGTCTCGTGGGTGAGGATGGGCCCGGCCGCGGTGGCCAGCAACTCGAAGATCTGGAAGAACCGGCAGTGGCCGGACAGGCTGGTAAACCAAAGCGGCTCGCCCTCTTCGAGGGTGTCGGGGTGCTTGATCTCGACTTCGGGATGCCTTGAAGTGACCGCATCCAGGCATTCCTTGAACCGGGGATCGGTCTCGTATATCTGGGCTCCGGTCATGGCCCCCACGGTGATCACGCCCCTAGCATCCTCGGGTTCGACGTTGGCCCCGATGTTGCTGCCTAGCCCGGAGGCGTCGGTGGCCCAAATGTCCACCTCAAGTCCGTTGAGTGCGGCGTTCGAAATACCGGCCGAGACGTTGCCAACCAGCAAAAGCGTGTCGGTTCCGGCGGCTCGGATGCGCTCGGACAGCGCGGCCCACTCTTGGTTCTGGGCGATGAGATCAGCCACCTGGGAGGAGGTGGCTACTTCGAGCACCGGCTCTACTCCATGTTCCCGCAGCAGGCCGCCCACCTCCTCTAGTTGTGGGGCCGCAGAAAGGTCGGCGACTATCGCGATCGATCTTCCCTGGAGCATTCCCTCTGCTTCGAGCAAGGTGAACAGGGCACCGGTGCTGACCTCGCGCGTCACCCGCTCGTTGACCCAGGGAGCCCGAGCCTCGGCTAGGCGCTCTGCGGTGATGGTTCCCCCTACCAGGATCGTCTCTTGAGTGCCGACGATGCAGGTGTTGGCCACTTCGGCGGGGCCGAGGAACCCGAACAAGATTGCAAACACCTCGTTGTCCTCGGTCAGCCGCAGACAGGCCGCCTCGGCCTCGGTGGCGCCGATGGGGTTGTACTTGTCCACGAGGACTTCGACTCGGCGGCCGTTGATGCCGCCCCGCTCGTTGATGTCATCGGCCAGCGCTCGGATCACCAGCTCTTGATCGCCCCAGGTGGCCGGGGAGAAGCCGAGCTCGACCAGTTGTTCGATGTCCAGGTGGGTGACGCCGATGGTGATGGTGTCGGCGGTGACCCCTCGCCACGTGGCGGTGAGCTCGATCTCCGGCTCAGGCTCCTCAGTGGGTGCCGGCTGGAACTCGGGCTCTTCCTCCGGGGTCTCTTCGGGAGCCTCGGGCTCCGGCTCCGGCTCAGCAGGGGCGGCCTCTTCGGGAGCCTCCGGCTCGGGCTCGGGCTCGGCCGGGGCCTCGGTGGCCGGGGCTGGGGCGTCGGCGTCGCCCTCGTCGTCGTTGCCCCCACAGGCCGCGGCGATCATGGCCAACGCCATGAGCATCGCGATCAGCCAGCGCATCTTCTTGGTCAACATCGAATTACCCCTCAGTGTTGGGTGGAATTTCGGCACCGCAGCAGCCCAATGGCCGCTGCTTAGGCGTAGGGGATCATATTCGATCAGGAATGACCGGTCTCCCTGAGCGGGTCACCGGGTACTGCCGGCTGGGATCGTCGCAGGGCACCCGGCCGGTGGACGGCCCGGCCGCCGGATCGCCGGTGAGCAGCTCAGCTCCGGCGGGGGCGTATTGGAGGATGTAGGACTTGCGGACCCCGTCGGTGGTGTTGGGGCCGGTGAGGTGCGGGGTGAGCGACGAGAACACCACGGCACCTCCGGCGGGAACTGGAGCGGCCACCGGGTTCTCGCACTGCTCGAAGCACTCGAAGCCCAGGGGATCGACGTAGGTGTGGGCCAGCGTCCCGTGGAGGTGGACGCCGGGGGCCACCCAGGGGCAGCCGTTGTCGATGGTGGCGTCGTTGAGGGCCAGCCACACCGTGAGGTACTGCTGGGGCTCGATGAAGGTGTATCCGTTGTCCTGGTGCCAGGGGAACCGGCGGGGCTTCTCGGGCTTCTTGTACACGGCCTGGTCCCAGTACAGGTTCACGTCGGGGCCGACAAGATCGAGGCACACCGCGCCGATGCGGGGATCGGCGGCCACTTGGCGCAGGGTGTTGGAGCGGGCCACCAGGTGGGGGGTGAAGGTGATGGCCCCGGCCTCGGCGATCATCAGCCGCTCGCCCTCGATGGACCGCAGCCCCGCCTCGGTCTCGGCCTCGATGGCGTCGATCTCCTCGGTGATGGCGGTGATGGTGTCGGAGTCGAGCAGGTCTTCCATCACAAAGAACCCCTGGCGGTTGAACGCCTCGGTCTGCTCAGCGGTAAGGGCGGCCGGCGAAGAAGTGGCCGGTCGCCAAGCGAAGTCCTGGTTCCAAGGATGGGGGGTGTAGGGGCTGCTCATGGTGAGCCGGAGAAAACCAGGGTGACGTGGCTGTGGGGCGGCATCACCAGCGGTCCGTCGATGTCGACTTGATCTTCGCTCGGCACCACCCGGTCGGGGTCTTCGGGGGTGTTGGTGGCAGCCGGGTCGTCGGCCCACAGGGTGATCCGCTGGGCCGGACCCCCGATCCCGTCAAGGTTCACCAGCAGTTCTTCGCTGGGGAGCCGGTTGACCAGCGACAGGTGTACCTGCCCGGTATCCGGGTCGCAGGTGCCCGCCGCGTCCAGCGCCGACAGCCCGCCGCCCGGTGCAATGGCCGCCTCGAGCCCCGCCTCGGTGATCGCTTCGACATTCAAACCGATGCCCAGCGCGCAGCGGCGGGCCACCGCCAAGGGGTGGAACGTGGTCTGGCGCACGATGCCGTCGGGGGTGGTGAAGATCGGGCCCAGCACGTTCACCATCTGTGCTTGGGTAACCAGCGACACCTTGTCGGGGTGGCGCCACAGCACATGCAGCCAGGTGGCGTGGGCCAGGGCGTCTTTGAGGTCGAAGTGGTACTCGATCATGGGGGCGGGCTCGGTGTGTACCGGCGGGCCGACCTCGGCCCGGAGCCGCCGGTTGATCACCTCGGGCTGGTGGGCCATCGACAGGTAGGCCTCCGGCCACACCCCCCACTCGTCGATGCAGATCCGCAGGTCGTGATGCAGTTTGCTGCGCCGCTTGGCCGCCCCGATGAGCCCCCACGTATCGCAGATCTCGGACTCCGATGCGATCGGGCCAGCCAGAACGCCCTCGTAGTCGAGTTCATTCCAGTAGAAGTGAAGCGACAGCCAGTCGAGCACCGCGCCGGCCTCGTTGAGCATCGTCCAATTCCAGTCGGGGTCGTCCGCGCCCACTCCCACCAGCGAGATGCTGTTGTCGGCCCACCGCAGCAGCTTGCCCCACTCCCGGGTCAGCTCGGCGTGCCTCTCTGCGGTGGTGTGCAGGTGCTGCCACCACCCGAAGTTCTCGTTGCCGATGCCCCAGATGGGCACGCTGTGGCGGCCTGGATGGGGGCCGGCTTGGCGCAGCGCCACCTCGGGAACGGGCAGATCGCTGTTGCAGTAGGCAAGCCACTCCAGGGCCTCATCGATGGTCCCAGTGGAGGCATTCAGGTTGAGGTAAGTGGTCGAGCCGAGCAGTCGGGCGTAGGCCAAGAACTCCTCGGTACCGAACCGGTTGGGCTCAAGCGTCGACCACGCCAGATCAAAGCGGGCAGGCCGGTCGTCAACAGGGCCGATGCCGTCGCGCCAGTGGTAGCCCGACGCGAAGTTCCCGCCCGGCCACCGCAGCACCGGCGGGGCCAGCTCCCGAGCCGCGCCCAGCACGTCGGTGCGATACCCGTCGGCATCAGCCAGCGCCGACCCCGGCTCGAACACCCCGCCGTAGACGGCCCGCCCCATGTTCTCCAAGAACTGCCCGTAAACCCGGTCGTCCACCACCCCCGTCGTCCGCCGGGCATCAACCAGCACGGTGGAAGCAGGCGTGGCCATGGCGGCAGCCTACGCGGTTGATTCTGGGGTGCGCCCTGCGGGGCTAGCCCACCAGCTGGCCGTTGCGCAGGAGGGGGTCGAAGCGGTGCATGGGATTCTTGAAGCCGCCGAACTGCTCGAAACCGAGGTCTTCGGTGCCGGCCGTGCAGCAGTGGTACACCATGGCGGCGCGGATTCCGGCGGAGACATTATCGGTGGAGCAGTGCATCAGGTGGCTGTCGAACACCAGCAGGTCGCCAGCCTGCATCGTGACCGCCTGGCGGTCACTCATGTCGTGGTCGACGATCTCCACGTACCCCAGGTTGGCGTTGGGCCGCCGGTCGGGGACGTGTTCGTGGACCGGTTCGGCGTGGCTGCCGGGCAGGATGTGCAGGCAGCCGTTCTCCAGTGTGGCCTCGGTCACCGCCAGCCACAGTCCGACAATGGGCCGAGGTGGGTCGAACGGGAAGTAGTAGCTGTCCTGGTGCCAGGGCTGGCCCCACGCGCCGGGGTTCTTGAAGATGAATTGCGACAAGAAGCAGTCCACGTTGGGGCCGATCAGGTCGTTCAGCATTCCGGCGATCCGCTCGTCCTGCAGGAACGAGAGGAAAGCTGGCCGGTCGTGGAGGGTGAACACCTTCGATACGGTGTCTTCCGGGCGGTCGCCGCTCAGGTTCCCCTGCGACTCAGGGGCGATGTGCACACCCTCTGGAGCGATTCCCGACTCGTCTGCCTCGCGTACCACGCTGATCACATCGTCGAGCATCCGGTGGCCCACCTCGGCGGGGGCGAACCCGTCCATGATGAAGAACCCCTGCGCCTGGTAGCCGTCGAGAGCAGTTGGGGGCACGTGGGACGCGATTGTCATGTGTGGAGCTGATGGGACTCGAACCCACGACCCCCTGCTTGCAAAGCAGGTGCTCTAGCCAGCTGAGCTACAGCCCCGGACCGTCCAATGGTACCGGGCGCCTGGTGGGGCAAACGATCCAATAGGCCGCTCAATGTGACCGGCTGGCGTTGTCGTGGTGGAATTGCCCCGGTGCGTTTCGATCTGAGCGGCGATCAGGAGTTCTTCCGGGAGACGGCCCGACGGTTCATCGAGGCTGAAGCCCCGATCAGCGTGGTTCGGGAATGGCACGACCTGCCCGATGGCTGCCCGCAGAGTTGGTGGCAGGCAGCGGCCGAGCTGGGCTGGACCTCGTTGATGGTGCCCGAGTCGCTGGGCGGCGGCAGCATCTCGGGTCGCCCCTTAGTGGACTTGACCATCGTGGCCGACGAAATGGGCCGGGGCGTGACGCCGGGACCGTTCATGCCCACCAACGTGGTGGCCGAAACCTTGGGCCGGTCAGGCTCGCCTCAACAACAAGCGCTGCTCGAGGGGGTCATGGCCGGCGAGGTGGTGCTGAGCTGGGCGTTCTGCGAGCCGGGCGGCGACTGGACGGCCGGCCAAGTTACCGCGGCGGCCGTTCCCTCGAACGGCGGCTTTGCGCTCACCGGCACCAAGGTGGCGGTGGAGGCCGGTGGGCAGGCCCACCACTTGCTGGTCACCGCCCGCACCGGCGATGGATTGGCCCAGTTCTTGGTGCCGTCTGATGCTCCCGGTGTGACCATCAATCCCCAGGAGTCGCTGGATTTGGGCCGTCGCTTCGCCGAAGTGCGCCTTGTCGGAGTGGCCGTGGGGCCCGAAGCTTTGGTGGGGGCGCCGGGAGCGGCCACGGAGGCCGATGTGGCCCGCCAGTGCCTCACAATGCAGCTTCTCCAGTGCGCTGACATGGCCGGATCGGCGGCCAAGGTGCTGGAGTTCACCATCGAGTACGCCTTCGACCGCTACTCCTTCGGGCGGCCACTGGCGTCGTATCAGGCCCTCAAGCATCGTTTCGCCGACATGAAGCTGTGGTCGGAAGCCTCCCAGGCTGCGGTTGACGGGGCCGCCGATGCCCTGGTCGACGGTCAGGATGAAGCCCGGATGGTCAGCGTGGCCAAGTCGTACGTGGGCGACCACTCGGTGGAACTCATGCACGACTGCGTGCAGATGCACGGCGGCATCGGAGTCACCTACGAGCATGATCTGCACCTGTATCTGCGGCGGGCCACCGTCAACCGAGGGTTGTTCGGAACACCGGGCGACCATCGGGTATGCCTGTCGAAGATGATGGGGTATTAGGGGGAGCAATGGACGACTTCGTGTATGCCGAAACCGACCCCGCCGAGCTGGCCCGATACCGGGAGGAGGTGCAGACGTGGATGAACGAGAACATGCCCCGGCGCGATCCCGTCAATCCCTGGCACCCCACCCAAGACGATGACTTGAAGAGCAGCCGCAATCGGGAGCTTCAGCGGCGGTTGTCCGACGGGGGGTACGCCGCGGTGTGCTACCCCAAGGAGTACGGCGGCCAGAGCCTGACCGCCGCCCACCAGAAGATCATCGACGACGTGAGCATGGACTTCGACATGCCCATCTTGTTCAGCGTGCCTACCCTGTCGATTTGCGGGCCGGTGATCTTGGAGTTCGGCACCGAGGAGCAGAAGCAGCGCTACATCCCGGCGTGGATCAGGGGCGATGAGCTGTGGGTGCAGTTCATTTCCGAGCCCAGCGGGGGCTCCGACATGGCCGGCGCCCTGACCCGGGCCGACCGGGACGGCGACGAGTTCATCATCAACGGGTCCAAGATCTGGAGCACGTTCGCCCAGCGCTCCGACTACGCCCTCATGCTGGCCCGCACCAACTGGGAGGTGCCCAAGCATCGGGGGCTGACCATGTTCATCGTCCCCATCCACCATCCCGGTATCGAGATCCACCCCATCCAGATGGCGGACCGCACCGAGGAGTTCTGCCAGGAGTTCTTCAACGACGTGGTCATCCCCGCCGAGAACGTGGTGGGCGAGGTGGACGACGGCTGGACGGTGGCCAGCCGCCTGCTGTTCCACGAGCGGGCCGCCGTGGGCAACGCTTCCCCCTACACCCAGGGCCGGCACCGCAACCGCACCGCCGACGGGGTGGAGGACTTGGCCGCCATCGCCCGGGACCACGGCGGCGCCGACATCGGTCGCCACCGACAGCGGCTGGGGGAAATGGAGACGCTCAGCCGGGTGGAGGATCTGCTGTCGGCCCGGGTTGTGAAGGGCATCGAGGGTGGCTTTTTGCCCGCCCCGGCCGGATCGCTAGTGCGTCTGTTTCATGGCTTGTCCCGTACTGAGCGCCAGACGGTGGCCATGGAGGTGCAGGGCGACCGCGCCCTGGTGTGGAACCAGGGCGAGGACACTGGCGCATTCGGCACGGAGTATGTGCAGCGCCAGCAGGCCTGCATCGGCGGTGGCACCACCGAGATGGCCCGCAACATCATCAGCGAGCGCATCCTCGGCATGCCCCGCGAGCCCGCCGCCGACCGCGACCTCCCCTTCAACCAGGTCCCCCGCAGCGGCTAAGCCGCTCGCAGACTGGCTGCCCTAAGAGGCCAGGGGGCGGCCGAAGGGGAGGGATTCCTGCCAGGTGGCCAGGAAACTCTCGGCTCGGTAGGCGGCGGCGAGGAAAAGGCCGTCGGGGTGGTCGGCGATCTCCTCGAGGGAAGCGGTGATCTTGGCCGCGGCGTCGGCGGCGATGGCCTCAGGGGCGGGGTCGCCCGTTGGCCACCAGGCGAACAGGGATCCGGCGGTGGAGATGAAGTCGGGAACCACGGTGGTGCCGGCCCGGCCCAGCACGGCCAAGGCCCGGGCGGTCACCGGTATCGGGCCGTAGGGGACCAGGGTGCCTACCTGGAGCTGTTCAGCCATGGTGTGGTCAACCGCACCCATCTTGGAGCCGGCGAACAGCACGTCGGCTTGGCCGTTCATTTCGACCATCGTGGCGCCCCGATCCTCAATGGCAGCTTTCAGGGCGTCGCAGATCGGTCCCGAGCCTTCGATGGCCACGGTGCGGCCGTCCAATCCGCCGCTGGCCTGATCGGCGGCGGCCACCACTCCAGAGACGGTGGCTTGATCGGCCACATCGCCCACCGCCGCCCGGGGGTCAGCCTCGGCTAACGACTCCAGCACAGCGCGAGGCACCCGAGTGCCCGGCTCGGGCAGAAAGCGGCCCGAGGCCACCATGGGGGCGATCTCGGCGGTGAACTTGGCCACCGCGTCGGCCCGGTCGTCGTCCACCGCATTGATCCCCGCCGAAGCCCCGCTGCGGCGCATCTCGAAGGTGGCGAAGGCGTAGGTCATCGACCGGGCCAGGTCGCTGGCCCCGCCGGGCAGGATTTTGCGGGCCGACCGGACGATGCCCACCGACTCGGGCGCGTCGGCCAGATCGAAGACGATGAAAGCGTCGACCGTTTCGAGTCTCTCAGTGGGCATTATTCGGACGACTCGCCCTCTTCGCCGTCCATACCGGCCACGATCTCCTTCACCCGCACCTCGGCGTCGTTGATCCGCCCCCGGCACACCCGGATCAGCTCGGCGGCCCGCTCCACCTTCACCGCCAGCACGTCGATGTCGATGTCCTCAGCCTCCAGCTCGCTGAGGATCTGTTGGAGCTCGCTCAGGGCGTCGGCGTAGCCGATCTCTTGTGTGCTCATCTTCTCGTTCTCCTCATTGCTTCTCAGACACGGTGCTGTGCAGTTCGCCCTCGGCCACGGTGGTTACCAGCTCATCACCGGCGGCCAGCGCCTCCGGGTCGCGCACAACTTTGCCGCTATGGCGGGTTATCGACCAACCACGGGCCAAGATTTTCCGAGGATCGAGCAAACGCACCCGGCTTTCCAGGTTGGCCAGCTCTTTGGCCGCGGCTCTCGGAGTCCGCAGAGCCTGGCCAGCCACTCCCGACTTCTTCTGCTCCAACGTTCGCCGGCCTTCGACAATGGCGGCGGCGGCCCGGTGGCGCATGGTCCCCGCACAGTCGTCCACTTTGCGGGTTTCGCTTCGGGTCCGGTTCTCGGCCAGCTCTCGGACCCGCCCGGCCCGGCCGTCCAACCGGCTGCCGGCGCGATGCAGATGGCCCTCGGCGGCTCGGGCGGTGGTCTGGCTCACCGTCATCAATCGCCGGTCGGCGTTATTCACAAGCCGCTGGGCCCACTCGGCAATTGCCTCCCAGGCCAGCTCGGTTGCCTCCAAATGGGCCCGGGCGGCACCCACGATGAACACGGCACAGGCTGTAGGCGTCTTCTGGGCCTCGTGGGCCACCTCGTCGATGATGGTTCGGTCGATCTCATGGCCCACCCCGGTCACCACCGGCACGGGAGCGTCGGCAACGGCTCGGGCCACCACCTCGCTGTCGAAGGCCACCAGATCGGTTCGGGCCCCGCCCCCTCTCACCACCGCGATCACATCCACCCCGGCTCGCCCCACTGCCCCGATGGCCGCGGCGATGAGCGGGGGAGCGTCCACCCCCTGAACCG
Organism: Candidatus Poriferisocius sp.; assembly: GCF_965204015.1. Lineage (GTDB taxonomy): Bacteria > Actinomycetota > Acidimicrobiia > Acidimicrobiales > Bin134 > Poriferisocius. The sequence goes on along the minus strand of NZ_OZ241965.1, from coordinate 2,074,079 downwards.
GGGTGTCGGCCAGCACCACGTCCCAGGCCAAGCCACTGTTCTCCAGCTCATTGTGGAAGTCGTGGTGGGCGGCGCTCCCGTGGGAGGTGACCAGCCCAATGCGCAGCGGGGCGATTGGGAAGGGCACGGCCTGGTTCTTGGCCAACAGGCCCTCGTCGCGCAGCTTCTCCAATAGCCGCAGCCGCTCGGCCTCCAGCTCGCCCAGCGTGAAGTTGGGGTCGATGCCCGACATGTAGATCTGGAGCCGACCCTGGGGAGGCCAGAAGTCCAGCTTGCCCTGGATGCGGATCTTCATCCCGTCTTCCATGGCCATGCCGCCCTGGCGGCGCAGCGTCTCCTCCACCCGCTCGCGGTTGAACCGGAACAGCGCCACCGAAATTGACGCCTCGGGCTGCTTGCCGGACACGTTGTCGGGATCGGGCTCGACCAGGTTGAAATACATGTGCCCGCTACGGGCCCGGCTCAGGTTGCGGATTTCGCCCTCCACCCACAGCTCATCGTCGAAGGCGTCGCCCAACACCTGTTTGATGCGCTCGGCCAGCTCGGCCACGGTGAACGTGGCCGAGCCGCCGGCGACCCCCGCATCAGACGGGTCGAACAGGCTCACAGCGCGCTCCCTGCGGGAGACCGCTGCTCGTTGCGCACCAATGTGCGATATAGCTCGGCGTACAGCCCATCGGCGGCCAGCAGATCGTCATGGCGGCCCGACTCCACCAGCTCTCCCCGGTCGAGCACCAGGATCAAATCGGCATTGGTGACGGTGGACAGCCGATGGGCAATCACCACCGCGGTCCGCCCCTCCAGCGCGATGCCCAAAGCCTGTTGCACCAGCGCCTCGTTCTCGCTGTCTAGGTGGCTGGTGGCCTCGTCCAGCACCACGATGGCCGGGTCTTTGAGCAGCACCCGGGCGATGGCCAGCCGCTGCTTCTCGCCGCCCGACAAGCGGTAGCCCCGCTCGCCCACCACGGTGTTGTAGCCCTCGGGCAGCGAGGCGATGAGGTTGTGGATGTGGGCCGAGCGGCAGGCGGCCTCCATTTCCGCCACGGTGGCGTCGGGCCTCACATAGCGCAGGTTGTCGGCCACCGTCTCGTGGAACAGGTGGGGATCCTGGGGCACCACCCCCATGGACGCCCGCAGCGATTCCTGGGCCACATCCCGCACATCGGTGCCGTCGATCAGCACCGCGCCGTCGTCCACGTCGTACAGACGAGTCAACAGCGCGGCCAGGGTGGTCTTGCCCGCGCCCGACGGCCCCACCAGCGCCACCAGCTGCCCCGGCTCGATCACCGCCGACACGTGGTGCAGCACTGGCTGGCCGGTGGCCTCCGGGGCGGCGGTGTCGGTTTGCAGCGAGGCCAGCCGGTCGTCGCTGGGCGGATAGGTGAAGGTCACATCGGCCAGCTCGATGCGCCCCTTAGGCTGGTGCAGCGTCATCGCACCAGGCCGGTCGGAAATGGGATTGGGGGTGTCCAGCACCTCGAAAACCCGCTCGAACGACACCAGCGCGGTCATCACGTCAACCCGGGCATTGGTCAGGCTGGTGAGCGGGGTGTAGATCCGCACCACCATCAGCCCCATGGCGGCCAGGGTCCCCACGGTGATCGCCCCGGAGATCACCAGCTGGCCTCCCACCCAGTACAACATGGCGGCGCCCACCGCCCCCACCAGGCTCAGGGCGATGAAGAATGTGCGCCCGTACATGGCGCTGCGCACCCCGATGTCGCGCACTCGCCCGGCGGTGGCGCCAAAGCCGTCGCGCTCTTGGTTGTGGCGCCCGAATAGCTTCACCAATAGCGCCCCCGACACGTTGAGCTTCTCGGTCATCACCGTGTTCATGGAGGCGTTGTGCTCCATCGACTCTCGGGTGAGGGCCTGGAGCTTCCGGCCCACCCGCTTGGTGGGCAGGATGAACACCGGCAACAGGGCCAGGGCCATCAGCGTGAGCCGCCACTCCAGCAAGAACATGGCCACCAGCGTGGTGGCCAAAACGATGGTGTTGGACACCACCGACCCCAGCGTGCCGGTGAACGCTCGTTGGGCCCCGATCACGTCGTTGTTCATGCGGCTGATGAGAGATCCGGTTTGCACCCGGGTGAAGAACGCCATAGGCATCCGCTGCACGTGGTCGTATAGCTTCACCCGCAGGTCGTAGATCAGACCTTCGCCGATGCGAGCCGACCAGTAGCGCTCAATGAAGGCGAGGGCCGCTTCTCCGAAAGCGGCCAACACGATGATGGCGGCCAGCAGGTTCACCTGGCCCCGATCACTGTTGGCAATGGCCTCGTCGATGATCTGGCGGAACAAGAGCGGCGGCACCAGCGAAAGCAGCGCACCGAGCAGCAACACCACCACGAACCCGATGAGCATGGACCGATAGGGGCGCGCAAACCCCGCCACCCGGCGAATCGTCTGCCCGGCTATCTGCTTGCCCTTTACCCCGGTGGGATCGTGGCCGATGGCGCCGTGGGCGCCGCCCATCGCATGCACTGACTGCACGATACGCCGCAGGTGTGACAGTCGGCTGTTTCAAGGGGCAAGTTGGGTCGTAGGGTTGCAGCGTGAGGGTTCGGACTCGCAAAGCGGTGGCGATGGTGGTGGCGATTGCCATCGTGTTGGCCCTGCTGTTCTCGCTGCTGGTGGTGTTCAGCGAGACCGCGGCGGCCCATGCCGAGATGCGTCGGTCGGCCCCGAATCCCGGCAAAGTGGTGGGTGGAATGGTCGACCGAGTGGAGATGGAGTTCCGCGATCCCATACGTCCCCACCAGTCCAATGGAGTGGCGCTGCAATATCCCGACGGCACCCGCGTCCTGACGGCGATAGAGGTGAACGGCCACTTGGTGCGGGGCCGCTTCGACCCGCTTGTCGATCCTGGTCAGTACACCGTGATATGGGAGCTGCTGGATGATTCCGATGGGGATTGGGCCACTGAGGAATTCGAATTCACCTACGACCCGGCCGCCGCCCCACCCGAGTGGCTCCCCGCCTCGGCCGCCGAAGGCTCTGGCGGAAACGGTGGCATCAGCGGCAGCACCTTGGCGCTAATCGTGATCATCCCAGTGGCCGTGGTCCTAGCGGTCTGGCTCTTCTGGCCCCGCCGCGCTCGCGGCAAAGACCGACGCTGACTCAGCGGCGCTCGGCGAAGAAGTCTTTGAGCAAGGCGGCGGACTCCTCTCGCCCGATGCCGGCCACCACCTCAAAGTTGTGGTTGAGCCTAGGGTCGGCGCCCAGGTTGTAAAGGGTGCCGCACGCCCCAGCCTTGGGGTCTTCGGCGGCGAACACCACCCTGCCCACCCGAGCCATGATCGCTGCTCCCGCGCACATCGGGCACGGCTCCAGCGTGGTCGCCAGCACTGCCCCGTCGAGCCGGGACGAGCCCTGGGCGGCGGCTGCGTCCCGCAGGGCCAGGATCTCGGCGTGAGCGGTGGGGTCGTTGGTGCTCAACCGCTCGTTGTGGCGGGCGGCCAGCACTTCCCCGTCGATGGCCACCGCCGCGCCGATGGGCACCTCGCCGAGCTCAGCCGCCCGCCGGGCCTCGGCCATGGCCAGCTCCATGAGCGCGCCGTCATCGATCACAAGGTCAGGTTATGGGCTGGGAGGGCGCCGACACCGCTCACTATCCTGAAGGGCGGAAGGTTGCCAGAGCGGACGAATGGGGCGGCCTCGAAAGCCGTTGTGGCCTCCGGGTCACCATGGGTTCGAATCCCATACCTTCCGCCAATGTGATGTCGCGTGACCGCAGACAACTCTTTGTTGTCAGCGAGAAACGAATGCATCCAACTCCGCGTCGTAGACGAAGAGCGCCGGCTGAGCGTTGGACACCCACGGCTTGTCGGGTGCCAGGGACCCGCTGGGCGACCCCGTCATGGGGAAGGTTCCGAGATCGTATCCGGCCTGGAGAAAGCTCTCCGGGGTGAGCTCAGGCCCTGCGGCTGTCGCCAGAGCCACGAAGATGTCCCACGCCGCACAGACCTCCATCGCCGTCCCGGATTCGGCGTCTTCGCCCTCGGTGGACGTCCCCAAGCCCTGCCCGGTGGCCTCGTTGATTATCTCGAAGCACTCGGGAATGCCGTACAGGCCTTCAGCGATCAGTTCGTCCACTCCCGGCTCGCCGGTGGCGATCAGATTGGGAAACAGGCTCAGATCGGCCCCGAGAGCAATATTGGTAGCCACATCGTTGGCCGGAGTCACGATGTTCCAGTCGGTCAGCCCTGCCCGCTCAAGACCGTTCAAGGAACCGGCCACGGCGCCATCGACGTTGACGATCCAGTCGGGACCGAGCGTTCGCCACCGCTCGACGCTGATGTCGATCTCGGCTTCCGCCGCGATCAGGTCCTCTCCGCCGATCTGCTGTTGGGTGATCTCGAGGACCTCGGCGCCGAAGCCCCGAAGCAGATCTGCGGCCACCTCATGCCGCCCGTCGGTGGAGCCGCCGTAGATGATCACCTTGGCGCCGTCGAATTCGGGCCTCAACAGCTCCAACCCGGCGAGCAGTGAGCCGAACTGGGACGGGCGGGTGGTCATCAAGCGCCCCTGGCTGGCGTCAACATCCTCCAGCGCCAAGTCGGCGGTGTTGATCACGATGGTCTCGTAGATATCGACGTAGCAGAGAAGATTGCCCCAGCCACTGATGAGGAATCCGAGCACCAAGAACACTTCGTGGTCCTCGTTGAGAACCACGCACGCCGCTTCGTACGCCGTTTCGTCGAGGATGTCCCACTGCTCGGTAATGATCTCCACCTGACGCCCGTTGATCCCGCCGGCAGCGTTGGTGGCGTCGACGAGCGGCTGGTACCGGGCCAAAATGTCGCCCACCTCGGCAAAAACGGTCACGTCGGTGATGGCAACGCCGAGGGTGATCGTGTCGGCCGTCACCCCCCGAGCGGTGGCCGTCAGCTCGACGACAACTTCGTCATCTTCTCCGCCTTGTGCGGTGTCGTCCTCCTCAGAACCTCCGCCAGCAGAATCGCTGGCCTCCCCGGAGCCATCGCTCTGTGAGGTGTCGCTCTCCTCGGAGCCACCGTCGGTGGCGGCCGAATCGCCCGCGTCCTCTTCGTCGGCACTGTCGCGATCGGGGGCGGCGGTGGTGGGCTCAGATGCCGCAGTGGGCTCGCCTGCGCCAGCCGGCTCCGAAGAAGGCCCGTCCGAATCCCCCCCACACGCCGCAGCCAGCAAAACCACCACAACCACGAGGGCCAGCCAATTCCTTCGACGCATCACTTCCCCCTCACGGCCCGTCGGCCCAATCAGCGGAAATGCTAGCCGCCGGCGCGTAGAGATCGGCTCGCGATGAAGTACGTTCGAGGACCATGGCGAGCATGATCCGGCGGTTTTACATCCTTCCTGTGAATCCCGGGGTTCCCGACGCGACAGTGCAGGAGATGATCGGCGTGCTGGGCGCTGCTGATCGGTTCATTCCGGGGTTGTTGGACTCCTCGGCCGGCGTTGATTTCGACTCGCGCACGGTGCTGTGGGAGAACACTTTTGTCGACGAGGCGAGCTACTCCGGGCCCTACATGGTGCACCCGTACCACATCGGGGCCATCGACAACTACGTCATGCCCGACAGCCCCGAGTGCATCACCGACAACACCTACGCCACGCGCTACACGACGCCCGACGCCACCCAGAAGGTACGAGGCGGGATCCGCCGGGTGCTGCTGTTGAACGCGAGCACTGAGGCCGACGCGTCGGCGATCGAGGCCCTCGCCGCGCAGCCCCCGGAAATGGCGGCGTCGGTGTTCGGCGCCGACGACGTGGGGTGGGTGTCGGCCAAGGGACGGGCCTGGACCCACGTCTGGGAGCAGGCCTTCACCGACATGGCCCAGCTCAAGCGCTACCTCGACACGCCCGAAGGCACGGCCTGTTCGAGCATCGAGGGCTTTGCCAGCCTGGGCATCGACGTGGGCTCGCTGAAGATATTCACCTGCCCGTTCGAGTTGTCACCCGTTGAGCACCAGTCCCCTTCCGCCCCGCCACCGGACACCACTCCCGTGCTGTACACCATCACCGCCCACACCGCCGATGCCGACGCCTACGTCGATTTGCTCGAACGCTGCTATGACCCGTTCATGGCCGACAACGGCACCACCCTCCTGGAGCGCTGGCGCACCCTCGACCAGGGCTACCTCCAGGCCGAGGTCCACTCCACCTGGCAGATCGACTCCCTGGCCGCCTACAGCGACCTGCGGGCCAAGACCATTTCTGACCCCGCTTGGAGCGCATACGTCAAAGACGCCTTACCCTTGGTGAAAGGCGGATCCCGACGCTTCCACCGAGCCCTCTAGGCGCGAACGCCGGCCGGCTGATGTTCACCACACCTCCTGCCAAGATCTGGCTTGTCATTGTGAGGAGACAAGATGACTGAACAAGACCTTTCGGTTGCGGCTTGGCGGGCGTATTGCCAGTCGATGGCGGCTGCTGGGGAGATGGTGTTCGCACCTGGGGCGCCCGATGATCCCGAGGTGAGGGCGGAGGGGATTCGGGCGCTGAGCCGGTACATGGCCTTCGGATTGGAGCAGTGCCTGGAGCGAGCCGACCCGGCTAGGCCCGAGTTCGTGGACGTGCAGACCACCATCCGCAAGTTCATGGGCGACAATCCCGACCAGACCTACTTTTCGGCTGCCGTGCGGGGCGACCGGTCGTATCGGATCAACGCCACCATGGCCGGCGCGGTGGCGGTGGAGATCGGGGTGTACGCCGGCAACTTCGGCGGCGACGGCGGTCGCCGGCTGGTGGACGCGGTGGAGGACACCACGCTGCGGGTGGATTCCGACGGCGGCTACGAACTGCTGCTCACCCCCGATCCCGAACCCGACAACCCCAACCAGCTCTGCCTCGATCCCGACTCCAGCTCGGTGCTGATCCGCACCTACTTCACCGACTTGTCGGTTCGCCTGGCCCATCCCCGCCCCACCATCGAGGCTATTCCAGCGGCCAGAAGAACCCCCATGCTCACCCCCGATCAGCTAAAGCGGGGGTTGGATCTGGCTGCCCTGCACACCGCCGGATCGTTCGGCTGGTGGGTCAATCACAAGCTGGAGAAGCTGAGCGGTACGCCCATCAATACCTTCCCGCCCCTGGTGGACGAGGGCGACATGCACACTCCGCAGAATGTGCGCTACCTGTCCGGCGAGTGGCGCTTGGCGCCCGACGAGGCGCTGATGGTGGACTTCGACCCGTCGGGCGGGGCCGACTACTGGGCGTGGGTCCTGTTGAACCACTGGGGCGAGACGGTGGACTGGCGCACCCGCACCGCGGTCATCAACGGAGAGACTGCGGTGCGTCGCGACGACGGCACCGTGCGGTTGGTGGTGGCCCACGAAGACCCCGGCCTGCCCAACTGGCTGGACACCGCTGGCCACCCCGCAGGATCGCTAAGCCTCCGCTGGTTCCGCTCCTCCGCCCCACTTCCCACGGCGAAGACCCAAGTAGTCCCCTTCACCCAACTCCCGGACTCCTGAACCCGCTCTCCAGCGGTCAACGGCGGGACTCCCATGGCCTGGGCAAACGGCTCAGGCAGAAGTGATCCAGGAGATGCCCGTGGGCAGGGTCTCGGTCCAGTCCCAGCATTCGATGGTGCTGTCTATTCTGATGGTGCACGAGTGGAATCTGCTGGTGGAAACCGCAATGTACTGGTTTTCGAGCGGTGGGGCCGGTCGTCCGTCTATGCAGCCTCCGGGGACTACGTGGGTTGGGTAGCCTCGTCAGCATGGACGCGACCGACGATGAGCAAAGACGCGTACCGTGCCTATCGCTGAATCCGAGTTGACGGCGGCCCGAAGTGCTTGGGGGGTCGGTCTGGTCTCGATCGCTCAGGCCTATGAAGCCGACGGGATCGAGGGTGCCCGTGCAGTTGCCTCTCGCGTCCTAGATGAGGTTTACGGGTACGACATGGGGCCGGTGCTGTTCAAGCCGACCATGGCCAGCGGCGAGCAGACGTTCCGGCCTACCAAACGGGGAGCGCTGGCCTACTTTGTCGGCCAAGACCCGGAGTTTCCTCTCGACAGCGGGTTCGGGCTTAAGGGATGGCGAGACGTCAAGTCAGAAACAGCGGCAAGCTTCGCCGACGGCCATGTAGCCATGTGGATGGGGTGGGTAACGATGACCGACAAAGACGGTCTCATCACCAAGGTCGACAAGAGCTTCGGCTACAAGAGGGATGCCGACGGCGTGCTGCGCATCGTGCTCCATCACTCCTCTCTGCCGTACCAGCCCTGAGGCTGAGAACCCGCGATTCAGACGCTCTCTGGTTTGCCGGCCGGCTGGAAGACGAAGCCCTCGTAGCCGTTGGAGGCTATTTCGTCGCAGATTTCGCGGTAGATGTTGGTGCCGCCTAGGTAGAAGGTGACGCCTTTGGGTTTGCCCTCGATATTGGATCCGGTCCACCAGGAGTCGGTCTTGCCGATGATGCTGGCGTGGGCGATGTCGTGGACGCCCCGGGTCCATTCCGCTTCGGCCTCGGGGTCGGAGTCGATGCGGTCGAGACCGTTTTCGAGCATGTGGGCGAGGCAGTCGGCGATCCATTCCACGTGTTGTTCGATGGAGAAGATCACGTTGCTGTACACCGCGGGGCTGCCAGGGCCGGTGATCATGAACAGGTTGGGGAATCCCGATGCCACCAGGCCGAGATAGGCGCCGGCCCCGTCGGCCCATTTGTCGCGAAGGGCCAGGCCGCCGACTCCCTGGATGTCCATGGCCAATAGGGCGCCGGTCATGCCGTCGAATCCGGTGGCGTACACGATCAGGTCGAGGTCGTAGGAGCCTTCGGTGGTCCGCAGGCCCTGGGGGGTGATCTCGGTGATGGGGTCGGCCGCCGCGTCGACCAGGGTCACGTTGGGCCGGTTGTAGGTCTCGAAGTAGTCGATCTCCACGATCAGGCGCCGGGCGCCGAGGGGATGGTCGATGCCCACGAGTGTGTCGGCCACGTCGGGGTCGTCGACCTTCTCGCGGATCTTCTCCCGCACGAACTCAGACGCGATCTGGTTCGACTCGGGGTTGGTCATCACGTCCGAGAAGGCTCGCGCGAAGCCCGGCCCGCCGCGCGCCCACGAATCCTCAAAGGCCCTGTTGCGGGTGGCCTCGTCCACTTCGAGGGCCGATGACGCCTCGGTGGGACGCCGCCCCATGCCGGTTGAGCTCGACCGCTTGAGCTCCCACCTCTCGTGGTAGTTGTGCTTCAGCTCCTCAAGAGTGTCGTCGTCGAGCGGTCGGTTGCGGGCCGGTATGGCGAACTGCGCGGTGCGCTGGAAGACGAAGAGTTGGTCGGCCTGTTTCGCCAGCTGGGGTATCACCTGTGTGCCGGTAGACCCGGTGCCGATCACACCCACCCTCATGCCGGTTACGTCGAGACCGCCCTTTGGCCAGCGAGCGGTGTGGATCTGCTGGCCGGCAAACGTGTCGACCCCCTCGAAGTGCGGCGTGTTCACCTCCGATAGACACCCCGCGGCCGATATGAGGAACCGGGTCGAGACCGTCTCGCCGCTCGACGTGCTGATCAGCCAGCGGTTCTGCTCGTCGTCGTAGCGGGCTTGGTTTATCCGCGTGTTGAACTCGATGTCTCGGCGCAGGTCGAAGCGGTCGGCGACGTAGTTGAAGTAGCGCTCGAGCTCTGGCTGGGCGGGAAACCGCTCGGTCCACTCCCACTCCTGCTCAAGCTCCTCAGAGAACGTGTAGCAGTAGTCCCAGCTCTCCACGTCGCACCGGGCGCCGGGATAGCGGTTCCAATACCAGGTGCCGCCGACCCCGTCCCCCTTCTCGAAGACTTTGGCCAACAAACCGAGCCCGCGCACCCGGTGAAGGGCGTACAGCCCCGCGGCACCGGCGCCGATGATGACGACGTCGAAGTCCCGCTCGGTCAGTCGATCTTCGATGAGTCAAGCTTCTCAGATGACTGGCTCCCTGCGGAAGTAGTATCCGATCATGGGTGACGCACTTGGACCCGTGGATCCTTCAGTAGAGGTCTGGCGGGCGTACTGCCAGGCCATGGCCGATGCCGGGGAGTTCGTGCTGGCCGCGGGGACGCCGGATGATCCCGATGCGCGGGCTGAGGGAATCCGCGCTCTGAGCCGCTACGCGACCTTTGCGCTGGAGAATTTCGTGGAGCGGGCCGATCCGGAGCGACCAGACTTCGTGGAGTACCAGACCACCATCCGAAAATACATGGGAGACAACCCCGACCAGACCTATTTCTCCGCCGTTATCCGGGGCGACCGGTCGTACCGGATCAACGCCACGATGGCTGGGGCGGTGGCGATAGAGGTAGGGGTGTACGCCGGGGACTACCGGAGCGACGGCGGCCGCCGGCTGGTCGACGCGGTGGAGGACACCACGCTGCGGGTGGACCCCGACGGCACCTATGAGCTGCTGCTCACGCCCGACCCCCAACCCGACAATCCCAATCAGCTGCGCCTAGAGCCCGACGCCAGCTCCGTCATCCTTCGCACCTATTTCACCGATCGGGACGTGAGGTTGGCCCATCCCCGGCCCTCCATCGAGGCCATCCCGTCGGCAGGGCCTGCCCCCGCGCTCACTCTTGATCAGCTGCGCCGGGCACTGGAGCAGGCCGTGCTCTTTACCACCGGTTCGTTCGGCTGGTGGGTGCACCAGAGGAAGCCGCCGCCGATCGAAGAGCTCGTCAACACCATTCAACCGATGCCCGACGATGGCGACTTGCTCACCCCTGACAACGTGCGTTACCTCTTCGGCGACTGGGAACTCGGCCCCGACGAGGCGCTGGTTGTGGATTTCGACCCGTCGGGCGGGGCCGACTATTGGGGATGGGTGCTGCTCACCCACTGGGGTGAGACGGTGGACTGGCGAACCCGAACCGCGGTCATCAATGGCGACACCGCGGTACGCAGCGACGACGGCACCGTGCGGCTGGTGGTGGCCCACGAAGACCCCGGCCTGCCCAACTGGCTAGACACCGCCGGCCATCCCACCGGATCGCTGAGCCTCCGCTGGTTCCGCTCCACCGCCCCCCTCCCCCAAGCCGCAACCCGAGTAGTCCCCTTCGACCAGCTGTACGCTCTCCAATAGCCGGTCTGGACGGCCCTTGGGATGGGCGTCCCCAAATCCGCCGCAGGACTGGCGGGAGTAGTGTGGGGGTGTTGTCAGCCGGGAAGGGGAGAGCCATGAGCGACGACGCTTCTACCACCGAAGCCGACCAACCGATGTTGGAGGACACCGCAGCCGAGGAGCCCGAACAACCGATTGCCGACAGTGCTCATGCGGCTGCCGATGAGGGTGGTGACGATGGGGATGGCAATGGGATGTTGGGGCCGATCGAGATCCCTTCAGCGGGACGGATGCTGGTCGGCATCGGCGGGGCGGCCATGGTCTTGGCCACGCTGTTCAGCTGGATCGAGTCGGGCCCAGACAGCTTCCCCAACGTCAGCGGCATCGGCACTTCAACGTTCGGCGTAGGCCTCACCGTCTTTTTGGTGGGATTGGCGCTACTGGTGCGGGCCAAGTCGGCTGCTGCCACTCTGGGGATGTCGCTGGGCGCCTTTGCCATCAATTTGATCTTCATCTTGATAGTCGGGGCCGACGCACCATCGCTCGGCTTTGGCGCATGGCTCGGCTTGGCTGGCTGTTCGGTGGCCGTGCTGGGGTCCTTGGTATCCGCCTATGAGCAGGAAGAAGCGCCAACTCTGGATGTCCATCCCATGGCGGGAGCACTGGGTGCCGTGCTCGCAGTAGTGGCCTCATTCTGGCTTGATTGGACGAGAAGCAACTACGACATCGCCCCTTTCAGCGGCGTGGATACCGAGTTGAAATTCGGCATTCCTGTCCTCATTCTGGGCGGGATCGCTTTGGTGCTCCTTGTCGACCTTCTCACGGTTCCTCGCATGGTGATGGAAGGCAGGCGCCAGGTGCTTCTGATGATCTGCCAGACCGCAGGCATCGGCATCGTGGTGATTGCCGGCTCGAATGTCTTGGCCAAGATGGTGTTGGGGCACGATTACTTCGGCTCTGCCCCGATTGTGGCTCTGGTTGGAGGAATCATGCTGACACGCTCCATCCGCCAAGCGTCAAACCACTAGCAAACACCCACTGAGGGCCGGGTACACTGGCTGCTGCCCGCGCTTGTAGCTCAGTTGGATTAGAGCGTCTGACTACGGATCAGAAGGCCGGGGGTTCGAGTCCCTCCAAGCGCGCCACGCTTCTCAAGTGACGCTGATGGCCCTGGTTGGGCAGCGCACTTGTGCCTCTTGCACCGCGGCCTCGTGTTTGGCGGGCACTTTCTCGACAACGGCCCGGGCGTAGCCCGCGTCCTCAAGCACGAACACCTCGGGACAGAGCACGGTGCACACGCCGTGGCCGCCGCACAGGTCGTCGTCCACCGAGACCTTCATCGCTAGTCGGTGTCAATCGGGGTGAATTCGAGGCCGAGGAAGGCCAGTCCCCGCAGGATGTGGGTGGGCACGTAGATGAAGCGCCGCTCGCCGGTTGGGCCGTGGACATCCTCTGAGACTCGGATATCGGCCATGCGGTCGAGGATGCGGTTGAGGCTCACCCGGGCCTCGGCCCGGGCCAGGGGAGCACCGGGGCAGGTGTGGATGCCCCGGCCGAAGGCCAGGTGCGAGCGGGCGTTGTCCCGCTCTATGTCGAGGGTGTGTGGGTTGGGGAACTGGGCGGGGTCGCGGTTGGCCGCCCCGTTGAGCAGCATGACTGTGGTGCCGGCGGCCAGATCGACCCCGCCGACGGTTACCGGCCGTTGCGTGAGACGGAAGTCTCCTTTGATCGGGCTCTCGATGCGCAGTGCCTCTTCCACAAAGTTTCCGATCAGCGAACGGTCGTTGCGGAGTCGGTCTTGAAGCTCGGGATCCTCGGCCAAAAAGAACAGCATGGTGCTGAGCAGACGCACGGTGGTCTCGGTGCCGGCCGCGAACAGGTTGGCGGCGATTCGCACCGCGTCGATCACCTCGGGGGTAGAGCCGTCGGGGAAGGTGGCGCTGGCCAGCCCAGTGAGCACGTCGTCGCGGGGGTTGGCCCGGCGGTCCTCGATGTAGTTGCTGAACTGGCTGTAGAGGAATTCAAGGGGGTTGTGGGTCATGGCATGCTCGTCGGTCGAGCCGATGCCGTGGTTGTCGGGGCGGTGCAAGAGCTGCTGGGTGAAGTTGTCCCGGTCATCGTCGGGCACCCCGAGCAGGTCGGCCACCACCAACAGGGCGAATGGCTGGGCAAAGTCGCGAATGAACTCGCACTTGCCTAGCTCCGTGAAGGTGTCGAGTTGGCGGTCGGCCAGTCGCCACATGAACGCCTCGTTCTCGCTCAGGCGTTTAGGCGTGATGAGCCGCATGAGCAGCGACCGGTGGGCGGTGTGGGCCGGCGGGTCCATGGTGGGGAGCTGATCGGACATGGGCAGCTTGTCGCGGTGCTCGGCGATGAGGCCGGTGATGTCGTCGCCCTCTAGCGGCACCGGAAACCCGGGGAATGGTCCCGATACCGTGTTGCAAGCCGAGAAACCGTCGTTGTCGTTGTAGATCTCGATGGCCTCGTCATAGCCGGTGATCATCATCACGTCGTGATGGGGCTCGGGATGCACCGGGCACTGGGACCGCAGGTGGTCGAAGTACTCATAGGGGTCGGCCACCAGTTCGGCGTCAGTGAAGAAATTGCGGCTGTCCAGGTCAGTCATGGAGTTCGTCCTTCCCGGAATCGATGTTCGCACGTTGGGCGGCCGCGCCGCTGCGGGCGATGGCCCGCTCGTCGGTGCCCAGGTAGCTGGCAATCACCAGCGGGTCGTTGCGCACCTCGTCGGGGGTGCCCTCGGCGATGATGGCCCCGGCTTCCAGGCAGTACACCCGATCGCTGATGCCCATGATGAACGGCATGTCGTGCTCGATCACCAAGAGCGACGCGCCCAACTCCTCGCGGATGCGCAGCACCAGCGGGGCGAAGGCCTCGGTCTCCCTTTGGGCCACCCCGGCGGTGGGCTCGTCGAGGCAAAGCACCCGGGCCTCCAGCGCGATGAGGCACGACAGCTCCACGATGCGTCGGGTGCCGGTGGACAGCTCGCTGATGAACGAACTGGCGTAGCGGCCCAGCCCGAAGAAGCTGATGAGCTCGTCGCCCTCGGCCTGCCGGGTGCGCTCCCGGCGCCGGGCGCTGGGCAGGCCCAAGAGCGTGGGGATGACCTGCGAGCGGCCCCGAGCCTCCAGGGCCACTTGGATGGTCTCCCGTACGGAGAGGTCGGGGAACAGTTCGGCCTGCTGGAAGGTACGGCCCAGTCCCAGTCCGGCCCGGCGGCTGGGGGAGAAGCGGGTCACGTTAGTGCCGAATATCTCCACTTGGCCGACTGACGGCACGAACCCGCCCACCGCGTTCATCAGGGTGGTCTTGCCCGCGCCGTTGGTGCCGATGAGTCCGACCACCTCGCCGGGCTGCACGTTGATATCGACATTTTCCACCGCGTGAACTCCGCCGAATTGCACCGACACCCCGGTTGTGGCCAGGGCGGGCACCCCGGCTGGGGTCTTTCGATCGGCCACCGCGGCCGACACGGCTCGAGCGGGGATGGGGGCGGGTTCCCGCTCCACCGCGGTATCGGGGATCCGTTTGGCCGCGGCGGCAAAAATGGCGTCGCGCAGCGAATAGGCCACCTGGATCAGCCCGCCGGGCAGGTACATGAGCAGGATCAGGACGCCGGCGCCCGAAGTGAGCAAGCGCACCTGTTCGGACTCCGCGAAGAACGAGGGGATGCCCACCACCCACAGCGCGCCCAGGATCACTCCCCAAATCGACGACAGGCCGCCGATGACGGCGATGGCCACCACCCGCAGCGATTCGTCGGGGGAGAACGCGGTGGGCCCGAACTGCACCCGCAGCCCGGCGATGAGCCCGCCGGCCAGCCCGGCCAGTGCCCCGGAGATGGCGAACGCCACCAGCTTCATCCGGGTGGGTGACACGGTGAACGCCGCCGCGCTCTGCTCGTTGTCGCGCACCGCGATGAGCGACCGGCCCACGCCGCTGCGGCGGATGCGGCTCACCAAGATGGCGCATAGACACAGCGCCCCCAGACACACGTAGTAGTAGGTGCGCTGTGATTTGAGGTCGAAGGTGTCGCCCCACCGGGCCCGGGGCAGGCGCACCACCAAGTCGCCTCCGGTGAGCACGTCCCGCTCCAACAGCCAGTTTTGAGCCATGACGGCAAAGGCCAGCGTTATGACGGCCAGAAACAGACCGCGGACGCGCAACGCGGGCAATCCCACCACCACCGCGGTTACTAGGCAGGCGAAAGCGGCCAAGAACACCGCCCCCTCAAACGGGATCACCGGCAGTTCGAACTCGCGGTCGCCGATGGAGAAGTTCACGCCCCGCACCATGGCGGTGGTGAGCATGGCCCCGAGTCCGGCGAAGGCGAACTGGCCCAGCGAGAGCTGACCGGCCCAACCGGTGAGCAGGGTGAGCGACATGCCCACGATGGCCAACAACAACATGAGGGAGTAGAGGAAGTGGCGCGATGGACGGGTCACGATCAGCGGGAGCACGATGGCCACCGCCAGCGCAACGGTGACGGTGATCTGGGGCAGATAGCGCACCCACCAGAGCTGCTGGAGTTGGCGGGGCACCGGTCGCACCCGAGGAGCGAACGACATCGACTGGGCGCCTTCGCCGCCTCGCTGTCGCCGGTAGTACGACAGCACCGAGATCAGCATGGCCGCAAACAGCCCCGCGTCGATCAGTCCCGGCTCTTCGAAGTAGTTGAACAGCAACGTAGCCTCGACCCCGCCGATCACTGTGCCGGCCAACAGTGCCATGGGCAGCGAGTGCATTCGGGCGATCAGCGCCGCGGCAAGGGCCCGCAGCAACAGCCCCGGCCCCAGTGTGGCTGCCTCGATCACGGTGCCCTGGCCTTTGAGCGGGGCGACCAGCACCGCGGTGATGGCCGACAGCAGCCCGGCAATGGTCCACACCGCGGTGGACATGGCCTTGGTGCTGATGGCCGACAGCCGGGCGGCGTCGGGGTTCTCGGCCGAGGCCCGTATGGCCGTGCCGTACTTGGTGCGCTCCAAGAACAAGGCCAGCACGGCCACGAGCACCGGCACCACGATCAGCACCAGGAGCTGCGCGCTGCGAATCCTGATGTCGAACAACTCCCAGCGGCCGTCGAACGGGGTGGGAAAGCTGGCGATGGCGGTGTAGTTGGGCAGCCAGAACCCGGCCAGGAACACCACTTGAGCGGCGCCCATGGTGGCCACGAACAAGATCACCTTGGGGGCATTGGCCAGGCGGCGCACCACGGTGAGCTCGATGATCCCGCCGAATGCGGCCCCCGCGGCCAGCCCGGCGATGAGCGCTATGGGGTAGGGCACGCCGTACTTGGCCACCAACAACCCCAGCAGCGCCCCGCCGAACGCGCCCACTTCGGCGTGGGCAATGTTGATCACCCGCGAGATTCGAAAGATCAGCACCAGGCCAACGGCCATCACCCCATAGGTGATGCCGGTGACCAGCCCGTTGAACACGATCTGGCGGTTGAAAGTGAAGGCCAGCACCGCGTCGACGGTGCCGAGCACAGTGTGGATGGTTGCCAGCACGCTCAGCCGCCCGATCCCGACTGTCCCAAGAAGACCGCTCGGGCTAGGTCGTCGCGCTCGGCCAGTTCTTGGGCCGGCCCCTCAAATCTGATCTGGCCCTTCTCCAAGAAGATGGCCCGATCGGCCACCGCCAGGGCCACGTTCAGCGACTGCTCCACGATGATCATGGTCTGCCCGTCTTCTCGGAGCCGCTCCACCACTTCCAACAGCGACTGCACGGTGACCGGGGCCAAGCCGAGCGACAGCTCGTCGATCATCAAGATCTCCGGGTCGTGCATGAGCGCCATGGCCAGCGACAGCATCTGCTGCTGCCCGCCGGAGAAATCGCCGGCCACGGCAGACCGGCGCTCGGCCACAACCGGGAACAGGTCGTAGGCCCGCTCCAAGCGCGGTTCGAGCTCGGCGTGGCCGTAGCGGAACCCGGCCATGCGCAGGTTCTCCTCCACCGACAAGCCGGGGAAAATGGCCTTGCCCCCGGCCAACTGCACGATCCCGATCTTGGCCCGCATCCCCGGGTCGGCGTAGGTGATGGTGCGACCGTGGAGCCGGACCACGCCTCGCTGGGGCACCCCCAGTCCGCTCACCACTCTCAGCACTGTCGACTTGCCCGCCCCGTTGGTACCCAGCAGGGCCAGCGACTCCCCCTGGCGCACTTCGAAGCCGATGTCGAACAGCACCTGCACCTTGCCGTAGGAAAAGTCCAGATTGCGCACTTGGAGCACGGGAATGTCGGCCGCTTCGGCCGCCTTCAGGCGCTCGGCCTCGTCTTGCTCTTCCTGCAATTCCTCGATGACCAATGCGATGTCGCCCTCGATGAACCGGGAGCCATAAGCCATGAGCGATCCCCCCACCAGGGTGGCGGGCAAGATCACAACGGTGAGCGCGGTCTGCTCGCCGTGGACGTCGCTCAGCATGCCGGTGATCACCGCGCCCAGAAACGCCCCGAACAAGAACATGTAGATGCCCACCAGCGCGGTGCCCCGTGACCTGAGCCGGTAGGGGATGACCGAGGCGATCACACCGGGCAAGATGGCGAAGGCGGCCCGGGCAAAGGCATTGGAGACGCCCAGGAATATCCCGAGCAACAAGACGGTGGGCATCCATATCCCCACCACCTGGATAGCGCCGAAGGTGACGACGAGAACGCCGATGAAGACCATGGCCCGGGAGGGGTGCTCCTTGAACAGGGCGTCAGCCCGCTTGCCCGACACCGCGGCGCCCACGAAACCGGGCAGCACGGTCAGCGACCCGAATATGCCCCGCTCGAACGCGCTCAGCTCGAAGTGGTCCTCCAGATGGAGGTTGATGAAGATGATGGTGGTGAATATGGCGAAGCCGATGGCCGCCATGCCGGTGAGGTAGTAGTAGAACGACTTGATCTTCTTGAGCCGTTCGAATGCCACCGACAGCGAGATGGGCAGTTCGTCTTCGGACTCCTCCAGTTCCGCTCCGAGCACGGCCTGCATCTCGTGGCTGCCCCGTCGGGGCTCGCGCACAAAGAAGGCGCTGATGGCCAAGGGAATGCCCATGATTCCCATGGTGAGGAACACCCATCGCCAGCCCTCGTCGCCAGTGGCGATCAACACGACCAGGCCAGCCACCAGCGGGCCCAGAGCTTGGCCAGCCATTTGGAACCAGCCGTTAAGAGCGAAGACTTTGGCCCGGGCCCCAATCGGGTAGCCGTCCATCAGCATGGGCCCGGCTACCGGAATGTAGTACGACTGCCCCAGCCCGGCGCCCATCCGGGCGATGAACAGCAAGAACGCATTGGAGATGGCGCTGGTCACCATCACCACCACCGACCACAGCGACATCGCTGCGCCCACCACCAGCTTGCGGGGCATTCGGTCGGCCAACGAGCTCAGGGGAATGGAGCCCAGCAGGAACAAAATGCCGAAGGCGCCCCCGATGGCGCCGATAGTCCCGTCGGACACGCCGAGCGATTTCTGGATGTCGGGGGCGATCACCGCGAACGCCGACGTCTCCAGCGTCTCCACGAAACCGAGCAGGCCAATGAACCCGATCAGCCCCTTTCCTCCCCGGCGCAGGCCTTGGCGCAAGGTGAGCTGTTCAGCGTCGAAGCTGCCCTCTGGGCTGCGCTGAGCGGCCTCCGCGGCGGCGATCTCTTGTTGGCGGCGCTCCTCTTCGTCGAAGACCCTGGCGACCAGGTCCGCCGGGGTCTCCGACCGTGGGGATTCGGTCATCCCTTCAGATGGCTCCAGGCACCGTCAGTCCGATGAAGCTCGGCTACTGGTCGAGCATCATCCGGGCGCCGTCGATCTCGACCCAGCAAGCGCAGTCGCCGCTGTACTCCTTGAGCGTTACCCCGTCGGGAGCGTCGTGCTTGGTGGCGCTCCAAGAGCCGGTGACGTCGCCGAGCCTGTAGTCGGTGAGCGTCTCGAAGCCCTGGATGAGTGTGGTCTGGTTCACAGTGCCGTAAGTGTCCTGAGACCAGTTGGCCGCCGCTTCCAGGTTCTTAATGAACAGGCAGGTGCTGCCCACGGCGCTCCAGGCGTCCTTGTTCTCGACGATGTCGTAGGAAATGCCGGTTTCCTCGGTGAACACAGCATTGCATTCGATGGTGTGCTCGTCGGGGCTCAGCCGGTCGAGGCCGTAGGTCAAGCCGTACAAGCCGTAGAAGAGGGTGGGATCGGGACCTCGGCCATACACCGCCTGGGCTACTGAGTCGAACACCAGGTTCTCAATATCGCTGACCAGCCACTGAAGGTCCAGGCCCGACTGAGCGGCCAAGAACACCGCGATCCCGAACGGCGAGGGGGGTACCAGGGAGAACACGGTGTCCACTCCGGCCGCCTGCATGCGCTCCAATCCGATGTCCACCTGAGAGCAAGAAGTGCCTTGGCAGGGCAGGGCCACTTGGTCGGCGAGTTCGTAGCCGGCATCGGCCAGGGCGGCCTCCAGCACACCAGCGGCCACCTCGTGCTCGCCGATGTCGCCCCGCATGAGGCCCAGCGTGCGTCCTTCAAGCAAGCCTTGGGCTTCGACCATGGTGGGCCACGCGCCCATCAGACGTTCGGTAGTCATGGCCTGGGAGAACAGCCGCCCGTTGGATCGGTTGTAGATCTCCTGGGGCAAGATGCCCGACAGCATGTAGGCGATCCGCTCATGGCCCTCGGTGGCGCACAGCACGGTCTCGGCGGTTACGCCGCCCACGAAGTGGACGATGGCCACCTGGTCGTCCTCGGTGGCGGCGATGCAGGCGGCTTGCTGGTCGGTGGCCGACGCCCCCGGCGGGTACTGGTGGAACACGATCTCGATGTTGCGCCCTCCTGCGCCTCCTCGGTCGTTGACCTGGTCGGCAAAGACCACGTAGTTGCGAGGGATATCACCGGTATCGGGGAGGATGCCCGCCTCTTCGAGCGACTTGCTGTCGCTGCGCAAGATGCCGACCTTGATGGTGTCGTCGGTGATGCCCACTGTGGATCCCTCGGGGACCGGTATCGGCGTGGGTTCGGCCGTCGGTTCGGGCTCGGGCTCGGGAGCCGGTTCGGGCTCGTCGGCGGGTTCGGGTTCGTCCGCTGGCTCATCGGCCGGCTCTGGTTCGTCGGCCGGCTCATCCGCGGGCTCGTCGGCCGGTTCGGGCTCGGGAGCTGGCTCGGACTCGTCGGCCGGTTCGGGGGCGGCGGTGGCCTCCGGTTCCGCAACCTGGGGCTCGTCGGCATCCTCTGAGGTGCTACAAGATGTCGCGAACAGGGCAAACAGCGCAATTAACGCGAAAATGACAGTACGCCACTTGATGTGACTCATCGGATTCCCCCTCCGGGCTCGCCGGTAGACGACTCTCGCGGCGACGCTAACAGACGTGGAGTACCGTTGCCAGAAAGCGGATATGAGGTTTTCACAGCCATGACCAGCACCTCTCTCGACGGTGGCCGAGCGACCGCAGGGGACGCTGCGGTCACCAGCCGTGAGGGGTTCGACCTGCACGATCTGCGCTCGATTGTGGAGGTTGAGATGGCCCTCGACGACTATCCGTTGGCCGACGAGGTGGTCGACCGGGCGCTGGTCTACCGCGCCGAGGATCTACGCCGTGTCCTGAGCGATCTCGACCATGCCGCGGCCGTTCGTGTCGAGCTGACTCGGGCGCTTCACGATGGGCCGGGGGTGATCGTGATCTCCGGAGCCATTGACCCTGCGGTGGTCGACCGGGCCTCGGAAGTGTTCGAGCAGATCATCGCCGACGAGCGCGAGGCCGGCACCGGCGGAGGCGACCACTACGCCGAGCCCGGCGCCAACGACCGACTGTGGAACGCGCTGGAAAAGCTAGCCGTGGCCGACCCCGAGACCTTCGTGGACTACCACGGAAGCGATATGATCGATTTGGCCTCATTGGCCTGGCTCGGCCCTGGATACCAGATCACCGCTCAAGTGAACGCCATCAACCCCGGCGGCGCGGCGCAGATGCCCCACCGGGACTACCACGTGGGCTTCATGACCGATGACGTGGCCGAGCGGTACCCCATCCATGTGCATCGACTGTCGCCGCTGCTGACCCTGCAAGGGGGCGTGGCCCACTGTCACATGCCGCCGGAGACGGGGGCCACCATGCTGTTGCCCCACTCCCATAAGTACGAGCTCGGCTATCTGGCGTGGCGGCGGCCCGAGCTGATCGAGTACTTCGCCGAGCACCACGTGCAGATCGAGCTCGACAAGGGCGACCTGGTGTTCTTCAGTCCGGCGGTGTTCCACGCCGGCGGCCACAACCGCACTTCCGACGTGAGGCGGATGGCCAATCTGTTGCAGATCTCCTCGGCCATGGGTCGGGCCACCGAGGCCGTGGACCGGGAGCGCATCGTTAACGCCATCTACCCGGTGCTGTTGCGTCGCCAGGAAGAGGGGCTCGACCCCGCGGTCATCTCCTGCGCGGTGGCGGCCAGCGCCGAGGGCTACGCCTTTCCCACCAACCTCGACCGCGACGTGCCCATTGGCGGCCTCACGCCCCCGTCACAGCAGGATCTGGTGCGGGAGGCCCTAGCCAACAAGACACCCCCTGACGAGCTCGCCGCTCAACTAGTTGCCCACCGCCACCGCCGGGCCACGCACTGAACGGCTATGCCGGGAGGAGATAAGTCGATCTGAGCTGGGCGATGGTCTCGTCGGTGAGCTTGAGGTGGGAGCGGGCGTAGCTATCAATACCACCGAGCTCATTCTCGATGTGATCCAAAAACGCGTGGATCTGCGATTCGTGGGCGCCCATAATCGGCCAAAGTGATTCGGGGGCCAGCCGGCGCTGCTCTTCCAGTTCGTCGGCCACCACAGTGTTGGTGGCCAGGTAGTCCTCCACCACCGTCTCGCGGTCCGCACCGAGAACGCCGAGCAGCATCGCGGTGGCGGCGCCGGTGCGGTCGGTACCGCCCTCGCAGTGGAAGAGCAGGGGCCGTCCGGCAACCGCCACCAACTCGGCGAAGAACCCCGCGAACACCGGAGCGAAGTCAACAGCGAAGCTCACATACCGCTTCACCCGGTCGCCGGCGATGTCGAGGCCCAACTCGCCGGTCAGCTTGAGCACGGCGTCGAAGTCCTGGTTGAGCCAGTGATGGATGATGTCCGCCCTGAACTCGGACAGATCCTGTTGCTCCTCTCGGCCCCCAACAAGCGCAGTCGAGCTTCGGGGGTTGTCGATGGGCAGATTCACCCAGCGCACGGCGAGGCCATCGAGTCGGTCGGGACGGCGCTCCACCTCCGCCTCGCTGCGGAAATCGACCACGCAGGCCAAGCCGAGCCGGGCCAGGTCGTCGCTATCGGCTTCGTGGAGGGTGTCGGAGCGGAAGAGGACTCCGCTGCGAACCACGCGGCCCTCGGCGGTTCGCAGGCCACCGAGGTCGCGCAGGTTTTTGGTGCCCCCAACGGGAACGAGCTGTTTGAAGACGTCGATGCCCATCAGCCGGCCGACACGAACTCCTCTTTTTCTGGATCCCAGATCACTTTGACCAGCGGGGAGTCGTCGGCGCCTATCTTGCCCTCGCTCATTGAAGCCGCAGACATGCCCGGCAGGTCGATCGACCCGAGGTTGGCCGCCGCCTCCAGGAATGTCTCGTTGGTGAGGTTGGGGCCAGCGGCGGTGGCAATGGCGGCGAACAGCCAGACCGTCTGACAGGCCCTGACCACCAGACTGAGGTTGATGGGCTGGCTGGGATCTTCGGTCACGTTGACCTGTTCGACATTCCCGTCCTCGTCGGTGATCTGAGCGTTGTTGTAATTGTCCACGCACTCAATGATCAGGGGATCGTCCCCCCGGTCCCAGTACGTCTTAATCTGCTCCGGTGCGTACACGTGAAGCTGGATGGCGGTGGGATCGACGCCCAAGTTCAGGTAGAGGTCTTCGTCAGACTCGCTGGTGATCTGCGGGATGTCGATCCCCGCCCTGATCATGGCCCCAGACATGAGCGCAGGCTCCAGCGAATACACCAAATCAGGATCCTCATCGGCGATCCGCTGGACGATCACGTCGTGGTTGGCCTCGGCGGCCTGCACGTCGTCAACCGCGGTCACCCTGCTCACCGAGGTGATGGTGGCGCCGTGAGCCTCCAGCGATTCGATGAGGGGGTCGGTGAGAGAGTCTTCGCTGGCCAAGATGCTGAAGTGGACGCGCTTGCCATCGATGAGCCCGTCGGCCGCGGCGGCGGCGATCAAGTTAAGCTGGATTCCCAACTTGGTGGCCTCGGTGGCGAAGAGCAGGCCATTGGAGCGGTTGATGGCCTCCGGTGTCACATCGTTGCCGTTGACGGCGATGGTGTTGTTGCGCTCGGTGTAGCAGAGCTCGTTGTCCTCGCGAAGCCAACCGACGAAGGCGAAGACCATCTTGTCTTCCACGAACTTCACGCAGGTGGCGTCGGCCTCCACTGTTCCGATGACGTTGAGGACATCAATGTAGGGAACGAGCATCCGGCCGTTGATTCCGCCGGCGGCGTTCACCGCGTCCACAGCCACCTGCCACTTGGAGGCCAGGTCGCCCTGGTCGAATCCGAACATCTCGGCATCGAGGGAGGTCATGCCGATGCGGATCTCTGTTTCGGTCACCCCTCGGAATGAGGCGGTCAGCGGCACTGGAGTCGCCTCGGGCTCGGGTTCGGGGGCTGGTTCCTCGTCGTCGGGCTCAGGCGCGGGGGCCGACTCGTCGGCTTCGGGTTCGGGGGCTGGTTCCTCGTCGTCGGGCTCAGGCGCGGGGGCCGACTCGTCGTCGTCGGGTTCGGGCGCGCTAGTGGCCGGCGCGGCCGGAGTGTCGTCGGAAGAGTCGGAATCTGAGTCGCCGCCACAGGCGGTGAATATGAGCGAAAGAGCGACGAGCACTCCAAGAAGCCGTTTGGACATTTGAGCCTCCAAAGTCACAGCGGTGGTCACAACGTAGCGAAAGACGGCGACTCCTCGTTGTGGTCCACCCGAATTTCGCAATATTTTCGATGAGTGTAGACAAAAATCGAAAGTCTGTCTTTCGCGATGCGGATTTAGGTGCTAACCATCTGTCGTGGCCGTCGAAGGGAATGCCCCAGACAACCCGAATCAGGATGCCGCCTCCCTTCTGAGCTCCACCATCCTTGACAACGAAGAAGCTCGGCTGTACGCCGCGCAGGCTGCAAAGCGAGATGTGGTGTATGAGGATGCCGCGCTGCCCGGCGTTGGCGTTGAGGAGATGGGCCTGCGGGACGGCCTCCGCCGGGGCGGGATGATCACCTTTGGCACCTTGACCGCCATCGAAGCTTTCGACGAACTGGAGAGTGCCGCGCTCAGCGTTTTGGGCCCCGACATTGCCGAGACATTCGACGTCTCCGACGGCACTATCACCTTCATCTCGGTGGCGGCGGCTGCCTTCTTGGTGCTTGGCGCCGCCCCCATGGGCTGGCTGGCCGACCGCATGCGGCGAACCCCCATCGTGGCCATCGCCACCATCGTGTTCTCGTTCTTCTCCTTCGCCACCGGGCTGGCGGTGAGCGCATTCATGCTGTTCTGGCTGCGCTTCGGCGCCGGCATGGCCAAGGCCAACAGCCTCACCATCCACCCTACGTTGCTGGCCGATGCCTACCCGATTGCCATCCGGGGCCGCATGTACGCCTTGGAAAAGAGCATTTCCCGCGTCGCCGGAACGATCAGCCCGATCCTGGTAGGCGCGGTGGCCACTGTTGCCGGGGGCGATGAGGGATGGCGCTGGGCCTATCTGGTTCTCAGCATCCCCATAGCGGTTATGGGGTTCTATGCCCTGCGCCTGCCCGAACCCGAGCGGGGCCAATGGGAAAAGCGCGAGGTTCTCGGCAAGGGCCTCGATACCGACGACGACATCGAGATATCCGTGGAAGCCGCATTCGCCCGGATCTGGCGTATCGACACCATCCGGTACATGACCATCGCGCTGGCAGCGCTGGGCTTCGCGCTCTTTCCGGCCAGTTCCATTGAGAGCTTCTTCTTGGAGGAGGAGTTCGGCTTGGACGCCTTTGAGCGGGGGTTGGCCATATCTCCGACCGCCTTTGGCCTGCTGCTGTTCCTGCCGTTCATCGGCAAGCGGTTCGACCAGACGTTCAAACGCGATCCCAACCGGGCTCTGCGCATTCTCGGCTCACTGCTGTTCCCGCTGACGGTAACGGTGCCCATCCAGTACTTCATGCCCAACGTCTATCTGTTCGTGGTTTGGGCGGTGGTGAACGGGACGCTTCTGGGGGCGTCGTTCTCGATGATCGGACCCGCCGTGCAAACGGTGCTTCCCTATCGCCTCCGCGGCATGGGGATGGCCATCATCTTGTTCTTCATGTTCGCCATCGGCGCGGTGGGCGGTGGTCTCCTCGCCTCCCTCTTGCAAGACGAGATCGGGGAGCGGCCCACGATCATCACGATCACGGTGATCGCCATGCCCCTCGGCGCCTTCTACATCATGCGGGGGGCGAGCCGGATGCGGCGGGACTTGTCGCTGGTGGTGTCCGAGCTCAAAGAAGAAGAGGAAGAACAGCAGCGCCGGGCCGAGCCGGGCGCCACCATACCCGCGCTGCAACTCCACAACATCGACTTCAGCTATGGCCAAGTGCAAGTGCTGTTCGACCTCAGCTTCGAGGTGCAACAGGGCGAGACCCTGGCCCTGTTGGGAACCAACGGAGCGGGCAAGTCGACAGCTCTCAGGGTGGTCACCGGATTGAACACGCCGGAGAGGGGCATCGTCCGCTTCAACGGCCGCACCATCACCTTCGCCACTCCAGAGCAGCGAGTGGCCATGGGCATCCAGATGCTCCCCGGCGGGGGCGGGGTGTTTCGGTCGATGGCGATCGCCGACAACATCCTGGTGGGCGCCGGCCACTACCGCCAGGATCGGGCTGCCCTGGAGCAGAGGCTCGACTACGTGTACGAGCTGTTCCCCATGCTGAAGAACCGGCAACAGGAGTTGGCCGGCGACCTGTCCGGCGGCCAGCAGCAGATGCTGGCCCTGGCCCGGGTGATGCTCCACCAGCCCGAGATCCTGCTCATCGACGAGCTGTCGCTCGGGCTGGCGCCGGGGGTGGTGGCTGAGCTTCTCGAGTTGGTCGAGACATTGAAGGAGACGGGCCAGACCATGATCATCGTCGAGCAGTCTTTGAACGTGGCGCTGTCCATTGCCGAGCGAGCGGTGTTCTTGGAGAAGGGCGAGGTGAAGTTCGAAGGGCGAACCGCCGAGTTGGCCGAGCGCGACGACATTGCCCGGGCGGTGTTCCTGGGAGAAGAGGGCGGCTAGCGATGCTCTCGGCCGTTCTCGCCGCCAGCCGAATCAACCCCCAAGTGATGTTCAACGGCGCGGTTACGGGCATCGTCATCGGGCTGTTGGCGATGGGGATCGTGCTCACGTTTCGATCGACCAAGGTGATCAACTTCGCAGTCGGGAACATGGGGCTGATCGGCGGCGTGCTGTTGCCGCTGCTCGTGCTCCAATACAAATTCCCGTTCTGGGTGGCCGTCGCCTTGGTTCTGGTGATGGGCGCGATATTCGGAGGAATCGTCGAGCTCACCGTCATCCGGCGGTTGTTCCGAGCGCCCAGGGTCATCTTGCTGGTGGCCACGGTGGGGGTCGCCCAGCTCTGCCAGGTGATCCCGCTGACGTACCCCGAGCTCGACGTACAGGGAATTCGGCGCTATCCGGTGGTGACCTCGGCCAGTTGGCGGCCCTTCGAAGCACTGGGGGTGAGCGAGGTCCAGCTCTGGACGGTGCTGGCTGCCCCGGCGGTGATCGCCGCAGTCGGCTGGGGTCTGCTGGCGCTTCGTCCCCCAGAGGCCCGGTCCACCCGGCGGAGCGTGTGGCTGAGGACGTGGGTGGTCGGGTTGGCGGTGACCATTGGGGTGCTCGCGCTGGTCTCCGGCGACGGAGAGCCCAAGGGGATTCGCATTTCCGGGGCACAACTCACCATCCTCGTGGCGGTGCCGCTCGTCGCACTCGGCCTCTATGTGGTTCTCAACCGCACATGGTTCGGCAAGAACGTGGCCGCCGCGGCCGAGGACACCGACCTCTCCCGGCTGGCGGGGGTCAACCCGAAGGTCGTCTCAACATTCGTGTGGGTGCTCGCCGGGCTCATCTCCACGATTGCCATCGTCTTGCTGTCGGGCCAGAGCGGCAGCGTGTCCGGTCTCGGCGGGCTCGGCCCCTCGACGCTGGCCCGGGCCTTGGTTGCCGCGGCAATCGCAGGCATGGCCTCATTTCCCCGGGCCATGGCGGCCGGCATCTACCTCGGCATCATCGAGTTCACCATTCAGTTCAACTTCCTCGACCAGCCGGGGCTGTTCGATTTCCTGCTGCTCTTGGCCGTGTTGGGCGCAGTGGCCATGCAGCGACACCAGCGAGTGTCGACCGAGTCGTTCTCGTTCACCCCTAAGATTCCCGCGATACCCAACCACCTTCACCAAATCTGGTGGATCCGCCACATGAGCCGGATCGGGTTCGGAGTCGGGCTTCTGGCGTTGATTGTGCTGCCGCTCATCATCACCCAGCCGAGCCGGAACCTGTCCTACGCGTCGGTTCTGGCCTTTGCGTTATGCGCCAGTTCGCTCACCGTCATCACCGGATGGTCGGGGCAGGTCTCGCTGGCCCAGATGAGCTTTGCCGGAATCGGCGCGCTGACTGCTGCCGCGTTGACCCGCGGCCTCGAGATGGACTTCTGGTTCATCGACTTCAACGCCGACCCCATACCGTTTGCGTCGGCCGTGTTCATCGCGCCCCTGGTTACTGCTTTGCTGGCCGCGGTGGTGGGAGTGGGCGCACTTCGGGTGCAGGGACTCATGCTGGCCGTCACCACCCTGGTGCTGGCTTTGGCCGCCTCGCTCTACATCTTCCGGCGACCGATCTTCGCCGACGGCAATGCCCGCACCGTCCCGTTCCTGCGGGGCGAACTGTTCGGCATCAACCTGGCCAGCCAGCGCAACTATTACTACTTCTGCCTGGTACTCCTGACTGTTGTCCTCTTCGTGTTGGCGCGGCTTCGCCGATCCGGCGTCGGCCGGGGGACCATTGCCATACGAGACAACGTGGAGGCGGCGTCGGCCTATACCGTTAGCTCCACTCGCATGAAGCTGTCGGCCTTCGCACTGGCTGGTGGCATCGTCGGCCTCGGCGGGGCAGTGCTGGCCGGACTGGTCCAAAGCGTCCCGCTTTCCGAGCGGTTTTTCACCGTCGACGACTCAATCAGGCTGGTTGGCATCGTGGTGATCGGGGGCCTTGGCACGATACTCGGACCGGTGCTCGGCGCCTTGTGGATCGAGGGACTTCCGTCCCTGTTCGACGACAGCAGCGTGGTGGCGCTGTTCACCTCCAGTATCGGGCTCTTGCTGGTGGTGATGTACTTCCCCGGCGGCTTCGTGCAGATCCTCTATTCGTGGCGGTCGTCGGCGCTGAGATGGGCGGAGAACCGATACGGCCTGTCGGCACCGCCGAAGGGGGCCCGGGGCTCGGTTCAGCTGCCGGCATCGCATCGGGTTCGCGCCGACACTGGGCAGGCGGTTCTCGAAACTCACAACCTGAGCGTGTCGTTCGGGGGAAACCAGGCCTTGAGCGGCGCATCGCTTTTGATTCCCCACAACCGCATCGTTGGGCTTATCGGCACCAACGGCGCGGGCAAGTCGACGTTCATGAACGCCGTCGGGGGGTTCGTGCCGGCTGGCGGCCGGGTGCAGCTCAATGGAACGGAGATCAGCCGCCTCGCCCCCCACCGCCGGGCCCTGCTCGGATTGGGTCGCACGTTTCAGGGGGCGACGCTGTTCCCCGAGCTCACCGTGAGAGAAACAGTGCAAGTAGCCCTCGAGGCCCGGGAGCGCACCCCGATCCTGGCCACCGCGACGGGCCTGCCGCCTTCGGCCAGGATCTTCCGGGCGCAGAGAGCAGTGGCTGATGAGATCATCGACTTCCTCGGCTTGGGCCGATACGGCGACTCGTATGTGGGCGACCTCTCCACCGGGACGCGGCGCATCGTGGAGATCGGCGGCCTTCTCGCACTTGATGCCCACCTGCTGTGCCTCGACGAGCCCACCGCCGGCGTGGCCCAGCGCGAGGCCGAGGCCTTCGGCCCCCTGCTGGTGAGCATCAACCGCGAGCTCCAGTCTTCGATGCTGATCATCGAGCACGACATGCCGCTGATCATGAGCGTGAGCGATCATGTCTATTGCTTGGAAGCCGGGCAGGTCATCGCTGAAGGCAGCCCCGACCAGGTGCGGGCCGACCCGCTCGTTATTGCCAGCTATCTGGGCACCGACGAACGGGCCATCGGTCGATCCGACCTCTAGAGACACCGATCACGAGGACCATGCAGCCAGCACACGCAAACACCGACGCCGCAGCGGAAGACACGGCCCTCCATCTTCGGCGAACTCTCCGCTTCGACGGCGCCCTCAATGTGCGGGACCTGGGTGGAATAACCACGCCAACCGGCCAGCAGGTGCGGTACGGCATTGCCTACCGCTCTGACGACCTCGCCGATCTCAGCGTGGTGGACTTGGCCGAGCTCGAGGAGCGCTCGGTGAGAACAGTGGTGGACTTCCGCAACCCCGAGGAAGCCGAAGCCCGACCGTCGCGGCTGCCCCGCGGCGCCGAGGTGGTGTCCACGCCGTTTCCCCCCGGGGACAAGACGGCGGCAGAGGTGATGGAGCTCCTGGTGGGCGGCGAACTCACCACCGATCTCGCCCACGAGATCCTCCTCGACTCCTACCGGCACGTCACCGAAAGCGGCGGACCAGTGATGGCCGAATTGATCCGCTCGATCATCAACCGCCCTCCCGTTCTCTTCCACTGCGCGGGCGGCAAAGACCGAACCGGCGTGGCGGCGGCGGTTGTCCTGTCGCTCCTCGGGGTTGACCGCGGCAAGATCATCGACGACTACATGCTCACCAACGACCGGCTGACCGATCAGTCGAGCACCTTTCAACTCCGGCTTGCGGAGTACCCCGAGGAGTCGCGCCACGTGCTGCTGGCTCTGGGATTGGCCAAGCCCGCTTTCATCGAGCAGTCACTCAACATCATCGACCGTGAATTCGGGGGGATCGACAGCTACGCCCGGAATCAGCTGTCGTTGACCCAAGCCGAAATCGACGAGTTGAGGGCGCTCTTTTTGACTCAGTGAATCAGTCGCCCGGCTCACGCCGCGTTGCCCACGGCGGGCTGAGCCGGTGTTCGTCGATCATGTCGCTCCACAGTTCTTGGGCGGCGCGGGCTCGCTCTGGTCGCAAGCTGGCCACAGCCACAAAGAGCGCATCGACGACCGCCAAGTGGGCGATTCGGCTGGACACTGCCGCAATCCGGAACTCCGATTCGGTTCCCCCTGCCAGCAGGGCGTGGTCAACCGACTGGGCCAGCGGTGAGCGGGCGAACGTGGTTATGGCCGCAGTGTGCGCCCCTGCGCTGGATGCTGCCTCCACCGCGGTGAGCGTGTCTCGGGTGGACCCCGAGTGGCTGATGGCCACCACGATGTCTCCCGGACGGAGGAAGCGGGCGGCGGTGAGCTGCATGTGCGAGTCGGAGTGGAACTCGGCTCGATGGCCAAGCGTCCGGAACCGGAAGGCGGCGTCGAAAGCCACCGCGGCGCTTGCCCCCGCGCCCACGAAGATGATTGTGCGGGCGTTGAAGACAAGCTCGGCGACTTGGTTGAAGCTGGATGTGTCCAGCGTGTGCTGGGTGTGGCTGATGGCATCCACGGTGGAGGACAGAACTTTGGACAGCACCGATTCCCGGTCGTCGACATCTACCGGCCCGTCGAACCCCGTGGCCGTTCCCTCGGCGGCAAGGCGGAGCTTGAGGTCTTGGAAGCCGCGCAGCCCGAGCTCTTGGCACAGCCGCACGATGGTCGACATGGAAGTTCCGGTGCGCTGGGCCAGGTCGGACACCGAGAGCCGGACCACCGATGCGGGATCGGCCAGGATCTCCTCGGCGACGATGGCCAGCTTCGGGGTCAAGCTGGGAAGCAGGCTCCGAAGATGAATCGTCGGCGGGATGTCGGGGGCTGGAGGAGTATCACCCATCAGTGGGTGGCCACCCCTCAACTAGGCCGAGTTCGGCACACAGCTCCAGGGAGTTCAGGGTGCGGCCCCGCCACTCGACTGTCCTTTCTAGGTCCTCGGCCAGCCAGGCGACCACCGTTCCGGTGGCCTCGGGGGGCGCGCCGCCGAAGTTGTGCAATCCGAGCGCGTCCATGGCCTCGGTCCAGGTGAAGCCGGGGTCGATGTTGATGGCGGTGATCCCGTCGGACTCGTGCTCGGCTTGCAGCAGCGGTGCCATGCGGTGGAAGGCGCCTTTGGAGGCGCAGTGGGCATAGCCGAGCATTTTCAGTTCGACCACCTGGTAGGGGGGATCGTCGACCTGGCCTGCCGACGATGTGAGATTCAAGATGAGGCCCGATCCCTGCTCGATCATCGAGGGCAGGATGAGCTGGGTCAGAAGAACCTGTCGCAGAACATTGGCAGTGAAGGCGGTGTCGAGGGCTTCGAGATCGAGTATCCCTACCGGGTCGAGCAAGCCCGGGCCGCTCCAGATGGCGTTGTTTACCAAGACGTCAACTCTGCCCCACTCATCGAGGGCCGTTTCGGCTGCGGCTCGCACCGAGTCTGCCGACAGGAGGTCCATGGTGATGGGCAGGGCCCGTTGGCCTCGCTCAGCGATCTCGGCCGCGGTCGTCTCCAAGCTTCCGGGCACGGTCACGTCGCCGCCGGCATCCGTGGTTGGCTGGGCGACCGTTCCCTCACCCTCCCGCACAGTTCGGGCGGTTATGGCTACGTCGTATCCCACCTCGGCCAGGGCCAATGCGCTGGCTCGGCCGATTCCCCGGCTGCCCCCGGTAACCAGCGCAATGGGGCTGGACGATTGCTCGCTCATGACAGCGGTCCAGACAGTTCAACTCCGGCCGGAGGCTGGGAGATCTCAATCGCCACGCCGTCGGGGTCCATGATCATGAACTGCCAGAACCCCTTGATCTCCGACGGGCCGCTCAGAATCGGCACACCGTGAGCGGTGCAGGCATCCGCCGCCTCGTTGATGTCGGCGACTCGGACGGTGAATCCCCGCAAGCCGCGCTCATTGTTCTGGGGGTCGCCCGCGTCGGGGTCGCCGAGATAGACGAACTCAACCTTCTGGCCCCCGACCAGCCCGACCACTACTCGCCCCTGCACGCCCTCTCGGCCCACGATGGCGTCCAGGCCCGGTCCCGAGATCTTCTCATCGGACAGAACTTCGTAGCCCAACAGCTTGATGTAGAACTCCAGCGACGCATCCACGTCCACCGGATGAATGATCACATGCGACCAGTGGCGCACTCCGACTGCTCCAGACATGCTCGCGTCCTCTCTCTAGAAACCAGCTTCGGCAGAATACTCCACAATTTATTCGAAAAAACGAAATCTTTTCGATTTGGCCTATAGCTGTTGGCTAGCGGCCGGCGGCGGGGCGGAAGGCGGCTACTACCTCCGCCAGATAATCGTGGGCTTCAGATGCGTCGGAGGGGATGGGGAGGTGGGCTCGGAAGTCGGTGACACCGGCTTCGACCATTGCTGGAACGCTGTCCATGGTGGCGGCGAGGTCCACGCCGTCGTCGGTGCGCACGATGGGCAGAGTGCCGACCACGCCGAGCCCCGACGGGTCGCGGTCATAGCCGGCCACTGCCTCGCGCATCTGGCCGATGTGGGCAGCCATGTCGCCGGCCATGGCGTCGCCCCAGGGGATCCATCCCGAGCCGAACCGGGCCAGGCGGCGCATGGCCCGGGGGTTGACCGTGCCGCTCACCCAGATGGGCACACCGCCAGGCTGCACCGGCTGGGGTTGCATGTAGATGCGGGAGAACTCCAGCTGGTCGTCGCTGAAGTCGGCCGGACAAGAGCTCCACAGGGCCTGGCACACCGCGAGGGTGTGGTCGAGCTGGCGACCCCGGTCGGCGAAGTCCAGCCCGGCGGCCACATACTCCTCGGCCTGCCACCCGACGCCCACGCCGAGGTCCACCCGGCCGCCGGTGAGCACGTCGAGGGTGGCCAGCGACTTGGCCAGGATCACCGGGCGGCGCAGCGCAGCCAACAAGATGTTGTTGCCCAGCCGGAGGTTGCTGGTAATGGCGCCCAGCGCCGTCAGCACGGTGGTGGGCTCCAGCCAGTGGCCGTCGGGCCCGGTGGGCTGGCGGCCGCCGGCCATGCCCCCTAGCTCGGCTTGGCCGTAGGCCTCCAGATTCTCGCCGAACACCACGTGATCGCTCACCACCACTTTGTCCACCCCGGCGTCGTCGGCCGCCTTGGCCAGATCCAATACGGGTTGCCATCCCCCCGGACCGGGGTCGGCGGCGGCGAACGTGCGGAGGTTGATGGAGATCAGCGCTGACATAGGGCCTTGCTTAGCACCTCTCGATTGGTGTCCGGCATGCCGTAGAGCATTTGTTGCCAGCCAACAGCCTCGTGGATCAGTGGATCGCGTTCGCGGCCCGGAGGGCGGTGATCTCCTCGGGGTCGAAACCCACCTCGGCCAGCATGTCGCCGGTGTCACCGCCGATGGTGGTAGTGGGCGTGCAGACCAGGCGGCCGGGGGTTTCGTCGAACTGAACGGGGGAGGACACTAGGCGGGCGGTGGGGTGGTCGGGGTGGGGCTGGGTGTAGCCGTTGGCCACTGCCTGGGGGTCGGCCAGGGCTTCGGAGGGGGTGGCGACTTTGGAGTAGATGCAGCCTTCGGCGGTGAGGGCGGCCTCGGCCTCGGCCACCGTCATGGACGCAAACGCCTCGGCGAAGATCTCTCGTATCTCACCGCTGCGCTCCAGGATGACCGCGGCATCTTCGTAGTCCGGGTCGACCGCCATATCGTCAAGCCCCAGCGCCCGGCACATTTGGGCCCAGAAGCGGCCCATGTCCAGCATGACCGGCTGGATGTGGCGGCCGTCGGCGGTGGTGTAGGTGCCGGTCAGCGGATTGGGGCTGGCCATGCCCCCACCCGAGCGCCGGGGCGGGTCGGCGCCGTCGGCCGACGTCGACGCCAGATCCGACGAAAGCTGGAACATCCCGAAGGCCAGCAGGGCCACGTCCACCACCATTGGCTGGCCGGTGCGGGCCGTGCGGTAGAGGGCGGCCGCGATCCCTCCGGCCAGCGACAGCCCCGACGGTCCGTCGCCCATGGCTCCCCGCTGGCCCACCGGCGGGCCGTCATTGGGGCTGAGCATGTAGTTGAGGCCGCTGCGAGCGAAGTACGACACCGCGTCGAATCCGCCCTCCTCGGCGTCGGGTCCCCGCACCCCGTGGCCGTGGCCCCGGGCATACACCAGGGTGGGGTTGACGGCCCACAGGTCCTCGGGCTCCAGGCGCAGCTTGCGCCGGGCCTGGGGGCGGAAGCTGGTGACGAAGACATCGGCCCACGACACGAGGCGGTCGAGAGCGGCCCGCCCAGCAGGATTTGTGATGTCGAGTGCCACCACCCGCTTGTTGCGGTTGTACTGGTTCCACGAGGAGTTGTACCCGGCGACCTCGCCCATGGTGCCCGAGCGCATATCCCGCCGGCCGGGGTCGCCGGTCAGCCGCTCTACCTTCACCACCTCGGCACCCCACTCTCCCAGCACCGACCCGCAGGTAGGAACGAAGGCGTATTCGCCGAGTTCCAGCACATGGACACCATCAAGGGGCAACGACATGGCCATGGGTCTATCACTCCAAGTCGATTGCCGCGATCTCGCCTCCGGGGCGGGCTTGGACTTTGGCCGGGTCGATGCTGGGTGCGGTGCACACGTACAAGCGCTTCCCGGAGTCGTCGAGCATACAGGCGGTGGGTCGACTGCCCGGGAACTCGATGACGTGGTCCAATTGGCCCCCTTCGCGCAGTAACAGCACCCGACGGCCCATGGGGTCGGCAGTCCACACCCGGCCATCGGGGTCGAGGCAGATGCCGTCGGGCGATCCGGCCTCCAGCTCGGCAAACACCTGCCGGTCGCCCAAAGAGCCGTCGTCACCCATCGCGAACCAGCTCAGCCGTCGTCCCCAGGTCTCGGCCACGACCAGCCGCCGGTCAGGGGTGATGACCATGCCGTTGGCGAAGCGCAGCCCATCGGCGGCCACCATCACCTCGCCGTCGGGGCTGACCCGCAGAATCTGGGCGGGTTGCTCAGGGGCCCGGGCCTCCAGATCGAACCCGTCGTTGCCGATGTACGCGGTTCCGTCGAAGTCCACCACCATGTCGTTGATCTTGGAGTCCGACACCGGGTTGAGGTCGGCGACGATGGTCCCGTCGGCTCGGCGCAGCGTGCGGTCGGTGGTGGACACCACCAGCAGCTCGCCGTCGGGGGTCCAGCCGAGCCCTGACGGGCGCCCCGGCACCAGGGCCCGCTCGGTTAGATCGCCGGTTTCAGGATCCCAGGAATAGACCAGGCCACCGAAGACATCGGAGAACCACAGTCGGCCGTTCCGCCAGCGGGGCGCCTCGGGGAAAAAGAACCCGGAAGCAACCGTCACTGGCAAGACACTGCCGATGTGGCTAGTGGACTACGAAGTCGAAGCGGAAACCTTGCCGCTGTAGGACGCGTGGCTCAACGCAATGATCCAGATTGCCAACACGATGGCGGTGATGGTTTGGACAACGCTCCAGAAGTCATTTGACTCCAATGACGCGGCCATCAGGAGGAGCACTGCGGTTGCCAACATCACCAGCGAAGCGATGCCCTGTATGGCTTGGTGGAGGCCTCCCGGCAGCAGGCGTGTGCCGCCCAGGCCCGCAATTCCGATTGACGCGTAGAGAATGGGCCAAGCAATCAAGACGATCCCGAGCTTCACCGATTGCATAGCCACGGCCAACTCTTCGGGATTGCCGCCGATGCCGTCGTCCAGCACCCTGACTGCCATGTGGTCAAACCCCTCGATCACACCGACGACGAAGAGGGAGATCATGCCCAGCAGCGTCCCACCGCGAACCATGTCTCCCACCAGGCCTTGGTCGGTTACAAAGTGCCGAATGCTGTTGAGTCCGGTGAGGACGAACATCAACCCGAAGGCGTACAAGACCGCTGAGGTATGGGTGAGAACCTCATTGTCAGCCATCGCGTCGACCAGCCCGTCGAGGTCATTCCAGTCCACGCTGTCGATGAGAACTCCCGGCTTAAGCGCCCTGCCGACGGCGGATACCACCCCTCCGAACAAGATGTATGCGCCTCCGCGCTGCATTGCATTCATCGACGACAACATGTCAAACCCCCGGTCTCTCCTGCCCGGCTCTACGAGCCGGATCCCGCTTCATATTGCCTGATCTGAAACTACATCTCATTCCTTGAGTGGGCAAGGATGCTGTTTGAGGAAATCTTCGCCGGAGCCTGGCCTTTTCCTGGGGCAAATGCAACGGCCAAACTCGTGGTGTGACGCCCACCCTGGCAGAGTTCGCCGCCGAGGCTCGGGCGTTCCTGGACGCCAACGCTGAGCGCGCTGTGCGCGACGAGTTCACCTGGGGAATCGGCTCTGACGAGATCACCGTGTATGCCGAGAAGAGCCCGGCAGAGGAGGAAGCGGCGGTCAGGGCCGCCCAGCAGTGGCGGGCCAAGATGTGGGAGGCGGGGCTCGGCTGGATCGCCGGGCCGCCCGAGTACGGCGGACGGGGTCTCGGTCCGGAGTACGAGCGGGCCTATCTCGATTTGGAGGCCGGCTACCGGGTGCCCTCGCAAACCATGTTCGGCAGCTCGTTGGGGGTGGTGGCCCCCACGATCTTGGCCCACGGCTCCGATTGGCTGAAAGAGCGTTATCTGGCCCGGTTGTTCCGGGGAGAGATCCTGGCCTGCCAGTTGCTGAGCGAGCCAGGGGCTGGGTCGGATTTGGCCTCGCTAAGCACTCGGGCGACCGCCGATGGCGACGAGTGGGTGATCAACGGACAAAAGGTGTGGAGTTCCCGGGCCCATTTCTCCGACATCGGCCTGCTGCTGGCCCGTACCGACACCGATGCCCCCAAGCACAAAGGCATCACTGCCTTCATCTACCCACTCGACACTCCGGGCACCGACGTTCGCCCTCTACGGCAGATGACCGGCGGGGCGGAGTTCAATGAGGTCTTTTTCGACGATGCCCGCATCGGCGACCGTTGTCGAGTGGGCGATGTCAACGCCGGCTGGTCGGTGTTTCGCATCTCATTGCAATCCGAGCGGGCCTCGATCGGATCGAGGGGGGCGGGATACGGCGGCAGCGGTTTGGTGGGGCTGGCCGCTCCTGAGAAGGTGTTCCAACTGGCCCAACACTTCGGCTTGTCCGACGACCTGGTGGTGCGCCAAGACCTGGCTCGCCTGTATACCGGCTACCGGCTGGTTGGCTGGAACGCCAACCGCCAACCCCCGCTGGCCCCGGCGGCAACCAAGTACGCCACCGCCCGACAGGTGAACTGGGCCGCGTCGATGATTGCCCGCATGCTGGGCCCCCGCATTTGCGCTGACACCGGCGAGTGGGGGACCTACGCGTGGAAGCAACTCCTGCTGGGTGCCTGTGCTATGCGCATCGGTGGCGGCACTGATGAGGTAATGAAGAATGCTGTCGGAGAAGGGGTTTTGGGCTTGCCCAGGGAGCCGCGTTAGGTTTCGGCCGCCTCCAAAGCGCCTCTGTCGATCTTGGACATGGGGGTTAGGGGGAAGGCGTTGGTTAGGCGGAGGTGCTCGGGGAGTTTGTAGTCGGCGATGTGCTGCTGGCCGAAGGCTCGCAGCTCTTCCAGGGTGGGCGGGTTGGCGGGATCGGCGGGGATGACCACGGCTACCCCCACGGCGCCCATCACCTCGTCGGGCCGAGGCACCACGCACACGCCGGCCACTTTGGGGTGCCAGGCCAGCACCTTCTCAGCCTCCACCGGGAACACCACGTAGCCGCCTCGGTGGAAGCCCTCTCCCCGGCGGCCCACGAGTCGCAGGCAGCCGGTGTCGTCGATCCAGCCCTGGTCTCCGGTGTGGAGCCAGCCGCCCCGCAGTGCCTCGGCGGTTGCGGCCGGATTGCGCCAGTACCCGGCCATCACGGTGGGTGACTGGAAGCACACTTCTCCCACCGTCCCTGGGGATACGGAAAGATCGCTGTCGAGGTCGCGCACTTCCACCTTGATGCCGGGCCGGGGTCGCCCCACGGTGTAGAGCATCTCCTCCATGGGGGCGTCGATCCAGGTGAAGGTGCCTATTCCCCCTACCTCGGTGCAGGCGTACCGCTGGGTCCAGTCGGCCTCGAACCGCTGCCGAGCTTCCTCGATCACATTGGGGGGCGACGGCGCCCCGCCGGTGACCACGAGCTTGACCGAAGAGAAGTCGTACTTGTCGAAGTCGGGGTGGCGCAACATGAGGGCGATCTGGGGAGCCACCCCGCCTATCGCGGGCATCCGGTAGCGGGACACGGCGTCGAGCACCGCGGTTGCGCTCCACTTGTCGATCACATGCAGTGTGGTGCCCACCGCGAACTGGGCCGGCACTTTGCCCATCACCCCGATGTGGGCCATCTGGGTGTTGGAGGTGATGGCACCGCCTTCCCCCCAGCCGTTGCCGGTGTCCACGATGGCGATGTCGGCCAGGATCTGGTTGGTGAACGTCGCCCCCTTGGGCACGCCGGTGGTGCCCGACGTGAACACCACCGCCACCGGCCGGTCGCCGTCCGGGGGCAGCGGTGGCGGGGCCTCGTCCCGCACCCGCAGATCGGCGCACACCGAGCCCGGCCCGTCGGCCAGAGCGACTTCGATCAAGTCGATGTCGAGCTTCTTGCCATCGGCCATCGCAGCAGTGGCGATGGCCCGGTCGGCTTGGGCCACCTCGTTTACCAGCACGGTCCGTTCGGGGGCAGGCAGGCGGCTGCTCACTCCGGCGGTGATCGCTCCCAGCTTGGCCAGCGCCCCATACAGCACGATGTAGTCCACCGACGACGGCACCAACAGGGCCACCACTTCCCCGTGGCTCACTCCCTGGCGAGCCAAACCCACGGCCACCTCGTCGGTCAGGCGGTCAAGCTGGGCGAAGCTGACCGGCCAACCCTCTTCCGCCACCAGGGCGGGACGGTCAGAAAACCGCCTTCCCGACGCCCTGATGGTTTCGGCCCACATCTCCCGAGTGTGCCATTTCGGGACAACTGAGTACCCGCGTTGCAGGAGGAATACGGTTGGCGAGTCTGAACAGCAAGGAGCGTGGTCATGGGCGAATTTGTGCGGATTGAGACCGGTGCGGCAGAAGGGGTGGCCACTCTGCGGCTGGACCATCCCAAGGTCAACGCCCTGAACGCGCAGGTCGTGGCCGAGCTGCACGAGGCCGCTGACGAGTTGGCCGGGCGTACCGACATCCGAGCCGTGGTGATCTGGGGCGGACCCAAGGTGTTCGCCGCCGGAGCCGACATAAACGAGTTCTCGGGGATGGATGCCGCCGGGGGCCGGGACCTCAGCCAGAGGATCAACGACGCCCTCCAGGCCTTGGAACAGCTACCGCAGATCACCATCTGCGCCATCAACGGCTACGCCCTCGGCGGGGGATG
This sequence comes from Candidatus Poriferisocius sp., assembly GCF_965204015.1. GTDB lineage: Bacteria > Actinomycetota > Acidimicrobiia > Acidimicrobiales > Bin134 > Poriferisocius. Next base: position 2,034,627 of record NZ_OZ241965.1, on the reverse strand, counting down.
CGAGCTGGCCATGGCCGCCGAGTTCCGCCTGGTGGGAGAGAGCGCGGTGCTGGGCCAGCCGGAGATCCTGCTGGGCCTCATCCCCGGAGGGGGAGGGACCCAGCGATTGAGCCGCCTAGTGGGTATCACCAAAGCCAAAGAACTGATCTACAGCGGGCGAAACGTGAGGGCCGACGAAGCCGTGGCTATCGGACTGGCCAGCGCCGTTCATCCCGACGACCAGCTCTACGACGAGGCCGTGAAGCTAGCCGCCCGCTACGCCGCCGGCCCCGCGGCAATCACTCTGGCCAAAAAAGCCATCCTCGACGGCTACTTCCTGTCCCTAGATGAGGCCCTGGAAGTAGAGGTGGAAGCCTTCGCCACCTGCTTCGACACCGACGACGCCCACACCGGCGTAGCCAGCTTCCTAGAAAACGGCCCCGGCAAAGCCGAATTCACCGGGTCGTAGTCGCCTCCCGAAGTGACTCATTATTGAGTCGCTCTACCTCAATAGTTGAGTCATCACGTATTGACGCGTCGGGTTAGTCGTAGTAGGGGCTGCGGCCCCAGCAGGAGATGGTGTTGTCGGTGCGGAGGGCACACGAATGGTGGTCAGTTGCCGAGACGGCGGTGAATTGGCCTGCGGGCGGGTCGGCCTGGCCGGAGGAGTTCTGACCCCAGCAGGAGATGGTGTTGTCGGTGGCGATGGCGCACGAATGGTCGAGGCCTGTTGCGATGGCCGTGAATTGGCCTGCGGGCGGGTCGGCCTGGTCGTAAGAGGTCCAGCCCCAGCAGGAGATGGTGTTGTCGGTGCGGAGGGCGCACGAATGCGCGCCGCCTGTTGCGATGGCGGTGAATTGGCCAGCGGGCGGGTCAGTTCGGTTGTTCGCGTCTTCGCCCCAACAAGAGATGGTGTTGTCGGTGGCGATGGCGCACGAATGGATGAGGCCTGTTGCGATAGCGGTGTAGGCGCCTGCGGGCGGGTCAGCTTGGTCGTAAGAGTTCCAGCCCCAGCAGGAGATGGTGTTGTCGGTGCGGAGGGCGCACGAATGCGCGCCGCCTGTTGCGATGGCGGTGAATTGGCCAGCGGGCGGGTCGGCCTGGCCCACCCTGTTCCGGCCCCAGCATGCGATGGTGTTGTCGGTGCGGAGGGCGCACGCATGAAAGTTGCCTGTTGCGATGGCGGTGAATTGGCCTGCGGGCGGGTTCACCTGGGCCGCACTTTTGTCGCCCCAGCATGCGATGGTCTGGTTGGTGCGGATGCCGCACCAAGTGTCGATGGCGGTGTAGGTGAACAGGCGTGCAGGCGCGTCGGGCGACCCGATATTGAGTCCCCAGCATGCGATGGTGTTGTCGGTGGCGATGGCGCACGAATGGTTGTTGCCTGTTGCGATGGCGGTGAATTGGCCTGCGGGCGCGTCGGTTTCGCCTAGGGAGTTCTCGCCCCAGCAGGAGATGGTGTTGTCGGTGGCGATGGCGCACGAATGGTCGCCGCCTGTTGCGATGGCGGTGAATTGGCCTGCGGGCGGGTCGGCTTGGCCCACCCTGTTCCGGCCCCAGCAGGAGATGGTGTTGTCGGTGGCGATGGCGCACGAATGCGCGCTGCCTGCGGAGATGGCGGTGTATTGGCCTGCGGGCGCGTCGGCCTGGCCGTAAGAGTTCCGGCCCCAGCAGGAGATGGTGTTGTCGGTGGCGATGGCGCACGAATGGTGGGGACCTGTTGCGATGGCGGTGAATTGGCCTGCGGGCGGGTCGGTTTCGCCGAATGAGTTCCGGCCCCAGCAGGAGATGGTGTTGTCGGTGGCGATGGCGCACGAATGCGCGCTGCCTGCGGAGATGGCGGTGTATTGGCCTGCGGGCGGGTCGGTTTCGCCGTAAGAGTTCCGGCCCCAGCAGGAGATGGTGTTGTCGGTGGCGATGGCGCACGAATGCGCGCTGCCTGTTGCGATGGCGGTGTATTGGCCTGCGGGCGGGTCGGCTTGGCCTTCTCTGTTCCGGCCCCAGCAGGAGATGGTTTCGTCGGTTCTGATGGCACACGAATACCAATAGCCTGCTGCGATGGCGGTGTAAGTCCTTGCGGTGTCTGGTTGGGTTGTTTTGCCAGTCTCGGGTTGGCTGTCGGGGCAGCCGTTGGGGACGAGTTGGGTGTCGATGTTGTGTTGGCAGCGGTAGGTGTTGAGGAGGGCTTCTTGGCTTTGGATCAGAGCGTCTCTGACGTCGAGGTCGTTTTGGGTGGGGTTCGGGGGGGCGGCGCCGGGGGAGATGGTGTCGGGGTTGGGGCATCCGCCGGGGACAACATCGGTGTCGGTGCCGAACAGACATCGGTAGGTATTCAGCAGATTCTCCTGGTTGGCGATGAGCTGGTCGCGCATCGCGATGTCTTCAGCGGAAACCCCGGTCTGGGCTGATACCGGCGGCCCAACTGCGACAACCGCGCCGAGGGCCACGACGAAGCAGACAACCACAGCCGGACACCTAGATCGCATGGCGGGCTATCCTAATTCCCCCATCTCGCCCGACTAACCGGGCTGTTCCAGCCGGCCGGGTCAGGCAATCGGGGGGTTTTTGGAGACGGCTAGGGCCTTTTCTTCGGGGGGTGTGGGGCCGAATTTGCGCCAGAGCCAGCCGAGGGCGGCGCCGACCACGATCATGAGGACGCCGAGGAGGGCCATGTCAATCAGTCGGCCGCTCAGGTCGCCTAGCAGGGCTTCGTGGATCGACTGGGCGGCCCGCACGGTGTCGGAGTTGTCGATGAGCACGGCTAGCAGCGCTCGGGTTCCGTAGATTCCCACCCCCAAAATCCCAGCCATGGCGACGATTCCGGCGCCGATGCTCCACAACACCCGAGTGCGAGAGGGCGAAATCAACAGAGCGCCGAGGCCACACAGCAGGATCAGGGTGATGGTGGAGGACCGCCGGTCTTGCAGTTGGCCCAGAAACTCCCAGAATCGGTCGCCCGGCTCCGTGCGCTGGAGCACGGTTACCACGCCGGCGTCGGCCGGTGGCGTCACCGTGCCCAGAAAGGCCAGCTCCTCGTTGGCCACGATCTGGTCTAACGCCTGATTGAAGATCGGTCCCAAATCGACTTCGACACTCCGGATGGGTGGGTTGGCCACCAGTGTGCCTCCCTCAACGGCCAGTACATCGCCATGAGCCTGGCGCACTGCCCTTTCCAACAGACCGTTGTTGTCCGCACTGGTGAGCAACTCCCCCACCACCACGGGGATCTCCTGCTGGATGACCTGCTGGGCGCTGGCCGAGCCGGCGGGCGTGACCGGCAGATCAGCCATCTCCACGGTGGTGGTGACGAATGATGCCGCCACCACTTTGTGGACGTCTTCGTCGTCGAAGATCCCGGCGAGTTCCTCGGTGAAGCGGTCCTCGTCGAACACCACAAGATCGGCGTAGGTGGTGAGTGCGGAGAACCCCGATCCGAACACCACGATCAACAGCAACAACACGGCCACCGCCTCGCGCACCGTTCGGGAGGTGACGCTGCGCCAAGAGCGCACCAATTGCTGGAAATAGTCCTCCACTGTGTCCAGTCTGCCCGTCTCCAGTTGGTTCTTCACGCCACCCTCGACGACGGGCGGCCGAACGGGCTAGCCGAACAGCGGACTGACCGAGGAAACCTCGTACTTCTTCCCGTCCATCCCGGTGATGCCCAATTCGCTAATCGCCGCGCCGAATGCCGCGATATGCGGGGCGGTGAAGTGGGCGCCCAGCACCTCTTCACTCTCCCAGATCTCGAAAAAGCGGATTTTGCCCGGCGCTTCCACCGAGAAGACGTACTCGATGTTGCCGTCCTCGGCCCGGGAAGCGGCGGCCATTTCGTTGGCGGCCGCCATGAACGCCTCGGTGTTCTCGGGGGGAAGGGAGCCAGTGCCGGCTATGACGATCATGGAATCTCCTCAAAGTGGTGATGAGCGGTCACAGCGTAGCCAGGGAGGCGGCGAAAAACGCGATCGGGCAGGTTGCCGATGCCGCTAACCGAACAGCGGGCCGACCGAGGAGACCTCGTACTTCTTCCCGTCCATTCCGGCCATGCCCAGTTCGCTGACCGCGCCCTGGAACGCCCCGAAGTGGGAGCCGGCGAATTGAGCCATCATGGCTTCCTCGGTCTCCCAGATCTCCAAGAAGCGGAAAACACCAGGGGCTTGCATCGAAATGCAGTAGTCGATGTTGCCGTCCAGGGTTCGCGACGCCGCAGAGACATCGGCTGCGGCGGCCATGAATACCTCGGAGTTTTCGGGGGGAACGGAAACGGAACCAGCAACAACGATCATGGACGCTCCTCAGGGTGTGGCAACCGGCCACACAGTAGCTATTGGGGAAGTAGGCAGACGGATCGCCCGCCGACCAGAGTGCGCCGAGCAGCGGTCCCCTAAAGTGGCGGTCGAATGCTGCCGTTTGATCCCATCGGTGAGGCCCGGCGCAACTGGGAGGCCAACAACTGGCGAGCGGTTGACGCCATGTCGGCAGCCACGTCGATTACCCGCGCCAATCAACTGGTGATCGGGCGGATCAACGAAGCCCTTGCGCCGTTCGACCTGACGTTCTCCCGATTTGAGGCCCTCGCCCTGCTCCATTTCTCCCGCCGAGGCTCGCTTCCACTGGGCAAGATGGGCGATCGGCTGATGGTCCATCCCACCAGCGTCACCAACGCCATCGACCGCTTGGAGCGCGACGGGCTGGTTCGACGGGTGCCCCACGCCGACGATCGCCGCACCGTGCTGGCCGAGATCACCGAGGAGGGCCGCCGGGTGGTAGCCAAAGCGGCCGATGCCCTGGCCGACATCGAGTTCGGCCTGGCCCGGCTGTCGGCAGACACGCTGGGTGCGCTGGACGATGCCATCCACACGCTCCGCCGAGATGCGGGAGACTTCGCCGAATAGCCCGATGACCGGCCTGGACATCCGACCGCTGACCTCCGACATCGGGGCTGAGATCCACGGTGTGGACCTGCGCGAACAGCTTGATGACGCGGTGGTGGCCGCCATCCGCCAGGCGCTGCTCGACCATTTGGTGGTGTTCTTCCGCGACCAGGCCATTACCCCCGACCAGCATTTGGCCTTCGCCCACCGCTTCGGCCCCATCAACGTGGCCCCGTTCGGCCCCAAGCTGGACACCCACCCGGCCATAACCGTGCTCGACCAGGTGGCTCCGGTGGGAGGATTGGCCGCCCGATGGCACAGCGACAACACCTACATGCCCAACCCGCCACTGGGCTCCATCCTCCGAGCCGTGGAGATGCCCGATGTGGGGGGCGACACCTGCTTCGCCAACATGTACAAGGCCTACGAAGAGCTGTCCGAACCGCTGCGGGCGTTGCTCGACGATCTGGAAGCAGCCCACGACTTGACCTACACCCTCACCCGGGCCATCGATGAGGGGCTGGCCCGCGAGCACTTGGACACCATGCAGGCCCAATACCCGGAGCTGATCCGCCCGGTGGTACGGGTCCACCCCGAGACCGGACGGAGGGCCCTGTTCGTGAACAGCAACTTCACCACCCGACTGGTGGGGGTGACCGAGGCCGAGAGCAACGTGTTGCTGCCGTTCTTGCTGAACCACGTACGCTCCCCCGAGTTCCAGTGCCGCTTCCGCTGGGCCTCCGATTCCATCGCCTTCTGGGACAACCGCGCCGTCCAGCACTTCGCCGTCCCCGACTACACAGAACGCCGCCTCATGCACCGGGTAACGGTGGAGGAGTGGGACTAGGCGCGAGGTATCAGATGGTGAACGCGCCGTCGATATCGAGCTTTTGGCCGCTGATGTAGTTGGCGGCATCGGAGGCTAGGAAACAGGCGGCCTCGGCGATATCGACGGCCTTGCCGAAACGGCCCAAGGGGATGTTGGTGCGGGCCACTTCTAAGGCCCGTTCGTCCAGGTCGCCGTCGGCCATGAGCCGGGCGGCCATGCCGTCCTCCAGCATGCCTGGCCCAACGCAGTTGGCCCGGATCCCGAAGCGGCCCTCTTCCACGGCCACCGCCCGCATGAGCGACTCCACTGCGCCCTTGGGGATCGACGACAGTGCGTCCCGCTTGGGGAACACGGTGGTGGCCGCGGTAGTGACGTACACGATGCTTCCGCCCGAGACCCGCAGATGGGGCAACCCAGCGACGGTCAGGTTGAATGCACCGATCACATCGGCCTCGATCTGGCTGGCGAACAGGGCGGGATCGGTTTGCGATAGGTACATCTGGGGCACGTGGGGTCCGGCCGCGCTCACCACGGTGTGCAGTCCGCCCAGCCGCTCAGCGGCCTCGTTGGCGAACGCCCTCATCGCATCGGCATCTTCCAGCACAGGGTTTCCCATGTGGGCATCCCCACCGGCGACCCGCACCGCGGCGGCCACCGCTTCGGCAGCCTCAGCGTTCGACCGGTAGGTGAACGCCACCGAACAGCCCCGCTGGGCCAGCATCTCGCAGATGGCCGCGCCGATGCCGCCGCTGCCCCCGGTGACCAGCGCACCGCCGGTCCGGCCGGAGAGATCGCTCACACACGGAACACTACTGGTCATCCCCGCTGGCGCTGCGCTTGGGGAGCAGTCGGCTTGTTCGGCTACGGTGACCCGACGAAGCGGGCTGATTGCAGTGCCGCGCTCAGCCTACGAGTTTCTAGTTGGGTAGGGAATGCAGGACCCGATCACCAAGCAGTTGAGGCAGTTCTACAAGCTGTCCGTCGGGCTGAAGGACGCGTACTCAGGTACAGATGCCCGTAGCCGGGTAAAGCAGTTCGATGGATGGGAGGATCGAGCTTCATCGGGTGATGGTGACGCGGCAGACTACGACCACGCCATAACCGTCAAGGAGTACTACGACCTTTTCACCGAGGTAATGGTGTTCGGTTGGGGTGAATCACTTCACTTTGCGCCGCTGTCTCCCCAGGAGAGCCTGGAGCAATCAAAGCTCCGTCATCAACGCCTGATGATCTCCAAGCTGGAGTTGCAAGAAGGCATGAAGGTGATCGATGTCGGCTGTGGGGTCGGCGGTCCGATGCGCCAGGTCATCCGCGACGCCGGAGTCAAGGTTGTCGGAGTCAACAGCAGCGAGTACCAGCTAAACAAGGCGAAGTCGTTGAATGCTGCGGCCGGGCTCGACCACATGGTTGAGTACCTATCGTGCAGCTTCATGGACATGGGCGCCATCGTCGATGGCACCTTCGACCGGGGATACGCCATTGAGTCGACGTGCCATGCACCCGACAAGGAGGGCGCATTTGCTGAGATCTTCCGTGTGCTGAAGCCCGGAGCCCTCCTGTGGGGTCAGGAAATGTGCATGACTGACGAGTTCGATCCTGACAACGACCGGCACCAGGGGATCAAGGAAGAACTGAGGCACGGCATCGCGCTCAATGAGATCGCGACCATGGGCGAGGTGGACAAGGCCCTCGAAGCAGTGGGATTTGAGATACTCGAGGCAAGGGACCACGCCGTTGGCGAGGATGGTCTGACCACTCCGTGGTATCAGCCGATGGCCAGTCAACGCAATACTCTTGGCAACGCCCTGCGCAGGACGCCACTGGGCCGAAAGACGCTGGTCGGATTAACCAAAACGGCTGAATTGGTCAGGGTCTTTCCCAAGGGCACCGCGGAGGTCGTCAGGCGTATGGACCGCACCGCCAATGCCTATGTCGCGGGAGGCAAAACCGGCATCTTTTCGCCCCTGTACTGTTTTTTGGTCCGCAAACCCCTTTGAGCGGCGCTTTGGTCGCGCTATTGGCCGCTTCCTAATTCCAGGTCACATCCAAGGGCAGGTATTCGTGGCGGCGCACGAACATGCTCTTCTCCCAGCGGGGTGAGTCGTCGTCGGCCAAACTGAACCACGAAGTGTCTTGCAGCAGGCGCTCTAGCGAGCAGAGGGTCTCCAGTCGGGCCAGCGGAGCGCCCACGCAGTGGTGAATGCCCCGGCCGAAGGACAGGTGGCTGCGGGGGATTCGGCGGTCCAGCACCACCTCGTCGGGTCGGTCAAACTCGGCAGGATCCCGATTGGCCGACGACCACAGCAGAAAGACGGTGGTGCCGGCCTTGAGGGTCACGCCGCCTAGTTCGCAATCGCGCTTGACCTGGCGGTAGTGGCCCCTAAACGGTGACTCCAGCCGCACGGCCTCCTCGATGAAGTTCTCCAAGAGGCTGTGATCAGCTCGGATCTGTTCTTGGAGGGCGGGATCATCGGCCAGCATTCGCACCGCGTTGCCGATGAGCGATGCTGTGGACTCCCCGCCTGCGCCGAGGAGCACCGTGAGCGTGCCGATGGCTTCGCCCCTGCTGATGTCGCCGTTGGCCATTGCCTTGGCGCAAACCCCGAGCAGATCGTCACCCGGGTTGTTGCCGGCTTCGGCGAGCTTGGCGTACAAGAAGCGGCTCGAGTGGGCGTTGTCCTGGGAGATGGCGTTCATGGTTTCTCGCGTGTGGAAGCCGGCCAACAGCCGCCCGCCCTGGAGGGCCCAATCCATCACATCGGGCCAGCTTTCGTCGGGCAGTCCGATCAGACGCCCAATGACCCGAGCGGGAACGGGATGGGCCACCGTGTTGGCCCACTCCACCCTGGTGTTCTGAGAATGGGCCGCTGCGAACTGCTCGTCGATGAAGGCCTCGATCTCGGCTCGCATGGCTTCCATGCGGCGAGCCACCAGCTCGGGGAACACGACACTCCGGTGAACGGTGTGCTCAGGCGGATCGGCGGTGGCCAGGGTGGTGGTGCCCTCGCCGAACTCGTCGGTGCGGAACAGCACGGGATTGCCGTCGTCGCCGGTGGCCAGCAACACGTCGAGGTGGTTGGAGAAGTCGTCGATTCGACGGAGGGCATCCACGATGAGCTCGTGGGTGGCCACAAAGGCCATGTCGAGCCCCGGCACCAACCACACCGGATGCTCCCGGCGCAGTCGCTCGTAGAGCGGATAGGGATTGGCCCAAACCTCAGGATCGATGATCGTCCGAGGCTCCAGCGGAACGACGGATGACGCAGCGGCGTTCATGCCAAATACTGGCACAGGCGCTGGCCAGCGCGCCGTCCGCCGCTTGGTGATTACCGCGCCGCCAACCCACGTTCGGGGCCGGGCCAACGCCGGTTCATATAATCCTCCCGATGAGCGATCTGCTCCACATGACTTCTCCGGAGAAGCGGTTCGCGGCGATGGCCCAGCTGCGAGCTGAGTGTCCGGTATCGCAATTGGGCGACGATGGCCCGGTCTATGTGGCCAGCCGGGTCGGGTGTCTTGACGCCCTGCCCGCCATCGAGCACTTCACCGGCGGCGTGGGGGCGGGCACCGAAGATCCCGAACAGCAGACCCTCAACGGCATGGACGAGCCCCGTCACGGCCACGTCCGACGGGTGGTCAACACCCTCATCGCGTCGTACCGGGCCAAGGAGATCGAGCCGTTTCTCACCGAGCTGTGCGTCGACCTCTGCGCCCAGATGGCGTCGGCAGACGGCGAGCCGGTGGATGTCATGACCACCTACGTCGATTTGGTCCCGTCCAGTGCCATCTGCTGGCTCATGGGCTGGCCGGTAGAAGACGCCGCCCAGCTCTACCGCTGGACGTACGAGGTGACCCAGCGGGCCATGGAGATGCGCCCCGGCGTCGGGACCACTCTGGGCGACCTCCATCCCGAGTTCGCCTCCTATGTCGACGAGCGCATCGACGCTCGTCTCGCCACCAGTTCGGAACTCTGGCCCGACGACGGTTTGACCCGACTGCTCACCGAGCCGGTGGAAGACGGCAAACCGCTGACCCCCCTGGGAGTTCGCACCCAGGTGATGTTCCTGCTTGGTGCCGGTTCGGAGACCAGCCGGAACATGATCGGCGGCCTGCTCTGGAGTCTTATGCGCGATCCGGCCCTGTATGGCCGGGTGCGTGATGACCGTTCCCTGGTGCCCAACGCGGTGGAGGAGGCCCTCAGGATCTACTCTCCGACTCAGTTCATGGTCCGGAACTGCGTGGAGCCGTTGGAATTGGACGGCTTTCCGGTGGAAGAGGGCGACCAAGTGTTCATCGGCTTGGCCTCGGCCAATCGAGACGAGACGGTCTTTGCTGAACCTGATGACTTTGACGTCGACCGCCCCAATGCCCGCCAGCATCTGTCTTTTGGTCTGGGTCCCCACATCTGTCCCGGTGCCTACTTGGTGCGCTTGGAGGGCCGGGTTGCCGCCAATGCCTTCTTGGACGCTTTCGAGCATCCTCGGCTGGCGAGCGAAGAGTTGGAGCCGCTGCCCAATGCCATGTTCTACGGGCCGGCGCGGCTACTGGCTCGCCTCGGCTGATCGACGGCTGATTTGGGAGAGTAGGGCCATGACCGATTTCTTCTACGAGCGGGACGCCGATCTCGCCGCCCTGGACGGCCAGCAGGTGGCGGTGGTCGGCTACGGCAACCAGGGGAGGCCGTGGGCGTTGAATCTGCGGGATTCGGGCCTCTCGGTGTCGGTGCATGTGCGGGCCGACGAGACCCGCGAGCAGGCCATCGCCGACGGGTTCGATGCCGGGAACATCGCCGACGCCTCGTCGGCCGACGTCATCTGCGTGCTGATTCCCGACGACTCCATCCCCCACCTGGGCCTGGCCCCGAGGCCCGATGCGCTCACCATCGTGGCCAGCGGCTACACCCTGGCCTTCGACCGGTTCGCCCCCGCCGGCGATATCGCCATGATCGCCCCCCGAATGCTGGGCCCCGAGGTGCGGCGCTGCTATGAGGAAGGGGTTGGCTTCATCACTGCGGTCGGAGTGCATCATGACGCCACCGGCACCGCCCAGTCCCGGATGCTGGCGGTGGCCCAGGCCATCGGCGGGTTGCGCCAGGGGGCCATTGGAATGACCCCCCATCAGGAGGCGGTGCTGGATTTGGCCGTCGAGCAGCTCCTGTCACCGGTGCTGACCCACGTGAACACGAATTTCGTGCTGGTCATGCTGGAGTTGGGCATTCCGCTGGAGGCCATCACCACCGAGCTGTTCTTCTCCGGCGAGGTGGAGCGCAACTACCGATTGCTGCGGGAAGAGGGTTTCGTCGCCCAGCTCGACCACCATTCCCCGGCCAGCCAGTACGGCCAGCTCTCCCGTCGGGGCCGGTTCGACCATGTAGACGTGACCGCTACCATGCGAGAGCTGGTTGAAGACATCACCTCAGGTCGGTTCGCCGATGAGTGGGACGCCGAGTCGGCCGCTGGCGCGCCGCACCTGGCCGAGTTGCGCGACCAGCACGCCGGGGAGCTGATCAAGGCTGTGGAAGACGATTTGCGAGCCAAGCTGGGGCCGAACGCCGGTTCTGCGGCCGGGGGGTGAGCACCAGCTCCCAGTTCACTGGTCGGCGCCGGCAGTTCCAAGATTGGCCCAACTATCGCTGGGCGGTGCTCGGTCTCACCATGGCCGGCATCGCTTCGACCAGTTTCCCGATCACCGTGCTGTCGGCGTCGTTGCCCGAGATCGCCAACGATCTCACCACCACGGAGAGCGCGGTGAGCTGGGTGCAGACCGCTCCGCTGATCGCCATGGCCATGGGCACGCCCATCGCCGGCAAGGTCGGCGATCTGTACGGCCACCGCAGGCTGTACTTGTGGGGGTACGCGTTGGCCACCGGCTTTGCCGTTCTGACCGGGCTGGCGTGGGATGTCGGCTCGCTGGTGGCGATGCGAACGCTGGGCCAGTTCTTCGGGGCGGCCACCCTGCCGGCGTCCATGGCCATCATCATGACGGTGTTCGCTCGGCGGGAGCGGGCGCTGGCCCTGGGCTACTGGTCGGCGGTCACCGCTATGTCGCCGGCCATCGGGGTGACGTTCGGCGGATTCATGGTGGACGCCTTCGGTTGGCGGACCATCTTCTTCATTCAGGCGGTGCCGTCGATGATCGCACTGTTGGCTGCCATTCCGCTGTTACCCGACACCGCCCGCAAACCCGAGGTGCGCTTCGACATCGGCGGCGCAGCCAGCCTGGGACTGGCGGTGGCCGGCCTGCTTATGGCCATCAACCGAGGTCCGGAATGGGGTTGGGGCCATCCGCTGGTGGTGGCTGGCCTGGCGGTCGGTCCCACAGCCCTGATGGTGTTTGCCGCCATTGAGCGCCACACCGCCGACCCGCTCTTTCCCCTGGACTTTCTTCGCCGACGGGGATTCGTCATTCCCAACTTGGTCACGTTCCTGGGCCATATGGCCTACATGGGCACGTTCGTTGTCGCCCCCTTCATGCTGGAGGGAGCCTTCGGGATTACCGAGGTCAGCCGCATCTCAGCAGCCCTTATCGCCCGACCGGTGGGGTTCAGCGCGGGGGCGTGGTACGCCGGACGGGTGGATTCTCGTTGGGGCGGGAGGACGATCATGGTTGCGGGGGCGGTGATCATGGCAATAGCCCTGGCCGGGACCGGGGCATCCATTCTGGCTGGTTGGCTGGCCGGAGTTATCGTGCTGTTGTTCGTAGCCGGAGTTGGCCAGGGTGCCATCCGACCGGCCGCGGTGGCTGGAGTAGCCAACTCGGTGGACGATGCCGACCTCGGAGTGGCCTCGGGTGCCTTGCAGATGATCGGCCACATTGGAGCAGCCACCGGGATCACCATCATGATCACGGTGCTGGGGTCGAGCGACTCATCCGAGCGGTACTTCGCCATCTTCTTGCTGGCCGCGGCCATCGCCTCGATGTCGGCCTTCTCGGCTCGGTGGTCGCCGAAGCTGAGGACCTCTAGGTAAGCGGGGGGAGGTCGCCGAAGTCGATGGTGAAGGGCATGTCGGGCTCAGGCTCGTCGTCTTCCTGCTGGATCTCTACCCGAACCTTCTCCGGCTCCAAGATCTCCCCCAGAGCCACCATGGCCGCGCCGATGGCCGAGCCGCCCGCAGACCCCGTGACTTTTTGAATCAGCCCTTCTGGCGGCTGGTAGTCCCGAGGATCAGACCACTGGAACTCCAGATCCTCGGCATCTCCGGGTTCGGATCCTGCCGCCAGTTCCTCGGCATTCTCTGGCTCAGGCATCCTTCAATTGTACCGACTTAGGCGGTGGCTGCCTCGGGGAGAGCCCCGCTCAGAATCTCGTAGGCCACCCGCTCGGCCTTGAACCGGGCCCGGCCGCCGGTGAGCGACCGCAGCTCGATGGCGTAGCGCACCAGTTCCGCCTCGGGGACGATGGCATGGATTACCTGCTCGCCCCACGGTCCGGCGTCGGTGCCCTGCACCTGGCCCCGGCGGGAAGAGAGGTCGCCCATCACGTCGCCCTGGTATTCGGGGGCCACGGTGATCTCCACCCGGGCCATGGGCTCCAGCACCACCGGATTGGCCTGGGCGAAGGCCGCGCTGAACGCCAGCTTGCCGGCCATGTTGAAGCTGAACTCCGACGAGTCCACCGAGTGGTGCTTGCCGTCGTACACCGTGGCCTTGACGTCCACGATGGGGAAACCCAAATCGCCGCCGTCGGCCATGGCGTCGCGGATGCCGGCTTCCACTGCGGGGATATACGACCGGGGGATGGCGCCGCCGCTGATGGCGTCCACAAACTCGAATCCGCTGCCCCGGGGCATGGGCTCGATACGCACATAGGCCACCCCGAACTGGCCGTGCCCGCCGGACTGCTTCTTGTGCTTGCCCTCGGCGTCGCCGTTGCCGGTCACCGTCTGGCGGTAGGGAACCCGCAGGTCCTCGGTCTCCACCTCGATGCCCATTCGGTCGAGGCGGGCGATGGCCAGCCGCAGATGGGCCTCGCCCAAGCCCCAGAGCAGGGTCTGGTGGGTCTCCTCGCTGCGCTCCAGGATCAGGGACGGGTCTTCATCGGTGAGCCGTCGCAACCCGGTGCCCAGCTTGTCCTCGGCGGCCCGAGTCTTGGGCAGCAGCCCGTAGGCCAGCACCGGCTCGGGCCAGGCCTCGAGCTGAACGATGGCTCGGCCGGCGTTGGTCAGGGTGTCGCAGGTGCGGGTCTGCTGGAGCTTGGTGACCCCGCCGATATCACCGGCGGAGATGGCATCGATGTCTTGTTGCTTGCCGCCCACCAGGCTGACCAGACCTCGCAGCCGCTCGCTGTCGCCGGTCGTGGAGTTGGTGAGGTTGTCGTCGCGGCGGATGGTGCCCGAGAGCACCCGGAACAGCGAGATCTGGCCCACGTAGTCGTCGCTGATGGTCTTGAACACGCAAGCGAGCTGGTCGCCGCCGGGGTCGCAAGCCGGCTCGGTGTCGATGTCGCTCATGGTGACGGTCATGGCCCGGGAGGTGGGGGGCGGGCCGATCTCCACTAGGAAGTTGGCCAGGCGGTCCACCGCGATGGGACCGGTAGCCGAGCCGCATACCACTGGAAACACCGAGCCGTCGGCCACGCCCCGTCCGAGCACCACCTCGAGCTCGGCCGGGCTGGGGATGTTGCCTTCGAAGTACTGCTCCAACATGTCGTCGTCGGCCACCACGATGTTTTCTACGAGCTGCTCGTGGACCTCGGCCTCTTGCTCCTCCATCTCCGCGGGGATCTCGGCTTCCTCAGCCGCGCCGCTGTCGTAGATGTAGGCCTTGTCGGTGAGCAGATCGGCGATGCCGTGAAAGCTCGGGCCGGTACCGATGGGCAGCTCCAAGGGGGCCACTCCGGCGCCAAAGGCGTCTTGTAACTCGGAGAGCACGTTGTCGAAGCTGGCGTGCTCCCGGTCGAGCTTGTTTACAAACACGATGCGGGGCAGGCCGGCATCGGCCGCCTGGCGCCAGATGGCGGTGGTGCGATGGTCCACTCCGCTGGAAGCGTCGATCACGAACACCAGCAGGTCGGCTACCTGGAGGGCAGCGTGCAGTTCGCCGGCGTAGTCGGGGGCGCCGGGGGTGTCGAGCAGGTTGATCTTGTGGCCGTGCCATTCGAAGCTGGCCAGGGCCAGCGACTGGCTATGGGTGGCAGTCTTCTCCTCGGGGCTGAAGTCGCACACTGTGGTGCCTTCTTCCACCCGGCCTGTGCGGTCGATGACCCCGGCCCGGTACAGCATCGCCTCAGCCAGCGTGGTCTTTCCTGATCCTTGCGACCCCACCAGCGCGACGTTGCGGATCTTCTCCGGTGCGAGAGCCATCGATATCCCCCTAATGGATTCTGGGTTCGTTCAGCAGTAGGCCGCTGAGCCTACCCGCCAACTGCGGGTTGGTTCCTATGGGGAGGCGGCTACTCGTCTTCGCCAGCGGAGTCTTCCTCCGATTCCGGCTCTGGGGGCCGCGGCACTTCGATCAGGCTGCTGCGGTACCAGACGCCTTCGTCGAGAGCGGCGGGGAGGTAGGCGATGTCGGGGGTGATGGTCTCACCGTCGGGAGTGCGGAAGGCCAACTCGACTCGGCCATCGGCCAGGCGTCGGGCGCGGATCTCGCCAATTGGGCTTTCGTCCAACTCGACGGATCCGCTGGAGTGCCAGACATCGACCGGGGCGTCGGCGGGCAAATGACGCCGAGGCGGCAGGATCTGGAGGCCGCTGACGAGATCTACGCCATGTTCGATGCGGCCGTCATCGTCCAGCCGGGCCGCGATGCGCAGCTGGTGGGGCGGCTCGGGTTCCGGCTCCGGCTCGGGCTCGGGAAGCGACTCGGGTTCGATCAGCGCCAGGAGCTGCTCACTGTGGTCGAGGCCCAGGCGCTCCAGGAACCGGGAGTTGGCGGCATCGACGTTCGGCACCGCGCAGAGCGCGCCGTCGATCGCAGCGATGTAGGCAAACAGGGCGGCTCTCAATTCGGTATCGAGGGCAATCAGCGAGTCGGCGTCTTCGAGGCCGGCAAGTTCCAGTGGCTCGCGTAGCGGATCGTCGCCGGTGTCGCAGCTCGGCTGCGTCGAGAGCATTGCTTGGACTTCAGGATCATCCCAGCCCAGTTCGGCGGCACGGGCTGCGGTCACGATCTTGCCGGCCGATATCACTGGGGCGATGACATGCTCGACGTAGGCCAGTTGAGACTGAACGGCTGTTGCCTCGTCGAATGACAAGACACCGCCGCTGTCGATTCGCTCAGAAAGCGCGCGCCAAGAATCGGCCAGAAACGCGTAGGTCCCTGATCCCCCATCGGCCAGCGTGAGCACCAGATTTTCGACGGCTACCGGGCTGATCGCCTCGCCTGAGGCCAGCGTGTCAAGCAGTCCCGATTGTCGGATCAGCGCGGCATACCGTGGCGCGGCCGTCTTGAGAAGCGCGCTCGACGAGGGACCCTCCACGGCGACCTCAGTCGGCTCTGCCGACTCGGGCAGCCCGGCGATCGCTGGCCGGTCGAAGATGCCGTCGAGCAACTGAGTGCGCACACCGGCGGCGTACTGGGCCTTCTCCTGTATGGCCGCATCGATTTCCGCCGCTGGGTCGGCAACCGAGGCCACTGTGGTGGTCACATCACCTTGTCCGTCAGCTTCTGCCGAAACTGAGTAGGTCTCACCGTCGACCTCCACCGAGACCGGCCCATATGTCGGGCTGCTGAGCACTGTTAGGTCGTGCCAGAGACCATGGAATCCGAGTTCGTCGTCGTTGCCGTCGAACGTGATGACAGCGGTGAACACCCACGTGGGACCGGCTCGATTGAATGTCACCGAGTGCGGGGTCACCTGTGGCGTGGCCGTGCTGGTCGCGCTCGCCGTTGCCTCATTGGTGTGGTAGGCGACACCAGCGGGCCAGTGTCGAGCGAACACCGGTGCAGTGCGGTCGAATACCCGGGGGCCGATGGCATACAAGACAGCGCTGCTGGCCGGATCGGGAAACTCGTCGCCGCCCACGTTGCCGATGCGGAAGTTGATGGGGAGGGGATCACCGGCCACCACCTCGGTGGGGATGTCGATCTCCTCGATCTTGAGCAAGGGGCTGCGTTGATGCGCCTCCTCTTCCACAATGGTGAGGGTCAGGGTGAAATCGATCAGAGGCCCTTGCAGGTCTCGGGTCCGGAAGGTGGTCGCCTCGATTCCGTACACATCCGCCGGTAAGTACTGCTCTATGCGGGAGTTGCGGGTGCCGCCGGCATCATCGTTGTGGGCAACCTGGCCGGGAACCACCGCCCGCAGGGCGACGATGGGGGCGACGATGAGTACCGGATCACCAATCTCCGATGTCAGGTCAACCCGCACCCTTGCGCCCTGAGGCAGGGCGAAGACGAAGTACTGAGAGGGGTGTCCGGTAAGGAAAATCGACTGACATGATTCGGGTGTCCAGAATCCCCTCACCCCAATGCCTTGGTCGGGCGTCAATGCGCCCAGAATCTGGGGTTCGCAGGTGTCGACCTGCGTGACCTCGACCTCGAAGTCAGCCGGTCCCCGGGCCCGGCCCGCAGTGGTCGTGGCCTCGATCAAATAAACACCCGCTTGGAGCTCCCGTTCGATGCGTGCGTCGAGAGCTCCCACGCCACCGTCATCGTTCTCGGTAATCCGGTTGCCGTCACTGTCGAGCAGGTAGAGGTACGCATCGGCTTCGGGTGACGTCAAGTCGATCCTGATTCGCCCAATGGCGGCGATCTCGAACCGATAGGTGTGGGCGTCGCTGTTGCTGCGGAAGCGCGAATCGCAGTCCTCGGTGGTCCAGCGACCGCTGGCGGTCAACTTACTGCCCGGGGTGTTGTCCAGCGCCCCGAGATCGACCGTCTCACAGCTTCGCCCGGTTTCGCCTTGAGTCGTCACTTCCTCTTGGATCGTCACCGGCTCTTGGGCGGTTGCTGCACCCCCTCCGGCAATGGCCAACGCACTGGCAATCAGCACAACAACCAGCCACGAAAAAGCCGTCGAGCGCAGGCCAAACCTCTTATCCGCAATCAGCTTCATAGTCGATCTCCTGTTTCAGCCGACATTAGCCAGCAGTTCACGCATCCGCCGGGGTGGAAGATACTGCTCGTCGATGCTGATCCCCAAGTGGCGGACGGCGTCGGCCACGGCGTTGGTTACCGCGGCGGGAGCGCCGATGAGGCCGCCCTCTCCCACCCCCCGCCAGTCGGCGTCATGCAGCGGCTCGACTTTGAGGTGCTCCACCTCGATGACCGGCATCTCGGCGGCCGAGGGCACCAGATAATCGGCAAGTGAAGCGGTGAGCAAGTTGCCGTCTTCGTCGTAGAAGTGGCGTTCGAACAGCACAGCGGCGATGCCTTGGGCCACCCCACCCTGGATCTGACCGTCCACGATGGCCGGATGGATCATCTCCCCGCAGTCTTCGACCACCAGATAGCGGGGGATGGTGATCTCCCCGGTGTCGGGATCGATCTCCACCCAGCAGCAGTGGGTGGCCGATGCCCATCCGCCCGGCGGTGTGCGGTACTCCACCGTCACCTCGATCCCCTGGTCCATGCCCTGGGGTAGCGACGAAGGCGCGAACCAGGCTTGCTGGGCGATAGCAGCTAGGGGGACGCCGTGGCCCGGTGTGCCCCGCACTGAGATATTTCCGTCGGCGATCTCCAAGTCGGCGGGGTTGGCCTCCAGCTGCTCGGCGGCGATGGCCAGCACTTTGGCCTTGACCTCGGCGGCCGCGGCCATGGCTGCACCGGCCCCCATCATCGAGGCCCGGCTGCCACCGGTGCCCAAGACAGTGAACGGGGTGGAATCGGTGTCGCCGAAGACAATTCGCACCCGGTCGAGGCTCACCCCCAGCTCGTCGGCCGCCACTTGGGCAATGGTGGTCTCATGGCCCTGGCCGTGGGGCGACTGACAGCTGGCGATGGTCAGATCGCCGGTGGGCTCCAACCGAGCCCAAGTCAGCTCGCCCCGCAGGTCGAAGCCGGCCGACTGGGCGAAATCGGGTGGTCCGGGGGCGATCTCGATGAATGTGGCGAACCCCAGACCCAGCAGCCGTCCTTCGGCCCGGGCCGCGGCCTGCTGGGCGGAGAAGCCGTTCAGGCCCATCAGTTCTACCGCTCGATCCAATGTCTGGCGGGCGGTGATGCCCGACACAGTGGGGCCAGTGATCATTTTGGTGGGCTGGTCCTCATCGATGAGGTTGCGGCGGCGGATCTCCACCCGGTCGATCCCGAGGGCGGCGGCAATCTCGTCCAGCATCCGCTCCCGCACCCAGGTCTCTGCGGCCCACGGCCCTCGGTACGCGATGTAGCTGCATTTGTTGGTAGCTACCACCCGGCCCCGAAAGGCGTAGGCCTCCAGCCGGTAGGCGTTGGGAATCAGCATCTTCACCAGGTTGCAGAACAGCGACGACGGATAGGGCGGCATGGGATAGGCCCCCTGGTCCATGACCATGTCGGCTCGGATGCCCAAGAGAGTGCCGTCGCTTTTGACCGCCACCTCGACGGTCAGGTCCTCTTCGCGGGCGTGGCCGGCCATCTGGAGGTTCTCAGTTCGATCCTCGGTCCACTGGACCGTGGCCCCCAGCATCTTGGCTGCGGCAGCCACCGAGATGTCTTCCCGCCCGACTTGGCCCTTGGAGCCGAAGGCGCCGCCGATGTCGCCGGTGCGCACCCGGATGTTTTGAAAGGGAATGCTGAGGAGACCGGCGAGATTCAGCTTCACCGCGTGGGGGCGCTTGGTGGCGATCTCGATTTCCAGCCGCCCGTCTGAGGGGGTGTAAGACGCCACCATCACCCGGCCCTCCAGCGGGGCGTGGCCAAAGCGGTGCTGGGTGAAGGTGCGGGTGAACACATGGTCGGCGTCGGCAAAGGTCTGGTCGATGTCGTCGCCCCACGACTGGGCCGTTTCGTACACCACGTTGGTGCCCAGTTCTTCGAACAGCAGCGGGGCATCGGGTGCCGAGGCGTCGTGCATGTCCACCACCGCGGGCAGAGACTCGTACTCCACCGCCACTGAAGCGGCCCCGTCAGCCGCGGCCTGACGGGAACGGGCGACCACGATGGCGATGGGCTCGCCCACGGTGCGGACTTTGCCGGATGCCAGGGCGGTGAACGGGCTGCCCAAGAGCTCGGGGGGCCCGACGATGTTGATGGGGTTCACCACCCCGGTGAAGTCGTCGTTGGAGAACACGGCGACCACGCCGGGGATGGCCTTGGCCTCGGCGGTGTCGATGCTGAGTATGTCGGCATGGGCCATGGTGCTGCGGACGAAGGCGGTGTGGAGAAGATCGGGGTGGCGGATGTTGCCGGTGAATCGGCCTTCGCCCCGCAGCAAACGGGGCCCCTCGACTCGGTCGACGCTCTGGCCTGTCAAACGGGCAGCCATGGCTCGACAGTCTCGCGGATGTGGCCCGGTGGGGATGAGGTCGACAGCCTCTACACTTCGAGGCATGGCATTGTTCGGGATGAAAAAGACGATGATGGTGGAGCCTGCTGACGCGCTGCCCGGCCGAGAGTTCGAGATGCCGGTGCCGGAGTTCCACTTTGTGAACGGAAACCCGCTGAAGCCGCCGTTCCCGCACGGCATGGGGCAGATCATGGTTGGGATGGGCTGTTTCTGGGGAGCCGAGCGGGTGTTTTGGCAGGCGCCCGGTGTGTTCACTACCGCGGTGGGCTACGCCGCGGGCTTCACCCCCAACCCCTCCTACCAGGAGGTGTGCTCCGGCCTCACCGGCCACAACGAGGTGGTGCTGGCCGTGTTCGATCCCGAAGCCACTAGCTACGAGCAGATGCTGGCGCTGTTCTGGGAGAACCACGACCCGACCCAGGGCATGCGCCAAGGCAACGACGTCGGCACCCAGTACCGCTCGGGCATCTACTACTTCGACGATGACCAGAAGGTGGCCGCCGAGGCATCCCGTGACATGTTCGGCGCTCGTCTGCGGGACGCTGGCTACGGCGAGATCACCACCGAGATCATTGCCGCCCCGCCCTTCTACTACGCCGAGGACTACCACCAGCAGTACCTGGCCAAAGTCCCCAACGGCTACTGCGGCCTAGGCGGCACCGGCGTCACCTGCCCCGTCGGCCTAGTGACCGACTGACCGTTGAGCAACGTCCGTTTCTGACTCAGATCGGGGTGAAGACGCTGCGGTTGGTGGCGTTGTCCAGATGCACGTCGCCGGGGCGGCCTACGGCTTCGGAGGCGAGCAGGTCTTTGAGCAGGTCGGGGTCTTCGGGGGTGTTGGCCAAGAAGCGCTTGCCTTCGTTGCCGTTTCCGTTGAGGCGGCCGCAGATGTAGCCCGTGGTGGGCTGGCCGTCGCGGTCATGCATGACGGTGTAGGCCTCGATGCGGCCCTGACCGGTGGCCGAATCGTCGGGAATGGCGGGGGCGGTGTCCATGGCGGCCGATGGGGGTGGGCCGTCGGGGTGGTCCCAGCCGCCTTGCTTGGGCCGGGCCGACAGCACCGCAGCGGCGTGCTTGGTCATAAAGAAGCCGTTGCCGGTGACCATTCCGACCGAGCGGTCGTCTTCGCGCAACTGCTCGACCATGGCGGCTATCGAGTTCATGTTGTAGGCCGAGCCGGGGCCGCCAGCGTAGGGCAGGCCTCCGGTGACGGTGAACGGGCGGGGGTCCAGCTCGTCGATGCCCAACATGGCGCAGGCCATGCGCACCGCTACGGGGAAACAGGAGTAGAAGTCGAACAGGGCGATGTCATCCACGCCCACCCCGGCCTGGCTCAACGCGCCCACCGAGGAGTCCTTCATCGACGGGCACTCGGCGAAGTTGGGCCGGGTGCTGGCGAACCAGGCCTCCTCGGCGGCGTTGTGGCCGCCCCACCAATACACCCAGCGGTCCTCGGGGATTCCCAGCTCCCGGGCTTTGGCCACCGAGGTCATCACATAGGCCCCAGCTTGGTCGGTGTTCAAGACCGCGTTCAGGTACTTGGTGTAGGGGAAGCCGATCATGCGGTTCTCGGGGGTGGGGGTCGACAGCTCTTCGGCGCTGCGCTCGGTGGGGAACCAGGCGTAGGGGTTGGCCGCGGCCACCGCGGTGAACTCGGTCATCATCTCGCCCAGCCGCTGAGCGTGCTCGGCCAGAGTCATTCCCTGGGCGGCTCGCAGGGCGTTCTCGAACAAGGGGTAGGCCTGGATAGGCCGGGTAAGGCCATGGCGCTCCTCGATCTCCGACACCATGGGCTTTGTCGTGTCACCAAACCGGTCATCTGCCCCATTGGGATTGCCGCCAGAGGGCCAGTCCAACTCCACGTTGGCTGCTTTGGCCCGCTCGAACGTCTTCCAAATCTGCCCGCCGGCCATCACCGCTACCTCGGTGCGACCGGCCATGATCTCCGTGGCCAGGTGATTGGCCGCCAGCACGCCGATCTCCCCACCCCCACCGGTGTGTTGCACTTGGGCTCGGCGGTCGATGCCCAGCCGCTCGGCCACCAGCCCGGCGCCGTTTACCGGAGTCCAATAGGCCAACGGAATCTGCAAGTAAGTGTCCACTTGGGCGAACAGGGGTTGGCCCACGCCGCAGTCGTAGGCCGCCCGAGTGGCCACATCGGCCATCATGGTCACTGGGTCGGGTGCGGCCGTCGGGTCGGTCTCTCGCCCGACGTACTGGGCCACACCCACAAACACGGGTGCCCGGTCGCTGCTCACCGCGGCGATGCTATGACAGAAGTGCCTTCGATCTGCTGATCGAGGCCAAGCTGCGTAGGCTCTGGAGCGTGAAGTTCGGCGTTTTCTATGAGCACCAGCTGCCGAGGCCATGGCAGCCCGGCGACGAGCAGCGGCTGCTGCACGAGGCCCTCGAACAAGTGGAGCTGGCCGACCGACTCGGGTACGACTACGCCTGGGAGGTGGAGCACCATTTCTTGGAGGAGTATTCCCACTCGTCGGCGCCCGAGGTGTTCTTGGCCGCGGCCAGCCAGCGCACCGAGCGGATCCGGCTGGGCCACGGCATCGTGCAGATGCCCCCCAAGTACAACCACCCGGCCCGGGTGGCCGAGCGCATCGCCACCTTGGACCTCATTTCCAACGGCCGGGTGGACTTCGGCACCGGCGAGTCGTCGGCCGCGGTGGAATTAGGCGGGTTCAACATCGCCCACGCCGACAAGCGCCCGGCGTGGGCCGAGGCCACCGAGCAGTGCTGCAACATGATGGTCATGGAGCCCTACCCGGGGTTTGAGGGCGAGTACTTCTCCATGCCGTGCCGCAATGTGGTGCCCAAGCCGGCGCAAAAGCCCCACCCGCCCCTGTGGGTGGCGTGCTCAAACCGGGAGACCATCAAACTGGCCGCCCGACTGGGCATGGGGGCTCTGACATTCGCCTTCGTGGACCCCGACGAGGCCGCCCTTTGGGTCGAGGACTACTACCGGATTCTGTCTGAGGAGTGCGTGCCCATCGGCCACACCGTCAACGCCAACATCGCCATGGTGGTGGGGTTGTCGATGCACCACGACCGAGACGAGGCCGAGCGCCGGGGCCTCGAAGGATTCCACTTCTTCGGTCACGGCCTCTTGCACTACTACGTGATCGGCCAGCACCAACCGGGTCGGACCAACGTGTGGGACAACTTCCAAGAATCCAGGGAGTCATTCGAGGGTCTGGGGGAGACGCTGGGTATTGGAACCCCCGACCAGGTCACCCGCCAGCTCCAGGGCTATGCCGACGTCGGGGTAGACCAGGTGATGTTCATCCAGCAGTCGGGCCGCAACCGCCACGACCACATCTGCCAGTCGCTGGAGATGTTCGCCAAAGAGGTGATGCCCGCCCTGAAGGAGGGCGAAGACGAGCGGGAAGCGGCCAAAGCCGCCCGCCTCGCCCCCCACATCGAGGCTGCCCTGGCCCGCCGCACCCCGATGGCCCCCCTGGCCGATGATGAGATTCCGGTCGTGGAGTCCCTGGGGACTTCTTGACCCTGATTTAGCCCGCGGGAGTCAGATAGGCGGCGAAAACCCAACCGGAGACGGTATTGGCGTGGACCTGCACCCAGATGCCGCTGGTGGGCGACTCCACCACCTGGCCGGTGAGGGTGACGGTGGAATCCAAACTGGCTGTTCCCAACACCTCGTGGGCCGTGCTGGGCCCGGCTCGCACGTTGAGGGCCGAGGGCACGTCGAACACCCTCCATTGGGTGTCGGGAGGGTAGCGGGGGTCGATTTCCAGTTCGGCCACCACGGGCGCGGGCGGGGGTGCCTCGGTGGGCGTGGGGGTGGGTTCGGGAGTGGATTCGGGCTCAGGCTCTTCCGACTCGATGGTCACCCAGTCGAAGCCCCAGGTGGACACCAGACCGGCCAGGGATAGAGCCACGAAGGCCAAGCCGGCCACCGCCACGCAAAAGACAATGGCCCGTACGCCCATGGAGTTAGCGGGCCTGCCAGTCGGGTGGGCGGCCCTCGGCGGCGGCGGCCATTCCTTCGACGGCGTCTTCGGTGTCCCCGGCCACTATTCGCATGGTCTCGCCGAACCGCACTGCCTCCACCCACGACATGGTACGGGTGCGAGCGGCCACTTCCTTGGTGGCCCGCACGGCCAGCGGCGCTGAGGCCACCAGTCGTTCAGCCAAGGCTTGAGCCTCGTCCATCAGATCGTCGTGGGGCACTACCCGCCACACCAACCCCATCTCCCGGGCCCGCTCGGCGTCGATCCGCTCGCCGGTCAACAGCAGCTCCATAGCGTCGGCCCATTCCACCCGCCGGGGCAGCCGGATGGCGCCCACGATGGTGGGCACGCCCAGGCGCACCTCGGGGAAGCCGAACGTGGCCTGGTCGCTGGCGATGAGGAAATCGCAGGCCAGCGCGCCGGTGAGCCCGTAACCCAGGCAGTGGCCGTTTACCGCGGCGATGGTCGGCTTGAACAGCTCCAAGCCCGACTCGAAAGAATTAATGGTGGGCTTCTCCCAGAACGTGCCCTCGAACACGCCTACCGATCCTTCTCCGTCGCGCATGTCGGCGCCCGCACAGAAGGCCCGGCCCGCTCCGGTGATGATGGCCACCCAGGCGTCGTTGTCGCCCCGAAACCGGTCCCAGGTTGCGTTCAGGTCTTGGCGCAGCTCGCCGTTGATGGCGTTGAGCGACTTGGGGCGGTTGAGGGTGATGGTGGCCACATGGCCAGAGAGCTCATACAGCACGGTGTCGGTCATGGCGGGCTCCTGTCTGCTCTGAATTCAGTCGAATACCAGAATGGACCGGCCTGCGATCCGCCCGTTCTCCAGGGCATCGACCGCCTCGTTGATCTCGTCGAGGGCAAACCGCTGGGTGACCAGACTGTCGAGGTCGAGGTCGCCTCGGCGGTACCAGTCCATGTAGATGGGGAAGTCCCGCTCGGGGTGGCTGGTGCCGCCGATGCTTCCGGTCAGGTGCTTTTCGTGCATCAGGAGATCGCCGATGTCAATGGTGGGTACAGCCACGGGTATCCCGACCAGCACTGCCACTGCACGCTCGTCGGCGGCCCAGCGCTTCTTCCGCAGCGACGGTGCCACTTGGGCGATGGTTGCCTCCGCGCCGATGCAGTCGAAGGCGAAGTCCACCCCTGAGCAGGGCGCGCCCATCAGGTCGAGGCCCTCCCGGGGGGTGAGCTCGTGGATGCGGTCCACCGGGTCGCACTCGGACGCGTTGACCCCGATGGTGGCCCCGTGGCGCTTGGCGAAGTCCAGCTTCTCCTCGGAGAGGTCCACCGCGATGATGGGGTCGGCCCCCAGCGCCTTGGCCGCGGCCAGAGCCGAGAGGCCCACGCCGCCCACCCCGAACACCGCCACCGACGATCCGGCGGTGACTCCGGCAGTGTTCATCACCGCGCCGGCGCCGGTCATCACCGCGCACCCGATGATGGCGGTCACATCGGTGGGCGCGTCATCGGGCATGGGCACGATGAACATCTCATCGGCGATGGTGTGGTCGGCCCAGGTGAACACCCCCAGGCTGGTGGCCAGGGTGCCGTCGTCCTGGGTGACCTGGGCCATGGCTGGCCGGCGGTCGGGGGGCTGGGTGCTTCGGGGCAGCCAGGTCACGAACACCCGGTCGCCGGGGGCAACGTGGCTCACCTCGCTGCCCACCGCCACCACCTCGCCGGTGGATTCGTGGCCCAGCACCACGTCGCTGGCCCGGGGGGTGTGGATCTCGTGGAGTTGGCTGTGGCACACCCCGCTGGCGAATTGCCGCACCACCACGTCGGTGGGCCCGGGATCGGGCAACTCCACGGACTCGATGCGCAGGGGCTGGCCCATTTCCTGGGGAACGACGGCGACGCGAGCTGGGGTTGGCATAGCGCCAGACTAACGAGGGGCTGCCTAGGACAGTGGGTCGTTCAGGGGTACTTGATTGAGAGTTGGCGCAGAGAGCGGGGGCCGGGGTTGTGGGGCATCTCGCGGCGGTGGACGGTGCCCACGGTGTCGAAGATCACCACGTCGCCTTGGCGCCAGCGGTGGGTGTAGGTGCGCTCGGGCACGATGGCGTGGTCCATGGCCGCTTGGGTGAGGGCGAAGGCCTCCTCGGGATCGTCGATACCGCCAAAGCCGCAGGAGAACGACGAGACGTACAGCGCCACCCTTCCGGTGTCGGGGTGGGGCATCTCCACCGGGTGCTCGACCACTTCGCCCGAGCCGGGATAGATGATGTCGGGGTTGGCCTGCATCCGGCGGGCGGCGGCCGCGGCCGGGTCTTCGTCGTGGTGGTTTTGGCGCAGCCGGGTGTTGTTCTCCGACGTGATGGTGTACCGGCCGGTCCGTCCCGCCAGCTTCTGGCTCAAGTGGTCGGGCAGGGTCTCGTAGGCGGTGTACATGTCGCAGAACGAGGTGTCGGCCCCGCCGTCGGACGGGACCCGCTGGGCGTTGAGCAGCGACTCCCGGGCGATGGTGTCCAAGAAGGCGTAGTCGGTGTGCCACGGCAAAGGGCCGCTTCCCGCCGTGCCGATCTCGTGCCCGTCGTCGTTGAGCTCGTTGGACACGGCCAGCACCTCGGGTGTTTCGGTGGGGATGTTGTAGAGCTCGTCGGCAGGAAACGGCTCGCCCAGTTGATGGGCCAGGGCGGCCAACTCCTCGGCGTCGCACTCCCGCTGACCCCGCAGCACCACCACCAGCCGGTCGGCCAACGCTTGGCGCAGCGTCGCCAGATCGTCGTCGGACAGCGGTGCCCCAGGGTCCCAGCCCGAGGCCAGCGAACCCAGTGGCGCGTCGAGGGGCTCGGTGCGAATCATGTCTCTATCCCTATCATGTCAACGCCGCAGGCTCGCCGTGCTAGTACAGGGAGAGCAAAGATCGAGGAGGTACGACGATGGAAGGCCAGAAGATTCTGATCACCGGGACCGCAGGGCAGATCGCCCTGCCCATGACCCGACACTTCGCCCAAGACAACGAGGTATGGGGCTTGGCCCGGTTCAGCCAGCCGGGATCCAGGGAGCAGGTGGAGGAGGCCGGAGCCATTCCCCATAAGGCCGATCTGGCCTCCGGCGAGTTGAACGGATTGCCCGATGACTTCGACTATGTGATCCACATGGCCGCGTTCATGGCGGCTTCGCCTGACTACGATTTCGCCCTCACCCAGAACGCTGAGGCCACCGGCCTGTTGATGGCCCATTGCCGCAACGCCAAGGGCTTTCTGCACGCGTCCACCGCGGCCGCCTACAAGAACAACGACGACCACACCTACGTCTACGCCGAGGGCGATCCGCTGGGCGACAGCGAACAGCCCTATTCGGAGACCTACGGGGTGACCAAGATGGCCGCCGAGGCGGTGGCCCGCACCATGTGCCGGCTCTATGACCTGCCTACCGTGATCGGCCGCATCAACGTGGCCTACGGCCAAAACGGGGGGCTGCCCGCCATCTTGTTGGCCATGATGACCAACGGCATGCCGGTGCCCCTCAAAGACTCGGAGCCCAACATGTTCTCCCCGGTCCACGAAAAAGATATGTGCGCCCACGCCGAGGCGTTCTTGGAGGGGGCCACCGTGCCGGCCACCATCGTCAACTGGGGTGGCGACGTGAACGTCAGCATCGAGGACATGTGCCGTCGAATGGCCGAGCAGGTTGGCGTGGAGCCCAATTTCGAGTACTACCCGGTGGGCACCCACAGCCGGGCCTACGACAGCGCCAAGCGCATCTCGATGACCGGGCCGTGCATGGTGTCATGGGAGGACGGGATCGACGACATGGTCGCGGCCTGGGATCCAGAGCATGGCAGCCGAATGATCGCCCGGCTCATGGGCGAGGGTTAGTCCGGCAGTACGAGCACAAGGGGGAGCAATGCCCAATCACCCCACCCTCGACGGGGTCAACTTCATGGACGGGTTCTGGTTCCAGCACGAGCCCCACGAGGCGTGGACCTGGATGCGGGAGCACGCCCCGGTGTACTACGACGCCAACAGCGACGTGTGGGGCATCTCCCGATACCACGACATCTTGGCCATCGAGAAGGATCCCAAGACGTTCTCGTCCTACCGCAGCCCCCGGCCCCACGGGAACTCGCTGCCGATGATGATCTCCATGGACGACCCCGAGCACAAGCAGCGCCGCAAACTGGTGAACCGGGGCTTCACCCCCAAGCGGGTGCGGGATCACACCCCCGACGTCATCGCAATCTGCGACGAGATCTTGGACAAGGTGTGCGAGCGGGGCGAATGCGACTTCATTTGGGACATCGCCGCCCCTTTGCCGCTGATCCTGATCGGCGACATGCTGGGCTTTCCCCGAGACAGCTACGACGACCTGCTGGAGTGGTCCGACGACATGATGCGGGCCACCACCGAGACCGACCAGGAGGCGCTCGAGAAGGGGATCATGGCCGGCGTGGCCTTTCGGGAGTTCCTGATGGGAGTGATCGCCGACCGCCGGGCCCGCCCGCCTCAGTCGGATCTGGTGAGCGTGTTGTGCCATGCCGAAGTGGACGGCGACAGGCTCGACGACGAGTCGCTGTATCAGGAGGGGCTGCTGATCTTGATCGGGGGCGACGAGACGTCCCGCCACGTGATCAGCGGGGGGATGCTGGCGCTGATGGAGCACCCCGACCAGAAGGCGCTGTTCAACCAGCGGGCGGCCGACGATGCCTGGATGGAGCGAGCGGTGGAGGAGTTGCTGCGCTGGGTGACCCCCATCAAGAACATGTCCCGCAGCGCCACCCGGGATGTGGAGATGCACGGCGAGACCATCGGCGAGGGGGACCAGATCATCCTGTTCTACCCGTCGGCCAACCGGGACGATCGGGTGTTCGACGACCCGTTCAAATTCGACCTGGAACGCGACCCCAACCAGCACCTGGCCTTCGGATGGGGGACGCACTTCTGCCTGGGGGCGTCTTTGGCCCGCCTGGAGCTCAAGATCATGTTCCAGCGGCTGGCCGAGAGGATGCCCGACATCCAGCTGGCCAACGACGAGCCGCTGCCGTGGCGGGCGTCCAACTTCATCGTCGGCCCCGAGGCCATGCCGGTGACGTTCACCCCCAGCGGCCCGGTGGGAGCTTGACCCTGTCCGTTTCCCGTTGGCGAAGGGCGTTCGGCGTCCTGCTGGCGGGCGGTCTGCTGATGCTGGTCGCTGCGGCTGGCTGTAGCGATTCGGTCCCTGCGGAATCATCCGACGCCCCGCTGTCGGCCGAGTCGTTCACTTTGGGCAAGAACGTGTATCTGACCCGCTGCGTCGGGTGTCACGGCGTCGATGGCAGCGGCATCGTCGGACCCGACATTCGCCCCGGCAAGGTACTGAATAAGTACGCCTCAGCCGTGGCGATGGAAGCGCTGGTGCGCGACGGGCTCGGCGAGATGCCCGAGTTCGGCTCCAAGCTCAGAGACGAGGAAATTGCCGGCGTTGTGGCCTACGTCCGAGGCGGTTTGGGCTGACCTAGCCCGTCCAGGCATCCACCACATCGGCAGTGGTGGTGACGGTGGCGACGATGCCGAGGGTGTGCTCGAACACCGCGTCCACATAGTCGGGCGGGGTGCCGGCCACGGCGTCGCGGGGGATCACCACCACATAGCCGGCGTTGACCGCATCGAAGGTCAGGTTGATGATGGCGACGTTCACCGACACCCCCACGGCCACGATGGTGCGGATGCCCTCGTTGCGCAGCAGCGAGTCGAGCTCGGTGCCCTCGAATGGTGACAACCCGTGGTGGCGAGGCAACACGATGTCGGCGTCGGCCACCCCGATCTCGGGCACCACCTCCACTGCCGGGGTGCCAACGTGCAACTGCACCGGCATCTTGGGCATGGCCCGGAACAAGCGGGCATTGCTATTGCCGCCCCACCCGTCAACCCGATGCTGGGCCGTGCAGTGGACTACCCGCACTCCCGTGGCCCGAGCAGCGTCAGCCAGCGCCGCCACATTCGGGATCAGCCCCTCCTTGGCCGCCTCAGCCAGAGCGGGCAGGGCCGACAGTTCCCCAATCACCCCGTTCTGGCACTCCTGAAGCACCAAAGCCGTCGTTGCCGGATCGACTACCTCACGCAGTTCCATTCCAATTCACCCTCCCATTCCGGGTTCCGACAGTGCGCCATCCATAATGACCACCCTATGGCTGGGTCGATATTGGGGACTGAAGTTATCCGCCGGGAGGACGGGACTCTGCTTACCGGCGAGGGGCAATACACGGGGGACTTGCGGCCCGACGGACTGCTGACCGCTTATTTCGTGCGTTCGCCGGTAGCCCACGCTTTGATCGGGGAGATCGACCTAGGAGCATCAGCCGACCTCCCCGGCATAGTCGCGGTGTACACCGCCGACACCATTGGAGTGGAGCAGGTCAAGCCCCGCTTTCCCCTCGACCCCCACTTCGCACGGGGGCCGCTGGCCGGCGATCGGGTTCGCTTTGTGGGCGAGCCGGTGGCCCTGGTGGTGGCCGAGACCTTGGCGGCCGCCCAAGACGCCGCCGATGAGATCATGGTCGACTACCAGTCGCTTCCGGTATCGATGGACGCCGAGGCCGCGGTGACCAGCGGCGAGGCGGTGCTGTTCCCGGAGCGGGGCTCGGACTCGATGTTCAGGGCCTTCGACCCGGTGGAGGGCTTGCACGATAAAGCCGATCGGATTGTCACCGGCCGCATCATCCACAACCGGATGGCGGTGGTGCCGATGGAAACCGACGCGGTGCTGGCTGATCCCACCGGAGAGCAGCTCACCTTGTGGGTTTCCACCCAGGGTGCCCACCCCACTCGAGGGGGCATCGCCGAGTCGTTGGGGTTGGACCCCGACGAGGTGCGGGTGATTGCCCCATGGGTGGGCGGCGGCTTCGGGGCCAAGGGCGGGTGGCGAGTCGAGCATGTGGCAGTGGCCGCGGCGGCCCGGCAACTGGGTCGTCCGGTGGTGTGGACGGAGACCCGGGCCGAGAACCTCATCTCCATGCAGGCCCGTGATCAGGTCCACTACGCCCGCGTCGGTGTGGCCGACGACGGCCGAATGGTTTCGCTGGAGGTGATTGCGCTGGTGGACGCTGGGGCTTTTCCTGGTCTGGGCGGCATTCTCCCCGGCATTACCCGGGTCATGGCGTCGGGGGTCTACGGCATTGAGAAGGTGCAGTTCGACTACGGCTTGGCGGCCACCAATCGGGCGCCGTTGGGGGCGTTCCGGGGGGCGGGCCGGCCCCAGGCCACCCTCACCATCGAGCGCATGGCCGACCTGGCCGCGGCCGAACTGGGCATTGACCCGGTGGAATTCCGCCGCCGCAACTTCTTGGCCCCCGAAGACTTCCCGCTGGTGACTCCCACCGGCGGGGCCTACGACACCGGCGAGTACGAGAAGGCCCTCGACCGGGCCTGCGAACTGGTCGGCTACCACGATCTTCGGGCCGAGCAGGCTGCTCGTCGAGCCGCCGGCGACCCCAAGAGACTGGGCATCGGTTTGTCGTGCTATGTGGAGGTAACCGCACCGACCGGCCAAGAGGAGCACGCGGTGGTGGAGGTTCATCCCGACGGGTCGGCCACGGTGGCGGTGGGCACCTCCTCGCACGGCCAGGGCCACGAGACCGCGTTCACCATGATCGTGGCCGACCGGCTGGGCATCGACATGGACAGGATCTCCTTCGTGCAGTCCGATACCGCACGGGTCGCCCGGGGAGGCGGCACCGGCGGATCGCGCAGCGCCCAGCTCGGCGGCAGCGCCATTCATGCCGCCTCTATGGAGGTGCTGGACATCGCCCGGCAGCGGGCGGCAGATCTGCTGGAGGCCAGCGCTGACGACATCGTGGTCACCGATGAAGGCCGCCTCGGGGTGGTCGGGGTGCCCTCGGCATCGGTGAGCTGGGCTGACGTGGTCGAAGCGTCCGAAGAACCGCTGCGGGCCGAATTGGATCACACCACCGATGGACCCACATTCCCCTTCGGCACCCACATCTGCGTGGTGGAGGTGGACACCGAGACCGGGATGGTTACCCCGCGGCACTTTGTGGCAGTGGACGACGCCGGCAACCTGCTCAACCCCCTGATCGTGGCCGGCCAGCAGCACGGCGGGGTGGCCTCGGGCATCGGCCAGGCGCTGTACGAGCACGTGGTGTACGACGACGCCGGCAACCCGCTGACCACCGGCCTAGCCGACTACGCCATGCCCTCAGCCGCCGAGTTCTGCGACTTCACCGTCGACAGCACCATCACCCCCACCCACCTCAACCCCCTGGGGGTGAAGGGCATCGGCGAGGCCGCCACCATCGGCGCCACCCCGGCAGTGCAGAACGCGGTCATCGACGCCCTCAGCGATCTCGGAATCCACCACATCGACCTGCCCCTCACCCCCGATCGAGTCTGGGCAGCCATCCAGTCGGCGGGGGATCCTCCTGCCGCTATAGCGTGGCCTTCACTATGAGCGCCGACCCTGAGCAGATCATCGCCGACATCATCAACCCGGAAACCCGAGGGAACCTCTACCCGCACTACCACGCGCTGCGGGAGGCTGCCCCGATCCACAAGACCCACAACCCGATCCTGCACGAGGCATGGGTGTTCACCCGCCACTCCGATGCCGATCAGCTCCTGCGCAACCCCAAGGCCATCAGCGACCGACGCACCACCGAGATGTACAACGTGGGAGCGGGGGGCACCGAGTACTACGACATGATGAAGCGGATGCTGCTGTGGCTCGACCCGCCCGACCACCAGCGCATCCGCTCCATGGTGGCCCGGGTGTTCACCCCCCGAGCAGTGGAGAAGATCAAGCCGACCATCGACGACGTGGTGACCGGGCTGCTGGACGCGGTAGCCGACGACGGCGGCATGGACGTGGTGAGCCAGTTCGCCTACCCGCTGCCAGTACACGTGATCTGCGAGATGCTGGGCATCCCCCGCAGCGACATTCCCGACATCGAGCAGTGGATGTGGGACTTCGCCCGCCGGGGCGACATCGCCCATCTCAGCGACGAGATGATCGCCAACGGAGAAAAGGCGGTCCGGGGGTTCACCGAGTACTTCACCGCGTTGGCCACAGAGCGCCGGGCCAACCCGGGCGATGACCTGATGACCAAGCTGGTCACGGTGGAAGACGAACGAGGTCCGCTCACCGACCATGAGATCGTCCCGACCTGCATAATCCTGTTGCAAGCGGGCCACGAAACCACCGCCGACATCATCGGCAACGCCACCAAGGCGCTGTTGGAGAATCGGGCTGAGCTTGATCGCTTGCAGGCCACGCCCGAGATGATCGACGACGGCTTCGAAGAGCTCCTGCGCTACGACAGCTCGGTGCAAATCAACCACCGGGTATTGGCCGCCGACGTGGAGGTGGCCGGTCAGACCTTCCCCGAGGGCGACCTGTGTGTGGTGATGCTGGGGGCGTGCAACCGCGACCCCGAGGCGTTCCCCGAACCCGACCGACTGGACCTCAACCGCGACGCCAGCCAGCACAACGGCTTCGGCCTTGGGGCCTACTACTGCTTGGGCTCATCGCTGGCCCGAGCCGAGGCGATTGCCGCCCTTGACGCCTTGGTCCAGCGGTTCCCCACCCTGGAGCTCGACACTGCCAAGCCTGCTCCCGTCTATCGCCCCACCCTGGTGCTCCACGGCCACGAACACCTCCACGTCCGCTGGAACTAGCGGCCTGGCCTGGGAAGCCGAGGCCACAGCCGGTGGTGTACCCCAACCCCACCAGACAGGGTCACAAGGTCTAATCGGGCGTCAACCAGCGATGGCCTGGGAGATGGACAAGTCGACGCGGCGGCGTTTGCGATCGACGGCTAGCACCTTGACCCAAACCTCCTCGCCCGGAAGGACGATCTCCTCGGGGTGGTATACCCGGTACTCGGCCATCTCGGTGATGTGGACGAGGCCTTCAATTTCGTCGTTGACCGCCACGAACGCGCCGAAGTCCACTAGGCGGGTCACCCGACCGCTCATCACACCGCCAACCTCCAGGCTGGCCAGCGGGTCGGGGGTGAGCTTCATGGTGAGGTTCACCCGCTGCTTGGGCAACTGCACCGACTTGACCCGAACTTGCACCTCGTCGCCCACGCTCACTACCTCGTTGGGGTGCTGAACCCGCTTCCAGGTCATTTCGGAGGAGTGGACCAGGCCCCGCACCCCGTTGATGTCCACAAAGGCCCCGAAATCTTGGATGTCCACCACTCTGCCGGTGTACTCGTCGCCCGTCGACATCGTCTCCATGAACGCCTTGGCCGCTTTGCGCTGCTCGGCTCGGACCACTGCCTTGCGAGACAGCACCAAGCGGCCCGACACCTGGTCGGCCTCCACCACCTTGCACTGCACTTCCCGGCCGACCAGCGCCTGGAGGTTCTCCACCGGCTCCACATCGATCAGCGACGACGGAATGAACCCCCGCACACCCACGTCGCACGACAGCCCGCCCTTGACCACCGCGGTGATAGTGCCGGTAACGGCCTCGTTGGCCGCGGCCGCCCGGGCGATGTCCACCCAGGCGATCTGCTGCAAGGCCCACAGCCGCGACAGCACAATGCGGCCCTTGTGGTCTTCTCGCACCAGCACGGCGGCGTTGACCACCTCGCCCAGCACACACTGCTGGGACAGATCGGCAGCCGGATCGTCACCCCAGTAGCGCTGGCTGATGACTCCGATCCGGTCCCCACCCAAGTCGAGCTCTATTTCGTGGGCAGCCTTGGTTTTGACCGTCCCGGACACGATGGTCCCGCCGGTCATCCCATCCACCGTGGCTGGTGCTGGCTCCCCCGGTGGCGCTTCCGGCTTCGGCGGTTCGGCCGCTTCGGGTTCTTTGGCGGCTTCGGCTTCGGGTTCTTCGGCAGGTTCTTCGGCGGTTTGGGGCTCTTCGGCGGTTTGGGGCTCTTCGGCGGCTTCGAGTTCGGCTTCGGGTTCTTCGGCGGGTTCGGCTTCTTCGGCGGGTTCGGCTTCGGGTTCTTCGGCGGCTTCGGCTTCGGCTTCGGCTTCTTCGGCGGCAGCCTCTGGCTCTTCTACCGAAGCTTCGGATTCTTCGACAGGCTCCGGCTCGACCTCGGGGGTCTCGGATTCCAGAGTGGTCTCCGCCTCAGACATAGGGGAATTAACACTAATGGCCTCGCCCAGAGCATCGACAAAGGAAAGCCGGTCAGGTTCCCGCCAGGCGGGCCACCACTGGGGCCATTTCCTCCATGGATTCGATTGACAGGCCGATGTAGCTGATGCCCAATTCCTCCCGCTGGCGCACCAGCTTGTCCACCACCTCATCCACTGTCCCGATCATGCTGTGAGGCGACTCCAGCGCCTGGTCGGTGTCCAGCCCCAGCGCCGGGGCCAACGCCCCGGCAAAGCTCCGCTTGTCGTCGGTAACTCGGGCCACATGAACCCGAGAGTGCAGTTCCAATTCTTCGAACCGCTCTCCGGCGCTCTCCCGGATCCAGTCGATCTTGGCCACAGTGGCCTCGGCCGTGGCCGACGGACCCACTCGGTTGTCGATGACTCCGGCAGCCATATTGGGATTCACCCCCACGATGTCGGCCGTTCGGGCGGCCAACCGCAGCACCCGCTCGGAGCCTCCGGCCACAAACAACGGCGGCCCTCCCGGTCGCACCGGCTTAGGCAGCCCCTCAAGGCCGTCGATGGTGTAGTGCTGACCCGAGTATGTGACCGTCTCGCCGGCCAGCAGCCCCTTGATGATGGCCACCGCCTCGCCCAGGCGCTCGATTCGCACGCCGGGCCGGTCCATGGCAATGCCGGTGCTGTGGTAGTCGCTGTTCTGCCATCCGGCTCCGATGCCCAACTCGAACCGCCCGCCGGACAACACGTCCAGGGTGGCCGCCTCTTTGGCCAGCGCCGCCGGGTGGCGGAAATCGTTGGCCAACACCATGGTCCCCAACCGCAGCGTTGTGGTGGCCTCCGCGGCAAAAGCCAGCGCCACCATCGGCGCGGGCCCCTGGTCGAAATGATCGGGCATACAGAAGACGTCGTACCCCAACCCTTCCGCCCGCCGAGCCATCTCCCGCCACCCCTCAGCGTCAGTAAACCCCCGAGCCTGCACCCCAAACCGAAACTTCCGCATCGCGGGGCACCCTAATGCTGCTCAGAGTGAACTTCTGGCTCCCGACTGTTACTTGTCTCCTATGCCTGGCTTCAAGGGCTTGACAGTCAGGCCCTGCCAGGTTTGTCGCAACGGTTCATTCGGGGGGTGCGAGGTGGGTTTGAGGTTGATGGCGCAGGCTCATGGCTTGTTCGCATTGGCCTTGGTGTCTGGCCGGGGTGTTGTGGGTGCAGTAGTGCTCCACGGGTTGTATGTCCAGCACAGTGGCCCTTGCATTGGCTTTGTTGCAGGCTTCGTTTATGAGCGGTTCATGGGGTTGTTTGGGGCTGCCATCGACGTTGTCGCTGAAATCAGGCGGGGCTATCTGGTCAGCGATGATCCGGTCTCCGGTGGCCATGGGGCCGATGTCGCCGTTCCACAACGTCCAGGCGTCTTCGTCGAAGCGGACTTGGGGGTAGGGCAGGTCCAGGAGGACGGCCAGCGGCTCTCCGTCGGGGCCAGTGTGCTTCCACGAGTCTCCCCAAAGCACCGCTTGTGGCACCGCGGTCGCCGTGAGGTAGAGGTACGCGCATTCCCGCTCCGAGTAGAAGTTCTTCCCCGCCGGCTCTATCGAAAGAACGCCCACGAGTTTGGCCAGATCCAGTTCCGTGTTGGGATGGTACGGATGCATGCCATGAAGCGGCGGAGGCGGCAGCTCTGCAATGGTCGGCGGCTCGCCAGGGCCCCAGCCGTTGGCGGTCGGCTCGACAACAGGCGCGAAGCCCTGTTGTTCCAACAGGTCCCGCTGATTCCATGGCCTCGTATCCTCCACGCATATGCGTTCCAGTTCTTGCCCTTCGTGCCATACCCACTTTGGCGGCCTGTTCGAGCAAAGCCACTCCACCGATGTCCAAAGGCCTGCGGGTCTGGCAAGAGCGTGGGCGGGGCAGACATCCCAGAAAAGATGTAGCTCGTGGGGTTCCTTGCCTCCGATCGTTTCGAGTAACGGGTCTGAGGACACAATGACTCGATCTCCGTGGGAGATCGGTATGTCGTAGTCCCATAGCGGGTTCCACAGCGTCTGGCTGTCCTCATCAAGACGTACCTCGGGATAGCGCAGCGACAACGCCAAGCGCCTTCCCTTCCATTTCGCCAACGAGTCATCCACGAACTCCCGCGAGACATTGGTGAGGTATACGCAAGGTGGCTGTATGGAAATCACCGCATGCAACCAGCCATGCGAGGGACTCATCCGTTCTGGGTGGTCCACCCACATGCCCGCCAGCGGTGGCCGCGGCCAATCCTCGTCATGCCGTCGGCTGTCCTCTTGACTCCCCACCCCGGTCCCCTCGGGCAGTCGATCCGGTCCGCTCCGTTGGGGCTCGGCTGTCGTCGGCAAGTTGGTAGGCGGCTGCTCCACTGCCACCTGTGGCTCAGACGAGCACCCCACAACCGCCAATCCCAAACACGCCAACACAATTCCGCACCGGGTCGCCCCTCCAATGCGCAACGCCGCGCTGCGCGATCCAGGATCCCTTTTGTTGCTGTGTGCCTCTGTTCGAGGAGCATGCCTCGCGCTGCGTTGTTGATCTCGACCGGTCATTCCAATTCCTTCGGGGCTGTCAAGGGGCACTCAGGGTGAATGGTTCGGTGAGTACATCCACCTTCAGGAATGCCTCAACCTCCCGGATCGCCGAAAACGTGGCCGTCCTGCCTGTTCCTTCGCAATCCGTACCGCCGTTACTGCTCGCGTGTATCCCGTAGGCTGTACCGCCCCTATAGTAGGGTCCCCCGCTGTCCCCTTCGCAGCTCCTTAGATTTTGGCCGTACACCCTAACGAACACGTGACCGCAGTCCACTTTTGAGCCACTGGAGTCAAGGCAGGGATCATCACTCCATTCCGGCGCATGGTCGATGCTGATGACTTCGCCACAAGATATCCCGCTATTCCTGCCTGTGTGGCACACGAAGTCACCTGGCATGTCATCGCGGGCGATGGTCATGTCGGCGCGGGCGATGGTACCGGTGACGTCGCATGAGGGGTTGGGGTAGCTGCGTACGTCGCGGCACACATAGTCGTCGGCTACATAGTGGGATCCGCTGGTGGGAATGGGAATGCGGTGAAACTGGGCGTCGGCGGTGGCGCTCAGCCAGCCATAGACGAACGGCAGAACCACACTGTTCATTCTGAACGTGACAGTCTCGGTTGGGCCGTTATCGCCGCAGTGACCTGCGGTGATGACGCCGTAGTCGTAGCCGCCGCGGATGGTTCGCCGGGCCGTGAATCCTGAAGTGCATCCCCCCATCTTTTCGCCGCCTTGGAAGCTCTCCGCTGGGGCGATGCCGCGGCCGTCGGCGACAGTGAAGGGCACTTCGATGTGATCGTCGAGCAGTTTCGCGACCACGGCCTTGCTTTGCTCGAAGGGCAGTTCAGACACCGTGCCGAGCGGGCCGACATCGGGAGCCAGGCCTGGGTCTATGCCGACGCGTACAGCATTGCCCGCCATGTCGGTCTCCAAGAACGTGACTACGTCGGCCAAACCAGCGTCAATTCCGCCCTCGGTCTCGCCCGGCCCGCCGGGGACGCCAGGCACACCAGGTCCGGTCTGCGTTTCTTCGCTGGTGTTGCCCACTGCGCCGCTGTTTGTGGCAGGCCTTTGAACCGCGAAGAGTTCTTGTGAAAGATCGCGCTGCGCGGTCAGGAGCTCAGCGTAGCTGTGCTGGGCGCCGGTGCGGATTCCCACGTCGCTGTGAGCCTCTGCCACAGCAGCCGCGGCAGAACTAGCCGGTTCGTCGCCGGTGAGCAGCACCCAGCCCCCGAAACCGCCGCGGTGGTTGATACCCCACCCTGCCACTCGCGCCGCCTCAAGATCGCGGATCGTCGAAAGGGCCTCTCGGATGACCTCAATCCGTGCTAGGCGGCGGCGGGCTTCATCCTGCGACACGGAGTACTCCAACGCGTATGACTCCACCGCCACATCTGCCGTTTCTGCAACCGGGTTCGTCTCTATTGGCTCAGGCTGCTTGTTTTCGGCCGCATACACGGTGCCCGCGGTTGTCGCACCAACCGCAAATAGTCCGATTGCGCAGAGCAGTATTACCTGCCGCTTCTTCCACTTCATTTGGCACCTCCGATTCTGGGCTTCACCCCTTGACTTAAGTCTGGGATTGAGGATGCGTCTCATGTTTCGGCTCCTTTACGTCTTCAATCGAACGTACGCCTGCTTCATCGGCGCTGCAATCAAAACGAGTGTCAAAACATGACGAGTTTTTGTCATGTTTTGACACTTGACGATGTCGGGGCGAGGGTGTAGAAGGCGGGTCTTTTGTTGATGCGGATTGAGAGCAGAGGTGTGCTCGGGTCCCAAGCCGACACAGGTCGCCGGTAGTGTGATCCCAATGCCACCGACAGCGCTCATCGAGGGTCTGAACCCGGCTCAGATCGATGCGGTCACCCATCCTGGCGGCCCCATTTTGGTGATCGCCGGGGCGGGATCGGGCAAGACCCGCGTCCTCACCCACCGCATCGCCTACCTCATCGATGAACTGGGCATTTCCCCGTTCGCCCTCTTGGCCATAACCTTCACCAACAAGGCGGCCCAGGAGATGAAGCACCGGGTGGGCGCCCTCGTCGGACCAGTGGCCGACAAGATGTGGGTGAGCACTTTTCACTCGGCCTGCGCCCGCATCCTGCGCTATGAGGCCGAGGCCATCGACTTCCCATCCAGCTTCACCATTTACGACCAGGCCGACGCCGTACGGCTCACCCGCTACATCCTCAACGATTTCGGCTTCGACCCCAAGCAGATGCCCCCTCGGTCGATTCACGCCGCCATCAGCGCGGCCAAGAACGAGATGATCGGCGTGGCCCAGTACAAAGACCGGGCGGCCAATGTGTTCGAGCGCCGCATCGGCGAGATCTACGACGAGTACCAACAGCGCCTCCGACGGGCCGGAGCCATGGACTTCGACGATCTGCTGGGCACCACCGTGAACCTGTTCCGCCAACAGCCCGATGTGCTCGACCGCTACCGCCGCCGCTTCGAACACGTGCTGGTGGACGAGTACCAGGACACCAACAGTGTGCAGAACCAACTCGTGCTGCTCTTGGGCCAAGAGCACCGCAACGTGTTCGTGGTGGGCGATGCCGACCAGTCGGTGTACCGCTTCCGGGGGGCCGACATCCGCAACATTCTGGAGTTCGAGCGGGCCTTCGAAGACGCCACGGTGGTGCTGTTGGAGCAGAACTACCGCTCCACCCAGCGCATCCTCAGCGCGGCCAACGCGGTGATCGCCAACAACCTCAGCCGCAAACCCAAGAACCTGTGGTCCGACCAATCCGACGGCGAGCGCATCGTCCGCTTCTGCGCTTCCGACGAATACGAGGAGGCCCGCTGGGTGGTGCGAGAGGCGTTCCGGCTCCACGACGACGAGCAGCACCGCTGGGATGAGATGGCGGTCTTCTACCGCACCAACGCCCAAAGCCGGGTAGTGGAAGAGCTGCTGATGGAGGCAGGGGTGCCCTACCAGCTCATCGGCGGCACCCGGTTCTACGACCGCCGGGAGGTCAAAGATGCGCTGGCCTATCTGCGGGTGACGGTCAACCCCGGCGACGCTGTAAGTCTGCGCCGGGTGTTGAACACCCCCAAGCGGGGGGTGGGCGACGGGTCGGTGGCCAAGCTGGAGGCGTGGGCCGAATCCCACGGCCTGACGCTGATGGATGCCCTGGGACACGCCGCCGAGGCCGGAATCAAGGGCAAGGCGCTCCGCGGCATCCAAGAGTTTCAGGGAGTAATCGCCGAGGCCGGCGAGCGGCTGGACGGCGGACCGGCTGCGGTGCTGGAGCACCTGCTTGAGAAAAGCGGCTATCTCGACCAGTTGGAGGTCGAGGCCGACCGCGAAACCACGGGCAACACCGAGGCCAGCGTGCAGGCCATGGGTCGACTGGAGAACCTCGACGAGCTCATTACTGCGGCCACCGAGAGCGAGAACGTCAGCGACTTCTTGGAGCTGGTCAGCCTGGTGTCGGACACCGATGAGATGACCGACGATTCCATGCTGACGCTCATGACTCTGCACTCGGCCAAGGGCCTCGAGTATCCCGTGGTGTTCTTGATCGGCATGGAAGAGGGCATATTCCCCCACATCCGATCGATCACCGAGCCCGACGAGTTAGAAGAGGAGCGCCGACTGGCCTATGTGGGCATCACTCGGGCCCAGCAGCGCCTGTATCTGACCCATGCCTGGACTCGAAACGTCCACGGCGCCTCGATGTACAACGCGCCGTCCAGGTTCCTGGAGGAGATCCCCAAAGAACTGGTTGACGACCGCGGCAGTAGCCTGAGCCGAACGGAACGCTCGGGCTACCGTCGGGATGTTTCCCGAGCCACCGGCTCATTCGCCGGACGAGACCGCATCGTGGACGCCGCCCAAGTTCCCCACTCCCCACCTGAGCCCGACCCCGACCCAGTCCGCCTCGTGGTCGGCGATGATGTGAACCACGCCAAGTTCGGTCTAGGGGTAGTGACCGACGTGAAAGGCGCAGGCAGCGACGCCGAGATCACCGTCAACTTCACCACCTCCGGTTCCAAGGTACTGCTCGCCTCTTACGCCCGCCTAGAGAAAGCCTGACCGCCGGGCATTTTCAGACTGCCGCACTTCAGATTGGGATACCTGTTCTGTCCACGAAGGTCGTGTACGCGGGAGGTAGGTATGTAGTCGATGATGGAGTATGTCCGAATCTCTTTCGCCATATCTCCTGGTATTCCGGTTATCCCAAAAGCGGTTATCGCCATGAGAAACAAGGACATTTCGAGAACTGCGTAGTCAAATACGGGTGCATTTCTAGCAGCTATCCATATAATCTGCTGTACTCATACTCCAATGGCACGTTTACATGGCATACCACTGACTAGGATGATTCAGTGACTAGCATGATTCGTTTTCGGTTTATCGCAGCGGCTGTTGTTACCGCTCTGGTGATCGCCTTGTTGGCCGCAGTATTGGCCGCGGTGATCGTCCGAGGCACCTATGACTGTCCTGAAGACGCGGAGCGCCCAGCGATCTCTGCCCACGCTTCGCTCTAGCAGGCGGCTTTGAGTCAATAACTGAAGGGTCCGAGGGGTTAAATCCCCCCCTCGGACCCTTTGTGTACCAAGTCAGGGAATGGATCGTCTAGTTCGCTACTGTCGTCTTGTGGACTTGGGTCGAACGGAGTGGGGCACTGTGGGTTCCTTTGTGGTGAGAATTGTTCACCTTGCCGGGTGCGTGGCAGAGGCTCACCTCTTGGGGCATGGGCCTGCTCCAGCGCATCTTTGCCGAAATGTGGCACCAATTCGGCGTCGACAGCACTGTCGAAGGAGTGGCGCTCGCAGTCCAAAACCGCTGGGTCTACGTGCCTCGAAACGATCGGTAGAAGTGATCTGCTCCTGATCTTTGGACTATATGATAGTCACAAGAAAGGTAACTGTCCGTCGATGACGTCCCAAGCCAGTAGGTTAGTCGTTCGCCAGAGCTTCGCCGAATGAACTGCTCAGTTCGAGGGCCAGTTCAGGTCTTCTTCTCGGCAACCAGCCAGTCGTCAAGGTCTTCGTTGACTGCGGTTGGAGCACCAGGAAATGGCAGTTCGAATTCGTTGCCCAAGAGTGCGAATATGATTCCTCGTTGTGGATGGTCGAGAATCCATCCTTGTGGTGTAGTGAAATACCATTCGTTGCCGTCGCTGCGAGTATTGTACCAGACGCCTTCGAGGGGATCGTTGTTTGGCTGTAGATAGATGACGCTTTGGGCGCCGATGGGCAGCACAGAGCGCAATTGCATGACATCCGAGTCCATTGGTCTGGGTATCTGAACGTAATATCTTGTCCTGTCGTCGTCTTCAAACACGAGATTGAGGGTTACACCTTCGGGTTTATCCTCAGAAG
The DNA here is from genome assembly GCF_965204015.1 of Candidatus Poriferisocius sp. Classification (GTDB taxonomy): domain Bacteria; phylum Actinomycetota; class Acidimicrobiia; order Acidimicrobiales; family Bin134; genus Poriferisocius. Next base: position 1,991,683 of record NZ_OZ241965.1, on the reverse strand, counting down.
CGCCGAAGAAACGCCCATTTTCTACATCGATCAGCGTGGCTTCAACGACGATTGTTGAGCGTTCGGCCAGATCCTGGACGGTGGCAGCCGGGTTATAGTCAAAATGGAACGACTGGAAGTATGAGTCATAGGTATAGGGAGATACCTCCTCGGACTCGGCACTGGAACCACAGGCAACCGCGATCAGAGATGCGATGATGAGTGCAAGACCGCGAAGCAGACGGAGGTGAATCCGGCGATTGGCCGGCTTCAGTGTTGTTGGGTTTGATGAGTCGGATACTGGTTTCATGAGTCCTCAACCTCCAGTTCGTCCATGTGGTCGATCGTGTGTTGTACATAGGTCTGAGAGGTGGAGGTGCCCGACACCATTTATCTGCGTATAACCATAAGAAGGATGCACACCCCTGTCAATGAATATCACTGTCAAAACATGACGAGTATTTGTCATGTCTTGACACTTGGCAGAGTGGAGGTCAGGGTGTGAATGCGGCGTTCGTTATAACTCGCTAAGGCCCGTCGTTGGCATTCACATCTACGATGACGTCGCCGTCGTCGGTTACCCACACGCCGAATTGAGTCAGCCCTTCACCGGTGGCCGAGAACACCAGGGTGGGGTCGCATATGTCGACGAACAGCCGCCGGTCGGCGTCCCAGTTGACCACGCAGTCTTCGCTCGCTCCGGGTGGTCGGGCGTCGAAAGCGAACCATCCCTCCTCGGGATCATCCCCGATGTGCTGGGTCCAAATTCGGCGTCCCCGCGACAGTGCAGACCAGACCACAGGCCCTTCCTCATCAATCTTCTCGGCCAGGTTCTCGGCGTTGCCGGCATTGAAGTCGTCGTCGCCCAGCTTCACCTCGATCTGATCGGAGCCGGCCAGCGACACCACGGCGAACACCAGCCCCACGCCCAGCCCGATGCTGACCACGGTATAGAAGACCGCTCGCAGCGGGGTGATCTTGGGTCCAGATGCGACGGGCACGAGTCCTTCCTCGGTTCGCTCCGACAGACGGTGTTGCTCCTAGTATCGCGGCGAAGCAACGGCGGTACGAACCATCGCCGCATCACACCGCAAACTTGGCCATCGCGCTGCATTGGGGAGCCCGTGGATCTATTCGAATATCAGGGAAAACAGTTCTTCGCGTCATACGGCATGCCGGTGTCGCCCGGTGAGGCGGTCACCACCGTTCACGACGCGGTGGCCGCGGCGGAGCGGCTGGGAGCGCCGGTTATGGTGAAGGCCCAGGTGCACACCGGCGGGCGAGGCAAGGCCGGGGGAGTCAAGTTCGCCGCCGACATCGACGCCGTTCGCACCCATGCGACCAACATCTTGGGCCTCGACATCCGGGGCCACATCGTCGAGAACCTGTGGATCGAGAAGGCCTCCGACATCGCCGAGGAGTACTACGTGAGCTTCACCCTCGACCGGTCGGCCAAACAGCACTTGGGGATGCTGTCGGCCGAGGGCGGGGTGGAGATCGAGACGGTGGCCGAGGAGAACCCTGACGCCATCGCCAAGATCTGGGTCGACCCGGTGGACGGCATCACCGAGGATCAGTGCCGCCAGTGGGTGTTGGCCGCCAACCTCAACCCCGACGTCACCGACCAAACGGTAGATCTGTTGTTGAAGCTGTACGAGGCGTACACCGAAGGCGACGCCGACCTGGTGGAGATCAACCCGCTGATCGTGACCCCCGAGGGGCGGGTGCATGTGCTCGACGCCAAGGTCACCCTCGACGGCAACGCCGGATTCCGCCACGACCTGGCCCCCTTCGACGCCACCCAGCCCCGCGACGAGCGGGAGGCTGCGGCCCACGCCAAAGGTCTGCAATACGTGGGCCTGGAGGGCTCGGTGGGCGTGATCGCCAACGGTGCCGGACTGGCCATGAGCACGGTGGACGTGGTCAACCAGGTGGGGGGCAAACCGGCCAACTTCTTGGACATCGGCGGCGGCGCCAATGCCGATGTGATGGCCGGGGCGCTGGAAGTGATCAACAACGATCCCGACGTTCAGTCCATCTTCATCAACATCTTCGGGGGCATCACCCGGGGCGAAGAGGTGGCCAACGGCATCATCGAGGCTATGAACCGGGTGGACATCGCCTCGCCCATCGTGATCCGCCTCGACGGCACCAATGCCGATGAGGGAAGGGCGCTGCTGGAGCCCCATCTGAGCGACCGGCTCATGATGGCGCCCACCATGCTGGAGGCCGCCCGAGAAGCCGTCACCCTCGCAGAAGGGTCCGCATCATGAGCATCTTCATCGACGAGAACACCAAGGTGGTCTACCAAGGCCTCACCGGGAGCCAGGGCCGCTACTACGGCATGCTGAACCGCGACTACGGCACCCAGGTGGTAGCCGGCACCAACCCCAAGAAGGCGGGCACCGATGTGGAGGGCGTGCCCATCTTCGCCACCGTGGCCGACGCGGTGGCAGCTACTGGGGCCAACGTGTCGTGCGTGTTCATCCCCGCTGCCGGAGTGCGCAGCGCGGTGCTTGAGGCCGCCGAGGGCGGAGTGGGGCTCGTCGTGGTAATCACCGAGGGTGTGCCCATGCATGACGAGGCCTACTTCTACAACAAGCTCAAGGCTGACTATCCCGATGTGCGGCTGCTGGGCCCCAACTGCCCCGGTCTCATCAGCCCCGGCAAAGCCAACATCGGCATCACCGCCGGCCACATCGCCAAAGAGGACGGTCCGGTGGGGATTGTGAGCCGTTCGGGCACCCTCACCTACCAGGCGCTGTATGAGCTGAAGCAGAAAGACATCGGTTGCACCACCTGCGTGGGCATCGGCGGCGACCCAGTGCCGGGCACCTCGTTCATCGACTGCCTGGCTGCCTTCGAGGAAGACCCCGAAACCGAGGCCGTCATGATGATAGGCGAGATCGGCGGGTCGGCTGAAGAGGAGGCCGCCGAGTTCATCGCCGCGAACGTGTCCAAGCCAGTGGTGGCTTATATCGCCGGAATGACCGCCCCGCCGGGCAAGAAGATGGGCCACGCCGGTGCCATCGTTTCGGGAGGCAAGGGCACCGCCCAGGCCAAGATGGATGCCCTGGCCGCCGCCGGCGTCCGCATCGGCCAGAGCCCTAGCGAGGCCGGCGACATCATGGCCGAGGTGGTTGCCCAGCTCTGAAAACAGGGACGAATCGGCTGGCAAAAAGACATCCCAAGCAGCCCGCGAAGTGGGTGGTAGGTTCGGCTCGATGCGGCTTGCGGTGTTGGCGTCGGGGAGTGGGACGATTTTGGATGCTATGGGCCGCAGTGGGCTGCCTATTTCGCTGGTGATGGTGGATCGGCGCTGTGGGGCGGAGAGGGTGGCGGCTGATCATGGGTTGGACTGTGTGCTGGTGGAGCGGGAGAGCTTTGGGGCTGATTTCGACCGGGTGGGCTACACCCAGCAGGTGACCGAGCGGCTCCAGGCCGAGGGCATCGAGTTGGTGGCGATGGCGGGGTTCGGCACGGTGTTGGATCAGCCGATGCAGGACGCCTATGGGGGGCGCATTCTCAATACCCATCCGTCGCTGCTGCCCGCCTTTCCGGGCTGGCACGCGGTGGCCGACGCCTTGGAGTACGGGGTGAAGGTCACCGGTTGCACCGTGCATGTGGCCACCCTGGAGGTGGATGCCGGGCCGATCCTGGCCCAGCAACCCGTTGCTGTGGAGCCCGACGACACGGTGGACACGCTGCATGAGCGCATCAAAACGGTGGAGCGCGACCTGTACATTCGCACTATCCAGGAAATCATCAACCGAGGGCATGTCTTATGAGCCAGGGAGCGGAGCGTCCTCCTCGGGCGTTGGTGTCGGTGTATGACAAGACCGGAGTAATCAACCTGGCCCAGCGGCTGGTGGCCCTGGGGTGGGAGATCATCTCTAGCGGGGGGACCGCCCGAGCTCTGGCCGACGCCGGGGTCCCGGTCATCCCGGTGGACGAAGTGACCGGGGCCCCCGAGATGATGGACGGCCGGGTAAAGACCGTCCATCCCGCGATCCACGGGGGCCTGTTGGCCGACATGACGAATCCCGGTCACGTTGAGGACATGGATAATCGGGGGATTGTCCCCATCAATCTGGTGGTGAGCAACCTCTACCCATTCCGCTCCGATCCATCGGTGGAGCAGATCGACATCGGCGGCCCCGCCATGGTGCGGGCGGCGGCCAAGAACCACGAGCGGGTCGGCGTGGTGGTGCGGCCCGACGACTACCCGGCAGTGCTTGCCGAGTTGGAGGCCGATGGCGGGTTGTCGGATGCCACCCGGCGGCGGCTGGCCCGCATCGCGTTCACTCACACCAGCGCCTACGACGCGGCCATAACCGACTGGCTGTCAGACGCCGATGACGAGCCGCTTCGGCCGACCGTGTCGCTGACCCTGGAGCGCCAAGAGGTGCTGCGCTACGGCGAGAATCCCCACCAGACCGGGGCCCGCTATCGCATTGCCGGCCAGTCGAGTTGGTGGGACCAGACAGCCCAGCTTCAGGGCAAGGCCATGTCGTACCTCAACGTGTTCGACGCCGACGCCGCCTGGCGGCTGGCCCACTCGCTGGGCGATGACCCGGCGGCCGCGGTGATCAAGCACGCCAACCCCTGCGGGGCGGCCGTGGCCGACGACATCGCCACTGCCTACCGCCGGGCCCACGAGTGCGATCCGGTGTCCGCCTTCGGGGGGATCGTGGCCGTGAATCGCCCGGTGACCGACGAGATGGCCGAAGCCATGGCCGACGTGTTCACCGAGGTGCTCATCGCCCCCCAGTACGAGGAGGCCGCGCTGGCCCTGCTGGCCAAGAAGAAGAACCTGCGGGTGCTCCACGCCCCACCCCCCGAGGCTGTCGAGCTGGAGGTTCGCACCCTCGGAGGCGCCGCGCTGGTTCAAACCCCCGACACCGTCACCATCGAACGCTCAGCCTGGCAGGTGGTTACCGAGCGGGCCCCCACCCCTGAGCAGTGGGCCGACCTCGAGCTGGCTTGGCGGGTGGCGGCCCGGGTGGGATCCAACTGCATCGTGCTAGCCAAAGATCGCCAGGCGGTGGGTATCGGCGCCGGCCAGCAGAACCGCCGCGACGCCGGGCGGATCGCGGCCGAAAAGGCCGCTGGCCGGGCCGCCGGCGGGGCCTGCGCCAGCGACGCCTTCTTCCCCTTCCGCGACGGCCTCGACGCCGCCGCCGAAGCCCAATGCGCCACCGTCATCCAACCCGGCGGCTCAGTACGCGACCAAGAGGTGATCGACGCCGCCAACGAGCACGGCATGTCCATGATCTTCACCGGCGAACGCCACTTCCGCCACTAGAGGCTGAGCTTCGCAGCTATCTGGATTGACGCTTCAGATCGATTGAGGGTGTAGAGGTGGATGCCGGGGGCTCCGGCGTTCAGCAGCGACTGGGAGAGTTCTGTAGCGGCGTTAGCGGCGGCCCTTATGCGGGCGGGGCCGGATAGTGATTCCAATTCGGCGAACAGGGGCTCGGGGAAGGCGGAGCCGTTCATTTCTGCGTAGCGGAGGATGCTTTTGGGCCAGATCACGGGCATGACGCCGGGGATCACTGGCTGGTGGCACCCGAGGTCGGCTAACTCGTTGCAGAGGCGGGTGTAGTCGGCGGGGTTGAAGAAGAACTGGGTGATAGCGAAGTCGGCTTGGCTCAGCTTGGCGGACAAGTGCCGCCGGTCGGTGGCGCGATCGGTGGAGCGGGGGTGGACCTCGGGGTGGGCGGCCACCCCTACGCTGAACCGGGCGGGGTGGGCCCGCACCACCTCGACCAGCTCGGAGGCATAGCGGAAGTCGCCGCTGATGGCCGATCCGTCAGGCGGGTCGCCGGCCAGGGCCAAGATGTTGACCACCCCGGCAGCGGCGTAGTCGTCCAACAGGGCAGCGACTCCCTGTCTGGTATGGCCGACGCAGGTCAGGTGGGCCATGGCCGGGAAGGGCCGATCCCGGCAGATGTCGGTCACGATGTCGCGGGTGCGGTCATGGCCGTCGCCCCCAACCCCGCAGGTCACCGACACGAACGAGGGGGCCAGACCGGAGAGCTCGTCCAGGGTTTCTTCCAGCTGCTTGGCGGCCACCTCGTCGGCTGGGGGAAAGAACTCGAACGACAGCGTTGGCTGGTAGCCCAACAAGTCGACAATCCGGGTCATCAAAGGGCAGCGTATGGCCCGATCGTCAGCAATCCGGCATTATTTGTCGAAGCCCAACCAGCCCTTGCAGGGACTTGATTCTTGGCTTCGTTGGGGGCAAAGGCCCGTCGGTATGCTCGCCGTATATGGGCGACAAGATCACAATCGGAGCTGGCGGGAAGCTCAACGTTTCTGACAATCCAATCATCCCGTTCATCGAGGGGGACGGAACCGGGGTGGACATCTGGCCGGCGGCGAAGCACGTTTTGGACGCCGCCGCGGGCAAGCATGGGCGCAAGATCGAGTGGATCGAGGTGCTGGCCGGGGAGAAGGCGTTCAACGAGACCGGCGACTGGCTGCCTCAGGACACCATCGAGAAGTTCACCGAGTACCTCATCGGCATCAAGGGCCCCCTGACCACCCCGGTGGGCGGCGGCTTCCGCAGCCTCAACGTGTCGATCCGCCAGATCATGGACCTGTACGTGTGTCTGCGCCCGGTGCGCTGGTTCACCAACGTGCCCTCGCCGGTGAAGAGTCCCCAACTGGTGGACATGGTGATCTTTCGGGAGAACACCGAGGACATCTACGCCGGACTTGAAGTTGAGGCGGGTACCCCCGAGGCGGCCAAGCTGCGCGACCTGCTCCACGACGCCTTGGGCTGGAACATCGCCGAGGACGCCGGCATCGGCGTGAAGCCGGTTTCCAAGACCGGGTCGCAGCGCCTCCAGCGGGCGGCGCTGAATTACGCCGTGCGGCGCAATCGCAAGCGGGTCCACTGGGTACACAAGGGCAACATCATGAAGTTCACCGAGGGGGCGTTCCGCGGCTGGGGCTATGACCTGGTGCGGGAGGAGTTCTCCGACGTGGCTGTGGGCTGGGACGACTGCGGCGGCGACGCTGGCGACAAGATCCTGGTGCAGGACGCCATTGCCGACATCGCCCTTCAGCAGGTGCTCACCCGTCCGGCCGAGTTCGACGTGATCGCCACCATGAACCTCAATGGCGATTACCTGTCTGATGCCCTGGCCGCTCAGGTTGGCGGCATAGGCATCGCGCCGGGGGCCAACATCAACTACGTGACCGGCCATGGCGTGTTCGAGGCCACCCACGGCACCGCCCCCAAGTACGCCGGGCAAGACAAGGTGAACCCGTCGTCGGTGCTCTTGTCGGGCGTGTTGATGTTCGAGCACTTGGGCTGGGACGATGCCGCCGACGACATCATCAACGCGGTGGAGGCCACCATCGGCGAGAAGATCGTGACCTACGACTTCGCCCGCCTGATGGACGGGGCCACCGAGGTGAAGTGCTCGGAGTTCGCGTCGGCCATCGTCGACCGGCTCTAGCCGCCCGACGACAACCACACTCCTCAGTTCCACCCTCAGACCAAAGGAGACCTGTCGGTGAGCGATCCCAAACGAGTGGCGGTAACCGGCGCGGCCGGCCAGATCGGCTACAGCCTGCTGTTCCGCATAGCCAGCGGCCAGATGCTCGGCCCGGATGTGCCCGTGGTGCTCCAGATGCTGGAGATCCCCCCGGCCATGGATGCCCTGGGCGGCGTGGCCATGGAGCTGGACGACTGCGCCTTCCCGCTGCTGGCCGACAGGGTGTGTACCGACGACCCCAACGAGGCGTTCGACGGGGTTGACTACGCCCTTCTGGTGGGGTCGAGGCCCCGGAGCAAGGGGATGGAGCGCCGTGATCTGCTGGAGGCCAACGGCGCCATCTTCACCACCCAGGGTAAGGCGCTGGCCGCGGGCGCGGCATCTGATGTGCGAGTGCTGGTGGTGGGCAATCCGGCCAACACCAACTGCCTGATCGCCATGAACAACGCTGACGGCATTCCCGCGGAGCAGTTCACCGCCATGACCCGCCTCGACCACAACCGGGCGGTGGCCCAGCTCTCGGCCAAGCTGGGAGTGACCGTGGACGACGTGAGCCGGATGACCATCTGGGGTAACCACTCGGCCACCCAGTACCCCGATTTGTTCAATTGCCGGGTGGGAGGCCAGTCGGCCGCCGAAGCAGTGGGCGACCAGGCGTGGATCGCCGACGAATTCATCCCCGCAGTGCAGCAGCGGGGCGCAGCCATCATCGAGGCCCGGGGCCTGTCCAGCGCTGCCTCAGCCGCCAACGCCGCCATCGACCACGTTCACGACTGGGTCCACGGCACCGCTCCGGGCGACTGGGTGAGCATGGCCGTGCCCTCCGACGGTTCCTACGGCGTGCCCGAGGGCCTTATCTCGTCGTTCCCCTGCACCACCGCCGACGGCCAGTGGTCGATTGTGGACGGTGTGGACCTGAACGAATTCTCCCAGGCCCGCCTCGACGCCACCGTGGCCGAGCTGGTTGAAGAGCGAGACACGGTGGCCGATCTGGGCTTGATCTGAGAGGCCGCTGACTGAGCGGCTATGCTGCGGGGCGGCGTGGAGGCGAAGTCCGGTTAGATTCCGGCACTGTCCCGCAACGGTGAACTGGCCCAGAGCCAGTAAGTCCGGTCGAACTACACGCTGAAACGAGCCAAAAGCCCCGAGGCAGGGTTGGTTCGGGGGCAGCGCACCTGCCGATCGAGCTTCCGTTCCTCGATCTACAGGAGGTGCTGAATGCCCCGACGTCCTTTCCGTGTTTTCTTTGCGCTGCTGTTCGCGCTCGCTCTTGCGGTGACCGCCTGCGGCAACGATGACGATGTCATCAATTCAGAGCGGCCCCAGCGCATTGTGTCGCTATCGCCGATGGCTACGGAGGTCTTGTTCGCCATTGGTGCGGCCGAGCAGGTGGTGGCCGTGGACGAGTTCTCCTATTTCCCGGCGGAGGCCCCGGTTACCGACTTGTCGGGATGGGATCCCAACGTGGAGGCCGTGCTGTCGTACGAGCCCGATCTGGTGGTGATCGCCCACGATGCCAACGACCTGATGTCTGGATTGGCTGCGGTCGGCGTTCCCGTGCTGATGAGCCTGGCCCCCGTCGATTTCGTAAGTGGCTACAACTCGATTGCCGAATTGGGGTTCGCGGTCGGACGAACAGATGAAGCTGCCGCGCTGGTGGCCGACCTGCGAGCCGAGATCGACGAAGCTCTTGCCGCCGCCCCCGATGTACCGGTTCGGGTGTACCACGAGCTGGACAACACCTACTTCTCGGTCAGTTCCAACAGCTTCATTGGCGCGGTGTACGCCGCCATGGGAGTGGTCAATATCGCCGATGAAGTCGATCCCGACGGCTACGGGTATCCCCAGCTCACCGAGGAGTACATCGTTGAGGCAAACCCCGAGCTCATTGTGATTACCGATCTGGTGGGCTACACCGCCGAAGATGTAGCTGCACGGCCGGGGTGGGGCGAAGTGGCCGCGGTGCGCAACGGCAACATTGTGATGGTCAACGCCGACGTCGCCTCTCGGTGGGGACCGCGGCTGCCCCAGTTCATCGAAGTGGTAGCTGAGGCCCTCCAGACGGTGGCCGAGCCGAGTTAGTGGGTCGAGCGATGGCCGAAGCCTCCCTCCCGACGACCGCCTTAACGGACAGCGATGCCGCTCATCCGGCAGTGCGACGCGCCTTCGGGTTGTCGGTTTCGGCCACCCTGATCGGGATCGCGGTGTTGGTAGCGGTGGGATTTCTCAGCGCCATCAGCGGGGCCGCGGGGCTGCCGGTGGGCGGAATATTCGCCTCTTTATTCGATTGGGTTCCGCTGATCGGCGTTGAGTCGTCGCTGTCGGACCAACAGGAGAGCATCCTGTTTGAGATCCGGCTCCCCCGGCTGGTGCTGGGCATGTTGGTGGGAGGATCGCTGGCTGTCGCGGGCTCTTCTTATCAGGGAGTGTTCCGCAACCCGTTGGCCGACCCCTATTTACTGGGCGTTTCGGCCGGGGCCGGCTTCGGCGCGGTGCTGGCGCTGGGGTTCGGACTCGATCTGGGCTGGGGGCCGTTCGACACCGTGCCGGCGGCTGCCTTCTTGGGGGCGCTGGTGGCGGTGCTGGCGTCAATGGCCATCGCCCGGGGCGGAGGCGCATCGCCGGCCACCCTGCTGCTGGGCGGAGTGGCCATGGCCGCTCTGTTCTCCGCGGCGCAAACCTATGCCATCCAGCAACTGGACGAGAACCGGGCCCGCGAAGTGCTGTCGTGGCTGTTCGGGCAGCTCAACACAACCGGGTGGAAGGAGATTTGGCTCCTGCTGCCCTACGTCGCGATGTGCGGGGCGGTGCTCCACGTCCACCGCCGCCATCTCGACGTGCTGAGGGTGGGCGACGACGAGGCCCGCTCCCTGGGCCTCGACCCGGTTCGCTCCCGCCTGACGGTAATCGTGGCCGCCTCGCTGCTTACCGCGGCCGCGGTGTCGGTGAGCGGATTGATCGCCTTTGTGGGCCTGGTGGTGCCTCACATTGTCCGGCTGCTGATCAGCCACAGCTACCGGGTGATAGTGCCCCTCTCGGCATTGGTGGGGGCGGCGTTTCTGGCCTTCGTCGACATCGGGGCCCGCACCCTGCTGGCCCCGGAGGAATTGCCGGTGGGGATATTGACCGCCTTCGTCGGGGCGCCGTTCTTCGCTCTGGTGCTGTGGCGAGACCGGTGGAGCACCACATGAGCACCACCGGACAGTTGGAGGCCCGCTCGCAGGCTGGCGAGGCGCCGGCCCTTTCTTGCCATGGCGTGCGGGTTTCGTTCCGCGACCACGAAGTGGTCTGTGGCGTCGATCTGGAATTGGACCCGGGAGAGTGGCTCGGCATCATCGGCCCCAACGGCGCCGGCAAGTCCACATTGCTGCGGTCGATTGTGGGATTGGCCGACTACTCCGGGGCGATTGCCCTTGGTGATGGACAAGCGCCGGGAGCGGCCGATGTCGCCTTGGTGCCGCAATTCCCAGTGCTGCCCAAGGGCATGACCGTGGCCGAATATGTGCTGTTGGGACGGACCGCGCACCTCGGGTGGCTGGCCCGTGAATCGCAGGCTGATCGCCAGATCGTGTCCTCGGTGCTGCATCGCCTTGCGCTGACGGCATTCGCCGACCGCTTTGTGTCCACGCTGTCGGGCGGGGAGGCCCAGCAGGTGGTGGTGGCCCGGGCGCTGGCCCAGCAATGCCCAGTGTTGCTGTTGGACGAGCCCACCAGCGCCCTCGATGTGGGCCATCAGGTGTCGGTGCTGGAGTTGGTGGACGATCTGCGCCGCACCGAGGGGCTGAGCGTATTGGCCGCCATGCACGACCTCAGCGCCGCGGCCCGATTCGCCGACCGGCTCATCCTCATCGACCACGGACTTATCGTTGCTGAGGGCCGCCCCGCGGCGGTGTTGCAGCCAGATTTGTTGTCCTCGGTGTACGCCACGCCCCTTAATGTTCAAACCATCGACGGCGAGCTGGTGGTGCTGCCCGCATCCCGTCGGCGAGAGAAGGAGCCTTCATGAGCAGCGACCCGACTCCCCAAGAAGAGCAGCCCTACGATCTCTCTGAGATGCGACGGGCTTCGTCGCTGGTGCTGGTGAACACTGGCGACGGCAAGGGCAAGTCCACTGCGGCGTTCGGCACCATATTGCGGGCGATTTCCCAGAGCTGGCCGGTGGCAGTGGTTCAATACCTCAAGAGCGGCGACTGGAACACCGGCGAGGAGAAGGTGTGCCGGGAGCTCGGAGTGGAGTGGTTCTCGGCGGGCGACGGCTTCACCTGGGACTCAGACGATCTCGACGAGTCCCGAGCCAAGGCGGTGGCTGCCTGGGAGTTCTCGGCCCAGCTCATCGCCGGAGGCGAGCATCGCCTGGTGGTTTTGGACGAGATCAGCTACGCCATGACGTGGGATTGGATCAATGCCGCCGAGGTGGCCGCGGCACTGGAGTCTCGACCGGAGCAGGTAAGCGTCATTCTCACCGGCCGGGACATGGCCGACGAGGTGATCAACGTGGCCGACACCGTCACCGAGATGGTCAAGGTCAAGCACGCTTTCGACCGCCAGATTCTGGCCAAAAAAGGCCTCGACTATTGACCAGTGCGCCGTGGGCCAGGGGGAATACGGGTAGTCGCTCATGATCGTGCTGGTGCTGGGCGGGACCCGCTCGGGCAAGTCGGGGGTGGCTGAGGCGATTGCCGGGACACTGGGGCCGAAAGTCACCTACGTGGCCACCGCCGCGGTCGATCCCAACGACCCCGACCACGCGGCCCGGGTTGCGGCCCATCAGTCTCGGCGCCCCCCGGGTTGGAGCACCACTGAGTGCGAGGGCCCTGATGATCTTCCCCGGCTGCTTAGGGAAACCGGCGACCCGGTGGTGGTCGACTCCTTGGGCACGTGGGTCACGCAGCACCCGGAAATGGAAGTGGATCCTGGTGATCTGCTGGCCGCTCTGTCCGACCGGACGGCGCCCACAGTTATCGTTTCCGAGGAGGTGGGGCTGGCGGTTCATCCTCCCAGTGAGTTGGGCCGGCGGTTCGTCGATGTTTTGGGGGTGCTGAACCAGCAGGTTGCTGCGGTGGCTGATCAAGTCTTGCTGGTGGTAGCGGGGCGGGCGCTCGAGCTGCCTCCCGCCGATGGGAAGTAGGGCGAAGGTGAGACGGCCTGCGGTTATGGGCGCGGTGGCATTTCTGACCGTGGCTGGTCGAGGCCAGGCACCCCATAGTCGAGCACTCTGGTGGTTTCCGGTGGTCGGGGCCGGGCTGGGCGGGGTGCTGGCTGCCATCCACTGGGGGGCAGCCGAGTTATGGCCACTGGTGGTGGTCGGGATCCTGGTAGTGGCCGCCGACCTGGTGTTCACCGGCGGACTGCACCTCGACGGTCTGGCTGATAGCGCCGACGGGCTCCTTCCCCATATGGATAGGGATCGGCGGCTGGCGGTGATGAGCCGACCCGATGTGGGCGCGTTCGCCGTCGCCGCAGTTGTGGTTGTGGTGGCGGTCAGATGGGCGGCGTTGTCAGCGGGCGGTATCGAGTCGCTGGCGCTGGTTCCAATCTGGGCCGGCAGCCGGACTGTGGCCGCAGTGGTTCCGGCCATCGTGCCCTACGCCCGGCCCGGTGGGCTAGCCGCCCCGTTTCTGGAGGGGGCAAGGCTCTGGCTGGTGTTGTGGCTGGCACCCGCAGTGGCCGCTCTGGTGCTGATCGAAGGGGTGTCGGGTGCGGTGGCGGCCGGGGTCATGGTGGTGGCATCCGGCGGCGTGGTGGGGTTGGCGTGGCGTCGGCTGGGCGGATTCACCGGCGATGTTCTGGGTGCGGTGATCATGGTGGCAGAAACTGCCGCCCTGCTAGCCCTGGTGGCCGATCCATGAGCCGGCTCGGAGAATGACCGACATGGGCTTATCGCTGTTCCCCTCATCGCCTCTGCTTGACGACCAGGCTATGGAAGAGGCCCGGATTCGCTGGGCGACTCGGGCTATGCCTCCGGGCGCGCTGGGGCGACTACAAGACCTAGGTGTTCACTTGGCCGGGGTGGCCGGTGTCTGCCCGCCGCCTGTGCCCGGCAATCCAGTCGTGGTTGTCTTCGCCGGCGATCACGGCGTGGTGGCCGATGGGGCCAGCGCGTGGCCGTCGGAGATCACCGCGGCGATGGTGGCCGCAGTGAGCAGTGGCGGGGCCGCTATCTCGGTGTTCGCCGAGGCGGTGGGCGCTCAGGTGGTCGTGGTCGACGTAGGAGTGCAGACCCCGCTCGACCTGCTCCCCAGCGTGAGAGACGAGAGGGTGGCCGACGGTACGGCCAGCATTGCTAGCGGGCCGGCCATGACCCTTGGCGAAGCCGAAGCGGCGCTGGCAGTAGGAATACGAATCGCGTCCGAGCAGTTAGAAGCGGGCGCCGACTGCCTCATCGGCGGTGACTTGGGCATCGGCAATACCACGTCGGCGGCTGCGTTGATCGGCGCGTTCACCGGCCGATCAGCCCAAGAGGTCACTGGAGTGGGTGCGGGAGTTCCCGCCGGGGGCCTCGACCACAAGCGCGGGTTGGTGGCCACTGCCATCGGGCGAGCCGCCGCCTGTGCCGAACCCATCGATGTGCTGGCCACGGTGGGGGGATTGGAGATTGCGGCCCTCGCGGGGCTGTTCATTGCCGCCGCTGAGAACCGGGTTCCCTTCATTGTGGACGGGGTGATCGCCGGGGCCGCTCTGTGCGCGGCAGAAGCCCTGGCGCCCGGCACCGCGGACCTTGCCATCGCCGGCCATCGCTCCAGCGAGCCGGCCGCCTCCATCGTGCTCGATCATCTCGGCCTGTGCCCTTTGCTGGATCTGGATCTCCGTCTGGGGGAGGGCACCGGGGCCTGTCTGGCCTTTCCCCTGGTTCAAGCGGCGGCTCGAGCCCTGGCAGAAATGGCTGACTTGCCCAACACCGGTGGGGGTTGAGCAGGAGCCGTCGGCGGTGCGGTCAGCAGTCCCAGTCGGTGCGAGCCCGCACTTCGGCGAACACGTCTTCGGTGTTGGCCAGCAAGCGCCGGTGGGACAAGAGGGCCATGGGGTCACCCTCGAAGGTGACTTCCCCGTTCAATACCGCCTCCTCAGCCGACAGCTGTCCGAGCGCGATGGCCACCGCAGTAGCCCTGCTCTGGCAGAAGACCATCGCAGGATCGGTGGCCGGCCCGGAGCTGACTCGGGCGCCGTTTTCGTCGAACACCATGTGGAACACCATCTCGCCCACTCGCTGCTCTACCGCGAAGTGATCCCCTTGCGACGTGCACAGCCCTGACGCTCGCAGGGCGGCGTCGGCCTCCTGGATCCACTCCTCGCTCAAGTACCCCGGCACCAGGCCCTACCGTACCGGCGAGGGACTATGACGACAGCACCAACGCACCGACTGTGGACCGAGTCGTGGTACGGCGATTTCGCCGCGCCCGACGGTTCGCTGGGCGGTTACGCGCAGCTCACGCTATGGCCCAACTTGGGACGGAGCTGGTTCTGGTCAGCGCTAGTCGGTCCTGATCGCCGTCCTGTTGTGCTGGTGGAGACTGATGCCCCGCTGCCCCGCCCATCTACCCTGGAGTTGCGCGCCCCCGGCCTGTGGACCGAGTTCATCGAGCAGATCCCCGACGAGCACTTCACCGTGGACCTCGAGGCGTTCGCCGTGGCATTGGACGACCCCGAGGAGGTGTTTGGGAGGGGCTGGGGCGACCGGGTGCCCTACGGCTTGGAACTGGAGTGGGAAGCGGTTGACGGTCTCGATGTAGTACACGGCCTAGTCCTGGTTGATGATGAGGAATTCGAATTCGACGGCCGAGGCCGTCGTTTCCACTGGCAAGGCACGCCCGCCTGGTGGGACCAAGAGTGGGTCAACGGCCCCACCGGCGGCACTGTCATTGCCTCCGCCCCTCTCCCTGTCGACCACCCCGACACCGCCCAGCGCGCTCGTCTGGAGCGATCCCTGGTTGCTAGTCCCGACGGGCCAGTCTGGACCGAGAAGAACCACCTTGCTTTGCGGCCATAGCGGAAAGGACGAGGACGAGAGAGGCGGCGGCCACCGCGAGGAGGGCGGGAAGCCATAGGTCGGCGGCGGGGGCCCAGGCGAGGCCGGTGCCGTCGATGGTTTCTTCGGCGTGGCGGCTGATCACGCCCACTCCGGCGGGCCAGGGCCAAAGTACCCGAAGCGATCCCAGCAGCAGCCCGACCATCACGGCCAGGGTGGGGTCGTGCCAGCGGTGGAGCACTCGGCCGATGAGGTTGGAGAACAGGGCCAGCCCGAGCACTGCCCCGGTGCCCAGTGCGGCCAAGTCAGCCCAGACCCGGTCGTCCACCGCGGCGATCGCTGCCGGGTACACCCCCAGCATGAGCAGGATGAACGCCCCGGAGATGCCGGGCAGCAACATGGCGCATACCGCCACAATGCCCGCTCCGAACAGCGCGATCTCGGTCTGGTCGTCCACCGGCCCCGACTGGAGTCCCAGCAACCAGAAGAACAGCCCGCCCACGGCCAGCGCCGTCACAGCCAACCCCGCACTGGGTTTCTCCAGCAGATTCCAGGCCACCACCACCGATGCCGCCACCAAGCCAAAGAACAGTCCGGCCATGGCCTCGGGTTCGTCGGTCAGCAGCTCGTCGATCACCGACGCCAGGGCCACGACAGCGACCAGGATTCCCACCACCAGCGGCACAGCGAACCACCAGTCGAAATCCCGTAACCGTTCCCACGCTTCTCGCCACCGACCCCGCAGCAACGCGCCCAGCACCCCGGCTCCGGCCCGCACAGTGTCGATCAACCGGGTATAGATCCCCAGCAGCAGTGCCACCGTGCCCCCCGACACGCCGGGCACCACGTCGGCCGCGCCCATGAGCAATCCCCGCGCCGCGTGGCGGACGACGTCGTTTGCCTTTCCGATGGCCGACATCAACCAGGTTGGGCGTTAGCCCGCGAACACTGCTTCGGTAGTGAAGGACATGCCCCCCTCGAGGGTGCGGCGCACGGGACAGCGGCGGGCGATGTCTTCCAGACGGGCTCGCTGGTCATTGTTGAAGTCGCCTTCAATGAAGATCTGGCTGCGCACTCTGTCGATATAGCCCGAGGCGTCAACCTCGCAATCGTCGCAATCACGGGCGTGAACCCGGTCGTGCTCGAAGCGGGCCGAAATCGAGTGGAGTTTCCACCCCTTGCGCTGGCAATACATCGACAGGGTGATGCAAGTGCAGGCCGCCACTGACGACAGGAGGAGTTCATAGGGATTGGGGCCGGTGTCATCCCCTCCCAGGTCTTCGGGCTCGTCGGCCGCCCACAGGTGCGAGCCCGAGCGGAGTTCCACAGCGAAGTCCTGGCCGCTCTCGACCGAGAGGTCGGCGGTGATGGTGGTCATGCTTTGACGCTATCGCTAGCCGACCAGTTTGCGGTTCTTCACCTTGGCCTTGATGTAGTCGCGGTTGGTCCAGGCGATGAAGTCGATGGGGATCTCCTTGGGGCAGGCCTCTTCGCACTCGCCGTGGTTGGTACACGAGCCGAAGAACGCCTCCATGGTCTCCACCATCGCCTCGGTTCGGGCCCACCGCTGGGCCTGGCCCTGGGGGAGCAGGTTCAGGTGCTGCACCTTGGCTGCGGTGAACAGCTGCGCCGCGCTGTTGGGGCATGCGGCTACGCAGGCCCCGCAGCCGATGCAGGCCGCCGCGTCGAAGGCAGTGTCGGCCGTCTCCTTGGGCACCGGGGTGAGGTTGGCGTCGGGGGCGGCGCCGGTGTTCACCGAGATGTAGCCGCCGGCGCCGATGATGGCGTCCATGGCCCGGCGGTCCACCGCCAAGTCCCGCAGCACGGGGAACGACGTGGCCCGCCACGGCTCGATCACGATGTGGTCGCCGTCGCTGAAGCTGCGCATGTGGAGCTGGCAGGTGGCCGTGCCCTTCTGGGGGCCGTGGGCTTGGCCGTTGATCATCAGCCCGCAGGTGCCGCAGATGCCCTCCCGGCAGTCAGACTCGAACACGATGGGCTCTTCGCCCGCCTCGATGAGCCGCTCGTTGACGATGTCCAGCATCTCCAAGAACGAGGCGTCGGTGCTGATGCCGTCGGCCTCATAGGTCACGAAACGGCCCTCGGCGTTGGGACCGGCCTGGCGCCACACCTTGAGCGTGAGGTTGATCTCGGCGCTCACTTGTAGCTCCTCTGGGTCAGCTCCACGTTGTCGAACTCCAGTTCCTCTCGGTGGCGGTTTTGGGGGGTGCCCTCGCCATTCCACTCCCAGGCGGCCACGTGGGTGAAGTTGTCATCGTCCCGCATGGCTTCGCCCTCTTCAGTCTGGTGCTCTTCCCGGAAGTGGCCGCCGCAGGACTCCTCCCGGGTCAGGGCATCTCGGGCCATTAGCTCGGCCAGCTCGAACAGGTCGGCCACCCGGCCGGCCTTCTCCAGCGACTGGTTGAGGGTGTCGGCCGAGCCCAGCACCCGCACGTTGCGGTGGTACTCCTCGCGCAGGGCGGGGATCTCCGACAGGGCCTTCTCCAAGCCGGTCTTGTTGCGGGCCATGCCGATGTAGTCCCACACCAGCTTGCCCAGCTCCCGGTGGTAATGGTCCACCGAGCGGGTGCCCCCGATCGACAGCCAGCGGTCCATCTCGTCGGCCACCGCCTGCTCGGCGTCGGCGAACACTGGTTCAGAGGTGCCCAGTGCCGGATCGCCCAAGAAGTCCGACAAATAGTTGCCGATGGTGTAGGGGAGGATGAAGTAGCCGTCGGCCAGCCCCTGCATCAGCGCCGAGGCCCCCAGCCGGTTGGCCCCGTGGTCGCTGAAGTTGGCCTCGCCCATCACGAACAGGCCGGGCACGTTGCTCATCAGCTCGTAGTCCACCCACAGCCCGCCCATGGTGTAGTGGGTGGCGGGGTAGATGCGCATGGGCACCGTGTAGGGGTCTTCGCCGGTGATGCGCTCGTACATGTCGAACAGGTTCCCGTACTTGGCCCGGATCACCGCCTCGCCGTCGCGGGCCATGGCACCGGAGAAGTCCAGGTAGACGCCGTTGCGCAGCGGCCCCACGCCTCGGCCTTCGTCCACCACGGTCTTGGCGTTGCGGGAGGCCACGTCGCGGGGCACGAGGTTGCCGAAGGCCGGGTACTTGCGCTCCAAGAAGTAGTCCCGATCGGCGTCGGGGATCTCGTGGGGCGCCCGGCCGTCCTCGTGGGCCACCGGCACCCAGATACGGCCGTCGTTGCGCAGCGACTCCGACATCAGGGTCAGCTTCGACTGGAAGTCGTCGCTGGCCGGGATGCAGGTGGGGTGGATTTGGGTGTAACAGGGGTTGGCGAACAGCGCCCCCTTGCGATGGGCCCGCCACGCCGCAGTCACGTTGCACATCTTGGCGTTGGTCGACAGGAAGTACACGTTGCCGTAGCCCCCGGTGGCCAGCACCACGGCGTGGGCCGAGTGGGGCACGATCTCGCCGGTGATGAGGTCGCGGGTCACCACGCCCACCGCGCGGCCGTCGTGCATCACCAGCTCCAACATCTCCGAGCGGGTGTGCAACTCCACCGCGCCGGCGGCCACCTGGCGCATCAGCGCCGAGTAGGCCCCCAACAGGAGCTGCTGGCCGGTTTGGCCCCGGGCGTAGAACGTTCGGGACACCTGGGCGCCGCCGAAGGAGCGGTTGTCGAGCAGCCCCCCGTACTCCCGGGCGAAGGGCACGCCCTGGGCGGTGGCCTGGTCGATGATGTCCACCGACACCTCGGCCAGGCGATACACGTTGGCCTCCCGGGCCCGGTAGTCGCCCCCTTTGATGGTGTCGTAGAACAGCCGGTACACGCTGTCGCCGTCGTTCTGGTAGTTCTTGGCCGCGTTGATGCCCCCTTGGGCGGCGATGCTATGGGCCCGGCGGGGGGAGTCGTGGTAGGTGAGCACCTTGACCCGGTAGCCCAGCTCGCCCAGCGAGGCCGCCGCCGCGGCCCCGGCCAGCCCCGAGCCCACCACGATCACGTCGAAGCGGCGCTTGTTGTTGGGGTTCACCAGCCGCATGGAGAACTTGTGGTCGGTCCACTTGTTGTCCAGCGATCCGGCCGGAATGCGGGCGTCGAGCGAGCCGAGCATCAGTGCTCCTCCCCTTCGGCGGCTCCGTGTTGTTGGAGCTCCTCGACTACAGAGCGGCCGTTGTCGTCGATCACCCCGGCCTGCACGAAGATCGGAAAGCTCAAGTTGCCCACCAGGATGATCCCGGCCAGTCCGGCGGCCAGGTAGCGGCGCAGATGGTTGTAGCGGGGACTGTTGATCCCCAGGCTCTGGAACATGCTCCAGGTGCCGTGGAAGATGTGGACGGCCAGGGCAGTGTTGGCCACGATGTACAGGATCGCCACTGGGATGCTGCCCAGGCTCTCCGACACGTTGTGGTAGGGGTCGCCCCTAACGAAGTCGGGGTTGAACCAGCCCCAGGTGAGATCGGCCAGGTGGTAGAAGAGGTAAAGCCCGATGATGGGGCCGGTCCACCGCATGGTGCGGGAGGCGAAGTTGGCCGCGATGTAGTTCCGTCCGCCGGGGTAGCGCTGGTCGGCGGCCAGGCTCATCCGGCTCAGGGAGTAGGCCGAGTGGATGTGCAGGGCGAAGGCCAGGATCAGCCCGATGCGCATGATCCACAGCAGCCAGGTGCGGGGGAGGAGCTTGGTGCCCAGATCCCGAAGGGTTTCGGCGTACTCGTGGATCTCCAGCGGCCCCTCGTAGAGATGGAGGTTGCCGATCATGTGGACCACGATGAAGCCCAGCAAGGCCGCCCCGGTGAGGCCCATCACCCACTTCTTGCCCACCGCGGTTTGGTAGATGCTGAGCGGCCACGGGAGCTTGATCTTGGACTCCGACCGCACCGGCGGCGGCGTGCTCACTCTCGTCATGGTCTGGGCCATCGGTTGCCTCCGCTCCAGGCCACCGGCAGCCCAGACGCTCTCCCGCCGACGGTACCGGCGCCCCACCCCCGGCGACTAGCCGAACCGGGGCATCAGCCAGCTTGCGTGCTAGCTGAAGATGACCGCGTCGTAGCGGTTGGCGGCTTCCATGGGTCCGGTGAGTTGCAAGTGGAGGGCAGCAGGGCCGGAAGCATCGGGAACTCTCCAGTTGATGATTCCCACCATCACGCATTCGTCTGAGCCCACTGCTCCGACCCAGCTCCAGGTTTGGCTGCCGCCGGGCCACTCGAGGGTGGCCTCCACCTGGAGTCCGGCCACCGGTTCTTGGCGGTCGCTCACCACGTGGACGCCGATCTCCAACTCGTCGCCGGAGGTCAACTCGGCGGCCAGCCGGTCAGCCACCACGATGACCGGCTGGCAGGCTTTGGCCAGGGCCTCGTAGGCCGGTTTGGGCCACCTCTGCCAGTCGAGCAGCGCAGTGGACACCGCAGGGTGGGAGTCGGCGAAGAAGTGCTGGCAGAATCCGGCTGCGGGCCGATACTTGAGCCGTCTCAGGGTTTCGATATGGCGTCGCACCAGCATGGCCTGGTAGGCCCACGCCGCCTGCTGCCATTCCTCCAGGGTGGTGTGGTCGCGGGGCGGGACGTGGCGGTTCATGGCGGTTGCGTCCAGCCCGTGATCTCGGACCAGTCTGGCCCAGTCCAGTTCAGGCCACGTCTGTGGGGAGAGCAATGGCAGCTCCTTTGGCGGAGACTGGGCGCCGAACTGGGACACGAAGCGGACGACGCGAGGCCAGCGGGCGGCGATTTGCTCCAGATCCCGTTCGGAGCCCCGCTTCCAGCCCAGCCTCAGATGGGTGTCGGTCCCGTCCAGGCGGGGCAGGTGGGGGAGCACTCCGGAATAGGCCAACACGGGACGGGTAGGGTCTCGCCGCTCAATCTCCCGCTTGATGCTCCGATCTAGCACCGACAGGTTCCAACTGGGTCGCTGGTGAGATGCCAGGCGTCGGGCCATGCCCGGAGGACTCTCACTTGTTTGGTTGGCGCTGTCGCCCAGGGGGTCGACATGGCCGCACCACAGCATCACGCTGGGGTGGGCACCCACTGCGCCGACGGCAGCTTGAGCGCAGTCGGTGGCCGCGTTTCGGCTGCCTTGGGGAAACGGGCCCACCAGGGGGAGGTCTTGCCAGATCAGCATCCCAGCGTCATCGGCCGCGTCGTACAGTGCGGGTGGGGCGATGTGGCCGTACAACCGGATCAGATCGAGTCCCGCTTCTTTGGCCAACTCCACGTCGCGGCGCAGGCTGTCGGTGTCCACCTCGGCCCACCACGGGGAGGAGGGGCTGAAGCTGGTGCCCTTCAGGAACATCCTGACGCCGTTGATCGAGAACTGCCATCGGTTCATCTCCACGGTTCGCAGTCCGGTGCGCACCCGCCGCCGGTCGCTCAGCCCCCCTTGGGTGGTTCCCACTTCGACGGTGACGTCATAGAGGGGCTGGTCGCCCAACCGGTGGGGCCACCACCGGCGGGGTTCGGGCACGGTCACTCGCCACTCCACCTGATTGAGCCCCGCGGCCAGCACATGATCGTCGGTGTGTTCCACCTCGCCCACGGTGGTGTGAACTCGCACCAGGCCCGCTCGAGAAGCATCCAAATCAGCTTGCAAGGCCACCACTGCCCGTCGTTCGGAGGCGCCGAAGGTGCCCACTCGCAGGTCCAGAATTCGGACCTCTCCGGTGCTCTCCACCCTGACCGGGGCCCACAGCCCACCGGAATTACCCGGCGGCAGCAGCTCCGGCGCCTGCCCCAGCGACCCCAGCATGTGGCTCCCGGAGATGTCGGACGACCGGGACGGACACGACACCTCCAAAGCCAGCAGGTGCTCAGCCCGACCGCTCATGGCCTCGGTCACGTCGAACTGGTGGGCCATGAAGTAGCCCTCCACATCGCCCAGGTAGCCACCGTTCAGCCAAACATCGGCTTGATACAGCAGTCCTTCGAAGACCAGCCACCGCCGTTCCCCCGCCGCCGGAGGCTGCTGGCTGAAGCGATGCCGGTACCGCACCGAAGTCTCGGCGCCCAGCTCTGGAAACCGTCCCCAATGCCCCGGCACCGCCACCGGAACCCAGTCTGAGTCGTCAAACCCCTCATCAGGAAACCCCAGAAGGGCCTCGCCCCCCGGAGCCGCCACCCATTTCCCGCCTAGGTCCACCTGCTTAATCTATGGGCTAGGTTTCTCACCTATGTCTCAACCCTCCACCCTCGGCGAGCTACGAGAATCCGGCTGGCAGTCGGTCTCCGTCAAGCAGGAAATCCGTCGCAACGCGATCCAGCGCATTCGAGCCGGCGAAGACCTGTTCCCCGGCATCTGGGGCTACGAAGACACCGTCATCCCCCAACTGGAAACGGCGCTTTTGGCCGGCCACGACATCATCTTTTTGGGCGAGCGGGGCCAGGCCAAGACCCGGATGATCCGCCTGGTGCTCGAACTGCTCGACGAGTGGATTCCGATTGTGGCTGGCTCCGAGGTGAACGACGACCCCGACAACCCGGTGTCCAAGCACGCCAAAGACTTGATCGCCGCCGAGGGCGACAACACGCCGATCTCATGGGTCCATCGCAGTGAGCGCTACGGGGAGAAGCTGGCCACCCCCGATACCTCGATTGCCGATCTGATCGGTGAGGTGGACCCCATCAAGGTGGCCGAGGGCCGGTACCTGTCCGACGAGCTGACCATCCACTACGGCCTGGTGCCCCGCACCAACCGGGGGGTGTTCGCCATCAACGAGCTGCCCGACCTGGCTGAGCGCATCCAGGTGGGGCTGCTCAACGTGCTGGAGGAGCGGGACGTGCAGATCCGGGGCCACAAGATCCGCTTGCCCCTCGACATCTTGTTGTTCGCGTCGGCCAACCCCGAGGACTACACCAACCGGGGCCGCATCATCACCCCGCTCAAAGACCGCTTCGGTGCCCAGATCCGCACCCACTATCCGACCGACGTGGACATTGAGCTGGACATCACCGAGCAGGAGGCGACCGTACCCGAAGCCGACGTGCTGGTGACGATGCCGGACTTCATGAGCGAGGTGCTGGTGTATCTCAGTTTCTTGGCCCGACAGAGCCCCCATATCAACCAGCGATCGGGGGTGTCGGTGCGGTTGACGGTGTCCAATTACGAGACGCTGGCCGCAGCCGCCATCCGGCGAGCGCTTCGTACGGGCGAGGTCGCCGCGGTGCCCCGGGTGACCGACTTGGACGCGCTTACCCCGTCCACCCTGGGCAAGATCGAGATCGAGACCATTGAGGACGACCGCGATGCCGAGATCCTGGGCAACCTCCGCAAAGAAGCTGTCCGTCAAACCTTCAGAGACGCGGTCGACCATGAGGTGCAGCAGCAGGTGATCGAGGCCTTCGAGGAAGGTCGGGTGGTCAACGCCGGTGATGACATCTCCTCGGCCGACTATGCCGCCCTCGTGGACGAGGTGCCCGCCTTCGCCAGCGCGCTGGCCGCGCTGGGCTACGAGCCCGGCGATCTGGAAAACCCCGCGCTAGTGGCCAGCGGCATCGAGTTCGTGCTGGAAGGCCTCCACCTCTCCAAACGCCTCAATAAGGAATCCCTAGCCGGCGCCGCCGTCTACCGCGGCAGAACCTGATCGGCCTCGATTCCCTGGATGCGGTCGCGCAGGGTGAGGGCGGCGTCTTTGGGGTTGCGGTCTCGGTCGAATAGGCCTCGGGCGGTTGACCTTCCCAGGTGCCAGTGGTAGCCGTCAACGGCGGTGTCGGCGAAGAACCCCACCACGTTGATGCCGTCGGATCTGGCGGCCTCCACCTGATCTAGCGTTCGGCCCAAGAGCTGATCGCGCCAGGTCTCGTCGGTGGTGGACGCGCCGGTGCCGGCCACCGCCAGCGACACATCGCCCAGCATGTCGGCCAGGCGGGCCAGCGCCCGGCCCAACTCCTCGGGCTCGGGGGCCAAGCCGGAGTCGTCGCATCGGGCGGTAGCGGGATACGGCCCGAGGTGGCCGTGTTGGTTTACCGAAACCGGAGCGTCGAAGCACATGCCCACCACGTCGATCGCGTCTCGGAACTCTTCACGGGCGACTATCGGGCGGTCGGGCACGGTGATCTCCCCGTCGGTCAGCGCTGAGGTCCAGCTCTGCCACAGCAGGCGGTCCCACCAGCCCTGCCAAGCGAGGGAGTCGGCCCGCTGATCAGCGGCGAACACGGTGTGGAGGCCGAATGCCCCCATCACCGGCTGGCTCCCGCTGCGGAGCAGTCGGCAGGCCTCGAACATGGCCTCCAGCCCGTGCTGGGCCGCTTCCACGCCGTCGGCAAAACTGCGCCGTCCGGGAGGGCGCTGGGCCATGAGGCGGCTACGCACCGCCCAGCCCACCGGGTCTTCCACCGGCACCCACCCGGCCACCCGGTCGGAGAACCACTCGCCGCACCGGTCCACCCACCGGGCCCACCACAGCGTGCGCCCCTGTCGGGTGCTCCAGCCGCCCTCGTCGTCGGCAAACCACCCCGGCAGGGTGGTGTTCTGGAGCACCAGCCAGGTTTGCAGCCCGGCGTCGCGGGCCGCGGCCAATACGTCCAGGTACCGGTCGATGGCGTCGCTGTCCAGCTTGCCGGGCTCGGGCTCCACCCGGGCCCACTCCACCGGAAGCCGGCAGTGGGTGAAGCCCCACTCGGCCAGCAGTGCGAGGTCGGCCCGGAAGTCGATGCCGAACCCGCACCCCTCGCCTGACCGGGGTGCGCGCCCCTCCCGCTCCCACACCGACCAGTCGGCCGCGGGCGCAACCCCCTCCAACGACACGGAGTCCGCGGTCCACCCCCAGGCGAAATCAGGACCGGTATGGCCATCCATCTCGTTCAGAGTAGGTTGGCGGGATGCTTCGGAGATGGCGAAGAGGCCGCCGCCGGTCTGCTCATCGGGTGGCCTACTCCCGCTGGGATGGCACCCAGACCGGTTTCGACTTCTCCACCGCCGATCTGTTCTCCCAGATGAACGACGATCTCCTCTACCACGGCGACGTGAACGCCGCTTTGCGCCGGCTTCTCCAACAGGGCTTCGACGTCGACGGCCAGCGGGTTCAGGGCCTGCGGGAAATGATGGAGCAGCTCCGCCAGAGACGCCAGGAGCGATTGGAGCAGCACGACCTCGGCGGGGTCTACGACGACATCGCCCAGGAGCTGCGCGATGTGATCGACATGGAGCGCGACGCGCTCGATGGCCTCGCCGCCGAAGCGGCCGAATCAGGCGACGAGCGCCGGGCGGCCATCACCGAAGAGACCGTGGACCAGCGCCGGTTCCAGCTCGACATGCTGCCCCCCGATCTGGCCGGACAGATCAAGGAGCTGGAGAACTACCAGTTCACCTCGTCGGAGGCCCAGCAGCGGTTTGACGAGTTGGTGGAGCAGCTCCGCCAGCAGCTCATGCAGAACTACGTAAACCAGATGACCGACGGCATGAACAATCTCTCCCCGGAGGACCTGGCTCGGGCCAAGGACATGATGGCCGAGCTGAACAGCCTGCTGGAGAAGCGCCAGATGGCCGACGAGCAGCTCCCCTCAGACATCGACGACCCGGCCGAGCGCAACCGGATGCTGGACGAGCGCCTCCAATCCGACTTCGCCAGCTTCATGGAGCGCTTCGGCGACTTCTTCCCCGAGAACCCCCGCACGCTGAGCGAGCTGTTGGAGGTCATGGCCCGGCGCATGGCGGCCATGTCGGCCATGATGGCGTCGATGACGCCCGAGCAGCGGGCGCAGCTCCAGGGTTTGGCCGAACAGCTTTTGCAGGACATGGACCTTCGCTGGCAGGTGGACCAGCTGTCCCAGAACCTCCAGGCCATGTTCCCCGATGCCGGTTGGGACCGGTCGTACGACTTCAGCGGGGCTGATCCCCTCGACTTCGCCTCGGCCGCCCAGATGATGCAGGAGCTGGGCGACTTGGACCAGCTCGACAATCTGCTCCGGGGAGCCAACAACCCCGGAGCTCTGGCCGAGGTGGACATCGACCGGGCCCGGGAGCTTCTGGGCGACGAGGCCGCCCAGAGCCTGGAGCAGATGGCCGATCTGGCCAAGCTGCTGGAAGAGGCTGGATTGATCGAGAATCGGGAGGGCCGCTTGGAGCTCACCCCCCGGGCTATCCGTCGGATCGGCCAGAACGCCCTGTCGGACCTATTCAAGAAGCTCCAGCAAGACAGAGTGGGCCAGCACGCCATGGAAATGTTCGGCGGGGGACACGAGCGGGAGTACCACACCAAGCCCTACGAGTTCGGCGACCCCTTCAACCTGGACATCGAGCGGACCATCCGCAACGCCATCCAGCGCACCGGCGGCGGCACCCCGGTGGAGCTGTCGCCGGAGGACTTCGAGGTGGAGCGCACCGAGAACATCGTGCGGTCGTCAACCGTGCTCATGCTCGACCTGTCGCTGTCGATGCCCATGAGGGACAACTTCTTGCCGGCCAAGAAGGTGGCCATGGCCCTTCACTCTCTGATCAGCTCGCAGTACCCCCGGGATTTCCTGGGCATCGTTGGATTCAGCGAGGTCGCCCGGGAGGTCAAGCCCGAGCAGCTTCCCGAGGTGTCGTGGGATTTCGTGTACGGCACCAACATGCAGCACGGGTTCATGCTGGCCCGCCAGATGCTGGCCCGCCACAGCGGCACCAAGCAGATCATCATGGTCACCGACGGCGAGCCGACCGCCCATGTGGACGAGGACGGTCGCCCCTTCTTCTCGTACCCGCCGGCCCGGGCCACGGTGGACAAGACCCTGGAGCAGGTCATGCGGGCCACCCGGGAGGGGATACGAATCAACACGTTCATGCTGGATGCCACGTCGTACCTCACCAACTTCATCGAGCAGATCTCCAAGATGAACGGCGGACGGGCCTTCTTCACCACGCCGGAGACACTGGGCGACTACGTGCTGGTGGACTTCGTGGAGCACAAGCGGAAGCTGCTGGGCGCCCGTCGCCGCTGAGCATTTTCCCAGTCAGCGAAAGATTCCTCTTGCATTGGTAACTATTACCTGGCAGAGTTACCTTGTTGAAATTACAAGCGAGTCGTTTCCGCGACCGAGCAATCCAGGAGGGGTGCTATGAGACTGGTGGAGACAACTTCGAAGCAATCTGATGGGGGCGACGATGGCCGGGCGTGGCAAGCGCTGGCCAACTGCCTTGGAGTGGACCCTGATCTGTTCTTCCCGGAACGGGGGGCGTCCACCCGAGAAGCCAAAGAGGTCTGCCGGGCTTGCGTGGTGCGTGAGGAGTGTTTGGAGTACGCCATCGTGAACGGCGAGAAGTTCGGCATCTGGGGCGGCATGAGCGAGCGGGAGCGGCGCCGGGTCCGCCGGGCTCGGGGACTCACCCGAGTACGGGAACCGGTGACCGCGGTGGCCGACAGCTCTGGCGCTTGAACTCAAGCGCAGTTCGGCTGACACACCCAGACCATTTCGGGGTAGTCTGAGCGCATGAATCTCGGGGCAACGGAGCTGATCATCGTCTTGGTCATCCTGCTGGTTCTTTTCGGCGGGGCCAAGCTCCCCAAGCTGGCCCGCTCGCTGGGCCGAGCCCAAAAAGAGTTCAAAGAGGGCGTGACCGAGAATTCGAAGGTCGAGGACAAAGCGGACGAGAAGCCCAAAGACGCATAGCATCACCCCCTGATGTCGGCAACAACCTCTGAAGAACTGGTCATGTCTTTGGCCACGATGTCCGTCAACCCGTTTGAGTTGACCTTTGACCAGTTGGAATCATCGCTGGTCGCGACGGCGGATGCGGGTTATACCGGCATCAGCGTTTGGCCCTTCACCCTGGGAATGGCCGGCGTCGACGCCGCTTGGCTGGCTGATCGATTGGGGGAGCTTCACCTGACCCACCCCGTGGCTGAAGCGGCCTTCGGCTGGTTGAATGCCGATCGCGATGCCGCTGCCGCGGAAGTGGCCAATCTGAGCGAGTACGCCAACGCGGTGGGCAGCCGAGAAGTGGTGGCGGTCACCATGGAATCGACACTGCCCCCCATCGACGAAGTGGCCGCTTGTTTCAAGACCCTCTGTCAGTCCGCCGGCGACGCCGGATTGCAGGTCAGCATGGAGTTCTTGCCTTGGACGGGCATCCCCGACCTGGCCACTGCGTGGGAGATCTTGCAGCGGGCCGACTGCGACAACGGCGGCATCATGGTCGACACGTGGCACTGGTACCGCCAGCCCGGCGGTCCCAACCCCGACCTGCTCCGTCAGATTCCCTCAGAGTTCTTGCGAGTGGTTCAGCTTTGCGATGCCCCAGCCGAGCCTCCAGAGGACACGAACATTGCCACCGAGACCATGACCGCCCGGCTCCTTCCCGGCGACGGCGCGGTCGACTTCGCCGAGGTCCTGGGCATTGTCTCCGATGGCGGCGCCGAGCCCATATGGTTCCCCGAGGTGTTCAGCACCGCCCTGGCCGCGGCCGGCCCTCAAACCATGGCCCCCCAAGTAATGGCGGCCACCCGGTCCGTTCTGTCCTGAACGCCGTTGTCAAGCGGCCGCTTGACGAAGCAGACGTCGGCGTTCGCGTTCAGACCTGCCCCCCCACACGCCGTGCTTGATGCGGTTGCACAGGGCGTATTCCAGGCATGCTTCTTGCACAACGCACTCCTGGCAGATCTTTCGCGCTCTGTCCACCCCCATGCCGCTACTGGGGAAGAAGATGTTGGGCGACTTCCCAACGCATTTGCCGTGATCCATCCAACTCTCGTTCATGGGACCTCCATCGGTTACATGCCCCCACATGTAAGACGCCCCACATCGGCCAAGAGTTCCCTCCGCTCCTGAGATTCCTAGAACTCTCGACCGCCCGCCTGCTCATCATAGCCACAAGATGGGCATTCGGGATATCGACCCGATGCGGCTACAATGTCAAGGCCCCATTTCCTACAGGAGCGATGCGATGACTGACACCATAGATGCCCTGCCCGAGCCACCGGTTGGGCATGTGAAGGTGGTTTATATGGGTCCGGTGGCACCTCATTGGGACTTTATGTCTGACTTCGGCGATTCGGGTCACATCGAGCAGTTCAAGGTCCGGGCCGAAGCCCGCTTACTGCTGCTCCCTCCCCACGATCCGCAGTTCCGCCGGAACCGGGAGAGGGTCAATCGGGACGCCGAGCGGGAGAATCTGCTCATCGACTGGGATTTGGGATACGAAGAAGAAGAAGAGGAGAGGGAGTCAAACGGGGGGTAGGAGCGAAGGCTGCACGATATGGCATTGGAATCCATCGACATAGGAATCGACACAGAGGCTGAATCTGGGCGATTCATCAATCGCGAGCTGTCGTGGCTGGATTTCAACAGCCGGGTGCTGGCCCAAGCCGAAGACCCGTCGGTGCCCCTGTTGGAGCGGGTCAAGTTCTGCGCCATCTGGAGTTCCAACCTGGATGAGTTCTTTCAGGTTCGGGTGGCTGGCCTCAAAGACCAACTGGCCGGCCAGTTCGCCGGCACCACCCCCGACGGCCGAACCGCAGCCCAGCAGCTCCATGAGATCCGCATCGAGGTGGATGCCCAGATGGACCGAGCCGCCCGCTGCTTGAGCGGCTTGACCGTCGAGCTAGCCGACGCCGACATCGAGATTCTGAACTGGGACGACCTCGACGATGAGGATCGCAAGTTCTTGTCGGGCGAGTTCGACGACCGCATATATCCGGTGCTGACCCCTCTGGCAGTAGACCTCGGCCATCCGTTCCCCTACATCTCCAATCTGTCGCTGAGCTTGGGCGTGCTGATGATCGACCCGGCCGACGGCCACCAGCGCTTTGCTCGCCTCAAGGTGCCGGCCACCTTTGGGCGCTTTCTTCGACTTCCCGACGAGCATCGGTTTGTGCCCATCGAACAAGTAGTGGCCGCCCACCTCCCCACGCTGTTCCCCGGGATGGAGATCACCGAGACGGTGGCCTTCCGGGTTACCCGCAACGCGGATTTGGCCGTGGACGAGGGCGAGGCGCAAGACCTGCTGGCCGCGGTTGAGGTGGAGCTGCGCCGCCGCCGATTCCGCAGCGTGGTCCGTTTGGAGGTTGAGCACTTGGTGTCGTCTGAGATCCGCAACCTGCTGATCGACGAACTCGACATCGAGCGTGACGACGTTTACGAGGTGGACACGCTGCTGGAGTTGTCCAGCCTGTGGGATCTCTTTGTCGTCGACCGTCCCGACCTCAAGAACCCGGCGTGGAAGCCGGTCAATCCCCTTCCTTCGAAAACGACCGGCGATCAGCCAATAGACCTGTTCGCCCGCATCCGCGAGGGGGACATCCTGGTCCACCATCCCTATGACTCCTTCACCGCC
Organism: Candidatus Poriferisocius sp.; assembly: GCF_965204015.1. GTDB lineage: Bacteria > Actinomycetota > Acidimicrobiia > Acidimicrobiales > Bin134 > Poriferisocius. Next base: position 1,961,027 of record NZ_OZ241965.1, on the reverse strand, counting down.
ACCGTGCAGGAGTTCATTTGGCAGGCGGCCAACGATCCCAAGGTCTTGGCCATCAAGCTCACGCTGTATCGAACTTCGGGGGATAGTCCGATCGTGCGATCGCTCATCCGGGCCGCGGAGAGCGGCAAGCAGGTGGCGGTGGTGGTCGAGTTGAAGGCCCGCTTCGACGAGGAGGCCAATATCGAGTGGGCCCGCCGCTTGGAGCAGGCCGGTGTTCACGTGGCCTATGGGCTAGTGGGCCTCAAGGTTCATGCCAAGACCTGCCTGGTGGTGCGGGAAGAGGCCGACGGGGTGCGCCGCTATTGCCATATCGGCACCGGCAACTACAACTCCATCACCGCCCGGGTGTACACCGACCTGGGTCTGTTCACCGCCGATCCCGAAATCGGGGTCGATCTGACCCAGCTGTTCAACTCCCTCACCGGCTACGGCCGAAATATCGAGTTCCGCCGCTTGGTGCCCGCGCCCCAGGGTCTCCGGCCCACAGTGACTGAGTTGATCCGCAACGAGGCGGCCCGCGGCCCCGAGGGCAGGATCATCATGAAGATGAACAGCCTGGCCGACGCCGACATGGTGGAGGCGCTTTACGAGGCCTCCCAGGCCGGGGTAGACATCGATCTGATTGTGCGGGCCATCTGCTGTCTGCGCCCCGGAGTGCCGGGCATGTCCGACACCATCCGGGTCCGCTCCCTCATCGGGCGCTACCTGGAGCACAGCCGCATCTACTACTTCGGCAATGGCGAGGACATCGGCGCCCCGGCGTACTACATCGGCTCGGCCGATCTCATGCCCCGCAACCTCAACCGCCGGATCGAGGCCCTGGTGGCGGTGGTCAACCCAGACCTGCGCCGACGGCTCGACCAGGTTCTGGAGATCAACCTCAAAGACGACACTCTGGCCTGGGATTTGCTCCCCGACGCCACCTGGCAGCGGGTCGCCAAGAACACGGATTTCGAGGCCCACACCGCGTTCGAGCAACTGGCCACGGCCGCGATTTCCTAGATTCCCGGTCCGTGCAGATCACGCGGGTATCCGCGTTTTCAGCGCATTCAAGCTCTACCGTTTACTCTCGTGCAGTTCGGAACGGTGGCGGTCATACTCGGCGGGGGCGGGCTCATCACCCGGCACCACGACGGCGAGTTGGAAGTTCTGATGGTCCACCGGCCCAAGCATCTCGACTGGTCGCTGCCCGCCGGCAAACTCGACCCGGGGGAGACGCTGGCCGAGTGCGCGCTACGCGAGGTGCATGAAGAAACGGGCTACGTCTGCGAGTTGGGCAGAGAACTCGACATGGTGGAGTACACCGATCGGCGGGGCCGGACCCGTCAGGTCCACTATTGGGAGATGGACGCCATCTCCGGCAGTTTCACCCCGGGTACCGAGGTAGACGCCATCGCCTGGGTGCCGCTGCTGGAGTCGTTGAACTACTTCACCAATGAGCGCGACCTCAAGATCGTGAGCGCCTTCTTGGCCCTGATGGGCGACAGCGTGTTGGCCTGAACGCCAGCCTGATTCTCGCCTCGCTAAACCTTTCGTCCCTGTTCACCTTCTGTTCAGACAGTCGCGGTTGGGCAGAAACCCGCCCCTCCTAGCTTTACGGCTGTCACTTTGCGCTGATCGGTGTGTTCGGCGGGTAGCCAAGGAGGAAGTGTGAGGCAAGCGAGACTGTTTGTGCTGATTATTGGGCTGTTGACGACGTTTGCACTGGTCGTCGCGGCTTGTGGCGGTGGCAACGGCGACGATGGTGGTGAACCAGCGAGCCAGCCTGGCGATGGGGGCAATGCGGATGGCGGGAGCCAAGGAAGCGGCAGTTCCGTTTCCGGCCGGGTGACGATCTCGGGTTCGTCCACGGTGGAGCCGATTTCAGTGCGGGTGGCCGAGCTCTTCGAGGACGTGCAGCCCGATGTGCGGGTGACGGTGGACGGCCCGGGCACTGGCGACGGGTTCAAGCTGTTCTGTGAGGGCGAGACCGACATCTCCGACGCGTCCCGTCCGATCAAGGAGTCCGAGGCCGCTGACTGCGCCGAGGCTGGAATCGAATATGTCGAGTTGCGGGTGGGCATCGACGGCATCGCGGTGATGACCGGTGAGAACAATCCCGTTGATTGCGTGAGCTTCAACGACATCTACGGCATGGTCGGCCCCGAGTCCACCGGCTTCGGGTCATGGTCTGACGCCGGTTCGCTGAGCGGGCTGGAAACGTCCAACCTGCCCGATGCCTCCTTGGACATCTACGGTCCGGGCGAGGAGTCGGGCACATTCGACAGCTTCGTCGAGATCGTGCTGGAGGACATCGCCGACGAGCGGGGCCAAGACGCCACCACCCGTCCCGATTACAACGCCAATGCCGATGACAACGTGATCATTCAGGGCATCCAGTCGGGCGACACCAGCTTCGGCTGGGTCGGGTTCGCCTTCGCCGCCCACGCTTCGGGTGTGAAGCTGCTCCAAGTCGATGGCGGCGATGGTTGCAAGAGCGCCAATGCCGACACCATTGCCTCGGGCGAATACCCGGTGTCGCGCGCGCTGTACATCTATGTGAACAAGGCCAGCGCGGCGGCCAGCCCGGCAGTGAGCGCCTACGTGGACTACTACATGAGCGACGACGGCCTGGGCACCGCGGTGAGCGAAGTGGGCTACGTGAACCTCACCGACGAAGCCAAAAGCGCCACTCGGGCCAATTGGTCTGGACGCTAAACCGGAGAAGCCAAGTGGCCGTGCCGGTGACCAGTAGCGTGTGGTCGTGAGCGACACCCGGGTCGATCCTGCCGAGGGATTCTCCGTTGAATCCTTAACGGCGAACCCCCGGCAGGCCCGCAAGGAGCGGCTCATCCGCGACTCCCTCGGAGTCACCGCGCTGGTGTCGGTGCTGATCTCCGGCCTGATCATCTGGTCGCTCTTCTCCGAAGCCTGGACGTTCATGGTCGAGGTGGACTGGGGCGCGGTGTGGGACATCGGCTGGTTCCCCCGAAGGGGTATCTACGACGTCAAGACGCTGATCGTGGCCAGCCTTATCGTCACCGGCATCGCCATGATTGTGGCTGGTCCGCTGGGCCTGGGCGCCGCCATCTACCTGTCGGAATACGCCCCTCCAGGGGTCCGCCGAACGCTGAAGCCGATCTTGGAGATCCTGGCCGGCATTCCCAGTGTGGTGCTCGGTTTCTTCGCTCTGGAGTGGATCGCCCCCAACGTGGTCAAGACCCTCTTCGGGGGACCGGCGGCCGGCTCGCTGTTGGCTGCCGGTATCGGTGTGGGGGTGCTGGTGATACCACTAGTGGCGTCGATCTCCGAGGACGCCATGAAAGCGGTGCCCATGTCGTTGCGGGAAGCCTCCTCGGGGTTGGGGGCCCGCAAGATCGCCACCACGGTCCGGGTGGTGCTGCCTGCCGCCGTCTCAGGATTGATGGCGGCGTTCATTGTGGCCGTCTCACGGGCTTTGGGCGAGACCATGGTGGTGTTCATGGCCGGGGGCGCGGCCCAAACCGCCGTCTACACCCATGACCCGCTGGACGGCAGCCTCACCATGACGGCGGGGATGACCTCTTTGGCCCGGGGCACCGACAGCGTGGTGGGTGAGGGCCTCACCTTCCAGAGCCTGTTCTTCGTGGGGCTGGTGCTGTTTGTGATGACCTTTGCCTTGAACTTGGTGGCCGACCGCTTCGTCCACCGGGTGAGAGAGCAGTACTGATGGCCAAGGCAAGGCTGATCGGCGATCGCACCAGCAAGGTGATGGTGCACGCCATGGAACGTCGGGCCGCTGACGTACGGGGCCGAATATTCCAGATCAGCTTGCTGACGACCCTGCTGATTTCGCTGTTCATCATCGGCGTGCTGATCGTGGACGTGCTGATCGACGCCTGGGGATTGCTCACCGGACGACCGGGGGGCTTCTTGTCTGGCACCATGCGCTCTCTATCCGACGATCCCAAGCTCGGCGTTCAGCAGGCTCTGGTAGGCACGTTCTGGATCGCCGTCTTCGTCGCCGTGCTGGCCTTCCCCATCGGTATCGGCGCGGCCATCTGGCTGGAGGAATACGCGCCCAGGAATCGGTTCACCCGGTTCATCGAACTGAACATCCGCAACCTGGCTGGGGTTCCCTCGATTGTGTACGGCCTGCTCGGGCTGTTCTTGTTCGTGAAGAGCCTGGGCGACCTCACCGGCGGCAAGTCCATTGCCGCCGCGGGCATCACGCTGGCCATCCTGGTGCTGCCCATCGTGATCATCACCGCCCAAGAGGCGATTCGAGCCGTGCCCCAAGGGTTGAAGGAGGGGGCCTATGGCGTGGGGGCCACCAAGTGGACCATGATTCGCAGCCAGGTGCTGCCCTACGCCGCTCCCGGCATCTTCACCGGAACGCTGCTATCGATGTCCCGCGGCATCGGCGAAGCCGCTCCGCTGCTTCTGGTAGGGGCGGTCTCCGGCCGGCTGGGTGGCAATCCGGGCTTCTTCGACCTCAGCGCCATCAACGCTGAGTCCTTTATGGCTATGCCAGTGATCATCGTCGAATGGGTGCAGAATTCGGGCCGTGATCCGGGCTTTGCCGAGGCCGCGGCGGCGGCCATTGTGGTGCTGCTGGTGTTCGTTATCCTGATGAATGCGGCGGCCATCTTGCTACGCAACCACTTCGAGAAGAAGAGAGGGTGATTCTTGGAAGCAATCTCTGGGAGTATGGCCACCGAAATGGTTGAGCCCGAAGCCACTCCACATCTCAGTTTGGACATTGATCGTGCCGGGCAAGCGGCTGCACCTGACGCGACCGGTGATCCGGTGTTCGAGGTAGAAGACCTGAACGTGTACTACGGCGATTTTCGGGCTGTTCAAGGGGCCACTTTCACGGTGTACGAACACGAGATCACCGCCATGATCGGTCCCTCGGGCTGTGGCAAGACCACAGTGCTGCGCTGCTTCAACCGGATGAACGACCTCATTCCCACCGCCAGGGTCGAGGGCCGGTTGAATTTCCGCAACGTGCCCCTTTACGACCCCAGGGTCGACCCGGTGGAGGTTCGCCGCCGCATCGGCATGGTTTTCCAGAAGCCAAACCCGTTCCCCAAGTCGATATACGACAACGTCGCCTTCGGTCCCCGGGTGACGGGGATGGCCAAGAAGAAAGGCGACTTGGACGACATCGTGGAGCGGTCGCTGCGCCGGGCCGCCCTGTGGGACGAGGTACACGACCGAATGAAAGACTCCGCGCTGGGGCTCTCGGGCGGACAGCAGCAGCGGCTGTGCATCGCCCGGGCGATTGCCGTCGATCCCGATGTGCTGTTGATGGACGAGCCGTGCTCGGCTCTCGATCCCATCGCCACTACCCGCATCGAAGATCTGATGCAGGAGATCAAAGACGACTACACCATCGTGATCGTCACCCACAACATGCAACAGGCCGCCCGCATCAGCAACCGCACCGCGTTCTTCACCGCCCAGCTCGACTCGGTCACTGACCAGCGGAGTGGTCTGCTGGTGGAATACGACCGGACCGAGACCATCTTCTCGAACCCCTCCGACGAGCGCACCGAGAACTACGTCACCGGCCGATTCGGCTGATCCGAGGAGGCCGCGATGGAGGAGCTCCGCAAGTCGTTCCATGAGGAGCTGGATGAGATCCAGGCAGGTATCGTTCGCATGGCTGCGCTGGTATCGGAGTCCATCCCCCGGGCCACCGAGGCTCTGCTGGAATCCGATTTGAAGCTGGCCCAGGAGCTCATCACCGCCGACGACGACCTCGACTACTTGTCGGTACACCTTGAGGAGCGATGCCATCAAGTGCTAGCTCTCCAGTCTCCCATGGCCAGTGACCTGCGGGCGCTCAGCACCGCCCTCCGGTTGAACGCCGAATTGGAGCGGTCGGGGGATTTGGCCGTCAACATCGCCAAGGCCACTCGGCGCATCTACGGCACCCGCTACGACGCCACCCTCCGGGGCCTGCTGGTGAGGATGAGCGAGGAAGCTTGCCGGCTGATGCGCTTGGCCATTGACGCCTACGTGGACGGAAATGCAGGACTTGCCGCCGCCCTAGACGACATCGACGACCAGCTCGACGCCCTTAACCGCGACTGTGTTCAGGCCGTGTTCCAAGCCCACAACGACGGCTCCATCGACCTCCAGGCCGCAGTCCAGCTTTGCTTGATCAGCCGCTATTACGAGCGCATCGGCGACCATGCGGTGAACATCGGCGAACGGGTGGTGTATATGGTCACGGGATGGCTTCCCGAATATACCGGGTCGGCCCGAGTGCAGGTTCGAGAGCAAGGCAGCCGCGACGAGATCGACGAGGAGTGATGTCGATGAGCCTGGTCTCCGCTAGGGGGGTGACCGGGTGATCGTGACGCTGGTTGTGGTGGCCGCAGTGGCGGGCCTCATTCTGGTGGGAGCGGTGGCATGGCGCGAACATCGGCACTTTGTGGTTGCCGAGGACAATCGCCGCCGCGACGATGAATTGCTCCGCCGCCAGCAAGGCGAGCTGTCGGAAAACGAAACCCGATTGCGTCTGTCGCTGGACACCATTTCCCAAGGGGTGGTCATCGCCGATCCAGCCGGCAATGTGCTGTATCGCAATCCCTTCGCCTTGCCCTACGCCGAAGCCCGTCATGGTGAGGCGTTGGTAGAGGCTGCGGTGGCCGAGCTCATGACTGAGGCGGCCCAGGGGAGAGTCGTGGAGCGGGAAGTCGAGTTGTTCGGCCCACCCCGCCAGACTTTGTTTGTCAGCGCCCTGCCCCTGCGACTCGACGGTCGAGACTACGGCTCGGTGGCTCTCATCGACGACATCACCGAGCCGCAGCGGCTGGATACGATGCGACGAGACTTCGTGGCGAACATCAGCCACGAACTGCGAACCCCGATGGGCGCGCTCAGCCTGTTGGCCGAGACCCTGGCGGGGGAGACCGATCCTGAGGTGGCCTCCCGGTTGGCGGCGAGGGTGCAGGCCGAGGCCATTCGGCTGTCCGACATCATGGACGATCTGCTGGAACTCAGCCGGATCGAGAGCAATGAGGCATCAGAGCGGGCCCCGGTTGCGATCCAGCATGTGATCAGCGATGCCCTCTCCCGGGCCAAACCCACCGCAGAGGAGAAAGAGGTTCCCATCGAAACCGCTCTCCCCGCTCTGGATCTGGTGGTCCGGGCCGACCGTCGGCAGCTCACCTCCGCGGTATTCAACTTGTTGGACAATGCGGTCAAGTATTCCGAGGCTGATCGACCGGTCAGGGTCACGACTCGGTTGGAGGGCGATTGGGTTGAGGTGGAGGTGCGCGATCAGGGTTATGGGATTCCCCCGCGCCACCAGGAGCGGATATTCGAGCGGTTCTACCAAGTGGACCGATCCCGAGAACGGACTGGAGGCGGTGTGGGGTTGGGTTTGGCCATCGTGCGCCATGTGGCCAATAACCACGGGGGAGAAGTCCGAGTGGAGTCCACCGAAGGGGAGGGCTCATCGTTCACACTGGCGGTTCCGATGGCCGACCTCCTGCAACCCAACGGGGCGCAACCATGAGCGGGTCGGCGCGGGTTCTCATCGTTGAAGATGAGGAGTCGTTCGTCGAGGCGCTGACGGTGGGGTTGGCCCGCGAGGGCTTCACCGTGAACGTGGCCCGTGACGGCAAGGAAGCCCTCGATTTCTTCAATGCGTACTCCCCCGACATCGTGTTGCTCGACGTGATGCTGCCCCTGGTCTCCGGGATTGATGTCTGCCGTCAGATCAGGGCTCGCTCCCAGGTGCCCATCATCATGGTCACCGCCAAAGGCGAGGAGATCGACGCAGTGGTCGGCTTGGAAGTGGGGGCGGACGACTACGTGACCAAGCCGTACCGCTTGCGGGAGTTGATCTCACGGATGCGCTCGCTTTTGCGGCGATCCCGGTGGACGGCCGAGAGCGAGGCATTCCGGGGAGACGTCATCGAGGTGGGCGACGTGGCCGTCGATCCTGAGCGCCATGAGGTGTTCGTGCGGGGTGAGCAGATCGAGCTCCCGCTCAAGGAGTTCGATCTATTGGAGCTGCTGTTGACCAACGCGGGACGGGTATTGACCCGCGACGCGCTGATCGACCAGGTATGGGGCAGCGACTATGTGGGCGACACCAAAACGCTCGATGTCCACGTCAAAAGGCTTCGATCCAAAATCGAGGACGACCCCTCCAATCCCTGCCGCATCGTGACCCTCCGCGGCCTGGGCTACAAGTACGCCACCGGCGTCCCGGCGGAGTCCGCGCCGTCAAAATCCCCGCCATAATGTTCAATAAGTGATCAATACCTCGTTCTTGCGGCTGGTCCGGGTTCATGCCCTCGGCGCCGCGGGCGACGCAATGATCGCGGTCGCGTTGGCGGGGTCGCTCTTCTTCTCCATCGATCCCAGCGCAGCCCGGGTTCGGGTCACCCTCTACCTGCTGTTGACGATGGCCCCGTTTGCGGTGGTCGGGCCGCTGATCGGCCCGGCCATCGACCGGATTCGGGGCGGGCGGCGGAACATGATCATTGCGGTCAACGTGGGGCGGGCCTTCTTCGCTTTCCTGATGATCTCCAACATGGACTCGCTGCTGCTGTTTCCCCTCTCCTTTGCCATGCTGATCCTTCAGAAGAGCTACGGCGTGACCAAGGCCTCCATGGTGCCGCTCATATTGGTCAACGAGAAGCAGTTTGTGGGAGGCAACGCCCGCTTGGCGTTGGTGGGCAGCGTCTGCGGACTGATCGGCGCAGGCCCGGCGCTGCTGGCCAACCTGTTGGGCGGCGCTCCGTGGACGGTGGGCCTAGCCATGGTGGTGTTCATCATGGCCGCCTTGGCGTCGCTCACGCTGCCCAAGGCCCAAGCCGTGCCTGAGCCGGTGGACGATCAGGAGTGGAGCAAGCTTCGCGGTGTGGGTATCCGCAAGGCGGCGTCGGCCACCGGCACGCTGCGGGGCATCGTGGGGTTCATGACGTTTCTGGCCGCCTTTGCCCTCCGGGGAGGTGCCGACGACGTGGATCTCTCCGGGGTGGGGACCGCGTTCGGTGCCGGCATTCGCCACGCATTGCAAGGCGATGTGGCTTCCGACGCCAGTCCGGCTTGGAAGCTGGGATTTGTGGCCGCCGCTTTGGTCGTCGGCTTTTTCACCGGCTCGCTTCTGGCCCCCAAACTGCGGGACCGGATTCGAGAAGAGGTAATCATCGCCACCGCGCTGGCTGGGCTGTTCCTTGTCGGGCTGCTGGCCGCGTGGGGAGGGGGCTTCGGCTCAACCCTCTTGCTGGCCCTGGGGGTGGGGATCACCGCCAGCGCCGGCAAGCTCTCGTTTGACTCCATCGTGCAGCGCGACTCCGAGGGCGCCAATCACGGCCGCGCGTTTGCCGCCTTTGAGACCCGATTCCAGGTCTTCTGGGTGGTGGGCGCCCTCATACCAGTGGTCATCCCCATTCCCGCCCGAGTCGGCTTCATTTTGATCGCTCTGGCGGCTGCGGCTGCGGCGGTGCTCTTCTGGCTGCGGCGAGCTCCTACTCAGGAAGGTCGATCCGGGCCAGCCACAGACCAGGGGCATCAACCTCAGCAGGCGTAGGCAGTTCTCGGGCCGAGCGCCAGAGCCGGGCCAGGCCTTCGGCCCCCGCCCGCTCCACCACCCCGCTGGCAAAGGCCGCTCCTCGGTCGTACTGGTCCTGGGAGAGTTCGAGGCCGAACATCCGCTCGATGAAGCGATCGGCCGCCTCGGCGGTGACCCGCCGCCTCCGCAGGGCTTCGCTGAGGCGCTGGTACGAGCCGATGAGCCCGCGTCCGATGCTGTCCATGGTCCAGTCGACGTAGCCGGCGATTACCGTTACCAACGCCGTGATCTGCGGGAGCAATACCCGCTGGGCCGGTGATTGGACAGCCCCCAAGATCACCTCGGGGTCGCCCAGCACCGACTGGAGGCCGCTCAGTGAATCAGCGTTGGCAAGATCGAGGTCGCTCAGCCGGCTTTCCAGCGCGTCGGGATCGGCCTCGAATCCCCTCACGTAATCGGCCAGCAGTTCGTCGATTCGCTGGCGCACATGGGGTATGGAGAGCACCGCATGATGGGTCAGCTCGCTCAGGCATACCCAAAGCCGCAGGTCAGATGGATCCAAGCTCCACTCATCAGCCAACGCGTCGATGTTGGCTGGCACCACCATGAGCTCTGAGCCGTCACGGGGTATGGGCAGGTCGTACTGGCCGAGGCTCCGGCGGGCGAGATTTCCCACCATGCTGCCGGCGGTCATGCTCATCATGACCGGGCCGATCATCTTCATGATCTGGCCGAACATGGCCTGAGCGGGATCGGTGGGCGTCTCCTCATCCTCAGTTCGGCTCGACACACTCCCAATGGGCTCCAAGAGATCCCGGTAGGCGTCAAGGGTGGCGGTGGCCCATTGCGCTCTGGTCACGGGCACAATCGACGCAGTTTGTCCGGCGCGGGTAATCGACAATCCGGTGACATTGGCCACATGAAGTTCGGCCACTCGAGCCAGTTCACCCAGGGCGATGCGGTCAGCAGGGTCGACATTGGGCTCAGACAGCGAGTCGGTGGCCAAGGCCACCGCGAACTGGCGGGCGGTCTCCCAGGTGGAAGACGCCTGTTGGGAGAAGAGCTTGCCCAGATCCCCGAAGATCGGCAGACCCTTGAAGGGATTGAATTCGTCGGGTGAGTCAGGGCCATCCACGCTGATTTATGCTACTGCCGTGAGTCCGCTAACCGTCGCGGTGGCTGGCGCATGCGGACCGCTGGGCCGTCGGGTATGCCGGCGATTGGTGGAACATGGCCGGGTCGGCTCGGTCATCGGCTTCGATCTGCGCCCCGATCCCGGAATCGACGGGATGGGCTATGTCCGCGGCGATCTCGGTGAGCTAGACCTCGGCGCGCTGCTGGCCGAGGTCGATGTGCTGGTCCATTTGGCGTCAGCGCTGGAGCCATGGCCCGACGAGGCCTCCGCGGGTACCAGTGATGGCAAGGCCACCCGCCGGCTCTTCGAGGCCGCGGGCTCGGCCGGGGTCGGTCGAATCGTGCTGATGTCAACCGCCATGGTGTACGGCGCATGGCCAGACAATCCTGTTCCTCTCACCGAGGCCTCCCCGCTGCGACCGATTCCTGAATTTGGCTTTGCGGTCAAAAAGGCTGAGCAGGAGCGGTTCGCCGCTCAATGGGGCGAGGACCACCCCGAGGTGGACATCATCACCCTGCGACCCACGGCCAGCCTGGCCGAAGAGCACGTGGGGTGGGTGGCCCGATCACTGCGCTCGGCGGCCAGCCTCACCGGAGAGAGCGAGGTTCCGGTTCAATTCCTCCACCTGGATGATTTGGCGGCTGCGGTGGAACTGTCGGTGGTGGGTGACCTAACCGGGGTGTACAACGTTGCTCCGGAAGGCTGGATGAACAGCGGCACCACTCTCGACCTTGAGGGTCTGACCTCCCGGGTCCGCATACCAGAGCAACTGCTCGGTCGGCTGAGCGCGTGGTGGTGGAAGTACGGCCTCATGCCCATCAGCCCGGGTGTTCTCCGGTATGCCCGGTTTCCCTGGGTTGTGGCCAGCGACCGGCTTCGCGCTGCGGGTTGGTCCCCACAATTCACCAGCGAGCTGGCCTTTGTCTCCGGGCGCAAGGGTCACTCGTGGGGGATGTTGGATTCTCGGCGCCGTCAACAGATCGCCCTGGGCGGAGCAGTTGTGGGGGGATTGGCGCTGGTATGGGGGGTCTCGGCCATCGCTCGACGGCTATTTCGCCGGTAGCCGCGTCAACGGGCTGGAATCCCACCAGAGCGCAGCGTTTACACTCAATCCGTGAAACCGCCAGAAGCCGCCGACGTGTGGGTAGGGCTCAGCGAGTCGCCGCTGCCGCTCGACCAAGTGCTCTCATGGGTTGGCCGACCGGATTGCGGCGGCACCGTTTTGTTCAGCGGCACCGCCCGCGACCACTCAGAGGGACGACCCGGGGTGACCGTTTTGGAGTACGAGGCCTACGAGCAGCAGGTGGCCCCCCGACTGGAGGCGCTGGTCGACGAGGCTCGAGCCCGCTGGCCCGACATCGGCCGGGTGGCGTTGCTGCACCGGGTCGGCCGGTTAGAGATCGGCGAGTCGGCGGTGGTGGCGGCGGTCTCTGCTCCCCATCGTGAGGAGGCCTTCGCCGCGGCCCGGTTCTGCATCGACGGGCTGAAGGCGACCGTTCCCATTTGGAAGCGGGAGATTTGGGAGGGGGGCGAGAGCTGGGGCTTGGAGTCCCAGCACATCTCTGAAGCCGTGACGGTTTCTTCCTCGGGCGAGTCGGCCAGCTGATCTCATGGCTCGAGATCTGGCAATCGACCTTGGCACGGCCAACACGCTGGTTTACGCCCGCGGCCAGGGGATCATCCTGAACGAGCCCTCGGTTATCGCCCTGAACCGCAAGACCAACGAAGTGTTGGCCATGGGGCGTGAAGCGTGGCAGATGATCGGCCGTACTCCGGCGCACATTGTGGCTGTCCGCCCACTGCGCAAAGGGGCGATCACCGATTTCGAGGTCACTCAGCGCATGATCCGCTTGCTGCTCCTGCGGGCCGGGGTCAATCGATTCAGCCGTCCCAAGGTGGTCATCTGTGTGCCATCGGCGATTACCGCCGTCGAGCGCCGGGCGGTGGTGGAAGCAGCTCGGCGAGCGGGAGCGGCCGAGACCCGGCTCATCGAGCAGCCGCTCGCCGCGGCCATCGGCGCTTCCCTGCCGATTCACGAGCCGGTCGGCAACATGGTGGTTGACATAGGCGGAGGGACCAGCGAGACCGCGCTCATATCTTTGGGAGGGGTGATCGCGCTCAAGGCCATCCGGGTGGGATCGTTCGACATCGATGCTGCCATCCAGTCGTATGTTCGGCACGAGTTCGGCATTGCCATCGGCGAGCGCACCGCCGAGGAGGTCAAAATCACCATCGGCTCGGCGGCCTATGTGGCTGGTGAGTGCAGCGCTGAGGTTCGAGGTCGCAATCTCATGAACGGTCTTCCAGAGACCATCGTGCTGTCTCCGTTCGAAGTGCGGGCCGCCATTGGCGAACAGGTCTTGTCCATCGTGGACTCGGTGGTGTCGTGTCTGGTGGAGGCGCCTCCAGAGCTGTCGCAGGATGTGATCTCCCGCGGCATTCACCTGGTCGGGGGCGGGTCGCTGCTGCGGGGGTTGAGCGAGCGTCTGTCTCAGGCTGCCGATGTGCCGGTCAGCTTGGTCGACACACCGCTGGAGGCAGTGGTGATCGGGGCGGGCCGCTGCCTGGAGTCGTTTGAGGACGTCCAGGCAATGTTCATGGAGTGATTTGGGTTCATGGAGTAGTCCCGATCTAGTCGGGGTTTGTGAGCAGCTCGGCCGCGTCTCTGGTCTGCCAGTCTCTGTCATTGGCCGCCCGCCGGAGAGCGGCCTCCACCTCGGGGCCGTCGAACGGGGCCAAAGCCAGCACCGCCCGCCGGCGCACCGCCACTCGGTCGGTGGTTGCCCCCAGAATGGCCTTTAGCCCAGCAGGGTGGCCGATCGCTCCCAAGGCGGCGACGGCCGCTTCCCGAACCAGGGGGTTCGAATGACCGGCGGCCAATTCCCCCAACCGAGTCACAGTGCCGAGTTCTTCAAAGCCTCGCTCTCCACAGGCCCATGCGGCGGTCTCCGCGACATCGTCGTTCGGGTCGTCCAAGAGCGGGGCAGGCGACACTGCGGTGCGGCCCACGCTCAACACGGCAGCCCGCACTCTCACTGTCGGCGACGGATCGCGAAGTGCGAGACGCAGGGCTTCATCGGCCAGAGCGCCCATCCGATCGAGAGCCCCGAGTGCCGATGCCCGCACCTGGGGATCATCGGCACCTAGGGCTGCCCTCGCCGTTGCCTCGTCTTTGGCGTGTCCGGCGATCACCACGTCGCGGCGTCGAATCTTGGGGGCGTCCTGATTGTCTTCGGGAATCCTGCTCACACCAGTGTTTCCAGGGCAACCGTGAGGCCGACGAAGAAGAGCCCCACCAACATGGTCAGTCCTGCTCCCAGCAAGACGATCACAAAAAAGAGGCCGACGCCGGCCCGCAAGCGTTGCCACCATCGAAACTGAGCCTCTTCGCCATACTCGGCCCGATACGAGGCCAAGACATCCCTCTCAGCCCTGGCCGCCCGCCAGTTATCCCACCGGCGCTGCCACCGACCTTTCAGCGCTGCCCAAGTATCGTCGAAGAGGGAAACACGAATGCGCGACGAATCGGCCACAGAGCCACCCAGGATAGTTCCATCCACCGAAGACCGGGTGCCGTCATGGTGGCGGCGCAACATGGCCTGGCTGGTTCCCGTGGGGGTGCTGGTGGCGGTGATGGCGATCACCTCGGTGGTGTTCACCTTCTGGCGCACCGATCAGGTAGCGGTCCGCCCCGGGTCAGTGGAGCAGGTGCCCTCCCGGGTCACCGTTTCGGGGGCTGAGGTCTATCCCCCGGATAGCGAGATCGCCCTGGTGACCGTGCTGGTCAGCCAGCGGTTGACCATTTGGGAGCGCATCGGCGCCGAGTTCGAGTCGGGGGTGGACATCGAGCCCGAGCGCACCTTCACCGGCGACGGCACCCGCAGCGAGCTGCGCCGGCTCAACGAGCTGCGGATGGAGACCTCCCAGCACACCGCCGTCGTGGTGGCGCTGGAGCACTTGGGCTATGAGATCCCCCGTCTTGCCTCGGGGGTCATCGTGGCTGAGGCCATGGCCGACGCTCCTGCCGCAAGAGTGCTGGAGCGCGGCGATGTGATCGTGGGGATCGACGGCGTCACGGTAGGCGAGTTGGCGGATTTGGCGGAGGTGCTGGCCTCTCGGAGCGCCGGGCAGACGGTGGTCTTGGACGTGGAGAGGGCCGACAGCGGTTCGGTGGAGTCGGTGACGCTGGAGCTGATCGCCTCCCCCGAAGATGCCAATCGGGCGTTGATCGGGGTTAGCGCCCGTGAGCGAATCGATGTCGGAGAGCTGCCGGTGGAGGTCGCCATCGACAGCGGCAAAATCGGGGGGCCGTCCGCCGGGCTGGCCCTCACCATCGGGATCATCGACCTGTTGACCCCTGGCGAGCTGACCGGCGGGCTCAGCGTGGCGGCCACCGGCACGATCTCGTTCGACGGCTCAGTGGGGGCCATCGGGGAAGTCGACCAGAAGGCCATTGCGGCGGACCGCGCCGGAGTCGATCTTCTGCTGGTTCCTACTTCGAATCTGAGCGATGCCCTCGATCACATCGGCGATGACATGCAAGTGGTAGGGGTGGCGTCACTGCAAGAGGCCTTGGACGCATTGGCCGAGGCATGACAGGACTACCATTCGAGCATGGCCGAACGTCTTGGCGGAGACACTCCCTTTGAGCGGGTAAATCCCGAAGAGGTGTCCAGCCAGACGTTCGCGGTGGCCCGCAAGGGGTTTGACCAGAAGCAAGTGCAAGCGTATTTGGTGTCGCTGAGCAATCAGATCAAGTCGGGCCAGCAGCAGATCCGGGATTTGCGGGAACAAGTCGCCCAATTCGACGCGCAACCCGAGCCTGAGCCTGAGTTCAGCAGGCAGGGAGTCAAGCTGCTCGACGGCGGTATGGAGGCTTCCCGTCGCCTCACCCAGACCGAGGCCAACGAGATGGCGGCCCGGGCTGTCCGGCTGGCCGAGAAGCTGGACAAATCGGTCGAGGATCTGCGGTCACGTCAGGATCTCTCGGATGCCGGAGAGCTGTTGGAGTTGTTGGAGCAGGCCGGTGAGCAGGCCCAAGCGGTGGCCAGACTGCTCCAAGAGGCCCGAGAGCAGGCTGAGGCCGAGGTTGAGCATGGCCGAGTCCAGGGCCGGGAGATCGTGGAACAGGCCAAAACGCTCCGGTTGACGGTATTGCGGGACATGGCTCGCCGCCGCCAAACGGCCCGGGCCCAGGTGGAGCGGCTCCGAGCCGGACGCGACAAGCTGATGGCCACCCTTGGCGAAGCTCGGCACTCCATCGAGCAGTCGATGGAGGCGGCCAAGCTGTCGCTGGCCGAGGCCAAGGTGGTGGCTGATGCGGCCGCCCGCCGAGTGGAGGACGAAACCGAGCCCACCGACTTGGCCCTGCTGTCGGAGTTGGACGATGCCCAGGTTGTGGGGATGGTGCCGGACGCCACCGCACCAGACGGCGACATCGAAGAGGTCCATGAGAGCGTGACGCTCCTGCCGCCTGCCGAGCGCGACCCGGTGGAAGCCGCGGCCGAACATCCTGTACTGACCAATGTCGGCGACAGCAGCGACGTGGATGCCATCTTCGCTCGCCTGCGATCCCAGAGCGGTGTATCGCAGGACGATCGTGAAACCGCGCCGGGCGCTGCGAAAACCCCCGTCGTCGACGAGTAGTCTCCTTCGGGTATGCGCGTTCCCAGAAGTGTGCCCCGACCGGGTCCGCCATCTCGCCCGCGGTTCTCGCGCCGATCCAAGATCATCGCCGGGCTCATCTTGGTGGTGCTGCTGGCCGCCATTCTGTCTTTGCGGGGAACGGCCCGCATGTGGACCGACTACCTGTGGTTCGACTCCCTAGGCCACGGAGACGTCTGGACCGAGATCTTGGTCTACAAGATCATCCTGTCGGTCATCTTCATCGTCCTGTTCTTCTTGCTGATGTACTCCAACTTGGCGATAGCCGACCGCCTGGCGCCCTCCACCCGTCCACCGGGACCGGAGGAGGACCTGCTCCGCCACTATCACGATGCGGTTGGCCATCGCCGTCGCTTGGTGAGCGTGGTGATCGCCATCTTGTTCGCCCTGATTGTGGGCGGCGGCACCGGCGGGGAGTGGCAGAAGGCCATGTTGTTCTTCAACAGCGTGGACTTCGGCATCGAAGACCCGCAGTTCAACGAAGACATCGGCTTCTATGTCTTCCAGCTGCCGTTCATACAGTTCCTGATCAGCTGGGTGTTCCGGGCGCTCATCATCGTGGCGGTCATCACCGCGATCGCCCACTACGTGAACGGCGGCATCAGGGTCCAGACCACTGGTCAGCGAGTCACCCCCCAAGTGAAGGTCCACCTGTCGGTTCTGTTGGCCCTGATCGCCCTGGTTCGGGCCGTGGGCTATTACTACGACCGGTACGGCCTCAACTTCTCATCTCGGGGACCGGTGGACGGGGCGTCGTTTACCGATGTCAACGCGCAGCTGCCAGCGCTCAACCTGCTGCTTCTGATCTCGGTGCTGTCGGCGGTTTTGCTGGTGATCAACATCTGGCAGCGAGGCTGGGTGTTGCCGGTGACCGCAGTGGGCCTGTGGATAGTTGTGGCCATCGTCATGGGCGCGATCTACCCGGCCATCATCCAGAGGTTCCGGGCCGAGCCGGAGGAGTCCAAGAAAGAGGCGGTCTACATCGAGCGCAACATCGAGGCCACCCGCGATGCACTGGGCCTTGACAACGTGATCACCCGTCCGTTCTCCCCTGACACCCAGATCACCGTGGAGGAGTTGTCCGGCAACGAGAGTGTGCGCAACATCCGATTGCTCGACCCCGACATCGTGCCCAACGCCTTCCAGGTAGAGCAGTCGGAGCGCACGTTCTACACCTTCGGCAGCGAGGTGGACGTCGACCGCTACGTGATCGACGACGAAATCACCGAGGTGGTCATCGGTGCCCGACAGCTCAATGTGGCCGACGTTCCCCAGCAGTCGTGGGAGGGTCGCCATGTCCAGTACACCCACGGTTATGGCGTGGCCGTGGCGCCGGTCAATTCGGTGACTACCCAGGGATCGCCCGATTTCGTGGTGGGAGACGTGCCGGTGGTGGCCAGCGACGAATTCCAGATGGACCGGCCCCAGCTCTATATCGGGGAGAACCTGACCGGATACGCCATTGTGGGGGCCTCGATACCCGAGGTGGACTACACCGAGGCCAACGAGACGGTTCCGTTTGAGTACGACGGGGAAGCGGGAGTGGGGATCGGCAGCTTCTTCCGCCAGTCGGCATTCGCCTTGCGCTTCGGTGACATCAACCCGCTGATATCCGGATTCGTGGACGGAGATTCCCGCATCATCTTCAATCGCGATCTGCGCCTTCGGGTGCAGAACTTGGCCCCGTTCCTAGAACTGGACGCCGATCCCTATCCGGTGGTCTCCGACGGGCGGGTGTTCTACATTGTCGATGCCTACACCACCAGCGACCGGTATCCCTACGGCCAGCGTCCCGACGTCGGCGACCTGCCGCTGGAAAGCGGGCTGCGCAAGAGGTTCAACTACGTCCGCAATTCGGTCAAGGTGGTGGTGGACGCCTTCGACGGCACCACCACGTTCTATGTGATCGATCCCGACGATCCCATCATCCAGGCGTGGCGGAAGATCTTCCCCGGCTTGTTCGAGGACTTCGAGGAGATGCCCCTCGATCTCAAGAACCACCTGCGCTATCCCGAGGATCTGTTCCGGGTGCAAACCTCTATGTGGGCTCGCTACTTCATCGATGATCCCGAGACCTTCTACGCCAACTCGGTGACCTGGGCTGTGGCCCAGGATCCGGGCACCCGCATTACCGCCCGAACGTTCGTCGATGAGTTGACCGAGGCGATCGCCGCTGAAGAGACGGCCACCGCGGCGGCCACCCGTCAGCTCGAGCGGAGAATCCGGCCCTTCTACCAGCTCCTCCAGCTCCCGGGAGAGGACGACTTGGACTTCGTGATCTTCCGAACGTTCGTCCCCGTTTCCGGGTCGGGAGACGACGAGGACGAGCGCAAGGAGTTGACTGCGTTCATGGCCGCCAAGAGCGACGTCGCTGAGGATGGGAGCTTGGGCGAGTACGGACAGCTCGTCGTCTACACCGTGCCGGGCACCAGCATTCCCGGCCCCAGCATTGTGGACGCCAAGATCCAAGCCGACACCCAGATTGCCGACGCCTTCACCCAGCTGAACCAGCAGGGATCCACCGTGCTCCAGGGGAATCTGCTGATGATCCCGGTGGGCGACTCGCTGCTGTTCGTGCGCCCCGTCTACGTCCAGGCCACCGGGGAGACCGAGCTGCCCCAGGTTAAGCAAGTGATCGCCGGGGTCGGCAACGACGACGATTTCGTGCTGGTTATCCGCCCGACCTTGGACGAGGCCTTGGCCGCCCTGTCTGATCCCGACGGGCTGTCGGTGTTCCCATCCCAGCCGGCGACGCCGGAACCTGACGACGCTGAACCCGCTCCTGAACCCACTGCCGTGCCGTCTGTCCCCGACGATACGCCCATCGACGAGGACACCCGGCAAGCCCTGAGCGAGCTCATCTCGGAGTTGCGGACCACCCAGGACTCCCTCGACGAGGACCGCCGCCGCCTCGACGGCCTCATTGAAGAACTGGAGTCGCTATTGGACTCCGCCGGCGGCTGAGCGCCAAGAAGCGGCTAGTCCAGCAGGATGTTGTTTGGCCGGGGAGTGCCCTGGGCTTCGAGCATGAAGTAGTAGCCCATCAACACGGTTTGGCCGTCGGTGATGCTCTCGATGTTGCCGTCGGCGTCCATGTTCAGGTTGGCGCCCCAGATGGCGAAGAACACATCGGTGGTCTCGGTGTTGTCATCGGGGGTATAGAGGGTGTGGACGGAGCCGGCCGGTTCATAGAGGAACGACCCGGCTCGGTTCAGGAAATCGCTCTCCTTGTATCCCCAGGCCCCGGCGCTGGTGTAGGCGAACACCTGGCCGGTGTGCTTGTGGGTCTGCACCGAGTAGCCCGGCGGGAACTGATTCTTGATAACCCACAACCCCTCACTCTCTTTGATTTGAAGCACCTTGAGGCCGATGCCGTCTTCGCCGTAGGCCCACGGGAGGTCGTCTTCTCCGATGTGCTGGGCGGTGGGGGCAACCATCATGTCAAGCATGGGGGAATCTTACGCCCCTGCCTGACCGATGACCCCTAGCGGCGGGTCAGTCGATCTCGGTGCGGGTGAGCCGCCACGAGGTGTAGAGCAAGCCGGCGAGGCCCACGGCCAGCGGGACGATGTACGACGCCAGCGTGGAGCGGTCGGCCAGCCGCATGCTCACGTCGGTGGCATCGGAGAGGATGCTCATGGGGTAGCTGCGCACCGACAGGCGGGCAAACCAGTCGCCCAATCGCGACATCAACAGCTCCCAGATGGCGATGTAGCCCAAGCCGATCAGCAGGGATCGCTTGAACCGCAGCCCCAAGGCCAAGAAAATCCCCGAATAGGCGAAGACTGCCAGGGCGGTGGCCACTGCGGTGGCCACCAGCAGGTCTTCAACGCCGGTGATGGCCGCAGCCACGGTCATCACCGCCACCACCAGGGGACCCACCACGCTTATCACTGCGGCGAAGGCTGCGGTGGCGATGGAATGGCGGGGAACGGGGCGCAGCCACACGTACACCAGGGTGCGGTCTTCCACCAGATTTCCCAGAGCGGCCGAGCCCAAGGCCAAGGCGATGAAGGGAGCGAAAATATTGGTCCCGAATGTGCCCATGCTGCGGGTGGCGACCTCCACAGGATCGTCGGCCGCTCGGGCCACGAAGGCCAACAAGATGGCCACACCGCTCAGGCCCGCAAATGCCAGCAGCCGGCCGGTGCTGACCTGGCTGCGGACAACCACCCGAAAGATGTGGGGGTTCATTGTTTGTCCCAGTGCTTTGTCATTGGCCCACCAGGTATCGGAAGACGCTCTCAAGGTCGTCGTCGAGCGGGCGC
Source organism: Candidatus Poriferisocius sp. (assembly GCF_965204015.1). Classification (GTDB taxonomy): domain Bacteria; phylum Actinomycetota; class Acidimicrobiia; order Acidimicrobiales; family Bin134; genus Poriferisocius. The sequence goes on along the minus strand of NZ_OZ241965.1, from coordinate 1,940,458 downwards.
AGCTCCAGCAGCGAGGCATCTCGGTCGCGCGCTGCCGGGGCCACTGCCCGACGGAACGCCATTGGATCCGAGGTGTCGACAACCACCGAGTCGTTTGCTTCCAGGCGGCATCCGGAGATCACACCGCGGTCCAATAGGGCAATGGCCAGTGCTCGGGGCTGATCGGTGCGGATGCTGATGCGCAGCGGACGATCGTCCATCAGGTTGCGGATCTCCCGGAAATCTCCCTCGGCGGCCAGCCGTCCCTGGGCGATCACCAGCACCCGGGAGCCGAATCGCTCCACCTCGTCGAGCACATGGCTGGACACGATCACGCACTTGCCCTCGTCTCCCAGCCGGTGGAAGAGCTGGATCATCTCCCGCCGCTGTCGAGGGTCGAGGCCGGTGAGGGGCTCGTCCAAAGCAATGACCACGGGGTCATGGACGATGGCTTGGGCCAGCTTGATGCGCTGGCGCATGCCCTTGGAGTAGGTGGACAGCCTTCGGGTGTCGTCAGGGTCGAGCTCTACCGTCTGAATGGCCCGGCGGGCGGCTTCGACGGGGTTGGCGACCTGGTGTAGCTGGGCGGCCAACTCCACAAATTCCTGGCCGCTCAGGTAGTCGAGCAGCGACTCCTGTTGGGGGGCCATGCCGATGCGGCCCAGCACGGTCACATCGGCGCGAGGGTTCTTGCCCAGCACGGTGAGCGTCCCGTTGGACGGTCGGGCCAGGCCGCACATCATTCGCAGCAGGGTGGACTTGCCCGCGCCGTTGGGGCCCAGCAGCGCGGTGACCCCGGCCCCGACGCTGAAGCTCACGTCGGACACGGCCACCAAGTCGCCGAACCACTTGGACACGCCGGCGGCCTGGACCATGGGTGGAGGACTGGCTTGGACCATGGGCGCAGGGCTGGCTTGGCTCATCCGGTGACCTCGATTCGCTGATATCGCCAGCGGGCGAACGCTCCAAAGGAGACGATGAGCCCGATAAGCGTTGCGAATATGGCCCACGTGTCGACTTCGCCGATGGGCGGCTCTACAGCGTCGCCCTCTCCGAAGATACGGAAGACGGCCTCGAAGGGCAGGCCGATCAAGTTGAGCAGGGCGAATGAGTCGCCTACTTCAGCCCCCTCAGCGAGACCGTCTCCTACCGCCGAGCTGGCCAACAAGCCGACAAAAATGCCCACGCTGGCCAGGGAGCGGCGGCTGGTGAGGCTGGACACTGCCAGCGACAGCGCCGTCCAGAACACGGCCAGGGCAGTTCCCGACGCCAGGATTCGGCCCAATTCGGTGAGCCAGCCGGTCACTCCATCGGGTCCGGCGTCGGCCAGGGTGTAGGCGATGAGCATCAACAGCGGCGGCCCCAGGGTCATGGTGCCCAACACGGCGGCGATGGCCGCGGCCTTGGCCACCAAATAGGTGTCTCGGCTCAGCGGCGATGCCAGGTATAACTCCAGCATCCCGCTGCGACGATCGGTGCATACCGCCTCGGGGGCGACGAACGCCGCGAACAGGAAAAGGGCGCCGGTGATGAACCCGTAGTAGTTGGCGGTGGAATTCAGCCCCAGCTCCTCTCCCCGGGGCAAGAAGGCGGCGATTCCGATGAACACGACTGCGGGCACAAACGCGATGAAGAGGGCGATCGCGGGGAGAACCTTCTGCCAATTGGATCGCTTCAGGCCCAGTACCCGCTGCACGGTGTGGTAGCTCAAGTTCACCATGGCGCGCGGCGGGCCGTGGCGAGGACCGTCGTAGGCGTGGTAACCCCGGTCGTGGATGCGGGCTTCGGTCATCGAGAGGCCTCGATGAACACGTCTTCGAGAGTGGTGCGGCGGGGCTCCAGTCGACGCAGCCCCAGCCCCAAATCGGCCACAAGGTCTCTGACCAGGTCGGGGGCCGAATCGACCCCGGACACAATGAGGGAGTGGCCGTCGACGGCGGCTGCTGCGCCCCGAGCGACCAGTGCCGTGGCCAGCGGTTGGGGATCGGAGTCCAGTTCCACCTTAAGCCCTGATGCAGCCGAGCCCAGATCCTGGAGGGGTCCGCTGTGGCCCACCCTTCCGTTGGCCAGGATCACCACCGAGTCGCACACCCGCTCCACTTCCTCCAGCAGATGCGACGACAACAAGATATCGATGCCGAATTCGCTGCCCACCCGGCGGATGAGCGCCAGCATGTCGTCGCGTTGCACCGGATCGAGGCCGTCAGTGGGCTCGTCCAGCAACAGTAGGTCGGGATCGTGGGCCAGGGCCTGGGCCATCTTCACCCGTTGTCGCTGCCCGGTTGACATGGTGCCGATGGGGCGAAACCGCTCCTCGCCCAGGCCCACCTGCCACAGGGCGTCGCTAGACCGTTCGGTGGCGGCCCGTCGGGGCAGGCCGTGGAGTTGGGCAATGTGGCGTACCAGGTCGGCGGCCTGCACGTCGCCGGGCAAGTCATGGTGTTCGGGGGCGTAGCCCAGCCGGGCTCGCAGTTCAGGCCCGCTCTGTTCGGGATCAACCCCGAGCACATTGAGGTCGCCACCCTGGCGGGGGCGGAGTCCCAGGATGAGCCCCATGAAGGTGCTCTTGCCCGCGCCGTTGGGTCCCAGCAGCCCGGTGACGCCCCGCCCGACGTCGCAATCCAGGCCCTGGAGCACGTGGTTCGACCCGTAGCTCTTTTGCACTCCTCGAGCAGAGATGACGATGTCGGACACTCGCCGAAACCCTATCCCTGCTCAGCGCCCATAAGGTCGTCGGGGGTGGGGAAGTGGCAGGCAACCGGGTGTCCGATCCCCAGGTCGAGCAACTCCGGGTCGTAATCGGTGCAAATCGACTGGGCCTTCCAGCATCGGGTGCGAAATCGGCACCCTGAAGGGGGCGAAGCTGGGTTGGGCGCATCTCCTTCGAGCACGATGCGGCGTCGCCTTTTCTCGAGCTTGGGATCGGGAATCGGCACGGCCGACAGCAGGGCCTGGGTGTAGGGATGGGCCGGGGTCTCGTACACCTCCGATCCGGTACCCGTCTCCACGATCCGCCCCAGATACATCACCGCCACCCGGTCGGAGATTTGGCGGATCACCGCTAGATCGTGGGCCACGAACAGGTAGGTGAGCCCCAGTTGGCGTTGGAGGTCTTCCAGCAGGTTGAGCACCCCGGCTTGAATGCTCACGTCGAGTGCCGACACCGGCTCATCCAAGATGATGAGGTCGGGCTCCAAGGCCAGGGCTCGGGCAATGCCGATGCGCTGGCGCTGGCCTCCGGAGAACTGGTGGGGATAGCGATTCGCGTGCTCAGGACTCAACCCAACCAACTCCAGCAGCTCGGCTACCCGCTCTCGGGAGTCACCGGTTGTGCGGTGGATGCGGAGCGGCTCGGCGATGATGGCCGACACCGTCATGCGGGGGTCGAGCGAGGCCATCGGGTCTTGGAACACAATCTGCATGTTTTGGCGCAAGGCCTGAAGCTGGCGGCGTCTCAGGTCGGCCAGCTCTTGGCCCTTGAACCGCACCGAGCCCGAAGTGGGCTGGATGAGGCGGAGAATGCAACGGGCGATGGTGGATTTGCCGGATCCTGATTCTCCTACCAGGCCTAGGGTCTCGCCTTGGTTGATGTGCAGGGACACGCCGCTTACGGCTTGGACTGTTCCAACAGCGCGCCGGAAGACGCCCTGGGAGCGGATGGGGAAGGTCTTGACGAGATCGGTGGCCTCCACGAGCGGATTGTCGGTCTCTGGAGGCTGGAGAGGAGTGCGGGCTGGGGCATCGATGCGGGGGACGGCCTCGAGGAGGCTGGCGGTGTAGGCGTGCCTGGGGCGTTCGAATACCTCTTCGGCCTCCCCGGTTTCGACCGCTTGGCCGTCGTGCATCACCAGCAGCCGGTGGGCGGTGCGGGCCACTACTCCCAGGTCATGAGTGATGATCACTAGGGCTGAGCCAGCGGCTTCTCGGGCTCGCTCCAGCACGTCGAGCACCTGGGCCTGGATGGTGACGTCGAGGGCGGTGGTGGGCTCGTCGGCGATGAGCAGGTCGGGGTCGTTGGCGATGGCCATGGCGATCATGGCCCGCTGGCGCATCCCACCCGACAGCTCATGGGGATAGGCGTCAACCCGCTGGGGAGCATTGGGAATGCCCACCAAGTCGAGCAGTTCGACCGCCTGCGCCCGGGCCGCGGCCGCGCCGACCCGCTGATGGACGCGGACCCCCTCGGCGATCTGGGCCCCTACGGTCATCACCGGGTTCAGCGAGGTCATCGGGTCTTGGAACACCATGGAGATGGCCGATCCCCGTAGCCGCTCCAGTTCCTTGTCGGCCATGGCCGTGACGTCTTGGCCCCGGTAGGCAATGGTGCCGCTCACTCGGGCGGTGTTCGGCAACAGGCCCATGGCGGCCATAACGCTGACCGACTTGCCCGAGCCGGACTCGCCGGCGATGGCCAGCACCTCGCCCTCGTACACGTCCCAGCTCACGCCCCGCACTGCCTGTACGTCGCCGTCGGGAGTGGGGAAGGTGACCTCCAAGTCGCGCACCGACAGCACCGGGGTCTCGGTTCGAGGATTTGCTGGGCTGGTCATCGGCGTTGCTCCCGGCGGGGATCGAGGGCGTCGCGCAAGCCGTCGCCCACGAAGTTCACACACAGCACCAGCAGCACCAGCACCGCTCCCGGCAGATAGAACAGCCACCACCGGGTGCGGGCGGCGTCGCGCCCCTCGTCCACCAGCGATCCCAGCGACACCTCGGGGGGTTGGATGCCGAAGCCCAAGAACGCCAGCGCGGTCTCCAGCAGGATGGCGGTGGCCACCGTGAGGGTGGCGTACACGATGATCGAGCTCATGGCGTTGGGGATGAGGTGGCGGAAGATGATGCGCGAGTTGGATGCGCCCAAGGCCTCGGCGGCCTCGATGTACTCCTTCTCCCGGATGGAGAACACCTCTCCCCGCACCACCCGGGCCAACGGCGCCCACAAGAACAGGCCGATCACCACGGCCACGAACATAAGCGAACTGCCGCCGCTGGCCCGGGTGCGGGTGCCCAGCACCATCAGCACCGGCAGGAGGGGAAGGATGAGCAGGAAGTCCACCAACAGCCCCAGGGCGCCGTCCACCCGGCCCCGGAACCACCCCTGCACTGCGCCCAGTACCGATCCCAGGACAGTGGCGATGGCTGCCACCACCAAGCTGACGTGGACCGACACCCGCAGCCCTCGCATCGACTGGGCGAACATGTCGTGGCCGATGGTGTCGGTGCCGAACCAGTGGTCGCCCGACGGCCCTTGCGACAGATCTGGCGACAGGTCCTTGTAGCCCCAGCCGGTGAGCGGCTCGGCCAGATAGCTGAACAGGTAGGCCACCACCAGTACGACACCGGCGGCCACCGCCAGTCGATGGGCGAGGAACCGTCGAAGCACCAGCCGCCACTGGGAGCGGACCTCGGTCTCGGCTGGGGCGCCGGCGAACACGCTGGACGGGATGTCAGCCATCTCGCACCCTCGGATCCAAAAAGCCGTAGGTCAGATCGGTGAGCAGGTTGACGATGATCACCGAGATGCCCACTGCCAGCAGCCACCCTTGAGTCACGGCCACGTCGCCGTTTAGCAGGGACTCCAGGAACAGCCGGCCCATGCCCTTCCAGTTGAACACCACCTCGGTGACCACCGTGCCCCCGATCAGCGTGCCGAAAGTAAGCCCGGTGTAGCTCACCACCGGCAGCAGGGCGTTGCGCAGGGCATGGTGGGTGATGACCCGCCGGCGGGGTACTCCTTTGGCCCGGGCGGTGCGGATGTAGTCGCTTTCCAGCACATCGAGCATGGCCGAGCGCTGGAACCGGCTGGTGGCGGCTAGTTGGATCAGCACCAGGGTGAGCGCGGGGAGGATGATGTGCCCGGCCCGGTCGGCCCACGTGCCCCAGAAGTCGGCATCGAGCCGGGGCGACTCCTCGCCGATGGTGAAGAAGATCCGGCTTCCCCACCAGTCGTTGAACCGGATGCCCAAGTCCTTCAGCAACGCGCCCAGCCAGAACACCGGCATGGCGAAGAACAGGAAGGCGAAGAAGGTAGAGATGTTGTCGAACTTCCCGTACTGGCGCATCGCGCTCACCACCCCGACCGCCACGCCGAGGACCACCGAGACGACGGTGGCGGCGATGACCAACCGCAAGGTGACCGGTATGGCCTCGCCCAGCAGGGTGGTGACCGCCCGCCCGTTGTCGGTGGACGTGCCCATGTCCCCGGTGAACATGTCGCCCAGCCAGCTTCCGTAGCGCTCGATAAGGGGTTTGTCGAGGCCCAAGCTGGCCTCCAGCCGGTCGACCTGCTCAGCGCCGCCCGGTTGCGACATGAGAAAGACCCGTTGCTCGGCGATGGGGTCGACGGTGGCCACCAGCAGGAAGGCCACCAGGGTGGCGAAGAAGAGGACGACGACCGATATGAGCAGCTTGCGTGTCGCGTACCCGAGCACTGGTAAGAAACGCTAGCTAGCCAACTCCCACTGCTCGAGATTCCAGGTGAAGCTTTCGGTGGTGGGGTTGTCTTGGATGTTTTGGATTTTCTCGTCCCAGGCGAGGAAGAAGGGGAGTTGGTAGACGGGGATATTGGGGAGCGTCTCCCACATCAGCGCGTCGGCCTGGTTCAACAACTCGGCTTGGCGGTCGAGATCGAGGGTGAAAGTGGCTTCGGTCAAGAGCTCGTCAACCCGATCGTCGACATAGGCCCCCAGGTTGGTCTCGCTGTCGATTCCGAATACTTGAGAGGCTGAGGCCGCGGGGAGGGGACCGCCCACCCAGGCGAAGATGGCCAGGTCGAAGTCTCCCGGCGGGCCCGGCGGGTCGTTGTGGGCGCCGAGGAGCGCTGGGAAGATCTCTCCACCGGGCAGGTTGTCGATGGTGATCTGGATACCGGCCTCGGCCAGTTGGTTCTGCACTAGTTCTTGGAATTGCTCCCGGCGGTTGTTGCCCCCAGTGGTGCGGATGCGCAGGCTCAAGCGCCGGCCGTCTTTGGCGTAGACATCGCCGTCCAACTCCCAGCCGGCGGCTTCCAGAACGGCGCGGGCGGCGGCGGGGTCTCGCTGTTGGAACTCCGCTGGCGTGTGGTCCTCGTACTGGGCTTGGCCGTTCATGAAGATCCGGTTGCCCAGGGCCTGGGCCGATTCGGAGAACGGCCGCATCAGCGCGGTCACGATCAACTCCCGGTCGAGGGCCAGCGCGATGGCCCGGCGGGCCTCCAACGGCACCGTGGTGGTGTTGAATGTGATCTGCTCCCAGGTGGGCCCGAAGGTGATGGAGGTCTCCACCCCGCCGATGCGGTTGACCTGATCTACTAGGTCTACTTGGGGTTGCGGGTAGATCACGTCCACTTCGCCGTTCTCCAGCGCCAGCGGCAGGTTGCCCACATCGCTGATGAACCGGAACGTGACCTCGTCGATGCCGGGCCCGTCACCGAACCAGGTGGGGTTGGCCACCAGAGTCAGATCGCTGCCCGGGTTGTACTCGTCCACCACATAGGGCCCGGCGCCGACGCCCGGGTCAGTGCGGAAGCCCTCGCTCCAGTCACGGCCCAGATGGGCGGGCGGGAACGGGCCGGAGAACAGCTGGATGTATTCCACGTAGGGCTGGGCGGCTGGCCAACTGAGCCGAACGGCCTTGTCGTCCACGACTTCCAGTTCCGCGCTGTCGAAGCCCGCGGTGCTGCCGCAGTCGTCCCCGGCTTCGTTGCAGTTCTCGAAGAAGAACACCAGATCGTCGGAGCTGACCGGAGTCCCGTCGCTCCAGGTGGCGTCTTCCCGCAGCCGGTATTCCACGACCAGCGGATCCTCGGTGATGACGGTGGGAAGCGACTCGCAGAAGTACGGCTCGAAGGAGAAATCAGGCCGGATCCGAACGCAGGTGGGCCAGACGGCTCGCATGATCTGGCGACCGGCCAGGAGCTGGTCGGCGGCGGTCAGATTGTTGAAGTTGGTGATCTCCTGCTCCAATCCGATGACCACGCTGGTGTGCTCGTCTTCTTCCGGGCTGGGGTCTTCGGCTTGTGTCGGGGCCGCCGCCGGTTCGTCAGCGGCCGGAGAGGGCGAGTCGTCGTCGTTGCCGCAAGCCGAGCCCACCAGGGCAAGCGCCATCAGGGCGATAACCAGCTTGTGGAACTTGGGGCTAGCCTTGGTTTCTCTTGCTTTCCGCACGTCGCACACGATATCCCGGTCGTCGGATGTCGCTGGGGTCGATAGCATGGGAGCGAAGGGAACATATCCGGGTGTCCGGCGGTTGTAACCTCAACCGGTACCGAAGGAGAGAGCAGTGACATTGGAAACCGTCCGCAACCCAGCGGCCCTCATCGAGATCACCGAGTTGGTGGATCGGCTGCTGGACGCCATCGATGGGGAGCTCACCAGCCGCTCCCGGGTGGTGGACGGACTGTTGGACCTGCGTCTTGCGGCCGCCGAACTTCCCGAAGTGGTCTCCCAAGTCGACGACTGCCTGGCCACGCTTCCCGGCAACACCACGGTGACCAACTTATGGTGGATGGAGACGTTGGCCGACCTCCGCACGGCAGCTTCTAACTAGCCCTTCCAACACCTCCGGAGGTCGGCTGCACTGATCCGATAGGGGGGATACGCTCGCGGGTGCGACGGGAGGTGACTCATGACGGTGACTGAGTCTTCGGTGGTGGGGAGCAGGTTGCTTCGGAAGGAGGATCCTGAGCTGCTTACTGGGGAGGCCCGGTTTGTGGACGATCTGGACCTTACGGGGGCGCTTTGGGTGGCTTGTGTTCGGAGTCCTCATGCGCATGCTCGCATCAACTCGGTGGACTTGAGTGCGGCTCTTGATGCTGACGGGGTGGTGGCTGCTTATTCGGGGGCGGATTTGGCTGAGTCTTGGGGGCCGTTGCCGTGTGCTTGGCCGGTTACTGATGACATGAAGAATCCGGCCCATCTGCCGATTGCGGTGGACAAGGCCAACTACGTGGGCGATGTGGTGGCCGTGGTGCTGGCTGACGACCGCTATGGGGCGGTCGACGCTGCCTCGCTGGTTGAGGTGGACTACGAGCCACTCGACGCGGTGGTGGACCTCGAGGATGCGCTGGCGGACAGCACTGTCATCCACGATGACTTGGGCACCAACGCTTCCTACACCTGGGAGCTGACTCCTGATGCCGACGCGGTGGAGGCCGCGTTCTCTGGGGCGGAGCATGTGGTGCAAGAGCGCTACATCCAGCAGCGGCTCATTCCTGCGGCCATGGAGCCTCGGGGGGTGGTGGCGGTGCCCTCGCCGTTCGGGGGCGATATCACCATCTACTCGGCTACTCAGATCCCCCACATCCTCAAGGTCATGGTGGCCCTCACTCTGGGGCTGCCGGAACAGAAGGTGCGGGTGGTGGCTCCGTCGGTGGGGGGCGGGTTTGGCTCCAAGCTGAACGTATACGCCGAGGAGATCATGTGTACGGCGCTGGCGCTGCGCCACGGTGTGCCGGTGCGCTGGACCGAAGGGCGCTCCGAGGCTGCCGGGTCCACCATCCAGGGCCGGGGCCAGATCCAAGACATCGAGTTGGCCGCCGACGCCGAGGGCCGTATCAGCGCGGTGCGGGTGAAGCTGGTGGCCGACATGGGGGCCTACCTGCAACTCGTCACCCCAGGGGTGCCCTTGCTGGGTGCCTTCCTGTACCACGGCTGCTACGACATCCCGAACTACTCCTTCGTGTGTACGGGGGTGTTCACCAACATGACCCCCACCGATGCGTATCGGGGGGCGGGCCGGCCCGAGGCCACCTACGCCATCGAGCGGGCCATGGACTCACTGGCCGCCGCGGTCGGGGTTGACCCCGCCGAGATCAGGAGGCGCAACTTCATCGGCCCTGAGCAATTCCCCTACGAGTCGGCCCCTGGGCTGATTTTCGACAGCGGCAACTATCCCCAGGCCCTGGAGCAGGCCCTGGAGTTGGTGGACTACGAGGGTTTGAGGACCCAGCAGGCCGAGCGGCGAGCCGCCGGCGATTCCCGGCATCTGGGCGTGGGCCTGTCCAGCTATGTGGAGATGTGCGGTCTGGCCCCCAGCCGGGTGCTGGCCTCGCTGAACTATGCCGCCGGCGGTTGGGAGTCGGCCACCGTGCGGGTGCTGCCCACCGCCAAGGTGCAGGTGGTGACCGGTACGTCGCCCCACGGCCAGGGCCACGAGACGTGCTGGTCGATGATCGTGGCCGACCAACTGGGCGTTGATCCCGATGACGTGGAGGTGCTGCACTCCGACACTGCCATCTCGCCCCTGGGACTTGACTCCTATGGTTCTCGGTCGCTGTCGGTGGGCGGCACCGCGGTGTACATGGCGGCCGACAAGGTGATCGACAAGGCCCGGCTGATTGCCGCGCACCAGATGGAGGCCAACGTGGAGGACTTGGAGTTCTCCGACGGCACGTTCCGGGTGAAGGGCCAGCCCGACGCCGAGATGCCGCTGGCCGCAGTGGCCTTCGAGGCCTTCACCGCTCACAATCTGCCCGACGGCATGGAGCCCAACCTGGAAGGCCACATGACCTGGGATCCGCCCAACTTCACCTTCCCGTTCGGAACCCATGTGGCCGTGGTGGAGGTGGACACCGAGACCGGCGAGGTGGAGATGGTGGACTACGTGGCGGTGGACGACTGCGGCAACCAGATCAACCCGATGGTGGTGGAGGGCCAGATCCACGGCGGCATCCTCCAAGGGGTGGCCCAGGCGCTGTGGGAGGAGGCCGCATTCGACGACGACGGTCAGCCCCGCAACGTCAGCTTCCTGGACTATCTGGTGCCGTCATCGGCTGAGACCCCCTCGTTCCGCACCGACTCCACGGTGACGCCCAGCCCCACCAACCCGATGGGGGTGAAGGGCATCGGCGAGGCTGGCACCATCGCCTCCACTCCGGCGGTGATCAACGCCATCGCCGATGCGCTATCCCCCCTGGGGATCAACGATGTTGAGATGCCGGCAACGCCCGAGCGGATCTGGGAGCTGATCTCTGGGTCATAGGACAGACAGCGCGTGGAGCAGGACTTTCTCGACCCATCGGCTCGCCGCGCTGCTGGCCGTGTGGTGCGGGCCTTGTATCAAAAGTAAGTCTATGAATATCGGGATGGATTTGCGTCAATTCGTATAGAGAGCGTGTGATTAGCTGGATTTCTCGTGTGGTGACTAGTTTGCGCTCGTCATCTTATGGTTTTCAGGCAATTCCGACCGCAATGCCGTGGTATTTTCGCTGCCCTCCTAGTTCTTGCCGCTCTTCTCGTACCCGTTCCAGGCGAGGCGGCGGGCCGGGCGGCGGGCGACTCCTCCCATGGGGTCGCCAGCCTGGACCAGCCGCTACAACACGCGGTGAATCCGCTCGACCCTCGACTGCCACACCCCAACGGAACGGGAGGGCAACCACAGCCAGCAACGACTAGATCAAGCCGCATGAACCAAGTCTCCAGACAACGGGGTCTGGTCACTCAGGCTGATGCGTGTTCGCGGAGTTTGGGGGCTCTGGGGGAGGGGTCTTCGTCGTTGTCGGGTTCGGGGATCGTGGCGGTGGACGCGGGATGCACGTCGTCTCTGCGGGATCCCGACTCGAGCTCGACGTATTACGCGCGCCGGCACACGTTCACGCTGAGCGCGGCGGCGACGGTGTCGGTGTGGGTGGGCCCGGCGTCGGGCAGTTCGTATCTGGTGCTGTCGGACTCGTCGGGCAAGGTGGTGGGCCGCGACCAGGGGAACACCAGGAGCTGCTATCGCGGCAGGTGCTCTTCGAGCGAGCCGGCGAGGCTGGACCATCTTTTGCTGGCGGCGGGCACCTACACGATCGAGGCGACCAAGTCGTCGCCGGGCGCGACGGGCGCGTACACCGTCGGCGCGCGGTGGGCGCCGGCTGATGCGTGTTCGCGGAGTTTGGGGGCTCTGGGGGAGGGGTCTTCGTCGTTGTCGGGTTCGGGGATCGTGGCGGTGGACGCGGGATGCACGTCGTCTCTGCGGGATCCCGACTCGAGCTCGACGTATTACGCGCGCCGGCACACGTTCACGCTGAGCGCGGCGGCGACGGTGTCGGTGTGGGTGGGCCCGGCGTCGGGCAGTTCGTATCTGGTGCTGTCGGACTCGTCGGGCAAGGTGGTGGGCCGCGACCAGGGGAACACCAGGAGCTGCTATCGCGGCAGGTGCTCTTCGAGCGAGCCGGCGAGGCTGGACCATCTTTTGCTGGCGGCGGGCACCTACACGATCGAGGCGACCAAGTCGTCGCCGGGCGCGACGGGCGCGTACACCGTCGGCGCGCGGTGGGCGCCGGCTGATGCGTGTTCGCGGAGTTTGGGGGCTCTGGGGGAGGGGTCTTCGTCGTTGTCGGGTTCGGGGATCGTGGCGGTGGACGCGGGATGCACGTCGTCTCTGCGGGATCCCGACTCGAGCTCGACGTATTACGCGCGCCGGCACACGTTCACGCTGAGCGCGGCGGCGACGGTGTCGGTGTGGGTGGGCCCGGCGTCGAGCAGTTCGTATCTGGTGCTGTCGGACTCGTCGGGCAAGGTGGTGGGCCGCGACCAGGGGAACGACCGCAGCTGTTATCGCAACAGGTGCACTTATGCGGCTCCGGCGAGGCTGGACCATCTTTTGCTGGCGGCGGGCACCTACACGATCGAGGCGACCAAGTCGTCGCCGGGCGCGACGGGCGCGTACACCGTCGGCGCGCGGTGGGCGCCGGCTGATGCGTGTTCGCGGAGTTTGGGGGCTCTGGGGGAGGGGTCTTCGTCGTTGTCGGGTTCGGGGATCGTGGCGGTGGACGCGGGATGCACGTCGTCTCTGCGGGATCCCGACTCGAGCTCGACGTATTACGCGCGCCGGCACACGTTCACGCTGAGCGCGGCGGCGACGGTGTCGGTGTGGGTGGGCCCGGCGTCGAGCAGTTCGTATCTGGTGCTGTCGGACTCGTCGGGCAAGGTGGTGGGCCGCGACCAGGGGAACGACCGCAGCTGTTATCGCAACAGGTGCACTTATGCGGCTCCGGCGAGGCTGGACCATCTTTTGCTGGCGGCGGGCACCTACACGATCGAGGCGACCAAGTCGTCGCCGGGCGCGACGGGCGCGTACACCGTCGGCGCGCGGTGGGCGCCGGCTGATGCGTGTTCGCGGAGTTTGGGGGCTCTGGGGGAGGGGTCTTCGTCGTTGTCGGGTTCGGGGATCGTGGCGGTGGACGCGGGATGCACGTCGTCTCTGCGGGATCCCGACTCGAGCTCGACGTATTACGCGCGCCGGCACACGTTCACGCTGAGCGCGGCGGCGACGGTGTCGGTGTGGGTGGGCCCGGCGTCGAGCAGTTCGTATCTGGTGCTGTCGGACTCGTCGGGCAAGGTGGTGGGCCGCGACCAGGGGAACGACCGCAGCTGTTATCGCAACAGGTGCACTTATGCGGCTCCGGCGAGGCTGGACCATCTTTTGCTGGCGGCGGGCACCTACACGATCGAGGCGACCAAGTCGTCGCCGGGCGCGACGGGCGCGTACACCGTCGGCGCGCGGTGGGCGCCGCTTCCTCTGGTGGTGTCGTCGGCTGCGGCTCGCGAGGATGATGGTGCGGTGGTGTTCACGGTGGTCGCGCCGGAGGGGCGTGAGAGTCCCATTTCGGTGGATTATGCGACGGTGGATGGGACGGCTGTTGCGGGCGGGGATTTCACAGCGGTGTCGGGCACGGTGACGATTCCGGCGGAGGCCCGGTATGCGACGGTTTCGGTGCCGTTGGTCGACGACTCGGCTGCGGAGGGTGACGAGTCGTTCACGCTGGCGTTGAGCAACCCCAAAGGCGCGGCGCTGAGCAGTGCTTCGGCTGCGGCGACGGTGTCCGACGATGACGGGCCGCCGGAGCGCGCGGCGGGCACGGCTGTGGCGGCGTGCGCTGGGACGGCGGTCGAGGGCGGGGTTACGGGGGTCTTCGACGTTTCCCAGAGCGGGTTCGCCGGTTGGCGCCATGTGTTCGTCGATGTGGAGGTGGATTGCGGGAGTGCGGGCACCAACCCGGGTTATCGGACTCGGGTGGAGGTGATCGGCGGGCCGTCGGCGAGGAACGCGTCGAGCCGGCATTGCCTGGCGCGCCCGAGCCTGGATGTGGCGGCCACTGAGACGCATGCGATAGCGGGGGGCTGTGGGGTGTCGGCGTCGCCGGACTCGGGCGGGGCCGAGCGGGTTGAGCGGTCTGTCCATGTGCTGCGGGTGCGCGACAACCTGGCCGGGCGGCGCCATCAGATGCGCGCCTGGGTCGACCTCGACGATGACGGCGTATTCGAGCTCGGGGAGCCCTACGATGTCTTCGCCTCGGACTTCTCGGCCCGCAGCCAGGCGAACTCGGCGCTCAGCCGGCGCGCCGCCCCTGAGAGCGTGCGGGTGGTGGTGTTGCCGGGAAGCACGAGGATGGGCCGCGCCGGCCAGTACAGCGAGCTGCGGCTGCGCCTGGTCGAACCGCGGATCGTCGGCGCCGTTGGGACCCGGCCGATAGAGGAGGAGCGGCCGCTGGCCCACACCCCGGTGGGCGCCAAGATCGCCTCGGGGCCCAGCCGCAGACAAGCAGTGACCTGCGCCGGCGCTGGCAGCGCCGCCCCGCCGGGGGAGAGGCGCCAATGCCTTACCGATAGCGAGGGCGTGTTCACTGTGCGCTGGCAGGTGGCGAGCGGCGGCGCGCACTTGTTCGCGGTGAACCACGACGAGGTGGCCGTGTTCGTCGACAGGAACCGCAACGGGCGCCATGACAACCAGCCCAACCACCCCGCCCCCGAGCCCAGCTTCCGTATCGAGGTGCCCATCGCCAAAGCGATCAACTACATCGCGCTGGGCGACTCCTACTCCTCCGGCGAGAACGGACGACCCGGCAGTGTCGGCTTCACCGGCGCATACCTCACCGACAACCCCGCCGCCGCAGAGTGCAACCGCTGGGACAAGGCATACCCCGTCGTGTTCGCAACCGAGTTCCTCGGAGGCATCGCCAGGGTCGAGGTCGCCTTCGACACCTACGCCTGCACCGGCGCCGTCGCCCACAACATCTACAACCCCGCCGACCCCCACGGCACATCCACCGACGACTACAACCACCAAACCGACCGCCCCTCCAACGCCGCCGCACTCGATGAACCCGTCTACGAAACCGTCTCCCGCCAAGATCCGAAGACCATGGCCCTGACGATGGATCGAGTGTTCCATGCCCGCGACCCCCGGTGGGAGCCCCGCCAAGCCGCCTCCCTCAAACAAGCACAAGCCGGACTTCAACAGCGCATGCAGAACGTCGACATAATCACCCTGACCATTGGCGGCAACGACATGGGCTTTGCCGCGGTGTTGAAAGCCTGTGCATACATCTTAGATTCCAGCTGTAATCACAAAGACATTCTCTTGAAAGCAAACGAGTTGGAGAAAAGGCTTGTTCCTGTGCTTCAACACCTCAAAAAAGTTGCCCCCAAAGCGTCGATCTTCGTTATGGGGTACCCCTACGTCACCCCTGTGCTGGGCGTCTGCCCCGACACCTCCCGCGAAACAGTAGAGCGGTACATCGAGCTGATTTTGAATATTACCGACTACAACGAACAACTTAAGCAAGCCAAGTACCGTCGTCGGAAAGCCCAGCTACAGGAGAAGATCGATACCGCAACAGAAGAAACTCTCACCTTGGGCATTGATGCCGTATGTATGGGCGACATATACAATTTCGCTGTGACAATATACGACTGCCCAAGTCTTTCTGCCGAAGAAATACACAGTAGCTATTCGAAAGCCAGTATCAATATTGGGAAATTGGCTTCTTGGTTTGGGCGCTCATTTTTGCCCGAACGCCTACGGATTGATCCGGGGGAGGCGGTGTTCTTGGCCCAGTCTGCTAACCGGGTCAATCTCGAGGTCAGGCGGGCTGCGGAGAAGGCCGGGGTGCATTTCGTAGATGTGTTGCGGGGTGATCATCTGGCTGGCAGCGATTCGAGTTTCGTCGGTCATTCGCCCTGCGCGAACAAGCCGTGGCTGAACGGCTTCATCGTGGATGATGGAGTGAAGCCGATTCCCGTTTCTGGCCGGTCGTTTCACCCGAACGCTGATGGCCATGGTAGGTATGCGGAGATTTTGGATCGGTACATCCGCCATGTTGTTGCGGGCGGGGCCGAGTTGAACCAGGCGGGCCTCCCGGTGAACCCGGAGCCTGCCGAGAGTACCAGCTCGGAGAGCGAGTTCTACTCCGGCGGAGACCAGCAGGATCCGCCCGAGAGCTCAGATGGCGGCGAGAAGTCTGGGGGCTCGGTGGCCGTGTTGGCGTGGGATCGGGCGGTGGGGTCGGGTTGCGGGGCGCCGTTCGTTGCCCCCGGCGCGCGGGTGACTCTGAAGGCCGGGGGGTTCGCGGCGAACTCAACAGTGAGCGTGTCGGCCAGGTCGGTATCGCTGGGCGATACAAAATTGGGCCCGCTGACAGTGCCCGATGTGACAGCGGACGGCGACGGCGAGGTCACGGTGGCGTGGACGGTGCCCGCCGCCCCGACCGCGGCGCAGGATGCGGCGCCTAGGGCGTATGTGTTGAACGCGTCGGGAACCGGTGCCGGCGGGGGGTCTCATGAGGCCCTCATGGTGGAGCCGGTGGTGGCTTATCCGGGCACGGCGCCGTGCGCGATGGCTGATTCGGCCCGCACGCAGTTGGGCCGCCCGGTGCGGATTCGGCTGTTGGACAACGACACCGCTCCCACTGGGGGTACCCTCGATGCGGGGGCGGTGCGGGTGGTCCAAGCAACGGGCGGCGAGTTCACGATGGGCGCGGCCGGCGCGGCGACGTTCACACCGGAACCGGGCTTTTCGGGCACGGCCAGGGCCCGGTATTGGGTGTACGACGGCTGGGGGATCGGTGTGGCTGGCGATATCGAGGTGGTCGTGGACGCCGGGTGTACGGTCACCGGGCGGGCGGGTGTGGAGCGTATTGAGGGCACTGACGGCGACGATGTGATCTGCGTTCCCGATCCCGAAGACCGCCGGGCGTTCCACGTCATTGATGCCAAGGGCGGCGACGACGTCATCTTGGGCGGCGACGGAGTGGATTGGATCAACGCTGGTGGTGGCGACGACACGGTTTACGGGCGTGGCGGCGACGACCGCGTCCACACCGGGTCCGGGACCGACACTGTCTATGGCGGCCCTGGGGTCGACGTCGTCCATGCCAGCAGCCTCGAAGACACCGTCCACGACGACCCCGGCGGTGCCGAGGTGCTTATCGAGCCGTCTGCGGTGGCCGTGCCGACCGCGCCGGTGGCGTCGGATGACTGGCATTATGTGGATCCGTCTGCGGTGGCGGTGATCGATGTGCTGGGCAACGACGTCGACGCCGACGGGGATCTGGCGCCGTCCACCCTCCAAGTCACGAAACAGCCCCCCTCGGGCACCACCGAGGTCGTCGCGGGTGTTGGGGGGACGGGTCCGGCGGTGCGGTTCACTGCGGCCCAAGGCAGTGGGACGGTCAGCTTCGCCTATCGGGTGTGCGACGGCCTCGGCGCATGCTCGAAGGCTACGGTGACGATCATGGTCGGAACGTCGGGTTGCACCATCACAGGGTCCCCGGCGGCGGAGACGCTGCGGGGCACGCCCGGCAACGATGTGATCTGCGGCGGCGGCGGTGATGACACCATCTACGGTCTCGGCGGCAACGACGTGATCATCGCCGGGGACGGAGACGATGTGATCTACGGCGGCAAGGGCCGCGACATCATCTGGGCCGGAAGTGGCGGCGACACCGTTCGCGGCGGCGACAACAACGACACCGTCTGGGCCGGGGAAGGCGACGACCGCGTCTGGGGAGAAGCCGGCAAAGACAGGCTCCACGGCGGCGGCGGCGACGACATCCTGTGGGGCGGCGACAACGACGACCGCCTCCATGGCGGCGGCGGCGATGACACCTTGTGGGGCGGTGCGGGCGACGACGTCGTCGGCGGCGGCGATGGCGATGACACCGCAGACGGCGGTGACGACAACGACGCCATCTACGGCGGTGGCGGCGCCGACACCCTCAAGGGCCGATCAGGAAACGACGCGCTGCGAGGCGGCCCCGGCAACGACACCGTCGAGGGCGGCGGCGGCGACGACCGTCTCTGGGGCGACTCAGGAGACGACCGGCTCCGGGGCGGCGACAACGACGACACCATCTGGGGCGGCCTCGGCGACGACTGGCTCTGGGGCGGCAAGGGCAAAGACCTCGCCTACGGCGGTCCCGGCGACGACAACCTCGACGGCGGGCCGGGCGGCGACTACCTCAACGGCGGCGACGGCACCGACGCCTGCGCCAACGCGGCGGCCAGGGCCGAATGCGAGACCCGGCAAACCGCCACCCGCCAATGACAACAGCCCCCGACGACACGCTGAACAGTCGGGGCTGCGAAGGCGGACCGCGATGACAGACCAACCCCGACCGCAGGAACCCGGCGGCGACATCAGCGCTGCCGATTCCGGCAGCAGCCGCAAAACACCGCCAAAGCGGGTCGTGCTCGGCACCGGCGACACGATGGCGCTCGCTGGCTACGGTCACCGTTTCCGAGCCAGAATCGGCGACGGATTGGTTTTTTGTGTCTGTCTAGTGACGGCCTTTGTCGCAATCGCTGCCGCTGTACAACCGGAATGGTGGTTTCCGTTAAACCTGAACCTACAGTGGTCCCTCTGGGGCGAAGACTTGGAGGCAGGCTCGGGTATTCCGATCACGGCTCGTGTGGTGGTGGCAGATGTCCTGTTCTTTGTTCCTTTCTTGTACGAGATCGCGGCGGTTGCTTGGCGGGGGCGGACGCTGGGCATGCGAATTGAAGCCATCCGGGTTGTCAGCATAAAGACCGGTCAGGCACCGTCGGTGACCGCCGCAATCTTGCGCGGGGCGCTCTCAATATGCCTTTTTCCATTGCTCTACGGGCTCGCTATCCCTATCTCTCTCGGCATTACTTACTCAGGTTGGGATCCTGGCCTGATCGACTCGGTAGGGCAATTGGTGCCTGTCCTCTGGTGGTTGATGGTGCACTTGTCGGTGTTTTGGAGCGAGGACCGGCGGGGTTGGCATGATTTGATATCGGGCACCGTCGTCGTTGCCGCAGACCCGGCCGGTCCGCCTAGCGGCGACGCATTTTAGTTTTGGCCTAGCGGTGATGTCCTCGGTTGGTGGTCGTCTCTTGTTCCGGCTGGTAGGGACAGGTTTTCTGGTTGGCTTGGCAACTGGATTTCTGGTTCTGCTGGCTTGGAGGAGTTTTGTGGGCCCACAGTCGTCGGGCCGGGCGCCGCGGTGCGGTTCGCCGCGGGCGACAGCAGCGGGACGGTCAGTTTCGCCTATCGGGTGTGCGACGGCCTCGGCGCATGCTCGAGGGCTACGGTGACGATCATGGTGGGGACGTCGGGTTGCACCGTGGTGGGGACTTCGGCGGCGGAGACGCTGCGGGGCACGCCCGGTGATGATGTGATCTGCGGCGGCGGCGGAAACGACACCATTTACGGCGGTGGCGGCAATGACGTGATCATTGCCGGGGACGGAGACGATGTGATCTACGGCGGCAAGGGCCGCGACATCATCTGGGCCGGAAGTGGCGGCGACACCGTTCGCGGCGGCGACAACAACGACACCGTCTGGGCCGGGGAAGGCGACGACCGCGTATGGGGAGAGGCCGGCAAAGACAGGCTCCACGGCGGCGAAGGCGACGACATCCTGTGGGGCGGAGACAACGACGACCGCCTCTGGGGCGGCGGCGGCGATGACACCTTGTGGGGCGGTTCGGGCGACGACATCGTCGACGGCGGCGGTGGCGATGACACCGCAGACGGCGGCGACGACAACGACTCCATCTACGGCGGCGGCGGCGGCGACACTCTCAAGGGCCGATCAGGAAACGACGCGCTGAGAGGAGGCCCCGGCGACGACACCGTTGAGGGCGGCGGTGGCGACGATCGGCTCTGGGGCGACTTGGGAGAAGACCGCCTCTGGGGCGGTGACAACGACGACATCCTCTGGGGTGGCCCCGGCGACGACACGCTTCGGGGTGGCAAGGGCAAAGACCTCGCCTACGGCGGCGGCGGCGACGACAACCTGGACGGCGGATCGGGCGGCGACTACCTCAACGGTGGCGACGGCACTGACGCTTGTTCGAAAGCGGCGGCCCGGGCCCGATGCGAGACCCAACAAACTGCCGCCCGCCAATGACAACAGCCCCCGCCGACAGCCCGAGGAGCAGGCAGAACCGCGGCGGGAGACCGCGATGACAGACCAGCCCCAACCGCCGGAACCCGACGACACCAGCGCTGCCGACACCGGACACGGCCGCAAAATGCCGGTGAAGCGGGTCGTGCTCGGTACCGGCGAGACGATGGTGCTCGCTGGTTATGTGCAAAGACTTTGCGCCAGAATCGCCGATACTTTTGTATACGTGATCGGACTAGTCGTGCTTTGGCAAATAGATGTTCAAGCTTTGAGCGTGGACGACGAACTTTTTGTTTTGGCGATATCATTTGCTCCGATAATCAATGAAGTTATGGCCGTTGCTCGCTCTGGTCGTACGCTGGGAATGCAGCTTTTCGACATCAGGATAGTCAGCAAAAATACCGGAAAGAAGCCTTCAGTGACTGCGGCACTTTTACGCTGGGTATTCCAGATACTTTTATTTCTTCCTATTCTTGCAGATGACACATCAGAATTTGGTGGTGCTCTTACTCTAATGGCTTGGATAACCATCGCTTCCCCTTGGTGGTTTTTGGTGCATTTCTCGGTGTATTTGGGCGAGAGGCGGCGGGGTTGGCATGATTTGATATCGGGCACCGTCGTCGTTACCGCAGCCCCGCCCGTCCCGGCCGGTCCGCCTAGCGGCGACACCGCTTAGTACCAGCCCGGCGATGATGTGTTGGGTTGGTGAGCGCTGTTTGTGCTGTGGTGTTCCCGTGGGGGGTTGCCGCCCGCTGCGGGGCACGCCCGGAGATGATGTGATCTGCGGCGGCGGCGGTGATGACACCATCTACGGTCTCGGCGGTAACGACGTGATCATCGCTGGGGCCGGAGACGATGTGGTCTACGGCGGGAAGGGCCGCGACATCATCTGGGCCGGAAGTGGCGGCGACACCGTTCGCGGGGGCGACAACAACGTAAGGGGGGGCGGAGGCGTCGACCGCGTCTGGGGTGAAGCTGGCAAAGACAGGCTCCACGGCGGCGGAGGCGATGACATCCTGTGGGGCGGCGACAACGACGACCGCGTCCACGGCGGCGGCGGCGATGACACCTTGTGGGGCGGTGCGGGCGATGACATCCTCGACGGCGGTTCGGGGGACGACACCGCAGAAGGCGGCGACGACCGGCTCCGGGGCGACTCAGGAGACGACCGGCTCCGGGGCGGCGACAACGACGACACCTTGTGGGGTGGGGTCGGCGACGACTGGCTCTGGGGCGGCAGGGGCAAAGACCTCGCCTACGGCGGTTCCGGCGACGACAACCTCGACGGCGGGCCGGGCGGCGACTACCTCAACGGCGGTGACGGCACCGACGCCTGCGCCAACGCGGCGGCCAGGGCCGAATGCGAGACCCGGCAAACCGCCACCCGCCAATGACAACAGCCCCCCACGGCAGCCCGGGCAGCAGGCAGAACCGCGGCAGGAGGCTGCGATGACGGACCAACAGCGGCCGGAGGTCGGCGACGACAGCGGCCCTGCCGATCTCGGACGCGGTCGCAAAACGCCAGCGAAACAGGTCACGCTCGGTACCGGCGACACGATGACACTCGCCGACTACGGCCAGCGCTTCCGGGCCAGGATCGCCGACTCAATCCTTATCGGAATCGGATTTGCTGTTGCTTCATTTGTGAAATTTTGGATTGACTTACCAGGAGCTGGAGGTTTTGGTCCACCGATGCCTAGTCCGGTTACTCCCCGCTTGGTTCTGTCATATGTTGCATTTGTTCCCCTTTTTCTGTATGAGATCGTGGCGGTTGCTTGGCGGGGGAAGACGCTCGGCATGTGGAGTATGGGCATCCGGGTGGTCAGCATAAAGACCGGTCATGCACCGTCGATGCTAGCGTCGTTTTGGCGAGGGACGCTCCTAGCATGGCTCGTCCTCCCAGTCCTTTCCCTCCTACTGTATGATCTGTCCCCCGGGTCTGATGCCACGTTTCTATTATTGTTGTCTGCTATCTGGGTGTTACTGGTGCATTTGTCGGTGTTTTGGGGCGAGGACCGGCGGGGGTGGCATGATTTGATAACGGGCACCGTCGTCGTTACCGCAGACCCGCCCCGGCCGGCCGATCCGCTTGGCGGCGACACTGCCTAGTGCCCATCCGGCGGCGATGTGTTGAGTTGGTGAGCGCTGTTTGTGCTGAGGTATTTCCGTGGTGGATTGCCGTCCGTGCTGGGGGATGCGGCGCCGAGGGCGTATGTGTTGAGCGCGTCGGGGACCGGCGCGGGTGGGGGGTCTCATGAGGCCTTTATGGTGGAGCCGGTGGTGGCTTATCCGGGCACGGCGTCGTGCGCGATGGCTGATTCGGCCCGCACGCAGTTGGGCCGCCCGGTGCAGGTCCGGCTGTTGGACAACGACACCGCTCCCACTGGGGGTACCCTCGATGCGGGGGCGGTGCGGGTGGTCCAAGCAACGGGCGGCGAGTTCACGATGGGCGCGGCCGGCGCGGCGACGTTCACACCGGAACCGGGCTTTTCGGGCACGGCCAGGGCCCGGTATTGGGTGTACGACGGCTGGGGGATCGGTGTGGCTGGCGATATCGAGGTGGTCGTGGACGCCGGGTGTACGGTCACCGGGCGGGCGGGTGTGGAGCGTATTGAGGGCACTGACGGCGACGATGTGATCTGCGTTCCCGATCCCGAAGACCGCCGGGCGTTCCACGTCATTGATGCCAAGGGCGGCGACGACGTCATCTTGGGCGGCGACGGAGTGGATTGGATCAACGCTGGTGGTGGCGACGACACGGTTTACGGGCGTGGCGGCGACGACCGCGTCCACACCGGGTCCGGGACCGACACTGTCTATGGCGGCCCTGGGGTCGACGTCGTCCATGCCAGCAGCCTCGAAGACACCGTCCACGACGACCCCGGCGGTGCCGAGGTGCTTATCGAGCCGTCTGCGGTGGCCGTGCCGACCGCGCCGGTGGCGTCGGATGACTGGCATTATGTGGATCCGTCTGCGGTGGCGGTGATCGATGTGCTGGGCAACGACGTCGACGCCGACGGGGATCTGGCGCCGTCCACCCTCCAAGTCACGAAACAGCCCCCCTCGGGCACCACCGAGGTCGTCGCGGGTGTTGGGGGGACGGGTCCGGCGGTGCGGTTCACTGCGGCCCAAGGCAGTGGGACGGTCAGCTTCGCCTATCGGGTGTGCGACGGCCTCGGCGCATGCTCGAAGGCTACGGTGACGATCATGGTCGGAACGTCGGGTTGCACCATCACAGGGTCCCCGGCGGCGGAGACGCTGCGGGGCACGCCCGGCAACGATGTGATCTGCGGCGGCGGCGGTGATGACACCATCTACGGTCTCGGCGGCAACGACGTGATCATCGCCGGGGACGGAGACGATGTGATCTACGGCGGCAAGGGCCGCGACATCATCTGGGCCGGAAGTGGCGGCGACACCGTTCGCGGCGGCGACAACAACGACACCGTCTGGGCCGGGGAAGGCGACGACCGCGTCTGGGGAGAAGCCGGCAAAGACAGGCTCCACGGCGGCGGCGGCGACGACATCCTGTGGGGCGGCGACAACGACGACCGCCTCCATGGCGGCGGCGGCGATGACACCTTGTGGGGCGGTGCGGGCGACGACGTCGTCGGCGGCGGCGATGGCGATGACACCGCAGACGGCGGTGACGACAACGACGCCATCTACGGCGGTGGCGGCGCCGACACCCTCAAGGGCCGATCAGGAAACGACGCGCTGCGAGGCGGCCCCGGCAACGACACCGTCGAGGGCGGCGGCGGCGACGACCGTCTCTGGGGCGACTCAGGAGACGACCGGCTCCGGGGCGGCGACAACGACGACACCATCTGGGGCGGCCTCGGCGACGACTGGCTCTGGGGCGGCAGGGGCAAAGACCTCGCCTACGGCGGTCCCGGCGACGACAACCTCAACGGCGGGCCGGGCGGCGACTACCTCAACGGCGGCGACGGCACCGACGCCTGCGCCAACGCGGCGGCCAGGGCCGAATGCGAGACCCGGCAAACCGCCACCCGCCAATGACAACAGCCCCCCACGGCAGCCCGGGCAGCAGGCAGAACCGCGGCAGGAGGCTGCGATGACGGACCAACAGCGGCCGGAGGTCGGCGACGACAGCGGCCCTGCCGATCTCGGACGCGGTCGCAAAACGCCAGCGAAACAGGTCACGCTCGGTACCGGCGACACGATGACACTCGCCGACTACGGCCAGCGCTTCCGGGCCAGGATCGCCGACTCAATCCTTATCGGAATCGGATTTGCTGTTGCTTCATTTGTGAAATTTTGGATTGACTTACCAGGAGCTGGAGGTTTTGGTCCACCGATGCCTAGTCCGGTTACTCCCCGCTTGGTTCTGTCATATGTTGCATTTGTTCCCCTTTTTCTGTATGAGATCGTGGCGGTTGCTTGGCGGGGGAAGACGCTCGGCATGTGGAGTATGGGCATCCGGGTGGTCAGCATAAAGACCGGTCATGCACCGTCGATGCTAGCGTCGTTTTGGCGAGGGACGCTCCTAGCATGGCTCGTCCTCCCAGTCCTTTCCCTCCTACTGTATGATCTGTCCCCCGGGTCTGATGCCACGTTTCTATTATTGTTGTCTGCTATCTGGGTGTTACTGGCGCATTTGTCGGTGTTTTGGGGCGAGGACCGGCGGGGTTGGCATGACTTTATGACGGGCACCGTCGTCGTAACCGCAGACCCGCCCGTCCCGGCCGGTACGCTTGGCGGCGACACCGCCTAGTACCGGCCCGGCGATGACACCGTTTACGGCCGCGGCGGCGACCCCCGGGTCCGGGACCGACACGGTCTATGGCGGCCCGGGGGTCGATGTCGTCCATGCCAGCAGCCTCGAAGACACCGTCCACGACGACTCCGGCGGTATCGAGGTGCTCATCGAGCCCTCGTCGACCGCCGAGCAGACAGCGCCGATGGCGTCGGATGACTGGCACTATGTCGAACCGTCGAATGCGACGGTGGTCGATGTGTTGGGCAATGACGTCGACGCCGACGGTGACTTGGACCCGTCCACGCTCCACATCACGAAACAGCCCGCCAGCGGTTCTGCTGAGGTCGTCGCAGCCGGCGGGGCGCCGGGCACCGCGGTGCGGTTCACCGCGGGTGACAGCAGCGGGACGGTCAGTTTCGCCTATCGGGTGTGCGACGGCCTCGGCGCATGCTCGAGGGCTACGGTGACGATCATGGTCGGAACGTCGGGTTGCACTGTTGCGGGGACTTCGGCGGCGGAGACGCTGCGGGGCACGCCCGGTGATGATGTGATCTGCGGCGGCGGCGGTGATGACACCATCTACGGTCTCGGCGGCGACGACGTGATCATCGCCGGGGACGGAGACGACACTCTCTATGTCGGGAAGGGCCGCGACATCATCTGGGCCGGAAGTGGCGGCGACACCGTTCGCGGCGGCGACAACAACGACACCGTCTGGGCGGGGGAAGGCGACGACCGCGTCTGGGGCGAAGCCGGGAAAGACAGGCTCAACGGCGGCGGCGGCGACACCTTGTGGGGCGGCGACAACGACGACCGTCTCCACGGCGGCGGCGACACCTTGTGGGGCGGTGCGGGCGACGACATCCTCGACGGCGGTGATGGCGACGACACCGCAGACGGCGGCGACGACAACGACACTATCTACGGCGGCGGTGGCGGCGACACCCTCAAGGGCCGATCAGGAAACGACGCGCTGCGGGGCGGTGCGGGCGACGACACCGTCGAGGGCGACGGCGGCAATGACCGGCTCTGGGGCGATTCGGGAGACGACCGGCTCCGGGGCGGCGACAACGACGACACCATCTGGGGCGGCCTCGGCGACGACTGGCTCTGGGGCGGCAAGGGCAAAGACCTCGCGTACGGCGGCGGTGGCGACGACAACCTGGACGGCGGATCGGGTGGTGACTACCTCAACGGCGGCGACGGCACCGACGCCTGCGCCAACGCGGCGGCCCGAGCCCGATGCGAGACCCGGCAAACCGCCGCCCGCCAATGACAACAGCCCCTGACGGCAACCCGGGCAGCAGGCAGAACCGCGACAGGAAACAGCGGTGACTGACCAGCCCCGACCGCCGGAACCCGGCGGCGACACCAACCCTGCCGGTCTTGGACGCGGCCGCAAGACACCGGCGAGACGGGTCACGCTCGGCACCGGCAAGACTATGGTGCTCGCCGAATACGGCCAGCGTTTCCGAAGCAGAATCGCTGATTCAATCCTGATCGGAATCGGATTTGTGATCGCTTCCATCGGGTGGTTATTCATAGTTGTATCCCAGGCGTTTGCTGGATGGGGTTCTGCTGGTGAGCAGCCGGAAGGTTTGAGCACGGCTGACGTGTTTTTGGCATATAGCGTGTTTATCCCCCTGTTGTTGTATGAGATTGTGGCGGTTGTTTGGCGGGGGAAGACGCTGGGCATGCGGGCTGTGGGTATCCGGGTTGTCAGCATTCAGTCCGGACAGAGGCCGTCAGCATTTGAATCGTTTCGGCGCGGGGCGCTCCCTGTGTGCCTATTCCCGTTGCTTCTTGGGATCGACAGCCTGAATCCTGATTCTGAGTTTGCTCCGCTTGCACTGTTGCTGGCTGCATGCTGGTGGTTGCTGGTCCAGGCATCGGTGTATTGGGGTGAGGACCAGCGGGGTTGGCATGATTTGATATCGGGTACCGTCGTCGTTACTGCAGACCCGCCCGTCCCGGCCGATCCGAACGGTGGCGATGCCGTTTAGTTTTGGCCTAGCGGTGATGTCATCGGTTGGTGGTCGTCTCTTGTTTTGGTTAGTAGGGACAGGTTTTCTGGTTGGCTTGGCGGCTGGGTTTCTGGGTCTGCTGGCTTGGAGGAGTTTTGCGGGCCCACAGTCGTCGGGCCGGGTTCGGCGGTGCGGTTCACCGCGGCCGACAGCGGCGGGACGGTCAGTTTCGCCTATCGGGTGTGCGACGGCCTCGGCGCATGCTCGAGGGCTACGGTGGCGATCATGGTTGGGACGTCGGGTTGCACCGTTGCGGGGACTTCGGCGGCGGAGACGCTTCGGGGCACGCCCGGCAACGATGTGATCTGCGGCGGCGGCGGTGATGACACCATCTACGGCGGTGGCGGCAATGACGTGATCGTCGCCGGGGACGGAGACGACGTGGTCTACGGCGGCAAGGGCCGCGACATCATCTGGGCCGGAAGTGGCGACGACACCGTCCGCGGCGGCGACAACAACGACACCGTCTGGGCGGGCGAGGGCGACGACCGCGTCTGGGGAGAGGCCGGCAAAGACAGGCTCCACGGCGGCGGCGGCGACGACACCTTGTGGGGCGGAGACAACGACGACCGCCTCTGGGGCGGCGGCGGCGACGACATCTTGTGGGGCGGTTCGGGCGACGACATCGTCGACGGCGGCGGTGGCGACGACACCGCAGACGGCGGAGACGACAACGACTCCATCTACGGCGGCGGCGGCGGCGACACCCTCAGGGGCCGATCAGGAAACGACGCGCTGCGAGGCGGCCCCGGCAACGACACCGTCGAGGGCGGCGGTGGCGACGACCGGCTCTGGGGCGACTCGGGAGATGACCGGCTCCGGGGCGGCGACAACGACGACACTTTGTGGGGCGGGGTCGGCGACGACTGGCTCTGGGGCGGCAGGGGCAAAGACCTCGCCTACGGCGGGGTCGGCGACGACAACCTCGACGGCGGGCCGGGCGGCGACTACCTCAACGGCGGCGACGGCACCGACGCCTGCGCCAACGCGGCGGCCCGGGCCCGATGCGAGACCCGACAAACCGCCTCCCGGCAATGACAACAGCCCCCCACGGCAGCCCGGGCAGCAGGCAGAACCGCGACAGGAAACAGCGGTGACAGACCAGCCCCGACCGCCGGAGCCCGGCGGCGACACCAGCCCTGCCGATCCTGGACGCGGACGCAAGACACCGGCAAAGCGGGTCACGCTCGGCACCGGCGACACGATGGTGCTTGCCGACTACGGCCAGCGTTTCCGAGCCAGAATCGGCGATGGATTGATTTTTAGTGTCGGTCTAGCGGCAGCCTTTGTCGCGATTTTCACCATTGCACAACCGGAATGGTGGTGGCCATTAAACGATGGCTCACAGCGGGTTCTTTGGAGCGAAGAGTTGGAGGCAGGTTCGGGTATTCCCATCACGGCTCGTGTGGTGGTGGCAGATGTCTTGTTCTTTCTTCCTTTCTTGTATGAGATCGCGGCAATTGCTTGGCGGGGGAAGACGCTGGGCATGCGAATTGAGGCCATCCGGGTTGTCAGCATAAAGACAGGGCAGGTGCCCTCAACGACTGCGGCAATCCTGCGCGGGGTGCTCTCGGTAGGCCTTTTTCTGGTGTTCTACGGACTCGCTATCCCTACTTCTCTCGGTATCGGTTACGGAGGTTCGGATCCTGGCCTAGTCGACTTGGGGCAATATGTGCCTGTGCTCTGGTGGTTGCTGGTGCATTTGTCGGTGTTTTGGGGCAGGGATCGGCGGGGTTGGCATGATTTGATAGCGGGCACTGTCGTCGTTGCCGCAGGTCCGTCAGGTCCGGCCGATACCCCTAGTGGCGACACTGCTTAGTACCAGCCCGGCGATGATGCTTTCGGTTGGTGAACGCTGTTTGCGCTGTGGTGTTCCCGGGGGATTGCGGCGGCTGTTCGCTCCCTTGGCCTACTGGGCGGCAGGTCTTGGGGCGACGACACGGTTTATGGCCGCGGCGGCGACGACCGCGTCCACGCCGGGTCCGGGACCGACACTGTCTATGGCGGTCCTGGGGTCGATGTCGTCCATGCCAGCAGCCTCAAAGACACCGTCCACGACGACCCCGGCGGCGTCGAGGTGCTTATCGAGCCGGCTGCGGTGGCCGTGCCGACCGCGCCGGTGGCGTCGGATGACTGGCATTATGTGGATGTGTCTGCGGTGGCGGTGGTCGATGTGTTGGGCAACGACGTCGATGCCGATGGGGATCTGGTGCCGTCCACGCTCCAGGTCACGAAACAGCCCCCCTCGGGCACCGCCGAGGTCGTCGCGGGTGTTGGGGTGCCGGGTCCAGCGGTGCGGTTCACTGCGGCCCAAGGCAGTGGGACGGTCAGTTTCGCTTATCGGGTGTGCGACGGCCTCGGCGCGTGCTCGAAGGCTACGGTGACGATCATGGTCGGAACGTCGGGTTGCACCGTGGTGGGGACTTCGGCGGCGGAGACGCTTCGGGGCACGCCCGGTGATGATGTGATCTGCGGCGGCGGCGGTGATGACACCATCTACGGTCTCGGCGGTAACGACGTGATCATCGCTGGGGCCGGAGACGACGTGATCTACGGCGGCAAGGGCCGCGACATCATCTGGGCCGGAAGTGGCGGCGACACCGTTCGCGGCGGCGACAACAACGACATCATCTGGGCCGGGGAAGGCGACGACCGCGTCTGGGGAGAAGCCGGCAAAGACAGGCTCCACGGCGGCGAAGGCGACGACATCCTGTGGGGCGGCGACAACGACGACCGCGTCCACAGCGGCGGCGGCGACGACACCTTGTGGGGCGGCGAGGGCGACGACACCCTCGACGGCGGTTCGGGCGGCGACACCGCAGACGGCGACGACGACGACGACACCTTGTGGGGCGGCCCGGGCGGCGACACCCTCAAAGGCCGATCAGGAAACGACGCGCTGAGAGGAGGCCCCGGCAACGACACCGTCGAGGGCGACGGCGGCGACGACCGCCTTTGGGGCGATTCGGGAGACGACCAGCTCCGGGGCGGCGACGACGACGACACCATCTGGGGCGGGGTCGGCGACGACTGGCTCTGGGGCGGCAAGGGCAAAGACCTCTCCTACGGCGGGGTCGGCGACGACAACCTCGACGGCGGATCGGGCGGCGACTACCTCAACGGCGGCGACGGCACCGACGCCTGCGCCAACGCAGCGGCCCGAGCCCGATGCGAGACCCGACAAACCGCAGCCCGCCAATGACAACAAACATCGCCGGCGGGCTGAACAGCAGAGGTGCGGGTTGATGGATCAGCCCCAGCCACCGGAACCCCGCGACGATACCAGTTCTGTGAGGTCCGGCCGCGGCCGCAAAGCGCCGGTGAAGCGGGTCGTGCTCGATACCGGCGAGACAATGGTGCTCGCCGGTTATGTGCAAAGACTATGCGCCAGAATCGCCGATACTCTTGTGTTCGGGATCGCGTTCGCTGTGCTCTGGCAAGTGAATGACCGAGCTTACAGGCTGGATTTCTATCTTCTTGTTCTGGCGGCATTATTGATCCTGATGATCAATGAAGTTGTGCTTGTTACTTGCTGTGGTCGTACGTTGGGCATGCAGATTTTGGGCATCAGGCTGGTCAGTAAGAAGACCGGGAAGAAGCCTTCGATGATTGCGTCCTTTTTCCGCTGGGCGCTTCAGATATTCTGGTGTCTTTTTGCTTTTGGCGAGAACCGAAGGGATCTCGCTGATGGCGCTGCTGCATTGGGTTGGATATTTGTAGTTAATATTCCTTGGTGGTTGCTGGTGCATTTGTCCGTGTATTTTGGCAAGGGACGGCGAGGTTGGCATGACTTGATATCGGGCACCGTCGTCGTAACCGCAGACCCGCCCCGCCCGGCCGATCCGCTTGGCGGCGACACTGCCTAGTGCCCATCCGGCGGCGATGTGTTGAGTTGGTGAGCGCTGTTTGCGCTGAGGTATTTCCGTGGTGGATTGCCGCCCGCGTCGGGGGATGCGGTGCCGAGGGCGTAGGCGGTGGAGACGCTTCGGGGTGCATCCGGCGGCGGCTGACTGCGCGGCGGTTCCTGTGGGAATCAGGTGCCCTGGCTGTTAGATGTCTGACCAGAGTCGGGCATCGGTGTATCGGGTGAGGTGGGAGGTGTTGGTGGTGGCTACGACTACGGTCTCGCTGCTGTTCGCGGCTTGGGCATGGCGGGCTTGAGCGGCCAGGATCACGTCGCCGTCGAGGGCGGTGTGGTGCGAGGTGGGCAAACCGGTGTTGCGGGCGTCGGCCCACAGCGATGCGGCCTCTTGCATCGCTGCTGTGGTGATGGGCAGAAACTCGTGGATGGCACAGAGCTGGTTGAGCAGGGTCACGCTACGCTCCTTGCGGGCTCGTAGCAGCTCGCGGCGGACTTCGTAGTCGGCAATTTCGGGGATGGCAATCAGATCTCCAGCGATCAGGCGGGCTTGGGACCATTCGTGGGCCGCTTGCGTGGCAACCGTCGGGTTTGGGTTGCAGAGCATTCCCAGCGGGCCGCTGTCGAGCACGACCAGCATGTCAGAATACCCGGCCTTCAGCGCGGCGGTTCTCGGCGAGGGCTTCCATGAGATCGTATTCGGGATCGTCCTGCTCCTGCCCGTCGTGCATCTCGTAGATGGCATCGAGGGCGGCCAGTTTCCTGGCGGTTCGCTCGGCACTAGACAGCGGCTCATGGGCGTAGCGTTCGGCTTTGGTGAAGTAGCACGATCCTCGCACTGCTCCCTTGGTGCCGGTGCCCCGCCAGCCGAGCTTGGCCATCTTCAGCTTGACGGCCATCCCGATGGCTTGGCGGAATCGCAGTGCAGCCGGGCCGGTTTCGAGCACGGTGGCAATTGCCGGGTCTTCCTCGATGAGTCGTGCGACCCCGGCCAACGCGGGCATCCCCGTAGCCTCGGCATCGACGAGGCGTTGCTCGTTCGCCGGATCGTTGAGAAGCCTGAAGAGATGCTCAGAGGCTTGAGGTCGAGTGTCCAATTCAACGACGAACTTGGCGGCATGGAGGTCGGCCTTGAAATCGTTGATTGTCATGTGCGCGAAGTAGCCGTAGGGGAAGGTGTCTTCGTCCATTGGCGCAATTTATACATCTGTTTATGGCACGTCAAGAAAATTGATCTACCTGCATCGAGCGTACAAGAGGCTTACATCCTGTTGACGGTGGAGAGGGCTATTGCGGCGTTGATCAGGCCGAGGTGGGAGTAGGCCTGGGGGTGGTTGCCGAGTAGGCGCTCGGTGGCGGGGTCGTATTGCTCGGGGAGCAGGCCGGTGGGGCCGCATAGGTCGAGGTAGCGGTCGAACAGGGCCCGGGCATCGTCGAGCTGGCCGATGAGCACGTAGGCCTCGATCAGCCACGACGTGCAGATCAAGAACCCGCCCTCGGTGCCGGGCAGCCCGTCGTCGTGGCGGTAGCGGTATACCGTCTGGCCGTCGCGCAGATCGCTCTCCACTGCCTTGAGGGTGGAGACGAAGCGGGAGTCGTCGGGGGGCAGCAGCCCGCTCAAGCCGATCCACAACAGGCTGGCGTCTAGGTCGGTCGAGCCGTAGGCGGTGGTGTAGGAGCGGCGCTGCTCGTTCCACCCGTTCAAGATCACATCGGCGGCGATCTGGTGGCGAAGCGGGCTCCAGTACGAGGCCAGCTCCGGGTCGATGCGCTCGGCGATCTTGATGGCCCGGTCTACGGCCATCCAGCACATGACCTTGGAGTGGACGTGGTGGCGGGGTGGGCGGCGCTCCTCCCAAATGCCGTGGTCGGGCTCGTGCCAGCGGGAGGCCACCGCTCCCACCACTGCCTTGACCACCTCCCAGTGCTGGTCGGTGAGGGTCACTTGGGCCTCGCACAGTCGCCAGGCCAAGTCCACCACCGGACCGAACACGTCGAGCTGCACTTGGTGCTCAGCGGCATTGCCGATCCTCACCGGGCGGCTCCCGGCGTAACCGGCCAGCTCGGGCAGCACCGCCTCCGGCAGGGCTTCGTCGCCTACCAGGGGATACACCGGTCGGAGCTGTTCGGGTCCGGGGAGATGCTCCACCCGGTCGAGGATCCAATCCAGCAGATGGCACGCTTCTTGGCTGCTGCCCAGAGCCAACAGCGCGGCTGCACTCATGCTGGCGTCTCGGGGCCAGCAGTAGCGGTAATCCCAGTTGCGGACGCCGCCCATCACCTCGGGCAGGCTGGTGGTGGCGGCGGCCAGGATCGCTCCCGAGGGCTGGTGGCACAGCGCCTTGATCACCAGCGCGGATCGCTCCACTTCCTCGGCGGCCACCGATGGCAGCGTGAGCTTCTTTGTCCAGTCGCGCCAGTACTGCTCGGTGGCCTCGCGGCGATCGGCCTCAGCAGTCTCCGACCAGCCGAACCGGCCGGGAACGCCCAGACGCAGCATCAGCTCCAGCGGCGCGCCGTCAAGCTGGACATGGGCTATCGCGGTCTGATGGGGGCCGTCGTCCACAATGTCCCAGCTCAATCCGGGCGCGGTCAGCATCATGGTCTCGGCGGCACCGGTGATTTCTAGGCCGTCGTGGATTATGTGCAGGCCGGTGGGGGCCCGGCCGAAGTCCAAGCGGGGGGCGAACTCGATGTCGATTTTCCCGGTGCCCTCGATGACTCGGACCAAGGTGGTGCGGCCCGCGGACTTGAAGGGCCGCCCCCGGGAGCAGTCCAGGTAGTCGGTAACGGTCACATCTGACCACCGGGTCTCGACCACCATGGTGCCGTCCAGGTAGCGGTGGGAGATGGGCGGGCTGTTGTCATGGCGGTTGATGGAGAAATGCCCGGCTCGGGCGCCCCCCAGCAGCCCGGCGAACACCGCCGGTGAGTCGGCCCGGGGGTGGCACATCCAATTCACCGAGGCATCGGAGGTGACCAGCGCCACGGTCCGCTGGTCGCTGAGCAGGCTGTGGCGCTCGATGGCCAGGTCGTGTTCGCCCATGAGCCACGCCCGGCGGCGCTCGGCCACAAGGGCCAGCATCTGAGCCACTGACTGGGGGTCGTGCAGGCGGCCCCGGGCCAGGGTCGGCTCCGGTCCCACCTTCAGACCGAGGTCGGGGCCCGTAAGCCGGGCGAAGGCGTCCTCGTCGGTCACATCGTCGCCGGCGAAGATCACCGCTTCGGCCGAAACGTCCGTTCTCAGCCGGTCGAGGGCGTCGCCCTTGTTGAGGTCCAGCACCGACAGCTCTACCACCATTTTGCCGGTCTTGACGTGAACGCCATCTCGGGATCCCGGTCCGCTCAGCACGTCTTCCACCGCGACGGCAGCGATCTCGGGTTCGGCCTTGCGATAGTGGAAGGCGACTCCGGCCGGCTTGGGCTCGACGATGAACCCGTGGTCGCGCCGGGCGATGTCGTTCAGCTCCCCCAGTACCCGGTCGCGCAGATCCCGCTGCTCTAAGGACAAGTCGTCGGCGAAGCCGACATCGAACTCGGTGCCGTGGCTTCCCACCAGGTGGATCTCCTCGGGCAGGCGGCTCAGCGCGGCCAGGTCCCGCAGCGCCCGTCCCGAGATCACCGCCACGTGGGTGTCGGGCATGGCGGCCAACTGGCGCAGCGCGGCCACCGATTCCCGGAGGGGCCGGGCCTCGTCGGGGTTGTCGATGATGGGGGCCAGCGTCCCGTCGTAGTCGCAGGCCACCAGCAGCACCGGCACTCTGGCCAGCTCCCGCAGCCGGGTGTCTACTTCTTCGGCCGCCATAATCGGGCTGGCCTCGTTCATTCGCAGGCCTCCAGGCGGGTTAGGAAGCGTTCAGCCCACCTTTGGGCGGTATTGGATCGAACAATTCGCCTCATGGTCCGCATGGCCGGCTCGGCTTCGCCAGTGGGGCGGTGGGCAGCGGCCTCCATGGCGGCTTTCAGGCCCTCGATGTCGTGGGGGTTTATCAATTCGGCGGTGCGCAGCTCCTGGGCTGCCCCAGTGAATTCCGACAGCACCAGCACTCCGGTGTTGTCGGGGCGAGAGGCCACGTATTCCTTGGCCACCAGGTTCATGCCGTCGCGGAGCGGGGTCACCAGCATGATGTCGGCAATCAAGTACATGGCCACAAGCTCTTCGATGGGCTGGCTCTGGTGCAGGTAGTGGACCACCGGGCGGCCCATCACCCCGAAGTTCCCGTTGACGTCGCCCACCATCTGCTCCACCTCCCGGCGGACCTCGGCGTAGCCGGTGACCTGGGAGCGGCTGGGCTCGGCAATCTGCACCAACACGCATTCGTCCACCGAGAGCCGCCCCTCGGCCAACAGCTCCCGGAAGGCTCGCAGCCGCACCTCGATGCCCTTGGTGTAGTCCAGGCGGTCGACCCCCAGCAGCACGGTGCGGGGCGAGCCCAGGGTCTGGCGGATCTCCGCCGCCCGGGCCTGCACGGCGGGGTCGGCGGCCAAGCCGGCGATCCGGTCGGTGTCGATGCCGATGGGGAAGGCGCCCGCTTGGGTGGCTCGGCCGCCGTGCTGGATCAGCCTTCCGGTGGTCTTGGCGCCGGTGATTCGGTTCACCGCCCGGCAGAAATTGTCGGCGCCCAGCGGGGTTTGCAGGCCGATCAAATCCGCCCCCAGCAGGCCGTCGATGATCTCGGCCCGCCACGGCAGTCGGATGTACAGCTCGCGGGCCGGGAAGGGGATGTGGAGGAAGAACCCGATCCTCAGGTCGGGCCGGGCTGCACGCAGCAGGCCGGGAACCAGCAGCAGGTGGTAGTCATGAATCCACACGGTGGCGCCGGGGGCGGCGAGATCGGCCACGGTGGCGGCGTAGCGCTGGTTGACGGTTCGGTAGGCGTCCCACCAGGTGCGGTGGTACTCGGGGGGCACGAGGGCGTCGTGGAACAGGGGCCATAGGGTGGCGTTGGAAAACCCCTCGTAGAACAACTGGAGTTCTCCCTGGCTTACGCCCACCGGATGGCACTGGAAGCCGTCAACCTCGAACGGCTCGATGCCCGGGCCCGGCACGCCGGTCCAGCCGGCCCAAACCGCGTCGGGATTGCCGGACATGACTGGTCGCAGAGCCGACACCAGCCCACCGGGGCTGGGAACCCACTTGGCCGTCTCACCCTCCCACACCCGCCTCACCGGGAGCCGATTGGCCGCGACTACGAAGCTCCACTTCTGATCACCGGCGGCCATTTGGCCAAAATATCGCGCTGCCAACTGAGAGCAGAGGTTGTTATGCTGATCGGCGAGGTGGCCCCGGCCCGGTGGGCCGAGTCCGGTTTTGAATTTGACGTGCCGGGCCGGGGCCACTCCTTACGTTATCGGGCAAGTGCGACGTTTCATCTAAATGAATGTAAATAGGTGAAATCAGTCGAGAACTAGGAGCTGATCGGGCAGCTCTCGGTCGTCGGCGACTTCGATCACCACTCGGCTGAGCGTGCCGGTGAAGGGGAACTGGCCGGTGGTGCGGGGGCTGGGGGACGGAGCCTTGGTGAAGCCCACGCTGATGCCCACCGCGTGGATGTGGGTGTTGTGGGTGACGGGCATGTCCACCGAGGCGGCTTCGACGCCGTTCACCAGCAGTCGGCCGGTGCCGGCGTGGCTGCCGGTGCGCTCGAAGGCAGCGGTCACCGTGACCGGGCCGGAGGGCAAAGGCTCGGTTTCGGCCACATAGTGCTCCCACGCCATGTTGTAGTCCCACACCAGCCGCCCGTCTTGAATGAACAGGGCGAAGCCTGACGCCACGTCGCCGCAGGCCACCAGGGTGCCGTCGTCGCCGTCGGCCCGGCTGAGCTCCACGGTGATCTCGTAAGACACGTTCTTGAGGTCGGGGCAGCCGTCGCTGGGGATGTATGCCCCGTCGTAGTACACAAATCGGGACCGGCCGGTAATGGGCCGGGGCTTGGGCACGTGGAACCGCTCCAAAATGCGGTCGTCCAGAGGCAACACTTGGTAGGCCCGGGCCGCCTCCCACCATCGATCGACGAGCCCGGCCAGCCGCTCGGGCTCGGCCTGGGCCAGATCCCGGGCCTCGGAGAAGTCCTGATCGAGGTGGTACAGCTCCCAGCGGTCGTCATCGAAGTTCTCCCCGGGAATGTGGCGGGTCACTGCCTTCCAGCCGTCGACCCACATGGCCCGATGGCCGAACATCTCGTAGTACTGCTCGGCTTTGTTGGTGGGGGCGTCGGCGTCGGCGAAGGAGTACATCATGCTGGTGCCCTCCATCGGCATCTGGTGCACCCCGGCCACCTCGGCGGGCGGCTCTAGGCCGATGGCCTCCAACAGCGTGGGGGCGATGTCACTCACGTGGTGGTACTGGGTGCGCAACGCGCCGCGGTCGGCGATCCCGGCTGTCCAGGAGATGATGAGGGGGTCGCGCACCCCGCCGGCGTGGGTGTTCTGCTTGTACCACTTCAGCGGGGTGTTGCCGGCCATGGCCCAGCCCATGGGGTAGACCATCCAATTGCCAGGCCCGCCGATGTCGTCGATATTGCCCAACTGCTGGTCGATGGGCCGGGGGCCGAGGCCATTCACGTAGCGCATGGCGTTCTCGTGGCCCGACGGCCCGCCCTCTTGAGTGGCCCCGTTGTCGGACAGCAGCACGAACACGGTGTTGTCGGCCTGGCCGATCTCCTCAAGCGTGGCGATGAGCCGGCCGAGGTGCTCGTCGGTGTGGGTGAGCATCCCGGCATAGGCCTGCTGCATCCGGGCGGCCACCTTCTGCTCGTCGGCGCTCAGGTCGCTCCAGTCGGGCACGCCGGGATTGAATGGGGGCAGCTCGGTGTCGGCGGGGATGACGCCGTTGTCCTTCTGGCGGTGGTACCGCTCTTCTCGGATGGTGCCCCAACCAGCGTCGTAGCGGCCGTTGTAGCGGTCGACGTAGGGCTTGGGGACATGGATCGGGTAGTGGCCGGTGCCGAAGCACAGATACATGAAGAAGGGCCGCTCGGGCCACGCCGAGGTCTGGGCAGTGACCATGGCGATGGCCTGATCCACCAAATCCTCGGTGGCGTGGTAGTCGGGCTTCTCGGGCCGGTCGATGTGGTGGTTGTCGGCCACCAGGTCGGGGTCCCAGTGGTTGGTGGCGCCGTCCAAGAATCCGTAGTACCGATCAAAGCCCCGCTGGAGCGGCCATTGGTCGAAGGGGCCGGCGGGGGTGGTGTCCTCGATGGGGGCCAGGTGCCACTTGCCCACCGCAAAGGTGGAGTAGCCCGCGGGGCGGAGGATCTCGGCCAGGGTGGCTGCCCGGTTGGTGATGCGGCCGGTGCAGCCGGGATAGCCGGTGTCCCAGTTGCTGACGACCGCCATGCCTACGGAGTGGTGGTTACGGCCGGTGAGCAGGGACGCTCTTGTTGGGGAGCAGATGGAGGTGGTGTGGAAGTTGTTGTAGCGCAGGCCGTTGGCGGCTAGGGCGTTCATGGTGGGGGTTTCGATTTCGGAGCCGAAGCAGCCGAGGTCGGCGAAGCCGACGTCGTCGAGCACGACCATTACCACGTTGGGGCTGTTCGGCGGCGGGGCTACCGGGTCGGGCCACCACGGAGTCGAGTCGGCGACGGTGTTTCCTACGATGCCGCCGTAGGTTTGAGCATCAGAAGTCATGTGTGGTTGCTAGCACATCCAGGGTTAAGGTTGGCATTGTGCCGGAGCGGTTGTTGAATGAGCGGTTGGGGGAGTTTGGGACGACGATTTTTGCGGAGATGTCGGCGTTGGCTTTGGCTACGGGGGCTATCAATTTGGGGCAGGGGTTTCCTGATACTGATGGGCCGCGGGAGGTGGCGGATGCGGCGGTGGCGGCTATTCGGGCGGGGCACAACCAGTATCCGCCGGGGCTGGGGATTGCTGATCTGCGGCTGGCGGTGGCCGAGCACCAGAAGCGGTTCTACGACTTGGACTTTGATCCCGACACCGAGGTTCTCATTACCGCGGGGGCCACTGAGGCCATCGCCGCCGTCATGCTGTCGCTGCTGGAGCCGGGCGACGAGGTGGTGTTGTTCGAGCCCTACTACGACTCCCATATTGCTGGGATTGCCATGGCGGGGGCTCAGCGGCGGCTGGTGACACTGCGTCCTCCCCACTATGGGTTCGATCCCGACGAGTTGGCTGCGGCCATCGGGCCCCGCACTCGGATGATCGTGGTGAACTCGCCCCACAATCCCACTGGCAAAGTGTTCGACCGCAGCGAGCTGGAGTTGATCGCTGAGCTGTGCCGCCGTCACGACCTGTTAGCGGTGACCGACGAGGTGTACGAGCACCTGGCCTACGACGGGGAGCACATCCCCCTGGTCTCGTTGCCGGGTATGCGGGAACGCACCATCTCGGTGTCGTCGGGGGGCAAGACGTTCTCGTTCACGGGGTGGAAGATCGGCTGGGTGTGCGCGGTGCCGGAGCTGCGCGACGCGGTCACCACGACCAAGCAGTTCTTGACCTTTGTCAACGGAGCGCCGTTCCAGCACGCCATCGCGGTGGGCTTGCGGCTGGGCGATGACTACTTCGACGGGCTGCGCAGCGGTATGAGGGCTCGGCGCGACCAGCTCGCCGACGGTCTGGATGCCGCCGGGTTCGAGGTGTACCGACCGGCAGGTACCTACTTCGTGACCGCCGATGTGCGGCCGCTGGGCTTCGACGACGGTATGGCCCTGTGCCGCAAGCTGCCGGAGCTGTGCGGAGTGGTGGCCGTGCCCAACGTGGTGTTCTACGACAACGAACACGAGGGGCGGCATCTGGTGCGGTTCGCCTTCTGCAAGCGTCCCGAGGTGCTCCATGAGGCGGTGGAGCGGCTGGCCAAGCTGGGGACCGGCTCATGAAGATCGCCGCCGT
Source organism: Candidatus Poriferisocius sp. (assembly GCF_965204015.1). GTDB lineage: Bacteria > Actinomycetota > Acidimicrobiia > Acidimicrobiales > Bin134 > Poriferisocius. Next base: position 1,900,913 of record NZ_OZ241965.1, on the reverse strand, counting down.
TCAGCACGACATCGTGTGGGAAGACCCCGAGGCCAACTTCGAGCGGCTGGCCCCCAAGGTGGCCCGGGCTGCGGCCGACGGCGCTCGTCTGGTGGTGCTGTCCGAGATGTACTCCACCGGATTCTCCATGGATTCCGACCGGGTGGCCGAGGACCTCGACGGGCCGAGCGTGGGCTTTCTGGCTGACCAGGCCGCGGCCAACGGAATCTGGGTGTGCGGGTCGGTGCCGGTGCGCGACCTGTCGACAGCCCCGCTGCCCTTCAACCGATTCGTGCTGGCCGGCCCCGACGGAGTGGCCGCGACTTACGACAAGATCCACCCGTTTTCCTATGGCGGTGAGCATGAGCACTACGCCGCCGGGTCCGAGCGCCTGACCATCACCGTGGAGGGCGTAAGAATTACCCCGTTCGTGTGCTACGACCTGCGGTTTTCCGACGAGTTCTGGACCCTGGCCCACGACACCGATTGCTATGTGGTGGTGGCCAACTGGCCCGCGCCCCGCCGGGCCCACTGGTCGTCGCTGCTGGTCGCCCGGGCCATCGAGAACCAGGCCTATGTGGTGGGCGTGAACCGAGTGGGCACCGGAGGAGGCATCGACTACCAGGGCGATTCCGTGGTCATCGATCCCTTCGGGGTCGAGGTGGCTGGCGCGCCTGAAGGCGAAGAGTCCGTGCTGTACGCCGACATCGACCTGTCGAGAGTGGAGAAGATCCGTACCCGCTATCCGTTTCTTGCCGACCGGCGATAGTCCGCCAGTGATGTCCCTCAGCGTTCGTTAGCCAAAAGTGACTGACCAGACCCAGCCCCTCCTTACGGGCCGATTCATCGTGCTGTGCCTGTGCGGGGTGTTCTATTTCATGTCGCTGGGCCTGGTGTATCCGGTGCTGCCGGGATTCGTGGAGAACGACTTGGGCGGAGGGCCGGTAGCGGTGGGTCTGGCCGTCGGCGGGTTCGGCCTGTCGGCTGCCATTGCCCGTCCCCTGGTCGGTCCGCTGGGCGACTCCAAGGGACGGCGATTTCTGGTGGTCTGGGGGTGTGTGCTGGCCGGGTTCGGCATCCTCGGCAACCTGTGGGTCACCTCGGTGGCGGTGGCGGTGTTGTTTCGGCTGCTTACCGGCTTGGGGGAAGCCGCCTACTTCGTAGGCATTGCCGCGGCCGCCCAAGACATGGCCCCCGAGCATCGCCGAGGAGAGGCCACCTCGTACTTCTCGGTCACCGTGTACTCCGGTTTGGCCGCAGGACCGATCATCGGGGAGCAGTTGGAGGCCGCGGTCAGCACCAATGCCGTCTGGGTACTAGGCGGAGTGCTGTGCGCGTTCGGCACGGTATTGGCCGCAGTGTCCATGCCCGGCCGCCCCGAGGGTGCCCGGTCGGGTTGGCCGACCTCGTTCATACACCGGCCCGCTACCCGTCCTGCGTTGTTGTTGGGACTGGGACTGATGGGCTACTCCGGGTTCCTGGCGTTCATCAAGCTGCATGTGGACGACATCGGCTTTGCCCACTCCGGCGCGGTGTTCGCCACCTTCGCCGTAATGGTGATCAGCTTGCGGATCCTGTTGGCTCGCCTGCCCGACCGCCTCGGGCCCCAGCGCACCAGCACGTTGTCGTATGTATGCTCGGCCACCGGCCTTTGGGTCATCGCCTTCTGGCAGCAGATCCCCGGTGTGTTCGTCGGCACGGCCATATTGGCCATGGGCCAGACGTTCCTGTTCCCCGCTTTGTTCGTGCTGGCCATCCAGTCGGCACCCGTCAATCGGCGCAGCCAGGCCATAGGCACCTTCAGCATCGCCTTCGATCTGGCCGTCGGCCTCGGTGGGCTGATTTTGGGAGGCGTGGTGGAAGTGTCGTCGTATTCGATGGCCTTCTTTGCCGGTGGTTCGCTGTCGCTCGTGGCCCTGGTGGTGAGCCGCACCCTGGTCCGCCCTCAGCTCGAGGTGTCGTATTGAGTCTGCCTATTGACATCGGAGGGTCGGCGTAGGAGAGTTGGCGCCTTCCCCCTGAACTTCCCCCTCATCGCGCCTAGCGCGCCCCCGATGATCCGAAGGGAAGTTCGATGCGAGGCTCCACGCTCGTAGTCTGGGCTGTTGTCTGTCTCCTAGCTGTGTCCAACCTGGAATCGGCGGCCGGGTGGCAGCAGGCCGATGAAGGTACGTCGGTAGAGGCTGAAGACGGATTGGTGGATCTTGGGGTATGGATCGAGGTGGACATTCCCGGGGCGTCCGAGCCCGATGTCCATCCCGATAGCCCTTCGCTGCCACCCTGCTACTTCCGACAAGCCAATTTCGCCGAACTAAACGCCTGGTTGGACAACGACTTTGTGTTCGCGCCCGACCCCGATGAGATCTACATCTTGAAGCTCTGCGAGACCGTCGGGGAAACCCAGCTCATTACCTTCTGGGTACACCAGCCCGTGGCGCCGGAAGAGCCCCCGCCGCCCACCATCGAGGAAACCATGCAGCTGCGCAATGAGGCCTGGAGCCAGTTGGCCATCCCCGAGCCGACCACGGTGATGGCCCCGGGCAAGATCACCATCGTCCAGATCCCCACCTATGTGTGGGTGTCGGCCGCCGACCGAGCCCCGGTGTCGGAGACGGTTACCACCACGCTGGATGGCCACGAGCTGAGCCTCACCGCTACTGCCTACCCCCGTCGGCTGGGCTTTCTTCGGGTTGACATGGGTGACGGGAACACGCTGTGGTGCGACGCCGACGACGTGGCAGCCTTCGACTACTCCCGGGACCCGTTGAACCAGCCGTCAGGCTGCTTCCACTACTACCGACAAGCGTCGGTCAACCAGCCCAACCTCCGCTACCAAGTGGTACTCACCGCCTACTGGGAAGTCTCGGTGTCGTGCACCTTCAACGGAGGCCCCTGCACCAACCCGCCTCCCACCGTCCCCACCCAGTCGCTCACCGCCCCGCCTCACCCCATCGCCGTGGCCGAAGTCCAAGCCCTAGCCAGCCCCGGCTAGCCCTCCTGTCGGACTAGCTCGCCGACCCCCCTGGCGACCCGCCGGGCCGTTGCCGCCGACCATGGAAAACCAAGTGACAGCCCGGCGGCAGGCGGGTAGAGTAATCAGTCCACTCGACGCGGGGTGGAGCAGTCTGGTAGCTCGTCGGGCTCATAACCCGAAGGTCGCGGGTTCAAATCCCGCCCCCGCCACGAACGTCTCTTCGGCAATTGTCCCGATGTAGTTGACGATTTAGGCCGTTTCAGCCGTTTTGCCTTCCCTGGATTTCCTCTTGTGCCGCGATTAGGTGAAGTGCTGAGGTATCTGGAGGAATAAAGGTACGCATATACGCCTTGGAGTCGGATAATATATGCGTTCGCTGATATTGCCAGCTATCTGCTAGTATCAACGAACGTTGATGGAATGCCCGCCGGATAAAGGAGGTGCTTGTGTATAGGTTGACCCATCAGGGCCAGCTCGGGGCGGCTATCCGCCAGATGCGTCGAGACCGCGGCCTCACCCAGCGCCAATTGGCCGAGATGGCTGGCGTTTCGACCGTGTGGCTGTCAAACGCCGAGACAGGCAAGCGGAGCGTCCAGATCGATCTCGTGTTCAAGGTGCTCGCGTGTCTCGGAAAGTCTCTGAGTGTCGACGACAAGCCCGAGGACATCTTGGAGCGCATCGCCGACTCTGGGGGGCTGGCGGGTCCGCCATGATCCAGCCTGATCTGAGCTTTTTCCTGGGGGACCGTAAGGCTGGGTCCATCAGACGCAGTGGCCGAGGCCCATTGCTCTCCTATGACGACCACTACGCGTCCAGCCCAAGAGCCACGCCGCTCTCCACAGCATTCGCCCTGTCGGCCCGCGGGGACTACCCGCCCTACCGGGTGGCCAGCTGGCTCGACGGGTTGTTGCCCGACAACGACAGGGTGCAGAAGCAGTGGAGGGACAAGTTCGGCATCAAAGGCAGGGGTGCGATGCCGATCCTCGCCAGCCCTGTGGGCCTTGACTGTCCTGGGGCGGTCCAGTTCTGCCCCGAGGGGGACGAAGGCGATGTCCTGTCGCGCACCGAGGATGTCAAGTGGCTCTCCGACGAGGAGCGGTCAGAACTGGTGGCCAGTCTGAGGGACAGGGACACAACCTGGCACGGGAGCATCGGCGCTCCCTCCGGCCGATTCTCCCTGTCGGGAGCACAGGCCAAGACCGCCGTGGTCATCGAGTCGGGCAAGTGGGGGGTGCCCGAGGGCACGAGGCCCAGCACTCACATCGTCAAGCCCACCATCAACGACCCCGACTACCCCGAGCAAGCCCTAAACGAGCACCTCTGCCTCGCTGCCGCGGGCCACCTTCAGGATGTGGACGCCGTTCGCACCGAGGTCGCCGAGGTCGGAGGAATTCAGTGCATCATCGTGACCCGCTACGACCGCGTGCGAACAGACGACGGCCGAGTCGTCCGCATCCACCAAGAGGACATGTGTCAGGCCCTAGGCGTAGCTCCAGGGAAGAAGTACCAGGGTGACGGAGGCCCCACCCCAGCAGCCATAGCCCAGGCCATCAGAACGCACAGCGCTGATCCCGACGGAGATGCGATGCGGTTTTTCGACGCCCTGATCTACAACTGGGTGATCGTGGGGACGGACGCTCACGCGAAGAACTACTCATTCCTGCTCGACCGCGGCTCCGTCAGACTCGCCCCCCTCTACGACGTAGCCTCAATGCTCCCCTACGTCGACAACTCGGGCGCTTTGAACAAACAGAAGTTGGCCATGAAAGTCGGCAAGAGCTACCGCATCGCCCAGAGCGACCGGAAGTCTGCCTGGCACAGCACAGGAGAGGCGATGGGCCTCGACGGAGACTGGGCAGTGGACCGCGCCGAAAACCTGGCCCGGCAGATGCCCGCTGCGTTCGACCAGGCCGCACAGGGGCTACCCGCGGAGCTCGCGAGAAGCGAAATCGTCGCCAGGCTCCTCCATGCAGTCGATCAGCGGTCCATGACGTGCGCCCGCGTCTCCACCGCCGTTGGCCCTCCCCCGCGGCGCTCGGCAGGCTCGGGCAGCCAGGCTCTCTCGCACAAGTCCGTGGGCACCGGCACAGCCTAAACAGCAGGTATGACAGGCGGTGCCCCATTGACTGTCGCCGCATCGCTTCTTGACCCCATAACCTGGGCTTTCAGCCTTTATGGACCCCCGAAGTTGGGGTCGTCTATCCCCAGGTCAAGGGTGGTCGTCAAGAGGCCACCAATAGTTGCGGTCAGATGATGCCGTCGGCCCGAAGCGAGTCCAACTCGGTGCTGGAGAGGCCGATCACGCTTGAGAGCACCTCATCGGTGTGCTCGCCGAGGCGGGGTGCGCCGGTGGGTGCGGTGGGTGTCTCGCCGAGCATGCGGGGGAAGGGGGCCTGTTGGCGGACTGGTCCGATGATCGGGTCTTGAATGGTGCAGATGTCACCCCTGGCCTGGACGTGCTCGTCGGCGGCGAAGTCGGCAACGTCGTAGATCTTGCCGGCGGGCACGTCGCGGGCGACGCAGCGGGCCTCTATTTCGTCGGCGTCTTCCTCTGACACCCATTGGGCGACTATCGCGTTGATCTCTTTGCGGTTGCGGGCTCGGGCCGCAGGTGTGGCGAAGCGCTCGTCTTCGGCCAGATCAGGCCGGTCCATGGCCTGGCACAGCCGTTCGAAGAACACTTGGCTGCCGCCGACGATGTACACGTAGCGCGAGTCGCGGCTGACGTAGTTGCCGATCGGCGCGGCGTTGTCGAGGCTGTTGCCTGAGCGGTTGCGGACCCAGTCCAGCCGGTCGTAGGCGGCGATCGTCCACTCCATGATGCGCAGAATCGAACCGTACATGTACACATCGATGACGCCGCCGGTTCCGGTGCCCCGGGCGTCGCGCTCATAGAGCAGGCTGGTGATCGCCTGGGCCGCGAACAAGCCGGTCAAGTAGCCGGCGATGTTCACTCCCGGCCTCGCCGGAGGCCGATCAGGATCGCCGGTGAGGTGCATCAACCCGCTGAAGGCCAGCGCGTTTCCGTTGAGACCCGGCCGCAGCGACTTCGGGCCGTCCTGGCCGAACACGCTGAAGCGGGCCGTCACCAGGCTGGGCGGGAGACGGGACGGGTCGATGTTCCAGCGTTCGAGGGTGCCGGGGCGGAAACTCTCGCACAACACGTCGCTGGAGGCGACCAGGGAACGGAGGATCTCCTGGCCCTGCGGGCGGCGCAGGTCGATGGTCACCGACTTGCGGCCTCGGCCCTCCACCGCCCAATAGAGGGAGTACAGCTGATCGTCGTGGTCGACATAGGGGCCGAGATAGCGCAGGCTATCGCCTCGTCCGGGATCTTCGATTTTGATTATCTCGGCCCCCTGCTCGCCCAATATCGCCGCGCAGAAAGGCGCCGAGACCCGGGAACCGAGGTCGATCACTCGCAATCCTTCTAGGGGGCGTCTCATCAGCTACTCCAATCCACAGCTGTATCGGCCACGCTCAGATTACGTTGCGCTCTCTTAGGCCTGCGATCTGGGATTCTGAGAGTTCCAGCAGGCCCGAGAGCACCTCGTCGGTGTGCTCTCCCAACCGGGGGGCGCCCGTTGGGACCGGAAGTGGGTCGTCGTCGAAGCGGGGGAAGGGGGCTTGCTGTCGAACGGGGCCGATGACGGGATCGTCTACGGTGCACACATCTCCGCGGGCCCGCACGTGGTCGTCGGCCGCTACGTCCGACACGTCGTAGACGACGCCGACGGGCACGCCGTGGGCCAGGCAGCGCTCTTCGATGGTTGCCGCGTCGAGCCCGGATGCCCACTCGGCGACGATCTGGTTGACAACCTCCCGGTTGAGACGTCGCGCCTTTGGCGAGGCGAAGCGGTCGTCGACCAGCAACTCTGGCTGGCCCATTGCCTCACAGAGGCGTTCGAACACGGCCTGGCGCACAGCCACGATGCACACATACCGGCCGTCGCGGCTCTGGAAGTTGTCGAGAGGCGCAGCGTTTTCTGATCGATTGCCGGTGCGCTGGCGCACCGAGCCCAGGCGGTCGTAGGCCGCGATCGTCCACTCCATGATCCGCAGCACCGATCCGTAGAGATAGGCGTCTATTACGCCACCGGTTCCCGTGCCCCTGGCGTCGCGCTCATAGAGCAGGCTGGTCACGGCCTGAGCCGCGAACACACCGGTCAGGTAGTCGGAAAAGGGAAGGCCCGGTCGTGTCGGGGGCCCGTCGGGCTGTCCGGTGAGGTGTGTCAGCCCGGCGAATGCGGCAGCGTTGTGGTCGAAACCGTTGTACAGGGACTTGGGTCCCTGCTGGCCGTACAGGCTGATGCGGGCCGTGACCAGCCTCGGGTTGAGCTGGGCCGGGTCGATGTTCCAGCGTTCCAGGGTGCCGGGTCGGAAGTTCTCACACATCACGTCGGACACCGAAGCCAGGCGTCTAAACAGATCCTGGCCCTCAGGGCTTCGAAGATTGATGGTCACCGACTTGCGGCCCCGGCCCTCCACCGACCAATAGAGGGAGTAGGGGTGGCCGTCTTCATCAACGGTGAAGGGCCCGTTCAAGCGGGTCTTGTCGCCGCGATCGGGATCCTCGATCTTGATCACCTCGGCGCCCTGCTCACCCAGGATCCCGGCACAGAACGGGGCCGCGATGCGGGTGCCCACATCGAGCACCCTGATCCCGGCCAGAGGCTGCCTCACTGGGACTGCAATTCGCCCCGGCTGATCTGTGGGGGCGCAGCAAGGCTCATGCGCGCACCCTAGATCACCCAAATACCCAGACCAAGCCTCGAACCTCTGGGGGCATCACACAATTCGTGACATGACCTGTGCCCCGCGAGGCCAGGAACCGGGGTCAGCGTCTTTGATCGTCGTTGAATTCGATTGGCAGTGTCTTGAGGCCGCTCAACCGGTTGGTGCGGGTCCAGGTGGCATCACCGACGATCTCAATATCGGTCCAGCGGTCCAAGATGGCATTGAGCATCACGTCGATCTCGAGTCGAGCCAGGTTGGCGCCCAGGCAGAAGTGGGGGCCGTGTCCGAATCCCAAATGGTTGTTGGGACTCCGGTCGATGCGGAATTCAAACGGATCGCCGAACACCGCCTCGTCCCGGTTGGCCGACATCTCCCACACAACGACTTTCTCGCCAGCCTTGATGGCTTTGCCGCCCAAAGCGGTGTCCAGGGTGGCGGTCCGGCGCTTGTAGACCGACGGCGTTGTCCATCGAACGATCTCCTCTACGGCCGTCCCCATGAGGGATCTGTCCTCGGTGAGGCGGGCCAACTGATCAGGAGACTTCACCAGCTCCCATAGACCTCCGGCTATGGCCTTTCGGGTTGTCTCAGACCCTGCGGTGAACAGCAGCGACCAGAACATGGCCACCTCGTCGCTGTCGAGCCGAGGAGGATCTTGGTTGGGAAGCTCGCCGTGGATGACTACCGACAGCAGATCTTCGCCCGGAGCCTCTATGCGTTCCTGGATAAGTCGCTGGCCGTACAAGAACATATTGACGCCGGCCTCACTGGGCTCGTTGGGCATTTCTTCGAGGGTGAAGGTCTCCGAGGTGATGTCCACCCACTCGCAGAGCATCCGCCGGTCCTCGTTGGGCACGCCCAGCAGCATGCATATGGCTTGAAGGGGCAGTTCCGCGGCCACGTCGATGACGAGGTCGCAAGCTCCCCGCCCGCCGGGGGCAGGGGCCACGCTGTCGAGAATTTGGTGGGACCTGGTTACGAGGTCGTCGCGGATCCGCTCGATCATCTTGGGAGTGAATCCCTTGTTCACCAGCTGACGGATTCGCTGGTGTCGGGGATCGTCCATCATGTTGAGGAGCTTCCCGCTCATCTCCATGTCGTTGATTGTGGTGCCGCCGTACGGGCGCTCCCCTCCGGTATGGCTGGAGTAGATCTTGGGGTTGCGGAACACCTCCATCACCAGCTCGTGGGTGCTCACACACCAAAAGCCCTCGTTGTCGGGGGTGCGATCGGTCGGTGCGTGCCACCACACGGGCGCCTGCTCCCGCAGGGTGGCGAACGCCTCGTGGGGAAATCCCTGAACGAACGTCTGGTAGCTGCTGAGGTCGGGGATGTCGAGCGCGGCCATCAGTCCTCCCGGGAGGGTATTGGGATGGTGAAACCAGCCTCGTCTTCGAGTGCCTCCAGCGCACCGATGAAGAAATTTCTCCCCAGTCCCAATTCCACCGAACGGGCCAACACCCCGTGAGCTGCTCGGGTCAACGGCAGAGGCGTGCCGATCTGATCAGCCGACTCGAGGGCGAGGCGCAGGTCTTTCTCGGCCAGCGAAAGATCGTAGGTTGAGTCATCCCATCTGCGGTTCACGATCATTTCAGACAGCAGCATGTAGAAGCCGGCCGAGCTTGCCCGCAGCACCTCTAGGAATCTGGGCAGGTCTAGACCGGCTTTGGCGGCCATGAGGTACCCCTCTTCGAACACCTGGGTGCCCACCAGGAAAACCTGGTTGTTGATCAGCTTGACCAGCGTGCCGGTGCCCGATGGGCCGAGCCACTGGGTGTCCTCTTTGCCGAAGCACATCAACACGTCTTTGACTTTGTTAAAAGCCTCTTCGTCGCCTGAGGGCATGAGCGTGAGGTTTCCCGCCTCAGCCCCCACGCTGCCCCCGGAGACCGGGCAGTCTATGAAGTCGACCCCCGAGGCGGCGCAGGCCTCGTGCAGCTCCCTGGTCACTCCCGAACTGTTGGTAGAGAGGTCGACCACCACCGAGGCCGGCGACTCAGCCGAGAGGAGGCCGCCGGGGCCGGTCACCACCGTGCGAGACGCTTCAGGTGAGGGCAACGACAAGAGAACGGCTTCGCACGCATCGGCGACTGCCGCCGGGTCGGCTGCTTCAGCGGCCCCCGCGGCCACTAGCCGCTGTCGGGCGCCACGATCAAGATCGGCAACAATCAGCTCATGTCCCGCCGCCACGACGTGGCGGGCACACGCCCCGCCGATGTTGCCCAGCCCGATGAAGCCAACCCTCATGATTCCATCTCCAATACTCAGCGTAACCACTGCCAAAGCCGTCACGGACAAGACCGCGGCCAACGATGCCGGCCAGCTACCAATGCCTGTTTCGGCTATGGCTCGGTGTGACGGGTCAGAGTAGGTGGCAAAGAGACCACTAGGCCGCCCTCTCCGCTTGAGTTCACGTAGGCTGAGCCATTGTCATGAGCAAGCGACTCTTTACCGCCAGCCGAGTGGTTCCGGCTGCTCCCGAGGAGATCTTCGCCCTGTTAGCCGACCCGGCTCGCCACGCCGAGATCGACGGTTCCGGAACCCTTCAAAGGCTCATCGCCGGCCAGGGGTCTATGAAGCTGGGGTCGGAATTCAGGATTGCCATGAAGGCCAACGGCATCCCCTACAGAGTGACCAACAAGGTGGTGGAATACGAGGAGAACCGGCTCATCGCCTGGAGCCACTTCGTCAAGAACCGCTGGCGCTATGAGTTGGAGCCCGTAGAGGGCGGCACCAGGGTGACCGAGTCGGCTGACTACAGAGATCTCCGATTCCCGCGCCTCACCATGTTGTTGATCAAAGAAGAGCTCATCGAAGACTCCATCGCCACCACCCTCGACAACCTCGTCAAGCGCTTCTCTTCATGATCTGAGCCTGACTCGCCTCTCCCCGTCGAGCAGGCGGCTGGCTCCGGTCAGTAGACGGATTTAGAGAGCTTGTCCAAGACCCATTGTCCCGACGTCACCGGTTCGTAGTGGGGTGGATCTTCGGGTGTGGTGCATGTGGGGATGCAGCGGATCTCTGCGTCGTAGTTTGGCTGGTGGAAGAACACGACCGACATGCGTGACGTGTCATGGAACTCTGGTCTCGGGTTTACCACGCGGTGCATGGTCGAAACCCACCGGTCGTTGGTCCACGCGGCCATCAGGTCACCGAGATTGATCACGAACGAGCCGGGAACGTGGGGAATGTCGGCCCACGCTCCGTCGCGTAGCTGAACCTGGAGGCCGCCGGGGTTGTCGTCCTGGTACAGAATGCTGAGCGACCCGTAGTCGGTGTGAGCGCCCCGCCGTATCTGGCCCTCGGTCGGCGGCGTGTGCTGGGCCGGGTAGTGGTTGACGACGAGGTTGGAGATGTGCTGGTCGATCTTGTCGTCGAACCAGTCCTCCTCGAGGCCGAGCGCACGGGCCATGAGCGCCATGAGCTCATCGGCCAGGCTCTCCATCGCTCGGTAGTAACCGGTCCAGGCCTCGCGGAAGCCCTCGACATCGGGCCAGATGTTGGGGGCGAAGAAGCCTTCGCGGCCCTCTTGAAGGCCGGCAGCGGTTGCGTCAGCGGGGTCATCGAAGCGGTTGACGGCGAAGACCTCGCACAAATCGGGAGGCGTCTCGACGTCGAGACTGCCGGCCAGTGCCGAGCTTTGGATTGGGAAGTACCCGCGAAACACATACGGGCTTGGGGGCATCCAACGCCGTTTGTCGTCTTCGGGCAGATCGAAGTACCTCCACGACGCCGCTATCAGATTGTGGACAGTTTCGCTCGGGACACCGTGTCCTGTGACAACGAGGAAGCCCAGCGACTCGCAGGCAGCACCGACCTCGGCGGCAATGGCCGAGCGTGCTGCCGGATCGCCTGAAGTGGAGGGCTCCAGATCGACCACCGGCACATGCCCTCGCTTGATGGCATCAATGTCGGAATCACCCTGGCCAGGCTGTCCGGGAGTGGTCATGTCGCCTCCTCCGTAACGAGGGTGTTCAAACGGAAAGGGTTGCCATATGTTGTCCCCGTCACCTCTCCGAGATCAACCAAGAGGCCACTAAGGTGGCTCGGTGGACGAAGACGGCGCCGTCTACCACGGCGACTTCTGCTTGGAGAATGGGCTGGCCGGTGAGGCGCTGACCATTCTGTCGGCCAATCCCAAGAACTTCTATCAGGCCATTTCCGACACGGCGGCGATGCCGCGCCTTGACCTCTGGGGCAAGCTCTTTGTGCCCGATGGAGCCGGGCCGCTTCCGGTGGTGATCGTCGTTCCCGGCAGCCTGGGCTTTCAGTCGCATCACCTGTCCCACGCGGCGACGATCACCGATGCCGGAATCGCAGCATGCGCCGTTGATCCCTTCGGCCCCCGTGGTGTCGTTTCCACGGTGGACAATCAGATCCAGTACTCCTTTGCGGCTAGCGCCTGGGATGTCTTGGCCACTGCTGAGGTACTGGCGACCCGGCCCGAAATCGACGCTTCGCGAATCGGAGCGCAAGGCCACAGCCGGGGAGGTTCTGCCGTTCTGAGCGCCGCGTCAGTGCATCTGGCCGCCGCGGCCAACGCCCCAAAGCTCGTCGGGGTCTACGCCGCCTACCCCTGGTGCGGCCACCAGTTCCTCAACCCCTCCGTAGGCAGCACTCAGGTCCGCGCCATCATCGGAGACCTCGACGACTGGTGCTCGCCCACCCAGGTCCAGGCCCACATCCAGGCCATCCGAGTCGCAGGCGGCGACGCCAGCGTGCGGATCGTGGGGGGCGCACACCACAGCTTCGACCGCACTACCCCCCTCGAACACATACCCGATGCCGCCGTGGCCCCCGCAGCCCCCACCGTCTACATCGCCGACGACGGCGCCTTCATCCTCCCCACCTCCGACCAGCCCGACCCGGCCCTAGTCGATCTCGACGGCTTCCTCTACGCCGCTAAAGCCGGCTTCGCCACCCGCGGCGCCCACATCGCCGGAACCCCCGACCTCGCCCCCTTCTTCGTCGAAGACATGACGACCTTCTGGACTGCTGTCATGTCCCGGTCAACCGCATAGGCCGCCCCACGCCAGCAACTCGGGATTTGTTGTCAGTAAGTTCATTGATGTGGGTGAGCGCAGACTGGACATCGAGGGGTTCCACAGTTGGGCTATGGGGAACCTTGTTGAGAACCGGAATCGGGGGATCTTCGCGGAGTGGTTGGTGGGGCAAGCGCTTGGGATCATCAGCGAAGGTGATGTGCGCCTTGAGTGGGATTCTTACGATCTTTCCTATGGAACGACAAGAGTCGAGGTCAAGGCGTCGGGCTTTTGCCAGACCTGGTACCAGGTCCAGCCTTCGAAACCGATCTTCAACATCGCACCTAGGCGTTGGTGCTGGGACGCCAAGACCGGCGAGATGGTTGAGCACGTCCCTCCCGAGAGGTGCGCAGACGTGTATGTGCTCTGCCTCCATGAGACGAAGTGCGCGACGGACGAGGGTGTTTCCGAACATCCTCGCTACATCGGCCATTCCAATGGGAGCGCCGAGCAGATCCACGCAACCACCGAAAACGTCGGCGACCCCACGTACTGGAAGTTCTGGGTGGTATCAAAACATGCCCTCGACGATGAGTTCGGAGCGTAGAAGACTGTCGGCCTTACGACTCTGGGTGGGCGGTTCGGGACACCGATCGCTTGGTCTGAAATCAGAACTGCATTGGATCGATGTATCGATGCCAGTCAGCAAGCGTCGCTGCGAGTGGAACCTTAATTGTCCTTCAGCGCTGCTACCGAGCGGGGGAGGCCGGATCGGGCGAGGCGGTCGAGGACTTCGGAGACACTCATCAAAGTGACAGGGGCCCCTCAAAAGGAAGGGCCCCGGGTCCTGAGCGGCGAAGCACTCAGGGTGCTATGACCTCATCATAGAGGCAGATTGCGACATTGTCGTGCGGATCAGTTCAGTAGTCGAGGCCGAGGCGTTGGGGTGCTTGCGAAGGAAGCGCTCTAGGGCGTCAATGGCCTGTTGGTCGGCCGCACCTACCAGAGTTCGTCTAGGTATTGGGTGGTGCCGGGGATGGTGGGGATGAAGGGGGCGAGGAGCTCTAGGCGGGCGCCTTGGGCGGTGACGTCGTTGGCGAGGGTGGCGAAGGTGTCCCAGCAGTGTTCGGGGTCTTGATCGCAGAAGTAGAGGCGGATCACCTCGGGGCACTCGCCGGTGAGGGGCGGCATGCCGCCTTCTCGGTTGACTTGGACGAAGTCGATGATCTGGCCGATGGGGCTGTCCTCAGCCAGCAGCTCAAGGTCGCTCCCCGCTCGCAATCCGGCCGCGGCCGCCAGCACTGAATCGGTGTCGTCGCCTCTGATCCAGGCCACGACTAGGCCTTCGTAGGGGTGGTCGAGGGCTATCTCGGGCGGGACTGGTTCCGGGCCTCTGCCGACCGCTCCGGCGATGTCGTAGCCGGCGGTGCTGACGTGGTCGCGGTTGGGGTTCATCCGGCCCGCGGCGAACAGGTCGGGGCCGACCGAGAACGAATAGCCGAAGGTGTCGGTGTCTCGCCCCTCCTCCATCCAGTAGAGGGCGATGAACGAGCCGTTGTCTACCGGGTCGGCCACCGAGCCGTCGGCAGGGAAGCGCAGATCCTTGAGCCGCCTCGGGGCCACGTAGCGCCGGTAGGCGAAGCAGCCCGGCGCGGCCAACATGGCGGCATAAGCATGGTCGTGCTCGTACCAGCGGTTGTACTCGTGCAGCCCCTCGCCGCGGTGCGGCTCGATGAAGGTGATCATCGAGTGGCCAAGCTGGATCTGGCTGCCGACGGCCAGGTTCGTTTCAGACATGTCGTCGCCTCCTGTCGATGCCGCATGATACGGGCGAGTGTGGGCTGCGCAAATGCCGGATAGCCGCGTCGGGCGCCGTTGTAGGGTTCGGCGGTGGTTTCTGTGAGTCCGTGGCTGCTTGAAGACGGGGTGCTGCACCTCAACCACGGGTCGTTCGGGGCGACGCCGGCCTCTGTGCTGGAAGCGCAGGAGCGGGTGCGCCGGCGTATGGAGGCCAATCCCACCAGGTATTTCGTGGGCGACGAGTACCAGCATGAACTGGATACCGCCCGCCGGGTGGTGGCCGACTTCGTGGGGGCCGATGAGGCGGGACTGGTGTTCGTGAATAACGCCACCACCGGTGTGAACGCGGTGATGCGGTCGCTGGAGCCGAGCCTGGCTCCCGGCGATGAGATTCTCATTACCGACCACGAATACAACGCCTGCGTGAACGCGGCGGTGGTCTCGGCGGAGCGGACTGGTGCCCAGGTGGTCACCGCCCGGGCGCCGTTCCCGCTGGAGTCCTCCCAGGAGATTGTCGATGCCGTGCTCGGGGCGGTCACCGATCGCACCCGCGTCCTGCTGATCGACGCGGTGACCTCGGCCACGGGGCTGGTGATGCCGGTGGCCGAGCTTGCCTCCGCCTTAGAGCCCGATGTGGCGGTGTTGGTGGACGCAGCCCACGGCCCCGGCATGATCGACTTCGACGTTTCTGCTTTAGGCGTCTCCTATGTGACCGCCAACTGCCACAAGTGGATGTGCGCGGCCAAGGGAGCGGCGTTGCTCTGGGTTCGGGAGGACCGCCGGGAGGGGGTGTACCCCCCGGTCATCAGCCACGGCTACAACGGCGGCTGGCCATCGAGCAGCAGCCACTTCCATGCCCAATTCGACTGGACGGGAACCCAGGACCCCAGCCCTTGGCTCACGGTGCCCGACGCCCTGGACGCAGTGGCCGCCATGCACCCCGACGGCTGGTCCGGGGTCCGAAAGGCCATTCGGGAGCTGTGCCTGACCGGTCGGGAAATCCTGCTCGACGCCCTGGGGATCGATCCCCCAGCCCCAGAGGACATGATCGGGTCCATCGCCTCGGTACCGGTCCCTCCCGCCGACCATTCAGGATCAGAGATATTCGACCCCCTCATGGACGCGCTGGCCGACAAGCACAACATCCTGGTACCAGTATTTGCCTGGCCCGACCCGCCCGAGCGCCTGCTGCGAATCTCCGCCCACCTCTACAACGAGGAATCCCACTACCGAACCCTGGCCACCGCCCTCCTCGCCGAGCTCAGCGCCTGACCTATCCCGGATAGATGAGCCACAAAACTGACAACACGACCCAGGTACAGACCACCAGCCAATAAGTACCCGGTTGCTCGCGGCGGGTGACGCGCTGGACGAAGCTGCTCTCGCCGGTGACGATGTCGAATGCGGCCCAGGCCAAGAACAGCAGGGCAAAGAGCCAAATCTGGTTGGATAGCGAAAAGGCCCACACCGCGGCCACCGCAGTCCATGTCGGCCACAACCGCAAGGATCGGGATTGGGTTGGTCGTGCAGGATTTGGGATCACCGGATCTCCTCGGCGTGGACGGCGGGCGGCTCAATGCCGTTGATCCGCCAATTGAGGTAGTGGCCGAAGTCGGCCACTACCCGCTCAATGGGAACGAGACGTCCGGGCTCAAAATCCCCGATGGCACCACGCTGTCCTCTCTCGCAGATGGCTTTGTCCTCGGGCAGGAAGTCCGGCAGGGAGTAGGCCGCCGCGGTACTGGCCAATCGGCTGGTCCAGCGCCTGAATCGATCATTGGTGCGACCACCGGGAGATGAGGCAGCAGCCCCGCCAGTGCGGATGGTGCAGCGTTCAGCGCCGATCGGGTGGGCCGTCTGCCAGTAGAAGCCGCCGGAGTTGAACACGCCCACGAAGTTGGGCGGCAGGCTGATCAGGAGGTAGTCGTCCTGGTTTTCCGCCTTGCCACCGGTGGCTGTCGCCCTGGCCGAGCCAGTGATGTAGTAGGCGTCCCTGGTCGGCGTGAAGGGCTCGAGCGTCTTGGGGTGGACCTGGAACAAGTGGTAGCTCTCCATTGCGTTCACAATTGCCAGCTTCCAGTTGCAGCCCCACTCCTGTGTGTCTTGCTGGTCTGAGCGGTGGACCATTTGGTCGATCCCGTGGGCGACCACGTGGGGCTCGATGGCCGCGAAACGCTCGGTGAGCGGCTCCACGTCGGGATTGAGGCTCACGAACACCAAGCCGTGCCAAGACTCGACTCGGTACTTCGGCAGGCAATGCGCTGCCTTGTCGATGGCGTCGTTCGGCGCAAACGGCACCGACAGCAGCCGACCGTCGTCGTTGTATGTCCAAGCATGGTACGGACACTGGATTCGCTTGGCATTTGAGGGCCGATCAACCAGCTGGGTTCCCCGATGAGCGCAAAGGTTCGACATTGCCGCCAGCTCGCCCTGCTGATTGCGCCACAACAGGACTGGTTGGTTGCCGATGATGACCGGAAGCTGATCGCCTTCAGCGCCAACATGATCCTCGGTGGTGACGAACACCCAATCTCCGTGCCAGATGCCGCCCTTTTCGGCCTCAAAGAACGAAGGATCCCGATAGGCGACGTTGGGCAGGGCACGGTCGGGGGCGAACGTCAGCGCAGCGGAACTCACAGGGGGCAATGTAGCGGTATTGTCGCAAAATTACAACGGTCGTTGATAAAATACGACAACATGGCAGGTCCCAGGGAGAGGAGCACAGTGGCCCTATGAGTTCTGTTCCAACTCGTGCTCTTGTCCTGTCGGGGATAGGCCAAGACGGACGGGTGTCAGCCGGCCCTCTGTTTGCGATGGCCTCCCTCCTCGGGCATTCCGACAAGGCAATGCGCGACTGTCTCGGCCGGGTTGTCAGGGAGGGGTTGTTGACTCAATCCGGGGGTCGGGGCCGCTTAGCGGAATATTGGGTGACCGATGCGGGGCGGGCCGAGCTCGATGCGGATATTGGCTGGTCGGCCTTTGCCCATCGAGTCGATGCCGGGCTCGAACCCTGGGATCGGTATTGGCGGCTGGTCGGGTTCGGGATTCCAGAGAGGCGTCGGGGCGCCCGTGATGCCATTCGCAACCTCCTAGTTGAGTTTGGGGCTGCCCCTGTCCAGTCGGGGCTCTACGTCCACGCCTACGACCTGACTGACTTCGTCTTCCAGCTTGCCGACCACCTCGAGGTGTCCGACGCTGTGACGACTTTCGCCACCCGAACGATCCGAGTCGGGGAGGAACTGTCCGACGAGCATCTGGTCGAGCGGCTTTGGCCGTTGGCCGACCTCGCCGGGCGGTACGAGGTGGTTGGCCGGCAATTGGAGTCCATAGCCGAGCAGGCCCGAACGATGGACGGCGACCAGGTGGCCGCTGCCATGGTTTCGGCCATCGTCGCCACCGAAGCGGTCATGCGCGACGATCCGCTCTTGCCGACCGAGCTCCTTCCCGACCGATGGCCCGGCACTGAGGCGCGTCAGGCCTTCTTGGCCGCGCACTCCGCAGCAAGCACCCAAAGCGAGCTATTCCGCAATTCCCAGCTGATGCAGTCCTACACCCAAGAGATTGATCGCGCCCTCGCCTTGACCTCGGGCTCGTTTTGGAATCGGTGGTGGCCCCGCCTCACCAACGCCTACCAGGCCAGACTGCCTCCAGCAGCGACCCGCTCCTAGCTCTCTCCGCGCTGATGACATCCGCCGGGCGTGTTCGGGCTGTTCAAGCCCCAAGAACCTGCACTCAAGTGGTCAGTACATGATGGTGCGGGTTAGGTGGTGGGGCCAGAAGGTGGCGTGGTAGGCCTTCCAGAGCCGGAAGTCCACCTGGGGGACTACGAGTGCCGCCGACGGTGGGCGGATCTGGTTGATGGCGTCGGTGAGCAGAGCGGTGGCATAGAGGGTGTGAGCCCGGATCTCCACTTCTTCAGGGCTGTCCGCGGCGATCAGTTCGCCTCTGTTGATGGCAGCTTCCAGATCTGGGGCATAGGACAAGATGTCCATGAGCCGCAGGGCGACGGGGACGATGTAGTCCGCGAACGCGGTCATCCGATCCAGGTCAGCGACTGCGAAGGCACCTTCACTGGCCAGTGCCATGTGCAGTTGCCACAGCCAGAGCTGGGCCAGCTTGTGCAACTGCACCTCATGGCCATCGTGAGTGCTGACATCGTTGAACCGGGGGAACTCGGCCACGAGCCGCTCCATCAGACCGTTGCCCGCGGCGTACATGGCGGGCGCGCAGTCGGCCACGAACCGGTGGGCGCTGCCGCCATAGCGCTCGGCCAGAACTTGGCCCGCCGCGTTGAGGATTTCGACCCGCTCATCGAGCATGGGGAGCTCGATGTTCCCGGTGAACACTCGGCCCAGTTCGGCTCGGCTGATCTCGGCCAGGTAGGCGCCGTCGGTCAGCGGCACGCCATCGTCCAACGCCCGGGCAACGCAGGCGAACATGCCCTCGCTATCCGACCAAGTGCGACCCCCATAGTCGGCGGCGAACTTCATCCCGGAGTCGAAGTCGGTGAAGGCGAAGTTCATGACCGCATAGAAGAACGAGACGTCGATGATCTCTGCCGGGTCGGTCCGGTCGCTGACTGCCTCATCGACCGCGCCAGACGGAAAAGCGAACTCCTCGTAGGCCATCCACGAAGCCACTTGCTCGATGGCCTCAACCGATGTGCGAACGTGCCGGGAGCGCTCGACCACCCCGCGTACCGACCGCAGAACCGGCGAGGACCACACTGGAGATTCGTACATGATCTACTCCTGTTGGAACACCACTTCCCGTACGATTTTGACTGGTTCGTCGTGAGGAACGCGAATGGATGCAATCCGGTTTAGCTTCGACAGTGATCAGGCGCTAGCTGCGGTCACGGGCCGTGAGGGTGGCGTGAGCAGGGGGGAGTTGGGCAGCCTCAACCTTAGCTATGAGGTGGGGGATGATCCGGCGCGCGTTGTCGCCAACCGCAAGGTCGCGGGCGACGGCCTCGGCTTCGATTTCCGGCACCTGGTGGTGCCCCGTCAGGTGCACGGGGTTCGGGTCAAAGTCGTCGGCGAGCAGGACAGGGGTAGGGGGGCCGATTCGGCCGATTTAGGGATAGCCGCCTGCGATGCGCTGGTAACCAGCACGCCGAATCTCCCGATGGCCGTCCTGGTGGCCGACTGCGCGCCGGTGATGCTCTACGACCCGGCACAGCCGGCCATCGGCGTCGTGCACGTGGGATGGCGCGGGGCAATTGGACGCATCGCCCAGAAGGCAGTGGAGACCATGGCTCGGGAGTTCGGCAGTCGACCACGGGATATCCAGGCTGGCATCGGGCCCTGCCTTCAGCCGCTTTCCCTAGAGGTCTCAATGAACGAGGCCATGCAGGCCGAGGGGGAGTTCCATCAGCAACCGGCGGTTCTCTACGACGTGGGAGACAAGCCGCATCTGGACATCCCGTTCATGGTCAAACAACAGCTGCTGGATGCCGGTGTGTGGCTCAAGAATATTGAAGACTGTCGAATGGACACGCTGGACGCCCGGCGCTTCTTCTCCCACCGCGGCCAATCCGGTCGAGCGGGGCGGTGCATGGGGGTTGCCATGCTGCGGGCCCCATAGGCGGCCGGCGGTCAGTCGGGGATCAAGACGCCGGGGTTCATTAGGTTCTGGGGGTCGATAGCGGCTTTGACGGCTCGCAGGATGCCGATGCCGGCGTTGCCGTGCTCGTCGGCCATCCAGGGGCGGCGGACTCGGCCGATGCCGTGGTGGTGGGCGATGCCGGCGCCGCTGTCTGTGGCCGCGCCCATGGCCGCGGTCCAGCAGGCGTCGTAGACCGACTGGTACTCGTCGGGATCAGACGGCTGGGCGGCGAAGGTGAAGTAGAGGTTGGCCCCGGACTGGTAGGCGTGCGAGGTGTGGGCCGTGGCCGCGATCACGGTGGGCACCGCGCTGATGGCCTCGATGACCGCGGTGTAGAGCCGGGCCAGGTGGTGCCAGCCTGTGGCCACCTCGATGGTGTCGGCCACCAGGCCCTGCTCGAAGAGCTCGGTCCAGGTGGGCACGGTGTTGCGGTGCTCGAACCAGTGGTCCACCGCACCGGGGTCGGCTGGCTCGCCTCCCCCCGTCCGGCATAGCTCGGCTACCGCGGCGGCCTCCAACTCCGCGTGACCGGGCGGTCCCTCGTGCAGAAAGATTGCCACGCAGCGGCCTTTGGGCACATGGTCGCGGAAGTGGCGGCGCGTCTCACCAGCGTCGTACAAGCGCACCACCGGGGGCCGCCAGCCGGGCACGATCACGCTTCGCACCGCGTCGATTCCCGCGCTCATGTCCTTGAAGTGGAACGCCTGGCGCACCCCCGGCTCGGGAAGCGGGCGCAACGAGAATGTCACTTCGGTGATGACTCCGAGCGTGCCCTCGCTGCCCAGCAGCAGCTGGCGCAGATCGGGCCCGGCCGATGCCCGGGGAGTGGGCCGCGATCGAAAGAGCGACCCGTCGGGCAGCACGGCCTCCACCGAATACACGATGTCCTCGATATTTCCGTAGGCGGTGGAGTACTGGCCTGAGGCACGGGTGGCCACCCATCCGCCCACTGAGGACACCTCGATCGATTGAGGCCAATGCCCGATGGTGAAGCCGTCTCCTCGCACCCGGTTCTCGGCGTCGATGCCCATGGTGCCCGCCCCGAACGCCGCCAAACCGTCCACCGAGTCGAGCCACCGCAGCCCGCTCAAGCGCTCGGTGCTAATCACCACCGAGTCGGAAGACGCCAAGACACCGCCGACGCAGCCCGACCCGGCGCCCCGGGGAATCATCGGCACCCCGTAGGCCCGGCATATCCGCACTGTCTCGGCCACCAGTTGGGCTGTCGAGGGCATCGCCACCGCCGCAGGCAGCGCCAGCCGGCCTTGCCACTGGTCTAACTCGGAGCGGGGCCAGGTATCGCGGGCCCGGCGTCGACGGGCGTCGTCGTCGAGAAGGAGCTCGTCGCCCAGCAGGCCGGCGAGTTCGTCGAGAAGCGTCATCCGGTGTTGTCCTGAAATTGGAGCTCGCTGGCGTAGCGGGCTTGAACCGATTCGATCTCAGCGGCGGTGCGGGCCTCGTCCCATCCCAGCAGATCGGCCATCCGAGTTGCCGCCGGGGCGAGCAGGGCCACACGCTCGGCGGGCGTGTACCAGGCGGCCCGAGTGCGGCGATAGATGAAGTCTTCGAGGGTCAGAGCACCGTCCACCTCCACAGCCCAGCTCACTTCGCCGGCCACCACCCGGCCGCCGGGAACCAGCGGTTCGTCGCCCCGGGCCAGCACTGGGCCGGTTTCGTCGCCGTAGAGCCGCACCAAGCGGTCGGCCAGCGGGCGATCGACTCCGGTGGCGGCCACCGATGCCGCGTGGTGGTCGAGGCTCGACGAGAAATTACCGCCGGGGATCGGGTCGGGGCCCGGCCCCGGTGCCAGTGATCGGCCCAACCGCTCAGCCACGAAATCGAGCACCGTCATCGCCATGGTGCGAAAGCCGGTGAGCTTGCCGCCCGCGACGGTGATCATCCCCCCAGTTCCCACCCACACCTCCTCCTTGCGGGAGATCTCGGTGGCCTCCTTGCCCTCTTGGGCTACCAGCGGGCGTACCCCCGACCAGGCCGCCACCACGTCGTCGAGGCCTAGAGGCTCGACATCGAAGTAGCGCTTGAGCGGGTGAAGCAGGTACTCCACGTCGGTTTGCTTGATCTCGGGCCAAAGAAGCTGGCTCCCGTGATAGCTGGTGTCGGTGGTGCCGATGGCCACAGAGTCGCCTCGGGGCAGCACGAAGATGCTGCGCTTGTCATGGGTTTCCATGATCACGAGGTTCCGCACAGGGAGCCGGACGGCGTCCACCACGATGTGTATTCCCTTGGAGGGGTGGAGGCGGTCGGCAGCGCTCTTCTCCTCCAGGTTGGCTAGGCGCTCCACCCAAGGTCCGGTGGCGTTGACCACCGCATCAGAGCGGATCTCCACCCGGTTGCCGCTCACCCCGCATTCGGTCACCACCCCGTCGATCCGATCCCCTTCCCAGATCACGTCCACTACCGGCAGCCTGCTCGCCACCTGGGCACCAGCGCCCACCGCATCGCGCAGCACGGCCAGAACGAGGCGGGCGTCATCGGTCATGTACTCCCGGTAGGCGCATACCCACGGATACTCGTCCCGCCGGAGGCAGGGCTCTCGCTCGCCAAGAGCGTCCCGATCCCAGCTGAGGTGCCGGTCGGCGTCGGTCACGGCGCCGAGCTTCTCGTAGGCGCCGATTCCGGCCCGGATCTTCATCAGGCTGGCCCGGCTGCGAGCCGGCACCACCATCCAGCACGGCTCGGCCAGATGCGGTGCCATCTGATGTACGGCCTGGCGCTCCCGCGCCGTCTCCCGCACCAGCCCGACCTCCCCCATGGCCAGATAGCGCAATCCGCCGTGGATCAGCTTGGAGGAGCGGGACGAGGTTCCCGCGGCAAAATCGCTGGCCTCCACCAGCGCCACCCGCAGCCCACGTCGGGCCGCATCCCGCGCCACCCCCGCCCCGGTGATCCCCCCACCAATTATCACCAGATCAAACCGCTCGCCCCCCAGCTCGGCCAATAGCCCAGAACGTGAGTTCGGCGTCAGCGACGTCGAAAGAGCGGTTTCAGACACTGCTTAGCTATGTCTGTCGCTCCCCACTACCAGTTCTTCCAGTAGCGGGAGGGGATGGGGCCGGCTTGGTCTTGGTACTTGGAGCCGGCCTCGGTGGAGCCGTAGGGGTTCTCGGCGGGGGTGGTCATGCGGATGAAGGAGATCTGGCCGATCTTCATTCCGGCGTACAGGGTGATAGGCAGGGTGGCCACGTTGGACAGTTCTAAGGTGAGGCGGCCATTCCACCCGGCATCCACGAATCCGGCGGTGGAGTGGATCAACAGCCCAAGGCGGCCCAGCGACGACTTGCCCTCCAGCCGGGCCACCAGGTCGTCGGGAATCCGCACTCGCTCCAGGGTGGAACCCAGCACGAACTCGCCGGGATGGAGGATGAACACCCCGTCGGACTCGATCTCCACCGGCTCGGTGAGGGCGTCCATGTTGCGCTTGACGTCGATCAGACCCTCGGTGTGGTTGCGGAACACCCGGAAATGCCGGTCGATGCGCAGGTCGACCGAAGAAGGCTGGATGGCGCCGTCGGCCAGCGGCTCGATCTCGATGCGGCCCGCCTCCAACTCCTTGCGGATAGATACGTCGGAGAGGATCACGTCAGCGAGGCCACTCGGAAACGGCTTCGCCCGCCTTCGTCATGCTCGGGGGGCGAAGAAGCTGCGCACCAACGGCTCGTAGTGCTCCAGGGGCGGCGTGGGGTAAGACGGATCGAAGGCAGGCATGTCGTACTCGGCGCAGAACTCGGCGCAGCGGTCGTAGTGAGGGTGGTCGGCGTAGGCATCGCGGCTGTTGCGATCGAGGCCCACGTGGTGCCAGAAGTAGTAGCCCTGGAAGACGCCGTGCATCTGAACCATCCAGTGATTGGCCTCCGACACGAACGGCTTGAGGATGGCGGCGGCCAGATCGGGATGGTTGTAGGGATTGAGCAGGTCGCCGATGTCGTGGACTAGCGCGCATACCAGATACTCGTCATCGCGGCCGGCCCGTTCGGCCCGATGAGCGGTCTGGATGCTGTGGGTCAACCGGTCGACGGCGAATCCCTGGGGCCCGGAGGCCAGATCTTGAAGCTCCCGCAGTATCCGGTCGGCCAATCCCTGCTCCAGGAAGTGGTGGGCCGAGGCGGTTGCCGCCCAGTCCTCAGCGGTGGACTCGTCCATGCGGGTGAACGTGGCTTGAGTCAGCGTGGCCATGCCCGAAGCCTACGACATGGATGTCGCAACGACACCCCCGCCATGGGCCGTTTTGACCACTACATTGCAGGGCTGATGAGAGCGGTGGTATTCGAAGATGGCCAGGCGACGATCGGTGAGGTGGACGACCCGGAGCCGGGCCATCGTCAGCTTCTGGTGGCGGTGCGGGCCGCAGGACTGAACGGGGCCGACCTAGCCCAGGCCAAGGGGGGTTACTCGCCGCCGCCGGGTGTGCCGGCCACCGGCGGGTTGGAGATGGCCGGCGAGGTGGTGGCCGCCGGTGTGGGCTGCCTTCGGTTTTCGGTGGGTGACCCGGTCATGGCGGTTGTCCAGGGGGGCGGGCAGGCCGAGCGGTGCGTGGTAGACGAACCGTTGGCCATTCCGGTGCCCAAGGCGCTGGGCTGGGAGAGCGCCGGGGGATTCCCCGAGGTGTTCGCCACCGCCCACGATGCCCTGTTCACCCAGGCCGATCTGGCCATGGGCGAGCGGGTGTGCATCCATGGTGCGGCCGGAGGGGTGGGAGTGGCCGCGGTGCAGCTGGCCGCGGCCGCAGGCGCTCAGGTGACCGCGACCGTGCGCAACCCCGACTCTCGCGGCGCGGTGGCCGGACTGGGGGCACACGCCATCGATCCGGCGGACTTCATTGATGCCGGTCCGTTCGACGTGATTCTCGAGTTGGTAGGCGCTCCCAACTGGCCCGCCAACCTGAAAGCCATGGCCACCGAAGGGCGCATTGTGGTGATCGGCGTGGGCGCAGGGTCGGAGGTCACGCTGAACCTGGCGCTGCTCATGGTCAAGCGGATCCGGATGTTCGCCTCTACACTCCGGCCCCGCTCCCTGGAGCAGCGCGCCGCCGTTGCCCGGCGGGTGGAGCACCACGTGCTCCCTCTCGTCGAATCGGGTCGGGTCAAGGTGCCCATTGCCCGGGCCTTCCCGCTGACCGAAGCCACTGCGGCCTACGAGTACTTCGCCGTCCCCGGAAAGCTCGGCAAGGTTGTGCTGATTCCCTAGAAGAAGCGGGAACCGGGGGGTTGGAGTGGGACGTCCAAATGGCATGACGAAGGTGATCGGGCTACTGGTGTTGCTGTGCTGCATTGCTGTGGCGTGCGGCTCCGAGGATTCGCCGACTCCTGTGGCCACGACCGTTCCAACCGCGGCGTCGACCTCGCTATCGACGCCCTCGCCAACACCCGATTCCACTCGTACTCCAGTGCCGACGCCATCGCCGACATCGGTTCCCACGCCGGTATCGACCCCGGCACCGACTTCGGTTCCCACGCCGGTGCCGACCCCGGCACCGACTTCGGTTCCCACGCCGGTGCCGACCCCGGCACCGACTTCGGTTCCGACGCCAGTGCCGACCCCGGCACCCACTCCGGCACCGACCCCGGTTCCGACGCCGACACCCACGCCAGTGCCGACCCCGGTTCCGACGCCGACACCCACGCCGGTGCCGACCCCGGTACCCACAGCTACTCCAGAGGTGGAATTGGTGTCCGATCGGCTGCCCGCCGATCCCGATGCCCCAGCCGCCAGCTGGGTTGGGGGAGTCAACGCCGCCGGGTGGGGTTTCCACCGGCACTTGGTGGGGAATTCGGTTTCCAGCCCGATCAGCATCGGGGTGGCCTTCAGCCTGAGCCGGGCGGGAGCATCACCGGACTCCGCCGCGGCGCTTGACAGTATCTTCGGATTCCCTGAGGAGGGCACGCACCGAGCAGCCAACGCCGTCGATCTCAGTCTGGCCAAAGCCTCGGCGGAGCCCACCATCTTGGAAGTGGCCAACCGACTCTTTCCCGACCACCAGTTTTCACCTCGGCGCGAATTCCTGAACATCGCCACCGCCCACTACGGCGCCGACCTCCAGCCTGTCGACACCGCCAACGGCGCCGAAGCGGCCGACATCATCAACGGCTGGGTATCAGACCGCACCCGCGGTCTCATCCCCATGATCGTTGATCCGGGCGTTGTCCAGAATCAAGAGCTGGTGATGGTGAATACGGTGTACCTGAAGGCCGACTGGCTTATGCCGTTCCTCACCGAGTTCACCAGCGAGCGCCCGTTTACCACCAGTGGCGGCCAAACGGTGACGGTGCCCTTCATGCACGACCGGGTGCCTCTTCCCCGTCGATTCGTCCAGATGGAAGGCGCCGACGCCGTGGAGTTGCCCTACATGGGCCAAGAACTGGCCATGTGGCTCATCGTCCCCCACGAGATCGACGGCTTGGCCGCGGTCGAAGAGTCGCTTGACCCGGGGACTTTGATCGGGCTGGGCCGCGCCGCTCTAGTGGGCTCGGTGAGCATCACAATGCCCAAGTGGGAGCAGACCCTGCCGCCCGCCGACCTGTTCGAGTGGCTTTGCCCGCTGGGGTTCTGTCCCGGCGCAGGCTTCGAGGGGATTGCCCCCGGCATCTTCATGTCCGCCGCGCTGCACGGCGCCAAGGTGATCGTCGACGAGAAGGGCACCGAAGCGGCCGCCGCTACCGCCACCGCCTTCCCGACATCGCTGCCCCCCGAACCCGACCTCACTGTCGTCGCCGACCGCCCCTTCCTATGGGCCATCGTCCACCAACCAACCGGCGCAATCCTGTTCGTGGGCCGCCTGGTCAACCCCGCTTAGCGATCAGCACCGTTCGCTCCGACACCGCTCTCCAAGATCTCCGCTACAGCACTCATTTCCGAGCAGCCAGGAAGTCGAGCACCTCCTGTTCGGACACAACGTCGGCGTATTTGGCGTCGAGGTCGAACAGGTTGGCCTCGTGGACGCGCTGGTCTCGGTCGCCGCAGGCGTCGCGCACCACGATGGGGACGAACCCGTGCTGGCAGGCGTCGAGGGCGGTGGCTCGGACGCAGCCGCTGGTAGACACGCCGGTGATGATCAGCGTGTCGACGCCCAGGGAGGTGAGCGTGGAGGCCAGCGACGTGCCGAAGAATCCCGAGGCGTACTGCTTGACCACCACCACTTCGTCGTCGGCTGGTTCCAACCCGTCGCCGTACTCGGCTAGTGGGTTGCCCCGAACGAAGCACTCCAGCGCGGTGACTTTGCGGAAGAAGATCCCGCCGTCAGCACCGCCGGGCTGGAACTCCACCCTGGTGTGCAGCACGGGAATCTGGGCACTGCGGGCCGCGGCCAGTAGTCGAATGCACGACTCGCGGGCGTCTTCCACTCCGGCATAGAGCGGCGAATCGGGGTCTAGATAGGCCTGGCAGAAGTCCACCACCACCAGCGCGGGGTGATCGCCGAAACCCAATCGGTTGCTGAACCCGGCCTGGCGGTAGTCCTCGGCCAATCCGTCATCGGTCATTGGCGCTCACCCTTCATCCGATGACACCGTCGGCCCGGAGCTGGTCGACCGCATCGTCGTCTAGTCCGAGGATGCCGCCGAACACCTCTTCGTTGTGCTCGCCCAGCGTCGGGCCCGACCACTCGATCTCTCCGGGGGTGTCCGACAGCTTGGGCACCACGTTTTGCATGGGGATCGAGCCGAAGTCGGGGCTGTTGACCCAGGCAATGGCCTGGCGGGCGGCGAAGTGCTCATCGGCCAGCATCTCGGGGGCACGGTACATCTGGCCGTTGGGCACGCTGTGCTCGTTCAGCAGCCGGTGCAGATCCTCGGCGTCGACGGTGGCTGTCCACTCGGCGATTAGCTCATCGAGCTCAATCTGGTTGTCACCCCGGGCGAGGTGGGTGGCGTAGCGGGGATCCTCGCCCAGCTCGGGGCGGCCCATCGCCTCGGCCAGCCGCCGCCACACAGTGTCCTGGTTGCCGGAGATCAGGTGCATCTTGCCGTCGCGGGTGGGGTAGACGTTGGCCGGCGCGATGTTGGGAATCATCGAACCGGTGCGCTCGCGAATGAACCCGGCCACGTGGTACTCGGTGAGCAGCGACTCCATCACCGCGAGCACCGACTCGTACAGCGCGGCATCGACCACCTGCCCTTTGCCGGTGCTGTGGCGGGCGTGGAGGGCGTTGAGGGTTCCAATGGTGGCGAACATGGCGGTGAGGGTGTCGCCGATGCTGATGCCGGTGCGGCTGGGCATCTTCTCCGGATCTCCGGTGGTGTAGCGGATGCCGCCTATGGCCTCGCCAATGGCGCCGAAGCCGGGCTGGGACGTATACGGCCCACTCTGGCCGTACCCCGAAACCCGGGTGATGATCAGCCGGGGGTTGACGGCGTGGAGCTCCGCAGGCGACAGGCCCCACTTCTCCAGCGTGCCGGGGCGGAAGTTCTCCACCAGCACATCGGCATTGGCCGCCAGTTGGCGCACAAGATCCTGGCCGGCGGCCTCCCGCAGATTGATGGTGACCGACTTCTTCCCCCGACCCACCACCGGCCACCACAGCGACTTGCCGTCGGCCTTCTCCTGGCCCCACACCCGCATGGGGTCGCCGGTGCCAGGCGGCTCTACCTTGATCACCTCAGCACCGTGGTCAGCTAGCTGCTGGCCGCAGAACGGCCCGGCCAGCAGCGTGCCCATTTCGATGACCCGGATATCGGTGAGAGCCCCGGTCATGTTCGTCCTCCCTGGTTATGCTCAGACTTGCTGTGAGCGAGCGCATTCAAATCGTCGAAGTGGCCCCCCGGGACGGCTTGCAGGCCGACCCCGCCGACCTCAGCACCGCCCAAAAAGTCGAGCTCATCGAGCGGCTGGTGGCCGCGGGCCATACCCGCATCGAGGCCACCAGCTTCGTCAGCCCCAAAGCGGTGCCCAAGATGGCCGATGGGGACGCGGTCATGGCTGGCGTTCCCCGGTCGGCCGAAGTGAGCTACAGCGCGCTCGCTCTCAACCAAAGAGGGGTTGAGCGAGCCATAGAGGCTGGGGTCGACGAGGTGTGCGGGGTGGTGGTGGCCACAGAGGCGTTCTCCCAGGCCAACCAGCGGGCCACGGTGGCCGAGTCGGTGCAGCGGTGGCGCGACATCAGCGATGCCGCCCGGGCCTCCGGCGTCAAGACCGCGGTAACCGTCTCGGCCGTGTGCGGATGCCCCTATGAAGGGCGGGTGGACGCCGAGAGCGTGTTCGACATCGTGGGTGAGCTGGCCGAGACCCAGCCCGACGAACTGGCCCTGGCCGACACCATCGGAGCCGGGGTTCCCACTCGGGTGGCCGAATTGTTTGCCGGGGCCCGAGAGCGGGCGCCCGGCATTGCGCTGCGAGGGCACTTCCACAACACCCGCAACACCGCGCTGGCCAACATCGCGGCGGCAATCGACACCGGCGTGCGGGTGTTCGACTCCAGTGTCGGAGGGGTCGGTGGCTGCCCCTTCGCTCCCAAGGCCACCGGCAATGTGGCCACCGAGGACGTGGTGTACCTGGTGCATGAGATGGGCTACGACACCGGGCTCGACCTGGATGCGCTCATTGAAACCAGCACTTGGCTGGAAACCCAGCTCGGCCATGGGGTGCCCAGCCTGGTGGCCAAGGCCGGGGGATTTCCCACTCCGAAGTGATCTCCTGAGGCCAGCGCGGGGGGCGATCATGTCGGCCTCTTCTGGTATTGCCCGAGAGGGCTGCCCACCACTTGCCCGTCGGACAGGATGCGCTGGCCCCTCATCCAGACGTGACTGACCCTGCCGGTGAGCTCTTGGCCCTCGAACGGGGTGTAGCCCTGGCTGGACTCCGACTCGGCGGCTCGCACCACATGGCTGACCCCCGGATCGAGCAAGGCGATGTCGGCGTCGTAGCCGACTCCGATGGTGCCCTTGGTGCCCAGGCCGTAGCGCCGCGCCGGGTTCCACGACAGCAGCCGGGCCATGTCGGGCAGTCCCAAGCCCCGCTTGGTGCCTTCGGAATACAGCCCGTTCAGCAGATACTCGGTGCCCCCGAAACCGCTCTTGGCCAGCCAGATGTCATCGGGATTCTCGGCGGAGACCTTGGCCTCGGCCCGGCAGCAGGCGTGGTCGCTCACCACCCAGTCGACTTCGCCGGCCAGCACGTGCTCCCACAGCGCCTCCACGTCGGACCGGGGTCGGATGGGCGGGTTGACCTTGCCCCACGGGTCGCCTGAGGTCTCGATGTCCACCAGCAGATGCCCGATGGTGACCTCCCGGCGAAAGTCCACGTTCTCGAAGCACCGGCTCATGCGCAGCGCGGCGTCCATGGCCTTGGCCGACGACAGGTGCAGCAGGTTGATGTTGGCCACCTCGGTCTCGTGGGCCAGATACGACGCCACGGTCACAGCCAGCCCCTCGGAGTGGGGAGGACGGGACGCCGAATAGGCGGCCAAACCAGCCAAGCTGCCCTCGGCCTCGACCAGCTTGGTGTAGGCGGTCATGATCTCCGCCGACTCGCAGTGCATGGAGAGTGAGAGCACATCGGCCAGTTCGGGATGGGCCTGGCGGGCCTCGGCGATGCCCCGCATGATGAACTCGAAGTGGGCGTAGTCGTAGCGCTCGTCGGGCGGGGTCATCAAGAAGCTGGCCTGGTCGTCGCTCGCGCCGTGCAAGCCGTGGCCGCCGTAGAACATGAAGATCTTGAACGAGGTGACCCCGAATTCGGTGGCCAGCATGGGTATCTCGTCGATGTGAGAGGCCTGCATGGGGGCGAGATGGAAGGCGTAGTCCACATAGCTGCGACCGTCGATGAGGCGCAGTACCTCGGGGAAGAACTCGGCGTAGGGGCCGCCTCGGTTGAGGTAGTACTGGCCGGTTCGCATGTAGTTGAGCACCGTGGTGGTGCCGCCTTGGGCGGCGGCCCGGCTCTCGCTGGTGGCATCTTGGTCCAACGGGTTGTAGATGCCCATGTGGGTGTGGGCGTCCACCGATCCGGGGAAGGCGATGAGGCCGGTGGCGTCGAATACCGTGGTGGGTTCAGCGGAAGCGGCCAGGCCGACGGCCAAATCGCTGATCTTTCCGTCGGTGATGGCGATGTCCACCTCGTCAACCGTGCCCGTGTCGGGCCGAACCACTTTGGCACCGGTGATCACGGTGTCAGTCATGGCTGCTTCCTATGGGGTCGAGAAGTGGTGCCAGCAATCCGGTGACCGACGGTGCCGCGGCCAAGCCGGATAAGGCATCGTAGATTCGGCTGGCGACATCGTCGGCCACCAAACCCGCAGTGTTGTCGGCGTACTTGGCCGCCAACTCGGTGGCCGACAGGGGCCGGTCGGGACCGCCCCGGTTGGCCAGCACCTCTTCGGTCAGGGTGTGGCCTGAGATAGTGGTCACGGTCAGCCGGGCGGGAAGCTGGTCGGGGTAGATGGCCATCATTCGGGGGTCGCCCACTACTTCAATGCGGGCCATCAGCTTTCGCCGGTCCGGGTCGCAGGCCAGCTCATCGGTGAAGTCGGCCAAACCGACGCCCAGGCCACCTCCGCCCAAGAACCCGGCGGCAACGGTGTAGGGACCGCTGAACTGGGCTTGGTACCCGGTTTCCGGTTCCCGCTTGGTCTCGATGGGCTCTCCGATGGTGCGAACAGTGGGCGGGGCCACCTCCAGGGTGGCGGTGGCAATGTCGTCGGGGTCTAAACCCTTGCACCGCAAGACGATGGCGGCGTCGATGCCGGTGTGGGTGAAGTGGTTGGCGGGATAGGGCTTGTAGAAGATGCGGTCGGCCTCCCAGCGCTCTCCCAAATCGGCGGTGACCGCACCGCAGTCGGCCTGGTCGCCGAGAAAAGCCTGGAACAGCCCGAATCGGCCCTCCACCGCCGTCGGAGGGCCGGTGATGCCTCGGGCCGCGAGCTGAGCCGCAGTGATCCCGGCTCGGGCGGCCCAGCCGCAATGCAGCCGCTTGACGGTTCCCCCGGCTCGGTTGGCCTCGATGATCCCGCTGGCCATGCTGCACGCGATGCCCATGGCATGGGCGATTCCCTGGGCGTCGGCCCCGAGCAGACGGGCGGCCGCCGCCGCCGACCCCACCGCGCCGCAGATCGAGGTGGCGTGCTGGCCCCGCTCGAAATACACCGACTGGCGGGCCTGGCCGTCGTATCCGCCCATGCCCAACCGCACCGTGACTTCCAAGCCCGCCGCTACTGCATCGATAAGCGCCGCGCCGGAAACTCCCTGCCATTCAGCCACAGCCAGTGAGGCGGGCACCACCGATGCGCTGGGGTGCAGGATCGAAGGCAGATGGGTGTCGTCGTAGTCCAGCGAGTGGGCCAGCACGCCGTTCACAAACGCCGCTTCGGCCGCGGAGGTGGCCCGACCGCCGCCAATGGGAGTGGCTTTAGGGGCGGAACCCTGGTCGGCGGCGAAACCCACGACAGCGCGGGAAGTGTCCAGCACGCTGGCCCGCACCGCGATCCCCACGATGTCGATGATGCGAGAGGGGATGCCAGCTCGCACCGCCTCGGGCACCGGACCGCTGGCCATGGTGCTGAGCTGCGAAAGGACCGGGGTCATGCTAGGGCCAGCGGTCGGACCGGAGCGCCAGTTGCGCCGTAGATGTTCAGGTGGGACAGCACGAACACGAACTCGTACACCTCGTCGGCAGCCAAGCGGTCAAGGTCCAGCGCCTCGATGATGTTGATGCCCTCTTCTACCAGCAGCACCCGGTGGGCGGGCAGCAGAGCGTGGCCCTGTCCGGCGGGCAGGCACTCGAAGGCCAGTGTGTCGGCGCCAGCCAGCGCAGCGCCCTGGTCGGCCAGCCACCGAGCTCCGGCTTCCCCTACCCCGGGCACGCCGGTGTCAGTGCCCAGATAGCGCTCGGGATCGTCGAAGTGCGCCCCCCATCCGCTGCGCACCAGCACGGCATCGCCAGGTTGGATCGGCGTTCCTTGGCGGGCGACGGCGCTCTCCAATTCGGCGACGGTGATTTCGTGGCCACCCTCGCATATCTCCACTCCCAGCAGCCCGGGAACGTCCAACAGCACACCTCGGCCCACAAACGGCGGAAGCTCGTGGATTCCCAGCACGGCGAAACTGCCGCCCGCTTGGGCCTCGGCGGCGTCGACTCCTCCGTAGAGCTGGCCTTGGTGGCTGACGTGGGCCAGGGCATCAACGTGGGTGCCGACATGGCAGCCGGTGGTGAGCAGATCGGCGGCGGCCGAACCACCGTCGGCCCGCACCCGGTCGCCGTGGGCTCGATCCAGGCAGTGGTGAAACTGGGGATGGTTGGGTGATTGGGCCACGCCATTTCGCAGCGTTCGGCCCAAGTCGTACACCACAGCTTGGGCCACCAAGTCGATCAGCCCCGCCGTGCTCACGCTTTGGCTCGAGCTGCTCATGCCACCACCTGCTTGGCTCGCAAATCCTCGATTTGCTCAACGCTCAGTCCAACCTCTTTCAGCACCTCGTCGGTATCCGCCCCCAGATCACGACCGGTGTGCCGGATGGTCCCCGGCGTGGCTGAAAGTCCGAAGAGCACGTTCTGCATGCGAACCGGACCCAGGTCGGGGTCGTCTACCGCGGTGATCGCCTCCCGAGCCTGCACTTGGGGGTCGCTGGCATATTGGGCCACGTCGTAGACCGGCGCCACGGCAACTTCTGCGGCGGCGAACGCCTCTACAACGTCGGCCAGCGTCCGTTCGCCGATCCATGAGGACAGGGCCTCGTCGATCTCTTCAGCGTGCTCGGCTCGACCGGCTCCGGTGGCGAACCAGGGTTCGGACACCAGATCTCCTCGGCCCACCAGTTCCATAGTTCGGCGGGCCACGGCGTCGGCGCTGCTCGACACCGCCACCCAGCGGCCGTCGGCGGTGAGATAGGTGTTACGCGGCGCGTTGTTGGACGAGCGGTTGCCCGACCGCTGGGCGATGTGACCGGTCTGATCCCAGGTGACCACATGGGGGCCGAGCGCGGCGGCCAGGGTTTCCAAGATCGAC
Organism: Candidatus Poriferisocius sp.; assembly: GCF_965204015.1. GTDB lineage: Bacteria > Actinomycetota > Acidimicrobiia > Acidimicrobiales > Bin134 > Poriferisocius. The sequence continues at coordinate 1,866,883 of NZ_OZ241965.1, read as the reverse complement.
AAATCCACCACCTGGCCCTTGCCGGTGACCTGGCGGTGGTGGACTGCCATCATCACCGCAGCCACTCCGCTGAAACCGGCCACGCTGTCGGCCAAGCCGAAGGGCGGCAGGGTAGGGGGTTGGTCGGCCTCGCCGGTCATGTGGGCGAAACCGCTCATCGCCTCGATCAGCGTGCCGAACGCGGGCCGATCGGCGTAGGGGCCGGTCTGCCCGTACCCGGTGACCCGGCACAAGATCAGGCCCGGATTGCGGCCGGACAGCACATCCCAGTCCAGACCCCAGCGTTCCAAGGTGCCGGGCCGGAAGTTCTCGATCACCACGTCGGCGGTGGAAGCAAGGTCCAAGAACACCTCAGCGCCCTCGGGATGGCTCAAATCCAAGCCCAAGCAGCGCTTGTTGCGGGCCACCATCTTCCACCACAGCCCGCGGCCGTCCTTCTGCGCACCGTGGCCCCGCAGGCTGTCACCAGTGAGGGGGTGCTCTACCTTGATCACGTCGGCACCGAAATCAGCCATGATCTGGCCGATCAGCGGTCCGGCCAGAACGGTGGAGGCGTCGATGACCCGTAGATCGGCGATAGGGCCAATCATGCGGAACGACGTTTCTCCCAGTGGAACATTGCTTGTAGTGTTCCCCAATTTGGCCGGTTCAGGCAACCATCAACAGGGAATTATGGGTGAAGACACCAGCTTCGCGGTATGGTCATTCCTCTGAGCGGAACAGCAGAAAATTCGGACTCGGTGTCTGGTTCGGGTCGGGGAGTGGCGGCAATCGAGAGAGCCGTGGATGTGCTGTTCCTGTTCTCGCGGTCGTCGAGCACGCTGGGCGTCACCGAGATATCCCGCGAGCTGGGGGTGTCTAAGGCGGTGGTCCACCGGATTCTCACCTCCCTGTGCGAACGCGGCCTGCTCATCGTCGACCCCGAGAGCCGGCGCTACGCGCTGGGGCCCGCGGTGCTGGAGTTGGCCGCGGCCTACCGCGATCAGCTCGACATCAGAGACTTGGCGCTGGAAGAGATGCGCCGGCTCAGCGCCGAGACCGACGAGACCGCCACCCTGTCGGTGCGCCACGGCAACCGCCGGGTTTACGTGGCTCAGATCACTCCTCCCCGCGAGGTGAAGATGACCGTACCCATCGGTGGATCGTTCCCGCTGCATGCCGGTGCATCGTCGAAAGCGTTCCTGGCCTGGCTCAGCGATGGCGAGATTGACCACTACCTGGCCGAGAACCCGCTGGACTCTTTGACCGAGGCCACCATCGTGTCGGTAGACGAGCTGCGCGCCGAGCTGGACCGCATTCGCCAGCAGGGCTTCGCGGTGTCGCTGGGAGAGCGCCAGCATGACGCTGGCTCGGTGGCCGCGCCCATCCTCGACCACAACCACCAACCGGTGGCGGTGATCAGCATCAGCGGCCCGCTGGAGCGGTTCCGCGACAAGATCGCCCGTTCGGCCGCCGCGGTGGTTGAGGCCACCCGAGGGCTCTCGACCAAGCTCGGGGCCCGCCCCACCAACTAAGGACTGGCCAGTGACGGACCAGGTTCGAGTGGCTGCGGTGCAGTTCGCCACCGGCACCGACCTCGACGAGAACCTGGCCACCTGTCTGCGGATGCTCGACGCGGCCGCCGCCGAAGGGGCCGAGCTGGTAGTAATGCCCGAGTTCTGCAACCACCTTTCCGTGTACGACGACCAGGACCACTGCCGCTCGGTGACGGTGTCGCTCGACGGCCCCTGGCTAGGAGCGCTGGCCCGGCGATCCGCCGAGCACAGCGTCTACACCTCGTTGACAGTGACCGTGCCCCGGGAGGGCGACCGGGTAACCGCCACCAATGTGCTGATCGATCCCCGAGGGGAGCTGGCCGCTACGGCCGACAAGCAGATGCTGATGGGCAACGAACGGGCCCACTTGAGCGCGGGCGCAGAGGTAAGTCCAGTGGCGAACACCGCATTCGGCCCGGTGGGCGTGTACTCGTGCATGGACGGGGTGACCTTCGAGGTGCCGCGCACGTTCGCCGTGCGGGGCGCCCGCCTGTTGTTGAATAGCCTCAACTCGTTTGCCCTCGACGAGGCCAGGCTCCACATCCCAGTGCGGGCAGTGGAGAACGGGGTGTTCGTGGTGGCCGCCAACAAGGTCGGTCCGCTGCTGCCCGCCGAACAGGTGCCGGTGTTCAGTCAAGCACTGGGCGTGCCCCCTGAAGCATTGAATGGCGCGGGGGAGAGCCAGATCGTGGCCCCCGACGGCACGGTGTTGGCTATGGCCCCCCGTACCGGAGAAGCAGTGGTCGTGGCCGATTTGGATCTGTCCCGGGTTGAGCCGGATCGGCTGCGAGGGCGCCGACCAGAGGTGTACGGCCCGCTAGCCCAATCCCAAACCTCCCATCCCGTCAGCGACCTGGAATCCGAGGTGGTCGCTGGATGCATTCCCAGCGCCCAGTCATCTCCCGAGCTGGTCGCCGAGGCGATCAGCGCCGGAGCCTCCCTGGTGGTGCTGCCCGAGCTGACGCCGCCGCCACCGAGCATCCCTCCCGGCGTGCTGGTGGTGACTACTGCCCTGCGGGACAACCAGCATCTCGGCCAGGTGTTGTCGGCCGATGGCGTTGTCCACGAACAAGCGCAGATCCACCACTGCGACCGCCACCCCGGCGCCACCCGGTCGGGCACCGAGATGAGCTTGTACCCGACGCCGTTAGGCGACTTGGCCGTGATCGTGGGGGACGATCACCGCTACCCCGAGACCTTCCGACTGGCCGCCATCGCCGGAGCCCATTTGGTCGCGGTGTGCTGGCAGCCCGAGCACCGTTGGGAATGCGATCTGGCGCTGGTAGAGCGAGCCGCCGAGAACCGGATCAGCGTGGCTGCGTGCGGACCCCCAGGGCCACTTGCGCCCACCACGCTTCTCGACCCCCCAGCCGATTCGCTGTGGAACCCCAACCGATCAAGCCCCTACAACGGCACCATCAACACCCCAGTCAGCCAGCGGGCCGAACCCGACGACGAGTTGCTGATCGGCAAGCTGCACCCCGGCCGGGCAGTGAACCGAGAAGTGTCCAAGGACACCGACCTAGTGGGCGGCCGCCCGTGGAGAGCCTCCGCGGCACTTACCGCACCGCTGGCCCAGGCTACGGCTACGGGTTGACCGGGCTATCCGACGGCACCCGGGCGAGTACCGCCCGGGCCCAGCGCATTACCGCCGCGTCGATGAACTCTCCGTCGAGCACCGCCACTCCCCGACCCTCGGCCGCTGCCTCCTCGAAGGCGGCCACTACCGCCTCAGCCCGGGCGATTTCGTCATCGGAGGGGGTGAAGGCCGCGTTCACCGCGGCCACCTGCTTGGGGTGGATCACCGATCGGCCGCCGAAACCGTGGCGGCGAAGCGACTCGCTGGTAGCGGCCAGCCCCGCGTCATCGTCGAGGTTGGTGAACACCGGCCCGCAGGGCGCTTCCAGCCCCTTGCCCACCGACGCCACCACCACCCGAGTGCGGATCGGCCACATCTCCAGGGCGTCGGGCGACGGCTGCATGCCCATGTCGGCGGCCAGGTCGGCCTCGCCCAAAGCCAGGCGCACCACTTCGGGCACCGCGGCGATCTCGTAGATCTCAGCCACCCCCACTGCCGACTCGATGAGCGCGGTCACCGGGCAGCCGCCGAAGTCCACCGAGCAGGCCGCGGCATCGGCTTTGGGCACGACCACCCCGGCAAACCCCACGCCGTCGGAAACCAGCGACCGCACCAACTCGGCGTCCTCGTCCACCAAGTCGGGGCGATTGTTGATCCGCACCCAGGCCGGCACCCCGGGACTGGCCCGGAGCCACTGGCCCACCGCCTCCCGAGCGGTGGACTTTGCCGTTTCGGCCACCGCGTCCTCGAGATCGCAGATGATGGCGTCAGCCCCCGAGGCCAGCGCCTTGTCAAAGCGGTCGGGGCGATCTCCGGGGACATAAAGCGTGGTGCGGCTCATCGAATTCTCGGCTCCTCGCGGTTGGTTGACACTGGTTTGGCCTGGCCCTACTGTCAGACTAACGAAACGTTGTTCCGCTTACCGGAACAGTGTGCCGCTGACGAGACCGGAGCACCAATGCGCGAGACGCTGAAGGGCGTCCAAGACATCTTCGACGAACGGGGCCCGACGAACGCAACGCCCACGTTCAACCGACTGTGGTCGATCACCGAAGAGCTCATGGCCAAGATTGAAGCCCGCTTCGAGCTGACCCGCGATCCCAGCACCGAGGACTTGGAGTCGTACCGGGGCGAAGCCGAGTTCCCCGCCGGGCGGCTGGCCGGCTACACCGGCCCGGAGATGGACTGGCTGATCCACTCGTGGATCGGCAACCCGCCGCTGGGGTTCACCAACATGCACGTCACCGCCTGGCTCGGTCCTCACATCGATGTGCCCCACCTGGGCATCGCCTGGGGAACGCTTCCCGACCTCTGGTTCTACATCGACTACAACCCCCGATCCGATCTCATGCTCGACACCGATTCGCTCGACAAGTACTGGGGTCCGCTCAACGAGGAGTTCTTGGAGCTGCGGGCCGACGAGGGGCTGGCCCCGTTCACCTCCCGGGCCCTGTACGTGCGCCAAGCGCTGAGCGAGGTGGCCGTCTGCTTCACCACTCCGGGACAAACCTACGACGAGGGTCGGCTCAACCAGGTGAGCGAGCTGGCTCACCGGCGGGTCGACCAGTGGCTGGCGTGGGTGGACGAGGCCGACGCCGTGCCGCTGGAGCGCCGGGAGCAGCTGGCTGCCGACGACCTGACCCGGCGGCGTAACATCGCCGAGAGAGACCCGGCCAACGTCATGGGTGTGCGCTTCTTCGGGGAGGAGATGACCGACCGTCTGGTGCGGGCCCTGTGGGGCGGCGACCGGGTTTTGCCCCGACCCGGCTGAAGGGGAGCTGGCATGTTGATCGGCAACTCACACCGACTGGAGAGGACAACGTCATGTTGATCAAGAACCAGTGGTACGCCGTGGAATTCGGGCAGTGGGTGACCGACCAGCCGGCGCTGGCCCGGGTCCACGGCCACGATCTGGTGCTGTGGCGCAGCCCCAATGGCACGGTCAACGCCCAGTCCGACCTGTGCGTGCACCGGGGCGGCTCTCTGGCCGGCGGCACGGTGGTGGGCGATTGCGTGCAGTGCCCCTATCACGGCTGGCGCTACGGAGCCGACGGGGCCTGTGTGGAGATACCAGCTAACCGGGCGGACCTGCCCATCCCCCGCAAGGCCCGGATCGACACCTACCCCTGTATCGAGCGCTACGGCTTCGTGTGGGTGTTCCTGGGCGATCTGGCCCCCGAGGATCGGCCTCCGGTGCCCGAGTTGGATGGGCTTGAGGAGCACACCGAAGCCAGGGCCGAGGGATACCGGGCGATCATCGGCGAGTTCACCTGGCAGGCCAACTACGACCGGGTGCTGGAGAACGCGGTGGACATTGCCCACACCCCCTTCGTGCATTCCGGTTCGTTCGGCAACAAAGAACAGCCCGAGATCCAAGACTTCGACCTCGACGAAACCCGTGTCAACGGCCACCTGGCGTCGGTCACCGCCACCGTGGAGCTCGAACCGCCCCGTCCGTCGGGTATGTGGCGGTTCATCTCCAAGAAGGACCGCCCGCCGGTGAGCACCTCCACCGGGTTCTACCCGCCCAACGTGTCGATGCTCATCGTGCGGCTGCCCATGGGCGAGATCCGCATCTTCACCGCCGCGGTGCCTCGCGACGAGCACGTCACCGTCTCCAAGTTCTGCATGCTGCGCACGTTCTTCACCGGGGGCTGGGCCGACAAGAACTCCTACGACCGCACCATCAAGATCTTCTTGGAAGACCAGCCCACCGTTGAGGGCCAGCGACCGGAGCTGCTGCCGTTCGACCTGTCCGCCGAGCTCCACGTGAAGTCCGACTCCATCCAACTGGCCTACCGCCGCTGGCGCCAAGAGCAGATCGACAAGGGCTGGGGACTGGAGACTCCGTCGGATGAGGAAGCCATGCGGGCCGCGGCGGTGATTCCCTCGCCGGGGCGCACCGGCGACCCCGAGCTGGCCAACGCCTGGGTGTTCCCGGTTGTCGGGGAGGACCGATCATGAGCCTGTCGGCAGATCTCTGCCTCGGCACAGTGGAGGCCATCGCTAACCGACTGGAGCTGGAGGAGACCGTTCATACCTCGCTGGCCTCGGCCATGGACGGATCGCCGGTGGGCGCCCATCGGGTGCTGGCCCGTAACGGGGTAGCGGAACTGGTGTACGTGGGAATGACCGTGGAGGCCTTCGGGCTCGACAGCCACATGTGCTTCGCCTTCACCTCGGCGGCCAGCCCGGTGCCCCACTTCACGGTGGACTCGGTGCTGGCCGGACCCCATTACGCCTTCCACTTGGATCTGATCCCCCGGCTAGACCCGGGCGCCAACCTGGCCTACATCGACCATTGCTATGGCCCCCTCACCGAAGTCCACGACGAGACCATGCAGATCGAAGGGCTCACCCCCGCCCACTTGTCCCCTCGCCAATGGCAGCTCATGTCGGCGTGGATGCTGGCCCATCGGGCCGACGAGGACGGGTTCCGGGCCGTGTTCGGCGCAGTGGCGGCCTACCGCGACCACTGGCTGGGATTGGTGGAAGCCGGTGTGCCAGACGAGGCCACCGGCGGCGCCACCGCCGAGCAGTTGGCCGATCGCGACGCCCGCAACAGGGCCGCCATCTTCAACCCAGAGGTCGACCCGGTGTGGGCCCGAGTCGACCAACTGCTCGGCCCCGAGACGAGCGCCGACATCCAGGCCAGCCTGAAGACCGCGGCCCGCACCCCATCCACCCTGCAATGAACGGATCCCCATGAGCGAATCCCAAGCCTCCGAGTGGCAGCAGCGCATCACCGGCGAGTGGTACGGCCTGCCGTCGGTGTTCGACGCCGAGGGCAACCACACCGGATTCAACAAGGTCAGCCGGGCCAGCGTGTTCGCCGACGGCAAGGTCACCTACTGGATGCAGTGCAACTTCATGAACACCGGCCCGCTGCGCAACCGGTTCGAGATCAGGGACTTCGAGTTCGGCGTGGATGATCGGGGCAACGACCGCATCTACCAGGGCCCCGACTTCTACGGGGCCGGCCACCCCTACGGCTCATTGGTTGACTCGCACTATTACGCCCCGGGTTGGCGGGCCGACCTCAACACCATGAACCAGATCCTCCCCGACGGGGTGACCCAGGTGTACTCGTCGCTGCTCTACGAGGGTCCCACCATCTTCTCGGTCTTCAACGGTGTCTACCTGAACGCCCACGACTACGACACCAATCCCGATACCAAGGCGTGGATCGACGCCCACATCGAGGCCGAGCGGGAGATGGCCGCCTGGCCCCACACCGTGCCCGACCGCATCGGAGGCGAATGGACGGGGGAGTGCGAGGTGTTCGGGGCCGACCAGCAGCGCCGGGGCACCGTGAACGTGCGCTGGCGCCACGATCCCATCGACCTGGTGCGCGCCACCCACACCCTGGAGCTCTCCGGGGATCTCGACTACTCCCACACCTTCATCCGCACCCGCTCCCACGGCAACCGCTACACCTACGACGGCCCCGACCTGTGGGGCAACGCCATCGCCTACGGCCGAGCCCTCTACACCTCCCAGCACCACGTCAGCGAGCCCTTCAAAGTCAAAGGCCGAGAGTTCATCATCGACCGCGACTACACCCTGGCCGTCGCCTGGAAGCTCTACGACGGCGACCGCATGACCGACATAGTCTTCGGCCCCCTCACCTACACCTCCGACGCCTAAGCGCCGCCGACCCTTAGCCCACGGTCACCGACACCGAGCGGCCTTTATCGTCCACGTCTTCGGTGATCTGGATGCCGGTGACTCCGATGGGGTCGCGCATGGCCCAGAGGCGGCGGCGGCGTGTGGGCGAGGGGCGGTCGGCAGCTACCAGCATGGGGCCGGCGGTTCGCTGGAGGGGCCAGTGGTCGTTGGGCTTGGGGGCGGGGGCTGACAAGTCGAGGCGGGGTTCTACGCCGGAGGCTTCGGGGACGGCTACGCCGACGATGTCGGCTACTGAGCGTCCGGCTAGGGAGAAGAAGCCGCCGGTGAGCTGGCGGTCGGGGGCGACCAGGACGCTGTAGGACTCGAACTCGTAGCCGAAGCGGGGCCAGAGTCCTCGGCCGGTGAGGGCGCCGGGCTGCCACACGGTGCCGACGCCCACTACATCGGGGCCGAGATATCGGCGCTGGTCGCCGGCCACCTCCAGGTCGAACACCCACTCGCCGGCGAAGGCGGCCATGGGGTGGTCGGCTAGTTCGGGGGAGGGGTGGCACTGCTGGGTCACCCGCAGCCGGTTCTCTGCGGCTGGCTCGACTATCCGGCGCTGGGCCACTTCGCCCCGGAAGGTGCCGTCGGGGTCGTAGACGTACTCGTTGATCAACCAGTCGCCGCTGAAGCGGTCCTTCTCAGTCATGCCGGTTCGAAGGCCAATGCCCCGTAGGCTGCTCCGAGGCGCTGCTCGCCCCGATACCAGATGTGGAGAACCGCCTTGGTGGAGCCATCGCGCGATACCACCTCGCGTCGCCACACCCGGAGCCCTCGGCTGTGGAGGTGGAGATGTCCGCTGAAGCCCCGGCCGCCGCTGAGGCTGCCGCTGCCCATCAGATCGCCTTTTGGGGTCCACGCCGTCCAGCCGTCAGACAACAGGGTAAACGACAGGCCGGGGGAGTAGTCCGCCCCCGAAAGCTCCACTTCCCACGAGTCGTCCTGGGCAACGACCGTTTCGGTGTAGTCAGCCGGTCCGGTGGGCGTGCCGTCGGCGTCGAGGCGGTGCAGTCGGCCCGACCATCGGCCAGGACGCAGCAACAGCAGCTCGCCTCGGCCGGCGGTGGGGTCATCACGCAAAGCCTGCGGGTCCATCGGCACCACCGGGGGCGGCTCGGGGTCGGAAGGGTCCACCTGCCGCTGGTATTCCCCCACCACGGTCCAGCGGAGCTGGTCGCCCCGACTGAGCAGGGCCAGAGAGAGCTGGTGGGTACCGTCGGGCAGCACCATAAGGAAGATGCGCTGCGACAGCCCCAGGTCGGGCCAGTAGTTGTGGGCGGCCACCAGGCCGTCGCCCATCGCCTCGGCATAGCCGATGTTGAGGGGCCCTTCGTAGGTGCGGTGCGAGCCGTGGTCGGCGATGGTGTAGACCCCCGACAGGGAGAACGGCCCGTCGAACTCGACCTCTACCGTCACCCGACCAGCTTGGTCGTCGGCCTTCACTGATCGGGTGTCGCGCCCCATCCCGGCAAAGCGGCCTTCGGCGTCGTAGACCTCAGCCGCGCCGATCCACTCGCCGACTCCTTGGGAAAACGACCCCTTGCTCACATTCGGACCAGGCGAACCGTCTGTGTCGCCACTGGCGTGGCGGCCAGCACCGCGCCGAGGTCGGTACCGGGAGGCTGGGGAGCGAGATACCGGCCTTCGGTGGCCAGCTCAAGCCCGTCTTCGCCAAACGGGTAGGGATCCAACCCGTATTCCCCGCCAGGACGCTCGACTACCGAGATGGTCACGTCGTCGCCCACTGCCCGGGGCACGTTGAGGAAGTCTGAGGGGCCCCGCTCTCCTTCAGGAGCCAGGTGAAAGTACAGGGAGAAGGTGTCGAAGAACTGGAGCTGCTTGTAGGCGTGGAACAGATAGTCGTCGCTGGCGTGGTCGGGATCGTCGGCGGCCAACTGCTCCTTCAGGCGGCGCTGGCGGCTCTCCTCATTGCCCAGCATGGCGTCGACCTCGGGGCGCAGCTCGTTGGGGATCATGTCCAAGAAGATCTTGTCGCTCAACCCGTACCGTCCCCGGTACAGGCCGTAGGTGTGCATCGACGAGATGATGCCGCTGAACGGGTGATGAGCCTCGTTGAACGTTGGCGATCCCGCTGATGTGTTCACAATCTGGGGCAGCGGCGTGGCCGTCAGATTGTAGGGAAGGCCGGTGTCGGGGTTCTGGGGGGCCTGGGCGTCGAGGTCGGCCCAGCCCTGGTCGTGGTGGTCGACGATGAACTGCATCGGCTCGGCCGGTTCGAGCCCGGCGAAGTCGTCGTTGCCGAAATTTGCGGCCAGCGACCCGGCGAAGGCGGTGTGCTGGTGCATGGCGATCACGAAATGGGGGGCGCTGGCGTCGCCTCCGGGGGCGCTCTGGACGATCATGGCCGCTGCACCCGGGTGAAGTCCTGAATCTGGAACAGGTTGGTGGCGCCGTCGCGCACCTTGTGGGTGATGATGCGACGGGTGTCGGGGTCTAGGAAGTAGTGGTTGTTGTAGACGATGTTGTTGCTCACCCGGCTGTCGATGGTGAAGACGTAGTTGTACGGGGTGAGCTCGGCCCCCTCGAGGCTGAGCTGGTCGCTGTCGGCAAAGCACCGCTTGCCGTCGACTTGGATCGGGGTGTCGAAGATGGTCTCGCCCACGCCGTAGAGGTTCTCGAAATGCTCGTGGAGGTGCCAGGTGTTGTCGTCCAGCCAGTACACGTCCATGTGTACGGCGCTGGATTCGAGGAAATCGCCGTGGGGGGTGAAGCTCTTGCACAACCCCTCCCAGTGGCCCATAAAGCACTGATACGGCCGAGGCGAGGCCGGGCCGTAGTTTCTGGTGTCGCTCACCTTGGGAATCGTAGAGTGTGCTGGAAGTTGATGAAACCGTGTTCCTCTGAGCGAAACAATGCTGCGGCAAAGAGCGCCGCATGATCGTCCGAGGGCTGCACTTCTCCTTTGGCGCCGACGGAGATGCCGCGCTGGGAACGCTGTTCTACCCCGGTGACGACCGCCGTCTCGACGAGGCCCGCCTGACCGGGCAAGTCCCGGCCGACGCCGCCGATGCCCCGTGGCCGATCGTCGTCGTGCTGCCGGGCATCAACGTGGCCCCCGACAGCTACCGGTGGCTGGCCCATCGTCTGGTGGCCGACGGACTGTGCGTGGTGACCTATGCGGCCATCGGTTCGCTGGGACCGGCGGGGCGAGGCATCACCCCCGGTCTCGACCTGGCCGCTTTGGCCCCTGACACCATCGGCACCCGGCCCTCCTCCACCGCACTTGGACCGCTGCTCGCCTGCCTGGCTGAATTGGCCGCCGACGAGCAATGTCCGGTGGCCGGGCACCTGGACTTGGTCCGAGTCGTCGTGGGGGGCCATTCGGCCGGGGGCACGACGGCGCTGCACAATAGCGATCCGTCCTGGGTGCCGGGCTTGCAGGCGGTGTTCGCCTACGCCGCCCACACCATGGTGGCCACGGCCCTGGGGCATGGCGAGGCCGCCGTCGCGCCCATTCCGGCCAAAGTGTCGATGCTGCTGCTGGGCGGCGCCGACGACGGGGTCATCGCCGCCAGCCGCGACCGCTACCGCACCGACGACGGCACCCACGACCCCGTCCGGCGGACCTTTGCCGAGGCCATTCATAGGCAGCAGGGAGATTCCTGGCTGGTGGAGCTGTCCGGCGCCGGACATTTCGCTATCTGCGATCCAGTGGACACCACTAGCGGCCGCTCCTTCCTGGAGCCCGAATCCGCGACCGCCGACCCAGCCGTCCAAGAACTGCTCGGCAACCTCATCGCCGCGTTCATTGCCGCCAGCCTGGGTCGCCCCAGTCGGGCCAATATGGAGCAGTTGGTCGAACAGCCATCGGTCAGTCACTGGGATCGACGTTGAGCAATAGGAGGAGCACAAAGTGACCAAGCGCATCGTCATCACCGGGAGCACCAGGGGGATCGGCAACGGGTTGGCCCGCGAGTTCCTCAAGCGCCAATGCCAAGTGGCGGTTAGCGGTCGGTCGGCAGGCCAGGTGGAGGAAGTCATGGCCGAGTTGGGCCAGTACTACGGGGAATCCAAGGTGTGCGGCGCGGCCTGTGACATCACCGATCCCCAACAGCTCCAGGGGCTGTGGGACCGCACCGTCAATGCCTTCGGCGGGGTTGACGTGTGGATCAACAACGCGGGCGTCAGCATCGCCCGCCAGCCGCTGTGGGAGCAGCCCGACAGCGACCTGGCTGCCCTGGTCAACACCAACCTCACCGGCGCGCTGCTGGCCAGCAAGACGGCCATCGCCAACATGGTGGGCCAGGGCCACGGCCAGGTGTGGAACACCGAGGGATTCGGTTCCGACGGCGCCACCCAGTCGGGTATGGCGGCCTACGGGGCCACCAAGCGAGCGGTGCGCTATCTGCAAAAGGCCCTGCGCAAGGACACCGCCGACACTCCGGTGCAGATATGCACCGTGTCGCCGGGCATCGTGGTGACCGACCTGTTGACCGGCGACTACGACCTCACCTCGGAGCAGTGGGAGAAGTCGAAGAAGATCTTCAACATTCTGGGCGACCACGTCCACACCGTCACCCCCTGGCTGGCCGACCACATCCTGGCCGCCGACAAGTCGGGCGCTCGGGTGGTGTGGCTAACCCGACGCAAGGCCTTCGCCCGGTTCATGACGGCTTCGTTCCGCCGGCGCGACCTCTTCGCTGACATCGAAGGGGCTTGAACCAGCCCAACGTAGGAGGCATCTCTTGAAAAACGTGCTGTATTTGTAGCACCTAGCTGCTATATTGTCAGCACAAATGCGAATCAACAGCCATCTCAACGTTCTTCGTCACCTGGATGAGATTCCAATGGCGCAACATGGCTACTTCACCAGTGCCCAAGCAGCCAAGAAGGGGATCAAAAACTATGAGCTGGCCAGAGCCGTGTCCTACGGGCACATTCACCGGCTCGACTACGGGGTGTATCGAGTAGCTGGCGCTGGTGTGGACCCGCACCAGGAACTTCGCGTTGCCTGGTTGCGTCTTGCCCCGGCCCTCACACCCCGCCAGCGCACTCGCAAGCCCTCACTCTGGGTGTCCCATGAATCAGCAGCCTCTGTGCTCGGTCTCGGTGTGTTCTCCGCTGAGCTGCCAGAGTTTATCTCGACACGGCGCATCCAGACCCGAGTCAAGGTCCGTGTGCGAGTGCGACGCAGGGGTCTCAATCATCACGAATGGCTTGTACGGGATGGCTTCGCAGTGACCTCTCCAGCACGAACCCTCGCCGATTTAGCCCAAGCCAACCATGATGGCGGCCATCTCGGGCGTTTCGCTGCCGATGCCATCGCCACCGGATTGGCTACTCGGGACGAACTCCAAATCGTGCTAGGCAGGCACCACGATCTTGGGGTACTCCTCGAACTGGCGGACAAGTCAGGAGAGCCATAATGCCTCGGGAGTCTCATTCCTCAAATCAAGCAGAAGCAGGCGCGGCAACTTCAAAGCCTAAACTCGTCTTTCGCTACAAGACGGCCACAGCATTCCAGAATGCCATCAAGGCCAAAATAGCCAACGCCGCAGCTAGTTCTCCTCACTCGATCGCCGAACTCAGGCGGCAATTTGCCTACGATCGACTTCTCGCTCGGGTATTCATTAGCGACCCGGAAAGCTGGGTGCTCAAAGGTGCCGCTGGACTACTTGCCCGGATCCCGACCCGAGCCCGCCACAGTATGGATGTCGATCTCTATTTCCAAGGATCGGTTGAAGCCATCGTCGAGGGTCTAGTCGAGGCTGCTGAGGTCGACTTGGGCGATTACTTCACATTCGACATTGAGCTAGCTCACAAGATCGCCGGACACAATTCCGGCATCCAAGTCAAAATCACTGCCTACATCGGTGATGTCATGTTCGTGGGCTTTCGCGTCGACACGGTCATCGCCACGAACATGACCGGCACGCCTGAATCGGTTCCCGCCCTTTGCCCCATAAACGTCGATGGGCTGCGCACCAGCGTCTACCGCACATATCCGGTGGTCGATCACATAGCTGACAAGCACGCCGCCATGATTGCCACGTATGGAGATGGTGTTCCCAGCACCCGCTACCGCGATCTAGTAGACCTCGTGCTCATTGCCGCAACCCAGAGCATCAATGCCAAGGCGCTTCACAACGCACTGATGAGCGAATACCAACATCGCAACCTCTGTCCGCCGGCCGAAGTGACGCTGCCCTCCCCTGATTGGGTCGATGGCTATGCTGCCGCTGCCCGCCAAGCACCCAACTTCGCCTACCCCACGGCTCAGGCTGGTCTCAAAATAGTCAAAGCCATGCTCGATCCCATCCTCGCTGGCCGCACATCAGGCGAATGGAATCCCCGAACTCTTGAGTGGGTCTAAATACAGCAGACGCGGTCTGGTGCCCGGGAGTCCATGCGTCAACGTCGACTCCTTCGGATCGGTAGTCAGCGTTTGTAGCCAAAGCAGGTCCTTCCATCGAAGGGGCCACTTGGAAGTCCTCGGTTAGAGTTGCCAGGACTTGTCAGGAGTACCGCAACCCATGAGCACCCCCAACCAGGCCGAATCAGAGCATGTCGCCAATCTTGCGCTGGCCACTTCCGAAGTCCTTTTCAAATTCTCAGTCGAGTTGATGTGGGCTATCCACTACTTTGAAGAAGAACTGGGTGACACCTAAGAGCACGATGCCTACAACGACATGCTGCTCACATCCATGAGACTGCTCAGCGATTTCGCTGTCATTGCAGGCAGTTCTTATTCAGCAGCTCGCCATGGGCTGCTTCTGGAGCATCTCAAAAAGTCCCGCAACCGACAAGATGCGGCACTCATGCTGCGACCGGGGCTTGATACGAACAGACAAATGCTGGAGGTGACAACAGGCCCCGCTTACATGAGATTCGTCAGTGCGTTGCCCGGTGTCGATCCTGATGTGATTGCCGGCAACAAGCCGCGGAGGGACTTCCCGCCGCCTAGGAGTCGCTAGGTTTGCCCTGCACAACGAAGCGAGTCAGCTACACCAACCTCCTGAAAACCGATTGACGCAGAAGCCCCTGGCTTAGGGCCGGGGACTCGGCATTCTGACCCAACAGACAGAGAACTACGACCTCACGTCTGAGCAGTGGGAGAAGTCGAAGAAGATCTTCAACATCTTGGGCGACCACGTCCACACCGTCACCCCCTGGCTGGCCGACCACATCCTGGCCGCCGACAAGTCGGGCGCCCGGGTGGTGTGGCTCACCCGGCGCAAGGCCTTCGCCCGGTTCATGACCGCTTCGTTCCGCCGGCGCGACCTCTTCACCAGCGTAGAAGCCACCTGAACCAACCTGCGGCGGGTGCCGTCAGGTCCACAGGCGGTCTACAGGCAGGGTCACGATGCGGTCGGTTGGCCGTGACGGGTATTTGCCCATATGGAGCATGGCGCCGGCGGCGAAGCGGTCCCCCAAGGCGTCGCGGAGGGTTCGCAAGCCGCTGAGGTGCTTGTTGTTGACGGCACCGGCCTTGACCTCGATGGCGACCACTGTTCCGTCTCGTCGCTCGACCACCACGTCCACGTCCACCCCGTCATGGGTGCGCCAGTGGCCTATGGCGGCGATGTCGTCCATCCACGATGCCTGCTTGATGATCTCGCCTGCTACGAAGGTCTCCAGCAGATGGCCGAACTGCTCTCGATGAGTGGGGTTGTGCGACGACAGCTTGGTGTCGGATAGTCCCATCGTGTGGGCGGCCAATCCGGGGTCGACCGCATGCAGTTTGGGCCGCGCCGTGGCTCGCGCTCTCAGCGTGGTTCCCCAGGCGGGCAGTCGATGTACGAGGTATACCGCTTCGAGGAGTTTGGTGTAGCCCTCAGCGGTGCTGGGGCTCATGTTGGCGGCCTGTGCGACTTTGGCCACGTTGAGCACTTGGCCGGTCTGGGCCATCAGGTGGCCGAAGAGCCTCGGCAGCGCCTCGCGCTGGCGGATGTTGGCCAACGCTCGAACGTCGCGCTCGAGGGTGAGCTCCACATAGTTGTCGAACCAGCGGCCGCGCGCCGCGCCGGTCTGCTGTCGCGCCAAGGGGAGGCCGCCGCTGACGATTCGCCGGATGTATTCCTCCCGAGTGGTCGTAGACCAGGTGGTGGCGACCGCGCTTTCGGGGTCTTTGAACAGGGTCTCCAGCAGGCCTTCGCGATAGCCCTCGATCTCCCCCTGAGAGAATGGGTACACAGAGAGGCGGTACAGCCGGCCGGTGAGAGCCTCTGCCATCTCGGGTAGGGCCTCATGGCGGGTGGAGCCGGTGATGACGAACTGCCCCGATGATCCGTCGCGGTTCAGCTCTGCTTTGATCGCGCTCAACAGATCGGGAACGTGCTGGTACTCGTCGATGAACACCGGCCGGGGTCCCTGCGCGAACAGGGACGGGTCATCGGCCACGGCGGTCCGGGTGGCGGGATCGTCGAGATCGATGATGTCGGCCCCAGCAGCGGCTGCGAGCGAACGCAGGAGGGTGGATTTTCCCACTGATCGGGGCCCCAGCAGTGCCACCACTGGTATCTCCCCCATTCTTTGGGCTGCGATCTCCTCGATTCGGCGGCGAATAAACGGCAACAAACACCTCCAAATTCATTGCATAATACCAGGCAAGAAATGTTCCTGGGAAATCCGAGGGTATTTTCTCGGGGAATCGGAGCATAAAATCTTGGGAAATCCGAGGGTATTTTCTCGGGGAATCGGAGCATAAAATCTTGGGAATTCCGAGGGATGGAAGGGCGCGGGCCTTCGCGATCTGTTTACTGACGTGGAGGGGGCGTGATCGATCCGCTCCTGGCAATGGCAGTGGGGTCGCCTCCCAGATAGCTCTGCACCACCGCGGGATCGGCCTGCACCTCGGCGGGGGTTCCCTCGGCGATCACCGCCCCCACCTCTAGGGCGATGAGGCGGTCGCACACCGAGGTCAGCAGCGGCATGTCGTGTTCGATCACCACCAGGGTGATGCCGTAGGCCTGGCGGATTTGGGCGATCACCGTCCCCAACGCCTCGGTCTCCGCCTGGGCGATGCCGGCTGACGGCTCGTCCATGAGCAGCAGGCGGGGGCGCAGGGCCACATTGGCGGCCAACTCCACCAGACGCCGGGTGCCGGTGGACAGCAGGCTGACCGGCTGATCGGCCAACCGGTTCAGGCCGAACATGGCCAGCGTGTCCGAGGTGTGGTCTTCGAGTTCCCGCTCAGTGCGCGAGCCGCCGACCACGAAGCCGTGCTGGTGAGCTCGCTGGTTGGCCAGGAAGACGATGTCGCGGGGGGTCATGGTGGGAAACAGCGGGGCGTTCTGGAAGGAGCGCACCAAACCCCGGCGGCTGCGGGCTTCCGGGGTCAGTCCGGTGACATCGGCGCCCTCGAACAACACCGTGCCCGCGTGGGGGCGCAGATATCCGCTGACCAGCTCGAACACTGTCGTCTTGCCGGCACCGTTGGGCCCGATGAGCCCAAGCGTCTCGCCTTCGGCGACGGTGAACGACACGTCGTCCACCGCCACCAAGTCGCCGAAGCTGCGGGTGAGGCCCTTTACTTCCAGCACCGTCCCGCCGGATCTTGTGGGCGGGGCTGATTCTGCGGGCACTACCGAAGCTGCGTCAGCCTCGTGCTCGGCCTCCTCTTCTCGGGCTGCGACCGGGTCGACACCTCGCAGTCGAGCAATCTGATCGATCAAATTGCGCCGAGTGGTTTCCAGCAGCCCGTGGAAGCCCCGAGGCTGTTCCAGGATCAAGATCAGCCAGGCGGCATTCAACCCGGCCAAGGCCGAGAGCTCCAGGTCGAAGAACTCCCGGATGCCGATCAGATAGGCCGCCCCAAGCAGGGGACCGGTCAATTCCGAGAGGCCGCCGATGACGGCCAGCGAGACCACGTTGATGCTGTCGCTGGGGGTGAAGATGCTACGGGTGACGAAGGTGTTGCTCATGGCCAGAATCACGCCGCCCACTCCGGCGACGAACCCGGCGAAGGCGTAGGCCTGCAACAGCAGGCGCCGAGGGGCGATCTGCAACACCCGGGCGGCGGCCTCGTTGTCGCGCACCGCCACCAGCGAGCGCCCGAACGAGGATCGGCGCAATACGTGGGCGACGGCCAGTACGCCGGCGAACACCGCCAGCGCCACAAAGTAGAAGGCCCGTGAGGTGGTGAGTTCGATTCCGAGCACGCTGGCCGGACGCGACGACAGGCCGGCGCCGAACGCCCAGTCTTGGCGGAGCAGCCAGCTGAAGGTGGCCAGGGCAAAGGCCAGCGTGGCGATGGCCAGCAGCAGGCCCCGCACCCGCAGGGCGGGCAGCCCCACTGCGGCCGACGCCGCCGCACCGACCGCTCCGCCGCACAGCAGGCCCAGCAGCAGGCTGCCGGTGTCGACGGCCACCCGAACACCGGCCACCGCGCCGATGGCGGCGAAGGCAACCTGGCCCAGCGACAGTTGGCCGGCCAGGCCGGTCAGGAAGCTCACCGAGATGCCGATGGTGGCGAAGGCAACGATGGTGGACAGCACGAACGCCGAGCGGTTGCTGATTCCTAGGGGTATCAGCGCGGCGGCCACGGCGGCGACGCCCCCCACAACCCAGCCCAGGTTCCGGATCAACCAGATGTCGCGGTACGAGTCGGGCAGGCGGCGGCTGGGCGACAGGCTCGACCAGCGCTCCGAAAGCTCTCGGCCCACGCGCACTTGCATGGCCACCCCCACCAGGATGAGCAGGAACAGGGCCACCTCGAACCAGCCGGTTGCCTCGGGATTAGAGGCCAGGATCTGCTCGACCAGTCCGATTCCCAGCCCGGCGAGGAGCGCGACGGGAAGGTTGGCGAATCGGGCCAGGGCCGCCACCGCGAGGCCGCGGATGATGAAGTCGGGGCCGAGGGCGTCGGCAGTGACCGTCGATTGGTTGGGGATGATGAGCATGGCCGCGAAGGCAGCGATGCCTCCGGCCAGCGCCCACGACAGCATGGCCATGTGCCGGGGATCCACTCCGGCCAATGTGGCCGAGTCGGGGTTGGCCGCCGCCCCCCGGATGGCGAGGCCGAATCGGCTCCGCTGAAGGAACAGGTAGAGCCCCCCGACCACCACCGGCGACAGGCACAACAGCGCGGTGGCCGACGGCGACACGAAGACGGTGAGGTCGAATTGGGGGAATCCCGGTGGCTGGGGGAAGTTGCCCCCGCCCAGGCCCCCCTTGGAGAACGACAGCGACAGCAGCAGCAGGGCCTCGGCCGCCCCCAGGGTGGCGACCATTGACAGCACCTTGGGTGCGGCGGCCAGCTTTCGAACCACAAACGACTCGATCCCGGCCGCGATCAGCGCCGCCACGATCAGCGCGCCGACAAAGCCCAACCAGTAGGGCACCCCGTAGTCCTTGACCACCACTGACATCATCGAAGCGGCCACCAAGCCGATGGAGCCATGGGCGAAGTTGATGAAGCCGCTGGATCGATAGGCCAGTACCAGCCCGATACCCAGCAGGGCGTAGCCCAAGCCGAAGATGGTTCCCAGCAGCAACAGCGGACCGGAGACGTCGAACGAGCCCATCACTGCGCTCCGATTTCGCCGCCCTCGTGGCGGAGAGCCTGGGCCAGGCCTTCGAGGTAAGCGGCCTGCAACAGGTCGGGTCGGGAACGGAGCTCCTCCGCGGGGCCCGAATAGCCGATCTCGCCCTTCTCCATCACATAGGCGTGGTCGGCAACCGACAGCGCGATGTTCACCGACTGCTCCACCAGAAGCACCGCGGCGCCCTGCTCGGCGATGCGGCGCACTACCGGCAGCAGGTCGGCGATCACCGTCGGGGCCAAGCCCAGCGAGAACTCGTCGATCAGCAGTAGGCGGGGTGGAGCGATGATGGCCTTGGCCAACGAGAGCATCTGCTTCTCGCCGCCCGACAGGGTGGCCGCCCGCTGGCTCGACCGCTCGGCCAAGCGGGGAAAGAGGCCGTAGGCCTCAGCAATTCCCTGGTCGCGCTGAGTTCGGCCGACCCCGTGGCCGAAGAGGCTGAGGTTGTCGGCCACGGTGAGGGGGCCGACCACGGCCTCGCCTCCGACGATCTGGTGCAACCCCATGCCGACCCGCCAGGTGGGACGGGTCTTGGTGATATCCAGCCCGGCGTACACGATGCGACCGCCGATGGTGGGCTCAAGGCCGGAGATGGCCCGCAACAGCGTGGTCTTCCCGGCGCCGTTGGTGCCCAACAAGGCGACCACCGCGCCCTCTTCCACTTGGAGGTCCACTTTGAAGAGCACCTGAACCGATCCGTAGGCCACCGACACCTGTTCGACCGATAGCAGCGGCGAATGGGAGTCGGCGTCATAGACCCTCCGGGGCACGGTGGTGGCCTGGGCTCTCGCCACCGCGGTCTCTGAATCGCGCGCTGGGGCGGCAAACCGACGAATGGCCCAGCCCGCCACCAACAAGGGCAAGCCCAGCCATCCGATCTTCCACTGATCCGACCACCCCCCGATCACATGGGCGTTGACCAGCGCGCCAGCCAACCCGCCCGCGCCGACCCAGAACACCTGGCGGGCGGACACTGCTCGTCGAACCGCGGGGGCCAGAGAAGGGAACACCGCGGCGTCCAGCCCGGCGGCGGCCATGGCGATTGCCCCGCCCGCGAACAACCAGCACACCACCAGACCGATGTAGGTGAACGACAGGCCGCCCAGGAATATCAGCGCGCCGGCGATCAGCAATTGGGTGCCGATGGCATCTGATCGGCGGCTGCCCCCGAGTCGGTGCAGCCGGTGATACCACGGGCCGAACAGGCTGATGAGTGCGGCCGCCCCCGACCCGACGGCCAGCACCGCGGCATTTTGCGCCGCGCTGCGCTGCCATTCCCCCAGCAGGAGCGATTGGGCGGCGTCGGCGCCGCCGATCACCACCGCTCCCACCGCGAAGGCCGCCCCGTAGGACCGCCGAGCCCAGGGCACATCCAGGCGGGCAACGGTCACCTCGACTTCTTGGTCCTCGTCGTGGGCCAAGGCGTGACGGCCCACCAACAGCGCGCTCACCAGCGCCAGCGCGGCGCTGATCCACAGCATTGTGTCGTAGCCAACCGGGCTGAAAATGCGAACCAGCAGCGGCCACGACGCGCCGGTGGCCACCGCAGCCCAATACCACGACATGGTGCGGAACCGATCGGCGGGGCGGACATCGGTGGCCAAGAGAACCCGGTGGGTCACAAGACCGGCGGCCGCGCCCACCGCCAGCAGCACCCCACCGACGGTGAACAGGGTCAGCTCGATCGTCCAAGCCATCAGCCCCAGCCCCACCGCGGCCACCAGCCCGCCGAGCATTAGCAGCATTCCGGCGGGGAGCTTGTCGCGCAACCGGGGAACGAGCAGCGCGGTCACCACCGCCACTGCGCCCAACAGCGCAGCTTCTCCGGTTAGCGCCCCCAGCCGGTCGAGGCGCTCAGCGATCTCTGCTCGCCGGAAGAGCAGAATCGGCAGCGGCGAGGCCAAGGCCGCCCCCTGCCAGGAAACCGCGGCTAAGAGGCGGGGGTTGCCCGGTCGCCCCTCAGGCTCTTTGACCATGGCGGCCGATTACCCGTCGAAGTCCACCGGGTCGCCGGTAAGCGCCATGCACTCGCAGTCGGAGTCGAACCGGAAGCGCCGGTAGAGATCGCCTCCTGCGTAGCTTCCCTCGGTGAACTCCACCCCGTAGACCGACGCAGCCTCAAACGAGTCGCCCAGGGCCCACAGAGCGTCGGTGACCCCCTGCGCGCTCACCTCGGCCATGTGCGGGGTGGCGGCCTTCAGCAGGCGCAGCACGTCGCAGTACATGAGCCCGGTGCGGATGTTGGCCCGCTCGGTGAACTCCAAACCGGCCCCGGCAAAGATGTCGGCGCACTCCTGTTCGGCCTCGCTGGCCGGGAACGGGTACTGGTCGTCGTTCACGTCGTAGCCGGGCAGCACGCTGATGCCGCTGGCCCCCGGCATCATCTCCGGGTAGTTGAACACGTTGAACTCGGGGGCATCGTGGCTGGTCACGGCGTAGGCGGGGGCGTAATTCTGGGTGATGCTGGTGTCGATGAACCACGACACCAGCCGAGATCCGCCGATGGCCACCACCTTGTCCACCCCCGCTTCCTTGAAGTTGATGATGGCCTGGAGCTGATCGTTATTGAACGACGTGCCGTCGGTGGGGTCGATGGTGTTGTACGAGGCCACCTCCACCCCGGCGGCGGCCAGCCGGGGGGCGAACTGCTCGTCGTACACCCGCTGGCTCAACTCGGAGTCGATGGCGATGATCCCCAGCGTGCCCCCTTCGAACCAGCCGTCCTCGATGAGCCCCGTGGCCAGGCCGCCCACCAGGTCGTCATAGGAAGGGAGCATCGGTGACCAGTAGTAGGGGGCCAATTCCTCGAACCCCGCGTTGTCCACCGGATACAGCGTGGCATCGAACATGAGGGTGTTGGCGTTGCGATAGCAGGGTCGGGCGTTCTCCTGGAACTGGCCGGTCATCACCACTGCGAAGGCCTTGTCGTCCTGGGTGATGGCGTTGCACAGGGCTTCCTCTGATATCGGGCTGTCGGTGATGGCGTTGAACACGGTGACCTTGGCCTCGACTTGGCGGCCAGCGATGCCGCCGGTGGCATTGAAATGATCGATGAGCGCTGCCACTTGGGCCTCGCGGTCGCCCTCATCCGGGGTCTCCCAGCCGAAGGCAGCGGCCACCGCCGAGGTGTCGGTGATGATGAACGAGATGGTGATCGTGTCATCGGAGACGCCGGGGGTGTCCGGTCCGGCGGGGACCAGGCCGCCGGTGGTGTCCTCGGGCTCGGGGGCCGGCGCTTCTGGTTCGTCGGGTGTATCGGGAGCGGCGGCTGTGGTCGGGGCCGCGGTCGGGGCCGCGGGGGCCTCGTCGGCTTCCTGTGAGCAGGCCGCGGCCACCAGTACGGTCACCATCAGCAGTCCCAGCGCCCGAGAAGGGAGCGATGAAGAGCGGCGATTGGTGAAAGAGATCATCGGACACACCTTTTCATAGGGCTGAAGTTCATAGTCGGGCAGAACGGGTCGTGTCGGCGGCCCGGACCGCCGAGCGGTAGGCCGAGCGCCGGCGGTTGAATGCGTCCAGCGTGAAGTAGGCCACCAGAGCGAGCAGGGCGATCACCAAGCCGGTCTGCCCCCAGCGACCGACGTCCAGCCACAGATCCCCCACAATGTGCAGGAACTCGTCGTTCATCCCCGTCAGATACAAGAACGCCCCCATCCCGGGGAAGAACCAGGGGAGCTTCCGCAACGGATTCATGAGGCGCCCCTGGTGGTGCCGAACTGGTCGCCTTCTTTGCCGAACACCAGATACGAGGCTGCCTCCAGGCGGCCCCGCTCGGCGGGGAATCCCTGCACTAGCCCCATCGAGAGGTCGCGCAAGCCCCGGGAGACTGCGCCCGTCATCCCGGTGTTGCCGGTGCCGCACGCCTTGAGGGCCTGCACTGCGGCCTGGAAGCAGTTGTCGGCGATCTCCCCCTTGGCGATCCGCCAGTTGGCCACCACATCGTCTTTGGGGATGATCTCGGGATCGGCCGTTTCCAGCAGGATCTGGCGGCGGGCCCACAGGTAGGCCGTGTCGAGGTGGGCCCGCATTTTGCCGATGAGCTGCCGGTGCAGGTCGCTGCCGCCGATGGGCTCGTCGGTGCCGTGGTAAGTGGTGGTGGTCAAAAAGCGCAGCGCGAAGTCGTACACCGCCTGCGCCGCGCCGATGTACACCGACGACAGGGCCACCTGATTGCCGACGAAGCTGCCCCGGCTCACCTGGGTCATCTTGACAAATGTTCCCGGCACGGTGAGCGCATTCTCATCGGGCACGAAGGCGTTTTCCAGCACGATGCCATGGGTGGCGGTGGCCCGCATGCCGATGGCGTCCCACTTGGCCCGCTCGCTCACCCCTGGTGTGTCCCGGGGAATCAGGAACACCGCCAAGAACTCGGCGGTGTCGCCGGTGTCGAGCTTGGCCGTCACCAGGTAGTCGTCGGCCACTCCGGTGGCGCAGCCGAACGACTTGACCCCGTTCAACAGCCATCCGCCATCGGTGCGCGACGCCTCGGTGGCGATGGTTACTGCGGCGTTCTTGGACCGCACCGACTCGCTGGCGAAATTGGCCACCCATCGGCCCTCTTCCCCCATGCGGCGCAGCACCTTCTCGCCGAACGCCCGCACGATGGGCACCTCGTCGTCGGCGAACAACCCGGCCTCAATGGCGGCCAAAGGCAGCAGGCCCCGAGACGAGCCGCTGCACTGGAAGAAGTAGGCCAGCGAAGTCGATGGGCAGGCGGTGGCCATGGCGAAGGTGGCCGCGGCCAGATCGCGCAGCCCGCCGCCCAACCCTCCAAAGGCGGTGGGAACGGTGAGTCCCAACAGGCCCGCCTCGGAGATGGTGCGGACGTGCTCGAGGGGGAACTCGCCCGTGCGGTCGGCCTCCACCGCCTGCTCCGCCAGCGCGGGCAGTACCTGGTCGACCCGAGAGGCCCGCTCGCGCTCGTCGTCGGTCATGTCCTCCACCAGCAACTCGCCGGTTGCCCGGCCGGTGGCCTCAGCTGCCACTGCCTGCTCTCATTCTCGGGCGGCCAGCAGGCCGAACATCAGGTCGGCCTCTCCGGCGTTGGTTCCTTCGAACGAGCCGAACGTGTGCCCGCTCCACACAACCCACCCGTCGGTGGCCACGTCCAGACCGGTGGCGTCATCCACGCCATCAGTGCCGAATTGCTGCACCTCGACCAGATTGCCATCGAGGTCCAGCCACACCAGCACCGCGTCCCGCTCGCCCCGCGAGCTGCTATCGCCCGCGAGGTCACCGATAACGCTCCCGGTGACCACGATGTGGTCTCCGGCTTGGCGGACTTCGAATGCCGAATCGGTTCCTGCGGTGCCTCCCTGCCAGCGCCATTTCTCGTTCCCGTCGGCATCCAGCGACACCACGATCATGTCCCGCTCACCGGCGTTGTCGGCGGCGAACGACCCCTCGGTCGAGCCGGCCAACAGCACCCCTCCGTCAGGGCCCAAGCCCACTCCCTGGGTCCAGTCGAGGGCCGAGGTGCCGAGCTGGGCGGCCCAGGTCACGTTGCCGTCGGGCCGGAGATGCACCACAAACGCGTCCTTGTCCCCGGCGTTGGCTCCGCCGAGATCACCCTCGGTGTAACCGGTGAAATAGAGCCCGCCATCGGGGGCCAGCGCCGAGCCTTGGCCCCAGTCGGTGGCGTCGGTTCCTACATGGCGGATCCACTGCTGGTTGCCGTCGGAGTCGAACTTGGCGGCATAGCCATCAAATCCCCCAAGGTCGGTGGCGGGGTCGAGGGTCCCGGCGGAGTAGCCGGTTATGTAGGCACCGCCGTCGAAAGCGGTTACGTCGAATCCCCGATCCCAGGCCGGACCGCCGAACTGCCTGCGCCACAGCTCGTTGCCGTCGGCGTCGTATCGGGCCAGCCAGACATCGGCCGATCCCTGATTGGGCGAGGCGAAGTCGCCCTCGGTGAAGCCGCCGACGTAGATGGTGCCGTCGGGGGCCACCGACACCCCCAGCGGGGAATCGTTCTTGGGCCCGCCGGTCTGGCGCGACCAGCGCAACTGGCCGTCGGGCGAATACCGGGCCAGATACACGTCCCGATGGCCCTGGTTTTGGCCGTCCAGGCCCCCCTCGGTGATGGCGGCCAGCACGACATCACCGTTTGGCGCCGCCGACACCCCGTAAGAGGTATCGGCCTGCTCAGTGCCGACTTGGATGCTCCAATCGCTCAGGGCGGCGGATTCCGGTTCGGAGTCGCCACCGCAGGCCACCGCGGCAACGGCCGCGATCCCGGCAACGGCGAGAGCCGCCCTGAGGCTGATCACATCAGGCCGCGGCGCGACCGCTCCTGCGCTGGCGCATCCACAGCGCCAACAGGGCGAGCACCACGACCACGATGATCACTGGAAGCAGCCACACCCACACTGAGCTTCCCCCGTCGTCGTCATCAGCGGCCGGTGCCGCGACCGCGGGGGCCTCGGTGGGCTCTGGCTCCGGCTCGGGCTCCGGGGCAGCGGCTGCCTCGGTCGGCTCCGGCTCGGGTTCGGGTGTCGGCTCCGGCTCAGGAGCCTCGGTCGGCTCCGGTGTCGGCTCGGGCTCAGGAGCCTCGGTCGGTTCGGGTTCGGGGGCCTCGGTGGGCTCTGGCTCCGGCTCGGCGGCACTGGCGGCGGCAAAGGTGATTGGCACGCCGGCATAGTTGGCATTGCCCCCGATTCCGTCGCCGGCCACAATGAAGCACGAGTTGTTCTCGTCGCACCGTCCCGGCACCACTGCCACCGGATAGTCGTAGGTTGCGGTGCCGTCGTCGCCGATGGTCACTATGTGCATGCCGTAGTTGCTCAGCTCGCAATCGGCCGGTCCAACTGCTGGGAAGTTGAAGCAGGTGACAATGGTGGCGGTATTGCCCGGAAGCCAACTGGTGAGCGTTACGGTGACGACCTCGCCGTCTTCGATGTCCTCGCTCTTGGAGAGCTCCATGGTCTCTCCGTTGTGCCCCAAACCGTGGTCGGCAACTGCCGCCGGGGCAACCAACAGACCGACAAGAGTGATGGCGACACCAGCAATCAGCAGGCGCCGAATAGTGCGATCCAACATGTGTTCCCCCTCCTAGTGCCCCTTGAGCGGCAGTGGATTTCTTGGCATTTCGAATTGCGAAACGGTCTTGCGGGCAAGTGTGTCATTGCCCGCAACGACGGACTTAGGCTAGAACGAAACAGTGTTCCGGTCAACGAAACACGCAGTGGTCGCATCGGCAATCGCATTTGTCCTGCTCATTTCGGGCTGCGGCGGCGGTAGTCCGCAACAAGCGGCCCCTGTAAGTCCGCCGCCAACTGCTCCAACGGCAGCGGCCTCGCCTGTCCCAACGGCCTCGACACCGCCCACGGCACCGGCCGAACCCATTTCCGAAGAGGCTGTCTCGGCAGACGACGAAAGCCCGGCCGAGCCCGCCCCGGCCGAACCTGCCCCCATGGATGACGACCCGGTGCCCCGGGATGCCGAGGGCAACATCATCCCCCCCGACATAGAACCAACCACGGCCGCAGACCAGCGGTTCTCAATCACGGTGGTCGAAGACTTCGCCGACGGTCCCGCGGGCGCCGAGGCGGCCGACATGGACGGCGATGGCGACCTCGACCTGGTGGTCAACTCCTTCGGCTGGCGGGGCATCAACCCCACCCCGGTGCAATTCCCGCCCGGTTCCCTCACCATTTACTGGAACGGGGGCCGCGGATTGGGCGACTGGACTCCGCAGCCCCTGATCACTCGGGAGCACGGTATCTACTTCCCCAACGAGGCCCTGCCCCATGACATCGACGGCGATGGCGACCTCGATCTGTTGGTGAGCGGCGGCTTCTTCGTGTGCGAGTTCAACCCGGCGGTGGGCCCCTGCGGTGCGCTGTTCTGGCTGGAGAACTCCGAGGGCGATTGGGTTCGCCGGGACATCGTCCCCAGTGGGTCGCCGCACTTCTACCACAGGGCCGAGTTTGTCGACATCGACCATGACGGCATTGACGATCTCATCACCGTGGCTGAGCTGCTCGACGACGCCGAAGCGCAGTGGTTCAAGGGCACCGAGGAGTCCATCCGCTTCGACCCGACACCGATGGTCATCGGCCGCGGCGGTGGAAGCCTCCCGGTGGCCCACGACGTGGACGGCGATGGCGATCTGGACTTGGCCAGCGGCCAGTACTTCCTAGAGGGCCAGTCCTACGTGTGGTTCGAGAACATCGAGCCGCCGTCAGACGCCCGCCCGGAAGGAGTCTGGGAGCGCCACGACATCACCGACTCGCAGGGTCGCACCATCCAACTCTCGGTGATTCCCAACCTGTTCGGCGAGGGGACCGAGGGCTGGGTGGGTTCCAACCACGTGCCCACTCCCGAATCCCCCGATGACCACGAGGCCGGGATCTACATCATGGAGCCGCCGACCGACCCCCGGCTGCCCTGGGGTCAGAGGATGATCAGCCACGGCATCGAGTCGCGCCCCACCGTCGGGGCCGCATTCCAGGCCGCTCCCGGGGTCTTCTCATGGGGAGACGTGGACAACGACGGCGACATCGACCTCACTGTCTCCGGGGACGGCGACGACCGGGTGTTCTGGTTCGAGCAGACAACTCCGGGCCAGTTTGTGCAGCATGTGCTGGCCGAATCGTTCGCTCAGGCGGCTGGAGGAACGGTGGCCGACTTGGACGGCGATGGCGACAACGAGGTGGTCTTCACCAGCTATGAGACCCACGAGGTGCTGATCTTCAGCCTGTCGTGATCGCGCCGGCTTCCTCGAGTTCGGCCCGCATGGCGGCCACGGCGTTGATCATGCTGGCCTGGAGCATGTAGGCCCGGGCCGCCTCAGGGTCGGCGGCTCGGGCGGCCATCTGGTCGAGGGCCCGCTGGCGAGCGGCCCCATCGGGGGCGGCCAGGCTCTCGGCGTTCTCATGAGTGTGCCGCCTCACGTATTCGATGGCCAGCGTCTGCCGCAGTTCCGCGTGGTGAGCAAGACGATCAGCCTCCATGTCCCCCCGCAGCACTGAGGCCAGCGAAGCCCCCAGCAGCACCGCATCGTGGATGCCGCCGTTCATGCCCATGCCCCCCAGGGGATTGTTGATATGGGCGGCATCGCCCATCAGCACCACCCGGCCGACGAGAAAGCGGTCGGCCACCCGCTGATGGACCCGGTAAATGGTCCGATGGGCTACTTCGTAGGGCACATCGCGAGCCACTATCCCCTGGAGCCGTCGCTGGGTGCTCTCGTCGTTGAGCGCCTCAGCATCGGTCTCGTTGTCGCCAACGGGAAACAGCGCCCGCCAGAGATCCCGGGTTCGAAGCAGCACCAGCCACTCATCGGGATCGGAGATGTAGTTGACGTAGGCCAAATCGTCGAGGTGGTCGGCCATCTCGAAGGGGGTGGACAGCACCAAGTAGCGGTCTTCATAGGTCATGCCGTCAAACCCCAAGTCCAGCGATTTGCGCACCGCGCTGGCCGCGCCGTCGGCGGCCACCACCGCGTCGGCGGCCAAGGTCTCACCAGAGGCCAACTGGGCCGAAGCGGTATCGCCATGATCGACGGCACCCACCACCTCGGCATCGAATCGCACGGTGACGTTGGCCATCAAGCGGAACCGTTCGAGCATGATCTCGCACAGCTTGAACTGCTCGCACTGAAGCCGGAACGGATGGTCGGTCACGTCGGCCAGCGCACCGAGGTCAAACTCGGCTACCACCCCCTGGCGGCGGTCCCGATAGGCGAATCGAGGGGCGATCAAGCCTCGGCCGATCATCTGGTCGACCACGCCAAAGCGGTCGAGCAGATCCAGGGTGGCGGGGTGGAAGGTGGATGCCCGCAGTTCCCGAGACAGCTCGGGGGCAGCCTCCAGCAGCGTCACATCAACGCCGCCCGAGGCCAGCACCGCCGTGGCCACACACCCGACCGGTCCGGCGCCGACGACGATGACGTGGGGCGGCGGCACGAGCGGCTAGAACTCGCGCAGCATCATCCCGTGGCCCACGAACTGGTCGTTGATGTCCAGCGTGCGCAGGGCGTGCCACAGGCAGATGGCGTTGATGGCCAGTACCGGCTTGCCCAGCCAGCGCTCGGCCTGGTCGGCCACCTCGACCATCGACAAGTTGGTGCCGCACTGGACGATGGTGTCGATATCGTCGCCATCGAGGTCTTTGAGCACCCCCACCAGGGTCTCAGGAGTCACGTCGGCGATGGACGTGGCCGAATCGCAGCGCAGGCCGTGGACCCGCTTCACCTCGTAGCCGCACTCCGTGAAGTACCCGTACACCTGCTCGTCGGCCGCGGGCTGGTAGGGCGTCAGGCAGGCGATGCGCGATACACCGAGGCGCTCCAAGGCGGCGTTGCAGGCCGCTGCACCCGATGTGATGCCGATGCCACCAGCGATCTCTGTCACCCGGGCCTGGAAGGCGGCATTGCCCTCCTTGCCCCCCCAGAATGTCTCAGCCGACATCCCCATCAGCAGGTGGTCGGGCTTGCATGTCATGAGGTCTCGCACCGCGGTGGGAATGGTCTGGCGAATCAGGTCCAGGAAATGGAGAAAAGCCTCGTCGCTGCTCAAGTCCGGGGCCTCCACCAAGAAGCGCCCACTGTGGAACGTGACCCCCGGAGGCCGCACCCGGGTGAAGTCGTGCTCGACAACCGTGTTGGTCGACGGCACAATGACCCCGATCTTGGCCCGGTAGCCGACAACATCAGGCATAGGCATCCCTCTCGTCTCGCACTATTGCGGAATGATGTTCCGCTCTAAGGAACACTAGTGGCCGCCGGTCGGCCTGCAATTGTCGATCTGATTTGTTCGGCCACTTGGCTATAGTTCAGGCACCCGCGGGTGTAGTTCAGTGGTAGAACCCCAGCTTCCCAAGCTGATGACGCGAGTTCGATTCTCGTCACCCGCTCCACAATGAGCAGCGACCTCGGACAGATCTATCTGGGCACAGTGGCTATCGAGCCGAATCGCTGGGGTTTGGCCGAACCCGGCGGGCATCCGCTGACCAAGGTGTCCGAGTGGCTGCCGACCATCGCTGACGCCGGGTTCGACGGCCTGGAGCTATGGGAACGCCATGCCCGGTCGGTGCCCGAAGACGAATTCGAGGCGCTGCTGGCTTCGGAGATCCCCATCAGAATCCTGAGTTGCTACACCAGTTGGGACGAGCCCGACGACGCCGACCGAGCTGAGACTGCGGCGTGGATTGAGCGGGTGGGGGCACAGGGCGTCAAGTTCAACGTGGGCAGCGACCCAGAATCCATCGCCGACTACACCGAGCGGCTCCGGCGCTTCGAGGCCGAGGTGCCTTATGGTGCCCGGCTGCTGTGCGAATGCCACTTCGGAACGGTGGCCGAGGATCCAAACGTGGCCCGCGACATGTTCGACTCCATTGCCGACGCCGACCGCTTGGGGGCCATTGTCCACGTTCATCCCATGGCCCGAGACGAGTGGTCGGAGCCGTTGGGTGTGCTCGGAGATCGGGTACGCCACGTTCACGTCCAGGTGGCGGAGGTTCCCCAACCCACCAGCGCCGCCGAATTGAGCGAAGTGCTCCGGCCAGCCGCCGAAGCCATAAGCACCGCCTCCCCTGAAGCCACCTGGACCATCGAGTTCTCCCACGGCATGTGGGGATTCGGCCGCGACAACGCCGAGTTCGACAACCCCGCCTACATCCTCCAATCCGCCCACCGCGACCTGGAAGCCCTGCGAGCCGCGCTCTAACCCCCGCCAATTCGCAGACGGACCACTAGCGTGCGGGGGGCATGCCGGTGCTTCTTGGTGCTCTGGCGTCGGTCATGATCGGCGTTTCCGACTACTTCGGGCGGTATTCCAGTCGACGCGCTCACGCCATGACCACGGTGGGCACCGCGCTGGTGGGCGGACTGGGCATCACGATGGTGCTGTTGGCGTTAGTGCCCAGCGCCATCACCGCCGCCGACCTGCTGCTGGGGGCGGCTTCCGGGGTGGTCATCGCCATTGCCCTGTCGTGCATGTGGCACAGCTTGGCCGTGTCCTCGTCGGCCATCGCGTCGCCCATCGTGGCCGCATTCACCGCATTGGGGCCGCTGACCTACGGACTGGCCACCGGCGAGCGACCCACTTTGGCGGCCAACATTGGCATCGGGGTGGCCGTGGCCGGCCTGCTGGTGGCGGTGATCGTGCCCCAGACTGTGACAAACGTCGGTGCAGGCATTGCCTATGCCGTGCTGGGCGGCCTGGCGTTCACGGCGACAATCGTGCTGCTAGACCGCACCAGCGTGGATAGCGGCATGTGGCCCGCCGCCACCCAGCGGGCGGCCGCCCTGGCGTTCATGCTTATGATCACCCGGACCCGGCGCATCCCCCAGATCGTGCCCCGGTCCCTGCGCCTGGCCGCCCTGGCCGGGGGCATCGCCGGCGGCTTGGGCATGGCGTCGTTCATCGCCGGAGTGCAGCGCGGCCCGGTGGGTGAGGTATCGGTGGCGGGATCGCTCTACCCAGTGGTCACCATCGCACTGGCGGTGGTTTTCGACGACGACACCCTGAGGTGGTGGCAGGCCGTCGGCATTGCCGCCGTGCTGGTGGGCACCACCCTGATCACCGTTGGGTGAGCTGGCCTTCCCAGAACGGCAAATGCCGCGTCGGGCGAGGTTCGGCTTGAGCGTCTAAATTGCTACAACAGCCGGGGAGAGGAGGACGGGAGGGGGGCATTCCTCTCCCCGGCTGTGCATTTCATTAAACCGGGGTGTGGGCGCAATGCGGCGCGAGATTCAAGCGATAAAGGCTTGGACTTCTGACACCCTGTGCTGCACTTCTTCGGGGGTGGGGGCCTCGAGGTTCAGCCGTAGCAGAGGCTCGGTGTTGGAGGGGCGCAGGTTGAACCACCAGTCGCCCAGGTCCACAGTGAGCCCGTCGAGCCGGTCTTGGCTGGCACTCGGATAGGCGGCCGCCACTCGCTCGATCACCCTGCCCGTATCTTCTACCGCGGTGTTGAGCTCGCCCGATGCGGCGTATCGGTTGAGGTCCGACACCAGATCAGACAGGCCCGCCGGGTGATGGCTGAGTGCTTCCAGCACCATCAGGGCGGCAATCAGCCCGCTGTCGGCCCGATAGTTGTCTCGGAAGTAGTAGTGGCCCGAGTGCTCTCCTCCGAATATGGCGCCGGTATCGGCCATGGCCTGTTTGATGATGGAGTGGCCCACCTTGGTTCGCACCGCGGTACCGCCACCTTCGGCGATCACTTCGGGCACCGTTTTGGAGCAGATCAAATTGTGGATGATGGTGGCACCGGGGTCCCGCTCCAAGATCGTACGGGCGATGATGGCGGTGGTGAGCGAGCCCGACACTGGCCGGGAGTTCTCGTCCACCAGGAACATGCGGTCGGCGTCGCCGTCGAAGGCCATCCCAACGTGTGCGTTCAGTTCCAGCACCCTGCCTTGGAGGTCTCGTAGATTCTCCGGCTGGAGGGGGTCGGCCGGGTGGTTGGGAAAGGTGCCGTCCAGTTCGGGATACAGGTGGTCGAGTACCAAGGGCAGCCCTTCGAACACTGCGGGCACCACCAGGCCACCCATGCCATTGGCGGTGTCGGCCACTACCAGCAGCGGAGCCAGTGCTTGGGTGTCTACAAACGAACGGACGTGGGCGACGTAGTCGCTCAGCATGTCGCGGCTGGTGTGGGTTCCCCTGGCCGCGGCGGGATCGGGACCGGCGATGGCCATGGATTTGATGGCCTGTAGCCCGGTGTCGGCGCCGATTGGCGCGGCGCCCGGGCCGCACATCTTGATCCCGTTGTAGCCGGCAGGATTGTGGGAGGCGGTGAACACCGCACCGGGCAGGTCGAGGCTTCCCGACGCGTAGTAGAGCATGTCGGTGGCGCACAGCCCCACGTCCACCACGTTGACGCCGTGGTCCATCGCGCCGTCGCCGAAGACGGCGGCAAATTCTTCGCTCTCGGGGCGCATGTCCCGCCCGACCAGCACCGTTCCCGCCCCGGTTGAGGCGGCGAATCGGGCGAAGGCCCCGCCGATGGCCCGGACCCCGTCGACGTCGATTTGGTCGCCCACGGTGCCCCGAACGTCGTAGGCCTTGAAAATGGCGTCGTAGTCGGTGGCCATGCCGGGCCGGCTAGTGGTCGGGGCGGTTCTGCGGCATCAGGCGGCTACTGCTTCTTCAGGTTCTGCTTCATCTCGTCGAGCTGCATCAAGATGGGATAGCCGCTGACGCTGATGGCGTTGCCGTGGCCGGTGTGGTGGACGTCGAACACCGACTGGAGGGCGGTGTAGTAGCCCTGCACATCGAGAGTCTGGTTCACCGCCCGCTTGGCCTGGGCCAAGCCGAAGGCGTTGTTCGTGGCGATCTGGGCGGCCAGCTCGTGGGTGCGCTCCCAAAGCTGGTCGCGGGGGACTATCTCTCGGGCCAAGCCGATTTGGACAGCTTCCTCGGCCCCCAATGTGCGCTGGGAGAACAGCAGGTCCTTGGCCCGGCGAGCCCCTAGCTCCCAGGTGTGGCCGTGGTACTCCACACCGCCGATGGCCATCAGCACCACCGGGTCGGAGAACTCCACGTCGTCGGCCACCACCAGCAGATCGAGCGGCCAGATCAGGTTCAGAGCCCCGGCAATGGCCTTGCCCTGGATGGCCCCGATGGTGGGCTTGGGGATGTTGCGCCAGTGCCAGGAGTAGCCCAAATACTTGCGGGCCTCCCAGCGGTAGATCTTGTTCAGCTGCCAGCTGCCGTCGGTCTCGGCCAGCGACACGGCGTCGGGATCGGGGGCGCCGCCGCCCAGATCGTGGCCAGCGGAGAAGTGCCTGCCCTCGCCCCGCAGCACGATCACCTTCACGTCGTCGTCGTATTCGGCGGCCAAGAAGTGGTGGTGCAGCTCATCGAGCATTCGCTCGTTCTGGGCGTTGGCCTTCTCGGGCCGGGTCAACGTGATGGTTGCCACCGCGTCAGCAGTCTCGTAATCGACGTATCTGTACTCGCTCATAAGGTGTCCTTCTTCGGGGCTCGAATGGTGGTTGATTCAGTGGGTAACTGCCTGTATCGTCCTCAGTGCAGTCGGAACCGGCACCGCCCCAGAGCATAAAGGGTTCCCCTCTGAATCCAAGAGACGACGAAGGGAACCCAATGGCAGTAACCGAAATCGAGCGCACGGAGTTGGCCAACCGGCTGGTAATGGCCATCGGCAAGGAGGCCACCGAGACGCTCATGAACTGCATCATCCCCGAGGGGCGAGACCAACTGGCCACCAAGGACGACCTCCGAGTGCTCAGCGCGGAGCTGCGGGGCAAGATGGCCGAGCTGCGGGGCGATGTGGACTCGGCGCTGGCCCGGCAGACCCGCCTCATCATGACGACCATGGTGGGCTTCATGCTCACCATCTGGATCACGCTGCTGGTGCCCGCCATCGTTTGACAGGCAAGACCCTCAAGCTTTGCTGAGGGCGGCGGCTTCGAGCACCGCCAGGGTTTGCTCGGCGATAGGGCCCCATTCAAACGTCGGGCGAAGGTCGATCAGGGCTTGGCGGGAGCGGTCCAAGTCCTCGGGGCTGAGATTGTCGAGGCAGCGGGTGAGGTCTTCGACGGTGTCTCCGTAGCGGATGTCGGCGCCGGCGAAGGTCTCGTCGAAGAAGTCCCAGTTGCTGGTGACGGCGGGCACGCCAGCTCCGATGCAGTCGAAGGCGGTGCCGGTGGTGAGCATTCCGGAGGGGGCGAACGGGAGGATCACCGCGTCGAAGGCCTTCATGCGCCGCAGGTACTGGTTGAAATCGAGTTGGCCGAACTCGGCGATGATCCGGGGATCGTCGGGAACGGCTACCGATAGGTCGACTCGGATGACCAATTGGATGTCGTCCCGGGCGCATGCCGCCACTGCGTCGACCACCAGTTGCAGGTCTTTCTCCACCCGGGGGGAACCGATGACCGCCATCCGCAGCCCGCACGGCGCCCAGCCCTCACCCAACTCCACGAATTCTCGGTTGATGTTGGCCACCGTCTCGTACTCACGGCCCCAGTGCCCGTGGGGGATCACGTGGTGGTTGGTGTGGTCGCCGTAGTCGTAGGTGGCCAGAGCTATCTCGCGGCCTACTTCGCTGTGGTGGATGACCGCGTCGGCCGCCTCGGCCCACAGTTGGTAGCTGGCCGCCGCTTCGTCGGTCTTGAAGTAGTGGGGGAGAAGATTGTGCTGGGTCCACACGATGGCGGTGTTGGTGGCCTTCAGTTGCCCGAGCACTTCGGCGGTGCGCTCGGGGTTGACGCCTGACCACCATTCGGGCCAGGCCATATGCAGCACGTCGACATCTCGCAGCCTTCGCACCAGTTTGTCGTCGGGGATGCCCGCGCCGGTGGCCACCACCCGATCGGCCAGCGGGTCGTACAGCGACCGGTCGTAGGGGTGGCCGTGGATGGTGCTGGCCACCCGCAGACGGGGAGTGACCTTCCAGGTGTAATCCGCTGACTCCGCTGGTTGGATCTCAGCCTGATACACCCGAGGCAGTTCACCCCAGAAGCTGCGCCACTCGGCGAGCCCCGTGGTGTCGATGGCCTGAATTCGACTGGTATCCATCTCCACGTCAATCGGCTGAGAGGCGGATTCGGCAATCGACAGGGTAAGCGGGCCCGGTAGGCCGTCGGGATCGTCGAAGCGGAGTTGTTCGGACACGACCAGCGAACGGCCCTCCACCCGGTAGGTCGCCGTCCGGGCGCCCGTGATCACCGCGTCGCTGCTTCCGGCCGGTGCCCAGCCACTGTGTTCGATGGTGACGGCCCCCGGTGTGTGTTCCACCGAGATGGGCAGACCAGCCGGCATGAGCGGCGCATCGCTGGTACCAGCCGCCTCGTCTCGGGCTCGCGGGGTTATCACCGGAAGCATCACCGGATGGCCTGAGGTGGGCTGCTCCAACAGTCCCGGGCCCCGCGGCGAGGGGGCATAGTCGGCGGAGAAGCCGAAAACGGTGGGCAGGGCAAACGACAGCGCCTTTGAGCGATACGACCAAACCGTGGCCTGCTCGGAATCGTCAAATCGGATGAACCGCTCGGCAGGCAGGAAGGCGTCGGTGGACGGAGCGCTGACCACCTCTGGTCTGCGCCGCAGCTCAAGGGCGGACAGCAGGAGCTTTCCGTAGATGTCCAAGGTCATCTGAAGCCGTCGGGCCGGACCTCGGTAGAACATTGTGGCCCGGTTTTGGTGGGCGGCGATGACGCCGCTGGGGAACCACTCCAGCAGATCGTCGAGCGTGGTGTCGGCCCGAGCCAGCCAGCGGTCTTGGGGGGCGTTCAGATCGCGTCCCGTTGCGATGGCGGCCAGCTCGATGGTGATGGCCATGCCCAGCGCGCCGATGGAGCGCCCCCACACGATGCTCCCGCCGGGCAAGGCGACTTCGTCCAAGTCGACCAGCACCTTCGACAGCCCGCTCGCCCACTCCGGCCCAAGCTCGTCGACCAGCGGCTCGGCGAACAGGTACATGTCAGGGGTGTAGATGTCGTAGTGGACCCACGCGCCCATCCCGTCGTTGAGCCAGCCCGTGGGGCTGGTGAACATCGAACGCACCCGGTCGAGCAAGCCGGGAAGCTCGGCAGGCTCGTCGTCGCCCCGGAGGCGAGCCAGAGCCCGCAGGCACCGGGTGGCCACCACCGCGAAATTCGGAGGGATAGCATCGGTGTCGTTGAGCCGGGCGATGATCTCCTTGGACTGCACGGCGTCAAGCACGGTGTCATGCAGTTCGGCGGGCAGCGCATCCAGGCCACCGAGCCGCAAAACCGTCTCCCCCACCCGATAGCTGTAGAACCCCTCGATAGCGGCGGGGTTGAGCGAGGCGATCAGTGTCGGGATTCGGCTTTGCAGGTCGCAGCCGGCGACCTTGTCGACCCCGCATTCGATGAGCAGTCCCAGCACATACATGAGGTCGGCGGTGGTGTCGTCGAGTACCGCGTGACCGGCATATAGGCCGGGCAATTCAAGACCAGGGGCGGTCGACTGCTCGAACTCGGTCATCTTCTGGGTTGTCGCCGCCACCAAGCGGTCGGCCAGTGCCCCGGCGGTGGTTGCCTCAGCCAGAGGATGCTCGGGAAAGCGGAGGTCCATGCTCATGCCATCGTGGCCAATCGGTCGCGGGTCACTTCGTTGAGGGCCGGTTCGCCAGCGGACCACCGGCGAATCTCCTCGATGGCGTAGGTGGTCATGCGGGCCAGCTCGGAACCCTGGCTGCCGGCCAAGTGGGGGCTGATCCACACGTTGGGCAACTCCAGAAGCGGGCTGTCTTCGGGCAGTGGCTCAGGGTCGGTCACATCCAAGATGGCATAGAGCCGCCCCGACGTCAGATGGGGCAGCAGCGTCTCGTGGTCGATGAGCGGGCCCCGGGCGGTATTGATCACCGTGGCCCCGTCGGGGAGAGCCGAGAGTTGTGCGGCGCCAATCATGTGCATGGTCTCGGGCAGGGCGGGCGCGTGAATGGACAGCACGTCCGCGCCCGCGCAAAGTTCATCCAGCTCAAGCTTTTGCACTCCGATCGAGGCCGCCTCTTCGTGGGTCACGAAGGGGTCGTACAGCGTCACCGAAAGGTGGGGGAATGTCCGCAGCAGCTCGATCACCCGGCGACCGATCAGCGATGCCCCCACGATGCCGACGGTGCGGCCGTAATTGCCCCACTGGCGGTCGCCCATAGCCGACATGGCCGAGAAGTCCGTCGGGCCCCGGCGCCACAGAACGCCCTTGTTGGCGAACAAGATGGCGGCCAGGGTGAACTCGGCCACCGGCTCTGCGTTGGCGTTGGCCCCGCTGGTCACCCGGATGCCGCGATCCCACACCCCGTCGGTGAGGGTCATCTTGACCGTTCCCGCGGCGTAGGCGAACAAGCCGAGCCGGGGTGCCCGATCCAGCATGGCGGCGTCCAGCGGCGGGCACCCCCAGTGGCCGACGATCACCTCAGCCTCGGCCA
Organism: Candidatus Poriferisocius sp.; assembly: GCF_965204015.1. Classification (GTDB taxonomy): domain Bacteria; phylum Actinomycetota; class Acidimicrobiia; order Acidimicrobiales; family Bin134; genus Poriferisocius. Next base: position 1,828,733 of record NZ_OZ241965.1, on the reverse strand, counting down.
GCACAGAGGCGGCTTCATCGTCCCAGGCCCCGATCGGCTCGGCATTCAACAGAGTCCCCAATGCCCGCAGCCGTTGGAGATCGGCATCGCCGAACAGATCCATGCCCGGCCAGTGGGCGATAGCGATGTTGGGTTGCCCTCTGCTCATTGTCAGAAGTCTCCCAATATCGGCTAGACCATTCATAAGTAAGACCGAAAAGGGGAGAGGCTATGGCAGATCTGGTCAGCTACGAGGGCAAGCGGGTGCTGGTGGTGGGCGGTGCCACCGGGATGGGGGCGGCGGCGGCTCAGAAGGCAGCTGCGCTGGGTGGACACACCATTGTGCTGGACATCGCCGACGTGACCTATGAGTGCGGGCAGTACATCAACGTCAACCTGGGCGATCAGGCCAGCGTGGACGCGGCCATCGAGGCCATCGAAGCCCCGGTGCATACCGTGCTGGCCTGTGCGGGCGTGGCCGACGGCACCGGCAATCTCATGCTGATCAACTTCACCTCCCAGCGCCATCTCATCGAAGCGCTGATCAAGGGCGGCAAGCTGGGCCGGGGCGGCTCGGTGAGCTTTATCTCCTCAGCGGCCGGGTTGGGCTGGATGAGCAACCTGGAGCAGGTGCAGGACTTTCTGTCCACCCCCGACTGGGACACCGCTGCGGCGTGGATCGACGAGAACGAGGGCACCGACAGCTACATGTTCTCCAAGCAGGCCATCAACGGGTATGTGGCCGCCCAGGCGTTCCCTTTCCTGCAAAGGGGCATCCGCATCAACTCCATCATGCCCGGACCCACCGACACCCCCTTGGCCCGGGCCAACGCCGACCTATGGCTCGGATTCGGGGCCAGCTATCGGGAGGCCGCCGATGTGCCCACCTTGGTTCCCGAGCAGATGGGCGACACTCTGCTGTTCTTGAGCAGCGACGCGGCCAGCGGCATCAACGGGATCAACCTGCTGGTGGACCAGGGCCACACCAACGCCTCGCTGGTGGACGCCTGGGACGACCCGTTCGTGAAGGTCATGGCCGGCATGATGGACTTCGACCCGGCCATGTTCGGGATGGACGAGTGAGCCCGCTCTTCTAATGGGCGGCGAATTGCCTGACATCTTGGAGCTCACCGAAGTCGGTGAGCGTCGCTACCACGTCTTCCAGCCGGCGGAGTCGGCCGAGGGGCGCGATGTGGTGTTCAGCGGCCAGCTCATGGCCCAGATGATGATGGCATCGGATCGGGAAGCGGGCAGCGCCAAGGACATCCGCTCCGTGCACGCCATCTTCGCCAGGGCTGGCACCTACACCCTGCCCATCGAGGTGGACGTGGACTCCATGCAGGCCGGGCGCACCTGGGCCAGCGATGCGGTCACCGCCACCCAGGGGGGCAAGCTGCTCAGCCGGGCGCTGATCTTGATGAGCACAGTGGACGACGACTTGATGCGCCACGAGCCGGCCATGCCCGATGTGCCCGGTCCCGACGGGTTGGATCCCGGATTCGCCTTCATCTTCCCCGGCGCCGAGTGGCGGCCGGTGCCCGGCGAACCGGAGATCGACGGCGTGCCGGTGGAGCGGGCCTGGCACCGCTTCGAGCCGGGGGTGGAATCGCAGGCGGCCAACCAGGGCATCGCCGGATGGGCCACCTGCGGCAACATCATCGGGTTGGCCATGCGCCCCCATCGAGACACCATTCGAATTGAGGACGCCCACCGCACCCTGTCCACCGGCGTGATTGCTCACACCCTCCACTTCTTGGATCGCCTAGACGTGTCGCAGTGGCTGCTCATACAGATGTCGGCCACCAAGGCGGCCAACGGCCGGGTCTACGGCCAAGGCGAGGTGTTCACCGCCGAAGGCCAGTTAGTGGCCACCTTCCAGCAAGACTCCATGGCCAAAGCCGCTTCCGCTCCCATGGACCCCTCCCGCTCGATGTAGCGGGGATTACTCAGCAATCACTCGGTTGAGTCGTCGAGGATCATCAGGGTCTTGAGATCGCTGTGGAAGTCGAGGGCGTAGTCGCCTCCTTCCCGGCCTATGCCAGAGATGCCGCAGCCGCCGAACGGGGCGGTGAGGTCGCGCACCAAGAAGGTGTTGACCCACACCAAGCCAGCCCGCACGGCTGTGCCCACCCGCTCGGCCCGGGCCTGGGAGGATGTCCAGATCTGAGCGGAGAGGCCATAGTCGGTGCTGTTGGCCAGGGCGATGGCCTCGGCCTCGTCGGCGAAGGTTTGGAGGGTGAGCACCGGGCCGAAGATCTCCTGCTGCACTACCTCGCTTTGGTTGGATGCCGGTTCGATGAGCGTCGGCTCGAAGTGGAGGCTGCCTTCAATCGGTTGGCCGCCCCGCACGATGGCGTCACCCGCGGCGCGGGCCCGCTCCACAAATCCGTGGACCCGGTGACGGTGATCGGGGTGGGCCAGCGGCGCGATGTCGGTGGCCGGATCACGGGGATCGCCCAGCACCAGTGCATCGGCGTGATGATGGAATCGCTCGAGGAACTCGTCTCGGACCTCAGCGTCCACTAGCAGCCGGGTGCCGGCCAGGCACACCTGCCCGGAATCATCGAACTGCCAGGCGGCCCGGTGGGCGGCGGCGTCTAGGTCGGCGTCGGCGAACACTATGAACGGGCCTTTGCCACCCAGCTCCGCGGTGAACGGGACGATGTTGGCCGCCGCTGCTCGTCCGATATGGCGGGCGGTCTCGGGCGATCCGGTAAACGTGATGCGCCGCACTCGGGGGTCGGCTACCAGCGCGGCGCCCACTTCCTCGCCGATGCCCTGGACGAGGTTGTAGGCGCCGGGCGGGAAGCCAGCCTCCAGGGTGAGCTCGGCCAGCAGAGCGGCCGACAGCGGCGACCACTCGGCTGGTTTGTGGATGACGCTGTTGCCCGCAGCCAATGCGGGGGCCAGCTTCCAGGTGCTGAGCATGAAGGGCGCATTCCAAGGGGTGATAACCACCGCCGCCCCAGCGGGCATGCGCTGCACTTGGTTGCGCATGCTCTTGGCATCCCAGGTGCGGTTCTCGTGCTCGGTGATCAGGTCGGCATAGGTGCGGAAGTTGAGCGCGCCCCGGGCCACCAGCCGCTGCTTCATCGACTCATAGAGAAAGCCCATGTCCTGGGTCTCGACCAGGGCAATGTCGTCGTTGTGGGCCTCAATCAGGTCGGCTAGACGATGCAGCACGTCGGCCCGCTCTTCGACGCTGAAGGCACCCCACGCCTGGAAACCTTCGACGGCGGCGTCCACCGCGGCGGCGGCGGTTGCCTCATCGCCTCGGGCGATATCGGCCAGGTGCTCCCAGCCCATCGGCGACCGAGTCTCGAACCGCTGAGGTGAGGAGACCCACGAGCCCCCGATCAGATGGTCGGTCGGTACCGAAACGCCGCCGACATCCTGGCGGGTCACGGAGTTATTCCTCCTCGACGGTGGACTCGTAGTGCTGGGCACCGGGACCTCGGGGGGCGCGGATGCCCCGGAATTCCCAATCCCCGCCCTTGGCGGTGGACTGCACTTCCTCGGAGTCGGACGGTTGTGCGCCCACATCGTCTCGAATGGGAGTGGGGCCGGACACGATGGTGTTGGTCAATGCCCCCAAGCCCTCGACCTCCACCGTGACCACGTCGCCGGGCACCACCGGCCGGGAGTAGGCGGGAGTTCCCGACAGCAGGATGTCGCCGGGCACCAGCGTGATGGTGCGGGCGATGTCGGCCACGATGTAGTGCATGTCCCATTCCATCTCGTCGGTGGTGGCGTCTTGCTTCACTTCGCCGTTCACGATGGTCTGGATGCGCTTGCCCCGGAAGTCCCACCCGGTGACCAGGCCAGGGCCTACCGGGCACAAGGTGTCGCTGCCCTTCACCCGGAGCATCGACCCCGCATCGGTATCCCGGAAGTCGTGGAGGCCGTAGTCGTTGGCCACGCTGTAGCCGGCGATATAGTCCCTCGCCTCGGTAGGCGACACGTTGCGGCAGGTCTTGCCGATCACAATGGCGATCTCGCCCTCGTAGTTCAGCCACTGGCATCCCTCAGGGCGCACCACGTCGCTCTTATGCCCGGTTAGCGCGGTGATGGGCTTGTGAAAGTAGGTGGGCGCCGGGGGCAGCTTGGTCATGAACTCCTCAACCCGGCTGCGGTAGTTCAGATGGATGCAGATGATCTTGGTGGGCGACACCGGTGCCAGATGGACGGCTTCGTCGATGGCCACCGACCGGCCGTCGGCGGAAACCAGCCGATCACCAACGCGTTCGACATGGCACGGGTAACCCTCAAGGAGGATGCGGCGATATTCAGTCACAATTGGAAATCTACCGGTAGCGGCTGAGTGCCTAGAAGGTCGAATTCACCAAAAAAATCGGCAGATCTGCCGATAGGCAGAGCATTTTGAATTTGGTTGACTCGAAATGTGCACCCCCTCGGCAGGGCGCCCGACCTAGTTCTTCGGCAGGGCCAAGTCGTTACCGCTTGCGGTGATGTCGTGGTCGAAGCCATGGCAGTTCGCAGAAACCGTATCTGTGCCGTCGGCAGTAACGACTATGTCTCCTCTCTGGTCGGGGCTCAGACCCAGGTCGTGGAACTGGGCGGGCGCACTGTCGTCCCGGGGATAAACGACTCTCACGTGCACTTGGGCTTTCTTGGCGCGGTCCGTCCGCCACTTTCGGTCGATGTTGGATTTCCCGCGGTTTGTTCAAAATCAGAGATCGCGGATGCCGTTCGGACCGCGCCTCGGGCCAATGGTTGGGTAAGGGGTATCGGATGGGATGTCGGATATCTCGATGACGCCGACGAGCAGCACCTACCGAATCGAGAGGATCTCGATTCAATCAGCCCTGATTTTCCCGTCGCACTACGCGACTTCTCCGGGCACCAGTTGTGGGTGAACAGCTTGGCGCTGAAGATGGCGGGAATCGACGAAAAAACCCCGGATCCAAGCGACGGTGTGATCGTTAGGGATAGCAGCGGGCACCCAACAGGAATCCTCCGGGAGTCTGCGACCTCACTGGTTGCCGAGATCATGCCGCACTTGACGGATTTCCAATTGGACCAGGCACTGGACACTGCTCAGGCCATCATGCACGCTGAGGGAATCACCTCGGTGACCGATGCGGCGCTCGGCCCAGGGGGCAATTCATTCGAGGGGGGCGCCGCTGGCGAGCGAATTCTTCAGCGGCTGGCGGCTCGAGCCGGGCCCGAGGACTTCGCCCTTCGGACGACAGTGCTGCTTGCGTTCAGTCCGGTAACGACCTCCAGTCTGCGAAACGTCGAAGAGCACCTCCACACGTTTGTGCCGCCACCCGACAAAGAGGGGTGGTTTCGCATCGCCGGCATCAAGCTATTCGCCGATGGAGTACCTCCAAACAAGACTGCTTGGCTTAGCCAGCAGTACACGGGCGGCGGCTGCGGCTGTCTGACAATTGATGGGGAGAACGACGAGCAGCGGCTATCGGACCTCGACGCCATGGTCGACCTCGCTCACCGGGCAGGCCACCAAATCGGCGTTCACGTGACAGGGGATCGAGCCATCGACGCAATAATCCATTCTCTGGTCAAGGCCCAGAACAGCTATCCCCGACCCGACCCACGCCACTATCTCATCCACGCAGATCTTGCCAGCCCCGGAGCGCTGAGCTTGCTAGCCCAGCACAGCTTCGGCGCCAGCATGCAGCCGGCCATCAAATGGACCATCGCTGACTTGATGCGCCAGATGCTCGGCAAAGAGAGGGGCGACTACCAGTGGCCGATGCGCTCCGCGCTAGATGCGGGCGTGCTAGTGACATCGAGCTCGGACGCGCCCATCACCTATCCCAGCTGGCGCCAAGGAGTGGCATCTGCGGTCCTTCGCGAATCAAAGGCCACGGGAGTTGTACACGGCCCAGAGGAGCGAATTACAGCCCTTGAAGCCATCCGGACTTTTACCGTGAATGGAGCTTGGCAGGACAGGGCTGAGGAATGGAAAGGCACGCTTCAGCCGGGAAAGGTCGCTGACTACTGCATCCTCGACGGGCGCATTATCGACACGGATCCGCGAGAGATCGCTGAGATACCGATCGCTGCGACAGCCATAGACGGCCGAGTCGCATTTGGTGCCCTTCCCGATGCCTGACAAATCCAACGGGTGCCAGAAACGCGGAAACAAACCACAACGGAGGAACCACATGAACATCACAACCAAATGCATGATGAGAGTGATCGCGACACTGGCTTTGGTTGCCATTGTCGCTTTCGGGTGCGGAGACGACAGTTCGTTGTCCAGCAGCGAATCGCCGGAAGAGGCAGCCCCAGCAACCGCGGCACCTTCACAAGACGATTCGGCCCCGGTCCCCCAGTCAACTCCACAGGAGGAACCAGCGCCTGCCCAAGAGCCAACCCAGGATTCGGGGAGCGATGTGGCACGCGAGCCTGCGAACACTGAGCCCATCAAGCTCGGAGCGATCTCCACGCTCTCGGGGCCGGCCTCTTTCCCCGAGTCTCATTCCGCTGCTCAGGCTGTTTTCGACCGGGTCAACGCTTCTGGAGGAATCGGCGGACGGTTGATCGAGTACTCCGTCGAGGATGACGGATTTGATCCCGCCCTTGCCGCGCAAGGGGCGCGCCGATTGGCTGATGAGATTGGAGTGGTGGCAATGGCAGGTTCGGCCAGCGTCCTCGAATGCGCGGTGAATGCGCAGTTCTACGCCGAAGTCGGGCTGTACTCGATTCAAGGAACGGGCATTGATCCGGTCTGTTTCGCCACCTCGAACATCTCGCCGGTCAACACCGGTCCCTTCTTCTCCGACACCGTTGCCCTGTTCTATGCGAGCGAGAGCCTCGGTGCTGAGAACGTTTGCTTTGGCGCTTTCGATGTTCCCGGCTTCGAGCCGGCGTACAACGCCGCGGTTGCAGAATGGACAGCGACCACTGGCAAAGAGCTTGCCTATAGCGATACGACGCTCATATTCGACGGTGATCTGACGCCGTTCATGCTCGAGTTGGAGAGCAACGGATGCGATGCCGCAGTTGTTCAGGCCAACGATTTCCACTACGTCGCCATGATGCAGATCAAAGAGGCTCAAGGTCTCGATGTGCAGATAATCGGACTCACTTCCGGGTATACAACAGCCGTCGCCGAGCAGCTAGGGGCCACCGGCAACGGACTGATCCTGGCTTCAGAGTTCGAGCCGTTCACTGACTTCGACAGCGCAGTGCTGCGCGACTGGCGCGATCTCATGGACGAGGCTGGTGTACCGCAGACGTCATTCGCCCAAGGCGGCTATCTGGCGGCTTCAATTATGGTAAGCGTCCTGGAGGGGATCGAGGGTGAAATCACCCGGGAGTCAGTAGCAGCAGCCCTGATCGGCTTCGAGCCCGTCGACACCGGTCTCACCGGAACGCCCTATGCGTTCGGTGAAGGCGATGCCCATGGTTCCAACCGGGCCGCCAAGTTCGTTGAACTCGTCGATGGCTCGTGGACCGTCAAGACACCGGAGTGGATCATCGTCCCGTAATGCGGGCGACAGGCCCCCATGATCCGCGCCCTGGCCACCTCGCTCAACTCCGGCGCAACCTACGCCCTGTTCGGGGTGTGCGTAGTGCTCACCTATCGGATGGCGGGCACGCTCAACTTCGCTACCACCGCGGTCGGTGCGCTCAGCGCGTTCTCAATGCTGGTGTTAGTAGAAGATGGTGTTCCCATCGCCCAGGCGGCAATCGTCGGCCTGGCTATGGGTGCCATTATCGGCGGGCTGATTGGCTCTGCATTTGCCATCTGGTTCCGAGACCATGAGCCGCTGACCCGCAGCGCGGTCACCATCGCCCTCCTGTTGGGCTTGCTCGCCGCAGGCTTCCGGATCTTCGGCGACAGCCCTCGAGCATCCCGCCCGTTCCTTCCGGGGCGCTACACAGAAGTCGCTGGCGTGCGGATCACCTACGACACGATGATGGCCGTCGTCGTCACTTTGGTCGTCGCAACGGCAGCCAGCCTGCTTCTGAGCCGCACTCGAGTTGGGGTCCGCCTCAGGGCAATGGCGCAGGACTCCGTCACAGCCGAGCTGAACGGCGTGCCAGTCGCCGCCCTTACCACGGTGGTCTGGGGGGCATCCGGCAGCCTGTCCGCCCTCGGAGCGATCCTGGTAGGACCGGGCCGGCCAGCCGCCTTCGCCCCGCTGGTGTTCATGCTCATGCCTGGGCTGGCCGCCGCCCTGGCTGGTCGCTTTGAGCGGGTGTGGCCGACGCTGATGACCGGTTTCGTCGTTGCTTTCTTGGAGGCGTATTCGGCGCGGTTCTCCAGCTTCAGCCGCTTCCGCGGAACCATACCCATCATCTTCATATTGGTGCTGCTTCTGTGGCAGCGCCGTGCGGAGACCTGGGATGACGCTCGCTGACGCTCGATTCGCGGGCATCGCTCTGGCGGTTGGCGTTGCCGTGTCGACCCTGAGTGATTTCCGGGTTTTTCTGACAACCAGCGCGATTATCACGGCGATCATCGCCCGATCTGTTGGCTTTCTGTATTCGGACACGCGGATGGTCTCGCTTTGCCAGGTGAGCTTCGCGGGGGTGGGGGGGTGGGCAGTCGGTTGGATAGCACTGCATTCGCAGGTGCCGGTGGAAGCAGCATTGCTATTGGGCGGGGTCGCGGCGGTCCCAGTAGGAGTTGTCGTAGGCGTCCCAGCGCTTCGGCTGAGGGGGGTAAACCTCGCAGTGGCGACGCTTGGGCTGGCAGCCGCAATCCAGGTTGCATTGTTCAACCGGGGCTTTCCGGGCGCTCGTGAAAACTTCGCCGTTCATAGACCCGGAATCGCGATCTCTGAGGTTCGATTTCTGTGGTTCACGCTTTGCGTCGCTGTTCTCCTGGAGCTTGGTCTGCGCCTTCTTCGCCGTAGGACAATTGGCACGACTTGGGCCATGGTGGGGCAGTCCGAGCGAGCGACTGCCGCCGCGGGTCGTTCTGTCGTTGTCACCAAACTCACCGCTTTTGCGACCAGTGCCTTTATCGCTGGCATTGCCGGTGGCCTTCTCGCCCTCCAGATTGGGCGAGTGTCTGCCCGCCAGCTGGAACCGGTTGACTCTCTTGTCGTCTTCGCGCTGGCTGTCATGGCCGGCGCGGGGAACGTACTTGGCGCGGCGGTGGCCGGTGTGCTGTCGGCATGGTTTCCCGAACTGCTCCGGCTGCTTGGGTGGTCGCAGGACTTCGGCCCGATGATTTTCGCTGTCGGTGCTGCGCAGGTATTGAGCCAAGGGGGCGACGGCCTAGCTAGTCAGTGGATGAAACTTGCAGGCAGATTCAAGCGAATGCGGCGAAAGCAGGTAGGGCGCTTAGTCGAGGCGGAAGAGTGCCCACCGCCTAATGTCCGCCGATCTTCGTTGGTCGTCCGAGAGCTGGCCGTGGACTATGGGTCAGTTCGAGCAGTCGACAACGTGTCAGTCGTCGTGGAAGCCGGCCAGGTTGCCGGGGTCATCGGACCCAATGGGGCAGGGAAGTCGACACTCATTGATGCAGTCACGGGATATGTGCCAGCGGCGGGCGGAACCATGCGGCTGGGATCCGACAGCCTGGACGGCCTTGCCGTACACCGGCGCGCCCGGGTCGGGCTGTCGCGAACCTTCCAGCGCGAACGGACGCCTGCGAACCTCTTGGTGGGGGAATACCTTTCCACAGCCTCCCGTGACCGAACCTCAGCCGCGCAGCAGGAATGGCTGCTCGCCCTCTTCTCCGTCCCGAGGCCCGAGACGCCTGTCGCGCATCTCGATTCCGCAGAGCGTCGTCGGCTGGAGCTGGTTGCGGCGCTTAGCTCGTCGCCCTCGGTCGCACTGGTGGACGAACCCGCGGCGGGCCTCACCGATGCAGAATCGAGTCAGCTGGGTACGGCGTTGACCCGGGTGGCCCGAGAGTGGGGCATCGCCATCCTGCTGGTTGCGCATGACCTGCTTCTCGTCCGTCAAGTCTGTGAAGTCGTGACCGTTCTCGACCAGGGAAAGATGATCTTTGTCGGGCCGACTGCGCAGGCGCTCGCCGATCCGGTGGTGATCGCCAGCTACCTGGGTGTCGAAGAGGACCTGAAATGAACCCGGCAGAGACCCCGATCCTCGTTGTTCGCGATCTCGTCGTCCAGCGCCACGGGGTTCCGGTCGTCAGGGGAGCAAGCCTTGATGTTCGACCCTCTCAAGTTGTCGCGATTGTGGGGCCCAACGGCTCGGGAAAGACAACCATGCTGGAGGCAGTGTCCGGGGTCATCAAACCTTCTCGGGGCTCTGTCTTGCTCCAAGGCACCGATATCACCAAGAAATCGAGGAGGCACCGCAGCCTCATGGGGCTCCGCCATGTGCGACAGGGTCGATCGATTTTTGCCGACCTCTCCGTTGAGGAGAATCTTCGGGTAACGGCCAATGACGTCGAAAGGGCATTCGAGATCTTTCCCGAGCTGCGAGACAGAGCACGCTTGTTGGCGAAAGACCTGTCGGGCGGAGAACAGCAGATGCTTGTGCTCGCACAAGCGCTGATCTCCCAACCGTCGTGCATCTTGATCGACGAGATCTCCCTCGGCCTCGCCCCGCGGGTGGTGAAACGACTTATCGGTGTTGTCAAGGAAGCGGCCGAAGCGGGAAGCGCCATCCTGCTTGTGGAGCAATTCGCGTCTGTGGCTATGGATATCGCTGACGTAGCAGTGGTCCTTGTGCGCGGCAAAATAGCCCTGATCGAGAGAACAGAAGCCCTACGGGACGATCCGAGTGTTCTCCACAACGCCTATTTGGGCAGAGACCTACCTGAATGACGAGGTATGCCGATATGGGGGGCTGATATGGCCAGAACGGGGGGTTCTGAACGTTCGTCTCTAAGGAGCTCTGGCAAATAGACCGGGAATCAAACCGAGCCGGATTCCCAGAGCAGAAGCATGCGCTCGGTTCTCGGCCCCCAATTTGGTGAGAATGTGCTCGACGTGGGTAGCCACCGTGCTCGAAGCGATATACAGCTCGGTCGCAATTTGCGCGTTCGACTTTCCCAGCGAGATGAGTTCTAGAACTTCGCACTCTCGGGCACTGAGCACTCCGGGAGTGCTCTCGAACGGAATAGCTCCAACAAGATTGTTGATGGTCGGGCTGATCAGGCACAGGCCATAGTGATCCATGTCGGTGATGTCCTGTGCCGACTCAGTCGAAAAATGCATACCTCCAAACCCTTCAGCGCCTCCGGGGAGGGGAATTGAGACACCGCCGCCGAAACCTGCCGGCACTACGTAATCCTTAACAGTGTCGGGAAGTGGGTCGAGATCCCAGGTCTCAGTCAAACGGGTTCCCCGAGCTTCTGGTTTAAGGCTGCTCCACTCTTGAAAGAAGGCCTTGCTGCTGAGGCGGCGAGTCATTTTGTCGGTGTATCCCCGGCTGCACACAACTTCGCTGTGCCCGTCAGAGTTCGGAGTAGCGGTGATGCACATTCCAACAAAGGGCAGAACAGAGTGGATTTCATCCACGATTACGTCAATGCGATCCTCCGCTCGCATTGCTGAGGCCGCGACCGTAGACACAGAACTAACGAACTGTGCGACCTCCCCCAGCGATCTCACAAATCGAAAGTATCACAGCGCACAATCATCCACACCCGCAGTGTGGATGCGAAGGAGGTCAGACGCGTCTGGCAATCTACCTAGAGATCCCATGCCAGCCGACTCCACTCCCACCGAACGCCTCCTCGATGCCGAGGTCGACATTCAGGCTCGGCTGGGCGACGAGCCCCTCGACTTCGACTCGATGCAGGCCATCTCGAACATTTATCGGGCTGCGGCGGCGGTGCGGCGCCGGGCGGAGCGCGAGGTGCTGGCCGAGGCCGGTTTGTCGTGGGGCGGCTTCACCATCTTGTGGGTGCTGTGGGTGTGGGGAGAGATGGAAGCCGCTCAACTGGCCTCCGAGTGCGACCTGGCCAAGGGCACGCTGACCGGGATGGTTACCACCCTGGAGAAGCAGGGCCGGGTGGAGCGCACCCGTATGCAGTCGGACCGCCGCCGCGTCACCGTGGCCCTCACCCCGGCCGGACTTCGGACGATCGAGCAGCTGTTTCCCCAGTTCAACGAATTCGAAGGCAAAATGAGCGGGGGCCTCAGCATTGCCGAGAAGCACGAACTGGCCCGCTTGCTGCGGGTAGTAACGACGAACGCTTCGGGGTAGGGTCAACCGATGACGAAGGGGTCGCGGGTGGCGCCGGTTAGTTCTATCCAGACGGTTTTGGTTTGGAGGAAGCCGTCTAGGGCTTCGAGGCCGTTGTCTCGGCCGTAGCCTGATTGTTTGAAGCCGCCGAAGGGGGCCATGTAGCTCACGTTGCGGTAGGTGTTGATCCACACCGTGCCCACCCGTAGCGCTCTCGACACTCGGTGGGCTCGGCGGATGTCGTTGGTCCAGATGCCGGCGGCCAGTCCGTAGTCACTGTCGTTGGCCAGCTTCACCACCTCGTCCTCGTCTTCGAAGTCGAGCACCGCCAGCACGGGGCCGAACACCTCCTCCCGGACGATGGTGGACTGGTTGGAAACGCCGGTGATCACGGTGGGGCGCACGAACCGCCCGCCGAGGTCGGGGTCGACCACACCGCCGGCGGCAATGGTTGCTCCCTCTGAGCGGGCTTGGTTGATCATGGCGAGAATTCGGTCGCGCTGGGCGTCGGACGCGGACGGTCCCATCTCCGTGGCCGGGTCGGAGGGATCGCCTAGCACCAGCTCATTGGCTCGGGCCACTACCCGGCCGACCACCTCGTTGGCGATGTCTCGGTGAATGTAGGCCCTCGATCCGGCAATGCAGGTCTGTCCGCTGGCGGCGAAGATCCCGGCCAAGAGCCCGTTGGTCACCGTCTCCGGGTCGGCGTCGGAGAAGATGATCTGGGGCGACTTGCCGCCCAGCTCCAGCACCGTGGGCGTCAGGTTGTCGGCGGCGGCCCGGGCCACGTGCTTGGCGGTGGCCCCGCCGCCGGTGAAGGTGATCTTGTCGATGTCGGGATGGGAGGTGATGGCCGCGCCCACCTCGGCCCCGCCGGTCACCACGTTGATGACGCCGGGGGGAAACCCGGCTTCAGCGGATCGCTCGGCCAGCATCAGGGCGGTGACCGGGGTCAAGTCGGAAGGCTTGATGACCGCGGTGCATCCGGTGGCCAACAGGGGGGCCAGCTTCCAGGTCAATAGGGCCAATGGCGAGTTCCACGGGATGATGGCGCCCACCACGCCGATGGGCTCGCGCTCGGTGTACACCAAGAAGTTGGGCGACGGGCTGGGCAGCTGCTCCCCGCCGATCTTGTCGGTCATCCCGGCGAAGAAGTCGTAGTAGCTCTGCAAGCCTTTGGCCTGCGCCGATGTCTCGCGGATGATCTTGCCGTTGTCCCGGGTCTCAACGGTGCCCAGGAGCTCAGCGTCGCGGCTCAGCAGCTCGCCCAGGCGGCGCATCAGCCGGGCTCGCTCGGAGGCGGCCATGGTGGCCCAGGGCCCGTCGGTGAACGCCCGCCGAGCGGCCCGGACGGCGTCGTCCACTGCGGCCGGATCGTCGGCCACCTCGGCCCAAGGCTCACCGGTGAACGGGTTGGCCGTGGCCATACGCCGGCCGTTGGGCGGGGGAGCGAACCCCCCGTCGATCCAGTTGTCGTAGATCTCCATCAAGAATTCCTTTCCACTATGGAGATGGCCTGGCCGGGGCAGCGGTCTACCGCTACGGCAGCTCGGTCTCTAGGCAGCAGGCCATCGCCGACGACCGACGAGATGACGATGTCGTCGTCGAGTTCAAACACCTCGGGTTCGAGCATTTCGCATATGCCGCCGCCGATGCACAGCTCCTGGTCTACCGCCACCCGCACCATTTCGTCGTCGGCCATCAGTTGCTCCCCCCGGCTGGCCTCATGCCCACCGAGAGCACACCGTGGACGAAATTTGATCGGGCTCGCACTGGCTCGCTGGTCTGTTCCAGGCAGATCGAACGCTTGGCCATCTCCTCCAGCAGCACGGTCACCTCCAACCGAGCCAGAAATGCCCCTAGGCACAGATGGGGTCCGCCGCCCCCGAAAGCGAAATGATCGCTGTTGGCCCGGCCCGCTTTGAATCGGCCAACATCAAATCGAAATGCGTCCTCGAACACGGCTTCGTCGTGGTTGGCCGAGGCGTACCACATCACCACCTTTTCGCCCCCGGCGATGGGGGTGCCGGCCAGCTCGGTATCGGTGGTGGCCGTGCGCCTCATGTGCATCACCGGGGTGGCCCATCGCAGGATCTCCTCGGTGGCCGACTCGATCATCGACGGATCGTCGAGCACCCGCTGCCACTCGTCGGGGTTGGCGGCCAGCACCATCCCCCCATGGCTGATGGCAGTGCGGGTGGTCTCGTTCCCGGCGAATACCAGCAGGTGGAACATGTTGCGGTACTCGTTTCGCGACATCCGCTCGACGTCGGATTCGGCCTGCACCAAGTGCGAGACCAAATCATCTCGGAGATCGTTCTGGCGCTGCTGGCGCATGCCCTCGCCGTACTCGAACAGCGCATGGCTGGCCGGGCTGTTGAACGGCAGCAAGCGCAACTCGGTGGTGTTTCCGAATGCATCGGGGGGGATCGACTGGGCGTCGCCGGTGCCCTCCACCAGGTAATTGGACAGCTCCACCAAGTAGTCGGCGTCGTCGGTGGGAACGCCGAGCATGGTCAAGATCACCTGGATGGGCAGCGGTGCAGCCACCATGTCCACCCAGTCGCCGCCTCCCTGGGCAACGAATTCGTCAAGCAACTCGCCGGTGATGGCGCGCACCGTCTCCTCCCACCGGCGGATGTTCTTGGGGGTGAAGGCGCCGGCTACCAGGCGCCGGAGCCGGGTGTGGTCGGGGGCGTCGGTGTCGATGAGCGATCGCCGGGCCTCCAGTGCGTCGGCCTCCAAGTCCCACAGGTTGGTGTGGCCGATGGCCGACGAGAACAGCTCGGGGTTCCGGGACACATGGCGCACCTCTGCGTGGCGGGTGACGGCCCAAAACCCCCCGTCCTCGTAGGGATGCCAGGCCAGGCCGGGGATGGCCCGCAGCTGGGTGAAGCGGTCGTGGGGGATCCCTTCGAGATAGAGGCTGGGATCGGTGACGTTCGGCGTGTCGACCACAGCAGAAGGAGCCATGTCAGCAGTGCTCCGCATATCGGGCTCGCTCCCAGTTGTTCACCTCGTCGGGATGGGGCGAGTTCTCTGGGGCCATCGCCAGCTCGTGGTCGGCCAGGGTCAGGAAGCCCTCCGAGAAGACCTTCCCCAGCATCTCGGCCAGCGGGCTGTCTCGATAGGCGGCGATTGCCCCGGCCAGATCGGCGGGCAGCGGCTTCGAGTCGCCGGGGTCGGCGTACATGTCGCCCTCGCTCATGGGCGGCAGGGGCAGCGCCCGCTCGATCCCGTCGAGGCCGGCGGCCAAAATGGCGGCGATCATCAGGTAGGGGTTGGCGTCGGCCCCCGCCGAGCGGAACTCCACCCGGTTGGCCTGCGATCCGGCTTCGCAGATGCATCGGCACAGCACCGAGCGATTGTCGAGACCCCAGTGCACGTGGGTGGGCACGAACGTGTAGGGGCGGATGCGCTTGGGGCCGTTGATGGTCGGGGCGCCCAGCAGCGTCATGGCCTCGGCGTGCTCGAAGAGCCCGGCGATCCAGTGCCCCATGAGCTGGTTGGGCAGGCCGTTTGAGTCGGCGAAGGCATTGGCCCCGCCCCCAGACAGGCTGGTGTGGATGTGCATGCCCGATCCCGACGGCTCGGTCCACAGCTTGGGCATGAAGGTGGCCCGCATGCCGTGCTGGACGGCCACCTGCTTGACGATGCTCTTGAGCAGCACGGTGTTGTCGGCGCAGGTCATGGCATCGGAGTGGCCGATGTTGATCTCCATCTGCCCTGGGCCGTACTCGGGGTTGGACGACTCCAACTCCAGGCCGGCCCCCAGCAAGCCGTGGCGCATGTCCCGCACGCAGTCCTCCAGCTCTAGGGCGTCAGTGAGCGAGGAGTACTGGATGTGGTTCTGCACCGGCGTCCAGTCGGGGGCACAGATGTAGAACTCCAGTTCGGTGGCCACCACCGGATCCAACCCAGCTTGGCGGCATCGTTCGATCTGGTCGGCCAGCACGTTGCGGGGGGCGGCGGGGTGGGGCTCGCCGTGGGGATCGAAGGTGTCGGCGAACAGCAGGGCATAACCCGGACGATGGGAGAAGATGCGGGCGGTGGAGACGTCGGGGACAAGATGGCAGTCGAGAAAGCCCGACTCCATGTTGATGTAGGGGTGGTCGGGCAGGTCGTTCTGCATGTCGAACGCGAAAATGGCATCGGCAATGTTGAGGCCGCCGTCGATGGTGGTCGAGAAGAACCGCTCCACCGGTACCCGCTTGCCCCGGATATGGCCCAGGGTGTCGGGTGTGGCCACCTCGACGGTGTGGACTTCCGCCTGCTCACAGGCAGTGCGGAAGTCGTCGATGCTGGAGGGCTCAGCCATGATTCGAATACCTCGCTGACGGGCTAATTGGCATGGGCTTGGTTGATCAGGAGCACCAGGCGACCTTCGACGTCGCCGGCGCGCAAGCGGTCGTGGGCCTGCTGAGCATCGGTGAAGGGCATGGTCTCCACCGGGGCGACGATCGACGGTTCCCGGCGGGCCAGGTCGAGGAGCTCGCCCAGCTGCGGCCGGGTGCCCCAGATGCTGGACATGAATCGAGCTTCATGGGGGACGGCTCCAACGCCGAACGGGATGCGGCCGCCATAGAGGCCGACCGCCACCACCAAGCCCTGCCTGGCCACCGCGCCGGCCGCCGTGGCCAGGGTGGCGTCGCCGCCCACGAAATCGATCACCGCATCGCAGAGCGGCAGTTCGTCGTCGGCGTCAAGCGCCTCGTCGGCGCCCATAGCCAGCGCCGCGGCCCGCTTATCGGCGGCCCGGTCGAGGACAAGCACCTCGGCGTCGGACAGCAGTTTGAGGTAGCGCAGCGCGAACTGGCCGATTCCGCCGGCACCGATGACCAGCACCCGGCGTTTCCGACCGGGACGGCGCAGCGTGTCCAGAGTTTGTTGCACCGCCCGATAGCCGGTGAGGCCCCCGCAAGCCAGCGGCGCGCTGGCCACCGGGTCGAGGTCGCCCAGCGGGTACAGGTACGCCCGGTCGGCGATGGCCATGCGCTCGGCGTAGCCGCCGTCGACCACCAGGCCGGCCTCGGTCGCGTCGGCGCAGATCATCTCGTTGCCGTCGGCGCACTCCCGGCACTTTCCGCATCCCCAGGGGGCGTACACCATCACCGGCCCCAGATCGGAATGGAATCCGGTGACCTCGTGGCCCAAAACGATGGGCAGCGGGCTCGGGAACTCTCCGTCCACCACGTGCAGGTCGGAGTGGCACAGCCCGCAGGCGATGACCTCTATGGTCTCACCGCTGGTCGCAGCGGGCTCGGGGTAGTCGTCAACCACCACCAGAGGAGACTTCCGAGCTTCTAGGACGACGGCGCGCATGTCAGTAGCTCTTGGGCAGCCCGAGGCACTTCTGGGCTACGAAGGCCAGCACCAGGTTGTTGTTGATCGGGGCCACTTGGTACAGCCGGGTCTCGCGGAACTTGCGCTCGATGTCGTACTCCACTGCGAACCCGAACCCGCCATGGGTATTGAGCGCGGCATTGCCCGCCTCCCAAGAGGCCTCCGACGCCAGCAGCTTGGCCATGTTGGCCTCGGCCCCGCACGGTTCGCCGGCATCGAACATGTTGGCCGCCTTCCACCGCATGAGGTCGGCGGCTTGGAGGTTGGTGTAGGCCCGGGCCAGCGGAAAGGCCACCCCCTGGTTCATGCCGATGGGCCGCCCGAATACCTCGCGCCCCTTGGCGTACTCGCTGGCCTGTTCCAAGAAGAAGCGACCGTCGCCGATGCACTCGGCGGCGATGAGAATCCGCTCGGCATTCATGCCGTCGAGGATGTGCCGGAAGCCCTTCCCCTCGGTGCCCACCAGGGCGTCGCCCGGCACCACTACGTTGTCGAAGAACACCTCGGTGGTGTTGTGGTTCATCATCGTGGGGATGGGGTTGATGGTCAGCCCCGGCTTCAGCTCGCCGTCGTCGCCTCGCAGCTCGATGAGGAATACCGACAGGCCGTCCATACGGTTCCCCACCTCGTCGGCCGGGGCGGTGCGGGCTAGCAAGATCATCAGATCGGAATAGAGCGCCCGCGACGTCCAGATCTTCTGGCCGTTGATGCGCCAGGTATCGCCATCGCGCTCGGCCCGGGTGCGGATGGCGGTGGTCTCCGAGCCGGCGGTGGGCTCGGTGACCCCGAAGGCCTGTAATCGCTTACGCCCGTCGGCCACTTGAGGGAGGTACCGCTGCTTTTGCTCTTCCGAGCCGTGGCGCAGCAGCGTGCCCATCACGTACATCTGGGCGTGGCACGCGCTGGGGTTGCCGCCGCTGGCCGAGATCTCCTCCACGATCACCGACGCCCCCGCCAGGCTCAGCCCGCCCCCGCCGTACTGCTCGGGGATCAGCGATCCGAGCCATCCGTGAGCGGTCAGCTCGGCCACAAACTCTTCCGGATAGCCAGTGGGCTCCAGCTCGCGCCAGTACTCGTTGCCAAACTTGTCGCAGAGTCGGCGGACCTCAGTTCGGATCAGTTCGAAGTCGGCGGGGCTTGCAGTCACCTAGTCCTCCCAGAATCCCTGGCGCTCCAGATGGTCCACCGCGGCCATGCCCGATTCGTGGAGGTGGTGCTCCATCCGGCGGCGGGCCTCTTCTGCGTTGCGTTCGACGATGGCCTCAAGGATGGCGGCGTGGTGCTGAACGGCCTGGGCGTCCCAGCCGTCGGTGAACTCGTAGTAGTCGGCCGGAACCGAGCGTTCCAGCAGCCGCAGCAGCCAGCGGGTCCGACGGGGGGCGCTGCGGTTGATGATCCGGTGGAAGGCCCAGTTGAGCGCGGAGAGGTCGTCGTTGGTGCCGTCGACGAACCGATCGTGGATGGCTCGTAGCTGCTCGATCTCTTCTTCGCTCAAGGTGTCGGCGGCAATGGCTGCCGCTCGTCCGGCCACTACTCCGAACAGCTCATAGTGGTCGACGATGTCTTCAGGAGTCAGATCAGCTACCACGGCCCCGCGCCGGGGGATCAGGTCCAGCAGCCCCTCTTGGCCCAGGATGACCAGGGCCTCTCGGATCGGGCTCCGGCTGACGTCGAGCGCGGCGGCCAGAGCTTCTTGGTCGATCTTTGTCCCTGGTTTCAGGGCTCCGGTGAGGATTTGCTCCCTCACATAGAGCACCACGTCGTCGGCCAGTCCGCCTCGCCGACGGTTTGGCGGGCGGGTGCCCTGGTAGGGATCGGGGAAGACGGCCAGCTCGGTCATGTCGCCGACGATCCGAGGTAGGCGGCCTGCACCGAGGGGTCGGCTTGGATCTCCTCGGGGGTGCCTGAGGCGATGACCGAGCCGCGGTCGAGGCAGTAGATGCGATCGCAGATCCCGATGATGAAGTCCAAGTCGTGGTCGATCACCACCACGCCTGCACTTACCAACGCGGCCATTGTCTGCACCTGCTCGACCATGGCTAGCGACTCGGTGTCGCTCATACCCGAGGTGGGCTCGTCGAGCAGCAAGAACAGGGGCCGGGCGGCCGCGGCCCGGGCCAGCTCCAGTCGGCGGGAGTTGCCGTAGTCGAGTTCGCTGGCCCGCCGGTCCCGGTGGTCCCACAACCCGGCGGCGGCTACGAGCACATCGGTTTCGGGGGCTGAGCGGTCATCATGCTCCGCTATGGCCACCAGGCGGGTCACCTCCACGTTCTCCCGCACGGTGAGCGACCCGAACAGCCGCAGGTTCTGGAAGGTGCGGACCAGGCCGGCTCGGGCTACCTCGTGCGACGGGGTGCCGATGAGGTCGGTGCCGTTCAGCCGAACTTGCCCTGATGTGGCGGGAACGAGCCCGGTGATGACATTGAGCATCGTGGTCTTGCCCGCCCCATTCGGGCCGATGATGCCCACCACCTCACCGCTGCTCACTTCAAAGCCTGACTGGGAGAGCGCTTGGAATCCGCCGAAAACCACACTGACGTCGCTCACCTCGAGCCGGGCTTCGCTTTCGTCGCTCATGGTGGCCTGCGGGACTGGGGGGGCGCTCTGGGTCCGAGTGAACCGTCGATAGAGCCAGTCGTCGAACTCCCAGTCGCTGAGCAGGCCCTTTGGCCTCCAGATCATGAAGCCGAGCATGGCGACGCCAAGGAACACGGTTTGAAGATTCTCTCGGAAGATCCAGTCCAGTGGCTCGCTGTCGAGCCCGAGCCCGAACACTTCGAATCCGTCTTGACCCATTCGGCGGGCCAACTCCCGTCCCACCGTGATCACCGCCACGCCGAACAGCGCGCCGGTGACGCTGTTGCGACCTCCAACGATGAGCATCGTGAGCGTCAACAGCGTGAAGAAGAAGAAAAAGTCTTCGGGGAGGAGCGAGCCAGTCTCATATACCTTCAAGCTGGCCCCTACCGACACCACGGCCACTGAAGTCAACAGCGCAATCATCTGCTGGACCATGGGGTTCACGCCCATGGCCCGGGCCGCCAAGTCGTCCTCCCTCCCCGCCTTGGCCAATCGGCCCCGCCGGCTCTGGGCGAAGAGACGGGCCAGCACCAGGGAACCGGCCAGCGCCAAATAGATGGGTACTCGGGTGTCGAGTTTGCCCCCGATGCGGAACGACAGACCGGCGCGCTCTCCACCGGTCAACTCCGGCCAATGACGGGCCACCTCGTGGGTTACAAACAGCAGCGCCAGTGTGATGACGGTGGCGGCTACCGCCCCCGACTCAGCCCCGGAGCGAGCCAGGCCAATGCCTACGAAGATGGCGACCACCACCGTGACGGCGATGGCGACGCCCACTGCGCCCCAAGAACCCATGTCCACATCGGTCAGCCCCAACGGCGCATCGGGAATGCGCTTGACCTTTTCGGCTGGCGCGATGGCGAAGATGGCGAACGTATAGCCGGCGATGGCCCCGAACCCAATATGGCCAAACGACAGCACCCCCGTGTTCCCGACATAGATCTGGATGCCCAGCACGATGATTGCGTTGATCATGGCGGTGGTGACCAGGCGCTCGCCCGCTCCGCCGAAAGAGCTCTGATACAACAGCCCGACGGCAACGAAGACGCCGAACAGCAGCCCCACCCCGACAATGGGGAAGGCCACGTCGCGGCGCAAGTTGGGGAACATTCCCGCGTGGGCGGCGTTGGGGCCGCGCTGTTCGGCCATCACACCCGCTCCGCGTGGGCTACTCGGATGAGGCCCTGAGGCCGGAAGATGAACAAGAGGGCAATCATCAAGAACACGAATCCCTCTGTGAGGCTGGCCACCGAATCGGGCAGCCGCGACCGCAAGAGAACCTCAGCCAGGCCGAGCACGATGCCACCCAATACTGCGCCCCGCAGGCTTCCCAAGCCTCCGATCAGCGCGGCCAACACCCCCTTGAGCATGGGGGTGATCCCCACAGTGGGAGTGGTGTGCCCGGAGCGCATGAGCCAAAACACGCCGGCAATGCCGGCCAGCAGGCCGGAGAGGGCAAATGCCCCCCGGATCACCGTGTCGGAGCGCACGCCCATGAGCCGGGCGGTATCGAAGTCGGCCGCCGCCGCCCGCAGGGCCAGGCCGAACATGGTGCGCTGGATGAGCCAGGATGTGGCCAACAGGGTTACCAGCGTCACCCCGATCACCACTGCGTCGTACACCTCAATATTCAGCGAGCCGACTGGGAATGTGTTGGCCACCCATCCCGGTTCGGAAAACGTCTTGACCGACGCGGACACGTAGAGCAAGAAGATGGCCGACACCACGAAATGGACGCCGAAAGACGTCAACAACAACGTGAAATCGGAACTGCCTCGGACCCGGCTGAATGCAACCCTCTCGATGACGAGCGAGGTGACGATGGCGGTGCCGATGATGACCGGGGTGACCAAGTACCACGACCAGCCCTCGCTGATAGTCCAAAACGCCACGTAGCCCGAGACGGTGATCAATTCGCCATGGGCAAAGTTGAGCAGATGCATGACGCCGAAGATCACCGCCACGCCCAGGGCCAGCAGTGCGTAGATGCTGCCCCGACCAAGGCCGTCGATGAGATTCTGAAGCAACTCAGTCATTGCCCGTTGCCTCCGACGAAGGTGTCGAACAGGTCGGGGCGCTCGCGCAGCTCAGCTCCCGTCCCTTCGGCCACGATCTCTCCCGATCGCAAGACGTAAGCCCGGTCGGCCACCTCCAGCATGCGGGTGGCGTTCTGCTCCACCACCAGCAGGGTTCGTCCTTGGTTTCGGAGGGTCTCGATCAACTCGAACACCACATCCACCAGCACGGGTGCCAGCCCGAGCGAGGGTTCGTCCATCATCAGCAGTCGGGGCTTGGACATGAGCGCTCGGGCGATGGCCAGCTGCTGGGACTCTCCCCCCGAGAGGTAGCCCGCGGCCACCGTCCGCTTCTCTCGCAACACCGGGAACCGCTCGCCCATCTCGTCGAGCAATTCGGCCCGTTCCTCGCGGGACTGGGTGATTCCGCCGATCTTCAGGTTCTCCTCAACGGTGAGATCGCCGAAGATTCGCCGGTGCTCGGGCACCAGCGCCACGCCCAGGCGCAGCAGCTTTTCCGGCGAGTGGCCGGTGATTTCGGCCTCCTCGAAGGTGACCGATCCAGCTGCGGGGGAGAGCAGGCCGGCGATCGACCCCAGAAGCGTGGTCTTTCCGGCGCCGTTGGGCCCGATGAGGCCGACCACCTCACCGGACCCAACCCGCAGATCGGCGTCTCGAAGCGCTGAGATCGCACCGTATCTGGTTGTCAATCTCGAAACTTCGAGCATGGTGCTAATGGTATGTGAGCAACAGGCCTGAGTTTTCCGGCCTGCGTTTACCCGATGGTGGCGACCAGGGTGTCCACGCCGTCGACGATCCGGTTGATCGGCACGGCCTTGGGCGGGATGCCGTTGGTGCCGGCGAAGGTGATCTCCCCCGTCAAGCCTTGGAAGCCCTGGATCTGGGCCACCGCGGCGCCGATGTCGGCTGGGTTGTCGCAACCGCAGTTCAACATGCCCTGGATGCCCAGGAACATGGAGTCCACGTACAGCGCCATGAAGCCCCGGCTTTCCAGCGCTTCGCCCTTGGCCGCTTCATAGTCGGCCAACATGGTGTCGATGCGATCACCAGGGGAGATGCTGGTATGCGGGGTGTGGGCGATGCCCTCGTTGTTGGCCTCGAACTGGATGCCGGTGGCGTCCAAGGCGTCGGTGCCGATGTAGGTCAAGCCGTCGAGACCCTGGCCCTCAAGCTGGCCCCGCAGCGCGGTGACCTGGAAACCGAGGGCGGCGGAGAACACCACCTCGTTGTTCTGGGACACACCAACGATCTCGTTGACCTGGGCCGAGAAGTCGGTGTCAACAGCCCACACGTAGGTCTGGACACTGACCACCTCGCCGCCGAGCTCCTCGAATTTGGCGATGAAGGCGTCGGGGTTCACGCCGGTGTAGGGGATTCCCTCACCTTCGGTGAACACAATGGCCCGGGTGATGCCCTGGTCGTAGGCCCACTGGGCCGCGGCCCCAGACATGCCGTGGTCGTCGAAGGTCACCAGGAACGAGTTGACTGAGGCGTCGGCCAGCGTCGGCTCGGTCGAGGCCGCTACGAACAGTGGGACCTGGCCCTCGGTGGTCTGGAGGATCGGCAGGGCGAAATCGGCAAACGGCGGGCCAATAAGGAAGTGAGCCCCC
Source organism: Candidatus Poriferisocius sp. (assembly GCF_965204015.1). Taxonomy (GTDB): domain Bacteria; phylum Actinomycetota; class Acidimicrobiia; order Acidimicrobiales; family Bin134; genus Poriferisocius. Next base: position 1,805,074 of record NZ_OZ241965.1, on the reverse strand, counting down.
CAATCCAGGAGCTCCTGGGTGGCCAGCACCGCGTCGTCGCCGACCTCGGCAACTCGGACCTCAACCGGCGAGCCGTTGATGCCGCCGGTGCAGTTGACCTTCTCGGCGATGAACGGCACCAGCTTCGAGCCGGGGATGTCCACGAACCCAACCACGTCGCTGAAGTCCATGGCCATGCCCACTCGGATGGGATCGCCAGTGGGCGGCGCGGCGCAGTTGTTCAGATCGGCGGCCAGGATGCCGTCGATGTCGATGCTGGTGGCCATCGGTTCAGGTTCCGGCTCTGGTGCGGGCGCCTCAGTGGGCGCCTCGGTTGCGGCAGGCGCCGGGGCCTCCGTTGGAGCTTCGGTTGGGGCGGGTGCCGGTGCGGCATCGTCGCCGTCATCGTCGTCGTTGCCGCAGGCGGACACCACTAGGGCAAAAACCGCCAGCAAAGCGATCAAGAACTTGAACTTGAGTTTCATGAACTCCCCCTCCTCGGTCAGGTTGCGCGAACCTTACGGGACAAATCGTTTGGGAGCAAACGACCTTTGTATACAAAATTCAAAATACATTTTCTGCTTAGAACTGTCAATGGTCAATCGGAGCAGATGCCGTCATTCAGGAAGCAGCTCGGCAATCAACTTGCCCGCCACCACTACCGGAGCACCGTCCAAGGTCACGGTGCAGGCCCGCATGGGCAAGTCGAAGTGGCCTCGGCAAAATCTCCCGGCCACCTCGTTGGCCCCGGTCGAGTACAAGAAATTGCCGGCGAAAGCCCGGAGTTCGGTGCCGTTGTGGTCGGCCTTGTCCCACAGCGCCATGGCCTCCCAACGGGCCGAGGTGTTCATGCCCCAGCCGACGTGGCTCACGGCGTAGGCGTCGGACTCCTCGAAAGCAGCTAAATACGAGCGGAACAGCTCGGCGTCCACCCCGCTCCCCTCGATGGCGGTGATGTAGTCGTCTACCACGGTCAGGGTCACTGGGTCGCGGATGTACTCCTTGAAGGTGAGGTTGACGTCGCCGGGGGCCAGCACCACCGTGCCGTTCACAGTTCCCGCGGCGGGGAACGCCAGCACCAGGCCGCCGGGCCAGTGGGCGATGGTCCCCGGATCGGGGCACCAGCCGTGCGACCCGGTCCGTACTGCGCCGGTGAGATCCACGGTCAGGTTGGTGCCCGCGTCGGAGACCACCTCCATCATCTCGGCTTGCTCCAGCCGGGCCACACCGGTCGCCACCCGATCAGCTAGGGCCGGATCGTGGGGCCACCGCTCGGTGTTCTCGGGGTGCTCGTTGGAGATCATCAACACCCGGGCCCCGCTGGCCAGGATCTGGCCAAGCTCGGGAGCGTGGAGCAACCCCTCCACCGTGCAGTCCACGATGAACTCGGCATTGGTAAGGGCCCCCAGTGCCGCCGGGCTGGCGGCCAGTGCCACCGACGCCCCGGTGGAGCGGATCGGCAGCGGCCCCGGATTGGGGGGTGTGGTGACCACCACGTCCACGGGGGCAACCCCGCATTGCGACAGGGCCAGGCGGGCGGTCTGCACTATCTCAGGTCGGCTCCGGGTTTCCGACAGCACAACCGCGGTCTCGGTCGGCTCCAGGTTGCACGCTTCAAACTGCTCGGCGTATCGCCTCACCCAGGTGCTCTCGATCATCGGTGGGCGCCCCTTGATCACACCGGAGTCTCGGTGGCGTCGTCAAAGAGGCCAGCTCGGCCGAGGCGGTCGAGACACACATCCATGCTCCAGGGGTGCATGGCCGCGCCGCACCGGGCGTCGCGGTAGAACTGCTCCAGGCGAGACGGCCGCAGCAGTGCTCGCCCGCCGCACACCCGCAGCGCCAAAGACGCCAGTTGGGGAGCGCCGTCCATGGTCGTGACCATCGAGCTCCACGCCCGCCGCACCGCGGCTGGCTCGGGATCGACCCCGCACTCGCCCAGCACCCGGTAGCACAGGGCCTGGGCCCGGTCGTAAATGAGGTTCATCTCGGCCCAGCCCTGCTGCTTGATGTGATTGGAGCGCCGGGCCGTCGGCCCGCCGTCGCCGATGAGATACTCGGAGGTGGCGTCCATGATGGCCCCCATCAACCCCAGGTAGGCGAACGACAGGGTCATGAAGAAGTACGGCCACCGTGCTGCTGCTTGGTCGAACATTCCCGGCGGGATCCACTCGCGCTCGGCGGGGACGAACACATCTTCCAGCAGCAAGTTGCGGGAGTCGGTGGCCCGCATCCCCAGCGAATCCCAGTCGCCCTCAATGTGCAGACCCTCGGAGTCGGCGGCCACGCCCATCAGGCGGACTCGGGGGTCACCTTCCACCACGCACACGACGTTGTGGATATACGCCGCCCCGCTGAGCGAGGCGAAGATCTTTCGCCCGCTCACCCGGTAGCCGCCGTCTACCGGCACGGCGATGGTGGCGTACCCTTCGGTGGCCCCGGCGGCGATTCCCTCGGAAAAAGGCTGGCTGTGGATGTGACCTTGCTCGACAATGCCCTGCCACAGCACCGCCCGCCGTGCGTGCAGCGTGGACCGCTCCTCGGGGTCGAGCTCCATGTCGTCGGCCACCTGGCCCACCATCAGAGTGGTGGCCGCGTGCATGTTGAAGGTCAGCCCGGTAGCCGCGCAGTGGCGCCCGAGTTCCTCGGATGCCAGGGCATAGCCCACGAAGTCGGCGCCGAGGCCGCCCGCTGATTTGGGAACGCAGATTGCCAACAGCCCAGCGTCGGCCAGATCGCGCCAGTTCTCATACGGGAAGGCCGCGTCCCGGTCGTACTTGGCCGAGCGGGCGCCCAGCGCGGGGCCGAGCGCTCGAACCCGCTCCACGAGGGCCGCTCGCTCGGGAGTGAGCACCCCATCGTGTGCCGCGAGGTCGGTAAGCGTCACTGCGTCTCCTGGTCCTGGACGGGTGCAAATCCCGTATACACAGCCTCGACTCTATTTCCACGGCGCTCTTTTGCGTTAGCCCAGTTGAGTCGTTTGGTACCAAACGAATATACTGCCGGCGTGGCCGACCTCCAAGGGTTCATGTATCCCCGTACGCCGACTGGCGCTGGCAGCATCTTGCCGGGTCCGCCGTGGCACTACTCGGGGGAGATGCTCACCGTGGAGTTCCGCACCGATCCGGCCAACGTGGCCGAGCTCCTCCCCGAGCCGCTGGAGCTAGCCGACGACGACCCCGGCGCCGTGGCCCTCATTTGGGCCGACTGGCAGAGTTGCAGCGACACCTTCGAAGAGATTCTCGACCCGGCCCGGTCCCAGTACAAAGAGGTGTTCTTGGTGGTTCGCTGCACCTATCAGGGCCAGATCTTCAGCCGGGCGGCCTACATCTGGGTGGACAAGGACTTCGCCATGGCCCGGGGCCACATCCAGGGCTACCCCAAGAAGATGAGCGAGATCTGGATGACCCGCCCGGTGGCCCACGGCAAGGCCGGACCCCGGCTCGAGCCCGGCGGGCAGTTCGGCGCCACCCTCAGCACATGGGGGCGGCGGATCGCCGAGGCCCGGTTCACCATCCGGGGCACCGCCGAGTCGCCCGGATTCGTCAACAGCCACCCCATGCTGCACAGCCGCCAGATGCCGGCCATCGAGATGGACGGGCGCGACTCGCTGGACGAACTGGTCACCATGCGGGGTTACGACGCCGACCTCGGCCCGGTGTTCAGCGGCGATGCCGAACTGGTTCTGCCCGACAACCCCACCGAGGAGCTCACCCGCTTGGCGCCCTTCGAAGTCATCGGCGGCTACTACCGCCAGGTGGGCAACTCCATGGCCGGGGGCACCACGCTGTGGGCCGCCCCCAACCCAATGGAATCCGAGTGATGGCCATCCCGGCCTATGTCGACGACTACCTGGCCGACCTCGGTCCCGACGACGCCGACATCACCGATCACGACACCTACGTGGCCGGCGTCCCCCACGCCACGTTCACCCGGTTGCGGGCGAAAGACCCGGTGCACTGGACCGAGGAGGCCGACGGGGCCGGGTTCTGGTCGATCCTGCGCTACGACGACTGCCTGGCGGTGAGCCGCGACGTCGAATCGTTCACCTCGTCGCTGGGCATCCGTCTCGAGGAAATGGACGCCGAGCAGACCGAGGCCCGGCGGACCATGATGGAGATGGACCCCCCTGAGCACACCCGGCTGCGCCGCCTGGTGAACAAGGGCTTTACCCGCCGGACGGTGGAGACTTTCGAGGACTCCATCCGAGAGCTGGTGGGGGAGGTGCTCGACAAAGCGCTGGCCAACGACGAGTTCGACTTCGTCCACGACATCGCCGAGGAACTCCCCATGAGGATGCTCGGCCGCTTGTTGGGCACCGACGACACCGACGGCCGCAAGCTGGTGGCCTGGGGCGACGCACTTCTGGGCAACACCGACCCCGACTTCACCGATTTTCCGGTGGACCTCACCGACACCGAGCAGTTCCGGATGGTTCCGTTCCGCAGTCCTGCGGCCATAGAGATCTTCCAGTACGCCCAAGACCAGGCCGCCGACCGGCGGGTCTGTCCCCGAGACGACATCATCACCAAACTGCTGGCCCCCACCATCGACGGCGACCCGCTCACCGACCTGGAGTTCAACAACTTCTTCACCCTGTTGGTGGCCGCCGGCAACGACACCACCCGCTACACCATGACCCACGGCATGTGGATCCTGCTGAACCATCCCCATCTCTGGCAGGCGTGGCAGGCTGATCCCGGTTTGACCACGACCGCGGTGGAGGAGATCCTGCGCACAGGATCGGTCACGATGCACTTCCGCCGCACCGCCACCCGAGACGTTGAGATGCGAGGATCGCAGATCCGGGCGGGCGACAAGTTGGTGATCTGGTTTGTGGCCGCCAATCACGACCCCGAGGGATTCGAGCGGCCGTTCCGATTCGACTTGGGTCGCGAGCACAACGACCACATGGCGTTCGGCCGCAACGGGCCGCACCTGTGCCTCGGGGCCTGGCTGGCCCGCATGGAGGTCAGGCTGGTGTTCGAAGAGCTGATGAAGCGGGTGAGCCGCTTGGAGCCCGCTGGCCCGACCGACCGGCTGCGCTCCAACTTCATCTCCGGGATCAAGCGGCTTCCGGTTCGGGTGCGCTGATGGGCGCCATTGTCGGGGCTGGCCTGATCTCCCATGTTCCCCCGCTGGTGATGCCCGAGGCGGCTCGCCGGGAGCTAAACAACGGCGAAGACACCACGCTGTTCCAGGGCCTCCACGACTTGGGCGCCCAGCGGCTGCGCCCGCTGGAGGCTGACACCGTGGTGGTGGTGGACACCCACTGGTTCACCACCGTCGAGCACATCGTGACCTCCCACGACCGCCGCTGCGGACTGTTCACCTCTGAGGAACTGCCCCGGGGCATGTGCCAGATGCCCTATGACATGCCCGGCGACCGGGAGCTGGCCGAGGCGTGGTCGGCCCAGGCCGCCGGGCGAGACGACACCTGGATCACAGCCATCGACGACCCCCATCTGCCGGTGCACTATCCCACCATCAACCTGCTGCCGTTCCTTCAGGGTGACGAGGCCTGGGTGTCGGCCAGCATCTGCCAGACCGCCGAGCCGGCCGACTTCCTGCTGTTCGGCGAGCTGTTGGGCCAGGCGGTGGCCGGAATTGACCGCCGGGTGGTGGTGCTGGCCAGCGGAGGACTGAGCCATCGGTTCTGGCCTCTGCGCCAGTTCCGCGACCACGAGGGCGCCGATCCTGCCCTCCATCTCCGCACGCCCGAGGCCAGAGTCGCTGATGAGCACGTCATCGATTGCCTGATCAAGGGCGACCACGCCGGAGTGCTTGAGTATCTGCCGGAGTTCTCCATCCACGCCCCCGAGGGGTTCTTCGGCCACTACTTGACCATGGTCGGCGCCCTGGGCGGGTCAGCCTGCACTGCCCCTGGCGAGCAATTCGGCCAATACGAGGCGGTCGCCGGAACCGGCCAGGTGCATCTATGGTTCAGCCCGTGAAGCGCGCCCTGGCCATCGCCCACGAGTTGGACGGTCTTCCCGGCCAGATAGCCACCCGTTTGCGCCAGCGGGGCTACGAGGTCCACATCCACGTGGTGACCCACGACTACGACCACCCCAACATCGCGGTGCCCTTCCCGTCGATGGACGACTACGACCTGCTACTGCCCATGGGCTCGGTGCGCACGCTCACCGACAAGGACGAGATCGACACCTGGATCTACGAAGAGCTCGACATGATCAGACAGGCACACCAGGAGGGCAAGTCCGTGCTGGGGATCTGCTTCGGCGGGCAGCTCATCTCTGAGGCGCTGGGCGGCGAAGTGGAGGTGTCCCCGGTGACCGAGATCGGCTGGTTCGAGCTTGACGACGGGGAGGACGGCCCCAACCCGGCCGGGCCGGGGCCGTGGATGCAGTGGCACCACGACCGATTCACCCCGCCCCCCGGGGCCGAGGTGCTGGCCCGCAACGACAGCTCCGTGCAGCTCATCAGGATCGGCAACACAGTGGGAACCCAGTTCCACCCCGAGGTCGACGTGGCCCACGTGGAGTCGTTCCTACGGCTGGCCCCCCAGGACTACTTGGACGAGTGCGGGGTGGACTTCGACCAGCTCATGGAGGAGACCCGCCAGCACGAGATGGCCAACATCAAGCAATGCCACGCCTTTGTCGACTGGTATTTGGACGAGGTGCTGGCCGAATAGACCTCTCGCTCAGTGGTACATGAGGTACTCGTCGAGCTCCCACTGAGTTACCTCGCCGCCGGGCACGTCCTGGCCCACCGCGGCGATGTAGCGGTCCCACTCGGCTTGCTTGTTGGCGATGAAGTTCTGGCAAAGGTCGTCGCCCACCGCGTCCATCAGCAGAGGATCGGCCATGAGGTGTACTAGGGCGGCGGCCAGGCTGGGCGCTGCTCCCACATCGGTGTTGACCTCTTCGAAACCGTCGGTAGTGAGCGGGTCGGGGCACTCCAGGTCATTGACCACACCTAGCCGGGCGGCCTGGAGGACGGTGGCCACCCCGAGATGGATGTTGACCGAGCCGTCGGCCACCCGGTTCTCGATCCGGGTGGCCGCCCCCCGTGCCTCGGGCATCCGGTTGGCCGCGCAGCGGTGGTCGTGTCCCCAGTTGGCCCAGTAGCCGTTGAGCTCTGCCGGCTGGAGCCGCCGGTAGGCGTTCACCGTGGGGGCGCATAGCGCGACGAGCCCCTGGTGGTGGGCCACCAGCCCGGCCAAGCAACCCTTGGCCAGGGCCGACAGGCCGTCGTCGGCGGAGGTGTCGTTGAAGGCGTTCTGACCGTCGGCGTCGACCAGAGAAAAGTTCACGTGTACCCCGCTGCCGGCCACCCCCACGAACGGCTTGCCCAGAAAGGTGAGGTCCAGCCCGTGGCTCAGGGCCACCTCTCGGGCCAGCACCCGGAACAAGAACGCCTCGTCGGCCGCTTTGAGGGCGTCGTCGTATTGCAGCGTCAACTCGAACTGCGACTCGTCGTACTCGGCGTTGATGCTCTCCAGCGGAAACCCGCATCGCCAGGCGGTGCGGGTGATGTCGTCGATCAGCCCGGTCGGGTCGGCTGAGCGGCCCGTGCCGTAGACGAACGACCGGGGAGTGTCCCAGCGATCCCAGCCGCCCTCGCCGTCGGGCTGGAGCACATAGGCCTCGAACTCGATGCCCACTTTGGGCGAATAGCCCAGGTCGGCCCACGCCGCGATGGCCTGCTGGAGGGCGCAGCGGGCCGAGACCACATAGGGCTGTCCCCGGAAGTCCAGATGGCCGACCACCACGCCGGTGGCGTCGTCCTCCCAGCTGGTGCGCACATCGACGGGGTCAAAGGAGGCCACCACATCGGGAAGCCCCTCCAGCAGATAGGCACCGGGGGCCGGGATCAGGCTGCGGTCGTAGCCGAGGGCGAACGTGGTGATGCAGTGGCCGGTGCCCTGCTCGGCCAGATGGACGGGCAGGTACTTCCCACGGGCCAGGCCGAGATGGTCAGGCCACAGCACGCGAATCCGGTCGTAGTCGCTCATGGTGCGGTTCCTCTCATGACGAAGATGCAGCCGGTGGGCCAAAGCCCATCATGGTCGAACTCCTGGGAGCGAACCCAAGAACTGGCCGACGAGCTGGTTGAAGATGTCAGGGGCTTCTGCTGGGCTGAGATGACCCGCCCCGGGGATCACCTCCAGCCGGCTGTTGGGGATGCCCTCCGCGATCTCGACGGCATAGGCCGGCGGTGTCTCTTCGTCGAGCTCGCCGACCATTACCAATGTAGGTGCGGTGATCTCGCCGAGGCGATGGCGCATGTCGTGGCAGGGGAGCAGTTCGCACGCGGCCCGGAATCCCCCCTCGGGGATTCGAGCCATGGCCGCGACCGTCCGGTGGCGCTCGACTCCCCGGAAGCCGGGGGCTGCGATGGAGGAGATCACGTCGTCAGCGATGTCGGCCAGTGTGAGTCCGGCGTCCAGCGGCGCGGTTCGCAGTCGGCGCCATTCGGCAGGATCGGTACCGTCACCACCGAAGGCTGCGCTGGTGTCGGCCAACACCAGCGACCGAACTCGGTAGGGATGGCGCAAAGCGGTGTGCAGCGCATGGTGTCCTCCAAACGACAGTCCGCAAAGATGGGCGGATTCCGCACCGAGCCGGTCGAGAAGCTTGACTGCCGCGTCGGCGATGGCCTCGAACGTGAACGGGCTCACCGGGGACGACTCGCCATAGCCGGGCATGTCCCAGGCCACACAGCGCCATCGGTCGCTCAGGGTGTCGATTTGGGGCTCCCACGCAATACGCGAACCCCCAAGGCCGTGGAGAAATAGCACCACATCGCCTTCTCCGGCCTCGCGCCAGGCGATTGCGCCGTCCACGTCTCGAACCGAAGTAGCCACCGCAAACCAAACTAACGTTCGAAGCGAGAGCGTTTGGAAGCGAACAATTTGATGACCACAAAACCCCCATTGATTGGACTGCCGGGCCGGCGCAAGCAGGCATCGGAGATCAGCGGGTTTCCCGAGATGATGGCCAAAAGCGACGTCGATCTGTACATGGCCGATTACGCCCGCGGCGTCATCGAAGCCGGCGGGATACCGGTTCACATCCCCATCGATGTCGACCCAGCCGCGGTGGGGGAGCGGCTTGATGGGATCGTCCTGCCCGGGGGAACCGACATCGACCCGATCCTCTATGGGGCAGAGCCAGATCCCGATCTGCTGCCCCTCGAGCCCGAGCGCGACGATCTGGAGCTCTCATTGCTTTCTGCCGCCCTCGAAGCCGAAGTCCCGGTGCTCGGCATCTGCCGGGGCATCCAAGTGCTCAACGTCCACCAAGGCGGCACGCTGCACCAGCACGTGCCCGAACACGGCCGCTTCGACTTGCCCATAGATTCCACCATCCACCAGGTGAGCTTCGCCGAGGGCTCCACGCTGCATGAGCTGTACGGCCCCTCAGCCCAGGTGAACAGCCTCCACCACCAAACGGTGGCCGATCTAGGCCGCGACCTCGCCATCACCGCCCAGGCCGAAGACGGCACCATCGAGGGCGTGGAGATGGGAGATCACGTGGTCGCCGTCCAATGGCACCCCGAGATGATGCCCACCCGCCCCACCGACCCCATTTTCGGTTGGCTGGTTAACCGAGCGTCTCGCTAATCCGGCTTGCGGGCGAGGAAGAAGTACGCCGGGGTGAAGATGCCGAGCTTGCCTGCTTCGGCCAGGCCCTCGGCGCCGATGTTCAGGGTTTCCGACACGCGAACTGCTCCTTGCGGCACGACGCGAAGCGCTTCGAGCACCCGTAGCGACTGGGTGGTCATCCAGCGACCTATGGCCGACGCGCGCAGTCCCGTCAGAGAGAATCCCGGGCTTACCAAGGGTTGATACCAGGGGATTGACGGGCCGGCTGGAATCGCGAGGTCACTTGTTTCCAATATCTCGAAACCCACCGACTTGAGCGCATTGTCAACGGTTCGTAGGTCGTCCAGGTCAGTCAGCCCGGTTCCCAACAGGAGGTTGTTCTTGATCTTGAGGTGGAGGGGATTCTCAGCGTCGAAGCGATCAGTGAGACACCATTCGTGAGCGGCGAAGCACTGGCCGGGCTTCAGCAAGCGGAAAGCCTCGCCATAGATGCTCTCTTTGTCGGGGGCACAACAGGTGGCCTCAATGCCGTACACCGCGTCGAACGACTCGTCAGGGGCATCGACGTTCAGAAAGTCGCAATGCAGGAACTCGGCCAGATGGGTGAGCTTCGCCTCTTCCGCCAGCTTCCGGGCGCGTTCCAGTTGGTAGGCGTTGCTGTTCACGCCGACGATCTTGGCCCCGGAAAAGCGGGCAATCTCCAATAGCGGGCCGCCGATGCCGCAACCGAGGTCGGCCACAACCATCCCAGGCCGCAACTCGAGCTTGTGGGCCAAGAAGTGCTCGTGACGTCTGATGGAAGCCTCCAAGCTCTCCCCGGCGACGCGGGGGGCAAAGTGAAAAGACCTGCCCCATCCGTACTCGTAGAAGTCCGTGGCCACGTCGTAATAGAGGTTGTTGAACTCTTCGTGGTCGTCTTCCCCGCTGCCTGAATTGCTGTCCTTGAGTTGCCTGAATCGGCGCTCGTATTCGCGAATAGTCGGGTCGACGGCTTCTGTACTTCTTGGCTTTTTCAAAATGTTGGCGAGCTTGGCAGACATTGAGCCCCTTCAAGTTCGGCTTCGACAGCAAGGGCGCTTCCGCCCACACCGACAGGCCAGCCTAGTGGCATGACTGCGACACACCACTAGCTCGCCCCTCGGCAGCTACTGGGTGAGGCGGAGGTCGCAGAAGGCTCCACATCACCGCGTCAAGCTAAAGGTTCTTCGGTGATTGTGGGGAAATTGCCAGATCGATGTCGCTGAAGGGAGACGCAGCGAGCAGTCGTAGATCGCGACGACGCTGATCGGGGCTGCGGTTGCTGGTGAGGCTCCACAGCAGCTCAGTTGTGAAGAGCTGGAATATCCAGTCGGTGACTTCCCCGTCTTCCACCCCTGGACGCAGGCGGTCGCTGAGTCTGGCGACGGCCTGGTCGATAACCGGACCTATTGCGGTGCGCAGCGAGGGCGAATCAGTGATGAATCGCAGCATCTGATCGGCCGACGCCCCCGAATAGTAAGACTGGATGTAGTGGTCGGCAGCGGCAATGTCAGCAGCAATCATGACGCCGTCGATCAGGCGCTCAAACGGGTCCTCCCGGTCGCTCAAACGAATATGGACCTGTTCGCTCAAACGTTTGCTGCGGTGGGTCAGCACCGCCTCCACGAGGTCTTTCTTGGTGGCGTAGTAACGGTGGATGTTCTGGCGGGTACAGCCGGCGATCGCGGCGACCTGCGAGATGCGCATACCCGAAATGCCGTGCTCATTGATAGCTCGCTCCGCGGCTTCCACGATGCGGGTTCGGAAGGAGTCGTAGGACTCGCTTGCTGGATTGGCACGCCAACCCGCGGCATCAGTTGTTGAACTCATCCGGACAATCTGTTAGACAATTTTTAGATATGTCAAATGCCAAAATGCCAACATGATATTTCGCCTCAGCATTTCAGCCAGCCGTAGACAGCTCTTTGAAGACGGCTACACGGTACTACCCGAAATCCTCACTCCCGAAATGACTGCCGCGGTCCGTGCTGCGCTGGAGCCGCACTTCGGTGTGGAGGGCTGGGGGCGCAACGACTTCGAGGGGAGTAGAACCGAGCGGATTTACTCGCTGTTGGACAAGTGCCCGGTGGTTGCCTCCCTGGTAGAGCACGAGGCTGTGCTCGCCCTTCTCGACGATCACCTCCGCCCATCTCGGCTGCTGGCTGCGTGCCAGGCCACCCGGGTGCACCCGGGGGAGACCCTTCAAGAGATGCACTGCGACGACGACCTCCCCGGCATCCCTCGGCCGCGGCCGCCTGGAAGCGTGAGCGTGATGTGGACGCTGTCGCACTACCGCCCCGAGAATGGCTCCACCCTCCTCGTGCCTGGCAGCCATTCCTGGACTGAAGCCCGCAAGCCTGGCGCCGATGAGATCGTCAGCCTGGATATCCCGCCAGGCTCTGCGTTGGTCTGGCTCGGCGGGGTCTACCACGGTGCTGGACCGAACGTGTCTGACGAACTCCGCGACGGCATCAACGTCATCTATTTCCAGCCCTGGCTGCGCCAAGTGGAGAACATGACTCTGGTCATCAGCCCAGAGCGAGCGGCCTCGTTCAGTGAGACCGTGCAGCGCCTATTGGGCTACAGCGTGGTCGACGGCACCTTCTTCGGCCACGTGAACGGCCGCGATCCCATCAAGCTCATTCCCCCCAACCACCGTGAGGGTGAATCATGAAGCCGGGCGACATCGACCTCAGCGATCCCGATGTGTTCTCAGACGGATTTCCCCATCAATACTTCGCGATGTTGCGAAACGAAGATCCGGTCTCCTGGAACGAATCCCGTTTCGTCGCCGAGCGCCACGAGGTCCCCCAGCGAGGATTCTGGTCGGTCACTCGCCATGCCGATCTGATCTATGTGTCACGTCATCCCGAGTTGTTCTCCTCGGCCATGGGCGGAGTCCAGATGCATGACGTGGCGGAGTCCACGCTGGAGAGCGTGCGGTCGATGTTGTTGTCCATGGACCCCCCGGACCACATGGAATACCGCCGCCTCGTGAATCGGGGATTTACCCCCAAGATGGTTCGGCAACTGGAGCCCCGTATCCGTGCCGCGGCCACCGAAGTGATAGACCGAGTGATCGATCGCCGCGAGGTCGAGTTCGTCGGCGGCGTCGCCATGCATCTGCCGATGCTGCTGATCTGCGAGTTGATGGGCGTGCCCGCCGAGGACCAACAGATGATCTTCGACTGGTCGAACCGCATGGTTGCCCTCGACGACCCCGATTACCAGGATCACTCCACCTCTCGGGAGGAGCTCGCGGCAAGGGTATGGCTGTACAGCTCCAAGCTTGCCGCCAGGAAACGGGCCGAGCCCGACGATACTCTCATGAGCCGCTACGCCAACGGTGAGGTGGACGGTGAAGCCACCACCGAAATCCAGCTCAACAACTTCTTTGTCTTGTTGGCTATCGCTGGCAACGAGACCACCCGCAACGCCACCAGCCACACGGTGTGCCTCATGGACACCCACCGGGAGCAGTGGGATCTGCTGCTCAGCGACATCGACGGTTACTTGCCGGGGGCCATAGACGAGGTGCTGAGGTTTGAGCCTCCGGTGTACCACTTCCGCCGTACCGCGACCGAAGACACCGAACTCGGCGGGGTCACAGTGCGGCGGGGCGAAAAAGTGGTGATGTGGTATCCCTCAGCCAACCGTGATGACGCGGTATGGGATAACCCCGACGAATTCGACATCACCCGCGACTCATCGGCGCATCTCACGTTCGGTATTGGAGAGCATTTCTGCCTCGGCGCCAACTTGGCCCGCATGCAGCTCGACTGCATTCTCAAGGAAGTCGCCCACCGCTTGCCCGACATTCACCTGACCGGGCCGATGAGCCGGATACGCAGCAATCTCGTGGCCGGCATCAAGTCCATGCCCGTCGCCTGGTAGGCGACGGGCGCGCCCTCCTATGAGAGGCCGAAGCCGGTGAAGTCGCCGGACATGTCGGGTGGGCCGTAGTAGATGCGGTGGAGGGCCCGGCGGGCGAACTTCCATTGGCCGTCTTCTTGGCAGTATTCGTCGTCGTAGTAGCCGTACATGGTCATGGGGTCTTCATCGGGGCGCTTGAAGTGCTCGATCACGTACCAGCGCCCGGTGCCGGTGCCGGCCTCCTCATCAAGGTCGGCCCAGCCGTTGAGATAGGCGTGGATCACCCCGTCGAGACGGGCCAGCATCCCCTTCCAGGACGTTGCGATCTCATCCCGACCGCATTTGGTCATCGGCCCCATTTCCCACACCGCATCGGTGGCCCAAGTGGCGGCCCACTGATCGGCGTCGAAACGGCACACCGCGTCGGAATAGCGGGCCAACAGGGTTCGAATCTCATCAGACATAACGCCTTCCCCTAATTTCGTGCCTGATCGGATTCGACGATGGCGGTCACCGTCTTGCGGCCGAGTCCCGAAGCCTCGGCGAGTTGTCGGAGCGAGGCCCCAACGCGATGCGCCACCCGAATCATGTCGTCTCGGATCGCCATCTCCCTGTGAGCCCGATCAGCGCTAAGGCCAACCACAGCTAGAGCGGCACCTATTTCGTCATCAAGGCCGCCTCGGTACTTGTCCATCAAGGCATCAGCTGCGGACACATCTACATCGCGATAGCTCATGGTTGCTCCCGTAGTCCGTCGGCCAGCTTGTCTCGAATCGACATCAACATCGGAATGCGCGGTGACAAATCGCCAGCTGCCTCGGCATTGTTGAGGTGGGCGAGGATCATCCCCATCAGCTCCAAGGCTTCGATTCGCTCAAGCTCAAGGTGAACCACTGGTCCAATCATAGCCACTGGTGGTCCTATTCGGACCAAATTTGAAGCCGGTGAAGTCTCCGGTCACGTCGGGTGGGCCGTAGTAGATGACGAGGTGTTGAATAGGCCGTTGGCGTCTTCGTTGGCACCGCCCCGCCTGGGCACGAGGGTTGGCAGAAATAGATCGGGAGCCACGGCATCGAACCTTCCCGGACTTCACGCACCCTGCGGCACGCGACCAAGCAATCGTGGTCGGTGGTGGGATGGCTTTCGAGGGCAGTACCTCAGCCCTCCAACGGTCGGTGGAAGCCCTCAGACATTGCTGAGCCGGCGTTCTCCCGGTTCTCGGATTCTCTTCCAGATGCGCTCAGTGTGTTCGGTCAGCGAGCGAGTGACTTTGCTGCGAAATCGACGGCTGAGGCGATGAACCGTTGGGAAATGGAGGCTTTCGGAACGAGGCTGTGGTATCCGTGCGGTCCGCCTTTTCCGATTTCGAGGGTAACGGGAACGCCGGCTTCTTGGAGGCGACGGGCGTAGTCGAGGTCCTCGTCGTAGAACAGGTCGATGTCTCCGACGCCGACCCAGGCCGGAGGTAGACCGCCGAGTTGATCTCGCCGAGCGGGAACTGCGTATTCCGGGGTAGTTTCGCCGCCTGGTTCAGTTCCAAGGTAGGCGGACCACCCATAGTGGTTGGAGCCGTTATTCCACCCCCGGGGTTCTCTGCGTCCGATGTCGGTTCTGACCGCGGTCCGGTCGTCGAGCATGGGACAGGCGAGAAGCTGCCCCTTGATGGGTACGCCTTCATCGTGGAGACGCTGCACGAGCGCGGCCGCGAGACCGCCACCGGCGCTTTCTCCTCCCACGAGGATCGTCTCGGGGTCGAGACCATGGTTGGCACCGTGGTTGAGCACCCATCCCATTGCGGCCCTCAAGTCATCCAGAGCTGAAGGAAATGGGTGTTCCGGGGCCAGGCGGTATCCCGCAGCGACGACGGCGCAGTCGATGGTCCGGCAAAAGGCTTCTCCCCACGTATCCTCAGTCTTGTTCGATCCCATGATGTAGCCGCCGCCGTGTATCCAGAACACCACAGGGGCGGGCGCCTTCGAATCGGGGCGTCGATAGATGACCATGGTCGTCGAGGCCCCCGGAGTCGGGAGCTCTTCAACTTTCAACCCCGCCTTGACGGACTTCACCGAAGAGAACTGAACCAGCCTTCGCAATAGACGCGTGCTTCTCGGCCCCAGTACCACTCTGGGCATTTTGCGATACCTGCTCTTCAGCTCAGGGTCGATGTCGCTTATTGCCATCGTTCTTTCTTTCTTGGGGGCAGGTCGCATGTCTTGGCCTCGGGTGCGGGTCAGCTGTCGCTGATGGCGATGGCTCGCTCGTCGGTGCCGAGGTAGCTGGTGATCACCAAGGGGTCGTTTCGGACCTCGGCAGGAGTTCCCTCGGCGATGACTCTGCCGGCTTCGAGGCAGTACACCCGGTCGCTGATGCTCATGATGAGGGGCATGTCATGCTCGATGATGAGCATTGCCGCACCCAATTCCCGGCGGAGCTTGGTAATGAGCGGGCCGAACGCCTCGGTCTCGCGCTGGGCCACCCCGGCGGTGGGCTCGTCGAGGCACAGCACCCGGGCGCCCAAGGCCAAGAGCCCGGTGATCTCCACGATGCGGCGGGTGCCGGTGGACAGGTCGCTGATATAGGAATCGGCGTACCGGCCCAGCCCTAGGAAGTCGATCAGTTCATCGGCCTCCGATTGCCTCCGTCGTTCCAGGGCGAAGGTATGGGGCAGATGCAGGGCAGTGCTCAGAAGCGGCGTGCGGCCGCGGGCCTCCAGGGCCACCTGGACCGTTTCTCGTACTGTCAGCTCGGGGAATAGAGCACCGGTTTGAAAAGTGCGGCCCATCCCGGCTCGAGCCCTGCGGGGCGCGGAAAATCGGGTGACGTCGGTACCGAGCAACTCCACCTTCCCAGTAGAGGGGAGATACCCGCCCAATGCGTTCATAAAAGTGGACTTACCGGCCCCGTTGGTGCCGATGAGGCCGACAACCTCATCGGGGTGGACCAATACGGTGGCTTCCGAGACCGCTTCCACGCCGCCAAATCTCACACTGATCTCATGCCCGGCCAGCATGGGATCGGTGGGGGGCGGGAGGTCTTCAGGCCGGGTCAGGCTGGTAGGTGCGGTCTGCACGGTCTTGCCGCCTGGGTCGGGACCCAATTGCCGTTCGGCCAAGCCGATGAGGGCGTTTCGGGCGCTGTAGCCGATCTGAACCAGCCCGCTGGGGAAGTACATGAGCACTAGCAGGAGCCCGACGCTGGACGAGAAAAGGACCACTATTTGTGAGTTGCTGAACAGACTGGGCAGCCCGTATAGCCAGATCGCCCCCACCAGCGCGCCAACCGACGAGCCGAGTCCTCCGATCACCACCATCCCGATGATCTCCAACGAGTTCTCCACTTGGAAGAACCGCTCGCTTAGCGGGACGGTTTGCACCACCCCGGCCAGCAAGGCCCCGCCCAGCCCGGCGATGCCCCCGGCCAGGGCGAACGACGACATCTTCGTGCGCGCCGGCCCCACCGTGTAGCTCGCCGCGGAGTCGGCGTTGTCGCGCACCGCGATGATGGTGCGGCCCACTCCCGAGCGGCGCAGCCGGCTGACGATGATCACCAAGATCAACAAGAAGGCCAGGCAGACGTAGTAGTAGGTCTTCTGCGAATTGAGCTCTAGCCCGAACAGCTCGCCCCGGCGGAAGGACACCGACGACGAGCTTCCCCCAGTGAAGAAGGGCCGCCGGTTGAGGTACTGCTGGGCGGCCAGCGCGAACACAAACGTGGTAACGGCCAAATGGAGGCCGCGTACCCGCAGCGATCCGACGCCGATTGCTGCGGCCACCAGCGCGGAGAACAGAGCGGCCAGAGGTATGGCTGCCATGAAGGGGATCCCGGCGGTCTCGAATTGGATGTCGAAGAAGTCATAGGACAGGGCGTCGCCGGGCAGGAACCCGGTGCCCACCGTGAAGTCCATCGACAATCCCCGTTTGAGGGCGGCGGCGAACAGGGCGCCCATGCCGGCAAAAGCCATCTGGGCCAACGAGAGCTGGCCGGCCCAACCGGTGATGATGGTGACCGACAGCCCGCAGACTGCGTAGCACAACACCGTGGCATAAAGAAGCTGGCGGGACGGCAGGTCGGTGATGCCCGGGAGCTGCACCAGCACGATCCCGAGCACCAACAGCGCGCCCAGCGCGATTCGGGACAGATGGCGAAGCCACCACACTTGGCGCAGCCGCTCGGGGATGGGTCGCACCTTGGGGGCGAATGAGAAGACCCCGGTTTCCCCCCGGCTGCGGCTCTGAAAGTAGACGGCCACCAGCACGCCCAAGAAGATGACGAATTCGGAGAGTCCGGTCTCCAGATGGAAGTTGAACCGGAGCAGGGCTTCGAGGAGGCCGATCAGTATTCCGGCCAGAATCGCCCGGGGAAACGAGACCATGGCGGCCAGCACCGCAGCGACCATCGCCTTGCCCAGTGTTTGCGGCCCGAGATCGGCCAAGCCGGCGATCTGTCCGGTGGACCCGGAGAGCATGAACATCGACACCGAGGCCAACAGCCCGGCCATGGCCCACACGAATGTGGACACCGTTTTGGGGTTGATGGCCGACAGGCGGGACAGGTTGGGGTTGGAGGCCGACGCGGTTACCGATTTGCCAAACGTGGTGCGGTTCATCAGCCAACCCAGCAACAGGGCCATTACCGGCACCGCGACAAGGATGGCAAGCTGCGGGCCGCGCACCCGAATATCGGTGAACCACACGTTTTCCCAGTTTGAACCGGCTACCACCGGGTAACTGTTGCCGACCGCTCTGATGTTGGGGAACAGCGATATGACAAGTTGGGCCAACTGCGCGATGCCCACCGTGGCGACCAGCACGATCACTCTGGGCGATTTGAACAGGCGGCGTATCACGGTCAGCTCCACTGCGGCGGCAAAGGCGACGCCCAGCAGCAGCGAGAGCCCCAGGGCCAGCCAGAACGGCCACCCGTAATTGAGCACCAGCAGCGCCATGGTCGAGGCGGAGATGATGCCCATGTTGCCCACTGCGAAGTTGATGACCCGCGTGGAGCGGTAGACGAGGACGATGCCCATGGCCACCAGACCGGTCACCAAGCCGTTGACCACCCCGTCGAACACCAGCTGCTGGGTGATCCACGTCCCCAAGACTGGGTGAGTGGCGAGGCCCATCAGCCGCCCTCGGTGCCCAAGAACACCGCCCGGGCCAGGTCGTCGCGCTCGGCCAGCTCTTGGGCCGGACCTTCAAAGCGCACTTGTCCCTTTTCTAAGAAGACGGCCCGGTCGGCGATGGCCAGTGCCACGTTCAGCGATTGCTCGACGATGATCATGGTCTGGCCCTGCGCCTTGAGCTCTTCGATGCTCTCCAGCAGCGACTGCACCACCACCGGTGCCAAACCCAATGACAGCTCGTCGATCATCAGCACTTCGGGCTCGTGCAACATCACCCGAGCCAGTGCCAGCATCTGTTGCTGCCCGCCCGAGAGGTTTCCGGCCAATTCCTTGGGGCGTGTGGCCAGGTCGGGGAACATGTCGAAGACTTTTTCGATGCGGCGGTCCCGGTCGTCGGGATCCTTGCGATAGGCGTATGCCCCCATGAGCAGGTTGTCGCGAATCGACATGTCGATCCACACCCCTTCTCCGCCGGGTAACAAGTGCAATCCCATGATTGCCCGCTGTTCGGGGGTGGCGAAGGTAATGGTCTGTCCGTGCAGGCGCACTACTCCCCGTTCGGGGGTGACGAGCCCGGTGATCACCTTGAGAGCGGTGGACTTCCCTGCGCCGTTGGTGCCCAGCAAGGCCAGCGTCTCCTGTTTGCGCACTTCGAAGCCGAGGTCGAACAGCACCTGCACCTGCCCGTAGCTGAAGTCCACGTGGGCCATTTGGATGGCTGGGATGTCTTCAGGATCGGATTCGGCCCGGCGCCGCTCTTCAGCCTGTTCCTCCTGGAGCTCGCCGACGACGAGCGAGAGGTCGCGGCGCAGCCGGTTGGCCCCTTGCAGCACGAAATAGGCACCGACGGGCATGGCCGTTGCGGTGATGATGGTGATGGCGGTCCGCTCGCCGAACTCATTTTGGAGGAACCCGGCGATGATGCTTCCTCCCACGCCGCCCCCCATCACCATGAAGAACGTCAAGAAGGTGGCGCCCATGCCCCGCAGTCGGTAGGGGAACACCGACTGGATGGCGGGCTGCACCATGGCGAAGGCCCCGCCCAACAGAGTCGAGCCAATGGCGGCGAGCAAGATGAAAAGGGCGAGGTTGGGCATGTGGTATTGGATTGGCACCAGCAACCCGATGGGCACCAGCAAGGTGCCGAGAATTCGCAGCGCACGGTCGGGGTCTTTGCGGAAGGTGGAGTCGAACCGGCGCCCCACGATCGGCAAGACCACCAACAGCCCGATTCCCGCGGGGGCCACCGCCAGGCCGCGCTCCAGTGCATTGAGGCCGAACCTTTCTTCTAGAAAGAACGAACCGATCGAACCCGCCGGGAATAGGGCGAAGCCGATTGCCGCGAACGCGATGGTCAGGTTGCGGATGGTGTCGATATTCCAGATGCGGGCAAAGGCAGCCTCTACCGAGATGGGCATCTTGTCGTCTTGTTGGAGGCCGGCTCCCAGCACGTGTTTCTGCTCCCACTGGCCCCGGGGCGGCTCCTTCAAAAAGAAGGCTAAGAACGCAAACGCGGCGGTGGGCAGGCCGAGAAGATAGAACGCCCAGCGCCACCCGTCGTCGCCGCCCATCCACACCGCGATGCCCCCGGCGAGGATCGGGCTGACCGAGCCGAAGACGAGTCCCGCCCCGGCGGTGGCGGCGAACATGCGCCCCCGGGTCTGAATCGGGTAAGCGTCGGCCAGCATGCTGGGATGCACGGTGATGGTGTTGGACTTCGAAACCCCGGACAAGAACCGCATGAAAAAGAACATCAGCGCGTTCACCGCCGCCCCCGACAGGGCGGTGAACGCGGCGAAGGCCCCGCTGGCGATGCCCACGATGGGGCCGCGTCGGAATCGGTCGGCCATCCACCCCATGGGCCCGGCCCCCAGCACCAGGAAAAAGAGCGATGCCGTGGTGATGGCGGTCATGGCGCCGTCGCTCACCCCGAAGCTCTCACCGATGTCAGGGGCCAATATGCCCAGCGAGCTGCTCTCCAGCTCGTCGAGGCTGTTCAGCGCCAACAGCACGAAAAATGTCCTATAGCCGCCCTTGAGCAGGCCCTCCTTCAGGGTCATCTCCTCGCCGCCCACCCCGGGCAGCAGGTCATCGGGGAACAGCACCTCGGCCGCTTGGGCGTCGCGCCTAGCGGCCTCGCCCTCGAGCACCGTCGACGCCAACTCGTCGAAGGACTCGATTTCAGATGGCTCGTTGTCCAACTTCCCCCCCGACAGGTCCTGGCACGGCAAGCCTGCACCAGCACACGACAGTTGCGTTCGGCGCCGGGGTTCGTTCAAAAGCCGAGCGTGCTCGGCGCATGCCCAAACCACCTGAAGAACCGCGGCACCTATTCGACGGTCTACGCTATACTATATTATCTTCGAGCCGCGCTCAACGATGCGGACGCGCCCGATGGCCCATACTGCTGTACGGGGCTCAGGTAGCCGACCGCTCAGCACACAGAATCGGAGGAACAGCATGGCACCCACAAAGGGAAGTTCTAGGGCCGTGAGGAGGAGATGGTGGTGGCTGCTGATCGCCCTGTCTCTCGTGGCCGCGGCATGCGGCGGCAACGACGATGACGGCAGTGCTGACGCCGCTGATCCGGTGATTGCCGAAGAGCAGACGGCCGCGCCAGCCGAAGAGACCGAGGAAGCAGCCGTCGACGAACCCGCAGACCAACCCGCAGACCAACCCGCCAGCGAACCCGCAGACCAACCCGCAGACGAACCCACACACGAACCAGCGGAAGAGCCTGCCGAGCCGACGCCCGCACCCACACCGATGGTGTTGACAGCCAGCTACCAGGGGGTGACAGAGACCGAGATCGCCATCGGCGTGGCCGTCATTGATCTTGAACAGCTCGCTTCGTTCGGCCTCGAAATCAGCCCGTTCCCGTTTGAGGACTATTACCAGGCCCTAGCCGACGACTTGAACGAGCGGGGCGGTATCAACGGCCGCAACGTCGTCGTTCACGTCAGTTTTTTCCTTCCCTTTGGAGAGGCCGAAAGCGAGCGGGTGTGCACAGAGCTCATGGAGGACAAGGAGGTGTTCGTGGTTACCGGCCAGCTCATCGAAGACGCCCCCCTGTGCATCACCGAACTGCACGGCCATCCCTATGTGGGCCACTTCGGAGAGAATACCGAGCGTCAGGCCCGGTCCAACGGCCTGTTCTTCGCCACCGAGATGAACCAAAACCACATCCGGGTCGCGGCGGTTAACGAGATGATCCGGGCCGGAGACCTCGAAGGCTTCACCGTCGGCATATTCCACGGGCCCTCTTATGAAGAGGAGTACGCGTTAGCGGTGGAACCGCTGCTCGCGGATGCGGGCATAAGTGTTGCCGGAATTTACACAACAGGACCCATCCTCAACGACGCGGTGGCCGACCAACAGGCGACCGACAACGTAGTCGAGCGCATGAGGGCCGACGGCGTGGACCTGATCCTCAACGTCGCCACCGGTGTGTTCGCCGTCATCGCAACGGTAGAGCGCCTCGGATGGGATGTTCCCATCGCTCTGACCAGCGGTCAGGCGGCCGACGTCTTTGGGCTTGCCGAAGACCTGGCGCTCAGCGACGAAACCCTGGCCCGTACTTTCGCAGTGACGGTCCACCGGCCCACCACAGAGGAGTTACGGGCCGATCCTGGCGTGCAGCAGTGCATAGCCGCCTACCAGGAGCGACACGCAGACGAGCCGCTCGATCTGGCCGATGTCGAGGCAGTCGGCCATGCCGCGGGCCACTGCTCGGCCTTCGCGTTCACGGTGAAGCTCTTGGAGGCGGCCGGAGGCAACATCACACCGGAGACTTTCGTGGCCGCGGCCGAGGGCCTCGGAACGATCGACCTCCCCGGCTTGCCCGGAGCGACCCTCTCGCCCGACAAGCACTCGGCCGGCTCGCAGATAAACCGCTACGAGTACTCACCCGAAGCGAAAACCTGGCTGCGGGTCGGCGACCCCATCCAGTTCGTGCCCGGCGAATGACCGAGCAGGAGGAGCCCCTGGCAGGTCCACAGGCGAGACCCGGTCAGTCTTTATAGCCGTGGGCGCCGTTGCCATCACCGGTGCAGCCCGCGGGATTGGGCGTGCCATCGCGCAGCGCTGCGTTGCCGACGGCTGGAGGGCTGCAATCCTTGACATCGATGCTGAGGAGGCCAACGAGACCGCAGCCCAGCTCGGTTCTGCCGCGGTCGGAGTGGAATGCGACGTTGCCGACGAAGCGTCCGTGAAAACTGCGTTCGGACAGGCGGTGGACGCCCTGGGTCCCCTTGACGGGTTGGTGAACAACGCGGGCGTCAATGCGTATGGGACCGCGATCACGATGACGCGCGCTGAATGGGCCGCAACCTTCGCCGTTGACCTGGAAGGGGCCTGGCTCTGTGCCCGCGAGGTTTTGCCGTCGATGATCGAGCGCAAGGGCGGCTCGATTGTGAACATTTCGTCGATCCACGCCCGGCTCACCCAGCCGGGAATGTTCCCCTATGCGGCCGCCAAGGCGGGGTTGCTCGGCCTGACCAGGAGCTTGGCGCTCGACTACGGGCCCATGGGGATACGAGTCAACGCGGTCTCGCCCGGCTGGACCGCCACCCGATTGGCTCTCGAGGGGGCGGCCGCGACCGGCGTCGACATCGAAGCTGTCGCTTCCCGCCATGCATTGGGGAGGATTGCCCAGCCCGACGAAGTCGCCGCGGTCGTTGCTTTCTTGCTGTCGGACGATTCAGCGGCGATTACCGGCGCCGATATTCCGGTGGATTGCGGTCACTCGATCACGTTCGCCTAGCGGTCGGTGGCGCGGTCAATAGGTGGCCCGTCCGCCGCTGATGTCGTAGACCGCCCCGGTCGAGAACGACACCGCATCTGAAGCCAAAAATGCGATGAGCTCGGCCACCTCTTCGGGCCGACCGACTCGCTGCATGGGAATAAGCCCAGTGATGTGAGCCAGCACGTCGGGGTCGGTGTCCGCGTTCATCGGGGTGGCGATGACCGCTGGCGCGATCGCGTTGACGATGACGCCTGACGTGGCGAGTTCCTTGCCCAACGACTTCGTCAACCCGATCACTGCTGCCTTCGACGCCGAATAGATCGAGAGGTTCGGGTTCCCATCTTTGCCCGCCATGCTGGCTAAGTTGACTATTCGTCCCCATCCCGCCTCGCACATGGCGGGGGCGAACACTCCCACGGTGTTGACCACGCCAATGACGTTGACATCGAACACCCGGCGCCATTCCTCGGGCGAGGTGTCCAGCAGGGGTTTGCCGGGGCCGACGATCCCCGCCGAGTTCACCACCACATCGACCGGCCCGATCTCCTGGGCTACCTGGCTGAGCTCCTCGCGGTCCACGACGTCGGCGGTGACGTCGGGAGAGCCCGAGAGATCAAGGGTTATGACCTCAAGTCCGTCCCCTCGAAGCTTGGCGGCGGCTGCGGCGCCGATGCCGCTGGATCCGCCGGTGATGAGGGCCTTGCGTGCCATGCTGCACCTATCCTTGTTTGTCAGTGTGAGTCGCGGCTCACCTCGGAACCGCTTGCCCCGATTAGGAAGTCAAGGTCGGCGCCGAGATGGGCCTGCTGGACAGAATCAACGTAGAGGCGACTCCAGCCCCGTGCTGGTGCCGCCAGGGATTTGGTGAATGCAGGCGGCGGGCTGCGGTCTGCCAGCTCTTCGCTGGACACTTCCAGAGTCAATGATCTCGCCGGCACATCCAAGGCGATGATGTCGCCATCGCACACTTTCCCCAGAGGCCCTCCGTCGGCGGCCTCCGGTGACACATGGAGCACGACCGTCCCGTAGGCGGTGCCGCTCATGCGACCGTCGCACACGCGCACCATGTCGCGTATGCCGCGCTCCAGCAGCTTCTGAGGAAGGGGCATGTTGGACACTTCCGGCATGCCGGGATACCCCTTCGGGCCACACCCGCGAAGGACGAGCACCGAGTCTTCGTCAACGTCGAGGTTTGGGTCGTCGATGCGGGCATGAAAGTCCTCGATGCTGTCGAACACCACGGCGCGGCCCCGGTGTCGCAAAAGATGCGGCGACGCGGCAGAGGGCTTGCAAATGGCGCCCTCGGGGGCGAGATTGCCCCTGAGCACGGCGAGCCCACCCTCGGTGGCAACAGGGTTCTGTCGCGGGCGAATGACCTCTGCATCCCAGCTCTGGGCGTCGCTGAGATAGTCGGCGAGCGGCTGGCCGGTCACGGTGGCAGCGTCGCGGCGGAGCTCGTCGCCCACCTCTCTCAAAACGGGTAAGAGCCCGCCCGCCCGGTGAAAGTCCTCCATCAGGAAACGACCCGCCGGCAACAGGTCCACTAGGACCGGCACGTTTGAGCCGACTCGATCGAAGTCGTCGAGGCTGAGGTCGACTCCAACACGGCCGGCAATGGCGAGAAGGTGGATGACCGCGTTGGTCGATCCGCCGATGGCGGCGAGCGCAACGAGCGCATTGTGGAAGGCGCCCTCCGTCAGGATGCCGCTCGGCCGCCGGTCTTGGTTGACCAACTCGACCGCCACACGGCCGCTGTGCTGCGCCGCCTCCAACAGCCGGCTGTCGGCTGCTGGCGTGCCGGCAACACCCGGGATGGTCATGCCGAGAGCTTCTGCAACCAGCGCCATCGTGGACGCGGTCCCCATGGTGTTGCAGTGTCCCTTGCTTCGGATCATGGATGACTCCGACGCGTCGAACATCTCCTGGCTGAGCGTGCCGGCCCGGACCTCCTCGGCTAGGCGCCAAGTGTCGGTGCCACAGCCCAGCGGCTCCCCGCGGAAGGTGCCGGACAGCATCGGCCCTCCAGGTACGAGCACTGCCGGGAGATCCACCGAAGCGGCGGCCATGAGCAGCGCGGGGATGGTCTTGTCGCAGCCTCCGAGGAGGACCACGCCGTCGATCGGGTTGGCTCGCAGCATCTCCTCGGCGGCCATCGCAGCCAGATTTCGCCACAACATCGCAGTGGGCTTCACCTGGGTCTCGCCCAGCGACAGCACCGGAAGGTTCAGGGGCACCCCACCCGATTCCAGGATCCCGGCCCGGACAGAATCGGCAACCTCATCCAGATGCACATTGCAAGGGGTGAGATCCGACGCCGTGTTCGCGATGGCGATCTGCGGCCGTCCCCGCAGAGCGTCGTCAGGTATGCCGCGGCGCATCCAGGCTCGGTGGAGGTAGGCGTTCCGGTTGCGGCCGCCGTACCACTGATCGCTCCGCAGCTCGACCGGCGTCTCAGCTTCAGGTGACGGCACTCTTGTTCCTCCAAAGCGGGGCAGCCGGGTAAAGATATCAGGCCAGATTTGGGCCGTGCTCAGGAGTCCGACGTGCCCTAGGGTGCAAACTGCATGAGTTCAGAGTGGGAAGTCGTAGTTGATGCAGGCGCTGTTCTCGGGGAGGGTCCGCATTGGGACGGTGAACGGCTCTGGTGGGTCGATATCGAGGGCCACCTGATCCATCGCACCGATGTGGGCGATCGCTCCGACGAAGTCATCGACGTTGGCGAGAAGGTCAGCTCGGTGATCCCGCGACGCGGCGGCGGGTTCGTCGCCGGCTATCCCGACGGAGTCGGGTTCCACGGCGCAGACGGCCGCCACGAGACCCGACTGCTCATCGAGGAAAGCGATGCACATTCTCGCATGAACGACGCGAAGTGCGATCCCCTCGGACGTCTCTACACCGGCACCATGACGCAGGGTGGCGCAAGCTCGGCTCTGTACCGAGTGGACCATGACCTTGGCGTTTCCACCGTGGTTGACGGGGTGGGCATTTCCAACGGGCTCGGCTGGAGCCCTGACGGAACCCGCATGTACTACATCGACACCCCGACACAACGCTTGGACGTATTCGACTACGACCCACAGCGAGGACGATGCGAGAACCGCAGGCCCCTGATCGACTTTTCCCAAAGGGCCGGTTACCCAGATGGGCTGACCGTCGACGCCGAGGGCTGCATATGGGTAGCGCTCTGGACAGGATGGGCCGTTCATCGGTTCGACCCTGAGGGCGGGCTGATGCAGCAGATCTCGCTTCCCGTGTCCAAGCCCACCAGTTGCGCGTTCGGGGGACCGGATCTCGACCGACTCTTCATCACCTCAGCCTCTGTTGAACTCAGCGACGCGGAGCTCGCCGATCAGCCCCTCTCAGGAGCGCTCTTCGAAGTCAGCCCCGATTGCCGAGGCCAACCTGGGGTGCCGTTCGATGGCTAGAGCGAGCACTCTCCCCAGCAGCTCCAACCCGCTAGGCGGTGCGAACCACTTGACCTACGCTCGATAATATAATATAAAGCTGCTGAAGTGAGATGTTGACACGTTGGAACCACGACTGGACGGCCAGCACACGATGGACTTTCGCGGGCAAGAGCCCTGACGCGGCGGAGGTTCGGCTCCCCCATGATCCCGTCATCTCCCTTGAGCGCGATCCCAACGGTTCACCGTCGACTGGTTACTTTCCGGGTGGCACCTGGCAATACGAGAAGACGTTCGAGGCGCCCGAAGAGTGGAGGGACAAGAGGGTCTCGGCGTTCTTCGAGGGCGTTTACCGCAGCGCCACGGTGTTCGTGAACGGCGACTTCGTGACGGGCCGTCCGTACGGCTACTCCGAGTTCGCCGCGGAGCTCGATCCCTTTTTGAATTACGGCGCCGAGAACAGCATCCGCGTCGAAGCCCGCTCCCATGACGACTCCCGGTGGTACTCGGGTGCGGGGATCTACCGGCACGTATGGCTCCACGTGGCCGACCTGGTCGACATCCCTTTCGACGGCGTGTCGGTCGCCATCTCGGAGTTCGAAGCCGACACGGTGATGGCCACTGTGGAGACGGAGGTGCGGAACGCAACGCACAGCCTTCAGACGCCCCGAGTGAGCCATGAGATCATCGGCCCCGATGGCCAGGTGGCAGCTGCCAGTTCTGCGCCGGTCTCGCTTCGGCCCGGAGAGACTGGAAAGTGCCGCCAGCGGATCCTGATCACTGACCCCCAACGGTGGGATCTCGATGCCCCCAATCTCTACGAGTGCCGGACACGCCTCTCCCTCGAGACCGAAGAGGAAGCCGACCCTGATGCCACAGTCCGCTTCGGCATTCGGACGCTCTCACTCGACTCCACCCATGGGCTGAGACTGAACGGCAACACGGTCAATCTCCGCGGCGCGTGTGTTCACCACGACAACGGGCCCCTTGGGGCTGCCACCATCGACCGGGCCGACGAGCGCCGAGTCGAGCTGCTCAAGCAGGCGGGGTTCAACGCCATTCGCAGTGCTCATCAGCCGATGAGCCGAGCCATGCTCGACGCCTGCGATCGAATCGGCATGCTGGTGATGGACGAGGCCTTCGACAGCTGGACGTGGGCAAAGTCGAGCTACGACTACGCGCTGCACTTCCCCGACTGGTGGCGCACCGACCTCGAATCGATGGTCCGCAAGGACCGCAACCATCCCAGCGTCGTCATGTACAGCATCGGCAACGAGATCCCCGATGTCGGCAGCCCGGCCGGATCGATCCGCTCTCGGGAGATGGCAGAGGTAGTGCGGTCGATGGACCCCACGCGCTATGTGGTGAATTGCACCCAACCCATGCTGGCCATCCCCAGGCTCGCGGACATTCTCAAGGACATGGTGACCAACCCACAACAAGAGGCAGCCCAGGACGGCAGCGTGAACGACCTGATCTCCTCGTGGCGGGAAATGCTCGAGCCAGTCCTGACTTCAGAACACGTGGGGAACGTCCTCGAGGAGTCGCTGGCCGTTCTTGACGTGGCGGGGTACAACTACACCGAATCCCGCTACGAGCTCGACGGGGAGAAGTACCCGCACCGAGTTATCGTCGGATCCGAGACCTCCCACGACGGAACCGCGACGAACTGGGCCACGGTGGAGCGGCTTCCCCACCTGATCGGTGACTTCTGCTGGACCGGATGGGACTATCTGGGGGAGTCCGGCGTCGGAAGGGTGCAGTACGCGACCGGCGACGACGACTTTGGCGACCCGCTCGGCATCACCGGCCCGTACCCCTGGGTGCTCGCCCACGCCGGAGACATCGACATCACCGGCCACCGGCGACCGGCCTCCTACTTCCGCGAGATCGTCTTCGGGCTCCGCTCCGAACCCTTTATCGCCGTTTTGCGGGCCGACAAGCGCGACGCCACCATCGCCTACCAGGGCTCATGGTCGTTCAACGACGTGCTGCCCAGCTGGCACTGGCCGGGGTTCGAAGGCCAGACGGTGACCGTCGAGGTGTACTCGGCTGCCGACGAAGTTGAACTGCTGGTCAACGGCGAGTCGCTGGGCCGGCAGCCTTGTGGTTGGTCAAACGGGTTCACGGCCAAGTTCGACGCCGAATTCTCGCCCGGTGAGCTGGTCGCTATCAGCTATGCCGATGGCACCGAAGTCGCCCGCAGCGCACTGTGGTCGCCGAGCGGGGATGTTCATCTCCGGCTGTGCGCCGATCGCCCGGCGATCAGGGCCGACGACACCGACCTGGCGTACGTCGAAATCGAACTGGCCGACAGCGCCGGCACCGTTTTCACTGGAGTTGACCGGCAAGTCTCGGTGACCGTCGACGGTCCCGGCATGCTTCAGGGTGTTGGCAGCGCCGATCCGACCTCGCAGGAGTCGTTTACCGGAGATCAGCGCAGCACCTTTGACGGGAGAGCGCTTGCCATCATCCGGCCAACGGGACCGGGCCAGATCGTCATTACCGCCCAAGCCGACGACTGCGAGCAAACATCTGTGACCGTGGAAGCGGTCAGCTCCGAGGAATAGCGATGTCGCCGGCCGAGGCTCACCCGGGGGCGTCGGATGCACCAGGCGCCCTGGCCTGGGACATAGCCGACAAAGTCGTTCTCATTACTGGCGGCACGACCGGCATCGGGCGCGCCACCGTTGAGGCCCTTGCGGCCCGGGGCGCTCACGTCGTGTTCACAGCACGCGATGCCGCTCTCGGCCAAACCGTCATCGACGAGGTCACGGCGGCAACCGGCAACCCGTCAATCGAGCAGCGTCAGCTCAATCTTGACGACCTCGGCGCGGTTCGAGACTTCGCATCCGATTTCGCCGCCGACCATCCGGCCCTGCACGTCCTCGTCAACAATGCCGCAGTGATGCTCCGAGAAAGACGGAGCACCGTCGATGGCCACGAACTCACGTTCGGCGTCAATCATCTCGGCCATTTCCAACTCGTCTGCTCGCTGCTACCGCTGATCCAAGCGTCAGCCCCGGCCCGGATTCTGAACGTGGCCTCCGACGCCCACAAGTGGGTGAGGGGAATCGATTTCGACGACCTCAGCGCAACGAATGGCCGCTACGGAGGCCGACGGGGCCGACAGGCCTACGCCGAATCGAAGCTTGCGAACATGCTGTTCACCAGGGAGTTGGCCAAGCGCCTCGACCCGGCCAAGGTTACGGTGAATTGCCTCCACCCGGGCGCGGTTCGCACCCGCCTGGGCCGCGATACCGAGGCCACGCGATTCAGCGAAGTCTTCTGGACTGTCATCGGAACGTTCTTCACGACCCCTGAGAAGGGGGCGCAGACCACGGTGTGGGCCGCGACGAGCCCAGAGCTGACCCTGGTTAGCGGGCAGTATTTCGCAAAGTCCAAGATCGCGTCCCCCAGCAAGAAGGCATGCGACGACGGCGCAGCCGCCAAGCTCTGGAAAATCTCCGAGGACCTGACGGCATGACCACCCTCGATTCGGGCGGCTCGCGCCAAAAAGCCTGCGAGGAGTGCCCGGCCATGGCGGCAGTTCGGTACCGCGTGGCACTGTACGGTCCGAGCCTGTGAGCATGGGTCTCGGGAAAGAAGGAGCGGCTTCTCAGAGTGCTCCGCTGACCGCGGCTGACCGGGCGACGCTCCAACTATGGGTCGAGGAGATCGTCCCGCCCGAGGTCGATCACCGGGGGGGCTGGCTGGACGGTGTGGAGGCCTTTCTCGACACTGAGTGGGATGGTCTCCTCACCTGGGCTCAGGCGCCGGTGCGCGCTGCGCTCGACCTCGACCCGGACGCATCGGGGTCTGTTGGCGAGCTGGCCGATGAGCTTCGCTTCTCGTTGATCCGCGTCGCCCATGAGGGCTTCTACGGCGCACCCCACCTCGCCAACCCGCCGGGCTGGCGGACAGTCGGGTACTCGCCCTTGCCCGACGGCGTGGTTCCCGTCGAGCCCGATCCGCTGCCCGCAATCTCTCTGGGTGCGGCCGCGGAGCACTACGACACCATCGTGATCGGGGCGGGCACTGGTGGTGGCGTCGTGGCCGGGGTGCTGGCCGATGCCGGAGAGCGGGTGCTGCTCGTGGAGCGGTCCCGTCAGCATCGGGGCGACGAGCTGCGAAATGATCACCTCCGAGGAAAACGGGCTGCTGTGTATGCACCCACGGCCGGCCCCGAGAACCCGGCCGACGAGCCCCGGGTGCAAGTCGACATAGACGGCCAGGAAACAACGCTGTATGCCGACAATCTGGGCTGGGGCCTGAACGCCATGACGGTGGGGGGCGGCACCCGTCTCTGGCAGGGCCAGGCCTGGCGTTTCTTGCCTGAGGACTTCCGAATGGCGAGTGTCTACGGAGTGCCCGAAGGGTCGACCCTTGTCGACTGGCCGATTGGCTACGACGACATGGAACCGTGGTACGAGGTCGCCGAGCACCAGATCGGGGTGTGCGGCGACGCGGCCTTTCTTCGGCACTATCGGCCCCAGGCCAGCGACTTCCCGATGCCGCCGTTTCCCAAAGACCCGCGCTCCCACGCCCTCAAAAGCGCAGCCGACGAGCTCGGGTGGCGCAGTGGTCCTTTGTCGTTCGCCATAAATACCCGAGCTCGCCACGGACGCCTGGCCTGTGTGAGATGCTCGCAGTGCTGCGGGCACTCCTGCCCGGTGGATGCCAAGGCCGGCAGCCACAACACAGTGCTTCGGCGCGCCATGGCGCGACCGTCGAACACGATCGACCTCCTGCCCAGAGCGCGCGCTCTCCGGCTCACCACTCAGGGCAGCCGCGCGACTGGAGTGGTTATCGCCGCCGAGGGCTCGACCCGCACGATCAACGCCGCACGCGTCGTTGTAAGCGCCGGTGCCGCGGAGACGCCCCGGCTGCTGCTGTGGTCGGGAGTGGGCAACGACCACGTCGGCCGCCACCTCCAGGGCCACTCCTACGCGATTGTGTACGGCATGCATCCCGACGGATTCGATCCCTGGGCAGGGCCGGGGCACTCCCGGTCGACGCTGGACTTCAACCACCACAACCCGGGTGTTATCGGCGGCGGCGTGATCCACGACAGCAACCAGAACTTGCCGATATCGGCCGCCACCGCCTTCCCGGGGTTGTCGGGCGTCCCAGCCTTCGGCCCCGAGCACAGCGACTTCATGCGAAACGACTTTCCCCGGGTGGTGACGATGATGGGCTGCGGCCAACAGATTCCCAGCCAAACCGCCCGGGTAACCCTGGACCCCGCAGTTCGGGACAACCACGGCGTTCCCGTGGTGCGATTCTCAGGAGGGGCGCACCCCGCCGACGAGCCAATGCACGAATACCTGTCGAGCCGGTGCTCCGACTGGCTGGAGGCAATGGGATGCACCGGCATCGTGGATCTCGGCGCGATTATGCGCCAGTACTTCGCCCGGTCTGCGTCCTCCGGCGAGCACGGTGCCGGAACCTGCCGCATGGGCGACGACCCGGCCGAAAGCGCCACCGACCGGTTCGGACGCGTCCACGGAACGGACAACGTCTATGTCGCCGACGCTTCCCTGCACCCCACCAACGCCGGCCTCAACCCCGGCCTAACAGTGCTCGCCAACGCATTCCGGATCGCCGATCACTTGGCAACCCCTGGTTAGGCATGTGGCCGCGTTCCCCCGCGGCAACGCTATGAGGCTGCCGCCACCCCGCTGCGGTCCTCGCGGTCTACGAAGCTGGCCGCCTCAACCGCGCCTCTGATGAATTCAACCGTAGAAGCAAGATGGCTCCGCAAGGCTTCTGCGGCCGCGGAATGGTCACCATTGCTAAGGGAATCCACTATCAGCCTGTGCTCATCACCCGCTGCATCATGTCGGTGGTGGAGCGACAGCCGCTGATAGCGGGCGGAATGCAGCCAGAGTTGGTCAATCAGCTTGAGCCGTCGAGGAGACCCAGCCATCTCATAGATCGCAAAGTGAAACTCGCGGTTCAGGGTGATAACCGCCGCGTGGTCGCCCTTGGCATAGCGCTCTTGGGCTTCACCGAGATTGCTCAAGAGCATGTCGATTTTCTTCTCGTTGCACCCCGATGCTTGCCTCACTGCTTCACATTCGAGTTCTGTTCGGATGTTGTACAAGTCGTCGAGGTCTTCTACCGACATTGAAGACACCCACGCGCCGCGGTTGTGGAAAACAGTGACGAATCCCTCGGACTCAAGAATTCGAAGCGCCTCACGCACTGGAATGAAGCTTGTGCCGCACCTCTCAGCGATCACCTTCGGTTGAAGCTTCGACTCTGGCTGATATGTGCCGTCGATAATGCCCTCCCGGAGGTGGCGCACCACGAGTTCCACTGTGCTATCGGGGTCATGCATCGGACTGAACCATAATTGGCGACTAAATATTATATCATTTGGCTCGGTTAGATCGGGTTCCTGGGTCACTCCGCCCGGTCGCCGAATGGGGTGTAGCGCCAGGCGATGATCTCGTCGTAGTCCATGGCGCCGTCGGGGAAGACGGTGAAGTTCTTCCGCTGATCCTCTAGTGCTGGTTTGGCTTCGGCGTAGGGTGAGCCCACTTCGTACACAACGAGGTGCTGAAACGGCATCCCGTTGGTCCCGATCTCGCCGTGGTCGATGGCCCACTGGGGAGTGAGGGTGTTGGCCGCGGCCCAGTAGCGCCGGCCGGTTAGGAAGCCAGGGGTCGCCATTACTTCCCGGTAGTGGATGGTGTACCAGTGCTCAAACCACTCAAGGTTGCCCTTGGTGGGATTGGCCAGCGAGATTCCGAGATGGTCAACCTCACCGGGGCTGGCCGAGCCGATCTGGGCACCGGTCTGGGTGAAGGCCCAGCTGGCCACGGCGTCGCGGTCGAGGCTGTCGCCGGGGCGAATGGAGTAGTCGTCCTTGGTCGAAATTGCCTCGATGGCCGCGGCCAGATCGCCTTCGATCTCATACACGGCCATGAACTCGAACGGCATTGGCAGGTCGGCGCGGTCGGCGTGGGTGCGCATCCACTGGGGCGTCAGTACGTCGGCGTCGGGGCTCATGCGGTAGCGCTGCCCGCTGACCACCCCATCGCATGACACCACCTCGTGGAGATGGACTTCGTGCCACTGGTGATACCGGGCCTCCCGACCGATCACCGGGTTGGTGAAGGTCAACAGCACATGACGGTCGGTGGAGTCCACAACCCACAACGGTACGCTGATCGCAGATGGTCTTCTGGGTGGCTGCGGTGGTGATCGCCGGGATGATGCTGGCGGTGTGGGTTATCAGCGTGGCGATTCGAGACGCCGGCATCGTCGACATCTTGTGGGGCTTCGGCTTCGTGGTGGTGGCCTGGGTGAGCTTGGCGGTCACCGACGGACACGGCGTTCGGGCTGCCCTGTTGGTGGCCATGGCCACCACTTGGGGGCTTCGCCTGGCTATACACCTGGCGTTTCGCAACATCGGCGCAGAAGAGGACTTCCGCTACCAGTCCATGCGCCGAAGAGCCGGAGACCGCTTCTGGCTCACCAGCCTGGTGCGGGTGTTCGGCTTGCAAGCCGCGGCCATGTGGGTGATGTCGCTTCCGCTCATGATCGGCATCAGCGACGCCGACCGGGGATGGAGGGCACTGTGGGTGATCGGTGCAGTGGTATTCCTGATCGGCTTCGCCTTCGAAGCCGTCGGCGATTGGCAGCTCACCCGGTTCAAGGCCGATCCGGCCAATGCGGGGAAGCTGATGGATCGAGGCCTGTGGCGCTACAGCCGCCACCCCAACTACTTCGGCGACGCCTGCGCCTGGTGGGGCATCGGTTTGGTGGCCGCTTCCACGCCGATCGGGATCGTGGGCCTGATCGCCCCGGCGATGATCACCTGGATCCTGGTCAAAGTGTCCGGGGTCCCCATGGTCGAACACCGCCTGAACAAGACCCGCCCCGGCTACGCCGAATACATCCAGCGAACCAGCCCCTTCCTACCCCGCCGCCCTGAAACCGGATAAGGCCACAGATTCATGGTCACAAACATGGTCATCTGGTGGTAGGGTCTGTTCGTGGCAATAGAGACTCAGCAGCCAAGAACTATTTCCGCCGGAGAGTTCAAGGCCAAGTGCCTGAAGCTCATGGATGAGGTCAACGAAACCGGCATTCCGATTGTCATCACCAAACGAGGCACACCCGTGTCCCGTCTTGTTCCGGCACATGGCGAAGGCACGGGCATTTGCGGCTCTTTTCCGGAGTTCGCCGGTTTCTGGGACGACCCTAGCGAAACGGTCATAGACCCGGAGGCAGTGACCGGCATGGCCGACGACTGGGGCTGACGCCCCCACCTGCACCGAAGGAACTGCATGATCTTGCTGGACACTCATGTCTTGGTGTGGGCCGTGACCGGCGACACCGCCAAGCTGCCGCAGACCATCCTTGATGGCATTGATCGAGCCATCAGCCGAGGTGAGGCAGCCGTCTCCGCCGCCACCTTCTGGGAACTGGAGGTCAAGCGCAGAAAGCCACGAGGAAATCTGCCACCCCTCCCAGGCATCAAGGAATTGCGTGCCGGTGTCCTGAGGCAGGGCCTGAGCGAGATACCCGTCACCGGATCACTCTGGGTGGACGCCATCAGCCTGGTGGACGAGGGATTCCACCAAGACCCCGCCGACCAGCTCATTGTCGCCACAGCAATCCTCCACCAGCACGAACTCCTTACCAAGGACGCAAAGCTCCGGGCGTGGGCGCAACAGACCGGCCGTGTCCAATTGGCCACAACATGATCGTCTCCACCCCCAGTCGCGCTAAGGCGGGAACCTGAGTAGGCGGCTGCCTCGTCTCATCTATTGAGGTCGAACCAAGAGGCGTCGACCCAACCGTAGACTTCCCAACAGCGAGATTCACCTATGAAGGCCAAGCGCATGACCCGACTGATCGCCACCCTTGGCGCGGTGATTGCCCTGTTGTTTGTCACCGGATGCGGTGGCGGCGCCGACGAGGAGCCGGTAACCGTGGTGGGTTCAGGGCCGGATGCCACAGCCACCAGCACCACCTCCCAAACCTCTGAGCAGACTACGGCAACCGCCATCGTCCCCCCGACAGTCGATCCCGACGCCAACGCCTCGGTAACGGGCACAGTCACCTACCGAGAGCGGATCGCGCTGAGTCCCGGTGCCGTCGTCACCGTGCAGCTCCGGGACACTTCTCTCATGGATGTGGCCTCTGAGCTGATCGCCGAGCAGGTCATCGCCAATCCGGGCCAGGTCCCCGTCGCATTCGAGGTGTACTACAACGAAGACGACATCGACCCCCGCAACACCTATTCCATCCAGGCCAGGATCACCGAGTCCGACGGCCGGCTGGCTTTCATCAACGACACCGCCTACGACGTGATCACCCGGGGCAATCCCACCCGGGTCGACATGGTGCTGGTGATCGTGCAGCCGCCGCCCGACCCCACCGGCGAGTGGAACGAGGAGAACTCCCGCCAATATGTGGAAGAAGAGGTTGAGGTGATCGGGGCCGAAGTGGTGGAGTACCACCCCGAGGTCATAATTCTGGTGGACCACTACCAGTCCACCGTCGAGAACTGCGTCCGCCGGGGCAGCCAGTCGTTTGAGATCATCGGCTCGAACATCTACGCCACCATCACCCTCACCGTCCCGCCACCCACCCCATGGGCCATCGATTGCGACGCAGAAAGGGTCGTGGTCGAAGAGGTAATCCGCTTCGGCGATGCCCTCACCCCCGGCCAGACCTACCGGGTGTTCGTCAACGGCACCGAAACCACCACTTTCACCGCCCCCCTGGCCGATACCCCGTAGGGGTCCCCAATCAGTCCGAGTACTGCACTCCCGGGAGGACGCAGAGCATTTCGAACAGGAGGTTGGCGGCGGTTAGGGGGGTGGCGCCGGTGGGGTCGTAGATGGGGGCCACTTCTACTAGTTCGCAGCCGACCAGGGTGAGGCCCCGGCAGCCTCGGATGATCTCCAGGGCTTGGGGGGCGGTGAGGCCGCCGATCTCGGGGGTGCCGGTGCCGGGGGCGAAGGCTGGGTCGAGGGCGTCGATGTCGAAGCTGACATAGACGGGGCCGCCTCCCACCTTGTCTCGCACTTCGGCCATGAGCGGCTCCAGCGAGCGGTTCCAGCACTCTTCCACCTGCACAACTCGGAATCCCTGCTCGCGTGACCAGTCGAAGTCGTCGGCGGCATAGCCGGTGCCGCGCACCCCGATCTGGGCTACCCGGTGGGTGTCGAGCAGATCCTCTTCCACTGCTCGGCGAAACGGTGTGCCGTGGGCGATGGCCTCGCCGAACATGTGGTCGTTGATGTCGGTGTGGGCGTCCACGTGGATCAGCCCCAGCGGTCCGTGCCTTTTGCGCATGGCCCGCATGATGGGCAGGGCCATGGTGTGGTCGCCCCCCATCGACACCGTGATCACATCGTGCTGGAGGAGTTCGTCGTAGAAGGCCTCGATGCGGGTCACCGCGTCGGCCAGGTTGTAGGGGTTGGTGGCCACGTCGCCGATGTCGTCGATGCGCAGGCTGTCGAACGGCGCCGCCCTCGTGGCCATGTTGTAGGGCCGGACCAGCACCGACTCGTCGCGGATTCCCCTCGGACCAAAGCGAGCCCCCGGCCGGTTGGACGTGCCGATGTCTATCGGCACGCCCACGACGGCGACGTCAAGATCGGCCGCCGCCGACCGGCCGGGAAGCCGCATGAAGGTGGCGATGCCCGCGAAACGGGGCATCTGATTGCCCCCGAGGGGTTGAGGCATGTCTGCCACCTTAGGACTCCAGTACGCCTAGTGGCCTGGGGCGATCAGCCCTTGGCCTCAATGAAGGCGTCGGAGAACTTCACCTCGAAGTCGCCGGTGTCCTGGATCTCCTCCAAGATCTCCACCGGGGCCACCCCAGGTGTGCTGAGGAAGTCCTGGAGGTCTTCGTCGAGCCCGCCGAACGCCGCTGCATTGGGAGTGGAGTAGTAGTTCCAGTTCGACAGAGCAGCGCCCTGTTCGGCGGTGAGCAGCCAGTTGATGAACGTGTGGGCCGTACACGGGCTGCCGGCGTCGAACGGAATCGCCATGTTGTCAATCCAACGGGTGCCGCCCTCGTCGGGCACGAAGTACACGTAGCGCGACGGGTCGTCGGTCTCCAGGAACTGGGTGAACATGTCGCCGGAGTAGCCGTGGGCGATCACCGTCTCGCCGGTGGTGAGGAACTCATCGGCCGAGTCGGTGTTGAACGCCGCCAGGCGGCCTCGGGCGCTGGCCACCAGATCGGTGGCCTCCTCCAGCTGGCCCTCGTCGGTGGAGTTCAGCGAGTAGCCCAGATACTTGAGGGCTGCGCCGATGGTCTCCCGGGGATCGTTGAGCAGCGAGATCGAGCCGCTGTGCTCATCGGCGATGGCCGGATCGAAGATCAGACCCCAGCTCCGGGGGAAGTCGGTGCCCACCGCTTCGGTGTCCACCGCGATGCCGGTGGTGCCCCACTGGTAGGGAACCGAGTAGTCGCCCGCCGGGTCGTAGATCAGGTTCCGGAAATCGCTCGAGATGTTGGCGATGTTGGGGATGGCGTCTTTGTTCAACGGCTGGACGGTCCCGCCGGCGATGAGGATGGCCACCATGTAGTCCGACGGCACGATCAGGTCGTAGCCCGAGTTGCCGGCGGCCACGATGGGCTGCATGGCCTCGTTGGAGTCGTAGACGTCCATGGTGACGCTCACGTCGTACTCATCTGAGAACGCGGCGAGCTGCTCCTCGTCGATGTACTCGGCCCAGTTGAAGATGTTGAGGTTGCCGTCGGTCTCGTTCACCTCGCAGTCGGCGATCTCACCTCCGTCATCGTCGTCATTGCCGCACGCTGCGGCTGTCAGCGCGAAGGCCAGCAGCACAGATAGCAGCCAGAACAGTTTCTTATTTCTCATTGGTTTATCCCCTCTTTGATTTGGGTGTTGGTTGTGGATGGAGCGGACACGGCTTGGCGGGCGGCGCGCAGCGACGGGCGCCCGCCGCGGCCGCTGAACTGCTGGAAGGCCAGCGACAGGGCGACGAGGATGACCGAAGCGGCGAGCATGAGCACCGAGGTGGCGTTGATCAGCGGGGTGACCCCCCGGCGGATGAGGCCGAACACGAACACCGGGAGGGTGGTGGCGCCCGGACCGGCGGCGAACTGGGTGATGACCACATCGTCGAGCGACAGCGTGAGGGCCAGCAGGGCCCCGCCCGCCACGCCGGGCACGATCTGGGGAAGGGTCACATGGCGGAACGTCTTCCACCGAGTGGCGTAGAGGTCCAAGGCGGCCTCCTCCAGCACCTCGCTCATGCCCGCCAGTCGGGCCCGCACCACCACCGACACGAAGCTGATGTTGAAGGCGATGTGGCTGATGGTGATGGAGCCGAGGCCCTTCTGGGCGTCCCAGCCGAACACCGACTCGAGGATGTCGAAGAACTCGGCGAAGAACAGCAGCATCATCACCGCCATAGTCACGTCGGGGATGATGATCGGGAGATAGAGCAGGGCGTCGAACACCTTGCGGCCCCGGAACTTGAAGCGTTCCAGGGCCAAAGCGCTCAGCGTGCCCAGCACCACCGAGATGACGGTGGAGAGCAGGGCCACCCGCACCGACACCCACACTGCGTTCTGGAGCTGGCTGTGCTCGACGAAGTCCTGGTACCACTCCAGCGTGAAGCCGCCCCACCGGCCCACGTTGCGGTCGTCGCTGAACGAGAACACGATCAGCACGAAGATGGGGGCGAAGAAGAACAGGTAGACCAGCCAGGAATGGGCCGTTAGCGCGATCTTGGTGGTGCCCCGGGGCTGGACCGTGCTGCTCACAGGTTCCTGCCCCCGGTTCGGAAGTACACCAGGGTGGCCACCAGCATCACCGCCATCAGCACGAACGACAGCGACGCCCCCACGGGCCAATTCCTCGCCGTAAGGAACTGGGTGACGATGTAGGAGCCGAGCAGCGTGGTCTTGGCCCCACCCAGGATCTCGGGGGTCACGTAGGCGCCCAGGCTGGGTACGAACACCAGGATCGACCCCGCGATCACCCCGGGCATCGACAGCGGGAGCAGGACCCGCCGAAACGTCTGGAAGCCCGACGCATACAGATCGCGGCTGGCCTCCACCAGGCTGAGATCGATGCGCTCGATCGACGCATAGAGGGGCAGCACCATGAACGGCAAGAACCCGTAGACCAGCCCGATCACCACCGCCGAGGTGGTGAACAGCAGCTCCCGCTCTCCCAGGCCGAGGGCCTCGGAGATGTTGGTGAACAGCCCGTCGTTGCCCAAAAGCACCCGCCAGGCGTAGTTGCGCACCAAGAAGTTGGTCCAGAACGGGATCATCACGAACACCAGCATCAGGTTGCGGACCAGGGGGGTGCGGGTGGCGATGAAGTAGGCGAACGGGTAGGCCACCACCAAGCAGATCAGCGTGGTGAGGATGGCCAGCCACAGCGATCGGAACAGGATGTCTCGAACGATGGGCTCGCCCAGCTTGTGGTAGGCGTCGAGGTTCCAGCCCGACAGGTCGGTACCGCCGAACCGGTTCCGGGTGGCGAACGAGTAGATCATCACGATCCCCAGCGGGACGGCGAAGAAGAGCACCAGATAGGCGTAGGCCGGGAGCGACAGCAGAAAACCCCGCCGAGACGCGGCCCGCTCAGCGGCCTTCTCGAACTCGGGAGTGGCGACGGCCGCTTCCTCGAGCCCCTCGGGCCGGTCGGCGACCATGGTCATGCCCGCACCACCGAGATGGCGTCAAGCGTCCACGACACCGCGACTTCTTCGCCGACGTGGGGCTGGTAGCCGCCGGGCTGGTTCTCTCGGCGGACCTCCAGCCGGGCCCAGTCCAACACCACCGTGTACACCAGGGCGTTGCCCAAATAGGTCACGCTCTCCAGGCGGCCGACCACCGATTGCTGTTCGGCGGGCACCTCTTCGGGCGGGTGCATTCCGGCCCGCTCCGGTCGCAGGCACACCGCCACCCGGGTGCCGACGGGGAGGTCCGACTTGCCGGGGATGTGCACCCCATTGGCCAGGCACACCGTGTCGTTCGACACCACCGAGGCATCGAGCAGGTTGGTTTGGCCGATGAAGTTGGCCACGAAACGGTTCACCGGGTGCTCGTAGATCTCCGCGGGAGTGCCCACCTGGAGGAGCTCGCCCTCGTTCATCACCCCGATCCGGTCGGCCATGGTCAGGGCCTCTTCTTGGTCGTGGGTGACGAACACGAAGGTGATGCCCACCTCGCGCTGGAGCGCCTTTAGCTCGCCCTGCATCTCTTGGCGGAGCTTGAGATCGAGGGCCCCCAGCGGCTCGTCGAGCAGCAGCACCTTGGGCCGGTTGACCAGCGCCCGGGCCAGCGCCACCCGCTGGCGCTGACCTCCCGAAAGCTGCTGGGACCGGCGCTGCTCCAAGCCTTCGAGACGCACCAGGCTGATGGCCTCTTGGACTCGGCCGGCGATCTCCTGCTTGGCCACCCGCTGCATCTTGAGCCCGAATGCCACGTTGGCCTCCACCGTCATGTGGGGGAACAGGGCGTAGTCCTGGAAGACGGTGTTCACCGGGCGCCTGTTGGGCGGCAGCGTGCCGGCCTCGTCGCCGAAGATCTTGAGGCTGCCCTCGGTGGGGAACTCCAGCCCGGCGACCATGCGCAGTGTGGTGGTCTTGCCGCACCCCGAGGGCCCAAGCAGGGCGAAGAACTCGCCGTCGGCGATCTCCAGGTCCACGTTGTCCACCGCCACCACCGAGCCGAAGCGCTTGGTGATGGCGGTGAGCTTCACCGCGGCGACCTGCTCGCTCACGTGATGATCCCCCCGGTCGCTCATCAGCCGGTGCCCCAGCTGTAGGTCTGCTTGACCAGGCGCAGATAGTTCAGCGTCTCCAGGGTGACCACGCCGGGAATGGCCCGGATGCGGTCGTTCACCACCGACATAAAGGCATCGCTGTCGGAGCACACGATTTCGGCGATGATGTCGAACCGCCCGGCCACGATGATCACGTACTCGGCCTCGCTGATCTCGGCGATGGCGTCAGCCACGCACCGGGCGTCTCCCGTCACCGAGACCCCCACCAGGGCTTGATAGCCCAATCCCAGCGCCACCGGGTCGGTCACCGCCACCACCTGGATGACTCCCCGCTCGATCAGCCGGTTGACCCGCTGGCGGGTGGCGGCCTGCGACAGCCCGACTAGCGGCGCGAGCTGAGCGTGGGGCAGGCGCCCGTCGA
Source organism: Candidatus Poriferisocius sp. (assembly GCF_965204015.1). Lineage (GTDB taxonomy): Bacteria > Actinomycetota > Acidimicrobiia > Acidimicrobiales > Bin134 > Poriferisocius. The sequence goes on along the minus strand of NZ_OZ241965.1, from coordinate 1,763,189 downwards.
TCTGGAGTTCGCGGATGATGGCCTTGTCGATGTCGTCGAGATCGAATACCGCGGTCATCTACTTACTCGCCCCCTATACCCGGGCCTGGGCCTCGGTCAGCGCAGTGCGCAAGATCTGGTTGATTCGCTCGAACTCGTCGGGCCCGGCGATCAGCGGCGGAGAGAGCTGAATCACCGGCTCGCCCCGGTCGTCGGCCCGGCAGATCAGCCCCAAATCGAGAAGTCGATTGGTGAGAAAGCCCCGCAGCAGCGATTCGGATTCCTCGGCCGAGAACGACTCCTTGGTGTCGCGGTCTTTCACCAGCTCGATCCCGTAGAAGTAGCCCATGCCCCGCACCTCGCCGACGATGGGCAGATCGGCCAGATCATCCAGGGCAGCTCGGAACGCGGTCTCGTTGGCCTGGACGTGGGCGAGGAGGTGCTCTTTCTCGAAGACATCGAGATTGGCCATCGCCACCGCGCAGCTCACCGGGTGCCCGGCAAAGGTGAACCCGTGCAGAAACGACTCATCGGTGCCCACGAACGGCTCGGCCAATCGGTCGCTGGCGATCATGGCGCCCAGAGGCGCGTAGCCCGATGTCAGCCCCTTGGCGCAGGTGATCATGTCGGGCACGTAGTCGAGCCGCTCCGATCCGAACATGCTGCCCAGGCGTCCGAACGCGCATATCACCTCATCGGACACCAGCAGGATCCCGTATCGGTCGCAGATCTCGCGGAGCCGGCCGAAGTACCCGTCGGGCGGCACGAAGCAGCCGCCGGAGTTCTGCACCGGCTCTATGAACACCGCGGCCACCGTTTCGGGCCCTTCTCGCAAGATGGCCTCTTCTATGTCGTCGGCACAGGCCAGCGTGCAGGCATCGCACGCCGCGCACAGTTCGCAGCGGTACCGGTTGGTGTTGGCGGCGTGGCTCACACCGGGTACCAGCGGCTCGAAGGGCTCCCGTATCTCGCTCAACCCAGTTATGGACAGCGCCCCCAGAGACGTGCCGTGGTAAGAGAGATAGCGGCTGACCACCTTGTGGCGCTCAGGCTGGCCGATCACCTTGAAGTACTGGCGGGCCAGCTTCCAGGCCGACTCCACCGCCTCCGACCCGCCGGTGGTGAAGAACACCCGGTTCAGGTCTCCAGGCGTGAACGAGGCCAGACGGGCGGCCAGCTCCACTGCTCCGGGATGGGCATAGGTCCAGATCGGGAAGTAGCCGAGCTGCGAGGCCTGGCGCCCGGCGGCCTCGGCTAGCTCCTCGCGTCCGTGACCCACCTGGGACACGAACAGGCCGGCCAATCCGTCAAGGTATTGGTTGCCTTTGGCATCCCACACGTAGCAGCCGTCGCCTCGCTCCATGATGCGCATGCGGTCGACCGCGCTGCCGAGGCTGCTGAAGTGGCCCCATAAGTGGCGGTCGGCCAACGCGACCAAATCGTCGTGCTGCATCGATGGTGCCCCCTACTCCCGCTAGTGATTACCGATTTAACACTAGAAAGGTCACTAGCGCAACCGATTCAGTTGTGATTTTCAATTTGACAACTAGTTATTGCCAAAACAGGGGCTTGATTGTGCGGGTTTGGTGCTGCAATATGAGCAAGGCAACAAAGAGTGCGGGGGTAGCAGAATCATGCTGACGGACAACTACATCAACGGGAAGTTCCAGCCAGCGATTGAAGGGGCGACCGATCAGGTGGTGAATCCGGCCACCGGGAAGGTGATCGGCGACGTGGCGTCCAGCTCGGCGGCTGATGTTGACGCCGCGGTCCAGGCCGCGGCCGCGGCCTTCCCCGAGTGGTCGGCCAAGACTCCCCGCGAGCGCAGCGAGATCCTCCACAAGGTGGCCGACATCGTGGAGGAGAACGTGGCCGAGCTGTCCGAGCTCGAGTGTGAGAACGTGGGCAAGCCGGTGTCGATCATCGAATTCGAAATGGATCAGCTGTGCGACAACTGGCGGTTTTTCGCCTCCGCGGGGCGCTTCCTCGACGGCAAGGCCGCTGGTGAATACCTCGAGGGCTATACCTCGATGGTGCGCCGCGACCCCATCGGGGTGGTGGGCTCCATCGCCCCGTGGAACTACCCGCTGTTCATGGCGACCTGGAAGCTCGGCCCGCCGCTGGCGGTCGGCAACACGGTGGTTCTGAAGCCCTCCGAGCTCACCCCCTACACCACGCTGCGGCTGGCCGAATTGCTCCAGGACGTGCTTCCGCCCGGGGTCTTCAACGTGGTGTGCGGCCAGGGCCAAGCCGCCGGAGTGCCGCTGGTGCAGCACCCCGATGTGGCCATGGTGTCGCTCACCGGTTCGGTGGCCGCTGGCAAGTCGGTGGCCCAAGAGGCGTCGGACTCGCTCAAGCGAGTGCATCTCGAACTGGGCGGGAAGGCTCCGGTGATCGTGTTCGACGACGCCGACGTCGAGGCAGTGGTGGCCAATCTGCGCGATAACAGCTTCTACAACACCGGCCAAGACTGCACCGCTCCTTGCCGGGTGATTGCCGGGTCCAAGGTGCACGACGACTTTGTGGCCCAGCTCACCGATGCCGCTGGCTCCGTGGTCACCGGCGACCCCACCGATGAGGACACCGAGATGGGCCCATTGGTGTCCGACGTGCAGCTAGACCGGGTGTCGGGATACGTCGACCGGGCGGCCGAAGCCGGTGCCGAGATAACCATCGGGGGCGGCCCGCGCGACAGCGAGGGCTACTTCTACCAGCCCTCGGTGGTGGTCGGGGTGGATCAGGCGTCGGAGATCGTGCAGCGGGAAGTGTTCGGCCCGGTCATCACCGTGCAGGCGGTACCCGATGAGGAGACGGCGCTGGCCTGGGCCAACGATTGCGACTATGGGCTGGCTGCCAGCGTGTGGACCAACGACGTGGGCCGGGCCATGCGCATGGCCAGGGGGCTGCGGTTCGGCACGGTGTGGGTGAACGACCACATCCCGATCATCTCGGAGATGCCCCACGGCGGCTTCAAGCAGTCGGGCTACGGCAAAGACATGTCTCTCTACGCCCTCGACCACTACACCGAGCTCAAGCACGTCATGGTGAAGCACTGAGCAATCACTTCTGGGCTTCGCAATCTTCGACGGCTGGTAGGGCTGTCCTGACCGGGTTCGACTCATGAGCGACCGCTACCACAACCAGTCGTTTTGGCACGACACCCTTCCCGGAACTTTGGAACAACGTCCTGCGCTGAGCGGCGACACCGATGTAGACGTCGCCATCGTGGGCGGGGGCTACACCGGGCTGTGGACTGCGTACTACCTGCTGTCCATCGACCCATCGATTCGGGTGATGGTGATAGAGCGCGACATCGTGGGCTTTGGCGCCTCGGGCCGCAACGGCGGCTGGTGCGTGGGGGAGTTGGCCGCTGGCCCCTGGCGGCACGAGGCCGCCGCCGGCAACGACGCGGCCCGCCGGTTTCTCCACTCGCTGCACGATGCGGTCGATGAGGTGGGTCGAGTGGCCGAGCACGAGGGGATCGATTGCCACTACGCCAAGGGTGGTGCCGTCCGCCTGGCCCGCAACCGGGCTCACCTCGCCCGCCAGCGCGAGCAAGTTGAGGTCTTCCATAGTGCTTACGGGCTCACCGAGGAAGACATGAGGATGCTCGGCGCCGATGAGGCCCGGAGCCACTTGGCCGCCACCGGGGTGGTAGGCGGCATGTTTTTTGCTCACACCGCGGCGCTTCACCCGGCCCGGTTGGTTCGAGGGCTCGGCGATGCTGTTGAACGCCTGGGCGGCAAGATCGTTGAGGGCACAGCCGCCACCGCCATCGAACCAGGTCGCGTTGCAACCGACCGTGGAGTCGTCAAAGCCGAGGCCGTGGTACGAGCCCTTGAGGGCTACACCGGAACGCTGGAGGGGAATCGCCGGTCCCTGGCTCCGCTGTACTCGCTGATGGTGGCCACCGAGCCCATCAACGACGCTCTCTGGGACGACATCGGATTGAGCCGCCGCCAGACGTTCACCGACGACCGGTTCATGGTCATCTACGGGCAGCGCACCGCCGACAACCGGATCGCGTTCGGAGGACGGGGAGCGCCCTACAACTACGGCTCGAGAATCGTCAGCTCGGTGGAACAGAGATCGCGCACCCACGAGAAGATCATCAAGACGCTGGTCGGGCTGCTGCCCATGCTCTCGGATGTGGCCATCACCCACCGTTGGGGAGGGGTGCTCGGTGTGCCCCGCGACTGGTTCCCATCGGTCGGTTTCGACCGGGACCGCGGCATGGCTTGGGGCGGTGGCTATGTGGGCGAAGGGGTGGCGGCTGCCAATATGGCCGGGCGGACCCTGGCCGAGCTGATCACCGAAACCGACTCCCCCCGCATCGACCTGCCCTGGGTGGGACACCAGTCGCGGCGATGGGAGCCCGAGCCGCTGCGCTGGCTGGGCATCAACGGGGCGCTGGGGATCATGGGCATCGCCGACCGCTCAGAGGCCATAACCGGCCGCAAGTCCCGCCTCGCCCGGCTGATGCAGCGGGTGCTGAGCTAAGCAGTTATCTGAGCGCTCATCACCCCTGCTCGACGTCGGAGGAGAATTCGTTGGCCACCTCGGGCTCGGGGGATCGCAGCAGAAGCGACTCGATCCCGAAGGTGGGGGCGGCGAACAGCGCGTCCATGCAGGCAACCAGACCGTTGGCCACCTCGTGGGCGTTCATGATTCCGGTGCGGAATCCCTGGCGCTGCCAGTGGGGGATGGCGGCCTCGAAGGCTTCGGGGGTGAAGGAATTGGCGAACTCGGTGGGCATGGTCGGCCCGAGGATCACGGTCACAAATCGACGGTTGCCCAAAAGTTCGGTGCGCCATCCCTCCATGGTCGCTTCCAGGGCCCGTTTGGACGCGGCGTAGGGAACCAGCGAGTGGCGGGGCATATCGGTGGAGTCCGACGACACCGCGGCCACCACCGCATCCTCGCTGAGATGGGGAAGGGCGGCTCTTATCACCAGGTTCGGGCCGAACAGATTGACGCCGAAGACCGCCTGCCAGTCGTCTTGGTCCAACTCCGCCATGGGCGCCATGGGCGACATGCCCGAGGTGTAGACGATGCCGTCGAGTCCGCCGAGGGCGCCCACCGCTTCGGCCACCCCCTGCTCGATGTTGGCCGGGTTGAGCACGTCGATGGTCACCACATGGCCGCCTCCGGCCTCGCCCACCGCCTCTTCGAGCACCTCGCGGCGTCGGGCGGCAAACACAACATCGGCACCGTGGCCCTGGAGGGCGATTGCGGTGGCCCGGCCCAGCCCCGATGAGGCGCCCACCACCAAAATCTTGCGTCCTTGCACTGCGTTCATTGGCCACTTCCTAGCGCATCGGCCAGCCACTGCTGCCACAGAGGCCCGTCCCTCTCGGCGGCTTCGGCCCCGTTGGCTCCGTAGAGGTACAGCCAAACCGACGCTCCGGCGTGCTCGCCGTACGATTCCACCGCCACGAAGCCGGTGCCCGGTGCGGGCCTGTCGACCAGCAGGGCGATTCGGTGAGAGGCGGCATCCACCACTGCGCCCGCTAAAGCGGGGACACCGGAGGCTTGGGCCTCGATCCGCTCGCCGACACTCGGAGCCGAGGGTATGCCCAGCGAAGCGGTAAGCGCGGTCCAGACCTCGTCAAGCGAGCCGGCCCCCATGGCGGTGGGCAGCATCGACGCTGCCGTCTGTCCGGCGAAGTGCTCCATGTGCAGCCGCAGGTTGGACATGAACAACTTCCAGCCTTCGACCATGCCGTCGTACTGAGCGTCCCACTCTCCGCCCTGACCGAAGCCGGAATTCACCAACCGCACCGCACATCTGTCGTCGCCCCGGGGCTCAACGGTCCACTCAAACGTCAACCCGTCAACCCCTTCGCCTCCGTCGAAACAGATCCGGCGAGGCGGCTCCCACACCGCCACCCGCCCAGGAATCTGCATCTCCGGCCCCGGCCCGAACGAGGCCATCGCCGAGCCGCCCGCCCGCTCTTCCACCGTGTGGGGCACATACCACGAAGAGATCCCCGGCCCGGTAGCCACCGCCCGCCACACCTCCTCGACCGTCCCCGGCACCTCGACTTCCAGTTCAATCGACCGGCGTTCCTCAGACATGGTGTTCACAGTAGTGGCATGTCGCTGACCAGGGCCGAAGACAAACCGCTTTTTGTGACTACATTAAGGGACTAATATCTGTGTACTTGATGGGTTCTGCAATGGGAACTACACTGAAATGAATGGAAACTATTGTTATGACTCAATACACGCCAGATTATAGCCACAAAGATCGCGCAGTGTCGGCACGGGAGTTCAAAACCCACTGCCTCCAGCTCATTCGCGAGGTCGAGGAAACCGGCGAGGAGATCATCATCACCCGCCATAAGAAGCCCGTCGCCCGGCTCGCCCCCGTAAAGAAGGAGTTCATCCCCTTGAGTGGAAGGGACAAGGGACGGCTCAAGATCTACGGCGACATCGTGTCCTCAGTGTGGGACGACGAGTCATTCGACATAGAGGATAACCCCGACAAAGTCCTCGACCCCGTTGCTTGGTACGAGAGTCGTGATAACGGTTGACACTCACACACTGATTTGGCTGCGCAATTCTGAGCCACGATTGGGGAACTCGACAAACACTATGTTAAGCCGAGCTCAATTTGATGGCGAGTTGGCAGCATCCTCAGCCGTGCTCTTCGAAGCAGCCCAATTGCATTTGAAGGGCAGGGTTGACTTGGGAATGCCCCCAAGGGCGTGGGCTCAAGACTGCATGGACATAGGCCTTCGCATCATCCCAGTCTCCGCCCATATCGCCATCGAGTCGTCGATGCTGGGCACCTCGGGATTCCACGGGGACCCCTTAGACCGCTTCATCACCGCAACCGCCATCGTTGGGGGCCACAGCCTGGTTACCGCCGACCGCCAGATCATCCAATGGGCTGAGCGCACCCGCCTCCTAGAAATCATGGACCCGGCCCCCTAGCGGATTCGCTCTGTTCGTTCTCAGAATCGACCGTTGGTAGATTTTTGGCGATGGGTTTGAATGAGGCGCAGAGGACTAGTTGGGAGGAGAACGGGTTCTTCATTGAGAGGGGGTTCGCCGACCGGGCTGTTGCCGACGCCATGGTTGAGCGGATCGTCGAGATCGCCCGGGCCGATGCGGCAGGGGAGCAGCGGCCCGATCTCTACATCACTCCCGACAAGACGAACAAGAACCCGGCCACCCCGGAGGTAGGAGTCTCCAAGATCTTCCGGGTCATGCGGGCCGAGCCGGTGTTCTATGAGTTCGCCACCGATCCCCGGTTGTTGGCGATGATGGGCGACCTCATCGGCCCCGACGTCGACTGCTTCTTGTCGCAGTTCATCTTCAAGCATCGCGGCACCCTCGGCCAGCCCTGGCACCAAGACGACTATTACTTCCGCATGACCCCCTTGCCCCAAGTGGGGGTGTGGCTGGCCTGCACTGCGGCCACCCCAGACAACGGGCCGCTGTGGATCGTCCCTGGTTCCCACACCGAGCCGATCCACGACGCCGTGCCCGACACCCGGGAGGGCGCCGGTCTGGCCTATGTGGAGATAGTCGATGTCCCTACCGACAGCGAGCAGATCGTGCTTATGGAGCCGGGTGATCTGCTGGTGTTCCACTCCCACCTCCGCCACCGGTCCACCGACAACCTCACCGATGGGATGCGGGCGGCCATGGTGTACCACTACGCCGCGGCCCATGCAGAGGGTTGGCGGGCATTCAATCAAGACTGGACCGAGGTACTGCGCGGCGGTCAGCCAGTGCGAGCATCAACAGAGCCGGTGCCCATCGAGTTCTGAGCGAAGGGACCGTCTAACCGGTTGGCGTGCGGCGGGCGCGGGAGGCGAAGGCGGCGGCTACGGCGTGGTAGGCGGGCTTGGGTTGGCCCTCTCGGTCGAACAGCAGGGGGGCTCGATCGGGTCCGAAGTGCTCGTCGACCCAGGAATGGGCGTCGCTCACCCCCCAGAAGGTGATCTCGCGGCACGCTTCCACCGACAAAGCGGCATCGACCAACTCGCCATAGATCCGAGCCTGAACGTCGAGGCGGTCGCTGTCGGTCGGGTGGGCCAACACGTCCATTTCGGTGACGGCCACCTCCAGGCCCATGTCGGCGTAGGTGTTCACTACCTGGTGGAAGCGCTCGGGGGTAGGGGGCGCGGGGGAGAAGTCGGGGTAGAGCTGATGGCCCTGCACTCCGATGCCGTGGAGGGGCAGGCCTCGCTCAACCAGATCGGCCACCATTTTGGTGAATAGCTCGTGCTTGTCGGGCACGATGTCGTTGTGGGTCTCGTTGATCCACAATTCGATTGTGGGGTCCACATCATGGGCCAGCGTCAGCACCTCGGCCATGTAGTCGTCGCCCATCAGGGAGCGCCAAACGGAGTCGGCAAGGCGCCCCTCCAGCCAGTGCAGCGGTTCATTGACCACATCCACCCGGGCCACCGAGCCGCCCCAGTGGGCAAACAGAACTTCAAGGTGTTCGACCAGGTGACGGCGCAGGGCCGCGGCGTCGTCGCAGTCGGTGATGTAGGGCGGCGTGCCCCAATGGGGCCACACCACGGTGTGGCCCCGCACCTGCATCCCATGGGACTCGGCGAATTGGACCAGGCCGTCGTTGGCGGCCCACTCCCACCGATCGGGCTCTGGATGGATCCACATCCACTTCATGGCCCGCTCGGCGGTAAGCGAGTTGAACTCTCCGGCCAATAGCGAGCAATAGGTCTCATCCCCGGTGTCGAACACGGTTTCGCTAACGGCGGCCCCCACCCGGACACCGCCCGCGGCGGCAAGCTCGCGCAAGCTCATGGTGCCGCTCTCAAGCCGAAGGCTCGGGCCACGACCTGCGACCACACGTCGGGATCAGGGGCGGGACGGCCATGGGCTTCCTGCACCCCGACCCCGGACGACAAGGCGTTGATGACGTAGAGCAGCACTTCGGAATGGTCGAGGTGACTCAGGGAATCGAGGATCCAAGCGCTGCGAGCGGCGAAGATCTCCTGAACTCCGGCGGCCACGTCGGGATCATGGCGAGCGGCCGCGGCGGCATCGATCTGCAAGAGCCTCAGATCGCGGCTGTCGGGGTTGATGAACTGGATGAAGGCGGTCATCGGCTGCTCAGCCACGGCGTCCATGTCGAACCGGGCATCGCGTTCAGCCAACTGGGTGCGGATCACCTCCACCAAGAGCTGGCCCTTTGACCGGAAGTGGCCGTAAATGGCCCCTTTGGTCACCTCGGCGGCCTTGGCGATGTCGCGCAGCGAGACCGCGGCATAGCCGTGTTCGATGAACACCGCGGCGGCAACCTCCAAGAGCCGGGCCCGGGTGGCCGCCGCCTTGGGGGTGATCGGCGGATCGGCAAAGGCAGAGGTCATGGGTTGGCTCCGGCGTCTGATCGGTCGATGGCTCTAGTGTCGGTGCCGAGGTAGCTGGCCACCACCAGGGGGTTATCGCGCACGGCGGCCGGCGTCCCCTTGGCGATCACCTCCCCGGCGTCCATGCAATAGATGCGATCGCTGATGGACATCACCAGTGGCATGTCGTGCTCGATCAACAGGACCGAGGCATCCAACTCTCGGCGCACTCCGTGCAGCAACGGCACCAAAGCCTCGGCCTCTCGCTGGGCCACTCCGGCGGTGGGCTCGTCGAGGCAGAGCAGACGGGAACCGCCAGCCACCAGGCAGGCCAGCTCCACAATCCGGCGGGTGCCGGTGGACAACTCGGCCACAAACTTGTCGGCGAAGTCGCCCAAGCCGAAGAAGCCGATCAGGTCGTCAGCCACCCCGATCTGCCGCCGCTCGTGCCGGGAGCCCGATGGCAGGGCCAGGGCGGCGGGCCAAAAGCGGGTGCGGCCCCGCCGCTCCAGCGCCACTTGCACCGTCTCGCGCACGGTGAGGTCGGGGAACAAGGTGGCGGCCTGGAAGGCCCGGCCCAGATGGTGGCGGTGGCGGCGATGGGCCGCCAGCCGGCTCACGTCGGTTCCGTAGATCTCCACTCGGCCACTTGCGGGGATCAGGCCCCCCACCCCGTTCATGAACGAGGTCTTGCCCGCGCCGTTGGTGCCGATAAGCCCCACAATCTCCCCGTGGCCCACCTCGAGGCTCACCTGGCTCACGGCCACCCGGGGGCCGTAGCACACGGTGAGCTCGCTGGCGGCCAACGCAATGTCCGATGGCGGGTCGGGAATCGATGGTGGCGCGGGGATGTCGCGCCCCCGCACCAGGGGCGCGGGCTTCCTCTGGGCCAGCCAGCTGAAGTACGAGTCTCGAGCCATGTACCAGAGCTGCACGAACCCTCCCGGCGCGTACATCAACAGCACCAGGATTCCCAGGCTGCTGGTCAGCACCGGGATCAGTGCGGAATCGGGCCAGAAGGCGGGGAGCCCGATCACCCACAGCGCGCCGAGCACCGGGCCGAGCACCGAGCCGATGCCGCCGATCACCGCAATGGCCACCACCTTGAACGAAGTGTCCACCGAGAAGAAGGAGAACAACACGGTGGAATAGAGCCCGGCCAGCAGCGCCCCGGCGAACCCGGCCAACCCGCCGCCCAAGGCGAAGGCCAGCACCTTTGATCCGGTGGGCCACACGGTGGCGGCGGCTGCGGCCGATGGGTTCTCCCTGGTGGCCACGATCCGGCGCCCGATACCGGTGCGGCGCAGGTGGGCGGTGAACGCCACCCCCAGCACCAAGCCGATCAGGGCCAGATAGAAATAGGTTCGCTGGGGGGCGAGATCGATGGGCCCGATATGGGCCCGCTCCAGAAGCGCCGCAGATTGGCTGCCTCCGCTGAGGAACGGCCGGGTGAAGAAGAACTTCTCCGCCGCCACCGCAAACGCCAGGGTGACCACGGCCAGCAACAGGCCCCGGGCCCGGAGCGCGCCGATGCCGATGATCACCGACGCTGCGGCCGCCACAACTGTGCCCCACACCGCAGCCCACAAGAAATGCAGCTCGGGCATGGGTACCGCCACATCGAACCCGGCCACCCCGAGTCCGAGATCGTTCCCGTTGACCAGCGCGGTGGTGGTGAGAGCGCCCAGGCCGGCGAAAGCGCCTTGGCCCAGCGAGATCTGCCCGCTCCAGCCCACCAGCACCACCAAAGAGAGGGCGGCCAACGCCATCAGCAATATCTCGCTGTAGCGGAAGGTGCGGCTGGCCGTGGTGACGAACACCGGCACCACCGCGGCAATGGCCACCCCAACCGCGGCCAGGACTCGAGAATGGTTGCGAACCCACCAGATCGAGCGCAGCCGGGCCGGAATGGGGCGAATCCGGGGGCTGAATGAGAAGGCGCCGGCCTCGTCGGGGGCGCCACGGCGGGTGGTGGCCACGATCCCGAGGATTGCCACCAGCAGCAGCACGGCTTCGAATCTCCCCAGATCCAGCGGGTAGTTGACCCTCACCAGAGCCTCGACGATGCCGAGGATGATCCCGGCCGCCACCGCCACACTGAACGACACGAACGAGGCGCACACCGCCACCACCAGCACCCGGGTCATGGTGGCGTGACCGGGGCTGGTGGCCACGAACGATCCGATGGAGTCGGCTTCTTGGAACACCGTGACCAGACCGGCGAACGCCCCGGTGAGGGCCCACACCACCGTTGACACCCGCCCCGGATGGATGCCGGCCAGACGAGCCCGGTCAGGATCGGCCGCGGTGGCCCGGATGGCCCGACCCCACGCCGACCACCGCACCCAGATGCTCAGCGCCACCACCGCGGCGGCGGAGGCGACGAACAAGACGAACTCGCCCCCGTCTATGCGGATGCCGAACCACTCCAGCTCCCGGTTCCACGGCGTGGGGAAGCGGTGCCGCTTATCGGCCGCCGAGGCCTCGGGCAGGGCGAAGATGAGGGCTTGGGCCAACTGCGCCAGCCCGATGGTGGCCACCAGCAAAATCACCCGGGGGGCGGTGAACAGGCGGCGCACCACGGTCAGCTCGGCCAGCCCCAGGAACACGGCCCCAGCCAGCACGGCGAGAACCACCCCGGTCCAGTACGGCGCGCCGTAGCGGATCACCAGGTGGGCCATCACCTGGCTGGCCAACACCCCGGTGGCCCCCACCGCGAAATTGATGATGCGGCTCGACCGGTAGATGAGGATGACGCCAAGGGCCAACAGAGCGTAAGAGAGCCCGTTGACCGCGCCGATGAAGACGAATTGGCGTCCGACCTCGAAGGCGAGGATCACGACGAGTCTTCCGGTTCGGTGCGGTCGTCACCCAAGAACACCGCCCGAGCGATGTCGCCCCGCTCGGCGAGCTCCGCGGTCGGCCCGTCGAAGCGGATCTGTCCTTTCTCGATAAACACCGCCCGATCCGACAGGGCCGCGGCGATGTTGAGCGACTGCTCCACGATGATCATCGTTTGGCCCTCGGCCTTGAGCCGCTCCACGATCTCCAACAGCTCGCCGATCACCGCGGGGGCGAGGCCGAGCGACAGCTCGTCTATCAGCAGCACGTCGGGCTCATGCATCAGCACCATGGCAAGGGCCAGCATCTGCTGCTGCCCGCCGCTGAGCGCACCAGCGGGCTCGTCGAGCCGATCAGCCAACTCGGGGAAGATCTCCAGCACATGGTCGATCCGGGCATTGAGCTGGGCTCGATTGCGCCGCATGGTCCACCCCCCGGTGCGGAGATTGTCTTCGATGGACAGCGGCAGAAACACCGCTTTGCCCCCGGGGAGCTGCTGGATTCCCATGTCCACCCGGGTCTGGGGGGAGGTGAGGGTGATGTCGCGCCCGTGCAGCGAGACGATGCCGCGCGAGGGCACAGCCAGCCCGCTGATAACCCGCAGGATCGTCGACTTGCCCGCCCCGTTGGTGCCCAGCAGCGCCAGGGTCTCGCCCCGGTCCACATGGAGGTTGACCCCGAACAGCACTTGCACCGGCCCGTAGGAGAAGTCGATGTCCCGCAACCCGACGGCGGGCAACTGGTCGGGATGCGATTTCCTCCGCTCCAGCTCGGCGTGGTCTTTCTCGATCTCGTCGACCACCAGCGACAGATCGTGGCGAATGTGCCGCGCCCCCCAGATCAACAGGGCGCCCCCGATGATCTTGAATGGGATGGCCACGATCAAGATGGCGGTGCGCTCGTCGGTGGCGTCGGAGAGCAATCCGGCCACGATGGGGCCGAGCACACCGCCGCCCAAGAAGATCACCATGATCGACAGGGCGGTGGACTGGGCCCGCAGCCGGTAGGGGACCACGCCCACCAGAAGCGGCGAGATCATGCCGAAGATCACGACGCTCAACACCGCGGGCACGATGCCCACCGCGGCGAACAGCACGGGATGGGGCATGAAGAACTGGATGGGGATGGCCACCGCAATGGGGAAGAACAGTGCGCCCACCCAGGCCAGCGCCCGTTCCGGGCTTTCGCGGTACAGGGCGTCGTAGCGCTTGGCCGCCCACGGCGCAGCCGCAAAGGCCAGCATCCCGGGAACGAATCCGATCATGGCCCGCTCGAACGGGCTCAGGCCCCACCGGTCATCCAGGAACAGATTGACTAGGAAGCCCTGTCCGATGATCGAGAACACGATGATGCTGAACGAGATCCACGCCAGCTTCAGCGTCTTGATGGCCATGAGGCGCTGCCAAACCGCCCCCAGCGACACCCGGGGCCGGTCGTCGTCCTCCTCCATTACCTCGCCGATCACCGACTTCTGCTCGAACTGCCCCCGAGGCGGGTCGGGAACGAACAGGGCCCAGAGCCCCAGGAACAAGGTGGGCCAGGCAAACACCCAATAGGCCCACCGCCAGTTGTCGTCCACCAGCAGCATGAGGCCGCCCACCAACAGCGGGGCGATTCGCTCACCGCCCCGGCCGAGCACATTCTTTACGGCATAGATCCGGCCTCGAGATGAAATGGGGTAGGCGTCGGCCAGCACCGCCCCTTGCACCGGAAAGGTGTTGGACGTGCCGATTCCCATGAGCACACCGACCATGAAGAACCCCAGAGCGGAGGCCTGAAACCCCCGGGTGAACATGGCCACGCTCCAGAAGATGGTGGCCAGCCCCACCAGCCGCATGCGGTTGACCCGATCGGCCATCTTGCCCATCGGGATGGCGCACAGCGTTGTGGTGATGAGACCTCCGATCCCCATCACCGCCAGACCGGCGTCGGACACATTGAAACTGTCCTGGATCTCCGGTCCGAGCAGGCTGGGGATGGCAAGTTGGAAGGCATCCACCGCGTCCAGGGTGCCCAGCACGGCCAGCACACCTACGCCGCCGGTGGCCACTGCTTGTCGCAGCGTGATCGCCTCTTCGCCGACTCCGGGGAGGTCCTCATCGGCGCGGATCTCTAGCTGATCGGCTTCGGCCGCCTCTCGGGCCGCCTCCTCATCGAGCAGCGCCCGGCTGAAGTCGGCGAAGCTGCGGCGGTCGCCGGACGCTTCAGTCATCTAGTGGTCCGTCTGTGAATTGGCTAGGTGGTCACGGGGTCAGGTCGACAGGGTCGCCGAGGCCGACGAGTTCGCCGTCCTCATCGGCGTCGCCGTCGAACTGCACAAACCGCATGGTGTCGTTGCCGTTGTACTTGCCCGGCCCAAACGACAAGAACGGGATCTCCGGCAGCGATGCCTGGGAGAGCGAATCCAGTCCAGCCTGGAAGGAGTCGTTGGTGAGCTCCGGCCCGGCCGCAGTGGCGATCTGCACGAACAGTGACAGATCGCGGCACGCCAGCACGGTGTAGCTCCAGTAGTTGGGGTCTTCCTCGCTGTTCTCCACTCCCGGACCAGGTCGCTCGAAGCGTTCGTCGGGAAGCGCGGCCATCACCACGTCGAGGCACTCCTGGGTCTCGGCGTCCACCGGATCGGAGGGCAGATTGAGTCGAACGGCTGTGGCGATGGTGCCGTCCAGCGCCATTGGGTCGATGCCCGAGGAGATTGCGGTGGTGAAGTTGCCGGAGTCGACCGCGGCCATCTGAATTCCCAAGTCGCCGTAGGTGACGAGGCCGGTGGCCGCCGCCCCAAATATCACCATGCGGTCGATGCCGGCGTCGGCCACCTGCTGTTGCATGATCTCGGTCTGACTCTCAATGGCATCTTCGTCGAGCACGAGGTCGTCGATGTTCATGGTGATGGCGATTTCCACCCCGATGTCGGCAAAGGCTGCTTTCACAACATCCTCAACCCGGTCTTGAGTGTCGGACCCGTCATAATGGACGCCCACCGCGGAAGCGCCGTCGAACCACCCTCTACGGGCCAGTTCGGTGATGAACACCTCCTCCCCGGCCGTCCCCGAGAGCCTGAAGCTGGCCAGAGGGGCCCTGGCCCGTTCCAAAAGCTCTCCACTGGCGTTTACCTGGGAACCCACGTTGATGGTCTCGTGCTGTTCCGACACGCAGTAGTTGGCGTCGCCCCGCAAGCCACCCAGCACGGCGAACACCTCGTGATCCTCGGTGAGTGTGATGCAGGCGGCCAGCATCTCATTGGGAAGGGCCGGGTTGAATCCGGCGATGTACGGCTCCAACGACCGGCCGTAGATGCCGCCTTCGGCGTTGACCGCGCCGGTAAGGGCGTCCCACACCGGTTCGGGGTCGCCGAAGAAGCCGAAGCCGAACAAGGAGACGTCCCAGAACCCGACACCGATCCGGATGGTGTCCTCGGTGACGCCCCGGAAGCTGGCGGTGAGCACGATCGGCGTGGGCTCGGGAGTGGGCTCCGGCGCCGGTTCAGAGGGCTCGCCGTCGCTGGCCGGCTCTTCGGGGGCTTCCGCGGCCGGCTCGGGCTCCTCGTCTTCTGCCGCTGGCTCGCTGGGAGCTTCTTCGGTTGGCTCGGCCGGTTCGGCCGCCGGCTCTTCGGCTGCCGCGGTCGGGGCCTCCTCAGCCGCGGGCTCGTCCTCGCCGCCACCCCCGGTGGTGCAGGCGGTGGCGAACACCGCCAGCGCCAGTAGCAGTGCCATCAACGTCCGTCGGTATCTCATCGCTTTCCCCCTGATCCCGTCGCCGTTGCATGCAAAATATACCAGTGGTAGAAAAATTGTCCAGAGGATGTTTGAAAGAGGGTCTCATGGCTGGTGTCCAAGCGCTGGTTGCCGATCTGACGCTGGAGGAGAAGTGCCGGATGGTGGTGGGCGAGAGCCCGTGGACCATCCCCGGCTGTGAGCGGCTTGGGATTCCCGGCTGGTGCGTCAGCGACGGCCCGGTCGGGGTGCGGGGCCGGACCATGGGGCCGGGCCTGGTAGTGCCCGGGCCGTCGGCCATTGCCGCCACCTGGAATCCCGCCCTGGTCCACGAACTGGGCCAAGCTCTGGGAACCGAGGCCACCGACCGCAAGGTCGACATGATCCTCGCCCCCACGGTCAACCTCCACCGCTCCCCGAGGGGCGGCCGTCATTTTGAGAGCTACAGCGAGGATCCTGAGCTGAGCTCGCGCATCGCGGTGGCGTACATCACCGGCGTCCAGTCGCAGGGGGTGGGCGCCTGCGTCAAGCACTATGTGGCCAACGACCAGGAGTTCGAGCGCTTCACCATCAACGTGGATGTCGACGAGCGGAGCCTGCGGGAGATATACCTCCCCCCGTTTGAGGCCGCCGTCAAGGAAGCCGGGGTCCGCTCCGTCATGGCCGCCTACAACTTCGTCAACGGCCACCACGCTTGCGCCCAGCCGGATCTGTTGATCGGCATATTGAAGGAGGAGTGGGCATTCGACGGCTTCGTGGTCTCCGACTGGGGCGCCATCAAAGAGACGGTGGCGCCCGCCCTCCACGGACTTGACCTGGAGATGGCCGGTCCGGGCCGATGGTGGGGCAAGGGCCAGCTTCAAGAGGCGGTCGAGGCCGGAAAAGTGGACGAATCGCTTATCGACGACAAGGTGCGCCGCATTGTCGGCTTCCTGCACTGGGCTGGACGCCTTAACACGCCCACCGACCACGACGAGGCCAGCATCGAACGGCCCGAGCACCGGGAGTTGGCCCGCCGCGCCGCCGCAGAGTCGATGGTGCTGGTTCGCAACCAAGGCGGCCTCCTGCCGCTGGCCAGCGACGGCACGGTGGCGCTCATCGGCGCAGGCGCGGCCGATACGGCCCTGCTGGGCGGCGGCTCGGCCAGCTTGGTTCCTCATCGCACCACCTCGGTGCTGGAGTCGCTGGGGGAGCGGCTCGGCCCGCGGTTGATCGGCCACGCTACCGGTCTCGAGATGCGCCGCAACGCCGACGCCGTCCCCCAGTCGTGGATTTCCGCCGGCGTGAGCTTCGAGCTCTACAACAGCATTGGGTTCGACGGCGAGCCGTTCGAGACTCTCACCCGTCCCCTGCCGTTCAATGCGTGGATCGGCGACAACTGGCCCGAAGACTGCGACACCTTGTCGGTGCGACTGGAGTTCACCATGACGCCCGAGCAGTCTGGGCGACACCGGTTGTGCGCCCTCGGCTTCGCCCATGCTTGCCTGTATGTCGACGGCCAGTTGGTGGCTGACAACCAGGTTGACGGGTTCGGCGCCGGCCTGGGCTTGCACGGCGGACACGGGTATCTGCACCTGGAGGCCGGCCAGCAATACCACATCCGCCTCGACCACGTCCCCAGAGAGAGGCGCCAGTGGGTGTGCATAGTGGACGTGGGGGTGGAGCTGGCCGACATGGATCGCGAGCAGGGCCTGAGCGAAGCCGCCGCATTGGCCGCCCAGGCCGACACCGCGGTGGTGGTAGTCGGCTCCAACGCCGAATGGGAGTCGGAGGGCGGCGACCGAGATTCGATCGAGCTGCCCAACCAACAAGACGAGCTGGTGGAGCGAGTGCTCGACGCCAACCCCAACACGGTGGTGGTGCTCAATTGCGGCGCCCCTATGACTCTGCCGTGGCTCGATCGGGCCAAAGCGGTGCTGTTGGCCTGGTACCCCGGCCAGGAGGGAGGGGAGGCCATCGCCGATGTGCTGGTCGGCGACGCCGATCCCGGGGGGCGGATGCCCACCAGTTGGGCCTGGCGGGAGCAGGACACGCCCGCCTATCTGAACTACCCCGGCGAGGCCGGCGTAGTGCGCTACGGCGAGGGGATCTTCGTCGGCTACCGCTGGTACGACGCCCGGGCCATCGAGCCGATGATCCCATTCGGCCACGGCGGCTCCTACACCACGTTCGAGTGGGGCGAGCCTGAGGCCAGCGGCGAGGGCACCCAGCGCACCGTGACGGTTCCAGTCACCAACACCGGCCACTGCCGAGGCAGCGAGGTGGTGCAGGTGTACGTGGCCCCGCCCTCCAACGGGGTACCAAGACCCCCCAAAGAGCTGGCCGGATTCGCCAAGCTCACCCTCGCCCCCGGCGAGACCGGCACTGCGGAGGTCACCCTCAACGAGCGGTCGTTCGCCCGCTGGGACCCCGAGACCCACGATTGGGTGGTCGACCCCGGCCAGTACCGACTGGTGGTGGCCGCCTCTGCCACCGATCCCCGATCTGTATTGTCCCTGGATGTCTAACCCCGAGGGCTTCAGCGAGATACGGGACTTGAACTTGAGAGAACAGCCCAACATTGTCCTGATCAATTGCGACGATCTCGGTTACGGCGACCTTGGTTGCTATGGATCTACCGTGCACGACACCCCGGCGCTCGATCGCATGGCCGCGGAGGGGGTGCTGCTCACCGACTTCTACATGGCGTCGCCGGTGTGCTCGCCATCGCGGGGCGCAATGCTCACCGGCTGCTACCCGGCCCGCATCGGCTTCGACTCCTTTGACGGCATGCGCGTGCTCTTCCCCGGGATGGGGATAGGCCTCCATCCCGACGAGATCACCATCGCCCGCCTCCTGAACGACGCGGGGTACGCCACCGCGATGGTCGGGAAATGGCATTGCGGCGACCAGCCCGAGTTCTTGCCCACTCGTCACGGTTTCGACCAGTGGCTGGGGCTTCCCTACAGCAACGACATGGGCATCCAACCCGATCTGTATACCCCCGAAGAACGAGTCGAGCTGAGCAAGAAGCTGGGATTCGAACTGCCCGAGCCGCTTCGGATTCCCCTGCCGCTGATGCTCGACGAGGCGGTCATCGAGGCCCAGCCTGACCAGGCCACCCTCACCTCGCGGTATCTTCAGGAGTCCATCCGGTTCATGCGCGACAACCGCGATCGCCCGTTCTTCCTGTACTTCGCCCACATGTACGTACACCTGCCGATATACGTCCAAGAACAATTCGCCGCCATCTCGCGCAACGGCCCGTACGGGGCCGCCGTCGCTTGCATCGACTGGGCCGCCGATGTCCTCTTGCACGAGCTGGCCGAGCTCGGCCTCGACGACGACACCATCGTGATCTTCACCAGCGACAACGGTGCGCTCGCCCGCCCCGGCGAAGGCTCCAACGCCCCGCTGCGGGCCAACAAGGGCACCACGTGGGAGGGCGGCCAGCGAGTGCCGTGCATCGTGCGGGGACCCGGCCGCATCGCTGCTGGCATCGAGTGCTCTGCGATGGCCACCGCGATGGACCTCTACACCACCATCGCCAGTTGGTGCGGAGTAAACGTGCCGGACGACCGGATCATCGACGGGCGCGACATCAGCGATGTGCTCGAGGGCAAAACCGCCGAGTCCCCGCACGAGGCCTTCTACTACTACTCCGGTTCGAGCCTGGAGGCGGTGCGATCGGGCAAATGGAAGCTCCACGTCTACAAGTCGGGGCACTACGGGAGCGAGGGCGCCCCCACCGAAGAGCTCTACGACCTCGCCGCCGACATCGGCGAGACAACCGATGTCGCCGCCGACCACCCCGTTGTGGTGGCTCGCCTGCGCCAATTGATCGATCTGGCCCGCCACGACCTCGGCGACGGGGTCACCGGCGTCGAGGGTGCCCGCTGCCGGCCAGCCGGCCGAGTACACGACCCCGTGACCCTCACCACCTTCGATCCCAGCCACCCCTACTACATGGCCGAATACGACCTGGCCGACCGAGGCTGAAGACAAAAGCTGGATCGCAGTTAGGTTCGGCTAGGTGCCTTGGCGACGAGCTGCATCATCTCGCGAGCCACCATGGGGGCGGCGTTCTGGTTTTGGCCGGTCACCAGGTTGCCGTCGACCACCCAGTGGTTGGCGAATGCGTCGCGGAACCGGGCGGTGCTCTCGAAGACCGCACCGGCCCGCCGCAATTCGGTTTCGGGATGGTGGGGCGTGCTCTCGATGCCGAGCTCTTGAACCTGCTTGTCGGTCACCCCGGTTACCCGGCGCCCCTTGACCAGCGGCTCCCCGTCAGGCCCGGTGGCCAGCAGTAGGCCGAGCGGGCCGTGGCAGACGCCGCCGATCACCCGATCCAGCCGATTGGCCTCGGTGATCTGGGTCCCGAGATCGGGCGAAAAGCCGAAGTCATAGGCCGCTCCCCACCCTCCGGCTAGGTACACGATGTCGTAGTCGGCCATGTTGAGGTCTTTCACCGCCAGCGACTCGGTGACCTTCTGGCGGAGGTCGTCGTCGATAAGGAAGCGGTCGTCGGCCTCGGTGCGGAGCACGGGTTTCAGCGACTGGGGATCGACGGGGATCTCTCCGCCGGCCGGGCTGGCCACGTGTACCTCCATACCGGCGTCCAAGAAGGCGTAATAGGGCACGGTCATCTCGCTGGAGAACACACCGGTGGGTTTGCCGATGTCGAGCCTCCCGTGGTTGGTGGCCACCACCAGGGCTCGTCGCCCAGTGAGATCGGCCTTGAAGCGACGTTGGTCATCGGGATGCATGCCGACCTGCTGGAGCGCCTTGCGCAGCAGACGGGCAGGGGGCGGGGGCGTCTTGGCCATGGGACCCTCCAAGGGGATGCGCTCGGCGTAAGGCCAAGGCTGGTTGCGGTCGGGAACGCACTTGGTCCGCTCGGCGGCCAAGAGGTTGGTGAGATGGGTGAAAACGGCTGCGGCCGCCGGGTCGCTCGCCCGGTTGTGGGCTTCGATGGGGTCGGCGTCGAGGTCGTACAGCTCCCACTGGTCGGGGAGGGGCTCAGATCGATGGATCGGCCCGGCCGGTCCGCCGGAGGCCAGGTGGCGCACGCCCGGCTCGGTCCAAGTGTCGGGATCGTCGAAGCTCCGCACGATCTTCCACAGGCGGCCGGCACCGCCAGCCGCCGTGGTATCCGGCACCCGCACGACGAGACCCTCGAAGTTGGCGGCGACGTGGGCGGGCACCTGGATGCGCAGCGGGAGTGGTGGACGCACCGTCCGGCCCATCTGCCGGGCCATGGCGTTGGCCCCGGAATCGCCCTCGGGCATGTTGTCGCGGGTCAGCAGGTAGACCGGCCGTTCAGCGTCGGGCGCCGACGTCCCGTCGACCACCGCCATGAGATCGCGGCCGGGAAGGGGGTGCACCTCGGTGTGGGTCTCCTGGAGTTGCCCGGCGGCTTCCTGCTGGTCGATGCCGGCGGCGGCCAACAGCGTCGGCACGAGATCGACATGTGAGCTGGGAGCATCGTCCACCTGGCCGCCCGTCGTCTCTTGATCTCCGATTCGGGCGATGGCGAACGGCACCCGGGTGGCCTCGTCGTACAGGTTGAACCATTTCTGGTGGAGGCCGCCGTGGGCGCCCAACAGCTCGCCGTGGTCGGCGGTTCGCACCAGCACGGCGTGCTCTGATCCCCCCTCGGTGACGGCGCGGCGAACCCGGTCGAGCGGGCCGTCCACCTCGGCGTGGAGGCGGTGGTAGAAATCGCGATACTCCTGGGCCCGCGTCCGATAGACCCGTTCGATCAGTGGCGGCGGCCCGTAGCACGACAGGTAGGAGGCACGGAAGGCGATCTGGGCGGCGGGCTTGGAGGAGAGATCCTCGTTATCGGTGGGCGACGGCGGCACCGGCGGCGGGTCTTCAACGCCAGGGGTGCGAGGGCTTCCCCGCCGCAGCCATCCCGGGGCGAACACGATGTCGTGGGGGTTCACGAAGCTGGCCACCAGCAAGAACGGACGGGCAGCATCGGCATCGCCGGCCCGCCGGCGGGCGTAGCGGTCTTGGAGCCAGGCCACCACCCGGTCGGCAATCAGCGGATCCCGCACAAATCCGGTGTTGGAAAACGACGGACCGTGGGGCTCAGGGCCGATCCATCCGGAGAACCCGAACACACCGAGCGGGTCGGCATCCAGATAGGCCCCCACTGCCATCTCGTCCACTGCACCTTCGCTGTCGTTGGTGGCCAGCGCGCCTTTGGTGGCGGGGTCGAACAGATCGGCGTGGCTCATGTGCCACTTTCCCTGGTAATGGGTGTCGTAGCCCGCGGCCCGGAACCAGTGCCCCAGGGTGGGCACCTCGCCGGGGCGCAGCCACCGCATCCGAGAGTCGTTCCACATTTTCCCCAAGCCGTCGGTCTGGGTCACGCCGTGGACGTCGGGATACTGGCCGGTGAACAGCGTAGGACGGCTGGGCACACAGGCCAGCGAGCCGGTGTAGTGCCGCATGAAGGAAACCCCGTGGTCCTCGAACCACCGGGCCCCGACCAGGGTGCGACGGCGCCACTCGCGCAGCTCGTCGCTCTCATAGAGCGGGGCGGCCCGCTCCTGATCGGTCATGATGACAACCACGTCGGGACGATCGGTCATCGGTCGGACTCCATGGCCATGGCCAGATGGCGTTCGAGTCCGGCGAGCATGATTTCCGAGGCTCGGGCCAAGCGCTGGGCCGCAATCCGGGCGATCAGCTGCTGGGGTGGCCGGGGCCCGGCGTTCACTCGGCTGGTCAACGACACCCGGGTCCCGCTGCCCATCTCCATGAGCGACCAGGTGTTGACCACCGTGTGGATCACCGGTGGGAGACCCTCAATCGAGTAGGCCAGCGCGAGGCCCGGGGTCCATTCCATCACCCGCTCCACCAGGGAGCTGCGGCCCACCTGCACTCGGCGCACCGCGCCGACGCCCTCGGTCTGCTCGCTCATCAAGCAGGAGTGATCGACGTTGGGCGCCCACTTGCTGATGGCGCCGAAGTCGCCCAGCACCTCCCACACTGCATCGGCATCGGCAGCGACAATGGCGGTTCTGGTGGTCTCGCTCATGGCCGAAGGCCCCCGAGTGCAACCGCTGTCATTGCCGGGCCATCTCGGTCCGGGACGCGGTCTCGGCATCGGCGGCTGACCGCGCTCCGAGCTCGATGACCACCTCATGAATTTCTCCGGTGAAGTCGAACGAGCCCTCATAGCGCTCTGAGACCGGCGA
Organism: Candidatus Poriferisocius sp.; assembly: GCF_965204015.1. Classification (GTDB taxonomy): domain Bacteria; phylum Actinomycetota; class Acidimicrobiia; order Acidimicrobiales; family Bin134; genus Poriferisocius. The sequence goes on along the minus strand of NZ_OZ241965.1, from coordinate 1,740,134 downwards.
ACCGTGATCGAATCCGATGCTGTCGCTCAGCAAGGAGATCGACCTCATCATGAACGGCAGCTCGGCTCGGCCACAGTCTCTCCCGTCGATGGCGATGCTCAAGTTCCCGGTAGTGCGGCTGGTACGGCGGAGGCGCACGGCCAGGGTGCTGGGACCCTCGGGCACCGGCAGTTCAGACTCCACGATGGTGCGATCCATGAAAGCGTTGTAGTCGACCACCAAGCGATCATTCTGCACGAACACCGATATTCCCGCGCTGGCGCTGCCCGTGGCCCAGAGAACCCCTTGGTCTCCTGTGGCCCTGGTGATCTTCGCGGTCAAGTCCCATGCTCTTCCTCCCGGCGACGGGGAGGCCGACGATGGGATCGGGGAGATCGGCGGCCGGTACACGTACCGACGACTGGTGGGGTGGGGTGAGCGGTCGTTCGGCCTCGCCGCGAACAGCTCGATGGTCCGGTCGTCCAGCGGGAGAACCCCGTGGCGATATGCCTCCTCCCACCACAGGCCGATCAGCTCTTCCAGCTTCTCCGGCTGGTCGGCGGCCAAGTCGGAGCATTCCGAGGGATCAGCGGAGAGGTCGTAGAGCTCCCATCGATCGTCGTCGAAATCGTGTCCGTGGATGTGCCGGGTGACGGCTTTCCACCAGATGCCGTCCTGCTCGGCCACCAGCGCCCGCGAGCCGAACAACTCGTAGTACTGGAGCCGGTTGGCGGCCGGCGCGTCGGCGTCGCCCAGCACGGTGGCGAAAGAGTGGCCGGTAACCGGGAGCTGCTCGTAGCCCTTCAACGTGTTCGGCGGCGTGATCCCCAACAGTTCGTACAGCGTCGGGGCCAGATCGGAGACGTTGATGAACTGGTGGCGTTTGGTGCCGCGCTGGTGGGCCGCGATGCCGTCGGGCCAGTGGACGACCATCGGGACGTGGACGCCGCCTTCATGGGTGTTCTGCTTGTACCACTTGAACGGGGAGTTGCCGCACTGGGCCCATCCCCAGGGGTAGTTGGTATGGCTGTGTGGGCCGCCGATGTCGTCGAGGCGCTCGACGGCCTCATCGGGGGTCTCGAGTATGCCGTTGAAGAACTTCATCTCGTGCATGACGCCGAAGGGCCCGCCCTCTTGGGAGGCGCCGTTGTCGGCCAGCACCATCAAGATGGTGTTGTCGAGTTGGCCAATGTGGCGCAGGCCGTTCACCAGGCGCCCGATCTGGTCGTCGGTGTGGTCGAGGAAGGCGGCGAAGGCCTCCTGGAGTCGGCTGGCCAGCAGCTTTTGGTTCGTCGGCAGGCTGTCCCAGGGCTCCACCCCGTCGTTGCGGGGGGCCAGCTCGGTGCCCGGCGGTATCACCCCCAACTCGAGTTGCCGCTGGTACCAGCGCTGGCGCACATCGTCCCAGCCCTCGTCGTAGCGGCCGCGGTACTTCTCCAAGTAGGCGGGCGGGGCCTGATGGGGGGCGTGGGTGGCGCCGAAGGGCAGGTAGGCGAAGAACGGGCGGTCGGGCCGAACTCCCTTGCTGTCCCGGATCATCTGAAGCAGTTGGTCAACCAGGTCTTCGCTCAGGTGATAGCCCTCGTCGGGGCCCGCCGGAGGGTCGATGTGGTGGTTGTCGACAACGAGCTCGGGGTGGAACTGATCGGTCTCACCGTCCAGGAATCCGTAGAACCGGTCGAATCCGCGACCCAGGGGCCACTGGTCGAAGGGACCGGCCGCCGATGTGTCCTTGGACGGAGTCAAGTGCCACTTGCCGGCGCAGAACGTGGCGTAGCCCTCGGCTTTGAGAACCTCGGCCAATGTGGCGGCATGGTTGGTGATGTGGCCGAGCTGGTGGGGGAAGCCGGTGCAGTGGTTCGACACCGACCGCATGCCCACCGTGTGCTGAGAGCGCCCGGTCAACAGCGATGCCCGGGTGGGGGAGCACAGCGGGGTGACGTGGAAGTTGGTGAACTGGAGGCCGTCGGCGGCCAGTCGGTCCACATTGGCGGTGTCGATGTCGGAGCCGTAGCAGCCGAGCTGGGCGAAGCCGGTGTCGTCGAGCAGCACGACCACCACGTTGGGCGCATCCTCGCCGGGATGGGGCGGCTGCTCGAAGAACGGCTCCGAGTCGGCCAGGGTCTTGCCGATCACTCCGGGGAACGGACCTTGGGCCGAGGAGCCAGCCATTGGCGTCACTCCTGCCCCGTGGCGATGGTGGTCAAGTCGTCTCCGATGACGATCTCGCCCTCGTAGTGCTCGGCCGCCCGCGCAATCCACTCGGAGTACTGCTCGGCGGTGGGTGCCGGCACCATGTGGGTCAACACCAGCCGCTTGGCGCCCGCCCGGGCCGCGGTCTGGGCCGCCTCCACCACGCCGGAGTGGTAGTCGAGGATGTCTTGGATCATGTCGTTGGGGATCTGCTCTACCAGGTCCCGGCGGATCACCGATTGCACGTAGGCGTCCGCGCCGGCGGCCAATTGGTCCACGCCCTCGCAGGGAATGGTGTCGCCCACCAGCGCGGCCGACGAGCCGTTGTGCTCGAGCCGGTAGCCAATGGTGGGCCGTACCGGCGCGTGGGCCGTGGCTGCGGTGGTCACTTGAACGTCGTTGACGGAGAAGCCCTCACCGGGGGCAACTTCGGTTACCCGCACTCTCGGTCCATTGGTGAGCGCGTCGTGGTGCTCGATGCGGTAGCCGATATCCGCCTCCAGGGCGTGAAGCTGGCGCTCCACGAACTGGGCTGTGCCCGGCGGCCCGTATACGGCGAGCTCGGCATTTCCCCGGGTCATGACCCAGTGGGTGGTGATCACGTCGTTGAGGCCGCAGATGTGGTCGCTGTGGAGATGGGTGACCAGCACCGCGGCCAAGAACGCAGGCAGGGAGCCGCCTCCGGCCATGCGCATGACCACTCCTCGGCCCGCGTCCACCAGGATGTGGGTGTCGCCCGCCTTGATGAGGGTGGACGGGCCCGCTCGATTGGCATCGGGCAGCGGCGAGCCGGTCCCGGTCAACACGATGTCCATCTATTGCTCCTTTGCGGTTCCCGGTTGGCTGGGTCTATGGGATGGTGCTGGTGGCGCCGGTTGCTCAAGACGTCATCCCGCCCAAGCCCACCAAACCCCGGGCGAGCTCGATTTCACCCATATGGCGCAGTCCATGCTGGTAGTGCCAGCACTCGAAGGCGTCGAGAACGGTGATGCCTTGGGGCCCAGCGCACATCGCGCTGTAGGTGCTGGCGATCTGGGGTGGGTAGGGAGGAGCCACGATTACCCGCTCGAAGTCGGCGGGGTCCATAAACTCGATGTAGGCCTCAGTGCGGCTGAAGACCGCTCGCTGGTACTCCTTGAACGCCTCGAAGTCGCCGATGCGCTGATGGATCATGTCGCTGACCGGCCGCTCCTTGCCGTGGTCGTTGATGGCCATCTGCACCCGGGCCTGCCAGTCGTCGTTCCAGATGGGCAGCTCGCCGGAGATGCCCATGAAGGTGGCGTCCTGCATGTTCGTGTAGTGGAACAGCGAGAACGCTATCGGCAGCACCCCTTCCCGCTCGAAGTGGTTGACATGATGCAGCTCCATCGTGCCTACCGCCTGGTAGTAGAGCGAGTGCATGGTCCGCATGCGGCGCGATAGCGAGTCTTGGATGAGGTTCAGCGTGTCGACATTGCCCATGGCGGTCCTCGAATCTCTCGCATCAATCATTTGCCAGTAATACACGCAAAACTTAGGCTCTCTGCCTATGGTTCCGCAACCTTCGCTGCGCCCCTGAAGGCCCCAGTCGTCCAGCTCAGGGTTGGAGCAGAGCTTGCAGGCCAGACCGGAGGACGGCTTCGGTCTCTGACACCGAGAAGCGGCGGTGGCGCCGCAGGTATTCGATGGCGTCGAACTGGGACAGCGCGTCGCCAGCCGCCAGAACAGCCTGGCGGTCGGCGGCCTTGAGGGTGGACAGCTCGGGATCGAACTGGAGTTCGAACTGGTTGCGGAAATCGTCGCGGGCTCGGGCCACCCAGTCGCGAATCGGGGGATGAAGAGGTGCATTGTGCAACCCGGCCCGGTACACCGCGCTGGCTCTCTCGTAGAGCCGGAGCCGCATGGCCACGAAGTCGTCTATCCGGCGGTCGAGAGGACCCTGTCCGATTCTGTGGAGGTGGCCGGCGTCTCTCATCAGCTCGCGATGGCGATGGATCGCGGCCTCGAGGAGCTCTCCAGGATTGGGGAAGTACCGGTAGAGCGACCGCAGCGAAAGGCCCGACCGCTGGGAAATCTGCTCCATGGTCGGAAAGAGAGATTCCTCGGCGAACATCTGGATGACGATGTCGAGAACGTTTTCGATATTGCGCTCTCGGCGGGCGACACGCCCGTCGACCGGTGCGTCGGGGTGGTCGATATCGGTCATCTTCGTTCGACGGTAGCAGTCACTTGATCGGCTCAGCGGTCGACGACCGGGCCCCAGACCTCGAGATGGTTTGCCCGCTCGACCCGCCGGATGGTCCGCAAGTCGAGCACTAGAACAAGACCCGGGTGGGGTCGGTTAGCGATCGGGCCACGTCGTCGATGGCCGGATCGGCGATCACGGCGTAGTTGGCATCGTCGCGGACGGGGGCGCGTGCGATGAGCTCCTCGGCGGCATCCGGCGAAACAAGGTCGAAACGAGCCTCGGCGAAGCTGCGGTGATCGCCGATGCACCAGTCCTCCACCCAGAACCGTCCGATGCGGGTGGCTTCGATTCCCTCGGCCAGATCGTGGTGATCGGGATGGGCCACCACTTGGAGCAGGAGCAGCCGTTCGGGATCGGTGCCCGAAAGCTGGGGCGGAATTGGGCCATTCTCGTTTGTGAATGAGGCCTCGTTTGGGAATGAGGCCAAGACGATGGTGGATTCCATGCCCGCTTCTTTGTGGGCATGAGCCTTCTGGAAGTCGTCGCGCATGTTCATCTCGATCATCGCGGCCCTGTATGGGTACTGCGCGATGGCGATGCGGTCCCAGACCGTGTCGTCGCCGACCAGTTGATGCACCACCGGAGCGAGCAGGATGATGCGGGCCCCCACGGCTCTCAGCTCTTCGTCCGGCGAATAGACATCGTCGGCCTCGATGCCGCTGAGCGAGGTCTCCCGTCCGTCGCGGTAGTCGGCGACGGGGCGGTATTTCATCAGGTTGAGCGCCCACATGGGCCCGCCAGGCTCGTCTCGCTGGAGCCAGGACCCCAGGTAGGCGTCGTTCAGCACCCCGTACCGCGGCATGGCAAGACCCTATAGTAGTGCGCCTTTTACTGGCAATAGTTGAAGGCGGTCGTTAGGGTTCAACCATGCAATTCGAGGTCAATCGCCAGGACTTCCGCGATACCCGGGCAGTCCCCTGCCCCCCAGCCGAGCTCGCTCTGGGGCAGATCCGCTTGTCGGTTGAAAGGTTTGCGCTGACCGCCAACAACATCACCTACGCCGTGGCAGGCGACATGCTCGATTACTGGGGCTTCTTTCCCGCCGAAGCCCCTTGGGGGCGAATCCCGGCTATGGGCCTAGGCACGGTGGTTGATTCCTCCCATCCCGAAATCAAGCTCGGCGGACGCTACTTCGGCTTCTATCCCATGGCCAACGATGTGGTCATCGAGGCCGCGCCAAAAGGGACTGGCTTCACCGACATCGGCGTCCACCGGGCCCAGCACGCCGCGGTCTACACCGATTTCAGCGCGGTCAGCGGCGACATCATGTTCCGCGATGACCGTGTGGACGAGTTCCTGCTGCTCCGCGGCCTGTTCATGACGTCGTTTCTGGCCGACGACTTCCTGGGCGACCAGGGCTTTCACGGTGCCTCTCAGACCCTGGTGACCAGCGCATCATCGAAAACCTCGATCTGCCTGGCCTTCTGCCTCGCCCGTCGCGGACACCGCAGCGTGGGCCTCACATCTTCCCGCAATCTCGCCTTCGTCGAGGGTTTGGACCTGTACGACGAAGTCGTCGTCTACGACGACATCCACCAACTCGATCCCGCGGCGGCGTCGGGCGTGGTCGACATGGCGGGAAGTGCGGCAGTTCGGTCGGGGGTACACACCCACTTCGGCAACAGGCTTCAGTTCTCCCTGACCGTCGGCGCCACCCACTGGGAGGACACCGCAATAGGCGGTGCCGAGCTGCCCGGCCCGCGGCCTGAGTTCTTCTTCGCCCCCAGTCAGATCGCCAAGCGCTCCGAGGAATGGGGAGCGGCCGAGTTGACGAGGCGCATCGCCGAGGCATGGCACGAACTCGTCGACGACACCGGTCGCTGGCTCAGCGTGGTCCACCGAACGGGGCCCGAGGAGATCGAGGCGGTTTACCGCGACTTGCTCGAAGGCCAGGCCAATCCCGCTATCGGCTATGTGGCGTCGATGTCGTAGTCGGGTGAGGTCAGGCGGCGGAGGCGGTTCTTGTAGGGGCCATATCGCCAGACGAGGTCGTCGCCGTCTCGGTAGCGGGTGACCACAAGTCGCTTGTTCTGGAGGTAGAGGTTCAGGCGGCCCTCCTCAAACCGGGCTGCCACTTCAATCTGGGCGCCCCCAACGCCCTCGTCGCTCACTCCACCGGCCAGGGTGCCGTCGGCGAACATGTCGTGGATCACTCCAGCTGAGGTGATGACCACGCGGTTGCCGGCTTGCTCGTTCCGCTCTATGTGGCCCTTCAACGGTCCCCGGTACACCTGCCACACCCCTCGGAGGTCGGGGGCACCGTCCACGAGTGGCTCATCACAACCCGACAGCACCATCGGAGGCCATTCACGCCACCGGCCGGGGGGAGTATGCACCACCGGGCGATCCACCGCCTTGGACGTAGCCGACTCAAGGCTGGGCGCCAGCTCCGGCAGAAGATAGTGCTCGCTCCCGATCGGGGGCTGGGGTGGATGGCGACGCACCCGAATGGGCGCCGTCACCGTTGAACCGGTCGCAAGCCGAAGATGTCCCCAACGAGACCCCAGAGCCAACTGGCGATGACCAAGCGGACGAGCCGGTGGTGCTGACTGCCACCGATACCGGGGTAACGGCCGACTCAATCAAGATCGCCGCTGTCTTTCCCGACCTCTCGGTGCTCGGGCGAGACAGTGGCGATCTCGAAGCGAAGTTCCAAGCAGCAGTCGACGCCGTCAACCAATCGGGGGGCGTCATCGGACGGCAGATCGAGCTGATCTTCTCGGCCTACGTGCCCATTGGCGAGGCCGATGCCGAGGCGCTGTGCGTGCGGAATGTCGAGGACGAAGGGGTTTTTGCGGTGGTGGGAATCCTCCTTCGCGATATGCCTTTGTGTTACACGGAATTCAACGACACCATCGTCATCAACGCCTTCGAAACCACCTCTGAGCTGTTCGAGCGGTCGGTGGCACCCCTGATCTCGACCAATCCGCTGGCTGAGCGACTAGTTGAGGTGAACATTGACACGCTGCTCGAAGGCGGACACTTGGCGCCTGGAATGCGCATTGCCGTTCACGGGATGGTCACCAGGGAAGACCTACACAACCGCTACCTTCAAGTGCTCGATTCAAGGGGAGTCGAGGTTGTGTCCCACTCGATTCGCACGACTTTCAACGACGTCATTGGCGCCGAGGCCGAGGTGGACATCTTTGCTGAGCGCTGGTTGGCCGAAGGCGCCGAGGCGGTGTTGGGAAGCGCTCCCGAATCAGGCCTGGACTTTGTGGGGGTATATGAACGCCGAGGCATCGACTTGCCCATGCTCCTACCGGAGAACACCCACGTGGTGCCGTCGCTGATACGGGAGTCGTTTGGCTACGACCTTGCTCCCCTAGAACTGGCAGTAGTCCTAGTGCGCGATGTCGATCCGGCCTCGCTGTACCCCGGAAACGTGGCCGGGGTGGCCGACTGCCTCGACCGTTTTGAAGCAGCCTCTGGTAAGGAGGTCAATATCGATCAGTCCGACGAGGGCCTCGACAACCTGCTACCCACCCTCTTTGCGTGTCAGGTGATCGACATCTTTGCCGCGGTGGCCCGAGGAGCCGGCCCCGAGCTGACCACAGAGACATTTGCCGCCGCGGCGGAGAGTATTGGCCCCATCGAGGTAACCGGCTTGGCCGCCGCTTCACTCGGCGCCGGCAAGTTCGACGTTTCCGACGCGCCTGCCGAAATCGGGTTCTTCGACCCCGACAGGCTGGTGTTCACTAGCGCAGGCTCTTGACCTCCTTGGTGAGCGCACCTTCCATCCAGGAACATCACCACCCTCTGAAGCCAAGGCCAAAGGAGTAGACACTTCACCATTCGATCCCAACCACCCCTACTACATGGCCGAATACGACCTGGCTGACCGAGGCTGAGAGCGACGGCTACGGCGCGGTCAACACCACTGAGTCTTCAAAGCCGAACACGCGTGCTGCGTTGCCTCCCAGAACCTGGGCTGCGCTTTCGGGGTCGACGCTGGCGAAGTGGTCGGCAATCAACGCCCGGGAATCGGGGAAGGTGCTCTCGGGGTGCGGATAGTCGTTGCCCCACATCAGGGGTTCGGGGCCGGTGAGAGCGAGATTGTTGAGGGCGACAGGGTCGCTCTGGAAGGTGGCGTGGATCTGGTTTCGGATGTAGTGGCTTGGGAGCTCGGCAAGCTTGGGCTTCGCCCACCCCGCGTGGTCTCGGTAGTACTCGTCGAGGGTGTGCATTGTCCAGCCGATCCAGCCGCCGTTCACCTCCACCATGACGACGTGCAGGTTGGGGTGGCGTTCGAGCACCCCTGAGCACGACAGGAGCGCAGCGGCCCGGGGACCCATGCTCTGTGTGGCCAGGAGGTTCGCGGTCGAGGACCCCCAGCCGCGATACATGACCATGTCGTGGCCGCTGCCTTGGTGCATGGCGACTGGAAGCCCGATCTCATCTAGGGAGTCCCAGAGCCTCTCCCATTGGGGCATGTTCCATTCCGGGGTGCCCACCAGGGGCAACATGATCGACCCGAAGCCCTGGGCCACCGCCCGCTGGGCATCCTCGATGCAGTGGTCAACGTCCCAGATCGACATCATTGCGGCGCACTTCACCCTGGGCGACGTCCCGACCAAACGCTCGGCAACCCAGTCGTTGTATATGTGGCAGCAGCGCCGACCGAGGTCGCCATCGCTGAGTCGCCAGATGTACAACCCGATCGTGGGGTAGATGACCTCGCCGCGTATGCCGTCGGTGCGCATCATCTCTAGCCGATGCTCGATTGTGGCCATGGACCAACGCCGGTCTTCCTGCTCTTCGGCTGCCGCGGGGTTCATGTTCCACCCGAGGTCGCTTCCGTCGAGCACCAGGGTGTACCCGCCGTGCTCGTCGATCTCGATACGCCGGGGGGCGCGATCGCGAAATCCTTCGGGCAGCCGGTCATACCAGAGGTCGTGGGGCTCGTCGACGTGGCAATCAGCCGATACGAGAGGCGGAATCTCGCTGAGACTCATCAGCACTCCTAAGGTCATGGGGCACTCGGGCCGCCCTTCGGCTCGCAGGCCTGTCGAACATGCAACCCAGACAATAGGACAGCTACCGTTGAATTGTACATACTGAGGAAGAGTGAAGGATGCGACTCGGACTTGAGAACGACCAGCAGCTCCTCGTAGACAGCTTCGACGAGTTCTTCGCCCGCGAGTCCAGCCCCGACCGGGTGCGCGCCGCTGAAGCCGCCGGATTCGATTCCGCGCTGTGGAGCGCGCTGGCGGCAACTGGGGCACTGTCAATGCGGGTTCCCCCCCACCTCGGCGGCGGCGATGCCTCGCTTTTCGACACCTGCCTCGTTCTCGAGCGGGCCGGCCGCCACCTCGCCACCGGTCCAATTGCGGGCGCAATAGTCGCCGGCAGCCTCCTTGCCGCTTCCGGTGGGGGCGACTACCTCAATGCCGCGGTCGATGGCTCTTCTGTGATCACGTTCGTGCCAGTCCAGATCGATCCCGACACCTCAAGGGTGCTTGTCGAAGGCGGGGCGCATGCCGACGCGGTGATCCTCTGGCGAGGTGACGACCTGATTCTCGTCGCCCGACCCGAAGAGATCGAACCTGTCAGCGACCTCGGTGCCGGCGGATTCGCGTGGTGGCCGACACAGAGCAGCACCGCACTCGCCACCGGCCCAGAGGCCCGACGGCTAGCGGCCGCGGGCGTTGCCGAATGGCGCATCCTCACCGCGGCGGCGCTGGTGGGACTGTCCAAGCGGTCACTTGAGCTCGCCGCCGAGTATGCGTCACAACGGGTCCAGTTCGACCGAGTCATCGCAACCTTCCAGGGGATCGCCCATCCTCTCGCCGACGCGGCCACCGAAGTCGAGGGCGCCCGGCTGCTGGTATGGGACGCGATCTGGCGGGCGGGACAGGGCCAACCCGATGCCGCCGCGACGTTCTCGATGGCCTTCGCTTGGGCTGCGGAAGCCGCAACCCGGGCAACGGGAACCGCCTTGCACACGTTTGGCGGCTATGGCCTCGCCCTCGAATACGACGTGCAACTTCACCAGCGTCGGGCCAAAGCATGGTCCGCCGCAGCCGGTGATCCGAAGGCGGCCTTGCTCGACGTCGCCGACGGCCTCTGGGGCGACGCTTCTGCGCCCCTGCCCGAGGTCGGCGATGTTCCCATCGATTTCGGCCTCGGCGAAGAGGCCGAAGCATTCCGGCAGCAGGTCAAGGAGTTCTTGGCCGACCACCCTCCCGCTTCCTACGGCTGCGACATCCGGGGGGGATGGGACGGCCACAGCGTTAAGTTCCACCGGGCGCTTGCCTCCGCCGGCCTGGCCTTCGCGAACTGGCCGGCCGAGTACGGCGGTATCGAGAGAGGCCCGTACGAGATGACCGCAATGCTCCAAGAGCTCTACAGCAGCGGGGTTTCCCTCCACCCGATCGCCAACGCTCAAATGGTGGGCCAAACAATTCTGTGCTTCGCACAGCCGGAACTGCTCGACGAGGTCATGCCCAAGCTGTGCCGCGGCGAGGTCATCACCTGCCTCGGCTACACCGAACCGGAATCAGGATCCGACGTTGCGGCCGCCAAGACCCGAGCGGTCCGTGACGGCGACGAGTGGGCTATCGACGGCCAGAAGATGTTCACCAGCGGGGCGGACATCTGCCAGTACGTCTTCCTGCTCACCCGCACCGACCCGGATGCGGCCAAGCACAAGGGGCTCACCATGTTCCTCGTTCCCCTGAACAGCGAGGGCATCGAAATCCACCCCATCCACACCCTCAGCGGCGAGAAGACCAATGCCGTTTTCTACACCGGCGTTCGAGTGCCCGACCGCTACCGCATTGGCGAAGTGAACGGCGGCATGGGCGTGATCGGGTACGCACTCGAGATCGAACATGGCGGGGGCGGCGTGGGTCTCTTCGCCCGAGCCCATGCCGATGCCCTCGACGCCGCCGTGGAGTGGGCCCGAACGAAAGTGACCAACGGAGAGCCAACCCTGTCCGATCCCGTCGTCCGAACCCGCCTCGCCCGGGTGGCAACCCGGGCCCGCATCTCGGCCCTGTTCAACCTGCAATCGCTGTGGCGGGGGGCTGAGGGACGGCCCAACCGCGGCGAAGGCCCCATGTCGAAGCTCTTCAGCGCCGAGGCCTACATTGAGGACTCGAGCGACCTCGTGGATCTAGCGGCACCCGAGTCGCTGGTGAGCGCCGGTTCGGCCGGGGCCCTGTCCGACGGTGAGCTTGAGTTCGGGTACCGGCTATCGGCAGCAACGAGCATCTACGGCGGCTCGAGCGAGATCATGCGCAGCATCATCGCCGAGGCCGTCCTCGGAATGCCCCGCAGCCGCAACTGACATGACCGACGGAGGATGGCGCTGCTTCATGGACCCTACGCGACGAGTGTGACAGAGTAACAGCACCCGCTCTCTTGTTCGACCGAGGCAGAGACCAGCATCAAGGAGCCTGCCCCATGTCCTCAGCCGTCGTCACGACCGATACCGAGGTGTTCACCTCATCGGCGGCTTATGCCGATGTGGAGGGTTGGCACGAGACCGTGACTCCGTTGCGTCGGGCGGCGCCGGTGGTGCGGCTGGAGGGAACGGGCATCGAGCCAGTTTGGGCCGTGCTTCGCCACGCCGAGGTGCTCGAGGTCGAACGCCTCAATGAGCTGTTCACCAATGCCCCCGCGTCGTCGGTCAGCCAGGCCCGCGGGGTGCTGTCCCCCGGCTACCAACAGCCACCGATGAAGACGCTGGTAGAAATGGACGGCGAGGAGCACCAGGCCCACCGGTTGATTGTCAATCAGTGGTTCCTTCCCGGGAGCATCCGCCGCCTCGACGCCTCCATCACGGCGCGGGCCGAGGAGGCGATCGCCGACATGCGCCGACTCGGCAGCTCGTGCGACTTCGCCCAAGACATCGCCTTGCGCTATCCGCTCCGGGTAATCATGTCGCTCTTCGGCGTCCCCGACGACGACTACGACACCATGCTGCGACTCACCCAAGCACTCATGGAGGCCCATGACCCCGACTCGGCGGGATTGGGCCCCGAGACGATGATCGAGTTCTACGAGTACTTCCGGGTCTTGGCCGAGAACCGCAGGGCCGAGCCGCGCGACGACCTGGCCAGCCTTATCGCCAACGCCGAAATCAACGGTGAACCGGTAGGAGACCTCGGTGCCTTCGGCCTCTACCTCATCGTTGCCACCGCGGGCCACGACACCACCAGCGGTGCGGTGGCCGGGGGGATGGATGCGCTGATCAACCACCCAGAGCAACTCGAGGCGCTGCGGAGCGATCCTGACCTCATCGCCAATGCGGCGGAGGAAATTATTCGCTGGGTGAGCCCGGTGAAGCACTTCCTGCGGACCGCTCAGACCGACTATGAGCTTGGGGGCGTACCGGTCAGCGAGGGCGACCGCGTCCTCCTCTCGTACCCGTCGGCCAACCGAGACGAGCTCATGTTCGACGATCCCATGACATTCGATGTCGCACGCCCCAACGCCGATCGGCACATCGCATTCGGCTTTGGGCGCCACCATTGCCTCGGGGCCCACTTGGCCCGCCTCGAGGTTGCGAAGTTCTTCGAGCTGCTGATTCCCCAACTTGAGAGCGTGGACGCCGCCGGGCCCTGTCGCAATCTGAAATCGAGCATGGTGAGCGGCCCCATCAGCCTCCCGATCACCTACCAGATGCGCTGAGCCCGCCACCGAGAGGAGTACCGCATGAGTGACGCCACCGAGGAGCGGCTCGACGCACTGGAGGCTCGCCTCACCCGCGCTGAGGACGAGCTCGCGGTGCATCGATTGATCGTCCGCTACGGGCTGGCCGTCGATGCCGGCGAGGCCGAGGCGGCCATGGAACTGTTCACCGACGACACGGTGTATGAGGTGGCCGCGGTCGGCACCGGCATGGACGGCGACACGGATCGAACCTTTGTGATGAAGGGGCGGGACGCCGTGGGACAGATGGTGCGCTCTGATGTCCACCAGGCGTTGTTGCCCAACGCCGCGCACACCCCAGGGCCAGTGGTGGTCGAAGTCGACGGCGACCGGGCCCGGGCCACCGGCTACACCCGCATCTACCACCGCCGGGGTGAGGACGACTTCACGCTCTTCCGCCTAGCGGTGAACCACTACGAGTGTGTGAAACGCGACGGCAAGTGGCTGATCGACCGCAGGCGCAGCGATGTGCTCGGATCGGCAACGGTTCAAGGCCTCATGCGGCTCGGCCTCGCGACCGCATCCGACGGCCGCTCCAGGTAAGTGCGCCGGGGCTTCGACTGAGTCCCAGAAGTGAACAATCACACTCTGAGTGTTCTGTTGTTCCATCCAGCCCTCACGCACTACCCTCGACGGAATGGACCTGGAGCTCGGGCCCCATCACGCGCGGCTGCGTGAGGATGTCCGCGCCTTCCTCGACGAGCACTGGCCCGCCGATGACGAAAAGGCGTTTCGTCGGCACGCGATCGACCGGGGCCTCATCTATCGGCACGTGCCGAGGGAATACGGCGGCTCCGAGCAACCCACCGACCCGATCGCCGACGACATCATCGAGCAAGAGTTCACCGCTCGACGCGCCCCTCTGGGGATAGTCGGCGAGGGGCCCGACATGATCGTGCCCACGCTCCTCTCGCAGGGCACCGAGGAGCAGCGTCGAGAGTTCATCGCGCCCACCTTGCTGGGCGACATCATCTGGTGCCAGGGATACAGCGAGCCCAGCGCCGGCAGCGATCTCGCATCCCTCAAGAGTCGGGCTGAACTCGACGGAGATGAGTGGGTGATCCATGGCCACAAGGTTTGGAACACGGGAGCGCGCAACGCCCACTGGATGTTCGGCCTGTTCCGAACTGAACCCGAGATTCCCCGCCACGGGGGCTTGACCTTCCTCCTGATACCCATGGACCAGCCGGGGATCGAGGTGCAACCGATCAAGGCGATGACGGGCCATCAAGAGTTCAACGAGGTCTTCCTAGAAGGTGCCCGCACCCCGGTGCGCTACACCGTCGGCGGGCGGGGCAACGGCTGGGCCGTGTCGCGCAGCCTGCTGGTCCACGAGCGAAATCTGATGGGTTTCCGCTCCCAGCAGCTCTTCAACAACATCATCGACCGGGCTCGAAACACCTTCATCGACGGCCAGCCAGCGCTTGAAGACGGCGCGCTCCGCCGCACCCTGGTCGACCTCGAAGCCGATCTGCTGGCGGCCCGCTACTCCCGCTACCGGGCCCTTTCCAACGTCGAGCGGGGAAACGACCCGAACGCGGTGCTGGCCGGGGTGGTAAAGAAGCTCCATGCCACTGGTCTCGTCAAACGATTGGTCCAAGTCGGCATCGATCTGGCCGGAGCCGACGAGGCCCTGCGCGATCCTGGTGACGCAACGGTCGATCTCGGCCGGGCCAATGAACCGGGAGGATGGGCCCTGAACTACATGTACACCCACGCGGTTGCCATTGGCGGAGGCGCGCCCAACATCCAGCGCAACATCATTGGTGAACGCGGGCTGGGACTTCCCCGCGACCTGCGCACGCCAGCAGCCGAAACCGCTCGCACATCAAACCCGAACCGCGGAGATGGCCCCTCATGATGACTGGAGACGAGTACCGGGCGTCGCTGCGCGATGGCCGACGGATCTACTACGACGGCGAGCTCGTCGAAGATGTGACGACCCATCCCCGAATGCAGGGCTCGGTTGACCTCATCGCGGCGGGCTACGACGCTTATGCCGATTCCGGACCGGAGGCTTTTGCCGAGGCCTACGAGGCACCGCGCTCGTCGGAGGAACTGCGTGAGCGACTTGAGCTTCTCACCAAATGGGATACGTCACTCGTCACCACCCTGGAGAGCCTGAACGCCTTGCGCACTGCGGCGGGCCGGATGGGAGACGATGTCTACAGCAGCCGCATCGAGGACTACATCGCCTGGTGCCAAGAAAACGATGTTCGCTGCGTCCAGACCATCAGCGACGCCAAAGGCCACCGGAACCTGTCACCAGCTAAGCAGGATGACCCCGACGTCTACACCCGCATCGTGGAGGAACGCGCCGATGGCATCGTTATCCGAGGCGCCAAGCTCCACATATCGGCCGCCGCGGTCACCCATGAGATGGTGATTATGCCCACCAAGATGATGCGCCCGGGAGAAGAGCAGTGGGCGGTGGCATGTGCGGTGCCGGTGAATGCGCCGGGCGTCATCGTGCTCAACACCACCGTCTCGCCCCGCCTCGATGAACTCGACGAGCACCCCTACAGCCGGACCCGATCCATGCCTGAGGGGTTTGTGGTCTTCGAGGACGTATTCGTTCCGAACGAGCGCGTGTTCCTCTGCGGAGAAGTCGAGCATTCCGCGACCTTCGCCCACTCGCTGGGTCTGTGGCAGCGAGCCGGGGGCATCGCCCACATGGCCGAGAACTACGACATACTCGTCGGCCTGGCTCGCCTGCTGGCCGAGGCGAACGGCACTGAGCGCATCAACCACATCAAGGACAAGATCGCCGAGATGGTCATCCACGCCACCTTGGTTCGAGCGGGGTTTGAGGCCGCGGTCACCAACGTCTCAACCACCCCCGAGGGATGGGTCACCCCGAACGAGCTCTACACGAATGCGGCGAAGTTCTTCGGCGCCAAAGAGTTCCCCCGCATGCTCAGCCTCATCCACGACATCGGCGGCGGGTCGATCGTCACCGCGCCGCTTCCCGGCGATCTCGCCAATCCGGAGACCCGGCCACTCGTCGAGAAGTACATGCGAACGATGGAGGGGGTATCAGGTGAATACCGCACCAGGCTCTTCCACGCCGTGCGCGACATGACCGCCAGCGATTTCGGGGGCTGGTGGCAAGTGGCCGTGAACATCAGCGGTGCTGGCCTCCACGCTCAGAAGCTCGTCACCACCAAGCACTACGACATGGAACACGCGAAGGCTGCCGCCCGCCGCGCGGCAGGCCTCGACGACTGAAGATACGAGCTGTTCGTGTACTTCGGGCTCACCGATGAACAACTCATGATGCAGGACACGGTGCGGTCGGTGCTTGAGTCGGAATGCCCACCGCTCACGATCCTGGAACAGCTCAAAACGACAGCGGAGATGGTGGGCCCGTGGTCGACGCTCTCCGAGATGGGCGTACCGGGCCTTATTGCCTCCGAAGATCTCGGCGGAGCTGGATTCGAACTGCTAGACGCTGCGCTCGTCGCCGAGGTCGGCGGCGAAGGGGCGCTCCCCGGGCCGCTGCTCGGCCACCAGCTCGCCATGCTCGCCATCATCGGTGGAGGAAGCGACGAGCAAAAGGAGCGATGGGTGCCCTCGCTGGCCTCCGGTGAACGAGTCGGCACCATTGCCTGGGCCGAGCCGGGCGACCGCTGGGACCCGAACTCGTGGACGGTCCGCATCGAAAACGATCGGCTTCATGGGAAGAAGGTCCACGTCCCGGCCCCTGCACCGTCGGGTTTGGTGGTGGCCGGCACCGCGCCGGGTGGACTGGCGGTGATCGACGATGCATCGACCGGCGTGGAGTTCCGCGATTTCGACGGCATCGATCGCACCCGACCCTTGGTCGAAATGCGGTTCGACGGTGCTGTCGCTGAGGTGCTGCCTGGGGGGCCTGATGCGGCCAATCGCCTCCGAGATGCCGGATGCGTCCTGCTTGCCGCCGATGCCTTCGGGTGTGCCTCTCGGATCATGCGCGAGACCATCGACTACCTGTCGGAGCGGGAGCAGTTCGGCACCCGGCTGACCCAGTTCCAGGGCATCAAACACGAATTGGCCGACATGGCGGTCGAGCTGGAGCCGACCCGGGCCCTCTGGTGGTATGCCGCCCACGCGCTGGATCACATCCCCGATGAAGGTCCGAGGGTCGCCGCCATCGCGAAAGCCGCCATTGGCGACCGCGCCATGCGCATAGCCCGGGCTTGTGTCGATCTCCATGGCGCCATCGGCTATGCGTGGGAGACCCCGATTCACCTCTGGTACAAGCGCATCATGTTCGACCGGGCTTTTCTCGGCGGAAGCGGGTATCACCGCGACCGCGCCGCCGAACTGGCCGCCTGGTAAGGCAGAATGCTGCGGCCTCGGGCCTCGAACTGGTTTCGCAGGGTGGTGATGTCGTGGCTGGTCATGAGCCGATAGCCGTCGCCGTCTCTTAGCCATACGGGGTCGGGGCAATCCCACGACTCAGCCCGCAATTGTCGGGTAAGGATCTTGTTGGAGGATGTCATCGGGAGTTCTTCGCAAATCCTCACGTAGCGGGGCAGGGCCTTTGTCCCCAGGTCGGGCTGCTCGCGCAGGAACCGGGCGAAGGCCTGCGGCTCGAAGTTCTCGCCGTCCCGCAGCAAGATGGCGAGCATGATCTGGTCACCGACGTCAACGTCGGGCACACCGTAGGCACAGACCAGCGCGGCGGACGGGAAGCGGGCCATAACCCCCTCGATCGTGACCGCGGCCATGTTCTCACCGTCAACCCGCATCCAGTCGGAGTTGCGACCCAGCAAGTAGAGAAAACCGGCCTCATCTCGATAGCCGAGGTCGCCGGTCCAGAAGATGCCGCCGCGGGTCTTTTCCTGCTGGGCCTCGGGGTCATTCCAATACCCCTCGAACTCAAGATCATCCGCGATGCGAGCGATCTCGCCGATCGCTTCATCGGGATTGGCCAACCGCCCATGAGCGGTGAAGACAGCGGGATCTTTGGGCTGACCGGTATCAGGGTCGAGGACCGTGCTACCGGGTACACCCTGCCCTAGGGCGCCTGGAGGCGTGTCGGGGGTGGCAAAGATGCTGACGCCACCTTCTGACGATCCGTATGAATCAGAGACCGGGCAGCCGAATCGCTCCTCGAATCGCCGGCAGTTGAGTGCCCCGCCTTCGTTGCCGTAGACGAAGCGCAGCGGGTTCTCCCGGTCTTCGGGCGACTCGGGCGTGGCCAGCACATAGGCGATTACCTTGCCCACGTAGTTGGCGAGGGTGGCGCCGTACTTGCGGACGTCTGGCATGAACTGCGATGCCGAGAAGCGCCGGCGGATGGCCAGGGTCGCACCCCCGGCGAGCGCTGCGCTCCAGCCCGACATGATCCCATTGGCATGGAAGAAGGGCATGACGGAATAGAGGGTGTCATCGCTGGTGATCTGCCGGTTCCGGGCGATCATTGGGGCAATGCCAGCGAGGCGGCTCTGGGAGCAGATTGACGCCTTCGGTTCACCCGAGGTGCCGGAAGTGAAGATCAACAGAAACGGAGCGGCTTCGTCGATCTCGACGGACGGAGCGGCCCTGCCGGCGTGCTCCTGAACTATCCCTCGCCACCTGTCGGACTCGATGACGTAGGTGGCGTCGGCCGAAACGCCGGTGTCGAGGCCATCGAGCAGAGGCAGGAACTTCTCCTCGGTGACGAGAACAGCGCACTCGGTGTGGCGTATATCCCGCTCGAGACCCGATCCACGACGCGTTGGGTTGATGCCGACGATTGCCCCCCCGGTAATGGCGGCGGCGCCCAGCAGGAAGACATAGTCGGGAACATTCTCCAGCAGAACGCCGATGTGGAAGGGCTTGTCGTCGGGTCGATGCGACAGCAGAACGTGAGCTCGGGCGATGGCCTCGTCGACATACTCGCGATAGGTCCACGACTGCTCGCCCGCCCGCAACCCAACAGCGTCATCATCGGCGCGGGCAAGAACAAGATCGGCGATATTCAACGCAGCCCCTTTAGTCGCCCTCGCCGGATACGAAAGTACAAATATTGCGTTATTGTTTACCACGACATCGTTGAGGGGGCATGGCCGATGGAGTACAGACAGGTTGGCAGCTCGGGCCTGGAGATCTCCGCAATCGGGCTCGGCTGCACCAACTTCGGGACCCGGGCCACTGATGAGCAGGCGGCCGAGATCATCCACGCCGCGATCGAACGCGGTATCACGCTTGTCGACACGGCCAACAGCTACAGCGCGGGGAAGTCAGAGGAGGCGGTGGGCAGGGCGCTGCGAGGCCGGCGCGATCAAGTCATCCTCACATCGAAGTTCGCCCAGCCCATGGGCGAGGGGCCCATGAACTGCGGAGGGTCGCGCCATCACATCATGCGGGCTGTCGAGGACAGCCTTCGCCGTCTCCAGACCGATCGGATCGACCTTTACCAAATGCACATCCCCGACCCGGTGGTACCGATTGAGGAGACCCTGCGGGCCCTCGACGACCTCATCAGGCAGGGGAAGGTGCGCTATATCGGCAGCTCGTGCTTCGAGGCGTGGCAGCTTGCCGAAGCGGAATGGACCTCGCGGACCTCGAGCCTTGAGCGATTCATCTCCACCCAATGCCACTACAGCCTTCTCACCCGGGATGTTGAACACCACGTGCTGCCTGTGTGCGAGAAGTACAGCATCGGCGTGCTGCCCTTCTTCTCGCTCGAATCGGGCCTTTTGACCGGCAAATACCGAGCTGACGGCGAGCTCCCGCCCGATGCTCGAGCGGCAAAGTTCCCGCAGTTCTTCTTCGGGGTGATGAACGAGGCGAATTTCGCCAAGATCGAGGCGCTGCACGAGTTTGCTGCCGCCCGCGGTCGAACCCTCACCGAGCTCTCGCTCGCCTCGATCTTGGCCAAGCCCGCGGTGAGCGCAGTGGTGGTGGGCGCCATGTCGCCCCAACAGCTCGACGGAAGCATCGCAGCCCTCGACTGGAAGCTGACCCCTGAAGAGCTCGCCGAGATCGATGAGATCGCACCGTCTCCTGTGCCCGACTGGCTGAGCTTCCTCCACCGCACAGCCGCGCCAGTCGGGCGGACATGAACGGCGCGTCGTCCGGGCAATGGAAGAACACCACAAGGAGCAGCAGTGAGCAGCAGTAGCTTTGCCGAAAAATACGGCCCTTGGGCCCTCATTGCCGGTGGAGCGCTCGGTTTGGGGGAGGCCTGGGCAAACGCCCTCGCGTCCCGCGGGCTGAACATCGCTTCGATAGACCGCAACCTCGCCGCGCTCGACAAGCAGAAGGAAGAGCTCGAGCTCCGCTTCGGCGTTGACGTGCGTTCTATTCACGCCGATCTCACCCACTCCGACGTATACGACGAGGTGGTGCATCAGACCTCTGATCTCGAAGTGGGGATGATGGTGTACAGCGCGGCGATGGAGGTGGACCCGGCGAAAATGGCTCCCCACCTCTTTCTCGACGGTTCCCTCCAGGCGCACCGAGATCTCATCGCCATAAACGTTTCCGGCCCGTGCACATTCGCCCACCACTTCGGTGCTCTGATGAAGGAGCGCGGCCACGGTGGACTGGTGTTGATCTCGTCGGGAGCTGACGGACAAGGATCTCCTTTCGTTGTCAACTACGGGGCTTCGAAGGCGTATGAGACCGTGTTGGCCGAGGGTCTTTGGTTCGAACTCGCCCCCCACGGCGTCGACGTAATCGCTGCACCCCTAGGGCTAACCCGGACGACGGCGCTGGCCAACTTCCCCCAAGTCAAGGCGATGGCCGCCGATGACGCCGTCGAAGCGATCATCGATCAGCTCGGCAAGCGGCCCCAGGTGGTGCCGGGCCGAAAGAACAGCCTTCAGCAGAGTTTCGTGAAGCGGGTCATGCCGAAGAAGCGGGCGATTCGCTGGTTTGGCAACATCCACCTCAACAATTTCCTTCGAGGCAACACCGACTATGACCTCTACCGGAACTGACGGAGGCGAAACAGTAGTCGAAGGCTTCGTCGCGGCCGGGTACGAAGCGGTGCGCGATGCGTTTGCCGCTAACTTCGAGCAGGGCCTCGAGCTTGGGGCGAGCTGCGCGGCCACCGTCGACGGCGAGTTTGTCGTCGACATCTGGGCTGGCAGCGCCGACACCGCGGGACGGCCTTGGCAACAAGGCACAATCGTCAACACGTTCTCGGTGACGAAGACCATGGCCGCGATCTGCGTGCTGGCGCTGGTCGACCGCGGTGAACTGGAGCTCAATTCACCCGTGGCCAAGTACTGGCCGGAGTTCGCCGCCAACGGGAAGAGCGCCATCACGGTCTCACACGTCTTGGCCCACACGGCGGGCCTGTCCGGCTTCGAACCGCCGGTAGTCGATGCCACCTTCCTCTACGACTGGTCGGCCTGCTGCGAGCGTCTCGCCGCTCAGGCGCCGTGGTGGGAGCCGGGGACGGCGTCGGGCTACCACGCCGTGACGCAGGGCTTTCTGGTTGGAGAGGTGGTTCGACGGGTTACCGGCACGACGATCGGCCGCTTCTTCCGCGACGAGATCGCCGAACCGCTCGGCGCGGATTTCCACATCGGGTTGCCCGAATCCGAAGACCACCGCGTAGCCGAGCTCGTGCCACCGGCCCAGGGCCGACCGCAACCGTTCCACACCGAGATTGCCGAGCGGACGAGCAAGAGCACCCCGCTGAACGGTGGCGAGGCGAACACGCGCGCTTGGCGTGCCGCCGAGTTACCGGCGATCGGCGGCATTGGCAACGCACGGTCCATCGCCCTGATCCACGCCATGATGGCCTGCGGCGGCGAGCTCTCGGGCACCCGGATGCTGAGCGAGTCAACCGTGGCTGCCGCGGCGTGCGCCCAGATCACCGGCGTCGACCTGGTCAACGGTGTTGAGCTGACGTTCGGCAATGGATTCGGGCTCAACAGCGAGACCACTCCGATTAGCCCCAATGAACGGGCCATGTTCTGGGCCGGTTGGGGCGGCGCGTTCGCGGTGATCGACCTCGACGCTCGGGCCTCGGTTGCCTACGCGATGAACCGCATGGCCGACGACTCGGCCACCGACTTCCGAGGCGGCATCCTGGCCGCGACGGCTCTGGCGTGCGCTTCGATGTGAGCGCTTGCCGCCGCCTCGTGTTGTGGATAGAACACCACTTGCCCACTTGATCCCCATGGGAGGTTTCGGGCCATGACCAAAGCTGACGATATTGAGAGCATCCGCCGCCTCCTTGCTGATTACTGCCTGGTGTGCGACGAGTGCCGATATGACGAATTCGCTCGCCTGTTCGGCGAAGATGGCGTTATGTATGCGTTCAGACGGGAATGGAGCGGCCACGACACGCTCGTCGAGTTCCTCAAGAATGCCCCCGAAGGCGTTCACCTGAACACGGCTGTTCGGATCGACCTTGATGGCGACCGGGCCGACGTGATGTCGAACTTCGTGTTCTACACCCACGACAAGCAGGTTGGCAGCATGGGCATATACGAGGACGTGGTTGTCCGCGACGGTGATGGCTGGCGATTCGCCCGCCGAGCCATCCGGATCGCAAAGCCGTCGAGCCCCGCCGAATAGGGCGCCGGATGTCGGGGAGCCGACCGTCGACCATTCCCGCGCTGGTCCACGACGCCGCAATTCGGTATCCCCAGTCGGTTGCGCTCGAAGGCGACGATCGTTCGTGGACCTTTCCCGAACTCGCCGACGCCTGCCTCGCCTCCACCCGGTCGTTCATGGCCGCAGGCATCAGCCCCGGCGACCGGGTGGCGATCTGGGCCCCCAACAGCCCCCGGTGGATCATTGCCGCCGTGGGTCTCCAATCGGCCGGGGCCGCTCTGGTACCCATGAACACCCGGTTCAAGCGCGACGAAGCCGCCGACATCCTGAGCCGCACCAAAGCCTCGCTGCTCGTGACGGTGGGCGACTTCCTGGGCACTCGCTACCTCGACCTGATCGCCGACGCCCCCCTTCCCGCGCTGGAGCACCGAGTCTTGCTCGACGGCGCCGACGAACGCGCCCAGCCGTGGGAGGAGTTCCTCGACGCTGGGAAGCAGGCGAGCAATGGCGAGGCCCGGGCCCGTACCGAATCGATCGGTCCGGACGACCTCGCCGACATCATGTTCACCTCGGGCACTACCGGACGCCCCAAGGGCGTGACTATCACCCATGGACAGAACCTGTTCGCCTACGAGCGGTGGACCGATGCGGTAGACCTCCGCCACGGTGATCGGTACCTGATCGTCAACCCGTTCTTCCACGCCTTCGGCTACAAGGCCGGATGGATGGCGTGCATAATGCGAGGCTGCACCATCCTGCCGGAACCCGTGCTCGACGTCGACCGGGTTCTCCGCAGGGTGGGCGAGGAGAAGGTGTCGGTACTGCCGGGGACACCCGCCCTCTATGAGTCGCTCCTCATGCACCCCTACCGCAGCCGGTACGACCTGCAATCGCTGCGACTGGCCATCACCGGGGGAGCAGCGATTGCCCCGGAGCTCATTCACCGCGTCTACGACGAGCTGGGTTTCGACACCGCGGTCACCGGCTACGGCCTGACCGAGACGGCTGGCGTGGCCACCCAGAACCGGGCCGGCACCTCGCCTGAGACCATTGCCCTCACTTCAGGACCTCCGCTACCGGATATCGAGGTGATGGCCGTTGACAGTTCCGGCCGCGAGCTCGGACCCGACGAGTCCGGGGAGATCATGGTTCGGGGACCAAATGTCACGCGAGCCTTCCTCGACGACCCTGAGGCAACCGCCGATGCCATCGACCCCGAGGGCTGGCTCCACACCGGTGACATCGGATTCTTCGATGCCGACGGCAACATCCACATCACCGACCGCCTGAAGGACATGTACATCATGGGCGGGTTCAACTGCTACCCGGCCGAAATCGAACGCATCATGTACGAGATGCCCGAAATTGCTCAGGTCGCGGTCATCGGCGTCCCTGACAAGCGCATGGGTGAAGTCGGCAAGGCCTTCATCGTCGCCACACCGGGCACCTCCCCCTCTGCTTCCGACATCATCGCTTGGTGTCGCGAGGAGATGTCCAACTTCAAAGTCCCCCGCTCAGTGGAGTTCGTGGAGTCACTCCCTACGACGGCTTCGGGGAAGATCCAAAAGCACCTTCTTCAAGACCCTGCTGATCTGCCGGGGTGAGGCCACGCGGTGTGGCGGGATTCGAGTCAGAACTCCTAGGCGCCGATGCCGCGGAGAATCAGCTCGGTGGCGTAGCGGGCTGCGGCCTTCTCGTCGGATAGATCCACCACAGTGGAGGTCGGGATCCAGATCATGCTGAGCACGCTCCGGGTGATCCAGTCGGCGGCCATCCGGATATCCACGTCGTCACCCAGCTCTCCCCGCTCCCGTGCCTTCTCCAGCATGGGGATATTGCGCTCTACGGAGAGCTCAACGGTTCGGCTTGTCTTGCCGGCCAGCATTCGACGATATAGGTCCACCGAACCGGCCGAGAGCTGGTCGACGAGGCCGCTCGAGAACCGGATGCTCGTGCGGATGCGAGTCTCAAGCTTCTCGGCCAGCGACATCGAGTCATCGATTCGAGCGTCGACTGCATCCCAGTACCTGTGAGCTGAGTACTCGATCACCGCGTCGAGGAGCTGGTCGCGGTCGCCGAAGTATCGGTACACGGTGCCCCGCGAGATCCCGGCGGCCTCGGCGATGTCACCCATGCTGGTCTTGTTTTCGCCGAACTGAAGGAGCATCTTGTAGCCGGCCGACACGATGCGCTCGCGCATGTCGGTTGCGTTGGCAGTGGCAGGGGAAGTCAACGTGGTTCCTTCGTTCGACAACTCAAGCATGGTACCTCCCGACCGCATACGGTAGATGCTGACCATGGCCGCCAACTTCCCGCACCCGCTCCCGACCGGCTGGTTTGCGGTTGAGTACAGCGATGAGCTCGCGGTTGGAGAGGTCCGCCCCCTCGAGTTCTTTGGCCGCGATCTCGTGCTGTTCCGCAACGCCGGCGGCTCGGCCCACGTGCTCGATGCGCATTGCGCCCATCTCGGTGCCCATCTGGGCGTCGGAGGTGAAGTGGCCGGTGCTTGCATCCGGTGTCCCTTCCACGCCTGGGAGTACGACGGGAATGGTGAGTGCACCAACGTGCCGTACGGCCATGTGCCTCCCAACGCCCGGGTTCGGTCGTGGCCGATCTGCGAGCGCAATGGCCTGGTCATGGTGTGGTACCACCCCCGCCACGAGCAACCGACCTGGGAGGTTCCCTCGATCCCAGAGGCGACCAGCCCGGAATGGTCCGACCCCCAGAGATTCGAATGGACGGTAAGGACGCAGCCCCAAGAGATCGCGGAGAACGTCTCGGACAGCGCCCACTTCCGGTTCGTGCACGGCACCCGCAACGTCCCTTCAACGGAGTCGACCTTCGAAGGCCCGCTCCGCCACAGCCACAATCCCGTGTCGCTTGACACACCGAGAGGTCCGGTGGATGGTGCGGTCACTTCGAGCGCCTTCGGACTCGGTCTCGTCACTGTGCGGTACCAAGGCATCTGTGAGACGCTTCAGGTCGGCTCGGTGACTCCCATTGACGAAGAGACCGTGCTCATCCGCAAGTCATTCACCCAACTGCGGGTCGAAGGCGAAAATCCCTCCGGCGGAGTGGCCGAGGCAATCCTGCGCAACGTCGTCGGCCAGCTCGAACAGGACATTCCGATCTGGGAATCAAAGGCCTACTACGAACACCCGATGCTGACCTCAGGCGACGGACCCATCATGCCCTTCCGGCGCTGGGCGCGGCAGTTCTACGACGATCATCACAGCCACCGATGATGGGTAGTGACCACGTCATTTGAGTTGCGTTTGTGAGGACGTAGTCATGCCAGCTCGGATTATGTGACGCTTTTGTGAGCGTAGGCGAAATACGCTAGAACTCGATGGTGAGCGATGTGAGTGCCAGGCAAGAGGTCACCGTGCAGAGGGAGCGACTGTCGCAGCTATGCGATGCCTTCTTGCGTATCAACGAAAGTCTCGACTTCGACTCGGTGCTGCAAGAGGTGCTAGACAGCGCCCGGTCGCTGACCGGTGCCCAATTTGGCGTGATTGTGTTGGTTACCGGCCAGCGCAGGACCGCGGAGTTTCTATTTTCCGGTATGACCCCCGAGCAGGCCAGCGAACTCGAGCAACTGCCCAACAAATGGGAGCTGTTCGAGTACCTGTACGGCATCGAAGAACCGCTTCGGCTTCAGGACTTTCAGGGCTACCTCAAAGAGCACGGGCTTTCTGAGATTCATACGCCTTTGCCAATGAGTACGGCGACCGCCTATCTAGGAGTGCCGATCCGCTATCAGGACCAGCGGGTTGGCGCCATTTTCATCGCCGAGAAAGAGGATGGATTCTCCGCGGAGGACGAGGAGACCCTGGTCATGTTCGCCTCCCAGGCAGCACTGGTCATCTCCAACGCTCGTCAGTACCGACAGGAGCGGCGAACGAGAGCCGATCTGGAGGGCCTGATCAACATCGCCCCTATGGCTGTATTGGTCTTTGACGCCAAGACCGGGGAGGTGAGGTCGGCCAACCCGGAAACGAGACGGCAGCTCGGCGACCTAGGTTTGACCAGCGACCACCTCAATGAGTTGGTGAGCACTGGCATTTATCGACGCGCCGACGGACAGGTGATCTCGCAGAAAGGGATTCCTCTGGAGCAAGTGTTGATCTCGGGGGAAACCGTCCGAGATGAGGAGGTAATTGTCGAGTTCCCGGGTAGGCAGGATTTCGTCATGAGCGTCAACGCCACCCCCATTCGCGGAGCCGACGGCCAAGTGGAGTCGGTGATCGTGACGGCACAGGATATGGCACCCCTCGCTGAATTAGAGCGACTGCGTACCGAGTTTTTGGGCATGGTTGGCCACGAGCTCCGCTCGCCGCTCACTGCCATCAAGGGATCCACTGCCACGCTGCTGGAAGGCCAGATATCACTCGATGCAGCCGAGATGATTGAGTACCACCGGATCATCGATGAACAAGCCGACTACATGCGCGATCTGATCAACAACCTCAGCGACATTGTACGGATCGAGACTGGAACGCTGTCGGTGAACCCGGTGCCACTTGAGTTGACTCATTTGGTAGATGAGGCCCGCAGTGCCTTCTTGAATGCAGGGGGTCGTGACAACATCCGCATCAGCATCCCGTCAGATTTGCCCTTGGTGCTGGCCGACCGGCGGCGAATTGTCCAAGTGATCATCAACCTGCTTTCCAACGCCGCCCGCAATTCCAATGAGAAATCGACCATCCGGCTGGATGCCCAAGTCCAAGACATTCATGTCGCCATCTCCGTTGCCGACACCGGCCGCGGCATACCGGCTGAGCGCATGCCGCACCTGTTTGCCAAGTTCTCCCAACAAGACAGTCCTGACCAAAACCGCGATCTCGGCCTGGGCCTGGCCATCTGCAAGGGGATCGTGGAGACCCACGGCGGGCGCATATGGGCTGAAAGCGACGGGCCCGGCCTGGGCAGCCGCTTCGTCTTCACCATTCCCACGTCCGATGAGAGCACGCCTCAAGCCGCCCCGCAACGAGCCAAGGCGGCGCCGCGGCCCCAGAGGACGCTCAGCAGCGAGCTGACCCGGATCCTCGCGGTGGACGACGACCCGAGGACGCTCAAGCACGTCCGCGATTCTCTGGTCAGGGCAGGCTACGAGCCGGTGGTGACCGGCGATCCCGACGAGGTAGTTGCGCTGATCCAAGAGGTCGAGCCCGAAGTGGTGCTCCTCGACTTGATGCTGCCAGGAAAGGACGGCATCGATTTGATGAAGGACATCCTCGACATCCGCGACACGCCGGTCATCTTCCTGTCGGGCTACGACCAGGATGAGCTGATTACCAAGGCCTTTGAGATGGGCGCGGTCGACTACATGGTCAAGCCCTTCTCCTCTACTGAGTTGGCCGCCCGGGTCAGGGCCGCCTTGCGAAAGAAGCCCGAGCAGCCAGTGTCTTTCGAGCTGGGCGACTTGGCCATCAACTTCGCCGAGCGTGCTGTGTCGGTGGCTGGCCAATCAGTCGAGTTGACCCCAACCGAGTTTCGCCTGCTGGCTGAGTTGTCGGCCAAAGCTGGTACGGCGATGGACCACGACTTCTTGTTGCAGAGGGTCTGGGGTCCCGACCAGCCCGGCGATGCCCGGCGAATGCGCACTGTGGTGAAGAACCTCCGTCAGAAACTCGACGACGACGCCCGCAATCCCCGTTATATCGTCACTGTCCCCCACGTCGGCTACCGCATGCCCAAGCCAACGTAGCGATCCAGCGATCAGTCGGTTTCGTCGCGCTCCGCGATGAGGGCCGCGGCCTGGGTGGGCCACTTCCACTTGCTGATCCGGCCGGGGATCTCCAGGGCGGCTTCGAGTTCCTGCACGGCGTCGTCGTTGAGGGCGGCCAAGTCTTCGTAGGTGACGATCCCGTGATCGGGCAGCGCTCGGGCCAAGGCAGGATCGGTGCCCATGATGCGGGTGAAGTCGTCTGGTCTCTTGGTGGGGTCCGGTGCGGGCTTCTCTGGAGGGGCTGGCGCCGGTGGTTCTGGTTCGGCGTCTGGAACCGCAGATTCCTCCGGTTCGGCTTCGTCGATTTCGGATGGCGGCTCGGGTTCGGTCGCCGGCGGTGCCTCGGTGATAGCCGCAGTTTGAGGCTCGGCCACTGCGACGGCAGCGGGTTCTGGAGCCGTCGTGCGGATGGTGAGCAGTTCAGACTGTCGGGCGGCCTCCTGGTCGGCGTCTCGGTTCTCCAGCGCCTCAAGTAGGTGCATGGAGATGTCTCCCACGACCACGTCTTCGTCGGCCCCCTCGGCCTTGATGCCGTCGTCGATCATGATGTAGCAGAACGGGCAGGCGGTGGCGATCCGGTCGGCCCCGGTGGCCAGCAGCTCCTGTGACCGCTCGACATTCACCTGCTTGCCGATGGTTTCCTCCATCCACATGCGGGCCCCGCCCGCACCGCAGCACATTCCCTTGGTCCCGTTGCGCCCGGCCTCCACTACCTCGACGCCGCCCAGCGAGCCCACCACTCGGCGGGGGGCCAAGTACACGTCGTTGTGGCGGCCCAGATAGCAGGAGTCGTGATACACCACCCGCTCGTCGAGACGCGCGCCGGTCATGTCGAGGCGTCCGTCGTCGATCAGCGCCTCTAGGAACTGGGTGTGATGGACCACCTCGTAGTGTCCGCCCAACTGGGGGTACTCGTTGGCCAGGGTGTTGAAGCAGTGGGGGCACTGGGTGACGATCTTCTTGACCCCCATCTCGTTGAGGGTCTCGATGTTCTGCATGGCCAACATCTGGAAGATGTACTCGTTGCCGGAGCGCCGGGCCGGGTCGCCGGTGCAGTTCTCGGCCGGACCCAAGATGGAGAAGCTGATCTCGGCTCGCTGGAGCAGCTTGGCCACCGCCTGGGTCACCTTGCGGTTCTTGTCGTCGAATGAGCCCGCGCAGCCCACCCAGTAGAGGTACTCCGACTCCAGGGGGTCGCCTCCGTCGAGCACGGCAATGCCCTCGAATTCGGTGGCCCAGGCACCGCGGTCGCCCTGGGACATGCCCCACGGATTCCCCGAGTTCTCCATCGACCGGTAGGCCTGGCCCAGCTCAGTGGGGAAGTCGGACTCCATGAGCGACAGATAGCGGCGCATATCGAGGATCTTGTCGAGGATCTCGATGTTCACTGGGCAGATCTCGTCACACGCCTTGCACGAGGTGCACGCCCAGATCTCCTCGCCGGTGATCCGCTCGAACAGCGAGTTGGCCTCCACTTTGATCTCCGGCACCGTGCCCAGCGGCGGCGTAGTGGCCGGCTCGCCGGTGGCGGCCATGACCTCGCCGGTCTTGAGCACGATCTCACGTGGGTCAAGGGGCTTGCCGGTGGCGTGGGCTGGACACACCGATGTGCATCGACCGCACATGGTGCAGGCGTCGGTGTCCAGCAACTGCTTCCAGGTGAAGTCCTCCACGGTGGCGGCGCCAAACGACTCCAGGTCGGTCTCCATCAGGTTGGGCATGGGCTTCATGGCGCCCTTGGGCCGGTCCTTGTCCCGCAGGTACATGTTCAGCGGTGAGGTGACCATGTGGCGCAACATGGTGATGGGCAGAAGCACCAAGAAGGCAATGAAGGCGATCACGTGGCCGGCCCACCAGAATTGGTGCCAGTGGTCGAGGCCCTCGAGTCCCCGCATCTGGGTGGCCACTTGGTAGCCGAGCACCGACCACTTCTCGAATTCGGGCACGCCGTGGTCGGCGATGCGGAAAACCTCGGCGCCGAACCCGGTGACCCCGATGGCGAAGAAAGTGCCCAAGATCACCGCGTGCTCGGGCCGCGACTTGATGCGGATGCGGTAGGGGCGCAGTCGCCGGGGGCCGTAGCGGCGCACGATGGCCCACATCACCCCGACCAGGAAGATGGCTCCGGCGATATCACCCACCGCGGAGTACACCTGATACACCCGGCCGTGGAGGAACTTGGCCCCGTCGGGGAGCTGCTCGTCGATCTCCAGGGTGGTAGTGACGCCCAAAAGGATGATGAACCCCACATAGATCATGGTGTGCATGACCCCGGCGCCGGGCTCCCGCAGGAGCGTCCGCATGTACATGCCCCGCCGGAGATCCTCGAGGCGGGTCTTGGCGTTGGAAAGAGTGGTGCGCCGGTTGTCGGGACCGCCGCGCTCCCAGTTCTTCACCCGCTTGGCGAACTCCCAGGAGGCCCACACCAAGAAGATGGGGATGATGGTGTAGAAAGCGGCCTTCCACCCGCTAGGGATGTTCTCCCACGGGTGACGGGTGACTTCGGCCGGGTTCTTGAACTCGGTGATGGCCGAGGCGATGCCCGAGGCGATCGTGAAGGCGGCGAAGCCCAGCCCAAGGCCGAGCACGATGTGGAAGGGACGCAGGCGCTTTAGGTCCATGGCGACTCCAAAGTTAGCCCCCTACACCCTCCGGTTACGCACTCTGCCGGTAGTCAGAGAGTCAGAGTGCCCTGCTTGAAATTCACAGCGCAGAAACAATTGTGAAACCTGGTCTTCCTACCGTGTTGCCGATTGCGCCGGGGCCGCAGTGGCGCGGGTGCAGAAACGGCGAAGGAGGGCCGGTCATATGAAAAGGAAATTCGGAATAGGAGCGCTGATTGCCGCCGGAACAGTGCTTATCGGAACTGTTCCAGCGGCAGCCCAAGACGGCGGCGCCGAAGCGGTGCAGGCGGTGATGGACAACTTATGGGTGTTCATCGCCGGCATCTTGGTGTTCTTGATGCAGGCCGGCTTCGGCATGGTCGAGGCGGGGATGACCCGGGCCAAGAACGTTGGGAACATCATGGCCAAGAACCTGGCCGACATGTGTATCGGCGCTCTGGCCTTCTTCGCGTTTGGCTTCGGCATCGCCTACGGGACAGATGCCGGATCGATATTCGGCACCGACGGCTTTTTCCTGAGCGGCATGTCCACCGCCATCGACGGAGGCCTCAGCGGCCCCACCGACTTTTTCTTCCAGGTGGTGTTCGCCGCTACCGCGGTGACCATTGCCTCGGGGGCCATGGCCGAGCGGACCAAATTCACTGCCTATCTGGTGTTCAGCTTCTTCATGACCGCGCTGATCTATCCGGTGGTAGTCCACTCCTTCTGGAGTGGCGAGGGAATCATCGCCGACCTTGAGATCGGCGATGCCAAGTTCGGCGACTTCGCCGGCTCCACCATCGTGCACAGCACCGGCGGCTGGGCGGCCTTGATGGGGGCCATCTTCCTCGGACCCCGGATTGGCAAGTACGACGAGAATGGGAATCCGCGGGCTCTGCCGGGCCACAACATCGCCTTCGTGGTGTTGGGCGTCTTCATCCTGTGGTTCGGCTGGTTCGGGTTCAACCCCGGCTCGGAGCTGGCTGCCGACAATGTGGTGATGCACGCCGCGCTGACCACGCTGTTGGCCGCGGCCGCGGGCGGATTGGTTGCCGGCGCCGTCATCTGGCGCAAGACCGGCTCGCTAGACGTGGCCATGACCGGCAACGGCGTGCTGGCCGGACTGGTGGGCATTACCGCCGGTACCGCCACCATGAACCCCATGGGCGCGGTGGTGACCGGGGGCATCGCCGGGGCCATCGTGGTGTACTCGGTGCTGTTCTTCGATCGCAAGGGAGTGGACGACCCGGTGGGCGCCATCTCAGTCCACGGCGTGTGTGGCGTGTGGGGGACCCTGGCTGTGGGGCTGTTCTCCCGCTATGCCGACGGCTTCGTAGCCACCGACAACGCCGGCCTGTTCTACGGCGGTGGCGGCGACCAACTGCTGGTCCAGCTCATCGGCGTCGTGCTGGTGTTCGCCTGGGTGACCATCACCACTGGCATCTTGTTCGCCGTGATGAAGAAGACGATGGGTCTACGGGTGTCTCGTGAAGAAGAGATCGGCGGTCTCGACCTCCACGAGCATGGAGTGCCCGGCTACGGCCCGGACACCTCCACTTCTGTGGGCTGATCTCCTACAGCCTGACAGGCGCTTAGCCCGCTTGTTCAGCCACTGCTGCGGCCGCTTCGGCGGCCGCAGCGGGGTCGAGCGAGCGGGCGAGCGTCGTTTTGGCCTCGATGGGCATCATGTCTAATCCCAGCTCATACACCAGCGGCATCCCGGTGGGGATATTGAGGGCGGCGATGGCGTCGTCGTCGATCTGGTCGAGGTGCTTGGCCAGTGCTCGCAAGCTGTTGCCGTGGGCCGAGATCAACACCGTCTGCCCGGCTTGCAGATCGGGGACGACTGCGTTGTGCCAGTAGGGCATCAACCGCTCCACCACGTCGGCCAGGCACTCGCATTTGGGCAACTGCTCGGGGGGAATGTGGGCGTAACGGGGGTCGCCATTGGGATTCCAGGGATTGTCATCGGAAATGGGCGGCGGCGGGGTGCGGTAGCCCCGGCGCCAGGCGTTGAGCTGTTCGTCGCCGTAGCGCTGGCGGGTTTCCGACTTGTCCAGCCCGGTGAGGTCGCCGTAGTGGCGCTCGTTGAGCCGCCAGTCCTGTTTCATCGGCACCCCGGACCGGCCCATCTTGGACAGAGCCAGTTCCGCGGTGCGAATGGCCCGGGTCTGCACCGAGGTATGCACAACATCGGGCAAGAGCCCGGCGTCGGCCAGCGCCTGCCCGCCGGCTCGGGCCTCGGCCTCCCCCTGGGGAGTCAGGTCGCAGTCGTACCATCCGGTGAACTGGTTGGAGGCGTTCCACTGGCTCTGCCCGTGTCGAAGCAGTATCAGCATGGCAGGGTCCACGTCGGCCAGCGTAGCGGCTCTAACCCTTAGTGAATACCACTCAAGTTTTGCTATGGGGGGATGTCAGGGGTATCCTTGAAGGGCCAAAATCGCAATCTGGCGAATCAAAATCCAACAAGGAGTCCAACAAGATGGGAAAAGTTGTCGGCATCGATCTCGGCACCACCAACAGCGTGGTCGCATTGCTCGAGGGCGGTGAGCCCACGGTTATCGCCAACGCAGAAGGCTCTCGCACCACCCCTTCGGTCGTGGCCTTTTCCAAAGAAGGAGAGGTGCTGGTCGGCGAGGTGGCCAAGCGCCAGGCCATCACCAACCCTGATCGCACTATCCGCTCGGTCAAGCGGCACGTGGGCACCGACTGGTCGGAAGACATTGACGGCAAGGCCTATAGCAGCCAAGAGATCTCCGCCCGCGTCCTCCAAAAGCTCAAGCGGGACGCCGAGACCTATCTAGGGACTGAGGTCACCGAAGCGGTGATCACCGTGCCGGCCTATTTCGACGACGCCCAGCGCACCGCCACCAAAGAAGCCGGCACCATCGCCGGGCTGGAGGTGCTGCGGATCATAAACGAGCCTACTGCGGCCGCCTTGGCCTACGGGCTCGACAAGGGCGACACCGACCAGACCATCTTGGTGTTCGACCTGGGCGGGGGCACCTTCGACGTGTCGATATTGGAAATCGGCGACGGCGTGTTCGAGGTGAAGTCCACCAGCGGCGACACTGCCTTGGGCGGCGACGACTGGGACGACCGGGTGATCGGCTGGTTGGTGGACTCGTTCCGCAATGACCACGGCGTTGATCTGAGCAAGGACAATATGGCCATGCAGCGGCTCAAGGAGGGCGCGGAGCAGGCCAAGATCGAGTTGTCGCAAACCCAGAGCACCAATGTGAACCTGCCGTTCATCACCGCCACCGACGCCGGACCGCTCCACATGGACTACGAACTGAGCCGGGCCAAGTTCCAAGACCTCACCAGCGACCTGCTGGACCGCTGTCGCAAGCCCTTCGAGCAGGCCCTGTCCGATGCCGGTTTGTCGGCCGGCGATGTGGACCACGTGATCCTGGTGGGCGGCTCCACTCGGATGCCTGCGGTGGTCGACCTGGTGACCGGCATGACCGGCACGCAGCCTCATCAGGGGGTCAACCCCGACGAGGTAGTGGCGGTGGGCGCCGCAGTGCAGGCTGGCGTGCTCAAGGGCGAGGTCAAAGACGTGCTGCTGTTGGACGTGACCCCGCTGTCGCTGGGCATCGAGACCAAAGGCGGCGTGATGACCCGCCTCATCGAGCGCAACACAACCATCCCCACCCGTCGCACCGAGGTGTTCACCACCGCTGACGACAACCAGCCCACTGTGGAGATCCATGTGCTCCAGGGCGAAAGGGAGATGGCGGTTTACAACAAGACGCTGGGCAAGTTCCAGTTGGTGGACCTTCCGCCTGCGCCCCGGGGGGTGCCCCAGATTGAGGTCACCTTCGACATCGACGCCAACGGCATCGTCCACGTGTCAGCCAAAGACCGGGCCACCAGCAAAGAGCAGTCCATAACCATCACCGGTCAGAGCTCGCTGGACAAGAACACCATCGACCAAATGGTCGCCGACGCCGAGGCCCACGCCGCCGAGGACGCCCGCCGCCGGGAAGAGGCAGAAGCCGTCAACAATGCCGACAGCCTGGTGTACCAGGTGGAGAAGCTGCTGGCCGAGGCCGGCGACTCGGTGCCAGCCGACCAGCGCTCCGAGGTTGAGGCCAAGCTGGGCGAGCTGAAGTCGGCCATCGACGAGAAGGACTTGGACCGCATCCGCTCGGCCACCGAGGAGCTGTCGGCCATCAGCCAGCAGATCGGCGCGGTTATGTACGAACAGGCCGCCGCCGCAGCCGGCGATGCGCCGGGAGACTTCGCCGGGGAAGCCGCGGCCGATGCCGCTGAAGACGACAGCATCGTCGACGCCGAGATCGTCGAAGACGAAGAAGACGGAAACTCCCAGTGAGCGACGAGCCTGCGGCTGGACTAGCCGAAGAGGAATCGGCCGTCGATGCGCGGGCCGGCGGGGAACTGGCCGACGAGGAGACCGCTGAACGCCAGATCGACGCAGAGGCCGATCCCGTCGTTGCGGAACAGATTGAGGCCAGCCCCAACCCTGAGGAGTTGCCTTCAGTCGAAGAGCTTCTGGCCCAGCGGGATGGCTATCTCAACGACCTCCAACGGGTGACCGCCGAGTTCGCCAACTACCGGCGCAAGGCGGCCGAGCGCCAGCAGGAGACTGTGGCCATGGCCGCAGCCGACATCGTGGAAAAGGTGCTGCCGGTTTTGGACGCCTGCGATGCTGCGGTGGCCCAGGGGGCCACCGATGTCGTCCCCATCCGGGACGCGCTGTTCGGCGCCTTGGAAAAGGAGGGCTTGGCCAAGCTGGACGACCCCGGCGCGTCGTTCGACCCCACTTGCCATGAGGCTGTCGCGCACGAGCCGGGAGAGGGAGAGGCGGTGATCGCCGAGGTTCTGCGGGCTGGCTATGAGTGGAACAGCAGAGTGCTGCGACCCGCCATGGTCAAGGTCCGGGGGTAGGACGGAGGCGAACACAGCATGGACGTGAAGCGGGAATGGCTGGAGACTGACTACTACAAGGCTCTGGGCGTTTCCCCGTCGGCCTCGGACAAAGAGATCACGAAGGCCTACCGGAAGCTGGCCCGCAAGCTTCATCCCGACGCCAACCCCGACGATTCCAAGGCCGAAGAGCAGTTCAAGGAGGTCTCGGCCGCCTACGACGTATTGGGCGATGGCGAGCGCCGGGCCCAGTACGACCAAGTGCGCCACATGGGGCCCATGAATTTCCAGGCCGGACCAGGCGGCTTCACCATGGAAGGCGATCTGGCCGACATCTTCTCGGCTTTCATGGGCGGCGGACGCTTCGACCGGGGCGGCCCCCCGTTCGCAGGTCAGACCCGACCAGTGCGGGGCCACGATCTCAATGCCCAGCTGTCCTTGGACTTCG
This sequence comes from Candidatus Poriferisocius sp., assembly GCF_965204015.1. Taxonomy (GTDB): domain Bacteria; phylum Actinomycetota; class Acidimicrobiia; order Acidimicrobiales; family Bin134; genus Poriferisocius. The sequence goes on along the minus strand of NZ_OZ241965.1, from coordinate 1,703,916 downwards.
CCGAGGCAGTGCGGGGTACGACCACCGACTTGACGCTGAGCGGTGACACTGCCCGTGCGGGGCGTCCGATCTCGGTGCGCATCCCCGCCGGGGTGGCGAATGGCCAGAGGATCAAGTTGGCCGGCAAGGGAGAGCCGGGGATCAACGGAGGTCCGCCCGGCGACCTGTATGTGAAGGTCAAGGTCAATCCGCATCCGGTGTTCGGCCGGCAGGGAAAGAATCTCACCGTGACCGTGCCAGTGACCTTCACCCAAGCGGCGCTGGGGGCGGAGATCTCGGTGCCCACCTTCGAGGGCGACCCGGTGAAGCTGCGCCTGCCCCCTGGCAGCCAACCCGGCCAGGTTCTGAGGGTGCGGGGGAAGGGTGTGGAGGCCGCCAAGGGAACCGGCGATCTCCTGGTGACGGTGGCCTTGGAAGTTCCCACCGAGCTAAGCGACGAGCAGCGCCAAGCCCTGCAAGCATTCGACGAGACGATGGAGGCGGAACCATGATCGACCCCCGAGGCCGCGACCGGGCGGTCTATGTCATTTCGGTAGCCGCCGAGTTGGCTGGCATTCATCCCCAGACTCTGCGGATCTACGACCGCCGGGGGTTGGTGCAGCCGGCCCGCACCGGTGGGGGGAGCCGGCGGTACAGCGATGCCGACATCGACAAGCTCCGCCGGGTGCACGAGCTCACCAGCGAGGGCATGAACCTCGACGGCGTCGAGCGCGTCATGGCTCTCGAGGATGAGGTAGCCCGACTCAAAGCCCAAGTTCAGCGCCTCACCCGGGAGTTGGAGTCGAAACGGGCTGACATCGTCTTGTATCGAAGGGGCTAAGGTCGAAGAAATCGAGCCGAGGCGGGTAAAGTTCAACCTCGCCGTTGTTGTGCCCGCCGCTGTTGTGACCGTGACCCTCGCCCCCGATCTCTCCGACCTCTTGGTGGCCTACCAAGCCGTCCGGTCCTACACCGACGCGCTTGCCGCACCCTTGAGCAGCGAGGACCAGTGCATCCAGTCTATGCCCGACGTCAGCCCCACCAAATGGCATCGGGCCCACGTCACCTGGTTCTTTGAGACCTTCCTGCTCAAGACCCGCCTGGATGGCTATAACGAGTACCACCCGGCGTTCGGCTACCTGTTCAACTCGTACTACGAGGCGGTTGGGGAGCGCCACCCTCGGCCGGAGCGGGGAAACCTCTCCCGGCCATCATGCGAGGAGGTGGCCGACTACCGCGCCCATGTGGACCAGGCCATGGCCGAGCTGCTGGCCAGCCCGCTCGACGATGCCACCGCCGAACTGGTGACTCTGGGCCTCCACCACGAGCAGCAGCACCAAGAGCTGCTGCTCATGGACATCAAACACGTTTTGTCGACCAATCAGGCGCTGTGGCCCGCCTATCACGATCTTCCTTCATCGCCGGCTGGCGTGCCGGCCAAAGGTCAGCCGGCCAACGGCCAGCCGGCCAACGGCTGGGTCGGTTTCGACGGCGGGGAGGTATGGCTGGGTCACCACGGCGACGGCTTCTCCTTCGACAACGAGAGCCCTCGTCACCGGGCCATTCTGCCTCCCTATCGGCTGGCCGACCGTCTGGTGACCTGCGGCCAGTGGCTGGAGTTCATGGCCGACGGCGGCTACGACACCCCCACTCTGTGGCTGTCGGACGGCTGGTACCAGCGTTTGGAGCACCGCTGGGAAGCGCCCGCCTACTGGGACTTTGACTCCGACGACGGCTGGCGGGTGTTCACGCTGCACGGCCTCCAACCGCTGTCGCCCGACGAGCCGGTGGGCCATCTGTCGTACTACGAGGCCGACGCCTTCGCCCGCTGGGCTGATGCCCGGCTCCCCACTGAGGCCGAGTGGGAGCACGCCGCGGCCGACCATGCGCCGGTGGGCAACTTGGGCGATCAGGGCCGGTGGCATCCCGCCCCTGCCTCGCCCGGCGATGGTCTGCACCAGCTCTATGGGGACCTATGGGAGTGGACGGCCAGCCCCTACTGCCCCTATCCCGGATTCCAACCCGCATCCGGCGCGGTGGGGGAGTACAACGGCAAGTTCATGGTCAATCAGTTCGTGCTCCGGGGTGGAGCCTGTGTCACCCCGCCGGGGCATATCCGGGCCACCTACCGAAACTTCTTCCACCCCCACACTCGCTGGCACTTCTCCGGAGTGCGTCTAGCTCGGGACGCGTCGTGATCGAACCGATAATCGACATCCACCTGGATCCCTCCTGGATTGACCAGGCGCTTCGGGCCGATGTGGCCGAGGGGCTCGCCTCCCAGCCCAAGGAACTGCCGCCCAAATGGTTCTATGACGACCGGGGCAGCGACCTGTTCGACCAGATCACCCGCCTGCCCGACTACTACCCCACTCGGCGGGAGCGGGAGATCCTTGAGCGCGAGGTAGATGTGATCGCCGAGCGGTCGGGGGCCGACACCGTGGTGGAGTTGGGATCGGGCACATCGGAGAAGACCCGGATCGTGCTGGACGCCCTGGCCGCCACCAGGCGGCTCCGACGCTATGTGCCGTTCGACAACAGCGAGGCCACCCTGCGTGCGGCGGCGACTGACCTGGCCACGGCCTATGAAGGATTGACAGTCCACGGGGTGGTGGGCGACTTTGAGCACCACTTGGACCACATCCCCGACGGCGGCTGTCGGCTGATGATGCTCTTGGGCGGCACGATCGGCAACTTCGCTCCGGCGCCCCGCAAGGACTTTCTGGCCAGTGTGGCTGACACCATGGCGCCGGGCGACACCTTTCTATTGGGCTTTGATCTGGTGAAGGACCATGACCGGCTGATCGCCGCCTATGACGACCCCGCGGGGGTGACCGCGGCGTTCAACCGCAATGTCCTGTCGGTGATCAATCACCGTCTCGACGCCGACTTCGATCTAGAGCAGTTCGAGCACGAGGCTCGTTTTGACAGTGAAGAAGAGTGGATTGAGATGTGGCTGCGGTCCCGCCGGCCCCAGCGGGTGACCATCGGCGGGTTGGGACTGACGGTGGACTTTGCCCGTGATGAGCGGATGCGGACCGAGATCAGCGCCAAGTTCCGGCCCGAGAAAATCGGCCCGGAGCTGGCATCCGTCGGCCTGGCCATGGAGCGACTGTGGACCGACGCCCGGGGCGACTACGCCCTGACCCTGTCCCGGATGGTGGGATGACGCTGGGCTGCATGTAGCTGGATCTGAAGGTGGATTTAATGGTGGTCAACCACCGGCATGGCGCGAGTAGGGTCTGTCTGTAAGCCACGCTCATGGAGTAGGCCTTTGCCAGCAACGGTGGTCGTCGGGACGCAATGGGGTGACGAGGGCAAGGGCAAGTTCACCGACCTCTTGGCCCGTGACATGGACGTGGTGGTGCGGTACCAGGGCGGCCACAACGCCGGCCACACCTTGGTGGTGGAGGGGCAGACGTTCAAACTCCAGCTCGTCCCCAGCGGGGTGCTCTATTCCCACGTAACCCCGATGATCGGCAATGGCGTTGTGATCGACCCCAGGGTGCTCATCGAAGAGATGGATCGCCTGACCGAAGCAGGGGTCGATTGCGGACGGCTGAAGATCAGCGGCAACGCCCACCTCATCTTTCCCTATCACCAGACGCTGGATGTGGTGGCCGAGCGGCACTTGGGGCGCAACAAGCTGGGCACCACCAAGCGAGGGATCGGTCCGGCGTATGCCGACAAAGCGGCCCGAGTGGGTTTGCGGGTGCAAGACCTGCTCGATCCCAAGATCTTTCGGGAGAAGCTCGGCGTGGTGCTGCACGAGAAGAACCCGCTGCTGGCCAAGGTGTACAACCGGCTACCGTTCGACCTCGACACGGTGGCCGATGAGTATTTGGAGGAGTGCGGGCCCCGCTTGGCCCCGCACATCGCCGACACCGTCGGGCTGCTCCACGATTCTCTAGAGGCTGGCCAGAACGTGCTCTTTGAAGGAGCCCAGGCCATGTTCTTGGATCTCGACCACGGCACCTACCCGTTCGTCACCTCCTCTAATCCGGTGGCTGGCGGAGCGTGCGTGGGCGCCGGCATTGGACCCCGACACATCGACCGGGTGATCGGGGTGACCAAGGCGTACATCAGCCGAGTGGGCTCAGGGCCTTTTCCCAGCGAGCTGACCGACGAGATCGGTGACCATCTGGTGGATGTGGGCCGGGAATACGGCACCAACACCAAGCGCCGCCGCCGCTGTGGCTGGCTCGACACGGTGATGCTGCGCCAGGCGGTGCGGGTGAACTCTTTGTCTGATCTGGCCATCACCAAGCTGGATGTGCTGGATGCCTTGGACCCGATCAGGGTTTGTGTGGCCTACGAGGTGGACGGCGAGCGCCGCACGTCGATGCCCTACCACCAGTCGGAGATCCACCGGGCCGTGCCGATCTATGAGGAGTTGCCCGGCTGGCGTACCGACCTGAGCAAGGTCGGCGATCGCTCGGAACTGCCTCAGGCGGCTGAGGATTACCTCTGCTTCATCGAGGAGCAGGCCGGGGTGCCCGCCACCCTGGTGGGCGTGGGCCCCGGCCGGGATCAGTTCATCACGTTCAGTCCGGTTCCGTGAGGGTTTGCGTCGTCGGCAGTGGGGGCCGTGAGCATGCGCTTGCTCACGTGTTGGGCCGGTCGTGCGACGTGGTGGTCACTCCGGGAAATCCCGGCATCCCCGGTTCAGTTGCCGCCCCAGCCGCTGAGATCGACGCCGATCTGTATGTGATCGGCCCGGAGGCCCCGCTGGTGGACGGCCTGGCCGACGAGCTGCGGGCGGAGGGTCGACTGGTGTTTGGCCCTGGGGCCGACGGAGCTCTTCTGGAAGGTTCGAAGGCGTGGATGAAGGAGCTGTTGGTGGCCGCCGGGGTGCCCACGGCGGGTCACGGAGCATTCACGGAGCTTGATCCGGCCCTTCGCTTTCTTGACGACATGGGCGACCTGTTCGTGATCAAGACCGACGGTTTAGCCGCGGGCAAGGGGGTGCTGGTCACCGAGGATCGGGCTGAAGCCGATGACGCGGTGAGGGCTTATCTGTCGGGGGAGGCCTTTGGCGACGCCGGGCGCCGGGTGGTGATCGAAGAGGGCCTCACCGGTCCCGAGTTGTCGGTGCTGGCGGTGTGCGATGGTCATCGCGCCGTCCCGCTGGCCCCGGCCCAAGATTTCAAGCGCATTGGAGAGGGCGATGTCGGGCCCAACACCGGCGGTATGGGGGCGTATTCCCCCGTACCCGTGGCCGGGGCCAGCGTGGTCGACGAGGTAATGGATCAGGCGGTGCTGCCGACGCTGGCCGAGCTGCGGCGCCAAGGCATCGACTATCGGGGTGTGCTCTACGCCGGACTGATGCTCACCCCCCAAGGCCTAAAGGTGTTGGAGTACAACGTGCGCTTCGGCGACCCTGAAGCCCAGGTGGTGCTGCCCCGGCTGCGGTCGGATTTGGCTGATCTATTGGCCGGTGCCGCGGCTGGCTCACTGGAAGATGATCCGGTATTTGGCGATGACGCCGCGGTGACGGTGGTGTGCGCCTCCGAGGGCTATCCCGCCTCCCCCCGCACCGGTGATCCCATTGCCGGGATTGAGGCGGCCAACGCGGTGGAGGGCGTGACGGTGTTCTGCGCTGGTGTGGCATCAGCTGCTGAAGGCGAAGATGGCGCAATTTCTGCTGGTCAGAACGCTCAAGGACTGGTCACAGCGGGTGGCCGAGTACTCAACGTCACCGGGCAGGGGCCCGACTTGGCCACCGCGCGAGAACGGGCTTACGCCGGGGTCACCCACATTGATTGGCCGGGCCGCTACGTTCGCCTTGACATCGCCGCCGCGGCGGTAGAGGGCACTTCAAAGAGGGAATCGGCATGAGCTTGAAAGTTGCTGTCATCATGGGTTCTTCGAGCGACGAGGACACCATGGCCCCGGCCCGCACCACTCTGGAGCAGTTCGGCGTGGAGTGCCACTGGGAGGTCATGTCGGCCCACCGCACACCGGAGAAGGTCCGTCAGTTCGTGTCCAGTGCCCGTGACGCCGGGTTCGGGGCCATCATCTGCGGTGCGGGAATGGCCGCTCACCTGGCCGGCGCGACCGCGGCCCAAACCACTTTGCCGGTGATAGGCGTGCCTCTGGCTGGCGGAGCCCTGAACGGGGTGGACTCCCTGTATTCCACCGTGCAGATGCCCAAGGGCATCCCCGTGGCCACGGTGGCCATCAACGGCGCCATGAACGCAGCCCTTCTGGCCATTCAGATTCTGGCGGTGACCGACACGGGGCTGGCCGAGAGGCTGGCCGCCCATCGCGCTGAGATGGCCGGTGGCTGACAAGAACCAGATCCCCGACGTTTTGGCCGACCGCTATGCCAGCGCGGCCATGGCGGCCATCTGGTCGCCGGAGGGCAAGGTCAAAGCCGAGCGCCGCTTTTGGGTGGCGGTGCTGGAGGCCCAGCGGGCACTCGGCATCGAAGTGCCCGACGGGGTAGTCGAGGCCTACAAGTTGGTAATCGACCAAGTCGACTTGGAGTCCATCCGCGAGCGGGAGCGAATTACCCGCCACGATGTCAAGGCCCGCATCGAGGAGTTCTGCGCCCTGGCCGGCCACGAGCACATCCACAAGGGGATGACGTCGCGCGACCTCACCGAGAACATCGAGCAACTCCAGGTTCGAGACTCTCTGCGTTTAGTGCGGGACAAGCTGGTGGCGGTGGTATGCGCTCTGGGGCCCCAGGCCGACACCCATGCCGAGTTGGTGATGGTGGGCCGCTCCCACAACGTGCCCGCCCAGGCCACCACCCTGGGCAAACGCTTCGCCAACTACGGCGAGGAGGCGCTGGCTGTCTTGGGTCGGATCGACGACCTGCTGGGCCGTTACCAACTCCGGGGCCTCAAGGGCCCAGTCGGCACTCAACAAGACCAGATCGATCTGTTCCTCGGCGAGGCTGACAAGGCCGCTGAGCTCGAAGACTGGGTGGCGACAAGTCTCGGATTTGCCGACACGCTGGCCAGCGTGGGCCAGGTGTACCCGAGGTCGCTGGACTACGACGTGGTTACCGCTCTGGTGCAGGCGTCGTCGGCCCCCGCCAACTTGGCCCGGACCATCCGGCTCATGGCCGGCCATGGCTTGATATCCGAGGGATTTCAGGCTGGACAGGTGGGCTCGTCGGCCATGCCCGGCAAGCGCAACGCCCGCACTTCCGAGCGCATCTGCGGGCTCTCTGCCGTGGTGCAGGGCTACGCCGACATGGTGGCTGGCTTGGTGGGCGACCAGTGGAATGAGGGCGACGTGAGCTGTTCGGTGGTGCGCCGAGTGGCCCTGCCCGGCGCCTTTTTCGCTATCGATGGCCAACTTGAGGGTGCCTTGACAGTGCTGGGTGAGCTTGAGGTCTTTACAGCAGAGATTGAAAGCGAGTTGACACAGCATCTGCCGACTCTGCTCTCGACCGTTTACTTGACCACTGCGGTGACCGCAGGTGCAGGGCGGGAGAAAGCCCACCAAGTCATCTCCGAACACCTCACAGCATTCAATGCAAAGCTGCAGGTGGCATCTGGAAATAACCGGGCAGCGATGGCCGCTGTGGCCCTTGACGATTTCATTTCTGACCTCAGTTCCGACGGCCGGTTGTCTCTAGGTCCAGAAGCAATCATCCGTATTGCCAGTAACCGCTTGAGATTGGCCGGGGCAGCTGCTGATCAAGCGCGTGCCTTTGCGGCCCGTGCTCAGGAATTGGCCGCCCAGTATCCCGACACAGCCCACTACCAACCGGAGTCGATCCTGTGAGCACGAAGAACATCAACCTGCCGCCCGTTCATTCCGGCAAGGTCCGCGACATCTTCGACGCCGGTGACGGCCGGCTGTTGATGATCGCGTCCGACCGCATCTCAGCGTTCGACGTGGTGATGGACGAGCCCGTACCCGAGAAGGGGCGGGTGCTGACCGCCATGTCGGCCTATTGGTTCGAGACCCTGGCCGATGTGCTGCCCAGCCACCTCATCTCCACCGACGTGGCCGACTTCCCACCCGAGGCCCAGGCGAACGGGGTGGCCGGTCGAACCATGTTGTGCCATCGGGCTGAAATGCTGCCCATCGAGTGCATCGTGCGGGGGTATCTGAGCGGCTCGGCCTGGAAGGAGTACAAAGCCCAGGGCACCATGCACGGCCAGGAACTTCCCAAAGGACTCCGAGAGTCCGACAAGCTGCCCGAGCCGGTGTTTACTCCTTCCACCAAGGCCGAGTCGGGCCACGACGAGAACATCTCCTACGACCAGGCGGTGGAGTTGGTGGGCCCCGATCTGGCCCAGCAGGCCCGGGCGGCTTCGCTGGAGCTGTACCGCCGGGCGTCGGAGGCCGCCGCTAAAAAGGGCATCATCATCGCCGACACCAAGTTCGAGATGGGCTTGGTGAACGGGACTCTGGTGGTGGCCGACGAGGTGCTTACCCCCGACTCCTCCCGCTTCTGGCCGGTGGACGGCTGGTCACCGGGGGCCACACCGCCGTCATACGACAAGCAGCCGGTGCGGGACTACCTCAGCACGCTGGATTGGGACAAGCAGTACCCGCCGCCCCCGCTTCCCGACGAGGTGGTGTCGGCCAGCGCGGCCCGCTACATCAGTGCTTATGAAATCATCACCGGCCGTAGCTTTGCCGACTGGCCCGGGTGATCGTGAATCTGATGTTCGAAGTCCTCGTCGAAGTACAGCTTCGAGACGGGATAGCCGATCCGGAAGGCTTGACCATTGAACGGGCACTGCCTGCGCTGGGTTTTCGCGGCGTGAGTGGCGTTCGAGTGGGAAAGAGCCTGCGCTTCATGGTGGAGGCTGTTGATGAAGCAGAAGCCCACAAGCAAGTCGAGGCCATGTGCGAGCGCTTCTTGGCCAATCCGGTGATCGAAGACGTGGTCATTTCCGTCAACAAAGCGCCATGAGCGTTCTGGTGATTGTTCCTGATTGGGGGTGGCGATGACTGCCAAAGTCGGCGTTGTCGTGTTTCCCGGTTCCAACTGCGAGCACGACGTGGTCGAGGCGGTTGACGCCGTAGGCGGCAGTGGTGAACTGCTATGGCACAAGGACACCAATTTGAACAACGTGGACGCGGTGGTGCTGCCCGGCGGGTTCGCCCACGGCGACTATCTCCGCACCGGTGCGATGGCCCGATTCTCCCCGATCATGGACGCAGTGGCCCGGTTTGCCCGCAAAGGCGGGCCGGTGGTGGGTATCTGCAATGGGTTTCAGATCCTCACTGAGGCGCAATTGCTGCCCGGAGCTCTCTATAAGAACCGGGGATTGAAGTTTCTGTGTCAGCCAGCGGTGCTGCGAGTGGAGTCAACGGGCTCGGTGTTGACCCGCGGCTTGGCCCAAGGCGATGAGCTCAACATCCCCATTAACCACTTTGAGGGAAACTACATATGTTCTGAAGAGACATTGGCTGAGTTGCGTGGCGACAGCCGAATCGTGCTCACTTATGGGGAAAACCCCAATGGGGCCACTGCCGATATCGCAGGAATTTGCAACGAAAACGGCAACGTTGTGGGGCTAATGCCCCACCCTGAGCGCGCTACTCACCCGTTGCTGGGAAGCACCGACGGTGCTCTATTGCTGAAGAGCTTGATCAGCGGTGATTAGTCAGCGGAGCGAGTACGGGCTACCCCAGCTGCTTTCAACACGCTGGCCGGCACTCCCACCTCACGCCATGCCGCATAGGAAATGCCCTTGCGGCCGCTGTACTCGGCGGCTATCGCGATGAACTCGCTCTCAACCTCGCTAATGTCAACCGTCTCTTCTTCTTTTGCCAATTCAGCCTGCAAATCCATGAGCTCTTGGATCAGATGAACTTTTTTCAGAGGCTTGGCCTGGGCAATCTCGTCGGGGAGTTCGTCAATGCGGGCTTGCATTTTCTCGGTCGAGCGTTGCCGACCACGCTTGGGCTTGATCGAGTCAAGTGCCGTCAGGTAACGGCTGACTGCACGCCCCTGAGCTTGGCCGGTCGCCCGTGCTGCTTTGGCTTCTTCAGATACCACTGTCGCTCCTATTTCTGTTTGGTCAGATTGTTGTTCGCCAATATGAAACTATATTCGACCGTCTCATTCAAACTAGACACTCAGTCCTTTGTGCGGCTTCGGTTTGCGTCCCCTATTTCCTTCGGGTGATTTGAGATGAACGAACCACTTCATAGGTCTCTGGGTTTGACCGACGAAGAAGCTGCCGACATTCAAGAAATCTTGAATCGCTCGCCCAATCATCTCGAGTTGGCGATGTTTGCGGTGATGTGGTCGGAGCACTGCTCCTACAAGTCCTCTCGATTGCATTTGCGCCGACTGCCTACGGAGGCGCCGTGGGTACTGGTCGGCCCGGGAGAAAATGCCGGGGTTATCGATGTCGGCGATGGCATTGCGGCTGCTATCCGTATTGAAAGCCACAATCATCCGTCAGCCATTGAGCCCTATCAGGGGGCGGCCACCGGAGTGGGCGGCATTCTTCGCGACATCTTCACCATGGGCGCCCGCCCGATTGCGGTGATGGATTCGCTGAGGTTCGGTCGTTCCGATGATCCTCGCAGCCGTTGGATCGCCGAAGGGGTGGTGTCGGGCATCTCTGGATACGGCAACGCGGTGGGAGTGCCGACGGTGGGCGGAGAGACGGTTTTCGATGAGACCTATACCGGCAATCCGCTGGTGAATGTTCTGTGCCTTGGCTTGATGCCAACTGATCGGCTCGTGCTGGGCCAGGCCAGCGGCGAGGGCAACTTGGCAGTGTTGCTGGGCTCGTCTACTGGGCGCGACGGCATTGGCGGGGTGAGCGTGCTGGCGTCGGCTTCCTTTGGCGACGAGGAAGAGGAGGCCGAAAAGCGCCCCAGCGTGCAGGTGGGCGATCCGTTTGAGGAAAAGCGGCTCATTGAGGCTTGCCTAGCCCTTTTGGACGCCGGGCTGGTGGTGGGCATCCAAGATCTCGGAGGCGCAGGACTCACGTGCGCCACCAGCGAGACTGCATCACGGGGCGGGATGGGCATGGATGTGGACGTTGCCGCCGTCCCTCGCCGAGAGCCGGGCATGGAACCCTTTGAGGTACTCACCAGCGAGTCCCAAGAGCGGATGCTGGCCATCGTGGCCCCCGACGGCCTCGACGAGGTGCTGGCCATCTGCGATCGCTGGGATGTGCAGGCATCAGTGGTGGGCCGGGTTACCGAGGGCGGCCAACTCCGGGTGCGCGACGGCCTCGACGGCCCGGTGTTGGGCGAGCTGCCGGCAGCCTCCCTCCACGAAGACGCGCCGCTGTATGACCGTCCTCGGCGTCCGCCAGCCGGCTGGGACGAGGCCCGGGCCGACACTGCCGACAATCTGCCGCCGCCCGATGATGTGGCCGCCGATCTGCTCGACCTACTGGCCGACCCGTCGTGGGTCTACCGTCAGTACGATCACATGCTGTTTTGCAATACCGTGGTCGGCCCGGGCGGCGACGCCACCGTGCTGCGGCTCAAGCATCCCTCGACCGGCGCCGACACCGGCCGCGGTTTGGCCCTGACCGTCGACGGCAACCACCGCTGGTGTGCGGTTGACCCCCGAGCCGGAACGGCTATGACTGTGGCGGAGGCTGTGCTCAACCTGGCCTGCGTGGGTGCTCGCCCGTTGGCCCTGGTCAACTGCTTGAACTTCGGCAATCCTGAGCATCCCGAGGTGATGTGGCAGTTCTCCGAGGCGGTGGACGGGATGGCCGAGGCGTGCGACGCCTTCGGCATTCCGGTGGTGGGCGGCAACGTGAGCCTCTACAACGAGTCGGTCGGCCACAACATCGACCCTACGCCGGTGATCGGCTTACTGGGGATGATCGACAGTTTGACCCGGATTCCTCCCGGCCTGGCCTGGGGCGACGGCGACCGGGTGATCGTTCTGGGCTCGGGAGGCGCTGAGCTTTCGGGGTCGCAGTGGGCTGCGACCACCGCTGGCCACAAGGGGGGTGTTCTGCCTGCGTTGGACTACGACCAGCATCGACGAGTGGCCGGTTTGGTGGCCGGTTTGGTGGCCAACGATCTGCTCTCGGCGGTTCATGACGTGTCCAGCGGAGGGCTGGGAGTAGCCCTGGCCGAGATGGCTGTCATTTCCGGGGTGGGATTCCGGGGCGCTCGCATTCACGACCACGTCGAGTTGTTCGGCGAGGCCCCTTCCCGGGTGGTGGCCGCGGTGAACCCCGAGATGCTTCCCGAAGTGGAGGCCGCCGCTGCTGCTTCTGGGGTGGCCGTTATCCGCATCGGCCTGGCCACCGGAGACCGCTTTGCCATCAAGGGTCTGCTCGATCTGGAAATGGCCGCGATTGCTGATCGATGGCGCTCGCCCATGTCAGAATTGACCAGTGTCTGATCTCATGGACGACTCTCCTCGGGAGGCCTGTGGGGTCGTCGGCATCTACGCCCCCCATGACCCCGTCGCCCATCTGAACTATCTGGCCCTGTACGCCTTGCAGCATCGGGGCCAGGAGTCGGCCGGTATCGCGGTGAGCGATGGCGAGAACATCACCGTGGTCAAAGACATGGGATTGGTGGCCACCGTGTTCGACGACCGCACGCTGGTCACCCTCGATGGCCATCTGGGCATCGGCCACACCCGCTATTCCACCGCGGGGTCCAGTTCGTGGCGCAACGCCCAGCCCGTGTTTCGCAGCACTGCCGACCACCAGTTCGTGCTGGGCCACAACGGCAACCTCACCAATACCGCGGTCCTGGCCGAGGAGACCTCGATTTTGCCCGGGATGGTCGGTTCGGACAGCGACCTGATTGCCGAACTGCTGGCCATCGAGATCTCGGCCATGTCTTCGTCGACCCGATCCCAAGACAGGGTCCTCGAACGGGCTTTGCAAGCTGTGCTGCCCCGATTGGAGGGAGCATTCTCGCTGGTGCTGGCCGACGAGAAGCGGGTGATCGGGGTGCGTGACCCCAACGGCTTCCGCCCCTTGTGCCTCGGCCGACTGGACAGGGGATGGGTGCTGGCCTCGGAGACCCCTGCACTCGACATCGTCGGAGCTCATTTCCTGCGGGAGCTGGCGCCGGGAGAGATGGTGGTGATCAACGGCGACGGGGTGCGGTCGGTGCGCCCGTTTCCCGAGGAGCGGGTGGATCCCCGCCTGTGCATTTTCGAGTTCGTGTACTTCTCTCGGCCCGACTCGGTGATCTACGGCCAGAGTGTGCACCACGCCCGGGTGCGCATGGGCGAGATACTGGCCGAGCAGTCCCCGGTGGAGGCCGATCTGGTAATGGGCGTTCCCGAATCGGGGTTGCCCGCCGCCGAGGGCTTCTCCCGGGCCAGCGGCATTCCCTACGGCCAGGGACTGGTGAAGAATCGCTATATAGGCCGCACGTTCATCGCCCCGAGCCAGCAGATGCGCTCGATGGGGGTGCGCATGAAGCTCAACCCCCTGCGCGACAGCATCGAGGGCAACCGGCTGGTGGTGGTGGACGACTCCATCGTGCGGGGAACCACGACCAGAGCTCTGGTTGCCATGCTCCGGGAGGCGGGTGCCGCTGAGGTTCATCTCCGCATCAGCTCGCCGCCCTACCGGTGGCCCTGCTACTTCGGCATGGACACCGGCGACCGCACCGAGCTTTTGGCCGCCCACCTCACCGTGGCGGAAATGTGCGATTACGTCGGGGCCGACACGCTGGCGTTCATCGACATGGACGGATTGACCGAAGCCACCGGCGCAGTGGGGGCCGGTTTCTGCAACGCCTGTCTCACCGGGGACTACCCGGTCGAGGTGCCGGTGGCGCCTCCCGGCTCGATCGCGTATCCGCGCCGCGCGGTTCCGTTCGCCGACGTCGAAGAGGAGCCTGCGCCTTCTTTGTGGGCCACCGGCGATGGGTGAGACTTACCGCTCCTCGGGGGTGGACATCGCCGCGGGCGAAGAGGCGGTGCAGCGCATCAAGGAACATGTGCGCTCGACATTTCGACCAGAGGCGATCGGCGACATCGGCGGTTTCGGAGGGCTGTTTGATTTCGCCCGCCACGGGTACAAGAAGCCGGTATTGGTGTCGACCACCGACGGGGTGGGAACAAAGGCCTATGTGGCGGCGGCGGCGGGTCGGTTCAACACCATTGGCATTGATCTGGTGGCCATGTGCGTGGACGACCTGGTGTGCCAGGGGGCCGAGCCTCTGTTCATGTTGGATTACATCTCGGTGCAGAGGCTCGATCCCGAGCGGATCGAGCAGCTGGTGGTGGGGATAGTCGAGGGCTGCCGCCAGGCGGGGTGCGCGCTGATCGGCGGGGAGATGGCCGAGCATCCCGGCGGTGAGCCTGATGACGAGTTCGAGCTCGTCGGCTTTGCGGTGGGGGTGGTGGAGCGGTCGCGGCTCATCACCGGCGCCGAGGTGCGCCCCGGCGACACGCTGATCGGGCTGCCGTCGCCTGGCTTGCGGTGCAATGGCTATTCGCTGGCCCGCCGGCTCTATTTCGAGGTGGCTAAACGGGGATTGGATGACCCCGCCTGGGAGGGGAGCTCCCATTCGGTGGCCGACGAGCTGTTGTTGCCGTCGGTGATCTACGCCCCTGCGATAAAGGCCATGCTGGCCAAGGTGGAGGCGCGGTCCATCGCCCACATCACCGGCGGGGGCATCGGCGGGAACCTGGCTCGAGTGCTACCCGAGAAAGTCGACGCGGTGGTTGACCGCAGCACCTGGGAGCAGCCTCCGGTGTTCGCTGAATTGCAGCGCATCGGCGATGTGGCCGATGAGGAGATGGTCAAGGTGTTCAATCTCGGATTGGGCATGGTGGTGATTGTGCGAGACAAAGACGCCACCAAGGCCATCGACCTCCTGCGAACCGGCGGCCATCGGGCCGTCGTGGTGGGGGAGATTGAGAAGGGCGACGGCCAGGTTCGCCTCGTGGGCGAGCCTGACTTGGCTGACGGAACCTAGCGGGCTCCGACTGCCACAAGGCAGGATCCCGCAGCACGGGCCACACCCCCGATTTGGTCGGGGCGCGGCTTGGGATCATCGAACAGCGGTGCGAGGTCGTAGGCGTCGAACAGTCGCTCAATTACTCGGGACATCGCGGTGACCGAGAAGGGCCGGGCCGGGCAGGCGTGGGGGCCGACGCCGAAGGTGATGACCAGCTCGGAGGGCAGCCCCGGGGGCGACACCAGGCGGGGGCCCTTCCATCGGTCGGGGTCGTAGCGATCCAACCCGGGCCCGGCTTCCATGTTCGTCAGCGGCAGGAACGTTGCCAGCGAGGCACCGGGGGAAACCTCGTAGATCTGCGAGCCGTCATCGATGGCCACCGGTTCGAGCACCGAGCGAAGCATGATGGATCGCTGGCCGATCCGGGTCGATTCCAGCACGCAACGCGACACCAAGTCGTGATCATCGTCTTGGCCGGCCCGCACTCGGGCGAGCACATCGGGATGCTGAACCAGATGGACTAGAGACCAGCCAAGCGCCGCGAACAGGTTGGACATCGATCCGATGTGGACCAAGATCACGTCCCGGGCCACGCCGACCAGCCGCTCGGTATCGGGGGCGTCGGCCCAACGTTCGAGAATCGTGTCCAGCAAGTCGCCGACGGGCTGGCGACGGGTGGCTATGGAGTCGGCCAGGATCTGCTCGGCTTTGGCCATGGCGGCATACTCGGCAGCCTTTCCCGACTGCGCCACTTCTCGCATCCGGGTGGGGGCCACGAAGGCCTCGGACCCATCAAGCAAGTCCAGTGCTTCGATGAGCTCCTCGAATCTGTCTGAGCGCAGGATCTCGCGGCCGCCCCAGCTGGCCAGGCCCATGCGGTGGCCGAGGCGGCGGGTGAAGTCGAACAGATCGATCTCGTCGCCCGGACTCAGTTCTGCCAGTTGGATCGAGATGGCCTCTTCCAGCGCCTCGAGGTAGCCCGACACGTTGGGCCGGGTGAACAGTTCGTGGGGCAGGGTTCGCCGACCGTCGAAGAGTTCGTCGGGAAGCTTGCGGATGAGCATCTTCCAGTCGGCGATGCCCTTGCTGGCCTGTTGTTCGGGGACAGCGTAGAAATCCCTCAGGCCGGCCGGTGAGAACAAGAACAAGTAGCGGTCGTCGCCGCTGTCGATCACGAAGGTATCGCCGCATGCGGATCGGGCGGCGCCGATGGTCGCCACGGTGTCGCTGACCGGCCCATCCCAGGGGAGCACGCAGTCGGCAACGGCGGGCATCGGGGTGATCAGCGGCAACTCGCCCATGGCAGTTGTTTTATCTGATTTGAGCCCAAAGCCTATTGTCATCCCCGATGCCCCTCACCAACTCCGACGAGTACCTCCACACCCCCCCGCCGGGAAGCGACGCCCTGTGGAGCGACAACTTCTGGTTCTCGGTGTGCGACCGGGAAGCCGATGTGTACGGCATCAACCACATTCACGCCAGCCTGTCCCACGGATATGTGCGGGCCAGCGCGTTCTACGTCATCGACGGCGTGCCGGTGCAGTGGGGTTCTCGTCAGCCGCTGGGGGATGAGCTGGAGTTCTCCGTGCTGGGCGACGGCCGGGTGTCCTACTCCGTGGAGGAGCCGTTCTCGCGATATCGATGGCAGCTGGATGCCCCCCGCTTCGGCTTCGATCTGGTGTTCGAGGATCGATTTGGCGTGTTCGACTACAACGACTGCTTCGGGGGGAACCCCCTGGGGGCTTATGAGGGCTATGGCGGCCACTACGAGCAGGCCCTGGTGTGCCGGGGCGAGTTCGAGTCTCGGGGTGGGCCCCGGGCGGGGGAGCGACGGACCATTGAGTGCTGGTCGCATCGGGATCACTCCTGGACGCATCGGTTCGAGCGGCCCGGGCCCTGGGATGTGCGGCATCGTCGCACCCAGGCTGAGTCGTGGGGGCACTTCTGGCCGTCGGTGCAGCTTCCCGACCGGCACTTGAACGCCTTTGGGTGGATGAGTCCGACGCAGCCCTTGCCTTCGGACACTCCTCCGGTGGGGGGCTGGATCGGCGACGCCGACGGCACCCGTGCCCTGCGATCGGCCAGCTGCGTGCCTCGCTTGGAGGAGGACCAGCGCACCGCCATGGCCTTCGACATGACCTTCGAGACCACCGATGGCGAGGTGCTCACCGTGCGCACCGGCCGCAAGCATGCCCACACCCGCAATGGCCTCATGCGGGATGAGAACGATGCCGAGGTGCGACTGGACTGCCACGAGCCGTTTTTTGACTTCGAAGTGCTGGAGACCGGCGAACGGGGCTACGGGGTGGTGGAGTATTCGATCCATCCGCCCTGGCCCCGGTATCGGTACTGAGCAAGCCATGGATACGGTCTCGATCGAATCGGCCCTGAGCTCATGAAGTGGGGCATCCACCTGCCCCAGCTCGGGAGGGCGGCCTCCCTGGAGCTGCTGGTGGAAATTGCCCAGCAGGCCGAGGCCGCCGGCTTCGACGACGTCTGGACCGCCGACCACGTGGCGGTGCCGGTCGACCTGGAGGGGATGCCGTCGTTCTTCCCTGAACCGGTGCCCTTGTTGTCGGCGGTGGCAGCCCACACTCAGCGGGTGGGTCTGGGTACGTCGGTGCTGATCCCCGCCTACCGGAACCCCATGCAGTTCGCCAAGCAATGGGCCACCCTCGACTGGCTGGCCCCGGGCCGCACAATCCTCGGGGTGGGGGCAGGGTGGCTGGAGCCCGAGTTCGAGGCCTGCGGCGTTCCCATGGTGCACCGGGCTAAGCGCTTGGACGACTACCTCGCCGGCTGGCGGGCCGCCTGGTCGGGCGCCACTGAGTTTCAGAGCGAGTTCTTCAGCTTCACCGGCGTGCGAATCAACCCCCAACCCGCCGCGCCCATCCCCATTTGGATCGGCGGATCATCCCCCGGAGCCCTCCGCCGTGCCGCCAGGTGCGACGGCTGGATGGGCACCTGGGCCCCACCCGAAGTCTTCGCCGACCGCCTAGAGGTCCTTCGAGCCGAACAAACCCGCCTCGGCCGCGCCCCCGAAGACACCACAATCTCCATCCACATGGAACTAAGACTCGGCGACCCCCTCGACAGCGCCGGCCGCTGGTCAGTAGTAGGCGACGGCTACGGCGACCGAGAAATGGTGATCGGCGACATCAACCACGTCGCCGAAACCCTGGCCCCCTACACAGAAGCCGGCCTAGAACACGTCCTCCTAGTCCCCCTAGCCCTCACCCCCAAAGAGTGGCACCACCACGTCGACGCCCTCTCCGGATTGGTCAGGTAGTTCCCCGTTCACGCATAACTGAACGGCGGGTTCTCGCGACAGACGAATCGTTAGGCCAAGATGGCTTTGCGGAGTGACTTCACCGCTTGTTTGTCAGTGATCTGTTGTTGGGAGGTGTTCGGCTGAAAGACGAGTTCTTCGCTTCCGAAGCGGATGGTCATTGATGACCCTGGTTGCAGGATGCGCAGCAGATCTCCAACCGTGGTTGACGGGGTTGTAGGTAGGTGGTCTCCGTCCTCTTGGCTGGTTGCAGACTCGACAGCAATCCAACTGAGAACCAGCTCGTTCTTCTTCTGGGGTGGAGCGGCCGTAACGAGCACTCCTGAACGGAGGCCCTTGCCGTGGATGATTGAGATGGACTCGTTGAGACCGTCGTTCGGAAGAACAGGCACTATGAGCAGGTCTTCTCCTGCTCGCGAGGCCCATTCGATGAGGTGATCATCGGGGCCGCTCACAGAGGCCATCCGGCCGATGAGCTGTCGGAGGGCAATCTCGTTCATCACATGATCTCCCTTGAGGCTTGGTCCCAGTTCGATCTTGTGACCCGCTGAGGAGGCAGCACCGGCCCTCCTAAGCGGTCACACCTCATCAGATTGTCTCAACATCTTCAGGTTGGACACACAGAATAGTTGTATAACCGATACAGATCAGACATAACCTTTCACGTCCAGAGGGCCAAAGTGGGGTAGCGGCAATGGCTGGTAGATGGACGATTTCCTCGTAGACCGGGATCCCACTACGTGGTCGGCGCCATCCGGGTTTCCGTCATCACTGACGCCGGCGGGAGTGTTCGTTCAAGAAGCTCCCAGCGGATTGGAGGTGACGCTGGTTCGGGCATCAGGCAAGCCCAGGGCAGCCGAACTGCGCGAGGGGTGGACGAAACGGCGGGATGGTCGGGCCAGCCCGGTGCTGCTGGTGGCGTTCTATCCCACTGCTGAGGGTCAGCGGGTTTCTCTGTGTGGGCCGGTGGGGGAGCCGCCGGTGGTACACCACGACCTTGAAGTGTCGCAGGCAGAGCGTCTGGCCGAGGTAGCGCTGAGCGAGCCCAGCCACCACGCCGCCACCCGGTTCCTCTTGGCGGCCATGCCCGAGTTGGAGTCGCCCTTCCCCGGACTCCGCAACGTCGGACTGTTGGCCACCCAAGAGCTCAGGGCCGGCGTACCCGATCGAACAGACTGGCCGACCGCTAGCCACAAGTCGCTGGCGCTTTTGGGGCGTCGGGGCCGACGACTGGTTGAGGGCTTGGGGTTCCATATCCAAACGCTGGCCACCAACGCCTCCATGCTCACCATCGACGGCCGCAACCATGCCGTGGCCGTGTTCTGTGACGAGGACGAGCCCTTTGAGGCGCCCTCGAACCGGTTCGACAGCACCTCCCCGGTGTCGAGGGCCCTGGCTCTAGCCGACCAACACCGGGTCGACTGGGTGATTCTCACCCGGTCGTCGGAGATCCGCCTTTACGCCGCTCGTCCCGACACTGGCGTGGGTCGCAAGGGTCGGGCCGAGACCTTCGTGGAGCTGAACCTGTCGCTGGTTCCCAGCGAGCTAGCCGGCTACCTGCACCTGCTGTTCTCGGCCGATGCGCTGGCCGATAACGGCACCCTCGATCAGATTCTCGAGCACTCGGCCGATTTCGTCGCCGAGCTGGCCGTGCGCCTGCGAGAGCGGGTGTACCACCAGACGGTTCCGGCGCTGGCCAACGCGGTAGCCGCTCGGCTGTCTCATGATCGACACAGCGACGATTTGGGCGAGAGCGATTTGGCCGATGCCTACGAGCAGGTGATGGTGATCTTGTTCCGGCTGTTGTTCGTGGCCTACGCCGAGGACAAAGACCTGCTGCCCTACCGCACCAATGGGCGCTATGCCGACCACTCGCTGTCACACATAGCCCGGCTGCTGGCCGATGATCGCCGCCTGGGCCGCGCTGACTATGACGAGCAGGCCACCGATCTGTGGGACGACGTGAACCAGCTTTGGGATGCAGTCAACCAAGGCAATGCCGACTGGGGGGTGCCCGCCTACAACGGCGGATTGTTCTCCGCCGATCCCGAGGTGAGCCCGTCTGGAGCGGCCATCGCCCACATCAGCCTCACCAACGCCGAATTCGGCCCCGCTCTCTCCGCGGTATTGGTGGACCAGAGCCCCGAGGGGGTGGGGCCAGTGGACTTCCGCTCGCTGTCCGTGCGGGAGTTCGGCACCATCTACGAGGGCTTGCTGGAGTCGAAACTGTCGGTGGCCCAAGACGATCTGGCCATCAAGACCATCAAGGGCAAAGAACAGTACGTGCCCGCGGCCTTAGACGACGAAGTGGTGGTGGAGGCAGGCGCGGTGTACTTCCACAACCGCTCCGGGGTGCGCAAGGCCACCGGCTCCTACTTCACCAAGCCGTTCGCCGTCGAACATCTGCTCGACAACGCCTTGGAGCCCGCCCTTGATGACCACATCGCCCGGCTCGACGAACTGCGAGAGCGAGGCGACGCCGCCGCTGTGGCCGAGGCCTTCTTCGATTTCCGCTGCGCCGACATCGCCATGGGCTCAGCCCACTTCCTGGTGGCCGCCGTCGACCGCATCGAGGCCCGCCTGTCGGCTTGGCTCACCCTCCACCCCGTCGCCGCGGTGACCGCAGAGTTGAACCGTTTGCGCACCACCGCCCTCGAAGCCCTGGGCGACCTGGCCGACGGCGTGCCGATCGAATCCGGCTCCCTGCTTCGTCGCCAGGTGGCCCGCCACTGCATCTACGGCGTGGACAAGAACCGAGTCGCCGTCGAGCTCGCCCGCCTCGCTATCTGGGTCCACACCTTCGTACCCGGCCTACCCCTCTCGTTTTTAGACCACAACCTTGTCCAAGGCGACAGCCTCACGGGAGTGGCGTCGGTGGATGATGCCGCCGCAGCGGTTGCGCCGAAGGGGAGCAAGGACGGGGCATCGCTGTTTGTCCATCAGTTGGAGAGTCTCTTGGAAGCCTGCCAAGCGCCCTTGGCTCGGCTCGGGCGGCTCAACGACGCAGACAAGGCCGAGATCGAAGCAGCCCGAACCGCCCATGCCCAGACCCGTGAGGCTGTCATTCCTGCCGAAGCCGTTTTCGATGTGGCCACCGCAGTGCGGGCGGGGGCCATCGAAATACACAAGGACTTCGACTTCAGCCCGGAGAAGGTGGCTTCTCTGGCCAATCAACCAGCCGTGCGTGCCGCGGTGGAGCAGATGACCCCGGTCCACTATCCAACCGTGTGGCCCGAAGTGTTCGCTCGAACCGAGCGAAGCGGCTTCGACTGCCTGCTGGGCAATCCCCCGTGGGAGAAGGTCGTTGTGGACCGAGAAGTCTGGTGGGGGATGCACCTACCGGGCGTCCGGTCGCTGCCGGTGGCGAAGCGGCGAGCTCGCATTGATGCCTTGGAGGCACAGCGGCCAGATCTGGCTGAAGAGTTCGAAGGCGAAAGGGAACGGGCCGAAGCTCTCAAATTGGTGTTGCGAGCGACATTCCCGAACCTCGGGACAGGGCAAACCGACCTCTACAAAGCGTTCTCCTGGGCCAATCTCGCCTTGTGCCGAGAAGGGGGCAAGATCGGGATGGTGCTGCCTCGGTCCGCGGTATCTGACGCTGGCATGGCCAACTGGCGAACCGAGATCGTCGGTGCTCCTATCGATGACGCAACTAAGCGGGGGGGGGGGTACCCAGCCCGATGCGGCTATCGGTGGCCACGGTCATCAACCACAAGGGCTGGGTGTTCGAGGGGGTCCACAACTCATACACGGTGGCGCTGGTGGCGGTCACCCGGTCTTCTCCGTCGTCACCTGCCTCAACACCAAGCAGTGGGCCTTCGACGGGGTCGACGGCCGCTACACCGTCGCGCTCGTTGCCGTCCGCAAGCTCAGCCCCCGAGCCGAGCCACGGGGGTGGCTTTGAGGGCGACCCCGATGAGCCGCATGTAGCCATCTACCCCGGCCCGGCGAGTTCGCCGGCTCATTTCCGCACCATGGTGGACGGAAAGCCGGAACTTGTGCCGGTATCGGAGTTCACCCGGTGGTCGAACACGGCGGCCTTCCCCCAGATACCGACACGACCCGCCTTCCGCGTCTGGCGCAAGATCAAAAACCACCCTCGCTTCGACGGCGCCGACCTGCCGTCGCGGTCAAGTTCATCCCCCCCCCCCCCCCCCTTGGAGCTTCCGACCGGTACAAGGCGACGTCAACTCGACCAACGACAGAGAGAGTTTCATCAGGGACGACGGACTTGGGGCTTCCATCCAGTCTCCGAGCTTCACTCGACTCACGACAGGTCAAAGTACGTGAACGACGATGGCGATTCCGCCCATCGCGCGAATTGGACTCCACCAACGACAGGAGCCAGTTCTTGAAGGACGACGGACTAGCAGCAAGACAGCACCAGGCATGAACGAGATATGGCCTGTCTACGCCGGAAAGAGCTTTAATCTCTGGCAGCCTGATACTGGCGACTACTACGACAGCGTTGATGCCGCGAGTATTACTTCTCATCTACAGCAGAAGCGGTTTCGGCAGAACAAGATCAAGTCCTCAGCCTTTGCGCACTTAGACGAAACTCGATTGGCGGACCCCGGGACGCTTGCTTGCCTGAAGGCGAGGATCACCTTCAGGCGTGTAGCCAGGACAACCGATACTCGAACCTTCGTATGCGCTCTCATCCCACCTCATAGGGTGACCACAGAAGCCGCCTCCTATTTTGAACAGCTCAAGGGGAATGTCAGCGACGAGGTCTATTTGCTGGGTGTCTTGTCCTCCATGGCCTTTGACTGGCAGCTTCGCCGGATAATGGAATTGACCCTCAGCTTTACCGATCTAATGGGAACTTCCATCCCCGACCCTGGGGAGGGACACCCAGTCCGAGACCGAGTCGTCGAAATCGCCGGTCGCCTCGCTGCGGTGGATGAGCGGTTTGGGGAGTGGGCAGCCGAGGTGGGGGTGCCGGTGGGGTCGGCCAATGACGAGGCGACCAAACAAGACCTCATCTGCGAGCTCGATGCCTGCGTCGCCCACCTCTACGGCCTCGACGAAGACGACTTAGCCGTGGTCTACGAGACCTTCAGCGAAACCGTCGACTACTCCGAGCGCCACGCCGCCGTCCTCGCCCACTTCAGAAGGCTCGCTGAATGAGCGGCGCTCAACTACTCCTTTCGGCTGTCCCGCGGGGACATGCCCAGTTTGCGCAGATCCCGCCGTTTCCAAGGACCGGGCTTGTTCAGGTGCTTGTCTCCCGCCCACACCACGCCCCCGTGGGCCATCGCTGTGGCCGCAGCATGAGCATCAGCCCAAGGGATGCGGCTGGTGACCACCAGCCTTGCGGCGCTGCGGGTCACCTCCAAAGTGGGCGCTTCGACTTGGGCGCTAGTGCAGAAGAAGTCCCAGATGCTGTCCGCAGTCGCGAACCCTCTGCGGCGGGCCAATGTGTAGTGGACCTCACCCAGATTGATACTGCAGACGATGATGGAAACTGGCCCTCTGAGCAATCCCCCCAGTTCCCTCACAATCGCAGGTTCCCCGTTCGCATAGCGCACGATCGGCCATGCGTCGAGGACGACAGGCGGACGATTCGATTTCAGGAATCTGCCTCTTCGCCGTCAGGCAAGAAGTACGACGATCCGTCTTCGCGGAAGACCCGCATTTTGATGATCCCGGCGCGCCCTAGGTCAACCAGGGTGTTGGGGTATATCTCCCTCAGGGCTGCCCGTTCCTCGAGGTACGCAGACGTGATGTCGTCGCCTGAGCCGATGTTCTCGTCGCAGAATTTCCTGAATTCGGCGATTGCGGCCAGCTTTTCCTCCAGAGGCCGAAGATGGGGCGGCACCGGTTCATCACCAGCGGCATTTCCCTTCTCGACCTCCACGGGTGCCATCTCTTCCACGCCCCCAACCCTACAGGATTTTCATGCTATTGCAACCCCTTTTATTTCAGAGGCCAGCACGGAGTTGGCATGACCGCAGTTGAGAAGCCGGAGTTGGCCGTTAACCGAGGCCAGGACACGGTGGCGGGAGCGTTGAACGGGTTCATTTCGCATGCCGCAACCGGGTTTGTGGGCGGGGCCTGTTTGGACGTTGCCACTGCCTATTTCAACGTGGGCGGCTACTCGCTGCTGGCCGATTCGCTGGATGAAGTCACTGGCGTGCGGCTGTTGCTGGGAGCGGAGCCGACCCCTCCGGAGAGCCGCCGGCGGGCGCTACGGACTGAATCGGCCAATCCACAACGGGCGATCCGGGCTCGCCTGCGCCAGGCGCTTGAGGGCCATGAGCAGAACCTTGTGGTTGAGCGAGACCACTTGGGTTTCACCTTTGAGGTCGATGCTTCCACCCGCCGGCTGGTGAAGTGGCTGCGCTCGGAGAATGTTCAAGTGCGCCGCTTGGAAGGGCAGTTCTTGCACGGCAAGGCCTTCTTGGTTGGGGACCGCTCCCACGGGGTGGTGGCCGGATCGTCCAACTTCACCTATGCCGGGCTGGCCACCAACTTGGAGCTGAACCTGGGCAATTACTCGCCCCATGTTGTGGGCCAGGTGCGCGACTGGTTCGAGGAACTGTGG
This sequence comes from Candidatus Poriferisocius sp., assembly GCF_965204015.1. Taxonomy (GTDB): domain Bacteria; phylum Actinomycetota; class Acidimicrobiia; order Acidimicrobiales; family Bin134; genus Poriferisocius. The sequence goes on along the minus strand of NZ_OZ241965.1, from coordinate 1,679,257 downwards.
GCCGAAGCTGAGGAATACGACTTGGCCTCGCTGTTCGAGGCCCGGTTTGAGCCCCACGCCCCTCAGCTCGTGTACCTGCGGATGCTGTGGGAGTTCTACGGCGAGGAGTTGGAAGCCGAGGCCGCTGCTGAGGGCGCACCGCAGATCCACCTCACTTCCTTCCAGTCCGACGGCCTGTGGCGGGCCCGGCGCATCTTGGATGAGCGCAACGGGGTGCTGATCGCCGATGAGGTCGGCTTGGGCAAGACGTTCTTGGCCGGAGAGTTGATCCGGGAGGCGGTACAAGATCGCCGTCAGCGGGTGTTGGTGATCACCCCAGCCACGCTTCGCGACGGGCCGTGGGCGGCGTTCATCCATGAGCACATGTTGGCGGTGGAGCTTGTGTCCTACGAGGAGCTGATGGCCGACAGTCGTCTAAACCCCGAGCACACAACTGCCATCAAACTGAGAGCCGCCATCAACGAATACGCCTTGGTGGTGATTGACGAGGCCCACAACCTCCGCAACCCCGCCACCCAGCGGGCCCACGCACTGCGCCAGCTGCTAGCCGGTTCGCCACCCAAGGAGCTGGTGATGCTCACCGCCACTCCGGTGAACAACAGCTTGTGGGACTTGTATCACCTGCTGGGCTACTTCCTGCGCAACGACGCTGTGTTTGCCGATGCCGGCATCCGCTCGCTACGCGACCACTTCGCCAATGCGATGGCTCTCAACCCCGACGACCTCACTCCCGAGCATTTGTTCGATGTGCTCGACGCGGTGGCGGTCCGCCGCACTCGGTCGTTCGTCAAGCGGTTCTACCCCAACGACACCATCAAGGTCGGCGGGCGGGAGCAACAGATCGTTTTTCCCACTCCCCGGGTCCACAAGGTGGACTACAACCTCGACGAGGTGATGCCCGGTTTCTTCGACCGGTTCGCCCACGCGCTTGACCCCGACGCCAGCGTTGAAGATCCCGGTGTGCTCACCATGGCTCGGTATTCGCCATCGCAGTTCCGCTTAGACCACGAGGAAGATGCTTACGAGAAACAGCTCGCCGGGCTGTTGCGATCTGGATTGCTGAAGCGCTTCGAGTCTTCGCCCTATGCCTTTGCTGAAACCTGTGAAAGGATGGCCAAGAGCCACGATGCCTTCTTGTCGTTGCTTGACAACGGCCGGGTGGCCACTGGAGACGCTCTGGCCGACTGGATCGCCACCGACTCCGACGAGGACGAAGAACAGGTCGACACCTTCCTAGGGGGCATCGTCGGAGTGTCCGATGACGCCGCTCTGTATGACGTCGAACATCTGCGGGAATACGTGGACCGAGACCGAGCCCTACTGAGGTCATTCGCCGCCGAGGCCCGCACCGTCACTCGTCCCGACGATCCCAACCTGACCGCCTTGGTTGAAGAGCTGGCCCAGATCGCCGCAGGGGCCGCCGCTGAGGGAATCGGCCCCGCCGACGTTCGCGACCGGCGCAAGGTGTTGATCTTCAGTTACTACGCCGACACCGTCGGCTGGGTGTTCGAGCATCTCGTTTCCACGGTTGAAACCGACGAGCGTCTGGCTCCCTATCGAGGTCGCATCGCCTCGCTGGCCGGCAATTCCGGCTCGGGGAGCAAGGAGCGAGTGCTGTGGGGGTTCGCCCCCAAAACCACCGACGCCCCCGAGGGGGCCGATGACGACCTGTTAGACATCGTGGTGGCCACCGACGTGCTGGCCGAGGGGGTGAACCTCCAGCAGGCCCGCCATATCATCAACTACGACCTGCCCTGGAACCCGATGCGGTTAGTTCAACGCCACGGCCGCATCGACCGCATCGGCTCTCACCACACCGAGGTGTTCCTGCGCTGTGTGTTCCCCGACGATCGCCTCGACGATCTGCTCGGTCTCGAAAAGCGATTGCACATGAAGATTGCCCAGGCCGCCGCCAGCATTGGCGTTGGTGAGGTTTTGCCCGACCAAGTTGCCCAAGTCGAAATCAACTTCACTGAAACCAAAGAAGAAATCGACCGCCTCCGCAACGAGGACGCCGAGTTGTTCGAGCGCGGCGGCACTGCCCGAGGCGTCCTGTCAGGCGAGGAGTTCCGCCAAGAACTGCGTCAAGCCCTTGAAGACTCCGACCTGGCCCGCCAGATCAAGTCCCTCCCCTGGGGCTCCGGCTCAGGCATGGCCGTGGCAAGCCCCGATGGCCGCCCCGGCTACATCTTCTGCGCTCGAATAGGCGACCACAACAAACCCCTTTTCCGCTTTGTCGAAACCGGCTCCGATACCGATAGCCCCGTGGTCGACGAAACCCTGGCCTGCCTCCACAAGGCTCGCCCCTCCGATGGTTTCGGCACCGACCGGGAGCTCGACGACGCCACCATCCAAGGCGCCTTCTCCGCCTGGGAAACAGCAAGAGACGACATTGTGGCCCAGTGGAACGTCATGTCCGACAAAGCCAACCTCGAACCCAAAATCCCGCCCCGCCTCCGCCGCGCCGCCGACATCCTCCGAGAGCACCCACCCCCCGACCTCACCCAAGAAGACCTCGACCGCGCCATAGACACCATCAACGCCCCTTACCCCGAACGCACCATCCGCACCCTCCAAGCCGCCATCAACAATGCCGAAGACCCCACCCAACAAGCCCAAAACATCCTCAACACCATCCACCACCTAGGCCTACAGCCCTACACACCCCCCACCCCCCTCCCCGAAATCCGCCCCGAAGACGTCCACCTAGTCACCTGGCTCGCCCTCACCTCTACTTAGCGGCACTGATTGATCGTCTTCACTCGGCCAATTGCCCTTGACTCTAGTGATACTGTTATTAGTATCATCAGATCGTGGACGTGGAGGGTCGGGAGGGAAGTTCTCAAGGCTATTGAGAAGTTGGAGGCGGGCGATGAGTGATCGCTACACGTATCGCGTGACGTGGTCGGCTGAAGACGAGGAGCATGTGGGTCTGTGCCTGGAGTTCCCGTCGTTGAGCTGGTTGGCGCCGGTGCCTGAAGACGCATTTGCCGGAATCCGCGAGCTTGTGCGTGATGCCATGGTTGACATGTTGGCTAACAACGAGACGCCGCCCCAGCCCTTGGCAGATCGGGCGTACAGCGGCAAGTTCGTGGTGCGCATCCCACCCGAGACCCATCGGGGTCTGGTGATCCGCGCTGCGGAGAACGGCGTCAGCCTCAACCGCTTGGTGAGTTCACTGCTAGCTGACTAAGCGCTTTAGGTGCTTCGGCTTAGCGCCTGGGCGGTGGGTTGGGGGGTTGTTGCCAGGGGGGTTTGAAGTAGGGGCGGTTGGTTTTGGGTGGTGTTGGCGCACTAGTGAGAGGCTTCGCGCGTTCCTCGTAGAGCGCACCTTCCGAAGAACAGGCGCGATAAGCAGGTCTTCTCCTGCTCGCGCTGCCCGTTCGATGAGGTGATCATCAGGGCCGCTCAGAGAGGCCATCCGGATCATTCGGGATGGACATGCTTGGGTACCCACCCCGTTCCGTACTTCTCCTCTTCAAGGACCTCTAATAGGTCTATGTGTGGAGATGCTCTGAGCAGGTCTTCGAGTCGCGGTTTGCGTGCGGCGCGGGCCGTGTCCGTCGGCCTCGACTCGTCGGCTTCCGTCGAAGTTTCGAGCGCCTCGATCATGGCCAAGAGACTATCGGGGTGCTCAACCACTTCAACTCGTTTTCTCGCCGTCATAGCCCGGCCCTTGAATCAGCAGGTTCGAAGGGGTCTGAGAAAACAGCTTTGTCCGGTGTGTGGCTCTCCAAGAAATAAATCAGGCGGTTGATGGCAATTTCTGGTTCGTCGGATCGACGTTCCGACGCGCGGGCGCGGCGTCCGATCTTGTCTTTCCGCTCTTTGAGAGTGGGTGGCCGCCCTTCCGGCGTCGGAGGTCGCAGGTCGCGGGCTTCCCAGGGGCAGCCAGTGAACAGCAACTCGGCATCCCCTGTCCAGAGTTCAGCGTCGTGGGCTAGGGCCGTGGCGACTGCGAAGCCGTCTCCTAGAGCCATGTGGAAGGTGGATTTGAGGTGAAGGGCCTGCATAACACGTTCATAGGTAGGGATTTCAAGAGAAATCCGAGGCCGGAGGAAGCCGATAGCATCGCGGGCGTATTCCACTCCATTGGTCATGAGCACGACGCTGTAGACCTCAGCGAAGTTCACGGCGCACATGACTGGCACTTCCTGGCTCATGAGCCGTCGAACCTCTGTTGCGGAGGGCTCTAGGCCCCGGAGCGTTCCCACTACAGACCAAGAGTCGAGAACCACCCGACCTTTTGCCGTCATTCCATGGGATGCGTGTTCAGGTACCCATTTTCCGCTTTGTCGCTCGGCGGGGTTCCGGGTTCGGCCATGACTCCCAGCATAGCGGCGGTCCCGGCCCTGTCAACTGTTTTATTTTATTTCAGTAAATTTCCATCAACCACACCACTGGACTGGCATGACCGCAGTTGAGAAGCCGGAGTTGGCCGTTAACCGGGGCAAGGACACGGTGGCGGGGGCGCTGCGGACTGAATCGGCCAATCCACAGCGGGCAGCCCGCACCCGGTTGCGCCAAGTTCTGGAGGGCCATGAGCAGATCCTGCTGGTTGAGAGGGGCCATTGAGTATCACCCCGTTGGCGGTCACCTCGATGGGCAGGTATCTATGTCTTTGATGAAGAAGGTCAGGGATGCTGCGGCTGCTGGCGGTCGGCGGGGGTTGGCGAAGGTTGCTGGGGTGGGGATGGTGATGGGTTGGAGGGTTCGGGTTGGGGGTCGGGCGGCGATTGATGGGACGAAGGAGCGTGCGGGGCGGGTTCTGTCGGCGGCGCAGGCTTTGGTGGCTAGTGATTTGTCGGGGGATCTCAACCGGTTGGTGGCTGCGGCGGTCAAGGGGGCTCCGACGGTCTACGACAAGGCGATGGATGCCAACTATCTGGATCCTGCGCTGCGCTCCGGGCTGGGTGGCAGCTATCACCGGCTGTTTGATGGGGGTCATACCATTGCCGGGGCGGTCCGGGCTGCCAGGGGGGTTTCGGCTGACGACACTGTGGTGCAGGAGGCGTTGGGAACGATCAAGGCGCTGCTGCGAGATGCGTCCACGCCCCGAGGCCTGCCGCTGGCGACGTGGGACAAGTCCACGTTCGATTCGGTGGCTGCGGCGTTGGAGTCGAAGTTCAGGATTCCCAAGGCCTGGTTCTACGAGCTGAACACCTACGACGCAGCCGACCTCCTTGGCGGCGCGATCGGGGTGGTGTCGGTGATCTATCGGTGGAACCGCGCTGACACCGAAGAATTTGCCAGGCTCGCCTCGGTTATCGGGACGTCGGCCGCAGTCAGCGCCAACCCCCTGCTGATGGTGGTCTCTGTGGTGGCCATGGCCCGGGCCTACAACAAGGCGAATAGCGCTGACGAATTCGCCGAGATGATCGACGGCAGCTTCAAGGGCGCGGCGACTTCCGGGGCCAGCCTGGCCGCCATCGCAGTGGCGGGCACAGCGGGCGCCTCAGCCGGAGTAGCGCTCTTGGTCGGCGTGACCGCTGGCATTCTCGCCTACAAGGTCAGCGACAAAGTGAGCCTGGTCGCCGTGGCGCGCTTCGCCAAAGACCAGGCAACTGTGATCTTCGCCAATGCCAGAGAGGCGACACGTCGGTCCTGATTGTCAAGCCTTCAGAGACGTAGTCACCCGGGAAGCGTGTCAGTTCACCGACTATTCCGTTTGGCATCGTGGTGGTTGGCCGAAGGAGCTGCGCAGGGGTAGACATGGGGGTGTATGGCGACAGCAGCGCCGAGGCAGCTAGAGGGGCCGACTGCTGCGGGGTTGATGTACTCGGACACTGGTGGGGACGGGCCGGTTGTCGTGTTGCTCCATGGGGTGTTGATGAGCGGCAGCCTGTGGGAAGAGGTTGTCGAAGGCTTAAGGGACAGATACCGCTGCATTGTCCCGGAGTTACCGTTCGGGGCTCATCGAACGCCGATGCCCGATGACGCCGAGCTTGATCTGGAGTCGTTGGCCAAGATGGTGGCCGAGTTCTTGGTGGAGCTTGATCTGCGCGATGTCACGCTGGTGTGCAACGACTGGGGCGGAGCGCAGCTGGTGGTCAGTCCGGGAGGATCGGATCGGGTGGCGGCTCTGGTGTTGGTCTCCTGTGAGGCATTCGATAACTACCCGCCGGGTCTGCCCGGACGGCTGCTGTGCCTCAATGCGTCATTGCCGGGGGGCACGTTCTTGACGTCTCAGTTGCTGCGGCCCCGATGGATCCGCCACCTCCCGTTCATCTTCGGGAACATGACCAAGAAGCGGGTATCCAACGACCGGTTCACGAGTTGGATCCACCCCCTTCGCCACGACCGCAAGATTCGCCGTGACCTGGACAAGTACCTCCGGAACGTGCCCAAGAAGAAGGTGCTTCTCGAATGGGCCGAAGAGCAACGCACATTTGGCGGACCGGTGCTGGTTGTCTGGGCACGAGAGGACAAGCTCATGCCCCCCGCTCACGCCGAGCGACTGGCCCAGCACTTCGAGAATGCAGAGTTGGTCTGGGTCGACGACAGCCGAACCCTCGTCCCCATCGACCAGCCCCAACTCCTGACCAACCACCTCAGCGCATTCCTCGCAGACAACTCGTCATCAAAAGGCAGATAGAGGAAGCTCCATTGGTGGGCAGAATGGGTTGGTGTCGATCGAAATCGGATCTGTCCTAGGTATTGCTGACATCGCTCGAGTGGCTGATGGTCTCGGGGCGGCAGTCAGGGTCGGTATCGATGGGCCGGGGGCTTCGGGCAAGAGCACGCTTGCCGCAGGGCTGGCGGAGGCTTTGCCTAGGGCGGTTCTTGTCAATGGCGATGACTTCTACCGGCCCGAGGCGGATGAGGGCTGGTCGGGTTCCGTAGCTGGTGGCCTCTTCGATCTTCCACGACTCGCCTCTCAGGTTCTAGTCCCTCATTCACAGGGAGAAGAGATCCAATTTCAGCGCTTCAACTGGGATACCGAAATTCTCGGTGATTGGGTTAGCTGGCCTGGTGGCACGCCGCTCATCGTTGACGGCGTGTACTCGACTCATGAGATGCTGCGGGATTTCTATGACCTGAGAATTTGGGTCAATGCACCTCGTGCCGTCCGATTGGCTCGAGGGCTTCAGCGAGACGGCGAAGAGGCAAGAAGCAAGTGGGTTGATGTATGGATGCCGGCCGAGGACCGCTACATCGCAGACCAAGCACCACAGGACCATGCCCACCTTGTTCTCGACGGCAGCGGGGCCGTGGATGATGAATTGGGCGAACCCTTGTTCGTGCTGTTGGGAAGTCGGGACTGTTCGTTTCGGTGATTCCAGGCGGCTTGGGCGGTGTTTGTTAGTGGGCTGCTGTGCGGCGTTGGTGTAGGGATTGTTCTATCTGGGGGGCTCGGTTCTTGAGGTAGGTGATGATCTGCTCGCGGGAATCGTCGAAGAGGGGGTCGGCGTCATTGGCGGAAGGGAACCTCAGCCTGAAGACGAGCTGGTCGAGCGCGGCGTTGTCCCATTCGGCCCCGAATTTCTGTAGCCAGTAGAACAGGCCATCCTCTAGGCGGTGCCCGCTGAGCTGGTCGATGGCGGCAAGGTCGATCAGGTCTCGCAGCGTGCTCCTCCAGCGGATCAGATCGAGCTTGAGGGCTAGGAGGTCTTGCAGGGATGCCACCGGCATCTCGTCAATCGTCGGTCCCCGCTGCAACACCTCTACTGCGGCCGTGCGGGATTCAGCGTTGGGGTCTTCGAATATGTGCACGCTCACCCCGTCGACCAGGGCATGAACCTCGTGGGAGCTCAACCCGATCATTGTGAAGGACTCATCGGCTCGTTCCTCCAATTGCGACCTCACACCCACAGTGTCGAACGGACCGGGGGCCAAGATATCGATGTCTTCGCTGACGCGGTGCCTCAGATGAATCGCCACCGCGGTGCCTCCAACCAGCACGCCTCCGCAATCGGCCGCAGCTGCCGCCGCCTTGGGCCACACAGCACGCTGGCGTTGGCCGATTACCTCCCGCCATTCGTCGATCTGGCTCATCAGACCCAGTGCTCCGCCGGTCGGCTTGGTTGGCCCGATTCCTGTTCTACGAGTTCGGCGACGGCCAACTCGACGCTCTTGGGGCATCCGGGAATGCCGGTCTGCGCCACGAGGGCGTCGAGCGGCAGGCAGCGCAACGCCCATCGGCGGGCGTCGAAGTCCAACAGCCTTCCGTTGAGCAGCCGGTTGGCCACCAGCAGAGCATCGCGGGGCAGCCGGATATCAGCAGGGTCGAGGCCTGACCAGAACAGGTGCCAGAGATCAGGGGGCAGCGTCTCGGGGCACCGGGCGCGCCGAGCCCAGCGCATCATCGGCAGATAGGGGCGCAGGTCGTCGAGTTGGCCGCCCTGGGCCAGCTTCCATCTCAGTATCCGCCGGGTTCGGTGCTTCCAGGGCACCTCGACGAATGCGGAGTCGACGTACCCGTCGGCTTCCAAGCCTCGAAGCGCCCGTTGCGCACTGCGACGGGCGATTCCCGCGGTATCGCCGACCACCGCCGAATCGGCACCCCCCAGATAGGAGCGCAGCACGGTCAAAGCCAACACCTCTGCCTCGGTGATGTCGGGGCGGGGATGGGGCGGCAGCGATGCCGACAATTTCTCGGATGGAGCAGGGGGCGTAAGCCAGCGTTCGGCATTGCTTGGAACTGTGCCTATGCGATTGGACGATTTGTGCAGCCAGTTCAACTCAGGCCCCCCGGTGGGTTGGTCGGATCCCACCTCGCTGTCCTGGCCGTTCGCCCGGGTGATCCGGGCCGCGAGCTGCTCGGGCTGGTCATATGGGCTGACCCGGCTTCCGCACACTGAGCGAAGGCCGTCGGCAATCGTTCGTGCCGCCCCTGGAGAAACTCCGTCCAGCCTGCTCAGCATCCCCGGCTTGGCCGTGAACGGGCCGTTTGCGGTGAGAACTGCTCCCACTGCCCACCCTCGCAGGGGAGCGTGTCCGTTGGCCAGGACCGTGGCCGTGCGCACGCTGTATCGCCGCCGACATCGGCCGCACCATCTTCTACCGGTGGCATCAGGAAATCGGCTCTTCGCCTCAGCCCCACACCGGGGACATGCCGGCCCACCGGGCCACCGAGCCTGTTCCAAGAACCGGGTAGCCGTTGGTTCATCGCCAAAAGCCCGGTAGACGTCTTCAGCCGGAACTGCATTGGGATAGCGCAACGGGGGTGTTGCCACGGCCACAACTCTACCCTGGAGCGGTGACACTTATGCGCCGCAAACTAGGAGTTGTGTCGCCAAGAATTGACGAGCGGAGGCACGGCTGACCAGCCTGATTTTTCGGGGGGTGGGATGGTGTGGTGGGGGGTGGTGGCTTGGCTGGCGTGGCTGCCGGCGATGGCGATGCTGATGGAGGCGGCTTCTAGGAGTTCTAGGTCGTTTATGCCGTCGCCGATGGCGGCGAAGTCGAACTCGTGGCCTTGCCATTTGCAGAAGGCCTCGACTCCGCTCACTTTGGACACCCCGGGGGGTGACACTGTCAGGCGGCTTCCTCCGTAGAGGGGGTCGGGTTCGTCGACGCGGGCGACTCCTAGCGACCTTGAATGGACCTCCTTGGCCGCCAGGTGAGCGAGGTCTGAGGGGAGGCCGGTCAACACCAGCTCTAGCACGTCGGACTCCACGTCTTTGGGGCTGAGGGCGTGGTTGATGTCTTCTTCTTGGAACTCCAGGTGGGTGGGTTCGCTGGTGGGGTTCTCAGGGAGCACCAGATCGCCGCCGGGCTCGGCGTGGTCGTCGATATAGAGACAGGGGCGGATGCCGTGGGTGTCGAGAGTGTCCAGCAGTTCCCAAAGGGCAGCAGGGTGGAAGGCGATGCGGTGAAAGCGCTCCATGGTGGTGAAGTCCATGCCGATCGATCCGTCGAGTGCCACCGCAGGCAATAGGAGTCCGTTCAAGTCGAACAGGCGGGCGATGTTCCGCAGCCGACGACCGGTTGCCGCCAGCACGACATGTCCTGACGCCTGGAGCTCGGCCAGCGCCTCCAAGTGGGCCGTCGGTGCGACGCAGTCCAAGCCCCAGAGCGTTCGATCTAGATCGGTCACTACCAGCATTGTTTGTGGCCTGGGCCGGGCTATTCGCCGGGGTTGAAGCGGCGCAGGATGCCGGAGCGGACCCGCCATCGGGAGAGTTGGCGGACCAGGGCGGGGGGCATGTTGGACTGGGTGCCCGGTGTCGGGCCCGCCGTGATAATTCCGGCGCGGCCCTGGTAGGGCTGGTCGTCTTCGCCGTGGCCCGACCACACCACCACCTGCGGGAAGGCGATGGTTATCCCCGCAGCGGCGAAGCTCTGGTGGACCGACAGGATTACGTCGTGGCGGGCGGCCAACTCGGTCGGAACGTCGCTCTTGTGCCAGTAGTACAGGGTGAAGTCGATACTGGACGACCCGAAGCGGGTCAGCAGCGCCTGTGCGGGCGGCTCAGCGCTTACCCGCTCTACCTGTTCGAGTGCCTCGGTCAGGCACTGCGTGGCTGCTTGCAGGTTGGTGTCATAGGCCACGCCCACCTCTAATTCGCTGCGTCGCAGAGGCTCGTTGGTGAGATTGACGATGGGCCCCGCGGCCACCTCGCTGTTGGGAACCCGCACCGCCGATCCGTCGAGGCCGCGCAGCACGGTGGTGCGGGAGTCGATGTCGGTGGCGACGCCCAGATGGTCTCCGAGCAGCACCGTATCGCCCACTCTGAAGGGCCGGCGGGCCTGAAGGATCAACCCGGAGAAGAAGTTCTCCACCAGCTTCTGCAAGGCCAGCGCCAGAACCAAGCCGCCCAGCCCGATGGCGCCGATCAGGGGTCCGACCTGCACCCCCAGGCTGGTGAGCGCGTAGAACAGACCGATCAGGAAAAGGAGATAGCCGACCAGCCGTGCGGTCACGATTGCCGCGAAGCCCGGTCCCACCACGTGGATCAGCACTCTTCGCACCAGGCGGGCGACTAGCACCGACACCACGATTGAGGCTGCCACGATGATCCCGGCCTGTATCCAGTCGGACACGGTCAGGGCCTCGTCGATGATGGCGTCGTCTGACGACTGCGCCAGAAGGTCAGTCGCGGCCAGGACGGTCATCGGGGTGTTGCTAGCAAGTCGATGGTCACCGGCTCGTCATGCTAGGTCACAGTTCGATTCAAGAGCAGGCTGGCGGCCAGGGGGCAGGGCATGCCGATCTCGACGCCGGCGGCGGTGGCCAGAGAGTTGGCGGCAGAGATGATGCCGTCGTGGTAGTGAGACAGGCCGCTGCCCATGCGGGCTCGGCGGGCATCGACGGTGGCGCCAGCTAGGCCGTCTGCCTCCACGATCATGAGCCCGGCCATGCCGGAGTCGTCCATGCCCCGTCCGCCGTCGGAGCAGATGAATCCGAACGGGCGGCAGCGGCGCAGGTAGGGCACCGCTGAGCGGCCGGTGTGGCCGGCGGTGACCAGCACGTTGCGGTCGGTGTCCTCGCTGGTGCCAAAGGCGATGGAGTCGGCCGCCACCACGCAGCGCCCGTCGGGAGCGGTCTCCATCACCGTGCGGTTGGTGATCTCCGATGCCGTGGCGGCCACCGGGTCATTAGTCAGCAGCGCCACGGAGGCGTCTCGCACGGTCATTCCCGCGCTCACCCCGCAGTCCAGGGCCAGCTGGTTGACGAAGCTGACCACTCCGTGCTCATAGAGATGCACCCCGTCGCCCAGGTGGGCGGTCATCACGTCGGCCACCGCGGCAGGAATGCCCAGGGCCTCCAGGTACCACAGCCCGGCGATGGCCGAGCCTTCCGGCCCCACGCCGCAGTCCATGCCGATAGCCGCCCGGGGCCGGTGTTCGGCGATGAACCGGGCGGGCAGCACCCCGCAGTACGACGAGTTGACGCACACATCCCGATCCCGGTTGGCCTCCTCCACGTCGTAGGCCGAGTCCATGCACATCACCCGGCCTCGGGCCGAGGCCAGCACCTCGGTCTGCTTTTCGGTCTCCGTGCTCATCGGGCGGTTCTCGGAGGGAACTCCGGACGGCGCTTCTCCATGAAGGCTGTGGCCCCCTCGATCATGTCGGGCGACCCGATGGCCTGGGCCAACATCCCCAGTCCCGAGGCCATGTTGTCGCGCAACTGATTCCAGTACACGTTAGAGCTGATCTTGGCCGCCTCCAGATAGCGAGGGCTCATCTTCAACAGCTCCTCGCACCAGCGCCCCACCTCGCTTTCCAGCTCGTCGTCGGGCACCACCGCGTTGATCCACCCCATCTCGCAGGCCTGCTCGGCGGTGTATTTGCGGCATAAGAAGGCCACTTCCTTGGCCCGCTTCTCCCCGATGGTCATGGCCAGCAGGTTGGTGCCCCCCAGCACCGGGGCGCTGCCCACCTTCACCCCGGTCTGGCCCAGCTCGGCCGATTCTGCGGCAATGGCGAAGTCGCACGCCACCACCAACTCGTTGCCGCCCCCGAACGCAGGGCCGTTCACCGCGGCGATCACCGGCATGGGCGCATTGCGGATGGCGTCGAATAGCTCCAGCGACCCGTAGAACATCGACCGCAGCTCGTAGAAGTTCGCCTCGGCCAAATTGGCCAGGTAGCCCCCGGCGCAGAACGCCCGGCCCTGTCCGGTGATCACCACTACTCCGGCGTCGACATGCTCCCGGAAGGCGGCGATGATCTCGTCGATGGTGTTGCGGTCGTAGGAGTTCAGCCGCTCGGGCCGGTTCAGCCGCAGCCAGACGACTCGGTCGTTTCGCTCAACGATGATGTCGCTCACGGTGGTGTCCTTTCCCCGTACCGCATACTGTCCAGCATCGTATGGCGTTCGAGCTTGCCCCTGACATCCTGGCCATCCAGCAGGAGGCCCGGGCGGTGGCCCGCCAAGTGGAGGCGTTCGCCGCGGAGGCCGATGAGTGCAGCCACGTCCACCAACCCACTTTGGATGTGCTGCGGGCCAGCGACCTGAGTTCGCTGATGGTGCCCGCGGCCCATGGCGGCCGCCACGAGAAAGTAGATCCGCTGGCGGTGTGCGTGGCTCGGGAGGCGCTGATGCGGGCCTCGTCGCATTTGGATTCGCTGTTCGCGCTCCAGGGCATCGGCAGCTACGCCATCGCGGTGGCCGGTACCGACGAGCAGCGGGAAGAGTGGCTGCCCCGAGTGGCCCGGGCCGAAGTGCTGGCCGCTCTGGCCCTTACCGAGCCGGTGGCGGGATCGGACCTCCGAGGGATCGAAACTACCTTGACCGACCACGGCGACGAGGTGGAGTTGAACGGAACCAAGTCGTTCATCTCCAACGGGGGAGCGGCTGGCTTCTACACCACCATGGCAAAGGAGGAGAACCGGTTCTCGCTGGTGCTGGTGCCTGCGGACGCCCCCGGTGTGTCGATCGAGCCCTCGCCGGAGATCATCGCCCCCCATGTGCTGGGCGAGGTGACCTTCGACCGGGTGCGCCTGCCTGCCTCCGCCCGCTTGGGAGAGCCCGGCGCCGGGTTCCGCCATGTGCTGGCCACATTGTCGGTGTTCCGCATCTCGGTGGCCGGAGCCGCCGTCGGGCTCATGGATGGGGCCTTGTCCTGCGCCGCCAACCACGCCGCTAACCGCGAGCAGTTCGGCCGTCCGCTGGTGCGGTTGGGGCCGGTGGCGGGGCTGCTGGCCGATTCTTGGGCCGAGCTGGAGGCCACCCGGCTGTTGGCCTACGCCACCGCCGAGGCCGCCCGGGAGGATCCGTCGGCCCATCTTGACCGGTCGTCGCTGGCCAAGCTGGCCGCCACCGAGGCCGCCAGTCGGGTGGTGGACCGCTGTGTGCAGGTGATGGGCCGATGGGGGCTCATTCGGGGTTCCGACATCGAGCGCTACTTCCGCCAAGCTCGACCCATGCGCATCTACGAGGGCGCCTCTGAGGTGCTACGGCTGGGCATTGCCACCCGGCTGTGCGACGAGGTGGCCGACCAGGCGGACGAGGAGTAGGGGGATGGCGGTGGACTGGGGCTTGGACGGCCATGTGACTGTGGTGACCGGAGCCAGCCGGGGGCTGGGGGAGGCCGCGGTGCGAGCCATGGTGGCCGAGGGCGCCCGAGTAGTGGCCGCGGCCCGCTCGGCCGACGCACTGGCCGCGCTGGCCGAAGAGTTGGGCGACAGCGTGGCCGCGGTGCCATGCGACATGCGGGACCGGGCCGCAGTTGCCGACCTGGTGGACGAGGCCATAGCGCGGTTCGGCCGCCTCGACTCGGTGGTCAACAACGCGGGCATTGCCCCGGCAGCCAAGTTTGTCGACCAGCCCGACGACGTGTTCGACGAGGTGCTGGCGGTGAACCTGGCCGCCCCGGCGGCGCTGGCCCGGCGGGCCGCCTCTTACTGGATCGATGCCGGACAACCCGGCTCGGTCGTCAACGTGGCCTCCACCTCGGCGCTCAAGGGCAAGCCGACGCTGGCGGCCTATTCGGCGTCCAAGGGCGGGCTGCTGCGGCTCACCGAGGCCCTGGCCGGGGAGTGGGCCCGCTACAACATCAGGGTCAATGTGATCGCCCCCGGTGCGTTCGAAACCGATGCCCAAGCTGCGGTTCTGGGCGATCCCGACACCCTGGCCGCCCGGCTGCGCAAGATCCCGGCCCGTCGCATGGGCCAGCCCGATGAGCTCGGACCGCTGGTGTGTTACCTGGCATCGGAGGCGTCCGGGTTCGTCACCGGGTCGTGCTTCGTGATCGACGGTGGCGAGGTGTCCAAACTCTGACCTGCCCGACGCTCGCCTTGTAAGTTTCACAACGCATACGGAGGTAGCAATCCATGACCATGCAAGCCACGTCCAACAACGCGGTCCACAGCGATCTGGGCAGCCCCGCGCTCTCAAGCGGCGAGTTGGCCGCCATCTCCCCAAAATTTGCCGAGGGCTACGCCCGCATTCGCGATGTGACCGACCGCGACGGCGCTTGCCCGGCGTGGGCCAAGGCGCTGTACATGGCGTGTGCGGCGTCGGTGAGGGTCCAGCCTGAACTGGCCCTTCGCGAGCTGACCCGATCCCGCGAGTTGGGGCTCACCTTGGGCGACGCCCGAGGCGCCTCGCTGGCCGTGCTCATCTCCCGGGGTGAGGCCACCTACAACGCCTTTGCCCGGGCCGTCGACGAGGCGTTTGACATCCCCGCTGACCAGTCCACCGAGCCGATCCCCGATTTCTCCCTCGACCGCCAGGCCGCGCTCGACTATTTCCAGAGCTATTTCGGCTTCGTGCCCGACTACATCGAGGTGATGGCCGACAACGCCCCCCGGGCCTTGGAGGGCTATGTGCTTATGCGGCAATGGTCGCTGGCCGAGAACAAGCTCGACGCCAAGCACGTGGAGCTCTTGCTGTGCACCATCAATGCGGCCGAGTTCTCCAGCCGGTTTGTGAACATCCACTGCAACGGCGCCCGCAACGCCGGGGCCACCGAGGCCGAGATAACCGAGGCTGTGGTGTGCGCCATTCCCATCTCCGGCGTGGCCTCCTGGTTGCCTGGCGCCGACGGGATCATGGAAGGCCGTTGATGGGATCATCCGCATCCCGGCGGACCGACGCAAACCAGGCAGCATGACAGGTCTCATCGACGTCCACGCCCACATCGTGTTGGAGGGCACGATGGGAGCGGCCGGGCCATGCGGCCCCGAGATCGGCGCCCACGACGACGGCACCCCCTGGTTCCGGGTGGGCGGATACCAGCTCGACGGAGTGGCCTACCGGGGATCGCTGTTCATCGAGCTGGACATGCGCCTAGAGGCCATGGACGCCCAGGGCATCTCGGTGCAGGCCCTGTCGCCCAACCCGCTCACCTACCTCCACTTCATCGAGCCGCAACTGGCCATCGACTTCTGCCGTCGCCACAACGACGACCTGGCCGCCGCGGTGGCCCTGCACCCCGACCGCTTCGTCGGATTGGCTGCGCTGCCCATGCAGGACGTCGACGCGGCCTGCACGGAGCTTCAAAGGGCGGTGGGGGAGCTGGGCTTGCTGGCCGGCTACACCGGCACCGACTTCGGCACCCCTTTGGATGACCCGGCCCTAGACCAGCTCTGGTCGCTGTGTGTCGACCTCAACGTTCCCCACTTCTTGCACCCCACCCAGTCGGGCATCGACGGTCCTCTACTCGACCCCCGGCTGCGCCGCTGGGACCTCGATTTGGTGCTGGAGTACTCCTACGAGGAGACGGTAGCGGTGGCCACTCTGGTGTTCGGCGGGGTCACCGAGCGCCACCCCGACCTCGACCTGTGCCTGTCCCACGGCGGCGGCACCACCCCGGTCATCCTGTCCAAGCTCCGCAAGCTGGCCGAGCGCCGCCCCGCTTCCCCCGAGTGGATCAAAGAGCCCGGCGCCTTCGACCGGGCCCTCAGCCGGCTGTGGTTCGACTGCCACATCACCGGCGACGCCGAACTCACCCTGGCCCTGGAGCAATACGGCACCGACCGCTTGGTCTACGGCACCAACTTCGGCGGCTGGGACCGAGGCACCGGCCCCGACGTCACCCACCTAGCCGACACCCTCAACGCCAACGCCACCCGCTTACTCCGGCTCTGACTGCTAGCCACCTTCTTGTTGGCGGGCCGCCCAGCGGGCTTGGGAGATGGTTTCTACTTCGGGGTTGCCGTCGAGGAAGGTCTGCTCTAGGAGGCGGTGGGCGATGCGCCAGCCGTCGGGGGTGCGGACCATCTCGTCGATGTACTTGCCGCCCACGATGAAGGTGTCGCCTCCGGGGACATCCGCGATGTACTTGGTGGCGATGAAGTAGCAGCCGGCAATGGCCTTGTCGCCATCGATCTGAGCCCAGTGGCAGCCGTTGAGGTGCTGGCTGGCGTCGGCCGGCTCCAGCGACGAAGCGCACTTGGCCACGATGGCCTCGAGCCCCTCGAACCGCTCACCCCGGTAGTCGGCCACCGCGTCGGGCAAGAAGACCTCTTTGAGCGCCTCCCAGTTGTGGTTGTCGAGGCTCCAGGCGTAGCGGATCTGGATGTGGCGGATGGCGTCGCGGTCCAAGAGGTCTTGGATTCGATCCACGTCGAGGGTTTGGGCGTCTTCTGATCTGGTTTCCATAGGTCGCTCAGGTTACGGTGCCGGGCGCAGTCAATTCACAGGAGGCAACGATGAGCGGACGACTTGACGGACGGGTGGCGGCCATCACGGGGGCGTCCAGCGGTATCGGCCGGGCCGCGGCTGAGCGATTCGCCGAGGAGGGCGCCAAGGTAGCCATCGGCGATATCCAAGACGACGCGGGCCGGGAACTGGCTGAGTCTCTCGGCGGTGCCGCAATCTACGTCCACTGCGATGTGACCGCCGAAGACGACGTCGCCGGCCTGGTGGACGCCGCGGTGGCCGAGTTCGGCCAGCTCGACGTGATGTACAACAACGCCGGCATCGTCGGCGCGGTCGGGCCCGTCGACACCACCCCGGCCGACGAGTGGCACGCCAGCATCGATGTCCTTCTCCACGGGGTGTTCTACGGCGTCAAGCACGCCGCCCGGGTTATGAAGCCCCGGATGACGGGCTCGATCATCTCCATGTCGAGCACCGCCGGGGTGATGGGCGGCCTCGGTCCCCACGCCTACGCCGCGGCCAAGCACGCCGTAGTCGGACTGACCAAGAACGCCGCTGCCGAGCTGTGCCGCTTCGGCATCCGGGTGAACTGCATCGCCCCGGCGTCGATGGCCACCCCGATGGTGGCCTTCGCCCACACCGGCGACCACACCAACATGGACGGCGCGCTGGCCGAGCTCACCGCCAGTTCCCCGCTGATCGATCGCCCCGGCCTGGCCACCGACGTGGCCAACGCCGCCCTGTGGCTGGCCTCCGACGAGTCGGGCTACACCAGCGGCCACACCCTGGCCACCGACGCCGGATTCACCACCGGGGCCCGCCCCGACGCCCCCGGCTTCGCCGACTACGCCCCCATGATCCGAGAAGCCGGCCGCACCGGT
Organism: Candidatus Poriferisocius sp.; assembly: GCF_965204015.1. Classification (GTDB taxonomy): domain Bacteria; phylum Actinomycetota; class Acidimicrobiia; order Acidimicrobiales; family Bin134; genus Poriferisocius. The sequence goes on along the minus strand of NZ_OZ241965.1, from coordinate 1,661,380 downwards.
CTGTAGGGAAATCAACCAAGCAAGCAAGGAGTAGCGTCGAGCCGTGCCTGAAGAAGCCCCATTGCTGGCCAACGAGGAAGACCACCCCCAAGAGGTGGTCTACACCGACGGCGACCGCCGGATCGTCACCATGGACTCGGCCCGGTATGTGGACGCCCGCAACCGGGACACCGATGTGGTGGTGCCGTCTTCGTATCTCGGCGTGCTGCCCGCCCGGCTGATGGCCCCCCACCGGCCCAAAGGGGTCATCGGCCACGACGGCTGCATCGGCAAGGACGGTGCGGGCATCTCCGGGCTGTGGTTCTTGGAGGCCCTCGGCATCCCCGCGGCCACGGCCGACGGGATGAGCGCCGAGTTGGGCAACGGGCTCGACCTGTATGAGACCGGGGTCATCTCCCGGCTCAATATCTATGCCGAGCGGTGCGGAATTGTCGAGGGAATGTCGGTGTCGGAGGCGGCCAAGCTGCTGTTGAACAACGACCCGGGCGAGGTGGACGAGGGCACCAAGATCCGCCGGGAGGTCAAGGCCACGTCCGACAGCGGGCGACAGCTCGTGGTCACCGACTCCATTGTGTTCGCCCTGCCCGAGGATTCCCGCAACGTGCTGGTCACCGCGGGCCACACCGGGCGCAGCGGGGCGGATTTCCTGCTGGAGGTGAGCCCCCACGGCTTCATCTGCTCCGACGGGGGCCGCAGCAAGAACGACGCCGGCATCGCTGGTTTGGCCATCACCGAGGCCCATGGGCTGGCCGGAGCGTGCTGCGATGCGTGGAGTGCCCCCGTGGGTGACGCTTTCAAGGCGTACGATGAGGGGATCATCAGCGCGTGCAACCAGCCGGCCCGCGACCGAGGCGTCGAGGTGGGCATGTCCGTCAAGGACGCCGCCGCGGCTCTGCTGGAGGATTGAGAAGGACTGAGCCCGATGCCTGAGCCGACGCCCATCGCGATCACCGGCGGCACGGTGATCGACGGCACCGGTGCCCCGCCCCAGCCCAACACCGCGGTACTGATGGAGGGCGATCGAATCGCCGCCGTCGGCCCCGATGCAGGGGCCGATCAGCCCGGCATCACCGTCATCGATGCCAGCGGCTGCACCGTCATGCCCGGTCTGATCGACGCCCACGTCCACTGCACCTTCGACGACGTCCAGTCCAACGACGAGCTGTTCTTCCACCGCGACCACACCCTGGCCGCGCTCATCGCCGCCCAGAATCTCCAGAAGCTGCTCATGGCCGGGGTGACCGGCTTCTGCGACCCCGACACGCTGTTCTCCATGGGGCCGTCGTTGCGCGACGCCGTCGATGCCGGTGTGGTGGAGGGCCCCCGCATGGCCACCGGCGTGCAGGCCCTGGTCACCGCAGTGGGCGGCACCGCCGGGCGGCTCATCCCCGACACCGGGGTGGTGGGCTACGCCCAAGTGGTGACCACCGTCGACGAGATGATCCAGATGACTCGCCGCCACATCAAGTACGGCGCCGACTGGATCAAGATCCACGCCACCGGGTCCATCCCCCGCCACAAGGGCGAGCTGTTGGCCTGGAAGCCCGAAGAGCTGAAGGCGGTGTGCGACACCGCCCATGAGCTGGAGACCCCGGTCATGGCCCACGCCCGCTCGGCCGGCAGCACCCAAGCCTGCGCCGAGGCCGGGGTGGACCTCATTCTGCACGCCTCGTTCATGGACGAGGCCGGCCTCGAAGCGGTGATCAACGCCGGGGCCGCCCTCATGCCCACCTTCACCTTCTTGGCCAACCTGGCCGACTACGGCCACCTCGTGGGCGCCGGGGCCGGTATGCAAGACGTGTTCCGGGGCGAGATCGAGGCCACCGCCAAGATGATGGCCAAGGCCCACGACGCCGGGGTGCCGCTGCTGTGCGGCTCGGAGTCGGGATTCGCCCTCACCCCCTACGGCCACTGGCACGCCCGGGAGATGGAGGTGCTGGTGGAGTCGGTGGGGCTGAGCCCGCTTCAGGCCATCGCCTGCGCCACCGCCAACGGGGCCATCGCCCTGCGCATGGAGGGCGAGGTGGGCACCCTGGCCCCCGGAATGGCCGCCGACGTGTTGGTGGTAGATGGCGACCCGGCCACCGATGTCACCGTGCTGGCCGACCGGGCCAACATCCGCCACGTGATCAGCCGGGGCGAACTCGTCGATCTGGACCGCCCCTGGCCCACCCGGGCCCCCATCTCCGGCGAGAAGGTGGCCAACTGGGCGGCGAGTTCTTTGACCAGCGACTTGATCGAGTAGCGGGACTGTCGGTCTTTGTGTAACCGGCCTTGATGGTTTTCATTCATTCGTCACCGGGTTGACAAATGGATTGAGTTGTTTTGGCGAAGTGGCTGGTATAGAGGTCAAGATGAATCGGCAGGTGACCGCGACGCAGGCGAAGAGCCAGCTTTTGTCGCTGCTCAATGATGTGGCGGGGGGCGACGAGATTGAGATCACCAAGCACGGGCGCACGGTGGCTCGGCTTGTTCCCGCCGTCGGCCCTGCTGCGCTGCGGGGCCGGTTTGCCGGCATTGCGGTCAGCGCGGCCGACGACGAGCTGTTGTTCTCCACCGGGGAAGCCTGGGAATCCAGTTGACGACGTTGCGGTCTTTGCCCGGCGACCCGGCCGACCGGCTCATCTACGCCACTGCTGTCGAGTCAGGCTGGCAGCTCGTCACCAAAGACGGTCGCATGCGCAATCACCAGCGCACCGACCCGGTCGCCATCTGGTAGCTCGCGCCGACCACGAGGGGGTGTGCGAGACTCCCGACGGGGAAGAGGTCAGCCCTACAATGGCGACATAGGGGTAGAAGAGGACATTTTCAAGCTGATGCGCCGCACGACGCTCTGCGTGTCTGTGCTGGTCATGCTCAGCATATTGTTCGACTGGGTGCGGTTCGCAAGAAACGAGCTGGCCCTCACGCAAAGCGAGGTAGCCGGTCTGAGAACGTACACGGTGACCGTGTACAGCATATTCGGCGTGAACCTGGTCGAGGGCATAGCCGTGTTCTTCCTCGGGTTGCTGGCAATCGGCGGTGTGCTGGTGTTCAGGCACATGGGACTGAAATGGGCGGCAGCCGTGGCGCCTCTGTGCGGCCTGGCCATCACGGGCATCGCCATTTACAGTGCGGTTTTTGTCAGCACGCTCGCGAGTGACGTCGAGCCTGACCACGTCAGGGTCGGTTTCGGCCTCTGGTTCATCGTGTTCGCCGGGCCGGTCATCCTCGGAGTGTCGTCCATGATGGCGCTGGAGGTCTTCAGGCCGAAGTTCTGGACCAAGTTCGGCACCGAGTAGCGGCCGAGGTAGGGCTGGGCGGTTTCGAAGCTGGCGTCAGCCTCGGCGTACCAGATTGGGCAGGGGGCACGCAGGGTGTGTTCCGGGGCGAGATCGAGGCCGCCGCCAAGCGATGGGCTGGGGGTTGCGGGCAATGATTATGTACGTATAATACGTACATGCCCAACAAAACGATCAGCGTGCCAGATGACGTTGTGCCCATCATCGACGGTCTTGACGTGCCGTTCTCAAGGTGGGTGACTGACCAGCTTCGGCGCCACTCGGCTAGCTCGACTCTGACATTCGCACAGCAGCTCGTGGCAGATGCCGCGTTGGCGGCTGGGGAGCGCTTGAGCGAGCAGGACGCGCTGGCGGTCGGCGAGCGGATGGAGCGCTCGGCGCCGTGGTAGCGCGCGGCGCGGTGTATTGGGCCGATCTCGATAAGCGACGAGCGTGTGTCGTTGTGTCATCCGACGATGTTCTCGGCGTTGATATCTGGCAGACGCATGTTGTGCCGTTGACCTCGAACCTCGAAAGGGCGGGCCTCGCCGGCAATGTGCTGCTCACTTCATCGGCCACGGGTCTGCCACAGGACTCCGTCGCCGTGCCACTTGGGCTGGAGTTGGTAGACCGGTCGTGGCTGACTGAGCGCGTGGGGCAGCTGCCCGCTGCCCTTGTCGACGCCATCGACGATGGGATTCGAGCCGTACTGGGCCTATAAGAGGGAAACGTCGACTGTCAGGGGTGGACTGCGAAGGCTTGGGTTTTGCGGGGGCCGTAGCGGTAGACGCGAAAGTCGGTGTCGAAGGCGAGTGCTTGGGTGATGGCCAGGCGCTCCATGAGCGCCCAGCTGGTGCGGTCGGTCAGGGAGAACGCTTGGTCGGGGTAATCGGCCTGCACCGTTTGGGCCGCTTCGAAGTCTGCGCGCGTCGTGCATTCGATCTGGGCGATGCCCGCCGCGATCGCGTTGATCACGCGATTGGCAAGGGCGTGGTTCGAGCGAGCGGTGATGAGGTTCCACAGCTCACCCAGTACGAGGTCGCTAGTGACAAGGGTCCCCGCATGCTCGGCGAGCAGCGACTGGGCGACGTCGCGGTGGGCATCGCCGGCATCGGCCGCGGCGTACCAAACGCTGGTGTCCACGAAGACCGGGGCCACTGGTCAGATCCCCTTGGCGGCAAACTGCTTGTCAATCGCCTCGCTGATCATGGCCTGCTTTCCATCAGCGATCCTCGATCCACCGCCGTCGAAAATCCCGAAGATGGTCGAGGGATCCACCGCGGGAGTGTCCCGGTCTAGGTCGCTGGCCACGAGTCGGCGGATGTACTCCGAGAGCGAGATGCCCTCGTGAGCGGCCTTGCGCTTGGCTGAAGCGTGGTGGTGGTCGGGCAGGATGATCATCGTCCGCACACCACTAGCATACCACTATCGACATGACACCATATATGCCATATCTTCGGCCCTTCCACCGTGCTTCAAATTCCACCAAGAATTACTCGGCGTCAAACACCGAATGAACCAGAAGGGGCCTGCTGCTGCTCAAGGGGTGGTGAACCGCACCGGGTAGCGGCCGAAGTAGGGGCGGGTGGTGGAGGCGTCCATCTCGGGCGGGTCGTCGGGGTTGGGGCGGCAGCCGTGGTCGAAGAGGGTTTGCACTGCCGCTGGCACTAGGCCGAACAGGTGGGTGTCCACGTCGTCGCCGTCCACAAACGTGATCCCGGAGGCCAGGTCTTGGCCGATGCAGGCGTGCATGCCCTGGCCGAAGCTCAGCCCCCAGGGGGCGATTCCTTCGGGCATGGTGCGGTCGGGGTTGAACTCGGCCGCGTCGTCGCCGAACACCGACTGATCCCGGTTCACCGACAGGAGATCAAGGGTCACCCGGTCTCCCTTGGCGATGTGTACGCCGCTCGACAAGTCGATGTCGTCTAAGGCCCAGCGCATCCCGGTGGGGCTGGAGGGCTGGAGGCGGATGGTCTCGTGGGTGCACTTCTGCACGAAGAGCCGGTCTTCGCGCACCCGGTGCTCGTCTTCGGGGTGGTCGGCCAGCCAGCCGAAGATGTTGTGTACTACCCGGTTGAAGGCGGTGGCTGAGGTGTGGGCCCCGGCCAGCATGTAGAAGGCGATCTCACGCCGGATGGTCTGGTGGCTCAGCTCTAGGCGGTCTTGGTTGTGCATCAGCACCATTAACACATCTTTGGGCAAGTCGTCGGCGTCGATCTCTCCGGCCTCCAGCTGATCCAGCAGCGCCTGGCGCCGGTCCATGCCGGGGGTGAGGAACTCGGCGTCGAACGCATCGAGGGCAGCCTCGATCTCGACCACCTTGGCCTCCCTGTCGCCGGTGTAATGGGCCAAAGTGGCGCCCTCGATGAAGGTGGTCAGGTAGTCGTAGAGCCGAAAAGTCTCCTCCGGGGTGCCCTGGGGCCGATCCACCCCGGCGGTGAACGCGGCCAGGTTCATCATCAGCTGATGGCCGAGCTTGACCAGCTCGGCTTTGCCCTCGGCCAAGTGGGGGGCCAGCGTCGACTCGATGATGGGCGGGAACAGTTCCTGCTCGTACAGCATGAACGTGTCCCGCCGGAAAAGGCGGTTCTCCAGCCGGCGGCGGTCCCGGTGCTCATCGCCGTGGAGGTTCACCACCACATCGCTCATGATCACCTCGCCCGCGTCGTACAGCGCCTGGCGGAGGTTCTTGTTGCGGTAGCACTCCCGGGCTTCGGCAAACGTGGTCACGGTGATTTCTGCCATCTCCGGCATTTTGTCACAGACAAATGTCTGTTAGGGTGCCGAACTTGTGTACGTCCGATCAGTGCACGTCCAACCAAATGGAGGGGAATCCATGTCCAAGCTCTTGAAAGTTCTGGCGCTGCTCTTTGCATTCGCCCTAGTCGCCGCGGCGTGCGGCAACGACGATGACGACGGCGATGCCGCGCCGGCTCCGGCAGCTACTGAGGCGCCTGCTCCAGCAGCCACCGAAGCTCCGGCGCCCACCGAGGCGCCCCCTTCTCCGGCCGACGGCTGCGCTTGGGCTACTGAAGGCGATGTGCGAGGCGTGGACAAGGAGAACGGCGTGATCACCATCGGTAGCTCCCAGCCGTTTACCGGCCGGGCTGCGGTTGCTGGTGAGGGCCTGATTGCCGGCATCATCATTGCTGTCGACGAGGTCAACGCCAATGGCGGCATCGACGGCTGCACCTTCGAGCTGGTCTGGGAAGACGACCGCTTCGAGATCGAGCAGATGGTTACCAACGTCCGCAAGATGATCGAGCAAGACAACGTGTGGGGCTTTGTGGGCACTGCGGGTTCGCAGGCCATCCCGTCGACCTACCCCGACATTGAGGCCGCAGGCACCCCGCTGTGGGGCCCGGTGTCGCCCGCCGACCAGGACATTCAAGAGGTGTACCTCACCAACCCGACCCGCACCGAGCAGGGCCGCATCTGCATCGACTACTTCGCCGAGCAGGGTGCCACCAAGGTGGCCGCCATCGGCCAGGACAACGAGTTGGGCGAGGAGGCCTTCAACGCCATCGACATGCAGGCCCCGGTCCACGGCATGGAGATCGTGGCCAAAGAAGAGGTCGAGGTGCTTTCCGACGCAGTGGCCCCGGCAGTGCTATCGGTCATCGATTCGGGTGCCGATGCGGTGCTCACCGCGCTCGACGGCACCCAGAACGGCTTGGTGATGGACCAGTTCCATGAGGCTGGTTTCGATCCGCTGATGTGTTCCGACCAGGGTTCGGCTGGTGCTGGTGGCCAGACCACGGTCAGCCTGGCAGTTCCCGAGGCGGCCGACGGCTACTTGGGTGCCCTTCAGGGAGCTCTGCCCGATTCCGACATGGACTTCGTGCAGCACTGGCTTGCGATGTGGGAGGCCTACGACGGTCCCGGCGCAGGGAGCTTGGCCCCCAACTTCAGCCTTCAGACCTATTCCATAGCTCGGGCATTCTTCGAGCTGTGGGACCGGCTGGACGGCGATTATTCCTACGAGAACTTCCACGCCACCGCCGAAGCAATGGCCGACGATCCCATCTTGATTCCGGCGATGCCGGTGCTGGCCTGTGGGCCGCTGCCTGGTGGCCACGGCTGTGCCTCGGGTGCGGGTATCGCAGAGTACGATGCTGAGACCATGACGTGGACTCAGGTTCGGGACTTCCTCCCGCCGGCGAGCTGATTCACTAGCTGGTCCGGGGCCGGTGAGTGCCGGTCCCGGACCATCTGATCCTAGGAGCACAGCGGGTGGACCAACTCCTCCAGCAGATCGTGGCCGGACTGGAGTCCGGGTCGAGTTACGCCCTTATCGGCTTGGCCATCGTGGTCATCATGAAGTCCACCGATGTGCCCAACTTCGCCATGGCCGAGATGGGGCTGGTGGCCGCGTTCATGGCCTGGTTCTTGTCAGCGGACCCCGACAAAGGGGGCGTTGGGTGGCCGTTCTGGCTGGCCATCGTTTTGGCCTTGGCCTTTGCCGCGGTGTTCGGGGCAGTCACCCAGTTCCTGCTGGTCCGTCCATTGACGGGGTTATCCAATCAACCTTTAGCCGTCTGTGCCGCCATTGGACTGGGGTACGCCAGCGTGCGCTTTCTCAACAAAGAAGGCTTGCCCACATTCTTCGACTGGTTCCCGATCACTGATGAGGGCTTCCCGCTGTGGGTTGCGACGATATTGGCCATCTTCACCGTCGCACTCACCTACCTGATAATTCGCTACTGGGTGAAGCCGCTTTCCAAGGTGGACCACTTCCCACTGCTTTTGCTTACTATCGGGTTGAACTTCGCCCTGGGGTCCATGATCGAGAACATCTGGGGATCCACCCCCAAGCGTTTTGACGCCCCGTGGTCTGGAGAGACCTTCGATTTGGGCAGCACCAGAATCGGCTGGGATCAGGTCGTTACCATCGCAGTGGGCATCGCAATTGCCATTGGGATGGCACTGTTCTTCTGGTCCAAGTGGGGCGTGCGGATGCGGGCCATCGCCGAGGACGGCCACACCGCCCGGCTATTGGGCATCAACGCCGGACGGGTATCGCTCATTGCCTGGGCAATCGGGACTTTCGTCGCCGGGGCGGCCATGATCCTCAACACCAGCTCCACGGTGCTGGAGCTGGGCAGCGCGGAGGGCCTGATCCTCAAGGGGTTCATCGCCGCAGTGCTCGGCGGGTTCACCTCGTTGGGCGGCACTTTCGCCGGAGGACTTCTCATCGGGGTGGGCGAGGCTCTGGCCGGTGGACAGATCAGCACCAGTTTGCAGCCCACCATCGCGCTGTTGGTCGTGGTGGTGGTTCTCTTGGTGGCACCAGGAGGATTCAGCCGTACCGCCCGGACCCGCGAGGTGTAGCTGATGTCTGATCAGACTCTGCCTTCGCTCTATGCCCCCAAGAGCTCTCTGAGGAAGGTCGTGCCCGAATGGGTCACCACCTTCGCGGTTTTCCTCTTCTTGGCCTTCTTGCCCTGGATGCCGATCTTGGGCTGGACCGACATTTTCGACAGCAGCAACAACTTCGGTCGGGGCAACCTGGCCTTCGTTTTCGCATTCGCAGTCGCCGCAGTGGGATTCAACCTTCTGGTGGGATATTCGGGAACCCTGGGCTTGGCTGTGGCCGGTCTATTTGCCCTGGGGGCCTATGGCACTGCGGTGCTATCGGCGCCGAGCGATGCCCGGGAAGCACTGGCCGGATACGACTGGCCTTTCTTCGTGGCCCTGCCGGTTGTCTGCATCGCCGCCGCCATCATCGGCTTCCTTGTGGGCTTTCCCGCGGCGCGGCTCAAAGGGTTCTTTTTGGCCATCGCCACCCTGGCCTTGGGAGAGCTGATCGTAACCATCATCCGTCTAGACGAGAAGGTGTGGGACGGCCTGAAGACCAACGGAGGCACCGGAAAGCAGGTGCCGCAATTCGGAGTCCCGGGACTCGACCGTATTCTCAGCGTTTACATGCTGTCGTTGGGGGCACTGTTCATAACGATGGTCGCTTACATCGTGCTCACCAACCGCAGGCTCGGCCGGACGTTGAAAGCGGTGCGAGACATCGACATTGCTACCGGGCCATTGGGTATCTCCTCCACCTACTACAAGTTGCTGGCCTTTGGGATCTCTGCATTCGCCGCTGCGCTGGCCGGGGCCATGTGGGCTCAGAACAGCTCGTTTGCCAACCCGTCGGCGTTTCGAACCCGGATGTTGGTGTTCTTGCTCGTGGTGTTGATCGTGGGAGGGCTGAGTCACAAGTGGGGGCCGTTGATCGGCGCACTGTTCTTTGTTTTCCTGCGTCAAAAGCTGCAAGACACTCAGAAGCTGCTGTTCTTGATATTGGGCATCACTCTCATGCTGGCCGTGCTAATCCTTCCCAACGGGTTTGCCGCTTTACCAAAGCGAATCCGTGACAGTCGATGGGCCAAAGACCTCCAGCGAAGACTGGAGTCGCTAATGGACTTCTCGCTATGAGCGTCGTCGATACAGCTGTTCCGGGCACACCCACAGATGCTGCCGCATCGCTGGCCGTCGACGACCTGCACGTTGCCTTCGGCGGAAACCATGTGCTGCGAGGGGTAGACCTTCAATTCACTCCCGGCTTCAACGGGCTGATCGGGCCCAACGGAGCGGGCAAGACCACGGTGTTCAACGTGATCTCCGGCTATGTCCGCAGCAGCAAGGGCGCAGTTCGCCTACACGGCGAGGATGTTTTGCACATGTCCCGCACCCAGCGGGTGAAAGAGGGAATCGGGCGAACGTTCCAGGCTCCCCGGCTCATCCTCGACGCCACCGTGATGGAAAACACCCTGTTGGGGCGTCACCACCTGTTCCGCTGGGGGCACTTGGCCGAGCTATTGCTCTTGCCCCAACAGCGCCGGGAGGAGACCGAGGCCCGGCGGATCTGCATGGGCATGCTCGACCGCTTCGAATTGGCTGATGTGGCCCATGAGGAGGCCGGAGCGCTGTCGCTGGGCTCGCAGAAGCTGGTGGAGGTGGCTCGGGCCTTGGTGGCCGACCCAACCGTGGTGCTGCTCGACGAGCCTGCTGCTGGGCTGGGGGCCGACGACGTGACCGTGCTGTTACGAGGATTGCGCCAGATCCAGGCCGAGCGCGACCTCTGCGTGATCATCATTGAGCACGACCTGCAACTGGTGACCAGCCTTTGCCCCAAGATCAGTGTGCTTCACTTTGGTGAGATCATCTCTGAGGGCAGCCCCGAGCACGTGACCACTGATCCCGCGGTCATCGAGGCCTATCTGGGTCACGGTTTCGAGGCTGAGGAAGGCGGCGAAATCCACGAGGTGGAGGGGCCGCTGTCGGAGCACCACCACATCGACCACGTCGAAGAAGAGAGCACGCTAGAAGAAGTATGGACCGAAGACGACGGCCCTGAGCAGGAGGGGTCGCCCTGATGCTGCTCGAGATCAACGATCTGGTTTCGGGCTACGGTCGCCTCGAAGTTCTGCACGGCGTTTCGCTATCGGTGGAAGAGGGCGAGATCGTGTCGGTGCTGGGGGCCAACGGGGCGGGCAAGACAACCCTTTTGCGGGCCATTTCCGGGGTGCTAGACACCTGGTCGGGTTCGGTGGTGCTCAACGGCGAGAACCTGGGCAGCCTGGCCATCGAGCGTCGGGCCATGCGAGGGCTCGGCCACCTGCCCGAGGGGCGGGGCATCTTCCAGAACCTGTCGGTGAAGGAGAACCTTGAGCTGGGATTAGGGCTGCGCACCGACGGTGCCGCTGCCATCCGGCGAGATCGCGACCGGCTCTTCGACCTGCTGCCCGCGCTGGCCGAGAAGATCGGCGAGCAGGCGTCGTCGCTTTCGGGCGGACAGCAGCAGATGCTGGCGCTGGCCCGGGCCATGATCACCCGGCCCAAGCTGTTGATGATCGACGAGCTGTCGTTCGGCTTGGCCCCCAACCTGGTGGACCAGCTGTTCGAACTGGTGGTGGACCTGCGAGACGAAGGCGGCACCACTTTCTTGCTGGTGGAGCAGAATGCCGGGGTGCTGGAGGTATCCGACCGCACCTACGTGCTGCGCACCGGCAACAACGACATCAGCGGACCGTCTTCGGAGCTTCGGGCCTCCCACGATCTGGTGCGGTCCTATTTGGGCCACTAAGCGCTGATGCCGGGTCGGGTGCTGGTGACCGGCGGCGCGTCTGGAATCGGTGCGGAGACCTGCCGGCTGTTGGCGGCGAGCGGATGTGATGTAGTGGCTGCCGATGTGTCCGCTGCAGCCAACGTGATCTCACTGGACGTAACCGACGAAGTTGCCTGGGATCAGGTCTTGAACGACGCAAGGCCGCTGGCCGGGTTGGTGAACTGTGCTGGTATCCGCACCCGTAGCTCGATTGTGGACACAGAGTTGGATGATTTTGAACGCCATTTGCGGGTGAACGTGGTCGGAACGTGGCTGGGCATCCGGGGGTTCCTGCGCCAGCACCAGCCTGGCAGCACCGGAGCCATCGTCAACCTGTCTTCAGTGAACGCCGAGATCGCGGTGCCTGATCAGGCCCACTATGTAGCTTCCAAGGGAGCGGTATCGGCGCTCACTCGGGCGGCTGCGGTGGAGGCGGCGCCGCTGGGGGTGCGGGTCAACGCTGTGGCGCCGGGGCCGGTGCGCACGCCCATGACCGCCGAGCGGCTGGGCAACCCGGAGCAGGCCGCCTGGCTGGACGCCCGGGTGCCGATGGGCCGGGTGGCCGAGCCGGGCGAGATCGCCGAGGTCATATCGTTTCTGCTCAGCGAGAAAGCGTCTTACATAACCGGCGAAGTTCTATTCACCGATGGAGGGTGGCACGGCCATGCCTGAATCAACATCCGATTCGCTTGCGGGGCTGGTGCCCCTCGACGACTTCTACCACTTCGGCGTCGTGGTCACCGATCTCGAAGCGGCCATGGCCGAATGGACCGCCATCCACGGCTTTGAATGGGGCCCCGTGCAAAACCGGGAGTTCATGGTTCGCCAGCCCAACGGGGTGGTGCTGGCCGAGTTCCAGTTCACCTACTCCACTGCCGGGCCACCCCATATCGAGCTCATCACCGGTACTCCGGGCACCGTTTGGGATCCGGCAACCGCCGGCGGTGTACACCATCTGGGCTATTGGAGCCACGATCTGGTGGCCGACGCCCAACGGCTGGCCGACGCCGGCTATGAGCCCCTGGCGTCCTATGAGGCTTCCGACGGGCGTCCGCTGGGCTTCACCTATCACTGGCTTCCGACCACCGGCCTGCGAGTGGAGTTGGTGGACGCAAACCGCCGCCAAGACTTCCTGAATTGGCTGGCCGGCGCCGACTTCCCCGCGGCCACCGACCGCTAATCGGCAAGGCGGCTGAGGGCGTGTTCGACGGCGATCTGTCCGAAGCAGAGGGCTTCGGACAGGTTTGATCCGTCGCTGGGGTAGAGCAGGCCGGAGGCCTGGCCGAGCTCCCCGGCCCCGTACAGGCCGGCAATCGGGTCGCCGAAGGCATCCAGTATGCGGCCGTGGCGGTCGCGGCGGGGGCCGCCGGTGGTATTCGATCCTCCAGGCCATAGGACCACGCAGTAGTAGGGGGGCTCATCAATGGGGACCATGGTGTCGGCCGGGCGGCCCCACGGGTCGGGCTCGCCGTTGCGGCACCGCTGGTTGTAGGCGTCCACGGTCACCGCGGCCTGTTCGGCGGCGTCCCCGACCATCCCGGCGGCGTTGGCGGCCTCGGCAATAGTGGAGCCGGTAGAGATCCAGCCCCGCTCAATCTCTGCTGAGTTATCGGGGCTCCAGTCGTAGAGTCCAACGGCCACCGCGCCGAAGTGGGTGTAGGTGAGCGGCCCGGCTTGCCGTCGGGATTCGTCGAAGAACCAATAGCACGGCACCCGGGGATGCGAGTTGGTGGCCGGGTCGTAGGCCAGCAGGTCGTAGTAGAAGTCGTGGCGCAGCAGCGCTTGATTGTGCTCGTTGGCGAATCGGTTTCCTGCCCCGTCGCAGATCACATAGCCGGGAGGATCGATGCCGATGATGAAGTTCAAAGGCTGTCCGTTGTGGTCGAAGTGGCCAATGGCCCGGCCGATCATCTGATTCATGTGCCACATGGAGGCTCCGACCCCGGCGGCCATGCGCACGCCATCTCCAGTGTTGTTGGGGTTGCCGTAGAAGTGCACCGGATAGGTTCGCAGGTGGTCCCGCTTCAGGTCCTCATCGAACTCATAGCCACCGCAGGCCAGAACCACGCCTCGACGGGCTCCTAGGGCAATTGATTGGCCGTTGCAGGTCGCAGTCAATCCAGTCACCCGTCCATCGGCATCTTGGATCAGCCGCGACGCGGCGGTGTTCCACCGGATGGGGATGTCCCGCCGGGCGACCGCGGCAGCCAGTCCTTCGAAGAACCGGGGCCCGCCCCCGGCCGCGGCCGCCAGCCGCTCGACCACCCCGCCGGGCTGTACGGCCACAATCGACTCTGCGCCCTCGAAGCCGGGATGCTCGGCCCCCGCAGAGGCCGCCATGTCCAACCCGCCAATGGCGTCCTCAAACCACTGCGGCAGGCAAGCAGCCCGCTCGGCCCAGGCGTGGGACACGTCGAAAGGCACCATGCCCGAGGCGCATACATCCAGGTAGCGAGCCCCGGCATCCACATCGGACACCGTCATCACCATGCCGCCCGACATGCGGGTCGACGGAGTGTGGCGGTGCTCGGGGCTCTTCTCCACCAGCACAACCGAGGCACCGGCATCGCTGGCGGTGACAGCCGCCGCGGTGCCCGCTGCCCCGTAGCCCACCACCACCACGTCGAAGGTCTCGTCGAACGACTCGGCCGCCATCAGAAGTCCCCGCCGACCAGGGTCACCGTCTGACGGACGATCACCCCGTCGGTCACCTCGAAGCGATCGGTGCCCGAAGCACCGTCGCCGGGACCGCCTACCAGCGTCCAGGCCACCGACACCAGGCCGTCCTCCAACCGGGGTTCGGCGAATGCCACTTGGCCATCCCCCAGCCGCTCCGGCACGGTGGCGAAGTAGCCGGCGATGGCGTCACGGCCCTGGTAGGCCACATCGCGTACCAGCACTGCATTGACGGCATAGTCAGCGGCCATAGCCTCGGGGTCGCCGGTGTGTACCGCGGCCAAATGGTCTTGGACCACATTCAGCGGGTCACGCATTAGTGACGCCGAGGCTGAGTCCGCCGTCCACCGTCAGCACCGAGCCGGTGGCCCATTCGGCCCCGATCAGGTACTCGAACGCCTCGGCGATCTCGGTGACGGTGCCGATGCGACCCAGGGCGTGAGCTGGCCCCAGTCCTTCGAGGCGGGCCTTGGCCTCGTCGTCACCCATAAGCCCGGCGCGCTGGTTGATCTCGGTGAACACCGCGCCAGGCCGCACGCAGCCCACCCGCACACCCTGGGGTCCCAACTCAGCGGCCAACACCCCGGTGAGCGCCTCCAGCGCCCCCTTGGTGGCGGCGTAGGGCGCCACGCCGGGAAAGGCCCGCTGCGTGTGCACCGATCCCAGGAACAGGACGCACCCCTGGCGCTCGCGCAGGTGGGGGAGCGCCTCTCCCACCAGCATCATCCCGGCCACCACGTTGGTATGGAACACGTCGAGCAGGGCCTGTTCCTCCAGCTCGTCCACCGGCCCGCGGTACATGTTGGCGGCGTTGCTGATCAGGGCGTCCAGGCCGCCGCCGTGCTCCACTGCGGCCTCGATCATGGCGGTGCGGTCGTCAGCCACCGTCACGTCTCCAGCCACCGCTCGCCCCCGGTCGCCCAGCCCGGAAGCCACCGCTTCTACCCGATCTGGGCGGCGCCCGGTGATGGTCACCCGCGCCCCCCGGCCAGCTAGGTGCTCGGCCGCTCCCGCGCCAATGCCCGAGCCGCCCCCGGTGATCAATATGGACATGCCTTCTATGGGCTTCATCGACCAGCCAACTTATAGGGAGCAGCGCTGGGGCCTAGGGTTAAGCGATGGCTTACCGAGTGGACATCGACCAGGACGAGTGCATGAGCTCGGGGCGGTGCGTGGCCGACTATCCCGCGGCCTTCGCCTTTGACGACGACGAACTGGCCACCGTCTTGCCTACGGTCGGCAACCTGACCGACCAGCAACTGCTCCGGGCTGCCCGCAACTGCCCCTCACGGGCTATTCAGGTATTCGACGACAACGGCAACCTGCTGGAGTAGCCCAGGTTCTTGGCCACGCCCGTCGGTGCCATGCCCGTCGATGCTGGTCCCGGCAAGCACCCACTAGGGTTGGCG
Source organism: Candidatus Poriferisocius sp. (assembly GCF_965204015.1). Lineage (GTDB taxonomy): Bacteria > Actinomycetota > Acidimicrobiia > Acidimicrobiales > Bin134 > Poriferisocius. The sequence goes on along the minus strand of NZ_OZ241965.1, from coordinate 1,645,931 downwards.
CTCGTGACGAAATCGATGATTGTGACTGGGGCGGGACACGGGATTGGGGCGGAGATCGCCCGACAGGCGGGGGCCGCGGGCTACCGGGTGGGGGTGCTCGACGTCAATGGCGCCGCCGCCGAAGAAACAGCCCAGTCGCTGCCCGATGCGGTGGCGCTGACCGCCTCGACCACCGACTCGGCCGCGGTTGAGGCCGCGCTCGACGCCTTCGGCACGCCCGACGCCTTGGTGAACAATGCCGGCATCGTGCGGTTCACCCCGCTGGTCGACCACTTGGAGGATGAATGGCGGGCGGTGGTGGATGTGAACCTCACCGGCCCGTTCGTGTGCGGCCGAGCAGTGGCCCGCCGCCTGATCGCCGAGGGCCGCCGGGGGGCGATGGTCAACATCTCCTCCATCAACGGCATCGCCCCCGGCCCCAATTCCGGGGCCTACAGCCCGACCAAGGCGGCGGTGATTCAGCTCACCCGCCAGATGGCCATCGAGTGGGGCCCGGCCGGCATCCGGGTGAACTCAGTGGCCCCCGGCATCATCGACGACGGAATGTCGGCCCCCATCCTGGCCGACCCCGAAGTGCGGGCAACCCGTTCATCTCGCACCCCCAGCCAGCGGCTGGGCACCGCCGACGACATCGCCAAAGCGGTGATGTGGCTGTGCTCCGACGATGCCCACTACGTCAACGGCCACAACATGGTGGTGGACGGCGGCGTGGTCCACACCGTGCTGGCCGGAATGCCCCGTCCGGCGTCGATCGACGGCATCGCCGACGAGAACTGATCGACCCAACCCGACCCCAGGAGAGAAACCGCCATGGCAGAGATCACCCTCACCCGGTTCGACGAGGTGCGTGACGCCTACCGGCAAAAGGGCCTCAAGCAGGCGCTGTATGACGCGGCCGGGGTGATCATGGCCGACACCCTGCTCACTTTGTGGGGTGACGATCACCGCCGTCGTCGTCGGCTGGAGAATCGGCTGTTCCGTCGGGAGACGTTCGAGCACTACGAGCGGGATCTGCTTCCGCTGGCGGTGGACAAGCAGTTGGATCCGGCCGCGGCCCAGGGAAAGGGCGATGTGGTGCCCTTGGCCCGCAGGATCGTGGTCAACCTCACCGCAGCTGCCGCCGGAGTGGACTACACCGAGGGCACCGCAGAAGAGACGGATCGGCTTTTCTCCTATGCGGTCAAGTTCAGCGAGGGCGCCACTGCGGTTCACAGCACGAGGGATCCCGAGGAGCTGAGAGCCGAGGTGGCCGAGGCGCTGGAGTTCTGGGACCAGGAGTTCTTCGCCCCGTCGCTGGACCGCCGCACCGAGCTCTTCGAGCGGTTCGTCGCCGGCGAGATCGCCGAAGACGACCTGCCCAAAGATGTTCTCACCGTGCTGGTTCGCAATCAGGACTCCCTGGACCTGCCCCGAGACGTGGTTCGCCGGGAAGTGGCCTTCTACATGCTGGCCGGAATGCACTCCACCGGGGCCGCCACCACCCACGCCGTCCACGGCGCGTTCGGCTGGTTCGACGACCACCCCGACGACCGAGCCCGCATGGTCGAAGACCCGGTGTTCCTCCAGCACTGCGTTCACGAGTCCATGCGCCTGCACCCGGCCAGCCCGGTGGCCCGCCGGGAGGCCGTCGAACCGGTCACGCTGCGCAGCGGCACCGAGATGGCGGTGGGCGACACGGTGGTGTTCGACCTGTGGTCGGCCAACCGCGACCCCGAGGTGTTCGGGGCCGATGCCGACAGCTTCAATCCCCTCCGCTCGATACGCGACGACGTGCCCCGGTGGGGCCACACCTTCGGCGGGGGGCGTCACGCCTGCATCGGTATGGAGCTCGACGGCGGCGTTCCTGCTGATGAGAACACCGGTGCCCCCATCCTGTTGGGAACGGTGGCGCTGATTCTGCGAGGTCTGCTCGTGCGGGGCGCCCAGCGGGATCCCGACAATCCCCCCCAGCAAGACCCCAACATCGCCCGGGTCTGGTGGGGCACCTACCCCGTGCTGTTCTGATGACCGGCCCGGCCGTGGAGCGGGAGGACCGAACTCAGCGCCCGCTGACCGGGGAGTTTTGGGCGGCGGTCGACCAGGGTGAACTGGTCCGCCCGGTGTGCAAGGACTGCGGGCGGAGCTTTTTCGTCCCCCAGTTCGCCTGCCCGCACTGCCAAAGCACCAACTGGGCCTACGAGCCCAGCAGCGGGCGGGGCCGGGTTTACAGCCACACCACCGTCCACCGGCCTCCCACCCCGGCATTTGACGCCCCCTATGTGCTGGCCGACGTGGACGTTGAAGAAGGCTGGCACCTGCTCACCTGGATCGTGGACTGCGAACCCGATCACGTGGCCATCGACATGCCGGTGAGCGTGCGATTCGTGATCGGCCCCGACGGCCACCGGCTTCCCGCCTTCGCCCCCCATGAGGCCGCCCGATGAACGTCGGGTTGGCCTTGGCCCGCAATGGGGCTCGCCATCCCCGCGATCCCGCCATTTTCGGCGAGCGCGAGCTCAACAACCGCCAGCTCGACGAGCGCACCAACCGCATCGCCAACGCCCTGCTGAGCGCGCATCGCCTTGGCAAGGGCGACCGGGTAGCGCTGCTGGTGGCCAACCGGCCCGAGGTGGTGGAGGTGCTCGGCGGCATCACCAAGGCCGGCGGCTGCTATGTGGGGCTCAACTTCCGCCTCGGCCCAGTGGAACTGGAGCAGGTGTTCGACAACGCCGACCCCACGCTGGCCATCACCGACTCCGAGCATCGGGATCAACTTGACGGATTCGACCTGCCAGTCATCGACATCGACCGCGACCTCGACGTCTTGGCCGGCGCCGCCTCTTCCACACCTCCTGACACGCTGCACCAGGTGCGCCCCGAAGACGATTTCTGCATCGTCTACACCAGCGGTACCACCGGGCGCCCCAAAGGGGTCCACTTTGACCACGCCCGGGTGCTCCAGCACGCCACGGTGGCCTGTCTGGAATACGAGATCGACCGCCACAGCCGGTATCTCATTCAGATTCCGCACAACTCCAGCGTGAACATCACCATCCTCCCGTGCCTGCTTATCGGGGCGGCCCAGGGGTTCGTCGACAGCCGCAACTTCGACCCGGTGCGCTACGCCCGCCTGGTGGAAGACCACGGTGTGAGCCACTCGTTTCTGGTGCCCACCCAGCTCATGCGCCTGCTCGACCGCCTGGAGCGGGCCGACGACCCCAAGCTGGGGTCGCTGCGCACACTGGGCTACGGCTCCTCGCCTATCTCCCCCGATCGTCTGGCCGAGCTGGTGGAGCGCTTTGGCCCGGTGTTCAACCAGCTCTACGGCATGGCCGAGATCGCCTCCATCGGCACCATCCTGCGCAAAGAAGACCATGTGCGGGGCTTGCAGGAGCGCCCCGAGCTGTTGTCGTCGTGCGGGCAGCCGTCGTACGCGGTGGATGTGCGGGTGGTGGACCCCGACGGCCAAGACGTGGCCGTGGGGGAGCGAGGCGAGGTCATCTTCGGCGGCCCCCACGTGATGAAGGGCTACTTCCGCGACCCCGAGCGCACCGCCGAGGCCCTGCGAGACGGATGGATGCACAGCGGCGATGTGGCCGAGGTCGACGACGAGGGCTTCATCTACATCGTCGACCGGATGAAGAACCTCATCATCCGGGGCGGGCTCAACATCGCCCCCACCGAGATCGAGAACGTGCTGTACCGCCACCCGGCTGTGTTGGAGGCGTCGGTGATCGGCGTGCCCGACCCGGAGTGGGGCGAGGCCATCGTGGCCGTAGTAGCCCTCAAGCAGGGGGCGGTGGCCGACGACCAGGAACTGCGGCTGTGGTGCCGCCAATCGGAGCTGACGTCCATCAAGATCCCCGAGCGGGTGGAGTTCGCCGATTCATTGCCCAAGAACGCGGTCGGCAAGATCGCCAAAGAGGAACTTCGCTCGCAGTACTGGGGTGAGGGTCGGCAGGTGTGAGCGACTCCCATCCGCTGCATCGGGTGGCCATCGTCGGGGTGGCGGCCACCGAGATGGCCCGCCAACTCGACACCACCTCGGCGGAGATCTCCCTTCGGGCCGCCTTGGCCGCTCTGGACGACGCCGGGCTGACGGTGGCCGATGTCGATGGCGTGGCCGCCCGCTGGCCTGGACCGGGGGGCACTGTGTTCCAGCCCGGATCGGCCGACTGGGCCGAGGTGTTCGGCCAGCGGCTGCGCTGGGTGTGCGACACCTACCCCCAAGGCGTGCCCGGTGCGCTGGACGCCGCCGCCGCGGTGGCCGCCGGATTGTGCGAGACAGCGCTGGTGTTCGGCGGTCAGGCCGGGGTCATGGGCGGGACGGCGGTGGCCGACTACACCCGGCCCGACAACGAGTTCATCGCCTGCTGGGGCTCGCTCACCGCCGCCCAGTTCGCCCTGGTGGCCCAGGTATACCGTCACCGCTATGCCCCCGATCCCGAGCGGGTGGCCGCCATCGCCGCTGCCATCCGCAACGCCGGTTCTGCCAATCCGGCCGCGGTGATGACCGGCCGAGGCCCCTACACCGCGGCCGATGTGATGGCCTCGCCGATGGTGGCCGAGCCGTTCCGGCTGCTGGATCTGTGTCTGGCCACCGAGGGGGCCGCAGCCATGGTGATCACCGCCGCCGAGCGGGCCCGGGATCTGCCGCAGCCGCCGGTGGCCATCCTGGGCGGGGGCGCAGAGTGGCACCGCCAGCAGTACGTGAACCCGCCCCGCTACGACGAAGTGTGGGGTCTAGGGGCCGACGCCGCCCGCCGGGCCTTCGAGTTGGCCGAGCTGAGCCCCCAAGACGTGGACGTGTTTGAGCTCTACGACATCAACACCTACGAGGTGATCCGCCAGTTCGAAATGCTGGGCCTTTGCCCCGAGGGAGAAGGGGCCGACTACCTGTGGGAGGCAGGCATCGGCATCGACGGGCGCCACCCCCTCAACACCGACGGAGGCCTGCTCAGCTACAGCCACATCGGCTGGGGCGGCCCCACCCTCAAGATTGTCGAAGCCGTGCACCAGCTCCGCGGCACCGCCGGCCCCGCCCAAGTCCCCAATGCCGAGGTCGTCCTGGTTACCGGCGCAGGCTCCGGCGCCCAATACCACAACGTCATGGTCTTGGGCCGGGCCTAGCAGCGCTGAGTCAGCCTATCGCCCAGTCGAGCTCCGTCTGCATGGCTTGTTCGCCGCGGCGGCCGATGGTCAGTAGGCGGGAGTCGTGGGAGCGGCCGTCCAGCCAGGCGCGGATAGCCCGCATCGACGCGGTGAAGGAGCGGACCCGCTCAAAGCGGGCGGCGTAGGCCAGGCGCTCCTGGTCGAGGGGGTGGCCGTAGTCGGCTGAGTCGTCGATGGTGCACCAGCCGGAGAAGCGGTGGGTGAAGGCCACGTCGCACATAGGGTCGCCGGGCCAGGCCCGCTCCCAATCCAGGATCCCGCCCAGCTCACCTGGACCAGTCCAGCTCAGGTTGGCGAACCGGAAGTCGCCGTGGCACCAGACCGCGGACTCGTTGCAGTCGGGACGATGCGACCGCAACCATTCCAACGCCGCCTCGAACTCGGGGTGGCGGTCGGGTGCGGCCCTCCGGTAGACGGCTTCGGTGCGATCGAGCTCGGCGTCGTAGGCCTCGGCCACCGTCACCGGGGCCGACAGGGAATGCAGCTTGCCCAACGCCAGGGCCGCAGCCGCGATGTAGTCCGGGCGGCGCTCGGTCACTTCTCCGAGTCGCAGAACCTGCCCCGGCACCCGGGTGTGGACGCCGAACGGGCGACCGATGGGGTTGTCGGGGTCGGGCTGTACGGCCAACACCCGGGGCGCGGGCACTACTCCCTCCACCCGGCGCAGGTTGGTTGCCTCCGCCTCCGGGTCGTAAGGGTCGAGCGGGCCACCCATCGGTGCCACCCGCACGATCACGTCATCCACCGCCAACGTGACCCACGAGAACCCCCGGTCCAGGCGCTCGACTCGGGGCCCAGTGTCAGCGCCGTCAAGCACTTCAGCCACCGCTCGTCCCACTGCTGCGGGCGACAAGTCCACCAACCGAGCGTACCGGGCCGACTCGCAGCCGATGAGTGCCCAACCGCTGAGTTGGTTCCGCTGCCCGGTAACGTCGCCCGAAGTGTTTGGTGGGGGAAGCGCATGAGCGCACAAACGGGAACTGGCCGAGGCCCGGCCGTGGTGGCGGCCAGCATGCTGGCGCTGGGCATCGGGTCGAGCCTGGGCTTTTTCCCCGGCTACTTCGTTGCTGCGGTGCGCGACGACCTCGGCATTTCCCGAGCCCAGGTCGGGCTGCTGGTGAGTCTGCACTTCGGCTGCACCGGCTTGGGGTCGATCATTGGGGCTCGCATCACCGAGAAGATCGGCACCCGCACCGCGGTGGTTTCCGATCAAGTGGTGGTGGCGGTGGCGGCGTGGTCTGCCGCGCTTCTCGACAGCTATGCCGCGTTGGTTGGCGCCGCGGTGTTCGCCGGCTTCGGCTACGCCCTGACCAACGCGGCCACCAATGAGGCGGTAGCCGCTGCTGTGCCCGAACACCGTCGCACGCTGGCGTTGTCGGCCAAGACGTCGGGAGTGCCGACGATGGCGCTGATCAGCGCAGTCTTGGTGCCCTGGGCGTCCGACCGCTGGAGTTGGAACCTCATCCTCATGATCGGCGGCACCATCGCCGCGGTCAGTGCGCTCGTTGCCTCAGCGGTCATTCCCGACATCCGTTCCTCTCGGCTGCGGACGCCGCGCCAAGGGTCCGTCCTTCCCCGGGGATTCTGGTGGTTCGCCGTGTCGGCCTTCTTCCTGGTCGGTTCCTCACAGCCGCTGTTCTCTTGGGCCGTGCCATACTTGGACGAAGGCCTGGGCACCTCCAAACCGGTAGCGGGCGCTATCGCCGGGATAGCCGCCGGACTCGGCGCAGTTTGCATGTCGCTGACCGCGTTGCGGGCTGACTATCTGGGCCGAACTCGCCGGGTACCGCTCATCGTCGGGCTGTGCTCGGTGCTGACCGCGTCGCTTCTGGTGACTATGAGCGGTCTGACCTTTGGGTTGGCGGTGGCCACCATCGGTCTTCTTGTCGGGTTCGTTGCCCAGCTGGCCGCCATCGGCATCATGCACGCCGCGGTGGTCGACCGGGCACCCCAAGCCGTGGCCCGGGCCACCGGCGTGACCATGACCGGCTACTACATGGGCGCGCTGGCCACGCCGGTGAGCTTCGGGGCCCTGGTCGACTGGCTGGGCACCTACACCTGGGCCTGGTTGGTCATGGCCTTGGGCAGCACCGCCGCTGCCGTCTGCTTTGCCCGAGCCAACCGGGTGGGCGACGTGGTTTCTTGACCGATGGACCCACGACAGCCAAGCTCGCTGACGGATTCCCCAGGTTGAGCAATGAGCTACGAGCACGTTCTGGCGCCGATTGAGATCAATGGGCTGGAGATCAAGAACCGGGTGGTGCGCACCGCGCACGGCACCAACATCGGCCAGGGGCGGATCACCGACGAGCTGATCGCCTACCACGAGGCCCGGGCCGCGGGCGGGTGCGGACTCACCATCTTGGAGGCGGCGTCGGTCCACCCCACCGACATGGGAACGCTGTGGCTCCACGATGCCTTGGTGGTGGACGACTACCACCGGCTGATGGACCGCTTGGCGCCATACGGCATGGCGGTGTTCCAGCAGCTCGGCCATCTGGGCTACGAGGGGGTGACCGCCGACGGCGGACCGCCGTGGTCGGCGTCAGAGCTGGCTGGCCCCAGCATCCGCCAACCGGCCAAGGTCATGACCACCGATGACATTGCCGAGCTCACCGATGCCTTCGCTCAGGCCGCCCGGTGGAGCGTCGACGGGGGCGTCCACGGGGTGGAGGTCCACATCGCCCACGGCTACCTGCTCCAGCAGTTCATGTCGTCAGCCACCAACCAGCGCACCGATGACTACGGCGGCCCGTGGGAGAACCGCATCCGATTGGCCCGCGAGGTTGTCGGGGCAGTGCGGGCGGCGGTCGGCCCTGAGATACCGCTGGGAGTGCGGATCGGATCAGAGGCTGTGGGCGACGGGGGAGTGACCGAGCACGACTGCGCCGAATTGGTGAAGGTGCTGGCCGACGACGGCCTCATCGACTACGTGAACCTCACCTACGGCAGTTGCTTGCGGCCTCACAAGATCATGGGCGGGATGCACGAGCCCCCCGGCTACGAGTTGGAGGCCGCCGCCCCGGTGGTGGCTGCCGTCGAACTGCCGGCCATCGTCACCGGCCGATTCCGCACCCTGGCCGAGGCCGACGAGTTGATTGCTGACGGAGTGGCCGACATGGTGGGCCTCACCCGAGCCCATATCGCCGACCCCGACCTGGTGGCCAAGAGCGTTGCCGGTCGAGAGTCCGAGGTTCGCCCCTGCATTGCTGGCAACGACGGCTGCGTCGGCGGCCTCAACCGAGGCCGCCTGTCGTGCGCCGTCAACCCCGCAGTAGGCCGCGAGCTTGACTTCCCACCTCCAATGCCGAGCACTCAGGCTCGACGGGTGGCCGTGGTCGGCGGCGGACCCGGCGGCATGGAAGCCGCCCGCTTGGCCGCCATCCAGGGCCACGATGTGGTGCTGTTCGAAGCCCGAGACCGCTTGGGCGGCGCCGTCCGGCAAGCCCAAGAGCTGCCCACCCGAGCCCTGCTGGGCGACATCTGCGACTGGCAAGAGCGGGAGCTAAACCGACTCGGCGTCGATGTTCGTCTAAACCAAGTCGCCGATGTCAAGGCAATCACCGCCGCCCACCCCGACCTCGTGGTGGTGGCCACCGGTGCCACCGGCGCCGAACTCCCCGACGTCAGCACATTGCCCAAAGGCGCCACCGCCATAGTCGACGACCGCTTCGGCGGCTACGAAGCCCTCGGCCTCGCCGAGTGGCTGGCCATCCAAGGCCTAGCCGTGACCCTCACCACCCCCGGCCGCCGTGTAGCCGCCAACGCCCTGCTCGACCTCGTAGTCCAACCCGCCCGAGAACGCCTCCAAGCTCTCAACGTCGAAATCCAAACCAAAGTCGAAACACCCCCCCAGGCCGACCTAACCCTCACCGTCACCAAACACTCCCACGACCCCCTGTCCGCCGATCTCACCAATGCGGGCCTAAACGTCCAAGTAATCGGCGACGCCCAAACCCCCGGCACCATCCTCACCGCCATCGCCCAAGCCCACACCATCAACTTCGGCGACTGATCCCTGTCCAGAACTGATCGGGAGATGCTGTCATAGGCGTCAATAGACTGGTGCGTATGATAATCAAATGCTCTATCAGGGGAAATGCTCGAATTCTCCGTTGGCATGTCATCAGCAATAGCACCTCGTGGGCGTGGTTAGTGGGTCAGGACAATGAGTAGACCTGCCAAGCCTGACGATGCGCTAGATGAGACTGCGCATTCGAACAGGGCCTGTGTGGCCAGCTTGATCCTTCACGAGGCTCGAGAATTACGGCGCAAACAGGATGTAAAGGTCGAATTCTATCGACGGCTCTCGTTGCTATTGCTGGGCGGGTTCTTCTCTGCGGGAACGATTGCGGTAGCTGCCGCCGGAAAAGAGGCAGCAGATGTCGGCGGCGCTGTCCTCTGGTTTGGGTTGCCGATGGCGGTGGTCGTGATGTTGTCTCACTTGCCCATCATGAAATGGGAAAGCGGACCGAACATCCGCCACTTGACGGTGCACTACTACTGGAGAGACTTGGAGCGGCACCGTTTGGAAACAGATCTAGCTCAGGACCTCGAAGTTGAGTATGACCGCAATGAGATACGGCTTTCACGAGTCGCTCTGCTGGTCGCTATCGAGTTCTTAGTGGCCAGCGCGGGTACCGGGTACATCATCGGCGTCTTGTGGAACTAGGGTGGTGATTATGGAGATCTCTCGAAGCCAAGTGGCCGACAGTGTGGCGCGCGGGAACGGGCAGGAATACAAGATCCCGAGGAAAACTGTCAACATGGGGATAATTCCCAGGGTTCGGACGGGCCGCAACGGCGACGGTCTGGGGTGCCGCCGTTCTCGGTTGATCAGGTTCCTTCTCGGTTGAAACCGCTGGGTTCGATTACTTCGCCCGGACTTTGCGTCAGCCGGATTACTCGCTGAGGTCTCTAGTGAACAGGCGGTAGGCCAGATTGTCGACGCTGAGTTGGGAGTTTGACAGGATGACGATCCCTTCTCCCGCCTCGGCGTCGAAGCCTATGAATGAGGCGTAGCCGCCGGTTGCGCCGTTATGCCATACAAACTCGCGGTCGTCCTCGATTGCGACAATCCACCCCAGACCAATGTCCATGCCCAGCGCCGGGTCCCCTTGACGAGGCACATGGGCGAGTTCCATTGCCAGGAGTAGTGACGACTCGTGCAAACCGAGGTTCGCTTCAAGGAATGTCAAGAGGTCATTGACGGTGGAGCGAAGCGCTCCTGCCCCAGCGAAGACCGGTAGATCCCAGTTGGCGGCTGGCAGGAGCCGCCAGTCGTGGCCGGTGGCGAAGCGCTCGCGGAGATCCGGCGAAAGCTCTACCGCTGTGTCGAGCATCTTCAGCGGCTTGAGGATCCGCTCAGTGACGAGCGTCTCGAAGTCGATGCCTTCTCGCTGTGCCAGAGCGTGGCCCAGCAGCCCGTAGCCAACATTCGAGTATTCGACTGCATCCCCGATATTGCGAGCCAGTTCGTAAGAAGACAGGAAGGCGTTGAGATCTTCGCCGGTGTAGTCGGCGTACGGATTGGCCGGATTCTCCGGGTCGAAGTTGTCGGGCAGGCGGGGGAGACCTGAGCTGTGAGTGGCCAAGTGTCCCAGCGTGATCTCAACACCATTTCGAGTGGGCATCTGGATCTCGTCGCCGAGCAGGTCCTGCACCGGTGTGTCGAGCCCCAACTCCTCTCGCGATACCAGATCGGCGAGCAGGGTGGAAGTGAACACCTTTGTCACTGAGCCGATCTCAAAAACGGTGTCACCGTCGGGCTGGGTCGAGTCGTTCGCACTGAGGCTTCCGTATCCAACGACAATGCGGCCCTCGGCGCTGGTCACGCCAGCGACAACACCGACGCTCTGCCGGTCGTCGTCCACAAACTCCGCCAATAGGTCGCGTATCTGCGAGACATTCAGCGGCTTGGCATCCGACAAGCTGGGTGTTGGAGCACTCAATCCGACTTCGGGCTCAGTGCTCGTGCCCGCACAGGCCGCGCCCCACAGCACCAGTCCGATCCCAAGAGCGAGCACTTTGAGACTAGAACCGTTTGTCGAGCAATCGCTTGGTGAGTACGACCTCACTGCTCGGCGGTGCCGAGGTAGGAGGCTTGTAGGTCGGGGTGGGCTAGGAGGTTTTGGGCGGTGTCGTCTAGTACGACTCGGCCGGTTTGGAGCACCCAGCCTCGGTCGGCGATGGACAGGGCCATGTTGGCGTTCTGCTCCACCATGAACACGGTCAGGCCGGCTTCGTGGATTTGCTGGATCAGTTCGAAGTTCTGCTGCACCAGCGCGGGGGCCAGGCCCATGGAGGGCTCGTCCATCAACAGCACCCTCGGGTTGGCCATGAGGGCTCGGCCGATGGCCACCATCTGCTGCTCGCCCCCCGACAGCGTCCCTGCCTTCTGGTTGAGCCGCTCCTTCACCCGGGGAAACATCTCGAACACCCGCTCCCGGTCGGCGGCGATCCCGTCGGCGTCGGTGCGCAGAAACGCCCCCAAGTCCAAGTTTTCGCCTACCGTGAGGCGCTTGAACAGCCGGCGGTTCTCCGGCACCATCGTCACCCCCAGCGCCACCCGTTCTCGAGTGGCCTGGTGGGTCACAACCTGGCCGTTGAGCACCACATCGCCGGTAGTGGGCTTCACCATGCCGAGGATCGTTCGCAACGTGGTCGACTTGCCGCTGGCGTTACCGCCGAGCAGGCACACCAACTCGCCGGAGTAGATGGCTAGATCTACATCTTTGAGGATGTGCACGGCCCCGTAGTGGGTGTTCACACCCCGCATCTCCAGCACCGGTCCAGCTTGGGGTGGTACAGGCTGAGCCGGAACCGGGGGGTTGGAGTCGCGCGTGTCCTGGCTCATCAGTTGCTCAATTCCGGTCGGCCGTCTGGCCCAAGTAGGCCTCGATCACCTGCGGGTTGGCCGACACCTCGGTGTAGGTGCCTCGGGCAATGGCCTCGCCGTGGTCCAGCACCACCACTCGGTCGGAGATGTTCTGCACCACCGACATGTCGTGCTCAATAAGCACGATGGTGTAGCCCATCTCGTCGCGGAGTTTGCCGATGAGTTGGGTCAGCTCGGCCGACTCCACCGGATTCATGCCCGCCACCGGCTCGTCCAACAAGATCAGCTTGGGACTGGTGGCCATGGCCCGGGCAATCTCTAGGCGACGGCGGTTGGCGTACGACAGCACCGAGGCCGGCTGGTCGTATCGGTACCCGGTGAGTCGGGTGCCGAAGAAGCTCAACACCTCCTTGCCCCGGGCCCGCACCTGCTCCTCCTCGGCACGGAACCGGCGGGTTTGGAAAAGAGCGTCGAGCATCCGCTGGCGGGTGCGGCAGTGCTGGGACACCATGACGTTTTCCAGCACGGTCATGTTGGCGAACAGCCGCACGTTCTGGAAGGTGCGGGCGATGCCCCGAGCAGTGATCTTGTTGGGGTCGAGCCCCAGCAGCGACCGACCTTCGAAAAAGATTTCGCCCTCAGCGGGCTTGACCATCCCACTGATCACGTTGAAGAAGGTGGTCTTGCCCGCGCCGTTGGGGCCGATCACTGCGACGATCTCGCCCTCGTCCACCGTGAAGTCGAGATCGCTGAGGGCATGGAGGCCGCCGAACACCACGTGCAGCCCGGTGATTTCCAGCATCGGATGTGAGCTCATGGCTGACCGGCCTCTGAGCGGCTCTCTTCGCCGTTTGCATCATCGGCCTCGGCTTGGGCCCGCAGCCAGGCATCCTGGTTCATCTCGTCGATGTGCAGCTCGCGGGCCCGTCGCACGCTGGGAATCAGCCCTTCGGACCGCTGAAGCATCATCCACACCAGCAACGCGCCGTAGATCAGGATCTTGTACTCGGCAAACTCCTGAAGAAGCCCCGGTTGATTGGGGCCCCCCAATACGCCGATGAGCACCACCGCGCCGGCGATGACGCCAGGGATGTTGCCCATGCCTCCGAAGATCACCACCACCAGGATCACAATCGACACGATGATGGCGAAGCTGTGGGGGAACACCGACCCCACTTTGGCCGACAAGATGGCCCCGCTGAACGAGCCCAGAACCGCGCCGGTGACAAATGCCATGAGCTTGGCGCTCACCGTGTCCACTCCCATGGCCTCGGCCACGCTCTCGTCCTCTCGGATGGCCATCCAGGCCCGGCCGATCCGGGAGTTCTCCAGCCGCCACGACACATAGACAGCGATGGCGCAGAACACCAGCACCAGATACAACACCGACCGGGGCTCGAACCCCCGTACGGTGGCCAGACCGAACACCTCCACCCCGGGGATGTTGGTGATCCCCTGAGCGCCGTTGAACGTCCCCGACAGCCAGTCGGACAACAGCAGAATTCGGATGATCTCGCCAAACCCCAAGGTGACCACGGCCAGATAGTCGCCTCGCATCCGGATTACCGGAGCACCGATGAACAGGCCCGCCAGTCCGGCCAACAGCATGGCCACGAACAAGGCGCCGAACCACGGGATCTCCGGCGCGAACCGGGGAGAACCCGGTGAGGTGAGCACAGCCACGCTGTAGCCGCCCACCGCAAAAAAGGCCACGTAGCCCAAATCCAGGATTCCGGCCAGGCCCACGATGATGTTGAGCCCCAGCGCCAGCAGGATGAACAGCCCGACATTGGCCAACAGCTCGTTGGTGAGGCGGCCCAGAAACAGCGGGAGCACCACGATTGCGGCCAATGTGAGCACCACTCCCACCAGCCGTTGGGTCGGGATCCGCCCCCATAGCGGCTGATCCACACCTGTCCCCGCAGCGGGGCCTGCACTCTGTTTCCGGATGGCATTTGAGCCTCGGGCCGAGAAGGCTCGGAGTGCCCGCAATCCGGCGAGCGCGGCAACGGCGACCGCAGCCACCACAATGGCCGCGGTGTAGCTGAGCCCGCTCTTGGGTCCATACAGCCAGTCGGACACTGCTTCGATGTGGAAGCCCTGGCTCAAGTCGGTGATGACGCTTTCCAGCACCGCGGCGCCGAACACCGTCAACAGCATGATGACCGTCGTTCGAGTGATTCGGCGGCCCGCCCAATGCAATGCGCCGGCGACCGCTCCGGTGGCGGCCCCGATGGCCGGCCAGATGAACGCCCCCAGCCAGACTGACTCCTCGAACTCCAAGATTCCCAGAAGCTGGGGACTCCAGTTGACCAGCGGGTCGCGGATGTCGAAATGGGTGATCCCCACCACTAGGAAGGTGAGCCCGGCGTTGCCCACCGCCCCGGTGATCGCCCCGGCCAACATGTCGCGTCCGCCCTTGGCGTAGGCCGTCATTCCTGCCAGCACCTGCTCGCGGCCCACCCAGTGGCTCACCACCAGCGGCAGCCATATGAGCGACAGATAGCCGAGGCTCAGGATCGGATCGACGAGCAGGCGCCGATCGAACGTGACCGGCATACCGGAAAGCGCGATGAACACCTGTCCGAGGGCCAGGATGCCCCCGGACCTCAGCAGCTTCTTCCAGTCCTGGTCCAGCAATCGCCGACGGACATCAATGGCCGGTGTGGCGTCCTGGACGGTAGGGCGATCCTCGGTAATGGTCATGTGCGCTCCTCAGAGGGGAGTCGCTCGCCGAATATGCCGCTGGGCCGTACCAAGAGCACGATGATCAGGACCGCGAACGCCACTGCATCGCGAAGCTGGGAGGGGCCGCTCACCCCCAGGGGCTCCAGGATCATCAGCGGTCCGAGCGATTCAGCCACTCCGATGGTGAGGCCCCCAGCCATCGAGCCTCCGAGGTTCCCGATTCCCCCGACCACTGCGGCGCTGAACGCCTTGATGCCGGGCAAGAACCCAGTGGTATGGATCACGCTGCGGAACAGCAGCCCCCACAAGATGCCGGCCACTCCGGCCATGGCGCCGCCCACCGCGAACGTTTTGACGATGATGCGGTTCACGTCGATGCCCATGAGCGAGGCGATCTCAGCGTCCTCGGCCACCGCCCGCATCGCTTTGCCGGTCTTGGTCTTCTCCACCAGGTACCAGAGTCCGACCATGGCCAACGCGGCCACTACGAGAACCAGGATCTTGGAACCTTGGATTTCGAGAAACGTCCGCTTGTCGGTGAGCCAGTTCGGCAAGCTCGGGTACGACTTGACGGTTGACCCCAGCAGCACCAGCACGCAGTTTTGGAGGAAGAATGACACGCCGATGGATGTGATGAGCGGCACCAGTCTTGGTTTACCCCTCAGCGGGCGGTATGCCACCCGCTCCATGAGCACGGCGGTCACAGTGCACACCACCATGGACAGCACCACTACCAACAGCAGGCAGAGCACAAAGCTGCTCTCCCAGTACCCGGCTTCGGCCAGCTTGTTGGAGGTGATCGCCCCGGTCATGGCCCCCACCATGAACACCTCTCCGTGGGCGAAGTTGATGAACCCCAGCACCCCGTAAACCATCGAATAGCCCAAAGCGATGAGCCCGTACATGGCACCTTGGGCCAACCCGGTGACCACTAGGCCTTGGAATTGCTCTCTGGTCAAGTTGATGGAATCGGGATTGGCCCACCGGGCGAAGGGGTTGTCGCTGTTGATGAGCTGAGCTACGAACGCCACAAATCCAGCGCTGATCACCACCAGGGCGACGATCCTCAGGATGGTGAGGAACCAATCGACTCTGGTGCGTTGTTTGGTGGTCAGCTGCATGCCTGGCCGCCTCATCCTCCCGCCAGGTGCAAGCCTACGCCACCGCCGTTTCTCCTCAGCGGCGGTGGCGCAGGGCTTCGACTAGCTCGTCAGAGCCTGTTGCTCAGGGATAAGAGAAGACGACGTTGCCCTTGCTGGTCTCGATGTCGTCGGAGCTCTCGTGGTGGATGATGGTGATCTTCTGGGAGGCGCAGTCGCCGAATTCGTCGCAACTCAGGGTTCCGGTGATGCCGCTGTAGCCGCTGACGGAGTTCAGATGCTGCCGCACTCCGGCCCGGTCGATATGAAGGTCGCCGTCCTCCACCCACGATGCCGCGGCGATGGCGTCGAGGAGCAGCGTGGTGGCGTCGTAGGAGTGGCCCCAGAAGGCAGCCGACGGCGACTCGCCGTAGGCCTGGTCATAAGCGGCCAAGATCTGGTCGGCGTTTTGCCCGGTGCTTTGGTTCACGTTGGTTCCGAATCGCAGATCAGGACCGGAGAAGTACATGCCCTCGGAATCTCCCAAGGCCAAGAAGTCATCTACCAGCAAGCCGTCGGCGGCCAGCAACTGGGTACTCTCGAGCCCAGAAACGGTGGGCGCCTGGGCGGCGATGAAGTCGCCCTCAGGTTGGAAGATGGGGAAGAACAGCGCCGCTGGGGAGCCCCCGGCCACCTCGGTAAGGGCGGGCACCATGTCGGTGTCGCCCTTGTTGATCCCGGTGAAGCCCGAGACAGTTCCGCCTAGCTCTTCAAACGAATTGCGGAAGGCTTGGGCCAGGCCCTGCGTGTACGGGTCGCCGTCGTGCATGGCGGCGGCGTTGTCCACACCCAACTCGGCAAACACGAAGGTGGCCATGGCCGCACCCTGGACCAGGTCATTGTGGGCGGTACGGTAGTAGCCCACGTTGTAGCTCTCCCCGGCGTTGCCCTCGAAGTCCGACGTGAGGGCCGGCGAGGTGTTGGACGGGGAGATCATGACCATGCCCGCTTCGGTGACCAGCGGGGAAGCGGCCACTGCGGCGCCGCTGCACGAAGTGCCGATCACGCCGATCACCTGCTCGTCGGCCACGATGGTCTGGGCCGCAGCCTGGCCCCCTTCCGACGAGCAAAGGTCGTCGAGGGGGGTGCCCAGGTCCACGGAGAAGCCGTGGATATCGCCGTAGTCGGCTATGGCGATCTCGACGCCTCGCTGGTTGGGCAGGCCCAAGAAGGCCACGGGTCCGCTGATGGCGTTGAGCGAGCGGATTTGGATGGACTCGCCGGCGGAAACTGTGACGACGCCCAATGAGCCGTCGCCCAATGCATCGCCTCGCGGATCCGGCGCTTCGGTGGGTTCCGGGGCCGGCGCTTCGGTGGGCTCTGGAGCCGGCACCTCGGTGGACTCCGGTGTGCTGACCGGAGCAGGCGCGTCGTCATCGTTGCCGCAACTCGTTGCCACCATTGCGAGTACTGCCAGCAAGGCAATAGCGACGGGAAGGAGGCGGCGCCTCTTTCGTGAGTGATTTAGGTAGGCGAGCCGAAACACAGCAACCCCTCCTCGTTAGTCCGCTGATTTTGCGAGACTCTAGCGTAAGCGGATGACAGGGCTATGGCAATGGATGGGGCGCGACGCGATATCGGGCCGGCTCCGCCCCTGGTCAGGCCACCAGATCGGGGCCGATGTCATCGAAGCGGCGCCTGCCCACCAGGGCCAACGTCCGGTCGATGTCGGTGCGGTAGACGTCGAGCATCCGGGCCACCCCGGCCTCCCCGGCTACCGCCAAGCCCCAGAACCAGCTTCGCCCACCCATCGCGGCCTGTGCGCCCAGGGCTCGGGCCTTTACCACATCGGCACCCCGCTGGCAGCCGCCGTCCACCAGAACCTCGGCCCGGTCGCCCACGGCCTCGGCGATGCGGGGGAGTACGGCGAACGCCCCCGGCACCGAGTCGAGCTGTCGGCCGCCGTGGTTCGACACGATCACCCCGTCGGCCCCCCACCGCACCGCAGCCTCGGCGTCGGCCACCGAGATCACTCCTTTGACCAATAGCGGGCCGTCCCACTCCCGCCGCAACCACGCCAAGTCGTCCCAGGTGCGGGACGGATCGGATAGCTCCCGATCCACATAGGCCCCGATGGCGCTGGCATCGTCACCGATGCCCAACTGCACCAGGCTGCCGAAGGTGATGTCGGGGCCGGTCACCAAATGGCGCAGCCACCGCAGCCGTCGGGCGGTGTCCAAAGCGCTGTTCCAGCGGATGCGAGGGGGCAGCGACATCCCATTGCGCAGATCGCGCTCCCGCTTGCCCACCACCGGCACGTCCACCGTCAGCACCAAAGCCTCGTAGCCGGCATCTCGGGACCGGTTCACCAGCGACCGCACCACCTCGGGGCTCTTCCACAGATACAGCTGGAACCACCGCCGTCCCTCGGGGGCCGCCGCGGCGATGTCCTCCAGCGAATAGCCCGATCCGGTGCTCACCGCGAACACGGTGCCCGCCGCGGCGGCCGCTCGGGCTGCGGCCAGCTCGCCCTCGCGGTGGACCAGCGTGGCCAGCCCGGCCGGCGCCAGCAGGAACGGCAGCGAAACGGGTTGGCCTAACACGGTGGTGGACACGTCCCGGTCGGCCACGTCCACCAAGTAGCTCGGGGACAGTTCCACTTTGTCGATGGAAGCCCGGTTGGCAGCGATGGTCAGCTCGCCCTCCGCGCCCCCCTCCACGAACTCGAACACCATCTTGGGCAGCCGCCGCCGGGCCTCCTCCCGGAAATCAGCGTAGGTGTGCCACCGGGCCGCCCCCTTGGGGGCCCGGGCCAGCATCCGACTCAGCTCTCGCAACTTCATGAGCCTCTTATCCCCCCGTCCCCGATGGCATGGCCGCAGCCAGCAGCCGGGTGACGGCCCGCAGCGTGGGCACCTCGAGCCCGTGGCCGTCGGCGATCTCCACCAGATCGCCGAACACCGCCTGCACCTCAAACGGCCGTCCCCGGTCGATGCTTTGCAATATGGACACCCGCACTTCGGTCTCCCCAGCGGCCTCCATGCGCTCGCCCACCGCCTGGAGGCGCTGATGGGCCTCGGCTCGGCCCTCCTGGGTAAGCGCCCGGATTTGGAACGGCCCATGGCCGTCGATCAGGTCCACCCCCTCCGCGGCGGCGATGGCAGCCCCTTCGCAGGCCAGGTCGTAGAACACATCCCGGGTCTCGGGCAACAAGAAAATCCGGTGGTACACCAGCCGGGTCAGACCCACCACCCCCATGGCCGCGGCGGCCAGTACCCCTTTGGACCACAGCGCGGGGGCGATGTCGTCGTGGACCTCCAGCTTGCGTCCCGGCAAAGCCGCGGCGACGGCCGCCGCCGTGCCCGGCGTTGTGCTCGACAGGTCGCCGAGCAAGGTGGGGCCGTCAAAGGAGTGGGAAGCATGCCCGGGCTGGCCCAGCGTGCCGCCCACCAACGACACACAGCCCACTGCGGCGGCTCCGAATCGGGCCGCCAGCGGCTCGGCTTGGCGCACCCCGTTCTGCACTGAGAAGGCGGCTTGGGCCGAACCCCGATAGCTGCCCAGCAGCTCAGCGTTGTCAAACGCCTTGCTGGCCAACAGCAAGATGTCGCAGTCGCCCGCTTCGGCCGGGTTGGTGATCGCTCTGATGGCCACCGGTGCCTGGTCGTCGATCCTCAGCCCATTCCGATTAACCGCTTCGGCGTGAGCCGCTCGGGCTACCAGGGTCACCTCGGCACCCGCTTCGGCGAACCAAGCGCCGTACACCGAACCCAACGCTCCAGCCCCGAGCACTACGACATTCGTCATTGATGCCGTACTCTAGGGGCCATGAGCACCACCGAGAGCCAAGCCAGAGAGATTGTGGACGACATCGTGTTGGCCTGTCGGGCCCTAACGGTGAGGGGGTGCGACACCGGTATCGGCGGCCACGTCAGCGTGCGGGTACCCGGCGAGGACGCCTTCTGGATCAACGCCTTCGACCGGACCTTGGGCGAGATCACTCCCGACGACGTGATGAAGCTCGACTACGAGGGCAACCTGCTGGAGGGCAACCGGGAGGTGAGCCTGGGCTTCGAGTTCCATGCCGGGGTGTATCAGAACCGCACCGAAGTGAACGCCATCGTTCACAGCCACGGCCGGTGGATTACCGCGCTGGCTTCTTTGGCCCGACCCCTCAAGATGCGCCACAACCTGTGCTGCATCTTCCACGACGACCAGGTGCTCAGCCCCGACGACCGCTTCGAGTCGATCGGGCCCGCCATCGAGACCAATCACACCGTGATCATCCCCTGGCACGGGGCCATCTGCGTGGGGGCCACCCTGGCCCGGGCCGCCGCCCTTCACGCCACCCTGGAAGACCAAGCCCAGCTCGACGTGCTCCTTGAGCCCACCGACGCCCCCGAGATTCCCGAGCACCTGCGCCTCGGCCTGAAGAAGCTGGTGGACGACCAGGCTGGCTACCTAGAGCAGACCTGGACCCTCATGCGCCGCCAAGGCCAGCGACACCTCCAGGCCCACCCCAACGGCTGATCACACTCAGTTCGCCAGAATCCCCACCCCACCGGCTAGGCCAGATCAGCCATGGAGCACAACTGGTAAGGCTGGTCGGTGAGCCAGCTCTTCCAGGCTTCGGTGCCGAACAGCTCGTACTCGTGGGTGCGCACGTGAAACGTACCGGGCTCGATAATCTCCACCTCGCCGCCGCCCGGCGCATTGGGATGGAAGGCGCAGAAGACCAAGTTTGCCTCCAGGCTGCCGAGCATCTCCTGGTAGTCGGCCGGCTGCTGGGGTGGCCGAGAAAAATCAGTTTCCAGCACGGAGTCGAACACCGGCATCCCCGCGGCCCGGGCGGTAGCCGCGGCCGACTGGATGGCCTCGTCGGCGGCTTGGGCCTCCTCCGGGCTGGCCACATGGCGGCGGGGACCGTAGGCGGCCAGCGAATCGGTGATGAGTACGGGAACTCCGTAGTCGATGCCTACCGCCACATAGCGATCACACCATTCAGGGGCCAGCGCCGAGCCCTTGTGGGCATCTAGGTGGGTCACGTTGACTCCGAAGTCCAGCGCCCGGTCGATCTGGGCTCGCCACTCCTGCTCTACCGCGTCGGGATGGGCGTTCTGGCGCACCGAAGCCACGTCCCGCCACAGGTAGCCGTGCTCATCGACCAGCCCCGACGACGGGCCCAACGAGCTCACCGGGCCCCAGCGGTAGTGCTTCTTCTCCGCGTTGAGCGTGAGGTGGATCCCGCAGTCGAGCGAGTCATCGTTGGCCGCGGCCTCGGCGATCTCGGTGAACCATGGACAGGGAACCATCACCGAGCCTGAGGTGATCGTTCCGAAGTGCGACAGCTCTACAAAGGCCTGGTTGGCGCCGTGGCACATCCCCACATCGTCGGCGTGGATCACCAGCCGAATCATTAGGGCTGAGACTAATCCAGGTCGTTCAGCAGGTTGAGCAGGTCGTCGGCGTGCTCTTCCTCGACGGCCAGGATGTCCTCCATCAGCCGCCGGGTCACCGGATCCTTGTCACTCAGCCAACGGATGATCTCGTTGTACGACTCGATGGCGATCCGTTCGGCCACCAAGTCTTCTTTGATCATGGCGCCGAGTTCGGTCTCCTCGTCGTAGGTGCTGTGGCTGCGGGTGGCCAGGCCCTCGGGGTCGAAGTTGGGCTCGCCCTGAAGCTGGGTTATCCGCAGGGCGATCTGATCCACATGGCCCTGCTCATCGTTGGCGTGCTGGAGGAACTCGGCCGCGGCCATCGAGGCTTTGATCCCGGTGGCGGTGTAGTAGTGCCGCTTGTAGCGGAGCACGCACACGATCTCGGTAGCCAGCGCTTCGTTGAGCACTTCGATAACCCGCTCCCGATCAGCGCCGTAGGCCTCGGTGATCGGGCCTTGGTCGATTTGCTGTCGAGCTCGGGCCCTCAATGTCTCGACATCGGTCAGAAAATCAGCCATCCGTCCTCCCGTTCGTCTGGCCGCAATCGCAGCATTGCCGCGTGGACAAGGCTACCGGCTACCGTGCCGACATGGCTCTGATCACCGACCCCTTCCATACCGGCATCGTCGTCGCTGATGTTGAGGAGTCCATGGCCCACATCTCGGCAGCCACCGGCCTCACCTGGCATTCCTTGCAATCCCTCGACCTCGACCTGCTGATAGACGGTGAGGCGGTTTCCACCAGCGTGCAATTCTCATACACGGTAGAGGGCCCAGTGCAGATCGAGCTGGCCGCCGGCCCCAAGGGGTCGTTCTGGGATGTCGACCTCTACGGGGGGCTGAACCACATGGGCTACTGGACCGAAGACCTCCACGCCGACATCGCCGCGCTTCAAGCCGGGGGGTGCGAGCTGATCTACGGCGGGGCCAGCGAAGACGGTGGGCTTCAAGGGTTCGCCTTTCTGGTTCCCCCCAGCACCGGCCTGCGGATCGAGTTGATCGACGTGGCCATGCGCCCCGCATTCGACAACTGGTTCGCGGGCGGGGAGTTCGGCTGACCACCCACTGGCTGATCTCTTTCTGGGGGCCTCAGATATGACCGCTACGCTTGGCCAGGTGACCGCCCCCGCCGCGTTCGATCAGATCCCCGTAGTGGATCTCGGCCCACTGTCGGGATCGCCGGCCGAGCGCGAGGCCCTGGCCGAAGAGCTTTGCCGGATCTGCCACGAAGTCGGCTTCCTGCTGGTGGTGAACCACGGGGTCTCCGACGACCTGAGCGACAACATCTTCGCCATGTTGCAGAAGTTCTTCGCCTTCTCCGACGAGCAGAAGAAGTTGATCGACAAGCGGCGTTCCCGCCACTTCCGGGGCTGGGAGCCGGAGGGTGCCGAGTACACCAACAACCGCCCCGACATCCGAGAGCAGATCGACTGGTGGACCGAGTGGCCCGCCTACCCCCTAGACGTGGAGCCCTACTACCTGCGGCTCTTGGGACCCAACCAGTGGCTGCCCGATGGACTCCTGCCCGGCCACCAAGAACTCACCAACCAGTGGTTCGACGAACTGGGGGGCTTGGCCAACCGCCTCCTAGGGGCGCTCTCGCTGGGGCTGGGGCTGGGCGAGGACTACCTGGAGCGGTTCTTCGGAACCCAAACCATGTCGCTGGCCAAGTTCATCCACTATCCCCCGACCCCCGAAGGCGCGGCCGGGGTCAACGCCCACCGTGACACCGGTTTCTTGACCGTGCTCGACCCTGGTCCCACCGCTGGGCTGCAAGTGCAGAATCAAGATGGCCAGTGGATCGACGTGCCCTCGATAGAGGGGTCGTACGTGATCAACCTGGGCGAGACGCTCCAGGCCATGACCGGCAACTATCTGGTGGCCACCGCCCACCAGGTGATTACCACCGAAGAGCGCTACTCGGCCGGCTACTTCCACGGTCCATCGCTCGACGTGGCCTTGGCCCCGCTGCCCCTCGATGAGAGATTCGCCGCCGCGGTGACCGCCAGCCCCCACCACAACAGCGCCGGGTTCATGGCCAGCATCGCCGAGACCGAGGCCGGCGTGGCCGACATGTCCAGCTCCTATCGCCCCTCCACCTACGGCGAGCAGCTCTGGAACTACTTCTCCCGCAGCTACCCCGAAAACGTCGCCGCCCACTACGGCTGAGAAAAGACCGCCGCGCAAAGGGCACGGCCCGGAGCGGGGTTGGGCTTCGCTCCGGGCCGTTGGGGGGTGGGTGGTGGTCGGGACCGGCGTCGATCCGGTGACCTTCCGCTTTTCAGGCGGACGCTCTGCCAACTGAGCTACCCGACCGTGTTCTGTTGTGCGGTCCCGACGGGATTTGAACCCGCGACCTCCGGCTTGACAGGCCGGCGTGCACTCCAAACTGCACCACGGGACCTTGTTGTAGGGGGCTCATGCACTCTACTCGCGCACTGGGTGGCCTGTTCTACTTAGATTCCCGCCCCTTGTCCGCCACGGCTGCGATTGCGGCGGTTTGCGACCACCCTGCCAGTTGTATGTGGTTCCCACACCGCCTATCCGGCTTGTGCGACTGGTTCGGGTTCCTCTTCGGCTATGCGGTAGCCGACTCTTGGCTGGGTGAGGATGTACTTGGGGTTCTCGATGGTGTCGCCCAGTTTGCGTCTGAGCCGCTTGATCACCTCGCGCACCAGCCAGGGTTCGCCGGTCTTCTCGGCGCCCCAGACTCGTCGCAGCAGCGTGTCGTGGCTCAGGGTCTGCCCGGCGTTGACCGCCAGTTCGTAGAGCAGTCCGTATTCCGTGGGCGTCAGGTGCAGCGGCTGGCCGGCCAGAGTCGCTTGGCGTTCGTCGTGGTCGATATCCAGGTCTCCAATGGAGAACCGCTGGGGCGGCTCGGTCATCCCTCGCAGGGCTGCTCCCACCCTGGCGGTCAGCTCAGTGGGCGAGAAGGGCTTGACGATGTAGTCGGTCGCCCCCAGGCTGGTGGCCCGAGTGATCACGTCGTCTTGCCCGTACACCGAAACGAAGATGACCGGCACGTTGGCGATCGACAGCACCTGCTGCATCAACTCGATGCCGTCGGTGTCGGGCAGCATCAGGTCGAGCAGCACCGCTCGGGGCTGGTGGGCGGCCATGAGGCTGGGCACGGCTGCGGGGTCGCTGGTCACGACGGGCGCGTAGCCCGCTTTGGCCAGAGCGCTGCGGATGTAGCTGAGCGCATGGGGGTCGTCGTCCACGGCCAGCACGCGTTCCCGCCCATCCTCCGCCGAACCGGCGCTGTCCGAGCGGGCGAAGGGCGACGGTGCCGCGCTGGCGACGGGCGCCTCGGCGGTAGGCATCGTAAACGTGAACCGCGCCCCCCGGCCCGGCCCGTCGCTGTGGGCCCAGATGCGGCCGCCGTGGGCCTCCACGATCCCCTTGCAGATGGCCAGGCCCAGGCCCGACCCGACGTCGCTCCCACTGTCGGCGCCTTGGGGGCGGAAGAACTTGCGGAACAGGTGCGGCAGCACGTCGGCTCCGATGCCCCGGCCCTGGTCGGCCACCGACATGGCCACCTGGGTGCCCTGCTGCTCGGCGCTGAGCCGGATGGTAGAGCCGATAGGGGAGTTCTCGGCCGCGTTGGAGAGCAGGTTGGTCAGCACCTGCACCGTGCGCCGCCGGTCGGCCATGACCGGGGGTAGGTCTGCTGCCAGTTCCATCTGGAGGTTGTGGTGGCTCCCGCCGCGGGCGAACCTGCTCTTGGACTCGTCCAAGATCTGGTACAAGTCCGACGGCTCCGGGGCCACCGCGAGGGAGCCCGTCTCGATGCCGACCATGTCCAAGAGGTCGCCGATCAGCCCGCGCATCTTGTCGGACTCGGTGCCGATGATGCGGAAGAACTGGGTCATCTCGGCCAAGTCCAGCTCCTGGGCCGACTCCAGCAGCGTGGCGACCGAGCCCTTGATGGTGGCCAGCGGCGAACGCAGCTCGTGGCTCACCATGCCCAGGAACTCGGCGCGCATCCGCTCTCCCTCCTCCAGCGGCGCCATGTCTTGGAGGGTGGCCACGTACGACTCCACCTCGCCGGTCTCCGAGCGGATGGGCGTGCCGTTCACCAAAACGGTGACGCTGCGGCCGTCGGGGACCCACAGCATGATCTCCTCGGCCCGCACCGGATCGCCCGCGCTGAACAGCTTGGCGAGGGGCACCTTGTTGAGGGAGAACTCCCGCCCGTCGCCGCGGCGGCAGGTCAACACCTCGAGGAGTTCCTCGAGCGACTGGCCGGGGTCGCACAGGCCGCCGACGATCCTCATCGTCTCCCGGTTGAACGACACCGGCGCTCCCGTCTTGGCGTCCAGCATCACCACGCCCACCGGCGAGGTGTCGATCAACGTCTCCAGGTTGGCCCTGACCCGCTGCTCGTCGCGGTACTGGCGGGCGTTGGCGATCACCAGCGCCGCCTGGGACGCGAACATCACCAGGGCCTCCTCGTCCTCGGAGCCGAACTCCCGGCCCTGCTCCTCGTGGGCGAGGTAGATCGTGCCCACGCCGGCTCCGCGGTGGCGGATCGGTGCCACCAGCAGCGAGGTGGCCGCCACCGATGGCAAGAACTCGGGCATGCCCAGCGACCCCAGATGCCCGGCCATATCGGGGATCCGCAGCGGCTCGTCGAGGCCGCTGAGATACTCGAAGAACACCAGCCCCTCCGGCATCTCCCACAACCCCTGGTGTTCCTCGCTGGTTAGACCCGACACGAAGAATTCGGGCAGCTCGCCCGCCTCGCCGCGCACCGTGAGCGCCCCATAGCGCGCGCCCGTCAGCGCCCGCGCGCTGTCCACCGCCTCTTGCAGCACCGTGTCGAAGTCGAGCGACCGGTTGATCCGCAAGCTGGCCTCGCCCAGCTGCGACAGCCGCTGCAACCGCGCCTCATCCGCATGCCCCGGCTCGTCGAGCCTGCCCGTGTCGCTCTCGCTCATGTCACCGCCCCGGGGCGACCAGCCAGCCGTGGCTAGCGCCCTCGCGCATCTCAAATATATAGATGTATATGGATGGATATTACGGGGACCAGGGCCCGCCTGACGGCCACACCACTAACGAGAAAGGACAATGTCGTCGTGTCGCAAGCCATGAAGGGGAACCATGCGGAGGCACATGATCTAACCGGTGACGATCTTCAGGGTGTGCGTGCCCGTGCTAGTGGCGTAGCCCTCCATCGGGAGCAGCTGGCTAGGGGAGGGGCTCGAAGACGGGGAGGGCGATTTCGTCGTCTATGGGGTCGAAGTCAACCCGCACCTCGAGGCCCACGATGAGGCTGTCGCGATCGATGCCGTTGACCCGGCTCAGGATGCGAACCGGCTCACCTTTGGTGCCGTCGAGTTCGACCACGGCCACGTTGTAGACGCCCAGATTCTCGAAGATCTCGACGACGGGGCGGTGGGTCCACACGAAGGAGTAGACCCGTCCCGTCCCGTCCACCTCGTCCCAGTCGAAGGCCAGCGACCCGCAGGCGTAGCAGGCCGGGGTGGGCGGGTGGCGGTGGGTTCCGCAGTCCCGGCAGCGCTGGATCAAAAGCCGTCGTTCCCCAGCAGCGCGCCAGTAGGGCGCAGACATCGGTGACAGTCTGGGTGCCGGAAGGCCCGGCATCTGCGAGCTCATGGCGTTCCCTTTGTGAGGATCAGGGCACTGGTCGGAGTGGGGCCGGCTCCGCCGACCACGAGAGCAACCTCGGCGTCGGCCACCTGATTCACTGCGGTGCCCCGCAGTTGGCGGACCGCCTCGGTCACCAGGGTCATGCCGTGGGCGTAGACCTCGGCCAGGTTGCCCCCAGAGGTGTTGAGGGGCAGGGCATCGAGGCCGATCCCCCCGCTGGCGACGAACGGCCCGCTCTCGCCTATCTCGCAGAATCCGAAGTCCTCCAGTCCCATCAGCACTAGCGGGCTGAAATGGTCGTATATCTGGGCCACGTCCACGTCGGATGGGCCCAGGCCGGCCTTGGAGTACAGGTCGGCGGCCACGGTGCGCTGGCCGGCGGAGGCGAAGTCGTCGTCGCGCATGTTGTAGCTGCCGAGCAGTCCCTGCCCATAGCGCTGCGGCGCCCCGAACGAGGCCGCGGCGATGTGCACCGCGTGTGCGTCGAGGTCGGCGGCCCGCTCCGCGCTGGTGATGACCACTGCGACGGCCACGTCGGACTCCATGCAGAAGTCGGGGCGGCGCATCGGCTCGTAGATGTAGGGCATGGAGAAGTACTGGTCGACGCTGAGCGGCTGGCGGAACCGGGCCAGCGGGTTGTTGGCAGCCATTTCCCGGGCGTTGACGGCGATGCGGCAGAAGTGCTCTTCGGTGGTGCCGTAAAGGTGCATGTGGCGCACCGCGGCCAGCGCGAACATCTGCCCCGGGGCCATGAGCCCATAGGGAACGGCCCAGCTGAACGCAGGCAGGCGGGGGGCCTTGGCCATCGCCTGCCCATACGGCATCTGGCCCTGGCAGATCGACCGGTACACCACGCACACGTCGGCCTGACCGGTGGCCACTGCCATCGCGGCGTGCAAGAACGCCCCGCCCATGGCCGCGCCGCCGCCCCCGTGGGTCATGGAGGCCAGGCGCACGGGCCGGGAGCCGAAGGCGTGGGCGAGGTCGCCAGGCTCGGTGCCGTCCATGCTGTAGGAGGACCACCCGTCGATGTCGGCCGGCGCGATGCCGGCGTCGGCGCAGGCCGCCGCCACCGCCTCGGCGGCCATCGACAGCTCCCCCCGCTCGGTGAACTCGCCCCTGAGGCCGTACGCGGTCGAGCCGATGCCCACGATGGCGGCTCGCCCCCGCAGCCAGTTCGCATCAGCCACCGACGACCCCCTCGGCGTGAAGCCGGGCGATGCTGTCGGACTCGTAGCCCAGCTCGGCGAGAATCTGATCGGTGTGCTCGCCCAACAGGCAGCCACGGCCCAGCACGGTCGGCGACCGCGACAGGTGGGCGAGCGAAGTGAGACGGGGATGGACCCCGATAACGGGATGCTCCACCTCGGCGACCAATCCCGCCGCCTGCCCGTAGCTGCCCTCGCTCTCGTCAAGCAGCAGCGACTCGAAAGGCTCCGACGCCACCTCGACGCAACCGACGCCCTCGGCGGTGAGCAGGCTTTCCCAGTCGGCCGCGTCTCGGCTCGCGAAGATGTCGGCCAGTTCGGCGGCCAACTCCTCATCGTGGGCGGCGCGTGAGGCCGAATCGGCAAACCGGGGGTCGGACGTCAACCCTCCCCCGACACCCATTGTTTTCAGGGCGCGCCCGAACCGCTGCCACTCCCGGTCGCGGGACGCGGCCAGGAAAACCCAGCCACTGGCGGCCCGGTACAGCCGGAAGCCGGCCGACAGCCCGTACAGCTGCGAATCTGCGTTCGGCGTGGGCGGGCGGCCCTCGTAGTCCACGCAGTCCTCGCAAAGCACGTGGGCCATGGAGGTCAGCATCGAGGTCGCCAAAGTCATGCCCGGCGGTTGTGCGTCTCCCGGCGGTTGTCCGTCTCCTGACGGCTGTCCGTCTCCCGGCGAGCCATCGCTGGTGCCTCGTCGGGCGGCGAGCAGGCCCGCGAGCATGGCGCTGCCCACGACCACGGCCGAGCACCCGTCGGCGTTGCCGCCGACCTGGGTGGCCATGCCCAGCCGGAGCGAGGCCTCTTTGACGCCCGCGAGGTCGAGCTGATCGGAAGCGGCCACCGAGGAGCCCACGTTGCGCCATCCAGCGCCGGCGCCCGCGCCGATGGTGGGGGCGAAAGCGGGTCGATGACCACACGGGCCGCCTTCTCCGTATCCGGGCGAATTGAGGTAGACCAGCTCGGGGTTTATGGCCCGCAGGGCGGCGGCGTCGACGCCGAGGCGGGCGGCCACCCCGGCTCGGTAGCTCTGCAACACGATGTCGGCGCCGACGGCGAGCTGGTGGACAATGGCCCGGCCCTGGTCGGAGGCCAGGTCTAGGGAGATGCTCTGCTTGCCCTGGAGAGATTTCGCTGCCCCCGACTCGGGGAAGCCCATGATCGTGCGCATCGGCTCGCCATCGAGGGACTCGACCTTGATGACGCGGGCGCCATAGTCGGCCAAGAGCGCTCCCGCGTAGGGGGCGGCGTAGAAGGTGCCGAGTTCGAGGACGGTCACTCCGGCAAGCGGCGCATCCCCGTCTGCTGTGGCGCCCGCCGCCGCGGGGGCGCCCGAGAATTGCCGGGGCGAGGTGTTCCAAGAAGCGGTCACTTCGTCGCGACCCAGTTCGGGCGCTGGCTGGCTGGGGCGAAGCCCCGATCCGCGAAGAGTCACCAACGGCCCGGGCTGGCGCACCGGGCCGAGCGCCGGGTCGTCGATACAGATGACCTTTTCGTCGTGAATGATCTGGGGGTGGTCGAGCAGTTCGTCGCCGCGGCGGAACACTTCGGCCCACACGTCGGGCTCCTCGTCGAAGATCTCCCTCCACTCGGCCAGCGTCTTGGACCGCGCCGCGGTCAGCATCTGCTCCCAGAGCTGGCGGCGGCGATCGCGGTCTTCGAACTCGGGCACCGTCGACCACTCGTCGTCCTCGAGCATCCAGTCGAGCCCCAGCACCCGCATGAACGCCTCGAACAGGTGGGGCGACGTCTGGGAGAACTGAAGCCAGTGGCCGTCGGAGCTGAGGGCTACCAGCAACCGGAACGCGAAGCTGTGATTGGGGACCCCGTCGTCGCCGATCGGGGCTGCGGCCTTGTACGCCTCAGGGTACTGGCGGGTGATGAACGCCAAGAACCAGCGCCACGGGTCCATGGCGGCCATGCCCTGGGCCAGCGACGACTCGACAAGCTGGCCCTCACCAGAGCGCTCGCGCTCGTAGAGGGCGGCCAGCGTGCCGTGAAGGGCAGTGTGGGCCGCGCTGAACACCGCGTAGGGAACCGAGCAGTAGGCCGGGCCGGGCCGAGGGGTGAGGGCGCCGAACTGAACGGCGAAGCCCAGCTTGGCCATGACCAGTGCCTCATAGCCGGGAATGCCGGCAAGGGGCCCCTTCGACCCGAAGCCGCTCACCGACGTGTACACCAGCCCGGGGTTGGCGGCGGCAAGGTCGCCGTAGCCGAGGCCCAACCGCTCCGCGGTCCCCGGTTGCCAGGTCTGCACGACCACGTCGGCGGCGCGGGCCAAGCCGCGGGCCTGCTCGACGCCCTCGGGCCGGGCCAGGTCGGCCACCACGCTGTGCTTGCCCCGTCCCAAAAACGCCCAAGCCGCCGACTCCCGCAACGCGGACCCGCCGGGGGGCTCGACGCACACGACTTCTGCGCCCTGGTCGGCGAAGAACAGCCCCATGTGTGCGCCGACCCAGGAACTTGACAGATCGACGACCCGGATCCCCGACAGCAGTCCCGCCTCAGCTCCGGGCGTCACCATCGGCGATCTCTCCGACAACGACCCGGGCCGCGGGGTCTCACAGATCGAACCCGAAGACCTGGGCCGCGTTGCCTCCGACAATGGAGGCGAGCTCGTCACCGGGCACGCCCTCGAACTGGTCGGCGCAGCGGTCCTGGCTGTTGGGCCACGTGCCTTCGGGGTGGGGATAGTCGTTGCCCCACATGAGTGTTTCGACTCCGGTGAACTCGCGATTGGCGACCGCCACCGGATCGTGCATGAACGTGGCTGCGCACTGTCGGCGAATCAACTCCGACGGTTTCAGCGACAACTTCGGCTTCGCCCACATCCGGTGGGCGTCATAGATGGCGTCGGCCTGCGTCATCACCCACGCCAGCCACGAGGCACCGGTCTCCACCGTGACCACCCGAAGCTCAGGGAACCGGTCCAGCGCTCCTCCGGCGGCCAGGTTCAGCATCACCCGGGGCCCGTCGAGCTGGGCGGCCAGCAGGTAGTTGATCACCGCGCCCCCCGGACCCCTCACCACCCGGGGCTCCTCACCGGTGCCCGAATGGAAGGTGAGCGGAAGCCCAATTTCACTGGCCGCGGCCCAGAAGCGGTCGTAGGCCTCGTCGTTGTAGGGCCTCGTTGGCACCTGGGCTGGCAGGAAAAGCGCCCTCAGCCCTAGGTCGGCCACCCGCTGCGCCTCGGCGACGGCACCTTCGATGTCGAGCATCGGGATCAGGCCCACCGCCATGATCCGGTCGGCCCTCTCGGCGAACACCTCGGTCGCCCAGTCGTTGTACGCCCGGCACATCGCCAGCTGGAAACCGGGGTCCTCGGGGACGAAACAGGCCTGAAGCGCCCATGTGGGGAATATCACCTCCGCGGCCACCCCGTCGCGCTCTTGGTCTCTGATTCGCACATCGAGGTCCCAGCCGCCCACGACCGCCTTCTCGAGCACCGCGGCGCCCATCAGCGAACGGGGCCGCAAACCCTCCATGTGGACGGCCCGCTCGCCCCCCTCGCTCTCCTCAATCCATGGGACGCGGTCGCGGTATTGCGCATCGACCCGCTCGCGGTACAGATCAATCGGCTCAGTGACGTGGGCGTCAGTTGAGATGTAAGTGACGCCGCCGTAGGTGTCCGTCACCCCAGTCCTCCCATTGAGTCGTTATTACAAGTATCTTCCAGCTTTATTACAAATAATTTATCTATCAGCCTTCTGGCTATTGTTTGTCAACAGGCCTAGTCCAAATGTCCTTTGCCCAGCAAGTTTCGGGGGGATCGAAAGATGCAGCGATGGATTCCATATACGATTCTCGTATTGGCGCTGATGGCGGCAGCTTGCGGGGGCGACGACGATGCCGAGTCGGGGATCGATGCCCCACAGGCTACTACCGCAGAAGCTGAGCTAGAGGCACCCGCACCCCAAGACGCAGAACCGGTTGAAGCCGATACCGAGGCCGAGCCTCAGGCCGCTGAACCCGAGGATGCCGAATCCGAACCCGCAGAATCGGAACCCGCAGAACCCGAGGACGGGCAACCCGAGGAGCCTGAACCCGAACCAGTCGTGCTCACCGCATCGTTCCGAGGGGTCAGCGAGACCGAGATCAAGATCGGGATCGGGCTCGTCGACGTCAGCGTTTTCGGCATCGACGCCGGCGACCCAGAGGCCCAGTGGCAGGCTGTTTTCGACAGGGTCAACGACGCTGGAGGCGTCAATGGGCGCCTGCTGGCACCGGTATACGCCATCTATTCACCGGTTGATGATGCTGCCATCGAGGCAGCATGCGTGCGCTTGGCCGAAGACGGGGAGGTCTTCGCGTTTGTGGGCTTCGTCCTCGGCGACGGAGTGCTCTGCTACACCGAGCTCTACGGGATGCTGGCAGTGAACACATGGGAGACGGCGCCCGACGTCATCGAGCGAAGCGGCGGGCTGCTCTTTACCACCCAGGGAGCCGTCATTGGGAGGATCGCCAGTCTCATCAACGCCGCCGACGCCGATGGGCAGATCGACGGCCAGAAGATCCAAATCCATGTGACGGCTGACGACGAGTCCCTCCTCGAGCCGATGCAGGAACTGATTGAAGCCGCTGGTGGCACCGTGACCCGAGCCATGGTTGGAACTGCGCCCCCGGGTGATCTTCCGGCGGCTGAAGCAGAAACCAACATCTGGATCGAACGAGCAGAGGCTGATGGCGTCGATGCCATCTTGGCCTTCAACACCGCCGGTTTTGGAGCGGTGGGAGGGGTAGAGCGGGCCGGGAGCGATCTGGCCGTCATCACCGACTCGATCAGCCGTGCCGGATATACCGACTTGGGCTACGACCCAAGCCAGGTCGACTTGTATGCCTACGGCGTCCCAACGATCCATGACCATTACAACGCGGGCACGGCCGGCGTGCCTGAATGTGTCGAGAACTATGAAACCCGCAGCGGCAACGTGGTCAACGTGGGCTCCGACCCGAGCCCGACCAATTTCCCCGCAACAATCCGGGCATGTCGAGGCATTGAACTCTTCGTCGCGATCGCCACGGCTGCCGGTCCCGTGCTCACCCAAGACTCGTTCATCGAGGCAGCCCGAACACTGGGATCATTCGACCTCACCGGCACCACCTCCGCCTCCCTCGGCGAAGGAAAGTACAACGCCGACAATGCACCGCTCGTTCGGCTCTTCTGGGACTCCGAGATCGCCGACTTCGTCAGCGGGAACTGAGCCCGGCCACCACCCCAGCCAATACGCCAACCACGAAGAACAGATATTTGCACCCCCAACGGGATTCGAACCCGTGTTACCGCCTTGAAAGGGCGGCGTCCTAGGCCGCTGGACGATGGGGGCTCTCGACCCGCAAGAGGCCGATTCACGATAGCAGCCCTCCTTAGAGGAACCGCATTGAAAAACAGATACCATGATCCCGACCGCGAAAGGAGCACGACGTGGAGAACGAGGTCTGGCGCTGGCTGTGGACGTGCTCTGCGGTGGTCTTCTCGCTGGCCGAGGTGTTCACCGCCGGGTTCTTTTTGCTCCCCTTCGCCATCGGCGCCGCCGCGGCCGCGGTATTGGCCTGGGTGGATGTCCATATCTTGTGGCAGTGGCTGGCGTTCTTTGTGGCCACGGTGGTCAGCTTCGTTTACTTGCGCCGCTTCGTCCGCCGCCAGAACGACGTTGAGCAGCCTCGTGTGGGGGCCAAACGGCTCATCGATGCCCACGGCAAGATCATCGAGCGGGTGGACGACGACGCCATGACCGGCATGGTGAGGATCGGTGGCGAGGAGTGGCGGGCAGTTTCCGCCGAGCCCATCGAAATCGACACCCGAGTCCTGGTCGCCGACATCGATGGCACCCGTTTGGTGGTCGTCCCCGTCCCCCAAGAGCAACCAAGTGAGAGCACAGAAAGCTAGGTAACCGCCATGGAAGCCATTGTTGTCCTATTCGTGGTCATTGCCGCCGCGCTGATCCTGATCGCCGCGCTGGGAATCCGCATCATCCGCCCCTATGAGCGGGGCCTCATCGAGATTCTGGGCCGCTATCAGCGCACGGTGGACTCGGGCTTGCGGTGGATCCTCCCGTTTGTGCAGCGCATGAGCAAGGTCGATATGCGAGAGCGGGTCATTGATGTGCCGCCCCAAGAGGTGATCACCAAAGACAACGTGGTGGTCACGGTGGACGCGGTGATCTTCTTCGAGGCCACCGACCCGGTGAAGCTGAAGTACAACGTGGGCAACTTCCAGTTGGCGGTCACCAAGCTGGCCCAGACCAACCTGAGGAACGTGGTCGGCGACCTCGATCTCGACTCTGCCCTGACCTCCCGAGAGCTGATCAACAGCAAGCTGCGCCAGATTCTCGACGACGCCACCGACAAGTGGGGAACCCGGGTGGTGCGAGTAGAGATCCAGCGCATCGAACCGCCGCCCGATGTCACCGAGGCCATGCACCGCCAGATGAAGGCCGAGCGGGACCGCCGAGCCATCGTCACCGAGGCCGAGGGCGACAAGCGCTCAGCCATTTTGCGTTCCGAAGGTCTCAAGCAGAGCCAGATTCTCGAGGCTGAGGGCGAGGCCGAGGCCCTCATGCGGGTGGCCGACGCCGAGCGCTATCAGTTCGAGACCGTGGCCCAAGGCGAGGCCACCGCCATCGAATTGGTGTATGGCGCCATCCACACCGGCGACCCCACTCCCGATCTCATTGCGATCCGCTACCTGGAAGCGCTGAAGAGCGTGGCCGACGGCAATGCCACCAAGATCTTCTTGCCCCTCGACACCAGCGGCCTCACGAACGCCATGGCCTCCCTCTCGGAGATCGCCCGAGCCGGCCAGGGCGAACCGGCGGCCCGGGCTGTCGATGAGTAAGCCTCTACAGCTCGGAGGCCGACGCCTCTACCAGGTGCTCCAGTAGCCAGCCCAGGTACCAATAGGCCGACCGGGCCACCGCTTCGGGGTCGTCGCTTTCGGGGTCGTCGTCGTACTCGTCGTCCTCGGTCACTTCCAGTCGGGTGCCTAGCACCAACCGGATGTCGTTGACCGCCCCCGTCCAGGCGGCCAACTGCTCCTGATTGAGCACGGTGGCTTCGGCCAACTCGGCCACCATGTCCAAGCGGGCCAAACGTTTGGACACCAGATCGTCTCGCACCATATCCCGATACTCGGCCTCGGCCTCGGGGTCGTCGGGGCGGGCGGTGGGGAACAGCCGGGTCAGCATCTCGTCGTTGGGATCGTCGGCCAGCAACGACCGCAGATCAGGGACGATGGCGGCGATCAACGCTCGCTCCTCGTCCCGAAGGTCCAGGCGATATGTCCCGTCCTCGTTGGGCATAACCGGCTGCCGAGGAGCCATCAGATCCTCTCCCTCAGTGCAGGCTCGAATGAGTGGCCCATCAGTCGTCGTGCTCCATGGTGGCCCAGAGGCCGTGCTCGTGGAGCCGGAAGACATCCATCTCCGCCTTCTCCTTGGGACCGTCCGACACCACGGCCCGGCCCTTGTAATGCACGTCCAACATCAACTGGGTGGCCTTCTCCTTGCTGTAGCCGAACAGCTTCTGGAACACGAAGGTCACATACGACATCAAGTTGATGGGATCGTTCCACACGATCACCTTCCACGGCCGGTCGGGCCGGACGTCGATGTCGTCGTCGGGCTGTCTCACCTCGGCGGGAGCCACTTCCACGGGGGCGGGGGGAGTCATGCCGACACCGCCTGGGCGACGTCGGCTTTGGCCCCCACGAGCGGGCCTCTCACGTTGAGCCAGAAGAACACGGTGACAATCCACAGTAGGGTGGCGCCGGCGATATGGGCGCCCACCAGCAGAACCGGCACCCCGGTGAAGTACTGCACATAACCGATGAGCCCCTGGGCCAAGGCCACTCCGAGAACAGTCCGCCCCCATCCCTGGATTCGATCGGGGGCGCGACGATGCCACAGCCACCACACCAGCCCGGCCAATACCACCAAGAGAGCCACCACCACCGATCCGTGGATTTGAGCCACGTCCCTCACGGCCACATCGATGCGCTCAGCGTCCTCGTCGCCTCCGTGAGGTCCCGCGCCGGTGACGATGGTGCCGGTCACGATCACCACCGAGGTGAGCGCCACCACCGCGTTCCCCACCCAATGGGGGCGGGCCCTCGGCTCGTCTTGATGCTCGTAGTCGTCGGAGGCCCGCCACAGCAGCACCACCGCATTCCACAGCAGCACCATCGACAGCAGGAAGTGGCCGATCACCAGAGCCGGGGGCAGCTCATACAGCACGACGAGGCCGCCCAGCACGATCTGGGCCAGCACCCCGGCCACCAAACCCCACGACAGCCATACCAGATCGGCCCGCCGCGGCACCCGCCAGTGGGAGCCCAGCACCGCCGCGATCACGATGGCCGACACCAGACCGGTGATGAGCCGGTTGATGAACTCGATCATGGCGTGGGTCTCCAGCGGGGCCACCAACTGGTCGTTCTCGCACGCTGGCCAGTCGGAGCAGCCCAGCCCGGAGCCGGTGAGCCGGACCGCGCCCCCGCTCACAATGATCAACGCCAAAAGGGCCAGCGCCCCAATGGTGATCTTGCGATAGGCAGCGGGGGAAACCCGGGGTTGGATCACGCCTGAATTGTACGGGTCGCCTGTGACAGACGGTCATCCCAAGCAGGCGGTTTCGAAGCCCGTTGACCCCGCTCCGAAACCTTGGCCTGGCCAGCACCGAAACCGTACTCTGGGCTGGTCATGGCTGTTGCCCGCTTGTCCCCTCGCCAACGGACGCGCACGGCGCGGGCCTATGTTTCCCTCACGAAGCCCCGCATCATCGAGCTGCTGCTGGTGACCACCGTGCCCACCATGGTGGTCGCCGACCGGGGCATCCCCTCGGTGTGGCTGATGGCGGCCACCGTTATCGGCGGCACGCTGGCCGCCGGTGGGGCCAACGCCATCAACATGTACGTCGACCGCGATATCGACCGGCTGATGGAGCGCACCAAGAACCGCCCCTTGGTGACCGGAGAGATCGCCCCGGCCCGGGCACTGGTGTTCGCCCTGGTTTTGGAAGCGCTGGCCTTTGCGTGGCTGTGGGGGTTCGTGAACCTGCTCAGCGCGGTGTTGGCGGTGTCGGCCACCGCGTTCTATGTGTTCGTATACACGCTGTGGCTCAAGCGCACCTCTACCCGAAACATCATCATCGGCGGTGCCGCCGGGGCGGTGCCGGTACTGGTGGGCTGGTCGGCGGTGACCAATAGCTTGGGCTGGGCGCCGCTGGTGCTGTTCGGCGTTATCTTCTACTGGACGCCGCCTCACTTCTGGGCCCTGGCCATCCGCTATCGCGACGACTACCAGGCGGCCAACGTGCCCATGCTTCCCGCGGTGGCCAGCACCCGCACCACCGCGGTGCGGATGATCGGCTACACCGTGGTGCTGTGGGGGCTGTCGGTGCTGTTCAGCGCGGTGGGCGAGATGGGGCTGGTGTACTTGGTGAGCGCCGTGGTGTTGGGCGCAGTGTTCATGTTCTATGCCGTGCAGGTGCTGCGAACCCAGGAGGCCGCCTCGGCCATGCGGATGTTCTCCTACTCCATCACCTACATCACCCTGTTGTTCGCCGCCATGGCCGTGGATCAGGTGGTTCGCACCGGTGTTTAATGCCGATTTCCGCTGTCCACAGGCGTCCATTAGGCAGTGTTGTCTGATGCGAGAAAGGGCCAGGGCGATGTGTAAAGTTCCGACGCACACCCGCCTTCGTGGAGCACAATGACCCTCACTGAGACGAGGCCAGAACCAGACGCGGTCGCGGTAGGCGACGACTCCGGGCCGACGGCCCAGTCGTCGCCCGACCAATGGACCCCGCCCACCGGTTTGGCTGGCATCCTCAGCACCGGCAATCACGGGGTCATCGGGCGCCTCTATATCGTGTTCGCCCTGCTCCTGTCGGGCTTGGCTCTTGCCCTCGGAATGCTGATCGGCATTGAGCAGGCCGACATCAACGGGGGCTTCGGCGTTTTCGGCCAGGCCAATGAGCTCTTCCAGGTCTTCGGCCTCTATCGGACCACGCTGATCCTCTGCGGGCTGGTGCCCCTGTTTTTGGGGCTGGCCACCGCGGTAATTCCCCGTCAGCTCGGCGCCTCCTCGGTGGCCTTTCCCCGGGCGGCGGCGGCCGCCTTCTGGACCTGGCTCATAGGCGCCATCACCCACATCGTGGCCACCTTCTCCTACGGCGGCCTGGGCTCAATCCAAGCCGGGGCGGCCCGCGAGCAGTCGGTGGAGCTCACCGTTTTGTCGCTGGGCATGATCGGGCTGGGCTTGTTGGCCGGTGCTGGCGTGATCTTCACCACCATCGTCACCCAGCGCCCGGCGGGGATGGACCTGCTCCAGGTGCCCGCCTTCAGCTGGTCGATGCTGGTAGCCACCGGAGTGTGGCTGTTCTCTCTACCGGTGTTGCTGGGCAACCTGGTTATCTCCTGGGTGGACATGCGGGGGGCCGACGCCCTGGCTTTCGGCGGGGGAAGTGCGCCGTTCGAGCAGGTTGCCTGGGCGTTCGACGCCCCCCAGGTCTACGCCTGGACGATCCCCATGCTCGGCATCGTGGCCGAGGTGTTCACCTCCGCCCACCGCAGCCGCCCCCAAATGTTCGAGCCCATGGCCTTCATCGTGGGCGTCTTCGGGTTCTTCTCCTTCGGGGCCTGGGTCCAGAGTTTCTTTGACAGCGCCGACCCGACCGCCCCCGACGCCCACATCGTGACCAACGAGGTGTTGTTCACGGCATTTGGGTTGGCCATCGCGCTAGTGGTGCTGGCTTACGGCGGCTGGCTGGCGTTCAACGCCTTCGCGGCGGGGCAGCGCCCGCAGATCAGCCCGCAGTTCGCTTTGGTCGTGGTGTCCGGAGCTCTTTTGACCGCGGCGGTGGTCGCCGGGGTGCTTCGTGTGGCTGAGCCCGCCCTAGGGGTGCTGCGGGAGGCCGATGGCGACATCTGGCGGGGATTCTTCGATGCCATGGACGACTTGGAGGGCTCCAGCCTGGTCACCGGGATGATGAACTTCGCGGTGCTGGGCGGGCTGCTGGCCGCGGTGGGCGGCCTCTACCACTGGGCACCGCGACTTTTCGGACGATCCCTCAATGCCCCGCTGGGCTTCTTGTCGGTGCTGCCGCTGGCCGGGGGGGCCATTCTGGTGGGTGCCACCGATGCGCTGGCCGGCTTCTTCGACCAGCCGGCCCGGCCCTACGAAATCTCGGGCATTGCCGATATCGACGCATTGGGCTTCGTGGAGGCCCTCAACGTGATCGGGCTGATCGGCTTCATCGCCGTGCTGGGCGGTTTGGCGCTGGTGGCGCTGAACGTGGCCCGCAGCCTCGCCATGCCCGCCGAGGCGGAAGCCGACCAAGGGGGTGAGAGCTGATGGCCGATATCCCCGTGGGCACGCCGCTGGCCGCACCGCTGGCCCGTCAGCGCACCTTGCTGGTGGGCACGGTGTTCGGCACCGCGGCCGCCCTCATGTACTTCGCCGCCTTGCTGGCGGTGTACCTCCGGGAGCGTTCCGACGCCCTGGCCGATGGCGGAAGTTGGATTCCGTCCGGCGCCGACATTCAACTGGCCCAGCCCACGGTGGCGGCGTGGACCATGCTCATGTCGGTGGTCACCATGCAGTGGGCGGTGTACTCCATCGCCCGCGACGACCGCACCCACGCCATCTTGGCCACCACCCTGACCACGCTGTTCGGCTTCTCGGTGATCATCACCACCTCGTTCCAGTACACCCAGATGGGATTGGTGGCCGACGAGTCGATCGCCGCCGCGTTGATCTACACCATCTCGGGGTCGCACCTGGCCATGATCGCCATCGGCCTGGTGTTCTTGCTCCTCATGGCCTTTCGGGCGCTGGCCGGCCAGTACAGCAGCCGCCAGACCGACGGGTTCGTGGCCGCGTCCATCTTCTGGTACGCCGTTGTATTCGTCTATGTCGTCATCTGGACGGCGATCTTCGTGCTGAAGTAGGCCTGCGATGTTCACTCCTGGCTTCCGCTTGTTCTTCGGCTTCTTTTTCGCCGCGGTGGCCGCGGCCGCCGTCTACGGCGTGGCCAGCGGCAGCGCAGGGGAAACCGAGTACTTCGCGGTGCTCAACGTGGAGACCTGGGTGGGCGTGCTCAGCCTGGGCTACAAGGGCGGCATCGGCGACCACGTGGGCTATGTGGTGCTGATGGGCTTCGCGTTGCTGTCCGCTCTGGTGGGGGTGTTCTTGGTGGCCTTCCGCGACGCCGACGCCGAGTCGGTGGGCGAGCTGATGGACGACGGCCAGACTCCCGAGACCCAGGACGACTTGGAGGCCAACTACTGGCCGGCCGTGGCCGCCTTCGGGGTGGGGGCGATAATCGTGGGACTGGTCACCCACGCCACCATCTTCGTGATCGGCCTGGTGATCGTAGGAGCGGCGGTGTTCGAGTGGATGCTTACCGCCTGGGCCGACCGGGCCACCGCCGACCCGACGGTCAACCGCAACCTCCGCAACCGCATCATGCGCCCCATCGAGTATCCGGTGACCGCGGCGCTGGGCGTGGCCGTGCTGGTGCTGGCCCTGTCCCGGGTGCTGTTGACCGTCTCCCAGTTCAGCGCGGTGATCGTGGCCGGAGTGGTGGCCACAGCGATCTTCTTCATTGCGGTGGTGTTTGCCGTCGTTCCCAAGATCAGTCGGTCGGTAATCGCGGGCACGGTGGCGGTGATCTGCGTGGGCGTGCTGGTGGCCGGGGTGATCACTGCGGCCATGGGTTCACGCGACTTCCACCACATAGGGCCGGCGTCCGAGCACGGCGAGCCCGAGGACGGGGAACACTAGCGATGGAGCCGAGGCTTTTGAGGGGCGGCGTCCGATGAACAAGCGGCTCAGAGCGCTCGTTTGGCTGTCGAGCCTTTTGGTGATCGCCGGCACCATCGCGCTGATCGTGGTGGGCATCGTGGTCACCGACGACCATCCGCTGTCCACCCTGTCGCCGGTGGGGCGCCAAGGCCGTGACATCGCCCGGCTCATCAATCCCATCTTCATCGTGGCCGGAGTGGTGTTCTTCTTGGTTCAGGGCGCGGTGCTGGCCCTGTGGTGGCGCTACCGGGTGGGCGGCTCCGAATCGGGCGATGGCGAGCACGGCTTCTACGAAGACGACGAGTTCCCCGACCAGATCCACGGCAACGACCGCCTTGAGATCGCCTGGACCATCATCCCGACCATTTTGCTGGCGGTCATCTCGGTGTTCACCCTGGTGGCGCTGTTCGCCCTCGACGACGTGGAGGCCTCCGAAGAAGACATGGTGGTCACCGTGATCGGCCAGCAGTGGTGGTGGGAGTACCAGTACCACCTCGACGGCAATACCGACTCCCCGCCCGATTTCGTGACCGCCAACGAGCTGGTCATCCCCGCGGGTGTCGATGTGGCCCTCGACATCAAATCGCGCGACGTGATCCACTCCTATTGGATCCCCAAGCTGAACGGCAAGCGAGACGCCGTGCCCGGCCGCAGCCACGACTGGGTGATCCAGGCCGACAACCCCGGCCGCTATCGGGGGCAGTGCACCGAGTTCTGCGGCCTGTCGCACGGCTACATGAAGATGGTGGCCGTGGCCCTCACCCCCGCAGAATTCGCCCAGTGGAGAGACAACCAGATGACCGCGGCCGACGCTCCCGCCGAGGGCACGGCCGCGGCGGCGGGCTGGGACACTTTCAGACAGCAGTGCGCGAGCTGCCACGTGATCAACGGGCTCACCTCGGCGGCCAACCGGGACGGGCCTGACGATTCGCCCCCCGACGGCTGGGACATCTACGGCGAGTTCAACGGCGGTGATGCCGGTCCGGTTCTCACCGAGGAGTTGGTGGCCGGCGCCGCCCCCAACCTGACCCACTTGATGACCCGGGGCACGTTCGCCGGGTCGATATTCGATCTCTATTTGGGGGCTGGCGACCACATCCCATACTTGGAGTTGGCCAACCAGGGCACCCTCAACCGGGGCGATCTGGAGGCCTGGATCTA
The DNA here is from genome assembly GCF_965204015.1 of Candidatus Poriferisocius sp. Taxonomy (GTDB): domain Bacteria; phylum Actinomycetota; class Acidimicrobiia; order Acidimicrobiales; family Bin134; genus Poriferisocius. The sequence goes on along the minus strand of NZ_OZ241965.1, from coordinate 1,603,950 downwards.
CAACGCCCCCGAGCGCAAGCCCGCCGATGCCGACGGCAAGCGGGGCATGCGCGCTTTTCCCAGTCTAAGTCCCGAGGACATCGACAATGTCGTTGCCTTCCTGTCCACCCTCGACTGATTGTGAGCCGATGACCGTCACCGACCGCACGATCACCGCCCCAGAGGAGACTCTGGCGCTGCCGGCGGGCCCTGTTATTGCCCAGCGCCCCCTGGGCGTGTTCACCCGGCCCCAGGGCAGCGAGGGCTGGACGAGCTGGCTGTTCACCGTCGACCACAAGCGCATCGGCATCATGTACGGCGCGGCGGCCATGTTCTTCTTCTTGGTGGGCGGGGCCGAAGCCCTGTTCATCCGCCTCCAGCTGGCCACTCCCAACGGCTCGGTGATCGGCGCCGGCACCTACAACGGCGTGTTCACCATGCACGGCGTGACCATGGTGTTTTTGGTGATCATGCCCATGGCCGCGGCCTTTGCCAACTACCTGCTGCCGTTGCAAGTGGGGGCCAGAGACGTGGCCTTCCCCCGTCTCAACGCCTTCAGCTTCTGGTGTTTCTTGGCCGGCGGCCTGCTGCTGGTTTCGTCGATCTTCATCGGCGGCTGGTTCCAGAATGCGCCCGACGGTGGCTGGTTCAACTACGCCCCCAACAGCGGGCTGCCGTTCTCACCCTCTAAGGGGATCGACTTCTACGCCGTCGGCTTGCAGATAACCGGTGTCGCGTCGTTGGTCAGCTCCATCAACCTGATCGTCACCGTGTTGAACATGCGCACCAAGGGCATGAGCTTCTTCCGAATGCCCGTGCTCACCTGGATGCTGCTCATCACCCAGTTCCTGCTGCTGTTCGCCATTCCGGTCATCACCGTGGCCTTGTTCCTGTTGATGTTCGACCGGCTGTGGGACGCCAACTTCTTCAATGTGGCCGCCGGGGCCGACCCGCTGCTGTGGCAGCACTTGTTCTGGATATTCGGCCATCCCGAGGTGTACATCTTGATATTGCCCGCCTTCGGGATCGTGTCGGAGATCATCCCCACGTTCTCCCGCAAGCCCCTGTTCGGCTACCACTTCATGGTCGCCTCGGGCATCGCCATCGGCTTCATGGGCTGGGGGGTGTGGGCCCACCACATGTTCACCTCCGGCATTGGTCCGCTGGCGGTGGCCGCGTTCTCGGTGTCCACCATGTTCATCGCCGTGCCCACCGGGGTGAAGATCCTCAACTGGCTGGCCACCATGTACCGGGGCCGACTGCGATTTACCACCCCCATGCTCTACGCCGTGGGCGTGGTGTCGATGTTCACCATCGGTGGGCTGTCGGGGGTGACCCACGCCATCGCGCCGTCTGACACCCAGCAGACCGACACCTATTACATCGTGGCCCACTTCCACTACGTGATATTCGGTGGGGCGCTGCTCGGGCTGTTCGGCGGTTTCCACTTCTGGTGGCCCAAGGCGTTCGGGTACAAGCTCAACGAGGCGTGGGGCAAGGCCGCGTTCTGGGTGATGCTCATCGGCTTCAACTTCACCTTCGGGCCCATGCACATCTTGGGCTTGCAGGGCATGTCGCGGCGCATCGCCACCTATCGGGCCGACGAGGGCTTCGCGCTGTGGAACATGGTGGCCACCATCGGAGCGTTCGTGATCGCCGTTGGGGTGGCCTTGTTCTTGTGGAACATCTACGCCAGCACCCGGAAATGGCAGAAGTCCGGTCGCCCCGATGTGGGTCCCGATCCGTGGGACGCCCGGGGCCTGGAGTGGATGACCGCCTCGCCGGTGCCCGAGCACAACTTCGACTCGGAGGTTGAGGTGGAGCGCCTCGACGAGTTCTGGCACCGCAAGTACGGCGTCGACGAGAACCACCGGGTGGTGAAAACCGCCACCGCCGAAGAAGTGGCCCACGACGGCAGCAACACCAACGTGCACCTGCCGTCCCCGTCGTACTGGCCCATTGTCTTGGGCGGGGGCATCCTGCTGGTGGGCTACGGCCTCATCTACAACCTGTGGCTGGCCGCCGCGGGGCTTGTGCTGTTGGTGGGGGCCATCTACGGCTGGATCCTGGAGCCGGCCGACGACCCCGACGCCGCCGGCCACCACGACGATCACGGCGATGACGGCGACGATCATGGCGATCCCGACAGCAACGGAGGACCCGGCGGCAACGGCGCGTCGGCATCGGCTGAGACGCCGGAGACCGAGGAGGCTGCGACCGTTGGCTGACACCATGACTGCCGAGACCGCTGCCCACGCCGAGGAGCACCACGACGGAGGGCACAGCACCAGCACCGGCATCTCCAACGAGAAGCTGGCCATGTGGGTGTTCTTGGGCTCGGAGTGCCTGCTGTTCGGCGGGCTGATCTCCACCTACATGTTCAACAAGGGCCGTATCGGCCCCGACGACGTCGGCCCCAACGACGTCTTCGACATCCCGTTCACCTCGGTCAGTTCATTCGTGCTGTTGATGAGCTCGCTGACCATGGTGTTCGCGGTGTCGGCCATCGCCAAGGGCGATATCCGGGGCAACCGCATCTGGCTGGCCACCACCGCCGCGCTGGGGGCCACCTTCGTGGCCGGTCAGGTGTACGAGTTCACCGCGTTCTACAGCGAGGGCCTCGGCTTCACCACCAACCTGTTCGGCTCCGCCTTCTACGCCCTCACCGGTTTCCACGGCGCTCACGTGACCATCGGCATCATCATGCTGATGTCGCTGTACGTCATGTCGATGCGGGGCAACCTCGGGCCTGAGCGGGCCGAGACCGTGGAGATAATCGGCCTGTACTGGCACTTTGTCGACATCGTCTGGATCGTGATCTTCACGATCGTGTACCTCTTCCCGCAGTAGGATCCGCTATGGCCACCGTCACCCCAGAGTCTCCCGACACGGCCCACGGCGCCGAAGAGCACGCGTCGGGCGACGGTCACGCCCATCCGTCGAACTGGCTTTATGTCAAGGTGGCCATCTACCTCGCCTTGCTCACCGCGTTCGAGGTGTTCACCTACTTCGAGACGGTGCACGGCTGGGGCGACAACGCCATCATCATCATGCTCATAATCATGATGCTGCTGAAGTTCTTCTTGGTGGTGGCCTTCTTCATGCACCTGAAGTTCGATGCTCCGATCTTCTGGCGACTATTTGTGTTCGGCCTGATACTGGCCATGGCGGTGTACATGGTCATGTTGACCGCCTTCCGCTTCTGGTAGACGGACTGGCCGTCGTGGTCTTCGCGGCCGACACCGATATCTGGCGGTACCAGCCCCACGCGGAAGTGTGGTTCATTTTGCTGGCCGGGATCGCCATGGCCTGGTACGCCGTTCGGGTGATCGCCCCCAAGGCCGCCCCGGCGGGCGAAGCCCCTTTCTCCCGCTTCCATTTCCTGGCGTTTGTGGGGGCCATGGTCTTGTTATGGGTGGCCAGCGACTGGCCGATGCATGACATCTCTGAGGAGTACCTGTACTCGGTGCACATGATCCAGCACCTGCTCATCACCTTTGTGGTGCCCCCGCTGCTATGGGCGGCCATGCCCGAGTGGCTGGCCCGATTGATGCTCAGCGGCGACGGCAGCGTCGGGGTGTGGGTGCGACGGCTGGCCCGGCCGGTGGTGGCCGGGGTTCTGTTCAACTTCATGGTGGCGGTCAGCCACATCCCCTGGGTGGTCAACACCTCGGTAGAAAATGGTGCCCTGCACTACTTCGTGCATCTTCTGCTGATGGGCTCGGCCATGGTGATGTGGCTGCCGGTGTGCGGCCCGATTCCCGAGCTACGGATGGGCGCTCCCGGCAAGATGATCTACCTGTTCTTGATGTCCGTGGTGCCCACCGTGCCCGGTGCGTTCTTGACCTTTGCCCAGGGCGCGGTCTACAGCGTCTACGACCACGACGTGCGCCTGTGGGGCATCGGGGTGCGGGCCGACCAGCAGGCCGCCGGGCTCATCATGAAGCTGGTGGGCGGCATGTACCTGTGGGCGTGGATCGGAGTGCTGTTCTTCCGCTGGGCCGGGGTCCAGCAGCGGGCCAACACCCAGATGCGGGTGGTCACCACCGTCCCGTCGGGGCCCATCGCCGCCGATACCCGAGTGCCGGCCACCTCGGGCTCCAACGGCTCTCACTCCACGAACGGGTCTCGATGATCGATCTGCGCCTGGTGCGCACCGACTACGACGCCGTGCAGGCTGCAATGGCCCGTCGGGGGATCGACCTGTCCGAGCTCGAGCAGGTAGCTGCCCTGGATGAGCGCCACCGCTATCTCACCACCGAGCGCGATGCGATGCGCCATGAGGTCAAGGAGTTGTCCCAGAAGGTGGGACAACTCAAACGCGATGGCCGCGACGCCGAGGCCGACGAGGCTGCGGCCCGGAGCCGCACACGAGGCGAGCAGGGCAAGGCCCTAGCCGAAGAGGCCGACGCGGTGGCCGCCGAGATCCACGACCTGCTGCTGCACATCCCCAACCTGCCCGCCGCCGATGTGCCCGACGGCGAAGATGAGGGCGACAACCCGGTGCTGCGGGTGGAGAACTTCGACCCCGACGCCTACGGCGAGCACCAGAGGGTGCCCCATTGGGAGTTTGCGGTGGAGGCCGGCTGGCTAGACATGGAGCGGGCGGCCAAGCTGTCGGGCTCGATGTTCGCCATGCTCCGGGGGCCGGGGGCTTCGCTGGCCCGGGCCATGGTCCAGTTCGGGCTCGACCGCAACGCCGATCGATACGAGGAGATCCGCCCGCCCACCCTGGTCCACAGCCAGGTGATGGTGAGCACCGGCCAGCTCCCCAAGTTCGCCGACGACGCCTACTGGCTGGAGCGAGACGACCTGTGGGCCATTCCCACCGCCGAAGTACCGCTCACCTCGCTGGCCTCCGGCGAGATTCTCGACGAGGCCGACCTGCCCATGAGAATGATGGCCCACACCTCCTGTTATCGCCGAGAGGCCGGCGCGGCGGGCCGCGACACCCGGGGCCTGCTGCGGGTCCACGAGTTCGACAAGGTGGAGATCTTGGCCTACGCCACCCCCGAGCAGGCGCCGGGGGTCCATGCCGAGATCCTGGAGCGGGCCGAGGCCGCCGTGGCTGAGTTGGGCTTGGCCTATCGCATCGTGGACATCTGCTCCGGCGACCTGGGCCAGTCGCATCACCGCTCCTGGGACGTGGAGGTGTACGCCCCCGGAACCGACCAGTGGCTCGAGGTGTCGTCGTGCTCGTGGTACTCCGACTACCAGGCCCGCCGGGCCAACCTCCGCTATCGCCCCGCCGAAGGAAAAGGCACCCGCATCCTCCACACCCTCAACGGCTCCGCCCTCGCCGTCCCCCGAGTATGGGCCGCCCTAGTAGAGACCCACCGCCAACCCGACGGCTCAGTAGCCATCCCCGACCCCCTCCGCCCCTACCTCGGCCGCGACATCCTTTAGTGCCGCCCGCAGGGCAACGTGGCAATGTGTGTGCCGTGAGCGATAGAGAGTTGTTGGAAGAGCAGCTTGCCTACTACCGGGCTCGCGCTGGCGAGTACGACGAGTGGTGGGAGCGTCTGGGCAAATATGACCGAGGCGAGGAAGAGAACCAGCAATGGGCCAACGAGATTGGAGTGCTTCTTGGGCTCTTCGATTCTCTGCCTTTAGACGGCGACATCGTCGAATTGGCCCCGGGTACGGGTTACTGGACCCATCTCTTGGCCGAGCGGGCCAATTCGCTAACGGCAGTCGACGGAGCGCCCGAGATGATTGCCTGCAACAGGACCCGCTTGGGCGCCAAGGCCGGCGCGGTCACCTACGTTCAACACGACATCTTCGAATGGGTCCCGCCTCGTCGATTCGATGGCATGGTGTTTTGCTTTTGGATCTCCCACGTCCCCCGCAGCCGGCTCACCGAGTTCTTCGCAACCTGCCACAGCGCTCTTCACGATGGAGCGTGTGTGTTCTTCGTCGATCTTCGATTCGACCCAACCGGATTCGCGGTCGAAGAAATCCGGTTCGAGGAGGATCCCGAGCTGACACTGCGGCGCCTCAACGATGGCCGAGAGTTCACAATCATCAAGAACTACTACGACACAGGAGAATTGCAGGCCGCCGCGGCCGCCGCGGGCATTCGCCTCGAAGTGGGCTACACCTCGAAGTTCTTCCAATACGGCATCGGATACGCCTCTTGATTGCAGACGATGGCTGATTGCCGACGATGGCTGACCGCTAGTCGGAGATGATCAGCCCGGTGAATGCGGCGGCAAGGCCGAGGATGAGGCTCACGGCGGCGTAGGCCACAGCGCGGGGGCGGCTGAGCGTGGTCAGTTCCACGGCGAAGGTGGACAGGGTAGTGAGTGATCCCAGGCCGCCGATGCCCACTGCGGTCATAACGGGGTTGCCGGTGCCAGCCAGCAGGCCGAGGGCGAAGCTGCCGAGCACGTTTACCCCGAGCGTGGCCCAGGGCCAGGTGGGGGAGTTGAAGCGCTGCGCGGTGGCGGCCCGAAGCAGTGTTCCGGCCACGGCTAGGGCCGCGAAACCAAGCGCGGTCACTGGGCTTGCCTTGTTTGGGTCTTGCGGAGCGCGGCCCCGACGATGGCCAGTGCCACACCGCCCGCTATGGAGACGGCCAGATAGCCGGCGGCATAGCCCCAGTCGCTGTCGCGGGCCATTTGGGCTACGTCGACTGTCAGCGCCGAGAACGTGGTGAGGCTGCCGCAGAAGCCGGTACCGAGGCCGAGGGTGAACGGCAGTTCGGCTCGGGCCGACCAGGCGGCCGCCGCCAGATAGCCGAGTATCAGACAGCCGGCCAGGTTCACGGCCAGCACTCCCCAGGGCCACACGTCAGTGGCGGGCAGCGCTTCGACCAGTGCCCAGCGGGTGCCCGCTCCGGCCAGCCCGCCTATTCCGACAGCAATCGCGGCCCGGCCTGAGAGAGGCGAGCTAAGCGCCACCGCTTCCGGCCAGAGGCGGGCCGGCATCGCTGCGGGGCCGGAAGCGGAGCCACAGCACGAGGCCCACAATCACGGCCAGCAGCACCTCCCACAGCACCGGCCACCGGCCGGGATCGGTGAACCAGTGGCCCACTCGCTCGGGGATCGCCGCGATGGTTCGCGCGATCGGCAGCACCAACAGGTCGCCCTGGTATTGGATTGCCTCCGACAAGGCGTAGCCCACGGTCACAACGAGAGAAGCCGCGGCCAGCCACGGCCGGGGGATGCGGTGGCGGAACGCCCACAACAGCACGGCCAGCACCAAGAACGCGGTGGCCAGGCCGAAGCGGTTGCCGCCCACGTCGATGATCCAGTTCTCCAGTCGGACCGACACCCGGTTGGAGGCCTCCACGAACGGGTTGTTGGCCTCGAAGTCGTCGCGCAGCAAGACCTGGACCTCCCACCAGCCGTAGAACCCGAGCACCACGCCGGCCACCACCAGGAAACCGCCCGAGATCTTGTTTATGTGGGGCAGCAGGCGGCGCATGTGGGCGGTGACCCCCGAGCGTCCCATGGCCACTGCCAAGGTCAAGAACGTTATGACCAGCCCCATGCCCAGGGCGTAGGCCAAGAACCTCAGGGTTCCCTCCCAAACGCCATCGGTGCTGAACGAGCCGCTGACTGAGCCGAAGAACACCGGGCTGGCGCATCCCAGCGACACCACCGCATAGGACACCCCGAACAAGAAGATGGAGATCAGCCCTTGGCTGTCGCCTCCCTTGGACAGTCGGGGCACGGAGATCTTGGGCTCGAAACCGGCCAGCATGGCGATGCCCAAAACCACCATGAGCCCGCTGATCACCAGCGTGATCCACGGTCCTCGGTCGGCGATGGTGGAGGTGGAGATGAGCGACGAGGTGAGTGCGCCGATGATGCCGAAGAAGGCCACGAAACCGGCGGTGAGGGTGAGCCCGACCACCAATCCCCGCAGGACGTTTCGCCCGGTGTCGGTGGACTGGTCTTGGCTGCCGATGCCCAGGAAGTAGGCCAGGTAGGCCGGCAGCATGGCGAACCCGCACGGGTTGACCGCGGCCACCAGACCAGCTCCGAACGGAACCGCCAGATCGAGGTCGAACACAATCCCAGCCTATTTGGGATTAGCGTTCGACGAGGTGCCCTACGGTGAGCGCCTGGGATCTACAAAAGGGGATATCGGTGTCAGAGAGATTTTTTGTGACCGGAGCTGACGGGTGTATCGGCGCCTGGGTCGTGCGGCATCTTCTGGAGCAGAACTCCGATGTCGTGGCCTTCGATCTGGGTGCCGATGATCGGCGGCATCAGCTCGTGTGCGACGGCGCGCCGCTCAGCTTCCGCCGCGTGCGCGGCGATATCACGGACTCCGACGCTGTGTATGCGGCCATGGCGGGTGCCGACCGGGTGATCCACTTGGCTGCGTTGCAGGTGCCCTTCTGCCGGGCCGATCCCAGCCGCGGCGCAGCGGTGAACGTGACGGGCACGGTCAACATCTTCGAGGCAGCCGTGGCCCACGGCATCGAGACGGTGGCGTATGCCTCAAGCATCGCGGTGTATGGGGCCGCTGACGCCTACCCGAGCCCGGTGCTGTCCCGCGACGACTCGCTTAAGCCCGCGACCCTTTACGGTGCCTACAAGGTGGCCAACGAGCTGACCGCTGCGGTGTATGCCGCCGACTGCGGACTGGCCTCGATCGGCCTGCGTCCGCACACCGTCTATGGCCCAGGCCGCGACCAGGGCTTGACCTCCCAGCCGACCGTTGCGATAGCCCACGCGGTACGGGCTGAGCGTTTCGCGGTCGACTACGGCGGAGTGCTCGACTTCCAGTACGCGCCCGACGTGGCCAGGGCGTTCGTGGCCGCAGCTGGGGTGCGGATGCCGAATCCGGCGGCCAGGGTTCTGAATCTGAGGGGCCATATACTGCCGGTCGCGGACTTTGTGGACCAAGTTTGCCACGTCACCGGATTTGACGGCCTCTCCGCTGGTAAGTCACCTCTGCCGCTGCCTCATGCAGCCTCTGCCGAAGGGCTTGCCGAGACTATCGGCGAGGTTGCCGTGACCCCCCTCGATGTCGCCATCGCAGACACAGCAGCGGTCTTGGCGACACGGCAATAGCTATCTGTCGCAGAGAAGGCGCTAGCAGGGCGCTGTCAGCCCACTGGGATCTGCCGGCACGAACCCTTCTGTGCCATAACTACCCGCCCACTGGCTATTACTCCTATGTATGGCGGTCTATTGGTCCGCCAAGGGCGATATTTTCCGCTTCTAGGGCCTAAACATCTAATGAATTGGTTGACAAGCTCTTATCTCATGGTTAATAATCCTGGATGTGTGTTCAAGGTCTCGTGTCTTGACGCTGCCCAGCGTCCTGGCCCGCGGGACGCTCAAGAGGGAGGATCTTGACAATGAGAACGGAACAGAGATGGCGGAGGTCGGCACGTCCGACTGGCTCAGTCAGAAGTGCTGCGCCAGTGGGCTGGCTACGAATGGTCGCTCTGCTCCTCGCAACGTTCGCGCTTGTTGCGTCGGCCTGTGGTGACGACACCACCGATTCGGAGGCCTCTGGCTCCGAAGGTTCAGAGGCTTCTGGCTCCGAAGGTGTTGCTGTGCCGTCGGCTGAGTGTGTGACTGAGGATTTGACGATTGGGTATGCGACGAAGTCGGCGACGAATCAGGCGTGGGTGATCATCAACGCCGGTGTGAATGCTGGTGCTGAGGGTGCTGGGGTCGAGCTGATTGAGGTTGGGCCTGCGAACGAGAACGACATCACCACGCAGATCCCGGTCATCGAGGATCTCATTAACCGTGGTGTTGATGCTTTGGCGATCGCGCCGACGGACTCTGCTGGTGTTGTTCCGTCTGTTGAGCGCGCCAATGATGCTGGGATCCCGGTGGTTGCTATTGACACCGCTATCGAGGGTGGGGACGTGGCGTCGCTTGTGGCGACGGACAACCTTGCGGCCGCAACTCAGCAGGCCGAGCTTGTCGGTGAGGCGATCGGCGGGTCGGGGGATGTCGTCTATGTGGCCGGCTCTCAGGCTCAGCAGACTGGTCGCGACCGCCAGATCGGCTTCGTTGACGGAATGGCTGCCGCCTATCCGAATGTGAACGTGTTGGTGGTCAGCACTGAATGGGATGCGACGGCGGCACAAAATGGCGTCCAGGATTTGCTCAACGCGAACCCCGACATCGCGGCGATTGCGCATGCGTGGGACGGCGCGACCATGGCGACTTTGCCTGTGGTTGAGTCGTTGGGCGTCGATCCGTTTATCGCCGGGTTCGACGGCGCACCGAACTCGATTGCAGCGCTGCTGCGAGGAGAGGTCGACCTGATCGTGGCTCAGAGCCTGTTCCAGATCGGCTTCGATGGGATCACCGCGGCGATTCGTGTGGCCTGCGGCGAGGACGTGGACGCCAACGTGAACACCGGCGCCGCGATTCTGACCGCTGACACCGTCGATGCCTTCATCGCTGAGAACCCGCCGGAGTTCGCCGAGTTCATCGCAGCCGAAGGTGTCGAAGGTGTTGCTGTGCCGTCGGCTGAGTGTGTGACTGAGGATTTGACGATTGGGTATGCGACGAAGTCGGCGACGAATCAGGCGTGGGTGATCATCAACGCCGGTGTGAATGCTGGTGCTGAGGGTGCTGGGGTCGAGCTGATTGAGGTTGGGCCTGCGAACGAGAACGACATCACCACGCAGATCCCGGTCATCGAGGATCTCATTAACCGTGGTGTTGATGCTTTGGCGATCGCGCCGACGGACTCTGCTGGTGTTGTTCCGTCTGTTGAGCGCGCCAATGATGCTGGGATCCCGGTGGTTGCTATTGACACCGCTATCGAGGGTGGGGACGTGGCGTCGCTTGTGGCGACGGACAACCTTGCGGCCGCAACTCAGCAGGCCGAGCTTGTCGGTGAGGCGATCGGCGGGTCGGGGGATGTCGTCTATGTGGCCGGCTCTCAGGCTCAGCAGACTGGTCGCGACCGCCAGATCGGCTTCGTTGACGGAATGGCTGCCGCCTATCCGAATGTGAACGTGTTGGTGGTCAGCACTGAATGGGATGCGACGGCGGCACAAAATGGCGTCCAGGATTTGCTCAACGCGAACCCCGACATCGCGGCGATTGCGCATGCGTGGGACGGCGCGACCATGGCGACTTTGCCTGTGGTTGAGTCGTTGGGCGTCGATCCGTTTATCGCCGGGTTCGACGGCGCACCGAACTCGATTGCAGCGCTGCTGCGAGGAGAGGTCGACCTGATCGTGGCTCAGAGCCTGTTCCAGATCGGCTTCGATGGGATCACCGCGGCGATTCGTGTGGCCTGCGGCGAGGACGTGGACGCCAACGTGAACACCGGCGCCGCGATTCTGACCGCTGACACCGTCGATGCCTTCATCGCTGAGAACCCGCCGGAGTTCGCCGAGTTCATCGCAGCCGAAGGCTAGGTAGAATGCCGCTCATTCCCCTCGGAGCGGAATCGGCGCTCCGTGGCGGGGGCAGGCTGCACCTAGGCGGCCTGCCCCCGTACACGGGGGCGGTGATGGGGACGTTGTTGCTTGGTGCCTACGCGTCGATCACGAACGAGTTTTTTCTGACTTCTCGCAACCTTCTGACGGTGCTAGCGCAGGTTTCGATTGTGGCCATCATGGCCGCGGGCGCTGCGCTCGTGATCATCACGAAGGGCATCGATCTCGCGGTCGCTGCAATCGGTGCACTAGCTGGCACCTTGGCTGGTATCGCCACAGTGGAGTGGGGCTGGAATGGTTGGTTCGCCATAGCGTTCGCGCTCGCGGTTGGCTCGCTCGCCGGCTGGTCGCAAGGCATGCTGATCGCATACGGCGGCCTGCCGGCATTCATTGTCACCCTAGGTGGACTGTCGGCTTGGCGCGGGCTCGCCAACCATTTGACGGGCGGCATCGCCAACACCGGCATGGCCAGTGAGATCGAGTTCATTGGCCGCGGGAAGCTGGTCGGCGATCTCGAGTTCCCGATCGTGTTGACCGCAGCGGTCTATGCGGGGCTGTGGGTGCTGTTGAATCGGCGGGTCTTCGGCTCGCATCTCTATGCGCTGGGGGGAAACGAGTCCGCTGCCGAGAACGTAGGTGTGCCGGTTCAACGGCTGAAGACAACGGCCTATGTTTTGGCTGGTGCATTGGCCGGTCTAGGTGCTCTGATACAGATCGGTCGGCTTGATTCGGCGAACGGCAGCATCATGGTCGGCCTCGAACTCGAGGTGATTGCCGCCGTGGTTATCGGGGGAATCTCGCTGTTCGGCGGGGAGGGCAGCATTCTCGGCGCCTTTTACGGTGCCCTGTTCATCCGCGTCATCCGGAACTGGATGAACCTGGAGGGTTACTCCTCATTCATCCAGTCGATCGTTGTCGGGGTTGTGATCGTGTCCGCGGTGCTGATCGATCAGTTGCGGAAGCGAGCAACCCAGCAATGAGCGAACTCCTTCGCCTCGACGCGATTAGCAAGTCCTTTGGCGGGTTGCACGCTCTCAGCGACGTGACGTTCAACCTGCGCGAGGGCGAAGTGCTAGCCCTTGTCGGAGATAACGGGGCCGGCAAATCCACCCTCATGAAGATTGTGGCCGGAGTGCATGCGCCTACGAGTGGGCGCCTCTACTTTGAAGGAGACCAGGTGGTGCTCAACCGGCCGGCCGAGGCACGTGTCCTTGGCATCGAAACGGTCTTCCAGGACCTTGCGCTCGTAGAGACGCAGGACACGACGACCAACATGTTCCTGGGGCGGGAGGAGACAACCAGGTTCGGATTTCTTGACAAGAAGACGATGCGAGAACAAGCGGGGGAGATCCTGGCTCAAGTCTCCATCAACGTCCCGTCGCCACGAGCACTTGTCCGACGTCTTTCGGGAGGCCAGCGCCAGGCCGTTGCCATTGGTCGAGCTACCGCGTTCGGCGCTCGTGTCCTTCTCATGGACGAACCCACTGCGGCGTTAGGCGTCCAGGAGACCGACAAGGTCTTGGAGATGGTCCGTGACTTGCGTCGTGCAGGGATCACCGTTGTCATCGTGAGCCACAGCCTCGACCAGGTTCTCGACATCTCGGATCGGGTGGCCGTGCTTCGCCGCGGACGCTTGGTTGACATCGTGGCCACGGAGAAGTCATCTGGCTCGGAACTCGTTGGGCTGATCACTGGTGCCACCGACGGCAAACGATGATCTGTCGATACCGGCGCCAACCCAGGACGTGGCTCCCGCTCGGGTGGCAGCTGTGAAGCTGGCTCCAATAGGCGAAGCCGGAAACGAGCAGCCAGTGGTCTTGACGGAGGACGGCGTTGCCTACTCGGTTGCTCCCTTGGCGCCAGACGTCGACGGCGCGTTCCTCGCAAACGACGGAATCGAGCGGTGCTGCTCTGCTGTGGGCACCCCCGCTCCTGTCCGACTTCTCGGCGGTGGCCGGCGATGCATTTAGGCGACGACACCGAAATAATCTGCGACGGCGGGACGGACGTGTTCGATGACTGAGCGCTGGGTGTACTCGTTCGATGAGATGCGCGACGCCAAGCGGGACGCCGGCAACGACTGGGAAGCGGTACGCGCTCTCCTCGGAGGGAAGGGCGCGAATTTGGCCGACATGTCGGCACTCGGGATCCCGGTCCCCCCGGGGTTCACCATCACCACGAAGGCATGCATCGAGTACCAAGCTCTCGGCGAGCACATACCAGAGGGATTGTGGGAACAAGTCGAAGACGCTCTTACGCGAGTCGCAGCCGTCACCGGCCGAACTTTTGCGGAACCGAGCAATCCGCTGTTGGTAGCGGTCAGATCCGGCGCCCAATTTTCGATGCCCGGGATGATGGACACCGTGCTCAATGTGGGCATGAACGATCACATCGTCGACGGGATGATCGAGAACACAGGCGACGCCAGGTTCGTGCTCGACTCATTTCGTCGCCTACTGCAAATGTTCGGCACGGTCGTTCTGGGTGTCCCGAGCGAGGAGTTCGAAAAGGTGCTGTCATCTGCCCGTAATGAGGCGGGCACCGACAACGAACTCGACGAAGCCGTACTCCGGTCCCTCACGACCTCCTTCAAGTCGCTCATCGACGCATCCGCGAGCCAGCCCTTCCCAACCGATCCAACAAGCCAACTACATGACGCAGTGGAAGCGGTCTTTCGCAGCTGGCACAGCCGACGAGCATACGACTACCGCCAAGCATCCGGAATCGATCACAACCTAGGTACGGCCGTCAACATCGTTGCGATGGTATTCGGCAATGCGGGACCGGCGTCAGGAACAGGCGTCGTGATGTCGCGAGACGGAACCACCGGAGAGTCGGCCATCGAGGGCGACTACCTGATGAACGCCCAGGGCGAAGACGTCGTCGCGGGCAGCCGACCGACCAAGCCAATCGCAGACCTCGTCTCGGAAGTTCCCGAGTGCGCACTCGAGCTCTTCGCCACGGCGAGGCTCCTTGAGAACCACTACCGCGACATGCAAGACATCGAGTTCACCATTGAGAACGGCCGCCTATGGATCTTGCAAACAAGGAGTGGCAAGCGAACAGCGCAGGCCGCGGTCAAGATCGCAGTCGACCTCGCCAACGAAGGTCTCATCACGCGAGACGAAGCACTCCTGAGAGTCTCACCAGACCAAATCGACACACTTATGCATCCACAATTCACTGCCCAGGATCTCGCGTCGAAGCCCGTCTTCGCACGTGGTCTGAACGTCTCGCCAGGCGCGGCCGTCGGCATCGCCGTCTTCAACCCCGACCTGACACAGCAATGGAGCAGCCAAGGTCATCACACGATTCTCGTCCGCCCGGAGACAAGGCCCGAGGACGTTCATGGCATGCTGAGCGCTGATGGGATCCTCACCGCCACCGGCGGCCGCACGAGCCACGCCGCTCTCGTCGCCCGTCAATTCGGAAAGCCCGCGATCACCGGCGCCGACATAGAAATCGACCTTCTGGCGCGCACGGTCACATCAGAAGGCACCACGATCCACGAGGGTGAGTGGCTCTCTCTCGACGGGGCCACGGGCACGGTGTACCAAGGAAAGCTCGCGACCACGGCCGCAGAGGTCGGCAACGACGCTCTCTCCACACTGCTTGCCTGGGCCGATCAGAGACGAGTCCTGAAGGTCCGCGCAAACGCCGACGACTCCCTCGAAGCGGATCGCGCCCGCAAGTTCGGCGCAGAGGGCGTAGGTCTCTGCCGAACCGAGCACATGTTCTTCGACTCCGACCGGCTGCCCATCGTGCAAAGAATGATCCTGGCCACAAGCGAAGCGGAGCAGCGAGCGGCCATCGAAGAACTGCTCCCGATCCAACGTCAGGACTTCATAGGCCTGCTGCAGGCTATGGACGGACTCCCGGTCGTCATCCGGCTTCTCGATCCCCCACTGCACGAATTCCTCCCGAGCCGCAGCGAGCTCAACCGACAGATCAGCGAACTGGAGAGACAACTCCCAGAAGCCGATCTCAACCAGAAAACGACTGACCTCACCGATCTGACCAATACGAGGACTTTGCTTGCCCGCGTGGAGACACTAAGTGAATCGAACCCGATGCTCGGGCTTCGTGGCGTGCGACTCGGCCTGAAACTGCCCCACCTCACCCACATGCAAGTACAGGCAGTTGTTGAGGCCGCGGCCGAAGTCGCCCGCGACGGTGGTAATCCTAGACCCGAGATCATGGTCCCCCTCGTCGGGCATCACAACGAACTAGCGCAACAGCGAGCCATGATCCATGCGACCATCACGGAAACAGAAACTCGCCTCGGCACCAACGTCCCAGTCAGGATTGGCACAATGATCGAAGTCCCGAGAGCAGCTCTTACTTGTGAACAGATCGTCGAGCACGCCGACTTCTTGTCGTTCGGAACGAACGATTTAACCCAAACCACCTTCGCTATCAGCCGAGACGACGCCGAGTCAGCGTTCCTGGCTGACTACCTCGACACAGGCATCCTCGACAAGAACCCGTTCAGCACCATAGACGCCAGCGGCGTGGGCCGATTGATGCGCATCGCCATGCGCGATGCCCAGAAGACAGCACCAAACATTGAAGTCGGCATATGTGGAGAACACGGTGGTGACCCCGAGTCGATCAAGTTCTGCCACCAAACGGGTTTCAGCTACGTCAGCTGCTCCTCTTACCGGGTGCCCACCGCACGCCTCGCAGCCGCACACGCCGCCCTGGAAGGAAATCCAACGCCGCGCAATACAACAAGCCTCTCTGCCATCGGCACTTCTTGAAGGTGGGCAAGCTCTAGTGGTGGGTGCGACTGCAGTGCCCACACGGGGTTCGGCCGCTGGGCGCGTAGCCTCGACGCGGCGCCGTCGCCGAGGCGCTGCCGTTTGCGGCGCCGCTGCGCAGGCCGCTGGAGGTTGTGGGTGCGCCACAGCCTCAGCGTCCGCTTGGGGTTCGCCGCGCGCTCTTCGCGCACGGCGACGTCATGGGCTTTGCGCCATCTTCAGCGGGGATGATCCTGGGCGAAGCGGCACAGCCACGCCCCATAGCCGGCGTCGGTGTCCGCCGCCACCACCACGGTGTCCACCCCGCTGTTGCGGTCGGAGGCCTTCACGTTCACCGAGTAGCTGCTCTTCGTCTCGAAGTCCAGCGCCGCCTTGGTCTTGAGCTGGCCGGTGCCGGCGCCCGAGGCGGTGATCGCGAACGAGGCCCTGTCGGGTGCTGGCGAGGCTGTAGGTGACCGTGTCTCCGGAGTCGGGGTCGTTGGCCGCGTAGGCGGTGCCGATGTTGGTGTTGGCCGCGGTGTTCTCAGGCACCGACAGCGCCGTGCGGGCTGCGTGCAGGCCGCCGAGGCCTGAGCACGGGCGAGAGGTTGTAGAGGTTGTGGTTCCTGCTCGTCGAGAAGACCGAGTCACCGGCCCACTGAGAACGTGTTGAACCCGACCGCTGCGACCACCGGCTTCCCGAAGTTGACCGTGTCTCGGGCGCGCACCTGGATGCGGTTAAACACCGGCGCCCACGCGATGCCGGGGATGTCGACGTTCTCGAGACCGGTCACGACGAAGTACAGCTTGTTGGCGTCGGTGTCGCGGTTGAGCGAGCTGCCGGGGATGTCGGTCCAGCTGCCGTAGGCGGCTGTGCCGACCTTCGTGCGGTACTGGTATCCGGTGATGGAGTAGTCGCAGGGCACCGTCCACAGCACCGTGACCTGGCCGACCTGGCTGGCGCTGTGCGATGTGGAGAACCCGGTGAGCTTGGCGGGCCGAATCGTGTCGACCAGGTGCCCGCTCTGTGCAGCCAGCCCAGCGGTGTGGGTGAGCACCGCGCTGTTGTTGGCGGCGTCTTTGATCGTGGACCCGATGGGCAGTGAGAGGACGGTGCCGCCGGTGATACTCACGCCGTCGAGGTCCTCCTCGCGGTCATACGAGGTGTAGGAGAAGATCAGCGTCTTGGAGCTGCTGCCGCTCTCGTAGGCCGCCTGGCGGGTTTTGGTGCCCATGGCGTTGCTGCCCAAGGTGATGGCCAGTTTGGGCTTGCCGGTCACCGTGACCGGCTCGGTGAAGGTGACGGCGAACTCGATCTTCTCGCCGCTCTTGTAGGTGCCGCCTGCGGCGGGGGTGGAGGTGACGGCGAGGCTGTCGATGGTGGGCGCTGTGGTGTCCGGCAGGGGGAGCCCGTAGACCTGCACCTCGGCCAGGGCCAAGGGTCTCACGGTCGAACCGCCGAGCTGCACTCGCACATACCGACCCGTCAAAGTAGCGGTCGGCGTGACCGTCTGGTTCGGATTAGGCGCAGAAGTGAATTCGAAGTGGGTGACCGAGTTATCAGCCAACAACTCAGTAAGCGTGCTACTACCGAACGGCGTCTCCGACACCAACACGTAATACGGGTTCAACCGGTTGCCGCAACAATCCGTCCGGTTCCAAACCACAATCCGGTCGAGCAAATGGGAGGAGCCCAGATCCACCTGCCACCATTCATTAGCAACAGACGAATCACTCGTATGAGAAACGTCGGGGTACCTTCCATCGGTATCCCCATCGATCGCCTTGCTCGCGCTCGCGCTCGCGGTGTGCATCTCTTGAGCGCTCGACTGGGTCGCCGTGCCACCCGTCGCAACATTCGTAACCAAAGACGGACCAATCGGTCCAGCGTAAAGCTCGATTTCGGCGACGTCTATCGTGCCGCTCGCGCTGTTGGTCATGCTGAAGCGATAGATGTTGAACGTCTGATCGGATTCTATCGAGTACGTCCTGCGCTGACCCCGGATGAACGTCTGATCGGTTTGGGTGTCCAAAGACGTCCACGTGGTTCCGCCGTCATTCGACCCCTCGAAGGTCCAACCGGTCGGTGGGTTCAATCCAGTTGTAGCCGCAGTGACGGTGTATCCGGTGACGTTGGGGCGCCCGGTGGACCCGAACGAGTAGGAAATCCATGCCGTACCGGACTCAACACGCCAGCTGGTCGTGTACGAACCGTCGAACGCTTTCACCGGCCCATGACCAACAACAGAACCACTAGCCGAACCTGTGCCGCTGCCGACCAGGTTTTTTGCCGACCCGATGACTTCCACCTCCGCCAAGTGCAGCGGTAGGCTCGCCGTCAACTGAATGCGCACGTAACGTCCGCTCACGTTCGGAACTGAGATAACGCCCGTCGTCCCCACAGTGCCGGTGTGCCGATGATGCCACACACCCGCTGTAGTACGAATGACTTCTGCATCGTTGGAAGTAAACGGTGAATCGGAGACGAAGACGTGAAAGTTGCTTAAGCGGCTGCCACAACAGTCGGTGCGATTCCAGAGCTTGATCTCGCTGATGTTGAAGCTGGCTCCAAGATCAGTTTGCCACCATGGGTTACTCTCATTATCAGCGGTGTGGGTCACGCTGCCTTCCGAGAATTGACCGTTGGTGTTGCCGTCAACAGCGCGTTCAGCCGCCGCAGACCCATTCTGGCTGCTCTGGGTTGCGTGGCTCTGGTAGGCCACGTTGTTTGCCCGAGTGTGATTCGGCGTTGGCACGACCGGCCGGGCGTACGCACCGAACGAATGAATCACCGGTATATCGCGGCTGGACGTGAAAGTCACACGAATCTTATCTGTCGTCACCGGCTCCGACAGTTCAAGAATACGCTTGTAGCCGATAGTGTTACCGGTCGCAACCTGGGTCCAAGACCCACTGACCATCGCCTCAACCTTGAAGGTCTGCACCCGCTGACCCAGTTGAATGTACTCTTGCAACTGGACCAGCCCAACACTCTTCACCGCATCGAACGTCACGGTAAAGGACGGGCTGGTGATCGAGTCGTCGGTAGTCCAGTAGGTGTCGTCGTCGTCGTCGATCAGGTTCGAGGCCGCGTACGTGGACACAACTCCAGCACCGCGCACATTACTGGCAGTGGCCGTAGCACCATCAGTGAAGTCTGTGGCGAACGTACGCTCGATCAGGTCGCCGAACTCCTTCAACCGCGCCACATCATTCTCATGCAGCAGGCCGCGTGTATCAGGTGGCACGTTCAGCAAGAACAGAGAATTACCGCCAACAGACCCGTAATACATCTGCTGCATCCGCTTCAGGGACTTCAACCTATTGTTCTCGTCAGCATGCCAGAACCAACCAGGACGAATCGAGACATCAACTTCTTGCGGCTTCCAAAAGATGTTCTTAGGGCCAGTGTTAGAGCCGCCTAGAAACGCTGAGTCCACCAACGCGCCACCCGTGTTGAATTTCCTGTAAATTGCTTCTTGGGCTGCTTTCGACCCATTGGGTGTCTTCTCCTGGGGACTCCACAAGGGATCCTTGCCATCGCCGTTTTCATTGCCAATCCAGTCCACATCTGGACCTTGGA
Source organism: Candidatus Poriferisocius sp. (assembly GCF_965204015.1). Classification (GTDB taxonomy): domain Bacteria; phylum Actinomycetota; class Acidimicrobiia; order Acidimicrobiales; family Bin134; genus Poriferisocius. The sequence continues at coordinate 1,584,272 of NZ_OZ241965.1, read as the reverse complement.
TGGCAATGACCGCATCCGGCTGAAGTGTACGAACCGTCGTGTAGTGCCGGTCCCAGTTTATCGTGTACTGACTCTGGGAAGCGCCATCGAACCACACCTCCTTGATTTCGCCGTAATTCGACAGCACCTCAGTGAGCTGAGCATTAAAGATGTCGTTGTACTCATCGCTCGTCTTTTGGAGGACGTCCTCCTGATAACGATCCCATGAAGAGATGTAGATCCCGAAATCCAAGCCATACTTACGAACAGAGGTCTCCAGATCCTTGACTACATCACCCTTCCCGCTCTTCCAAGGAGTAGCGGCGACCGAATAGTTCGGAGCCGTAGAAGAAGGCCACAGCGTAAACCCGTCGTGGTGTTTGGCAGTGAGTATCACCATGTTCATTCCCGCTGCCTTATAAGCCTGCACCCATTGATCAGTGTCAAGCTCGGTAGGATTAAAGCTAGAAGGCGACGCCGTACCATCACCCCATTCAACGTCGTTGAACGTATTGATACCGAAGTGAACGAACGCAGTAAACTCCTGCTCCTGCCAGTCTATCTGACGCTGATGAGGCACGGGCAGGACCGCCGCCGGCGCCGAGATGACCTTGTGGCTTGCCTGCGCGCTCACCGCGTCGTGGGTCAGCACGGCGTCGTTGGGCGTGACGGCCCTGTCCTTGACGGTGCCGCCGTTGAGCGCCAGCTGGTTGGCCCCGATGGAGATGCCGTCGGTGTCGGCGTCGCCGGCGGCCACCGTGTACGAGCACACCAGCTTGGTGGCGATGCTGGAGTGGGCCACGCACTCCGCTACCCTGTCCTCGGCGCCGACGGTGAGGGTGAGCTGCGGCGTGCCGGTCACCGCGACGTTCTCGTCGAAGGTCACCGTCACCTCGATGGCTTCGCCGCTGCCGTAGACGTCGCCGGTGCTCGGTGACGAACTCACGGCGAGGCTGTCGATGGTGGGTGCGGTGGTGTCGGAGACGTCGGCGGAAGAGGGGAAGACGAAAGTCGCAAGGAGCAGCGCCGCTGCACTAAGCACGATCATTGTCTTGCCTGCTGTTCGTTTCATTGTGGATGGTCCGTTTCTTGTCATTGTGGATGGTCCGTTTCTTGCTGTTCGTTTCATTGGGTGTTCGGTGGGACTCGGAGGCCGTGCATGCCGCCATCAACGGCGAGAATCGTTCCGGTAGTGGATCCTGCCGCTGGACTGGCCAGGTAGCAGATCGCCGACGCGACCTCCTCGGCGGTGGTGAGCCGGCCTAGTGGCTGCCTGCGCTTGAGCGCTTCGCGTTCGATGTCTGGATTCGGGTCCTGATCGAGGAGCCGCTGCACCCAGGGCGTGTCGGTTGTCCCGGGTGCGACTACGTTGACGCGAATCCCGTCACGGACGTGATCGGCGGCCATGGCCAGTGTGAGCGCGTGGACGGCACCCTTCGTGGCGCTGTAGAGAGCCCGCTGGGGAAGCCCCGCTGACGCGGCGATCGACCCGGTGTTGACGATGGCGGCGTGGTCAGAGTCGCAGAGATGAGGGGGGGGGGGCAGCGCGGCTGACGCGGGCGATGCCCAGCACGTTGACATCTAAGACCCTGGCCCACTCCTGATCGGAGTTGTCGTCGACACGACCGATTGCACCGATTCCCGCGTTGTTGATCACCACATCGAGGCGGCCCAGCAGATCCGCGAGCTCGCCGACAGCGCTCTCTACTGATTCGTCATCGGAGACATCACAGGCGATCCAGGAGACGGACTCGCCGATGGGGCACGCGAGATCGAGTGAGATCACCCCAGCACCCCGCGCTGTCAACGCCTGCACTGTTGCCAGCCCGATTCCAGAGGATCCACCGGTCACAATCGCAGCGGTGCCTGTGAAGTCGGTGGTCAGGCTCATGGGGAGGCCGAGCCGGGTCTTAACTGGAACGCTTCGATGGATGTCGGGCGCATCTCTGCGCTGAATCCCGGTTGCGATGGGGCTAGGTAACCCACATCCAGCATTGTTGACCATGAGATAGGACCTTGTCAAGAAAAGATCGGATCTTATGTTTAGTTATGGGTCAAAAATGACCTTTTGTATCGATTTTCGCTCTTAGGGATTAGATGATTGGTGACGTTTCGGAAATCAGGGGGAGTGAGTGCCGCTCTCTGCGGCGCTGCCCCCGTCGAAGCGTCATCGGGGCGGATCGTGCGCCAGATCGCTCACGCACGCAAGATGCTTGCGCCGTTCAAGGAGCGTCATCGTCGTCAATAGTTGCAGGGCGGCAGAGTTGACATCGTATGGTAAATAACCCATACTGAGGGGAGGAGGTGTCAGCGATGAAGCGCACATATGAGCAGGCCACGAAGAAGCGTCGGGCGCGGCTTGGTGCTGACGCTGAGGCGCAGGCTGCGGTGTTGGCTCAGGCGTACGACATTGCAATACAGATAGTCGAGTTGCGTGAACGAAATGGTTTGACCCAGGTTGAACTGGCCGCGCGCTGCGGGATCGATCAAGGTGACGTCAGCCGTATCGAGCGGGGCGTCACTAGTCCGACGGCCAGGACGTTGCAGCGAATCGCCGAAGTCTTGTCTGCCGATGTCCGACTGGTCGCGCGGGCCTCCTGAGGCAAGCCGCGATTCCGACGGAAATAAGAACTACGGCTGGCGTGAACGGCGAGGAGCGCAACGAATTGGCAGATCGTCACACAGGAAAATGCACGGTGGTGAGGGTTTCTGAGGCGGTCCAGAGGCGTTGTTGCGTCGGCGCGTCGTGGGAACGGTCGCTGGAGGACACCAACACCGGGTGACCACGGGTCTCCTGGAAACCGTCGGGGCCGTAGTACTGCCCGCCATGCGCATCAGGGTCGACAGCGGCCCGCAACGTCGGAAGGACGCCCATAGCCGCGCTCTGCGCCATCACCCTCAACATCGGCTCGAACAACCGGCCCCCGGGAATATGGCGTCCAAGCTCAGTATCCGACCCGCCGGGATGAGCAGCCAAGGCCATCGTCTCAGCACCCGCCGAGCGCAGACGACGCTCCAACTCGTAGGTGAACAGCAGATTCGCCAGCTTCGAACGACCGTATGCGGCCACCCGGTTGTAGCGCCGCTCGGCTCCGAGATCGTCGAAGTCGATCTTCGAGAGAATGCGGTGACCGACGCTGCTCACGGTGACCACCCGCGAACCGGCCACGCCCAGCAAACGGTCCAGAACCAGACCAGTGAACGCGAAGTGGCCCAGATGATTCGTGCCTAACTGCATTTCGAATCCGTCGGCAGTCTTTGACCGCGGCGTGTACATGACCCCGGCGTTGTTGATGAGCAGGTCGATTCGCTCGAATCGCTCGCCCAACTCCGCTGCGGCACTGCGGATCGAGTCTAGGGACGCCAGATCGAGCGTCAGCAACTCCAGGCTCGCCCCTCCATGGTGGGAGCGGATCGCTTCGATGGCCTCCTGCCCCTTGTCGAGACTGCGCACGGCGAGTACAACCAAAGCGCCGCTGCCCGCCAAGGCTCGCGCCGTTTCAAGGCCGAGACCGGTGTTGGCACCAGTCACGATCGCCACCCGGCCGGTCTGGTCGGCGATGTCGTCAACGGTCCATTTCTTGTCACTCTTCTTCTCGTCTCTTCTGGTCACTCATCGGGGTCACCTCGTCGTGGGTCGAGCCGCAAGCCGATAAATGTAGGGCCTTGGTGCCCAGAACGTGCCCTAGCGGTGGCTGACCTCGGGTCGACTAGGCGAGTTTGGTAGCTATATCGCGGGCAGACCGCAGCGCCGCGCCGTCGCTCGCAGGGTTCCACGATCCGGGGTGAACGGGCTGATTCTCGGCCTCGGTGAGCAGATCAGTGAGCAACGTCACCCGGTCAACTCCGACGCCGGACCACAGGTACAACCCGAAGACGCCGGGGATCGGATTGATCTCGTTCAACAGGACCGTGCCGTCGCCGTCCCACAGAAAGTCCACCCGCGGTGCTCCGCTGATCTGCAGTGCCCCCGCGAGAGTCCCAGCGGCGTCCTCGATCGTCGCCCTGATCCCCGAAGGCAGATCGGCGGGCAGTTCACGAGGCGCGGACTCCATCCCCTCCGCACCTGAGAGATACTTGGTGGCGTAGTCGTAGACACCGTCTGACAAAGGTCGCTCGATGGCCGACACCTGCAGTCGGGGGTAGGTGCGCACAGCGATATTCAGATCGACCCATCCTTCAAGGTACGGCTGCACCACAAGACCTGAACGCGCCGAGGCGCCCTGCGAAAGCGCCCTGATCGTCGCAACATCGTCGACCCCGACCTCCACGCCGATCGACGAACCGCCGAAGCGCGGCTTGACCGCCCACGGTGGACCGAACGGGGCAGCAAATTCGGCCCCCGGTTCGAACGGAGTACTCGGGATCGTCTCGATACCGATCGCATCGGCGACCGCTGTGGTTGCCAGCTTGTCCATTGACACGGCACAGGACCTGGCGTTGGGTCCCGTGACACGCATTCCGGCTAGACGGAGCAGCGAGTCCAAACCGCCGTCCTCGCCCGGACCACCGTGGCAGCAGTTCAACACGACATCGATGTCGAGGGGCCGACTCCGTCGGCGGCCCGGTTCAACGAAGCCGCCCGGAATCGTGAACTCGACCGCAGAGAAACCCGCCCGCTCCGGCCCCGCGAAGTCCTCGGCCTCTGCATCAGAGGGCACGCTCTCGAATCTCGCCTGCTTCGTCCAGTAGATGAGGCTCACGTCGGTGCCGGCATCGCGCAGCAGGTGCGCCGCCTGCAGGCCGGTCAGAATGCTGATGTCGTGCTCTGGTGACAGCCCCCCGAATACACACTCGATTTCCAGTTCGCGTCTCCTGGGCTGGGAGTCCGTGGCGCTTGGACGATCGGCCGCCCCGATGACGACCACTCGGAGTGGGTCATTGATCACCTTGGCGTGGCGGCTGACTACGATTCGCCTGGACCCTCGTGATTGACCACTAGCTTGGTATTCCATGGCACGGCAGCGGCGAGTCTCGATCATCGACGTCGCGACGGCGGCTGGCACCTCGAAGTCAACCGATAGCCCTGCCCTGCTGGACCAGCCAGGCGTCTCCGCTGAGGTCCGACGTCGTGTGCGGGAGGCTGCGACCGAGCTTGGCTATGTGAAGGACTTTGGCGCGACCGCCCTCCGGACGGATGGCTTCCGAACCATTGGTCTGTACGTCCGCGCGATTGGTACCGAGTTTTACGGACTGCTCGCCGCGGCGATTTCCGAGGAGGCCGACGCGGCGGGGTACAGCGTCGCGTCGGCAACAAGCACCGGCGCCACGAACAGGTCGGCCGGGCCGATCGACTACCTCAGGAGTCTTCGTAGCGAAGCAATCATCGTGGCGAGCGGTCGCATCGACAATGAGCGCCTCGACAGGTAGCTCGACATGTGCCGCTGGTTGTCGCGGGGTCGGTGAGCGCGCCGGCGGGACTCACAACCGTGTCCGATGATTGCACAGGGATCGAATCTCTGATCGCGGAGGTGCAGGCCGCCGGCCACAAGCGAATCGATGTCGTTCAGGTTTCTGACGCAGAGTCGATGACACAGGGTTACAGGTCCGAGCGACTGTTGCGCGGGTTGCATGAGGCAGGTTGCGATGCGGTCGCTGTACCGATTGCCGCAGGCCGTGACGCCCCGAACGAAGCGGCACTGCGGAAGGTCGTCGGTGACATCACCGTGCTGATGTGCGCCAATGACCCAGTCATGATTGGTGCGTGGGAGACGCTGGCCGCCTGAGGACTGAGCGTGCCGGAGGACATATCCCTAACGGGCTACGACGGGATCGGCGCGCTCTCAAGTCCTGCGCTCGGCTTGACGACCTGGAGTCAGCCCGTGGAGGAGATCGGTCGAACTGCGGCGCGCAGGGCGATCGCAATGGTCGAAACCTCACTCGAACCGACACATGTTCGTCTGGCGGGGCGGCTAGTCCGGGGCCGAACACTCGGGGTCCCCAGGGAGCACGCTCTGTAACCCTCGCCGAAGGCCGGTCTCAGCGCGCTGAGGTCGACGGCGGGCCTCCTAGCGTTGTCGTTGGTTGTCGACGGCGCCGAATGCGATCAGCTCTGATGTGGCTTGATCGGGTGCGACGATGCCCGACAGCGCCATTGACTGCAGGAGCCCGTCGCACAAGAAGTCGATGACCCATTCCACTCCCCGTTCGCCCGCAACCGCGAGGCCGTACAGATATGGGCGACCGACGAAGCAGGCAGTCGCTCCTAGGCTGAGCGCCTTGAGGATGTCGCTGCCGCGACGTACGCCGCCGTCGCAGAAGATCTCGATGCTGCCACCGAGTGCTTCCGCGACCGGACGGACGAGGTCGATCGGTGCGGGAGCGCCGTCAAGTTGGCGGCCACCGTGGTTCGAGAGCGCAATGGCGTCGACACCGTGGGTCGCGGCGACGCGGGCGTCGGCGACGGTTTGGATGCCCTTGAGCACGATGTGGCCAGACCATCGGTCTCGAAACCACGTTATGTCATCCCATGAGAGGCGTTGATCAAACTGGCTGTTCACGTGGTCGCTCAATGAGATGGCGTCGGTGCCGTCGGGCGCGGCGGAGCCGGTCACGTTCGCGAACCTGATAGGTTCGGACGTGACGAATCGTGTGGTCCAGCGAGGGTGGAGCGCGCCCTGGACGATGGTGTCGAGGCCGATCTTGGGTGGGAGGGTGAACCCGCGGCGAACGTCGCGTTCTCGTCGCCCGAGTACGGCGGTGTCGACAGTGATGACGATCGTGTCAACGCCGCTTCGTTCGGCGCGGTGGAGTAGCTCCTGGAGGAGGTCCCGGTCCTTCCACACGTAGACCTGAAACCAGCGCCGGGGGGCTGAGAAGCCGAGCGGGGGCGACACCGACTGCTGTGCGAGCTTGATCTCTTCGAGTGAGCGCGTTGCGAGAGTCGAGAGCGCGTACGGGATACCGGCGGCGGCCGCCGCCCGGCTAACCGCCAGTTCGCCGGCCGGATCGGCTATGCGGCAAAACCCTGTGGGCGCCAAGATCAGGGGCGCCGCGGCGGGCTTGCCCAGGATCGTCGTGGATGTCTCGCCCCCGGACACGTCTCGAAGTACTCGGGGTCGAAAGGTGATGTCGGAGAAGGCGGTTGTGTTGCGGCGCAGGGTGATCTCGTCGTCTGCGCCGCCGTCGATGTAGTCGAAGACTCCAGCCGGAAGGCGTTTCTTGGCGGCGAGTCGTAGGTCCGAGATGTTGGCGATTCGCTGGAGGCGCCGCGCCACTGGATCGGTCTCGAATCGACGGAACCGGAGTACGGAGCGGAGGATGTCTAGCATCGATCCTCTTCTCGGGAGGGGAGGCGGTACCACTTGCGAGCTGTCCCACTGAAGATGGCGGCGCGTTCGCTGCGGCTCAGGCGGGCAGTGAGGTCCTTGGCCGTGGTGACCACTTCGGCGTAGGAAGCGGCGAGGAGGCACACGGGCCAGTCCGACCCGAACATCAGCCGTTCGGGTCCGAATGCGTCGAGTGCAGCGTGGGCGACGGGCTCAAGGTCGGAATGGGTCCACCGGCTCCAGTTGGCCTCAGTGACGAGGCCGGATAGCTTGCACGCCACATGGTCGAAGCCGGCGAGTTCGTTGAAGCGGGAACGCCAAGTCGTCAGGTCGTCGCCGATCGGAGGCTTCCCGCAGTGGTTCAAGACGAGCCTCGTGGTTGTGGCGGTGGCCCGTGCCAAAGTGATGGCGGCCTGGAGTTGGTGAGGTCGGACGAGCAAGTCGAAGGCGAGGTCATAGCGGCCCAGCTGCCGGATAGCCGCGCCAACGTCGTCTCTGGCTAGCCATTGCTGGTCGTGTTCGTCTTCGGCTTGGTGACGAATCCCAACGAGGTGAGCGATGCCTTCTGACGTCGACAGTGCGTCGAGTTGCGGGCTGAGGGGGGTGAGGAGATCAAGCCATCCGACCACGCCAGTCACGCTGGGGTTCGCGTGAGCTAAGTCGAGAAGATCGATGGTCTCGTCGAGCCTCGGGGTCGTCTGGACGACGATCGATGAGCTGACGGGAGTCCCTCTAGCTGCCGCGGCGAGGTCGTCGGCGTCGAAGGGACGATTGATGGGCCATGTCGGGTCCATCCACGGTTGCGGTCGACGGGTCGGGTCCCACACGTGGTGATGTGCGTCAGTCCACACTGACGGTCTCCAATACTCCCCAGAGTCCATGCGGAACGGCAGCGGTGAAGTTCTGGAGATTCTCGGCAGCCTCGAGCGGGCTGCGGGCGCCGACGAGCACTGTGTCGACTGCGGGGTGCCGACTCGGAAACTGCACCGCGGCGGTTCGCAGCTTGGTTCCGAAGCGGTCGCAGACACAGGCGAGCACGTCGGTCCGCTCGACGAGCTTCTGTGGCGCGGGCGCGTAGTCGAAGTGTGGGGTCGCTTCGTCACCGGTCAGGATTCCCGAGTTGTACACACCGGCCGCGATGACGTGAACCCCGCGTCTGATGGCTTCGGGCAACAGCTCCTCCGCAGCGGAGCGGTCCAGCAGGGTGTAACGGCCGGCGATCAGCATGACGTCAATGTCCGTGTCGCGGACGAACCGCGTGGGTAGCTGAGGCTCGTTCATGCCAATGCCAATGAGACCAACGAGGCCTTCACTCCTGAGAGCTTCCATCTCGGGATAGGCCTCGGCGAGAGCTTGGTCGGCGAAGCGGTCAGGGTCGTGGATGAACGCGACGTCGACGCGGTCGAGGCCGAGCCTGTCGAGGCTTGATTCGAGGCTTCGGCGCACACCGCTGGCGGAGAAGTCCCATTGAAACGCACCGACGGCGCCGGCGAACATGTCGCCTGTGGGTCGGACAGTCGTGTGGTCAAGTAAACGACCTACCTTCGTCGACACCATCGGCATCGACTCAGCGTGACGCAACGCGTCACCGACGATGCTCTCCGCACGTCCGTATCCGTACAGTGGCGCTGTATCTAGGTACTCGTAGCCGGCGTCGAGGGCTGCGAGCACCGTTGCGACGCCCTCATCGTGGCTCACGTTTTCGTACAAGCCGCCGAGTGGGGCGGTGCCAAGGCCGAAAGGCGGAATGACCGTCGTCGCCAACTTCACTGCCATATGCTATAGGATGTATTTTAGCTCGCACGGTCTCGCCAGGAAGGCCAAGCGTTGGTACACAACATAGATCCTATAGGATCTAGACCATGAAGGAAGAGGTTGGTGCTGTCGCGCCATGGCGGTTGAAGCGGGCGACGCTCGTGGACAGCGCCTATGACGCAATCCGGGCCCAGATCCTCGATCACTCCTTCGGTCCTAATGAGAAGCTTGGGATCGACGCGCTCGCAGACTCTTTCGGTGTGTCTCAGACGCCCGTGCGCGAAGCGCTTTCGCGGCTCGCCGCTGAGGGGCTAGCCGTCTATGTCTCGCTGGCCGGATATCGGGTGACGCCAATCCTCGACGCCAAGGGTTTCGATCGGTTGATGGAAGCGCGCTATGCGCTAGAGCCCCAGCTCGCAGCATTGGCGGCAGAGCGGGTCGACAGTGCCGAGATCGACGGGCTGCGCGAACTCGCCGTGTTGGCGGCGGGTTGGGAGAGAGGCGGCGACTACGACCGCTACCGGCATCACACAGATTGGGACCGTCGCTTTCATACAGCGATCGCCACGGCTGCGGACAATCCGTTTATGGCGGAGTCCCTGGCTGCGCTGCGCCCGCACCTGCACATCTACCGCCTCCATCACCCCTCGACCGGGATCGTGGATACGTCCGATGAGCATGTGGCAATCGTGGAGGCAATCGCCGAGGCCGACTCAGCGGCTGCGGCCAAAGCGATGCGCGCTCACCTTGACTCGTCCTATCACCGCCACGCCTTCGGCCTTACGACATGATGGATCTCCTCGCCGACGTGTCCGGTGGATTCGTCCGCGTTGGGCCAGATGGTCACGAGCGCCCCGCGTATTTTCACGAGGGCTCGCTGTATGAGCTCACTGCGGTCACGCAGGACGTAGACCCGAGCTTTCTGGCGAGCGGCACCATCGCGCAAGTGAGGGCGGCGGCTGTTGCGGGCGAACTCCCGGGTCTCGATGTCGGGCCTGGGGACCGACTCGGGCCTCCAGTGTGCGGGACGAGGTCACTTGTTTGTGTCGGCCTGAACTACCTCGACCACGCGCTGGAGTCCAGTATGGCTCCCCCCGACGAACCGATCCTGTTCTTCAAGGCGACCAATACCATCGTTGGTCCCAGTGACGACCTTGTCGTCCCGCCGGACTCAAGCAAGACGGATTGGGAGGTCGAACTCGCAGTCGTCATCGGCTCTGACGCGTGGCGTCTTCCCGACGAGGAAACGGCCCAAGCCGCGATCGCTGGCTACGCAATCTCCAACGATGTCTCCGAACGGGCCTATCAACTCGAGCGCGGTGGTCAGTGGGTCAAGGGCAAGTCGTGCCCAACGTTCAACCCTCTGGGCCCAGTGCTCGTTCCAGCATCCGACTTCGACCCCGCGGACAAGCACCTTCGGCTGTCAGTCGACGGCGAGCTGAAGCAAGCGAGCTCCACGACACAGATGATTTTCTCACCGAGATATCTGGTGTGGTACATCAGCCAGTTTCTCAAGCTGGAGCCGGGCGACATCATCAACACCGGCACTCCCTCCGGCGTCGGGCTGGGCCACACCCCGCCGCAGTATCTTCGTCCTGGCCACCAGATCGAGGTCCGTATCGAAGGGTTGGGAACTCAACGCACCGAGGTTGCCTCGTGACAACCGTGACCCGGGTGTGTGTGCGCGATCTGCGGTTCCCGACGAGCCGCTCGCTGATCGGGTCGGACGCCATGAATCCTGCCCCGGACTACTCGGCGGCGGCGCTCACCCTGGAGACCAGTGACACTGACTGGTCTGGCCACAGCTTTGTTTTCACCATCGGTCGCGGCAACAACGTGCAGGTGGCTGCGATCGAGGAAGCCGCACAACGATTCACCGGCCGCGACGCAGACGGTCTGTGCGCGGACCCAGCAGCGGCGATGCGGGAGCTGGCCTGGGACAGCCAGCTCCGGTGGCTTGGCCCCGACAAGGGTGTCATGCACATGGCGATCGGCGCCGTCGTGAACGCGATCTGGGACTTGCGATCGCGCCGCGCCGGAATACCGCTGTGGCGAGAGCTGTGCCAGCTCTCGCCGACTGAGGTCGTCGACCAGATCGACTGGACCTACCTGCGGGACTGTCTGGATCCGGGCGAAGCGCGCGAACTGCTTGAGGAGCAGGCCCCGCTTCGCGACTCGCGAAGAGCCTGCTTCGAACAACTGGGTCTCGCGGCATACACGACGTCACCAGGATGGCTCGGATACAGCGATGGCAAGCTGGAACGGCTGTGCGTTGAGGCCCGCGAGGCCGGCTTCTCGCTCGTGAAGCTAAAAGTCGGCGAGGATCTCGACTCGGACCTGCGCCGGCTGGAGATCGCCCGGCATGCGCTCGGCGCCAGCGTCGATATCGCTGTCGATGCCAACCAGCGCTGGGACGTCGAGACCGCCATCGCGTCGGTGAGGGCGTTCGCGGACTTCAACTTGCGGTGGGTTGAAGAGCCGACCCACCCCGACGACGTGTTGGGCCACGCGACGATCGCGCACGCCGTGGCCCCGACACCGATCGCGACCGGCGAGCACCTCGCAAACCCCGTGATGGCGAAGCAGCTCCTCGCTGCAGGCGGCGCATCAGTGTTGCAGATCGACGCGACACGGGTTGGCGGTGTGAACGACCTGTTGGCGCTGATCATGCTGGCTCGGAAGTCGAAGGTCGAAGTCATTCCACACGCCGGTGGAGTGGGTCTGTGCGAGGCCGTGCAGCACTTCGTCTACTTCAACGCGGTGTGCGTCGCCCACGATACCGCGCCACTCTCTCTGGAGTACGTGGATCATCTTCACGAGCACATGGCCGATCCGGTGACGGTTACAGGAGGTGCGTACCGACTCCCTACATCGCCGGGGAGTTCGAGCGAGTTCGTGGCCGGCGTCGAACGCCGGTATGGGTTTCCCGACGGAACGGAATGGATCTCGTGACCTGCGGCTGCGCGCGGAGCGATGAGCCCGGGAGAGGTTGATGTAGCACTGCGGCTCGCTGCGGCGGTTGGACTCGGCGCGCTGGTCGGGCTCGATCGGGGTCCTCGGCTGGAGGTGCGACTCCGTGTACTCCAATCTCTGGAGTGGTGGTCCCTGGGTTGGCTGCACATGGTCTTCATGGTGCACGAACTGCCGGCCTAGACCCGCAACCTCACCGCCCGGGTGATCAAGCGGCCCAAGATCCATGTTGCCGAAACAGGCCTCGCAGCCGCACCGATCAACGTCGACCCCGAGGCTCTGCGCTCAGCCACTGCGATAGCCGCCGACACCCTGCTGGAAACCTCGAGACAACCCGACGATCGGTAGATGGTCACCTACCCGCGCACGCTCTCAAAGATCGGATGATTGGTCTGAAGCAATCCGATCTACCTTAGATAATCCGATCTATGGGTGGTACTGTCCCCCTATGCCCGCACAGTCCCAACCCGACTTAGCTAATCCCAACGGTGCGTCTCCAACATCAACAACTGATCGGATCATGACCGCCATCGTCGGGATGATCTCAGATCAGCAGTTGAAGGTTGCCTCTCGAATTCCACGTGAGGCCGACCTCGCCAGCCAGCTTGGCGTCTCCAGAGGCTCGCTACGCGAGGCGGTACGAATCCTGGCCTATCTCGGCATCCTCGACGTGCGCGTGGGGGATGGTACGTACGTGACCGAACTCAACGGCGCCAACCTGCTGGGCGGACTCACCTTGATCGGTCAAGTAGCGAACGAGACGACCGTGCTGGAGATCTTCGAAATCCGAAGAATTCTCGAGTCAAGCGCAGCTGCTATCGCCGCGACACGGATTACCGACGAGCAACTTGAACATCTTGAAGGCTTGCTCGGGCAGCTCGCGGTCGAGGACGACCGCGAGCGCTTCGTCCACCTCGACATCTGCTTCCACGATGCCATCGTCGAGGCAACCGGCAACGTCGCCCTCCGCACACTCTGCTCAGGCCTCTCCGGCCAAACACAACGTGCCCGACTCATGAGAAGCCAGCACGTCGAGGGAATCCTGGATCGTTCCAGGTCAGAACACGCAGACATCTTCCGCTACATCGCTAGCGGTCGGCCGACCCTCGCAGCAGCCGCGGCGACATCTCACGTCGCGAACGTCGAGCACTGGCTTGGCCAGGAACTGGGAATAGCACTACCGTCAGCTCGACGGAGCCGGGATGCGTGAGAGGACACGGTGTAAGCCAGCGCCGCAGACAATCATCAAACGGGTCGCGCAGTTGCGGACCGAACCACCTGTCAAAACCGGACATCGGCAGTGCAAAATTCCGAAACTGGGAACACGAGATTGGTAACCTCGCCAAATCTCCGAACGTGTCATGCAAACTGTCGGGCCTCGTCACCCAAGCACAGTGGGAATCATGGACGGCTGATCAGCTCCGCCCGTACGCCTATATCGCGCTCGACGCCTTCGGTCCCGGGCGCGTGATGTTCGGTTCATACTGGCCGGTTTGTCTCGTCGCCGCATCCTACGACACCACCTTGCAACTAGCGCACGACCTCACCGATCCCCTCACCGGACCCGAGAAAGACATGGTCTTCGGCGGGACCGCCGCGCGCATCTACCGACTGGAGGCCCAGCCATGAGACGCTTTGGACAACTGATCCGCATAGACCCCTCTCGGATCAACGAGTACGCAGACCTCCATGAAGACATCTGGCCCGAAATCGTGTCGGCCCTGTGTGCGGCTGGGATCAGGAACTACTCCATCTACAGCCATGACGATTGGTTGTTCGGCTACTTCGAATACCACGGACCTGAAGACAAGTTCGACCAACGCATGGAAGAACTCGCCAAAGCCCCCCGCATGAACGAGTGGTGGACCATCATGGGCGACATGCAACGGCCGTTGCCCGACAGACAGCCCGGTGAGTTCTGGAAGGACATGCGCTGCGTCTTCAAGCTCGATTAGCACACATCCGTCAACCAAGGCATCGGCTTGACACCGCAATTCCCTGAAAGAGCCGATGACATCCGAATCGAGCCACCCTGGTCATCAAGAGATCGCCATACGACCCCGCCCGCAGTGACAAGGGCTCCAAATCCGCCGGAGTGACAGGGGTCCCTGATTTGGGTCCATGAGTTGTGGGTCTGATTCTTCGATGATGGGAGGATGACCACGATGAAGAGGAAGTGCTATACATCTGAGCAGGCGGTGCGTAAGCTGCGTGAGGGCGAGCGTCGTTTGAACGCTGGTGAGGAGTTGGGTTCGGTGCTGGGTCAGTTGGAGATCACCGAGTCGACCTGGAATCGGTGGCGCAGCACCTATGGCGGTATGAAGGCTGGCGGCGGGTCGTGCTGGTGGACCTGCCGGCGTTTGGCAGGCCGGTGCGGCTGGTGTGGCACAAGCGCCGCTGGAGATGCCCCCGCCAGGATTGCGGGGCTGGCTCGTTCACCGAGCAGAGTCCACAGATCGCGCCCGAGCGTGCGTTGCTGACGACGCGCGCGGCGCGGTGGGCGACGCGTCGCGCCGGGCGTGGGGAGGCGCTTGACGAGGTCCGCCGCCGCGTGCAGTCCCCCTGATTTCCGAAGCGCCACCAATCATCCGATCTTTTGTTGACAAGCTCTTATCTCATGGTTAATAATCCTGGATGTGTGTTCAAGGTCTCGTGTCTTGACGCTGCCCAGCGTCCTGGCCCGCGGGACGCTCAAGAGGGAGGATCTTGACAATGAGAACGGAACAGAGATGGCGGAGGTCGGCACGTCCGACTGGCTCAGTCAGAAGTGCTGCGCCAGTGGGCTGGCTACGAATGGTCGCTCTGCTCCTCGCAACGTTCGCGCTTGTTGCGTCGGCCTGTGGTGACGACACCACCGATTCGGAGGCCTCTGGCTCCGAAGGTTCAGAGGCTTCTGGCTCCGAAGGTGTTGCTGTGCCGTCGGCTGAGTGTGTGACTGAGGATTTGACGATTGGGTATGCGACGAAGTCGGCGACGAATCAGGCGTGGGTGATCATCAACGCCGGTGTGAATGCTGGTGCTGAGGGTGCTGGGGTCGAGCTGATTGAGGTTGGGCCTGCGAACGAGAACGACATCACCACGCAGATCCCGGTCATCGAGGATCTCATTAACCGTGGTGTTGATGCTTTGGCGATCGCGCCGACGGACTCTGCTGGTGTTGTTCCGTCTGTTGAGCGCGCCAATGATGCTGGGATCCCGGTGGTTGCTATTGACACCGCTATCGAGGGTGGGGACGTGGCGTCGCTTGTGGCGACGGACAACCTTGCGGCCGCAACTCAGCAGGCCGAGCTTGTCGGTGAGGCGATCGGCGGGTCGGGGGATGTCGTCTATGTGGCCGGCTCTCAGGCTCAGCAGACTGGTCGCGACCGCCAGATCGGCTTCGTTGACGGAATGGCTGCCGCCTATCCGAATGTGAACGTGTTGGTGGTCAGCACTGAATGGGATGCGACGGCGGCACAAAATGGCGTCCAGGATTTGCTCAACGCGAACCCCGACATCGCGGCGATTGCGCATGCGTGGGACGGCGCGACCATGGCGACTTTGCCTGTGGTTGAGTCGTTGGGCGTCGATCCGTTTATCGCCGGGTTCGACGGCGCACCGAACTCGATTGCAGCGCTGCTGCGAGGAGAGGTCGACCTGATCGTGGCTCAGAGCCTGTTCCAGATCGGCTTCGATGGGATCACCGCGGCGATTCGTGTGGCCTGCGGCGAGGACGTGGACGCCAACGTGAACACCGGCGCCGCGATTCTGACCGCTGACACCGTCGATGCCTTCATCGCTGAGAACCCGCCGGAGTTCGCCGAGTTCATCGCAGCCGAAGGTGTCGAAGGTGTTGCTGTGCCGTCGGCTGAGTGTGTGACTGAGGATTTGACGATTGGGTATGCGACGAAGTCGGCGACGAATCAGGCGTGGGTGATCATCAACGCCGGTGTGAATGCTGGTGCTGAGGGTGCTGGGGTCGAGCTGATTGAGGTTGGGCCTGCGAACGAGAACGACATCACCACGCAGATCCCGGTCATCGAGGATCTCATTAACCGTGGTGTTGATGCTTTGGCGATCGCGCCGACGGACTCTGCTGGTGTTGTTCCGTCTGTTGAGCGCGCCAATGATGCTGGGATCCCGGTGGTTGCTATTGACACCGCTATCGAGGGTGGGGACGTGGCGTCGCTTGTGGCGACGGACAACCTTGCGGCCGCAACTCAGCAGGCCGAGCTTGTCGGTGAGGCGATCGGCGGGTCGGGGGATGTCGTCTATGTGGCCGGCTCTCAGGCTCAGCAGACTGGTCGCGACCGCCAGATCGGCTTCGTTGACGGAATGGCTGCCGCCTATCCGAATGTGAACGTGTTGGTGGTCAGCACTGAATGGGATGCGACGGCGGCACAAAATGGCGTCCAGGATTTGCTCAACGCGAACCCCGACATCGCGGCGATTGCGCATGCGTGGGACGGCGCGACCATGGCGACTTTGCCTGTGGTTGAGTCGTTGGGCGTCGATCCGTTTATCGCCGGGTTCGACGGCGCACCGAACTCGATTGCAGCGCTGCTGCGAGGAGAGGTCGACCTGATCGTGGCTCAGAGCCTGTTCCAGATCGGCTTCGATGGGATCACCGCGGCGATTCGTGTGGCCTGCGGCGAGGACGTGGACGCCAACGTGAACACCGGCGCCGCGATTCTGACCGCTGACACCGTCGATGCCTTCATCGCTGAGAACCCGCCGGAGTTCGCCGAGTTCATCGCAGCCGAAGGCTAGGTAGAATGCCGCTCATTCCCCTCGGAGCGGAATCGGCGCTCCGTGGCGGGGGCAGGCTGCACCTAGGCGGCCTGCCCCCGTACACGGGGGCGGTGATGGGGACGTTGTTGCTTGGTGCCTACGCGTCGATCACGAACGAGTTTTTTCTGACTTCTCGCAACCTTCTGACGGTGCTAGCGCAGGTTTCGATTGTGGCCATCATGGCCGCGGGCGCTGCGCTCGTGATCATCACGAAGGGCATCGATCTCGCGGTCGCTGCAATCGGTGCACTAGCTGGCACCTTGGCTGGTATCGCCACAGTGGAGTGGGGCTGGAATGGTTGGTTCGCCATAGCGTTCGCGCTCGCGGTTGGCTCGCTCGCCGGCTGGTCGCAAGGCATGCTGATCGCATACGGCGGCCTGCCGGCATTCATTGTCACCCTAGGTGGACTGTCGGCTTGGCGCGGGCTCGCCAACCATTTGACGGGCGGCATCGCCAACACCGGCATGGCCAGTGAGATCGAGTTCATTGGCCGCGGGAAGCTGGTCGGCGATCTCGAGTTCCCGATCGTGTTGACCGCAGCGGTCTATGCGGGGCTGTGGGTGCTGTTGAATCGGCGGGTCTTCGGCTCGCATCTCTATGCGCTGGGGGGAAACGAGTCCGCTGCCGAGAACGTAGGTGTGCCGGTTCAACGGCTGAAGACAACGGCCTATGTTTTGGCTGGTGCATTGGCCGGTCTAGGTGCTCTGATACAGATCGGTCGGCTTGATTCGGCGAACGGCAGCATCATGGTCGGCCTCGAACTCGAGGTGATTGCCGCCGTGGTTATCGGGGGAATCTCGCTGTTCGGCGGGGAGGGCAGCATTCTCGGCGCCTTTTACGGTGCCCTGTTCATCCGCGTCATCCGGAACTGGATGAACCTGGAGGGTTACTCCTCATTCATCCAGTCGATCGTTGTCGGGGTTGTGATCGTGTCCGCGGTGCTGATCGATCAGTTGCGGAAGCGAGCAACCCAGCAATGAGCGAACTCCTTCGCCTCGACGCGATTAGCAAGTCCTTTGGCGGGTTGCACGCTCTCAGCGACGTGACGTTCAACCTGCGCGAGGGCGAAGTGCTAGCCCTTGTCGGAGATAACGGGGCCGGCAAATCCACCCTCATGAAGATTGTGGCCGGAGTGCATGCGCCTACGAGTGGGCGCCTCTACTTTGAAGGAGACCAGGTGGTGCTCAACCGGCCGGCCGAGGCACGTGTCCTTGGCATCGAAACGGTCTTCCAGGACCTTGCGCTCGTAGAGACGCAGGACACGACGACCAACATGTTCCTGGGGCGGGAGGAGACAACCAGGTTCGGATTTCTTGACAAGAAGACGATGCGAGAACAAGCGGGGGAGATCCTGGCTCAAGTCTCCATCAACGTCCCGTCGCCACGAGCACTTGTCCGACGTCTTTCGGGAGGCCAGCGCCAGGCCGTTGCCATTGGTCGAGCTACCGCGTTCGGCGCTCGTGTCCTTCTCATGGACGAACCCACTGCGGCGTTAGGCGTCCAGGAGACCGACAAGGTCTTGGAGATGGTCCGTGACTTGCGTCGTGCAGGGATCACCGTTGTCATCGTGAGCCACAGCCTCGACCAGGTTCTCGACATCTCGGATCGGGTGGCCGTGCTTCGCCGCGGACGCTTGGTTGACATCGTGGCCACGGAGAAGTCATCTGGCTCGGAACTCGTTGGGCTGATCACTGGTGCCACCGACGGCAAACGATGATCTGTCGATACCGGCGCCAACCCAGGACGTGGCTCCCGCTTCTTGCAGTCCGAGTGGGAGAGCGGACGCTACTCCAACGTCGGTTGAGCTCCCCGGGCTCTGGGACCGTCATCACATCTAGCAGCAGTGCAGTGCCTGCGCAGGTGGATTCCCCTCTTTGATGACTGACCCGAGAACGGGACGACTCCAGCCTGCGCCGCCATGATGCCGCGGCGCAGGCTGGAGGGTACCGACTTGGATTTGCCCGTCGTCGGCTTCGGCTCAGCCCCGCTCGGCGGCGAGTACGGGGCCATCGGTGAAAGCGAGGGGGTTCGGGCGGTGCGGGCCTCCCTAGAGGCGGGGGTCAATTTCTTCGACACCTCTCCGTACTACGGGCGCACCTTGTCGGAGTCCCGCCTCGGCCGGGCGCTGGCCGGTGTTCGCGGCGATACCGTCATCAGCACCAAGGCCGGACGCTACGGCCAGCATCAACAGGATGGCTTCGACTTCTCCTATGCCCGGATAACAGCCTCCATCGACGAGAGCCTGAGCCGGCTGCGCACCGACTACGTAGACATCCTGTTCCTCCACGACATTGAGTTTGGGAAGGCATCGGCCATCTTTGACGAAGCCCTGCCCGCGCTGGCCGATGTCAAGAAATCGGGCAAGGCACGATTCGTGGGAGTATCGGGCTACCCGCTGGATGTGCTCGCAGAGGTGGTCGAGACTGGTGCCATCGACGTGGTCCTCAGTTACTGCCACGGCGACCTCCTAGACGGCTCGATCGCCGACTCGCTGATCCTGTCGGCCCGGGCCCACGGCTGCGGGGTGGTGTCCGCCTCGCCGCTGCACATGGGTCTGCTGAGCCCGGCGGGGCCACCGCCATGGCATCCGGCGAGTCTGGAACGGAGAAGGGCAGCTCGGGCGCTGATCGACCGTTGCGATGCCCTCGGGGTATCGGTGGTCGCGGCTGCGCTCAGCTACTCCATTGGGATCGACGGTGTCGCGTCAGTTCTGGTGGGCATCAGCAACCCCACCGAGCTCGCCGCGGTGGTCGCCGCGGTGCGCGAGCCGGTCGACCGCGCCGTCCTCGACGATCTCGTGGCGACGAGGATCCCCGTCGGCGGCAAGCCGTGGGCTTCGGGCATCCGGTGATGGCCCAACAGTGGCGGAGTCTGCTGTTGCCGGATCAGCGGTCGGCGGGTCGATGTGTGGCAGCTTGTCAGGGCAGTCATCGGCTGCGGCTGCATAAAGCTCCTGTCGCAGCCAATACTCCACGTTGGCGATGTGCGACGTCGCGGCAGCCGCGGCCAAGACCGGTTCTCGATCCTTGATATGGCGGAAGATGTCGTTGTGTTCGACGGTCGTCCGGGCCAGGTTCTCTTCGGAGTTCTGAGCTCTCACTAGGCGGGCCCTTTGCGTTCGGGCCGAGAACGAGGCGCAGAGCATTCGCAGAGACACGTTGCCGGTAGCGGCCGCAATCAGATCATGAAACTGGATGTCGAGCTGGACGAACCGGTCGCTGTCAGTCTCGGCCTGTAGTTCGTTTACGAGATTTTCGAGTTCCGCGAGCTGCTCCTCGGTGATTCGGGATGCGGCCATAGCCGTTGCCGCTGGCTCCAGGATGCGACGGATCTCAAATGTCTCCAGAGCGGTCTTCTCGTTGGCCACCTTGCCGAGCAGGTCAAACCCCCGCAGCAGACTGGTACCGTCGAGATCGGTGACATAGGTGCCGTCGCCCACTCGTACATCAACGATCCCGAGATGGGCCAGAACCCGCATTGCCTCGCGCAGCGAGCCTCTCGACACCCCCATCAGCTCGGCTAGCTCGCCCTCGGGCGGCAGGCGGGTCGCGGGGGCCAGTTCGCCCGCTCCGATCATGGCGACGATCCCGCCGATTGTCCGATCGGTGGCTGAGTGGCTGTCCTCAGACCTTTCCTCCGCCATGTTCTCAGTCATGGTGGAACACTTCGGTCATCGACGCCCAGGGACGAGGACCGTCATGGCCGTGGACTGGTTGCTGGCACGGATCGGTCAGCTTCCACCATTCCCTCGTGGTGGGGTCTGCCATCATCTTGGCGTTGTCGGCATTCCAGTCGTGTCCGGCGTACTCGAAGCAGGCGAACAGCAGTCCGTCTCTCTCGAAAATCGAGTAGTTCTTGATGTTGCAATCGCTGATCATGGTGCGCACTGCGGGCCATACCGCCTCATGGAGCGCGATGTAGTCATCTCTGTGCTGGGGCAGCAGGCGCACAACCTGCCCCACTCGAGCGACAGAGCCGTCGGTCTCCCGGCCCGGCGAGCTCGGGAGGCCTCCCTCATCAGAGCCGGTAGAATCTGGACGCATTGCGGTTGAAGACCTCCTCGTGGTGGTCGACGGGAACCGTAGAGGGGCAACGCTAACGCAGCTTGACGGCGGAAAGCGGTCGCGCGCAACGGCTTCAACGAGTCTGGATGACTTCGAGCGCTGTTCGGATGCAGAACATCTGGTTACGAGGTCAGATGGGTGTTTATGTGCTCGGTGATCTGGTCGGCGGTCAGGCCACCGGTGTGCTTATAGGCGACTTCGCCGTTGGGGGAGATGAACAGCGTGGTGGGCATGCCCAGAATCTCAAAGGCGTTCCCGATTGCCGAGTTGGGGTCCATACCGGTGGGGTAGGTAACCCCGGTGTCGGCCACGATCTCCCGGGCTCTGGTGGGGGTGTCGTTGTAGGCCAGGCCGACGAATGCCACATCGGAGCGATGCTGGCTGATGGATTCCAGGGCAGGCATCTCGGCTACGCACGGCGTACACCACGAAGCGAAGAAGTTGAGCACTACCGGACGGTCGAGAAAGTCCTCGACGGTGGCGGTGCCCCCGCCGAGCAGCTCAAACTCGATTTCAGTTGCCTGGACATCGTCGCCGGCTCCCGATCCACAGGAGCCGGCGACGACGGCGAACAGCGCTACGGCGACCGCCATCGCCGCCCGGCGGTTCCGCCCGGCCATCAGGCCGAGCGGAGTCGCTCACGCAGGTGTACGGGCACCGGCACCTGGACGAACTCGTCCTCGGGACGGGGCACCTTGGCCGGACGACCCCGACGGCGCTTGCTGGTCAGCACCCTGCCGTTGCGGAACAACTGGCCGCCCCACACGCCCCACGGCTCGCGGCGAGCGATGGCGCCCTCCAGGCACTCGGCCATGACCGGGCACTCGGCGCAGATGGCCTTGGCCCGAGAGATGTTCTGGAGCTCGTCGGAGAAGAAGATCTCCCCTAGCGAGGCGTCGATGGTGCGGCACGCGGCGTCCAAGCGCCACGGTGCGTTTTCAAAGAGCAGTGCCTCCATGTTGTTCTCCTTTCGGGGGTCTTCGGTTGGGTGCTTTCAACTGGTTGTTCGAGTGGTGGTTACAAACTGAAAAGGCCGCCGGATTTTTCCGGCGGCCTCGGTAGGTATTTGATCCTTGTAGGTGCTCTACGTGGATCCTCCCCGAGGCCTTGTGCCGGCAGTCTTGTGACCAAACACACATGGTGTGGGGTTGGCCGGCCAATAGGTCTGGTGAATTTGGGCCATGTCAGCCACCGCTACGCGCGCGGCACGGCTTGAGCAGCCGATGGCGAGATAGCTCGTGGCGAACATGTGCACTACTCAACAGTGTATTGAGCGCGATGTCAACTTATTTGGGCATCAATTTTCTCGGATTTTGCCCAAAGGGCCGACGCAGCCGCTACAGGCCCGGCTTCAGCTCAAACGTCACCAGGCCGTCGGGCGTGACGTCTTGGCGAGCTTCGCCGATCACCTTGAGGTGTACAAGATGGGCGAATGTCTCGCTGGCGGCCATGTCGCCCCACGCCCGCTCGCTGAACAGCACTCGCATGAAATCCTCGACGGTTGCCTGGCCCAGCTGGTTGCTGGCATGGCGGAGCACGTTCAGCCGGTCGTGGTGGTGGTCGCAGATGTCGTCGGCTCGCGCGCCGATGTCGGAGAACGGGTGGCCGTGGGCAGGAAGGGCAAGGGTGGTGCCCTCCAATTTCTTCATGCGCTCAAGCGAGTCGAAAAACTCGGCGAGCGAGTCATCGGTATCGCTACGGCCGCCGATGTGGGGGGTGATGGTGGGCAAAACGTGATCGCCGGAGAACACTGCGCCGTGTTCAGGGTCGTACAGACACAGGTGGTCGCCGGTGTGGCCGGGGGTGTGCAAGGCAATCCACTCCCGCCGGGCGAAGCTCACTATCTCGCTGTCCACCACTTTGACTGTCGGCTTGGGAGTCTGGAACCAGCGGGCGTGGAAATCGTCCTTGGCCCGGAATCGTTGGATGTGCTCCCGACTTGGTGGAGTTCGCACCGTGCCCCAGGGGGTGCGCTGGCTGAAGCTCTTCTCTATTCGCTCCAAAATCTCCTCTTCAGAAGCATTGCCCTCGACATCGTGCTCTTCCCTGGCCTCACTGCGTTCCCAGATGGGGCGGAAGCTCTCGTGGGTCAAGATGTCGGCCCCGGCCTCCTCCTTGAGCCGCTCGGCACCGCCGAAGTGGTCGAAGTGGGAGTGGGTGATGATGGCGGTGTGGACATCGCCGATCTTGTAGCCGGCCCGGCCCAGTCGGTCGACCAGGGCGTTCCAAGAATCGGGGCCGGGAAGACCGGGGTCGACTACCGCGATGCCTCGCTCGTCTTCCATCACGTAGCAGTTCACGTGCCCCAGCCCGGGCAGGTTCACCGGCAACATGGTGCGCAGCACCCCGGGGACGACCTCAGTGATCTCGGTAGTGGCTTCTTCCTGCTCCTGCTTGCGAGGGCGCTCGCTCATGCACCTGCCTCCGTGGTAACGGAAGAATCTGCCTCCGTGGGAACCAAAAGAAACGTGTCCCGGTAATGGCGCAGCTCATCGAGGCTCTCGCGGATGTCGTCGAGGGCGCGATGGCCTTTGGCCTTCTTGGGCGCCTGCCGGAAGGCCACCGCGTTCCACCGTCGGGCTAGTTCTTTGACGGTGGAGACGTCGATGGAGCGATAGTGCAAGAAGTTCTCCACCTCGGGGAGCTGAGCGGCCAAAAAGCGGCGGTCCACACCGATGGAGTTGCCGCACAGTGGCACGGTGCGGGGCTTGTCGATGTGTTCTTTGAGGAAGGCCAGAGTCATCTCGCCGGCGGCCTCCAGACTGAGCGTAGATGCCCTGATCTCGTCGAGCAGCCCGCTCTTGGTATGCATCTCCACCACAACGTCTTGCATTGATGCCAAGGATTCTGGAGAGGCCGAAACCACCAGGTCAGGCCCTTCTGCCACCAAATCCAGGTTGTCATCGGTGATGAGGGTGGCGATTTCCACGATCACATCGCTGGCCGGGTCCAACCCCGTCATCTCCAGGTCCATCCAAGCCAGCATGGTGAATTGACCCTAGAGCCTTGTGGGGAGAAAACCTGAGTCGGCGGGTAATCGGATCGGATCGGGGGAACTGTCTGCTCAAGCCAGGTAGTGTCACCGCCGTGTTGGAGATCCCCATTGTCCGAAGCCGTCCTGACCTGCCTTTTCCCCGCTACGCCACTGAAGGTGATGCCGGCGCCGATCTGGTGGCCAGCGAAGATGTGGAGCTGCCACCAGGCGGCGGCCGGGGGCTGGTGCCCACCGGCACCTACATCGCCATCCCCGAGGGTTATGCCGGGTTTGTCCAGCCCCGCAGCGGTCTGGCTTTGCGCCACGGTGTCACCTGCTTGAACACGCCGGGGTTGATCGACTCCGGTTATCGCGGCGAGCTGAAGGTGCTGTTGGTGAACACTGATCCGGTTGAGCCGTTCCTGGTTCGCCGGGGCGAGCGGATCGCCCAACTCGTGCTGCAAAAGGTGGAGCAAGCCGACTTTGTCGAGGTGGAGGAACTGCCCCCGTCTTCCCGGGGGTCGGGTGGATTCGGCTCCACCGGTCGATGAAGACGGCCCACGCCAGTATTGATTCAGACCGACTTCTGCAACCAGATGCGATGCTCGTCGGGGTCGAGTTTCCACGAGTCAATCAGCGATCCGGCGGTTGACTCGAACCGGTCGATCCTGTCGTGGGGGATCGGCTTGCAGTTTTGCTGCTCTATATGGGCTTCGACGGTCACGATTCCGGCTTTGCTCTGAAGGTCGAAGGCCAATGAGCCGCCGGGCTGCTCGGGGTCGAGCAACAGCAGCACTGCCTCGTTGATGGCCTGGCTGAGGTGGGCGATGTCACCGGGGGAGAAGCCCAGGTGGGTAGCGGCGTGGACAACGGCTATGTCGGCCATGCGGCTGTATTCAGGAGCCGCCGGCAACCGAACTCGCACGTCACCGTTCACGTTGCTCAGCCTGCCACGTTGCTGAGCGTTACGCAGCCCATCTCGACAGGCTACCAACCAGGGGTGAATAAGGAGGCGAGAGTGCCGACTGTCGCAACCGGTATTGTGACTCGATGCTTCGAGTCGGCCTGATCGGTTGCGGTGCCATTGGCTCGGTGGTGGCCCGGGAACTGTCGGCGGGGGCTATCGACAAGGTGGAGTTGACTGCGGTTTTCGACCTGGTTGTCGACCATCCCTTAGGGGTGCAAGATCGCGATTCCCTGTTGTCCCGATCAGACGTGGTGGTAGAAGCGGCTGGCCACGGAGCCCTTCGAGAGCACGGAGTGGCGGTGAGAGAAGCAGGAACCGACCTGCTGGTGGTGAGCATCGGCGCCTTGGCCGACGAAGATCTGGAATCTCGGTTGCGCCAAGCCGAAGGTGGGCGCCTTTTTCTCTGCACAGGGGCGATCGGCGGCTTGGACATCTTGCGGGCCGCCATGCTCTTCGGGCCGCTGGACGACGTGGCCATCACCAGCACCAAGCCCGCGGCCGCGCTGAGTCGACCATGGATGGAAGATGATGTGCTGAATGCCCTGGCCGACGGGTCCAAGCCGGTGACGGTGTTCAATGGCCCGGCCCGGGAGGCCTGTAAGCGCTTCCCGGAATCGGCCAACGTGACGGCCACCTTGTCGCTGGCCACGGTCGGGTTCGATCAGGTGCGGGTGAAGATGGTGGGTGATCCCGATGCCACCGGGGTGCGACACGTGGTGCGCGCCTCGGGGGAGGCGGGTACCTATGAGCTTTCGTTCGAGAACGCCGCTTCTCCCGACAACCCCCGTACCAGTGCGGTCACCGCCTATTCGGTGTTACGAGCGCTGACCGATCTACGTCGGCCTCCAGTGTCTTTCCTCTAAGCTTCAGCAATGGTAGAGCTCCCAGATCAATTTGTTTTTAACACCTTCGCGTTCTTGATTTGGGGTGCGCTGGTGATGTGGATGTGCGCGGGCTTCACGATGCTGGAGTCCGGCGCGGTTCGCACCAAGAACGCCTCGATGATCTGCCTCAAGAACATCGGCATCTACTCCATCGCCGGCTTGGCCTACTTCATCGTCGGCTACAACATCATGTACGTCGATGTGGGCGACATCTTCGGCTCCTTCGAGTTCCTCTACGGAGCGTCGGGGGCCGAGAAAGCCCTGCTTGATGGGGACTTAAGCGCCGTCGGAAGCGTGGTGGACAACGGGTACGCCGTGATGTCTGACTGGTTCTTCCAGATGGTCTTCGTGGCCACCGCCGCATCCATCGTGTCGGGGGCCATTGCCGAGCGCATCAAGATGTGGTCGTTCTTCGCGTTCACCCTCATCTTGACTGCATTCATCTACCCCATCGTGGGCTCCTGGACCTGGGGAGGCGGCTGGCTGGCCCAGGAGGGCTTCCAAGACTTCGCCGGCTCTACCATCGTCCACGGTACCGGTGGTTGGGCGGCGCTGGCCGGAGTGCTGGTGGTGGGCCCTCGCCTGGGTAAGTTCAAAGCCGACGGCAGCGTGAAGTCGACTCCGCCCTCCAATGTGCTGGTGGTGACGTTGGGTGTGTTCATCCTGTGGCTGGGCTGGTTCGGCTTCAACGGGGGCTCCCAGCTCGCCCTGGGCACACCGGGCGATGCGGTGGCCATGACCATCGTGTTGGTCAACACCAATCTGGCCGCGGCGGCCGGTGTGATCGCCGCCCTGGCCGTCTCCCGTTCGATCTTGGGGAGGATCGACCTCTTCGCCGGGCTGAACGGGGCCATCGCCGGACTGGTCGCTATCACCGCCGGTCCTACCATGGTGGATCACTGGTGGGCGATGATCATCGGCGCCATTGGCGGTTTGCTCTGCACCATCGCTATCAAGGTGCTGGAAATTGTCAAGGTCGACGACGTGGTCGGCGCCATTCCCGCCCACCTCGTCGCCGGCATTTGGGGAACCCTGGCGGTGACCATCGCCGCCGGCGGCCGATTTCACATTCAGCTTCTGGGCATCGTGTCGATCGGGGCCTTCGTGTTCATCGCCTCGCTGGTGGTGTGGAAGGTGCTGGACATGGTGATGGGCCTGCGGGTGTCAGCCGAGGTCGAGCGCATGGGCCAAGACGTGGCCGAACTGGGAATCGAGGCCTACCCCGAATTCGTGCTGATGCCCGAAGAACTGGACTAAGACTCCAGGTCCGATGAATCCCGAAGAGCTGGACTCTTAGTCCAGCTCGGGTAGATCAGGTGCAGGGTTCGGCTGGTGCCACCGCGGGAAGCCGGCCGGCCCGCATAGAGGTTACCGTGGCGCCGTCGGTCTCAAAGATGACCCGGTAGTCGACATCTGTTTCGTCAACCGGGACGTATTGGATCGAGTTGCCGCTGCCGTCGGCATAGGGGGAGACCACCAGTCGAGCCCCGAACAGCTCGTGGAGCTGGGCCTCGGTGCTGCCCACGCTGGCCCCCGAGCGGGTGGTGATGCTCGGGTTGGT
The DNA here is from genome assembly GCF_965204015.1 of Candidatus Poriferisocius sp. Lineage (GTDB taxonomy): Bacteria > Actinomycetota > Acidimicrobiia > Acidimicrobiales > Bin134 > Poriferisocius. The sequence goes on along the minus strand of NZ_OZ241965.1, from coordinate 1,557,080 downwards.
GATGTCGACCCGCTCGATGGAGCTGTTGTAAATGGTGACCACCACGCCCGCGGGCCCGTTGGCCGGGGCAAGCAGGTAGCAGCGGGGAGTGCCGTCTTCGGGGCCGCCGGTCCACCGGGTGGGGAGCAACTCGCCTGCCTGGTCGGGGGTCATGCCGAAGAACATCGCCCCGAGTCCCGCGGTGGTGAGCTTGTCGGCGCTGCTGAACGCCGGATTGCTGAAGTCGATGGGCTCGGGGCGCTCCAGCGGTTCGCCTGTGGGCTCGGGGGCTTCGGTGGGCTCCACGACGGGGGCTGGTGTGGGCTCATCGACGGGATCCGGTGCGGGCTCCTCGTCGCCGGGCTCCTCGTCGGAAGGTGTGTCGTCTACTGGTGCCGGTGTGGTCGCCGGTGCAGGTTCCTCCGCGACGACGGTTGCCGTTGGTTCGGTTTCGGCTTCCGGTTCGGCGTCATCGTTGCCGCAGGCTGCGAGCAACAGAGCGAAGGTGGCGAACAGAGCAATCAAACGATGCATGCCATCAGCGTAGTACCAAGAGCGGCATTAAGTGGTAGGCCGCCTGGGACTCGAACCCAGCACCTTGAGATTAAAAGTCTCCTGCTCTACCTGATGAGCTAGCGGCCCGGCGCAACTGTATCGCCCTGAACCGATGGTGTGGCCGGTAATATGCCCCACGGTGGAAGCTTGGGAAGCATTGCTCGACGACGTGGAGAGCGGCCTGATCGACGTAGAAGGAGTGCTGGCCGACCTCGACGATCTCGATGCCCTGCGGCTCCGCGTCCAAGCCGCAGTCGACGATGGAAGCATCGACCGTCGCCCGGTGCTCCAGCGCTGTGCTGGATTGATCTAGAGCGCTTCGCTGGGCTGAATTGATCTAGAGCAGATCGGCCGCGGGCACTTGGATATCCACGCCTTCGAGGGGGTGGACTCGCGCTCCGGCCACTAGTTGTCCATTACTGATGGTCACCCATCGGCCGCTCATGTTTGTGACCCGGCTGGGGGGGCAGCCCAGATGGGCCTCCAGCGAATAGATGACCCCTCCGTGGGTGACCACCACCGCCGTTCGGTCGCCGACCAAATCGGCCAGTCGGCTGATGCCGGCCAAGATCCGGGCCAGCAAAGCGTCGTCTTGTTCCCATCCCGGCGGTCGTCGCCCGTCTTCCAAGAAGCCGGGATACCGCTCTTCAATCTGAACTCGGGTCAACCCGGAGAATTCTCGTACATCCCGCTCAATCAGCTCGGGGACTGGTATCGGCGGGTCGCAGCCCATTGCCTCAGCAATGATCTCCGCGCTCACCCGGGATCGTTGCAGGGTGGAGGTGGCCACGACGTCAACTGGCTCGAGCCGGGCTGCCGCGGCGGCCGCCTGCTGGCGGCCTAATTCCGACAGCGGGGGATCGGCCTGACCCTGCCAGCGCCGCAACGCATTCCATTCGGATTGCCCGTGGCGGATCAACAGCAGACGAGACACGGCTCAAACGGTAATGCTCACGTCATTTCGGACTGCGGTAGTGGCGAAGGATTCCCGTACAATTCTCTTCATGGCCACGCTGCGCCTGTTCGCCCATGTCAGGGAGGCGGCTGGCACCGGGCGAGACGAGGTGCCCGGGGCCACCGTCGACCAAGTGCTCGCCACTGCGGTGGATCGCTACGGCGCGGCGTTCGCCGACCAGCTTCAGATTTGTCGGGTGTGGCTCAACGGAGAGCCCGTCACCGGATCGGAGCCAGTGGCGGATGGCGACGAGGTAGCGGTGTTGCCTCCGGTTTCTGGGGGTTAGGGTCTCGTGCCAATGACGCAGAAGGTAGTGCCATGGGGGCGAGGGCCTGGCCATGACTGAGAACGTGGCGATTCTATCGCTCCACACCTCGCCGCTGTCTCAACCGGGGATCGGGGATAGCGGGGGTATGAACGTCTATGTCCGAGAGATGGCTGCGGCACTGGCTCACTCCGCCAGCGAATGCCGGGTGTATGTGCGCCGGGGGCAGAAGGGCCTGCCCGATGAGGTGGCCATTGAACCGGGTGTAACCGTGGTCCACGTCGACGCGGGGCCCGCTGATTTGGACAAAGAAGACCTTATCGATGTGGTGGACGAGTTTGCCGACGGCATCATGGCCGACATCCGACGGCATGGGGCCCCCGACATCATTCACGCCAACTACTGGCTGTCGGGGGTTGCCGGTCACCGGGTCAAACACGTGATCGGGGCGCCGTTGGCCGTGACCTTTCACACGCTGGCCCGGGTAAAGGCAGCCACCGGCGATCCCGAGTCGGAGCACCGGGCCCAGGCCGAGACCGATGTCATCGGCTGTGCCGATGCGGTCATCGCTTCCTGCGAGCCGGAGGCCCAGCAACTGCGAGAGTTCTACGACGCCCCCTCTGAGCGGATTGAGCTGGCCCCGCCCGGAGTGGAGCATGCGCTGTTCTCCCCGGGCGATCGAGATGGCGCCCGCTCGGCTCTAGGCCTAAACAGCGGGCCGGTGTTGTTGTTTGTGGGGAGGATCCAACCGCTGAAGCGCCCCCTAGTGGCGGTCGAGACATTGGCCCGGCTAGAGCGCGAGGATGCTCGCTTGTTGGTGGTTGGGGGTCCAAGCGGCGCGGAGGGAGAGGTTGAGCTTCAGAGGCTAAAGGATCGAGTTCAATCTCTGGGGTTGAGCGAACAGGTTTCATTGGTTCCACCCCGTCCTCACCATTGGCTGTCTACGTATTACCGGGCCGCAGATGTTGTTCTGGTGCCCAGCCGAAGCGAGTCCTTCGGGTTGGTGGCCCTTGAAGCCGCGGCCAGCGGAACTCCGGTGGTGGCTGCCCCCGTGGGAGGCTTGCGGTCGATAGTGGACCACGGTCGTACTGGGTTCCTGGTAGACGACCCCACACCGGAGGCGTTTGCTGCTCAGGTGGCCGCATTGATCGACAACCCGCTGCTATCCGCAGAGATGGCCATGGACGCGGCCGAACGGGCTCGAACGTTTTCTTGGGCCGCCATGGCCCATTCGCTGCAAACCACCTATCGGAGGGTCCAGTCCAGAGTGCTTGTCGATTGCACATGATTCTGCGGGCCGATGAGTTAGCCGCTTTGGAGTCAGACATCGATGCCTGGCTGGAAGATCAGCTCCAGACCAACCCAACCGTGCTGACCGTGGACCGGGGCGAACCCGGCCAGCGTCGCTGGTATGTGCGGATGGTGGGGGAGGAGAAGGCGGTGTCCACCGTTTGGTTCACTCTCGGCCAGCGTCTCTTGCACTGCGAGTGCTACTTCATGCCCGCACCCGAGGAGAACGAAGGCCGGCTGTACGAATACCTGTTGCGCCGCAACCGCGAGCTGGCCGGTTTGCGGTTCGCCATCGGCGTGGAGGACGCCGTGTTCCTGGTCGCCGAGCTGCCGGCCCATGCAGTCACCGAAGCGGAGATCGACCGGCTCTTGGGGTCGTTTTATGCCTACTCCGAGCGGTGGTTCCGGCCCTGCATGCGGATCGGCTACGAGACCCGGTTCAAGGGTTAGGAATATCACTATATATTAGTTGATTTCAATGTGTATGAAGTGCAATTGTTTCGTAGGAAACTCCTGGTCGGTGGGAGGGATCGGGGAAGTCCACCCACCGGCCGGAGTTTTTGTCCGCCAATGAATGCCGTTGGCCTGCTATAGCAGTGAGGTGGCACTTCGACTGCAACTGATTGGCGGGGGACGCATGGGTGAGGCCCTGCTCGGCGGTTTGCTGGCCGGTGGGTGGGCCCAGCCCGGCGAGCTGGCCGTTGTGGAGAAGATCTCAGAACGGCGAGCTGAGCTGACGGACCGCTTCCCCGAAGTAATAGTGGCCGAGCACCCCGTCGAGCGGGCTGATGCCGTGCTGGCGGTGAAACCCGACGACGCCGCGGCTGCGGGCGCCCGCCTCCGAGCGGCCGGGGTTGACCGCGTGCTCAGCATCGCGGCCGGCGTTACCACCACAGCCCTCCAAGCAGTGCTCGATAATGGTGCCCGGGTCATCAGGGCCATGCCCAATACGCCGGCGCTAGTGGGCGCGGGCGCGGCGGCGATCGCGGCGGGCAGTCACGCCACCGAAGAGGATCTGGCTTGGGCCGCTGGCATTCTCGAGGCGGTGGGCACGGTGGTGGTATGCGATGAGCCGATGCTGGATGCGGTCACTGGACTATCGGGTTCGGGACCGGCCTATGTGTTCTGGTTGGCGGAGAGCTTGATGGCCGCCGGAGTTGAGGTCGGACTGTCCCCCGACATGGCCGATTCCCTCACCCGCCAGACCATTTTGGGGGCGGCCCGACTGCTGGTTGAGTCGGGCGAACTTCCCGCCGATCTGCGGGCCGCAGTGACCTCCCCGGGCGGGACCACCGCCCGGGGCATCGCGGAGTTGGAAGCCCGCGGGACGGCGGGTGCATTTGTCGCCGCGGTACGCGCTGCCACCGAACGGAGCCGTGAACTGGGGAAATCCTGAGCTGTTCCCCGCTTGCCGAGCGGGGTGGCACTCGACAGGCAACGCCGCGTAAGGTGAGCCAACCACAGCGGAGTGAGGGGTGTGTTGGTATGGCAAAGCCTGAGGGGCGGGAAAAACTCATGACCGTGGCGGAGGTTGCTGCCCTCATGAGAGTCTCAACGATGACGGTCTACCGACTGATCAAAGCCCGAGACTTACCGGCTGTGAGGATCGGCAAGTCGTACCGTTTGCGCGAAGGCGACGTCGACCGCTACTTGGCCAGTCGTTACACCCAGGCAGGCTGACCCTGCCGAAGGGTTTCTCCGCAGCGCTTGGCAGGCAATGACGCTGCGCTACGACACCATCTCCTTCTTGTCCGACTACGGCTTGGCCGATGAGTTTGTCGGGGTGGTGAAGTCGGTCATCCGTTCGGTGGCCCCCGAGGTGGTGGTGGTGGACATCACCCACGACATCTCGCCCCACGATGTCCGAGGCGGAGGCTTGGCCTTGGCTCGCAGCGCCCAGTACCTGATGCCCGGCGTTGTGCTGGCCGTGGTCGACCCCGGCGTGGGCAGTGACCGGCGAGCGGTGGCAGTAGAGGTGGGCGATGGCACCTCGGTGTTGGTCGGTCCCGACAACGGCTTGCTGGCCCCGGCCGTGGCCATGGTCGGCGGGGCGTCTCGAGCGGTGGAACTCACCGCCGAGCACTACCACCTCGCTTCCCTCGGCCCGACGTTCGCGGGGCGCGATGTGTTTGCTCCGGTGGCTGCCCATCTGTGCCGGGGTGCTGACCTCGCTGATGTGGGGACGCCCATCCCGGTGCACTCCCTCACACCGGGGGTCGTGCCGGTCAGCCGGGTCGACGGCGAACGGGTGCTGGCCGAGGTGTTGTGGATTGACCGGTTCGGCAACGTGCAGCTCAACCTTGATCCTGCTGACATCGAACCACTGGGCAATGAGTTGCGGCTTACGGCCGGCGATGTGGGACGCAACGCCCGTCGGGTCGGCAGTTACAGCGATGTGGGCGGTGGCGATCTCGGGGTGCTGGTAGACTCCTACGGCTTGGTAGCCGTTGCTGCCAACCGGGGTTCAGCCGCCATGGAGTTGAACTGCGTGGAGGGAGACGCCATCACCGTCGAATCCGGCGGATCTGGGTTGGCCACCCCGGTCCAGTTGCAACCCAGACCATCAGAGGCACGGGAATGAGACCAGGAACCACCATCGCGATCTCCATCTTGTTGGCGGCGATCCTCATCGCCGCGGTCATCCAGCTGTTCGTGCTGGCCCGCTGAGCTGCCACCGGCCATGCCCATCGAGGAGACCCTCTACCCGGTGAACCTGCGGGTTGCCGGCCACCGCTGTCTGGTGGTGGGCGGAGGACAGGTGGCCCTGTCCAAGGTTGAGGGACTGCTGGAAGCCGGGGCGGTGGTGGATGTGATCGCCCCCGATGTGGTTCCCGAACTGGACGCCCGCCCCGATGTCACCGTGCAGCGCCGCGCCTACCGCTCCGGCGATGTGGCGGGCTATCGGCTGGTGATTGCGGCCACTGGCTGCCAAGAGGTAAACGCCGAGGTATACCGCGACGGTGAGTCGGGCGGAGTGTGGGTGAACAGCGCCGATGATCCGGAGCACTGCTCGTTCACCCTGCCCAGCCGACTGCGCCGGGGACCGCTGATGGTGACGTGCTCCACCGGCGGCCACAGTCCGGCCTTGTCACGATGGTTGCGCCAGCGCCTGGAAGACGAGATCGGCCCCGAATACGAGACCCTGTTATGCCTGCTCAGCGAGGCGCGGGAGCGGATTCGGGCAGCGGGGATGTACACCGAGGGCCTGGCTTGGCAAGATGTACTGGATTCGGGGATGCTGGAGTTGATCCGCTCCGGCGAAACCGGACAAGCGCAAGCAAAGATCGACCGCTTGGTCGACCACACCCTGATGTAGGCGAGAGTCTGGCAAAACGTGTCTGTACTGGCGATAGGCCTCAACCACCGATCAGCACCGCTCGGCCTTCTCGAGCGGATGACCATCGACGAGTCGAGCTTGCCCAAGGCGCTGGCCGACCTGATCGGGCGTGATCACGTTTCCGAGGCCGTGGTGCTGTCTACCTGCAACCGCATCGAGGTCTACGTCTTCGCCGAGACCTTCCACGGGGCCTTCCAGAACGTGCGGGACTTCCTGTCGGAGACCGCCCATGTCCCCCCCGAGCAGTTCAGCGATGCGCTCTACGCCCACTACGAGTCGGATGCCGTGTCGCATCTGTTCTCGGTGGCCTGCGGTTTGGACTCCGCCGTGCTCGGCGAGAACGAGATCCAAGGTCAGGTGAAGGGCGCGTGGGAGACGGCCCGGTTGGAGGGCACCTGCGGCACCTCGTTGAACTCCCTCTTCCGCCACGCGGCAGAGGTGGGCAAACGGGCCCGCACCGAGACGGGGATCTCCCAGCACATCACTTCGGTATCCCACGCCGCAGTGGCCCTGGCCGCCGAGCGGTTGGACGGGTTGAACGGCCGCCGCTTGATGGTGCTCGGGGCCGGCGATATGGGTGAGGGCATGGCGGCCAGCCTGGCCAAGAGCGGGGCGGCCGAAGTTGTGGTGGCCAATCGCACCACCGGCCGGGCCGAGGAACTGGCCCAGCGCATCGGTGGCCGGGCCGTGGGCCTCGACGAGATGTCGGCCGATTTGGCGGTGGTGGATGTCCTATTGACTTCCACGGGGGCGTCTTCGCTCATCCTGGAGCATTGCGATGTGGCCGAGATCATGGCCCAGCGGGCCAATCGTCCGCTGCTGATCGTGGATGTCGCGGTGCCTCGTGACGTGGACCCTGCCGCCGGCGAACTCGACGGGGTGACGCTGCTGGACATGGACGATCTGCGGGCCTTCGCCGATCGGGGTCTGCGCGAGCGCCGGGCCGAGTTGGACCGGGTGCGCAGCATCATCGACGACGAGGTGAGCCGCTACCTGGACTACAGCTCGGCTCGAGAGGCGGCGCCCTTGATAGCCGCCTTCCGGACTCGGGCCGAGATTCTGCGCAAAGAGGAGCTGGATCGCCATGCAGCCGGATTGTCTCCCGCCGAGCGGGATGCGGTGGAGGCGGCCACTCGGGGACTCGTGGGCAAGCTCCTCCATGAGCCCACCGTCAGGCTGAAGGACGCCGCCGGATCGCCCCGTGGCGATCGGCTGGCCGAGGCACTCCGGGACCTGTTCGATCTCTAGAATCAATCCCATGCTGCGCGCCGCCACCCGGGGGAGCGCCTTGGCCCGGTGGCAAACGGCCCACATCGCTGAACTGCTGGGCCGCGCCGCCGATGTCGAGCCTTTGCTGGTTGCCACTTCGGGCGACCGATTGGCCGACGAGCCCATTTCGGCCATCGGCGGCAAGGGAGTCTTCGTCAAAGAAGTGCAGGCCGCCGTGCTCGACGGCCGAGCCGACATTGCCGTCCACTCGGCCAAGGATCTGCCCGCGGCCACCCCCGAGGGTCTGGTGATTGCCGCGGTGCCTCTCCGGGCCGATCCCCGAGACGCGCTGGTCGGCTGTCGCCTGGCCGATCTGCCCGAAGGCGCACTGGTGGCCACCGGCTCAGCTCGTCGCCGAGTGCAGCTTCGAGGGCTTCGCCCCGACCTGCGATTCGCCGAGCTGCGGGGCAACATCGGCACCCGGCTGGCCAAGGCCGCCGATTTTGACGCAGTGGTGATCGCCCAGGCCGCACTGGAACGCCTGGGCGAGCACCCCCCGGTAGTCGACGTACTGAGCTGCGAGACCATGGTGCCCCAAGTGGGCCAAGGCGCCCTGGCGGTGGAGTGCCGAGAAGACGACCACCAAGTCCGCGCCTTGCTGGCCGCCATCGAAGACCCCACCACTCGTCGGGCGGTGGATGCCGAGCGGGCTTTTTTGGCAGCTCTGGGCGGCGACTGCACGCTGCCTGCCGGCGCCCACGCCCACGTTGAGGGCGACACGCTGGCCATGCGGGCCGTGCTGGCCGACGGCATCGACGGCCGGTGCCACACCGTGGTGGGCGAAGGAGAAGACGGGGAGGCCCTGGGCCAGGAATTAGCTGGCAAGCTCTTGCAGGCGGTGGCCCGATGACTGTCATTATCAAGCTGGCTTGGATAGCCCGATGACCGTCTATCTGGTTGGTGCCGGGCCGGGCGATCCCGCGCTGTTGACCCTGAGGGGGGCGGAGGTGCTGGCCGGCGCCGATGTGGTGGTGTACGACCGGCTGTCGGTGACCTCGCTGCTCGATCTGGCGCCGGCCGATGCCGAGCGCATCTCGGTGGGCAAACAGCCCGGCGGACCCCGAACCTCCCAGGACGACATCAACGCCCTGCTGGTGGCTCGGGGTCAGGCCGGCCAGCAGGTGGTGCGCCTCAAGGGCGGCGACCCCTTCGTGTTCGCCCGGGGCGGCGAGGAGGCTGCCGCCCTGGCCGCCGCCGGCGTCGCCTTCGAGGTCGTCCCCGGCATCACCTCGGCGGTGGCGGTTCCCGCCTACGCCGGCATTCCCGTGACCATGCGGTATTCCTCCACATCGTTCACCGTGGTCACCGGCCACGAAGATCCGGCCAAAGGGGAGGGCTCGGTCAACTGGGAGGCGGTTGCCGCCCTCGGTGGAACGGTGGTGGTACTCATGGGTGCAGCCCGCTGTCGCCCGATCTGCGACCGTCTCGTGGCTGCGGGCATGGCCCCCGACACGCCCGCCGCCGCAGTGCAGTGGGGCACCCGCCCCAGCCAGCGCACGCTGCGGGCCACCCTGGCCACCCTGGCCGACCTCGATCCCCAGCCGCCCGCCACCATCGTGATCGGCGAAGTGGCCGCCGCCGATCTGGCCTGGTACGAGAACCGGCCCCTGTTCGGCCACCGCATCGTCGTGACCCGGGCGCAGCCCCAGGCCGCGGGGCTGGCCGCTGAGCTTCGCCGAAGGGGAGCGGAGGCCATCGAGCTGCCGGTCATCGCCTTTGAGCCCCCTGAGGACCTCGACCGCCTAGAGAAGGCCGCAGCCGAGGTTGGCACCTACGACTGGTTGGTGCTCACCTCGCCCACCGGTGTGGCCCGGTTCTTCGAGCAGCTTCCCGATGCCCGAAGTCTCGGAGGCGTGAAGGTGGCCGCCATCGGCCCCGGAACCGCGGCGGCGCTGGCCGAGCGCAACGTGGTGGCCGACCTGGTTCCCGAGCAGTACGTGGCCGAAGCCCTGCTGGAAGCCCTATCTGATGAGGTTGAGCCTGATGAGGTTGGGCCCGAGGGTCCGGGCCGTGTGCTCATCCCCCGAGCCGAGACCGCCCGCGACGTGCTGCCCGATGGTCTAGCCGCCGCCGGCTGGGATGTCGACGTGGTTCCCGCCTACCGCACCGTGGCCCCGGCACCCGATCCCGCCGCCGCCGCCCTGTTGGCCGATGCCGAGGTCATCACCTTCACGTCGTCGTCCACCGTCACCAACTTCGTGGACTCCTATGGTGCCGACATCGTGCCCGAAGTGGTAGCCACCATCGGTCCGATCACGTCGCAAACCGCTCGCAGTCGGGGCCTAGAGGTCGCGGTGGAGGCCTCCGAGCACACCGTCGACGGCCTGGTCTCCGCCCTGGAGGACTTCTTCACCCGCTGACGTCGTAGCTTGTGGGACTGTCAGGGAATTTTGTGTAACGGGCCGTGATGGTGTTCAAGTTGCCGGGCTGTCTCGGCGCGGGGTTCATGCGGCTTTGGCGTCGTCATCGGGGGTGGGGGGCGGCCAGCGTTTGAGATAGCCCTCCATATGGGCGAGGCGCTCGCGCACCTCTCCCAGGCCAGTGGTGGTCTCGCGGTGGTTCTTGTCGATCAATTCGCGGTTCTTCTCGATGGCTTGGTGGCTGTCGCGGCGGAGTTGGTCGATGGCTTCGCGGTTCTTCTCGATGGCTTGGTGGCTGTCGCGGCGGAGTTGGTCGATGGCTTCGCGGTTTTCGCGGCTGGTTTGAGTGATGAGGTTGCGGGTTTGGATACTGTGCTTGTGCTGTTGACGCATGTTGGCGGCAACCAAGGCGAGGACTGGGCCGAGCACGGCGGCGAGGGCGGCAGGGTCCATGAGTGAGATGCTACACGTCGTTGTGGGTGAGTGCAACTATATTATATCACATTGTTTTTCAGATAATTCTCGTTGAGGTGGTTTTTGGGGAAATCGGGGGTCGCGTTGAAAACCGTTGCCGTTCCCGTTCCCAACGCCCCCACCAAACCAAGGGACACCCACAGTCTGCGCAATACCCGGGGAGGTTCAGGCGGTGTTGGGGCGACGGTGGAGCCTGGTGGCGGTGTTGGGGCGACGGTGGGGCCTGAGCCGGTGGTGTCGGAGCCGGTGGTGTGTTATCCGGGTTTGGGGCGTTTGGATGCGCCGGGCGGGGTGTTTGTCGATATTGCGGTGAGCACGTTGGCGAGTTGCGGGGTCCGCGTTGGCGGGGAGTTGGTGTGCTGGGGCGAGGAGTCGGCGGAGTCGGCGTGGTGGTGGAGGGTGGTGAGGGGAGCGCCGGTGCAGTGGGAGTTCTCCCAGGTGGAGCTGTGGAGCAGCGAGGGCGACGACGACTACGGCGTGCGCCCCAACGACTGGCCTTGGTATACCGGCTATATCGGGGGGGAGCATGCGTGCGGTTTGCGCTCCGATGGGGTTGTGGTGTGCTGGGGCCAGGAGTTTTTGGGGCTGGGCGACGCGGTGGCGGTAGCGGTGGACGATGGCGGTTATCCGCTGGTGTGGGAGTTGCGGGCTGGTTCTGATGGGCCTGGGGAGGGGTTTGTGGACATCGCCGCGGGCGAGGGCGGGGTGTGCGGTTTGCGAGCCGGCGGGTCGGTGGTGTGTTGGGATGGGCGGCGCTGGGCTGATGTGGGGGTGCCGGGCGGGTTGTCTGGTTTGGTGGTGGGGGACGGCCAGGTGTGCGGGGTGCGTTCTGGGGCGGGGTTCGGGTGCTGGGCTTCTTTGTCCTCTGGTGTGGGGGCTTGGCAGCCCGAGGGCAGTTTTGTAGATGTGGCCGCGCCTGGCGGGCTCGGGTGCGGGCTGCGCCCCGGCGGAGAGGCAGTGTGCATAGGTTTGCGCTTTGGCGGTGCGGGGTGGGTTGAACAGCCTCTGGGGGAACTGTTCTCTCAGCTGACTGTGAGCGCAGGTCGGACCACATACGCGTGCGGGATTCGAGGCGATGAGGAGGATGGCGGGGAGGTGGTGTGTTGGGGTTTCCATCTCTGGGGCGGGGCCGATCCGCCTGCGGGCGAGTTCGTGGAGGTGGTTGCTGGGTTTGACGACACTTGCGGGGTGCGTGTCGGCGGCCAGGTGGTGTGCTGGGGCCATGTGGGCAGTGCCGAGGCCCCGCTGGACGGGTCGTTCGCCCAGGTGGCGGTGGGCCGCATGTTTGTGTGCGGGCTTGGGGCCGACGGTGTTGCGGTGTGCCGGGGCTACGACGCGAAGTCGTGGGAGCTGGCTGCTGACGATCCGGCCAACAAGACAGTCTGGAGCCCGCCGTACCGGTTCCCCGCCGATGGCCTCGTCGAGGTCTCGGCCTTTGGGGACATGGTGTGCGGGCTTGGGGCCGACGGTATTGCGGTGTGCTGGTTCCCGCAGTGGGATCAGGAGCCGGTGGAGGTGCCCGGCGGCGGGTACGTGTCGGTGTCGACGTCGAGTCTGCACGGCCACGGCGTGGTGTGCGGGCTTGGGGCCGATCGCGCTGTCGGGTGCTGGCGTTACCTCGCCGATGGGCCCGGCTGGGTTGGGATGGCCGTCCCGGCGACGGGGTTCGCGGCCCTCGACGCCCAAGGCCCCTGCGGAATCGCCGCGACAACCGGGGAAATCGCGTGCTGGAAGCACGCCGCTTCGCCCCAGCAGCCTGCCGGCGCCGGGCCGCTGGCCGCGGCATCGGTCGGCGGCGACCGCGGCTGCGGCATCGGATCTGCCGAGCGGTCGCTGGTGTGCTGGCACACCTACACACAACAAACCCTCGATTTGGGCGAGGGGCTCACCGGCGCGTTCTCAGACGTGGCGGTGGCCCCCAACGGGTCGGGATGCGCGATCCGCGCCGACCAGACCCTGGGATGCTGGGGGGACTTCGCCGCGCTTAACAACGCCCCCTCGACCGAGCCGATCGCGCCGCCCGGCGGGGAGTTCGCCCAACTGGCCGTGGCCCGCCACCATGCGTGCGCGATCGGCGTGGGCGGGGACGCGGTCTGCTGGGGCCACGACCACGACGGTGCCGACGCTTACTACCGATACATCGCTTACTTCGACGAAAACGATTTGATGCCCGTCGCTGACTGAGTGGCCCCGGCTTCATACGGCACAGGCCGCCCCGCGATTTGGCGCAGTCTGGTCGGGGGGGCCAGCATCTGGGCTGACTGTGAGTGGATGGTGTTGGAGGGGTGTCGGGTTGGGCGGCTGGCGCAAGCTGGCGGTGGTTCGTTTTGTTCTTGCGGGTAGGGCGCGGTGGCCCAAATCTGGCAGGGCGGGGTCTGGCGGGGTCCGCTGGGGAGGCCAGGTGATGTCCGGCGGCGTTCGGTGGTGCTGGGCGTTTGGCCAGATGCGGTCCGGCTTTCGATGTGGGCCAGGGGCCATGGCAGGGGGTTCACCGCACACGGCGCCTGGCCGCGGTCGGGACGGAGGGGCCCTGCACCCCTGCCTGCTGGGCGCGGGCGGCCGGCGCGGCAAGGCTCCGAGGCCGCGGGGGCTGTTTCGGGGGCTGCTGGCAGGAGCTTTGGTCTGTGGTCTCGCGCTGGCTGGCTGCGCCGGCGGCAGCCCCGATCCCGTGGCCGGCGAAGCGTCGGGGCCGCAGTCTTTTGGCCTCACCCCGGCTCCTCGGGCCGGGACCGGCGAGCCGGATGCGGGGGCCGGTGTGCCTGCCGCCGGGCTTCCAGACCCCGCAGGCGCAGGTGCTCTCGATGGCGGCGGGGCCGCGGAGCCGGATGCGGGGATGGATTATGGCGATTATCAGGTGTGGTTTACATGGGCGGTGATGAGGCATCCGGCGGGGGAGTTCGAGAGCGTGTCTGTGTCCGATTACTCCGCTTGCGGGGTGCGCGTCGGCGGCCAGCTGGTGTGCTGGGGCGAGGAGCGGGGGCGCGGGCTTCCGGTGGGGGAGTTCGCCCGGATCTGGGGTGACGGAGCCAACGGGTGCGCGTTGGAGGTGGACGGCTCTTTGGCGTGCTGGCCTTCCGGCTTGCCTTCCGGCTTCAGGCCAGAAGGCGAGTTTGTGGATGTGACTGCCTCCTGGTCTACCGGTGTGAAATGCGCGGTGCGCGTCGGCGGAGAGGTGCAGTGCTTTGTCGCCGAGGGCAGCGATTGGCTGGAGGTGCCCGACGGGGAGTTCTCCCAGGTGACCGCGAAATTGCGGGTGTGCGGGCTGACCGTCGGCGGCGAGCTGGTGTGCTGGGGAGACCTCTGGAGTGGCGACTTGGCGAGCCGTTTGAGGGTCAGGGTGTTCGAGAAGGTGTCGGAGGCGGGGGCGGTCGGGTGCGCGGTGAGCGGCCGCGGCGAGCTGGAGTGCTGGAGCGGGTATTACCCGCTGGGAGTCGGGGTCAATTTGAGGAGGGAGCTTGGGATCGAGTTCAAGTACCTCGATGTCTCGGTTGCGAATCCGGGGGTGTGCGTGCTCAGCGCCGACGGCGACGCGGTGTGCAGGGGGACAGGCGTCGATGTTGTCGACACGGATAGGGTTGGGCCCTTTGAGCAGATCTCGGCCAGCGGCGGCGTCGTGTGCGCGCTGCGCGTCGGCGGCGGGGCGCAGTGCTGGGGAGAGCGGCCCGGCCGCGGTGCGAACAGCGGGCCAGGCGACTGGGAGCGGCCCGCCGGCGAGTTCGCCCAGGTGGCGGTGTACGCCGGGAACGGGGCCTATGCCTGCGGTGTCCGCGCCGACACCGCCGTGGCCTGCTGGGACCACCGGGGAGGGGGCGGCTGGGATGATGTCGGGCCGATGGGCTGGATGGCGGCGAAGCCCGACGGGGCGGGTTTCGCCGCGGTGGCGGTAGCCGAGTCCAGGGCCTGCGCGCTGGAAGCCGGCGGGGCTGTGGCCTGCTGGGGGGCGCCCGCCGACAAAGCCGCCCAAGACAACAACAGCGCCGTTTGGTCGCCGCCGGGCGAGTTCACCCAGATCACCGCGACCGGCCAACGCGGCCGCGGGAGCTTTTGCGGCCTGCTCGCCGACGCGTCGCTGCTGTGCTGGTCGGAGTCCGACGATCTGACCGCCCACGACGTGGAGTGGGCCCGCCTCGGAGGGGGCTGCGGCCTTCGCCCAGGCGGCCAGATCGAGTGCCGCGCCCACGTACACCGCGACCTGCCCCCCGACGGGACCGGGCCGCTGGCCCGCGCCGCCCACGGCCGGCTGGAGACCTGCGGCATCCGCCGGGCCGACTCGTCCATCGCGTGCTGGGAGAACCGATCCGGCCTGCCCACAAAAGCGCCCCCCGGCGCCTACACCCACATCGAGGCGTCCAACTCCAGCGGCTTCTGCGCCATCGCAACCGACGCATCTCTGGCCTGCTGGGACAACAGGTCGCACACCTACCACCCTCAAGCACTCGAAGAGCGCCAAATGCTGCTGGACGCCCCCAGCGGCCAGTTCACCGAAATCGCAGTCGGCAACGACCACGCGTGCGCGATCCGAACCGACAAAACCCTGGCCTGCTGGGGGCCCGCCGGCTCGTACTACACCGTAACCGCCGAGCCATCAGCCCGATAAGAGATCGAAGGACTCGAATGAACAGACCAAACCAAACCCCCACGCATACCCCGCCACAACCGCCCAAACAGCCAAAAGAAACCGCCCCGGCATCCCAAAAGACAACGACGACGACCAGAAACCGGCCCCTCGCCGCCGCGGCGTTGGCCGCAGGGTTGCTGGCCTCCTCCGTGCTGGCCGCCCCAGCCCAAGCCGCACCACAAATGCACCTCCCAGGGACCACCAGGCCACCAACCGGGTGCTGTGGGAATGGGGGTTTGGCGGCTGGTTAGGATCGAGAAGTGATGGTCGCGGTGTGTTTGGTTAGTGGGTATGATGTGGTTGCGTTCGGGTAGGCGCCGGGTTTGGCTGGTCGCGGTGGTGGTGTTGGCGGTGGTTGCCGGTGGTTGCGCGGGCGGCGGAGGGTCTTCGGGCGGGCCGGTAGGGCCTGAGCCGGTGGAGCCTGGTGGCGGTGTTGGGGCGACGGTGGGGCCTGAGCCGGTGGTGTCGGAGTTTGTCAAGTGGTATCCGGGTTTGGGGCGTTTGGATGCGCCGGGCGGGGTGTTTGTCGATATTGCGGTGAGCACGTTGGCGAGTTGCGGGGTCCGCGTTGGCGGGGAGTTGGTGTGCTGGGGCGAGGAGTCGGCGGAGTCGGCGTGGTGGTGGAGGGTGGTGAGGGGCGCGCCGGTGCAGTGGGAGTTCTCCCAGGTGGAGCTGTGGAGCAGCGAGGGCGACGACGACTACGGTGTGCGCCCCAACGACTGGCCTTGGTATACCGGCTATATCGGGGGGGAGCATGCGTGCGGTTTGCGCTTCGATGGGGTTGTGGTGTGCTGGGGCCAGGAGTTTTTGGGGTTGGGCGATGCGGTGGCGGTCGCGGTGGACGATGGCGGTTATCCGCTGGTGTGGGAGTTGCGCTCTAGCCCCGATCAGCCTGGGGAGGGGTTCGTGGACATCGCCGCGGGCCCGGCAGGGGTGTGCGGTTTGCGGGGGGACGGGTCGGTGGCGTGTTGGGGTGGGCGGCGTTGGGCTGATGTGGGGGTGCCGGGCGGGTTGTCTGGTTTGGTGGTGGGGGACGGCCAGGTGTGCGGGGTGCGCTCTGGGGCGGGGTTCGGGTGCTGGGCCCGGCTTGTGTCGGGGGAGGGTTCGGATTTGCTCGGCGGTGTGGGGGCTTGGCAGCTCGAGGGCAGTTTTGTGGATGTGGCCGCTCCGGGCGGGCTCGGGTGCGGGCTGCGTCCCGGCGGAGAGGCAGTGTGCACAAGTTTGCGCCATTCCCAAGCGGGGTGGGTTGAACAGCCTCTGGGGGAATTGTTCTCTCAGCTGACTGTGGGCGCAGGCCGGACCAACCAGGCGTGCGGGATTCGCGGCGATGGGGATGAGGGCGGGGAGGTGGTGTGCTGGGGCGACAATTTCCGGGGCAAGGCCGATCCGCCTGCGGGCGAGTTCGTGCAAGTGGCTGCTGGGTCTGACAACACTTGCGGGGTCCGCGTCGACGGGGAGGTGGTGTGCTGGGGAGACCGGTCGCCGGCGCCGTTCCTCGGGGACCTGTTCACCCAGGTGGCGGTGGGCAACAGGTTTGTGTGCGGGCTGCGCCTTGACGGCGCAGTGGCCTGCCGGGGCTCCAGATGGGGGCACGTCTTGGCGCCCGACGCGGACCCGGATGGGGCGGTCGGGGCAGGCCCGTCTGATCCGGCCTCGGGTGCGGGCCTCGTCGAGGTTTCGGCGTATGGGGACATGGTGTGCGGGCTCGGGGCCGACGGCGTCGCGGTGTGCTGGTTCCCCCAGTGGGATCGGGGTCCGGTGGAGGTGCCCGGCGGCAGGTATGTGTCAGTGTCGGTGTCGAGTCTGTATGGCGACGGCGTGGTGTGCGGGCTTGGGGCCGATGGCGCTGTCGGCTGCTGGCGTTATGTCGCCGATGTGCCCGGGTGGGTCGGTGGCGTACAAGATCAAGAAGCTGCTCCGGGCTGGCGTTATGTCGCCGATGTGCCCGGGTGGGTTGGGATGGCCGTCCCGGCGGCGGGGTTCGCGGCCCTCGACGCCCGGGGCCCGTGCGGCATCGTGGCAAAAACCGGGGAGGTCGCGTGCTGGGAGCACGCCGTTTCGCCCCAGCAGCCTGCCGACGCCGGGCCGCTGGCCGCGGCGTCGGTCGGCGGCAGCCACGGCTGCGGCGTCGGATCTGCCGACGGGTCGCTGATGTGCTGGCACACCTACACACAACAGCCCCTCGATCTGGGCGAGGGGTTCGACGGAGAGTTCTCAGACGTGGCGGTGGGCCCCAACGGATCGGGGTGCGCGATCCGCGCCGACCACACCCTGGGATGCTGGGGGGACTTCGCCGCGCTTAACAACGCCCCCTCGACCGGGCCGATCGCGCCGCCCGGCGGAGAGTTTACCCAAGTCGCCGTGGCCCGCCACCACGCCTGCGCGATCCGCGCCGGAGGCGACGCGGTGTGCTGGGGCCACGACCACGACGGGGAATACGGGCACACCCGCTATATCGGGTGGTATGAAGACGATTGGATGCCTACCCCCTTGGAGTGAGCGGCCCCGGTTTCGCGCGGCCCGGCCCGCGATTTGACGGCGGCAGGTTGGAGTGGCCAGCATCTGCGCCGGCTATGAGCGTGTTGTGTCGAAGAGGTGTCGGGCTGTTTGGGCGGCGCAAGCGGGCGGCTGCTCGTTTTGTTCTCGCGGTCGCGGTGTTGTCGGCGGGTGTGGTGGTGCCGGTGTCGGCGCAGGCTCCGCCCGGCGAGGGCCCGCAGTCATCCCCCCCCCCCCGCATCCGCGGTATTTCCGGCGTCTTCGGCGCTCTCGGCACTCTCGGCGTTTGAGTCCGGGGCGGCGGGTCCGGCCAGCGCTGCTGGTGTAGACGGCGGCGCTGTTGGTTCGGCGCCGGTTCTGGGCGGGGGTTTTTCGGCGGGCGGCGAGTGGGCGGTGCCCGGCGCGGTGTGGCTGGAGTGGGACGACGCGGCGGGCGCGTCCGGCTATGAGGTGATGTGGCGCAGCCCCGGCGGGTGGGCGCTGTTGTCAGAGCGCGAGCCTGCGGGCGGCGTGGCTGCGGAGTTCGACGGGCCCTCGGCGGTGGTGGCCGGGCTGCCGCAGGATCTGGGGTCGTATTGGTTCGCGGTGCGGGCCCGCAACCCCTGGGGTTTGTCTGAGTGGTCGGCGAGCTTCGAGGTCGCCGTACCCGACTTCGCAGCCGAACCCGAAGCCGTCGAGCCGGTGTTCGACCCGTTCACCGCCCCGACGCGCTCTGACATCGACCTCGAGCGCCTCGGTCAGGCCGCCGCCACGATCACGCCGGGCCGGGCCGACTGCGCCGCCGCCCCCGCCCTAGATGCAGCCGGCATCACCATCGTCGCCCCGCCCGCCGACCTCGGCGATCCGGATGCGGAGCTGACGGTGGCCGAGGTTGTCCGCATCGCCGGCGGCTGCCTGCTCGTCGAGTACGCCGACCTCGCCGGAAGAACCATCGGTCAGGTGCGCGACCTGCTCGCTTCAGACCCCACCGTTTTCGCCGTGTCCGAGCCCGCCCACGGCTACACCCCCGACCACGACAAAGACGGCAACGACGACGACACCGCCCACTACGACGACACAACCGACAACCACAAGCCAGACCCAAGCAACGGCGCCTGCTGCGGGCAATGGCACCTCACTCCCGACATCACTGGGGAGTTCGAATTGGACAATCAGGGGGACCTGTTCGTGGCAAAGGACGGTTTGTGGCAGGGGTGGCTGCCGGGCAATCCGGTGACGGTGGCGGTGTTGGATACCGGGGTGGACGTGACACATCCGGATCTGCGGAATCAGCTCGCTTCGTACTGGGCGGGCGGCTGCCACGGCGAAGACCCCCACGGCCATGGCACCCATGTGGCGGGGATCGTGGCCGCGCAGGCCGACAACGGTGCCCATGTCGCGGGCGTGGCCCCCGACGCGCGGATCCTGCCGGTCAGCGTCAAGTTGAAGGGGAACACCTGCAAGGCCAGCCCGGGGCCGCTGTCGCCGCCCGCCGCGGTGGCCGAGGCGGTGAACCGGGGGGCGCGGGTCATCAACATGTCGTTCGCGGGCACCGCCCGCCACAACACGGAAGGTCTCGACGCCGGCGGCATAGACATAGACCTCGAGGACGAGGAGGCGGATGCCTACGAGACGGTGCTTCGCACCGCGTCGATGCTCGGCGCAGTCGCCGTCGCGTCGGCGGGCAACTGCGGCGGCTCGAACTGGAAAGCCAATGATTGCCCAGTGCGCAACGCCGAGCAGCTGCCGGCTGCTTTCTCCAAGGTGCTGGTCGATGCGGTGGGCGCAGAGCCGGTGTATCGCGACGGCCCGGTGATCGCGGTGGCCAACGTCGCCCACAGCGGCTCCCGGTCGGCGTCGAGCACCGCCAACAAGCTTGTGGACATCGCCGCACCCGGCGGGAATATCCTGTCGACGGTGCTGCTGGCGGCGTGCGAGGCCGAAGACACCAACGGCGACGGCGCCGACGACCAGTGGAAGCCGCTGGAGTGCGGCCTCAACAACCCGCCCGCCGAGTGCGCGTCTGGGACGGCTTTGAGGCGACAAACCGATCATATGCCCCAAGACTGCGGGCACCGGGTCGGGTTCAAGGGAGGCACGTCTATGGCGGCGCCGTTCGTGTCGGGGGTGGTGGCCCACATGCTGAACCGCCACCCCGAGGCGACTCCGGGCCAGGTGCGGGCCGCTTTGGAGCGGTCGGCTGACGATGAGGGCAGCCCGGGCCGCGACGACGAGTTCGGCCACGGGATCGTGAATCCGCTGGGGGCGGTGGACGAACTGGGCAAGATTCTGGGCGCTCAGCGGGTTCCGGGGCAGCTGGGCGGGTTCACGTCGGTTGCGGCGGGGGGTGCGTTCTCGTGCGGGCTGTTCGCCAATGGGGCGGTTCGGTGCTGGGGCGACGGGGACCTGGTCGCAGCGGTGCCCGTGGGCCAGGCGTTCTCGCAGATCTCTGCGCCGGTGGGCCCGCTCGGCTTCGGGTGCGGTTTGCGGCCGCTCGGGCCCGGCGACGAGCGGGGCACGGTGCTGTGCTGGTCGGGAGTGGACTCGCGGGTGTCGAGGTTCGCGCCGCAGGGGGCGTTCACCGAAGTGGCGGCCGGGCAGTCGCACACCTGCGGGCTGCGCCCTGGGGGCGAGGCGGTGTGCTGGCACAACCGGACGGGGGTGCGCATGGCCGGCGTCCCCGAGGGCCGGTTCACTGGCATCTCGGGGGGCTGGGACCATTGGTGCGGCCTGCGGGCAAACGCGACCGCGGTGTGCTGGGACGAAAACACCCCCGAAAACACCCCCGTCAAGGCGAAAGCGCCCGGAGGCGACTTCAGCGATGTGAGCGCGGGCGGGTCGCACACTTGCGCGGTGACGGCTGACGACGGGAACGTCGCGTGCTGGGGTGCGGCAGCTGTGGTTGCTGGTGCGCCGTCTGCCGACGGCGAGCCGGGGTTCTACGAGGTCAGCGCCGGCTATAGCCATGCCTGCGCGCTCGAGCAGGTGAACTCGTCGGGGATATCGACCCTCGCTTTCGGTGGCGAGGTCCGCTGCTGGGGCGACAACGCCCATGGCCAGACCGACGCTCCCCCGGGCCGGTTCGTGCAGGTGTCCGCGGGCTGGCGGCACACCTGCGGCCTGCGGAACACCGGACGGGTGGTGTGCTGGGGCGACCACAGCGCCGGACAGGGGTCGACCGCGGATTTGGAGGAGATTTCCTTGGCCGATCCGGCGGGGACGGATCTGCTGTCGGCACTGTTCGATGCCGGCACCTTGGCCTACGTCGTCGAGGCGCCTCGGGGCACTGCCACGCTGGGGTGGACCGCGGCAGCCACTGATGTGGTGGCGGTGTCGCTGCCCGATTCGGACCCTGTTGCATCGGGCCACCAGGTCCGCCTGCCGTCTGACAGGGTGATCAAGGTCACCGTCAAGTCGCTGTGGGGCTACGGCGAAGAGAGCGTCTACAGCATCCAAACCGTCGAGTCGCCCCGCCTGGAGTCGCTGCGGCTCTACGGGCCGGACTGTCTTGTGACCGATCCCTGCACCGAGCTGGAACTGGACCCCGAGTTCGACCCCGAGACCGGCGACTACAAAACAACCGCCCCGGCCCACTGGAACCAGATCACCGTGTCGCCCACCGCGACCGGCGGCGCCGCGTCCACCTCGCCCCCCGACGCCGACCCCGACACCCTCGGACACCAGATCGCCCTCAGCTCTGATGGGGGGTTCGTGTCGGTCGATGCCGGTGGTTTGAACTCGTGTGGGATCAAGACCGGCGGCGAGGTGGCTTGTTGGGGCCGGTACTCGTCTGTCCGGAATCGAACCCCTTCTGGGTCGTTCGCCCAGGTGTCGGCTGGCTGGGGCCATGCCTGCGCGGTGAGGAGCGACGGGGCTGCGGTGTGCTGGGGCTCCAACCCCCATGGCCAGGCCGACGCGCCGGCCGGCAAGTTCACCGCGGTGTCGGCGGGCACCTCTCACTCCTGCGGCGTCAAGGCCGACCAGAGCGCGGTGTGCTGGGGCGAAAACGACCGCGGCAAAGCCGACGCGCCAGCCGGCAGGTTCACCGCAGTGTCCGCAGGCCGTAACCACACCTGCGCCGTCAAAACTGACCAGACAGCGGTGTGCTGGGGCGACAACAGCCGCGGCCAGGCCGACGCGCCGTCGGGGTCGTTCACCGCGGTGTCGGCGGGCACCTCTCACTCCTGCGGGATCAAGGCCGACCAGAGCGCGGTGTGCTGGGGGCTCCGCGATTCGAGGAGCTCTGCCCCGTCGGGCCAGTTCGCCGCGGTGTCGGCGGGCACTTGGCACTCCTGCGGGGTCAAGGCCGACCAGAGCGCGGTGTGCTGGGGCGGCAACTACGCCGGCGAGGCTGTCTCGCCGACGGGGCCGTTCACCTCGGTGTCGGCCGGTTCCGGCTTTTCGTGCGGGGTGAGATCTGGCGGTGCGGCGGTGTGCTGGGGAGCTGATGCTTGGGGGCAGCAGGACGCGCCGTCGGGGCTGTTCGCTTCGATAGCAGCTGGGAATAACCATTCGTGCGGAATCCGGGCCGGCGGCAGCGCGGCGTGCTGGGGAGGCAACGACGACGGCCAGTCGAACGCCCCGGCAGGCCAGTTCACCGCAGTGTCCGCTAGCGGGCACCACTCGTGCGCCATCAAGACCGACCAGAGCGCGGTGTGCTGGGGCTCCAACTCCAACGGCCAGTCGAACGCCCCGGCAGGCAGATTCACCGCAGTGTCCGCCGGCTGGTTGCACTCCTGCGCCATCAAGACCGACCACACCGCGGTGTGCTGGGGCAGGAACCACAACGGTGAAACCGCCGCGCCGACCGGCCAGTTCACCGCAGTGTCCGCCGGCAGTTCGCACTCGTGCGCCATCAAGGCCGACCGGAGCGCAGCGTGCTGGGGCTCCAACTCCAACGGCCAGTCGAACGCCCCGGCTGGCCAGTTCACCGCAGTGTCCGCCGGCAGTTCGCACTCGTGCGCCATCAAGGCCGGCGACTCCGGCGTCGTGTGCTGGGGCGACAACAACTCTCGCCAGTCGGACGCCCCGGCAGGCGAATTCACCGCAGTGTCCGCCGGCGATTACCACTCCTGCGCCATCGAAGCCGGCGACTCCGGCGTGGTGTGCTGGGGCTCCAACCGCTACGGCCAGTCGGACGCCCCGGCAGGCAGGTTCACCGCTGTGTCCGCCAACGAACACCACACGTGCGCCATCACCACCGGTCAGGCCGCGGTGTGCTGGGGGGCCCGCTCTCCCGAGTTGGAGCCCGCGGGGCCGCACACCGTTTGGGTCTGGGTCCGCCGAGAGATCCCCGCGGGGATCTCCGGTTCGCGCATCGGGGCCGCCGCGGCCCGCTACGTGGTGACCGTCGCCCGGCCGCAGCCGCCGCGTCCCCAAACCAGCGGCACCGGCGCAGGGCCCGGCGGTGTCGGCGGGCAGGCCGGGGGCTCCGAAGCCGACTCTGAACAACAACAGCGCTTCGAGGAAGAGCGGCGGCGCCTGTTGGAGGAGGAGCGGCTCCTGCTCGAGGAACAGGAAGAGCCCCGCCCCCGCGGCCATATTCCCCCGGCCCGGGCCTACCCGCTGCCCGACACCGCTGTCGGGCCGCCCCCAGCCGGCGCGCAGCAGGGCGGTGCGCCGGGCGCGGTGGCGGGGCCCGGCGGCGGGGGGTTCGCCTGCCCTGAGGCGACCGGCGGCTCAGGGGCGGTGGCGGTCGGCGACGCGGCGCTGCGGGCGGGGATCGAGCGGGCTCTGGGCAAGGCGGCCGGCGACGCCGTGACCGCAGCGGAGCTGGGCGCGCTCGGCGAGCTCGTGGTGCCTGTCGGCGGGGGGCGGGTGTCGGATCTGTCGGGGCTCGAGCACGCCTCGGGCCTGCGGGTGCTGGACCTGTATGGCCATGACGTGGCCGACCTGGGCCCGCTGTCGTGTCTGCGGGGCTTGGTATCGCTGGAACTGGGCGGCAACCGCGTCTCCGACGTGTCGCCGTTGCGGGGCCTGGCCGGTTTGACGTCTTTGGGGCTGGGCGGCAACAACATCGCCGATGTGTCGGCGCTGTCGGGTCTGGTGGGGTTGCGGTCTTTGCGGCTGCACGCCAACGAGGTCTCCGATGTCTCGGCGCTGTCGGGTCTGGTGGGTCTGGCCGGTTTGGACGTGTCGTTCAACGAGGTCTCCGATGTCTCGCCTTTGCGGGGCCTGGCCGGTTTGACGTCGCTGGGTCTGGGCGGCAACGGCGTCTCGGATGTGTCGGCGCTGGGCGGCCTCACAGCGCTGGGGGCGCTGTATTTGTTCGACAACGACATCGCCGACACCTCCCCCCTGTCGGGCCTGTCGGGCCTTCGCGTGCTGTGGGCCGACGGCAACCAGATCTCCGCCGCGAACACGCTGGGCGGCTTGTCGGGGTTGGGCTATCTGGACGTGCGCTACAACCTCATCGCCGATCTGTCGCCCCTCGACGCGCTCGGCGGGACCGTGCATGCCCGCCCCCAGAGCCTCGTGCCTTCGCTGATCGCGGACGCGTCGCTTCTCGCCGCGGTGCAGAACGCGCTGGGCCTGCGCCCCGACCAGCAGCCCACCGCCGAACAACTCGCCGGGCTACGAACCCTCAAACGAGCCGCCCGCCGAAACGACCCCAACCCGATCCGCAGCCTCGACGGCCTCCAACACGCCACCGCCCTTCGAACCCTCGAGCTGCCCGGCAACCACATCACAGACCTCGCCCCCATCTCAGCGCTCGCCGAGCTGCGCGAGCTCGACCTCCAATCCAACCGCATCCAAAGCCTCGCCCCCCTTGCGGGCCTTCGCCGCCTCGAGCACCTCAACTTGATCCTCAACGACCTCGCCGACATCGCCGACCTCCCCCAACTGCCCCAACTCAAAACCCTGTTCATCGACATCAACCGCATCCAAAGCCTCGAACCGCTCCGCAACCGCACCCAACTCCAACGCCTCAGCGCCTCCTCCAACCAAATCTCAAACCTCGAACCCATCGCCGGCCTCACAAACCTCAAACGCCTCACCCTGTCCCACAACCACATCGCAAACATCCAACACCTCTCAGGGCTCACACAAATCTCTATACTCCGCCTCACCCAAAACCAAATCGCAGACATCTCCCCCCTCGCCCCGCTCACACAGATCACCGACCTCCGCCTCGCCCACAACAACATCACCGACATCTCCCCCCTCGCCCAACTCCCCCGCCTCTGGTTCCTCGACATCACCCACAACAACATCGCAGACACCACACCCCTCAACAACCACCCCACCCTCAAATTCCTCTACACCTAAACCCGCAGGCTTCTCCCAGACGGGGCTCCCCCGAGCAAAAATCGTGGCCCGCCTCAAAAAGCGACTAGACCAAGCCGCATAAGGCAACCGGCATCTTGGGCCATGCCCATCCGGCGGTGACCGAGAGGGATCGTCAGGTGTTGCTTTGAACTTCTCGGGGTTTAGGCGGATCGGATGAAGCTAGGAGATGTTGGACATAGACGACGAGACCGCCGTGAGCACGGGCACACCCAAACCGACCTCCGCACAAGTTGACTTGAAAAATGTGATCGGCGACTTAGACTAAGAGCGAACCACCTAGTTCTCTGTCGAGGGGCTAGGCCCAGCAGGAACCCGCTTCGGCGGGTTTCTGCGCGTCAGACCCTCCATTCTTTGGGCCTGTGGATACTTTCCAACGTGGTGTCCCCGCAACAGACGGCTAGCCAGTTCTCGGTAGTCAAGCCACTTCAGATCTGGGTTGCCTTTGAGTGCCCCGTAATAGAAATTGAAGCCATCGACGTAGACGATGGTCTGGGGCTGGGGCCTTTGAGACACAGCATGCCAGTCTAGGTGATTCGCCGACCGCGAAGAACAGAACATGGATGTCGTCCTTTGGGGCGGCAGCATCGGTTGGGATGGCGTATCTGGCTTGTGGCTTCTTCATTCTCGCTCTAATCGGTGGGGAGTCGGATAGTTAGGATCGCAGTCATGGTCACGAACCGGGGTTTGTTTGAGAGGGCGCGGCGGGTGATTCCTGGTGGGGTGAACTCTCCGGTGCGCTCGTTTCGGTCGGTGGGGGGGACTCCGTATTTTGTGGCTCGGGCCGAGGGGCCTTACGTGTGGGACGTGGAGGGGCGCCGCTACATCGATTATGTGCAGAGTTACGGCCCCGGCATCTTGGGCCATGCCCATCGGGCGGTGACCGAGGCGGTGGCCAAGGCGGCGGCCGACGGCACCAGCTACGGGGCGCCCACCGAACGTGAAGTGCTGCTGGCCGAGTTGCTGTGCGACCGGGTGCCGGGCATGGCCTGGACCCGGCTCACCTCCAGCGGCACCGAGGCGGCCATGGCCGCTATCCGCCTGGCTCGGGGGGCTACCGGCCGCCACAAGATCATCAAGTTCGCCGGCTGCTACCACGGCCACAGCGACGCCCTGCTGGCCGCAGGGGGCAGCGGGGTGGCCAACCAGGGGCTGGCCGACTCGGCCGGGGTCACTCCCGGTGCGGTGGCCGACACGGTGGTGGCGCCCTACAACCAGATCCCCGCAGTGGACGACGAGGTGGCCGCGGTGGTGGTGGAGCCGGTGGCGGCCAACATGGGAGTGGTGGCCCCGGTTCCCGGCTTTCTGGAGGGGCTGCGAGCGGCCTGCGACCAGGCTGGCGCCCTGTTGGTGTTCGACGAGGTCATCACCGGCTTCCGCTTGGCCCCCGGCGGGGCCACCGAGTGGTTCGGCGTGACCCCCGACCTGTGGTGCTTCGGCAAGGTGGTGGGCGGCGGCCTGCCCATCGGGGTGTTCGGCGGGCGAGCCGATCTGATGGAGCACCTGGCTCCGCTGGGCGGCGTCTACCAGGCCGGAACCCTGTCGGGGAACCCGCTGGCCACCGCGGCCGGTTTGGCCACCCTGGAACAGCTCACCCCCGACGCCTACCGCACCCTCACCGACACCGCGACCCGCTTGGCCGACGGCATGGCCGCGTCCGCCACCGCCGCGGGGGCCGCCTGCACCATCCCCCGGGTGGGGTCGCTGCTCGGGGTGTTCTTCTGCGATGAGGCGCCAACCGATTTCGACCAGGCCAAAGCCGCGGCCGAAAACGGCGTCTACCCCCGGGTGTTCCACGCCCTCCTCGAGTCCGGCGTGGCCTTCGCCCCCGGCCCCTACGAGGCCCTGTTCCCCAGCCTGGCCCACACCGACGACCACATCGACTCCACGGTGGAGGCCTTCGCCGCTGCTGTGGAGCAGTAGGAGGACGGCCCAGTCGCAAGGGCGACGCTGTCATTCACCCCTTCGCCGCTGCTCTGGGGAAGTAGCGGGCTCAGGGCGACGCCGCCATCGAAGCCCTCGCCGCTGCCTTGTAGATGTACTCGGCGGGGCCGGGGTCGTCGGGGTCCATGAGGTTGGCCATGATCCGCAGCGCCCACTCCATGGCCGGGCGCGACTGCATCCCCACCCGGGTGAGCTCCCGCAACAGCGCGGGCTTTCCGATCAGCCGGGCGAAGAGCCGGGCCACCCGGAAATAGGCCCCGTAGTTCTCCTCCAGCAGCGCCGGGTACCGCCAGATCGCCCCGCCGTCGCCGGTGGCGATGGCCTCGGCCACCAAATCGGCGGCCATCTTCCCGGTCTCGTAGGCGTAGTCGATGCCCTCGCCGTTGAAGGGGTTCACCGAGCCGGCTGCGTCCCCCACCACCAGGTAGTTCGGCCCCACCTTCGGGCTCACCGACCCGGCCATGGGCAGGCGCCCTCCCACTGGCTCCATGAGCGGACGGTCGGGATCGATCTCCCAGTAGGCGGGCAGGGTGGCCGCGAACTCCTGCATCAAATGCGAGGTGTTCACCGAGGTGTAGTCCCGGAACGTGGACAACAGCCCCGCGCCCACGTTCACGCATCCGTCGCCCAGCGGGAAGATCCAGCCGTAGCCGGGCAGCGAGTTGCCGTTTCGGTCCCGCATGTCCAGAGCGCTCTCGATCCACGGGGTGTCGTGCAGCGGACTCTCGAAATAGGTGCGAATGGCCATGCCCTGGGGGTAGGCCCGGTCGCGGGCCGTTCCCAGCGCTCGACCGAACCGGGAGTTGGCCCCGTCGGCCACCGCCACATAGCGGGCCCGGATCTGACCGGTGCTGCCGGTGGCCTTGTCCGCCACCTCCGCGCCGTCCAACAGGCCGTTGACCAGAATCGGACGAGTGGCTTCGGTGCCGAGCAGCAGCTCAGCCCCGGCAGCCACCGCATGGTCGGCCACCATCTGGTCGAGCTCCCGCCGCCGCACCACATAGCCGTAGTCGGGGAACACCGGGTGCTGGGGCCAGGCCAACTCCATCGTTCGCCGGTGGGCCACCGCCCGCAGGCCCCCGTAGCGGTGAAAGCGGGTGAGCTCTTCGCCCAGGCCCATGTCGTTGAGCGATTTGACCGCCCGGGGGGTCAGCCCGTCGCCGCAGGTCTTGTCGCGGGGGAACTGCTTGCGCTCCACCACCACCACGTCGAGGCCGTGTCGGGCAGCCCAGTAGGCGGTGGCTGCTCCCGCAGGACCGCCGCCCACGACCAGAAGGTCGCGGCGAGGCGTCAGCTCGCTCCGATCCCGGCTTCGTCCAACAGGCCGCGCAGCGTGCTGGGGAAGGTCTGCCCGATTTCGAATTTCAGCTCCTCGGGAACGACCTCTTCGGCTTCGAACAGCTCTTCGAGGTCGTGCAGGTCGGCCTCGTCGGCGCCTCCCAGCTCAACCCGCTCGAAGTAGACCACGGCCAGAATCTCCCGGGCGTTCAGCTTTTCGCCATTGGCGGGCATGCCGTTGTCTGCACCCAGGGATGTGTCCCCGTCATCGCCATACGGCGTGCCCGGTTCGGCCGGTGAGCCGTTGATGACCCAGATCACATGGTCTTCCCAGTCGTTGAACGTGGCCATTACCTCGCCGTCCACCAGCGCGGGTCCAACCCCACCGCCGCCCGCCGCGCCGTGGCAGCCAGAGCATCCGCCGCTGCCCTCGTACACCTCGCGGCCCAAGGCGATGATCTCGCTGTCGCGCTCGGGCGACTCCAAGGTGCCGGCGAAGATGATGGCCCAGAACGGCAGGAAGATCAGCACCGGCACGGCCCAGACCGGGATCTTCTTGCGGGTCAGCGCAGCCTGAACCCAGGGCTTTACCGGCTCCAGTTGGGGCTCGGGCTCCGGATCCGGCTCCAGGTCGGGGAGCTCGGGCAATGAGGGTCCCGCCGCGGCCGCCGGGGCCTGGGCTTGGGCCACCGCAGGAGCAGCCGCGGTCTCCGATGGGGGAACCTCTGCCGCGGGCTCGTCGCCGGTGGTCGCGCCGAGGTCCTTGCGACGATCTCGCGATCGTTGCAGCAGATGCTCGGGTACTTCTACCAACGCTCCTCCGGTATTACTCCCAGCCGGCACCACAGCCAGCCCCGTGCCACATTAGGCCCGCCCAACGCTAACGGCCTAACCAGCGCGAACAGTGACTTTGGGCCGATGCGACGGGGCACGAGCAGCAGACAGTTTGATGTGTAGAAGTGCAGGGTAAGGCGAGTACTATCAATCGCGAACCGCACCCACGAGGGGAGGATCGTGGCCGCTCAGAGGCCCATAGACATCGCCGTCACCAAGTTCTACATGGCCCTGGGAGGATGCTTCGTCCTCTATCTGGCGCTGTGGGCCTTCATCGCCGTCCACCAGTACGACGAGGGATTGGGGGCGCCGTACTTCAACGTGGCCCTCACCGCCTCCCTGGTGGTCTCCGTTCTGGGCATCGTGGCCTTCTTGGAATACGCCCGCCGCCGACCGGTGGGCAAGTACCACACCTGGGGCGAGGCCATGTTCGCCGCCGCGGGTGTCTTCTTCCTTTTGTTCTGGATCTACGGCGTGGTGCCCCACCAGTGGCTGGTTTACGCCGACAGCGAGCTCGGCTGGCGAAAAGACCGGCTGATTGAGGGCTACTACGTGGGCAACCAGGGCATCATCTCCTGGGCCCTGCCGTTTGACCTTCCCTATCTGGTATTGCGCGATGTGATTGCCGTGGTGATCTACGGTTTGGCCTTGGCCGGGAACGTCGCCGGCTGGATGGTGTGGCAGAACCGGGGCAAGACCGCTCCGGTCGAGGTGGAGAAGTCTGAATATGGACGACCGATCGTGAGAGAAGGGGCGAGTGTCTGATGGCCAGCAGTGATGCCAATCCCCCCATGCCGGAGTTCCGCGACGACTACGTGCTGGTCGAGGTGGACAACGACTACCTCCAGAGCAAGGTGAAGCCCAAGCAGTTCATCCACATCGACCAGTCCGAGTGCATCATGTGCGAGGGCTGCGTGGACATCTGCCCGTGGAAGTGCATCCACATGGTGGCTCCCGATGCGGTCGACCTGGCGGTAGGCGCCGAACAACCCGGCGTCGACCCCAGCGACCACGTGATCTTCACCATCGACGAGGACGCCTGCACCCGGTGCGCTTTGTGCGTGGATCGGTGTCCCACCGGAGTGATCACCTTGGGCCGGCTGGGCGACCCCGGAGGCGATGGCGATCCGCATCAGCGAATGACCAGCTACGGCTACGGCTACGGCATGCGGTTGACCTAGAACTTAGGCCCGGAACGGATAAGAGGACTCAGGGAGAAAAGTGGCAAAGCAGCCCAGACCACCGGCAAGCGAGCGGGCCAAGCAGGCGATGAGCGGCATGATGAGCGATGTCCAGGGGTCGCAGGCCTGGTCGTCCATCTTCCGTCCGGGGTCCATTTTCCGCAAGGGATACAGCGACAGCCCCCGGAATCGCAGCTACGTGATCATGAACAGCGTGCTGTACCACCTCCACCCGGTGAAGGTGAAGCGCCATGCGGTGAAGGTCAGCTACACCCTGTGTTTGGGCGGCCTCAGCTTCTTCTTGTTCATCTTGCTCACGGTGACCGGCATCTTCTTGATGTTCTTCTACCGGCCCACCGCGGCCCAGGCCTGGGACGACATCTACATCCTCCAGACGTCGGTCGCCTTCGGGCTGCTGGTGCGCAACATGCACCGATGGGCCGCCCACCTCATGGTGATCACCGTGTTCTTGCACATGGCCCGGGTCTTCTACCACGGGGCTTACAAACCGCCCCGAGAGTTCAACTGGGTAATCGGCGTCATCCTGTTGACCCTCACCCTGCTGCTGTCGTTCACCGGTTATCTGCTCCCTTGGGACCAGTTGGCCCTGTGGGCGGTGACGGTGGGAACCAACATGATGGGCTTCACCCCGGTATTCGGCGATCAAGTGCGCTTCGTGCTGCTCGGAAGCGTGGAGATCGGCACCGACACGCTGCTGCGATGGTATGTGCTGCATGTGCTGATGCTGCCTTTTGTGATCGTCATATTCATGGCCATCCACTTCTGGCGAGTGAGAAAGGACGGAGGTATTTCCGGGCCGCTCTAGAGGCGACGTCGCAACGACGCTTCTGGCCCGATCTGAGAGCCCATGGCTGAAGTTCCCGAACACCTCCTGAAGCGAGCCCAAGAGGCCCGCGAGCGCGCCGAAGCCCAAAAGGGCGGCGGCAGTGGGGCCGCGCCCGAATCCTCGGGGGCGGAGCCGGCCGATGCTGCTGGCGCTGCCCCCGCTGAGGAATCTTCGGGCGGTCCCAAGATCCCCGATCATTTGCTGGATCGGTCCAAGTCGGCCCGCGATCAAGCCGCGGCCGGTGGCGGCACCCAAGCGGCCGCTGCGGTGGCCACCGCGCCGATGCCCGCTGGTCCGGCCCAGCCCGAGCCCACCGGTCCGGGCGGGGGAACCCAGCGGCTGCTCACCGTGGTCAAGTCGGGCTCCATCCAAGACGTCAAGGCCACCCCCACCGACAAGGTCCACGTGTGGCCCCACTTGTTGGTGGTGGAGTTCGTGGCCGCGCTGATCTTCACCGCCTTCACCCTGATCTTCTCGATCTTCGTGAACGCCCCGCTGCTGGAACTGGCCAACTTCAACGAGACGCCCAACCCGTCCAAGGCCCCTTGGTACTTCCTCGGCCTCCAAGAGCTGCTCACCATGTTCCACCCGATGGTGGCCGGGGTGACCATTCCCGGCATAGCGCTGTTCCTGCTGATCTTGGCCCCCTACGTTGACCGCAACCCCAGCAAGAAGCCCGAAGACCGCAAGTTCGCCATCTCGCTCATGACCATCCACCTGATGTTCTGGGCGATCCTGGTTCTTATCGGCTCATTCTTCCGAGGCCCCGGCTTCAACTTCGTCTTCCCCTGGGAAGTCGGCCTCTTCTTCGATCTGTAGGAACTGACTATGGGTGTCGCACTCTCCATCGCCATGCCGATCATCGTGGTTGCCGCGGTGATCGTGTTGGTGGGCGCGGCCCGACGTCGGGAGTCCATGGCGGCCGAAGGTCGCCTGACTCGGGAGACCCGCCTACGGGACCGTGGAAGGGTGGACATCGAGGATGCCTCCGATGCCCCCACCGGCCGGGAGGTGGAGCGGGCCGCGGTGCTGGCTCGCCGGAGTGCCGGAACCGAGTTGGTGGAAGCAGCCGACGCGTCGGTGGAGGAGTGGACTCCACCCGACCCCGATGCCATTGGGGTGAACCGCCGCCAATTCCTGAACCGCAGCACGGTGGCCATGATGGGCTTGGGCCTCAGCGGCTTCGGCGCCGCTTGCGTGGCGTTTCTGTGGCCGCCATTTGTGACCGGCTTCGGTGCCGATGTGAATGCCGGTTTAGTCGACGAAGTGAAGTCCAAGATTCGGGACGAGAACGGTTTTCTATATCTGCCCGAAGGCCGGGCCTGGGTGACCGAGTATCCCGCGGCGGCTCTGCCCAAGGCCCAGGCCACCTACAGCGCACCGGAGTTGACCGGCATGGAGGCGGGGCTCGTCGCCCTGTTCCAGAAGTGCCCTCACCTGGGGTGTCGGGTGCCCAGCTGTTTGACCTCGCAGTGGTTCGAATGCCCCTGCCACGGGTCTCGGTACAACCAGGTGGGCGAGAAGCGGGGCGGGCCTGCCCCTCGAGGAATGGACCGGTTCGCCATGACGGTGAACCCCAAGGGGGAGTTCATCATCCGCACCGGCACCGTCATCCAGGGGCCGCCCATCGGGGTGAACACGACCGGCCAAGAGCCTGAGGGGCCGAGCTGTCTTGGGGGGGCATCGCACTGATGCACCTGCTTGCCGCCTCAACCCAGCGCAATCTGGGCATGGCCATCGCGGTCGTCGCCATCGTGGGTTTCGCCATCTACCTGATCTACAACGTGCTGTGGGCAGGACGCGGGGAGAAGGGCTCAGAGTTGGAGCTGGCCCCCAACCGCAAGCCCTATTTGAGCGATGAGAAGTTGGAGACCTCCAAGCTGGACCTGGCCCTGGTGAGTGGCCTGGTCACCTTGGTCATCATCGGCGTGGCCCTGCCCCTGTACTGGCTGGGCGAGCCCGGACGCCAACAAGGTTACTTGGAGGACTCCCGCCGGCAGTTCACCAGCCGGGGTGCTGGTCTGTTTGAAGAGTCGTGTTCTAGTTGCCACGGCGGTGGCGGCTTGGGCGGTAACACCGACCACACCATTACTGACGACAGCGGGAATTTCATCGCTGCCATCAAGTGGGATGTTCCCGCGCTCACCACCACGCTGTACCGCTTCTCCGAAGAAGAGGTGCGCCACATTCTCAACTACGGCCGGCCGCCCACCCCCATGCAGGCGTGGGGCGCCCCCGGCGGCGGCCCCCTCACCACCCAGCAGGTGGACGAGCTCATCCAGTACATCCAGAGCATCCAGCTTGATCCCGATGAATTGCAGGGTGAGGTGCTCGACGGCCTCGTCCTTCAGGTGCGCGACGACGTGCTGACCGCCAACTCCGATTTGAGTGACCGACTGGATGAGGCCAACGAAGCGGTGGCGGATGCGGGGGCCGACGAAGCCGCCGCGGAAGCGGCCGCCCGACAAGTGGCTGTCCTGGAAGTGGAACTCCGCGAAGCCAGCGAGCAGTACCTACGTAATCTTGCATCCCCTGATCGGGGAGAGCTGCTGTTCAACAACGGGGTTTATGGCTGTGCCCGGTGTCACACCCCGCGGGATTCCTGGCAGTTCACCGGACCAGAGACAGAACCAGGTGCAGGTCCGGAGGAATTGACCAAGGGTTCTCTGGAAGAAGCCGAAATGATTGCCCAGCTTGGCAATTTGATTCCTGCCGACATACCCGGGGGCGGCGGGTTCGGACCCAACCTCACCAACGGCGCCACCCTTCGGCAGTTCGATAGCGCCGAGGGCCACGTGGGCTTCGTCATTATCGGCTCGCAAGAAGGCGTGGGCTACGGCAATTTCGGCCAGGGGGACGGTGGGGGCCAGATGCCGGCCTTCGGGGTGTGCGTGGGCGACCGGGACTCCAGTGAGCGCAGCGCTATCCATGGGTTCTGCACCCTGGAAGACGGCAGTGACCGACCGGGCATGTTGTCCGAGGACCAGATTCAAGACATCGTGGCCTACGAGCGGGGGTTGTGAGCATGGGCTCGGTTCTCTCCGCAGTGAGCGCGCTGGCCGCCATCTCGTTCGACAACGAGGTCCGCGGCCTGCTGACCGTGCTGCTGGGTTCGGCCATCCTCATGGGATCGGTGTGGCTCATCATCTCCACCAACACCGGCTTCCGCTTGGGGAGCCTGATCGCCATTTCGGCCATCTTCGGCTGGACGGCGATGATGGCGCTGTTGTGGGCCCTGTACGGAATCGGACTCCAGGGGGCCCGCCCCACCTGGGAGGTTCAGGCCATCCACATCGGCAACCCCTCGGTGTCTGACAACGAGGCCAACCCGCCTCCAGAGATTCTTGACGATCTGCCCAACCCGGTGGTCTGCGCAACCTTGGGCGACCAAGACTGTCTCCCCAAGGCCATCCAGATCGTCCGCGTGAGGGGCAACAGCACCCAGAAAGCCGAACTGGACTCCGTTGACGCCGGTGCCATCCGCACCGATCTGACCGTCTTTAACGATGACTTGGAGGAAGACGATCCCCGCAAGCTTTTGACAGCCAGTTCTGAGGAAGCTCCAGAGTGCGAGTTTGAGACGAGCCCGAACGGAACCTCGGTAAAGGAAGAGCAGTTGGAGTGTGAGGTGCAGCGCTTGGCCGAGGAGCAGCGCATCCGCAACGAGGATCTGACCCTAAGCGAGCTGAAGGGCGTCCACCCCGACCTGATCGAAGATGCTGAGAGTAAAGGGTGGCTGGAGTTGGGCGACTGGAACCTCCAGACCACCCAGGCCGCCGGTGAGGCCATTACCGCGGCCAGCGACTATCTGGCCGAAGCCGATCTGGGCTTTGGCGCTACCGACGAGCAGAGCAACACCTTCGTTGTGCTGGATGCCTACCAGCAGGGGGGCAAACCGAAGAGGCTCAACAACGGAGTATGGGAACGGGTCAGCAACAAGGTCATCACCAGCACCATGCCCCGCCATCCCACCAACTACACGGTGGTACAGGTGCAGCGGTCGGAGTACCACCCGCCAGTAGCCGGCCAGGCCCCGCCTCCGGCGGAGATCGACCCCGATGAGCCGGTCATCTCGGTGCTCTTGCGCCGTAACCTGGGCCGGTTCCGCC
Organism: Candidatus Poriferisocius sp.; assembly: GCF_965204015.1. GTDB lineage: Bacteria > Actinomycetota > Acidimicrobiia > Acidimicrobiales > Bin134 > Poriferisocius. The sequence goes on along the minus strand of NZ_OZ241965.1, from coordinate 1,522,023 downwards.
TGCCCGGTATTCTGGTGGCCATCGGCTCCGGCTTGTTGTTCTTGGTGTCTTTGCTGATGCTCCACACCCGTGATTTGGAAGTCCGCCGTCGCCTGGAGGGCGAGGGCGCGGCCCCATGATCGCAGCGGGGTAGACCGCGATGACCGGCCAATACCTGCCGATCTTCGCCCTCGGAGTCTTGGCCGTGCTGTTCGCCGCTCTGAGCTTTGGCGCTTCCCGACTGCTGGCCCCCCGGCGCCAGACCAAGGCCAAGCTGGCCCCCTACGAGTGCGGGGTGGAGGAGAGCACCGACGCTCCGGAGCGGTTCGGGGTCCGGTTCTTCCTCATCGCCATGATCTTCATCGTCTTCGACATCGAGATCATCTTCTTGTATCCCTGGGCGGTGTCCTACCGGGGGCTGGGCCTGTTCGGCTTGGTGGCCATGGGTATCTTCGCTCTGGCTGTGTTCGAGTCGTTCGTGTACCTCATCGGCAACGGTGCCCTCGATTGGGGGCCGTCTCGCCCGAAGTGGCGGCGTGACCCCCAAGTGTCGGCTCGCCGCACAAGCGACACCACCATCCGCCGAGTGGGCTTGGACGGACGAGGCGCCCCGGAGGAAGCGGCATGAAGCTGCCACTATTGGGTGACCCCAAGGTCGTTCTCGATCAAGGGTTGGAGGGAGTCGACCACAACTTCGTGACCGGCAAGCTCGAAGATCTGGTCAAGTGGTCCCGGGCTCGGAGCTGCTGGCCGGCCACCTTCGGCTTGGCCTGCTGCGCCATCGAGATGATGGCCACCGGCGGGGCCCATTACGACTTGGCCCGCTACGGGATGGAAGTTTTCCGGGCCTCTCCCCGCCAGGCCGACCTGATGATCGTGGCCGGCCGGGTCTCGCAAAAGATGGCCCCCATCCTGCGCCGCATCTACGACCAGATGATGGAGCCCAAGTGGGTGATCTCGATGGGAGTGTGCGCTTCGAGCGGGGGCATGTTCAACAACTACGCCATCGTGCAGGGGGTCGACCAGATTGTGCCGGTAGACGTGTACGCCCCCGGCTGCCCACCAGGCCCGGAAACCCTCATGCACGCCATCTTGACCCTTCACGACAAGATCACCAGCGGAGAGATCACCCGCCGGCGGGACGAGACCGGGGCGGGGGCCAACCTCACCGTCGACCAGCGCGACGGCCAGAGCATGCCCATGGCTATACGTCCGGTCGGGAGAACCTGATGTTCGCCACCACGATCTTGCGCAAATCAACGGGCGTGGTTATTCGTACATGAACGACTCGGTACTGCATGTGCCCCGCGACCAGTTCGTCGAGACGGTGTCCGGTTTGCGCGACGAGGGCTATGTGTCGGCCCTCGACGTGACCGCGGTGGACTACCTGGAGCACCCCGGCCGCACCGACTTGCCCCCCGAGGTGACGCCCGAGCGCTTCGAGCTGGTGGTCACGCTCATCTCCCACGCTGCGCCGGGTCGCATCAGGCTGCGGGTGCAGGTTCCGGCCGACGACCCCACCGTGCCCACCCTGTTCGATCTGTACCCGGGCACCGAGGCCTTGGAGCGGGAGGTAGCCGACATGTTCGGCATCGTCTTCGAAGGCCACCCCGACCCCTCCCGCATCCTCATGCCCCCTGATTGGGAAGGCCACCCGCTGCGGAAGGACTTCTCTGTGGGGCACATACCTGTCCAGTTCAAGGCCACCCGATGAATTCGGCGAAGACTGTGTCCATGACTCGTCCAGTGCAGTTCAAGGCGACGAGATGAGCGCCCCGGACACCACGGTGGAGGTCGCCACCGACGAGGCCGTCCGCCGCCGGGAGAACAGCGCCGTGCTTCGCATCGGCGAGGACGACGGCGAGCGCTTGGAGGCCGAAGCCGGAACCAGCGACACCAGCATGGTCATGAACATGGGGCCCCAGCACCCCAGCACCCACGGGGTGCTGCGGCTCATGCTGGAGATGGAGGGGGAGACCGTGATGCGGTCCAAGCCGGTCATCGGCTACCTCCACACCGGCATGGAGAAGACCGCCGAGACCCTCACCTACCTCCAGGGTCCCACCAACGTCACCCGGATGGACTACGCCTCCCCGCTGTTCAGCGAGCTGGCCTTCTCGATGGCCACCGAGGCGTTGCTGGGTTTGGAGCTTCCCCCTCGGGCCACCTGGATCAGGATGCTGATGTGCGAGCTGAACCGCATCAGCTCTCATCTTTTGTTCCAGGCCACCAACGGCATGGACATCGGCGCGGTGTCGATGATGCTCTACGGCTGGCGGGAGCGAGAAGAGGCCCTGCGGCTGTTGGAGACCATCACCGGACTGCGGATGAATCACAACTACATCCGGCCCGGTGGGGTGGCCGCCGATCTGCCCGACGGCTGGCGCGATGAGGTGCTCACCCTGATCGACACGCTGCCCGCCCGCCTCAACGAGTTCGACACCCTGCTTACCGGCCAGCCCATCTACCGGGAGCGGCTTCAAGGAGTGGGGGTCATCAACACCGCCGAGTGCCTGGCCTTGGGGGTGACCGGACCCATCCTGCGGTCTACCGGCTATGTCTGGGACCTGCGCCGGGATATGCCCTATTTGGCCTACGACGAGGTGGACTTCGACGTGGTGGTGGGCACCTACGGCGACTGCTTCGACCGCTATGCCATCCGGCTGAACGAAATCCGAGAGTCCATCCGCATCTTGGCCCAGATCCTCGACCAGATGCCCTCGGGCGACTACCGAGTGCAGGACAAAAAGGTCACCCCGCCGCCTCGGGCCCGCATCGACGAGTCGATGGAGGCCCTCATCCACCACTTCAAGATATTCACCGAGGGATTCAAGGTGCCCGCCGGCGAGGTGTACGCCGCGGTGGAGTCTCCCCGGGGCGAGCTGGGCTGCTACATGGTGTCGGACGGCTCGGCAGTGCCCTATCGCATGCACATCCGCGGTCCCAGCTTTGTGAACCTGCAAACCCTGCCCCATCTGATGCGGGGAGGCATGGTGGCCGACGCGGTGGCCATCATCTCATCGGTCGATCCCATCATGGGGGAGGTGGACCGCTAACCATGGCCCGCCTCAACCCTGCCAGCCTCACGGTTGCCCAAGAGATCATCGGCCGATACCCGGTTCCCCGGTCCGCGCTCATCCCCTTGCTGCACTTGGCCCAAGAACAAGACGGCTATGTAACCGAGGAAGCCATGGCCCATATCGCCGAGTTGGTGGGCGTGACCCCCGCCGAGGTGATGGGTACGTGCAGCTTCTATGAGATGCTCAAGCGCGAGCCGGTGGGCGACTACATGGTCAACATTTGCAACGGCATCTCCTGTCACCTTTTGGGGGCGTCCGAGCTGATCCATCACGCTGAGGACACCTTGGGGGTGAGGCCCGGCGGGACCACCGACGACGGCAAGATCACCCTCGAGGCGGTGGAGTGCATCGCCGCCTGCACCGAGGCCCCCTGTCTCCAGGTCAACTACCGCTACCGCAACCGGGTGAGCACCCAGGACTTCGACGAGATCGTGGGCCAATTGCGGGCCGGTACCGCCGGGATCGCTCCTCACGGCCAGCTGGCCAAGGTGCGCCAGCACGTCAGGGAGGACCGCTGGGCCGGGGTATCGCCCCCCGACGGCCAGGGCGAGCCCGACTGGATGGCCCGCAACCCCTCCGACAACGGAGACGGCTCATGAGCGCGCCCGCAGCCCAAGACCTGCAGATCATCACCTCCCGCTTCGATGTTGACGACGGCCACACCCTGGCCGGCTACGAGCGCACCGGGGGCTATGCCGGATTGCGCAGGGCGCTGGAGATGGCGCCTGCCGAGGTCCACGGGGAGGTTCGCACCGCCAGCTTGCTCGGCCGGGGTGGCGCCGGGTTCCCCGCCGGGGTCAAGTGGGGGTTCTGCCCTCCAGGAGTGTGGCCCCGCTATCTGGTGGTGAACGGCGACGAGTCCGAACCCGGCACCTACAAAGACCGCCTGCTCATGGAGCGCGACCCCCACCAGCTCATCGAGGGTTGTTTGATTGCCTGTTATGCCCTCGGTCTCTCCCAGTGCTTCTTGTATGTGCGGGGCGAGATGGCCCACGCCCAAGAGCGCCTGGCTGCCGCCCTCAACGAGGCCTACGAGGCCGGCTACGTGGGCCGCAACGTGCTTGGCGCCGATGACTTCTCGGTGGACATCACCCTTCACTGGGGCGCGGGGGCCTACATCGTGGGCGAGGAGACCGCCCTCATCGAGAGCCTGGAGGGGAATCGGGGGATGCCCCGGCTGAAGCCGCCCTATTTCCCGGCTTCTATCGGCCTTTACGGCAAGCCCACCATCGTCAACAACGTGGAGACCCTGGCCAACCTGCCGTGGATCGTGTCCAACGGCGGGGCCGCCTTCGCGGCCATGGGGGCCGACAGCTCCACGGGCACCCGGGTGTTCGCGGTGTCGGGCCACGTGGCCACTCCCGGCGTGTTCGAGGTGCCCTTCGGCACCACCACGTTCCGCGACATCATCTTCGATCCCCGCTACGCCGGAGGCCTCCACCCCGGCCGCACCCTCAAGACGTTCATCCCCGGCGGGGCGTCGGCCCCGTGGTTCTTCGAGGAGCACCTCGACATTCCCCTAGAGAAGGCCACCGTGGACCAGGCCGGCTCCATGCTCGGCTCGGGGGCCATCGTGGTGATGGACGACACCACCGACGTGGTCAAGGCCTGCCACAACGTGGTGAGGTTCTTCGCCCGGGAGTCCTGCGGCAAGTGCACCCCGTGCCGGGAGGGCACCTCCTGGCTGGAGAAGATCCTCAGCCGCATTCTGTCGGGCCAGGGTCGCCCCCAAGATCTTGATCTGTTGATGGATGTCTGCGACAACATCAGCCCCGGCATCAACTGGCCGCCCCGCCAGACCACCATCTGCCCGCTGGGACCGTCGGCCGTGTCGCCCATCGCCTCGGCTTTGGAGCGGTTCCGCGGTGAGTTCGAGGCCTACTTGCCCGCCACCGCGGTAACCGTCACTACGAACTCAGGGGTCGCATCGTGAGCGAGACCGAAACCGTGGTCAACATCACCGTCAACGGCCAACCGGTGGAGGCCGCCCCCGGCGAGTGGGTCATTGCCGCCGCCGAGAGGGCCGGAGTGTACATTCCCCATTTCTGCTACCACCCCCGCATGAACTCGGTGGGCATGTGCCGCATGTGCATCGTGGACATCGACACCGGGCGGGGCCCAGCCCTGCAACCCTCCTGCATGGTCGAAGTCACCGAGGGCATGGTGGTGGACACCACCTCCGATCAGACCCGCAAGGCCCAGGACGGGGTGCTGGAGTTCCTCCTGCTCAACCACCCGCTCGACTGCCCTGTGTGCGACAAGGGCGGCGAATGCCCCCTCCAAGACCAGACCATGGCCTACGGCCCGGGTGAGAGCCGGTTCATCGAGGAGAAGCGCCACTTCGAAAAGCCCATTCCCGTGAACGATCTGGTGTACCTGGATCGGGAGCGCTGCATACTGTGCGACCGCTGCACCCGATTCGCCGACGAGGTGGCCGGTGATCCGCTGATCACCTTCCAAGACCGGGGCGACCAATCCCAGGTGAACACCTTTCCCGACCTGCCCTTCTCCTCGTACTTCAGCGGCAACACCGTGCAAATCTGCCCGGTGGGGGCGCTCACCGCGGTGCCCTATCGGTTCAAGGCCCGCCCGTGGGATCTCACCGAGGTGGAGTCGACCTATCCCAATCCGATGGGTGATCGGGTGGTGGTGCAGGCCTCCCGCGATCAGGTGCTGCGCTATCAGGGCGTGGACAGCGACGCGGTCAACTGGGGATGGCTCACCGACAAGGACCGCTTCTCGTTTGAGGCAACCGCCAGCGAGCTGCGGTTGCGGTCGCCGCTGGTGCGGGGAACTCCGTTGGGCCAGCCCGATCCCGACGGCCCCGAGCTGGTTGAGACCTCCTGGCACCAAGCCCTGGCCATGGCGGCCGACGCCATCCTGGCGGCGGTCGAGAACAAGGGCCCCCAGTCGGTGGCCGTTTTGGGTGGGGCCCGCCTGACCAACGAAGACCAGTACGCCTGGGCTCGGTTGGCCAAAGGCGTCATCGGCACCGATCACGTCGACGCCCAACTCGACGATGGTCTGCCCGCTGACGCGGTGCTCGGCCTGCCCCGGGCCACCATAAATCGGGCCTGCACGCCGGGCGGCACCGTCATCTTGATGGCTGCTGATCCCAAAGAGGAGCAGGGCACCCTGTATCTGAGGCTCCGCCACGCCGTGGTCAACGACGGCGTGCAGCTCATCGAGCTCACCCCCCGGGCAACCGGGCTGAGCCACTTGGCGGCCCACCGTTTGCACCACCGTCCGGGCGAGGCCGCGGCGGTTGCGGCCGCCCTGGTGGGCGGCGACATCGACGCCGGACCCGACGGCGAGATTGGCGGGGTTTCGGCCGAGGCCCTGGCCGAAGCGGCGGCCGCGTTGGCCGACCGGGCCGACCAGCCGATCACCGTGATCCTGGGCCGCCCATCGCTGGCCGAGGCGGCAGGCCCCACGGTAGAGGCCGCGGCCGAGCTGATGAAGTTGGCCAAGCTGCTGACCGCAGGTGGGCGACCGGGCATTGCCTTTTTGCCCGCGCTGCACCGGGGCAATGTGCTCGGTGCGTTGGACATGGGCATGGCGCCTGGCCTGCTGCCCGGTCGGGTGACCCTGGCCGACGGCGGCGCTGCGCTGGCTGAATCGTGGGGCTCGGTACCCGCATCGCCCGGTGCCGACGCCCGAGGCATCCTGAAAGCGGCTGCCGGCGGAGACATCGACGTGTTGATCCTGCTGGGCGCCGACCCTCTGGGCGACTTCCCCGACCGCAAGGTGGCCGAGTCGGCCTTGAGCCGCGCCGGCACGGTCATCGCCTCCGACCTGTTCTTGCATCCGTCTGCGGCTCAAGCCGACATTGTGTTCCCCGCGGCCGGCTTCGGTGAGCGCCGAGGCACCCACACCAACATGGAGGGCCGGATCACCCGGGAGCGCCAAGTGGTTACCTCGCCGGGTACGGCCCGAGCCGACTGGGCCATCGCATCTGAGCTCGCCCGACAGCTCGACGCCGATTTCGGTTTCGGCAGTCCAGAAGAGGTGTGGGACGAGATCGTCCGGGCGGCGCCATCGCACCGAAGCCTCTCCTTGGAGGCCATCGACGCCGAGACCGATGGCGAGGTGGCGGCAAACAGTTCCATCGAGTTCACTCCGCCGGAAAGCCCCACTGAAGTGCCCCATGTGGACGCCTACAGCCTGCGGCTGGTGTCGGCTCGGCGCATGTACGACCGGGGCACTCTGGTGCAGCACGCCCCCTCGTTGGCCGGCCTGGCCAATACCGCGGCCCTTGCGGTCAACCCCTATGACTTTGACCGGGTCGGCGTTGATCCCGGCACCGAGGTGCAGGTGATCTCGCACATCGGCGAGATGGGCATGCCGGTGGTGGCCGACCCCGGCGTGCCCCGAGGCACTGCGGTCTTCGGGTACAACCACCCCGACCGGGACGTGCGAGACCTGATCGATGCCGATGCGGTGGTCACCGACGTGAGGATCCAAACTCGATGACCGCGGATCGGCCGCTCCAAGGGGTTCAGGTCCGATGACCGCGGTGCTCGGTCCGAGTGTGTTTGGCCTCGACCCGCTGTATATCGGCGGAGTGGGCCTGGCTGAGGTGCTCATCACCTTGCTCAAGGTGGGGGTGGCCTTCGCGATCTTGTTGGTGGCCGTGATGTTGATGATCTGGTTCGAACGCAAGGTCATCAGCGACATGCAGAACCGCATCGGCCCCAATCTGGCCGGGCCGTTCGGCATCTTTCAGACGCTGGCCGACGGCATAAAGCTGTTCTTCAAAGAAGACCTGATCCCCGAGCAGTCCGATCGGCTGGTGTTCAAGCTGGCTCCCTATCTGTCGCTGGTGCCCGCTTTCTTGGTGTTCGCCGTGGTCCCGGTAGGGGGCGATTTCAGCGGCGGCAACGGCCGGGTCACCTTGTTCGGCCACGAGACCCTTCTCCAGGTGTCCGACCCACCGGTGGGGATCCTGCTGGTGCTGGCCATGTCGTCGGTGGCCGTGTACGGGGTCATGCTGGCTGGCTGGTCGTCGGGCTCCAAGTATCCGCTTTTGGCGTCGGTGCGAGCCTCGGCCCAGATGGTGTCGTACGAGGCCGCCTTGGGACTGTCGTTGGCTGCGGTGCTGTTGAAGTCGGGCAGCTTGTCCACCAATCAGATCGTGGCCGAGCAGTCGGTGTGGAACTGGAACCTGTGGGTCACCTGGGTGGTGCCCATGGTCATCTTCCTGATTGCGGCCACCGCCGAGCTGAACCGGCCCCCGTTCGACTTGGTGGAGGCCGAACAGGAGCTGGTGGGCGGTTTCCACACCGAGTACAGCTCCATCCGCTTCGCCCTGTTCTACCTGGCCGAGTTCATGAACACCATCACCATGTCGGCCATCATCGTGACGCTGTTCTTGGGCGGCCCCAACGGCCCCGACTTCACTTCGATCGGCTGGCTGTCGGGTCTGCTGTGGTTCTTCATCAAGCTGATGCTGTTCTTGTTCTCCTTCGTGTGGCTGCGGGCCACTCTGCCCCGCTTCCGCTACGACCAGCTCATGGACCTGGGCTGGAAGCTGCTCATCCCCCTGTCGCTGGGCTGGTTGCTGGTGCTGGCCTCCTATGACGTGGCCGGCGACCGGGGCTGGAACCGGGCCGCCGCCGTGATCGTGATGATGGCCATCATGGTCGCCCTGGCCGGGCTGCTGGCCCTGGCCCTGCGGACCGCTCGCCAACGCCGAGAACTCGACCCGCAAGGAGGCTTCGCCTAATGGGATACCTCCAAGGATTTGCGGTCACGCTGCGCAAGCTGCTGAAGGGCACCGAGACCGGCCGGGTGGTCACCACCCAATACCCCGACGAGAAGCGCCCCAAGCCCGAGCGCTTCCACGGCCGCCACGTGCTCAACCGCTACGAGGACGGCATGGAGAAGTGCATCGGATGCGAGCTGTGCGCCGGCGTGTGTCCGGCCCGCTGCATCTACGTGCGAGGGGCCGACAACCCGCCCGACGACCCGGTGTCGCCCGGCGAGCGCTTCGGCTACGTGTACGAGATCAACTACCTGCGGTGCATCCACTGCGATCTGTGCGTGGAGGCCTGCCCCACCGAGGCCATCACCGAGTCGAAGCTGTTCGAGTTCTCGTTCACCAACCGGTCCGACGCCATCTACACCAAAGACGAGCTGGTGGTGGGTGACGACGGTCGGCCCCAGCAGCTTCCCTGGGAGGACTGGCATCCCGGCGACGACGAGCACACCTCGGCGTGGGTGCGGGCTACATCGCCATCGGGTCAGGCCGCCTACGAGGGCAAGGTGGCCTGGTCGGGCGAGCTGGGCTATGGCATCCGCTCGCCGGAGCGGGGCCAAACGGAGGAAGAGCCGGCCGACGCTGATGCTGACGCGGGCGACGATGAACACGACGATCATGGGGGCCACCACTGATGGAGACCGCTGTCTTCATAGTGTGCGCGGCCATCGTGCTGGCCGGGGCGCTGGGAGTGGTGTTGGCCCGAAACCCGGTTCACGCCGCGTTGAGCCTGGTGGGGACCCTGTTTGGCATGGCCGTGCTGTTCCTCAATCTGGAGGCCCACTTTTTGGCCGCGGTCCAGATCATCGTCTACGCCGGCGCCATCGTGGTGCTGTTCTTGTTCGTGATCATGCTGTTGGGCGTCGACCGGTTGGAAGACCTGTCGGTGGAGCCCATCACCGGCCAGCGCACCCTGGCCGCTTTGGTGGGCCTGGGCACCTTCGGTTTGGCGGTGGTCTTTCTCCTAAACAGCGAAATCGGTGCGCTCCGCGCAGGGGTTCTGAAGGCCGATCTGTCTGATCAGTACTCCAACCTGCACCAGATCGCCGACGCATTGTTCACCGACTACGTGTACGCCTTTGAGGCCACCGCCGCCCTGCTCACCATCTCGGTGGTGGGCGCGGTGGTCATGTCGCGCCGCATGGCCCGTAGCGACGATGCCCAGGGAACCGCGGGGGACGACTGATGGTCACCGCCTCCTGGTATCTGATCCTGGCCGCCGCGCTGTTCACCATCGGCGCGGTGGGGCTCTTGGTGCGGCGCAACCCGCTGATCATGTTCATGTGCGTGGAGCTGATGCTCAACGCCGTCAACCTCACCTTCATCACCTTCGGGCGGGAGCTGGGCGACATCGGCGGTCAGGTGTCGGTGTTCTTCGTGCTGGTGGTGGCCGCCGCGGAGGTGGTGGTGGGCCTGGCCATCGTGGTGGCCATCAACCGCCGCCGCCCCCAGGCCACCGCCGACGACCTATCGGCGCTGAGGGGATAGCGCCGCCATGAGCACTCTCGTAGACCTCGTCTGGTTGATCCCCGCCTTCCCGCTGGCCGGGGTGCTGATTCTGATGGCCATGGGCCGCCGTCTGGGCGAGCCTCGGGCCGGTTGGCTGGCCACCGCCATGATGGGCGGCTCGTTCATCGCCACCCTGCTGGTGTTCATCGGGCTGGTGGGCCACGAGGGCGACGAGCGCGAGACGGTGGTCACCCTGTTCGAGTGGGTGCCGGCCGGGAAGCTGGCCGTGGACATCGGCTTTCTGGCCGACCCGCTGTCCATCACCATGGCCCTGTTCGTGACCGGGGTGGGGGCCCTCATCCATCTCTACTCCATCGGCTACATGCACGGCGACGAGGACTTCTCCAAGTTCTTCATCTACCTCAACCTGTTCGCCTTCTCCATGCTCATGCTGGTGCTGGGCGATAACTTGCTGCTCACCTTCCTGGGCTGGGAGGGCGTGGGGGCGTGCTCCTATCTGCTGATCTCGTTCTGGTTCACCGACGAGGCCAACGCCTCTGCCGGAAAAAAGGCGTTCGTCACCAATCGGGTGGGCGACTGGGGCTTCTTGGTGGCCATGTTCCTGGCGTTTTTGACCTTCGGGTCGCTCCAGTACGGGGAGATCTTCTACGACCTGGAGTCCAACGGCGTGGCTGCGGGCACGGCGTCAGCCATCGTGGTGCTGCTATTGGTGGGCGCAGCCGGTAAGTCGGCCCAGTTCCCGCTGCACATCTGGTTGCCCGACGCCATGGCTGGCCCCACACCGGTATCGGCGCTCATCCACGCCGCCACCATGGTGACCGCCGGGGTGTACCTGCTCACCCGGATGAGCCCCATCATCGCCGAGGCCCACAGCTGGGTGCCCGACCTCATCATGTGGGTGGGCCTGGGCACCGCCCTAATGGCCGCCACCATCGCGGTAGCCCAAAACGACATCAAGAAGGTGCTGGCCTACTCCACCGTCAGCCAGCTCGGGTTCATGTTCGTGGCCGTGGGTTCGGGGGCCTACGTGGCCGCCATCTTCCACATGGTCACCCATGCCTTCTTCAAGGCGCTGTTGTTCCTGGGGGCCGGGTCGGTGATCCACGGCATGGACGGCGACCAAGACATCCGCCGCTACGGCGGGCTGGCCCGGCTGCTGCCCATCACCTCGATGACCTTTGTGGCCGGCTGGCTGGCCATCGCCGGGGTGCCGCCGTTCTCGGGCTTCTGGTCGAAAGACGAGATCCTGGCCTACGCCTATGGTGAGAACAAGGTGCTATGGGTGCTGCTGTTGGCCACCGCCATCCTCACCGCCTTCTACATGACTCGGCTGGTGCTCATGACGTTCTTCGGCCCGCCCCGCTGGGCTGACTCTGAAGCCGAAGCCACCGACGACAAGCCCCACCGCCATCCCCACGAATCGCCCTGGACCATGACCGTTCCGCTGGTGCTGCTGGCGGGGTTGGCCATGGTGGCCGGGGTGTTCAATCTGCCGTTCACCTCCGATGTCCATTTCTTGGGCAACTGGCTCAAGCCGTCGCTGTTCGGCAACGCCGGCCATCTTCCCTTCGGCGGCGGCACCCAGTGGGTGCTGGCCATCGTGGCCATCGTCGGCAGCCTGGGCGGGGTGTCGGCCGGGGCTGCGGTGTACATCCGCCGTCGGATCGATCCGGCCCGCATCGAACACCCCTTCTTGGCCCGGGCGTGGCGCATCGACGAGACCATCACCAACTTCATGGGCGGTCCCGGACGCCGGGCGTTCGAGCGCACCACCCAGTTCGATGAGCAGGTGGTGGACGGCGCGGTCAACGCCACCGGCACCCTGATCCGCCGGGCCGGGACCAAGCTGCGGGTGTCGCAGTCCGGCCTGGTGCGCAGCTACGCCCTGGGCATCGCCATCGGCGCGGTGGGGCTATTGGCCTGGTTCATCTCGAGGGCAGGGTTCTGATGGACGGCTCGATGGTGCTTCCGGTCATCATCTTCCTGCCGCTGGTGGGCGCGGCGGCCATCGCGCTGATCGCCCCCTCCCGCTCGGAGGTGCTCAAGCCGGTGGCGGTGGCTACCTCGGCGGCCACCGGGGCGCTCACCCTGTGGCTCATGGCGGCATTCGAGGCCGGCGACGGCGGTTTCCAGTTCACCCAGCTCGCCGAATGGATCGGCTCAGCCGGCATCTCCTGGCACGTCGGGGTGGACGGCATCTCACTGTTCCTGGTGGTGCTCACCGGTTTCCTGTTCCCCATCGCCATCGTGGCCTGCGACCCGCCCCACGACGCCAAGGCCTATTACATCTGGATGCTGGTGCTGGAAACCGGCTGCCTGGGGGTATTCCTGGCCCTCGATCTGGTGCTGTTCTTCTTGTTCTTCGAGGTCGTGCTGATCCCCATGTACTTCCTCATCGGCAAGTGGGGCCACGAAAACCGCAAGTACGCGGCCACCAAATTCTTCCTGTTCACCATGCTGGGCTCAGCCCTCATGCTGGTGGGCATGCTGGCCCTGGCGCTGCTCACCGCCCGGGAGACCGGCGGGGCGGTCACGTTCAATCTTCTCGAACTCGCCAACAGCGCGGGCGAACTGCCCACCATCACTGCCCGCTGGATCTTCCTGTCGTTCGCGCTGGCCTTCGCCGTGAAGGTGCCCATATTCCCGGTCCACACCTGGCTGCCCGACGCCCACACCGAAGCCCCCACCGCTGGGTCGGTGATCTTGGCCGGGGTGCTGCTCAAGCTGGGCACCTACGGCCTGGTCCGCTTCGGCCTGTACCTGTTCCCCGAAGCGTCCCGCTACTTCGCCCCGCTGCTGTTCACCCTGGGGGTGATCGGCATTTTGTACGGCGCGGTGGTGGCCACCATGCAGCGCGACCTGAAGCGCCTGGTGGCGTACTCCTCGGTGGCCCACCTCGGGTTCATCGTGCTGGGCATATTCTCCATCAACACCGAGGGCATCGAAGGCGGGCTGCTCCAGATGGTGAACCACGGCCTTTCCACCGGGGCGCTGTTCTTGCTGGTGGGCTTCATCTACGAGCGCCGCCACACCCGCCAGATCTCCGAGATGATCGGGCTTCAGAAGGCCGCCCCGGTGCTGGCCGCGGTGTTCACCGTGGTGATGCTGTCGTCGGTGGGGCTGCCCGGCCTCAACGGCTTCGTGGGCGAGTTCTTGATCTTGGCCGGGGCTTTTGTGGCCCACCGCTGGTGGGCGGTGGTGGCCGCCGCCGGGGTCATCCTGGCCGCGCTGTACCTGCTGTGGGCCTACCAGCGGGTGTTCCACGGCACCCCCGACGACGCCAACCGCTCGATGCCCGACCTCAACTGGCAGGAAAAGCTGGTCATGGTGCCGCTGGTGGGGCTCATCGTGTTTCTGGGGGTGTACCCCAAGCCGGTGATCGAGCGCATGGAGCCGGCCGTCAATGCGCTGATCGAGCACATGGAAGAAGTCGAGGGATTCGAATCGCCCACCGTGGGTGATCGGCCCGAGGGCAGCTTCGAGGATCTCCGCAAGCTCAAGGCCGAGTACGGCGACGAGGGGGAGGGCCACTGATGCTCTCGATCCTCGCCCAGGCCGACATTCCCGACATCCAGTGGCTGCCGCTCATCCCCCATCTGGTGATGGCCGGGGGGGCGGTGGTGCTGTTGACCATTGTGTCGGTGGCCGGTCGATGGCTGCCCAAGTGGTTCCCGGCGGCGTGGACGGTGGCCACCGGACTGGCGGTGCTGGCTACCGCAATTCCGGTGTGGATTCGGGCCTGGCAATGGGGTCCCCACTCGGTTGTTGCCGGTTCTATCGGCGTGGACGGGTTCTCGGTGTTCATCATCGTGCTTTTGGCCTGCACCGTGGTTTTGACCGCATTGGTGGCCGATGGGTTCTTGCAGCGGGAGAGCGTGGACGGTCCCGCCTTCTACGTGCTGTTGATGCTGTCGGCTGCTGGCGGCATCACCATGGCCTCAGCCAACAACCTCATCGTGTTGTTCTTGGGCCTGGAGATCTTGTCGCTGGCGGTGTACGTGCTGGTGGCCATGCATCTGCGCCGGGCCGAATCGCAGGAAGCGGGCATCAAGTACTTCGTGCTGGGGGCGTTCGCCTCGGCGTTTCTGCTCTACGGGATCGCCTTGGTGTACGGGGCCACCGGGTCGCTCAACCTGGCTGGCATCCAGAACATCCTGGAGAACGAACGCCTGAGCGACAACGGCCTGCTACTGGCCGGTATGGCCATGCTGTTGGTGGGGTTCGGCTTCAAGGTGGCCGCCGTGCCGTTCCACGCCTGGACCCCGGATGTGTACCAGGGGGCGCCCTCGCCGGTGGTGTCGTACATGGCTGCCGGGGTGAAGGCGGCCGGGTTCGCCGCCCTGCTCCGGGTGTTCTTCGCCGGGTTCGGCGAGGTGGCCGACGACTGGCAGCCGGTGGTGTTCGGGCTGGCCATCGCCAGCTTGGCGGTGGGGTCGATGCTGGCCATCGTCCAGACCGACGTAAAGCGGATTTTGGCCTACTCCTCGATCAGCCACGCCGGGTTCATCCTCGTCGGCGTGCAGGCCGCCACTGATGACGGCGTGGCCAGCGTGCTGTTCTACCTGGCCGCCTACGCGGCCATGGCCATCGGCAGCTTCGCGGTGATCACCGTGGTCAGTAGCCCGGGCGATGAGGGTACCGCTCTCGAAAACCTCCAGGGTCTGGCCGCCCGCCGCCCGCTGTTGGCCGGAGCTTTCACCGTGCTGTTGCTGTCGCAGGCCGGCATCCCATTCACCGCCGGGTTCTGGGCCAAGTTCGAGGTGATCACCGCGGCGGTGGATGCCCGCTCCTTCTGGCTGGCGGTGATCGCCATGTTGGCTGCGGTGGTGGCTGCTTTCTTGTACTTGCGCATCGTGGTGGCCATGTTCCTGGATGCCCCCGATCCCGACGCCCCTCGGTTGCGCATCCCCCGTGGTCCAGCCCTGGCTGTTGCCATCGTGGTGCTTTTCACCCTGGCCTTCGGCATCTACCCCGAGCCCCTCCTCAACCTGGCCGACGACGCCTGGCTCAATCTCCGCCTTTACGCCCACTAGGCACCCACACTTCATTCACACCAGATTTTCAAGGGCTGCTGGTAGCCTGAGCTACCTATAAATGGAACAGGATGGTGAACCAAATGCGTAGAAGTCGATGCCGAGTGTTCATCGCCGCAATGGCTGCTGTAGCCGTTGGGATCTTCGCGCTGGCTGCGTGCGGCAACGATGATGATGGAGCGATGGCCGGTCCACCCCCCAAGACCGAGCGGGACGCGTACACCAAGTGGTATGTGCAGCAGGCCCTCGACCGCTACGAAGAGACCGGCCGGCAGGCCACCATCGATTACTACAACAACGAGGCTGGCTCCAACGACCAGTGGTACGTGTTCATAATTGATGCCAACTCTGGAATTGGCGTGGCCCACGCCACCATCCCTTCGCGGATTGGCTTCAACTCAGCTCAGCGAGTGGATATAACCGGTTATGCCTATGGCCGGGATCTGGTGGATTCTGACGAGTCAGGCCACTGGGTGGACTACGTGTTCTACAACCCGCAGACCGACACCGGCGGCACCAAGCACACTTGGGCCATACGGCGGGGCGACCTGATCTTTGGATCGGGCTGGTATGAGGACACTTATCCCGTTCCTCGGCCCACCAAAGCCGAGCCCGGCTCTTACACCAGGGCGTTCGTCGAAGACGTCATATGGTTCTATGAGTCCAACGGACGCAGCGCCCTGATCGATCACTTGGATTCTCCCGACAGCACCGACCCGCCTAGCGTGGACGGCCAATGGTACGGGTTCGCCGTCGACCTCGACGGCGTGGTGCTGGCCCATCCGACGGTTCCCGACAATGTGGGCCAAACCCTCCACGAGATCCTCGGTGCCACCCCCGAAGGTCTGGCCGCCGCTGATGAGATGGTGACCGCCACCGAGACTGGCAAGTGGGTGGATTACGTCTACCTCAACCCGCAAAGCGGCCAGCAGGAGACCAAGCACACGTGGATCGTCAAGCGGGATGACATTCTCATCGCTTCCGGCTGGTACGAAACCGGCTAGGTCTGCCGCTCGGCAGTTCGGCTCTAGGACGAGATCAGCCCCTTCTGGGGATGGGTCCAGGGCAGTTTGGGTACATGTTCGATCTGCTTGGGCCGAGGCAGGGGAATATGGCCTATAGGGACGTCGATGACCACTGGTGCCGGTTGTTCGAGCGCAGCAGGGATAAGTGTTTCAAGGTCCATGGGGTCGTCTGCCCTCATGCCAATGGCGCCAAACGACTCGGCGAACTTCACGAGGTCGGGGTTGGCGAGGTCGGTTCCGTAGGCGCCGTCGAAGAAATCGTCTAGGTCGCGGGCCACGTTGCCGTAGGAGTCATCTCTGAAGATGACGGTGGTGATGTTGATTCCGTATTGGACGGCGGTTGACAACTCAGGTGAGTTGAACATGAAGCTGCCGTCCCCGGCGAAGCACACGACCGGGCAATCTGGTTTGGCCAGCTTTGCTCCCAGCGCTGACGGGAACGCAAAGCCCAAATTAAACGAGTACCCAGAGTCGATGTAAGTGTTCGGGTGGTTCACCGGCCAGTGGGTTCGGGCATAGAAGCCGAACTGGGTCACGTCCCACACGGTATATGCGTCTTCGGGAGTCCCCGTTCTGATCGCTTCCAAGATGGGGTATTGCGGTTCGTTGTCTCGGATGTCGTAGTAGGCGATCAGGCGACGGGCGGCGGACACGGCTTGAGCGGGGGAGGGGCGGTCTCTACACCCGGCTTCAACAAGAAGTGGCAACAGAGAGTCGATGGTTGCTTGGGCGTCGCCGTGCAGGGGGATGGTGTTGTCTTGAATCCGGGTGAGGTCGAAGTCGTCGATGTTGATGTTCACGAGCGTCGACGACTTCCCGGCTGGGTTGCCCAGAGAAAAGCGTGTTCCAATCCCGATGACAACATCGGCGGTCTTCATAACGTCCAAGAGCTGATTCATCTCGTGCCGTTCACCGCCGGGGCTGACGCATGAGCCGTAGCACAGAGGATGGTTGTCGGGGATGGCACCCTTGCCGCCGCCCGACGTGATGACTGGGATATTGGTGGCCTCGACTAGGTCGAGGAGCGCCTGCTCCGCGCCGGAGAGAGCTACCCCGCCTCCGGCGACGATCAGGGGAAGTCGGGATTCCGAAATGGCCGAGGCGGCTTGTTGCAGTTGCTCGCGGCTGGGCATGGCTCGGGAGATGGGGATGGGGTCCATGAGCTCGACTTCATCTCGTTCCACCAGAGCATCCGGTGGGCATTCGATGTAGGTCGGACGGGGGCGACCAGTGCGCATTTGTCGAAATGCCTCGGATACGGCCCCGGGAATCTCCGTTGGCGTCAGGGCTTGCTGGCGCCATTTGGTTATGGGTCGCACAATGTCCATCTGGTCTTCGATCTCATGGACCCCGCCGAGGTTCATACCTATCTGCCCTCGGGGAATTTGCCCAGCAATGAGCAGTACCGGACAGGAGCGGGCGTGGGCCGTGGCCAATCCCGCAGCGGCGTTGTATATGCCGACGCCGGGAACGACCAGAGCCACTCCCGGCTTGCCTGACGCGCGGGCGTATCCGTAGGCCATGTAGGTGGCGGCCTGCTCGTGCCGGGTGGTGACCATCCGAATGCCGGGCTCGTCGCGCAGCGCGGCCACAATCCCGTATGTCTGGATGCCGGGGATACCGAAGACGACCTCGACGCCCTCTCGGACCAGCGACTTGACGAGAGCTTCCCCCCCGCTCAACTTCACCGGCTCATTCTTGCATCCGAAAAATGACGCGTACTATCGAGCGAGCTCCAGCCGGTACACCGTGTCATCGAAGCTCAATACGTACAACTCGCCGGCCGCATCTTCGCCGAACGACACCAGCGTGCCACCGGGGACCGAGAGGTTGAGTTCCTCCCGGGTGACCACTCCTTGGCCATCGGTGGTCAACCCCCACAGGCGGCCCTGGCAGAAGTCGCCGAACACGTAGGTGCCCACCAGGCTGGGTATGGCCGAACCCCGGTACACGTGGCCGCCGGTTATCGAACAGCCCGTGTCGTGGTCGTACACGTGAATGGGGAAGTCCAAGTCTTCGGGAGTCTCAGTGCCGGAGAACCGGACGTTGCCCTCGAACAGCGGCCACCCCAGGTTGGCCCCTGGTGCCCAGCCGTCGGCCGCCCGTAGTACGTGGATTTCCTCCCACTCGTTTTGTCCCACATCAGCGATCCACAAGTCGTCGGTGGTTCGGTCGAAAGAGAACCGCCACGGGTTGCGAGCTCCGTAGTGCCAGATCTCGGCTCGCCCCCCGCCGTCGGCAAACGGGTTGTCGGTGGGAATGGAGTAGGCCGAATTGCCGTTGGCTTCGGGATCGATGCGGAGCATGGTGGCGAGCAGGGTGTTGAGATTCTGGCCTTGGTTGAACATGTCATCGCGGCCGCCGCCGTCGCCAAACCCGATCCACAAGTAGCCGTCGGGTCCGAAGGCGATATGGCCGCCATTGTGGTTGCAGGCTGGCTGGTCAACGCTCAGCACCGTCCGACCCTGGTCGCCTTGAACCCACTGTCCGCTCATGGGGTACTCCACGATCAAGCTGTCGCCCCTCAGGTCGGTTGAGCTCACATAGAGAAGCGATCCATCGGGGGAAAAGGCGATGCCCAACAGCCCCTCCTCGCACTCGGGATTGGTCTGGGCGCTGATATCCAGCACCATCTCGGGAGGTTCATCCCCGTCGGCGCTCATGAGCCACACCTGGCCCTCCCGGGTGCCCACGTAGAGGTCTCCGCTGGTGCCGCCGGTGCCCGGTCGGGCGACGAGCGCCATCGGATCGGTGAGCGACGCCACCGGGGTCAACACCAGGTTTGACTCCTCAGGCTGGTCGGCCACTGCGGTTGGTGCGTCCTCGCCTTGGTCGGAGGCCGAGCCGGTCGCAGGGGAGCCTGCCGGCTGATCTCCGGCAACGGTGGGGGCGTCGGCGCCTGATTGTTGAGCGGGGGCCGTCGTGGCTGCTGCACCAGCGGTGGCCGCAGCCGTGGGCATACTTGCCGGACCATCATCACGCTGGGCGACATCGTCGTTACCGCTACCGCAAGCGCTGGCCAGCAGAAAGGCCGCGGCCAGCACCGCTACCGCCCGGCAGCAGATGCTCATGGTTGTTTTCGCAGCGGTCGGATCAATCCCTCTTGCACCACCGAGGCCACCAGTTCGCCGGTGCGGTTCCACGCCGTGCCCCACGCCAAGCCCCGGGCGTTGGAGGCCGAGTTGGACACCTGGTCCAAAAAGATCCAGTCATCCATGCGCAGCGGCCGGTGGAACCACATGGCGTGGTCGAGGCTGGCCGCCTGGATGTCGATCTCGTTGCCCCGCACCGGCAGCGCCTTGGTGGCGGTGTCCAGCACCGTCATGTCGCTGGCGTAGGTGAACATGCAGGTGTGCAGTACGGGGTTCTCGGGCAGCGTGCCGGTGGCCCGCAGCCACACCTGCAAGCGGGGCTCTCGGCTCTGGCCCCGTTCGGCGGGCGAGCCGGTCACGTAGCGCAGCTCAATGGGGCGGATCATTCGGCCTTGGTCGTCCACCGGGAAGCCATCCCACACAAACGGCTCCAGTTCCTCAGGGTCGGGGATGCCTGCGGGAAGGTCGGTTTGATGCTCGAAGCCCTCCTCTTCTTTGTGGAAAGAAGCCGACATGGCGAAGATGGGCTGGCCATGCTGGATGGCGGTCACCCGGCGGGTGGTGAAAGAGCGGCCGTCGCGCACCCGCTCCACCAGATACACCAAAGGCGCCTCCACATCTCCGGGGCGGATGAAATAGGCCTGGAGGCTGTGGACCGAGCGATCTTCCACCGTGCGAGTGGCGGCCACCAGGGCCTGGCCGGCCACTTGGCCGCCGAACACCCGTTGGCGGTCTTCTTGGGGGCTGACTCCCCGGAAGATGTCCTTCTCGATGGGCTCCAGATCCAGCAGTTCGATGAGCGCATCTACCTCTGCCTGCATGACCGACTGATCCTACCGTCCGAGTTAGGCAAACTTTATGGCCTAGGACCGGGTGGTCGGATTTGAGAGGCGCTGGGGTACGCTTATTTCTCCCCATGTCGCTTCTTGACTCCACCCGCGCTCACGTCTTGGACAATTGGCGCCGCCTGCTGCGCTACTGCGGTACGTCGGCGGTGGGGGTGGTGCTGGGTCAGACCATTCTGCGGGTGTGCTACGACCTATTCGGCTGGTCGGGTCTGGTGTCCAATCTGGTGGCCTTCGTGATCGCCAACATCCCCGTCTATTTCCTGTACCGGGGGTGGGTGTGGGACGACAACGGCCCCACTCAGTGGGGTCGAGTGGTGCTGCCCTTCTGGCTGGTCTCGCTGGCTGGGCTGGCCCTGTCGTCGCTGGCTGTGGGCTTGGTAGACGCCGCCACCGACAACGGATGGTTCATCACCGCCGCGTCGGTGGGGGCATTCGGCACGGTGTGGCTGGTGAAGTACGCCGTGTGCGACCGCTATCTGTTCGGCACCCTAGTGGAAGGTGAAGGCCACTCTGAGCGGGCCCCCGAATTGGCAGGCGATGGAACCCAATCGGCAGGCGTTCGCTGAGGCCGCCCGGGGGTTCATGCCTCCCGACGAGGGGCTAGCTCTCCATCAAGCAGCGTGCAATTTGGAGGTTGCCGGGCCACTGCTCGAGGTGGGCAGCTACTGCGGCAAGTCGTCGGTATATCTGGGAGATGCCGCCCAGTCACAGGGCCGGGTGCTGTTCGCTTTGGATCACCATCGAGGGTCAGAGGAGAACCAACCCGGCTGGGAGTGGCACGAGCCCGATCTGGTGGACCCAGAGGTCGGGCTGATCGACACCCTGCCCCATTTCCGCCGCACCGTGTACGAGGCCGGATTGGAGGGGAGCGTGGTAGCGCTGGTGGGCCACTCGGTGGCCATCGCCCAAAACTGGTCCACCCCGCTGGCCTTCTTGTTCATCGACGGCGGTCACGGCACCGAGCCGGCCCACGCCGACTACGAAAACTGGGTGCCCCACGTGGCCGTCGGCGGGAGGCTGGCCATCCACGACGTATTCCCCAACCCCGCCGACGGCGGTCGCCCCCCCTACGAGATCTACTGCCGAGCCATGGAATCCGGCGCCTTCGCCGAGCAGCCCGCCACCGGCTCCCTGCGAGTCCTCACCCGCCACGCCCCCGGCATCTGATCAGGCACGCCACTAGCTTCAGGGTCGTGGATAACAACCAGAAACTGGTGTCGGGCGACGCGTGGCGGGACTTCTGCGATCGGTTGAAGGCCGCGGGCGATCGACTGCTGGGCGACGACTTTCCCGCGGGGGCGGCTGATCGGGCCGAGGGTTACCGGCACTTGGGTCGGCTGCTGATGCAGGGGTGGATCGAGCAGGTGGAGTTTGGCGATCGGGACTTTCCCGTGATGTACCGCCACAACGACGACGTGATGCGCTGGGGCGGGCCCAACGTGGACAACACCTACTGGCGGGCCCACGTGAGCGCCGAGCACTCCTATCAGATCACTGGGTGGCTGCCGCCAGGGGCGATGTTCGTGATCCAAAGCGCCCACGGCGAGATGCACCAGAACCGTCTGGGCATCACCGCCGAGCGCTCCAGCGACGACTTCGCCGTGGGTCCCGACGGCAGCTTCACCTTCATTGCCAGTGCCACCCCCCACGACGGCAACTGGCTGTCCATCGACGAGCACACCGACCACATCTCGGTGCGGGAGTACAACGTGGATTGGGGAGTCGACGAGCCGGGCCGATTCTTCATCGAGCGGGTGGGCAGCGAAGGCCAGCAGCCCGACCCGCTCGACCCAGCCCAGTTCGCCGACGGCTTGGACCGGGCCATGGCCTGGGCCGAGGACGCCCTGGTGTTCTGGAACCAGTGGATGGAGCGCAGCCGCCGAGCCGCCCCGCCCAACGTGTTCTACGGCCCCCGCTCGGTACCCGGCGGGGCCGACGCCATCGGGTACGGCGGCTGCTCCTACGAACTGGGGCCCGACGAGGCCCTGGTAGTGAGCTGCGACGTGCCCGACGCCCAGTACTGGTCGTTCATGCTCTACAGCTACGCCTGGTTCGAGTCGCTGGACTTCGCCAACCGCACCGTGAGCCTCAACAACGCCCAGATCGCAGTGGACCCCGACGGCCGATTCCGTATCGTGGTAGCCCATCACGACCCCGGCGTGCAGAACTGGCTCGACACCGAGGGCCGCCCCGAGGCCCTCATCACCTTCCGTTGGGTCCTAAGCACCACCATGCCCACCCCCGAGGGCCTCGTGGTCCCCTTCGCAGAGATAGACAACCACCTTCCCGACTTCGTGATCCGCGTCACCCCCGAACAACGCGCCGCCCAATTCGCCACTCGCCGCCAATCCCGCGCCCACCGCTTCCGCTGCTGAACTTCATTGGCGCGGTTGAGCCTGTAGCGCGGTATAGCCTCGCCCCCATGATTTCTTGGAGCACTTGGAGAATCCCTGCTCTTGTCGCCTGCCTCTTCTTGATGGCCGCGGCCTGTGGGAGCGACGACAACGAGCAGGATTACGAGGCTGACCGGGTTGGCACCTCAGCCTCGGCCAGCATTGTCAACCCCGATGGCGATGTCGTGGGCAGCGCCGAGTTTGAGCAGGGGCCGACAGGGGTACTGATCACGGTGTCGATGAGCGGCCTCACCCCCGGCGCACATGGCATCCATCTGCACGAAGTTGGTGCTTGTACTCCTGACTTCAAAGCCGCTGGTGGTCACCTCACGGCTACCGATGAAGCGCAGCACGGCTTGAAGAACCCTCAGCGCACGGTGGACAATCACGACAACGGCGACCTGCCCAACCTGTACGCGGCGGCCGATGGCATTGCCCAAGCGGAGTTCTTCACCTCGCTGGTGACCATTTCCGGCGGGTCAATGCCCTCACTGCTCGATGCCGACGGCTCCACGTTGGTCATCCACGAGAACCCCGATGACCACCTCACCCAGCCCATCGGCGGTGCCGGCGACCGTGTCGGCTGCGGCATCATCCGCTAACCAGCGAGCAGTTCTCAGCGATTCTCTTGCTCTAAGGCAGCGCGTACCGATCGCTCCACGGCGTCGGCGACGGTTTCGGGGTTTTCGTGCTCCCAGAAGCGCAGCACGGTCCAGCCGGCCTCCCGGAGATGGGTGTCGGTGTCTTGGTCGCGGGCGATGTTGCCGGTGATTTTGTTGGACCAGTATTCGGGGTTGGTGGACGGTTGGGTGTGATGTTCCGGGCAGCCGTGCCAGTAGCAGCCGTCCACGAACACCGCGATCTTGGCCTTGCGAAACACCAAATCGGCCGTTCGCCGCAACTCCGGTAGCGGCCGGGCCGCCACCCGGAAGCGCAACCCCCGCCGATGCACCGCGGAGCGAACCGCCAGTTCCGGCTTGGTGTCGCGGCTGCGGTTCCCCTGCATCGACTTGCGGGTCGCCTCTGAAGAAGCCCAAGACCCCTCCGGCAGCCCGCTCATGGGCCGATGGTATCTACACCCCGCACAGGGCGACCTCAGCCGATGGTGATTAGTTCGGGGAGGGTGCGGTGGTTGGAGAAGAGGGTGGAGGCGGGGGAGGCGCCGGATAGGGCGTCGGCGGCCAGGATGACGGCGGCGGCGGTGTAGCTGGTGCGCTCGTTGGCGGGGAAGTGGACCCGTTCGGGGTGGACCATGCCGGTGAAGTAGGAGCCGTCGTCGGCCCGCAGGTTTTGCACCCACTCGAACATTTCGGCGGCGATGTCTCGTCGGCCCACACCCAGATGGGCGATGACGCTTTCGCAGGTCTCCGCGGCGGTGACCCAGGGCCGGTCCGACACGCAGCGCACCCCGAGGCCGTCCATCACGAATGTGTCGAAGCGAGAGGCCAGCATGGTGCGGCCCTCTTGTCCGGTGACCACGCCGGCTAGAACGGGGTAGTACCAGTCCATGGCCCAACGGTGCTTAGGGGCGAATGCGTCGGGTTGGGTGCGGATGACATCGGCCAGCCGGGCAGCGCTCAGCTCCCAGTCAGGCCGCTCGTGGCCCAGTTCTTCGCCAGCAGCGATGGCCGCTCGCAGGCTGTGGCAGATGCTGGATGAACCGGTCAGCAGGGCGAACGACCACGGCGTGCCGTCGTTGTGGCGGGCCCAGCGGATCTCCCCTCGGGGGAGCTGCAAATCGAGCACGAAGTCCACCGCTCGCTCCACCACCGGCCACATCGACTCCAAAAAGCCCTGGTCGCCGGTACACAGGTAGTGGTGCCACACCCCGGCAGCCACGTAGGCCACGCAGTTGGCGTCCAGTTTGTCTTGCTCCACGCCGTCGGCCACGTAGTACTGGTGCCAGGCGCCATCGGGCCGTTGGTGGTCCGCCAGCCACTGGTAGGCCTGCTCGGCTTCGGCCCGGCGGCCCATCACGGTGAGAGCCATGGCCGCTTCCACGTGGTTCCACGGGTCGGCGTGGCCGCCGGGGAACCAGGGGACCATCCCGTTGGGCAACTGCCAATCGGCGATGCTGTCGGCCGTCTGTTCAAGATCGGATGCCGACAGAACGCCGGCCACGCAAGGCCCGGCAAGCTCGGTCTCCCTGTGGTTGTGGGGTTCAGACGGCGACAAGCTCGGTCTCCCTTGGACTGTGTGATCCTGGCTTCCGGCTATAAAGAACCAGGCTCTTGCCCAGCACTGGACTCAGGACTCGTTCGGCTATTTGGGTGATTCTTGGTTGGCGAACAATATCCCATTCCAAGAGCCGGCGATAAGCCGCCACCAGTCGGTGGTCGTCCCGGTTGGGGCCGACCGCGCACCGCAGCCACCAATAAGGGCTGTGCAACGCGTGGGCGTGGTGACCGGAGTAGGGGGCGAGGCCGGCTCGTCGAAGCCGGTGGCGCAGCTCACTCCGCCGGTAGATTCGCACGTGGCCGCCCACTGCCTTGGGGGCGTGGTACTCATCCGACAGTGCCCAGCACACCTTTTCGGGGAACCACGTGGGTACGGTCACCGCCAGCACCCCGCCGGGGCGCAGGATCCGGGTCAGCTCGGCCAGCGCCTGCTCGTCGGAGTCCACGTGTTCGAGTACCTCCGAGGCGATGACCCGGTCGAACGACTGGTCGGGGAACGGCAGACAGGTGGCGTCGCCCTGGGTGGCTTGGCATGTTCCGTGGTACTGCTCGCCAGCGTCGGACATGGCCGCGAACGTGGCCCGAACCTCAGCCAACTCGGCCGAAGCCAGATCGCAGGCCACCACATGGGCCCCCCGCCGGGCGGCCTCGTAAGCATGGCGCCCGAACCCGCATCCCAAATCCAGCAGCCGTTCTCCCGGTTGCAGGCCCAGGCGGTCGTAGTCAACAGTCAACATGGCTGATTCAGGAGCCGCCGTAGGTGATCGTGCCTATCGGTCAGGCTGCCACTCGTCCAGCAGGGCCCGATAGTGCTCTGCTGTCTGCTCCGCGGTGTGGTGCCAGCTCCACCGGCTAATCACTCGCTCCCGCCCGGCGGTGCCAATGCGGGCGGCCATGGCCGGATCGTCCAGCATTCGGCTCAGCGCGGCCGCCAACGCCTCGCTGTCGCCCGGGGGGACCGATACGCAGGTCTGGCCGTCGGGGCCGGCCACCTCGGGCAGGGCGCCACCGGTGGTGGCCACCAGCGGCGTGCCGCTGCACATGGCCTCGATGGCGGGCAGCGAGAACCCCTCATAAAGCGATGGCACCACCGCCACCGAGCTGGTGGCGTACAGCTCCACAATGCGCTCGTCGGTCACCCCGGAGATGAACTCGACCACCTGGCTCAGACCCAAGCTGGCAATGGCCTCCGCCGACGTTCCCCCTTCGCGGGGCTTGCCGATGACGATCAGACGCACGTCTCGCTCGGTGCGGAGCTTGGCCACCGCCTCAAGCAGGTAGCGCAGCCCCTTCATGGGCACATCGGCGCTGGCGGTGGTGATGATCTGCTCCGGCTTGCGTTCAACATCGGGCAAGGGTCGGAACTGCTCGGGGTCCACCCCCACCGGAACAACGTGCATGAGTCGGCGGGGCACCTTTTGGTCTCGGGCGATGTCGTCGCGCGACGACTCCGACACGGTAATGATGCGCTGGAGGCGTCGGGCCACCCTGGCCTGCATCCGGGTGAAGGAATACCACCGCCGCTTGCCCAGCCGCTCGATCGGGCTCCGGGCATGTTCGAGCTCCAGCTGGCGGTCGACAGTAATGGGGTGGTGGATGGTGCCCAATACCGGCAGCCCGTCTCGCTCGATGGCCAATAGCCCGTAACCCAGCGACTGGTTGTCGTGAACCAGGTCGAAATCCCCCACCCGGGAGCGCAACATCTGCCACGCCCGGATGGAGAAGGCCAGCGGCTCCGAGAAGGCGCCGGTCATGAACGAGCCTACTTCGGCGGCGTCGGCCCACGACTTGATCTCCCAGAATCCGGGCATCCGTCCGGGATAGGCGTCGTTGAAGATGTCGAGGCTGGGGAGCTGGTGCAGCGGCACCCGGTCGTCGAGAACCGGGTAGGGCTGTCCGCTCAGCACTTCTACATGGTGGCCGAGGTTGGTGAGCGCCCTACTCAAATGGTGGACGTACACCCCCTGTCCGCCGCAGTGGGGCTTGCCCCGGTACGACAAAAGGGCGATTCTCAGGGGTTGATCGGCCGGGGCCATAACCCCACAAGGCTCTCGGAATTCGGCGGGTTTGGCAAATGCTCAGCCGCCTTGACAGACCGCTATCTTTGCCCCGTGCGAGCGCTAGTGCAGCGGGCCGCTGAAGCCCGGGTTCGGGTGGACGGCGAGGTGATCGGGGAGATCGGCCCCGGGCTGTGCTGTCTAGTGGGCGTGACCCATGATGACGACGCCGACACGGTCAAGAAGATGGCTGGCAAGCTGTGGAACCTGCGCATCTTCACCGACGAGAACGATCACATGAACCTCTCGGTGGCCGACACCAGCGGCGAGATGCTGGTTGTGAGCCAGTTCACCCTCTACGGCGACATCAGCCGAGGCCGCCGCCCCTCGTTCTTGGGTGCTGCCGCCCCCGACCAAGCCGCCGGGCTGATCGACGAACTGGTCGCCGAGCTCCGCAACCTCGGCGCCACCGTAGCCACCGGCTCCTTCGGGGCCATGATGGCCGTCGAACTCACCAACGACGGCCCCGTCACCCTGATGGTGGAGGTCTGATCAACGGGTGTTGCGGCGGGGTGGGGTGGTGCTGCGCTGGTGGGCTGTCCAGGCGGCCAGCAGGGCGGCCACCGCGAGGGCGATCATGGGCCAGGGGCCAGCGCGGGTGGCGAGGGTTTGGCCGGTGCGGAGCTCGATTTCGGCTTGGATGATCTTGCGCTCGGAGACGGCGGTGCGCTGGTAGACGTTGCCGTCGGGGTCGACGAAGGCGCTGAACCCGGTAGGGGCCGACTGGACCACCCAGCGGCCGGTTTCCATGGCCCGCAGCCGGGAGCTGGCGATTTGCTGGGTCTGAACGATGGTGAGCCAGTAGCTGGCACCGTTGGTGGGGTTCAACAGCACCTCGCCGCCGTTGCCGATGGCATCTCGGGCCCGGTCTTCGAAGAAGATCTCCCAGCTTATGGACGCCCCGAGGCGGCCCACCGGGGTGTCCACCACCGCGGGGGTCTCACCCCGGCGCATGTCTCGGGCCGGCAGGTAGTCGGGGGCCAGCGGCTCGATCAGCGACCGCAGCGGCACGTATTCCCCGAACGGCACCAGCCTCACCTTGTCGTAGCGGTCTACAAGTGTTCCGTCGGGAGCGAACACCGCGGCGAAGTTGGCCGCCTCGGTGGCTGACACGTCCTCAACCACGCCGGCTATCACCGTGGCGTTGAGCTCTTGGGCCAGCTCGGCCAGACGGAGGCGCTCCTCGCTGTTGACGAACAAGCCATGCACGTCCACCACGTCCTCGGGCCACACCACCAGATCCACCGGGGGCTGCACCAGTTGGCTGGCTTCCAAGTGCCGTTCGAACACCACGCCTGGCTCGGTGTTGGCCGCCCGGGTTCGCTGAGGCCCGCCACCTTGCACGACGGCCACGTCGATGGTGCCGTTGGCTGATCCTCGGGGGGCCAGCGCGGCCCAGCCCCAGAACCCCAGTACCAATACCGCTAGGGCCAACGCGGCCTGCCAGCGGCGATCGAGTGTAGCGGCCAACACCATGGCGATGGCCGTACACACCCCCACCAGCAGCAACGGCCCGAGCACCCGCACGGTGGTGGCCCACGGGGTATCCACCTGGCTCATGGGCAGGGTGGCCAGCGGCACCCCGCCAAACGGCCACCGCCACCGAATCGCCCCGGCCAGCACCAGCAGGCCAGGCAGCGCCACCCACCGGCTCGGCCCCGGCGGACAGGCCGCCCCCGTCAGGCCGTACAGCACGGAGAACACCACGCACACCGCCAAATAGCCAGGCAGGGTGAAGTCCACCATCCAGAACGTGGCCGGGAACAGCCAGCCCGCTCCGAACCCGAATCCCCGCCACGCCCGGGCCCATATCGGCTGGTCGGCCAATAGGCGTTCGAAAGCCAGCAGCCCGACTAGGGCCAGCGGCCACCAGCCCCATGGCGGCATCGACAGGGCAACCAGCCCGCCGGCGGCTAAAGAGCCTGCCGCCGTCCACCCGCTGGTTCGGGCCCACACCGCCAGCCTTGGACTCATCGGCTGCTCATCGGGCGACCGCCCCGTCGGACACGCAGGCCCTTGCCGCTTGGCGCCCTTGATTGATGCAGGCCGGAATTCCCAACCCTCGAGCCCAAGCCCCGGTCACCCGCAACCAGGGGGCGTCTCGGGCCAGCGTTCGCTCGATGTCGGCCACCAAGTCGAGATGGCCGGGTCGGAACTGGGGCAGCGACCGCTCCCAACGGCTGATGCGTACCGTGTGGGGCTCGGCATCCAGCCCCATGGTCAGGGACAAGTCGTCGCTAACTGCCTCCAGCAAGGCGTCGTCGCCGAGGGCCAATGCCCGGTCGTCGCCATACCGGCCAGCCGACACCCGCAGTACAACCGTGTCAGCCGTCCCGACATGGGACCACTTGCTCGATGCCCACGAGCAGGCGGTGATGGTCCGGCCCTCAATCGCGGGCACCAGATAGCCCGAGCCCGCCATGGGGTGATCGACATCGGCGGCATTGAACGCCAGCGACACCAGCACCACCGAGGCATAGTCGATGCTGGCCAGCAACGTGGCTGCGGTCGGAGACATTGGGGCCACCAGCGCACTGGCCGCGGCCGCGGGGAGGGTCACAATCACTTGGTCAGCGTCCAGCTCGCCCAGGTCGACAACCGGGGACGACAGCCGCAGCCGGTGGCCTAGTCGGACGGCCAACTCATCGGTCAACCGCCCCACGCCGTCGGGCAGGGAGTAAAACACCGGCGCGTCGGGGTCGGCAGTGGAGGACGCGGCCAAACGGCTCAACTCCTGAACCAAGCTGGGGCCCCGAGCCGCGGCCTCGGCCAGTTGGGGCACCGCGGCCCGCACACTCAGGTCGTCGATGGAAGAAGCGTTGATGCCCCCGATCAGCGGGTCCACCAGCCGGTCGGCCACTTCATCTCCAAGACGGCGCCGGACCAGCCCGCCGACCGACTCGTCTTCGGCCAATGGCGTCCCGGCCAGATCGGGCTCCTGGCGAGCCCGGTTCACGCCATCGGAGGACACGATCCCGGAGGTGGCCAAGGCGTCGAAGTCCAGCGGAACCCCCAACACGTTGGGCTGGGGCACCGCCCGCAGCGCTCCCCGGGAGTACACGAACGCCGTCCGTTGGGCTGGCGACACCAGATCGGCGGCCAAGCCCAGTTCTTGGCAGAGCTCCACCGCCCACGGCACCCGAGCCAAGAACGCATCCGCTCCTTCATCCACCGGTTGCCCAGCCAGCTCAGAGGTGAGAATGCGCCCTCCAGGCCGCTCGGCGGCCTCATACACCACCACCTCGGTGCCGGCATTCGCCGCCTCATAGCCCGCGGCGAGACCAGTAATTCCCGCCCCAACAATTGCGACCTTCACCGGGTGGCCCTGTACCCGTGTACCAGCTCGACGATCTGCTCCAATACCTCAGGATCGGTCTCGGGCAGCACGCCGTGGCCCAGGTTGAACACATGGCCCGGCTGTCCGGCGTTGCGATCCAGCACGTCGGTGGCCCGCTCGGCCACCACCGGCCACGGGGCCAGTACCGCGGCTGGATCCAGGTTGCCTTGCACGGCCACGTCGGGTCCCAGCCGCTCTCGGGCGTCGTCCAGGTGAACCCGCCAGTCCACCCCCACCACATCGGCCCCCGCCTTGGCCAGCAACTCCAGAAGCTCGCCGGTGCCCACTCCGAAGTGGATGCCCGGCGCCCCATCGTTGCGATCACCCAGCTCGAAGAAGATCCGCTGGCTGGCGGGCAGGACGAACTTCCGGTATTCGTCAGGGGCCAGCGCTCCTGCCCACGAATCGAATAATTGGAACGCCGCGGCACCCGCGTCAAGCTGCGAGCCAATGGAGGCGATGGCCAGATCGGCCAACCGATCCAACAGGTCGGCCCATAATCCGGGGTCGCTGTGCATCAACCGCTTGGTGAGGCCGTGGGTGCGCGACGGCCCCCCCTCCACCAAATAGGAAGCCATGGTGAACGGCGCCCCGGCAAAGGCGATCAACGGCACATCCAACTCGGCCACCAGGTTGCGGACGGTTTCCAGCACATACGGAGTGTCGGCCTCGGGGTCGAGCGGGCGCAGGCGATCGAGGTCACGGGCCTCGCGGAACGGGCGCTCCACCACCGGCCCCACCCCGGGCACGATGTCCACCCCGAACCCGATGGCGTAGGTGGGAACCACGATGTCGGAGTACAAGATCGCCGCGTCCACCCCGTAGCGGCGCACCGGCTGAAGGGTGATCTCAGTGGCCACCTCGGGGCGGGCGATGGTGTCCAGCATCGAGCCTTCCCCCCGCATGGCCCGATACTCCGGCAGCGATCGCCCAGCCTGGCGCATGAACCACACCGGCACCCGCTCCACAGGCAGCCCGCGGCAGGCCCGCAGAAAGGCGTCGTTGGTGATGGCTGCACCGTTGGCCACGCATAAACGGTACCGACATATGGGTTGGCCGGTGCCATTGCAGCCAGGTCTAGGCCAACACCGCCGGTGATTTGTGCCCGGCCTCCTCCAGGCCGCCATCGGCGCGGCTGAGGCTTTTTGAGCACTGTTCAATGTGACTCAATATGAAGGATGTCGGCATGAACGATGTCGATGTGATCTCGATGTGTCGCACTACTCGGTGGGGCCGAACTTCATTGGCGGGTCGAACGGCTTAGGGCGAGAAGCGCTGGGGAACTGAACTCTCATCTGGTAGAGGCGCCTTCGCAGAGCGGGCGTTCTGGCCTTGAGATAGGCGAGTGTGTCAGAGGACTGGTAGCCGAACACCCGATCAGGGTCTAGCTCTCCTGGGTTGTCGAGGAGGTTGATGATTCTCTCCAGGTCCTTCGACGCCGACGTGGTCCCATAGCGGCGCATATGGAAGAGGAGGCCGTCTTCAAGGGAATACGGTCCTGTTTCGTCTATGGCTTTGAGGTCGATGTAGTCACGCAGTTTGGGCCGATACATGATCACGTCCAGTTTGGTGGCCAGCAGGTCCGGCAGTGAAGCCACCCTCATGCCATCGATTTCAAGGGGTTTCTGCAAGGTGTTCTCCACTCCGGGGTTGGCTCCTCTCGGGGGTGGGCAAAACACCTGGACGGCTATGCCTAAGACTCTGGCATGGAGGATCCCTGATCCAGAGTCGATGACTTCGACATCGCCGGTTTCCCTCGTGAGCGATCTGGCGAGGTGGTCACCCGAGAACGGCTCGGCTGCCAGATAATCCAAGTCGAAGGATGTTCTATGCCTCAAATGAATGGCGAGCGCTGTTCCCCCCACCAGGAATCCGCCGATTTTCTTGACTGCTCGTCCCAGGATGGGCCACACGTCTCTTGCCGGTTCCGAGATGTGGTCGGCCCATCCGTCAATCTCAGGCAATGGATCTCTCCAAGATCGCCGCGTCGATTACAGAGGCGAGCGGGTCGATGTCGTATCCGCGCATCTCGCGACACCGCTGAAGCGACTCCACGGGCAGGCATCGAAGTGCCCACTCGCGGGCAACGCGATCAGGTCCGTCCAAGAGCGTGCATGCCACTTGGAATGCGTCCTCGGGGAGCCTGAGGTCGCCTGCGTGGGAGCCTGACCAGAACAGCCACCAGAACTCCGGCGGGACTTGCTCGGGAAGAGAGCGGTCTACAGGTTCAGGCCTTCTTGGCAAAAATGCCAGGGCGAGGATGCACTCATCATTGAGATCGAGGGACCACAGGGGAACCGTCAGCGAGCCGTATCCCCAGGCAACGCTCGCTTGTTCGCAGCAGGCGTACCCCCGTCTTGATAGGGCTTCCAGGCAACTTGTTGTGTGTTCGACGGTGAGCCCAGCAGCGCTGGCGATCTGCTCTGCCTCCGCTCCTCTGGCTCTGTTCCGCAGCACAGCCATAACGGTCCGCTGCCCGCTGGTCAGATCGGCGATGGGGTTGTCCTCGGGTTGGAGGGTGGCGGGCAGGCGGGCACGCATGGCCTCGGTCAGGTCGTGGTGCTGGGTGAGCAGGACCGCCAAGCGGCCCTCTCCTGGCGGCTGCTCTGTCATCTCCAAGGCAGCTGCGATGCGGCGCGATGCCGGAGCGGAGATGCCGAGCTCGCGCGCTAAAACTGGGGGGCGAATGTCCCAGGACCAGATCGCGGCCAGCCATTTGTCGAGCCCTATTTTCGATCTGTGCATGGCGGTGTCAGCCGTCGCGGTGAAGTCCCTCCGACAGGATCGGCACCGCCACTTCAACGGCGAGTCCTGGGACCTGACACTGGGATCGGCTGCACCGCACTTAGGGCATAGGACTCCAGCAGGCCAGCGGAATCCGACGAGATACTCTTCAGCGGAGGTCTCGTCAGCCGCCAGCGGGGACAGGACCCCAGCGACTGGTGACATGCCTTCATCCTACCAGTGTTGGGTTTTTATCGTTCAATAATCTGAGGTCGACAAGTGGGTTCAGCCAATGAACGAGCTTTACACGCAGCTCGCCGGTAACGTTCCCCGAGAAGCATTCCGCCGAACAGCGCGATTTCGCTGATGCCAACACGACCCGCTTGAACGACTCGGTTCCCGTCATGCCCAACGGACTGATGAAGGACAAAGACGGAGCCATCGGCGGGCAGCCGCAGTACGCCAGGCTGGTCACCAAACGGAAGGGGTGATGAGGTGTTGGGAACCAAACCCAAAAGGAAGCTCGCTCGACACATTGAAGCGAGACTGGCCAGCGTAGAGCAGAGCTTGCTGGATGACGATGTATGCCAAGCGCTGCTCCTCTGTATGACATTGGGTGATGATGTACGAACAGTGCCCCTGCGCGAATGGGCGAGACAGGAACTCGGTGGGTATGAACAAGGGTCCGCTGTTCCGGCGTATAGGACATTCGATCCGATTTGGTGTGTCAATCAGAGCTTCGTGCGCCCCGGGTATTCAGTCAGTAACCAGGTGGTCTGTCTTGATATCACCGAGCTAGCGAAAGCCCAAGCGGCCTTGGATGCCATATTCGCTGACAGCGGCTCAGAACCAATGAGCGTTTCCGAGCCCGTTGCAATTAACTGGCCACTTTCGGGGATCGACGACTTCCTGGCTTCTGGTAAGGACTCGTGGGACGTAATGCCTCCTTGGGGTCCGTCGGTTGTGAGCCGCATTTACCCGAATGACGGATCGTTCAAGGGGCATATCTTCCTCCCAATCAGTAGAACGCAGATAGCCGGGATGCGGGGGACAGCCCAAGTGGCAGCTATGGATTTCGTGTCTGAAGCTCGGGCACAAAGTCGTGGGCGCTTTGACTACGAATCCCTACAGCAGGCATTTACGGAAGTGGCCGCAACGTTTGGCATCATCGCCAAACGGATTGCCGCCGATTGACAGAAAGGGCCAGTCATGGACATCCGTTTGAGGGAAGTGAGTACCGGCGAGCCCGTGGACTGTTTGCCGACGACGGCGGCAACGAGTTCTACGAGTGCGCCCTTGCGCTGCCATAATCCCCGCAAAGCCAGAAGCACGGATGTATCGGAGGTTCCTGATGGGCTGGTTGCGAGACCGCAAGGAGAAGAGGGCGCGGAAAGCCCGCGAGGCTCAGGCAGCCCGCGAGGCCCGCGACAGGGCCGCCCGAGAGAAGGTCCGAGAGCGGGAGAGGGAGCGGCTGGAGTCGGAGCTCGCCATCGCCAATGACATCAGCGGTGCGTATGACGAATCCGACGGATGCCCCATCGTGCTCAAGAAAAACGAGCAGGTCATCGGGATCATTGAAGGGACTGGGCTAGTCGAGGTGAAAGCGGGGAAGACGCAATACCGCGGCGGGTCGGCGGGCACCAGCATCCGAGTTGCCAAAGGCGTGTCCCTCCGAGTGGGCCAGCACAAAGGGACCGTGTACCGCGAGCCTGAGATGCCCCGCTTGCTGTGTACAGGCGGAGCGTTCGTCGTCACTGACATGCGCGCCGTCTACGTCGGCCCGAAGTACACACGCGAGTTCGCGTGGAACAAGACGATCTCGATGACCGAGAGCACGGGCGAGGGCGGCGCGTGCCTGTTGATAGCGGTGAACAACAGGCAGAAGGTAAGCGGCGTGCTCACAGGCAGCAGTGCCGATGCCGTCGCGGGCAGGTGCGAGATAGGGATAGCCATAAGCAACGACAACCTCCCGCAGTTGGTGGCCGAGCTTGAGTCCGAGATAGCAGCGTTGGGCGAGGAATCCGAACAGCGGATCTGAAAAGGCATCGTTGGTGATGGCAGCACGGTTGGTCACGCCAAGATCACCAAGGCTCGCTGTGCTATCGCCCAACGCCGCCATTCCGGTATCGGCACCCCGCTACCATCGCCGGGGTGCGCAGGTCTATTGACGACTATCCCTTCGATCCGGCTGATCTCCCCCCCAGTGACGACGACGAGTTCTCGCCGGTGTCGTGGGCGGTGGCCATCGCCGACGACTACGAAGACGCCACCCCTAGGGTGGTGCTCACCATCGAGGAAGTGGGCCAGGCCGGCTATGGCCTGGTAGCCCACCTGCCCCCACCGCTAGCCCGTCGCCTGCGGGCCGCCATCGGCGACGCCCTCAAAGAAATCGGCGAGGCTGAGACTTCCTAAGCGCGTCGATTTCGGAGCGTTGATGTTGCCAGCCTCGGGGTGTGTGGCCAGCCTCGGGGTGTGTGGCCAGCCTCGGGGTGTGTGGCCAGCCTCCCAATGAAACCTGCGTAGCTACGATTGACTGAGCACGGCTTGTCAGCGTCTGGGCGGTGGTTCGGGGGGTTGTTGCCAGGGGGGCCGTAGGTAGGGGCGGCCGGTGTCGGGGTGATGTTCGACGTCCCAGTTACGGTGGTGGACTTTGTGGTGACAGTCGTGGCAGAGCTGCACGAGGTTGTCGGATTGGGTGGGGCCGTCGTCTTCCCAGTGGATGACATGGTGGGAGACGCACCACTCGGGTTCAGCTCGACAGCCGATGCAGCCTTGGTCGCGAGCGGTAATGGCGGCCCGGAGTTGGGGACTGGGGTGGCGTTGGCGGCCCAGTGAGAGGCATTGCAGATCGGCGTCGAAGATGCCGGTGAGGATTTCGGCATCGCAGGCGAGCTTGCGGAACTCATCTTGAGGCAACGGGCTGCCGTCGGCCAGGCGAGGGTTGCCAAGTTGGCGGTCGATGGCGTCGTAGTCGGCCAGGATCAACAAGCTGGTCGGCTGGGGCTGCTCGGTCTCTCCGTCTATGGTTCGGGTCAGCAGCCCAGCGATGGCGTCGGCCCGGCGGTGGCGGGCTTCGAGCCGCTCACGGCCGGTGGTGGCGTGCCAGGCCATGTCGGTCTTGTGGTTGAGCGCAGCCCGGATGCCTTGCGCAGCGACCGGGTCGAACAGAGCGAACAGTCGCCACATGCCGTCGTCTTGCTCAGTGAAGCTGGCGGTGCGTTTTCTCCGCTGGCGCTCAAGCCGCTTGGCACCGTCTGTATCGCCAGACAGTTCGTCTTGGTGCTCGCGCACCGTGCGCCGCAATTGCTCGGGGGTCTGGTGCTCGGCCGCGGCCAGCATCTTGTCTTCGTCCAGAGGCCCGGCTTGCGCCGCAGTTCCCAGGATGCGGGCGTGTTCTGAGGTGATTCGGCTGTCAGAGAGCGCTCCCCGAGTGGCCGCCAGCGATTCCAACTGCTCGGCGTCGCGCATGGTGCGCTGGGCCTGCTGGCCCGACTGGCGGAGTTCAGATTTTAGCGTGTTGGCCGTGTCAAACGGACTGGTGCGCCGCTTCTTCTCAGCCACCGCCTCCGCCAAGAACCCGTCCAACTGATTCCGAGCCCGACCGATCTGACGCAACCGCAAGTCCAGGGAAGCATCGTCCAACCCGGCGATGTCCACCGCCTCGACACGCACGCTAGCGCACCCGGCTCTCCCGGCGTTTTCCCTGGTCACAACCCCAGATTCCATGTCCACCAGTCTACCGACACCAGTGACAGTATCTACATGGCATATCTTGTGAACAGCGAGAAATATCCCATTTCTAAGCAAAATATATGAATCTCAATAATTTTCAGTCGAGTGTTAGCAGCAAGAGGCCGACACATAACTGTCAACGTCTAGCATCCTCCCCGTGCCGGAAGCAGTGCCCTCCGATCACGTAGAGACGAGCCGCAGCGCGGTTGCTGATGGTGGGCAATCCATG
The DNA here is from genome assembly GCF_965204015.1 of Candidatus Poriferisocius sp. GTDB lineage: Bacteria > Actinomycetota > Acidimicrobiia > Acidimicrobiales > Bin134 > Poriferisocius. The sequence continues at coordinate 1,485,089 of NZ_OZ241965.1, read as the reverse complement.
GCCGTGGACGATGCCGCAAACCGCCTTCGATCCGACATTGATGATGGCCTGAGCAGCAAGATCGAAGCCCAACGCCTACTCATGAGGTTGTCTCGCTGCCTTGCCATCGACCTTGAGGTATCGAAGGAAACCGAGCACATCCACGCCTTTGCCGGAGTGCGCCCTGATACCGGGGAGTCCGTTGTATTCCCCTCAGGAGGTCGCCGGTTTGAACAGGCGCTGGCCGAGCTAGACCATCTCGCCAGAGGTGCAGATTTCTTGCTAAACCACAACCTCATCCTCTACGACAAGCCCCACCTGCAAGCCGCCAATCCCAATCTGCGCCTGCTGCGCCTGCCGGCAATAGACACGCTGTGGCTCAACCCACTCGCCTTCCCTCGCAACCCATACCACCACCTGGTCAAGCACTATCAAGACGGGCAGCTCAACTCTGAGCGCAAGAACGACCCGAAACAAGACGCCGAACTGGCTTTGCAGGTCTTCTCTAACCAGCAGAAAAAACTGCTGGAGGCACCATCCGACCTACTGGCTGCCTGGCACTGGCTCACCGGAGGGCAGCCAGAAACCGGCTTCGACTTTTTCTTCGAGTGCTTACGTAGATCACCCCGGCCGTCTGATGCCGAAGGCAGGGAGGCGATCCAGGCCCGCCTCGAACACATCGCCTGCCGCACGTATGCCAACGAAGCCATCGCGTCAGCCGATGAGCACGGTTGGCCGCTCGCCTATGCCCTGGCGTGGCTGTCGGTAGCAGGGGGCAACTCGGTCATGCCGTCTTGGGTTCGGCACCAGTTCCCCAAGGCCGGGCAACTGGTTCGACGACTCCGTGATCGCAGATGCGCCGACCGGGGATGCCCCTGGTGCCGAGAGCGCCACAATGCCACCAAGGAGCTCAAGCGCTTCTTCGGCTTCGATGCCTTCAGACCAGAACCGGAAGACCCGGAACGGCGAGGACATTCGCTACAGCAGTCCATCGTTGAAACAGCAATGGAGGGTCGCCATGTTCTGGCAATCCTGCCTACGGGTACGGGCAAGTCGTTGTGCTACCAGATACCGGCCCTTTCACGATACGAGAAGACCGGGGCGGTAACCGTGGTCATCTCACCGTTGGTGGCTCTGATGGTCGACCAGGTTGCCGGACTAGAAGCTCATGGCATCGACTCCTGCATCACGATAAACGGCCTGTTGTCAATGCCAGAGCGAGCCGATGCACTGGAAAAACTGAGGCTGGGAGACGCATCCATCGTGTTGATCTCCCCCGAGCAGTTGCGCAGTATCTCGTTTCGACGGGCTTTGGAACAACGCGAAATAGGCGCCTGGGTTCTCGACGAGGCTCACTGCCTCTCGAAGTGGGGCCATGACTTCCGTCCCGACTATCGCTATGTGGGGCGCTTCATCGATGAACGGGCCGAAGGCGGGTTGATTCCCCCGGTTATGTGTCTGACTGCCACGGCCAAGCCGGGGGTCAAAGAAGAGATCTTGGAATACTTCAGGGACAAGCTCGGCATCATGTTGCACGACTTCGACGGCGGCAGCCGCCGAACAAACCTTGAGTTTGTGGTGGTGGAGACCACCAGCTCCAAGAAGTTCAACGACATTCACATGATCTTGGCCAAGCACTTGCCCCCAGACCGCCAAGGCGGCGCGATCGTGTATTGCGCCACGCGGCGGCGGACCGAAGAACTGGCGAATTTCCTGCGAGAGCAAGCGGTCTCGGCCGACCGCTTCCACGCGGGGTTGCAGCCCGAGGAGAAGAAGACCGTCCAAGACGAGTTCATCAGGGGTGATCTGCGGGTGATCGCCGCCACCAACGCCTTCGGAATGGGTATCGACAAGCCCGATGTCCGGTTGGTGATCCACGCCGACATTCCGTCGTCGTTGGAGAACTACTTGCAAGAGGCAGGGCGTGCGGGGAGAGACCAACAAGAAGCCCATTGTGTGCTGCTCTACACCAAAGACGATGTGGAGCGGCAGTTCGGCATGTCTGCTCGCTCCCGGCTCACCCGGCGCGACATTCACGGGGTCCTTCGAGCCCTGCGCCGGCTGGGTCGTCGCAACAAGAGCGACGAGGTGGTCGCCACCATGGGAGAGATTCTCGTCGAAGACGAAGACAAGGACTTCAGGCGGGATTCTGCTACTGACGACACCCGGGGACGGACCGCCCTCGCCTGGTTGGAGGAGTCAGAGTTGCTCACTCGGGAGGAAAACCGAGTCAGAGTCTTCCCGTCTTCGCTACAGGTGAGCACGGTCGAGGAGGCCCGGAAGAAGCTCGAGGGCAAGCCGATCAGCGATGGCTACCGCGCCCAACTCCTCGCCATCGTGAAGGCGCTGATCGACGCCGACCCCGACGAGGGCATTTCCACCGATGTACTGATGAGCACAATCGGTTTCGAATCCAAACGGTTGCGAGGCGCGCTCCATGACCTGGAGAACTTTGGAATCGCCAGCAATGAAACCGGGTTGACCGCTTTCGTCCACGTCGGTGGCCCGCGGAGCTCGGAGAAGCGATTCGCCGAGGCGGCCGCAGTGGAGGAGAAGCTCATAAGCATCATGCAGGAGATGGCCCCCGATATGGGAGTCGATGACAGCGCGCCGCTGAACCTGCGGGTGGCCACCCAGAGGATCAAGGACGACGGCCACGAAAACGTCCGTCCTGAGTACGTGACTCGCATCTTGCGTGGAATCGCCGGCGACGGACGGGGCGAGAGGGGTGCAGGCGGCAGCATCACCGTGAACAAGCTCGACGCCGAGAGCGTTTGGGTGACGTTGAAACGAGAGTGGAGTTCCATTGCCGCCATTGCCCAGCTTCGACGCTCCGGTGCGAAGCGTCTGCTCAATCACCTCCTGTCGAGGTTGCCGCCGGGCAAGCGTCGCGGCACCGACCTGTTGGCCGAGACCACCCTGGGGAAGCTGGCTAAATCGGTAGACAGCGATCTCACTCTGAGGGGGCAGGTGAGCGACGTTCGCAAGCTGGTGGACCGCTCCCTCATGTGGCTGCATGAATTGGAGGTCGTACGGCTCAATCGGGGTCTCACCGTGTTCCGCCCGGCGATGACCATTCACCTGGAGGCCAGGCACAAACAACGTGGCTTCGCCAACGCCGACTTTCAGTCTCTCCAGATTCACTACGACCAAACAGTGCGCCAGATCCATGTCATGGCCGAATTCGCGCAGCGGGGCCTCCAAGACATGGCTGACGCCTTGCGCCTAGCTCTCGATTACTTCGCTCTCGGCGACGAAGAGTTCATTCACCGCTGGCTCCCTGGTCGTGAACGAGAGCTGTCGCGCCAGACCTCGCCCGAGTCGTGGCGCGACATCGTCGAGAGCCTGAAAAACCCTTCCCAGCGCCGTCTGGTGGCCGATGATCGCGAAACCACCAATGTGCTGGTGTTGGCCGGACCCGGCTCAGGAAAGACCCGGGTGCTGGTGCATCGAATCGCCTATCTGATTCGAGTCAGGCGCGAGGACCCTCGGGGCATCCTCGCCCTGGCCTACAACCGGCATGCCGCAGTTGAGATACGTCGCCGACTTGCTGAGTTGGTTGGAGACGACTCGCGAAGGGTGCTGGTGCTCACCTGCCACGCTCTGGCCATGAGGCTGGTTGGCACCAGCTTTGCCGAGCGGGCCGACCGCCCCGACCGCCCCGATAGTGAGCAGTTCCAAGACATCCTCAGGCAGGCCACCGCCCTGCTGCATGGCGAAGGCCTAGAAACAGAGGAAGAGGCCGAAGAGATGCGGGCCCGGCTGCTGGCGGGGTTCCGCTGGATTCTGGTGGACGAATACCAAGACGTCGGCCGCGACGAGTACGACCTCATCTCGGCCCTGGCCGGTCGGACTCAAGCAGACGCCGATGCCAAGCTCACCATGTTCGCGGTAGGCGACGACGACCAGAACATCTACGCCTTCAGGGGATCGTCGGTGGAGTTCATTCGCAGGTTCGAGGAGGACTACCAGGCCCGACCCGCCTTCCTCACCGACAACTATCGATCAACCCGCCACATCATCGAGGCTGCCAATGCAGTCATCGAACCAGCCCAGAACCGGATGAAGGCAGACCATGACATCCGAATCGACAGACGGCGGTTGAGGGACCCAGCAGGCGGTCGATGGGAGGCACTCGACCCGGTAACCCACGGCAAGGTGCAAGTGCTCCCCGCCGGGCGCGACGCCATCTCCCAAGCCCAGGCGGCCGTGCTTGAGCTTCAACGGCTGGCCAGCCTCGATGCGGGTTGGGACTGGTCGCGCTGCGCCGTCATTGCCCGGGAATGGATCTACCTGCATCCGCTTCGGAGCCTCTGCGAAATCGAGGGCATCCCAGTAGACATGGCCAACGAGGAAATACCGAGCGTCTGGCATCTCCGAGAGACACAGGCCCTGTTGGACTGGCTCCGAAAGCGCGATCCCGCCCTCGTTGGAATCGCCGACCTGTGCAACTGGATGAGCAAACAAGAGCCCACCCCCTGGACCGAACTCTTGCAGGAGGCCTTTGAAGACCACGAGGTTGAAGCGGGTCCGGCTGAGATCCCGGTGAACTCGTTCATCGAATGGCTGGCCGAGTGGGGTCGAGAGGCACGCAAGCGCCAGCGGGGGCTGCTGCTCGCGACCGCCCACCGGGCCAAGGGCCTGGAGTTCGATCACGTTGTCGTGCTCGACGGTGGTTGGGGTCGCGGCGGACAAGATCAAGACCCTGATGCTGAGCGCCGCCTGTATTACGTCGCCATGACCCGGGCCCGCCAGACCCTTGCCCTAGGGTGCCTCCGCCAACCGAATCCGATGCAGGAAGCGCTGCGGGACAGTGCAGCAGTTGTTTGGCGAGAACGAGAACCTGTCGGGCTGCCTGCGCCAGCACCAGAGTTGTCCCGGCAATATCTACAACTCAATCTGAAGAACGTCTACCTGAGCTTTGCGGGCCGAAAGCCCCCCAGCCATCGGGTGCATCGCGCCCTTGCTGCACTGTCGCCAAACGATCCGCTACAGGTGAGGCTGAGGTCGGAAAGGTGGGAGCTGCTCGACGATGCCGGGGTGGTGGTGGGGACGCTGGCCAAGTCATTCCAACCACCAGAGGGTATGACCTGTACCGGTGCCACCGTGTTTGCCGTTGTCTCTTGGAGCCGCGACCGTTCAGAGCCGCAGTACCAAGACCAGCTCAACAGCGACACATGGGAGGTCGTGGTGCCGGAGTTGATCTTTGAGCCGTCGTGAGGTCCGGGGAGGGGAGGGGATCGGCGAGGCTGAGGACTTTGAACACTATTCGGTATGACTCGGTATGACTGACATTCCCATGTAGGTTGTCGATGTGATCTGAATGTGATGCCGTTATCATGAGAATATGACCGGCTAAATGAGTGTGCGCTAGCGTCGTAAGGCTCCCCAGGTGCGTAGCACCTGGGTGGTTGGTTCGGTTCTAGGAAGCTAAAAAGGGAGCAGTAGGGGTTTGGCGGACGCAGGTTCTTTGGATGTCACGGCGGGGGAGCCGCTGGCCCCGGCCACTGGTAAAAAGGCGCGGCGGCAGATGCCGGCGTCCACCCGGCGGATCCTTCTCATCATTTTGGGCGTGCTCGTTGCGGTGGCCAGCGTCGGCGGCTTCTACTACACCTCCGAGGCATTCGACGAGCGCACGCCAGTGCTGGTGGCCGCGGTCGACATTCAAAAGGGCCAAACGGTCAGCGCCGGCAATTTCACGTCGGAGCTGGCCGTCATGGGGTCGATTCCCCACATCCCCTACACCCCGGAGGCGCCGTTCGCGTTCGAGGGCCTGATCGCCACCCAGCCCATTCCGGCGGGAACGGTTGTCTTGGCCGACATGATGATCTTCCCCGAGACCCAGCCCACCGGCAACCAGCGCGAGGTGACCGTGCAATTCGACACCTCCCTGGCCACCACCGAGATTTACGAGGGCGACGAGGTGCTGCTCATCGACCCGGGCGCCGAGCCCACCGCCGAAGACCCCGGCCGGCCTCGCCAGGTGCTGCAAATCATGGTGTTGGAGAACTTCGACGGCAGCTCCATGCGGATATTCGCGTCCCCCGAGGAATGGATCATATGGCGGAGTTTGCCCGCGGCCCTCGGCGCCACCCCGATGATTCTGCCCATCCCCTTGGGAGGCGACGCCGAGGAGTTCGCCCAGAACAACAACGAGATATGGCAGTTGTTGTGGGAGGAGCAGCGAGATGCGGCGGCCGTTCCACTGGAGCCCGTCGGCCCGCAGGCCGGGCCAGGCGAGCTAGAGGTGGTTGTGGCCTTCGACACCAGCCTGGTCCCCTCAGAGGTGACCGACGGCAGCCAAGTGCTGATGATCGACCCCGGCCTGCCCCCCACCCGCACCGATGTCGGACGACCCCGCCGGGTGCTGCGAACCATTACGTTGGAGAACTTCGACGGCGGCTCCATGCGGATATTCGCCGCCCCCGAGGAATGGGCCGAGTGGACGAGACTGCCCGAAGAGCTCGGGGCTGCCCCCATGGTTCTGCCCATTCCCGACGGAACCGATATCGACGACTTCACCCAGCGCCTCAACCAGGAGTGGAACAGCGAATGGGAGCTCGCCATCAACGAGGTCGGAGACGGCGGAGGGTGATCTGATGCTGGGCATTGTGGCCGTGAACGGCGCCCGCCTGAGCGCAGGGTCGGTGGGGCTCTCAGTGGCCCGGCGATGGAGCGAGGCCGGCGAGCGAGTGCTGTTCATCGACGCCGATGCCACCCAACCGCCGCTGGCCGAGCGCTTCGGCGCCGCGGTGCGGGCCGAGTACCCCCCCGAGAGCCGCGGCCTCCCGTCGCTCATCGCCGCCCACGAGCCGCTCACCCTCAAGTCGGCGGCCAACCACAGCTACAACCTCGACGGCGGGGGAGAGGGGTCGCGGTGGGCGCTGTTCGGGCCGCGCCACCCCAACGGCGCCCAATATGCCGCCCGCTGGCTGGGGGAGCGGGCCAGCGACCTCCTAGACATCAACCGGGAGCGGCGCATCGTCGTGGCCTTGTCGCTGGAGGCCGGGGCGGAGGCCCAGCATCTCCTGCTGAAGGCGATGTCGGTTCTCGTATTCGTGGCGCCGGTGCGCACCCGCAAGGAGGCCGAGGCTCTGCGATCGCTCTGCGAGCTCGCCGGCCTGGTTCACGAGGCCCCCAGCACCACGGCCGGGCAGCTCGTCATCGACGGCGAGGAGTCGGAATTGGGCGACAACGAGGCCATGGGCATCACCCGGCTCTTCGTCGCCGGCCGGCTCCCGGCCATCGACGACGAGAAGCTGCTCCGCTTGCAGGGCAGCCGCAAAGACCGGGCGTTCCTGCGCGAGTTCGACAGGATTTCCGAGTACCTCCTCCAGTTGCCGGGCCACGGGTCGGACCCCGCCGGCGAGAAGGCCCCGTCGGCGCCGATGAACCGCCCCGCCTACGCGGAGGAAGAGGCGGAAGCCGCCGATCGCGCCCAGCAAAGACAGGTCGCCTCATGATCCCGGTAGTCGGCAACAGGAGGGAGTAGAAATGTCGCTGCGCGAGGAGATCTGGGAGGCCGTCCGTCCCCAGGTGCAAGACTCCCGGCTGGCCGCCGCCTCTGAGAACCAGGATGTGTCGGAGGTATGCCAGAAGGTCGCCAAAGAGCTCATCAGCGGCTATGAGGCCAGAGAGCTGAGCACCACCGGGCGCCACCTCTCCGAAGAAGACGTCGAGTGGATGTGGGACCAAGTCTCCGCGCTGTTGGGGGCCGGTCCGATGGAGCGCTTCCTGCGCCGCAAAGACGTGGAGAACATCTACGTGTTCGGCCCCAACCACGCGGTGCTGGGCCTCGTCGGCGGCCGCCAGGAGCATGTGATGGAGCCGGTGTTCCAAAACGAGGACGACATGATCCGCTACATCTCCCACTTGGCCGTCACCCATGGCCAGACGGGGCGGCGCTTCGACCAGTCGGCCCCCCTGCTCGACTTGCGCCTGCGCTCCGGCGAGCGCATTTTCGCGGCCATGGCCGTGTGCGGCACGCCCTTTTTGACCATCAGGTGCCACCGCCATCAGGTCATCAGGCTGGAAGACTTGGTGGAGAGCGGGTCGCTGTCGGAGCAGGCCGCCGATTTCCTGCGGGCCGCGGTCAAGCCCCCCGCCCCGTCCAACGTGCTGGTGTGCGGGGCGCTCGGCTCGGGCAAAACGACGCTGCTGCGGGCCCTGTTGGCCGAAGTAGGCCCCTCAGAGATCGTCTGCACCCTCGAGCAGACCTTCGAGCTGTTCTTGGAGCAGTCGCACCCGCTCACCTTCTCGGTGGAGACCCGGGAGGCCAACAGCGACGGCTCCGGTGAGATCACCATGGAGGAGCTGGCCAAGCGGTCGCTGCGGTCGGGCGCCGACCGGGTGATCGTCGGCGAGCTGCGGGGCTCAGAGGCGGCCACGTTCCTGTCGGCCTGCGGCACCGGCTCCGACGGGTCGATGGCCACCATCCACGCCTCCTCCTCCCGTCAGGCGCTCAGCCGCCTCGTGCGCTACTGCCTGTCGTCGGGGATCGCCGGGGTGCAGTCGGCCCTCGTCCAGGAGGCCGCCGAGGTGATCCATCTCGTGGTCCATCTGCGGGGCGACCCCCGCACCGGTTTTCGGGGCGTGAACGCCATCACCGAGGTGCTCGGCTCGGAGGGCGACCGCTTCGAGACCCACGACATCTTCGGCCGCCGCCAGCGCGGCGGCCCGCTGGAGCTGCTGGGCCGCCCCCGCAACCCCGAGGTCATCGAACGGGTGGAGGAGGCCGGCCTCGACATGTCGGACTGGTCCGAGAACGCGGGGGGGGGGGGGTAAGAGCCCATGGTCATTCGATGCTGTGACATCAGAGCCAATGCAAGACTGGCCCAACTGAAACTGGCCGGTCCATGGTCTTGACCCTGGCCACCGGGGCGCTTTTTGCCGTGGGCTTGGCGGTGCTGATCTTCTCCGGCCCTCTGAGCCGGAGGTGGGCCAGCATCGCCCAGAGGTCTGAGGCCGAGCGGGCCGAGACCAAGCGCATGAGAGCCCAGAGGTCTGAGGCCGAGCGGGCCGAGACCAAGCGCCGTCTCAGCACGGTCCAGATCGTCCAGATCATCGGCGCCATCGCCGGCTTGGTGCTCGGCTGGACGGCCACCGAGTTGATGGGGATGTCCCTGCTGTTGGGGGGACTGGGGCTGCTGCTCCCTCCCTTCATGGCCGCGCCCCGCCGCCGCCGCCGCCAGATGCGGGAGGCCCTGGCCTGGGCCCTGTGGTCGCGACAACTGGCTGAGCTGGCCCGGGCCGGCTCGGGCCTGGTCGACTCGCTCAAGGGCAGCGTCGAGCACGCCCCCCGCGAGATATCCCACACCATCGAACAGGTGGCCGCCACCGCCGAGCTTCACGGCCTCGAGGCCGCCATGGACGAGCTGGCCACGTCCGGCAAGGTCTGGGAGCCGGAGATCGCCGCCGGGCTGCGCATGGCCGTCACCGCCGGCGGCGCCATCGCCGACCCGCTGTTCGACCTGTGCAGCCGGATCAACGACGTGGTGGATCTGCACCGGGCCAAGAACGAGGCGGTCGTCCAGCTCTGGACCCAGACGATCGCCCTGCTCGGCTTGGCCGGCGGCGTGGTGATGCTCATGTACCGCAACAACCCCGCCTACTTCGACCCCTACAGCAGCGGGACGGGCCAGTTGGTGTTCGTCGGCATCGCCGGAATCCTGGTGGGGTCGACGTTCTTTTTGGTGTACCACTCGGTGGTCCGCGAGGAGAACTCCATCTTGATCCCGCCCAAGCGGCGCAACCGGGCCAAAGAGCCGATATGACATCAGCCGTCGTCGCCGGGATGCTCTTTGTGGCCGGTCTGGGCCTGATGGTCGCCGCGTTTGTGCGCCCCCGCGACCGCTCCGGGTCGCAGACCGGTATCAGCGAGTCTCTGCGCGAGCTGCTTCCCACCATCAAAGAGGGCGAGGAGCAGAACCTGCGGTTGGCCGGCATCACCCCCGAGGCCTACTCCGTGCAGCGCTTCGCCGGGCTGGTGGGCGGCATCGTGGTCGGGCTCATTGCCGCTCTGCTGCTGGAGCGCGGCCCCGTTGGCACCGTGTTGGTGATCGCGGTCGCCACGGTGCTCGGCTGGTTCCTCCCCATGCTCGGTGTCCGCTCCACGGCCAAGAAGGCTCGCGACGAGCTCGACCAGGTGATCCGGGCGTGGATCGTGCTGGTGGCCCAGCAGGTGTCGGCCGGCGTCGAACCCGCGGCGGCCATGCTGGTAGGCGCCCGGATGGGCAAGCGCCCAAGCTGGCGGCTGCTGCACCGCTTCTTGCTGGCGGCCCAGCAGGAGCGCCGACCGGCCTGGGAGGGCCTAGTCGACATCGTGGAGCGATACGGCATCCACAGCCTGGCCCCGGTGGTCTCCGCTTTGGGATTGGCCGCCGAGCGCGGCACCCGCCTGTCGGAGGCCGTGCTGGTGGCCGCTGAGACGCTGTGGGACGACAGCACCTCGCGTGAGCGCGAGGCCGCGGGCCGGCGGGCCCAGATCGTGGTTTTGCCCGCCACCGCCGTGGCCCTGGCCCTGGCCGGCATCTTGATCTACCCCCCGTTCACGTCTTTGACCGGCGGCACCGGTGTCGGTGGGTAGTAGGACGAAGCGCCTGCGGCCCATCCGACGCCCCAACAATTCAGCCCAGCGCGAACGCGGCCTGATGACGTTGGAATGGCTCTTGATCGTGGCCGCCATCGCCGGCGTGGCCGCTTTCTCGGTGTTGGCCGTCCAACGCATAGTGGACGACACCACCGAACGCCCACCCCCCGACGACGTCCGCATTGTGGACGCCGAGATCGAGGCCGCCAAAGTGGCTCACGAGGCTAACGATATTTTCGAGAACAGCCATGCCAGTTACGTCGACAGCGTCTACGAAACCCGTTGTATAGCCGTCGGCCAGCGCTTCAGCGATGTCTTGGATTCGAGTGCAATAGTCTGGTCTAAACCAGAGCAGGAGCAGCCGGGAACTCCTCCTGTACCGGCAGAAAAAGCGAAGTGCATCCTGGACCGGTAGAAGTCGATGCTGCCTCAGCAATCGGTAAGATGGCCCTCGGGGGGCACGACGTAGCCTCCTTCAAGCTCCAGCGTGCCCGGTGCGTTGGTCAGCACTGCGGGTCCGTTGGCCACGGCGTACACCTGATCGAGCCGACCTGGCCACAGTGCCGCCATCGGCCCGAACACCTCGCCCTGTACCTTCACCTGCACCCAGCCCGCCTTTCCCTTCGGGTCGGTCGGATCCAGGGGGTGCGCAGGCGTTCCCGGGGGGTGGCACCAGTCGCTCTTCACCTCGGTGGCGCCCGGCGTCCACCACCGCCAGCCGTCGCCTTGCCCGGCTACCTCCGCGGCGGCGTCCTTGGCCGCGTTGGCCATGGCCTGCGTTCCTTCGGATGTGCCCATGTCGGTTGCCGCTGCGGCGCGCCATGCTGCTCGCAGCCCTTCTGAGGCTGCTACCTCGGCTTCGGCTTGGGCGTTGACCACGATGAACGTGTGAACCAGCAGCAGCAGAATGGCCACGATCAGAACGGGCCACATCACCAAGAAGGCCAGAGTCTCGCCCCGGTCGTCGCGTCGTTTGCGGGTTGGTTCTGTCACAGCCAGATCAATGTCACTTCCCGGCCCAGCCTCGGCTTCAAGGAGGTTCTTGCGATTTCCAGTGGGCACCATACGGTCTTCCCAAACCCTACCGCTCTTGGGTCCGATCACCTGCCTCGCCACGGCCTCGGCGGTGGAGGTTAGCGGGGTGTCATTCGTCATCGTTTGTGATGGTGGCGGTGGCGGTGTGGTCGGTGGCGTGGATGGTGGCGTGGGTGGTTTTTTGGAGGCTGTTGTCGGGGTTGGCTTCGAGGAGTTTCACCAGGAAGGTCTCGTCAGGTTCGGGGTCGGTGTCGGCGGCCACTTCGATCTCGATGGTGCTGGTGGTGTTGCCCGCGGGGATGGTGGCGGTGGCGGTCTTGGCGGTGTAGTCGATTTCGGCGGGGGTGTCGGAAACACTGATGGCCTGGTTGGCACCTTCGCTGTCGTCGTCGGCGGTGGCATACACCACGGTCACGCTGCGGCCGCTCACGGGGGAGAGGGTGATGGTCAGTTGTATCTCGTCGCCCTCTTTGGCTGACACACTGGTCTCGATCGACACCACCGGCAGGGGGTCGTCGTCTTCGATGGTGCCCACCCCGATGGCGTCGTCGATGGTGGCGTTTGTCGGGTCGGCCAGCTTGAGCTGGAAGGTCTCGTCGTGCTCGTCGAGGGCGTCGGCCAACGACTGCACCACTACCTGCTTGGTGGTCTGGCCCGGCTCGAAGGTGAGCGTGCCATCCACCGCGGTGTAGTCGTCAACCACCGTTGCGGTGCCCACGCCCCGGGCGGTGGCGTAGTCCACGGTGACTTGCTTGCCGCTAGGCGCGTCGAGGGTGACGATGAACTTCAACTCGCCAGCCTCGGTCGCGGTGGCGTCGATGATCTCCAAGCTGGGCTCGGGATCGTCGTCCAAGATGGTCCCGGTGGCCGACACCGACAAGGCCGAATAGGTGGCCCCCACGTTGAGCGACGGATGCCACGACGCGGTGGCCTTCACCGTCTCGTCGGGCTCGTCGAGGCTGTCCTCAAAACTCCTCGCCCCCGAATACTTCGCCGTGGTCTCACCGGCCTTGAAGCCCACCGTCCCCGACGGCGTGTTCACGTCGTCCGAGCTCGCGCCGTCTGAGCCCTCGGAGTCCAGCGCCACCGACACCGACACCGCCGTGGCCACATCGCTACAGAACGGCTTGCTCACCGAAACAGTGAACGGCAAACCCTCGCCCTCATCCGCACTGGCCGACGCAATCCCCAACGTCGGCGGAACAAAATCGGCCGCCGTCGGATCAACGCAGTCACCCTCGATGATCCGCACCCGGCCAACCGACCGGCCGAGAATGGCGTTCTGCGGATTGCTCAACTCCACCTCGAAAACCCGGTCGCCCGAGGACACGCCGTCGGAAAGAGTCTCCACCTCGAATTTGTCCCAACGGGTGAGAACACTGTGACCTAGGCTTTCCGAGTACACCATAGGGCCGTACACCAGCGTCTCCGAACTAGCGGTGTAGTGGGTGCCCCCCAGTGCCGACCCATCTTTGGCGGTGGCAACCACGGTCGCGCCCAAGGCGCTCGCGCAGAATTGGCCCCAGGAGTATTGATTTCCCGACTGGTAGAACAAGCCAATCACTGCGGTATCGCCCTCGACGACGGCGGTGTCGGCAATCGCCAGTGTCGGCTGCTCGTCGAGGTCTCGGATCGTGATGCTCACGCTGGAGTCGGGGCCGATCTTGGCGCCGTTAACACTGACGAGGCGGACTCGGAACGCCTCGTTGAGCTCGTCGATTCCATCCTTGAGAACCGTGATGCTGGTGGAGAAACTGGTGTTGCCCGCGGAGATCGTCCACTCCTGCGATGCCGAGAGCTCTTTTATTCCCTGTTCAAATACATACGCATAGGCGGTTGAGGGGTGATAAGCCAGGCCGAGGCCGTAGTCGGTGACGCATTTGCCGCCGAACGTGGCGGTGCCGGAGACCAACTCGATGGTGCCAGTGACATCTTCGTCGCTCGGCACGTTCAGACGCACCTCGACCGGCACCAGCACGCCCTCATCTACCGTGCGGGAGGCCCCCGACCCGGCCGACGCCCCCTGCACGTTCAACGACACCACCCGGTCATCGGTGTCGTTGATGGTGCCAGTGGCGCGGTCGTCGGCCAAGGCGAGAGCGACTGGTGAGTCGGGGTCTGCGGTGAGTCGCAACTGGAACGTCTCGAGGACCTCGGCGGTGCCGTCCCTCACCGTCGGCACCCTGACAGTGGCGGTGCGCGAGCTGGAGAAGGTGATCGTGTCCGTCTTGCGTACAAAGTCGCAGGTTGAGCAGCCCGAGGTTCCGCCCTTCGCGGTGCCATCCACGGTTCGGTACTTGACGCGCGCCCCGGTATAGCTCGCCCCGTTGGGGGCAGTGAGCTCCACGGTGAACACCACGTCGTCGCCCTCGTTCGCCACGCGGCCCGACACATTGGACACATAGGGCTCGTCGTCCTGGATGGTCACAATGGCGGATACGCCGAAATGGGACGGAAGTTCCGCATTCACGGCATTGGACAGCGTCACTTGGAATTGTTCCGTGCCCTCGAAGTTGCTGTCGTCGAGAATGCGGAGGGGGATTGAGGCGTACTGCTGGCCGGGGTTGATGGTCAGCGTGCCCGTTTCGGCCACAAAGTCTTCCCCTGCGGTTGCCCGGTTCGCCGCGTCGGAAGCGGGCAGCTCTTCTATCGAATAGTCGGCGGTTATCACCATGTCGGTGCTGACATGCCACCCTTCCCATGAGAAATACACGTCAGCGGTTGGCCGCGATCGGGCAGCAGCCCCCTCGTAAAAGCTGTACTGCGCGCTTCCGTACAGGCCGAATCGAATACGCATAGCGTGGTTGGCATCGATGATGGTGACGGTGGCGCGGAGGGGGTCGGGGTCGACGATGGCATTGACCGGGTTGCTGAACTCAACGTGGAAGGTCTCGGTAAACTCTTGAGCAGCGTCTCGGGCGATCTCGATCCGGATGGTTCGAGTTGTTGTACCGGCCGGAAACGTAACGGTACCGGAGTCTTCCTTGTAGTCGACCTCGTTCCATCCTTCAGGAATCGGATAAGCCAGAGATCTCGGTTCAGGCAGACTTTCGGCGCCGGTGGCGGTGCCGTCGGCGGTGGCCCAGTCGACGGTGACGATTTGGCTGGTGGGGTAGCTCAGACTCACCGTGAGCGCGATGTACGTTGCGGGCCCCCGTAGACCACGTTCCCTGCCGGTCGCGTCTTGAACTGAGATGGTGGGCAAGGCTGCGTTTTGGATGGTTCCGGTGGCGGTGCCGTCGAGGATTCTGGCGGTGCCGGTCGGGTTGGAGAGGGTGAGGGTGAGGGTTTCGTCGTTTTCGTCGTTTTGGTCGGTGAGGGTGGCCACCGAGACGGTTTGGCGGGTGGTGCCGGGCGGGAACGCGACGGTGCCGGTGGCCGGAGTGTAGTCGCTGTTGGCGGTGGCGGGGTTGGCACCGCTGCCGGCGGTGGCGTAGGCCACGGTCACGGCGGTGTCGTGTTGGCGGTTGAGGGTGACGACGAACTCGAGGGGGTCGCCTTCTTGGGCGGAGGCGTCGGCCACTCGTATGGCGGGGTTTGTGGCGTCGATGATGGTTCCGGCACCGTTGCCGCCGGGGACTGCCCCAACGAAGTTGCTGAGGACCACTTCAAGGGTCTCGTCGTCTTCTACGAGGCTGTCGGGCAGGGTGGCCACGGTGATGGTTTGTCGGGTGGTGCCGGGGGGGAATGTGACGGTGCCGGCGGTGGTCAGGTAGTCGACGCCGTCGGCGGCGGTGACGCCGCGGGTGCGGTAGTCGGCGGTGATGCGCCGCCCGCTGGGGGAGTTGAGGGTGGCGGCGAACTCCAGGGGGGTGCCCTCGTCGGCCTCGGCGGCGCCGATAGACAAGGTGGGCTCGGAGTCGTTGTCGAGGATGGTGGCCGTCCCGGCGCGGTCTGTAATTTGCGCCTTGCCCTGGAGGCTGTGGAGCACCAATTGGAACGTTTCGGGGTCTTCGGAGAGCTTGTCGTCCACGGTGGGAACCGACACGGTGAGCTCCTGGGTGTTCTCAGAGGCCGGAAAGCTCAGCCGGCCCGTCGCGGCGGTGTAGTCGGTGCCCTCGGCGGCGGTCAGGGCCTCTGTGCGGTACGCGACGCTGACCGCGGTGTCGGCCGTGTTCTCATCCCGGGTCAAGGTCACCGTGAAGGTGGCCGCAGCACCCTCGGCGGCTTGAGGATCGTCCACCGACAAAGAAGGCGCCAGAGCAGTCTGCAAGATGGTGCCCACCGCAGTGGCATCGCCGATCACCGCGAAGCCCTCGGTGACCCGCACAAGACGCAACAAGAACGTCAAGTCTCCCAGGGTGGCGCCCAGTGCGGGACCGGTGGGAACGGTCACCGTCGTTTGAGTCTGCCCGGCAGGGATAACCGCCCACAGCGGATAGGGCGGGTCGCGCGGAGGGGGCGGGGTACTCGGGTAGTTCGGAAAGAACTGGAAATACCGGCGATCAGACGGCCTGATCCCCGGACGGGCACCGCTTGCGGTAACGCTGATGAAGTGGAACTCAACTTCCACGTCGCTGGTGGCTGGTTTGTCGAGTTGGAGGGTGAATCTGACGGGGCTGCCTTCGAGGGCGGATGCGTCGTTGACGGTGATGGTGGGGGGCGGGTTGTTGTTGATGGTGCCGACAGCGGTGTGGCCGGTGGGGTGCAGGGTGGTGTTTTGGGGATTGGTGAGGGCGAGTTGGAGGGTTTCGGGGATTTCGGTTCGGGTGTCGGTGAGGGTGGCGACGGAAATGGTGGCGGTGGTTTCGCCGGGGGGGATTGTGATGGTGCCTCGGGTAGGGGTGTAGTCGGCGTTGGGGGTGGCGTGGCCGGCGCCGGTTCCGGTGGTTTGGGTGGTGTAGTCGGTGTCGACGGTGAGTCCTGAGGGGGCGTCGAGGAGGGCGGTGAATTGGAGGGGTTGGCCTTCTTCGGCGGTGGCGGGCAGGAGGCGGATGGTGGGGGCGGGGTCGTCGTCTTGGATGGTGGCGGTGGCGGCGGCGGCGGTTCGGAGCACGGTGGCTTTGGTGGGGTTGGTGAGGCGGACGGTGATGGTCTCGGGGTTCTCGTCGATGAGGTCGTCGGTGATGGGCACGCTGATGGTGGCGGCGGTGTTGCCGGCGTCGATGGTGAGGGTGCCGGTTGTGGGGGTGTAGTCGCGGCGCTGGGTGGCGGTGTTGTCGAAGGTGTTGTACTGCACGGTGACCGGGTCGGTGCTGGGGTGGCTGAGCGCGACGTTGAGGGTTATCGAGCCGTCGTCTTCGGCGGCTTGGGCGCTGGTGATGGAGAGGCGGGGGAGGCCGTCGTCGTCGATGATGGTGGCGGTGGCCCGGTCTTCGATGAGGGTGGCTTGCTGGGGGTTGCGGAGCTGGATGGCGAAGGTCTCGTCGGGTTCGACGGTGTCGTCGTCGGCGATGGCGACGTCGATGGTGGCGGTGGTTTCGCCGGGGTCGATGGTGAGGGTGCCTGATGCGGTGGTGTAGTCGTCGCCGGGCTTGGCGTGGCCTTCCTCGTCGGTTGCGGTGGTTTGGGTGGTGTAGGCGAAGGTGACGGTCTGGGCGCTGGCGTGGCTGAGGGTGACGGGCACCGATATCGTGCCGTTGCCCTCGGCGGTTTGGGCGTTTGCGATGGAGGCCTGGGGCAGGCCGGTCTTGTCGATGATGGTCCCGGTGGCGGTGGCGACGGCGATGGTGGCGTGGTCGGGGTTGTAGAGGCGGACCAGGAACGTCTCCCGGTATTCGGTGATCTGGTCTTCTCGGGCTTGGACCTCGGCGACCGCGGTGGTGGTGCCGGCGGGGATGACGAGGACTTTGGCCGCGGGGTCGTAGTCGTCGACGGGCGTGGCCTCCCGGTCGGGGTCGCCCTTGTCGTGGCGCTGGGGGGCGTATCGGACTTTGACCGTGCGTCCGCTGGGGGCGCTGAGGGTCACGGCGAACTGCACGGGGTCGCCCTCGACGGCCGCCGCGTTTGCGATGGAGAGGGTGGGTGGGGGGTCGTTGTCGTCGATGGTGCCGATGGCCACCGCGTCGGCCACGTCGGCGCCGCTGGCGGTGTCGGCGTCGAGGCGCAGCCAGAACGTCTCGATGCCCTCGTCGAGGGAGTCGTCGGGCAGCGTGACCGGCACTGTTGCGGTTTGGGTTCCGGCGGCGATGGTGGCGGTGCCCGAGGTGCTGGTGAAGTCCTGGTCGGGGGTGGCCGCGGCGGCGCCGGCGAACGCGTCGGCCTGGGTTCGGTAGGCCACGGTGACCTCTTCGTCTGAGGGGGCCGACAGCCTGATGGTGAACGCGGCCTGCCCGCCCTCGGTGGCGCGGGCGTCGTCCACCCTGATCCGGGGCTCGCCGTCGTCGTCGATGATCAGCGACGTCCCGGTGGTCTGGGCGAGCTGCGCGTTGGTCGGGTTGCTGATCTCCCAGCCGACGGTCTCGTCATCCTCCTCATCGTCGTCGTCGACGGTGGGGGTAGACAGGGTTTTGAGGGTCTCGCCGACGGCAAAGGTGGCGGTGGTGAGCGGCACCGCGGTGTAGTCGGCGCCGGGCGTGGCAGTGCCGCCGCTGGTGCGGTAGTCCACGGTCACTTCTTGCTCGCTGGGCCCGCTGAGGCGCAGCGCGATCTCGGTGGGCTGGCCCTCGGGCGACCCGGTGAGGTCGGGGTCGAGGTAGGCGGTGGGCAGGCCCTCGTCGTCGAGGATGGTGAGCGTGGCGGTGCTGGCGGCCAAAGTGGCGTTTCGCGGGTTCGACAGCGACAGGGTGAGCGTCTCGGCGCCCTCGGCGAGTTCGTCGTCGATCAGCGCGACCGACAGCACAGCCGAGCGGCGCCCGGCGGGGATGGCCACCGTCCCGGCCAGCTCACCGCCCGTCACCGCTTGGTAGTCGGTGCCCTCGGTGGCGGTGCCGGCGGTGAAGGCGTAGTCCACGGCGACGGTGCGTCCGCTGGGCGCGTCCAGCGCCACGGTCACATCCAGGGTTCCGGCGTCCTCGGCCTCCGCGGTGTCGGCGATGGTGATGGCGGGCTCGTCGTCGTTGTCCTCGATGGTGCCCGTCGCGTTGGCGTCGGCCAGGGTGCCGTAGTCGGGGGCGGTGAGCGTGAGCGTGAGCGCGAACACCTCGTCGTACTCGTCGACGCGGTCGTCGACGGTGGCCACCGCCACGGTGGCCTCAGTGTCGCCCGCCGAAATGGTGGCCGTCCCGGTGACCGCGTTGTAGTCGTCTCCTTCGGTGGCGGCCACGTCGCCGGCGGTGCGGCGCGACTCGGCGGCGTAGCCCACGGTGATGTCGCGGCTTCCCCGGTTGTTCAGCGTTATCTTGAACACCACGCTTTGGCCCTCCTCGGCGCGGCTGTCGGCCACCGAGATCTCTGGCTCGCCGAGGTTGCGGATCACGCCGACGCCGATCTCGTCGTCGAGGTCGGCGCCGGCCGGGTTCGACAGCTTGAGCTCGAGGCTCTCGTCGCCCTCGAGGTGCTTGTTGTCGGCCAGCGCGGCCACCTGCACCGTTTTGAGGGTCTCGCCGGGGGCGAAGGTGAGCGTGCCCGAGGTGGGCAGGTAGTCGTCGCCCGAGGTGGCGGCGCCGTCGCCGGAGAGCTCGACGGTTTTGAACTCCACCTTGACCGGCTCGGCGCCCTCGGTGTCCAACGTCACCTCGAACTCCAGGATCTGCCCCTCGTCGGCCTCGGCGTCGGCCACCGAGATCTTCGGGGTGGGCACGTCGATGATGGTGCCCGCCGCGGTGCCCACGCTGATCTGGGCGTACCGGTTCGGGCGGCTCAGCCGCACCAGGAACGTCTCGTCGGGCTCGCCGTCGACGTCGTCTCGCAGGGCGGGCACCTCCACGGCCCCGCTGATGGTGCCCGCCGCGATGGTAAGCGTGCCCGACACCTCCTCGAAGTCCGCCCCCGGCTCGGCGGGATAGGCCGCTGCGTTGTGTCGTTCCGCCGCGTATTCCACCGTCACGTCCCCGGGGGCCACCCGGTCGAGCGTCACCGGGAAGCTGAGGGTGGCGCCCTCGATGCCGGAAGCGCCGGCGATGGAGATTTCCGCTGTTTCGTCGTCGTCGATGATGGTGCCCGTCGCGGTGGCCGCCGCCGCGTCCTGCCAGGTCTGCGGCCCCGCGGCCCAGGAGACGGCGACCCCGAACGTCTCGTCTGCTTCGTCGAGGTCGTCGTCGGCCACCACGATGCCCTGGTACACCGCCGAGGTCACCCCCGCGGGGAACACCGCCGCCGCGGGGTTCCCGGCGAAGTCAGCGGCGCTGGTGGTGATGTGGGTGCGCGAGACGCTGATCGCCGCCTCAGAGCACAAAGGCCGGTCGACGGCCAGCGCGAAGGCCATCGTCCCCGTCCGGTGGCCCTCGTCGATCGACGCTCCGGCCACGCTCAGTGTCGGCGGCGGGTGGGCCGCGTTGGCCGGATCGGCGCACTGGCCCGCAATCACCGTCGCCGCCACCCCGTCGCCGATCACCGCGTTGACGGGACGCAACAGCCTTGCCTGCAACCGCTCATCGTCCTCGGGAACGTTGTCGCGGAGGATTTCTACCCTGAAGGTCTGCGGGGTGTTGTCGTTCGCCGCGAAGGTGATCGTGCCCGTCGCGGCGGTGAAGTCGGTGCCCGCGGTGGCCGCGCCGTCGCCGGAGAGCCCGACGGTGGCGTACTCGACGCTCACCTCATCGGTGCTGGCCTCGTCCAAAGAGACGGTGAACACCTCCCAGCCGCCCTCCGACGCCTTGGTCCCGGTGGTCTCGTAGTTCGACGTGATCGACAGGCCCGGCTGGGTGCGGTCGACGATGGTGCCGATGGCGGTGCCGACGTCTATGCCGGCGTTGACCGGGGTGCCCAGCCGTAGCTGGAACTGCTCGTCGCCCTCTCCGCTGTTGGTGTCGGTGAGGGCGACGACTGCGGCGAACTCCTCGGTGTCGCCCGCCTCGAAAACCAGGGTGCCCCCCGTCGGGGCGTCGTAGTCCACGCCCTCGGTGGCGGTCAGCGGATGGGTGGAGTAGGGGACCGTCACCGTGCGTCCGCTGGGCCGGTCCAGGCGCACCGAGAACCGCACCAATCCGCCCTCCACCGCCGACGAGTCGTACACGCTCACCTCGGGCTCGGCGTCGTCGTCTTGGATGGTGAGCAGCGCTTTTTTCTGCACATCGGCGTCGGTCCAGCGGGCCGCTTGCCCCGAATCCCAGCCGGTGATGGCCACCTCGAGCGCCTCGTCGTCCTCGTCGAGGGCGTCGTCGAGCACCGCCACGTCGATGAAGACGCGGTACCCCTCAACCCGCGCCGTGCCGGATGAGGCCGCGGTGTAGTCGGCCCCCACGGTGGCGGCGGCGCCGGCTCCGGGGGCGCCGATGGTGTAGCCCACCGTCGGCGGCGGTGTCGCCGGGCACACCGCGGGGCGGAACTCGAACACCACCGTGGCCCGGCCGGCCCCCTCGCCCACGATCTGGTCTTTGCCGGTGGCCACCGGCTTCTTCGAAGACGAGTCGGCGGCATCGGCGCACTCCTCGTTGATGGTGCCCACCGCCGCCGACGCCCCCAAACCGGCGTTCACCGGGTTGTGCAGCCTCACCAGGAACTGCTCAAAGGGCCACTCGTCGTCGGTGTCTACGCGGGTGCCCACGGAGATGGTCCTCTCGGTCTGGTCCGGGGCGAACACCAGCTGGGTTTCCGACGGCGTGTAGTAATCGCAGTCCGTGCAACGCTCAAACCCGCCCTTGGCGGGGCGGGCCGCGGTGGCCAGCCGCGAGGTGGAAAAGTTCACCGTGGAGCGCTGGTCGGTGCGGCCCCGGCGGGTCACAATGAACTCCACGTCTTTGCCCTCGACGGCCTCGGCGTTGGCGATGTCCAAGATGCTGTGGCGCGGGGTGATCCTGCCCACCGCGGTGGCTTTGCCGAGCACGACGCGGGCCTGGCCGGCCCCTTCGCCCAGCTCTATGTTTAGCTGGAACACCTCTTCGTACAGCTCGTTGTCGGGCCACGTCTCGACCTTGGCGATCATGCTCAACTCGCCGGCTTTGAAATTGATCTCGCCCCGTGCTGAATCGCCCCGGCTCTCCTCGTTGGCGTTGCTGTAGTCGCCGCCGTCGCCCTTGGCGGAGGGCATGGCTATGTCTGGCCTGCCGGTGTAGGGCTTGGTGGAGTAGTACACCGTGAAATTCGCGGCGGCCGGGCGGGTAAGCCCGACAACGAAGCCCATAACGTCGCCGGCCACCGCATTGGCGTTGTCGACGGACAGCACCATGGGCAAGACGTCTTCGATCGTGCCGGTGCCGATGCCTTTGTCGATGGAGGCGAAATCGGGGTCGGAGATCCGAAGCTGGAGGGTCTCGCGGAAATCCGCGTCGGCGTCGGAGCACGTCGGGATCGGGATGCTGGCCGTGGTCTCGCCGGCGTCGATGGTGACCCTGCGGCCTGGGGAGGGGCTCTCGAAATCGCTGAGGTAGTCTCCGCCGTCGGCGCAGTCTCCGACGCCGGCGCTGGCCGTCAGCGCATAAGTGCGTACGTCGAAGCTGGTGTCCGACTTGCTCGCTGGCGACAGCGTGACGGTGAACCCGAGGTCATCCCCCTCCTTGGCGCTGGGGTTGTTGACGCTTAGCTCGGGCAGGGTGAAGTTCGTAATGGTGCCGGTGCCATCGCACGGTTCGCACTTGAACCCATCAGGAGGCCGGACGTTCGTGCTGGAGAGTTTGAGGAGCAGCGTCTCGTCGGTCTCGACGAGCCTGTCGAGCAGGGTTTCCACCTCGACGTTCTGCGTCAAGGCCTCGCCAGGCTTGAATGTCACCGAGCCCATCGGGGTGTGCGGGTTGCCGCGGCGGTAGTCGACGTCCGCGATGGCGGGGTTAGAAGAGGGGCAGGTGTTGCACGGGACCACCTCGTAGTTGATGGTCACATCTTCGGTTATGGGGCCGAGGCTGCGGTTGTCGAGGGTGATGGTGAACACCAGGTCTTCACCCTCCTCTTCTGTCGGGCTGTTGGAGACGTACACCACGCGGCGGGTGGCATCGCGGATGGAGGCGCTGGCGGTGAGGGGATCGCGAGCGGGGTCGGCGTTGTGCAGGGTGCTCACGTCCACATCCAGGTGGAAGTCCTCTACGACTTCCTCGTTCTCGTCGCTTGAAGTCTGGACCAGGATGGGGATCGCTGACTGCCCGGCGGGGATCGTTATGCGGGTGGTGGGCACCTGCGTGTAGTCGCCGGGCTGCACCGCGCCGTTAGGGCCAGTGCCGTCGCGGGTTTCGACATCGAACTCGACGTTGAAGATGGTGGCCCCGATCAGCGTGGCGGTGAACTCCGCCACCTGGCCCTCTTCCACCAGGTTGGCCGGGCCGGCGATCTCCAGCTTCGGAGGATTGTCTTGGTCCAAGATGGTGACCTCGACCGAGGAGACGACGATAAGGGAGTTCGTGCTGGGGTTTTCGAGCTCGACAGTGAAGGTCTCGTCGTTCTCGTCGACCGCATCGGCTCTGGTGCTGACCGAGATGGTCTGGGTCGTCGGATCGCCGACTTTGAATTCGAGCCTGCCCGTCGGGCCGAGTCCTCCAACCGTGTAGTCGCTGTTTGGCATGCTCGGCGGCGTGGCCGGATGGGTGCCGCTGGGAACAACTCTGTAGTGGACCCAGACCAGGTCAGTCGGCGGCCTGTCGAGTTTGACTTCGACCAACAAGGATTCGCCTTCCCGGACGGAGGCGCCGGCACCGACCTCAATGCGGATCTTCGGCTCGTCGTCTTTGATGGTGCCCACACCGATGGCGACGTGCTTCCCGTTTTCGATATTGGGCGGGTTCGTTCTGGCGTGGTCATCGGCGGTGGCCCTGAGCTCGAAGGTCTTGTCCTGCTCGCCGGTCGTGTTCTCGATGGTGGGGACGGTGACGTTTTGTGTGGTGGTGCCAGGGGGGAAGGTGATGTCGCGGTTGGGCGAGGTGGAGTCGATGGGTGTGTAGTCGACGCCGGATTTGGCTTTGCCGACGCCGGTGCCATGGTCCCGGGTCTCGACGGTGACCTCGACTTCGACTTCAGTGGACCCTTGGAGACGGACATCGAAGGTCATCGGGTCGCCCTCCTCGGCGCTGGCAGGGTCCACCACCAGGGTGGGGGGATCGTCGTCGTTGGTGATGGTGCCGACCGCCGGCTTGGCCCTCCACCAGCGCTTCGGGTCGTAGCCCCCGACGGTCACAAGCTCGTCGCCGACCAGTTTGCAAGCGGGGCCGGGGTCCGGGTTGTGCGGGTCCACATACGGGTTCGACAACTGGGGCACGTCGGCGTCGCACGGATCGGCGGGCACCATGTACCAATGCAGCAGGAAGGTCTCGTCGTGCTCGTACGCATCGTCGCCTTTGACGGTCACCTGGACAACCGCAGAGACCTGCCCCTCGGCGATCGTCGTAATGCCCTGCGGCGACCCCTCCAAGATGGCCAAGTAATCGCCATTGCCATCGACCTCGCCGTCGCTATCGGCATCGGTGCCGGCGGTGGCCTCGTGGGTGGCGGGGTTGGGATCGTCAGCGGTCCAGTAGACGATGTTCACGTTCTGGGCGGCCGGCCCGGTGAACTCGATCAGGAACTTGACTTTCTTGGCGTCGGGATCGCCCGCATCCCCCTCATCCTCGCTGCTCTCGCCCACCTCCAGGATCGGGCGGGGTGGGATGGCTACTACCTCGGCGGCTTGGCCGAAGAAGCTCACGGTGGGGAACAGGCCTCGCAGCGGCGCCACCGCCCCGTCGGTCTCGCATTCGAAGCGCACCCCGACGGCGCCCACCCCCCGGGTCGCACCGCGGACTTCGGGGTCGAAGCTCTCCAACCACGCCTCATCCACAAACTTCTCGTCATCGTCCAGCGCAGCAGGCCGGGGACCGCCGATGCACAAGAACCCCAGACCGGGCCGAGCCGACAACACATCGGCCACCACCTGATTACGCTCCTCCGCCGCAGCAGGATCATCGCCGTCTTCACAGCACAGCGACGCCACCACCGCGGCCTCCCCGGCGGCCAAATCCGACACCAAACCAGCCCGGCCGCCCCGACCGGCCCACAACACAAACACCACCAGCAACACCAACGGCACCGCCAACAACACCAACTCCAACGGCGACGCCCCCCGCTCCCCCCAACCACCCCGAACCCCCGGCTCGCGGTGCTCAGCCTGGGCCTGCTCTTCTTCGGGCATCGTCGCGGCTTAGTCGGAGAAGGCGGTGCGGGGCGGGGGGGTGTAGTTCGGATCGCCCGGATCCTGCGGCGGCGGATTCAAACGGTCGGGAACACATCGATCTCGACCTGTTATCGAGCCGCGCTGGTTGAGCCGGGCCACCAACTCTTCGCCCATGCGCACCCCGTTGGGCCAGGCTTGGGCCGCGGCCCAGCCGGCGTCTTCCCAGTCGGCAGCCAGCGCCACGTACACCGCGTCTCGGGTCAGCAGATCATCAGCAAAGAAGCAGGGTTTGGGGATGGATTCGTCCTCGGGAGTATCCGGGTCGTTGGAGACGCGGTCTTCAAAGATCGAGTTTGTGTAGAAGCCCTCCCAGGAGTCGGTGTTGATGCCCAGATACCCCAAATCTCTATGCAGATAGCCTTCGACTTCGTTCGCGTCGTCGCCCAGCAACAGGTTGCAGACTGCTTCGAGTTCCTTTTGGAGTTCTTCCTGTTCCGTCGGATTCAAATCGGGACCCAAGCCGGGATCCCTCGGGCAAGCAGGCAGAAAACCCTTAATCTCTTCTTTAGGATTACCCCGTCCGTCGCGTAGCGCTACGGCCAGGGTGGCTAGGTCGTCGGCGGCTTCGTTCATGGACGACTCGGCTGCCATGCGCTGGGGGCCGGCCATGGCTACCACCGCGGCGAACGCGGCCACCGGCACCATCAGCACTACCCAGAGGCTGATGGCTCCACCCAGTTGGTCGCGGCGGCGCCGCGAGGTGTCGGCCAAGGGTTTGGTCCTCCTCGGGCGGTTATTGGTTTTCGGGCTGTGTCCAGTCGACGGTGTCGACGTTGCTTTCTGTGGCGATGAGCGGTTCTTGCACGACGTGGCCTGTTTCGTGGGCGCCTTGTAGGAGGAACTGGCCGCAGGCCGCCCCGGCGCTGTTGGCCTGGTTGGACAGGCCTTGGGCTACTGCGGCGACCACGACGCCGTCGCGCAGGTAGTTGGCCATGTCCTCGTTCATGTGGAACCCCGAGGTGTACATGTCGCCGTACAGCAACTGGTCGGCGATCACGCGGGCGAGTTGGGCCATGCCCTGGTCGGTGTGGAAGATCATGTCGGCGTCGGGGTTGGCCAGCACCCAGGCCTCGGTGGCGGCGTACACCTCGTCGGGGTCAAAGCCCAGCGACTCGATGCCCATGTCGGGCCCGTTGATGAACTCGATGCCCGAGTGGATCTCCAACAGGCCCTCCACGAAGCCCTGCATCCGGGCCTGGTAGCGGGGGTCGTCGACATTGGCGGTGAGCACCGCGGCCTTCCGCATCAAGATCCGCCGCTCGGCGGCCCACTCGCCGGCGACGGCGCCCACGAGCTTGCCCGCGGCCCGGTCGTCGAGCCCGTAGAACGCGAACCGCTTGGAGTCGGCGCTGTCGCCGCCCACAGTGAACGTGGGGATACCCGCATCAACAGCCCGGTCGATCACCTCGACGAACGCCGCGGGGTCGTCCACCTCAACGGCCAAACAGTCGATGCTGCCCGAACCGATCAAAGAGTCGATGGTCTCGATCTGCGCCGCCCGATCAGCGCTGTTGGGACCGATCACCCGGGGATTGATGTCAGCGCCGAACCCCCCGGCAGCCTGCTCCCAGCCCAAGCCCATCACCTCGCCCGATCCCCCCGCGCCGGTGGCGTTGGCCGACAACACGAAGTTCAACTGCTGGCCATCAGCCAGCTTCGCCGCTATCCGCTCAGCCAACGCGAAATCACCCCACGGCAACTCCGCGGTATGAGGCGGACCCAAAGGAGCCGGAGCAGCAGGCGCCGCTGTCGCCACAGGCTCTGGCGCCTCCTCGCCCCCGGACACTTCGCCCTCGGACACTTCGCCCCCACCGTCACCGCCGACACCCGAGTCAGAAGCATCCACAGCCTCAGGCGAAGACTCCACAGCCGCAGGCGAAGGCTCAGAACCCCCGCTGTCGCTGCTCGACCCGCACCCCGAAACCAACAAAGCAAACCCGACCACCGACACGACGGCCACTCGCTTCACCCCGCCACGGCCCGCCAGGCCGAGCCCCCAAACCTGTGAGACCAACTGCGTAAGCATGGCAATATCGTATGGCCTCAACCAAAAGCCGCATAAATCACCATCCAGGTAAGGTCGGCAGCCCAGCGAAGGTTTTCGGCGAGTGGGCCAGTTGCAGTGCAAGGCCATTGGCTTGCGCCTACCACCAGGTGTGGTTTCCCCCTGCTACTATTGAGGGCCATCGCGTGCATGGGGTCGCCTACCATCCCAGCCTGAGGTGTTCTGCTGCCGTGACCCAAAAGTGAATGTTATAGAACCGTAACAGTCTGCTAGTGTTACAGTGCCATCACATTCCTGGGGGCGGCATGGATGAGATCTTTATCGCATTCGACACTGTGGCGAACCTCGGCCACGAGATTAGGCGCCTCAGGCGCCGGGCAGGCCTTACGCAGGGAGACCTTGCCGAAAAGGCAGGTGTCTCCCGCCGCTGGGTGAGCTATGCCGAACGAGGCCACGTCGGAGGGGAGATCGGCAATCTGATGAAGGTGGTGCGCGCCCTAGAGGTGAAATTCCAGTTCGTGCGACCGCCAAGGAGCTCTCTGTGAGCACATCGCCTATTTCGGTGCTGTTGGGCGGCAGAATCGTCGCCACGATAACCCCTGATCGCCGCGGCAACGGCAGTCTCCGCTACGCGGACGAGCACATGTCCCAAACCGATGCTGTGCCTCTGTCACTATCGCTGCCCCTATCGGAGGCCGAATTCAATACCGATAGGACAATGCGATGGCTGGGAGGACTGCTGCCCGACAACCCCCGTGTGCTCTCACGGTGGTACGCGAACGAAGGAGTGTCGCCGCCAACACCGTTGGCATTGCTGTCGACAAAAGTGGGGCGAGACTGCGCCGGAGCGGTCCAAATTGTGCCCGAGGGGCAGGAAGCCGAACTCTTGGAACTTCCTGGCGGGCTCACGGCGATATCGGACGAAGAGGTGGCCAGCGAAGTCCGGCAGATGGCATCCGACCTGAGCTATTGGATGCCCGATGACGAGGAAAAGTATTTCAGCCTGGGCGGATACCAGGCCAAGACAGCGCTGCACAGACTGAGTGACGGCAGATGGGCGCGCCCATACGGTTCTGTCCCCACCACCCACATCCTCAAACCGTCTCCGCTCACCCAGCAGGCCTCGGCGATAGTGGAGCATGTCTGCTTGGAGTTGGCGAGACGGCTGGGGATGAGTGCCGCTGAATCAGAGATGGCGACATTCGATGAGACGAATGTCTGTGTGATCTCCAGATACGACAGGCGAAAATCCGACGGCGTGTGGTTGCGGGTCCATCAAGAGGACATGTGCCAAGCGTTGGGGCGGCAGCCTCAAGACAAGTATGAGGCCCACGGCGGTCCAGGCATATCGCAAATAGGTGACGCAATCAGAGCGAACTGCCGCGACCCAGAACGAGAGATCGAGTCATTTAGGGATGCAATCCTGTACTGCTGGCTGATAGTGAACCGAGATGCCCACGCCCGCAACTACAGCGTCATTCTTCGCCCGAGCGGAGTGAGCCTTGCCCCTCTTTACGATCTTGGCTCTGTGCTGCCCGGAGCGAATCGGAGAATAGGCGGCTATGAGATGGCGATGCGCTTCGGGCGGGACCACACGGTGGTCCGCTCCCATGCCGATGACTCGCTGTCGACGCTGTCCGCTTATCTCGTCGCAAACCACCAGTCCACGCTGGATAGGGCAATGGAAATGGCGGCGGGGATAGTGCCAGCTGCCGAGCAGACCATGAACGCTCTGCCTGTCCAATACCAAGTACCGCAGCTCGAAAAGATGCTGAAGCGGTTGAGCAGGCGTGCCGACGAGTGTTCGGACACTGTTGAAAGGGCTGTCAGGCGCCTTTCAAGGCAGCGTGCTTCTCGACGCGCCCAGCGGAGCGGCGGAACAGACGGGCATCGGTGCTCAGGCAGTTGATCCCACAGGTTTGGGAGCTCAGCCTGCCGCGCCGCGCCAAGGTGAAGCGGGGGGTTAGTCGTCGTTTGTGATGGTGGCGGTGGCGGTGTGGGCGATTATGCGCCGCGCTGGTGGTAGCTCTAGGAGGTGTCGTCTAGGCGTTGGGCTAATTCAGCGGCTTCGCCGAAAGGCGGTGCCTGCCCCCACACCAGTTCCTCGACGGTCTGCTCGTATCCGGCTTCGAGCGCTCTGCCGGCCTCGGTTCGGGGATCGAACGCAGGGCTGTTGGCATACCCCCCTCGTGGGCGCGGCACGTCGTCCCTCCGCCCAGGGGAGAGCGATGCCCTCTCGGCCATCTCTGGCACCATGCCGCTCGCCGCCTCAGCGTGGTCCGACTGCGCGATCTGTGCGAGGTCGTACAGGTCGCGCCCACGCACGGTCAGCCCGCGGAAGTCCCTCGTTACCGCTCGGCGGTGCAACGCGTCGAACTTGTTGGCGGCCGTGTAGCCGGGGACGATACACGGCATCTCGAAACCGCCCAGCTCGGGATAGGTGCTCCGCTGCTCATCGCTGGCGAACCTCCCCATCAGGGAGCTCGCTGTGGAGACATCCCAGATCCTCTCGTCGTTGGTCTCAACGGTGGTTTCCATCTTCAAGAACTCCGCTTGGCCGCCTAGGGCGAACAGGGTTCGTCGAAATCCCATGTCTCCCATGTGCTTGTTGACGACATCATCGTCGGACGCGCCTATGGCGGCGGTAGCCCACTTGCTAGGAAGTGACAAGACGCGCTGCACGGCACTCCCCGACAGGTGTTCCGATCCCAGGGCCAGCAAGTCCAAATCCTCGGAGTACCTCTCGGTGATGCCCCATGCCGAGACCAGGGAGGTGCCCCCTGCGAATGCGTACCTGGCGAGCATCTCGCCAGTGTCGCCCCGCTGGGCTATGCCGCCTGTCTCGCTGTTGGCAACACCGTGCAAGCATGTCGTCAGCCAATAATCGCGGACCACGGACTCCAGCGGGATACCCAGCGCCATGCTTGCCCTGTGGGCCACATCGCTGAATTCGTCGGGCCTGCCTGCCAAACCAGGTGCATCGAGATGCGAACCAGGCAAACCCGGCTGTTGGGGTTTCAGTGCCGGAATGCCAGGCAAATCAGCGGGAAAGTCCATCAGGCGGTTTCCGGCAGCGATCTCGCTATATCGTCCAGCAGATAGCGCAGATCGTCGGGACAGCCTGTCTCCGTCTCGCCCGCCCATCGCAGAGCCTCGGGCCGGATGGGAAGCCCCCACCCGAGTCTGCTAGCCGAGACACCAGAGCGGAGCTTCTCCATGCAGTCCAACCACGGCTCCTCCGTGAAGTCGATCCTGGTCAGTGCTTCCAGCACGGTGACCTCCGCCCAGTTCAAGCGCTCGCGCCTGCTGTTGCGGTTCACATAGAACCTTATGGAGGGGTGCCAAGGAGTCAGCCGTTTCCTCAAAACCGACACGGTTATCTTGGCATCGCATTGGTCCGTCCAGCCGAGCCGGTTCAGAGCGCTCCAAGCGCCCAGCCCCGCGCCTGCCCCTGCATAGAGAAGTGCGCCGCGCGCCAGTCGGAACGGACCTCTGCCGTACAGCACGTCGCCGTCAGGCATGCCGCGCCAGTACAGGCCGCGCGTGACCCTGGCCAGGTCGAAACGCCTCTTCTTGCACAGCGACGACAGTGCGGGATGCACTACAGAAGCCTCGCCTGGGACATGGCTGCTGAGGAACCATGTGCCGTGCGGGAGGGACTCCACCCAGGCTGCGACAGACGCGGTGGCGGATTCGGACATACCAGCAGCCTACCATCCGCACAAGTTCAAAGCGACGGGTGCGGCACCTCCCGATTGATCTTGCGGACCACCATGCCGGACAACTACCCGCCGCGCTGGTGGCCGCGCCGCGCCGTGCGGCGGCGAGCCGCCCAGGGGAGTAGTTGTCAGGGGTGGGGGTTAGTCGTCGTTGGTGATGGTGGCGGTGGCGGTGTGGTCATCGGCGTGGATGGTGGCGTGGGTGGTTTTTAGGGTGTTGTCGGGGCTGGAGGTTAGGAGTTTCACCAGGAAGGTCTCGTTGGGTTCGGGGGTGTTGTCGGCGGCCACGGTGATCTCGATGGTGGTGGTTCTGTTGCCCTTGGAGATGGTGGCCTTGGCGGTCTTGGCGGTGTAGTCGTCGCCGGCGGTGGCCTTGTTGTCGCCATCGGAGTCGTCGGTGTCGTCGGCGGTGGTGTAGACCACGGTCACGTCGCGTCCGCTCACGGCGGAGAGGGTGATGGTCAGTTGCAGCCGCCTGTCGTCCTCGTCGGCTGCCTTGTCGGCGATCGAGACCACCGGCAGGGGGTCGTCGTCTTCGATGGTGCCCATCGCGATGGCGTCTTTGATGGTGGCGTTTGTGGGGTTGGAGAGCTTGAGCTGGAAGGTCTCGTCGTGCTCGTCGAGGGCGTCGGCCAAAGACTGCACCACCACCTGCTTGGTGGTCTGGCCGGGCTCGAAGGTGAGCGTGCCCGACACCGCGGTGTAGTCGTCGCCGGTATCGGCGGTGCCCACTCCCCGGGGGGTTTCATAGTCCACGGTGACCCGCTTGCCGCTGGGCGCGTCGAGCCTCACGATGAACAGCAACTCGCCAGCCTCGGCCGCGGTGGCGTTGAGGACCTCCAGCGCCGGCGGGTCGTCGTCGTCCACGATGGTCCCGGTGGCCGACACCGTGGTGGCCGAATAGGCCGCCCCTACGTTGAGCGACGGATGCCACGAGGCAGTGGCCACCACCGTCTCGTTTTCCTCGTCGAGGCTGTCTTCAAAAGTGGTCACCCCCGAAAACTCCGCCTTGGTCTCACCGGCCTTGAAGCCCACCACCCCCGACGGCGTGTTCACATCGCCCGAGCTCGCGTCGCCCAGCGCCACCGACACCGACACCGCCGAGGCCACATCGCTACAGAACGGCTTGCTCACCGACACCTCGAACGACATCTCATCGCCCTCGTTCGCGCTGGCCGACGCAATCGCCAACGTCGGCGGAGCAAAATCGGCCGCCGACAGATCGACACAGTCGTCGTCGATGATGCGTCCGAAGGCCGATCCGCCGCCATCGGCTATGTCGGCGTGTTGGGGGTTGCTCAATGTGAAATTGAACGTCCTGTCGTCTTCCATGGTGCTGTTTTCCGAGGTGGGAACCGAGACAATCTTGAGAGTCTCAGTCGGGCCAAACGTCAGTGTTCCCGACTGGGCTGTGTAGTCGGTACCCGCCTTGGCCGTGCCGTCACTGGTGGCGTATGTAACTCTGGTTCCCCGCTCGCTTCTGCGGGTGAGTCGAACTGCGAACTGCGCGTCCTCCCCTTCCTCGATGCTGGTGTTGGCCACCGACACCCGCGGTGGCGAGTCAATGCTTTCAATCGTTGCCATAGCTGTGCTGGTTCCGATGACCGCGCCCTGCGGGTTGCTGATACGCATTTGGAATGTCTCCAGACCCTCATACACGCCGTCGGCATATGCCCGAACGCGTACGGCTGCTTCGGTGCTTCCTGCTGGTATGGTGACCTTTCCAGACAATCCGCTTAAGTCGCGATAGTCATAATTTATCCGGGCAGTACCGTCAATGAACTCGTAGTCAACCGTTACCGGAGTCTCGGCAGCGCTGTCCAAATATACGGCAAAGTATGGGTTGCCTTGTCCTTCTCCTATAAGGCCGGAATAATCTGGATGGCTGACGGAAACGACTCGATCGGTACCGTCAACAATAGTCCCCGTTGCGGTGCTGGATGTTTCAATCCCGGTATCAGCTCCAGTACTAATTTCAAGAGTGAACCTCTCAACTCCTTCGGCAATCGTATCCCCCTTTGTTCGAATAGAGATCGTCGCTTCACCACCTCTATGGGTACTCCCAATAGAGACAACGCCTTTCTGCGGAATGTAATCATCGTTCTCCGTGGCTGTGCCTTGTACAGTTTCATATTCCACTCTGGCGCGGCCAAGAGCAGACCTTATGATGAAGTTCACCGCATTGCCTTCCCGAGCAGATCCGCCTATCAACTGAAGCACATAAGGTTCATTGTCATGTACAATAAAGACTCCAATGGGGTTGGCTAGCGTGGCGTTTACGGGATTGCTCAGCACCACGGCAATGGTTTCGGTGTTCTCATAGATCCTGTCGCCGATGAGAGTAGCGGGAATTCGCAATATTCGAGTGCTCGGGTCAAACCGCAGCGTACCCGAAGCCGCCTTGAAGTCTTCACCGGCAGTAGCCGCATCATGGCCCAATATCGACAAACCCTGCAATTCCCAATCCACGGTGACTTCTCGACTGGTTCTAGTACCGATGCGAACTACATTTATGCTGACTTCGTAATCAACGTTTCCTTCATTGACGCCACTCCTAGATAAAGAAATCTGTGGCAGCCTATCTGTGTCATAGATCGTTCCGGTGGCGCGAATCGTCGGGGATTCGAGGACGGCGCCGGTGGGATTGCTCAATTCAAGGAAGAACGTCTCGCGGTCTTCTTCGTCGGTGCTGTCGGGGCGGATTGTGATTCTGATGGTTCGGGATGCTTGTCCTGGGTAGAAGATCAAAGTGCCGGATGCAGAGCGGTAGTCCCCAGGGGCGGCGGCGGTGCCGTTGACCGTTTTGTAGGCGACGGTGGCCGTTTCTTCGGGAGGGTGGCTGAGTTGCACGTGGAAGGCCATTGTCCGACCCTCAATCTCGTCGGCGTCGCGGATGGATATGGCGGGGAGGGTGCTGCTGCGGATGGTGCCGGTGGCGCTGCCGTCGATGATCCTGATGGCGTTGCCGGTGTAGCTGAGCGTGAGGGTGAGGGTTTCAGCGGGTTCATCCCGGGTGTCGGCCAGGGTGGTGACCGACACGGTCTTTTGGGTGTCGCCGGGCTCGAAGACCAAATTACCGGAGGCCCCTGTGTAGTCGCCGCTGGCCGCGGTGGCGGTGGCGTCGGCGGTGGCGTAGCCCACGGTGACGGCGGTGTCGTGCTGGCTGTTGAGGGTGACGACGAACTCGAGGGGGTCGCCCTCTCGGGCCGACGCGTCGGCCACTTTGAGGGCGGGGACGGTGCTGTCGACGATGGTGCCAGTAGCGGAGGCACCGGAGGCGGCCCCGACGACGTTGCTGAGGACCATCTCGAGGGTCTCGTCGGGTTCTTCCTGCTGGTCGGGAAGGGTGACCACCGAGATGTCTTGGCTGGTGCTGCCCACCGGGAACACGACCGTTCCGGTGGCGGGGAGGTAGTCGACGCCGCTGGTGGCGGTGTCGGCCCGGGTGCGGTAGTCGGCGGTGATGCGGCGCCCGCTGGGGGAGTTGAGGGTGGCGGTGAACACCAGCGGCGTGCCCTCGTCGGTTTGAGCCGCGGCGATGGAAAGTACGGGCACGGGGTCGTCGTCGTTGATGGTCCCCGACCCGAGGTGGTCGTGGAGCACCGCGCCAGTGGGGCTTTGGAGCTCGACGAAGAAGACCTCGCTGGCTTCTGAGAGAGTGTCCTGGCTGGTTTGCACGGTGATCGGCATGCTTGAGGTGTCGGAGGAGAAGACAAGCGTGCCCGCCGCGGCGGTGTAGTCGACCCCCTCGGCGGCGGTCTGGGGCCTCGTGCGGTACGCGACGGTCACCTCAGAGTCGTCGTCGCCCTTTCGCTCCAAGCTGACGGTGAAGGTGAGGGCACCCCCTTCGGTCGCGCTGGCGTCTCCCACCGACAACCCGGCGCTCTGGCCGTCGAAAATCGTTCCCACGGCAATGCCGTCCAGCAACTCGACATTGTCGGAGACGCCGACGAGGATCAACAGCATGGTCTCGGTATCCTCCCGGAGGTTGTCGGAAAAGGTGGCAACCGAGTACGTGGCCGAGGTCTGGCCAGCGGGGATCGTTAACCGGCCCCGGTTGCGTTGGCTGACCTCGAAGTCGCTGCCATAGCTGGCAGAGATGCTGTGCATTTGGATGCTCATGGTCACGTCGGTGTCGCTGGGTTGGCTCAGCTCCATAGTGAACACGAGGGGGTCGCCTTCGAGGGCGGTGGCATCTTTGACAGCAAGGTCGGGAACCAAGCGGTTGTTGATGGTGCCGGTGGCGGTGTGGTCGGTGGGGTGCAGGGTGGTGTTTTGGGGGTTGGTGAGGGCGAGTTGGAGGGTTTCGGGGGTTTCGTTTCGGGTGTCGGTGTGGGTGGTGACGGCTATGGTGGCGGTGGTTTGGCCGGGGGGGATTGTGATGGTGCCTCGGGTGTGGGTGTAGTCGGCCCGGGGGGTGGCGTGGCCGACGCCGGTGCCGGTGGTTTGGGTGGCGTATTGGGCTTGGGCGGTGAGTCCTGAGGGGGCGTCGAGCAGGGCGGTGAATTGGAGGGGCTGGCCTTCTTCGGCGGTGGCGGGCAGGAGGCGGATGGTGGGGGCGGGGTCGTCGTCGGCGATGGTGGCGGTGGCCGCGGCGGCGGTTCGGAGCACAGTGGCCCGGGTGGGGTTGGTGAGGCGGACGGTGATGGTCTCGGGGTTCTCGTCGATGAGGTCGTCGATGATGGGCACGGTGATGGCCGCGGTGGTTTCGCCGGGTTCGATTTCGAGGGTGTCGGTTGTGGGGGTGTAGTCGCGGCGCTGGGTGGCGGTGTTGTCGAAGGTGTTGTACTGCACGGTGACGGTCTCGGTGCTGGGGTGGCTGAGCGCGACGGTGAGCGTGATGGCGCCGTCGTCCTCGGCGGCTTGGGCACCGGTGATGGAGAGGCGGGGAAGTCCGTCGTCGTCGATGATGGTGGCGGTGGCCTGGTCTTCGATGAGGGTGGCTTGTTGGGGGTTGCGGAGCTGGATGGCGAAGGTCTCGTCGGGTTCGACGGTGTCGTCGTCGGCGATGGCGATGTCGATGGTGCCGGTAGTTTCGCCGGGGTCGATGGTGAGGGTGCCGGTTTTGGTGGTGTAGTCGTCGCCGGGTTTGGCGTGGCCGTCCTCGTCGGTTCCGGTGGTTTGGGTGGTGTAGGCGATGGTGACGGTCTGGGCGCTGGAATGGCTGAGGGTGACGGGGACCGACATCGTGCCGCTGCCCTCGGCGGTTTGGGCGTTGGCGATGGTGGCTTGGGGCAGGCCGGTCTTGTCGATGATGGTCCCGGTGGCGGTGGCGCTTGTGATGGTGGCGTGGCCGGGGTTGTAGAGGCGTACGAGGAACGTCTCCCGGTATTCGGTGATCTGGTCTTCGTAGGCTTGGACCTCGGCGGTGGCGGTGGTGGTGCCCGCGGGGATGACCAGGGTTTTGGCCGTGGGGTCGTAGTCGTCCACGGGGGTGGCCTCCCGGTTGGCGGGCGCGGAGGTGTCGCGCTGGGGGGCGTATCGGACTCTCACCGTGCGTCCGCTGGGGGCGCTGAGGGCCACCGCGAACTGCACGGGGTCGCCCTCGGCGGCGGTGGCGTCTGTTATCGAGAGGGTGGGCACGGGGTCGTTGTCGTCGATGGTGCCGATGGCCACCGCGTCGGCCACATCGGCGCCGGTGGCGGTGTCGGCGTCGAGGCGCAGCCAGAACGTCTCGGCACCCTCGTCGAGGACATCGTCGGGCAACGAGACCTGCACTGTCGCGGTCTGGTTTCCGGCTGCGATTGTGGCGGTGCCCGAGGTGTCGGTGAAGTCCTGGCTCGGTGTCGCCGCCGCGGCCCCGGCGAACGCGTCGGCCTCGGTGCGGTAGGCCACGGTGACCTGTTCGTCGGCGGGGGCCGACAGCCTTATGGTGAACGCGGCCTGCCCGCCCTCGGTGGCCCGGGCGTCGTCCACGATGATCCGGGGCACGCCGTCGTCGTCGAGGATCACCGACGCCCCGGTGGCCTGGGCGAGCTGCGCGTTGGTCGGGGTGTGGATCTCCCAGATGACGGTCTCGTCCTCCTCCTCGACGTCGTCGTCGACGGTGGAGGTGGACAGAGTCTTGAGGACCTCGTTGGGGGCGAACGTGGCGGTGCCGTCGGCGACGGCGGTGTAGTCGGCGCCGGGCGTGGCGGTGCCGCCGCGGGTGCGGTACCTGACGGTCACCGTCTGCTCGCTGGGCCCGCTCAGGCGCAGCGCGATCTCGGCGGGCTGGCCCTCGGGCGACCCGGCGGGATCAGGGTCGAGGTAGGCGGTGGGCGGACCCTCGTCGTCGAGGATGGTGAGCGTGGCTTCGGAGGCGGCCAGAGTCGCGTTTCGCGGGTTCGACAGCGACACGGTGAGCGTCTCGGCCCCCTCGGCGTCGTCGTCGTCGATGAGCGCCACTGACAGCGCAGCCGAGACGCGCCCGGCCGGGATGGCCACCGTCCCGGATAGCGGCACGCCCTCAGCGGCTTCGTAGTCGGCGCCTTCGGTGGCGGTGCCGGGACTGATGGCGTAGTCCACCGCCACCGTGCGCCCGCTGGGCGCGTCCAGCGACACGGCCACCGCCAGGGTCCCGGCGTCCTCGGCCGCCGCGGTGTCGGCCACCGATATAAGAGGCTCGCCGTCGTTGTCTTCGATGGTGCCGGTGGCGCTGGCGTCGTCGAGGGTGCCGTAGTCGCCGTCTTTGAGCGTGAGGTTGAGCGGGAACACCTCGTCGTACTCGTCGAGGCGGTCGTCGACGGTGGCCACCGCGACGGTGGCCTCAGTGTCGCCCGCGGCGATGATGGCCGTCCCCGAAACCGCGTTGTAGTCGTCTCCCGGGGTGGCGGCCACGTCGCCGGCGGTGCGACGCGACTCGGTGGCATAGCCCACGGTGATGTCCTGGTTGGCCCGGTTGCTCAGCGTTATCTCAAACACCACGCTTCGGCCCTCTTCGGCGCGGCTGTCGGCCACCGAGATGTCGGGCTCGCCCAGGTTGTGGATCACGCCGATGCCGATGGGGTCGCCGAGGTCGGCGCCGGCCGGGTTCGACAGCCGCAGCAGGAGGCTCTCGTCGCCCTCGCCGGGCTCGTCGTCGGCCAGCGCGGCCACCAGCACCGTCTTGAGGGTCTCGCCGGGGGCGAAGGTGAGCGTGCCCGAGACGTGCAGGTAGTCATCGCCCGAGGTGGCGGCGCGGGCGCCGGAGCGCTCGATGGTTCTGTACTCCACCTTGACCGGCTCGGCGCCCTCGGTGTCCAAGGCCACCTGGAACTCCAGGATCTGCCCCTCGTCGGCCTCGGCGTTCGACACCGAGACCTTCGGGGTGGGCACATCGGTGATGGTGCCCACCGCGGTGGCCACGCTGATCTTGGCGTGGCTGCTCGTGTTGCTCAGTTGCACCAGGAACGTCTCGTCGGGCTCGCCGTCGTCTTCGTCTCGGAGGGCGGGCACCTCGATGGCCCCGCTGATGGCGCCGGCGGGGATGGTCAGCCTGCCCGGCACCGCGGTGAAGTCATCTCCCGGTTCGGCGGGCTGGGCGCCCGGGCGGTTGTTCTTTATGGCCTCGTAGTCCACCTCCACTGGCTGTTGGGTCACCCGGTCGAGCGTCACCGGGAAGCTGAGGGTGGCGCCCTCGGGGCCGGAAGCGGCGGCGATGGAGATGGCCGCCTTGTCGTCGTCGTCGATGATGGTGCCCGTCGCGGTGGCCGCCGCCGCGGTCTGCCAGCTCGACGGCCCGGCCGCCCAGGAGACGGCGACCCCGAACGTCTCGTCCTCCTCGTCGAGGTCGTCGTCGGCCACCACGATGCCCTGGTAAACCGCCGAGGTCACCCCCGCGGGGAACACCGCCGCCGCGGGGGTCCTGGCGAAGTCGGCGGCGCTGGTGGTGGTGTGGGTGAGCGAGACGCTGATCGCCGTCTCCGAGCACAGCGGCCGGTCGGTGGTGAGCGCGAAGGCCATGGTCCCCGACGGGTGGCCCTCGTCGATCGACGCGCCGGCCACGCTCAGCCCCGGCGGCGGGTGGGCGGCGTTGGCCGGGTCGGCGCACTGGCCCGCGATCACCGTCGCCGCGACGCCATCGCCGATCACCGCGTTGTCGGGGTTCAACAGCCTCGCCAAAAGCCGCTCATCGCCCTCGGGAACGTTGTCCTCGAGGATGTCCACCGAGAACTCCTTGGAGGTCTCGTTTGCCGCGAAGGTGAGCGTGCCCGAGACGTGCAGGTAGTCATCGCCCGAGGTGGCTGCGCCGTCGCCGGAGAGCGCCACGGTTTCGTAGTCGACGGTCACCGGGTCGGTGCTGGGATAGTCCAAGGTGACGGTGAACACCTCCTCGTTGTCCTCCGACGCCTTGGTCCCGGTGTCCTCGTAGTTCGACTCGATGGACAGGCCGGGCTTGGTGCGGTCGACGATGGTACCGGTGGCGGTGCGGCCAGCCACCGAGGCACCGTCGGGGTTGACCAGCACCACCAGGAACTCCTCATCTCCCTCTCTGCCGTCGCCGTCTGTGCGGGTGGTGACGTCGGCGAACTTCTCGGTGTCGCCGGGGTCGAAGACCAGCTCTACGGGGCTCGACTGCGGTATCTCCGTGTAGTCGGATCCCGCCTGGGCTTTGCTCGCCGCCGTGCTCTTCGTCTGGGTGTGGTACGAGACCCTCACCGTGCGTCCGCTGGGCCGGTCCAGGCGCACCGAGAACCGCACGTCTTGGCCCTCCACCGCCGACGCCTCGTACACGCTCACCGAGGGCAGGTTGTCGTCGTCTTCGATGATGATCGTCGCGGTGGCGGTGGCGGTGGCGGTCCAGCGGGCGGGCACCGTCCAGCTTCCGATGGCGACCTCGAACGCCTCGTCGTCCTCGTCGAGGGCGTCGTCGAGCACCGCGACGTCGAAGACAATGCGGTTCCCCTCAACTTGCGCGGTGCCGCGGGCGTCGGTGTAATCGGCCCCGGCGGTGGCGGCGGTGTAGCCGGCCCCGGTCGGCGGTCCGGTGGCGTAGTTCGCCGTCGCGGGAGACGCCGGGCACACCGCGGGGAAGACCCTGAACACCACGGTGGCCTGGCCGGCCCCCTCGGACACCTTCTGGTCGACCCCGGTGACCGTCGGCTGCGCTGAGTCCGGGACAGCGGGGTCGACGCACTCCTCGTTGATGGTGCCCACCGCCGCCGATGCCCCCAAACCGGCGTTGACCGGGCTGTGCAGCCTCACTGCGAACTGCTCGTTGGGCCACTCGTCGAGCTGGTCTTCGCGGGTGGCCACGGAGATGGTCTGCTCGGTATCACCCGCCTCGAAGACGAGGGCGCCCGACGCGGCGGTGTAGTCGCAGGCGTTCCCGCACGCGCTCCCGCTCTCGGCAGGGCGGGCCGCGGTGGCCAGGTCTTGGGTGAACCAGCCCACCTCGGAGCGCTGATCGGTGCGGCCCCGGCGGGTCACGGTGAACTCCACCGGGTCGTCCTCTTGGGCGCCGGCGTTGGCGACCTCCAAGAGGCTGTAGCGCGGCTTGATCGTGCCCACCGCGGTGAAGTCGCCGAGGCGGATGCCGGCGTCGATGGCCCTTTGGTCCAGCGCTATGTAGAGCCAGAACTCCTCGTTGTTCAAGTCGCCGTCGGGCCACGTCTCGACCTCGGCTATCTTGCGCCTGTCGCCGACGAAGAAATTGACTGTGCCCTCGTTGCCCACCCCCTCGTTGGCGTTGTCGTAGTCGAGGCCACCGCCCTGTGGGGAGGCGAGGGCGGAGTTCTGGCTGGTCCAGTAGAACACCGTGAACGCCGCGGCGGCCGGGCGGCTAAGCCCGACCTCGAAGCCCACCTCGTCTCCGGCGACCGCGTCGGCGTCTCCGACGGACACCCACATGGGCAGGACATCTTCGATGGTGCCGGTGCCGATGCCGTCGCCGATGAGGGCGTTCTGCGCCTCGGCGATCCGAAGCTGGAATTGCTCGTCGGGCTCCAGATAGTCGTCTCTGAGCGCTGGTACTTGCACCGTGACGGCGGCGGTGCTCCCGGCCGGGATGGTGTGGGTGGATGTGTTGGAGAGGCCCTCGTTGGTGTTGGGGTAGTCCGCGCCGGCGGAGGCCGTCAGGGCGTGGGTGTACACGTCGAAGGTGGTTTCCCGGGCGCTCACCTTGTCCTGTTTGATCTCGAACTCGAGCGTCTCCTCCTCCTTTTTGGTGGGGTTGTTGACGACGTTGAGCGTGGGCGCGTCGAAGTCCACGATGGTGCCGGTGCCCTGGCGCTTTGAGGTCCCAAACTCTGAAGGCAGCGAGACCAGCCTCAAGGCCAGCTTCTCGTTGCCCTCTGTCGGGTTGGTGTCGAGCAAGGCGTCCACCTCGACGGTGTGCGTCAGCTCGCCGGGTTGGAAGGTCACGTAGCCGGGCCCGTCGTAGCTGTAGTCGTCCCCGATGGCGCAGGGGCATCCGGTATTGAGCTCGACCACCTCGAAGTTGATGTCCACCGGATTGGCTATATGGTCGGTGTTGCCGTCCACCAGGGTGATGGTGAACACCAGCTTCTCGCCCTCCCCGGCCTCCGGGGCGTCGGAGACCCGCACATCGCGGTTGACGTTGCGGATGGTGGCGCTGGCGGTGAGGGCATCGGGATCATTGGGATCGGGAACCGCGCTGAGCAGGTTTCTCACGTCCAGGTGGAACTCCTCTTCCCCCTCCACATGCCCGTCGGACAACGTCTGGACCTCGATGTCGAGCTCTGTTTCCCCGGCGGGGATCGTCATTTGCCTGCTCAACGTCTCATAGTCATTGTGGGGGCTGGTCGTCTTCGCGGTGTCGTCGCGGGTTTCGACATTGAACTTGACGGGGAAGGAGCTGGGCTCGTTCAGCTTGGCTGTGAACACCGCCTTTTGGCCCTCGTCCACGGTGCCGGCCGGACCGTCGATCTTGAATTCTGGCTTGGGGTCGTCGTTCTTGATGGTGACCACGACCGAGGAGACGACAATAAGGGAGTTCGTGCTGGGTCTTTCGAGCTCGACCGTGAAGGTCTCGTCGTTCTCGTTGAGGTCGTCGTCGACGGTGTCGACCCAGATGGTCTCGACCGTCTCGCCGGTGTTGAAGGTGAGTTCGTCCGTCGTCGGGCGAGACCGAACCGAGTAGTCGTTATTTGGCATGCCCGGCGGCGTGGCCGGGTTGGCACCGCTGGGACCAATTTTGTAGTGGACCGTGACCGGGTCCCCGGTCGGCGGCGGGTTGAGTTTGACTTCGACCTCCAGGGGATTGCCTTCTTCGACGGAGGTGCCGGCGCCGACCTCGATGGAGATCTTCGGCTCGTCGTCCAAAATGGTGCCCACACCGATGGCGACGTGCTTCCCGCTTTCGATGTTGGGCGGGTTCGTTCTGGCATGACCCTCGGCGGTGGCCGTGAGCTCGAAGGTCTTGTCCTGCTCGCCGATCGTGTTCTCGATGGTGGAGACGGTGACGGTTCGGCTGGTGGTGCCGGTGGGGAAGGTGATGGCGCGGTTGGGCGAGGTGGAGTCGATGGGTGTGTAGTCGACGCCGGAGGTGGCTTTGCCGACGCCGGTGCCTTGGTCCCGGGTCTCGACGGTGACCTCGACTGCGACTTCGGTGGGCCCTTGGAGACTGACAACGAAGGTCATCTGCTCGCCCTCCTCGGCGCTGGCCGGGTTCACCACCAGCGTGGGGGCAGGGTCGTCTTTCTCGATGATCCCGACCGCGGGCTGGCCCGTCCAATAGTCCGCAGGGTTGAAATTCGCGTCTATGGGCATCTGGGGATCGCCTTGGCACGCGATGTTGGGCGGATTGTTGCCCGCCGCCGGGTCCTGAAGCTGGGGCACGTCGGCGGCGCACGAGTCCGATGGCCGCATGAACCATCTCAAAAGGAAGGTCTCGTCGCGCTCGTACACGACGTCGCCTGTGATGTCCACCTTGACAACCGCAGAGACCTGCCCCGCGGCGATTGTCGCTATGCGCTCTGGGACAGTGGGGGGATTGGGCTTTGGGATAGCGGTGTAATCGCCGGCGGCGGCTTTGTCTGTGTTGGGGGGTGGGTCGGGATCGTCGCTGGTCCAATTGTCATCGGTCCAATAGACGATGACCACGTCCTGGGCGGCCGGCCCGGTGAGCTCGACCAAGAACTCCATCATTTTGGGATTGGCCGGATCATCGCCCTCCTGAACTCTGCCCTCCCCCACCTTCAGCTCCGGGCTGGGTGGGATGGCTACTACTTCGGCGGCTTGGCCGAAGAAGCTCACGGTGGGGAACAGGCCTCGCAGCGGGGCTACCGCGCCGTCGGTCTCGCACTCGAAGCGCACCCCGACGGCGCCCACCCCCCGGGTCGCGCCGGGGACTTCTGGATCGAAGTTCTCCAGCCACGCCTCATCCACAAACCCCTCTTCACCCGGAGTCATATCCCGGGGCCGGGGGCCGCCGATGCACAAAAACCCCAGGCCGGGCCGAGCCGACAGCACATCGGCCACCACCCGCTCCCGCTCCGCCGCGGCATCGGGATCAGCGCCGTCCTCGCAGCACAGCGACGCCACCACCGCCGCCTCCCCAGCGGCCAAATCCGACACCAAACCTGCCCGACCGCCTCGACCGGCCCACAACACGAACACCACCAGCAACACCAACGGCACCGCCAACAACACCAACTCCAACGGCGACGCCCCCCGCTCGCTCACCCCCCCCCCCCCCCCGGATCGCGGTGCAGATAGCCTTCGACTTCGTTCACATCGTCTACCCCGTCCGTCGCGCAGCGCCACGGCTAGGGTGGCTAGGTCGTCGGGCCGAGCCCCCGAACCTGTGGGGCCAACTGCAAAACATGGCAATATCGTATGATGCCAACCGAAAGCCGCATTAATCACCGTCCAGATAAGGTTGGCAGCCCAGCCATCGACCA
The DNA here is from genome assembly GCF_965204015.1 of Candidatus Poriferisocius sp. Lineage (GTDB taxonomy): Bacteria > Actinomycetota > Acidimicrobiia > Acidimicrobiales > Bin134 > Poriferisocius. The sequence continues at coordinate 1,441,768 of NZ_OZ241965.1, read as the reverse complement.
GCTGATCGATGCCCGCCACGGCCACCAGGTCGTGCCCAGCGGGTAGGCACGTCTAGGAGGCGGATCAGGCGGGGTCGTCAAGGCTTGCTGCTAGCTCCAGCGCCTCGCCGAACAGCGGCAAGTCCCCCCACACAAAGTCGGCGAGACTCGGATATGCCGCTTCGAGCGTGTCGTGGGCCTCGGAGCCCTTTAGGAACATGATGCTGTCCGCGTAGCCTCTAGCCGGTCTAGGCACGGACTCATCGCCCCTCCCGAACGAGTGGGCCGCTGACTCAGCTAGGTCTGGCACTCGCCGCCTGGATTCATCGGCGTGTTCGGAACTAGCGATCATGGCGAGGTCGTACAGGTCGCGGATCCTCGCTGCGAGGCCTCGGAAATGGCCGTTGACAGCCCGGCGGTGCAGGGCATCGAGCTTGTTCGCCGCCGTGTACGCCGGTTTCGTGCAGAGAAGCTCGAAACCACCCAACTCGGGGAATTGGGCCAGTTGTTGATCTGTCGCGAAGCGGCCTAGCAGCGAGACGATGGTCCGCTTCGTTTGCAGGTCGTCTTCAACCTGTTCCGACGCGATCTCTGCCTTCAAATACTGGTCTTCGCCGCCAACGGGAATTGATATCTTCCGAAATCCCCTTCTCCTGTTGTCATCCTGCCTGATGTCCAAGCTGCTCTGGCCCAAAGGCGCAGTGAACCATTCGGCAATTTGGGACCTGGCTTGCCTCAGAGCTTCTCTTGAGTTGCCGTCGGTTATGTCCGCAGCCAAGAAATCCAGGTCTTCAGAAAAGCGCTCCGTGATGCTCCATGCTGCGATAAGAGATGTACCTCCTGTGAACAAGCAAACAGCACTGGGGTTCCGTTGGCCTTTGACCTCTCTGTGTACGTGCATGTTGGTAGGGAGTCCCGCACGGGACACGTTGTAGAGGCATGTGACGAGCCAATAGTCCTTCACTAGGCGTTCCCTCAACAGCCCCGTGGCAGCTTGGGCCGCCACGACCAGAGATGAGAATTCGCCTGGATTGCCAGCTAGGCCAGGTGCGGTAGTCCCGACCCCTATATCGGTCAAGTTGATGTGGGCAGCGGTGATGCCCTACTGATCGCAGCGGCTACCTCGTCCACCTTGTGCAGGGTCTCAACAGTCATGTCTTTTTCTGTCTCAGCGGCCCATTCCAGCATGTTGGCGCGAATGGGCAGACCCCATTTCAAATAAGCAGTGAACCTTCCGTCGTGCATCGACTCTAGGCATTCATGCCACAATGCCTCCGTCATCCAGAGCATGCCCAGAGCTTCCAGCACCGTGACCTCGGCCCAGTTCAACTCAGCTCTCCGCTGATTGTTCCTCTGCTTGTAGATGACTGTCGGGTGCGGCGGCTTAGGCGGCGGGCCAAGTGTGCTGATCATCGCCTTGCAGGGGACCTGTGTCGACCACTTGAGCCTGTTCAGCGCATCCCAGTCGGCGAGACCCGCGCCAGGGCCAGCCAGTAGCAGCGCGGCGATGGTGTAGTCAGGTGGCGCAGATGCGAAGTCGTGGCCTTCCGGCCAGCCCCGCCAATAGAGGCCCTTGGCTATTCGCTGCACACCGCTGGCCTCGTCGTTGCTGAGGCGGGAGAGGACGGGATGGGCGATGTCGCGGCGACCTGGCACATCTTGGCTCCAGAACCATGTGCCTGGTTCAAGGCTTATGATCCAGTCTCTCGCTTCGGCACTCTCCGATTTGGCCATGTGACCCACTATACCGCCTGTGCAAGAACGCGCTCCCCGATTGCGGCAGACGGTAGTAGAGGTTGCAGTGGGGGTTAGTCGTCGTTGGTGATGGTGGCGGTGGCGGTGTGGTCATCGGCGTGGATGGTGGCGTGGGTGGTTTTTAGGGTGTTGTCGGGGCTGGCGGTAAGGAGTTTCACCAGGAAGGTCTCGTCGGGTTCGGGGGTGTTGTCGGTGGCCACGGCGATCTCGATGGTGGTGGTGGAGTTGCCCGCGGGGATGGTGGCGGTGGCGGTCTTGGCGGTGTAGTCGTTGTCGGCGGGGGTGTCGGAACCGCTGATGGCCTTGTTGTCGCCATCGCTGGTGTCGTCGGCGGTGGCGTACACCACGGTCACGTCGCGTCCGCTCACGGCGGACAGGGTGATGGTCAGTTGCAGCCGCCTGTCGTCCTCGTCGGCTGACGCGCTGGCGATCGAGACCACTGGCAGGGGGTCGTCGTCTTCGATGGTGCCCACCGCGGTGGCGTCTTTGAGGGTGGCGTTTGTGGGGTTGGAGAGCCGGAGCTGGAAAGTCTCGTTGTGCTCGTCGAGGGCGTCGGCCAACGACTGCACCGCCACCTGCTTGGTGGTCTCGCCGGGCTGGAAGGTGAGCGGGCAGGGGATCTGGCAGGTGGGCGTGCCCGACGACACTGCGGTGTAGTCGCTGCTCGCCGCGGGGTGGGTTCCGCCGCCGCTGGTGGCGTAGTCCACGGTGACCCGCTTGCCGCTGGGCGCGTCGAGCCTCACGATGAACAGCAACTCGCCAGCCTCCGTGGCGGCATCGTCGAAGACCTCCAGCGCCGGCGGGGGATCATTGTCTCGGATGTTCCCGACGGCAGTCACCTTGGTGGCCGAATAGGCCGCCCCCACATTGAGCGACGGATGCCACGAAACAGTGGCCACCACCGTCTCGTCGGGCTCGTCGAGGCTGTCCTCAAAGGTCCTCACCGGCGAATAGTCCACCCAGCGCTCACCGGCCTCGAAGCCCACCGCTCCCGACGACGTGGCCGCATCGCCCGAACCCGCGGTGCCCAGCGCCACCGACACCGACACCGCCGAGGCCACATCGCTACAGAACGGCTTGCTCACCCCAACACGGAACGTCAGCATGCCCCCCTCGTTCGTGCTGGTCGACGCAATCCGCAGCTGCGGCGGAACAAAACCCTCCGCCGTCGGATCAATGCAATCGTCTTCGATCATCCTGACCCGGCCAGCCGCCCGGCCGATGGTGGCGTTCTGCGGATTGCGCAACTCCACCTGGAAGACCCGGTCGCCCGTGAACGAACTGTCGGAACGAGTCTGCACCTCGATCGTCTTTTCGGTCTCGCCGGGGGCGAATTCCAGCGTCCCCGATGTGGCGGTGTAGTTGGCGCCCGCCCGGGCCGACCCGTCAACGGTGCGATAGTCCACCTCCACCGGGAAAGCGGTGATGAGGCGGCCGAACCCGGCGGGCGGTTGCAGTTCAACGGTCAATTGCGCCAAACCCCCCTCTTCCAGGGCAACGTCGGATATCTGAAGCTCCGGCGGCGGATCGTCGTCTCGAATGGTCACGGTGAGGGATTCTTGCGCGCCCAGCACTGCGCCCTGCACGCCGCTGAGCCGTATTTGGAACGTCTCGCCAGGCTCGTCGGTGGGGTCGTCTTCGAGCCTGATGGCGTAGCTGTGGCCGATAGAGCCGGGGCGCAACTCGAATGCGACGGAGCGTTCGAATTTATCGGGCCAGTGATGCGACCACTGATGCGAGAACCAGAAGTCGCTCAACCAGTGCGTGTTATTGAACGTTGCGGTGCCGTCGACCAATTCGAGAGTTCCGGTGACTGCGCTGCTGCTCGAATTGGTCAAGCGCACCGAAAAATTGAAGCTGGTCCCCTCGTTGCCGAGCATACTCACCTGTCCCCGAATGTTGGCCTGGCCTGCCAGGGATATGAGCGGCTGGGAGGTTTCGATGATGGTGCCCGTGGCCTCGTTGTCGAGGATGCCGATGGCCATCGGGCTGGCGGCCAACGGGGTCAGGCGCACGGTGAACGACTCACGCGCTGATCTGTCGGAATCGGTGAGGGTTCTCACTCTGATGTGTGCGATGCGCTGGTTGGCGGCGAAGCTGAGCGTGTCCGAGGCTGCCACGTAGTCGACGCCGGCTGTGGCAGTTCCGTTGACTGTTCGATAGGCGACGCTTACTGCGTTGAGGTTCCGCCCTGATCGCTCGACGCGGAAGACCACGTTGTTGCCCTCGGTGGCGGCGGCGTCGGCAAAATAGAAGATGAACGACTCGTCGTCAAGGATGAAGCGGTTGTCCGCCACTTCATTCCCGGAGCCGGTCAAGGGAAGGAACGCGTTGGTGGGGTTGGACAAGGCAATCCGGTAATACTCGGTGCCCTCGTAGAGGTTGTCGTTGACGATGGCGACGGCAATGGTTCCGTGGCTGGTTCCCGGGGGGAAGGTGAGCGTGCCCGTGGCCGCCTCGAAGTCGTCCCCCGCGGTCGCCGGGTTCAGCTCTTGCTGGGGCGTTTCCTCAACGGTCCAGTCCACAGTCACGGTCCGGTCGCTTATCGGAGAGATGCTGACGCCGGTCACGGTTCGGCCGGTCTCTTCGTAGAGTCCTGAAGCGCCGCCAATACTGAACCGGGGCAGGGGAGTGGTGTCGACAATTGTGGCGGTGGCCCGGTAGTTTGCGCTGGGGAGGGTGGCGTTGACGGGATTGCTGAGCTCCAGATAGAACGTCTCGGCCACTTCGTCTATGTAGTCGCGGGCGAGCATGACTCTCACCGTCTGGCTGGTTGAGCCCGCCGCGAACCTCACTGTGCCGGACGCGTTCTGGTAGTCGACCTCGTTCCAGCCTTGTTCCCAGCGTCGAGGCAGCTCATCGGCGCCGGTGGCGGTGCCGTTGGCGGTGGTGTAGTCAACCGTGATGGCCTCGTCGGCGGGTCGGTTGAGGCGCAGGGTGAAGGTTATTTCCCCTCCCTCGGCCTGAAGGGGGCTGTTGGCGGTGATCACCGGACGGATGGCGTTTTGGATGGTGCCGGTGGCGGTGCCGTCGAGGATTCTGGCGGTGCCGGTCGGGTTGGAGAGGGTGAGGGTGAGGGTTTCGTCGGGTTCGTCGCTTTGGTCGGTGAGGGTGGCCACGGTGATGGTTTGGCGGGTGGTGCCGGGCGGGAAGGTGATGGTGCTGTTGGCCGGGGCCGGGGTGTAGTCGCTGTTGGCGGTGGCGGGGTTGGCGCCGCTGCCGGCGGTGGCGTAGGTGGCGGTGACGGCGGTGTCGTGTTGGCGGTTGAGGGTGACGATGAACTCTAAGGGGTCGCCTTCTCGGGCGGTGGCGTCGGCCACTCGGAGGGCGGGTCTTGTGGCGTCGATGATGGTGCCGGCGCCGTTTGAGCCTGGGATCGCCCCCGTGGGGTTGGCCAGTCGCACTTCGAGGGTCTCGTCGTCTTCCACGAGGCTGTCGGGCAGGGTGGCCACGGTGATGGTTCGGCGGGTGGTGCCGGGGGGGAATGTGAGGGTGCCGGCGGTGGTGAGGTAGTCGACGCCGTCGGCGGCGGTGCCGCCGCGGGTGCGGTAGTCGGCGGTGATGCGGCGCCCGCTGGGGGAGTTGAGGGTGGCGGCGAACTCCAGGGGGGTGCCCTCGTCGGCCTCGGCGGCGCCGATAGACAAGGTGGGCTCGGAGTCGTTGTCGAGGATGGTGGCCGTCCCGGCGCGGTCCTTTATTTGCGCTTCGCCCCGGGGGCTGTGGAGCACGAGCTGGAACGTCTCGGGGTCTTCGGAGAGCTTGTCATCCACGGTGGGAACCGACACGGTGAGCTCCTGGGTGCTCTCAGAGGCCGGGAAATTCAGCCGGCCCGTCGCCGCGGTGTAGTCGGCGCCCTCGTCGGCGGTCAAGGGCTTGGTGCGGTACCCAACGCTGACCGCGGTGTCGGCCGTGTTGTCATCCCGGGTGAGGGTCACGGTGAAGGCAGCCGCGGCGCCCTCGGCGGCTCGGAGATCGCCCACCGACAAAGACGGCGCCAGAGCGTTCTCCAAAATGGTGCCGACCGCGCCGCCGGTTTGGATCACCGCGAATCCGCTGTCGACGGCGGTTAGGCGCACCAGAAACGTCTCGTCGACCTCGATGACAGAATCGGCCACGGTGGCAACCGACAAGCTCGTTTGGGTCTGCCCGGCACCGATGGTCACCTGGGTGGAAGCGGGCACGGTGTAGTCCGAGTCCTCAGTTGCATCCAATGGCCTGACCTCAAAGGCCACCACCACGTTGGTGATGGCAGGTTTGTCGAGTTGGATGGTGAATCTGACGGGGCTGCCTTCGAGGGCGGATGCGTCGTTGACGGTGATGGTGGGGGGCGGGTTGTTGTTGATGGTGCCGACAGCGGTGTGGCCGGTGGAGTGCAGGGTGGTGTTTTGGGGATTGGTGAGGGCGAGTTCGAGGGTTTCGGGGGTTTCGGTTCGGGTGTCGGTGAGGGTGGCGACGGAAATGGTGGCGGTGGTTTGGCCGGGGGGGATTGTGATGGTGCCACTGGCGGGGGTGTAGTCGGTATTGGGGGTGGCGTGGCCGGCGCCGGTTCCGGTGGTTTGGGTGGCGTATTGGGCTTGGGCGGTGAGTCCTGAGGGGGCGTCGAGGAGGGCGGTGAATTGGAGGGGCTCGCCTTCTTGGGCTTCGTCGGGCAGGAGGCGAATGGTGGGGGCGGGGTCGTCGTCTTGGATGGTGGCGGTGGCGGCGGCGGCGGTTCGGAGCACGGTGGCTCTGGTGGGGTTGGTGAGGCGGACGGTGATGGTCTCGGGGTTCTCGTCGATGAGGTCGTCGGTGATGGGCACGCTGATGGTGGCGGCGGTGTTGCCGGCGTCGATGGTGAGGGTGCCGGTTGTGGGGGTGTAGTCGCGGCGCTGGGTGGCGGTGTTGTCGAAGGTGTTGTACTGCACGGTGACCGGGTCGGTGCTGGGGTGGCTGAGCGCGACGTTGAGGGTTATCGAGCCGTCGTCTTCGGCGGCTTGGGCGCTGGTGATGGAGAGGCGGGGGAGGCCGTCGTCGTCGATGATGGTGGCGGTGGCCCGGTCTTCGATGAGGGTGGCTTGCTGGGGGTTGCGGAGCTGGATGGCGAAGGTCTCGTCGGGTTCGACGGTGTCGTCGTCGGCGATGGCGACGTCGATGGTGGCGGTGGTTTCGCCGGGGTCGATGGTGAGGGTGCCTGATGCGGTGGTGTAGTCGTCGCCGGGCTTGGCGTGGCCTTCCTCGTCGGTTGCGGTGGTTTGGGTGGTGTAGGCGAAGGTGACGGTCTGGGCGCTGGCGTGGCTGAGGGTGACGGGCACCGATATCGTGCCGTTGCCCTCGGCGGTTTGGGCGTTTGCGATGGAGGCCTGGGGCAGGCCGGTCTTGTCGATGATGGTCCCGGTGGCGGTGGCGACGGCGATGGTGGCGTGGTCGGGGTTGTAGAGGCGGACCAGGAACGTCTCCCGGTATTCGGTGATCTGGTCTTCTCGGGCTTGGACCTCGGCGACCGCGGTGGTGGTGCCGGCGGGGATGACGAGGACTTTGGCCGCGGGGTCGTAGTCGTCGACGGGCGTGGCCTCCCGGTCGGGGTCGCCCTTGTCGTGGCGCTGGGGGGCGTATCGGACTTTGACCGTGCGTCCGCTGGGGGCGCTGAGGGTCACGGCGAACTGCACGGGGTCGCCCTCGACGGCCGCCGCGTTTGCGATGGAGAGGGTGGGTGGGGGGTCGTTGTCGTCGATGGTGCCGATGGCCACCGCGTCGGCCACGTCGGCGCCGCTGGCGGTGTCGGCGTCGAGGCGCAGCCAGAACGTCTCGATGCCCTCGTCGAGGGAGTCGTCGGGCAGCGTGACCGGCACTGTTGCGGTTTGGGTTCCGGCGGCGATGGTGGCGGTGCCCGAGGTGCTGGTGAAGTCCTGGTCGGGGGTGGCCGCGGCGGCGCCGGCGAACGCGTCGGCCTGGGTTCGGTAGGCCACGGTGACCTCTTCGTCTGAGGGGGGCGACAGCCTGATGGTGAACGCGGCCTGCCCGCCCTCGGTGGCGCGGGCGTCGTCCAAGGTGATCCGGGGCTCGCCGTCGTCGTCGATGATCAGCGACGTCCCGGTGGTCTGGGCGAGCTGCGCGTTGGTCGGGTTGCTGATCTCCCAGCCGACGGTCTCGTCATCCTCCTCATCGTCGTCGGGTTCGGTGGGGGTAGACAGGGTTTTGAGGGTCTCGCCGACGGCAAAGGTGGCGGTGGTGAGCGGCACCGCGGTGTAGTCGGCGCCGGGCGTGGCAGTGCCGCCGCTGGTGCGGTAGTCCACGGTCACTTCTTGCTCGCTGGGCCCGCTGAGGCGCAGCGCGATCTCGGTGGGCTGGCCCTCGGGCGACCCGGTGAGGTCGGGGTCGAGGTAGGCGGTGGGCAGGCCCTCGTCGTCGAGGATGGTGAGCGTGGCGGTGCTGGCGGCCAAAGTGGCGTTTCGCGGGTTCGACAGCGACAGGGTGAGCGTCTCGGCGCCCTCGGCGAGTTCGTCGTCGATCAGCGCGACCGACAGCACAGCCGAGCGGCGCCCGGCGGGGATGGCCACCGTCCCGGCCAGCTCACCGCCCGTCACCGCTTGGTAGTCGGTGCCCTCGGTGGCGGTGCCGGCGGTGAAGGCGTAGTCCACGGCGACGGTGCGTCCGCTGGGCGCGTCCAGCGCCACGGTCACATCCAGGGTTCCGGCGTCCTCGGCCTCCGCGGTGTCGGCGATGGTGATGGCGGGCTCGTCGTCGTTGTCCTCGATGGTGCCCGTCGCGTTGGCGTCGGCCAGGGTGCCGTAGTCGGGGGCGGTGAGCGTGAGCGTGAGCGCGAACACCTCGTCGTACTCGTCGACGCGGTCGTCGACGGTGGCCACCGCCACGGTGGCCTCAGTGTCGCCCGCCGAAATGGTGGCCGTCCCGGTGACCGCGTTGTAGTCGTCTCCTTCGGTGGCGGCCACGTCGCCGGCGGTGCGGCGCGACTCGGCGGCGTAGCCCACGGTGATGTCGCGGCTTCCCCGGTTGTTCAGCGTTATCTTGAACACCACGCTTTGGCCCTCCTCGGCGCGGCTGTCGGCCACCGAGATCTCTGGCTCGCCGAGGTTGCGGATCACGCCGACGCCGATCTCGTCGTCGAGGTCGGCGCCGGCCGGGTTCGACAGCTTGAGCTCGAGGCTCTCGTCGCCCTCGAGGTGCTTGTTGTCGGCCAGCGCGGCCACCTGCACCGTTTTGAGGGTCTCGCCGGGGGCGAAGGTGAGCGTGCCCGAGGTGGGCAGGTAGTCGTCGCCCGAGGTGGCGGCGCCGTCGCCGGAGAGCTCGACGGTTTTGAACTCCACCTTGACCGGCTCGGCGCCCTCGGTGTCCAACGTCACCTCGAACTCCAGGATCTGCCCCTCGTCGGCCTCGGCGTCGGCCACCGAGATCTTCGGGGTGGGCACGTCGATGATGGTGCCCGCCGCGGTGCCCACGCTGATCTGGGCGTACCGGTTCGGGCGGCTCAGCCGCACCAGGAACGTCTCGTCGGGCTCGCCGTCGACGTCGTCTCGCAGGGCGGGCACCTCCACGGCCCCGCTGATGGTGCCCGCCGCGATGGTAAGCGTGCCCGACACCTCCTCGAAGTCCGCCCCCGGCTCGGCGGGATAGGCCGCTGCGTTGTGTCGTTCCGCCGCGTATTCCACCGTCACGTCCCCGGGGGCCACCCGGTCGAGCGTCACCGGGAAGCTGAGGGTGGCGCCCTCGATGCCGGAAGCGCCGGCGATGGAGATTTCCGCTGTTTCGTCGTCGTCGATGATGGTGCCCGTCGCGGTGGCCGCCGCCGCGTCCTGCCAGGTCTGCGGCCCCGCGGCCCAGGAGACGGCGACCCCGAACGTCTCGTCTGCTTCGTCGAGGTCGTCGTCGGCCACCACGATGCCCTGGTACACCGCCGAGGTCACCCCCGCGGGGAACACCGCCGCCGCGGGGTTCCCGGCGAAGTCAGCGGCGCTGGTGGTGATGTGGGTGCGCGAGACGCTGATCGCCGCCTCAGAGCACAAAGGCCGGTCGACGGCCAGCGCGAAGGCCATCGTCCCCGTCCGGTGGCCCTCGTCGATCGACGCTCCGGCCACGCTCAGTGTCGGCGGCAGGTGGGCGGCGTTGGCCGGATCGGCGCACTGGCCCGCAATCACCGTCGCCGCCACCCCGTCGCCGATCACCGCGTTGACGGGACGCAACAGCCTTGCCTGCAACCGCTCATCGTCCTCGGGAACGTTGTCGCCGGGGATTTCTACCCTGAAGGTCTGCGGGGTGTTGTCGTTCGCCGCGAAGGTGATCGTGCCCGTCGCGGCGGTGAAGTCGGTGCCCGCGGTGGCCGCGCCGTCGCCGGAGAGCCCGACGGTGGCGTACTCGACGCTCACCTCATCGGTGCTGGCCTCGTCCAAAGAGACGGTGAACACCTCCCAGCCGCCCTCCGACGCCTTGGTCCCGGTGGTCTCGTAGTTCGACGTGATCGACAGGCCCGGCTGGGTGCGGTCGACGATGGTGCCGATGGCGGTGCCGACGTCTATGCCGGCGTTGACCGGGGTGCCCAGCCGTAGCTGGAACTGCTCGTCGCCCTCTCCGCTGTTGGTGTCGGTGAGGGCGACGACTGCGGCGAACTCCTCGGTGTCGCCCGCCTCGAAAACCAGGGTGCCCCCCGTCGGGGCGTCGTAGTCCACGCCCTCGGTGGCGGTCAGCGGATGGGTGGAGTAGGGGACCGTCACCGTGCGTCCGCTGGGCCGGTCCAGGCGCACCGAGAACCGCACCAATCCGCCCTCCACCGCCGACGAGTCGTACACGCTCACCTCGGGCTCGGCGTCGTCGTCTTGGATGGTGAGCAGCGCTTTTTTCTGCACATCGGCGTCGGTCCAGCGGGCCGCTTGCCCCGAATCCCAGCCGGTGATGGCCACCTCGAGCGCCTCGTCGTCCTCGTCGAGGGCGTCGTCGAGCACCGCCACGTCGATGAAGACGCGGTACCCCTCAACCCGCGCCGTGCCGGATGAGGCCGCGGTGTAGTCGGCCCCCACGGTGGCGGCGGCGCCGGCTCCGGGGGCGCCGATGGTGTAGCCCACCGTCGGCGGCGGTGTCGCCGGGCACACCGCGGGGCGGAACTCGAACACCACCGTGGCCCGGCCGGCCCCCTCGCCCACGATCTGGTCTTTGCCGGTGGCCACCGGCTTCTTCGAAGACGAGTCGGCGGCATCGGCGCACTCCTCGTTGATGGTGCCCACCGCCGCCGACGCCCCCAAACCGGCGTTCACCGGGTTGTGCAGCCTCACCAGGAACTGCTCAAAGGGCCACTCGTCGTCGGTGTCTACGCGGGTGCCCACGGAGATGGTCCTCTCGGTCTGGTCCGGGGCGAACACCAGCTGGGTTTCCGACGGCGTGTAGTAATCGCAGTCCGTGCAACGCTCAAACCCGCCCTTGGCGGGGCGGGCCGCGGTGGCCAGCCGCGAGGTGGAAAAGTTCACCGTGGAGCGCTGGTCGGTGCGGCCCCGGCGGGTCACAATGAACTCCACGTCTTTGCCCTCGACGGCCTCGGCGTTGGCGATGTCCAAGATGCTGTGGCGCGGGGTGATCCTGCCCACCGCGGTGGCTTTGCCGAGCACGACGCGGGCCTGGCCGGCCCCTTCGCCCAGCTCTATGTTTAGCTGGAACACCTCTTCGTACAGCTCGTTGTCGGGCCACGTCTCGACCTTGGCGATCATGCTCAACTCGCCGGCTTTGAAATTGATCTCGCCCCGTGCTGAATCGCCCCGGCTCTCCTCGTTGGCGTTGCTGTAGTCGCCGCCGTCGCCCTTGGCGGAGGGCATGGCTATGTCTGGCCTGCCGGTGTAGGGCTTGGTGGAGTAGTACACCGTGAAATTCGCGGCGGCCGGGCGGGTAAGCCCGACAACGAAGCCCATAACGTCGCCGGCCACCGCATTGGCGTTGTCGACGGACAGCACCATGGGCAAGACGTCTTCGATCGTGCCGGTGCCGATGCCTTTGTCGATGGAGGCGAAATCGGGGTCGGAGATCCGAAGCTGGAGGGTCTCGCGGAAATCCGCGTCGGCGTCGGAGCACGTCGGGATCGGGATGCTGGCCGTGGTCTCGCCGGCGTCGATGGTGACCCTGCGGCCTGGGGAGGGGCTCTCGAAATCGCTGAGGTAGTCTCCGCCGTCGGCGCAGTCTCCGACGCCGGCGCTGGCCGTCAGCGCATAAGTGCGTACGTCGAAGCTGGTGTCCGACTTGCTCGCTGGCGACAGCGTGACGGTGAACCCGAGGTCATCCCCCTCCTTGGCGCTGGGGTTGTTGACGCTTAGCTCGGGCAGGGTGAAGTTCGTAATGGTGCCGGTGCCATCGCACGGTTCGCACTTGAACCCATCAGGAGGCCGGACGTTCGTGCTGGAGAGTTTGAGGAGCAGCGTCTCGTCGGTCTCGACGAGCCTGTCGAGCAGGGTTTCCACCTCGACGTTCTGCGTCAAGGCCTCGCCAGGCTTGAATGTCACCGAGCCCATCGGGGTGTGCGGGTTGCCGCGGCGGTAGTCGACGTCCGCGATGGCGGGGTTAGAAGAGGGGCAGGTGTTGCACGGGACCACCTCGTAGTTGATGGTCACATCTTCGGTTATGGGGCCGAGGCTGCGGTTGTCGAGGGTGATGGTGAACACCAGGTCTTCACCCTCCTCTTCTGTCGGGCTGTTGGAGACGTACACCACGCGGCGGGTGGCATCGCGGATGGAGGCGCTGGCGGTGAGGGGATCGCGAGCGGGGTCGGCGTTGTGCAGGGTGCTCACGTCCACATCCAGGTGGAAGTCCTCTACGACTTCCTCGTTCTCGTCGCTTGAAGTCTGGACCAGGATGGGGATCGCTGACTGCCCGGCGGGGATCGTTATGCGGGTGGTGGGCACCTGCGTGTAGTCGCCGGGCTGCACCGCGCCGTTAGGGCCAGTGCCGTCGCGGGTTTCGACATCGAACTCGACGTTGAAGATGGTGGCCCCGATCAGCGTGGCGGTGAACTCCGCCACCTGGCCCTCTTCCACCAGGTTGGCCGGGCCGGCGATCTCCAGCTTCGGAGGATTGTCTTGGTCCAAGATGGTGACCTCGACCGAGGAGACGACGATAAGGGAGTTCGTGCTGGGGTTTTCGAGCTCGACAGTGAAGGTCTCGTCGTTCTCGTCGACCGCATCGGCTCTGGTGCTGACCGAGATGGTCTGGGTCGTCGGATCGCCGACTTTGAATTCGAGCCTGCCCGTCGGGCCGAGTCCTCCAACCGTGTAGTCGCTGTTTGGCATGCTCGGCGGCGTGGCCGGATGGGTGCCGCTGGGAACAACTCTGTAGTGGACCCAGACCAGGTCAGTCGGCGGCCTGTCGAGTTTGACTTCGACCAACAAGGATTCGCCTTCCCGGACGGAGGCGCCGGCACCGACCTCAATGCGGATCTTCGGCTCGTCGTCTTTGATGGTGCCCACACCGATGGCGACGTGCTTCCCGTTTTCGATATTGGGCGGGTTCGTTCTGGCGTGGTCATCGGCGGTGGCCCTGAGCTCGAAGGTCTTGTCCTGCTCGCCGGTCGTGTTCTCGATGGTGGGGACGGTGACGTTTTGTGTGGTGGTGCCAGGGGGGAAGGTGATGTCGCGGTTGGGCGAGGTGGAGTCGATGGGTGTGTAGTCGACGCCGGATTTGGCTTTGCCGACGCCGGTGCCATGGTCCCGGGTCTCGACGGTGACCTCGACTTCGACTTCAGTGGACCCTTGGAGACGGACATCGAAGGTCATCGGGTCGCCCTCCTCGGCGCTGGCAGGGTCCACCACCAGGGTGGGGGGATCGTCGTCGTTGGTGATGGTGCCGACCGCCGGCTTGGCCCTCCACCAGCGCTTCGGGTCGTAGCCCCCGACGGTCACAAGCTCGTCGCCGACCAGTTTGCAAGCGGGGCCGGGGTCCGGGTTGTGCGGGTCCACATACGGGTTCGACAACTGGGGCACGTCGGCGTCGCACGGATCGGCGGGCACCATGTACCAATGCAGCAGGAAGGTCTCGTCGTGCTCGTACGCATCGTCGCCTTTGACGGTCACCTGGACAACCGCAGAGACCTGCCCCTCGGCGATCGTCGTAATGCCCTGCGGCGACCCCTCCAAGATGGCCAAGTAATCGCCATTGCCATCGACCTCGCCGTCGCTATCGGCATCGGTGCCGGCGGTGGCCTCGTGGGTGGCGGGGTTGGGATCGTCAGCGGTCCAGTAGACGATGTTCACGTTCTGGGCGGCCGGCCCGGTGAACTCGATCAGGAACTCGATCTCCTTGTCGGCGGGATCGCCCGCATCCCCCTCATCCTCACTGCTCTCGCCCACCTCCAGGATCGGGCGGGGTGGGATGGCTACTACCTCGGCGGCTTGGCCGAAGAAGCTCACGGTGGGGAACAGGCCTCGCAGCGGCGCCACCGCCCCGTCGGTCTCGCACTCGAAGCGCACCCCGACGGCGCCCACCCCCCGGGTCGCGCCGGGGACTTCGGGATCGAAGCTCTTCAGCCACGCCTCATCCACAAAGTCCCCGTCGTTTTCCAGCGCATCGGGGCGGGGGCCGCCGATGCACAAAAAGCCCAGGCCGGGCCGAGCCGACAGCACATCGGCTACCACCTGCTCCCGCTCATCCGCACCCTCAGCGCCGTCCTCGCAGCACAGCGACGCCACCACCGCCGCCTCCCCGGCGGCCAAATCCGACACCAAACCAGCCCGACCGCCCCGACCGGCCCACAACACGAACACCACCAGCAACACCAACGGCACCGCCAACAACACCAACTCCAACGGCGACGCCCCCCGCTCGCTCACCCCCCTCCCCCCATAAACCTCAACCTCAGGTATAGGCTGGCTCCCGGGTACCGGCCGAGCTTCGGAATCCGGGCGAGCCTCGGATGCCGTCGGGCGATTGCCCGGCTGGCCCGGTTGGCCCGGTTTCGTCTGCGGATGGCTGCTCACGCGCCCCGGCCCATTCCATGCCGCCACGACCCAAAATTGAGCGCATGATGATTTATGCGGCTTCCGGTTGGCACCATACGATGTTGCCATGTTTTTGCAGTTGGTCTCACAAGTTTGGGGGCTCGGCCTGCCGCGCCGCGGCGGGGTGAGGGGAGTAGCGGTCGCCGCGGTGCTCGCTGTTGCCTTGTTGGCTTCGGGGTGCGGGTCGGGCGGCGACGGCGGGGGTTCCGCTCCTTCGCCTGCGGCCGTTGAATCTTCGCCTGAGGCTGTGGATGCTTCTGACTCGGGCGTCGGGGATGGCGGTGGGGGCGATGAGCCCGCACCCGAAGAGTCCGAAGAGATGGTGGAGGCGCCGCCGGCGGCGGCGACTGCGGCGCCCACTGCTGCTCCGGTTCCGTTGGGTCCGCCTCATACCGCGGAGTTGCCGTGGGGTGATTTTGCGTTGGCTGAGCGGATTGCGGCGAAGTTGGCTGATGGCCAGCAGTTGAATTTCGTGTTGTCGGCCAACGCCACCGGTTCGGGGGGGTCGGGCGAGGTGATGGGCTTGGGCTGGGAGCAGGCCGCCTCTGGGTTCGGCGCTGACATCAATCCTCGGGTGATCGGTCCCAACAGCGCTGATCGGGCGGCGCAGATCGAGACCATCGACTCTTTGATCGGTTCGGGCAGCATCGACTGTTTGGCCGTTGAGGTGGACGATCCCGCGGCGTTCGTCGAGGTGATCGACCGGGCTGTTGATGCGGGCATCCCCACGTTCACTGTGGGCGGCGACAGCGCCGACTCCAAGCGGTTCGCGTTCTACGGGCTCGACGACCGGGCCGCGGGCAAGCTCGTGGGCGCCGTCGCCGGCGAGTGGGCCGCCGAGCGGCGGATCCTGATGCGGAAGGCCGCAGTGCTCACCGCCAACGTGGACGACCCCCGCTACCAGGCCCGGATGCAGGGCTTCGTGGAGGGCCTGTTGGAGATCCACTCGGGCATCGAGTTCATCAACGGGCCCGACATGGGCATCGAGTCGCTGGGCTTTGACCCCGACGAGGTGTACGCCGCCACCGAGGCCTGGGTGCTGGCCAACCCCGACGCCGACATGATCTTCCACACCGACCAGGGCATGGCCCAACTCGCCCGAGTCATCGCCGACCAACTCCTCTACGGCGACATGTACACCTCGGGGTTCCACATGAACGAGGACATGGCCAACTACCTGCGCGACGGCGTCGTGGTCGCCGCAGTAGCCCAAGGCCTCTCCAACCAAGCCAACAGCGCCGGAGCGGCCTGCGGCCAGTTCCTCCTACAAGGCGCCCACGAAACAGGCCACGTCGTGCAAGAACCGCTCATCGCCACAGAAAGCAACGTCGACACCGTCGACTGGACACAGCCCGAAAACCAATAACCGCCCGAGGAGGACCAAACCCTTGGACGACACCTCGCGGCGTACTGCCTTCTGCGACTAAGCCGCGTCGATGCCCGAAGAAGAACAGCACCAGCCTGAGCACCGCGAACCCGGAGTTCGGGGTGGTTGGGGGGAGCGGGGGACGGCGCCCTTGGAGTTGGTGTTGTTGGCCTTGCCGCTGGTGTTGCTGGTGGTGTTCGTGTTGTGGGCCGGTCGGGGCGGCCGGGCTGGTTTGGTATCGGATTTAGCTGCTGGGGAGGCGGCGGTGGTGGCGTCGCTGTGCTGTGAGGACGGCGCAGAGGGTGAGGAGGAGCGCAATCAGGTGGTGGCCGACGTGTTGTCGGCTAGGCCCGGTCTGGGGTTCTTGTGCATCGGCGGTCCCCGGCCTTCTGCGCTGGAAGATGACGAGAAGTTTGTGGATGAGGCGTGGTTGGAGAGCTTCGATCCCGAGGTCCGCGGCGCAACCCGGGGGGTGGGCGCCGTGGGGGTGCGCTTCGAGTGCGAGACCGACGGGGCGGTGGCGCCGCTGCGAGGTTCGTTCCCCACCGTGAGCTTCTTCGGCCAAGCAGCCGAGGTAGTAGCCATCCCACCCCGCCCGGAGCTGAAGGTGGGCGAGGGCAGTGGGGATGAGGGGGATGCGGGCGATGCCGCTGACAAGGAGATCGAGTTCAAGTTCGAGCTCACCGGCCCGGCCGCCCAGGACGTACACATCTACTACTGGACCGCTGACGATCCCAGCCCCGGCGCCCACGGGGCCGCTGCCGACGTCGATTACGTCTCTATCCCTGAGGGGTCGGCGAAGCCCACGACGATCGCCGCGGGACAGGTCTCTGCGGTTGGCCGGGTGACCGTCAAGCGCGACGATGTATACGAGCACAACGAGACCTTCGAGCTGCATTGGTACATGCAGCCCCAGGAGCCTTGCTCCGCCGACCGGCCGGAGCTGTCGAACCTGGCGAAGACGGGCAACTTGCCCGCCGATTTCGATTGCAAGGACGATCCGGGCAATCCCGGCGGGCCCCAAGTGCCCGACGTGCCGGGTTTCGACCCGAAGAATTATTGGAAGGCCGAGCCGGCGGTCGGCACCATCTTGAACGACGACCCTGCCCCCACCCTCGTGGTGGACAACCCCAGGGAAAATGAAGGCGACCTGATGCCCTTCGTTGTCAGTCTTCAAGGGGACACCGAAGTCGAAGTCGTGGTCACCGTCGAGACCCAGGAACAAGGCTCCGGCGTCGGCGAAGCCACCTCCGGCGTCGACTACACCCCCATCGACTCCACCTCGCACAACCACAGGATCACCTTCCCCACCGGCACCACCAGCCGAACCGTCTCCGTCTCCACCCTCCCTGACAACGACGGCGAGCCGGACGAGACCTTCGAGCTCAAGGCCACCGCCCACGGCCACGCCAAAACGGGCACCCCTGACGGCAGCGGCCGGTACGTCGCCATCGGTGTGGGCACCATTTTGGACGACGAGCCGAGGATCTCCATCAAGCCCCCCGTTGCCCGAGCCGAAGAGGGCAACCCCCTGGTGTTCACCGTGTTGCTCGACCCCGCCCCGTCTTCGGGGCAACAGGTCACGGTCGATTACGGCGTCGGTGTGGGCACCTTCGAGCCGGCCGGCTTGCCCGCGGGCTGCACTTGGGGCAAGGCCGACGCAGACGACGACTACTCGGCCGACTACTCGGTAGATTCGCCGGGCACCCTCACCTTCAACCCCGGCCAGACGGCCAAGACCATCGAGGTGACAACCCGCGACGACCGCATCGACGAGCACTGCTGGGAGACGTTCGAGGTCAAGCTCTCCGACCCCAGCTCGAACTCCCACCTGGAGAACGCTTCGGCTGTGGGCATCATCGTGGACGACGACCCCAAGCCGACCCTGACGATCACCGGCCCACCCGGCCCGGTGGACGAGGGCGACCCGGCAGAGTTCACCGCCACGCTGATCGGGGCCACCATCTTCCCCGTCTCGTTCGATGTCAAAACCAGCGATGGCACTGCGATGCAGCCCGGCGACTATGAGCGGCTGACCAAGCGCATAACGATCCCCCCAGGGGGGCCACCGGAAACCATCCCGGTCCAGACGTGGAAGGACTGGTACGACGACCCGGACGAGACTTTCGACCTGGTTGTGGAAGGGCCCGTGCAAAATGCCGTTCGCGCTTCTGGCTCTGATCCCCTCACCGCCACCGCCACCATCCGCGACGCCACCCACGATGTGCGGGTCTTCAGCAACGTGCGGGCCGCGGAGGGCTCGCCGCTGGAATTCACCATCGAGTTGATACACGGCGACGCCGGCCCCATAGACAAGGCAGAGAACGTCTACTTCAAGTTGGACGTGCCCAACACCGCCGCCGCCGCCACCGACGGGGAAGACTTCAAGTACGAAGGCCCCGACTTTGTGACCTTCGTACCCGGCGAGACCCTGACGCACACCGTCGTGGTGCCAACCTTGTTCGACACCGAAGACGAGCCCGAGGAGATGCTGTTCCTCGATCTCGACACCGCCCGTCTCCCGGTCGGGTTCGCGAGCTCAAATCCCAGGGGCGTCGGCACCATCACGATCGTCGACCCGCCCAAGCTCAGCGTCCGGAATGACCCAAGGGCCGATGAGGGCAGTGATCTCGTGTTCACCGTCGAGATCGACAAGCTGCCGCCGAGCCCCTGGCTGACCAGCTTCACCGTGTACACCTGGGCTTTGACGGCCACCGGCGGCGGCGTCGGGGACTGCGGCGACGGGGACTACCACGGCGATATCGAGGGTGCCGGCCGCACCATCAACTTCATTGACGGGCAGAAAGAGGACACCGTCACGGTCAAGACGTGTACCGATGCCTACCCGGAGCCCGACGAGAGATTCCTGCTTCGGTTAGCCGACCCCGCGTACGCCCTCATCGACAACGACAAAGGCGTCGGCATCGGCACCATCCAAGACGTCTTGCCCAGGGTGGTCTTCGTGACAGACGCCGACGCGGTCGCCGGCGACGAGGTGGGCTTCGAGGTCCGGCTCACCCGCCGGGCCGTCGAGAAGTTCACGGTGTACTACTGGACCGAGCCGAAAGCCGGCCCGGCCACCGCCCGGGCCACCGCCGAGGGCGCCGTCGGCGGCGACTACAGCGACGCCAACGAGGGAGAGGTCAACCGGGGCCAGATCACGTTCGAGGTCGGCGATGTGAGCAAGATCGCCAAGGTCAAAACGTGGCCCGACGACGAGCTGTCCGACGAGGTGTTCCAGCTCGAGATAGCACTGGACCCAGGGGCCCCCGTGGTCCTCGGCGATCACATCGCGGAGGGCAAGATCAAGCCGCGCTACAGCCTCTTGGGGATCGCCAGCGCCGGTGCCGAAGAGGGCCAAGACATGGTGTTCAACGTGACCCGCCGGGGCCGCACCGACCAGCGCTCCGAGGTGAGCTGGTCTACCAAAGACCTGGCCGCCGGGGAACACCGTGCCGAGAGCGGGGACTCGTGCGGCGACGCCTGCGACTACACCGCCGCGTCGGGCACCCTCATCTTCGAGAAGGACGACACCGCCCCGAAGACCATCACCGTGGAAACCCACGAAGACCTTCTTGACGAGTGGCCCAGCGAGCAGTTCCTGGTGAGGCTGCACAGCCCGGTCAACGCTGCTTTGGGGGCGTCGGCTGCGGTGGGCGCCATCAACGAGAAATGCGCCAACCCCGCCGACCCGTCATCGGAGCCGCCGAAGATCATCGTCAACGACCAGGAGGTGGACGAGGGGGCCGGCCAGGCCACCGTGGCCTTCGAGGTCTTCCCCGCGGTGTGCCCGGATTCTCCCGCCGAGGCGAACTACTCCGTCGGCCTGCCCGTCGGCCTTCCCGCCGGCCAGTCCGCCGCCGACGACGGCTCGGACTACATCTCCTACGGCGGCACCGTGCCGGTTCGGGGGAACCGCGTCTTGATCGACGTGGCGGTGCTCGACGACAACCTCGATGAGGACGACGAGGCGTTCGGGGTCGCCTTCTTGAGCTGGGCCGACCCCGCCCACTGGACCGGAGCAGCGGTTGCCGCGGAGGTCACCATCTTGGACGACGACGGCGAGCCCTCGGTGAGCGTGTACCCCGCGTCGGCGGTGGAGGGCCAGCCGGTGCGGTTCTCAGTGCGCCTGGACGGGCCCAGCGGGCAGAAGGTGAGCGTCCCGTACCACACGACAACGAGGAGCACGGCGACGCGCCCAGCCCATGCGCCAAACGACTACACGGAGATACCGGAGTCGCACCTCGCAACGCTGGACTTCGACCCCGGCGACACCGAGAAGTTCGTCGAAGTCGTCACCTTTGACGACCGCAGAGACGAGGGCGACGAGGAGTTCCTGGTGGTGCTGGGCACCCCCGACGGCGCCTCGGTGGTTGACGGCAGCGCCACCGGGACCATCGTCGACCGCACCCAGCCCGGCCTGTCGATCACGTCGAACTACGAGACCACTGCGACCAAGGCGTCCGAGGACAACGAGGAGGTGTTCACCGTCACCTTGGACGAGGCCGGCGACGACGCGGTGACCGTCGAGTACGAAACCGTGGCGCTCTCCGGCGACGGTACGGCCACCAAGGACACCGACTACACCCACACCACGGGCACGCTCACCTTCGCGGCGAACGACAACGACCCGCAGACCATCACCGTGGCCATCCTCGACGACACCGACCCCGAGGGCGACGAGCGGTTCCTGGTGAGGCTGTTTGACCCCAAAAACGCGGTGATCGGCGACGCGGTGGCGGCGACGGTGATCGCGGGCCAGTGCGCCGACCCGGCCGACGACGACCACGCGCCGCCGGAGCTGAGCGTGGCCGACGCGTCGATCGACGAGGACCACCCGACGGGGACCATGGCCTTCGCGCTGACCATCGACCGGCCGCTGTGCTCGCCGACGGCGATCAGCGTCTCGCTCACCCACACCGACACCGACGACGCCGACTTCGGCGGGACCCCCGCGGCGGCGGCGTACCCCGACGGGGTGACCGCGTGGGTGTACCAGGGCATCGCGGTGGCCGACGACGACCTGCCCGAGGAAACCGAGACGTTCGAGGTTTCCGCCTCCTGGGCCGCCGGACCGCAGACCTGGCAGGACGCGGCGGCGGCCACCGCGACGGGCACCATCGAAGACGACGACAACAAGGCGGCCATCTCCATCGCCCACGCCGTGGGCGCCGAGGGCACCACCCTCAGCTTCCCGGTGACGCTCAACCGGGCCGCCCGACAGCCAGTGGAGGTGGGCTACGAGGCCATAAAGAACAACAGCCCGGGGGCCCAGCCCGCCGAGCCGGGAGATGACTTCACCGCGGTGCCGGGCACGCTGACCATCCCCGCGGGCGCCGTCAGCGGGGCCATCGAGGTGCCCGCCCTCCGAGACGAAGACGACGGCGAGCCCGACGAGACGTTCCTGGTGCAACTGAGGGACCCGAGCAGCCACGCCGAGATCGGCGTGCGCACCGCGGTGGGCACCATCACCGACGTGCCCACCCCGAAGCTCTCGGTGTCGAACGCCGAGGCCGACGAGGGGCAGATCCTGGAGTTCCAGGTGACCTTGGACACCGAGGGCGCCGAGCCGGTCAAGGTGGAGTACACCACCGTCGAGCGCTCCGTCGGCAACGCCGCCACCGCAGGGGTGGACTTCCTGGCGACGTCGGGCACGCTCACCTTCGCCCCCGGCGAGACCCTCAAGACGGTGCTGGTCGCCGCGCTGGCCGACGACGAGCCCAACGAGGGCGACGAGACCCTCCAGCTCAGGCTGGCCAACCCGGCCAATGCCGACCTCGGCGACCCCACCGGCCTCGGCGTGATCCACAACCTCGGCGAGCCCGCCATCTCGGTGGCCGACAGCCGCGCCGACGAGGGCCAAAGCGTCGTGTTCAAGATATCGCTGAGCAACCGGGCCAACCAGGACATCACCGTGAGCTACGCCGCCGCTTCCCGCTTCACCGCCGGCGACGTGGCCGCCACCCCGGGAGACGACTACAACGCGGTCACCGGAACCGCCATCATCGCGGCCGGCGCCACCGAGGCCTACGTCGCGGTGGCCACCGTCGACGACCGCCTCGACGAGTACGAAGAGGGGTTCGCGCTCACCCTCACGCTGCGAGACGGCGACTACGGCACCCTCGACGACGCCAGCGCCACGGCCACCATCGAAGACAACGACGACGAGCCCGAGTTGGCGGTGGCCGACGCGTTGGCCCTCGAGGATGCGGGCACCATCGCGGCGACCGTTTCGCTGGACGCGCCCAGCGGACGCACCGTGGCCGTGGACTACGTCATCGCATCCGACACCGCCACCTTGGGCGAAGACTACGAAGCCGCCGAGGGCGTGCCGCTGTCCGGGACGCTGGCCATCCCCGCCGGGCGCCGCTCGGCTTCGCTGGCCGTCGTGCTCACCGACGACGAGGAGGAAGAGCGCGCCGAGACGCTCACCGTGTCGCTGTCGAACCCGCGCAACGCCACCCTCGACGCCGCCGACGCCGCCGCCACCCTCACCATCATCGACAACGAGGGGCCGCCCACCATCTACCTCGACCCCCACCCCGACGGGTCGCGCGAGGGCCAGCCCGCGCAGATCACCCTGCGCCTCAGCGTGCCCAGCCCGAACCAGGTGAGGGTGCGCTATTACACCAGCCCCTCCGGATACAACACCCCCGGCCACGCCACCCGAGGCGACGACTACACGAGGGTGGGGTTCACCGACCTGACGCTCCCGCCCGGCGTGACCGAGAGAATCCTTCAGACCGCCACCGTCGACGACAACGACCCCGAGCCCGACGAGACCTTCGACTGGGTGATCATCAGCCCGAGAAATGCGCAGCTCCCCCGGTCCACCGGCGCACACCGGGGGAGGTCGCTCATCGTCGACGACGACGCCAAGCCCCTGGTGAGGGTGGACGACGCCCGCGCCGAAGAGGGCGGGCGGGCCGAGTTCACCATCAGGCTGTCGGCTCCCGCCTCCGACACCGTCACCGTGGCCTACCGCACCGAGGTGGACGCCTTCGCCGGCCCCGCGGCGGCCACCCCCGGCCAGGACTTCACCAACACGTCGGGCACCGCCACCTTCAACACCGGCGACCAGACCGCCACCGTGCAGGTCGCGCTGCCCGACGACGCCATCGACGAGGGCGCCGAGACGTTCTGGCTGCGCCTCGACGCCGAGACCGCGGTGGGCGCCGACGTCGCCGACGCGCTCGCCATCGGCACCATCGCCGACAACGACCCCCAACCCGCCCTCTCGATATCAGACGCCGCCGCCGCCGAGGGCGGCGCCGTGTGGTTTGTCGTGGCGCTCAGCGAGCCCAGCGGACGCGCCGTCACCGTCCGATACGCCCCCCAGCCCGACACCGCCGCGCCCCCCGACCGGCAGGCCATCCCCGTGGACGACTACGACCCCGCGGCCAAGACGCTCGTCATCCCCGCCGGCACCACCCTCGCGGCCGCCGAGGTGGACGTCTACGACGACCAGATCACCGAATACCGGGAGACGTTCCTCGTGCGCCTCTACAACCCCAGCCACGCCACCATCACCGAGGCCACCGCACGGGGAACCATCACCGACAGAACCGGTCTGCCCCAAGCCGCCATCGCCGACGCCGAAGCCTCCGAGAACGCAGGCTCGATCGCGGTACCCGTCACCCTCAGCCACCCCAGCGCCCAAACCGTGACCTTCGACTACACCGCCCGAACCGCCGAAACCGACACCGCCACCGTTGGCATCGACTACACCGCCCGAACCGGCACCCTCGAAATCCCCCCCGGCCAGACCACCGCCACCGTCGACATCCCCATCACAGACGACGACACCACCGAACCCGACGAGACCTTCACGGTGGAACTCCGCAACCCCCAACGAGCCACCCTCATCGAACACCAGGCCACCGCCACCATCATCGACGACGACGGCCTTCCCCGCATCTCCATCGCCGACGCCCAAGCCGCCGAAGACGACGGCGCCATAACGCTCACCGTCGCGCTCAGCCACCCCAGCGACGACACCGTCACCGTGGATTACACCACCTTCGACAACACCGCCACCCAACCCGACGACTACACCGCCAAAGCCGGCACCCTCACCTTCGGCGCCGGAACCACCACCGCCACCATCACCATCCCCATCAGCGACGACCTCATCAACGAGGCCGACGAGACCATCACCGTCCGCCTGCTCAACCCCACCGGCGCCACCATCCGCCCAACCCGAGCCGCGGCCGCCGCCACCATCGCCGACAACGACCCCACACCCGTGATCCGCCTCCTGCCCGCCGCCGCCCAAGAGGGCCAACCCCTCCAATTCACCGCCATCCTCGACGCCCCCTCAGGACTCATCGCCCAAGCCCGATACACCACCCAAACCACCGGAACCGGCCCCGGCCACGCCATCTCGAACATCGACTACACCCCCGCCCGAGGCACCATCACAATCCCCCCCGGCGACACCACCGCCACCATTTCCGTAACCACCCTCACCGACGTCCGAACCGAAACCCCCGAAACCCTCCAACTCGCCCTCACCGACCCCCAAGACACCACCCTGCACCCCACCAGCCACACCGCCGCGGGCACCATCCACGACAACGCACCCCCCACGATCACCATCGACAGCGCATCCGCCCTCGAAGGCAGCCCCATCACCTTCACCATCCAGCTCGACAGAGCGGCCCCAACCAACGTGTTGGTGGAATTCGAGGTCAAGCCGTTGGATGCAACCCAAGACTTGGACTACACCGTGCCCGCTTTCACCCGGGTGACCATCGGTGCCGGGCAGACCTTTGCAACCTTGGCGATCCCCACCGTGGCCGACGATGTCATCGAGGTCGACGAGACGTTTCTGGTGCGCCTGACCTCCGTCATCAGCGGCTTCGCGGCGATCCAAACCGGTGGCGCGGAAGGCACGATCTTGGAGAACGCCCTGGCGCCCTCTTTGTCGGTGAACGATCCCGGCGCCGCCGAGGGCAACAGGGTGAGCTTCACGGTGACCTTGACCCGGGACGACAACACGGCCGACACCGAGGTCAGCGTTGCGTACCGCACCGAGCCCCTGACCGCCTCCGAGGGCACCGACTACGCCGCCGCAACCGACCGGCTGGTCTTCCCGGCCTCTGGGACCACCCAGCGGCGCACCGTGCGGGTTGCCACCCTGCAAGACGAGCTTCCCGAAGGCTCCGAGATGTTCCAACTGGTGCTCCACAGCCCCCGGGGCCAGGCGCAAATCGAAGACCCCCTCGGGTTGGCCACCATCTTCGACGACGAATCCGAGCCCACCTTGTCGATTGACGCCGCCGAGGCCGACGAGGGCATGCCGCTGGTGTTCGCCGCCACCCTCAACTCGCCCAGCGGGCGCCGGATCACCGCCGACTACCGCACCCGCGGCGTCACCGCCGCCGACGGCGTCGACTACCTGACCACCACCGGCGCCTTTGTGTTCCCTCCCGGCACCACCCGCCAAACCTTCATCGTGGCCACCCTGCCCGACCGCCTCGTCGAAGAAGACGAGACCCTCGAGGTGGTCCTCAGCAACATCGTCGGGGCAACCCCCGGCTCAAACGGCGCCGGCACCATCATCGACGCGACAAGACCCGCCATCCGAGTGGCCGACGACGCCGCCGCCGAGGGCGACCCCTTAGAGTTCGTCGTCACCCTCAACCGCCAGCACGACACCGCCGTCACCGTGGACTACGCCACCGCCAGCAGCGGCACCAACCCCGCCACTGCCAGCAGCGACTACACCCCGGCCAGCGGCACCGTCACCTTCCCGCCCGGCACCACCCGCCGAACCGTCGCCGTGGCCACCCTCTCCGACCAAGACGACGAAACCGACGAGACCCTCACCCTCACGCTCTCCAACCCGACCGGCACCGCCAGAATCCTCGACGGCACCGCCACCGGCACCATCCACAACGCAGCCCGTCCGGTGATCACCGTCAACAGCCCCCTTCAGGCCGAAGGAGAGGAAATAACCTTCATCCTGCGCCTCAGCCGACCCGCCACCGAAGCCATCACCGTTGACTACACCACCGCCGACGGCACCGCCACCGGCGGCACAGGACTGCCCCGATCGGGTGAAGCAGGCTGGAACGACGTCGACTACCAGAACGCATCCGGCACATTGACGTTTGCCCCGGGCACAACCAGCCGGGCGGTGAAAGTCATGCTCGCCCCGGATTACATCGACGAATCAACCGAGACGTTCTATCTGGAGCTCGACAATGCCGTCAACGCCACCCTCCCCACCGCAAACTACCGGGCCACCGCCACAATTCTCGACACCACGCCCTTGCCCCGGTTCACCTTTGAAGAGGCTACGAGCCTTGACGAAGAAACCGGCCTGTCGGTGAACGACATCAGCATCTCTCCGATAAGCGACCGGACCGTGACGGTGGACTGGACTGTTAGCGAAGCGCGCCAGCAAGAGCTGAATCCGGCGACAGCCGGGGTGGACTTCGTGGCGGGCTCGGGCACGCTCACCTTCCCCCCGGGAACCAGCCGCAGACCCATCAACGTCACCATGATCGACGACGACATCTACGAGGGCACCGAGTATTACCGGATTGCCTTGTCCAACTCCGTCAACGCGTTCCTCCCCTTCACCGGCACCGACAACCAGGTCGTGAAGCAGCAGTTCATCACCGACGACGAGTCGGTCATCTTCTCCTTTGCCGACGCGGCCGCCGCTGAGGACGAAGACGTGGTCTTCACCGTCCAGCGATCAGGTCGGAACCTCAATGCGGTAGGCGTCCGATACGAGACAGTCGACGGATCTGCCAAAGCAGGCACCGACTACGTGGCGAACTCGGGAACGCTCATCTTTGCCGAAGACGAGAGCGCCGCAGAGATCAAAGTGGAAACCATCGGCGATTCCGAGAGTGAATCGCGTGAGTCGTTCACCGTGCGCCTGACCCCTTTGGCCACCAGCCCGACGGCCATCGGCATCCTCGACAACGAGGCCACCGGCACCATCATCGACACCTCCCTGCCGCTCATATCTCTGACAGGGCTGGGGAACATAGACCAGCAGTATGGCTTGTTCGGCGCCGAGGGGACCTTCTACCGCTTTGAGGTGCTCCTGAGCAGCGCGAGCGGCGAGCCGGTGACCGGGTCTCTCGAATTGGTGGACAACACCGCAACGTTCCATACCTCGCGCCACTTGAGCGACTACGCCTTCAATCATCAATTGCTCGGCGGAGACCTCCGGCGTACCACCCCCTTTGAGTTCGATCCCGAGAATGCACTCCCCAAGCCCTACTCCATCTGGCTTGAAAACGACCCAACTGACGAGCCCAACGAGACGTTCCAAATACGGCTCACCGGCGTGGTGGGCGCAGAGATGGGCGCGCAAGACTCCCTCACCGTGACGATTCGAGACGGCGATCCGCCGCCGGAGATTCAGATATCCGACGCGGCCATCGCCGAGGGGAAACCGGCGAAGTTGACCGTTGAGCTGCAACCGCCAGCCGGTCAAGGCCGGCTCATCACCGCTTTCCCGGTCGAGGTGGACTACGCCACCGTTGATGGGATGGCGGAGGCGGGCACCCACTACACCGCCACATCGGGGACGCTGGTGTTCACCCCGGGCGAGGTCCGAAAGACGATCGAGGTGCCCACCGTTGCCGACGGTGTGTTCTCGGGCGACCGGGTTTTCCAGGTGATGTTGAGCGATCCGGTGAACGCCACGATCGGGCGGGCGATTGGCCGGGTCAGGATGATCGAAGACGATTGTATTGATCCGACGGCGGCCGGTTTTGTTCCGCCGACGCTGGGGATTTCGTCGGCCAGCGCGGAGGAAGGCGACGTGCTGTCGTTCGAAGTTTCGGTGGACAAGCAGTTTTGCAGCGATGTGGCTGCGGCGGTGTCGCTGTCGGTGGCGCTGGACGACGCGAGCTCAGACGATGTGAACACGCCGTCGGCGACGGTGGGCTTCAAGGCCGGTGAGACCAGGGTGATGTATATGGGGGTGAGGACTTTTGAGGACAGCCTCGACGAGCCCGACGAGAAGGTGGAGACCACTGCTTCGTGGCATCCGTCGCTCAACTTGGGGGCGACCTATTCGGCCTTGTCGGTGAAGGCCACCGGGACCATCCGAGACGATGATCCCGCGCCGATGCTGGAGGTTCTCGACGCTACCGCCGCGGAGGCGGCCAATTTGGTGTTCATCGTCACCCTCGACGCGCCCAGCGGCAAGCAGGTCACCGTGGACTACGAGATCCCCCGGGGGGTGGGCACCGCAACGGTGGTCGACGACTACACCGCGGTGTCGGGCACGCTCACCTTCGCGCCCGGCCAGACCACCAAGCAGGTGGTGGTGCGGTCGGCCGCCGACGCCCTCGACGAGCACGACGAGGTCTTCCAGCTCAAGCTGGCCAACCCCACCAACGCCACCATCGCCGACGGGATCGCGGTGGGCACCATCGAAGACGACGACCCCCTGCCGGTGGTCTCGATCGCCCACAAGGCAGCCGACGAGGACGACGGGCTGCAACTGACCATCACCCTGTCCGCCGTCAGCGGACGCGACGTGACCGTGGTGTATGCCACCGCCGACGACGACCGCGACGGCGCCACCCCGGCCACCGCCGACGACTACAAGGCCGAGACCGCCACCGCCAGAATCACCGCCGGCAACAGAACCACCACCATCGACATCGAAGTGAACGCCGACAACACCCCCGAAGATGACGAGACTCTCTTCGTAAAACTCCTCGACGCCACCCACGCCACCGTCCACGCCACCAACCACACCGCCACCGCCACGATCACAAACGACGACTAACCCCCGCTAACCCCCGCCGTTGAGGCCTTGCCCGCGCCCGGATGTGCCAGCATGGCTCGGTGATTGCCGATGGCCTGGTGCTGGCTGCCGTGGGAGTGTGGGCGGCGATGGGGGTGTGGGTGTCGGTCACCGACCTGCGCGACGCCATCATTCCCCGCCGGGTGTGCTGGGTGGGCGGGGGAGCGGTGGCCGCGCTGTTGGCCGCCGCCGCCGGGGTGGCCGGCGACCCGCTCCGGCTGGGGTGGGCCGCCGCCGCAGCCGCCTCGGTGGGTCTGGTCTTGGAGGTGGTGTATCGCCGATGGCCCGGCAAGATCGGCTTCGGCGATGTGCGCCTCATCATCGTCAACAGCCTGTTGGCCGGTTGGTGGGGCCTGCCCTGGGCCTGGTGGGCCCTGTGCGCCGGCGCGCTGGCCGAGTGGCCCGTAGCCATTGCCGCCATAATCCGCCACGGCCGCACCGCCCAAGTCCGCTGGGCCCCCGGCCTAGTAATAGGCACCGCCGCCATAGTCACCTGGCAACTCTGGACCCAAGGCCCCACCTAAACCCGACCCCCCATGGACAACATTCCGCTTGACTCGGATGTCCCCAATGTGTGCAACATTGCGTAGCTAAACCAACCTGAGGAGGAACTATGGACGACGTTTGGGCTCTGACGGTCATGACCGGCATTTTGGGGGTGGCGATCTTCCTTATGTCGTTCTACAAGGAATGGAAATGGAAGAAGGAGCGAAAAGAATGGGAGTTGAAGGACCTCATCGCAGAGTCGCTTCAAGACTGGCCCGTTGAGAGTGCTCTCAATGACTGGTTCGAAACCGCTGTCAGCGAAGGGCGCGCCAAATACCCGCTCAATGACTGGTTCGAAACCGCTGTCAGCGAAGGGCGCGCCAAATACACGCTCGAAGACTGGCTGAAAGCCGAAATAGACAAAGGGTCTGTCAAGTACACACTCGAAGACTGGCTGAAGACCGCCCTGACCGATTGGCAGGTCAGAGAGGTACTGAAGAAGCAAATCGGCGAGATCGTCGAAGCCGAAGTCCGCAGGCAGCTCCTAGACGCCAAACTCAAGGCCGCCTAGCCAACCAATCAGAGCAGCCAAGCTGCCAAGCAGGAGCAGAAGCCACCCGATCCGCCGCCGCAACCAGGTGGGGTCATTGGGGCGGTTGGGCTTCGCCCTGGCTGTCGAGGGTGTCGTCGAGCGTGAGGATCCATTCGCGTGTGGAGGGGTGGGTAAAGGAGATCTGGCCTTTTCCTGCGGCGGTGATGACTCCTGATCGGAGCAAGCGCTGGCGGTAGACGCCGGCGTAACTCACGGTGACTCCGAGCCGGTGGGCGACATCGGATAACTTCGAGGTGCCGAGGTCTTGAGTCATCGCGATCAGGAAATTGCGATCCACTTGGGATAGGTCTTTCCATGTGGGCCAAAGCACGAGGCGGCCGATCCGCCGTTCGGCCTCGTCGATGCCGGTCGATACGTTCGCATCGGTGATTTCCGTCATCGGGTTCTCGGCTGCCTTCCAGCTGTGGAATCCGACGAGTTGCACCATGAAGGGATAGCCGGCAGTTGCGGCCACGGCGGTGCTGAGCCCCTCAGCAGAGATTTCGGCACCGAGTCCTTGGATCGGTTTGGCGATCGCCGCTTGGGTTGCTGCGGGTGTGAGGCGGCCGATCTCGTGGATGGAGCAGCGTTGCAGGAATGTCGCGGCGTCGCCGGAGAGGAGGCCGTCTTCGACGCTGGGCAGTGCGGCGCCGACGAAGGCGACCGGGCGTTGTTCGCGGCGGGTCACGTGCTGCAAGATGCTTCCGACCTCCCGGACCTCGTCGATGTCTCCGCCTTGGAGTTCGTCCAGGGTGATCAGCAGCCCAGTCTCGTGTTCGCTCAACCGATCGCCGAGTGCAGCCAGTGCGGCACGCAGGTCCAAGGGGCGGCGATCGGCATCTTGGTGCTCGACGGTGACGCCCAGGCTGGCTGCTTGCAGTCCGGTGACCCGCCATCCGCCCTGGCTGTCGCCGGTTGCGTCCAGCAGTTCGGCGGCTCGGCGGAGAAGGCGATCCGGCAGCCTGGCCGGAAAGGCGGTCTCCGCTATGGTCAGCCAGCCTCGGGAGCGGGCAAGCTCCTCGATGGCTTCGAGCATGACGGTCTTTCCGGTGCCTCGGGCGCCGATGAGCAGGGCCGAGTAGTCCGGGTGGGTGGGGCCGGTGTCGAGGGCGTCCTCTATTGCCTCTAGGACGTCGTCTCGGCCCGCCAACTCGGGGGGAGAAGCGCCGAACGTGGGGGAGAATGGATTCCCGTTGGCCACGACCTCAGCCTACCCGGACAGGCCGCTTTTGTTTCTTTTAGTGTTTTTGCAGCCTTTAGTGTTGGGACGCTCTCGCGGCCGCCAAGAACCGGGAGCTGATTGAGAAGTGCCACTTGGAGACGGTCGCCCGCGGTGGGGCTAGGTATAAGTAGTGATAAAGTGAGAAATAGTTAAAAAGTGATAAGAAGTTAAAGGCAGGGAGTCAGCGTGGCGACCGACAATCCGTTTCTGCCGACGTTTGGAACGTCGCCGCTGCTTTGCCTGAGATCGACGAGACGCTGCTAGCTGACCGGGGACGGCACCGGACTTCTGCTCATCGTCGACGAACTACAGGCCGTCGAGCTCGCTGAGGCCACCGACTTGGCTGTGGCAGAGTTCGCTTCACCCACCAATCCCTGCGCCCCTGGCTCCGCTCCCAGCAGTAACTCTCAGCACTCAGACACGATCCGTGATCACCCAGCCGGAAACCGCCCATCGGCCACGGCTGCCAGCATCGGGCAGGTCCGGGAGCGCCTGGCCCGCATCGAGGGGCGCTTGGAGATTCGCCCGACGCCGCCGCCCGACGACACCACCGCCGAGGCGGCCTGGTCCTTTCGCCGACAGCAAACCCGCGGAGGTTCCAGAAGAAGCCCTGTCTCAGACAGGCGAAGCTGACAGTCCTCGTCAACTCAGGTAGGGTTCAGATATGGAGACAGGCACACCTGCACCTGGAACCGGCATTTACCGCGACCTTTACAGCGGCTGTGAAGCTCACGTTCAGCAAGGGGCACTACTTCCTCCAGGCCCCGGCAACGCCAATGCCAAATGGTTCCTCGTCCACGCTCTCGACGACAGTTGGATGCTTGCCGGGTGACCTACCAGCACCCGCCGGGGTTTGAGGTTCCGAACCCCCGCCACAACGACCCCCTAACCTCAGAGTACGTACAAAAAATGGTGCGTCAGATCATCGGTGTAGTGGACGGGCTTGTCGATCCCATCAAGAACTCCGATATCGACGCTGACGACAAAGTCGCCTTGCTCAATTACCATCTGCTGAACGCGACTCTCGTCTTCCACCAGTGCGTTGCTAACCGCTACTACGACCTAGAGGCCGAAGAACCCTAAACCCCGCCGCCCGACGACACCACTGCCAACGCGCACCCCGGCCAGCCGAACAAAAACTTGAACGACTGTCTGGGCGAGGCGGAAGCCACATCTTCGAGGGTCAGCGGCACCTGGGGCTTCCTTTTGTTCTCGCGCATCGGGTCACACTAGCGACGTGTCCGGCCTTGACGGTGCGGTCGGTTGGAGGGGGTGTTCCGGCTTTGGGTGGTGAGTTTGTGGGGCCCGTGTTTTGGGGCGTTAGGGCAGGTCGCCTGGGGAGGGGGTTTGGTGGAGGTTGATGCGATCACGTTGGGCGCTTTGGTCCCGTGAGCATCCCGCTCTCTGGCCGGACACCTCAAATGAGAGGTGTCCATGTCGTAGATGGAGAAAGACAGGTCGCCGAGCAGACTGTTCGTCCTGGCTTCACAAACCCGCTCGGGGCTTGGGGCCAACTGGGTGGATTGGCCCCAATTTTGCGTAGGCCGCCTGACTCCCACAAACCGGGACCAACTAACAGGTGACACATCAAGCGGGCCAAACCCAGGGGATCACGCCATCCTGATTGTCGCCAATAGCGTTTGACGGACAGTGCAGCCGGTCAAGCTGTCATTGGGTGCCGGTAGGATCACAGGACTGTAGTTTGAAGCCTTGCTGGAAGTGCTAGCAGGCAGCGAAGGGAGCAGTCGATGAACAGTGTGGAATGGGCCATGAGCAAGAAGCCAGAGGTCCACACCGTCAAGCATGGCGGCGGCTGGGCCAACCGCAGAGCGGGGTCAGACAGGGTGAGCAAGGTCTACCCGACGAAGAAGGAAGCCCAGCAGGCAGGCCGCGCCACCGCACGGCGTGAGAGCACCGAGCACGTCATCCACAATAAGGACGGCAAGATCAGCGAGAAGAACAGCTACGGCAACGACCCCCACCCGCCTATAGGGTGAACAGTGACCAACAACCTCCGTCAGTTTTAGAGCTAGGGGGGCCTGGCGGTGAAACTTCTGCGGTCACAAACTCCACCACGTCCGTGTCGCTCAGGTTGGGGTGGGTTTGCAACAGGTCAGCTCGGCACCAAGTTTGGCGCCGGTTGACATGCTTAGGAGAGGTTTAACCGGAATCCTCTGCCGGATAGATGCAGCTGCCGTCATGGCCAAGAGGAACGAACAGAGCTTGCAGTTGCTGGAGATATGGGTGCCGTCCCTGTGTCGGGTTACAGGCCGCTGCGCAGCTCCGACTCCTGGAAGACGCGCACCTTGGCGTCCGTACCGTCGACAACGTCGTCCCAGCCGCCGACATAGTGCCCCTGGTGGACGTGGACCCGCCCGCCGTGGCGGATCGCGGGAGCGAGCATACCCGCCGCCAACAGCGAAATCCTGTGCGACGCCATCAAACGGGCGGCGTCCGCAGTGTAAGGCCGCGGGTCCAGCACCCGCAGCACGTCAGCCGGCGGGCTCAACGCCGCTTCCAGCGCACCTTCAAACGCCGCTCGAGACAGGCTTCCCGTCGTTGAGCTGCTCATCAGCGCCCGCAGAAGACGCGCATGGCTCAACCATGTGATCGTTGGCACCTCGCCACCCCAGTGGGGAGTGTGCCAGCCCTCCAAGGCCTTCAACGCCAAACGGTCGTCGACAATCTGCAAAACAACAACGCCGACGGCTACGAAAGCTCGTCGTCTTCAGCCGTCCCGTAGCTGAATACCGGGTCATCGGCGAAAAGCCGGTCGCACAGATCGCCGTACTCCTCGCCCACCCTCGCGAACACCTGGCGGGTGGACTCGTCAATCTCCTCAGTGGGCACTAGGCCCTCCGCGTCCTTCTTGCTGGTAGACACAAAGACCACAACCCGCTTCACGCTCTCCACGTCGAAAGCAGCCGGCATTCTCGTGAACGAGATCTCCACCTCGCTGTCCAACGAGTGGAACAACATCCTGGTGTCCCGGCGCAACAATCGCCGCCAAAGCAGCAAGCGGCGACTCTTTGGATCAATCCGAATTGCCTTGGCTGGCCTGGTCTCCACAAATCCACCCTACCCGAAGCCACAACCAGTCACCCCGCCGCTGAAGCCAGCCGCAGCCCCGCTGGGTGTGCTGGATGGGCGGGGGCGCGGTGGCCGGGTGGTGGGGCCTTCCCTGGGCCCGGTGAGCCCTGTGCGCCGGCTCGACAAAACAGACCAACAAGCCAAAAGATGCAACCCTTTGCCAGTGCCATAATCGAGGGCGCTTCCTGGCAGGGAAGCGGACACCCTCTCGGGGCGGTTGTCGCCTCCTCAGCGGGCCTCGTCAGTGGGCAGCTCCCTGCCGAGCTGCTCTGCCAAGCGTGTGAACAGGTCTGCTTTGCCCACCTGGCGTCCCGGCAGCTGCCCGCTGTCGGCGAGGTCGGCGAGCTCCCTCATGGCGGCCTTCTCGTCTTCCGACAGGGGAGCGGGGTACACCTCACGCGCCCAGGGGTACTTGCTGTAGTCGGAATACTTGCCGTGCCATTCAACATTGCCCTCAGCGTGTTTGATTGCCTCCTCCGCCAGCTGCCTGTTGGTCACGCTGCCGATGTAATCGCCCATGTCCGATTCCTCGGGGAACGCGAGCTCAAGGTCGGTGAACACGAAAACCAGCTCCTCCCAGCCGATGAACTCGGGCAGGACATCCATCCAATCCCGCCCCGAGCGCTCGGCTTCGAGCTTCGCTTCCTCCAGACGGTTCTCCAGGTCGCGGAAACTCTCGTTGGTCATGCCGCCAGCATCAACTTCGTCCACCCGTATCCCCCCGCTCCGAGACTGCGGCGTTCATCGTATTCGGAGCACTACTTCGCGGTCTCAATCCCGTATCGATCAGCGACCGACTTGGACAACCGGCCGCTAGTCGGGGTCTCGAACTGCCTCTCTAAGACTGACGGAGGTAGTTGACAGTCCAGCTGGGTGGTTGGCCGGGCGATCCCCCTCAGCCGGTGGGGAGCCTGCGGAACTTAATCTTGTCGTTCGCCAACGACTTGGCGGTGGCGGCGAAAAGGTGGTCAGGCCGAAGAATGGACAGGCCGGACCACGTGGGCTCTAGCTGCGGGCCGAATGGTTAGGCAGGTGACTTTTCTTCCCGGCAAGAAAGGTCAAGACCTCTGGGAATCGAAATGGCCCCAAGACAGCCCCACCGAGACGATGGGAAGCGAGCACAGCAGCCCAGGTGCCGACCATCTGGAAGAGGAGTCGGCACCGTTGGGTTGTGCCGGCGAATCTTCGGCTGGGAGCGGAATAGACTGAAATATATTATGGTTGCGTCGTCAGGGGGTGGGGTGTAGGGTGGGTCTATGGAGGTTGATGCGGTCACTTTGGGCGATTTGGTCCCGATTTTGGCCACTGTGCTGGGGTCGATGCTGGTGTTTGCGGCTGCGCTGATGCGCTATCAGCACGTCGACAGCACGAAGACCCGCGACCTCATCGACCAGACGAGCAAAGAGAACCGCGAGCTCATCAAGGAGAACCGGGAGCTCATCGAGAAGAAGAGCGACGAGAACCGCGAGCTCATCAAAGAGAAGAGCGACGAGAACCGCGAGCTCATCAAGGAGAACCGGGAGCTGGTGGACAGGAACCGGGACTTGATCGAGAAGTACCACATGGAGACGGCTGCCAGCATCGGGGAGGTCCGGGAGCGCCTGGCCCGCATCGAGGGGCGCCTGGAGGTTAGCCCGCCCCCGCCGCCCGACGACACCACCGCCGAGGCGGCCTGAACCTTTCGCCCGCAGCCGCCAAGAGCGGGCCGGGGCGGTTGGGCGGTTGCTAGGATTCAGCGCATGGACTTTTTGGCCAATGTGATTACCGCTGCCATCGGCGTGGCGATTCTTTGGTTCGTCTTCATCCCCCTCACCGTCCATATAGTCCTCAGCCCGCTGGGCATCTGACCGAGCACAATTCCCGGCTTGTCCGTGCGCTGAGTCCCTTGGTCAACCCTCGAAGACAGCGCCTTCTCCTTCGGCCTCACTGTGAGCCTCTTTTTCTAGGGCGAGCAGGCGCCACAGCATCACCAACGACGCTCCTAGAACCGCTCCCAGGAACATGTAGGCGATTCCCACTACAGGAAGCCGCCCGGGCGTTTCGGGCGGGATTGACAGTGCGGTCAGTGCGAAGACGAAATATCCAACCGTCAGCGCCACATACACCAGAGACAGGCCGACTTGGAGCGCGAATGTGCTGCGGTCTTCGCGGCTGTCTTGGAATGCGCTCCTGGCTGCTGCGCTGAACACCAAGGTGGCTGATGCTGCCAGCACGGCAACTGGGGTCATCGCCGCGCTCAGCACTCCGTTCACCTGCTCAGGCCAGCGCCATTCTGCCCAAAGGCCTCCGACGACGCCGGCCACCGCCAACGCGCCCCCCAGCCGGCCGACCAAAAACTTGAACAACTCTCTGGGCGAGGCGGAAGCCACATCCTCGAGGGTCAGCGGCACCTGGGGTTTCTTCTTCTTGTTCTCGCGCATCGGGTCACACTAGCGACGAGGCTGGCCTCGGCGGTGCGGTGGGGTGGTTGGTTGGAGGGGGTGATTTGGCTTTGGGGGGTGTGCTGGTGGGGGTGGTGGGTTTGGGGCATGAGGGCAGGTTGTTGGGGTCGAGGGGTGGGGGGTGTGCTGGGGGTGGGTTTGGGGGGTTTTGGGCGGCGGGGGCGCGGGGCGGGAGGCCGATCTGACGGCTTTATTAATATCCAGTGTCGATTTTGTGTTAACAGGGTCGCGTGAATGAGAATCTGTCCGTGAATAAAAAAGTTTCAATGAACATCCGCGCGTCAGAAGGACAGGAGCGCCGTCGGCGCCGGTTCCGCCGAGATGACGAGAGCGGTCTCACCACCCTGGAATGGCTCCTCATCGTCGCCGCCGTCGCCGGCCTCGCCGCCCTCGCGGTCGTGCTGGTCACACAGGTCGTCGAAGACACCTCAGAGCAAATCAGCGGCAACAATGCTCGCCAAACCGCTGCCCAACTCGCCGCCGCTGACGTTAATCGTCTAGCTCTCGAGACAGTGCCGAGCGGAAGTGATGTTCCCGTCGACTCCGAAGCTAAATGGGACTCCCTTAGACGTCGCTTTCAGGGTCGATGCCAGCAATTGGGGATAATTTACAGCGACATTGAAGGCCTTACTTCAACATGGAATCAATTGCCTCACAACAATGCTTTTACCCAGGCACGGTGGGCGACATCCCTAGCCGCGGCGGACACCTCTGGAATTACTGACCACGGTTGCGTAATCGCCGTCCCCTAATGCCTTCGCCCCCTTGGGCGTATTGATACATACCGGCGTGACGAAGAGCGGCCTCACCACCTTGGAGTGGCCGCTCTTCGTCACCGCCGTTGTTGGCCTAGCCCCCTGAGCCGTCGTCTTGGCGGCAGGCGTGGCTGCAGACACCTCCGAGCAGGTCGGCGGATCCAATGTCCGCTTGGCTCCCTTCGCCATTCGTACGCCATTAGAGCCGACAACTCCGAGCGGTGCTGCCACCGGACCACCAATCGGCCCGGGGAGTGAATTGGACATTCCTGCCCACCGGAGCAGGACCATCGATCGTCTCGTAGGCATCCGGCTGCAACCGGGTGCTGCCGTAGCCCATTGCCGGGCAGCTCAGATGTTCACCCCTATTGCACCATGCAGTTGGCTTGGGCCATTGAGGCGGTTGGGGCTGCGTTGTGGGCGGCTCGGGCGGGAGCGATGGTGAATCTGGTGCCACCGGCGGTGGGGCCGTTGAATTCGCTGGCGGCCACGGTTATGCGCTCGTCGGCGATGGTGACCTCGATGAGGCGGCACTTGGTGCTGAAGTGGTGCTCCCATTCGTCCCAGGTGGCGAAGTCGTCCGCCGTGGCCTCTTTGGCCCTGTCCACCACGTTGGCGGCTTGGAGCTCGGCTGTGGTCTTGCGGGGGTTGGGGGCGGCGAATCGTTCGCCGGTCTCGCCCACGAACTGGTACACCAGCACCACCGCCAAAGCGGCCAGCCCGGCCACCGCGGCGGTGATCAGCATCCACGACAGCGTGGTCAAGCCCTCCTCGCCCCGGCGGCGAAGGCCGCGCTGTCCTCTGTCTTGGCGCATTCTCATCAAATGATAAACCCGGAATATCAACGCAAGTGGGAAACCTTGGCGTTGTCTGGCGTATACCCGTCAATTGACAAACCGGGTATGTCAACGCAAGCGGGAAACCTTGGCGTTGTCTGGCGCATACTCGGGTACTCCTGTCGGGCACCCAACGCCGACAGGTTGAGCACCACGTTGTTCTAGCACACCGACAACCCGCAATAGCCAATGCTCCGCCCACCGCCATTGACGCCGGCTGGTATCACTCGTGCGCCATCAGCACCGACAGCGCCGTCGTCTGCTGGGGCCTGAACATCGACGGCCAGTCGGACGCGCCCGACGGCACCTACACCACCGTCGACGCCGGGGCCCGCCACTCGTGCGCCATCGCAGTCGACCGCTCCGTGCGGTGCTGGCACTGGACCACCAACCTCCCCCTAGGCGTGGACTGGAGAGGCATCTTCACCGGCGAATACGTCCCCGTCGTCTAACCCCCCAAAGCCAACTCACCCCCCACCACCGCCAGCGCAAAGAGAGAAAGACAGCATATTTCGTTGCTTTTCCATTTGCCGTCCGGTAGACATGGCTCCATGTTGGATCGCACCAAGCCCGTCACCCCCAACGAGGCCGACGCTGACTCCGACGACGACTGGGTCGACGACTGGACCAACTACGTGCCCGACCCCATCGTCATCTCCGAGGACCGCCGACAGGAGCTAAGAGAAGAAGCGTGATAGGTGTGGCGATTGCCCAGCTAGTCGTAAGCAGCCTCAGCCTTTTGGTGATCGCCACGGCATTGGGGCTGGCGTTCAGAAGCGCAGGTGCTGCGAAGCACCAGTTCATCCAGACACTGGGGAGGTTCGATCAAATGATCGCCCTGCTAGAGCAAACAACGCTCGGCTGGCAGGACAGGGTGCGCGTAGTCAACCTAGACAAGCCCCTTGCCGAGGATGAGTCGCCGAGTACACTCGAAAATGACGGGGATGCCGATGTTTAGGCTGCCCCTCAACAAAATGGAGAGGACATTGAGCGCGAC
Organism: Candidatus Poriferisocius sp.; assembly: GCF_965204015.1. Classification (GTDB taxonomy): domain Bacteria; phylum Actinomycetota; class Acidimicrobiia; order Acidimicrobiales; family Bin134; genus Poriferisocius. The sequence continues at coordinate 1,402,503 of NZ_OZ241965.1, read as the reverse complement.
CGCTGCAACTACACCTCACGACAGCCCTTACCTGACACCCGGAGACATCGTCACCATTGACGGCATCTCCGGAGGCCCGCTCCAGGTGGGCCGCTACCTGCGAGTCAACGACTATGTGTACGTCGATGTGACCGACAGCGAAGACTGTCGGCTGGGCGTGAAATCCAAGCTAGCGGAGTTCGTTGTCAAAATTCATCCCACCGGCACACCCCTCGGCCCCTGCGGCCTGTGCTAGGGGGCGGGTTGGTATTGCAGCAGGGTTGATTGGCCGACGATGTCGATGACGCGCACGACCGCTTCTCGTCCGTCGGCGTCGGTCAAGTGCAGGTCTTCATTGAGTCGGAAGTTCACCGGCTGCTGGAGGCCTTGGTTGATGGAGATGTTGTCGGCGTAGAGATAGGAGCGGTCGAGGCTGTCGAGGATCGGGTTGAGCCGTCCCGACAGGATTGGCAGGTGGCCGGCGTCGCCGGCGACCACCACCGAGCCTCCGCCGGGCAGGGGGGAGAGCTCCAGTCTCAGGGGCCCTTCGGATGGAACCCAGTCGCTGCTGTGGCCCGCGGTGTGGCCGTCGATGCCGGCGAACACGGTCATCGGCAGGTGGGTGGAGTGGAGCTCGACGTAGGCGATGCCGTCTTGGTCTGTTTTGGCCTGCTTGCCGGTTTTGTTGGGGAACAGCGCCAGAACGTCCACGCCCGATAGCGGCCGCCCCTCGCATACCACCGCGATTGAGGCCTGGTCGGGGTCGGCCTCCAACCTCGCGGCTGGAATGGTCAGCAGCAGTTCGGCTTCGTTGATGAGCTTGTATTCGGGCCATTGCCCCGACAGCTCGTGGGTCTTTTCGAAAATGATCGGCACGCCGTCGCCGCGGCGCTCCAAGAAGTACTCCCGGTCGTGGGCGCCGAGCGCGTCGGGAACCGGTATTCGCCCCAGAACCGACGTGAGCACCTCGTTGCGAGTGGCCTGGCGCTCGGCCATGCTCTCCACCGACAGGTTGTTGGGCAAGCTGCCGGGGGAGGCGACCTCAAGGCGGTCCTCGAACATGGAGACCCGGATTCGGCTCCCGCGGATGGAGTAGTCGCGGTGGGCGACCGCGTTGACGAGTGCTTCGAAAACGGCTTGCACGCTGTATTGGGGCAGGTCTACCCGTCCTGGGGCCTTGCGGGATGCGACCCTCATGTTGCGAACGACGAACTTCAATGCCTGATCCACCTGCTGGGCGATTGGGCCGGTGATGGTCTGGGCGTCGAGTTGGCCAGAAGCCCGGCCGGCGCCCCGGTAGTGCGTGGCGGTGATCTGAGCCTGGGGCAGCCAGTCGTGGGGGTTGGCGCAGCACAGCAGGATGCCGGCAACGGTGGCCCGGAAGACACCGTGGTCGTCTTTTGCCAGGAGGTTGAGCTTTCCCAGGGCTTCTTGGGGCTGTGAGGCGCTGCGTATCGTCAACAGCGGTTTCCAGAGCGCTTCTTGCAGCGTCGCGAAGCCGGTGTCGGCCATGGTCTGCTTGTCGAACCCGATGAACCGGGATTGGCCTCGCCGTTGGGCCAGGCGCAGTTGCTCGTCGCTGTTCATTGGCTGCTTCTTGCTGCCGACCCGCTGGTAGTGCCCTCCCGGGCTCTTGTGCAGCGAGTGGCCCTCAGCCACCTCGACGAGCAGAAAGGCTCTGTCGTCTAGCTGTTTGCGGAGGATGACCGGCGAGATGTAGGGCTTGATCGAATCGGCGCAGGCCGGGGCGACCACCATTTCGACGGCGTCGAGCTGGGCGCGGGTCATGCCTTGGATGGCGCCGTCGTCGGCAACGCCGCAGAGCATCACTCCGCCGGTCGCATTGGCGAGGGCGGCGAGCTCGTCAGCCAGGTCGTCCTGCGATGGCTCTTTGGGCTTGTCCCCGGAGAACTTGACCTCTTTGAACTCCCAGCGGCTGTCCTCGCCAAGGCGGAGCTGGGATCTGATCTCCTGGTCGGATAGATCCCCGAGCGCTGCCATTCGCCCAGTCTACGAGAGGTAGTGATATCTAGTCGCGCCGTTCAGTCTCGCAGGACGCTTCGGCATCGGCCCTTATGCGAGGGGGACCTGGCCTGGGGTGATGCTGGGGGCGCTATGGGGTGTGCCTATGGCGGCTGAGACGCGGGCGCATGCCCGCGCTCTGGCCTCAGTGCGTTCGAGGAGTACCTCCACGACTTCGCTCCCGGAGAACTCTGAGGGAATTGAATTCGCCGCGGCTTCCAGTGCTTCCGGCACTTGGGAGGCGAGGTGCTCGGCTCTCGCGACGGTCTCGTCGCCATCAAGCCCTAGTGCTTCGCCTGTCTTTTGCCATGCAGACTTGCGGTCGCTCTTTCGCAGCGTGTAGCCGCTGCCGGTCTTCATGGCCAGCTTGGTTTTGGGAAGCGCTCCTCTGTCGGTTTGGTAGGGCAGCCAGGATGCGATGTCATACAGAGGGGCTAGAGCGACGGCGTTGCCCTCCAGGATGAGGCTGTAGTTCTTGGCATGGGCATCAGTGCCGGCAATGACCCAGTTGAAGATCAAGGCGTCTCGGAAAGTTTGGACGTCTCGGTCGGGTGTGGTGCTGCGCTGGCGGATGATGGTTCCGATGTCTTTTGGAGTGGGCCCTCCGTCGGATTGGTATTTCTTGGAGGGGGGGATGCCGAGGGCTTGGCACATGTCCTCTTGGTGGACGCGCCTGCAGGTGCCATCGGATTGGCTGATCCTGTCGTAGCGGGTGATGACGAGGCACTGGACACCGCCGATCTCGGTGATGCTGGTGCTTGCCGCCCGCAGCCCGATCCTCCCGGCTGCCGCCATGCAGATGTGCTCGTTGAGTGCCTGGTCTTTGAGATGGGAGATGGCTGGCTTGATGATGTGGGTTGTCGGCTCGTTCCCCCATGGAAAGCCCCATTCTCCGTCTTGGAACCGGAGAGCGGTTTTCGCCTGGGCGCCTGCCAACGAGAACTGACCCGTGGTCCGGCTGCCCTGCCATGTCGAAGAGGCCAAAGCGAGCGAGGAGACCAGCAGCGCTAGCTCTCTTGGCTCCAGCCGCTCGACCCCCCCTCCGCGGTCCAAGGCCTTCTCCAATTCATCAGGCGGGCAGAATTGGACCGCGCCGGCGCAGTCCAGACCCATCGGCGTGGCGAGCAGGTCGAACGAGGATCTGCCTTGGGCGCCGAAGAACAGGCGTTGCTGTCTCACCACCGCGGGGTTGTCGGACAGCAGGCCATCCATCCAGGTTGAGACCCTGGGCAGCGGGTAATGGCCGTCTGTTTTGGGCATCCCCACTGAAAGGGGCACACCTCCGCTGGCGAGGTATTGGGCTGTGTAGGCCAGCCCGGATCGGCCATCAGAGCGCGACACATCGGCGGCGTGTTTGCCGCCTATCAGCACGCTGAGCGTCTCAACCGCCGGCATCGGGGTTTCCCGAGTGCGGGATCATCGAGAGGATGTCCACGGGCTCATCGGAGATGCTCAGCGAGCATCCGAGGGTACGCAGCACCCGGAAGACCAACCCGACCTCGACGGTGGGTTTGCCGTTCTCCGCGTCGGACAGCCACGGAGCTGACACGCCAGCCATTCGGGCTAAGTTCTTCTGCGTGAGCCCCTTCTCCTTGCGGAGATGCCTGATCGCCTGGCCCAGCTGGCCTGGATGTACCATCTGCTCCATATTCGCTCCCGTAGCCGTTCGTTTATATTAGCGACCTGATTTCAAAATATCAACGAGCGGCGATATCGCGCCCTACGAAACGGCGGAACCGACGGGTATCGGGCGAGTCTGTGACCGTGGTCGGGGTGGGGGGGGGGGTTATTGGGCGGGGGCTAGGCAGGTGGCGTCTATGTTGTCGGCGTAGAGATAGGAGCGGTCGAGGCTGTCGAGGATCGGGTTGAGCCGTCCCGCCGTCGCCGCCGCCGGGGGGCAGCAGTCGACCGCTCCGTGCGGTGCTGGCACTGGACCACCAACCTCCCCCTAGGCGTGGACTGGTGAGGCATCTTCACCGGGTTGTACGTCTCAGTCGTCTAACCCCCCAAAGCCAACACACCCCCCACCACCGCCCGCGCCACGCTGAAGATAACCGTAATCCACCCATTTGTGGCTATTCGCTGTTGAAATACGGCCCAAAACTGGCCTTTAATAGTCGTAAGTGGTCGTGTAGTGTGGATTCAGCGGTATAAGTGAATGCGAGCGAGGAGGCTGGATGGGCCGGTATGTGACTCAGGTTTGGCCGCCGGGCACCGAGGGACACGAGTACGGGGCGTACATTCCGCATCCCTTACGGGGATGGAGGCCAGAACTCAGCAGACGCGTGCTGGACAGGATTGCCGCGGCCGGCGCCGACATCTCCCACACAGTCAGCACCAGCGCCCAAGACGTCTCTTATCGGTGGGCGGCGGCCAGCATCATGGCCCAAGGGGAGAGCCTCAGCTCCAGCGCCATCGAGGGCATCTACGCCAGCCTCGAAGGCATGTCTATGGGGACCGATGGGGCCGATGCCGCGAACAGGGCGGCCCTGGGCAACTGGGAGATGGCAGAACAGGCCGTGTCCATCGCCGAAGATGGCGGCCCCATCGCGGTGGACGACATCCTCGGTCTCCATTCGACGCTGATGGAGAAGTCGGATACCCCTCACCTTGCCGGAGAGCTCAGGCGGGGGCCTGTGTGGGTCGGAACCCCGGTTGCCGCCGGGATGGGGCCGATAGGGGCGCGGTTTGTCGCTCCACCGGCAGGAGAAGTTCGGCCGCTGCTCGACGATCTCGTCGATTACATCAACCACAGCGACCATGAGCCGGTGCTTCGGGCTGCTGTTGTCCACGCCCAATTCGAGTCGATCCACCCGTTTCCCGATGGCAACGGAAGAACGGGCCGGGCGCTCATCCCGATTGCCTTGTTCAGCGGAGACAGCGGAGACGCCTTGCACCTCCCGATAAGCAGGGCATTGCTGGCCGATCGCAACGCCTACTACGACTCCCTCCACAGCTTCCAGCGATATGAGGGGCCGCCTGACGATCCCATCCGGTCTGCGAGTCTGGAACCCTGGATCGAGGTGTTCGCCGACAGCGTCCAGCGAGCGGCTGAACAGGTGAGAACCGCCGCCCACCTGACCGGCGACCTGATGCGAGACTGGCGGAACCGCCTGGGAGGCATACGGCCAGACTCCGCGGTGTGGAAGATCGCCTCCGCAATGGCCTTTCGGCCCGTATTCACTGCTGAGTCCGTCGAATCGGAGCTCGGCGGCGAAGCGTCGATGTCGGCAATCAGGAGAGGAATCGCCCGTCTGCGCCAAGCAGGGATAGTCCAAGAGGTCGGCCGGTCGGGGAGAGCTCAGGTGTACAGGGCCGCCGAGATCATCAGCCTGGCAGAGAACGTGCTCGGGCTGAGCGAGGCCACATCCGGCGGACTGGCGACCAGAGCGGAGGACTATGCGGCCCTGCGGGACCTCGCCGACAACGCTGCCAGCGCGGGAACCAGGGATCCCCGGACGGATCGTGCGACAACCGCCTGGCAATGCACCCACCGGGGAAAGCGGACAGAGAAGCGATGCACCAGGTCCTACGGCCACAAGGGCCAACACCGCTACGACTGACCCGACACCACCCCGGGCTTTATGCAGTCTGTTTTGTGTGTTTCGGCTGAATCGTGGTGGTGGGGGGGGGGTTATTGGGCGGGGGCTAGGCAGGCGGCGTCGATGTTGTCGGCTAGCGCTGTGGCCCCTGATGGTGCTTTAGGGGGGAGTTGACAAAGGAAACGCCAGTTTTGTCACTTGTTGGATGCGGTGTCGTGCATGGGACAGGTCGTCGCCTAACCTCCCGGTCGGCTGGTGCCTGTCTTTCCTAGAAGGCGAGGGATGTGGGGATTGTCTCATGTGCCTTTCGGCTCGGTCGGATAGACGGTGTGTCTGGGATCCCACCAGATCGCTTGGAACACGCCCTGCTTCCTGAATCCCCAAAGCCTTTGCTTGTTGCCCAGTCTGAAGCGGTACAACCAGTCGGTATCGTCCTCTAGCTTCAATATGGACAGCCTTTTTCGAGCATCGGCATCAATGCTGTCTACGTGCTGATAGTGGTGCTTTTGGCCTCTGCTGTCCCGCTGCTGAGCGATCTCTGGCCATGACAGCGAGCACATGTCACCTATGAAGTCCAGGATCTGCGCCTTGTGCTGCTGTGAGACTCGGGCCCAGGACCAAGGCCCGTCCTTGTCGATGTAGCGAAATGAGAATGAGGGGTGCCCCTCGTCTGGATCTTTGCCGAGGCCGGTGGCGGTCTTCCTGGGTTCGACTTTGCGCGCGGCTGTTCGTGGCGCGCTCCTTTTTGGGGCCAAATTGGATCAGTTCCAGTTGATCTCTGAGACGAGGGTCGCTTCGTCGTTTGCGCTCAGGGCCGTGTAGTAGTCCCTGATCCGTTCCTTGCCGATGGTCTGCCCGCTTCGCTCTGAGGCCCCCAGGTCACCCCTGGCATCCCTCCAAGGGTCTTCACTGTGGGTGAGCCTGGAAAGCTGATGGCCCGCCAGCGATCCGTAGTCTGCCAGGACGTCGTCGATTATCCCTGCCGCCTGCTGGGGCACGTTGTGGGGATCGCCGCTTTCCCACTCGTCAACTGAGAAGCACCCCCGGTGCTGGTCGTAGATTTCGTATACCACCGGTCCGTTCGCCCAGGCTTGGAAGTCGGCATCAAAGAGCGGCTCCTCATCCCACACCAGGTGCCACGCCTGGCAGTAGTAAAGGAGCTTCTGGAGCTTCATCGTGCTCATCTTGCCCTGCTTCGACAAGACATAAGCGGCTACGTCATTCACATTTGCCATCGCCAACTCCCTGCCTCAGCCGTGGTTTCACTTTACCCAGCGGACCGAGCGTAACGGGTGCATGAACATACTCTAGCCGCATTTCCATGCGTGAATGCAATATATTGAAATATACGGTAAAAAACTGTCACTCCGATCTGCATACTGGCGTACATGCGAAGCAAGCCACTCATATCAGACCGGCAGTGGGGTCTCATCTCTCATCCAGCCCAGTAGAGCGGCGGAACCGACGGGTATCGGGCGGCGAGTCTGTGATCTTGGTTGGGGGGGGGGTTATTGGGCGGGGGCTAGGCAGGCGGCGTCTATGTTGTCGGCTAGCTGCTGGTGTAATGGGGCGGCTTCGTTGCCTGCGGGCCATGGGGGGTAGTCCATGAGCCCGGCGGCCTCGACGTCGGCTTGGGCTTTGTCGGCGACGGCGTGCAGCGCTCTCACCACCGGTGCCGCGCCGGCGTCGTCGATGGCGTCGTACACCTCTTCCAGAACGTCGAACAGGGCGAACAGGGCCAAATCCCGCCGCCCGATGGCCGCGGCGTGCTCTTCGGCCGCCGCAGCCTGAGCGGGCTGGGCGAGCCATTCCTCGAACTCGTCGTCCCAGTCGCTCCACTGGTCGAAAGCGCCGCTGTCGGGGTTCAGCCATGACTCATCAGCGGACACTGCGGCGACCACAGCCGACTGGCAATCGGCTACCTGCTCGGGCGCTTCGGGCGGGACCGTCGAAGGTGCCTCAGGCGCAGGCTCGGTTACGGGCTCGGTTGCGGGTGCCGGCTCGGTTGCGGTCGGGGTGGTGTCGAAGTCAAGCGTAGGAGGCTTGAGCGGCGCCGCAGTGGCGTCGGTGTCCGGCTCGGGCGCCTCAGCGGGGATTGCTGCCGGCAACTTGGCGGCGGGCACAGCAGCGTCGGAGCCGCACCCTGCGAACAGGAGCGCGGACGCGGCGGTGACCGCCACAAGGATTTTCGGCATCCGACTAGCATATATGTAGCAGTCCGCCGTGCCCCGGGTCGCTGACCGGCAAGCCCGAAGCCCATTTGTATTAGACTTGGATGTTCACTGATTTTGAACTGAGTCTGAGGAGTCTCCGATTCATCCCGATCACACCGCGGAGCAGACATATATCGATCGGGCCCACCAAGCCCTCGAATCGGCCCGGGAAAGAGCCCTGTCATTGAAAGACATGGTGGAGGTGGGCGCCGGCGGTACTCACCAGGCCCGTTATGAGCGGGAGATCATCTGGGACTCCATCAGCACCCGCCTCGGAGCACTCGACATCGGCGATGCCTCGTTGGTGTTCGGCCGACTCGACTGGATTGAGGAACAGGGCGGCGACCAGCTTTATGTGGGCCGAGTGGCGGTGTGGGACGACGATCAGGAGCCAGTGACCATCGATTGGCGGGCCCCGGCCGCTGAAGCCTTCTACCGGGCCACCGGGAGCGAGTCCATGGGCCTGTCCCGACGTCGCCACTTCGTCACCCGGGGCCGGGAACTGCTGGGGGTGGAAGACGAATATTTCGGCGACCGCAATGGCCGCGGCCGCCTGCCCCTGGTGGGAGAGGCCACGCTACGAGCCGGTCTTGAGGCCGGGCGCACCGGCCGCCTCGCCGATGCGGCCGCCACCATCCAGATCGAACAAGACGCCATCATCCGCTCCCCATTGCCCGGCGTGCTAGTGGTGCAAGGCGGCCCCGGCACCGGCAAGACGGTGGCCGCCCTCCACCGAGCCGCCTACCTGCTCTACACCCATCGCTTCCCACTCGAGGGCCAGGGGATGCTGGTGCTCGGGCCCAATCGGCTGTTCCTCACCTATATCGAACAAGTGCTGCCGTCGCTGGGCGAAGCGGGCGTAGAGGTGTCGACGCTGGCCGACTTGCTTCCCACCATCCGGGTCAAGGGACTCGACGCCGCCCGGGTGTCCCGCATAAAGGGCGACCTGCGCATGATCTCGGTGCTGCGCCGGGCCCGCCGAGACCGCCAGCGGCCGCTGCGCACCGATCTGGTCATGGGCTTGGGGCTTCGGCGGCTCCGGCTCACCGTGGACCAGAGCGCTCAGATAGTCAACCAGGCCCGGAAGCGGTTCCGCACCCACAACCGGGCCCGCCGCTACATCGAAGAGCAGGTGTACCAGCACCTGGCCGACAGCGGTGCTCGTAGCAACGCCCCCGGTCCCGATGTCGAGACGGTGCGGGAGCAGCTTCACGGCAGCATCGAGCTGCGCGAGGCTCTGGAGTGGATGTGGCCGGTGCTCACCCCGGCCCACTTCCTTCACGACTTGTTCGGCTCGCGGGCCCTGCTCCGCTCCGCGGCGGGCTCTGGGCTGACCCCCGAAGAGACCAAACTCCTCTATCGGCCTCGAGCCGACCACGCATCCGAAGTGGTGTGGACGGCCGACGATGCCTCCCTGCTGGATGAGGCTCTGGCCTTGCTGGGGCCGCGCCCCGGCCATAGGCAAACCGACTCGGTGAGAACCTACGGACACATCGTGGTGGACGAGGCCCAAGACCTATCGCCCATGCAGCTCAGGATGATCAGCCGTCGCTCGCTGAACGGGTCGATGACTGTGGTGGGCGACATTGCCCAAGCAACCTCAGCGTGGGGGCACGACTCCTGGGACAGCGTGATCGAGCACCTACCCGGCGACAAAGAACCCAGCTTCGCCGAGTTGACCATTGGCTATCGCCTGCCCGAGCCCATCATGGAGGTGGCCGCCCGGGTGCTTGACGCCGCGGTGCCCGGCTTGATCCCACCCCGGTCGATTCGCACCGAGGGAAGGCCTCCCCGGTTTGTGCCTGCCTTTGGCAATCAAGCCGTGACCGGCAACGGCCAGGGCCGCGAAAACGGCCACAACAGCCTGCTGGCGGCGGTTGTCCATGAAGTGAAGTCGGAGTTGGACACGCTAGCCAACGGAAACCTCGCGGTGATCTGCCACACCGCCCAGGCCGACGCCATTTCTGAGGCGCTCATCGCGGCCGAAGTCGATCACGGTCTGGTGTATGAGCGGGGCTTGGAGTCTCAGGTGACCATCGTCCCGGTGGAATTGGTCAAGGGCCTTGAGGTGGACACCTCCATCGTGGTGGAGCCCGCCGACATCTGTGAGAAGCTCCCCAAAGGGATGCGGGCCCTGTATGTGGCGATGACCCGGGCCACCCAACGCTTGGTGGTTGTGTATTCCCGGCCTCTGCCCGAACCCCTGCGTGCCCAGGAGGTATGACCAGATGGCCCACGATCCCCGCAGCCTCACCGATGAGATGAACGGCTTTCTCCAAGACCGCCATCTGGCCTCGCTTACCGTGCTGCGCCCCGACGGCACCCCTCATGTGACCCCGGTGGGGTTCACCTGGGAACCCGCCACCGCCACCGCTCGCATCATCACCTGGGCCGGGGCCAAAAAAGTGCGGCTTTTGGAGGCGGCCCAGGGAGGACGAGCTGCGCTGTGTCAGGTGGACGGCGGCCGGTGGGTCACCTTGGAAGGACACGCCACCGTCACCGCCGATCCTGATGAATGCGCCGACGCGGTGGCCCGCTACGGCGAGCGCTACAGCCCGGCCAAAGACCGGGGCGCCGATCGGCGGGCCATACTCATTGCCGTGGACTCAGTTATGGGACGGGCCTAGCCGTGAACCCTAAGAGCATCGGCCTCAGCGCCAACGTGCAGGAGTACTTGGTGGCTCACGGTGCAGGCATCGATCCCGTAGCCCAGGAGCTCATCGACGTCACCGCTGAGTTGGGCGGTATTTCCGCAATGCAGATCGCCCCCGAACAGGCCGCGTTCATGACCATGCTCACCCGCCTGCTCGACGTGCGGTACGCGGTGGAAGTCGGTACGTTCACCGGCTTCTCGGCCCTGTCCATCGCCCGAGGGCTGGCTCCGGGCGGGCGGCTTCTGTGCTGCGACGTGAGCGGTGAATGGGTGAGCGTGGGCCGTCCCTATTGGGAACGGGCTGGGGTGGCCGACCGAATCGAGGTGGTGATCGCTCCCGCGGCCGAGACCCTGGCCGCTCTGCCCGATGATCCGCCCATCGATCTGGCTTTCATCGATGCCGACAAAGCCTCTTACCCCGTCTATTACGAGGAGATCCTGCGCCGGCTAAGCCCCCGGGGGATCATCCTGGTGGACAACGTTCTTTGGGGCGGCCAGGTAGCCGACCCCGACGCCGACCTCGAAGAAAACCCTGGCACCGCCCACATTCGAGAGTTCAATACCTTAGTGGCAGCCGACCCTCGAACTGCCCAAGTAATGCTCCCCATCGCCGACGGCCTCACGCTCATAACTCTGGCCCCATAAGGTGCGCCACCGGCCCACGGCCAGCGCCCAAATCCCATTCGGCTGAACGCTCGATACAGACGCGGACAAAATCTTTGGCGCCCACGATGGCATCCAAGGGCTCCATCCCCGCGGCCAATGCCGCAGCCACCACCGCCGAAAACGTGCAGCCCGTGCCGTGGTCGTTGGCGGTATTGACCGTCTCGCCAGGCAGTTCATGCCATCTATTGTCATGGTGTATCAACTCGGTGGCGGTAACTTCTCCAGTCACCACCAGCCAGCCGGGACAAAGCCGCCCCAACTTGTCGGATGCCTCCAGTCCGGCCACCTCTTGGAGCACCGTGGCCTCACGGGCGTTGGGAGTAGCCACGGTGGCATGCGCCAACAGCTCCAGGTAGAGGGCCTCGGCACCGGCATCGAGCAACCGGGCACCGGTGGATGACACCATCACCGGGTCGACCACCAGGTTGGGGAGCCGTCCGGCCGCCGCGTAATCGCCCACCACGGCGATGATGTCCCGGTTGGCCAGCATCCCGGTCTTGACCGCAGCCACGGGCAGGTCGTCGAGTACCGAGTCGAGCTGCTGGGCCACGAATTCGGCGGGAACGGGGTGAACTCCCTGCACCCCTACGGTGTTTTGGGCGGTGACCGCAGTGATTGCGGCCGTCCCATGAACCCCTAGGGCAGAAAACGTGGTCAGATCGGCGGCGATTCCCGCACCCCCTGACGCATCCGACCCGGCCACGCTCAGCGCCACCGGAGGGTTCATCACGAGTGCCATTCGGCCAGCAGGGCAGCAATGGTCTCGGAGGGGTCAGGGCTGCGGGCCACCGCCCCTTGCACCGCCACGCCCGCCGCTCCGGCGTCCCGGCAGGCAGCCACTCGGCCCCGGTCAATCCCCCCGAGGGCGTATACCGGCACGTGGGCCTGTCGAGCGATCCGGCCCAATCCGGCCAACCCCAGCGGGGGCCCATAGCCCGGTTTCGACTCGGTCTCGAATACGGGAGAGATGATCACGTAATCCACCCCGTCGAGCTCGGCTTGGCGCACATCGTCCAACCCGTGGCACGACCTGCCGACGATGCCGTGGTACGACTTCGGAAACCGGTCGAACCCGGCCAGATGCACTCCGTCGGCCACCGGGTCGATCATCGACGCCAAGATGAGGCAGTCGGTATGGTCTCTCATGAGCTTGGCCAGCTCGCGCCGGATCTGCGGAGGGCGGTCTTTGGCCCGGAAGATCACCGCCGGGGCGCTCACCACCACATCGGTGAGCACAAGCAATTCAGAGGCCAGCGCCCGCTTCGGGCTAAATGGCCGACGGTGATCAGAACTCGGTCGAGGTGCGCGAACGGGGCGCACTCGGTCTTCCCTTCGACCGCGGCGACGCGGGTCAGAACTCGGCACGGCCCTGGTCGGAGGTCGAGGCTTCGGCGCCGAAGCGTTTGGGAATTCGCCCGGCCAGCCGGGCCAAACGTCCGCCTTCAACAGCCAGCCGCATGGCGGTGGCCATCTGCTCTGGGTCTCGAGCTCGGGTGATGGCCGAGGCCACCATGACCGCGTCGCAGCCCAGCTCCATGGCCAAAGCGGCGTCGGAGGCGGTGCCGATGCCTGCGTCCAGCACCACCGGCACCGACGACTGCTCCACGATCATCTCGATGTTGTGGGGGTTGCGGATGCCCAATCCCGAGCCGATAGGCGCTCCCAGCGGCATGACCGATGCGCACCCCAAGTCTTCTAGGCGGCGGGCCAGTACCGGGTCGTCGTTGGTATAGGCCATCACGGCGAAACCGTCGTCTACCAGCGTTTCTGCCGCCTCCACCAGCTCGATGCCCTCGGGCAAAAGGGTGATGTCGTCGGCGATCACCTCCAGTTTCACCCAATCGGTTTCGAATGCGTCTCGGGCCAGTTTGGCGGTGAGCACCGCGTCGGCTGCGGTGTGGCATCCGGCGGTGTTGGGTAACACGTCGAGGCCGAGTCGGTCGATCACGTCCAGAACCGACCCGGTGGCTTCGGGCGACACCCGGCGCAGCGCCACTGTGACCAACTCGCACTCCGACGCGGCCAGCGCTCGTTCCAGCACGGCCAGATTGGGCGCCCCCCCGGTGCCGGTGATCAACCGGCTGGTGAAGCTCCGCTCAGCCACCGTCCACGAGTCGCCCACTTATCCCCCTTTGGCCGCTTCGAGGATCTCGACCCGATCGCCCTCAGCCAACTGCGCCTGGCCCCACCGGCTGCGAGGGACGATTTCCCGATTCACGGCTACGGCAACCCCTCGCTGGTTGGGGGCAAGTGCTCCGACCGTGCAGTTGGCCGGCACGTCTCGAGCTTCCCCGTTCACCACGATGATCATGCCGGTACTCCGCTGAGGGGTTCGGGGTCTGGGGTGTGAACTCCCGGTTTGGTATCGAACCGATTGGGGCTGAACGCAGCAAGGTCTACCGGCGGCTCGCGGCCTTGAACCAAGGCGGACACCGCGGCCGCGGTGATGGGTGCGGTGAGGATGCCGTTGCGGTAGTGGCCGGTGGCGTACACAATGCCGTCGTCGCCGGTCCCGATGATCGGGGCATTGTCGGGAGCACCGGGGCGCAGCCCGGCCCACGTCTCCACCAAGTCGATCTCGCTCAGTCCGGGAAGCAGCGCCAACACATCTCGGAGCAGCTCGTAGACGCCGCCCGCCGTCACCCGGGTGTCGAAGCCCTGCTCCTCTTGGGTGGCGCCCACCACGATCTCGCCGTCGCTGCGGGGTACGGCATACACGCTCGATCCCCGCACCACCCCCCGCACCGGCAGCCGCAATAGTCCCACTGGCCCGCTCAACCGGAGGATCTGTCCCTTGATGGGCCGGATGGGCACTCCGAGCAGTCGGCCGGTCCAGGCCCCGGCGGCTACCACCACCTGTTGGCAGTCCAGCACCCGTCCGTCGTCGGCCACCACCCGGTTGCAAGCCAACTCGGTGGCTGAGACTGGGATCGTGGGCACCCGGCGGAGCAGCTCGGCCACCACCCGGCGGGGGTTTGCCTGGTGGTCGAGCGGGGAGTACACCCCGCCCCGGACCCCGGGGGCGAGCAGCGGCTCACGGTTCCGGCACTCTCGGCTGCGGAGCCGTTCCACCGGTAGGCCCTCCTGCTCGTGCAGGTCGCCCAGATTGTCGAGCAGCGCCTTGTCGTCGGCGTCGTAGGCCGCCATCAGCATCCCGTTTCGGCGGTAGTCCACCGCATCGGCCCCCAAGGCCTCGGCGAAGGCCGGCCATGCCTGGCTGGCGGCCAGGTTCAGGCGCAGGATGTGGCTCTCTCCCCAGTAGGCCTCGTGGATGGGGGCCAGCATTCCCGCCGCCGCGTGGCTGGCTCCGGTGCCCGGGGCAGGGTCGAGCACCACTACTTCGGCACCGTCCCGATGAAGCTGCCAGGCGGCCGACAGCCCGATGATGCCGCCGCCCACCACTATGACGTCGGGGTTTGGGGGGACGTCGGGGTTTGGGGGGACATCGGGCCTCGCGGGGACGTCCGGCGTGGCGGGCACCTCAGGCACCGAGAGCCTCCAGCAGCTCGGTGGTGGCGGCGGCCGGGTCGGCGGCGTTGGCCACCGCTCCGATCACCGCCACCCCGTGGGCGCCGGCGTCCAATAGCTCCGGCACCCGGGCAGCGGTGATCCCGGCAATGGCGATCACCGGGATGTCCACGGCGGCGGCTACCTTCTCCACCCCGGCCGGCCCTAGAGGCTCGGGGAGCCCGTCTTTGGTGGCGGTGGCATACACCGGTCCGACCCCCACGTATGAAGCCCCATCGTCTTGGTGGCGAAGAGCCGTGTGAGGGTCGCGGGCGGTGCCCCCCACCAGCCGGTTGCCACCGAGCAGCCGTCGCAGCACCGCCACTGGCAGGTCGTCGGCCCCGCCGTGAACCCCGTCGGCCCCCGCGGCCAGGGCGATGTCGGCCCGGTCGTTCACGATCACCACGGCCTGAGACCTCTGGGCTGCGGCCACAATGTGCTTGCACTCTGACAGCAACTCGGCATCGCTCGACCCCTTGATCCGCACTTGCACCGCGGGTGCTCCACCTCGAAAGGCGGCATCGGCCAATGAGGCGCAGTCGGCAATGACATGCAGCCGGGGGACGTGCAGCTTGGGAACATGCAGGGTCACGATCCGGCCGAGTAGATCTCGGCGCCCCTGTCCCGGAATTCGTCGGCTTTCGACTTCATTCCCAGCTCGATGGCCACCGATTCGTCCACTCCCTGGCGGGCGGCGTAGTCCCGCACGTCTTGGGTGATCTTCATGGAGCAGAACTTGGGGCCGCACATCGAGCAGAAGTGGGCGGTCTTGGCCGGCTCGGCCGGAAGAGTCTCGTCGTGGTACTTCAGCGCCGTCTCGGGGTCCAGCGACAGGTTGAACTGGTCGGCCCAGCGGAACTCGAAGCGGGCCTTCGACAGAGCGTCGTCCCACTCTTGAGCCCCCGGATGGCCCTTGGCCACGTCGGCGGCGTGGGCCGCGATCTTGTACGCGATCACCCCATCTTTCACGTCGGCCCGATTGGGTAGGCCCAGATGTTCCTTGGGGGTGACGTAGCAGAGCATGGCCGTGCCGTACCAGCCGATGTTGGCTGCTCCAATGGCCGAGGTGATGTGGTCGTAACCGGGGGCAACGTCGGTGGTAAGCGGGCCCAGCGTGTAGAAGGGGGCGTCTTGGCACCACTCCTGCTCCAGGGTCACGTTCTCCTTGATCTTGTTGAGCGGCACGTGGCCCGGCCCCTCGATCATCACCTGCACGTCGTGGGCCCAGGCCCTTCCGGTGAGCTCGCCCAGCGTCTGGAGCTCGGCCATCTGGGCGGTGTCGTTGGCATCGGCAATCGACCCCGGCCGAAGGCCGTCGCCCAGCGAGAAGGCCACGTCATAGGCCGCGAAGATCTCGCACAGCTCGTCGTAGTGGGTGTAGAGGAAGTTCTCCTGGTGATGGGCCAGGCACCAGGCGGCCAGAATCGAGCCGCCCCGACTGACGATCCCGGTAGTGCGCTCGGCGGTCAGCGGCACGTAGCGCAACAGCACCCCGGCATGGACGGTCATGTAGTCCACTCCCTGCTCGGCCTGTTCGATCACCGTGTCGCGATAGATCTCCCAGGTGAGCTCTTCGGGCTGCCCATTGGTCTTCTCCAGGGCCTGGTAGATGGGCACGGTGCCGATGGGCACCGGCGAGTTGCGGATGATCCACTCCCGGGTGGTGTGGATGTCGGAACCGGTGGACAGGTCCATGACTGTGTCGGCCCCCCATTTGGTGGCCCAGGTCATCTTCTCCACCTCTTCGGCGATCGACGATGTGACCGCCGAGTTGCCGATATTGGCGTTGACCTTGGTCAAGAACTTACGGCCGATGATCATCGGCTCCGACTCGGGATGGTTCACGTTGGCCGGAATGATCGCCCGGCCCCGGGCTACCTCGGAGCGCACCAGCTCGACGTCGAGCCGCTCACGGGTGGCGATGAACTCCATCTCCGGGGTGATCTCCCCCCGGCGGGCGTAGGCCATCTGGGTCACCGCCGCGCCCCTGGCCCGAAGCACCGGGTGGCGCTCGCCCAAGAACGGGTCGGAGGCTTGGCCGGTGCGCACCGCCCGACGGCCGTCGTCGCGGGGATCGACAGCTCGCCCCGCGATCTCGGTGGTGTCGTCCCGCTCGGTGATCCAATCCAGCCGCAAGGGTGGCAGTCCCACCTTGGGGTTGGATCCGGGACCGCTGGTGTCGTACAGCAGGAACGGCGGTTCCGGTTCGGTCAGGTTCACCTGGGTGAACGGCACTCGCACATCAGGCCGCTTGCCGGTCACATACACCTTCTCCCGAGCAGGCTTTTCGCTGGGTGGGGAGCCTTCCTGGTTCGGCGCGTTGCCGTTGGTGCTCTCGCTCATCATCATCTCCCTTCGCCGGCGTTATCCGGATCAGGTTCAGCGGTCGGTGCCAGCGGACACCCTCTCAGCCCGACGATCCTCGAGCTCCCGCGTGGTTGTCACCCCTATCTTGTCACAGGCCGCGGCGATTGACGTAGCGGTTGACTGTTGGGGCGGATCTACCTCTTCATCACGTAGCGATTGATGAGGGATTGGGTGGAGGAGTCGCGGGCGGGGCTGGGATCGGCCGTTCCGGCCAATTCGGCGGCGATGCCGGTGGCCAGGGTCTTGCCCAGTTCGACCCCCCATTGGTCGAAGGGGTTGATGCCCCACACGATGGCCTGGGTGAACACCTTGTGCTCGTAGAGGGCTACAAGCTGGCCCAGCGAACGGGGGGTGAGCTGGTCGCCGAGGAGGACGGTGCTGGGCCGGTTGCCGGGGAACTGCCGGTGGGGATCATCAGCGTCGGATGCCCCGAAGGCAAGAGCCTCGGCTTGGGCGAACAGGTTGGCCATGAGCAGATCGTGGTGTTCGGTGTGGGAGTGGTTGGGGCGGCAGAAGCCGATGAACTCCACCGGGACGATGTCGGTGCCCTGATGCAAGAGCTGATGGAAGGCGTGCTGGCCGTTAGTGCCGGGCTGGCCCCACACCACCGGGCCGGTGGCGGTGCTTGCTGGGGTGCCGTCGGTCTGCACCGACTTGCCGTTGCTTTCCATGTCGAGCTGTTGGATGTAGGCGGGGAACAGGGCCAGTTCTTGGGCGTAGGGGAGCACGGCATAGGTGGGCCAGCCCCAGAAGTTGCGGTTCCAGATGCCGATTAGCCCCAGCAGGGCGGGCAGGTTCTCGGTCCACGGGGCGGAGCGGAAGTGCTCGTCTATGTGGTGCATCCCGGCCAGCATTGCGGCGAAGGCGTCGGGTCCGACGGCGGTCATGAAGCTGAGCCCCACCGCCGAAGCCAGCGAGTAGCGGCCGCCCACCCAGTCCCACATGGTGAAGACGACGTCGTCGTGGATGCCGAAGCCTTGGGCCTTGTTTGGGCTGGCGGTGACAGCGGCAAAGTGGCTGCTGGCCTGCTCCACACCCACCGCGTGAGCTATCCAATCTCGGGCCGTGATGGCGTTGGCCAAGGTCTCGGTGGTGGTGAACGTTTTGGACACCACGATGAACAGGGTCCGGGCCGGGTCCAATCCCCGGGTCACCTCCCGGAAGTGGGCGCCATCGACATTGGACAGGAAGCGCACATCCAATTCGGTGTTGCCGTAAGCCTTCAGCGCGGCAGTGGCCATGGCCGGTCCCAGGTCCGATCCGCCAATGCCGATGTTAACCACGGCGTCCCACCTCCCAGAGCGGGCTTCGCCGGCAAAAGCAGCCATGCGGCCGAGTTCGGCTCGGACCTCGGGAGGCGGATCGGGCCGACGCAGGGCAGGGTGCCAGGCGGGGCGATCCTCGGTGGTGTTCACCGGCTCGCCATCGAGCATGGCCTCTATCCGGGCTCGCAGCCCGGCCCGGTCGGCCAGGGCGCCAAGCAACTCGACGGTTTCATCGGTCAGCCGGTTCTTGGAATAGTCCAGCAACAGGCCGTCGGTCTCGGCGATGAGCCGCTCGCCCCGGATGGGGTCGGCGACGAATAGATCACGTAAATGAACCCCGTCGAGCTCCTCTCGATGGGCGTTCAGCCCGCGCCACTCGCCGGTGCCGTACATGTCCGCAGCGTAACCGGGGCATCAGCTGCCACTGTCCGACTATTCGTAGGAGATGGCTTCCAAGACGTTGAGACGACTGGCCCGACGGGCGGGTATCGAAGCAGCCAGCAAGCCAGCAACGGCCACGATTACCAAGTAGATCCAGAGCGTGCCCCACGGGATGGAGAACGACGAGACGAAGTTATCGGGGATGATCTCCACCGTGGCCCAGCCGAGCAGCACCCCGACGGTGATGCCCATGAACCCGCCGAACACGGCCACAATCCCACCTTCCCAGCGGATCATCCGCCGGGCCTGTCGTCGGGACATGCCCACTGCCCGCAGCAGGCCCAGCTCCCGGGTCCGCTCAAACACCGACAAGGCCAGGGTGTTGGCCACTCCCATGAGTGCTACCACGAGAGAAATGGCCAAGAAAGCGTTGACCACCCCCAAGAAGGTGTCGATTTGGCTCTCCTGGGTTTCCTGGAACTCGGCTTGATCCCGCACATTGAGCTGCGGATAGGCCAGCGTCACTCGCTCGAGTGCTTCCCGCGCCTGATCCGCGGTGTAGCCCGGGGCGGTGAGAGCGGAGATGAAGGCGTCCTCCTGGGCGACAAGGTAGCGATCCCAGTCGGCGGTATCGATCAGCCAAGATCCGAACACCGCATTGTCAGCGAAGATGGCAGCCACCTCAAAGGTCGCTGACTGGCCGTCGGAGAACTCCAGCACCAACGGGTCGCCAACCTCCACCGACAAGTCCTCGGCCTGATTGGTGTGCAGCGCCACATCGCCGGGGCCGGCATCGGCAAAGCTGCCCTCCACCACATCGAGGTCGAAGTGCAAGGGAAGGAGATCGAGGTCGACGGCTCCGACATCGTCGATATCGCCGTCAATCGGAGATCGGATACCCTCGAACTTGAATCGGTAGGCCAGAACCGAGGCCACCTCGTCGTTCTCACTGATGCTCTGAGCTGCTCGGGGGCTGAAGGTGGCGGTGGGGTCACCGCAGCCTCCGGGGCAGATGAGCCAGTCGGACTTGACCGAGCGGTCCAGAGTGTCTTCCAGGGTCTGCTTGAACGACTGGCCGAGCACCGAAACCATCGACACCAGGGCCAGGCTGATCATGAGAGCCGAGGCAGTGTTGGCCGTGCGCCGGGGGCTTCGCTCGGCATTCTGTCGGGCCAGCCGTCCGCTCACCTGGGAGAACTTGGCTGGCAGCCATCCCAAGACTCTGGCCACCGGGATGGCAAAAGTGGGGCTGACCAAGTTCATCCCCACGAACACCAGCAGGGCACTCATGCCCAAGAGAGCCAAGAGCGACCTGGTCGGAAAATCTCCCACAACGGCCACGATCAGCATCGCTATGCCCAAGATCAACACCCGGGCCTGTCCAACCGGCTGAGGCAGGTTACGTCCTCCGACAAAGGCCAGCACCGCGCCGATCAGTGCGGTGACAATGATGAGAAATGCCGACTCCGAGACGATTCCGAACGCCACCAGAATCACGCTGAGCGCGGTGAGCAGTTTCTCCAGCCCAGTCGACCGGCGCGCCTCGGTGATGCGAGGTGGCATATTGCCGGTGAGCGCGGCCATTGGTGTCACCCGGCGGGCTCGAAGGGCAGGCCAGACGGCCGAAACGGCGGTCACGCCCACGCCGATCAAAATGGCGGCCAAGATCGAGTTGCCGCCCACAATGATGGGCGCATCGGGCAGGCCTGCACCGAAGCTGGAGATCAGCGCTCGGATGCCGAGAGAAATCAGCACGCCCAATCCGAGCCCGGCGGCGCTGGCCACTACCCCGACGGCGATGGCCTCGCCGACGACGATGGCGGTGACTTGCCGGCCGCTGGCCCCCAAGGCCCGTAGCAGCCCCAGCTCTCGGGTGCGCTGGCTCACCAGGATGGTGAAGGTGTTGTAGATGATGAAGGCCGACACCACCAGGATCACCACGGCGAATCCCAGCATGAAGTACTCGAAGAAGCCGATGAACTCGTCGAACAGATCGGCCTGCTCTTGCACCAGCTCCTCGTTGGCTACCACCTCCAGGCCATCGTCGAGCACCGTGGCGACGGCCGCCGATGCCGCTTCCGGCGAGGTGTTGGGCTCAAGCCGGATGTCGATGCTGTCGTAGCCCCCTCCGTTGTGCAGCAGCTCGCGGGCGGTCTCGATGTCCCAAGCCGTCATCTGCGCGCCCGCGGTGGCGTTGTCGCCGGTGCCATAACGGAAGAGCCCCACCAGAGTGAACGATTCGGTGCCGGCGGGAGTAGACACCCGATAGCGTTCTCCCACCTCGAAGCCGTTGTCGTTGGCGGTGTCGGCATCCAAGGCGAATTCGTCGGGCCCATCGGGGACTCGACTCACGCCGTCGGGCCACACTTCCAGTGCTCCGAGGGAGTCGTCGGAGGGCCAGCCGATGCCGATCTGCGGTGGGCCGAACAGCTCCAGGGCCTCGCCGTCGGCGGTGATGGGAATCACGTTGAACTCCACCACTGTCCCCACCGCGGCGGCTACCCCGTCCACCGACTGCACGTCATCGAGGAGTTCGGGGTCGATCAGCGTTCCGCTCTCGCCCCTGTCGCCGAATGCCAGCTCGGGGCGCACCGACAGGTCAACGCCCTGGAATATGTCCGCGGAGAGGTTGTCGAACGTGGAGCGAAGCCCAGAAGTGGTGACCAGCACGCCCACGGTGAATCCCACGCTCACGACCACGGCCAGCGTGGTCAGCATGAACCGGATACGAGTTCCGGCGATGGACTTGAGGGCGTAGCGGATGAGGCCGATGGATAAGTATTACTGGTGAGCGATGGCTTCCAACACGTTGAGGCGATTGGCTCGCCGGGCCGGGAAGAAGGCGGCCAGCATTCCGGCCACCGCCGCCACGACCAGGTAGATCACCAGCGTGGGCCACGGCACGCTGACAGTGGAGATGACGCTGCTGGGGAGCGCGGCAGCCGCGATGGCGCCGGCCACGACGCCGGTCGCGATGCCGACCAGTCCTCCGAAGACGGCGACGATGATGCTCTCCAAGAAGATTGCTCCCCAGATCTGGCGCTTGGCCGTGCCGATCGCCCGCAGGAGACCCACCTCCCGGGTTCGCTCGAATATCGACAGGGCCATGGTGTTGGCGATGCCCACCACCGCGATGAGCAGCGCGAGAACCAAGAACACGTTGATTATCACCAGGAACGTGTCGATCTCAGTGGCTCTGCCCTCTCGGTATTCGGCCCGGTCCTTGACATTGACCTGGGGGTAGTCGGAGAGTTCCGATTCCAGGCTGGACCGAGCTTGGTCCTTCCCGATCCCCGGAGCGGTGATGGCTGTTGTCAGGTTGTCTTGGGTGCCGCCCATGAATTGGTCCCAGTCGCCGAAGTCAACCACCAACGGACCGACCACAGAGTCTTCGCTGTGGAGGGCGACCACTTCAAACGCCGACATTTGCTCGCCGGGGAACTCGAGGAGCAGCTTGTCTCCGACGGCGATGTCGAGCTCTTCGGCCAGGTCGTTGTGTACGAGCACATCGCCGGGGCCGGCGCGGTCCAGGGTTCCCGCGACCACACCCGGATCGACATGGAGGGAGAATGAGTCGAGGTCGGTGGCGGTCAGGCGGCGCTGTTCGCCATCGGGAGCGCGCGCTCCGTTGGGGCGGAATCGGAAGGCCATCACCGATTCCAGCTCGGGCATCTCAGACATCCGCTGAGTGGCCTCCTGGCTGAATGCGCCCACAGCAGTGCTGAACGTGCTCAGATCGGTGTTGCATTCGTTGACGCAGATGAGCCAATCGGCCTCTACCGAATCCTCTAGCTGGCTCGTCAAGGTTTGCTTGAAGGATGTCCCCAGCACCGTGACCAGAGACACCATGGCCAGGCCGATCATGAGCGCTGAAGCGGTGGTGGCAGTGCGGCGTGGGTTGCGGGCCGCGTTGAGCCGAGCCAGTCGCCCGTTGATGGTGAACAGCCGGCCGGCCGGCCAACCCAAGAACAGCGACATCGACCGGGCGATGCCCGGTGTGGCGATGTTGACCCCCAGAAGCATCAGCAACGCCCCTAGGCCGAGCGGAAGAAGGAGCTGGGAGGTGGAGAGGTCGGCCAGCAGGCCAATCAGCAGCAGAATCAGCCCCACCCCGCCGGCTGCTGATCCGATGACCAGGGCGCGCCGCCGGTTGAAGGGATCGATCTCGGCCTCATCGGCCAGCGCCACCATGGGTGTCACCCGGCGGGCCCGCATGGCCGGCCAGATGGCGGTGACCATGGTCACACCGATGCCGATGACCACCGCGGCTGCCACGGTCCACCCGCCGATAATCACGTCGATAGCGGGAAGGTGAGCCCCGGCGTTGTTCAGCGCGCCGGCGATGCCCAGAGCCACCAAGATGCCGAGTCCGAACCCCGCGATGGTGGCCACGATCCCGACGATCAGGGCTTCGACCGCCACGACTTGGGCGACTTGGCGCCGCTCGGCGCCCAGTACCCGCAGCAGGCCCAACTCCCTGATGCGCTGCCCCATGACCAGGGTGAATGTGTTGTAGGTAATGAACCCCGAGATGATCAACACGATGACCGCGAAGGCCAGCAAGAGGTTTTGGATGCGGTCGATGTTTCCGGCAAATTCCGCGTTGCTTTCGTCGATGTTGTCCTGCTGGGAGATCACCTCGATATCGGGGCCCACCCTGGCGTTGATGGCCGCGGCCACATCGTCGAACGATGCCCCGGGTGACAGCTTCCCGTGGATGAGGTCGTAGCCGCCGCCGTCGTGTAGAAGCTGCCGGGTGGTGGGCATGTCCCAGGAAACGGTCTGAAGCGCTATGCGAGTCTCAGGGTCGAGGAAGTACAAGTACCCCACCAACTCGTATTCATCGGTGCCGCCAGGGGTGGCCACCTTGTAGCGCTGTCCGATGACGAAGTTGTTCTCCCGGCCGGTGAAATGGTCGATGGCGAATTCATCGGGCCCGACAGGTCGGCGGCTGATGCCGTCGTCGTAGACATAGATCGTGCTCAGCGCCTCGTTCTCGGGCCAGCCGTATCCGATTTGTCGTCCTACGCCGGGGTCTAGGGCGTTGCCGTCGCCGTCGATGGCCACGACGTTGAACTCCTGCGCCAATCCCGTGACTGCTTCCACCCCGTCGATCGCCATGAGCTCTTCGCTCAGCGACACCGGAACGAGGGGCACGCCCTCGTTCCGATCGCCGACATCGGAAGCGGCGCGCACGGTGAAGTCGTACTTTTCGTAAATCTGGCCCGATAGGTCGTTGAGGGAGGCGCGGAGACCGTCGGTGGCGATCAGCACCCCGGTGGTGAGGGCCACTCCGATGATCACCGCCAGGGTGGTGAGCGCGAACCGAACTTTGACGCCGGCGATGCTTCGGAGGCTGTATCGCAGGAGTGTCATCCGCCGACTACCTGATCACGGACTTCGAGGTCGAGTTACCTGGCTGCGCCCCAGCTCAGTCGTCCAAATCCTTCATGTATTCCAAGACCTCTTCCATGGTGGCCCCCTCTGGTATCCCCTTGACGAACTGGCCCACTTGCAGGATCTTCATATAGTCGAGGATCTGGTCGGCGGTGGGATTGAGCATCTCCCCCTGGAGGAGGCCGTCGGCCAAGAAAACGGTCCGGTCGGCGTACGATGCCGCTTTGGCGTCGTGGGTGACCATCACAATGGTCTGGCCTAAATCGTCGACTGCTTCGCGCATGAACTTCAGCACGTCGTTGCCCGACCGGGAGTCGAGGTTGCCGGTGGGCTCGTCGGCAAAGATGATCTCCGGCTGGCTGGCCAGCGCCCTTGACACCGCCACCCGTTGTTGCTGGCCTCCCGAAAGCTCGTTGGGCCGGTGGGTGAGTCGATCACCCAGTCCCACAGTGGAGATCACATTGTCGACCCACTCCTGATCGGGCTCGCGCCGGGCCAGATCCATGGGCAGGGTGATGTTCTCTATGGCGTTCAGGGTGGGCACCAGGTTGAACGCCTGGAAGATGAACCCCAGCCGATCGCGGCGCAGCATGGTGAGCTCTTTGTCGTTGAGGGTGCTCAGGTCGGTGTCGCCGATGAAGGCCTGGCCTTCGGTGAGGTTGTCGAGCGCGGCCATGCAGTGCATGAGCGTGGACTTGCCCGAGCCCGAGGGGCCCATGATGGCGGTGAACTTGCCCTTCTCGAAGGTGATGTCCACCCCGTCGAGGGCTCTCACTTCGGTCTCCCCCGACCCGTAGATCTTCACTGCCCCCACCGCGCGGGCGGCGGTCATGACATCGGTGGCCAGCGTAGACGCGTCACTCATGGAAATAGCACCCCTTCGGCGTAAGCCAGGTTTCCTTCTGAGAAAACTATGGCTGGGAGACTACACGAAGGTAGGGCTTTTGCTCGTCCCAACCGCCGGGGAACAACTCCGCAGCTTCCTCGTTGGAGAGGGCGGGCACGATGATCACGTCGTCGCCGTGCTGCCAGTTCACCGGGGTGGCCACCTTCTTGGTGGCGGTGAGCTGAAGCGAGTCGATCACCCGCAGCACCTCGTCGAAATTTCGTCCCGTGCTGGCCGGATAGGTGATGGTGAGCTTGACCGCATTGTCGGGGCCGATCACGAACACCGAGCGCACCGTCATGGTGTCGCTGGCGTTGGGGTGGATCATGTCGTAGAGGTCGGCCACGGCGCGGTCGGCGTCGCCGATCATCGGGAAGTTGGGGCGGATGCCCTGGGTGTCCTCGATGTCTTGCGACCAGGCGACGTGGTCGTCCACCGTGTCGCAAGACAGGCCGATGACCTTCACATTGCGGGCGGCGAACTCCTCGGCCAGCGTGGCCGTGTAGCCCAGCTCAGTGGTGCACACCGGGGTGAAGTCTTTGGGATGGGAGAACAGAACCGCCCAGGAGTCCCCCTTCCACTCAT
Organism: Candidatus Poriferisocius sp.; assembly: GCF_965204015.1. GTDB lineage: Bacteria > Actinomycetota > Acidimicrobiia > Acidimicrobiales > Bin134 > Poriferisocius. Next base: position 1,377,040 of record NZ_OZ241965.1, on the reverse strand, counting down.
GGAAGGAGATGGTTCCCTCAGTGGTGTCGGCGGTGAAATCAGGGGCGGTGTCGCCCAGTCGAATAGCCATTTTCGGCTCCTTTTGCACAGCAATTTGCGGGAGGAAGTCTTGTTTAGCCTATCCGCTATCGCAATACCAGACTAAAGAGGTCTGGATTAGCGTCGCCGCCAGTCTCTATTCGGTGTCCTCGGTCGAGCGCTTGCGGCGGAAGAGGCGGCGGAGGCGTCCGCCTTCTAGGTCGTAAGTGGTGTCTTCGGGGGTGCCGACGGCCACTTCAAGGGCTTCTTTGGGCTGGCCTTCAAGGTCGAACACCGATGTCGAGTCTTCTCTGACCACCAGCGGGGCCTCGAAGTCGACCTCGTCTTCGGATGGATCCTCGGTTTCGGTCAGCGCGGTTTCCAATGCGGCCCGGATCTCCTCCAGTTCGAACTCGGTGGTGGTCAAGACCGACCGCAGATTGCCCATTGGATCCTCAGAGAACTGCCGTAGCCGTTCGATCCACTCGTCCCGGTACTGCACGTATACGAGATGTTGGCGGCGGGCGGTCTCGTAGTCGCTCTTGAACACCGCGAAGACGGTCGCCTCTCCGGCCACGTGCATGGCGCTCAGCTCGGCCCGCATCACCGGTGAGGGGTGGCTGGCGATGGCCTCTCGCATCTTGGGGGTCAGCTCTTCGTGGCCGGCCATGAGCTCGTCACGGTTGCCCAAGTCGATCTGGAGGCCAGAGGCGTTGATCGCGCCGAGCACCTTTTGGTGGTTTTCGATCCAGGCCGACACCGTCAGCTCGTAGAGCCGATGCCATACCGCCAGGCCTTCGTGGCTCGGCCCGGAGATGTCCACCACAGGGGGGAGTTTTTCGGTGGGGTCTTTGACCAGCTCAAGTCTCGGCTTGCCGTCGTCGGCACGGTCGCCGCCATTGAGATCGTCCTCAGCAATCGGAGGCTCCGTCCCGCCGTCCAACCGAGTGGTCCCGTTGCTGTCGCCCTCCGCATTCTCCTCGGGAATCGGACCGGGAAAGATGTCCCACAGCGCCCGCTTGTTGCGGGTGGCGAAGGCGACCACGGCGGCAAGCAGACCGCAACCCAGGATGATCAGTGCCGGTATCGCAAGCCCGGCGCTCACTGCTCGCCGACCGCGCTGGTAGCCAGCACGCGTACATGGGCGGTCGGAGGCAGGGGTGTGGCCGTGTGCTCACGGCACGACCAGCAGGTGTCGCGAGCCGTCCCCCACCACGTGACATCGCAGCGAGGACACCACATGGTGGCCTTGCGCCGCGCTTTTGGCGCGAGAATCCGGGAACGAGCCAGAGCGGCCATGTCGCCCACACTAGGAGCGCGGTCAGCCGGAATTGTGGATATCCGCGATGTGACTCTTGACTGTCAGATTGTCCAGCCCGGAAACGGGATTACGGGGCAGGAGGTTCCTCGTCAGCGGGGATGATCAGCTCTTGGCCGATCTGGAGCAGATCGGCGACGATGATGTTGTTGGCTTCCTTCACCTCGTCGAGGGTTTTGCCGTACTGGTTGGCAATCCCCAGCAGGGTTTCGCCCGCGGCCACGATGTGGGTGCGATCACCCGGCCGTACGGTGCCATCGCTGTTGAGCACGACCGGCACGTCCTGAGGTATCTCGATCTGCTGGCCGATGCTCAAGATGTTGGGATTCTCCAGATCGTTGACCGCGATGATCGCGTTGAGGCTGGTGCCGAACTCCGAGGCGATGCTGCCCAGCGTGTCGCCCCCTTGGACCACGTAGATGAACGCCTCGGGGGTGGAGGTGGGTGTGGGGGTCGGGGGCGGTGTGGGAGTCAGGGCCTCGATAGTGGGGACGGTCACCTCGTCTGAGTCCAATCCCAACGGGCGCTCCTCGGTGGAAGTCCCCCCTCCACCGCCGCAGGCTGCTCCCACCACAGCCAGCAGCAGCACCATCCATAACATCCGTGTCTGGCGCATGGCGACACCTCCTTTACTGCCAGTGCCCGTCAACATTACGCAACCCGACCCCAAAACCGAAAAAGCACTTCCTCGTGAATCGCCGCGGTGGGCCTGGAACTGCGACTGACCACGCAGTGAGCCGATGCTGACAACATGGAGAAATGTCGGCCGTCGGCATCCTGGTCAACCCGCGCTCGGGCAGCGATGTGCGCCGCCTGCTCACCAGTGCAGGCGCGTCCACCATCGAGGACAAGGTCAGCATCTTGCGCCGCATCATCCACGGAGCAGCCGAGGCGGGGGCCGAGCATCTGGTGTTGACCCGCGACCCGTTTTCCATCACCCGGCGGGCCACCGAGAACCTCCAGCTGCCCATAGAGGTGGAGATGCTGGGTCTGCCCTTGCATCACACCGAGCGCGATTCGGTGGACGCGGCCGCGGCGATGCGAGGCGCGGGCTGCAGGGTTCTGGTCAGTTTGGGGGGCGACGGCACCAACCGGGCTCTGGCGTTGGGATGGCCTGACGCTCCGCTGATCCCCCTGTCGACCGGTACCAACAACGCCTTTCCCTTCCATGTAGAGCCCACGGTCGCCGGGGTCGCCGCCGGATTGATCGCCACCGGCGCGGTAGATCTCCCCTCCCACTCGCAACAGGCCAAAGTCGTGGCCGTTGAAGTACACGGCGTTGACGGAGAATGCGAGACCGACCTTGCGCTGATCGACGCCATTGCCGTCAATGATCCTTACGTTGGCTCTCTGGAGTTGTTCGACCCCGAGACGATGATGGTCGGCGTGTTCACCCGGGCCGAACCGTCCGCCATTGGGTTCAGCGGTCTTGCCGGGACGGTGCTGCCCTGTACGCCAGATGAGGAACGCGGGGTGGTGTTGGAGTTCACACCCCCGAGCCAGAACCCGGCCCGGTTAGTGCGGGCTGCTCTGGCACCGGGGTGGTTCACCACCGTCGGGTTGGCCCGAAGCGAACATTTGGAACTCGATGTCCCCGTCGAGGTGGCCGGGCCGTGCCTTCTGGCCTTCGACGGCGAGCGCAGCCGTCGCCTGCATCCCGGCCAGACGGCCTCGCTGCGGGTGGTGCGCAGCGGCCCTCGAGTGATCGACGTGGGCGAGGCGGTGCAAGCTGGAGCCCGAACAGGCGCGTTTGAGATTCGCGTGGGAGAATCAGGCGCATGAGTGCAGACGTAGTAATACGCGGGGGAATTGTGGTGGACGGCTCGGGGGAGCCGGGACGGGAGGCCGACGTCGCCATCACCGGGGACCGCATCAGCGATATCGGCTCCGGGCTGTCGGGCAAGGTGGAGTTGGACGCCGGCGGCCAGGTAGTGGCGCCGGGCTTCATCGACATCCACACCCATTACGACGCCCAGGTGTTTTGGGATCCGGCACTCACCCCGTCGTGCTACCACGGGGTGACCTCGGTGATCGCCGGCAACTGCGGCTTCTCCATCGCCCCCACTCGGGCCAGCCACCAAGACCTCATCGCCCGCACGCTGGAAAACGTTGAGGACATGAACGTGGACAGCCTGGCTGAGGGCATCCCCTGGGACTTCGAGACGTTCCCCGAGTATCTGGACTCCATCTCAGGCCGAGGCATCGCCCTCAACTTCGGGGCGTACATCGGCCACACCGCCCTGCGGCTGTTCGTGGTCGGCGACGAGGCCTACGAGCGGGCCTCCACCGACGAAGAGGTGGCTCGCATGGTGGAGGTGGTGGCCGAGGCCATCGACGCCGGCGCGGCGGGGCTGGCCACCAGCTTTGCCATGACCCACCGCGGCGCGGATGGCTTGCCCATTCCCAGCCGATTCGCCACTCGGGACGAGTTTGAGGCGCTCATCGGCGTGCTCGGCCAGAAGCGCCGGGGCGTGGTGTCGATTGCCCCCGGCGAGCAGGTGGGCATCGACGACATGTACGCGTTGCAGCCCCAGGTGGGCGTGCCGTTCACATACGGCGCGCTGTTGACTTTCCCCAACGGGAACCATGAGAAAAGCGCCGCCCGAAACCGGGCCGGTTGGGAGGAGGGCATTGAGGTTTGGCCCCAGGTGACTCCTCGCCCGCTCACCTTCCAGATGGTGATGACCGACCCGTTCACCCTCAACGTGAACCCCGAGTTCGCCGCGCTGATGAGCGAGGACCACGACGCTCGGCTCAAGGCCTACGACGACGAAGACTGGCGCGACCGGACGGCGGAGGCCTTCAAGCACCAGAAGGCCATGGTTCCCCGGTGGGAGACGTTCCAGATTGCTGAGACGGCTTCTCGCCCCGAGCTAGTCGGACGGCGGCTCACCGACGTGGCCGAAGAGTTGGGAGTGCGCCCCCTCGATGTGCTGCTCGACACCGCGGTGGCCGACGACTTGACCACTCGGATCAGCTGCATCATCGCCAACGACGACCCCGACGGGGTGGCCATGCTGTTGCAGCAGGACGGCTGCACGCTGGGCCTGTCCGACGCCGGCGCCCACGTGGGCCAGCTGTGCGACGCACCGCAGGCCACCGACTTTTTGGGCAACTGGGTGCGCGACCGCGAGCTCATGCCGATGGAGAAGGCGGTGCGGAAGCTCTCCGCAGTGCAGGCCGACCTCTTCAATCTGGTCGACCGGGGCTACCTGCGGGAAGGGGCCTACGCCGACGTGGTGGTGTTCGACCCCGACACCGTGGCACCGGGACCGCTGCGCCGGATTCGAGACTTCCCGGCCAACGCCGAGCGGCTTACTGCCGACGCTTCGGTGGGCATCACCCATGTGCTGGTCAACGGCACTCCCATTCGCCGCGACGGCGAGATGGATCAGAGTGGCGTGGACGCCCACCCCGGCGACATCCTGCGTCCCTCGGCCCGCTAGGCCCGACCTGGCGTTCACGAAGAATTCACCAAAGTCCTCTGGCGCGCCGCAGGGAAGTGGGCCTAAGCTGCGGTTGAACGCAAGAGCGAACGCAGTAGCGAACGCTAGGAAAACGCAAGAGCGACAGCGTGGTCGTTCCCACATGATGACGAGGAGATCGCCATGGGGGAAAACACAGACTGGCGCATTGAGTTGAACCGGGCGGGAGTTGGCCTGCAAGAACTGCTGTCCGAGGGAATGCCCGCCGACAATCTCGACGACTGGGTGCAGCGTCTCGAGGACCAGCTCGGAGAGCTCAGCCGGGCGCTCACCGGATTCTGCTCGGATTGCGATCTCGGGCTATTCGACGACTGCATCGAGCTGGCCCCTCGGCTGGTGCCCCAAGTGAACAAGATCCGCTTGGAGCAAATTCAGCTACAAGCCTCAGTGGAGCAGCAAATCCATCGACTGCACACCCAAAAGCCCGACTCCACTCTGGAACGGTCGATGGCCGACATCGTCCACAAGGTGGACCAGCTCAACCACCACGCCGTCGACGTGGTGTACAGCGCCTACGACACCGACTTGGGCGGCCCTGGCTGATCCTTCGCCAGCCGGAGCAGTTCAGAGTTCCCCGAACTGACGGTCGCCCGCGTCTCCTAATCCGGGCACGATGTAGGCCCGCTCGTTGAGGCCTTCATCGACCGCGGCAACGAACAGCCGCACGCCAGGAGCAGCGGCCTCCAGTGCCTTCACTCCTTCGGGGGCAGCCAGCACACACACGGCGGTGATCTGCCCGGCCCCGGCGGCAGCCATGCGCCCACAGACGTAGGCCAGCGACCCGCCAGTGGCCAGCATTGGCTCCAAAACCAGCACGGCCTGACCGCCGAGATTGTCGGGCACGGTGTTGAGATAGGGCTCGGGCTGAAACGTTTCCTCGTTGCGGCGCACGCCCAGAAACCCGACGGCGGCCTCCGGCAACAGCTCGCGAGCGACGTCCAGCATTCCCAGACCGGCCCGCAGTACCGGCACGAGCAACGGGGGATTGTCGATACGCATACCGGAGGTTCGGGCCAGCGGCGTGTCAACGCTGATGGCGGTGGCGGGAAGATCTCGCAAGGCTTCGTAGATCAACAGCCCGCTCAGTTCTCCCAATGCCCGTCGGAACTCCGGTGAAGGAGTATCGACTCGGCGCAATGCGGTCAAGCGGGCCTGAACGAGGGGGTGATCAACGACCGTTACGTCCACGGCCCCACCGTAGCGGGCTTTTGCCAAATGCCTCACTGTCGCCTGCCACCCCTATCCTTGGGCGAGTGACCGATCTGTTGGCAGTGGAGACCCCGCCAGGGCCTGCCGATGCCGTGGCCGGGGTGCGCATCACCCCGGTAGACGCGGTGGGGCTGGAGCAGCGGGCCGCCGCGCTGTGTACTCGGTCGATCAAAACCTCGTCGAAGGCGGCGGCGCTCGACTTGGCCATCCGGGTGATGGACCTCACCACGCTGGAGGGCGCCGACACCCCTGAGCGAGTCCAGGCGCTGTGTGCCCGAGCCCGCCACCCTGACGCCGCCGACTGGACAGTGCCGCCGGTGGCCGCGGTGTGCGTCTACCCCGAGCTTGTGCCGGTGGCTGTCGAGGCGCTGGCCGACAGCTCGGTGGCGGTGGCCAGCGTGGCCGGGGGATTCCCCGCAGGCTTGGCACCATTGGAGGTTCGGCTGGCCGAGATTGCCTGGGCGGTGGCCGCCGGGGCCGACGAGGTGGACATCGTATTGAATCGCTCGGCGTTTCTATCCGGGCAGTATCAGAAGGCTTACGACGAGATTGCCGCGGCCAAGCAAGCCTGCGGGTCGGCCCACCTCAAGGTGATCTTGGAGACAGGAGAACTTGGCTCCTACGACCAGATCAGGCGGGCGTCGATGCTGGCCATGGTGGCTGGAGCCGATTTCATCAAGACCTCGACGGGCAAGATCGGCACCTCGGCCACCCCGCCCACCGCCCTGTGTATGGCCGAGGCCATCCGGGACATGGCCGAGCAGACGGGCAAGGCCGTGGGATTGAAGCTGGCCGGGGGCATTCGCACCGCCAAGCAGGCCTGGCACTACCTGGTGATCGTGGGCGAAACGCTGGGTCAGGGATGGTTGACCCCGGAGCGGTTCCGGCTGGGAGCGTCCAGCCTGCTCAACGACGTGCTGATGCAGCGGGCCAAGCTGCGCGACGGCCGCTACCAGCGGCGGGAGGATTTCAGCGTTGACTGATCGCTCGTCTCCCGGACACGAGGTGGCGCCCGTGGGTGATTTCGACCTGGAGTACGCGCCTGCCCCCGAATCGGTCGCGCCGGTGCGCTTGGCCTCGCAGTACGGACTATTTGTGGGGGGCGAGATGGTGGAACCCGCGGCTGGGCAGTTGGTACCCACCGTGAATCCCGCCACTGGCGAGGCGCTGGCCGAGGTCAGTGTGGCCGATGCCGGCGATGTGGACCGGGCGGTGGCTGCGGCCCGCACCGCCTGGGAGGGCGGTTGGCGCGATCTGCCCGGCGCTGAGCGGGCCAAGTATCTGTACCGGGTGGCCCGGCTGCTCCAGGAGCGGGCCCGGGAGTTCGCCGTGCTGGAGACGATGGACGGGGGCAAGCCGATCCGGGAGTCGCGCGATCTCGACATCCCCCTGGCCGCGGCCCACTTCTTCCATTACGCCGGGTGGGCCGACAAGCTCGACTACGCCTTCAGTGGTCGCCGGGCGGCCCCGTTGGGGGTGGCCGCCCAAGTCATCCCGTGGAACTTCCCCTTGTTGATGGCTGCCTGGAAGCTGGCCCCCGCGCTGGCCTGCGGCAACACTGCCGTGCTCAAGCCGGCGCCCACCACCCCGCTGACCGCGCTGTTGTTGGCCGACGTGTTGCGCGACGCCGAACTGCCCCCCGGTGTGGTGAACATCGTCACCGGTGACGACGCCACCGGAGCGGCGCTGGTGGCTCACCCCGGCGTGGACAAAGTGGCGTTCACCGGATCGACCGACGTGGGCCGGGCCATCGCCGCCCAGGCGGCCGGCACCGACAAGCGCCTCACCCTGGAGCTGGGGGGCAAGGCGGCCAACATCGTGTTCGACGACGCCGCCCTCGACCAGGTGACCGAGGGCATCGTCAACGGCATCTACTTCAACGGCGGCCAAGTGTGCTGCGCCGGATCGCGCCTGCTGGTGCAAGAGACGGTGGCCGACACTGTTATCGGCAAGCTCCAGCGGCGCATGGACACCCTGCGGGTGGGCGATCCCCTGGACAAGAACACCGACATCGGGGCCATCAACTCCCAAGCTCAACTCGACCGCATCCAAGAGCTGGTGGCCTCGGGCGTGGCCGAGGGCGCCGAGCTGTACACGCCGGAGTGCGTGCTGCCCGAGCGCGGCTTCTTCCACGCCCCGGCGCTGTTCACCAATGTGTCCACCGCCCACCGCATCGCCCAAGAGGAGATTTTCGGGCCGGTGCTGTCGGTGCTCACCTTTCGCACCGCGGAGGAGGCGGTGGCCAAGGCCAACAACACCCCCTACGGGCTTTCGGCCGGCATCTGGACGGAGAAGGGGTCGCGCATCCTGTGGATGGCCGATCGAATGCAGGCCGGTGTGGTGTGGGCCAACACCTTCAACCGGTTCGACCCGGCTAGCCCCTTCGGTGGCTACCGGGAGAGCGGCTACGGCCGCGAAGGCGGCCGGGCCGGTCTCCTGCCCTACGTGGAGCTCGTGGCATGAGCAGCCGACTGGTGGTCAACAAGACCTATAAGCAGTTCATCGGCGGGGCGTTCGAGCGCTCTGAGTCGGGCCGGTCGTACCCGGTGATCGGTGCTGAGGGCCAGTTGTTGGCCAACGCGGTTCAGGGGTCGCGCAAAGACGTAAGGGAGGCAGTGGCGGCGGCCCGGTCGGCTCAAGGAGGCTGGGCCGGGCGCACGGCCTACAACCGGGGCCAGATCCTGTATCGGGTGGCTGAGGTGATGGAATCCCGCCGAGACGAGTTCAGCGCCGAGGTGCTTCGGGCGGGTGACGGGTATATCGAGGCGGCTGCGGCCGACGAGACCGCCGCGGCCATCGATCGCTGGGTGTGGTACGCCGGCTGGGCCGACAAGTTCGCCACCGTGCTGGGCGGGGCCAACCCGGTGGCCGGCCCCTATTTCAACCTCAGCGTGCCCGAGCCCACCGGCGTGGTGGGGATTGTGGCCCCCGCCGAACCGCCCCTTCTGCCACTGGTATCCCGGCTGGCCCCGGTGATCGTGTCGGGCAACACCGCAGTGGTGCTGGCCTCGGAGCGCTGCCCGCTGGCGGCCGTCACCCTGGCCGAGACCCTGGCGCTGAGCGATGTGCCGTCCGGGGTGGTCAACATCCTTACCGGCCATCGAGACGAGCTCGTTCCGCCGTTGGCCGGACATGTGGCGGTCGATTCGCTGGACCTCACCGGCTGCGATGCTGAATTGGCCGCCGAGGCCGCCCGACAGGCGGCGGCCACCATCACCCGGGTGGTGAGCGCATCAACCGCCGAGCGGCAATGGACTGCCGAGGCCGCCCAAAGCCCCTACCTCATCGACGCCTTCTGCGAGACCAAGACCGTCTGGCACCCCAAGGGTCGATGAGCGGGGGACCGTTTGTATTCGGCGTCGACCTCGACGGGGTATGCGCCCAGCACACCTTGGCCTTCCGCAAGATCGTGGCCCAAGAGAAGGGCGTGCCCGAGGAGTCGCTGACTCTGGAATGCGGGTGGGGCTTCCAGGAATGGGGATTCGAAGAAGGCGACTTCGAGGCCTACCACCGCCGGGCGGTGGCAGAGCATCGGATGCTGGCCGACATGCCGGCCATGCCCGGCGCGTCCAAGGCGCTGTGGCGGTTGTCGGAGGCCGGGGTGTGGATCCGCATCATCACCCACCGGCTCTACACCAACTGGGACCACGCCATCGCCGCGGGTGACACGGCTGAGTGGCTCGACAAGGCCAAGATCCCCTACCGAGACCTGTGTTTCGTGGGCGGGAAATCGGCGGTGGATGCTCACGTCTACATCGAAGACGCCCCCCACAATGTCGAGGCTTTGCGGGCCGAGGGCCGCACCGTGATCGTGTTCGATCAGCCCTACAACCGGGACTTAGAACCGCCCCGGGCCACCTCCTGGGAAGAGGTAGAGGCCATGGTCTACGACGAGTTGGCCGCCCATCAAGGTGCCGTCCAACACCAACTCCCCACCTTCGACCCCAGCACCGACCGCCTTCATAAGAGGGACATGAAATGAATGGACGAGGGTCAGCAGCAAAGCCCCGTGGAAAGGGGGTAGCTTGCGCTATCAACATTCGGAAAAGGGACAATCCCTCGTGAATCGAAATTCAATGACAGGATCTAACGATGAAAATTAGTCAGAATGCGATGCTTGCTGCGTTGCAAGACTTTCAAGATCTCAATTACAGCACCCAGCATGCTTCTCTCTACGAGAGCTTTCTGGTATCCAAGTGGCTCAATGCAAGAAAAAATGAATCAAACGGGAATGAAGTAGCAATTTCCTTAGCAGACGTAAACGAAGCCGTGGATAGCATTTTCGTCCTTGGCGGATCCTATACCTTGGGAAGACTGTATCCGTTCAGATATAAGTGGCTTAGCGCAAGGGATTCAGGAAGAAGAACTGTGTGGAACAATACGACTAGAGGTGGCACTAAACTAGCAGCATCTATCTACAAAATAGGAGGAGAGAGAGGTGAAAGAGACATACGATACGGTTTGGAAGCAAATGCAGCAGCCATAGTGGGGCAGACTATAGGAAACAGAGAACAAATATTTCCTAGATGGACATCTCTAGTTTGTTTGATATTAAGAAACTACGATTTCAACGCAACAAGTAGCTGGGGTGAAGCGCGAAATGAGTTGAGAACTCAACTAGGGTTAAGTGAAGAAGAACTGGCCACAATAACACGAGACGACTATGACCCCCATCCGCTTGTTGCCGATGAAGAGTGGAACGTAGATAGGCTTCCGTCGGCCCTAGCTCCAACTGAACACCACGTTAGAAGGGATGCGTTGCCGCCAGCCGAAAAAAGAAGGCGGTCCCCTGTCGTAGACGTTGCAATAGACACTCGTACCGAAAGAATGTTGAAGCATGCAGTTAGAAATTTTCCTTTCATCATTTTAGTGGGCCCTCCAGGAACTGGAAAGAGCACCCTAATCAAGTGGATCGTTGAGGAAGTTAGGGCAAAGCCTGAAGAATTTGGATTTGACTCAGACTTTAGTCCTTCTCTCATGTGGAGTACACCAGACGAAAGTTGGTCAACATTTGAACTGGTGGGAGGATATACGCCGAATTCAGGAGGGGAACTGGTATGGTCTCCGGGGGTTTTACTAAGTGCAATTGCAGAAGACAAGTGGCTGGTCCTTGATGAAACAAATAGGGCTGACATGGATAGAATCATGGGTCCGTTGCTAACTTGGCTATCAGAACAAGATGTTGAAATAGGAAAAACGCGTCCCTTCGATGGCAAATCAATCGTTTTGGGGTGGACAGATACACCACATAACGCAGTAGAAACTTCGCAAGACAACGAGCCGGTCCAATACGGAACAGGAATGTTTTGGAGGATGTTTGGGACATATAACCCCCAAGATGCTCTAAGAGTATTTCGGTTCGGGATGGCGTTATCACGCCGATTTGTGATCATACCTGTTCCAGCAGTAACGAGCGGGCAATTCGAAGAACTTCTAAACTCATCGTTTACCAACATAAACGATCATTTAGCATCGAAGATTAGCGGTCTATATTCGGCCCACCTAGAAGACCAACGTTCCGTACTGGGTCCAGCCGTATTCCTGAGAATGGCGAGATATCTCGATACAATGGATGCCGATGAACTTGATGATGAAGACACTGAGCAAATCTTGGCTGAGGCATACATAATGAATGCTGGCAAATATCTTGCATCCTATGACTCTCACACTATTGAATCTCTGAAAACTAGGGTCATTGCTGACGACAATATTTTTGACGATACTCAGTGGGGTTGGATTTTGTCTCAACGAGAGATAATTCTATAGCGATAGAAGTATGCAGGAAGAAGAACTAGCAGTCCCAAGAGATGGGCTCAAGGAAATAGAACGGAGTTGGATTAGCGACGGAGCTTTGATCGATCTATTGAGTTCTGTTCTAGATGATAATTTGGAGTATGAATGGCAACCTGATGACATCATTAGGAGATCGTATCGCATCTTGCTGGAGAAGCTTGAACACCATATTCTAAGTTGGCCAACGACTATGCGTCAATGGGAAGAAATCTTGCCCATCACGACAATTTCTAAAGGTCGTATTAGCAATAGGCTGCAAGGGAACACCAATTGGGTTCACACATCGCGTCGATTTGGCTGGCCGCCAAGAAGTTATGTTATTCGATCACGCGATATAAGCTATGGGGGCATTGCAGTGTCTGTCATGGCGTGGCTATCCAAGGAAATAGATGTCATATGCTCTGAAGTAAAGCAAATGAGTCCAGTAATTGTGGATCGCTTGGAGAACCAGATAAAAATCCTTAAGAATATTGTTGAAGAACACTTAACTGAATTTGAGATTGTTGAGCCTGACAGATTTGAACTCCACGCTTTGACTTCATCGGGATATCCCTGGCATAGTATCGCCGAAAGTGCTCAGACAATTATTCGTGCTAAACGCGACCCAGAATTTCTTGCCTATGAACTTCTTGAACCTGATATTGAATTAAGGCATGTATTATTTCATATTTCTGTCTTTGGCTATTTGATTGGAGCATTGAGGCAGTGTGGGTTTAGGGTAGTGTGGAAGTCAGTTTTCGCTGATGGCGACTCATCTCCTCTGATCCGGGCGATTCACCAGGATGGTACAGAGTGGGACTTGTGGTTTGAATCACGGCATATGAGATCATTTTATGATCTCGATCACTCTGCCTACGAGTCAGCTGTCCAGGGAATTGAATACTCTGATAAGGCGCTGAGCTACGATATTCTATTGGTCTCATCAAATGATCGTGCATTGATTTTGGAATGCAAATGGAGTAATAGACCTCCTTACGTTGGGCGAGATGGATTTCATCAGGTGTCAAGCTATGCATTGGATGCTCGGAATGGCTTAGCCGGAGAGGTGTGGGCGTTTGTCATTGGACCTGAAGAAATAGTCACTTCGATGAGCATTGCTGACGAAATGTACGAAGATACATCCGTGGTTTTAGGTTCAGCACCAGCTTCAATGCTCGTTGAAGTCCTAGCTGAATTTCTGTCGCGGGGTCATTTTGAGGGAGCTAATAGTTAAGGTACCTAGTTGCGGTCTCTAACCGGTCTTTTGCTATGGAAAGGTATGTTTGCGAGATGTCAAAACCCAGGAAGCTGCAACCATGATGTAGGGCAGCAAGCCCGGAGTTTCCGGAACCTACGAAAGGATCAAGAACTAGGTCTCCTGGTTCTGTGGAAAGGGCTATACAACGTCCAGGCAATGCAGTAGGGAATTGAGCACCATGCCCGTTGCCTCCAGTAGAAGTATTCAATACCCAGACATCGGAGAGTTTTTCTGCTTCATATGATTCATCTCGGCCACCGTATTGTTTGTCGGCTGTGAGATAGATCCTTTTGTCGAATTTAGGTGTTCGCGTCTTTGTGATGTGAATCACGTACTCTAAACCTCGACTCACACGTGAATTATGGGGTTCGGGGAGGGTACTTCGCTTAGCCCATGTGATAATAGACTTGACGTATAACCCTATCTGGCTCGCTCTTTCTGCGATTAGAGCTGGGATAAGACATTGCTCACCGTCCTTCAAATAGGAATGTCCGGCAGAATAACGTCGCAGGAAGTGTTCCTCCCATTTCCTATCATCTTTTCCTTCCATTGCTCGGAGGGCTTCAGCAGCTGAATTTCGGATTTGAGTACGCGTATTGAAACTGTCCATGACGTTCCACCAGATAGAACCGTCGTCGGTGATTACTTGGGCAAGGGAATCCATGACTTCGGTGGTATGTCGAATGAAACCCTCTGGAGTTTGCTCAAGTCCATAAGGGCATATTTCGCCATCTGCCCATGGTGTCGCTTGAGGATCCTCGTAGATGCGTGTACCCCAATAAGGAGTTGACGTTATGGCACATTGAACAGTTGACGTGGGAATGGTACCTATCAGGTCCAAGGCATTACCGAGTCGTAGATCATAGTTAGGGGGGTTTGGAATGAAATTGCGTTCTTGTACAGCGTTGTGTGTAGTAGTCAAGTAGGAAATGACCTTGGAACGGGGAACGATAGTTTCTTTGAATGCATCAAGATCTAGGAGATGTAGGACGTGTTGCGGTGTGAGGAATTCCTTTTGACCTGTGGTTTTACGTACAAATAGTGCCGACATGCCGACGACCTTGGCGACCTCCTCTAGCCTGTAGGAGTGATCAAGCTGAGCAATGTGATTTCGGTCAAGAGAGGTGCGCGGGGTGTGAGGCTTAATGTCGGTGGGTTGCCACGTGGCATGGGCGCCTGTCATGGCGAGCCTCCCCTCTGATGTTCCTCGTATGTGATTTGCCTGGCACATGATGGCATGAAGCAGTGACAGTATGGGTGATGGTGGGCTCCTGCAACCGTTGCTTGGCGCCCAGCGAGGAAGGGATGTGGCCGATGTTGGATAGGTCTACCTATCTGCTGTGGGGAGGGTCTAGGTCCCAGGCGAGGTGGTAGGGGATTGGGACGTTCTGGCCGCCTATGTCGACAAGTGGTTCGATATCGGAGCACGCCGAGTTGCCCGGCACCTGGATGCGGCCAATGTCGCGGCGTTGGAACTCTCGGGTGTCGGTGGGCCGGCTTTTCTTTCCCGCGGGCTCCACCATGTGGAAGTGATCGTTCCGCCCCGAGGATAAGATCTGGGTGTCCTGATTCCACAGGTCGCCCTTTGTTGTGAGTGCGAGGCGGTGGCGGTGTTCCTTTCCGCGGGGTGTTGGCCACCTCAGTACCGACTGGCCTGGGGCGAGAGACCATTTGTTGTCTAGTGCGGCGAGTGCTATTGGTCCGCAATATGACCTGGGCTAGATCCCCGACGTCTGCACGGTGGATCATTTTCGCTACTGAAAGAGGTGCGTAGAAGTCACCCCTGAGGCAATTGGCTTAGGTCGAGTTGGCTGAGGCCAGTCCGGCACCCAGGTCGGCGATTGCTCTGCCCAAGTGAGCTGCGGCTTGCTCATCCAGGCCGCAGCTCTTGGTTAGAGCGGCTGCGTCGTCAGGGTTGTCGCATAGGTGCGGGGCGGCCACAATGCCGCCCCCGAGAAGAATGCGACGCAGCCCGGCTAGATGGTCAGCTAGCTTCCCCATCGTTCGCTCGTCTAGGGCCGAGTTGACAGGTTCCAGGGAGTCAGCCTTATAGGCTGATGCAAGCTCCTTCCCAAATGTTGCGCCATATGTAAGGGCATCCTGAGGATCCTCTGGTGAGGAGTCCCTAACGAGGTCGCAGGCCGAGTCGAGAGCGTCTCCAGCGCTGTCACATGCCTCATAGGCAAGATCATTCGTTTGACTGTCGGCCAAACCAGCGTCGGCGAGGCACTCGATTGCAATGTCAATGGCTGTATCAAGGACAGCGAAATGTGTGCTGTCGCATGCAGAGAGAGCAGCGCAGGCACCAGCGTGGCCGAGCACTGTGGCAGCCGCAGATGCAATAGCGGTGGCTAATCCATCGACGTATGGTTCGGCGACAGCCCGCTCGGCTGGCCTAGAGGCACTACCAGCAGCAGCGATCGCAGCGCCTAACTCTCCGTGCAGTCCGATCAGTTCGGATTCAGCCCGCTCGGCTGGGGTCATTGCTTTGCTTCGTTTTGGTCTGCTCGCTCGACGTTACGACGTAGCTGGGCAGAATCGAATGACCAGTCTTCAGCCAACTCATCGGGAAGTCCTGGAGGGGCAACGGTAGTAGCGCCGAGGAGCGTCAATCCGATCGTGGTGGAAGGTCGCATCATGTCTAACTGCCTTAGGTGTTTTTCGCATTTCGAATGTCTAGCTGCCATTCAATTTCATTGAGAACATAGCTAGATCGGCAGTCTGCATTCTTGTTCAGTAAGAGATAGCTCGTATGAGAAGTCATACGGGTTACTGGTCGGCCAGCCAGGAGGGGAGTTGGCGGATGTCGGAGAGTTCCACCCAGCTGTCGTGGGGGGAGATGGTGGCGTGCTCCAGGTCCCAGGTGAGGTGGTAGGGGATGTGGACGCCTCGGCCGCCGAGGGCGACCACGGGCTCGATGTCGGAGCGCACCGAGTTGCCCACCATCACGAATCGGCCGATGTCGATCTCGTGGCGGTCGAGCAGCCGGGTGTAGGTGGACTGGTCCTTCTCGGCCACGATCTCCACTGCGTCGAAGTGATCGGCCAGCCCGGAGGCGGCGATCTTGGTTTCCTGGTTCCACAGATCGCCCTTGGTGATGAGCACCAGGCGATAGCGGTGCTCCAATTCTTCGATGGTGTCAGCCACCCCGTCGAGCAGTTCCACCGGGTGAGCGTGCATCTCCTTGGCCCAGCCCACAATGGTGTGGATCTCCTCCGCGGTGATCTGTCCTTCGGTGGCCTCGATCGCAGTCTCGATCATCGACAGCACGAACCCTTTTATCCCGTAGCCGAAGATGGCCACGTTGTGCCGTTCTAGTTCGATGAGCCGCTCGTGGAAGTCCACATCGGGCAGGTGGCGGGCCACCAGATCGGCCATCCGCTGCTCGTAGTCGGCGAAGATCGACTCGTTGTGCCACAAGGTGTCGTCGGCGTCGAGGCCGACAGTGTCGATAGGGACTGCGGTCACAGTGCCAGGGATCCGTAGGCCGGCTTGACCACCTTGTTGATGATCTCCAGGCGCTCATCGAAGGGGATGAAGGCGCTCTTCATGGCGTTGATGGTGAGCCACTGGATGTCGGCCCACCCGAAACCGAACTCGTCCACTAGCTGCATCACCTCTTGGGTCATGGAGGTGGCGCTCATGAGGCGGTTGTCGGTATTGACCGTCACCCGGAACCGCAGGTCGCTCAGCACTTTGATGGGGTGCTCGGCGATGGACGGCGCCGCCCCGGTGTGGACGTTGGACGTGGGGCACAGTTCCAGCGGGATGCGCCGGTCACGCACGAAAGCGGCCAGCCGGCCCAGCTTGGGGGTGCCATCAGCGGTGAATTCGATGTCGTCCACAATGCGGACCCCGTGGCCCAAGCGCTCGGTACCGCAGTACTGCACGGCCTCCCAGATGGATGGCGGCCCGTAGGCCTCCCCGGCGTGGATGGTGAAGTGGAAGTTCTCCCGCTGGATCAGGTGAAAGGCATCCAGGTGACGGGTGGGCGGGTTGCCGGCCTCGGCCCCGGCAATGTCGAATCCGACGACGCCCTTGTCGCGGTGGCGCACGGCTAGTTGCGCGATCTCCAGGGAGCGGGCTGCGGTGCGCATGGCGGTGAGAAGCGTGCCGATGCGGATGTTCCGGTTGGCGCTGCCTGCTTCAAAACCGGCCACCACCGCCTCAACCACCTCGTCCAGTCTGAGCCCGCCCTCGGTGTGCAGCTCGGGAGCGAACCTCACCTCGGCGTAGACCACCCCGTCGTCGTCGAGGTCTTCGGCACACTCAGCCGCCACCCGCTCTAGGGCGTCGCGGGTCTGCATGACCCCCACGGTGTGGGCAAAGGTCTCCAAATACAAGGTGAGGTCCAACCGGCTGGCCCCTCTCACCATCCACCGGGCCAACTCACCGGCATCGGTGGTGGGGAGGTTGTCGTAGCCGGTCTCTGCCGCCAACTCCACCACAGTCTGCGGCCGCAACCCCCCGTCCAAGTGGTCATGCAACAACACCTTGGGAGCGGCCCTTACTTCATCGATTGTCGGATGTATCACTAGCTAAAGGCTACGCAATCCGGTCGGCGATTAGGCGGCGAGGCTTTGGAGCAGTGTCGGCGAGGGTCAAGGCTGAACTCAGGGCCTCGTGGGCGGCGGGCAGGAGGGAGGGGTCGTCGGTGTGGAGTTCGGCTATTACCTCACCGGCGGTTACTTGGTGGCCTTGGACTCGGCGGAGGAGCACCCCGGCCGAGGCTGACACGTCGTCTTCCTTGCGGGCTCGGCCGGCGCCCAGCCGCCAGGCGGCTACTCCGACGGCCAGTGCGTCGATGCGGTTGATCACGCCGTCGGCTGGTGCGGTCCAGTGGTCTACCACCGGGGCGGTGGGTAGGGGAGCGGCGGGGTCGCCGCCTTGGGCGGCCACCATGGCCCGCCACGCGTCCATGGCCTGACCGGAGGCCAGTACCTCGGTGGGCTCAGCCTCCAGGCCGGCCAACTCGACCATTTCTTGGGCGAGGGCCAGGGTCACTTCCACCAAGTCGGCGGGGCCGCCCCCGGCCAGGGTTTCCACCGCCTCGGCCACCTCGAGAGCGTTGCCGGCGGCTAAGCCCAGGGGCTGGTCCATGTCGGTGAGCAGCGCCACGGTGTTCACCCCGTGGGCGTGGCCGAGCCCGACCATGGTGCGGGCCAGCTCTTCGCCGTCGGCCGGGTCGGGCAGGAAGGCCCCGGAGCCGAACTTCACATCCAGCACCAGCCCGGAAGTGCCTTCGGCGATTTTCTTGGACATGATCGAGCTGGCGATCAGCGGGATTGATGCCACTGTGCCGGTTACGTCCCGCAGGGCGTAGAGCACTCGGTCGGCGGGGGCCAGATCGGCAGTGGCTGCGGCGATCACCGCGCCCACGTCTTGGAGTTGGGCCAAGAACTCGTCATCGCTCAGGGCGGCCCGCCAGCCGCTGATGGCCTCCATCTTGTCGAGGGTGCCGCCGGTGTGACCCAGGCCCCGCCCGGAAAGCTGGGGCACCGCCGCGCCGCAGGCCGCCACCAGAGGGCACAGCACCAGCGACACCTTGTCGCCCACCCCGCCGGTTGAGTGCTTGTCGACCGTGGGGCGTTGCAGGCTCGACAAGTCCAACCGTTGGCCGCTGTTGATCATGGCTGCGGTCCAGGTGGCTAGCTCTCGGGCGGTGAGGCCCCGCCACACGATGGCCATGAGCAGGGCGGCGGCCTGTTCAGCCGGAATGGTCCCCGTGGTGACCCCTTCGATGAACCAGTTGATCTGCTCGTCGCTCAGCTCGCCGCCATCCCGCTTGGCGACGATGAGATCGACTGCGTTCACGGCAGGTCGTCGGGGCCGAACGCGCCGGGCAGCAGGTCGCCCACGGTGTGGGTCTCGTTCACCAGGCAACTGGCGCCGCCGGCCTCGTAGAGCAGTTGGCGACACCGTCCGCAGGGGGTGAGCGGGTTCCCGTCGCCGTCGGTCACCGCCACCGCCACCAGCCGTCCGCCTCCGGTGCGGTGTAGGTCGCCCACCAAGCCGCATTCGGCGCACAGGGTGAGCCCAAAGGAGGCGTTCTCCACGTTGCAACCGGTCACCACCCGGCCATCGTCGGTCAGCCCGGCCGCACCCACCGACAGGTTCGAATACGGGGCGTAGGCACCCGCGGAGGCTTTATGGGCGGCAGCCCACAGCTCGCTCCACGGAATCGCCTGCTCAGCACCCATTTGGCCTCATTACTACTACTTACTTCGCTGGAAGGGC
Source organism: Candidatus Poriferisocius sp. (assembly GCF_965204015.1). Taxonomy (GTDB): domain Bacteria; phylum Actinomycetota; class Acidimicrobiia; order Acidimicrobiales; family Bin134; genus Poriferisocius. Next base: position 1,357,743 of record NZ_OZ241965.1, on the reverse strand, counting down.
TGGCCTGCGGCCGCCGGGGGTATCGACCGGCCCACCGCCCCGGCTACCACCACCAGCGTGACAATGAACGGGAGGGCCTGGAGGAACTCACTGGGAATCTCGAATCCGCTCACTTCCACCCCCAAGAACTGGAGTCGGGTGCCCAGCGCCCGGGAGAAGCCGAACAGCAGCGCCCCGCCGAAGGCTCCCCAGGGGGTCCACTTCCCGAAGATCAGGGCGGCCAGGGCGATGAACCCCGCAGCGTTGGTCATGTTGTCTTCGAAGCGGGTCTGCGACTCCATGGAGAACCAGGCTCCGGCCAGACCGGCGATGAGCCCGCCCAAGATCACCGACTGATAGCGGATCCGCACCACGTTCACCCCCAGCGTCTCGGCTGCGTGGGGGTTCTCCCCGCATGATCGCACCCGCAGCCCCCACGGTGTGCGGAACATAACCAACCAGGTGCCGATCACCACCAAATACATCATCCAGTAGATGGGCTTGCCCCGGAATAGCTGGTCGCCGATCACCGGGATTTCCGACAGCAGGGGCAAGCCAAACTCGGAGGTGCCCACCCCGGTGGTGATGCCGGTTTTGACGATCACCTCTGAGCGCAGGAACCCGGTGAGCCCTAGGGCGAACAGGTTGATCACCACGCCGCCCACGATCTGGTTCACCCCGAAGCGGATTGACAGCACGGCGAGGAGGGCGGCCACCAGCCCGCCGGCCAGCACCGAGATGAGAATAGAGAACCACAGCCACCCGGTGGACTGGGCATCTCCGATGGTGGCGTAGGTCATGTAGCCGATGCCCGCGCCGGCCAGCATGGTGCCCTCGATACCGATGTTGATGATGCCCGAGCGCTCGCACCACAAGCCGGTGGTTGCTCCCAAGGCCAGCGGGGTGGCCAGCACCAGCGACTCGTTGAACAAGTTGACGATGTTGGTGCTGGGGTTGTCGGACAGGGCCAGGCTGAGCACCAGCAGCAGTGGAATCACCGCCAGCGCACTCAGAAGCCGGGCCGGGCTGGCCCACCGTCGGGCGTCGGGCGGGGCGAATCCCAGCACGGCGGTGAGTAGGAACAGCACGCCGATGGCGATCACCCACGTTGGGGGATGGAACCCGATTCCCGCCGGGTTGGGTGGCGGCTCGAAGTTGAATCGCCGACTGGTGCCGCTGATGGCCGGGGCCACCCCGGCGAGCAGCGCGATGCCCAGCAACCCGAACACCAGTCCGGTGATCGACTGGCGATCCAAGCCAACCCGCCCTGAGGCTCTGGTCGCGCCCGCGGCGTGCTCCACAGTGGTCACACCGCCCCCTCAATGGAGGTGGCCTTGAACGGGCTCTGGTCGAGTTCGCGCACCCGGAACAGGTAGCGGACGATGGCGTCAGCGGCCACGAACAACAGCACCATGGCTTGGATGATCCGCACCACGTCGATGGACACGTCGGCCTCCTGCTGCATCAGCGGCGCCCCTGACAGCATCGACCCCCACAGCAGGGCGGCGGCGATGATGGCTACCGGGTTGGTGCGGGCCAAAAGAGCGATGGCTATGCCGTCGAAGCCCATCAGGAAGAAGGTGCCCGGCTGGAAGAATCCGTTGGTGCCCGAGATCTCCGAGGCGGCGGCCAGGCCGGCGAAGGCCCCGGACGCGGCCATCGAGGCCACGATCACCCGGTTTACGTTGATGCCCGCGTAGTGGGATGCGTGGGGGTTCAATCCCACGGTGCCCACCTCGAACCCGAACGTGGTGCGCTTGAGTACGAAGGCCACCACGAAACAGATCCCCACCAGGGCGAACAGCCCGACGTGGAGAACGGGCTGGCTGTCCACCAGTTCGGGTAACACCGCAGTGTCGGAGATGGGATCGGTGCGGGGAACGGTGCTCTCGGTGTCCCGCAGTACTACCGGGTCGCGGGAGTTCACCATCCAGCGGACCCCGAATAACACCAAGGAGTTGAGCATGATCGTACTGATCACCTCGTGGGCGCCGGTCTTGGTTCGCAGCACACCGGGAATCCCGCCCCAGATGGCACCGCCCATGGTTCCGGCGATGAGGATGAGCGGGATGGCCACGATGCCGGGCAGGTCGGACATCCACGACAGCGCCCCCACATAGGCCGCGGTGACGCCCCCGGCCAAAAGCTGACCCTCGGCGCCGATATTGAACAGCCCGGCTCGGAAGGCGAAGGCCAAGGCCAGCGCCGATCCGATGAACGGCACCGACCGGGCCAGCGACCCCGCGATCTCATCGCCCCCGCCCACCATGCCCCGCAACAGTGCCCAATAGGCGGTGAAGGGGTTCACCCCGATGATGGAGATCAGTACCCCGCCGACCACGAACGACAACAAGATGGCGTAGAGCGACACGTACAGCGGCTGCAACCGCCACACCTCGGTAAGCACGCGGTGGACTTGGCTGGCTACCCGCCCGATGCCGGCGTTGGCGTTTCGGGCGCCGTTCACGACTGGCCTCCAGATGAGCCGGTGGCCATGAGGAGGCCGAGCTCTTCCCGGGTGGCGTCGGTGGCGTCCACCGTTCCGGCCAGTCGGCCCCGATAGAGCACGCCGATCCGGTCGGACAGCGACAAGATCTCGTCCAACTCGGCCGACACCAAAAGCACCGCCACTCCCCGGTCGCGCAGCTCGATGATCTTGCGGTGGATGAACTCGATGGAGCCCACGTCGAGGCCTCGGGTGGGCTGGGCCACCACCAGGGCCTTGAGATCGCCGGTCAGCTCCCGGGCCACGATCACCTTTTGCTGGTTGCCGCCCGACAGCGTGTCGATGATGGCATCGACCCCGGGGGTGCGAACGTCGAATTGCTCGACCAGCTCTTGGGCTTCGGCGTTGATGGCCGCGGTGTTGCGCACCCCTCGCTGGGAGAACTTGCGATGGTGGTAGCGGTTGAGCACCAGGTTGTCGGCAATGGTGTACTGGGCCACCACTCCGTGCTTGCTGCGGTTCTCGGGCACGTGGGCGACGCCCAGTTCGTTGATCTTACGGGGATTCCAGTCGGTGGTTTCCTGACCGAGCATCTCCACCCGCCCCCCGGCGGCCGGGCGCATCCCGCAGATGGCCTCGACCAGTTCCCGCTGGCCGTTGCCCTCCACGCCGGCGATTCCGAAAATCTCACCGGCTCGCACCTCCACGTCGAAGCCGCTGACCGTTTCCACTCCCCGGTCGTCGGCAACCCGCAGACCTTGGGTCCGCAGCACTGGTGCCCCCGGATCAGCTTCGGCCTTGTCGACTCGGAAGACCACGTCTCGGCCCACCATCAAGTTGGCCAGAGACTGCTGGGTGGCGCCTTCGGCGGCGGCGGTTCCCACCACCCGGCCAGCCCGCAGCACGGTGATGCGGTCGGCCACCGCCAGCACCTCGCGGAGCTTGTGGGTGATGAAGATGATCGACTTGCCCTGGCCGGTGAGGCTCTCCACCACCCCGAAGAAGTCGTCCACCTCGCCGGGGGTCAGCACCGCGGTGGGCTCGTCGAGAATCAAGATGTCGGCATCGCGGAAGAGCGCCTTGACCAGCTCCACTCGCTGCTGTTCCCCCACCGACAGCTCGCCCACGGTGGCGTCCGGATCCACGGCCAGCCCGTAGCGCTCAGCCAGGCTGTCGATCTGGCGGCGGGCTGAGTCCAGATCGAGGAACGCCCCTTTGGTGACCTCGTTGCCCAAGATGATGTTCTCGGCCACCGTGAACACCGGTATGAGCTGGAAGTGCTGGTGGACCATGCCGATGCCCCGGGCGATGGCATCGCCTGAGTCTTCGAAATGCACCTCTTCGCCCCGCACCTTGATGGTGCCCTGGTCGGGTCGGTACAGCCCGAACACCATGTTCACCAGGGTGCTCTTGCCCGCGCCGTTCTCTCCCAGCAGGCAGTGGATCTCGCCCTGGTTGAGGGTGAGGCTCACGTCGTCGTTGGCCACTACCCCTGGGAAGGCCTTGGTGATTCCCTCAACCTCCAGCACCGGACGTGCCCCGCCCCCGTTTGCCTGAGCCATGCGCAGCCCAGGCTACGCCATACAACCGAAGCGGCACGCGAAAGGCGGCGGCCGAAGTTCGCTCAGCCGCCGCCTTTCAAATGTGGATCGTCAATTGTCGATCGCAGGATCGGTTAGTCGCAGAGTGAGCCTTCGCCGATGAACAGGCCGTCGATGCCGCATACCCCGGTGGTGATGCTGCCGTCGGCTAAACCGGCCCGCACCCGTTCCACATTGGCGGCGGCCTCTGAGCTCACCGCGGCATCGTGGAATGGGGCGTAGGTGATGCCCAGGTTCTCTGCGGTCAGCACGAATACGCCACCGGCGAAGGTGCCCTCAATGGCCGCGGCAATGTTGCGGAACACCGAGAGGTCCACCCGCTTGATGGCCGAGCTGATGAGGTACTCCGAACCGGGTGCCGAGCCGCCGTTGAAGGTGGTGTAGTACTCGTCCTGGTCCACGCCGATGCCCCAGACCTCGGCCTCAGCGGCGGCCTTGACCCCGCCCGAGCCGGTGGGACCACCAGCGCCGAAGATCACGTCGGCGCCGTCGCCGATGAACTGCTGGGCGTCGGACGCGCCCTTTGCCGGGTCGGTGAAGCTCTCGTTGTACACCGACAGAACCTGGATGTCGGGGTTGATGTACTTGGCACCGGCCTCGTAGCCGTTGACGAACTTCACAACCGGGGGCACGTCCTCTCGTCCGGCCACCACACCGATCACGCCCGACTCGCTCATGGAGGCGGCCAGAGCTCCGGCGATGAAGCCGCCCTCGTGCTCGTTGAACAGCACGCCCACGTAGTTGGCGGGATACTCGGGTTGCCATTGGTCGATGCCGATGTAGTTGATATTCGGGTTTTCCTCAGCGGCGGCCAGGGTGTCAGTAGCGAGCAGGAAGCCCACCGTGATGAGCACGTTGGGATTCTGGCTGGCCGAGGTATTCAGGTTGGCGTCGTAGTCGGCTTCCGACGCGGTCTCGATCACGCTGGTGTCCTCGATGCCGAAGCACTCGGCAGCGGCGGTCATGCCCTCATAGGCGAACTGGTTGAAGGTGCCGTCGTCCACCTTGCCGATGTCGGTCACCATGTTCACACGGAAGCCGTCGGGGGCCTCCAGGCCTCCCCACGACTCGCATTCCTGGTCCAAGGCCAGCAATGCAGCCGCAGGTGCTTCAGCTTCGTCATCGTCGTCATTGCCACAGCCCGCGGCCACAATGGCCAAAGACAACAATGCAGCAAGAAATAGCAGGATCCTCTTCCGCGTCACAGCCCCTCCTTCAGATGCCGGTCGGTAGGAATAGGGAGGCTACCCCAGCGCGGTGACATCTGCCGTGCTGGATCGGTGGGTTTCGGGCACCTAAGAGTGTCTACGCTGGGGCCATGTCGAGACTTGAAGGAAAGACAGCCATCGTTACCGGAGCAGCCCGAGGTACCGGGTCGGTCATCGCTCAGATGTTCCGGGATGAAGGGGCCTCCGTAGTGGCCACCGACATCGCCGACGGGGATGGAATCGTCAAGCTCGACGTGACCAACGAGGCCCACTGGGACGAGGTGGTGAGCGGCATGGAGCAGGTGGACGTGCTGGTCAACAACGCCGCCATCTTGCACATGGGGCCCATCGAGCGCACCTCGGCCGAGGCCTACCGCCAGGTGCTGGACGTGAATCTGGTGGGGCCGTTCTTGGGCATGCGGGCGGTGGTCGGGCCGATGCGAGCTTCCGGGGGCGGTTCGATCGTCAATATCAGCTCCATCGACGGGCTCATCGGCATGAACGGTATATCCGCGTACGGGGCCAGCAAGTTCGGCCTCGGGGGGCTGATGCGCTGCGCGGCCTTGGAGTTGGGCCGGTCGGGCATCCGGGTCAACAACGTGTGCCCCGCGGGCGGCAATCCGGCCATGTACTCCCAGTGGTTCGACCAGATGATGTCGTTCATGGATGAGACCGCGGCCTACTCGGCCAATAGGGGCATCCCCGGCGAGGTCCCCCTGGAATGCATCGCCGCCGCCGCGCTGTTTCTGGCCTCTGACGAGTCGTCGCACATCACCGGCGCCGACTTGCCGGTGGACGGCGGTGCGGCCGCCGGTGTGGTCATCGAGGGCTTGAACAGCCTGGAGTGAGCGAGCGCCGCGAAGTCTCTTTTTTGACCATCGGCGGTATCATTCAGCTCATTGGCCTAGCCAACGGCGGCAGAGGAGAGATGCATGGCCCCGCCCACTCGCACCGATGAGGAGATCATCGGACGCGCCGACGTTAACGACATCGACACCATCATCGACATCTCAAGGACGAACAGCGACGTCACCTCGATAATCCACGCCGTTCAAGACAACAGCGACGCCCTGTTCACCTGGGATTACGCCAAGGGGGCCCGGCCCAAGTTGGAGCGCCTCTACGAGAAGGCCAAGACGTCGCAGTGGAACGCCCAGACCGACTTGGACTGGTCCATCGAGGTGGATCCCTACGAAGCGTTCAACATCTTCACAGAGTCCGGGAGCCGTGGTGAGTTTGAGCGCGAGGACAGACCCGATCTGCCCACCGCCAACTGGGGAGAGGCCGAGTGGCGGGAGTTCTCCCTGGAGACCTTCAAGTGGCGCATGAGCCAGTTCCTCCACGGCGAGCAAGGCGCCCTGCTGTGCACGGCCAAGATCGTCGAGACCGTCCCGTGGATCGACGCCAAGTACTACGCCGCCACCCAGGTGGTGGACGAGGCCCGTCACGTGGAGGTGTTCGGCAAGTACCTCGACGAGAAGCTGGGCGACTCCTATCCCATCAACGTCCATCTCAAGCTGCTGCTCGACGACATCATCAACGACAGCCGCTGGGACATGACCTACCTGGGCATGCAGATCATGGTGGAGGGCCTGGCCCTGGCCGCCTTCGGCTTCATGTACCAGCTCACCCCCGAGCCCCTGCTCAAAAAACTCCTGCGCTATGTGATGGCCGACGAGGCCCGCCATGTGGCCTTCGGCGTGCTCAGCCTCCAGGAGTTCTACAGCGAGCTCACCACCTCCGAGCTGCGCGAGCGCCAGGAGTTCGCCTTTGAGGCCGCGGTGCGGATGCGCGACCGGTTCCTGTCCCAAGAGGTGTGGGAGCGCATGGGCGTACCGGTGCGGCCCATGGTGGAGAACTTCCTGTCGCTACCCGCCGACCAGAAGCCGTTCCAGAACATCCTGTTCTCCAAGATCGTGCCCAACTGCAAAAAGCTGGGCTTGCTGGATGCGGGCGACGGCTGGCTGCGACGCCGGTTCGAGGAGATCCACGTCATCGAGTTCGAAGACTGGGTGGACACCGGCGAGGAATACGAGGACTTCCAGGTCGAAGAAGTTGCCGCGGTCTCAGCGTAGATCCCGGGTTGCATGGCCAAGCTGAGCTTGACGCCGCTGGCCGAGGTGGCCGCCGAGTCGACTGCCGGCGGAACCTCGCGCCGGTTCAGCCCCGACGGCTACAGCTTGTGGATCGAAGTTCTCGACCTCGAGTCCGGCGGTGGATTGACCTGGGCACCGGCTGACGGCGACGAGGCAGTGTATGTGGTCGCCGGCGAAGCTGACGTGACCGAATTTGGGCCTGACGGCCGGCGGTCGGCCTGCTGCCCGACCGGGGGAGCGGTGATTGTGGAGCAGGGGGCCCGCGCCGCGCTGACCTCGGTTGGAAGAGGCCAGCTCGTCCGGTTCGGTTCGACCGATCCAGTGGGGGTGTACGGACACGGCGTGAATGTGTTCGGACCCCGCGGCTGGGGATTCAGCGGTGATCCGGCCGGAACCCACGCCACCTGGTTCTCCGACTCCACCTGGGAGTCCACCCCGCTGACCCTGCTTCGGGTGGAGCGGGACACCCCCCGTCAGGGTCCTGCCCACCACCACTCGCAAGACGAGATCATCTACCTGCTCGACGGCAGTATTTCTCTGGGATCACTAGAGGCTGAACCGGGGGCCATCTTGTGCATCCCCGCCAATGTCCGCTACCGCATCACCGCCGGCCCCGTGGGCTATCGCTTCCTCAACTACCGCAGCGGCCCCGCCGCCCAGGTTTACGAGCGAGATTCAGCCCCTCAGCTCGAAAACGTCGCGGCCCGAGACGGCCATCTCACCGACGATCGCATTTTGTAGCCCCCGGCCAGCGGATGCGGGAGCGGTTGTTGGCCACCAGGCGGTACACGCCGCGGGCCAGCGGATTGACCGGTCCCACTGTCATGAGCCGGCCCACTGCGGGCCAAAAGCCGCCCATCGCCCCGAGTGCACCGGCGATGCTGCGATGGTCGTCCCAGCGGGTGCCGTTGGGGTCGATCCACCAAGCTGAGCGGGCTACGTCCTCTTCGGTGAGGTCAAGGGCGTCCAGATCAACTTGCTGAGAGGGGACCACCCGATAGTTGTCGCTCAGCCGGCGCTCCGCCCAACGGGCGGTAGCCGTGCAGAACCCGCAGTCGCCGTCGTAGACCAGTATTCCCGCGGGAATGGAAGAAGAATGAGGGTGAGGCTCAGCTGTTGCGCCCGGCATTGGGCTTCCGCCCATGATTGGCCTTCTTGCGCCGTGCTCTGGCCTTGCGTTTTTGGGTGCGCTTCGACATTCAAACCTCCGCGTCTCTAGAAAGACTACCGACTCCAAGTAGCGTGAACGACCCGTGGAGCGCTTCGGTTTCGTCGGACTGCCCAACTCCGGCAAGTCCTCCCTCTACAACGCCCTGATCGGATCGGACGTACTGGCTGCCCCCTACGCCTTCGCTACCACCGACTCCAACGTTGGCGTGGCCAAAGTGGTCGACCCCCGTCTTGACGCTATCGCCGAGCTGAGCGGCTCCCCCAAAGTGACCCCGGCCAGCGTGCAGTTCACCGACATCGGGGGGCTGGTGGAGGGGGCCAGCCGGGGAGAAGGGCTGGGCAACCGCTTTTTGGCCGGCATCCGGGAGGTGGACGCGGTGGTGTATGTCCTCCGGGCCTTCGTCGACCCGGACGTGCCCGGCCCGACCGATCCTCTGGAGCACCTCAGGGTGTTGGAGATCGAGCTGACGCTGGCCGACTTGGAGTCGGTGGAGAACCGGCTGGTGAAGCGGCGCAAGTCCGCCGTTCAAGACCGGTCGCTGGCCGGAGAGGTGGCCGCTCTGGAAGCCGCCGCCCACGTGCTGGGCGAGGGCGTCCCGCTGTACCGCAGCGACCTGACCGCCGAACAGCGAACCGACTTGTGGGCGAGCTTCCTGCTCACCAACCGTCCGGTGCTGGCGGTGGTCAACATCGGCGAGGGCCAGCTTGACGCCGCCGATTCGGTGATCGAGCCGGTGGCCGCCGAGCTGGGCGGCCGGGCCATAGCCATGGCGGTGTGCGTGCAGCTCGAAGCCGAAGCGGCCCAGCTTCCCGCCGAAGAACGGGTCGAGATGCTCGAAGGCCTGGGCCTGGGCGAGGGGGCTTTGGGCCGGTTCACCCATGCGGCCTACGACCTGCTGGGCCTGCGGACCTTCTTCACCACCGGCGACAAGGAGACCCGGGCCTGGACCTACCGCCTCGGGGCCACTGCTCCAGAGGCCGCCGGGCGGATCCACACCGACTTCCAGCGGGGGTTCATCCGAGCCGACGTGATCGGCTGGCAGGAGCTGCTAGATGCCGGGGGCTGGACCAAGGCCAAAGAGCTGGGCGTGATGCGCACCGAAGGCCGCGACTACTCGGTGGCCGACGGCGATGTGATGGAGATTCGCTTCAATGTCTGAGGATCACGAGGCGCCCTCTTGAACAAACGCCTCTGGAGTTGGAAAATCTGGTGATGGCGTGGCTCGTCTGCGACGACCGGGTGCTGGCCACTGTGGAGGTCGCCACTCGTTGGCGCGAGCGGGCGGTGGGGCTGTTGGGCCGCGACGAGTTCGACAATGCGCTGCTGTTGCGGCCCGCGTTCTCAGTGCACACCGTGGGCATGCGCTTCCCGGTTGACGTGGCCCACCTCGACCGCGATCTGGTGGTGTTGAAAACCGCCACGATGGCCCGCCACCGGATCGGCCTTCCGGTTTGGCGGGCCCGAGCGGTATTGGAGGCGGAAGCGGGCTCGTTCGCCCGATGGGGCATAAAACCCGGAGACCGCTTGCAGGTGAGGCAGACTGCTGGTAGCGGGAGGGGATGATCCAACCACGCTGGAGGAGGCATGGCTGGCAGATTGGTACTGGTTGCCACTCCCATCGGCAACCTGGGCGACTTGTCCCCACGGGCAGTGGAGGTCTTGGCCAAAGCTGACGTGGTGGCCTGCGAGGACACTCGCCGCACCGGTCGCCTGCTGGCCCATGCGGGGGTGACTGCTCCCCGCTTGTTGGTCGTGAACGAGCACACCGAGAAAGCCGGTGCGGCCGAGATCGCCGAGCTGATCACAGGTGGGAGCATGGTGGCGTTGGTCACCGACGCTGGCACCCCGGCGGTTTCCGATCCGGGGGCCAAAGTGGTCAAGGCCACCCTCAAGGCGGGAGGCGAGGTGGAAGCCGTACCCGGCCCCTCGGCTGCGATTTCAGCCCTGGTGGTGAGCGGCTTGCCCACCGGGCGTTTCTGTTTCGAGGGATTTCTGCCCAAAAAGGGCCGCCACCGGCTCGACCGCCTCGAGGAGCTGTCCCAGGAATCCCGCACCACGGTGCTGTTCGAGGCCCCGCACCGGCTGGCCCGCACGCTGGGTGACATGGCGTCGGTACTCGGCGGTGATCGGTTGGTCGCCATCGTTCGGGAGCAGACCAAGCTGCACGAGGAGATCTGGAGGGGAACCTTGGCCGATGCCGTCGCCAGGGCCGAGGAAGCCGAGCCCCGAGGCGAGTACGTGCTGGTGGTGGCCGGTTGCCCCGATCCGGCGCCCCCGTCAGAATCCCAAATCAAGATGGCCCTCGATGAGCGGCTGGCCGACGGCCTGTCCCGCCGGGATGCCGCCGCGGCAGTGGCCGCCGACCTCGGCGTATCCCGACGAGCCGTGTACCAGATGAGTCTGGCAGACTGACCCCGCCAGTTTTTCCTGACTGAGAGATGCCTGACTGAGAGATGAAAGAAGAGTCCCCATGAGCGATGTCAAGCCCATTCCGGATGACTATCCCCGCATCACCCCCTACCTGTGTGTGGCCGGCGCGGCCGCGGCCATCGACTTCATGGTCGAGGTGTTCGGCGCCACCGAGCGCATGCGGATCTCCGCACCCGGCGGCATGATCGGCCACGCCGAGGTGGCCATCGGCGACGGGCTCATCATGGTGTCCGACGAGTACCCCGAGATGGGGGTGTTGGGACCGAATTCCATCGGCGGCACCGCGGTCACCATCAGCGTGTACGTGGAAGACGCCGACGCCACCTACGCCAAAGCTGTTGCCGCCGGGGCCACCGCTGAGCGGCCGGTGGAAACCCAGTTTTACGGCGACCGGGGTGGCATGTTCGTCGACCCGTTCGGCCACCGCTGGCACGTGGCCACCCACGTGGAGGATGTGTCCCCCGACGAGATGGCCCGCCGTTCCGCCGAGATGTTCGGGGAGTAACACATCGGGATCAACGGACTGATGGAAGTAGTGTGAAGCGGTGTCGCGCTATTTCCTGACGACCCCGATCTTCTACGTCAACGACGCCCCCCACATCGGCCACGCCTACACCGTGCTCAACGGTGACGCCGTCACCCGCTGGCATCGCTTGCTGGGCGAAGACGTCTTCTATCTCACCGGCACCGACGAGCACGGCCTCAAAGTCCAGCGGGCGGCGGAGGCCAACAACCTGTCGCCCTTGGAGCAGGCCGACGGCACCAGCCAGCGCTTTCGGGAGGCGTGGGCCGAGCTAGGGGTGGCCAACGACGAGTTCATCCGCACCACCGAACCCCGCCACCACCGCTCGGTTCAGACGCTCATGCAGAGGGCCTATGACAACGGCTACATCTACTCGGCGGTCTACGACGGCTGGTATTCGGTATCCGACGAGGCCTACGTGTCGGAAGAGGACGTGACCGCCGAAGACATCGAGTCGGGCCGGGTGGAGCGGATGACCGAGGAGAACTACTTCTTCAAGCTCTCCGAGTTTGAGGGACCGCTGTTGGAGTGGTTCGAGTCGAACCCCACCAACATCACTCCCGAGGGCTACCGCAATGAGGCCCTGGGCATCATCCGGGGCGGTCTGCGGGACATCTCGATCACCCGCACCTCCATCGACTGGGGCATTCCGGTGCCCTGGGCCGAGGGCCACGTGTTCTACGTGTGGTATGACGCGCTCACGAACTACGCCACCGCGGCGGGCTACGGCCATGACGACGAGAAGTTCGCCGCCTGGTGGCCGTCGGTCCGTCACCTTCTCGGCAAGGACATCATCCGCTTCCATTGCGTGTACTGGCCGGCCATGCTCCTGGCCGCCGGGGTCACCGATCTGCCCAACTACCACGTCCACGGCTGGCTGCTGGTGGGCGGGGAGAAGATGTCGAAGTCGGCGTTCAACCAGATCTCGCCCACCGACCTCATCGCCGACTTCGGCGTGGACGGCTTTCGCTACTCCCTGCTCCGGGACACGCCCTTTGGCCCCGACAGCGAGGTGAGCCACGAGGCCCTCCAGCACCGCTACAACACCGATCTGGCCAACAACTTCGGCAACCTGTTGCAGCGGGCCTCCACGCTGGTCCACCAAAAGTGCGGGGGAATCGGCCCCGCCCCCGATGCCGACCACCCGTTGGCCGACATTGCCGCCAAGGTTTACTCGGATGCCGCGGCGGCCTGGGACCGCTTCCAGCCGTCGGTGGCTTTGGAGGCCACTTGGCGGCTGATCCGCGAAACCAATGAATACCTCCAGGCCACCGAGCCTTGGAAGATGGATTCCGGTCCCCTGGTCGACACGGTGCTGGGCAACGCCCTTGAGGCCCTCCGCATCGTGTGCATCATGGCTTGTCCGGCCATCCCCAGTTCCTGCGAAGCGGCTTGGACCCGCTTGGGACTCGACGGCACCCCCCTCGATCAACGGCTGCCCGCCGCAGCGGTCTGGGGGCAGTACCCCGGTGGGTTGCCGGTAGCCGAAGGCGATCCGCTGTTTCCCCGGCTCAAAGGCTGAAGGTGCGCTGGATCGACAACCACTGCCACTTGGAGTCGGACTCCCTCGAAGCCACGGTCGCCCAAGCATCGAGTGCCGGGGTGGAGCGCATGATCGACGTGGGCACCGATGCGGCTACGTCGGTGGCCGCGATTGCCAAGGCGGAGGCTAGTGATCGGGTATGGGCCACGGTAGGGGTCCACCCTCACGAAGCCCGTCACGGCATCGACGGGATCGAGGAGTTGCTGGGATCCAACCGGGTGGTGGCGGTGGGGGAGAGCGGGCTCGACTACCACTACAACCACTCGCCACCCGCCGACCAGCAGGCGGTGTTCGCGGCCCACATCGAGATGGCCCACCGGCACCGGATGCCGCTGGTGATCCACACCCGGGAGGCGTGGGACGACACCTTCGCCATACTCGACGAAGGCGGCGTGCCCGAGCGCACGGTGTTCCACTGCTTCACCGGCGGCGCCGACGAAGCTCGGGCCGCGTTGGACCGGGGGGCGTACCTGTCGTTCAGCGGCATCGTGAGCTTCCCCTCGGCCGATGACGTGCGGGCTGCGGCCGAACTGTGTCCCATGGACCGCCTGCTGGTGGAAACCGACTCGCCGTACCTGGCCCCCGTACCGCTGAGGGGCAAGCCCAACACCCCGGCCAACCTTCCCCTAGTGGGAGAGGCGCTGGCCCGAGTCCACAGCGTGCCCCCCGAGACGGTGGCCGAGCACACCTGGGACAACGCGGCCGCTTTCTACCGGCTCGACGCGTGACCCTCACCCGCAACCAGGTGCGGGATCTGCTCGACCGCCACGGCCTGGCCCCGAGCCGGGCCATGGGCCAGAACTTCGTGGTCGATCCCAACACCATCGCGGCGATGGTGCGGGCCGCGGAACTGGCTCCCGACCAATCGGTTGTGGAGATCGGCCCCGGTCTCGGCGCCCTCACCCGGGCGCTGGCTGCCGAGGTCCACGATGTGCTGGCCGTTGAAGCCGACCGCCACATGCTGGCCCCGTTGGCCGAGGTGGCCGACGCCCCCAACGTGGAGATCGTCCACGCCGACGCCACCACAACGCAGTGGCGAACCAGGCTTGGCGCTGACAGCCGGCGGTGGGCGCTGGTGGCCAACTTGCCCTACAACATCGCCGTCCCACTGCTCTTGGAACTCCTCGACAACGAGCCCCGCATCGAGACCTTCACGGTGATGGTTCAACAGGAGGTGGCCGAGCGGTTGGTGGCTCCGGTGGGTACCAAGGCCTACGGGATTCCCACGCTCAAGGTGGCTTACTGGTGCGAAGCCCGGATGGTTCGCACGGTTCCGTCCACGGTGTTCTACCCCCGTCCTCGGGTGTCGTCGGCCGTGGTGCGGCTGGAACGCCAGTCAGCACCGGCGGTCGACGTCGACCCCGATTACCTGTTCACCCTCATTCGCACCGCTTTTGGCCAGCGCCGCAAGATGCTGCGCCGCTCCCTGTCCACTTACCTCACCCCCGACGAATTCGCCCAAGCCGCCATCGACCCCACCGCCCGCCCCGAACAGCTCACGCTGGACCACTGGGCCAAGCTGGTCGCCGTAGCCTCGTGGTGATGGTTGTTCTATCTGCACCAGCCAAGCTCACGCTGTCGCTACGGATCACCGGGGTGCGGGATGACGGGTATCACCTGATTGATGCGGAGATGGTGACGCTGGACTTGGCCGACACGCTGGAGGTCGAGGCGGGCCACGAGGTGGTCATCGAGGGCGGGGGCGAGATCGACCCTGACGAAAACCTCATCACCCGGGCGCTGGCTCTGGCGGGGCGGGATGCCCGGGTCACGGTGGCCAAGCGAATCCCGCCGGGGGCCGGGTTGGGAGGAGGGTCGGCTGACGCCGCCGCCATCCTCCGCTGGGCTGGCTATAGCGACGTCGAAGGAGCGGCCCAACTGGGTGCCGACGTTCCCTTCTGTTTGGTCGGCGGTCGGGCTCGTGTCCGGGGCATTGGCGAACTCATCGAGCCGCTAGAGCACATCCCCCGAATCCTCACCCTGCTCATTCCCCCGTTTGGCTGCTCCACTCCGGCGGTGTACCGCCGCTGGGACGAGATGGGAGGCCCAAGAGGATCGAACGGCAACGACTTAGAACCCGCCGCCCTCGAGGTGGAACCCCGCCTGGACCAGTACCGCCGAGCGCTGGAACAGGCCACCGGTCAGACGGCGCGTCTGGCGGGCAGCGGTTCTTCCTGGTTTGTGGAGGGCGCCTACCCCGGCGAAGGCCGCATTGTGGTGGGCACCATTCCGACCGGTGGGTGATAGCTGGGAGCTACTTGCCGCGGGCTCGCCGCTGGAAGCGAGTGCGCTTGAGCATTTTCTTGTGCTTCTTCTTACGCATCCGCTTGCGGCGCTTTTTGATCAACGATCCCATGGTGCGACCACGCTAGCCCGACCAGCGGCACCAGCAATAACCCGAGAGTTGACCAGCCGGCAATGGAGTAGCCTGAAAATGGTGCCTGACAGCTTCACCGCAAGGGGCTCATTGGCGAGTAGTTCAAGTGGCAGAACGCCTGGCTTTGGACCAGGAGGTTGCAGGTTCGAGTCCTGCCTCGCCAGCCGCGCTAGAAAGAGTGCATGCTGTTGATGTGCATGCATACAGCGGATTTGTCCGCTGATTCTGGGATCTCATGACGTCGGATCGGCTACCCCTGTCCGCGGTGGTGTTGGCCGCGGGCCGGGGTGTTCGCATGAGATCGGGGCGGCCCAAGCCCCTCCACGACCTGTGCGGGCGGGCCATGCTGCTACACGTGATCGACGCGCTGGCCGCGGCACGACCCCGCCAAATCGCCGTGGTGGTGGGCTTTGGCGCCGAGGAAGTGGCCAAGCACGTCACCCAGGAGGCTTTTGACCTGCGCATCGACTTCGTAGAGCAGCCCGTCCAGCGGGGCACAGCTGATGCTGCCTCCCTGGGCCTGTCGGCTTTAGACAGCGATGTCGACGACGAAGACGTGCTGGTGATCTCAGCCGACATGCCCCTCATCCAGGGCCAGACGTTGCGGGGGCTCATCGCCCAACACCGGGCTTCCGGGGCAGCGGCCACCGTGGCCACCGCGGCCGAGGGGAATGTTGAACTGTGCTGCTTCCGGCGCAGCCTTCTATCACCGGCTCTGCGCCGGTTGACCGCCAGCGACTCCGGCCTCGAGTACAGCCTGTCTGACGCGGTCTCTGTGCTGACTTCGGCTGGTCACGATGCGGGGTCGTATGCCATCGACGAGGCCGAGGCCCAGGGAGTGGACGACCGAGAGCAACTGGCCTTCGCCGAAGCGGAGATGCGCCAGCGGATCAACCGGAATTGGATGGTCGCCGGCGTGCGCATCATGGCGCCCCACAGCGCGTACATCGACGTGAGCGTGAAGCTGGCCCCCGATGTGGTCATCCACCCCGGCGTGGTACTGAGAGGTCAGACTGTGATCGGCGAAGGTGCCATCATCGGCCCCCACACTCACCTGATCGATTGCGTGGTCGGTCCCCGAGCGGTGGTGGAGGCGGTGTCGGCCACCGATGCCGAGATCGGTGCCGATGCCAATGTGGGGGCCTACATCACCCTCGAACCCGGGGCTCAGATCCCGTCCGATTCGACAGAAAGAGACTGAAACCATGGAACTGGTTACCAAGAAGAAGTTGGCCATCATCTCGGGTCGGGCCAACCACGACTTGGCGGCTGAGATCGCCGATGCGCTCGGCGAGGAGTTGGTGGAGCCCAACATCGCCGACTTCGCCAACGGAGAGATCCACTGCCGGTTCGAGGAGTCGGTGAGGGGCACCGACGTCTTCATCGTCCAGAGCCACACCGCCCACGACGACGCCTCCATCAACGACGCGGTTATGGAGCATCTCATCATGGTGGACGCCGCCCGGCGAGCCTCGGCCAAGCGGATCACCGCGGTGTGCCCCTTCTACGGCTATGGCCGCCAAGACCGCAAAGCCGCGGGCCGCGAGCCCATCACCGCCAAGCTGATGGCCAATACATTCCGGACCGCCGGGGCCAATCGGATGCTGAGCGTCGATCTCCACTCCGGGCAGATCCAGGGATTCTTCGACGGCCCTTGGGACCACCTCACCGCCATGCCGGTGCTGGTCGATTATCTCAGGGACTTCAACGGCGAACTGGTGATCGTGTCGCCCGACGCCGGCCGGGTGAAGGTGGCCGAGCGCTACACCAATGAGCTGGACGCCGACCTGGCCATCGTTCACAAGCGCCGGGCCATGGACGTCAAGCACGCGGTGGAGGTCATCGAAGTGGTGGGCGACGTGGAGGGCCGCACCTGCGTGCTCATCGACGACATGATCGACACCGGGGGCACCATTGTGGCCGCGGCCGATGCGCTGGCCGCCCGGGGGGCAGCCACCATCGTTGCCGCCACCACCCACGGCGTGTTCTCCGGCCCAGCCATCGACCGGCTCAAGAACTCGGTGATCTCCAAGGTGGTGGTCACCAACACCCTGCCCCTGTCGCCCGACAAGCAGATCGACAAGATCGAGGTGCTGTCGGTAGCCCGAATCATCGCCGACGCCATCGACGCCGTGTTCGAGGACACCTCCGTCTCTGAGATCTTCGGCGGCAAGAACCTCTCTTAGCGGCTTAGCCGTTTCAGCCCGGCGGCAAGTAAGATTCCTAGCTGCGCTATGGCTGAGCTGATCTTGAAGACCGACACCTCGCGTGAACTCGGGACCCGACCGTCCCGCCGCCTGCGCCGTAAGGGGCGGGTGCCTGGTGTGGTCTATGGACTCGGCGGGGCTTCGGTTCCCGTCGCGGTGGATGCCCGCGAGCTGCGGTCGGCGCTGACCACCGATGCCGGCCTCAACGCCTTGCTTACCTTGGACGTTGACGGCGACCGCCAACTCGGCCTGGTCAAGGACTTACAACACCACCCGGTGCGCAACGAGGTCATCCATGTGGACTTCATCCGGGTGGACGCCGACGTCGCGGTCGAGGTCGATGTGCGGATGGTGCTGGTGGGCGAAGCCACCGCGGTGGCCAATGAAGACGGTGTGGTAGACCAGGCGGCCTTCACCATCCGGGTGCTGGCCAAGCCCGAGGCCATTCCCAACGAGCTGTCGATCGACATCAGCGAGATGGTGATGGGCGACACCGTCAGGGCAGGCGACCTCGAACTGCCCGAAGGTGTGGAGCTGGCGGTCGACCCCGAAGAGCTGGTGGCCAGCACTTCGATACGGGTTATCGAGATCGAAGAGCCCGAGGTCGATGAAGAGCTCGAAGTGGAGTACGACGAGGACGGCCAGCCGATCGTCCGCGAGGACGCCGACGAAGACGCCGAGCAGGCCGACGACGCCGCCTCCGAAGAACCCGCCGAGTAAGTCTCGGCGCCTGTCGCCGTGCCCTCTCGCTGGCGATCCCGCAAAAGGCACACCGACACCCCTGCCGACCTCGTGGTGGTGGGGTTGGGCAATCCCGGCGACAAGTTCGTCGGATCCCGCCACAATGTGGGTGCCGAGGTTGTGGAGCTGCTGGCCAGCCGCCACGGTCAGGCGCTGGGCAAGAGCCGGGAAGCGGCGCTGGTCGCGGAGGTCCGGGTGGGTGGCCGCCGGGTGGTGCTGGCCTTTCCCCAGACATTCATGAATAAGTCCGGCGAGGCCGTTCGGGCGCTGGTGCGGCGCTGGAGCATTGCCGACCATCTGGACCGTCTGGTGATAATCCACGACGAGCTTGATCTGCCCCCGGGCCGGATCAAGGTGAAAGACGGCGGGGGATTGGCCGGTCACTACGGCCTGTCGTCCATCAAGTCGCACCTTCGCACCGCCGACTTTGCTCGGATTCGCATCGGGGTGGGCAAGCCCCCTGATCCCCGAGCCGGAGCCGACTACGTGCTGAAGCGGCCGGGTCGGGCTGACCGGGACTTGCTGGACGACGCGGTGGAGCGGGCGGCCGACGCCGCGCTAGCCCTACTGGACGACCCTGTGGATGCCGTGATGAACAGGTTCAACTGATGGCCACAACTGCGGCCTCTGTTGCTGAGTCGGGGTTGGTCGGCCTCGGTCGGCTGCTGGAATCGGAGCCTGCGGTGGTGGGTGTGCTCGGTCGCCGGGACGCCTCCCTGGCGGTGGCCGAGTCGGGACAGGCCGCGGTGCTGGCCGCCATCGCCGAGCTGAACGGGCGCCGTCCGGTGGTGGTGGCCACCCCCACTACCGCGGACGCCGAACGCCTGGCCGGCGATCTTTCGGCGATGCTCGAGGGGGGTGCCGCCCTGTTCCCGGCGTGGGAGACCCTGCCGTTCGAGCGGGTCAGCCCCGGCGTGGAGACAATGGGTCGCCGCAGCCAAGCCATCTGGCAGCTCCGCGACCCACGGAGCTGCCCTCCGGTGCTGGTAGCCCCGGTGCGGGCCTTGCTTCAGCGCCTGGTTCCCGATTCCGACGGCGTTGCCCCGGTGACGGTGGCCCAGGGTGACCGCATCGACCTGGGCGAGTTGGCCGCCGAGTTGGCCGGCCGGGGCTATCGCCGCGATGTGCAGGTGGAGCACCGGGGGGTGTTCGCGGTGCGGGGCTCCATCGTGGACGTGTTCCCGTCCACGGCCGACAGCCCGGTCCGCATCGACCTGTGGGGCGACGAAGTGGACCGGCTTACGGAGTTCTCGGTGGCCGACCAGCGCTCCACCGACCCGGTGGATGAAGTTGTCGTCTTCCCAGCTCGGGAGGTGCGGCCCACCCCCGCCGTCCGGGCGGCCGCGGAGCGGCTGATCGCCTCCCGCCCCTGGGGTCGGGAGCAATGGGAGCGGCTGGTCGAGGGCCAGTTCTTCGATGGGATGGAGTCGTGGCTGCCGTGGCTGGGTGGCGACGACCAGATCATCACCGACCGCCTGGGTCCCGACGCCCTAGTGGTGCTGCTGGAGCCGGGTCGGCTGCGGGACCGGGCGGCCGACATCGCCGCCGAAGAGGCCGACTTGGCCGGTGTGCTGGCCCAGACTTGGGGAGCGGCTGGTGAGGAGTTCCCCCGCCTGCATGTCGACTACGACCGGCTGCTGGCCGCCTGTCCGTCACCAGCGTGGACCATGACCGCAGTGCCCGCCGGGCCGTCGATACCGTCGGTAGCCGTGGGGGGCTGGGCCTCGGCCATCGGCGATCCGGCCGCCCCGGTACGCCAGGTCTCCCGGCTGTTGGCCGAGGGGTACGAGGTGAGGGTGGCCGCCGACGGGGTGGGATCGGCTGGCCGCGCCGCCGCTTTGCTGCGCGAGCACGGGGTGGACCTCCCGGTTCTCTCCGGGGCCGGTAGGGCGGGATCGTCGGGAGTCGGAGGCACGGCCCACGGCGGCAGCGGTGTGGTGGTGGCACCCATTCAGCGCGGTTTCGTGCTGCCCGAATGTCGCCTTGCCGTGCTGGGCGAAGCCGATCTGACCGGCCGCCGCCGAGCCCACCGGCGCAGCCGCCCCCGCCAGTCGGCGGCCCGGGAGCTGGACGACCTGGCCGCGGGCGACCATGTCGTTCACCGCCACCACGGCGTGGGCCGCTACTGGGGCATGGTCACCCGGGCCATCGGCGGGGTCAGCCGCGACTACCTGCTGGTGGAGTACCGGGGTGGCGACAGGCTGTATGTGCCCACCGACCAGGTCGACGCCGTACGCCGCTACTCCGGGGGCGAGACTCCCACGCTCAGCAAGATGGGCGGCGCCGACTGGCAGCGAACCAAGAGCGGGGTGCGCTCCGCGGTCAGTGAAATTGCCAAGGAACTGGTGGTTCTTTATCAGCGCCGGATCACCACGCCCGGTCGGGCCTTCTCTGGTGACACTCCGTGGCAGGCGGAGATGGAGTCGGCTTTCGGCTACCAACTCACTCCCGATCAGCACAAGGCCATAGTCGAGGTCAAGGCCGATATGGAGCAGCCGGTGCCCATGGACCGCCTGATCTGCGGAGATGTGGGTTTCGGCAAGACCGAAGTGGCCATCCGGGCGGTGTTCAAGGCCGTCCAAGACGGCGCCCAGGCCGCGGTGCTGGTGCCCACCACGCTATTGGCCCAGCAGCACTACCAGACGTTCAGCGAGCGGTTCGCCGGCTATCCCATTCGAGTGGAGGTGCTGAGCCGGTTCTTGTCTCCCCGCCAGGCCCGCCAGGTGGTGGCCGGGCTGGCCGATGGCTCGGTGGACGTGGTGATCGGCACCCATCGACTGTTGTCGGATGACATCTCTTTTCGGAATCTGGGGCTTTTGGTGGTGGACGAGGAGCAGCGCTTCGGCGTCACCCACAAGGAGGCCATCAAGTCGATCCGAGCGGATGTGGATGTGGTGACCCTCACTGCCACTCCCATTCCCCGGACGCTGGAGATGAGTCTCACCGGCATCCGCGACCTCACCCTTTTGCACACGCCCCCCGCTGACCGCCAGCCCATCTTGACCTACGTGGGCTCCTACGACGAACGCCCGGTGGCCGAGGCCATCCGCCGGGAGCTCCTGCGGGAGGGCCAGGTGTTCTTCGTCCACAATCGGGTGGCCGACATCGACCACGTGGCTGCCGATCTGCGGGAGCTGGTGCCCGAGGCCCGCATTGCGGTGGCCCACGGGCAGATGGACGAGGGCACGCTGGAGCAGGTGGTGATCGACTTCTGGGAGCATGCCTACGACGTGCTGGTGTGTACCACCATCATCGAGTCGGGCATCGACATGCCCACGGTGAACACGCTGGTGGTGGACCGGGCCGACCTTTTGGGGCTGGGCCAGCTCCACCAGCTGCGGGGCCGGGTGGGCCGGGCCGGAGCGCGGGCCTACGCCTACCTGTTCGCTCCGGAGGGGCGAGTGCTCACCGAGGAGGCCTATGAGCGGCTCAAGACCATCGGCGAGGCCACCGAGCTGGGATCAGGGTTCAAGATCGCCATGCGCGACCTGGAGATCCGGGGCGCGGGCAACATGTTGGGCACCGGCCAGTCGGGCCACATCGCCGCGGTGGGCTACGACCTCTACTGCCAACTGGTCACCGAGGCGGTGGCCGAGCTGAAGGGCGAGACTCCGCCCGAGCCGGTGGAGATCAGCATCGACCTGCCCGTGGCGGCGGCCATTCCCGCCGACTACATGCCCAAAGAGGAGTTGCGCCTAGAGGCCTACCGGCGGGTGGCCGCGGCCCTGCTCCCCGACGAGGTGGACGACGTGGCCGCCGAGTGGGCCGACCGCTACGGCCCCGTTCCCGACGTTGCCCAAACGCTGCTGGACGCGGCTCGGCTGCGGTGCGAGTGCTTGCGCGCCGGAGTCCGGGAGGTGACAGTGGCCAAAGGTCCCGGATTCGGCGGTCCCAAGTGGGTGGCCCGGCTGAGCCCGGTGGAGCTCCGGGCCAGTAGGCGGGTACGCCTGGAGCGCCTTTACCCCAAGGCCACCTATCAGGAGACTGCTGGGCTGCTGGTATTGCCTGTTGAGTCGGCCGCTGCTGCCTGCGAGACCCTCATCGCCGCCCTGCGCGACTTGGTGCCCGAGGAGCAGCCCGCGCCGGTGGCGGCATCGTGAGCATCGTGACTGGCCGGGTGGGACAGCGGGCGGCATCGTGATAGGCAAGACGCCATGGCCAAGGTGATCGTTGCCGGGCTCGGCCCGGCCGGACCCGAGCTCATTACGGGGGCAGTGCGAGACGCTATCGAGCGCGCCAGTCGCCGCTTTGTCCGCACCCGCCGTCACCCCGCGGCGGTGGCGGTGGAGCCGGCGGAGTCGTTCGACGACCTCTACGACCAGGCCTCGTCGTTCGAGGAGGTGTACCGGGCCATCGTGGACCGCTTGGTGGCCGAGGCCCGGGCGGACGTCGGCGATGTGCTGTACGCCGTGCCCGGCTCACCCCTGGTGGCCGAGCACACCGTGGAGCTGCTGCGGGCGGTGCCCGGCTTGGAGTTGGAGGTGCTGGCCGGGCTGTCGTTCGCCGATTTGGCCTGGGACCGCGTGGGTGTTGATCCCCTGGCCGCTGGGGTGCGATTGGTGGACGGGCGCCGTTTCGCTGTGGAGGCCGCCGGAGAGCGGGGTCCGCTGCTGGTGGCCCAGTGCGACGCCGTCCATGTGCTGAGCGACATCAAGCTGGCCGCGCTGGACGTTGTCGACCGCTCGGCCGCTGGTGGTGGAGACGAGAAGGTGATTGTCTTGCAGCGCTTGGGCCTGCCCGACGAGCGGGTGTTCGAGGTGGCCTGGGCCGACCTGGACCACGCGGTGGCGCCCGACCACCTCACGTCGCTGTACGTGGCCGAGATGGGCGCGCCCATCGCTCGGGAAGTGGCTCAGTTCGCCGATTTGGCCGGCGAGTTGCGCCGCCGCTGTCCCTGGGATCGAGAGCAGACCCACCAGTCACTGCGGGGCCATCTGCTGGAGGAGACCTACGAGGTGCTGGAGGCGCTCGACGCGGTGGACCCCGACACCCTGTCGGGCTATGAGGAGTTGGAAGAAGAGCTGGGCGATCTGCTCTATCAGATTGTGTTCCACTCGGTGCTGGCCGCCGAGGCGGGCCAGTTCACGCTGGCCGACGTGGCCCGGGGCATCCACGACAAGCTCAAGTCCCGCCATCCCCATGTGTTCGGTCCATCGGATTCGGATCTGGTTGAGGTGGACGACGCCGACGAAGTGTTGGTCAACTGGGAGGCCATCAAGCGGGAGCAGAAAGGGCGCTCCTCGGTGATGGACGGCATCCCGCCGGGGTTGCCCGCGCTGTTGTTCGCCGACAAGGTGATTCATAAGGCCCGCTCGGTGGGGGTGGTGCCCGAAGTGGACACCGCCACGGTGGCGGGCCGTCTCTACGAGGCCGTTCTGGCCGCCCAAGCATCGGGTTTGGACGCCGAATCTGAGCTTCGAGTGTTTGCCAATGCCGTCGGCGAGCAAATTCGCGCCCGTGAAATTTCTTCTCTGTAATTTATTGTTAATCCTGGTCAAGTCTCATTTCATCGTCTATTTTTGTGACTCTAGCCACATCAGCAACAGACGATGGGCTGGGGAACCCTTGAAAGACCTGGATTTTGAGCGCGATCACACGGATAGTCGGCCGAGAGGTCCTCGACTCAAGGGGTAACCCTACCGTTGAGGTTGAGCTTATCCTCGGTTCGGGCGCATCTGGTCGGGCCATGGTGCCCTCGGGGGCGTCTACCGGTCGCTATGAGGCCGTGGAACGGCGCGACGGCGGTGATCGGTATCTAGGCCGGGGTGTGGCCGATGCAGTGGCTTCGATCAACGGCGAGATCGCCGATGCCGTCGTTGGGATTGACTCCGCCGACCAGCGGGGCCTCGATCAGGCGATGATCGACTTGGACGGCACCGACGGGCTGAGCCGGCTGGGAGCCAATGCGGTGCTCGGCGTGTCGTTGGCGACGGCCCACGCGGCGGCGGCCGACAGCGGCCTGTCGCTGTATCGCTATATCGGCGGGGCCAACGCCCACGTGCTGCCCATGCCCATGATGAACGTTCTCAATGGGGGAGCTCACGCCGCCAACAACATCGACCTTCAAGAATTCATGGTGGTGCCGGTGGGGGCAGCTTCATTCCGCGAGGCCCTGCAATGGGGAACCGAGATCTACCACCACCTACGCCGCCTGCTGGTGGAGCGGGGGTTGTCGGCCGGCATCGGCGACGAGGGCGGCTTTGCCCCCGATTTGGACTCCAACGAGGCCGCGGTGGCGGTGCTGGTGGATGCCGTCGAGGCCGCGGGGCTGGTCCCGGGCGATGACATGGCCCTGGCTCTTGATGTGGCCTCCACCGAGTTCTTCGCCGACGGCGAGTACCGCCTGGCCGGAGAGGATCGGTCGCTGAATTCCGCCGGGATGGCTGCGTATCTGGCCGAGTTGTGCGATGCCTATCCCATCGTGTCGATCGAGGACGGGATGGCTGAGGACGACTGGGACGGCTGGGCGCTGCTCACCAAGTCCCTCGGTGGGAGAGTGCAGTTGGTGGGCGACGATCTGTTCGTCACCAACACCGAGCGGCTGGGGCGGGGGATCGAACTGGGAGTGGCCAACTCCGTTCTGGTGAAGGTCAATCAGGTGGGCACCCTCACCCAGACTCTGGAGACGGTCGAGTTGGCTACTGCCTCGGGCTATACCTCGGTGATGTCGCATCGCTCGGGCGAGACCGAGGATGCCACCATCGCCGATTTGGCCGTGGCCACCAACTGCGGCCAAATCAAAACGGGCGCCCCGGCTCGCAGCGACCGGGTGGCCAAGTACAACCAGCTTCTGCGCATCGAAGAGGAGCTGGGTGAGGCCGCCGCCTACTGGGGCGGGGCGGCTCTGGCGGCATCCGGGGGAGCTGATCTGTGATTACGCTGCGCCGCTCCGTCATCCCGCTGGTGCTGGTGCTTATCGCGTTGGCGGTGCTGTTCTACGCCGTTCTGCCCACCCGGACCTACATGGACCAGAGGTCGGCCACCTCTGACGCCCGGGCCGAGCTGGCTGCCCTTGTGGATGAGAACGATGCCCTCCGCTCTCGGCTTAAGGCGCTGTCGCAGCCGGAGGAGGTCGAGCGTCTGGCCCGATCGGAGTACAACCTGGTCTATCCCGGCGAGGAGGCCTATGCCATCTTGCCGCTGGCCCCTCAGCCGGTGGAGATTCCCGATCTCTGGCCGCTCAATGCTCTGGTGACTTCCCTGGCTGGATAGCGGGATAGCGTCGGGACATGACCAGTTCTGACAACTCTCCAGTCCCGCACTATCCCGATCTGCTCCGCCTCGACGGCAAGGGCTTTGTGGTGGTCGGCGCAGGTCAGGGGATGGGGCGCCAGACCAGCCATGGGCTGGTCCAGTGCGGTGCCCGGGTGGTGTGCGTGGACATCGACCCGGATCGGGCCGCGGAGATCGCCGAGGAGGTGGGCGGCGTGCCGTGGTCGGGTGACGCCACCGCGCGGGCCGACGTGGAGCGTCTGCTGGACGACTCGGTGGCCGCGTTGGGCCAGGTGTACGGCCTGGTGGACATCATCGGCATGGCCGAGTGGGGCTTCATCGTGGACATGGACGACGGGGTATGGGACCGCCAGATGGCCATCAATCTGCGCCACGCCTATCTGCTGGGTCAGGTGTTCGGCCGCCACATGGTGGCCAACAGCGAGGGGTCGATGGTGTTCATCGCCTCGGCATCGGGCATGGACGGCGCCCCCAACCACGCCGCCTACGGGGCGGCCAAGGCCGGGCTCATGGCCTGGGTGAAGTCGATGGCGGTGGAGATGGGCCCCCACGGGGTTCGGGCCAACGCCGTGGCGCCAGGGGCCATCGCCACCCCCCGGATCATGGACATGCTGAGCGACGCCCAGAAGGCCCACTCCAGCGGCAACGCCCCCATCGGCCGCATGGGCCTTCCCGCCGACATCGCCGGGGCTGCCCTATTCTTGTCGTCGCCGCTGGCCAGCTACGTGAGCGGCCGCACTCTGCTGGTGGACGGCGGCGTGGGCGCCAAGTTCCCCTACAGCTCTTTGAGTGTTCTGGATGATTGACTAAGGGGTTATGCCGGAGCGGTCGCACTACGACGTTCTGGGTGTATCCCCCGGCGCCAAGCCCGACGCCATCCGCCGCGCCTACCTTCGCCAAGCCCGCCGTTGGCATCCTGACCGGCCATCGGGCGATCCCGAGCGGATGCGGGCGGTCAACGAGGCCTGGCAAGTGCTCGGCGATCTCCGGTCTCGGGCCGCCTACGACCGGACGCTGGCCCGCAGCGCTCCTCGCCCAACCAGCAGCGCCCGACCTGCGGGCGCACCCCCTCCGTCTGGAAGCCCCCGTCCGGCTGAGCCCCCACCCGATCCGCCGACTGCATCCCCCCCGCCCATTGAGTTGGTCGGTTTTCGCTGGCGGTGGATCGGCCTGGCGGCCACTGTTGTGGTGGCGGTGGCGGTGGTGCTGATCGTGGTGGCTACTTCGGCCATTGATGATTCCGACCCAGACAGCCCGATCACGGCATCGGCTCCGGTATCCCAGTCGCGCCCCGAGCCCGGCGACTGCTTCTTGATCGGCACCACCACCCTCATCTCGGTGGCCTGCGAACAGCCCCACGACGGCCTGCTGGTTTCCTGGGTGCCCTTGGGCGCCCCCTGTCCTCCCGACACCGAGCTCCACTGGGTGCGCTCCGCTCAAGAGGCCGTCTGCTACCACCCTCCGTCCGGTTGACCTACTCTTTTCGGACCAACTGACATTCAGCAGCAATCGAGGAGAGCCGGACATGCGGCACGGGTACAAGGTCTTTGACGCCGACGGGCACGTGGTGGAGCCCAAGAACCTGTGGGAGCGGTTCTTGGACCAGAAGTTCCAGCACCGGGTGGGATGGAAGGAAGTCCCCGGCCGGGAGGCGTTCCGCCCGGCCACGGTGGACGGCCGCTACACCCAGAGTCGGGTCACCATCTACGGCGACTTCATGGAAGCGGTGAACTGGACCTACGACGTAATGCGGGAAAAATACGGCCAGGCTGTGGTGGACAACGGCTTCCCCGGCGACGCCGTGGCCCAGGCCATGCCGCTGGACGGCATGGACTTCATGGTGATCTACGGCCCCGGCTACGACCTTTGGTCCGACGGGATGGATCCCGAGCTCCAGGCCGCCATGTGCCGGGCCTACAACCGCTGGGGCCAGGAGATGCGGGAGATGTCTGGCGGGCGGGTCATCGCCTCGGGGCCGGTGGTCATGAACGACGTACACCGGGCGGTGGAGGAGATCCAGTACGCCTACGACCATCTGGGCACCCGGTGCTTCTTCGCCCGGCCCAACATGTTCAACCGCCGGATGCTGGGCGACCCCTACTACGACCCCATGTACGAGCTGCTCCAAGACCTGGACTGCGCGTTCGCCACCCACGACTTCATGGGCCATAACGGGTCGTCGGCCGGCGCCGACCGGTTCGAGACGTTCACCGAGTGGCACACCGTCTGCCACCCCCACGAGGCCCAGATGGCCATGCTGTCGATGATCTGCAATGGGGTGTTCGAGCGGTTCCCCCGGCTGCGGGTGGCCTACATGGAGGCCAACTGCGCGTGGTTGCCGTGGTGGCTGTGGCGCATGGAGGAGCACATCGAGCTGTCGGGCGATTACGAGAAGCCGGGGCTCACCAAGTCGCCCCAGGAATACTTCCAGGACAACTGCTTCATCTCGGTGGAGCCCGACGAGTACCTCGTGTACCACGTGATCGAGGAGTTGGGCGACGACAAGATCGTGTGGGAGAGCGACTACCCCCACCCCGACTCGAAGTACCCGGAGGCGGTGCAGTCGTTCTTGGACCTGCCCAAGATCTCAGACGACTCCAAGCGCAAGATCCTGTGGGACAACTCCCTCGACCTGTACCGGTTCCCCGAGGGCTATCTGCCCGACGAGTTCATCGAGGCCACCACCTACGAGTACGACCCCTCGACCTATGTGCCCAAAGTTCCCGCCGGAGTGGGCTGAGAGATGGCGTCGCCCCATGATGTTCCCGGAGTGGAGCCCATCTTCCGACACCTCGACGACGAGGATCTGAAGGTTCAGCAAGTCCGCACTCAGATGCACCCCGACGGGCAGAAGTCGGTGTGGGAGAAGTGGTTCACCTTCGGCAGCCACGGCAAGCAATACCTGTCGATGTGGGCCCGCTGGGATCCCGGCATGATCGTGCATCGCCACGGCCACCACTCCCCCCAGGTGATGTACGTGCTGAGCGGCGACCTCATGTGCGGCGACGTCCACTGCCCCGCCGGCACCCACATCGAGCTCCCCCACGGTGCCGCCCTCGGCCCCCTCATCGCCGGCCCTGACGGAGTAGAGCTGTTCGAGGTTATGATGGGCGACGCCGCCTCCTGGGCCGCCGACCCCGAGGGCTTCGAAGCCCTCCTGGCCAGCAGAGACATCACGAAACTCCCCGACCCCCCCATAGACCTCCCCGAAGACTTCGAAGACCGCCGCCACCAATAGGCCGCGGCTGGCGAATTCCTACCGGGGTTTGCGGGTGGCGATGGCGAATCCGAAGGCGAAACCGGCGAACTCGATGATGGCCAGGCTCAGAGCGGAGTGGAAGAAGAAGTCGGCGTGCTCGCCAACCACGTTTGAGTGGAGATCGGGGCTGTCGATGACGAAGTGGGCCAGGTACCCGAACAGGAAAGCCGCAGCCATTGATATTGCGAACAGGCCAGCACCTAGTCGCACGTCCTTTCGCAGTGCGACGAAGACCGCGGCGAGCGGCATGAACGTGGCCACCACGTAGATGAACACTTGCTGCATGGCGGTAAGGGACACGTCGGCTTCTATGTGGCTCCAGCCGTGGGTCAGCTGGACCACCACGTGAACGAGGGCCAGCACCAGCAGCGTGACCCGCTCAAATCTCGCAGGCGTCTCCATTGCATCCTGGTTTCTTGCGCCCAAAGTAATTCCGGATCGGGGGGACGTAAAGAGCCAGCCCCGCCAATGCATATGCCGGCACTTGCATGCAGATCATCCTGGTTGCGTAGATGCCAGTGAAGATCTTCTGCGCCTTGGGATCGACCGCGACAATCTCGCCTGGGGGCACAGGTCCGATGGGCGAATCGACGGTGGAGAACTCAATGCGACCCAGCCAGTCCAGCTTCCTCGTCCGCGCCGCCAGACGGGCGCAATCGGAGCAATCGGCGTTGTAGTAGAGCGCGATGCCCATCGGGATATCTCCTCGACCCTGATGTTGTCTCTCCCCCGAGGCTATGACACCCCCCTAGGTCAGTTGAACTTGTAGGCGCGGGCGGCGCATTTGGCCAGGCAGGCCATTTGTTGATATCATATTTGATATCGTATGGGAGGTAGAGGTTGAGCCGGAGGTCGAAGAGTGGATCGACGAACTGCCGGTAGCGGAGTTCGCTGTTGTCGCTGCCTTCGTAGAGCGTCTGGCCGAGCGGGGCAGCGAGTTGCGGATGCCGATTTCCCGGTCATTGGGAGCGGGTCTGTTCGAGCTGCGGTTCAACTTGGATCGGACGGCGTGGCGGATCACCTTTTTCTTTGCCGCAAAGCGGAAGATTGTTCTGTTGACAGTGTTCCGCAAACAGCGCCGCAACGAGAGGCTCGAGGTCCGGCGGGCTCGACGGGCCATGAGCCGGTGTATAGCTGAGGCTCACACTGCACAGGAGGAGTGCTGATGAAGCGCAAGACGTTTGATGAAATGAAGCGGCGTCGTTTGGAGGCGATGAACGCAGGTGAGCGAGCCGCGTTCGATGCGGTCTATGACGCTGCCCGTTTGGCCATCGAAGTCGGCGACCAGATCCGGCAGGCTCGGGAGACAGCCGAAATGACTCAGCGGCAGTTGGCTCGTGTGATGGGTACGAGTCAAGCAGCGGTAGCCCGGCTAGAGGCCGGGGGAACCTCCGCTACCCTCACCACCCTCCACAAAGCAGCCGCCGCGCTCGACCTGCGGGTCACCGTCGCTTTCTCTCCCGCCGACTAGCACCGAGGTTCGGCCCGAGGAGGGCTCGGGTCAGTTGTATTTGTAGACGCGGGCGGCGTTGGCGTAGAGGACTTTTTCTTTGTCGGGGTCGGCCATGTTTTGGACGAGTTCGGCGATGATCTTTTGGCTGTCGGGCCACAGGGTTACCGAGTGGGGGTAGTCGGACGACCACATGGACATGTTCACCAGGGTTTGGTTGCCGCCGGCCATCTGCATGTGGCCGTTGTGGTCGTCGAGGCCGGTGACGAACACGTTGGTGCCCAGGTAGCTGCTGGGCTCGCGCTCGATGGGCGAGTCGGACCAGGCCGACTGGGTGTGGTACTCGTCGTCCATGGTCTGGTACCAGAACGGCACCCAGCCGTAGTTCACCTCGGCGGCCACCACCTTGAGGTTGGGATGGCGGTCGAAGATGCCGGCGAAGATCATGTAGGTGAGCGGGCGCACCGCGCTGAAGAACCGGTTGACGATGCCGGGGACCGACACGTTCTGCTCCACCAGCTCGTCCCAGTCGGAGTCGGGCGGCTTGCCGCCGAAGGTGCGGTGGAAGGTGACCGGCACATCGAGCTCTGAGCACGCTTTCCACAGCGGCTCGTAGTACGAGTGGTTGTAGGGCCGGGTGGGCATGCCGGGGACGAACAGCCCCTTGGCCCCCTTCTCCATCACCCGGTCGACCTCGGCCAGGGTGACGTCCATGCCGTCCTCGGTGGGCAGCATTGGCAGGCCCCGCAGCCGGTCGGGGGCCGCGCCTTGGAACTCGTCGAGCACCCAGTCGTTGTAGCTCCGCATGCAGGCCACCGCCAGGCCCCGGTCGGGCTCCAGGTAGGTGAAGATGGAGTTGGCCGGATACACCACCGAGCCCCACACGCCGTCGATGTCCATGTCGGCGCAGTGGGCGGTGCCGTCGTAGTTGCCCGGCATGATCTCCTCGAACTTCATACCCGA
The DNA here is from genome assembly GCF_965204015.1 of Candidatus Poriferisocius sp. Classification (GTDB taxonomy): domain Bacteria; phylum Actinomycetota; class Acidimicrobiia; order Acidimicrobiales; family Bin134; genus Poriferisocius. The sequence continues at coordinate 1,326,516 of NZ_OZ241965.1, read as the reverse complement.
GAGCTTGTAGTCCTTTTTGGCCACGCCGGCCATGGCCTCGATGCCGAAGCTGCGCTTGGGCGGTCCGCCGTCGAATGACCATCCGTCGCCCCCGTCGGGGGCGGGCATCATGCGGGGGATGCGGTCTTTGTACTCATCGGGCACCCGCTCGAACACGTGGGGCGGTTCGTTGATATGGCAATCAGCCGAGATGACTCTCACGGCCAAAACGCTAGTTGGCGACTGCGGTTTCGTGCAGCGGCGGTGCTCGTCGTCTGTTGCCGCTGGCCCCGGCGCGGGTACCGTGGCTGGTCTATGAGCACGGGAAGTGGCTCTCTGAGCGCGGGGATGCGGCCATGAGCACGGGGATGCGCCGTCCGCACGAGCTGGACTACGAGGCCATGCAGCGCCTGTTCCCGCCCCCGCCGGAGTACTTCGAGACCACGTTCTTCGAAGATCCCGACACCATCGCCCGCAAGCAGCTTCTGCGCCTCCAAGACCGGGCCCATCGGGCCTGGCAGGTGCCGTTCTTCCGCAAGCGGTGGGAGGCGGCCGGCTTCCACCCCGACCAGCTCAAGACCCTCGACGACCTGTGGAAGGCCCCGGCCTACACCGTGGACGACATCCGGGCCTCCATCAACGAGAACCCCCCGCTGGGCGACTACCAGAGCATCGGCCTGGACGACGCCCGCAACGAGCCCATGCGGCTGTACGTGTCGGGGGGGACCACCGGGCGGTCCCGGCCCACCCTCTACACCGCTTGGGACCGGGAAGTGGGGGCTATCACCATGGCCCGGGCGCTGTACGCCGAGGGGATCCGCCCCGGCGACGTGGTGATCAACGCCTGGGCCTACTCCACCCACAACGGGGCCCACGCCTTTGACGAGGCGCTGTACCGGTGGCTCAACTGCGTGGTCCTCACCACCGGCACCGGCAACGTGACCTCCACCCGCAAGCAGGTGGAGCTGGCCCATGAGTACGGGGCGGCGGCCATCTTGACCACCGGCGACTACATGCTGAAGATGGCCGAGACCGCGGTGGAGATGGGCCTCGACCCCAAGGCCGACTTCAACATCCGGGCGCTGCCCGGCGGCCACATCGGCGACGCCGAGCGGGTCAAGGAGGTTTGGGGGGTGACCCCAGCGCAGCCCTACGGGTTCCACGAAGTGCAGAACGTGTCGATCGAGTGCCCGCTGCGCAACGGCCAACTCCACATCTTCGAGGACTGCTTCGTGGTGCAGGTTGTGGACGTGGAGACCGGTGAGCAAGTGCCTGACGGCACCCAGGGGGCGCTGGTGATCACCGAGATCTACAAGACCGGCTCGCCCCAATTCCGCTACAACATCATGGACTTGTCGTTCCTCTATCCGCCGGGCCAGTGCGAGTGCGGCTCGTGGCTGCGGCGCATGGGGCCATTCGCTGGGCGGGGCGACAACATGGTCAAGCTGCGGGGGGTAAACGTGTGGCCCGAGGCCATCGGCGACGTGATCAGCGACGTGCCCGGGGTGACCGAGGACTTCTTCTGCCGGGCGGTTCGGGCCGACAACCGCGACGAGATGATCGTGATGGTGGCTAGCGACGCCTCGCCTGATGAGTTCGGCGCGGTGGCCGAGCGGGTGGAGGACCGGATCAAGGAGGTCATGAGTGTGCGGATGACCGCCGAGGTGGTACGTCCCGGCGAGCTGGACAAGCGCACCGGCATGGCCTCCGGCGCGGCCAAGCTGGTGCGGTTCAAGGACGAGCGGCAATGAGCGTTGCCGCGCCGGCCGACGGCGCAATCGACTACTGGTGCAACCGGTTCTTCCCCGAGCAGGCCGACGTGTGGAACGCGGCCCTGGAAGCCACCGGTATCGCGGTGAAGGTCCGCACTGACGACACCGACTCCTTCTGCGACGCCGACACCATGGTGGCCCGCATGGACGAGCTGGGCATCGCTGCGGTGATCTTGCCTGTCGCCCATCGGCCCGCCCATCCCGAGGCCACCGACTTCGAGCTGGTGGCCGCCCAGCCCGATGACTTAGACCGGCTGGCCAAAGACCACCCCGGTCGGTTCTTCGGCCAGTGGTCGGTTGATCCTCGCATCGGCATGGCCGGGGTGGAAGAGGCCGCCGCCATGCTGGAGCGGCCGTGGTGCGTGGGCCTGCACACCCACACCCACAGCTTCGACCGCCGCTTCGACCACGCCGACTACTACCCCTACTACGCCCTTTGCGCGGCCCACGACGTGCCCTTCGTAATGCAGGCCGGCACCTCAGGCGGGCTCATGCCCAGCGAATGCGGGGTACCGGTCAGCATCGACCGCCCCGCCCTCTACTTCCCCGATGTGCGCTTCGTGCTCTCCCACACCGGCTGGCCGTGGGTGACCGAGTGCATCGCCATGGCCCTCAAGTTCCCCAACGTGTACCTGGGCACATCTGTGTATCCGCCCCGGCACTGGTCGGCCGAGCTAGTGGCGTTCATGAACGGCGCCGGACGGCGCAAGTGCCTGTGGGGCACCGGCTTTCCCACCGTGGGCCACCGTCACGGCTTGGGCCAGCTCGGTGAGGTGGAGCTAGGCGACGAAGCTCAGGCCAACCTGCTCGGCGGCACCGCCCGACGGGTGTTCACCCGCCTGGGATGACGTTGCTGGTGAGAATCCCCCGTGGGTTTCTGGCAGTGTCCGGGCGGCGGGTCCTGTCCGGGTCCAGCCCACCGTCCTCGCTGGCGCTGCGGGCGGCGGGCGCCCTGAACCCGGCCACCCCCCGCCCTCGCGGGATGATCCCATCCGGGTGGATTCTGCTTTGGTGCTCGGGATGATCGTCTCAGAACCCGAGGTTAAGGAGCGGTTGGCGGCGGCGGGTGTAGCGGTTCCGAAGGGGGTCAGCGTGGGATTCGCCGAGGTTGTGGCCCAACCGTCGGTGCTGGCCGCGGCCGCGGAAGCCGAGGGGCTAGCCGGGCTGCTGGTGCTCAAGGGCTGGGGCGACGGGCTGGTCCACAAGTCGGACGCGGGGGCGGTGCGTCTGGGTCTAGCCCCCTATGAACTGGACTTCGAGGCCTCGACGATGGCTGCGGAGGCCGCGGCGGCAGGCGTCCGCCTCGAAGGGTTCCTGATCGAGGAGCAGGCCGAGGCCGGGGTCGAGCTCCTGGTCGGGGTGGTAGACCGGCCCCCGTTCGGCCCGGTGGCCGCCCTCGGCCTGGGCGGAACCCTCACCGAGGTGCTCGACGAAGTGGTACTGCGGTTGGCTCCGATCTCTCGAGCCGACGCTGAGGCCATGGTGAGCAGCTTCAAGGGAGCGGAGCTGCTGAGCGGATTCCGGGGGCAGCCGCCGGTGGACATTAACTCGCTGATTGAGTTGCTGCTGGCCGTGGCCGGGCCTGATGGAGTGGCCGAACAGCTGGGCCAGAGCTTGGTTGAGCTGGAGTGCAACCCGGTTATTGCTACCCCCGGTGACGCCATTGCAGTGGACGCCCGGCTCATCACCCGGGAGGCACCTAAAGAAGCGGAAACCGAGGCGCCACCCACCGACTTCGGGCCGCTTTTCGCCCCCCGGGGGATCGCCGTGGCCGGGGCTTCCACCAGCCGGCCCGGATTCGGCAACACCTTTCTGACTGCGTACAAAGAGCTGGGTTGGGGGCCGGGCACCTTGTGGGCCGTCCACCCCAAGGCAACCGAGATCGATGGGGTGCCAGCGGTGCCCACGGTGGCCGACATCGACGGCGAAGTGGACTACGTGGTGGGGGCGGTTCCTGCCGCCGCCTGCATCGATCTGGTGAAGGGGGCAGCGGGCAAGGCCAAGTTCGTCCACGTCATCAGCGGCGGGTTCCGGGAGGCCAGCGAGGAGGGCACCGATCTGGAAGAGGCGCTTGGCGCGGTGGCCCGGGAGTCGGGGGTGCGGGTACTCGGCCCTAACTGCCTGGGGGCCTACGCCCCGGCCGGTCGGCAGACCTTCTTGCGCAACGCCCCCATGGACGTGGGCCGGGTGGCCATGATCTCCCAGAGCGGCGGGCTGGCCGGCGACATGGTCAAAGGCGGGGCGATCCGGGGCATCCGCTACTCCAAGCTGTGTACCGTCGGCAACAGCATCGACGTCACACCCGGCGAATTGCTGGAGTGGTTGGTGGACGACCCCGACACCGCCATCATCGGCATGTACCTGGAGGATCCTCGTGATGGCCGCCGTCTTTACGACGCCCTGCACAAGGCCAAGGGCCAAAAACCGGTGGTGATGCTGGTGGGGGGCCGCACCGCCCAGGGCGGGGGAGCGGCGGTGTCGCACACCGGGGCCTTAGTGGCCGATCACCGAATCTGGGATGCCATCAGCGCGTCGACCGGAGTCAGCGTCGTCGGCACTCTCGAGGAGCTGCTGTCGGCCATCGCCTATCTCCAGCGCTGGACCGACGCCGACATCAGTGGCGACCTCGACACCCTGGTGCTGGGGGTGGGTGGAGGCGCATCTGTGCTGGGCACCGACGCCGCCGACCAGGCCGGCCTGGTCACCACCCCGGTCAGCGACCAGGGCCAGCAGGCGGTAAGGGACTTGGGCTATGGAGTGGGCACCAGCATCCGCAACCCCATCGAGATCGGCTTCGGCCCGGTCTCCGACCCCGACGTGCTGGTCAAAGCCCTCGATCCCATCCTCGAGACCCAGCCCTACCCCGACGTGGTGATCCACTCCAACGTCCAGGCCTTCTTCAGCTACGCCGGCGACGGCATCGAGCGCCTGTTCCCCATCATCGAGACCACCGCCGCCCGCGCCTGGCCTCACACCAGACTGAGCTTGGTGCTCCGCAACCTCGACTGCGCCCCGCCCGAAACCGCCGCCCGCATCCAGCAAACCTGCCTAGACGCCAACCTCCCCGCCTTCACCCGCTTCGCCGAAGCCATGGCCGCGGTAGCCGCCGCCAAACGCCACGCCCGCAACCGCGCCTCCATCACCCCACCAGAATGGGTAGCTTCCCCAAGAGCGAATTAGCCAAGATTGATAAGGAGATCACTTTGCGTCTGGACTTGGCCACAGATCCGAAGTCGATTGCGAAGCAATTGGCCGGGGAGGTTATGGCAGGCGGCCTCACGGTTATCGATGCGGTAGAGCAGATTTTGGTTGAACACTTAGAAGATTCCGTAAGCAAGGCACTCGGACCTCGACTTGTAAAGGCTCCCAGAGCCAAAGTACATCCCAATTACTACCCCAACAGATTCGAGAATCTTTTCAACCTACAGAGAAATGGCTATTCCACTTCGTATCCAGAAGTGCATTTTGCAACTGGAAAGTCGGACGAGTTGACAGTTTCCGAAGTTAATGCATCAGGAATCAAGCTTGGCTACATCAGGTATGGTGGTGGAATAGAGCGGGCATACAAATACAAGAAGAAGGAGCTAAAGACCCAGAATAATCACACAGTGTGTCTGAACAAAGTAGCAATTGCACCTCAAGTATTTTCACAAGCACGTCAATTCATGGGAAACAACTATGAAATCGAGCAGCCATACATAGCAAATCTCGCTGTAGGATTCAATAACTTTGTTGATGATAGGATACAGGGCTTCAGGGTAGTGTCATTTGACCATGTAATCACTGGCGCTCGCACATTCTGCCGTTGCCACCAGAAAGCGCACGCGTCAATGCTCCAGGATGCTAGGCGGATAGTACCAAGGGCGGTGCCGGGCGCTTGGCCTCATAGGGTGGTAGCCCTCCTTGAAGGTGCAACCTACTCCGATGGCCTTTGCCATTTCTGTGTCGCCGATACTCATGGTGAAGATGCGTCCTCTGACTGGTATGGCGCGCAAATCCAAAAGCACTACGAGCCATATGTCGATCTTCTGGTTCGCAGCGAAGATATGGATATTCGAACAGCAAAAGCCGAGGCGCAACGTCGACTGTCAATCAGTCGATGGAAACGAGAAGACGAACTGTACCGACTGGTGGCCAAGCTGTTTCCTGTTCAGAAAATACGTCGTGAGGCATCTCCACCGTGGTTAGGACAGCAACGGATCGACATTTACATCCCAGAACTCAAACTTGCCATTGAGCATCAAGGAGAGCAGCACTACCGGCCGATAGAGGGATTTGGCGGGGAAGAAGCATTCGCCAAGGTGCAGGAACGGGACAAGCGGAAGCGGGCATTGTGCAAACAAAACGGCGTGACAGTAGTGGATGTCCGCTTCGACGCTCCGTTGACGCTCCCAGCCATTCGGTCGCGACTTCATCGCTGGATTGAACTGTCCCGTCGGAGTCCGATCTGATCAAGAAATTAGGTCTTGGCCACTCCTAGTCTTAGTTCTAAGCGAGCGTTGTCCAGGTGTTCAGGTGTCAAGTTCGGTGCCGCTGAGACTCTTGGGCGGTTCTTGCGGTTCAGGATTGATGCAGGTCCGGTATTCGCGGGCCATCCAGCAGCCCGCGGCGAGCACCATGGCAAACAACACCAGGCCGATAGTGGCCGAGCCGACCAGCCAGGCCAGCGCCTCCGCGTCGTCCCGATCGGCAACGCACGCAGCACGACGAGAAGATCTCCCACTGCTGCAGTCCGCTGACGCCTCAACTACAGCGAATGCGGTTGCGGCAGCCCCGGCAACGGCCAACGCCGCGCCCGCTCTCCATGCCCATCGCAGCAGTCGTTTCAGCGGGTTCCGCTGGGCGCTCAGTACATACCCCTCAGGGACGCATTCGCAGCGCATCAGAAGCCGAAGTCGGTGACGGTGATGATCTCGCAGTCGAGGCCCATCGTCGCCCATGCGTCGGTTCGCACTTTGCCGCCGAAGGCATTGGCAGCGCTGTAGTTCAAGCGGATGCGGATTTCGCCGTCTGCGATGCTGTCAGACGAGTTGTAGTAGGTGCCGTGTGTCTCCATGCTGCCGGGGTCGTTTAGCCGAGCGCGTATTCGCGCTTCCAGGCCCTCATGGTTGCCGTCCCACGCCGACACGCAGCCCTCGAACAATTCTTTGGCAGTCGTCGGCTCTGAGTTGTCGCTGCCGCATGCGACGGCGATCAGGGTGACGGCAATGACAACCGCCGATCTTCTGAGGTGGTAGCCCATGGGTGGCCCCCTTCGGTCAGAGAGTCAACATTCTGTCGTGAACACCGACGCAGCCGAGCCGAAGGGGAACCAGGCAAACGCTGGCTCCCCGATCTCTTCTCGACTGCCCGACCACAAGGGCCGGGGTGTTCACGACGCTCTGCAACCTAACTTGCCTGCCTCTGTCTGTCTATTGCAGTGGACCCCCTCGCTGGCTTCGCCAAGCCAATGACCCGCGATCCGGGTGCGGGCAGCTCTGTACAACTCGCGCCGGCACCAAAAGACCTCCATAACCTCGGCAGAGTGTTCCACTTGGATGGCGCTCTCAATGTCTTAGACTCACCAATCAATCGTACTCTCACACAATGAGATCACGTACAGATCCTAATGAATGTCCCATTACCCGACCGTGGAGTTGTATAGTCTGAGCTTCTGAAAGGCTAGTAATGTAATCAGCTGCTCGTCGAGCTGCGTGGCATTCGTCAAATATTGTACGGCCAAGAAACGGAGCTTCTAAGAGACTCTCTTTGTCTTTTTTGCTACCAGACTCATCCACTTCACAGAAGACTTCAAATAAATCAGTAATGATTTGCTTGTATCCAAACCTCTGAGACTCAAGGTCGGGTGATTTTATTACATATATCCAAGTTAGAGATTTAAGTATTTCTGCAATTACTCTGGCCTCTTGATCAATCTTGATTTGACCATCGGCGGGTGAAATATTGAATGCGTTAATCAGTCTCTCAATCAAGTAGCTACGCAATGAGACAACCCGTCCGATTTGTGATGGGCTTCCTGTGAACGGTATCGTCGGGAACAGTCTTCGAAAACTGATGAACACTTCTGAGGTATACTCTGCCTCAACGTCTATACCGTATTTGCTACAATTGCTTGCTGCTCTGCTAAAGACGCATTCATATTCTCCGGGATTTAGTGCCAGGGTAGGTAACGGTATGAGACCTGCTCTATAGAAGTCTTCCATATCATGTACGGCGTAGGTAATGTCATCAGCCCAGTCCATGATTTCTGCTTCAAGGCTCTTGCTGTGTTTATTGGGAAAATCCAGTTCTAGGGCAAACTCATAATCATCTTTTTCGGTTGTGTATGCTCCCCACTTCTTGCTCTCGGCATGGTTTGGATCGGGCTCACCGTTTGTATCCAAGCGGCGTAGCCATGGGTATTTCATTGTTGCGCGCAATGTAGCTCGACATAAATCGAGACCTGATGGCTCATCTGGGTCAGGTTTCCGGAAGGCCAATTTGGTTATGATTCTAAAGCTTTGAGCATTACCCTCAAAGCCTTCCTGGCAACCCCTCTGGCGTGTTAGCTCGTCGAGGATAGATTCACCGGCGTGTCCAAAGGGAGGGTGCCCAATGTCATGTGCTAGTGCTGCGGCTTCGGCCACTTCGGGATCTAGACCACCAAGTGCCTCGATCGCGTCAGTAGATCCATTGCTTGTGCTCTCATTAAGAATTTTCTCAGCAAGACGTCGAGCAATCTGCCCAACTTTGATTGAGTGAGTCAGCCGATTATGGAAGACGGTGCCTTCATGTGCCCCAACTACCTGTGTGACACCAATCAGTCTACGGAATGGCTCCGAATAAAGGATGCGATCCCGGTCGCGCGCTCCTGTTGATCTGGGATCATTGGATTCGCCAGAAAAATGACGGCGTTTGTCGCGCTTCTGCTGGAGGCTTGAGCTAGTCAATGAGTTCGGGGACGAAGCCAGGGCCGAGTGTGATGACTCCATCACCCAACATGCGGAAGAAGACGGTCTGAAGGCTGGACACGTCAACGTTGGTGTTCTGTTCGACATCCAGTAGGACGTTGGTAGCGTGCCAAGGCTCATTTTTGGGATGAGCTATTGCGTGGCGAATGGCATCTTCAAGATCCAGTTCGGTGACTTCGGCCATTTTGTCGCCTCCTTCAGCCGGGCGTGTTCCCGATCTGACACTCACTGTCATATTGGGCAGGGTAGCCGGGACAAGTGACAGTTTCTCGGATACCTGGGATTGGAGGGATGGCGCGGTGTGGCGTGGGGGTACCATCGCCCCATGCCTGCGGAGAATGAATTTGGGGGGCGGGTGGCGCTGGTCACGGGGGCGGCGGGAGCGGCTATTGGGTCGACCACTTGTCGGACGCTGGCCTCTTATGGGGCGGGGATCGTGGTGCTGGACAACCACGAGCGTCGTACCCATGAGACCGGCGAGGCCCTGCGGGAGGCCTATGACGTGCCGGTGATGGCCGCGGTGGCCGACATCGGCGACCGGGAGCACATGGCCAAGACCATGGACCGGGTCTACGCCGAGATGGGGTCGGTGGACATCCTGGTGAACAGTGCGGCTGTCAACGTCCAGGGCAGTATTTTCGACTACAAGCCCGAAGACTGGGACTGGGTTATCGGCGTGGACCTCACCGCCTGCTGGTGGTTGATCTGGCGCACTATCGGGGCAATGCGGGATCGCCAGTGGGGACGCATCGTGAACGTGTCGTCGGTCGCCGCGTATCTGGGGGGCAATGGCCGGGAGGGACCGTACGCCGCGGCCAAAGCCGCCCTCAATGAGGTCACCCGGGGAGCGGCCATCGAGGGCGGGCCGTACAACATCCGGGTCAACGCAGTGGCCCCCGGCCTGATCCGCTCCAAGTGGGTGGATGCTCAGGCTGAGCACTACGAGTCGTTCCGGGAGGAGACCCCGCTGCGTCGCCACGGCGACCCGGAGGACGTGTCCAACACCATTGCCTTTTTGTGCAGCGACGAGTCGGCCCACATCACCGGCCAGGTGATCAACATCTCCGGCGGGTGGTACCTCACCCCGTGACCCTGAGTCTGGGCCGATGAGCGGGGTCGGCGACCGGATTCGAGCCGCGGCACCAGCGCCGGGGGAGGTGGACCGCAACGCGGTTGTTCTCATCCTGCTGGCCATCGGCACCGTCATCGCCATCCGCTACGGCGGGCTGTCGTCCACCACCGACTGGCTCACCGCCACCCTCGACGGTGTGGCCCTCGACGGATTGTCCAACCGCTTCGAGGAAGCGTTGAGTGCTTCAGAGCACGCCGGGTTCAACCGCCGCATGTACTGGGGCCTGTTCCGATGGGTGGTGTACGTAGTCCCGGCTGTGTTGGTGGCCCGCTTCGTGTTGCGCACCCGGCTGCGGGACCTCGGCCTAAAGGCCGGTCCCGAACTCCGCCGCCACGCCCCGCTCTACCTGGGCCTCTACCTGGTGCTGTTGCCGTTCGTGGTGGCGGCCAGCTTCAACGGCGAATTCCAAGACACCTACCCCTTCTACGAGCCGCCCCCCGGCATCGGCTACTGGCCCCGCTTCTACATCTGGGAAGCGGTGTACGCCGGGCAGTTCCTGGCCCTGGAGTTCTTCTTTCGCGGCGTCCTCGTCCACGGCCTGGCTCGCCGTTTCGGCGCCATGGCTGTGTTCATCGCCCTCATCCCCTACGTGATGATCCACCTCACCAAGCCCCTGGCCGAAGCCCTCGGCTCCATAGTCGCCGGCACCGTCCTCGGCTTCCTCAGCCTGAGAACCGGCTCCGTCTACTTGGGTGCCGCCCTCCACTTCGCCGTCGCATTGACGATTGACCTGTTGGTCTTGGGCATCCAGTAGCTGCTGGGCTGCCATTCGCGCCCAGAACCTAAGCTGAACCCCATGGCCGCTCTCGGCTACCGCACGTTCGACTCCGACAATCACTATTACGAGGCCCCCGACTGCTTCAGCCGCCACATCGAAGCCCGCTATCAGGAAATGGCCATCACCGCGTCCCAGAGAGCCGACGGGGAGTGGGAAGTGAAGGTGGGGGAACAGCCCTACAACTTCATGCACGTGAAGTTCGACAAGACCAACGCTCCCGGCTCCATGTACGAAATGTTCAAGGCCAAGCGGGACAACCCCGACCTGAGCTGGGGCGACTCCTACACGGCAGAGAACATGCTGCCCGCCTACAAGCAGCCCGACGCCCGCCTCGACCTGCTCGATTCCCAAGGCGTGGAGTGGGCCATCCTGCTTCCCACCTTCGGGGTGTCGGTAGAGGAGTACATGGTCGACGACATCGAGCAAACCTACGCCAACCTGCGGGCCTTCAACCGCTGGCTAGAGGACGACTGGGCCTACGCCTACCAAGATCGGCTGTTCACCCCGCCGCTGCTGTCGCTGCTGGAGCGGGAGCACGCAATCGAAGAGCTCGACCGAGTGCTCGACGCCGGAGCCCGCATCGTGCATTTGCGGCCCTGCCCCTGGGGCGGCGAGGGCCGTTCGATCGCCGACCCCTACTACGACCCGTTCTGGGCCCGCCTCAATGAGGCCCAGATCCCGGTGGCGTTCCACATCTCCGACCTGCGCTACGGAGATTTGGCCGTGCGGATGGGCGACGACCCGGTGGCCAACGTGCGGGAGATGTCGGCTTTCCAGTGGGCCTTCCTCCACGGTGACCGCCCCATCATGGAGACCTTCGGGGCCCTGCTCTACGGCAACATGCACGAGCGCTTCCCCAACCTCAACTTCTTGAGCATCGAGAACGGCTCCGACTGGGTCCACTACTTGCTCACCCTCATGGACAAGAAGAAGGGCATGGCCCGCTTCGGCCCCTGGCCCGCCGGCCGCCCGGCCGGGCGCATGAGCGAGATCTTCAAGCAGTGCTGCTTCGTGTCCCCCTACCCCGAAGACGACGTAGAGGCCCTGGCCGACCGCATCGGCCCCTCCCAGGTCCTATTCGGCTCCGACCACCCCCACCCCGAAGGCATAGCCGACCCCAACACCTTCATCACCCTCATCGCCAACCGCCCCGAAGAAGAACAGCGCCAAATCATGCGAGAAAACGCCACCACCCTCTTCAAAGTCGCCTGAGAGCTATCGCGGGGGGATGAAGCCTCCGTCGATGATTATGCATTGGCCGGTGATGTAGCTGCCGGCGTCGGAGGCTAGGAGGAGGGCGGCGCCCACTAGTTCGTCGGGGTGGCCGATGCGGCCGATGTGGCTGAGGTCGGACATGCGGGCCATGGCTTCGGGGCCGGTGTTGCGGGTCATGGTGGTGTCGACGGTGCCGGGGGCGATGGCGTTCACCCGCACGCCGTGGGGGGAGTACTCACCGGCCATCGAGCGGGTGAACGACAGCAGGCCGGCTTTGGCCGCCGAGTACATTGAGGTGTTGCCCGCCGGTATGTAGGCCCCTACCGAGATCACGTTGATGACCGAGGCGTGGTCGGATTCCAGCAGCGACGGCAAACAGCGCTGAAACAAGAAGAACGGTCCCCGCAGGTTCACGGTGAACGAGCTCTCCCACGCCTCGGGGGTGATGTCGGTCATGGGCAAGCCCAGTGGGTTGGCCGCGTTGTTCACCAGGATGTCGATCTGGCCGTAGTGCTCCAGGGTGGCGTCAGCCAGCTGGTTCACGCTGTCGAGGTCGCCCATGTGGGTGGGCACGGCCAGCGCCTCTCCGCCGGCCTCGGCGATCTCGGCCACGGCCCGGTCGCAGGCGTCGGCTTTGCGGCTGGCCACCACCACCTTGGCCCCCTGGGCGGCGAAGCCGTGGGCGATGGACAGCCCGATTCCCCGGCTGCCCCCAGTGACGATCGCCACCCGCCCCGACAGTTCGAACATCTGGGCGGCATCCAGCGACTTCGAGTCGGGACGGGGAGCGAACTTCGGGTCGGTGGTGGGATCAGCGGCGGGGGAGTCGGCCATGGCCGCACCCTAGAGCGAGAACCGAATCGACCTAGAAGTGATAGGGGAACTGGGAGAAATCAGCTGGGCGCTTCTCCAGGAACGAGTCCCGGCCCTCGGCGGCCTCGTCGGTGCCGTAGGCCAGGCGGGTGGCCTCCCCGGCGAATACCTGCTGGCCCACCAAACCGTCGTCGATGAGGTTGAAGGCGAACTTCAGCATGCGCTGGGCGGTGGGGCTCTTGGCGTTCACCGCCTCAGCCCATTCCAGCGCCACCTGCTCCAACTCGGCGTGGGGCACCAGGGCGTTGACCATGCCCATCTCGTAGGCCTCGGCCGCGGTGTAGGCCTTGCCCACGAAGAACACCTCGCGGGCCCGCTTCTGGCCCACTTGGCGGGCCAGATAAGCCGACCCGAAGCCGCCGTCGAAGCTGGCCACGTCGGCGTCGGTCTGCTTGAACATGGCGTGCTCGGCCGACGCCAAGGTCATGTCGCTCACCACGTGCAAGCTGTGGCCCCCGCCGGCCGCCCACCCCGGCACCACCGCGATCACCACCTTGGGCATGAACCGGATGAGCCGCTGCACCTCCAGGATATGCAGGCGCCCGGTGCGGGCATCGTCCACCGTGTCGGCCGTCTCCCCGCTGGCGTACTGGTAGCCGTCGGCTCCCCGGATGCGCTGGTCGCCCCCGGAACTGAAGGCCCAGCCGCCATCGACCGGCGACGGCCCGTTGCCGGTGAGCAGCACGGTGCCCACATCGGGGGTGATGCGGGCGTGGTCCAACGTGCGGTACAACTCGTCCACCGTGTGGGGGCGGAAGGCGTTGCGCACCTCGGGGCGGTCGAAGGCGATCCGCACCGTGGCCTGGTTCACGGCGCGGTGATAGGTCACGTCGGACAGGTCGAATCCCTCCACCGGCTTCCACCGCTCGGCGTCGAACAGCTCCGAGACCATGCCCAAAGACTACGGGCGGGGCACAGATGACAGGTACTCGAATCCCGCCGGCGCGTCGTCTCGCCAGTCTTGATAGGTGTCCTTGGCCTTGTCGGTGGCCTTCTTGCGAACGGTCTTGGACACCTTCTTCTTGGCCTTTTCCGCCGACTGGGTGATGGTGTAGTACTGCATCTCCTTGAACGCCCGCCGGCGGCCCATCTCCACCAGCGCCCGGGCCGCGCTCAGCGTCTTGCCCGTCCCCAGGGGCATGGCCACCCGTCCGGCGAACATCAGCGCCGACTTCCAGTCGCCCTGGCTCAGCGCATACAGCGCCCGGGTGGTGTCCACAATCTCGCCCACCACCGGTAGCACCCCAGCAGCCTCCATGGCCCAGAACCCCACGTCGTCCCAGCCGAAGCCGTCCTTGCGGTGGTAGGCCCCATGGGCGATCACCGCGGCGGCCGCTTCCCGCACCTCCGGCGGCACGCTGGCATCTGCGGCGATGGCCTCGAAGTCGGCCTTCGACAGGAACCGGTCGGCCTTGGTGGGATCGCCTTGGGCCGCGGTGTCGATGGCGGCCAGGTAGGGCAAAAGGGTGGTGTAGGCCAACATCTTGGCCTCGAAGGCGTCGAGGTCGTCGAGGCTGATGCGCCCGTCCCCACCACTGGCCGAGAACCCCTCGGTGGGATCGGACAGGTAGTCGCGATTGTTCTTGGCCGTGTCCACCATGGTGAACAGGCTGCGATTGGTGAGCAGGATCCGGGCCGCCTCGCCCAATTCGTCGGTGCGGGTGACGAAGCCCTCCAAGTCGCCCCGCGACACGATGTGGTCGCCGCCCCATGCCTCGGGGGTATCTCGCAGAATCTCGATGGCCCACAGGGCCAGGTCCAGCCCTTCAGGGCCCAGCAGGATCATCTGCGCTCTCTGCGCGATGTCCCCGGAGTCGATCCGAAGCTGCTGGCTGATCCTGCCCAGCGACTGCTCTACCGGATGCTGCTCACCCCCTAGCCAATACTCCACGTCGGCCACCACCGCGGCCCACCGCTGACGCCGTCGGTCGATCTCGTCGGCGGCAACCTGGTAGTCGATGGCCAGTTCAAAGGCCATCTCGGCATCCATTCCCACGGTGGGCATACAGGAAAGATATCGAAAATAAATTAAATAGGCTATATGGAATTGCTATACCGACTGCCTGGTTCCAGACCGGCCGTTTTTCCTCATGGTCCGAGGCGGGCGGCGCAGCAGATTGACGGCCATGGCCGAGGCTCGCACCGGCCACGGCGCGAACTTGGTCTGCTCGTTGACGAGGATGCCTTTGCGGGCGGCGATTCTCACCCCGATGAATATCGAAATCACCGCGTGGGGCGCCACCAGAACGATGAAGAAGGCCCACGGGACGGTGGCTGCCATGGCCGCTCCGGCCACCACTGGTCCTATGACCGCCCCTACCCCGGTAACTCGAACCAGGCCTGCGCTGGCCCCGTTCAGCTGGCTAGACGGAACCCAGTCGCCAGTATGGCTGATGGCCAGGGAATAGAGGGGGAAGGTGGTGCCCCCGAAGAGGAACATGAGGGCCAGAGAAAGGCCCGACCCGGGCTCGATCATGGCCATGATCGCGGCGATGCCCGCAGCGGCCGCAGCCACCACAAAGATGACCACTCGCCGGGACATTCGGTCGGAGATCGCCCCGATAGGCCAGGTGAACACGAGGGCTCCGATGGTGGCCACCGACAGGAACAGGGCAATTCGGGACGCAGACAGGCCTTCGCTGGCCGCATACACCGCACCCACCCCGAGTAGGGCGCCGTGGCTGATGCCAGCGCAGAAACTGGTCAGCACCCCTGATGGCACCAAGGCGATGAGCTGGCGCAGCGGCAGCGGCTCGGGCGCAATCAGAGGAGGTGCACTTGTAGCTGACAGGGCGATGGGTACGAGCGCCACTGAAATGAGCGCTGAAGAGAAGATGTAGAGGTCGAAATCCGCTGGGTCACCGCCGTTGAGCAGAAGCTGTCCAACCGACAACCCGCCCATGGTCACCACCAAATACATGCTCAGCAGGCGACCACGATTGGTGTTGGTGCCCATGTCATTGAGCCAAGACTCCACCGTCACGTAGATGCCGGCCATGGCCAGTCCGAAGATCACTCGCAGCACCACCCACGCTGGCGGATTCACCCATAGCGGGTGGAGGATGGACACTGCGGAGGCCACCGAAGCTAAAGCGGCGAACACTCGGATATGGCCCACTGCCCCCAGAAAGTGCTCGGCCAGCTTCGCCCCCAGCAGAAAACCCACGAAATAGCCAGCCATGACCGCGCCGCTGACAGCCAGCCCGAACCCCTCATTCTCAGCTCGCACGCCCAGCACCGCTCCCTGGAGGCCATTGCCTGCCATGATGAGCGCCATTCCGGCCAGCAGTGCCCGAGCCGCTCCTAGGCCGCGACCCCTGGGCCCAGCCTCGATTAAGGGACCGCCGACGACTCCGCCGTCGTCCTTCTCAAGCCACCCGACGGCGTTCTCGGCCACTGCCGATCAGCCTACCGACGCGCCTCCAAATTCCAACTGGAAAACGTGGTGGAATTCAGTCGTTCAGCGCGGCCGGGTCGGCGATTGTCTCTGCCAGGGTCTGAAGGAACAATGCCCCCGGTGCGCCGTCCACGGCCCGGTGGTCAATGGTGAGGCTGAAGGTGATCATCTGGCGCCAGGCCACGTCGTCGCCATCACGGATGGGCACCTCGACAGCCCGCCCCACGCCGAGGATGGCCACTTCGGGCGGGTTGATGATCGGGGTGAAGCCGTCGATGCCGTAGGCACCCAGATTGGTGACCGTGAACGTGCTGCCGGACACCTCCGACGGCGTGGCCGATTTGCTGCGCACTTTCTCGGCGAGCTCGCGGACCTCGGTGGAGAGATCGGCCAGCGACCTAGCGCCAGCGTCGCGCACCACCGGCACGATGAGACCATCGTCAAGGGCCACAGCCACGCCCAGTTGGACTTCGGTGTGCTGGGTGATCACCTCGTTCTCAAGAGTGGCGTTCAGGGAGGGATGGCGACCCAGTGCGACCGTGACCGCCTTGAGCACCAGATCAGTCACCGACACGCCGGTTCCCTCAGCTTTCAGGGCCTGCTGATAGGCGATCAGCTCGGTGGTGTCGATCTGGCGGGTCAGCGTGAGCTGGGCCATCGATTGGATGCTGTCGTGCATTCGCGAAGCAATGGCCCCCCGCATGCCGGTCAGCGGCACTGTGATTGGACTGGGGGTTTGCTCTCCCACTGCTTCTTGTGGAGTGTCGGTGGCATGGCTCACGACGTCGTATTCGGTGATGCGCCCACCCGGCCCGGTGCCGGTTACTGAGGCAAGGTCGACGCCGAGCTCCTTGGCCGTACGGCGGGCCACCGGGGTGATCTGCACGCGGGGCTTGTCCGATGTCGGGCTGGCTGGTACCGGTCTGGCTGGTGCTTCGCCGGGTTCGCCGATGAGGGCCAGCACCGTCAGAGCAGGCACCGTCTCTCCTTCGGCCACGAGGATCTCCAGAATGGTCCCGGCCACGGGAGCGAGCACGTCGTCGGTGGTCTTCTCCGCCTCGATCTCGACCAGGGGCTCGTCGACGGCTACCACATCGCCCACTTGCTTGTGCCACATGACCACTTGGCCCTCTTCCATCCCCATGCTCCACTGGGGGAGCCGCACCTCGGTCGCCATGTGAATGTCGAGACTAGCGACCATCATCCACTGGTCCGAATACCATCGGAAGGCAGTTGCCAGAAAGAAGAGGCGAGCCGATGATCACAGTTGATGACGATCTCCTGCGGGAGATGTACCGACGGATGTCCCGCATCCGCAAGTTCGAGGACACCACCAAGGAGCTCCTGTTGGCCGGAGAGCTCTACGGTGCCTTCCACACGTCCACTGGGCAGGAGGCATCAATCGTCGGGTCCTGCATGGCGCTGCGCATCGACGACTCGATGGTCGGGACCCATCGCTCTCACGGTCATCCGATCGGCAAGGGTGCGCAGCTCGACCGGCTCTTGGCCGAGCTGATGGGCAAGGAGACCGGCGTCAACCAGGGCAAGGGCGGGTCGATGCACCTGTCGGACTTCAGCGTCGGGAGCCTCGGCGAGACCTCCATCGTGGGCTCGGGGCTCCCAGTGTCCACCGGTGCCGCTCTGGCCTACAAGATGCGGGGCGAGGACAAGGTCAGCCTGTGCTTCTTCGGCGACGGGGCATCGAGCCAGGGCACGTTTCACGAATCGCTGAACCTGGCCGCCATTTGGAAGCTCCCGGTGGTGTACGTGTGCGAGAACAACGGCTACGGCGAGCTCACCTCGGCCAAGGATGCGATATCGGTGGAGGACATCTCAGTGCGGGCTGTGGGCTACGACATGCCCGGCGTGACCGTCGACGGCCAAGACGCGCTGGCCGTGTTCGAGGCGGTCAGCGAAGCAGTGGAGCGGGCCCGGGGCGGGGGCGGGCCGAGCCTGGTTGAGACCAAGACCTACCGGTTCGAGAACCACGCCATAGGCCGGCTGCCCGAGCACTACCGATCGGCTGAGGAGGTGGAGTACTGGCGCACCCAGCGCGACCCGCTGGTGCTGTTTCGCCAAGTGCTCATGGAACGGGGATTCGATGAGCAGCAGATCGACGACCTCGACGCCGCCGTCAGCGAGGAGATCGTGGCCGCCATCGAGTTTGCCCGCCAGAGCCCGGCACCCCCGCCCGAGGCCGCCTTCACCCATTTGTTCGCCAACCCCGCCCCAAGTGCGGGCTGATCGCAGGAGGAAGCCCCATGCGCACCGTGACCTACATCCAAGCGGTTACCGAAGCGATGACCGAGGAGATGGAACGCGACGAGAGCGTCTTCATCATGGGAGAGGACGTGGCCTGGAACATGATGGGCGACTGCACCGGAATGGTCGAGAAGTTCGGCACCGAGCGGGTTCGCAACACCCCCATCTCCGAGGCGGGCTTTGTCGGCGCCGGTGCCGGCGCAGCCATGGTGGGAATGCGCCCGATCGTCCACATGCTGATTGCCCCGTTCATGTACGTGGCCTTCGACCAAATCGTCTCGATCATCGCCAAGTCGACTTACACCTACGGCGGCCAGGCCCGGCTGCCCATCACGCTGCGGGCCCCGATGATGTACGGGGTGTCCAATGCGGCCCAGCACTCCGACCGCCCATACGCCACGCTGATGACCATTCCAGGGCTCAAGCTGATCGCCCCCGCGACCCCCCATGACGCCAAGGGAATGCTTAAGGCTGCCATCCGCGACGACAACCCTGTCATCACTTTCGAGGACCGGAGCCTGTGGGGCCAAAGCAGCGAGGTGCCCGACGACGATCTGATCGTGCCTTTGGGCCAGGCTGCCGTGCGGCGAGAGGGCACCGACGTAACCGTGGTGACCGTGGCCGGGGCGATCACCCAAGGGCTTGCCGCTGCCGAGCAGCTCGCCTCCGAGGGGGTGTCGGTCGAGGTGATCGATCTACGCTCGATTGTCCCAATGGACACCGACACCATTCTCGAATCGGTGGACAAGACCGGCCGCCTGCTCATCGCCGACCCCGCCCATGAGATGGGATCGGTGGCATCGGAGGTCTCGGCGGTGGTGGCCCAACACGGGTTCTGGAGCCTTCAGGCCCCCATCGCCCGGGTGACCACTCCCCACTGCCACATGCCCTTCAACGCCGACCTGGAGAAGCAGCTGCTGCCTACCGCCGACAAAGTGGTTGCCGAGGCCCGCGCGCTGATGGAGTAGCCCCTCTCATAGATCATAACCGCAATAATAAAGAAGCTTGCGGATCTGTTGCGCCCTCTAACTCATTGGTATAGCGTCTAACCCCAACCATCAAACATCGTCCGGGGGGAAATGGGAGGGACAGATGCCGGATGACCGCCAGCGGGCTCGTCACCACCTCGTTCCTCACTTCACGCGGGGCGATGCCTGGATGTCGGACAACCTGGTGGTAATCGACCGCGGCGAGGGTTGCTACGTGTGGGACACCGACGGCAACCAGTACCTCGATGGCCTCGCCGGCTTGTTCTGCACCAACCTCGGCCACGGACGCAGCGACCTGACTGCGGCGGCGGCCAAGCAGATGGACAAGCTGGCCTTCTACTCCAACTGGGGTTTCGCTCACCCTTCTTCCATCGAGGCCGCATCGATGATCGCCGCGGTCGCTCCTGGGGACCTTGACCGGGTGTTCTTCGTCAACTCCGGCTCTGAAGCGGTGGAGTCGGCCCTCAAATTCGCTCGCTGCTACCACCTGGCCAATGGTGATGAGCAGCGCCACAAGGTGATTGCCCGCGACTGGGCCTACCACGGCACGTCGCTCGGGGCTCTCGCCCTGACCGGCATCCCCAACCTGCGGGATCCGTTCTTGCCGATGCTGGCCGGGCCGGTGCGCCACGTGCCCAACACCTTGGGGTACCACCTCGAGCCGGGCCAAGCGGCCCACGAGCTGCCGTGCGTGACCGCCGTTGAGGAGGCGATCCTGGCTGAGGGCCCCGAGACCATAGCCATGGTGATCGCCGAGCCGGTGCAAAACGGCCGGGGCGCGCTGGTGCCACCGGAGGGTTACTGGCAGGAGCTGCGCCGTATCTGCGACACCTACGGGGTGCTCCTGTGTGCCGATGAGGTAATCAACTCGTTTGGGCGGCTCGGGCACTGGTTCGGCAGTGAGCGCTTCGGTGCTGAGCCCGACCTGATCACCTTCGCCAAAGGCGTCACCAGCGCTTATGTGCCCTTGGGCGGCCTCGTCGTTAAGAGCCCGCTCATTGAACGTGTGTGGGAGTCCTCGTTGGCCATGTATGTCCACGGATCCACATTCGGCGGCCATCCGGTGTCCACTGCGGTGGCGGCCGCCAACATGACGGCGCTGCGCGACGAGAACGTCTTGTCCGGGGTGCTGCGCCACGAAGACCGCCTTTTCAACGGTCTGCGCGCCCTGATGGCGGCCCATGCCTGCGTCAAAGAGGTGCGGGGAACGGGGTTCTTTTACGCCGTGGAGTTGATGCGGGACCGGGAGCGGGGCATCGACCTGACCGAGGACGAGTTCGCCTCGTTGCTGCCCGGCGGGGCACTGGACCGATTTGTGAAAGAGGCGCGGGTGCTGGTGCGACCAGATTCTCGGGGCGCGGCCATGCTGATGATCTCGCCGCCGCTGGTGGCCGACGCTGAAGTGATCGATGACCTGCTGAGCCGGGTCGACCAGGTGTTCAACCGCGTGGGCGGTTGGCTCAAGGCCTTGAAATGAGGCAAGAAAAATCCATCGAGATGGAGGAACCAATATGAAGCGACTACTGGCATTACTAATGGTGATGGGGTTGATTGTCGCGGCCTGCGGCAACGACGACGCCGACGATGCCGCTCCCGACGACGCCGCGGCCCCCGAGGCCACCGCGGCCCCCGAGGCCCCGGCTGCGCCCGACGAGATGGTGCTCGACGAATTGAACGTGGCCTATTTCCTGGAGTGGCCGACGGCCAACCAGGTGGCCCAGGCCCGCCAGACCTATGACGATGCGCTGGGTTTGACGGTGAATTGGATTCCGTTCGCGTCGGGCGGCGATATGGCCCAGGCGATGGAGGCCGGCGATATCGACATCTCGTATTCGCAGGGTCTGACGCCGTTTGCCAACTTCGTGACCGGCGGTTCTGACCTGCTGTTGGTAGGTGTGGCGGTGAGCTATGCCGATGCCGACAACTGTGTGGCCCATCCCGACTTCGGGATCAACGCAGCCAACGCGGCGGAGACGCTGGCGGGCCAGAGCATCTACACGCCGTTGGGCAACGTGACCCATTTCAAGCTGTTGAAGATGCTCGAGCACCTGGGCGTGGACACCTCCTCGGTGGAGCTGATCCAGTCTGAGGGCGGCCCCGCGGCGGTGGCTGCTTTGGACTCCGGCGAGGTGGCCATGGCGTGCGCCTTCGGCGGCGCGGTGAACCAGATGATCGCCAACGGCGGCAATCTGGTGATGACCGGGTCGGAGCAGGAGGCCATCGGCATCCGCGTGTTCGACATCATCTCCACTACCGGCACGTTCGCGGCTGAGCATCCCGACATCATCACCGGCTTCTTGCAGGTGACCGAGGACGCCAACGTGGCCTACAACGACGACCGAGAGCCGTTCATCGACATCATCGCTGGGGCTGCGGGCATGGACACCGCTCCGACCATCGCCTTGCTGGATGCATTCTCGTTCCCCGAAAGGGACGTGCAGCTTTCTGCGGCATGGCTCGGCGGGACCGTGCAGGAGGTGATGAAGGAGCAGATGGACTTCTTCGTCGCCCAAGGCGAGATCGAATCGGCGCTGCCCAGCTACGACGCCTTCGTCGACACCAGCTTCCTCGAGGCCGTTGAGGGTCGAGCGAAGCCCGATGAGTTGAACGTGGCCTATTTCCTGGAGTGGCCGACGGCCAACCAGGTAGCCCAGGCCGAGCAGACCTATGACGATGCGCTGGGTTTGACGGTGAATTGGATTCCGTTCGCGTCGGGCGGCGATATGGCCCAGGCCATGGAGGCCGGCGATATCGACATCTCCTATTCGCAGGGTCTGACGCCGTTTGCCAACTTCGTGACCGGCGGTTCTGACCTGCTCTTGATCGGTGTGGCGGTGAGCTATGCCGATGCCGACAACTGCGTGGCCAACCCCGACTACGGCATCACCGCGGATAACGCGGCGGAGACCTTGGCGGGCCAGAGCATCTACACGCCGCTGGGCAACGTGACCCATTTCAAGCTGTTGAAGATGCTCGAGCACCTGGGGGTGGACACCGGCTCGGTGGAGCTGATCCAGTCTGAGGGCGGCCCGGCCGCGGTGGCTGCGCTGGACTCGGGCGAGGTGGCCATGGCGTGCGCGTTCGGCGGGGCGGTCAATCAGATGATCGCCAACGGCGGAAATCTGGTGATGACCGGGTCGGAGCAGGAGGCCATTGGCATCCGCGTTTTCGACATCATCTCCACCACCGGAGACTTCGCCGACACCTATCCCAGCTTGTTGACGGGCTTCTTGCAGGTGACTGAGGACGCCAACCGGGCGTACAACGACGACCGGGAGCCGTTCATCGACACCATCGCGGGGGCTGCGGGCATGGAGCGGGCCCCGACGATTGCGCTGTTGGACGCCTTCTCGTTCCCCGAGAAGGATGTGCAGTTGTCGGACGCCTGGCTCGGCGGGACTGTGCAGCAGGTGATGAAGGACCAGATGGACTTCTTCGTCGAACAAGGCGAGATCGCCTCAGCACTGCCCAGCTACGACGCCTTCGTCGACACCAGCTTCCTCGAAGCCGTCAACTGAGCACCGGCAGCGGGGGCGGGCACTCCCCCCTCTGTGCCCGCCCCCGCTGGGCGCTCACTCTGGAACAGCTATGTTCCTTCTGGGTTGATTCTCTACGCCAAAGGCGGACGTTATGGATTCGTTTGTTCAGGGCCTAGCCGATGTATACGACGGCTTCACCTACGTGGTCGCCCGGGGTGCCTACTGGCTCTCGGTGGCACTGCTGGCCGCAGCCGCCTTGGCGGTGGTTGTGATGCTGGTTGACCTGGCCATTACGCCGGCCCGTCGATTCAAGGGGGCCGACCGGGCCGCTCAGCCCCGTGACGGCATCATCCTGATCGGCCAGATCATGGCCGGTGTGGCCATCATCGGGGGCGTGGTGCTGTCGTTCCGCGATACCGCGTCGCCATGGCAGCCGGTGGTCGCTCTGGTGGGCGGGGCGGCGTTGTTGGCCATGCTGCTGCTGTACCGGCGCGCCGACGAGGAAAGGCAGGCCGCAACGGCGTGGTTCGTGTGGCTCGCCTTGGCCATCAGCGCCACCATCGCGGTGCTGCTGGCCTACATGCAGCGCGAGGACTCGTCCATTCCCTACATGATGCTGTTGGTGGCGGCGCTGGTGATCGCCCGGGCGTGGTTCACGCTGGCCCGCCCCGAAGTGCACTTCGATCCGTCCAAGGTGGAGGTCGCCCGGGAGTCCAAAACGGAGAGCCCCCTCGTTGTAGAGGAGCTCGGCATGGTGTACGAGTTGCCCGACGGGGGCAGCGTAGAGGCGCTCAAGGACGTCACCTTCACCCTTGAGCCGGGTCGGCTGCTCACCCTGCTCGGCCCGTCGGGGTGCGGCAAGACCACACTCCTCAACATCGTCGCTGGCTTCTTGGCCCCGACCTCCGGCGACGTCAAGCTGGGCAGCGACCCGATCACCGGCCCCGGCCAGGATCGGGGCATGGTGTTCCAGCGGGGGGCGCTGTTCGAGTGGCTGAGCGTGAACGACAACGTGGGCTTCGGCGCCCGCATGAACGGGCGCTCCCGACCTGCCTCCCGCGAGGCGGTGCAAGACCTGCTTCAGATCGTGGGGCTTCAGGACTTCGGCGACAAGGCCGTGTACGAGCTCTCCGGCGGAATGCAGCAGCGGGTGGCGCTGGCCCGGTGCCTGGCCAACGATCCCAAGATCATCTTGATGGACGAGCCCCTGGGCGCGCTCGACGCCCTGACCCGGGAGAAGATGCAGAGCCTGGTGCTCAACCTATGGAACGAGACGGGCAAGACCATCGTGCTGGTCACCCACAGCGTGGAGGAGGCGCTGTACCTGGGTGACCAGCTCTTTGTGATGGCGCCGCGGCCCGGCCGCATCGAACGGACCTACAGCCTCCCCTTCGCCCAGGAAGCGCTGACCGCCGACGCTCGCGAGCTCAAGACATCCCAGCAGTTCATCGACACCCGGGAGGAGATCCTCACGATGATCTGGGAGATGGAAGAACAGATCATGGGAACGGGAGGAGGTGCCTGATGGTAGAAGGACCAGGCGGGCACGCCGTGAAAGAGAACATCGAGCAGCAGAATCGCACGGCCAACTGGCCCTTCAACTGGCTGTTCCGAGGCAAGACCGGCCAGAGCACCCGCAAGACGGTGACCTTCGGCGACGCGGCCGAGGTGAGTGGTGCGCTGCGGTGGACCATCTTCAGCCTGATCGTGATCTTGGCGCTGTGGTTCATATCCACCCGGGTCTGGGGACTGCCCCAGGCCTGGTACGACTACTCCGACGAGGTCAAGGCCGGGCTGGCGGAGAACGAGAGCTACGGCCAGCGTGACCTGCTGCGCGACTGCGACCGAGCGGCCGACAACCCCGAGGACTTCCCCGGGCTGCCGGCGTGCTCGTACACCCAGTGGCTCAGCGAGTCGGTGCTTCCCAGCCCCGGCCAGGTGTGGGACGCCACCTGGGACTTCGCCCGCAACGGCTACAGCGGTTTCACGCTGTGGCAGCACCTGTGGCTGAGCTTCAGCCGCTTGGCCAAGGGCTTGTTCTGGGGGGTGGCCATCGGGGTGCCCATCGGCCTGGCCATGGGTTTGTCCAGCCGCTGGCGGGGCATCTTCGATCCCATCGTCGAGCTGCTGCGGCCCATCCCGCCGCTGGCGCTGATCCCCCTGTTCATCGTGTGGTTCGGCATCGGCGAGGAGGGCAAGGTGAACCTGCTGCTGTTCGCAGCGGTCTGGATCATGATCATCGCGGCCCGCTCTGGAGTTCTGGCGGTCAACACCACCAAGGTGCATGCCGCCTACTCGCTGGGGGCGTCCAAAGCCCAAGTACTGCGCCATGTGATCTTGCCCAACGCGCTGCCGGAGATCTTCACCGGGCTGCGAGTGGCCATCGGGGTGTGCTGGGGCACACTGGTAGCCGCCGAGCTGTTGGGAGCGAGCTCCGGCCTCGGCTTCACCATCTTCAAGGCGCGCCAGTTCTTCCTGCTCGATCTGATGTTGTCGGCCGTGATACTCATCAGCATCCTCGGAGTCACCATGGACGTCGCCATGCGCATGGCCGAGAAGCGCCTCATCCCCTGGCGGGGCAAGGGTTGACAAACTCGGAGCCAGCCGCGGGCCGCATCCCGATCACCGAGTTGTGGCGGGCCCAGGCGCGGGCCGCGCCCATGCGGGTGGTGTTGGCCGACGGCGATGACCAGCGAGCCAGGGACGCGGCCCAGTGTCTCGATCAAGAGGGCCTGGCTGAGCCTGTGCTGCTCGACGATCCTTCGGGCTCCTGCTCGCTGGCGGTGAAGACCAAAGCCGAGGCCTCGCCCTGGAGCAAGCGCATCGATCTAGCCGACCCGCTCCACGTGGCCGCCCTTATGGTGGCGGCTGGAGAGGCCGACGCCTGCGTGGGCGGCGCAAACCGGCCGACCGCCGATGTGGTGCGAGCCGCCCTCTACTGCATCGGTCCGGCACTGGGTGTCGAAACCATCAGCAGCTGCTTTCTGCTGGTGCTGTCCGACGGGACCCCCATCACCTATGGGGATTGCGGCGTGGTTCCCGAGCCCGACCGAGACCAGCTTGCCTCTATCGCGATTTCCACGGCGGCCACCCATGAACAGCTGGTGGGGGAGACGGCGCGGGTGGCCATGCTGTCGTACTCCACCAAGGGCAGTGCCGGCGGTTCCCGGGTAGAGCGAGTCCGCTCGGCCACCGAGAAGGTGCGCGAGATGATGCCGTCGCTGGCCGTCGACGGGGAGTTGCAGTTCGACGCGGCCTGGGATCGGGAGGTGGCGGCCACTAAGGCTCCTGTTTCCGATGTCGCCGGTCGAGCCAACGTATTCGTATTCCCCGATCTCGACTCGGGCAACATCGCCTACAAGATCACCGAGCGGCTGGCAGGAGCACGGGCGTACGGTCCGCTGCTCCAGGGCACCGCTCGGGTGATCCACGACCTGTCCCGAGGGTGCCAGGCCGATGACATCGTCACCGTGGCCGTGATTGCCGCGTACCAGGCAGCTCGCCGAGGCCACGATGTCAGTTAGCTCTAACATTTTTGCTATAGCTGCTAACTTGCCCGTTATCGGCATTTTTGCAGCTGAAACGAAGACAAAAGGCAGGGACGAATGACTCGTCGAAACGACGACCAAGCATCGGCGCGCAGCCCGCTGGACAGCGCCAAGGTGATCGCTACGGCGGCCAGGATCGCCGACGCAGAGGGGCTAGATCGGCTGACCCTTACTCGGGTTGCCGATGAGCTCGGCGTGCGCCAGCCAGCCCTGTATCGCCACATCGGCGGCTATGACGACCTCCTGCGCAGCCTCAGCTTGCGGGGCCGGGAAATCCTGGCCCAGAGGCTGGCCGACGCCGCGGTCGGTCTGTCGGGCGACGATTCGGTAGCCGCCGTAGGACACGCCTGGCGGCAGATGGTTCGAGACCATCCCGGGATCTATGCCGCAACCGACCGCTACCCGTGCGCCGGAGACCAAGAGCTTGAAGCCGCCGTGGAATGGGTACTCGCCGTATTGGGCCAGACGTTGCGGGGCTACGACCTCAGTGATGAGGACCGGGTGCACGCGGCCCGGGCCTTGCGCAGCGCATTTCACGGCTTCAGCCATCTTGAGTCGGGCGACGGCCATCCCCTGCCCCATGATCCCGAGGACACCTTTGAGCACTTGGTGGAACTGCTGTGTGCGGGAATCCACCGACTCTCCCGCAAGTCCGAGATGAGCGCTGAGGGAGCCGTGTGACCCGACTCGGGTTTCTTCTCGACAGCCAGAGCTGTATCGGGTGCCACGCCTGCACGGTGGCGTGCAAGGCCGAGCACGATGTGCCCCTCGGGGTGAACCGAACCTGGGTGAAGTACATCGAGACCGGCACGTTCCCCGACGTCGACCGGCACTTCTCGGTGATGCGCTGCAACCACTGCGACGACGCTCCGTGCATCTCTATCTGCCCTACCAACGCCTTGTTCCGGGCCGACAACGGGGTGGTCGACTTCGACGACGGCAACTGCATCGGCTGTAAGGGATGTATGAACGCCTGCCCCTACGACGCCATCTACATCAATCCGGTCACCAATACGGCCAACAAGTGCAACTTCTGCAACCACCGCATCGACCAGGGCCTTGAGCCGAGTTGCGTGGTGGTGTGTCCCACCCACGCCATCAAGGTGGTCGACCTCGACGACCCTGCCGATGAGACCACCCAGATCATCGCTCGGAGCGAGACCGCGGTGCGCTCTCCCGAGCAGAACACGCTGCCCAAGGTGCACTATCGGGGTGCCCACCAGGCGGCGCTCGATCCGCTGAGCACCGCCATTGCCGATGACGGGATGATCTGGGCCGACACCACCGCCTCGCATCCGACCGCGGAACCCGCCAGCGATGGGGTAATGGCCCGCACCACCTACACCACGGCCCACCAGATGACCTGGAAGGCGAAGGTTTCGAGCTACTTGGTCACCAAGGCGGTGGCTGCGGGGATGATGGCAATGGCGGCGCTGCTGGTGCTGCTCGGCCACGGCGGCGAGCAGGTCACGGTGGGAGTGGTGCCGCCGGTGGTGGCCGGCGTGTTCTTGGCGGCCACCGGGGTGCTGCTGGTGTGGGACCTTCGCCAACCCACCCGCTTCTATTACCTGATTACTCGGGCCAATCCCCGCTCGTGGCTGGTGAAAGGCGCCGCGGTTCTCGGGGCGTTTGCCGCGGTGTGCGCGGCGTGGTTCGTCGCCGGTGTGGTTGGCTCCATCGGATCGTTGCAGGTGCTGGCCGCGCCCGCCGCGTTGCTGGGGGCGGCCACCGCGGGCTATACCGCCTTCTTGTTCGCCCAGTGCGAGGGCCGCGACTTGTGGCAAACGCCCTTGGTTCTGCCCACGCTTTTGGCCCAAGCGGTCACGGCGGGTGGGGCTGGCTACGCGGTGATGGAGCTTGCCGTCGAGGGCCCCGACCGCGAAGTGGCCCAGTGGGTGTTGCTGGCGGGGGTGTTGGCCACGGCGGCGCTCATTGGGGCTGAGATCTTGTCGCGAGGAACAGCCCACGTGGAGGCGGCGGTGGCCGCTATGACCCGGGGTCGATATGCCCGCCAGTTCTGGGCTGGGGGAGTGGGGTTGGGATTGGCCGTTCCGGCAGTGTTGGTCGCGGTGGCCCTGGCCGCTGATTCTGGGCCTGTGCTGGCCGCGGTAGCTGGGATCTGCGCGGTAGCGGGCATGTGGTTCTACGAAGACAGCTTCGTGCGGGCGGGACAATCCGTCCCGCTGTCATAGGGGACGGCCCGGTGAGCGAGCTGCACAGCTACCCCCCGCACGACACCTGGCACGACGCGGTGTCGCTGGACGCCAAAGCCTGGCCCCGCCGGGTGGAGCGCCGTCACACCTTGGTGCCCACCACTTGCTTTAACTGCGAGGCCGCCTGCGGTCTGGTGTGCCATGTGAACCACGCCACCGGACGCATCGACCGCATCGAGGGCAATCCGTTGCACCCGGCCAGCCGGGGCCGCAACTGCGCCAAGGGCCCGGCCACGCTCAATCAGATCGACGACCACGAGCGCATCTTGCATCCGCTGCGACGGGCAGGGGAGCGGGGATCGGGCCAGTGGGAGCGGGTGAGCTGGGACGAGGCGCTCGACGACATCGGCAGCCGTATCCGCGCGGCCATCGCCGAGGGTCGCCACGACGAGGTCATGTACCACGTGGGCCGCCCTGGTGAGGACGGCTTCGCCGAGCGGGTGCTTCAGTGCTGGGGGATAGACGGCCACAACAGCCACACCAACGTGTGCAGCTCCAACGCCCGAATCGGCTACCAGAGTTGGATGGGACATGACCGCCCGTCGGCAGACTTCGCCAACGCCGAGGTGATCTTCCTCATCTCGTCGCACCTGGAATCAGGCCACTACTTCAATCCCCACGCCCAGCGAATCGTCGAAGCCCAGTCTCAGGGGGCCACCGTGATCTGCGTTGATCCCCGGCTTTCCAATACCGGCTCAAAGGCCGACTACTGGTTGCCGGCCTGGCCTGGCACCGAACCCGTCTTGTTGTTGGCCATCGCCCGGCTGCTGGTGCTCAACGGCGCCTGGGAACGCGACTTTGTGCGGCGCTGGACCAACTGGGAGGTCTACCTGCGCGAGCGCCACCCGCACCGGCCGAGGGAGTTCGACTCGGTGGGCCCCGCCTTGCTCGACGACTACGCGACCTACACCCCCGAGGAGGCCGAGCGGGTGTGCGGAGTGCCCGCGGCCCAGATCATCGAGATCGCTCAGATCATCGGCGCCCACCCCACCAAGTTCGCGTCCCACAACTGGCGGGCCGCCGGGGCCGGCAACCTGGGCGGCTGGCAGACGGCCCGCTGCCTGTTCTTCCTCAACGTGTTGACCGGTTCGGTGGGCACCGTCGGGGGCACTACCGGCAATGGGTGGAACAAGTACAAGGCACCCCACCCGCCGGGAGCGCCGCCCTTCGAGCAGTGGAACGAGCTGAGCTGGCCCCAGGAGTACCCGCTGGCCCACCACGAGATGTCGATTTTGCTGCCGCACTTCCTGGCCGAGGGCCGGGGCCGCCTCGAGGTGTACTTCAGCCGGGTGTACAACCCGGTGTGGACCAACCCTGACGGCTTCAGCTGGCTAGAGGCCCTCAAGGACCCCGAAAGGGTTGCCTGCCATGTGGCCCTCACTCCCACCTGGTCGGAAACCGCCGCGTTTGCCGACTACGTGCTGCCCATGGGAGTGGGGGCCGAGCGCCACGATGTCGCCAGCTTCGAGACCCACGCCGGGCGCTGGATCGGCTTTCGCCAGCCGGTGCTGCGCCGCTACGCCGAGATTCGGGGGGAGGCGGTGACCGGCGAGTCGCGCACCCACGAGTTCAACCCCGGCGAGGTGTGGGAGGAGAACGAGTTCTGGATCGACCTGTCGTGGCGCATCGACCCCGACGGTGCTATGGGCATCCGCCGGTGGTTCGAAAGCCCACAGCAACCGGGCACGCCCATGAGCGTGGACGAGTACTACGAGTGCATGTTTTCCGGCGTTCCCGGCTTGGCTGACGATGCCGAAGCCGCCGGTCAGACCGCGCTGGAGTTCATGCGCGACCGGGGCGCCTACGCCCTTGACGGCGACATGTACCTGCCTTATGAACGCCAGGTCGACCCAGCCGAGCTGGGGGACTGCCTCCTCGACGACAGCGGCGTCTATCGCCGCACCGGCACCCCGGGCACGTGGTCGGGCGCTGCGGAAGAGCTGGCCGAATTGCAGCTGGCCGGCCTGGGGGACGGGTCGCCAGCTGTGCAGGTGGACGGCACGCCCAGGGAGGGGTTCCCGACTCCCTCGCGCAAGTTGGAGCTGTACTCGGAGACGCTGGCCGACTGGGGCTGGCCTGAATTCGCCACACCGACTTGGATTCCGTCGCATGTGCACTGGGAGAACCTCGACCTGGCTAGCGACGAGCGCATCCTTCTGCCGACGTTCCGGATTCCCACGCTGATCCACACCCGCTCGGCCAACAGCAAATGGCTGTCGGAGCTCAGCCACCGCCACCCGCTGTGGATCCACCCCTCCGACGCCGAGGCTCTCGGCATCGAGGTGAACGGCCTGGTTCGGATCACCACCCGCATCGGCCACTTCGTGATCGGCGCGTGGCGAACCGAGGGCATCCGCCCCGGTGTGGTGGCCGCATCGCATCACATGGGCCGCTGGCGTCTCGATGCTGAAAGCGGCGGGTCGTGGGCCGGCGGCGACGTCGAGATCATCAACGACGGCACCCAGTGGCAGCTCAGCCGCAAGGGCCGCCCTGAACGCCATGCCAGCGCCGACGACGACACCGAGCGAATCTGGTGGAGCGATACCGGCGTTCACCAGAACTTGACCTTTTGCGTGCAACCCGATCCGGTGTCGGGCATGCAGTGCTGGCATCAGAGGGTGAGGGTGGCGCCCGCTCAGCCTGGCGACTCCCATGGCGACGTGGTGGTGGACACCGCCGAATCCAAAAAGGCCTACCGAGAGTGGCTGGCCATGACCCGTCCCGCCCCCGGTCCAAACGGTCTGCGCCGGCCCCTGTGGTACTCCCGTCCCCTCAAGCCCAACCCTTCGGCCTATGCGCTCTGATTACCTCTTTACGCGGATTCCAATTCAATGGAAGATTCTCCTACACGAAAGGACAATGGCATGACCCGTATGACCCCCAGCGAAGCGTTCGTGGAGACCATGGTCGCCCACGGCGTCGACACCATCTTCGGCATCATGGGCAGTGCGTTCATGGATGCCATGGACATCTTCGAACCGGCCGGCATCGAGCTGGTGCCAGTGGTGCACGAGCAGGGCGCGGCCCACATGGCCGACGGCTTCAGCCGGGTCAGCGGCCGCCACGGGGTGGTGATCGGCCAAAACGGGCCGGGCATCTCCAACTGCGTGACCGCCATAGCCGCCGCCTACTGGGCCCACAGCCCAGTGGTGGTCGTGACCCCCGAGACGGGAACCATGGGCATCGGGCTGGGCGGTTTTCAAGAGGCCAATCAGCTCCCGATGTTCGAGGAGTTCACCAAGTACCAGGGCCACGTCAACAACGAGCACCGCATGGCCGAGCTGACCGGCCGCTGCTTCGATCGGGCCCTCTCAGAGATGGGGCCGACGCAGCTCAACATCCCCCGCGACCGCTTCTACGGCGACATTGACGTGGAGATCCCGGCGCCGCAGCGCCTGGATCGGGGTCCGGGCGGTGAGCGCACCCTCAACGAGGCCGCCGAGCTGCTGGCCGGAGCCTCGTTCCCGGTGATGGTGGCCGGCGGCGGGGTGGTGATGGGCGACGCTGTGGCCGAGACCGTGGCGCTGGCCGAGCGACTGGGCTGCCCGGTGGTCAACAGCTACCTCCACAACGACTCTTTCCCGGCATCGCATCCCCTGTGGTGCGGGCCTCTGGGCTATCAGGGCTCCAAGGCGGCCATGCGCCTGATCTCGCGGGCCGACGTGGTGCTGGCCCTGGGCACCCGGCTCGGTCCGTTCGGCACTCTGCCCCAGCACGACATGGACTACTGGCCCAATGAGGCCAAGGTCATCCAGGTGGACGCCGACAACAAGATGCTCGGGCTGGTCAAGCGCATCGACGTGGGCATCTGCGGCGACGCCGGGGCGGCGGCCACGGCGCTTCTTCAGCGCCTGGAGGGCCGGGAGCTGGCGTGCGATGCCACCCGGGTCCAGCGGGCGGCGGAGATTGCCGACGACAAGGCCGATTGGGAGGCCGAGCTGGACGACTGGATCCACGAGACCGACGACTTCAGCGTCGACATGATCAAGCAGGCCACCGAGGAGCACTACAACTGGATGCATCCCCGCCAAGTGCTGCGCGAGCTGGAGGCGGCCATGCCCGAGCGGGTGATGGTGTCCACCGACATCGGCAACATCAACTCGGTGGCCAACAGCTACCTGCGCTTCGAGGAGCCCCGGTCGTTCTTCGCCGCCATGAGCTGGGGCAACTGCGGCTATGCGCTGCCCACCATCATCGGGGCCAAGAAGGCCGCACCGGACCGGCCCGCGGTGGCTTACGCCGGCGATGGGGCGTGGGCCATGAGCATGGTGGAGACCATGACCGCGGTGCGCCACAACATCCCGGTGACCGCGGTGGTGTTCCACAACCGCCAGTGGGGCGCGGAGAAGAAGAATCAGGTGGACTTCTACGGCCGCCGGTTCGTGGCCGGCGAGCTCGACGGCGGTGAGGACTGGTCGGAGGTGGCCCGGGCCATGGGCGCCGACGGCGTGCGGGTGAACGAGCTCGAAGAGGTGGGCCCTGCGCTGACCAAGGCCATCGACGCCCAGATGAACGGAGGCCGCACCACCGTCATCGAGGCCATGTGCACCATGGAGCTGGGTGACCCCTTCCGCAAAGACGCCCTCAAGCGCCCCACCCGCCACCTGGACAAGTACGAGGACTACGTCTAAAGGCAGGGTAGAAGGCCCAGCATCGATGGGGTAGGGTGGACTCGGCCCGATCCCGGTCCGGTGCCGAGTACGAGGTTGAAGGACCGGACCGGGTGGGCCGAGCCACCCTTCCGGTCAGGCTATTGTGCTTGACCTAGTTTCAGTTACTTTTAGATCTTTTCAGGCAAACACGCTCATCGAGGTGTTGGCCGGATCGCGGTTTCGGCTGAAGAAGCCGACCTCAATGGGGAGGCCGGTGTAGCGGCCCTCGATGACCAGCGGATCTCGGTCGTGGTCGAGGCCGCCTTCCACCGCGGTGATCAATTCGGCCATCACACACCCGGCGATGCCGGTGTTCTTGAACTGGTTGCCGCTGGTGCCGATGGCCACGTAGAACCCGTCGAGCTCGGTGCGGTCGTAGACGGGAATCCAGTCGTCGCTCACGTCGTAGAGGTCGGCCACGCCCTTCTTCTGGTGGGGGACTCCCAGTTCAGGCATGCGCCGGCTGGCGCGCAGCACCTGGGCCTCCCATTGGCCTTCGCTGACCGTCTCGTCAAAGTGATCGGGATCGGCCCAGTCGGGCTCGTCGCAAGCTGGATCCGCGCTTCCGATCAGGATGTTGTTGCCCACTTCGGGCCGAAAGTAGATCCCGGTGTCGTGATCGGCGGTCACATGGCCCTCCGACTCGTAGTCGAACCCTTCTGGTGAGGGCACGATATGTACTTCATGGCGCATGGCCCGGGTCTTGATCTTCATAGAGTCGTAAACCCCGGCCATCTGGTTGATCACATTGGAATGGGGTCCGGCGACGTTGACGACCACCGGTGCATGGACCTCGGTGCCGTCGTCCAGTTCCACACCGGCGGCCCGGCCACCTGAGCGCAGGATGTCGGTGACCTGTGAGTTGAACCGGAAGTGGGCACCTTCGACCTCCGCTGCCCTCTGGAGGTTGTGGGCGCAGAGCTGCGGGTCGTTCACATATCCAGCTGACGGCGAGTAGATCGCCCCAATGAGCTTTCCGGCCGGTTCATCCCAGAATGCTTCGTCTGAAGGGCGCTTCGGGGGGCCGAAGCTGCCGTGATCGAAGATCGGAAGACGCTGGGCGAGGTCTTGGAGGGACCAGTCCTCGAAGGGAATGTCGAGCTCCTGCCACAGGGCACGCACCCGCTGCGGGTGATCGGAGTCGTCGGTCAAAAGCATCAGCTTTCCGCATTGGCGGAATTCAATCAGTCCGCTCTCGTCGTCGACGCCGATGTACTCGGGCCAATTGAGCCAGTAGTGCAGGCCCTCCCACGCCAAGACAACCCCCGGCTTCGTCGAGTAGCTGAACCGAACAATCGCGCTCGAGTTGAGCGTCGACCCCGATCCCGCCGCCGCATTCTTGTCCACGCACACCACCCGCCACCCCCGCCGCGACAACTCCAGGGTCGTAGCCGCCCCAATAGCCCCAGCCCCGATAACCACCGCGTCAAAGACATCGCTACCGCCCCGCAAAGCAGGAGAACGTGCCTGGTTCATTGACTGTCAACTCTATGTAAGGATTTGCTAACCGACATTGCGTGAATCCTGCAGACTGCTGAAGCGAACGCCCCTTATCCTCCTAGTCAACCTAGAATTCGTCACTCAGCGGATTGTGGGCAGTAATGCCTCTACACCCGCCCACGTAGCTCAGTCGGGACAGAGCAGGGACCTCCTAAGTCCAAGGTCGCAGGTTCGAATCCTGCCGTGGGCGCTTCCTGATGTTCTCGGGGGTTCCCGGCTGCCCCTGTTCGTTCCTGAAGTCCCAGCGCAGCAAGGGTTTTGTCATTTCGGAATAGTACACTGTTCCTGTAATTTGCCGCACGATCCCTCCAAAAGTGTGGGACAGATTGTGGGACCGATTGGAGATCAGGATGGGGCAACTCACCGCCACGAAAGTTAAAGCAGCCGGGCCGGGGAAATATCACGACGGGCGGGCCATCAGATCCCGGCCATTTCGGCCGTCGCCGAGGCTTCGACTGTGCGCCGGACGGCGGGCTGGTCCCTCTCGGGCTGTGCGCCCGCCATCGCCTCCACGGCCATCCTCGACGCTTCTGCACATGCTGTCGGCGGTACCCGCATCAGCTCCAGGCGACGGGCTATCGCCTCGCGCGCCTCGCCCTTGGCGGCCATAGCGAGCGCTACCCGCCCGGCCCGGTCGGCGGCCTGCTCGTCCCACACCGCCACCGCGGCCTGGGCGTCTCGGCTGTGGGACTTCCGCAGCTCGTGGGGCAGGCGGATCAGCTGCTGGCGAGACAGCACCGGCACCGCCCGGCGCACCGCCCACAGGCCATGGCCAGCGCTGGCCAGCCGGAACTTCTCCAGCCGATACAAGGCCCGCAAAGCGCCCTTGCCGCGATGCGTGCTCACCCCGAGCTGAACGCACGCGTCGGCCAGGCGCATCTCGAACCCGTCGGGGTGCTTGTCGAACTGGTCGGCCACCAGGCGCAGCAACAGCACCTGCGTCGGACCCAAGACACTTGTCCAGTACTTCTCCACATAAGGCGTCCGCAACGGCACTCCCGCCGCCTCGGTGTCCGGATCATTCCACGGTTCCACCCACACCGTCGGCGGCCACCGCTCGATACCAAGACCAAGCTCAGCGCTCACGACAACCACCCCCGGGTCCCCCCATGGGGGACGGTGGCCTGTTTCGGCGGAATCACGACCGCACTATCGACTACCTGACCGGTCGCAACCGGTCGCAACCGATCCGAGGACCGGCACCCAGCCGCCATCGATGATGCACGAGAAGCTGCAGTTCCTCGACCTAAAAGTCGCAGGGACGACGGCCCTTCAACCCTTGGGATCCCCGATCCGCCGTGGTGTCACATCTCGGCTGCACGGTGCCGCCGGGTCGGAGCCTGATCCCAGTTCAGCCCCTCGGCGCTTACAAGCAGCGAATGGACGAGAAGGGAGGGTTGCGCTCCTAAAGGCGCGCTCGATCTCGATGCGGTTGCCGGCCCTGTCGCCGCGATACCTCAACCATGCTTGTCAACACCGCCTAGACGCTCCCAGACCCCCCGAGGCCCTCGGCGTTCATTTGGCAGCCAATGGCGTGCCGATCGCTCTGTTGGGCCGAGCGTTCAACCGACAAGAGCTAGACGACAGGTGCTACCGTCCCCTTGCCATGGTCGCCTACCGCTCGACAGTCGTCCACAGATGGTCGCTGACGATTCCCCAGACTGCCTCCATTTTGGTTACTTCAGTCTGGTTCGCCCATTCGATGTCATCCGGCCATCTGCTTATCGACCTCACAGGCCTCTGAGTCGGTATCTTCTCCATGCATATGATCTTCCCGCTGTGGCACGGCTGCCGCCTTGCTTGCAATGAGCACAAAGCGCGCACCGGCTGTGTCGTGGTCGTCTCGGCCATCGCCGTCGCCGCAGCAGCCAAGCTCCTAGTTGCCCTGGCTGCGTAATGACCGGTATGGCTATAGCCGCCG
Organism: Candidatus Poriferisocius sp.; assembly: GCF_965204015.1. Taxonomy (GTDB): domain Bacteria; phylum Actinomycetota; class Acidimicrobiia; order Acidimicrobiales; family Bin134; genus Poriferisocius. The sequence goes on along the minus strand of NZ_OZ241965.1, from coordinate 1,289,856 downwards.
CTTCAATGCTTGCCGCGGCCGCGGTGATCGAGTTGGCCCGCCGTTACGCCCGCGCAGTCACCCAAGCCAGAGCGAACGCCCGTCGACGCCTAGCGACCACGCCGCTCAACGTCCGTGACGAGACCGCCGCCATGAACCCCCGCAACGCCGGCGGATGGTGGCGCAGACCGTCATGGCGGGAGCTGTGGAAGGAGCTGTAACCCTTTCGGCTGTCACCCGCCCATCCCGCCCGTTTCCGATTAGGGCCGCCAATGTGAATGGGACTTGACCACGAATGGCCCCGATCCATTGTCGGCCAAGCAAGGCCAGCCGCTGTTGGTCTCCCGATTACGGCTCTCGCAATCGTGCCGGTCAGCGGACACATCCTCCTTGCTGGCGACCTGCACTCCGCTCCCGCGAGCCCTGGGCCGCTGGGCGAACCTCACCAGTCCCGCCGAGGGGACGCGGCCCGACGCCGCGCTGGAGGGTGAGGCGGCGGGGGCGGCCGGGGCCAGACCGGGGGGTCCAACGCGGGCCAGCCACCCCCGCCAGCGGAGGCTGGAGCAGTCCTTCTACCAGGGCGGCCCCCGCCGCCCCCGCCAGCGGGGAATCTATTGGATGATGCCTGGATTTTCCAATGAGACGGACATTGTTCACAGGTTTTCCATATGAATAGGAATATGTCTCTGTGTGTGGCCGGGGGGCATGCGGTAGCCGACGCGGGGCTCGGTGTCAGCGGCATCAAAAAACCCTCCCGAATCCGGGGCGGTCTGAGCAGCACCGGGGCTGGCGTCGGGGGATTCTGCGGCGTCGTCGTAGTCTTCCAAATGGCGCTCCTGATCCCAATGGCAACCGGCGAGCAGGTTTGCGTTTACTCCTGGGGCAGGGTGATGGTGTTGCTGAGGCGGTCGCTTTTGCCGTGTTGGTTCTGGGCGCGCACCCACACGTTGTAGGTGGTGCCGGGTTTCAGGTTCTTGAAGGTGACCTTGGTCTTTTTGGCTTTGGGGTCTTTGGTTTTGCCGCTGCCCTTCTTTCCGCCCTCGGGCTTGAGGTGGACGATGTAGCGCTTGGGCGCGCCGCCGACCTCGGGGGGCTGCCAGCTCACCGTCACGGTGTTGGAGGTGGCGGTGAGCGCCAACGCCGTCACCGGGCCGGGAACCTCGCCCGACGCCTGCGGCTGCCTCTTTTGCTTCTGCTGTTTCTGCTGGTCGGCGTCCGCGCCCACCTGCTGGTTGGATCCGGGGCCGACGTTGTTGAGCGTCGGGTAGTCGCTGGAGGTGCCGAAGTCCCACGGGTCGTCCGCTGAGCCGTCGCTATCGAGGTCCACGTTCCAGTTGGCGTAGATGCCGGTGTAGTCCGTCGGCGCCTGCAACTCGGCCGAGCTGAAGCCGCTGCCCTTCGAGTAGCTGTGCCAACCGGACGAATCGCCCGCGTCCCAGTAGCTCTCATGCACTCGCGACGCGCCCGCCGTGCGCCCCACCATCGGATGGTTGACGCCTCCCGACACGGTGTTCGACACGTAGCTCGCGGTGATCGACCCGCTGTTGTGGCCTACCAGCCCGCCGGCAAAGGACTTTGAATACACACCCAGCTGCACGCGGTCGTTGATACCGGAGTGGGCGGTGCCGGTGGCGTAGGAGGCGGTGATCGCGCCCGCGTTGATCCCGACCAGCCCTCCGACCCGGTTGCCGGGGCCACCGTTCCAGGGGTCCATATCGGCCGACACGTCGGCTGAGGCGAAGCTGGCCGCTATCACGCTCGAGGAGTGCGCCTGGCCGACCAGCCCGCCGACCACCGCGGGAAGGTCCTTGTTCAATCCGGTGCTTTGGGTGATGGTGTTCGACACCGTCCCGGTCACCCAGCTTCCCCGGATCGTGCCCGCGCTCACCCCCACCAGTCCGCCGACGCGGCCCTCGACACAGAGGTCGCCCGCCAGAGGATGTGGGGTATACATGCACGGGAAGGTGCGGGTCACGCTGACGTCGGCGAGCCCGACGTTGCGGATCACCCCGCCGCGGGCCAACTCCTCGAACAGGCCCAGATGGATCGACCGCTGCTCGATATAGCGGCCCGACCCGTCCACCCGGTAATAGCCGGTGGCCGGCGACACGGTGACGTCGTCGGAGTTGATGAACAGGTTGCTGATGGTGTGCCCGTTGCCCTCGAACACGCCGCTGAAATGATCGGTGTCCGCCCCGATCGGCACCCACCCGTGGCCGCTGTTCCAAAAGTCGTCGCCCTCGTCGGCATCGCCGCTGGCGTTGGTGTCGAAGTCCAGGTCGCCGGCCAGCTCATAGCCCACACAGCCCGACGACGGACAGCCCATCTGGGCCAGCGCGTTCGGGAACCCGACATGCAGCGGCCCGCCGTGATCGCTGTAGCCGTCGCCGTCGGCGTCCCACCGCACCGCCTCGAGCTGCGCCAAAGTCGACACCTCGACCAGGCCGTCGTCGTCGGTGTCGTAGTCCACCGTCCCGATCGGCGTCACCTCGGCCGGGGCGACCAGCGGCGTGTCGGGCGACTTCCACACCAACTCAAGCTTGTACCTGGTGCGCGCGATCTTGCCGCTGTCGCGCGTCCAGCTTCCATACTTGGTGGGTCCGCCGTTGCGGCGATCGTACTCGGCCTGCGACTTGCCATACCGCATGAACCACTGATTCACCCCGATCTCCAACGTCGTCACCCCCGGACTCATCTTCACGCTCGCCGAAAACTTCTTTCCGATGTTGTTTCCTGACGAGCTGCTGCCCACCATCGCGTAGGCGAAGCCGGGCCAGGTATGGGCAAACGTACCCGGGTATGAGGTCCTGAAGATCGGGTCGAACCTCACCTCCGACACGCTGTCGGCCACATGCACCACATAGCTGTGCCGATCCGGGCTGAACTCCGGATAAAACGTGATGTCCGACGACGTCGCCACGCTCTCGATCTGCAAATGATCCGGGCACATCACAAACTTGACCACCCCGGCCTCCGCCGTCGCCGCCCGGCCCGCATCGGGCACACACGGCGGCAACAACAACTCATTGCCCACGAACACCCCCTGCGGCTCCTCGCCCTCAACATAGGTCCAAGTCGCAGAAAAACGATCCTCCGCCGACACCCCGGAAGCCAACACCGCCCCCAAGACCGCCAACACCGCCCCCAACGACACCACCGCCCGCATACAGTGACTCATCCGCAAAAGCCGCATATGACCACCCCCATCACATGCTACACCCCCAAAAAGATGCTGCTTGGCGGACGCGGCCAACAGAGCGCCTCACTGCACCTGGCCGTCACCGGGATCAGCGCCTAGTTGGTCAGCAGTGGGAGCACCGGTCGGAGTGGACGAGGCGGTCTCGATCTCGGGGCCGGGGCCGAAGGCGTTCACGGCCCGCACTTGGAAGGTGTAGACGGTGTCGCTCAAGAGGCCGGACACGACCGCGCCGGTGTGGGCCGACGGCGGCTGTTGGGGGGTTGCGGTGGTGCCCAGGGCCTCCCAGGCGTCGTAGGGGCCGTCGCCGATGCGCTTTCGAACTTGGTAGCCCACCACCGGGCTGCCGTTGGTGATCGACGGGGCATACACGGTGATGGTCACCCGGTTCTTGCCGGGGTCGACCAGCGCCCGAGTAGGTGTGCCGGGAGGCTTGCCGGGCGTGGCCGGATAGGTTTGGGCGGGTGCCCCGCCGACCAAGAAGTTACGGGCCCGTATTTGGTAGGTGTAGCTGGTGCCGTTGGTCAAGGGGGTGAGGGTGCCCAAGACATATTTGACAGTGTGGGAGGTGGTGAGGAAATTGCTGTTGCGGATGTCGACCCAGTCATCGTCGGCGATGCATTCGAGCTGTGTTCCCACCGGCGGGGTCACGCCGCCGCAGATTTGCCAGCGGGCGATCGGCAGGCCGCCGCTGCCCTGCGACGTCCACGACAAGGTGATCTGCTGGTCGCCGGGGGTTGCCCGAAGCCCCAGCGGCGCCGGCGGTGCAACCCCCGGCCTGGCGGAGAGCGACTCCAGCGCGGGGCCGGCGAGCCCGCCGGGGTTGACGGCGCGGATCCTGAAGGTGTAGCTCACGCCGTTGCGCAGACCGTCGATGGGGTTGATGGCGCTGGGGTTGAACTCGGCGCCGGCGTTGGCGTAGGTCCATGGGCTGTAGCGGCCGAATCCCACCCGGTAGGAGTACTGCCACTGGGTTCTGGCATTGGTATTGCCGGTGGTGCCGGTCATCGACAGCGTGATCCGGGTTCGGCCGGGGCTGGGGTTGAGATTGGGGGCGCCGTCTACCGACAGGTCGGCGGCGCCCGGCGTTCCCGGCGCTCCGGGCGCGATGGCCGGCGACAGGGCGAAGGGGCCTGGGCCCTCGGCGTTGACCGCCCGAATGCTGAAGGTGTGTACCGCCCCAGCGGGCGCGGTGGTTGGCACTTGGTAGCGCAACGAGGTGCCGGTGCCGGCGCTGATCCATTCGCTCCACGGAGCGGTGCCGGTTCTCACGGAGTATTCGTAGCGCTGGATAGGGGCGCCACCGGTGGCCGACGCCCGCCAGTTCACGGTGATGACACTGGTTGAGACGGTCCCGTTGGTTCCGCCGATGTAAACCGCGGGGGGCGCAGAGGGCACATGTACCGGGAACCGGGCGCTGGCGATGGACTGCAAGCCGTCACCATGGGCATTTACGGCCCGGATCACAAAGAAGTGGTCGCTTTCGGCGGTAAAGGTCAAGGTGCCGTCGGGGCCGTCGGTCCCGCCCCGGGTCAGCGGGGCCCGGGGCAGCGTGACCCCGGAGGTGGACGAGCGACACGACGGGGCCGGTCCGGTGTAGGCAGGCAGGCTGTTGCAGATGTCCACCCAGGAGCTGAGCGAGCTGTCGTTCAGGCCAGCCCGGGTGGTGTGGGTTCGGTACTGCCACTGGGTGATCGGGGAATCGCCATCGCCGCCGGAGATCCACGACAACGCCACTCGGGAGGTGCCGGTGGCCACGTTGTATATGGGGCGGGCGATGAACTCTGTGGGCGCCGGAGGCCGGGTGCCCAGATAGACGGGATGGTCGTCTTGGAACCCGATGGGATCGCTGGGGGCGATGGCGTTGACGGCGCGAACCCTGAACCGATAGGCCGTGCCTCGGGCCAGGTCTTCAATCGTGTGGGCCACCTCGGCGGTGCGGGCGTTGACATCGGTCACCACCGTGGGGGGTGTTGGGGGTGCGGGTAGCGGGGCCTCGAACAGGGCGTCGGCCGGGATGGCCGTCCACTCGCCGTAATCGCCGTCGCCGGCTTTCACCGAGTACTCGTAGCGCAGGAGAGGGGCACCGCCGTTGTCGACGGCGGCCGCGTCGCCGTCGTTGTTGACCGCAGGAGACCATGTCAAGGTGACCGAGGTATGCGATGCGGCGTCCGACAGCCCCGACGGGGTGCCCGGCACCGTTCCGGGATCGGCCACCGCGGTCTCGGCCGGGGTGCCCGGGCCCAAGGCGTTGACCGCCCGCACCTGGAACTTGTATCGGCTGGCGTTGTTCAGGCTCACCACCGTGTAGGTCGAGGTGTCGGCATCGCTGTCGGGAATGGCGACCCAGGCGTTGGCTTGGGTGAAATCGCCGGGATCGGTTTGATTTTCTCCTTCTATCAAGCGGAGGTGCCAGCCCGTGATGGGAGAGCCGCCGCTGTTGCTCGCCGTCCACGACAGCGTGACCTGGCCGTCGCCGGCTACCGCGGACAACGAGCGCGGCCGCCCAGGCGTGGAGGCGGCGGTGACCGGATCGGATTCGGCGGCCGCACCATTGCCGTTGGCGTTGAGGGCCCGAACCTTGAACTGATAGGTGATGCCGTTGGTCAAGCCGGTAACCGCATGGGTGGCCAGAGCGGCATTGGGGGTGGTGGCGGGAGCCGGATTGATGATGTTGCTCCACGGGGTGTAATCACCGTCGCCCGTCTTTAGCTGGTACTGGTACCGGATGATGGGCGAGAACCCGTTCTGGCGGTTGATGGTGGTGGCATCGGGAGCGGCTGGCGTCCAGGTCAGCACAACCTGCGAATTCCTCGCCTCGCCTCTCAGGTTAAGGGGCGCAGATGGCGTGGTCGACGGCGTGGCCGCATTCGATGCCGTCGACACTGCACCGTTGCCGGCATCGTTGACGGCCCGCAATTGGAACCGGTAGGCGGTGCCGTTGTCTAGACCGGTGACGGTGTAGCTGGTGGTTTGGCGGTTGCTGCCCGGTATCGGCATCCATACACCGGTGGTCGGATCAGACTGCGTGTACTCCCACCGGGTAACGGTGGCACCGCCGTCGTCGCCTGCGGTCCACGCCAGCGTGATGCTGGCATCGCCGGGCGTTGCCGATGTGATCGTGGGAGCAGCAGGTGCCGACTGCGCTCCCGCCGTGGACAGCGGTGTTAACAACGCGGCCAGCAGCGCAACCGCCGTCAACAACCAGACAACCGGCTGCATACGGCAACTCATGTATAAAAATCGCACTTGTACACCCTAATCACATGTAGCATCCCGCAAACACATGCTGCACCTCGCAAAGCAGATGAGGGTTGGCGGATGCAATCGGCTCAGCGCCTCGCCGACAACGGCGTACTTACCGGGGGCTACTCCTGGGGCAGGGTGATGGTGTCGCTGAGGCGGTCGCTTTTGCCGTGTTGGTTCTGGGCGCGTACCCACACGTTGTAGGTGGTGCCGGGTTTCAGGTTCTTGAAGGTGACCTTGGTCTTTTTGGCTTTGGGGTCTTTGGTCTTGCCGCTGCCCTTCTTTCCGGCCTCGGGCTTGAGGTGGACGATGTAGCGCTTGGGCGCACCGCCCGTGTCGGGAGCCTGCCAGCTCACCGTGACGGTGTTGGATGTGGCGGTGAGCGCCAACGCCGTCACCGGGCCGGGCACCGGGCTGGCCGCTTGCTGCTGTAGCTGCTGGTCGGCGCCCGAGCCCACCTGCTGGTTGGATCCGGGGCCGACGTTGTTGAGCTTCGGGTAGTCGCTGGAGGTGCCGAAGTCCCACGGGTCGTCCGCTGAGCCGTCGCCGTCGAGGTCCACGTTCCAGTTGGCGTAGATGCCGGTGTAGTCCGTCGGCGCCTGCAACTCCGCGGTGGTCTTGCCGATACCGCCCGCATCGGCTCGCCACCCGTATTCGATGTCTGAATCCCAGTAGCTGTGATCCACCCGCGAACTGCGCACCGCGGTCCTCACCAGCGGATGGTTGGAACCCCCCGACACGGTGTTGGCGACGTAGCTGGCGGTGATCGAACCGCTGTTGTGGCCCACCAGACCGCCGACCACATTGCTCGGGCCGATGCTTGCCGGCCAGGGGGCATTGCCGTTGGAGCGGGCCGTGCCGGTGGCGTAGGCGGCGATGATGGCGCCCGCGTTGATCCCGACCAGCCCTCCGACCCGGGTGCCGGGGGCGCCGACGCTGGGGATGACGTTGGCCGACACGTCGGCTGAGGCGAAGCTGGCCGCGATCACGCTCGACGAGTGCGTCTGGCCCACCAGCCCCCCGACCACCGCGGGAGCTGTGTTGCTCGATCCGAGGGACGCGGTGATGGTGTTCGACACCGTCCCGGTCACCCAGCTTCCCCGGATCGTGCCCGCGCTCACCCCCACCAGCGCGCCGACGCGGCCCTTGTAGCAGAGGTCGCCCACACCCGGATGTTTGGTCTTGAGGCAGGGGAAGGTGCGGGCCACGCTGGCGTTGGCGAGGCCCACGTTGCGGATCACCCCGCCGCGGGCGAGCTCCTCGAACAGGCCCACATGGATCGACCGGTTCTCGACGTAGTACCCCCACCGGTCCACCCGCCGATAGCCGGTGGCGGGCGACACGGTGACGTCGTTGGAGTTGATGAACAGGTTGCTGATCGTGTGCCCGTTGCCCTCGAACACGCCGCTGAAATGATCGGTGTCGGCCCCGATCGGCACCCACCCATGGCCGCTGTTCCAAAAATCGTCGCCCTCGTCGGCGCCGCCGCTGGCGTTGGTGTCGAAATCCAAATCGCCGGCCAGCTCATAGCCCACACAGCCCGACGACGGACAGCCCATCTGGGCCAGCGCGTTTGGGAACCCGACATGCAGCGGCCCGCCGTGATCGCTGTAGCCGTCGCCGTTCGCGTCCCAGCGCACCGCCTCGAGCTGCGCCAACGTCGACACCTCGATCAGCCCATCGTCGTCGGTGTCGTAATCCACCGTCCCGATCGGAATCAGCTCGGCCGGAGCGACCAGCGGCGTATCCGGCGACTTCCACACCAACTCAAGCTTGTACCTCGTGCGGGCCAGCTTGGCGCTGTCGCGCAGCCAGCTTCCGCCGTTGAGCCTGTTGTACTCGGCCTGCGACGGGCCATACCGCATGAACCACTGATTCGCCCCGATCTCCAACGTCGTCACCCCCGGACTCAGCTTCACGCTCACCGACTCCTGCTCCCCATTGTTGTTTCCTGCAAAGCTGCTGCCCACCAACGAGTACGCGAAACCAGGGCGGTCGCGGGCATCCAGAGCCGGGTATATGGTCCTGAAGATCGCTTCGAACCTCACCTCCGACACGCTGTCGGCCACATGCACCACATAGCTGTGCCGATCCGGGCTGAACTCCGGATAAAACGTGATGTCCGACGACGTCGCCACGCTCTCGATCTGCAAATGATCCGGGCACATCACAAACTTGACCACCCCGGCCTCCGGCGTCGCCGCCCGAGCCGCATCGGGCACACACGGCGGCAAATACAGCTCATTGCCCACGAACACCCCCTGCGGCTCCTCGCCCTCAACATAGGTCCAAGTCGCAGAAAAACGATCCTCCGCCGACACCCCAGAAGCCAACACCGCCCCAAAAACCGCCAAAACCGCCACCAACCAGACAGCCGTCCGCATACAGCGCCTCATTCGCAGAAACCGCATATGACCACCCCCACCACACATTACACACCCCAAAAAGACGATGTTTGGCGAGCGCAACTTGCGGGAGAGCTCCCGATAGGTCAAACCGCTACAACAAGCTCCCCAGCCGCGGCAATGGCAGCGGGTAGGGCGTCGCCGTGGGCCTCGCAGGAGGCGATGTAGTCCGCCGTCACGCCTTCGAGATTGAACAAGGCCTCTTCGGCAGTGGCACCCCACGCCCGACAACCCGGAAGCACCGGCACCTCGGCAAGATACATGTCCTCTGTCTCCTCAGAGGGCGCCTTCAAGGTGTAGGGCAGTTTGTACTGCGTGGCCATCTCTACCGCTCCGGCGATGTGGCGGAACTCACGACTAGACGATACCGCGCCGAACGGCATAGTACCGCCGCCTACAGAGGCAGGGTGATGGTGTCGCTGAGGCGGTCGCCTTTGCCGTGTTGGTTCTGGGCGCGCACCCACACGTTGTAGGTGGTGCCCGGTTTCAGGTTCTTGAAGGTGACCTCGGTCTTCTTCGCCTTGGGGTTCTTGGTCTTGCCGCTGCCCTTCTTGCCGCCCTCGGGCCTGAGGTGGACGATGTAGCGCGTGGGCGCGCCGCCCGTGTCGGGCGGCTGCCAGCTCACCATCACGGTGTTGGAGGTGGCGGTGAGCGCCAGCGCCGTCACCGGGCCGGGCACATCACCTGACGCCTGCGGCTGCCTCTTTTGCTTCTGCTGGTCGGCGCCCGAGCCCACCTGCTGATGGGATCCCGGGCCCACCCCGGTGAGCGTCGGGTAGTCGCTGGAAGTGCCGAAGTCCCATGGGTCGTTGGCGCTGCCGTCGCCGTCGAGATCCACATTCCAGTTGGCGTAGATGCCGGTGTAGTCGGTGGGGGCTTGCAGCTCGGCGGTGGTTTTGGCGGTGCCTGCTGCGCTGAGCAGCGTTCCCGACGCGGTGGTGTCCCAGTAGCTGTCGATAACCCGACCGGCGTTGTGGCCGACCAGGCCGCTGCGCTCGAAGCCCTCCGGCACAGCCCCGGTGGAATAGCTCGCGGTGATCGTCCCGCCGTTGCGCCCAACCAGCCCGCCCAGCAAGTGGCCCGCCAGCGACAAGGAGGTGTCGAGGTTGGACTGGACCGCGCCGGTGGCATAGGCGGCGAAGATGGTGCCGTCGTTGGCGCCCACCAGCCCTCCGACCTGGCTGCCGACCGAGCTCTTGGGCGTGTGGTTGGCCACCACGCTGGCCGCCGAGTAGCTGGCCGCGATCACGCTGGAACCGTGCGCATAGCCCACCAACCCACCGGCCACCGCCGCCTGTGACATGCGGGAGTCGGCGCCGTTGGTGATGGTGTTCGACACCGCGCCGCTCACCCAGCTTCCGCTGATGGCGCCGGCGCTCACCCCCGCCAAACCACCCACAAACCCATCGGCGCAGCGGTACCGCTGGCTTGAGAGGCAGGTGAAGTTGCGGGCGACGCTGGCGTCGGCGAGGCCGACGTTGCGGATCGCGCCGCCCCCGGCGAGCTCCTCGAACAGCCCCAGATGGATGGACCTGAGGCTTTTGTCGGTGGTCCAGCTTTCAACCTTGGCGTATTCGGTGGCGAGCGACTGCGTGTCGCGGTTGGAGTCGATGAACAGGTTCGAGATCACATGCCCGTTGCCCTCGAACACGCCGCTGTAGTGCAGGGTGCTCGCCCCGATCGGCACCCACCCGTGGCCGCCGTTCCAATAGTCGTCGCCATCATCGGCCCCGCCGCTGGCGTTGGTGTCGAAATCCAGATCCGCAGCCAGCTCATAGCCCACACACCCCGACGTCGGACAGCCCATCTGGGCCAGCGCGTTCGGGAACCCGACATGCAACGGCCCGCCGTGATCGCTGTAGCCGTCGCCGTTCGCGTCCCAGCGCACCGCGTCGAGCTGCGCCAAACTCGACACCTCCACCAAACCGTCGTCATCGGCGTCGTAGTCCACCGTGCCGATCGGCGTCAGCTCGGCCGGGGCCACCAGCGGCGTGTCGGGCGACTGCCACACCAACTCCAGCGTGTACACCTTGCGGGCCTGCTTGTCGCTGTACTTCACCCAGCTCCAGCCGCTGGACTCCGACTGCGTCGGGCCGAACCGCTTGAACCACTGGCTCGGCACGATCTGCACGGTGTTCACCCCCGGGCTCAGCCTCACCAGCACATCCCGGGTGTGCCCATTGTTGCTGCCCAGCACCGGGAGGTTCCCTGGGGAGCTGGGTGTACGCGCGTCGTCAGCTTCTACCGATACATACGTCCAGCCTGGCCACAGTTTCGGTCCCTCGCTGCCCCGGGTGAACAAGGGCCAAGAGAACTGCCTCATCTTCAACCGCACCTCCGACACACCGTCGGCCACATGCACCACATAGTCGTGCCGATCAGGGCTGAACGCCGGATAGAACGTGATGTCCGACGCCGTCGTCGCGCTCTGGATAGTCAAGTGATCCGGGCACATGGCGAACTTGATCGTCCCCGCCTCCGGCGCCTGACCCCCACCAGCCGCACACGCCGGCATCAACAGCTCCCTGCCGTCAGACGCCGCTTGCTGCCCCGAGCCCTGACTCCCCTGCGCCGCCACCGACCCGGAGGCCAGCACCACCGCCACCATTGCCACCGCCGCCACCAAAGAGACGACCGGCCGCATACAGCGCCTCATGCGTAAAAACCGCATATGACCACCCCCACCACACATTACACACCCCAAAAGATGATGTTTGGCGGACGCGGCTGCCGGCTCATCCTCTACCTCGACCGCTCCCACCGCACCGCCCTCACAACCCACCGCCAAGAAACCCGCGTGGGACGGCTCGAAGGCCGCATGGACAAAAACGAAGAAGCCGAGAGCCAGCCGAGACGCTGATAGGGCGCCGTCCCATCAGCCCCTCAAGTGCCGGTGAGGTTTCCCTTAAACGTATACTTGTATTCGGTTTATGAAAGTTCCTGCTCCATCGCTGGCACCTATCCTTCGCTCGGATGCGCAAGGTCGGATTCTGGCCTGCTTGCTTGCTGACCCTGACAAGAGCCATTCCCTGTCCGACTTGGTGGCACACACCCAAGCGAGCATGCCCACGGTGTGGCGGGAAGTCGGTCGGGCAGAGCAGGCCGGTCTTTTGGTCACCGAGAAGGTCGGCTCGTCTCGGCAGGTGCGAGCCAACGTCGGCCATCCTCTCCACGACGCAGTACGCCAGATCATTCTGGCTACCTACGGTCCGCCAATGGTGATCGCCGAGGAGTTGGCCGACCTCCAGGCGGCCGATGCAGTGATCCTGTTCGGGTCCTGGGCAGCTCGATACTTGGGCGAGCCGGGACGCGCGCCGAACGACATCGACGTACTCGTTATCGGAGACGCAGACCGAGATCTTGTAGACGATGCCGTGGAACGAGTTGAGCGACGCATTGGGATGCCCGTCCAGGCGACCGTTCGCACGCGCGAGCAGTGGGATTCCGAGCGCGAGAGTTTCATGCGGGAGGTCAAGTCGCGGCCGCAGCTGGTCGTCCTTGTGGGCGATGAGCAGGACTCTGCGGATGAATTTGCTGGGGTTGGGCCAGAGAGGGGAATGGTCAGATGACCTGGGAACGCGGTCGGGCCGAAGTGGAGCAGTTGGTCGCGGCTGGGGAGGTTGAACGAGTTCCCCCTTCCCCTGATGTGGCGAGGCGGTTGATGGCCGACGCTGTCGCTCATGTCAGCCTTGCCTCAAAAGGCATTGAGGATGACCCTGCGGGGGCACTCCAGCTCTCCTACGATGCCGCCCGCAAGACGGCGGCCGCCCTGCTCGCGGTTCAGGGTCTGCGCTCAACCACACGAGGCGGGCACATCGCCGTGATCGATGCCGTGCGAGCCCAATTCAATGATCGTGGCGGGTTGGAGGTCTTCGGCCGCCTGCATGCGTTACGTCGCCGTCGGAACCGCACCGAGTATCCCGACGAGGAGTCCCCAGGAGTCAATGAGGACGATGCCCGCCAGGCTCTTGAAACCGCCCGAGCCGTGGTCGACGCCGCAGAGCGACTCCTAGACAGTGGCCGGTTGAGCGCCTTCTGAGAGGCGGGTCGATGGCGCGGAGACGCGGGCCTCGCTCGAGGCGCTTCGCACTGAAGCCGCCGAAACCCTGTAACCCGTCAGCGAGGCGACCTCCTGGGCGCCTCGCCGGCAGCGGCGCCCTGCCCGGGGGCTACTCCTCGGGCAGGGTGATGGTGTCGCTGAGGCGGTCGCCTTTGCCGTGTTGGTTCTGGGCGCGCACCCACACGTTGTAGGTGGTGCCCGGTTTCAGGTTCTTGAAGGTGACCTTGGTCTTTTTGGCTTTGGGGTCTTTGGTCTTGCCGCTGCCCTTCTTGCCGCCCTCGGGCTTGAGGTGGACGATGTAGCGCTTGGGCGCGCCGCCGACCTCGGGGGGCTGCCAGCTCACCGTCACGGTGTTGGACGTGGCGGTGAGGGCCAACACCGTCACCGGGCCGGGAACCTCGCCCGACGCCTGCGGCTGCCTCTTTTGCTTCTGCTGTTTCTGCTGGTCGGCGTCCGCGCCCACCTGCTGGTTGGATCCGGGGCCCACGCCGTTGAGCGTCGGGTAGTCGCTGGCGGTGCCGAAGTCCCACGGATCGTCCGCGCTGCCGTCGCCGTCTAGGTCTGCGTTCCAGTTGGCGTAGATGCCGGTGTATTCGGTGGGCGCCTGCAACTCGGCGGTGGACTTGCCGGTCCCCTTCGAGTAGCTGTGCCACCCATCCTCGGTGCCTGCGTCCCAGTAGCTCTCGCTCACTCGCGACGCGCCCGCCGTGCGCCCCACCATCGGATGGTTGACGCCTCCCGACACGGTGTTCGACACGTAGCTGGCGGTGATCGAACCGCTGTTGTGGCCTACCAGCCCGCCGACAATGAGATTCGGATACCGGGGCACCAGCCAGCCGTAGTCGACGCCGGAGTGGGCGGTGCCGGTGGCGTAGGAGGCGGTGATCGCGCCCGCGTTGATCCCGACCAGCCCTCCGACCCGGTTGCCGGGGGCGCCGACGCGGGGGATGACGTTGGCCGACACGTCGGCTGAGGCGAAGCTGGCCGCGATCACGCTCGAGGAGTGCGCCTGGCCGACCAGCCCGCCGACCACCGCGGGAAGGTCCTTGTTCAATCCGGTGCTTTGGGTGATGGTGTTCGACACCGTCCCGGTCACCCAGCTTCCCCGGATCGTGCCCGCGCTCACCCCCACCAGTCCGCCGACGCGGCCCTCGACACAGAGGTCGCCCGCCAGAGGATGTGGGGTATACATGCACGGGAAGGCGCGGGTCACGCTGACGTCGGCGAGCCCGACGTTGCGGATCACCCCGCCGCGGGCCAACTCCTCGAACAGGCCCAGATGGATCGACCGCTGCTCGATATAGCGGCCCGACCCGTCCACCCGGTAATAGCCGGTGGCTGGCGACACGGTGACGTCGTCGGAGTTGATGAACAGGTTGCTGATGGTGTGCCCGTTGCCCTCGAACACGCCGCTGAAATGATCGGTGTCCGCCCCGATCGGCACCCACCCGTGGCCGCTGTTCCAAAAGTCGTCGCCCTCGTCGGCATCGCCGCTGGCGTTGGTGTCGAAATCCAGATCGCCGGCCAGCTCATAGCCCACACAACCCGACGACGGACAGCCCATCTGGGCCAGCGCGTTCGGGAACCCGACATGCAGCGGCCCGCCGTGATCGCTGTAGCCGTCGCCATCGGCGTCCCACCGCACCGCCTCGAGCTGCGCCAACGTCGACACCTCGATCAGGCCGTCGTCGTCGGTGTCGTAGTCCACCGTCCCGATCGGCGTCACCTCGGCCGGGGCGACCAGCGGCGTGTCGGGCGACTTCCACACCAGCTCAAGCTTGTACCTGGTGCGCGCTATCTTGCCGCTGTCGCGCGTCCAGCTTCCATACTTGGTGGGTCCGCCGTTGCGGCGGTCGTACTCGGCCTGCGACTTGCCATACCGCATGAACCACTGATTCACCCCGATCTCCAACGTCGTCACCCCCGGACTCATCTTCACGCTCGCCGAAAACTTCTTTCCGATGTTGTTTCCTGACGAGCTGCTGCCCACCATCGCGTAGGCGAAGCCGGGCCAGGTATGGGCAAACGTACCCGGGTGTGAGGTCCTGAAGATCGGGTCGAACCTCACCTCCGACACGCTGTCGGCCACATGCACCACATAGCTGTGCCGATCCGGGCTGAACTCCGGATAAAACGTGATGTCCGACGACGTCGCCACGCTCTCGATCTGGAGATGATCCGGGCACATCACAAACTTGACCACCCCGGCCTCCGCAGTCGCCGCCCGGCCCGCTTTGGGCACACACGGCGGCAAATACAGCTCATTGCCCACGAACACCCCCTGCGGCTCCTCGCCTTCAACATAGGTCCAAGTCGCAGAAAAACGATCCTCCGCCGACACCCCAGAGGCCAACACCGCCCCCAAAACCCCCAAAACCGCCACCAACCAGACAGCCGTCCGCATACAGTGACTCATTCGCAGAAACCGCATATGACCACCCCCACCACACATTACACACCCCAAAAAGACGCTGCTTGGCGGACGCGGCCGCCGGCGGTAGAGTGGGTCAATCTTCCCCTGAGCACACAGTTCACACAGGAGAACTGGCAATGGAACAAGCCATCCTCGCCACCTTGGGAAGCACCTTCGCCGTACTCGTCACCCTCATCCTCTACCTCGACCGCTCCCACCGCACCGCCCTCGAATCTCACCGACAAGAGACCCGAGCCGGATTCGAAGCGCACCGCGAGGCCCTCGAAGCCCTCAAAATCCAGGGCGCGGAGACGCGGGCCTCGCTCGAGGCGCTCCGCACCGAGACCCGAACCGGGTTCCAGCGGGTCGCCGAGCTGGCCCAAGCAGTGCTGGAGCTGGCCCACCGCGTCGGACGGCTCGAAGGCCGCCGGGACAAAACCGACGAAGCCGCCGAAACCCTGTAACCCATCAGCGAGGCGACCTCCCGAGCGCCTCGCCGGCAACGGCGTACTTGCCGGGGGCTACTCCTCGGGCAGGGTGATGGTGTCGCTGAGGCGGTCGCCTTTGCCGTGTTGGTTCTGGGCGCGCACCCACACGTTGTAGGTGGTGCCCGGTTTCAGGTTCTTGAAGGTGACCTTGGTCTTTTTTGCTTTGGGGTCTTTGGTCTTGCCGCTGCCGGTCTTGCCGCCCTCGGGCCTGAGGTGGACGATGTAGCGCTTCGGAGCGCCGCCGGTGTCGGGCGGCTGCCAGCTCACCGTGACGGTGTTGGAGGTGGCGGTGAGCGCCAACGCCGTCACCGGGCCGGGCACCTCGCCCGCCGCCTGCGGCTGCCTCTTTTGCTTCTGCTGTTTCTGCTGGTCGGCGTCCGCGCCCACCTGCTGGTTGGATCCGGGGCCGACGTTGTTGAGCGTCGGGTAGTCGCTGGCGGTGCCGAAATCCCACGGGTCGTCCGCTGAGCCGTCGCCGTCGAGGTCCACGTTCCAGTTGGCGTAGATGCCGGTGTAGTCGGTGGGCGCCTGCAACTCCGCGGTGGTCCTGCCGGTGCCGCCCGCATCGTTTCGCCATCCGTATTCGATGTCTGAGTCCCAGTAGCTGTTATCCACCCGAGAACTGCTAGCCGCGGTCCTCACCAGCGGGTGGTTGGAGCCCCCCGACACGCTGTTCGACACGTAGCTCGCGTTGATGGAACCGCTGTTGTGCCCCACCAGCCCGCCGACGACATGGTTCGGGCCGAGTCTCGCCGGCCAGGGGGCGTCGCCGCTGGAGCGGGCCGTGCCGGTGGCGTAGGCGGCGGTGATGGCGCCATCGTTGATCCCCACCAGCCCCCCGACCCGGGTGCCCGGGCCGCTGTTGTGGGGGACCACGCCGGCCGACACATCAACCGAGGCGAAGCTGGCCGCGATCACGCTCGACGAGTGCGCCTGGCCCACCAGCCCCCCGACCACCGCGGGATTCGTAGCCTTCAATCCGTTGCCCTGGGTGATGGTGTTCGACACCGTCCCGGTCGCCCAGCTTCCCCGGATCGTGCCCGCGCTCACCCCCACCAGCGCGCCGACGCGGCCGTCAGCACAGAGGTCGCCCGCCAGAGGATGTCTGGATTTGAGGCACGGGAAGGTGCGGGCCACGCTGGCGTCGGCGAGACCGACATTGCGGATAACCCCGCCGCGGGCCAACTCCTCGAACAGGCCCACATGGATCGACCGACTCTCGTCGTAATACCCCCGAAAGTCCACCCGCCGATAGCCAGTGGCGGCCGACTGCGTGACGTCGTTGGAGTTGATGAACAGGTTGCTGATGGTGTGCCCGTTGCCCTCGAACACGCCGCTGAAGTGATCGGTGTCCGCCCCGATCGGCACCCACCCGTGGCCGCTGTTCCAATAGTCGTCGCCCTCGTCGGCGTCGCCACTGGCGTTGGTATCGAAGTCCAGATCGCCGGCCAGCTCATAGCCCACACAGCCCGACGACGGACAGCCCATCCCCGAAATCGCGTTCGGGAACCCATTGTGCAGCGGCCCGCCGTGATCGCTGTAACCGTCGCCGTTCGCATCCCAGCGGATGGCGTCGAGCTGCGCCAACGTCGACACCTCCACCAAACCGTCGTCGTCGGTGTCGTAGTCCACCGTGCCGATCGGCATCAGCTCAGCGGGGGCGACCAGCGGCGTGTCGGGCGATTGCCACACCAGCTTCAGCGTGTACCTGGTGCGCGCCAGCTTGCCGCTCTTGCGCAACCAGGCCCAATCGCCCGCGTCAGACTCGGCCTGCGATTGGCCGTACCGCTTGAACCACTGATTCGCCCCAATCTCCACCGTCGTCACCCCCGGAGTCAGCCGCACATGCACCGGCTTGATCGCGCTGGCTGTGTTGTTGTTCGCGGAGGTGTAGATGCACTCCCGGCAGTGCCGCAGATACGCGCCGTCACTGTCCACAATCCCGTACGCGAAGCCGGGGCGCACACGGGCCTCTTGCAACGGGAACAGGGTCCTGAAGATCGCCTCGAACCTCACCTCCGACACGCTGTCGGCCACATGCACCACATAGCTGTGCCGATCCGGGCTGAACTCCGGATAAAACGTGATGTCCGACGACGTCGCCACGCTCTCGATCTGCAAATGATCCGGGCACATCACAAACTTGACCACCCCGGCCTCCGCCGTCGCCGCCCGAGCCGTATCAGGCACACACGACGCCAGATACAGCTCCTTGCCGTCAGACGTCGACTGCTGCCCACCGCCCTGGCCCCCCTGCGCCGCCACAGACTCAGAGACCAACACCGCCCCCAAAACCGCCAACACCGCCACCAAAGAGACGACCGGACGCATACAGCGAATCATCTGCATATATCGCATATGACCACCCCCATCACATGATACACGTCGCGAAAAGATGACGTTTGGCGGATGCGGCTGCCTTCCTTGAGCATCCCCCTATTGCACCGGCTGGTTGTTGGGCTGCTGCTATTGGCCCTTGATGCGCATCGACATGACACCGTTGACCGGCTCCTCGACCCAGTTGCCGCCCTGCGGTGTTTGCGCCGAGATCTCATAGCTGGTGTCGGCGATGCTCCAGCCGTTTTGGCCGCCGGGGTCTTCGTCTGTCGAGAAGGTGGCCGCCACCCGCAAGTCGACGCGCCCGGTGGTGTACAGCACGAAGTGATAGGCCGTGCTCGCCTCAAGCACGGTGCGTGGCGGCGCGGCGAAGACCGCGTCGCCGTTGCCCATCTGGTCGGGGGCAACCAGGTCCACCAGCTTCGCCTCGGGCTCGCCTCCGGCCGCAGACGACCACAGCTCCGCCCTTATGGTCGCGATGTGCGCCACGTGCAGCGGCGTGCCGATGCACACTTCGATGCCCTCCAGCGTCGCAGCCGCGTCCCCGGTGGTGAACCCCTGGGTGAGCGCGAAGTCGTTGGTGGACATATCGCTCAATCTCCGCTCCTGGTCGAAATTTCCCACCAACACGGAGTCGGCGGATTGCCCGCCCGGAGCCCTGCACGGCTTCTCCACCTCCAGCGGGGTGACATTGCCCTGCTGCCCGTCGCCATCGCCTGGCTGATCGGGCGGGGTGACGTCCTTTGGTGTGGGTTCGGTCTCCGGTGGGGGTTCGGTCTCGGGCAGGGTGATTTTCTCGGGCAAGGTGATGGAGGCGTGGACCCGCTCGCCCTTGCCCGCCTGGTTCCGCGCCCGCACCCATAGCGTGTAGGTGGTCCCAGACTCCAGGTTGTTGAAGACCACCTCGGTCTTCTTGGCTTTGGGCCTTTTGGTCTTGCCGCTGCCCTTCTTGCCGTTGTCGGGTTTGAGGTGAACGATGTAGCGCTGGGGCGCGCCGCCGCTGATGGGGGCCTGCCAGCTCACGGTCACGCTGTTTGCCTCGGCTGACAGCTCCAGACCCGTCACTGGGCCGGGCACCACCACCGATGTCTGCTGCTGCTCGGGCTCCGCTGCGGCCACCACCGCCAGCGGCCCCGCCCCCAGCGCCAGCGCCAACAACACCGCCACCCGGAAACCGAAACGCCTCAAACGCGCCGGTGAAGCCGTGCTCGACCACCGAGTCGGTCGACGCCACAATGATCCTGATCTTGGCCCGCCAGCCGACAACATAGGCGCAGGCACCCCCGTGACTCGCTCTAATGCGGAACGCTGTTCCTCTGAGGGGAACGCCAAAATCTACACCCTCCCGCGGAGAGCATCAACCCCTGTTTGGACGATGTCACCTAAAGCTCAGGATTTCGGGGTGAAGAGGTCGCGCTTGCGGAACGAAGCGGTCATGAACCGGGCGAGGGCTTTGCGGCGGGTGAGCCACACCACTCGGGTGCCCGACTTGTCGGCGGCCAGGATGTGGTCGGCCAGCCAGGGGGTGACGGTGTGGACGTGGTCGCCCAGGATGTTGAAGATCTTCTTCGACTTCTCCCACTGCTCGGAGGTGAGGTCGTAGTCGCCGGTGAGCAGGTCGGTCACCACGATGCCCGGCGACACGGTACACACCTGCACCGGGGTATCCGCGGTGTCCTTTCGCAGGGCCTCTTGCAGGTAGCGCACCGCCCGCTTGGTGGCCCCGTAGGCCGCCATGCCGGGCTGGGTGGCGCCGTCGGATCCGAATCCCTCGGTGTTCCACACCTGGCCGTGGCCCTGGCGCACCATGTTGGAAATGGCCGTCTTGCTGGCCAGTAGCGCACCGGTGAGGTTGGTGTTCACCAGCGCCGCCAAGTCGCCGTCGTGCTGCTCCCACAGCGGCTGGCGCCCGATGCCGATCCCCGCGTTGTTGATCCACACGTCAACCCCGCCGAAGGCCTCGGCGGTGCGATCCCACAGCCCTTGGAGCTGTTCGGGATCGGTGACATCGCAGGCCGCGCCGCACACCTTGGATTCGCCGTAGTACTGGCCCAACTCGGCCACTACTTCCTCCACCTGGTCTGCCGACCGACCGCTCACCGCAACTTGGCATCGGCGCTTGAGGAACTCCCGGGCCAACCCGTTGCCGATCCCCCTCGTGCTCCCGGTGATGACGATGCGCTTGGTCATCTCGCCCTCCTTCGCCGCCATGCTACGACGATGCCGACTCGCCACGCCGGGCTGGGGCTGAGGTCGGCGTTTTGGGTGTTTGTTTGGTGCGGTGGTCTTGGGGTGTTTTGTGGTTGTGGGGGTGTTTTGTGTGAACAAGATGGTTGCACGTTGGTTTTTCGCGTGATTAGCTGAATTGGGATACGCGTCGATGGCGTGGGTCACGGATTGGGAGGAGGCTCGGTATGGGTTCCCCGGCAGTGGTTCGGCAGCGGTTGAGGGCGGTTGTGTCGCTGGTTGCGGCGGTTGCGGTGTTGGGGGTGCTGTTGACAACGCCGGCTGTTTCGGCGCAGCAGGGCAACTCGCAGGTGGGGTTGTCGGGTTTGTCGTTGTCGCCGGTGGGGTTGCATCCGGCGGTGTTCGTGGCGTCGGACAGGGATTATCGGGCGTGGGCGCCGCACACTGTGTCGTCGGTGCGGGTGACCGCGACGGCGCGGTATGGGACGGAGTCGTTGACGGTGAACGGCGTGGCGGTGGCGAGCGGGCAGGCGAGCGGGCCGGTGGCGTTGGCGGTGGGGTCTAATTCGATCACGGTGGTGGCGACGTCGTCTGACGGTGAGGCGTCGGTGAGCTATTCGATCACGGTGGTGCGGGCGACCGAGGCGCAGCAGAGCGACGCGTCGCTGGCCGTTTTGTCGGTGTATCGGGCGACGTCGGACCAGCCCGACGTCAACGGCGACGTTTCGTTTGCGGGCAGCGCTTTGGCGCTGTCACCGGCGTTGTCGGGGTCGGTGCGCGAGTACCGGGCGGAGCTTGGCGAGTCGGCCGGGTCGTATGTGGCGGTGTCGGTGGTGCCGGCGGCGGGCGGCGCGAAACAGATCGCGGTGAAGGGGCCGCTGCCGGCGGGCGAGCAGCGCTTTCCCAAGGCCAAGGTGTCGGCGGGCGAGGCGGGCGGCCCGTGGTACGTCAAGGTCGGCTACACCCCGATCGACGTCGAGGTGACGTCGCTGGACGGCACCAGCACCGAGACGTACCGGCTGATCGTAAAGCGCGGCACCGTGGACGATCCCAAGGGGCTGCGGGCGGCGCCCGGCGACGGGCAGCTGACCGTCCACTGGGACGCGTCGGAGTCGGCGACGGCGCCGAACTTCTACCAGGCGCGCTGGCGCAAGTCGGGCGAGACAACGTGGCTGAACCCGACCGAGTTCGCTCATTACAAGGCGTCGCCCTCGTCGTCGGCGGCGCTGGCCACCGCCGCGGACGGCGACCCGCTCACCCCGGCGTCGCTGGGCAGCAGAACGGTGAGCGGCTTGGACAACGGCACCGCCTACGAGGTGCAGGTGCGCGCCGTGCGGTTCTCGACGGAAAACGGCATCAATTTCAAAAACGAGGCCGTCATCGACTGGCTGGCCAGCGACTGGCACAGCCTCACCGCCACCCCCGCCGCGCCCCGCACCGCGCTGGCGATCACCCCGACCCGCCCGACGCGCCCCTACGGCGGCGCCGACGACTTGAGCTTCACCGTCACCGGCCTCGACGAGGGCGACACCGCGACTGATGTGGTCACCGGCGCGCTCGCCCGCACAGCGGGCGACGACGCCGGCACCTACGCCATCAACATGGGCACCCTGGCCATCGCCTCGGCCCACGCGGCCAAATACGAGCTGCCCGCCGCCCCCACCGTCACCGCCTACGAGATCACCCCGCTGACCATCCCCTCGGTCACCGGCGTCACCGTCGCCACCCGCGACGCCGACGGCACCACCACAGCCACCTTCGACACCACCGCCGCCGTCGGCACCGACGTGCCCGCCGCCGAGCTCGACGACTTCAGAGCCGGCGGACTGGTGGTCACCGGGCAGTTCCCAACTGCCGCAGCAGGAACCCACAGCGTGGCGGTCACCTACTCGCTGCGCGACCAAGGCGCCTTCAAAGCCGCCAACTACACGCTTTTGACCGCCACCGCCACCCTCACCGGCCAAATCACCGCCGTGGAAACCCAGCCCGCATGCACGCCCGCGGTGAACGGCGACTACGACCGCGACGACGACGGCCTCATCGAGGTCTGCGACCTCGCCCAGCTCAACGCCATCCGCTTCGACAACAACGGCGACGCCAACCCCGACCGCGGCACCGCCGGCGAGTACACCACAGCGTTCCCCGGCATCATCTCAAACGGCCCCGGATGCCCCATCAGATGCAACGGCTACGAACTCGTCACCGACCTCGACCTCGACACCAACAACAACGGCCAACCCGACTCCGGCGACCGATACTGGAACGACGGCCTCGGCTGGGCCCCCATGCCCATCTACAACCTGAGATACAACGCCGTCTTCGAGGGCAACGGGCACACCATCTCGGGCCTCTACATGAACAAGCCCGGGAACATGCACAGAGTCGGGCTGTTCGGCACGACCGGCGGAGGCGCGAACGTCCGCAACCTCATCCTCGACGGCGTCGAAGTCCGCGGCGGCACCGGGCACATGGTCGCCGGGCTGGTCGGCCACAACTGGGGCACCATCAGCAACGTCCACGTCAGCGGCTCGGTGACCGGCGGCTACCAAGACATCGGCCTGCTCGTCGGGGAGAACCGCGGCAGAGTTCTCGACAGCAGCGCCAAGGGCACGGTCGCCGGCGACAACGACGTCGGCCTGCTGGTCGGTGAGAACTACACAGACGTGGTGCGCAGCAACGCATCGGGCGCGGCCACCGGCCGGTACTCGGTGGGCGGACTGGTGGGCAAGCAACTCGGGCACCGATCCACGGTCATCAGCAGCTCAGCGGTGGCGACCGTCACCGGAACCACCAGCGCGAGCGGCGGCGGGCGCTGGATCGGGGGCCTGGTTGGCGACAACGACGGAAAGATCCGCGCCAGCATGGCCCGCGCCACCGTCACCGGATCCGCCAGCGCAGTCGGCGGACTGGTCGGCCGCAACACCGGCAACGTGCTCGCCACCTACGCCACGGGCTCGGTGGACTCCACCGGCAGCCACATCGGCGGGCTGATCGGCCAGAACAACGCCTACCTCAAGGCCAGCTACTCGGTTGCCCGCACCGACGGCGGAGGCCTCGTCGGCTCGGGCAGCGGAACGGTCACCGACAGCTACTGGGACACCGTCGCCAGCGGCACCACGACCAGCGCCACCGGCACGGGCCTGACCACCGCCGCGCTGACGGCGCCATCGGGCTACACCGGCATCTACGAGGACTGGAACGTCGACGTCGACGGCGACGGCCGCGCCGACAGCCCCTGGCGGTTCCCCGCAGGCGGCAGGTACCCGCTGCTGCGCCAGCTACCCGCTTCGACCAGCTCGGCGACCACCGGGAGCATCCTTTTGACCGCCGCCGCCGACCCCGCCGGTGACGACGCCTCCGACCTGGAGCTCGTGTCGGTCTCGCTGCCCGCCTCGTTCACGATCTCGCCGGCGCTCGCCTCCGACCAGAGCGCCTACACCATCACCCTGCCCCCCTACATGGCCCAGGTCAGCCTGTTCGGCAGCTTCTCCGACCCCTCGACGGCCGGCTACGCCTACCTGGCCGCCGCCGCCGATTTGGCCGACTTCGAGGCGATCGGCGTGAACACCGCCAACGAGCACCTCCTCGCCCAGCTCTCCGGCGGCGTCGTCGGCGCCTACGAGACAACCCTCGAAGGCGGCGAGTCCCACACCGTGCAGGTCGGCGTCTACAAGTGGAAGCCCGACGAGGCCAACCAGGCCCCCTTCGCCGACCACACCCTCAAGCGGGCCTACACCCTCACCATCACCCGCGCCCAGTACCCCACCGACGACACCGGCCTCAGCCACCTCTCGGTCAGCCCGGGATCGATCCCCTTCGACCCCGACACGCTCAGCTACCGCCTCGACGTGGCCTCCACCATCAGCAGCATCACCGTGACGCCGCGCACCAGCAGCCCCCACGCCACCGTCACCGTCGCCGGCGAAGACCCCGACACGCCCGTCGCCCTGAAACCCGGCGCCAACCACATCGACGTCGTCGTCACCGCCGAAGACGGGGAGACCACCGGCACCTACCGGGTCACGGTCAGCCGCGCCCGCGAGACCAAGATCCGCTTCACCGCCGTCGTCGACGTCACCGCCGACAGCACCGACGACATGTGGATCACCGGACTCGCCCTGCCCCAAGGGTTCACCATCACCCCGGCGTTCTCACCCGACCAGCTCGACTACCAGGTGATCGCCCCCGTCGAATGGGACCGGGTCGAGGTCATCGGCGACTACACCACTCCCTACAACGGCAACGGCAGAGGCCACTATGAGAGGACGGCGTACATCTTCGCCGCCAGCAGCCTGGAAGAGGTAGGCGAGAACTGGGGCGATACTTGGCCCGAACGGAAGACCTTCCCCGGGCAGTCTCAAAGGATTCGCGGATTCCTCGACTCGTTGCATTGGGACTATCGCGATGGCGCCTTCTTCCACTTGACGCCGGGCGAGGCGACCGACATCGCGCTGGTCCTGCACAAATGGGATCGGTTCAAGTGGTATCGGGAAGGAGGGCGAGCACGAATCCGGCCGCTCCTGGAGAATTCGATCACCAAGACGTACACGCTGACGGTGACGCGGGGGCTGCCCGACGACGACGACGCGCGCTTGGACAGGCTGGGCACCTCTGCGGGCCCGGTGGCGCTGAAGGACGGCGTGACGGAGTACGCGCTGAAGGTCGCCAACTCGGTGTCGAGCTTGACGGTGACGCCGAGGACGCTGCATCCCTCCGCGACTGCGACCGTGGACGGCGGCTCGGCGGACACGCCGGTGGCTTTGGACTACGGCGACAACGCGGTCAGCGTGGTGGTGACCGCGGTCGACGGCACCACGACCAAGACCTACACCCTCACCGTCACCCGCGCGCTGCCCGACGCGCCTACCGGGACCGGGACGTGGGGGGTTGATCTCGACATGGGCAGCGCGACGCTGAAGTGGTCCTCGGCGCCGACGGGGGTCGGATACCACGAGTTCCGGGTCCGCGACAGCCAGGGCCGCGTCGTGGCGACGAGCACCGTCGATGTCCCCGACAAGAGCGCCACCTTCACCGGTCTCACCGCCGGCGCGCAGTACACGTTCGGGCTGCGGGCCGGCAACCTGGGCGGCACCAGCGCCTGGTCGGAGCTCACCAAGACGATGCCCACGCCCACCGAGCTGCGCGACCTGGACGTGTCGGCGAGCACCGGCGGCCCGCTGTTCCAGTTCCGGCGCGGCACCACGTCGTACCTGGCGCGGCAGTCGATGATGCACGCCGGCATCGCCCAGGTGCAGGTGAGGGCGGACGCGTACAATCCGCAGGCCGCGGTCACGATCAACGGCGTGAGCGGCGCGAGCCAGTCGGTCGATTTGAGCTACGGGGAGAACCTGGTCACGGTGGTGGTGTCGGCGGAGGGCGAGACGTCGACCACCTACACGGTGACGCTCAGGCGCCCGCCGGTGGTGCAGCTCGAGGGGTTGGAGCTCCAGACCGTCACCCGCGGCGGCAGCGGCGGCAATGCCCGGCTCGCGCAGGGCTTCGCCGGGTGGCGCACCTCCTACACCGCCGAGGTGGCCCGCGGGGTGCTCGGCCTGCGGGTGGTGCCGACGGTCACCGCGCCCAAGACCGCGACGATCAACGGCCAGCCCAGCAACGTGAACGCCAACACCTACGTCAGCTTGCAGCGCGGCAAGACCAACAACATCGAGATCGTCGTCACCCAGGGCTCCGACTCCGCGACCTACACCGTCGCGGTCACCGTCGAGGGCGGCAACAACACGCCCACCGTCGCGTCGGCCATCGCCGACGTGAGCGGCCTCGAGCCCGACGACACCCGCCAGGTGTCGCTGTCGGGCGTGTTCAACGACGCCGACGGCGACCCGCTCACCGTCACCGCCAAATCGTCCGCTGCCGCGGTGGCGACCGTGTCGGTGGCTTCCGACGGCGCGAGCGTGACGGTGACCGCCGTCAAGGCGGGCACCGCGACGATCACCGTGACGGCCGACGACGGCAACGACGGCGCCGTGTCGGACGCCTTCGACGTCACCGTCGACGAGGCCAACAACGCGCCCACCGTCGCGTCGGCCATAGCCGACATCGAAGGCCTCGCGCCCAACGACACCCGGGAAGTGTCGCTGTCGGGCGTGTTCGCCGACGCCGACGGCGACAGCCTCACCGTCACCGTCGGCTCGTCGAAGAACGCGGTGGCCGTCGCGAGGGTGAACGCCGCCTACACCGCGCTGACGGTGCGCGCCGTGGGCGAGGGCACCGCGACGATGACCGTGACCGCCGACGACGGCAACGGCGGCAGCGTGTCGGATGCCTTCGACGTCACCGTCGAGCTCGAGAACGCCCAAGCGACCGTGGCATCAGCGCTCGACGACGTCAGCGGCCTCGAGCCCGGCGGCACCCGGCAGGTGTCGCTGTCGGGCGTGTTCGACGACCCCGACGGCGACACCCTCACCATCACCGCCAAGTCGTCCGACGACGCGGTGGCCACCGCGTCGGTCGCCACCGGAGGCGCCAGCCTGACCGTGACCGCCCTCAAAGCGGGCACCGCCACCATCACCGTCACCGCCGACGACGGCAACGGCGGCACCACATCAGACGCCTTCGACGTCACCGTCGCCGCCGCCGCCAACCGCGCCCCCACCATCGCGTCGGCCATCGCCGACATCAGCGGACTCAAACCCGGCAACACCCGCCGAGTCACCCTGGCCGGCGTGTTCAACGACGCCGACGGCGACACCCCCACCATCGAAGCCGAGTCCTCCGACGACGCGGTGGCCACCGTGTCGGTCGCCGCCGGAGGCGCCAGACTGACGGTTCGCGCCCTCAAGGCGGGCACCGCCACCATCACCGTCACCGCCGACGACGGCAACGAAGGCACCGCCACCGACACGTTCACCGTCACCATCGACGCCGCCAACCGCGCGCCCGCCGTGGTGTCGGCCATCGCCAACATCGGCGGCCTCGACCCCGAGGACACCCGGCAGGTATCGCTAGCGGGCGTGTTCGACGACGCCGACGGCGACACCCTCACCATCACCGTGCGGTCCTGGAACACCACAGTGGCCACGGTGTCGATCGCGCCCGACTCCCAGAGCCTGACAGTCACCGCCGTGGGCGAGGGCACCGCCGCGATCACAGTGACCGCCAAAGACGGCAACCGCGGCAGGGTCACCGACAGATTCACCGTCACCGTCGGCGCCTCCGAGCCGCAAGACGCTCCAGAAGAAGAAGACGTCGTGGCCCGCTACGACTTCAACAAAGACGGAATCATCCACAAATCCGAATACGACGCAGCAACCGACGACATCGGCCACGGGATCGACTACCTCGACCTCGTCAAAATCAGAGCAGCCTGGGTCGCCGGCGGCTTCCAACGATAAACCCAGCCACACCCCACACCACAAGAGTCGAAGGATGACCTGACCACCAAAGAAAGACCACCAAAGAAAGGTAGAGGACCATGTTCCTTGACCGCGATCGCAACATCACGTTCGGAGTTTCCCGATTGCGAGGACGTGGCGCGGCTTTCGGGGTTCTTGGCCTGCGCCGCGGTGCGATGCTCGTCGCCGGCCTCGCCGCTCTGCTGGGCGCGCTGCTCGTGCTCAACTCGCCTCAGGCCGGGG
Source organism: Candidatus Poriferisocius sp. (assembly GCF_965204015.1). Lineage (GTDB taxonomy): Bacteria > Actinomycetota > Acidimicrobiia > Acidimicrobiales > Bin134 > Poriferisocius. Next base: position 1,261,950 of record NZ_OZ241965.1, on the reverse strand, counting down.
CGCAGAGTCCTCCTTCAACCGACGCCACCCTGAGCCAGTGGGAATGGCGCGTCGGCAGTGGGGCCATCGACATCGACTATTGCTGGCCCCAAAACCGTGGCAACTACCTGAATCCCAGCCCTGCGTTCGCGGCGGCAACCACCAGCTATTTCCAGACGGTGACATCTGTCTATGCCTACGTCGCCGTCAAGGCCAAGGCCAACGATCCGGGTGCGACGATCGCGTTCAGCAAGGGAAACCCAACCACCGGCACGCCTACGGCGGTCACTGCTCAGACCGCCGATCACGGCTTCGGCAACAGCCAACGTGCGGTCAACGGGTGTCCACGCGCCAATGGCGACCAGAACGTTGCCGGCATCAAGTACACCAACGCGATCGCGTTCGATCAGCCTGATACCTGGGTAAATGTCATCGTCACCGCTGAGGACGGCACCACGACGAAGACCTACACGCTGAAAATCACCCGGGGCGTTGGCATCTCGTACTCCGTGGACAACTCGTCGCCGTCGGTGTATCACCAGAGCCTCGGCAGCATCGGCGCGGTGACGAGTCGTGGCCTCTTGGTCGAAGAGGGCGACGCGGAAAAGACGCTCACCATTCGGGCGAATCTGACCGGTCCGGCGCCGTACGCCTTCGACGTCGAGACGCGCGTGTGGCTGCACAATGACCAGAACTCGCTCCGTCGAGGCTACGGAGTGTATGGACACCTAGGCTCTGGAGCGACAAAGCGACAAATCCCGGGGGGAGGGTGGCACTACGCCACCTTTGGCAAGATATCCATCGCAAAGGGCGAGACAACCGCCACCGTCGACATCACCATCGCCCCGGACACCGATAGGCAAACCAACTCGTTCGTCGTCGATCTCGCGTTGGATCGCAAAGGCGGCGACTTCAGAATGGTCCGAGAGACGTTCTATTGGCCAACAGTTTCGGTCATCATCCGCGACACGGATGCGCCCAACGCGCCGCGCAATCTGACGGTGGCGCCGGGCGACCGGCAACTACAGGTCAGGTGGGATCCGCCCACCGGCAGCACCATGCCCCAGATCGGCGGGCAGCCCTGGAACTGGCACCACTATTACTCAAGGTCGGAGAACAGAGCGATCACGCTCAACGGCTACGAAGTGCAGTACAAGGAGTCGTCGGCCTCCGATCAACGCGGCACACCCGCCAATCCGACGACCGGCTGGACGAGCACCGCCAAGCACTTCACCTATGACGACGACCGCTCCTGGACAAGCAGCAAGAGCCCGGCCGAAGTTCAGAGCGAAACGTCGAAGGGGCTTTGGACCATCCGGAACCTCAAACCGGATACGAGCTACGACGTGCGCGTGCGCGCGCTGAACCGCGACGCCAAAGGCCCCTGGGTGACCGCGACCTCCATCAGGACGCCGCGCACCGGCTACTTCGAGGACCGGTCGCGTGATGTGGTCGGCTGGAAAGCCACGCTGACGGCCGGACAGACTCGTCACACCTTCGGGATCGGCTGCCTCTATTGGGCCGATACGGGAACCACCCAGGTGCCGTGCGGCAGCCAGACCTACCCGGTAGCCAAACAGGGCGTGCTTGACCCGAACACGATCAACTTCTGGTATGGCGGCCGGACCTACACCGTCAACGGCCTGTACCGAATAGATTCGCACCACTCCTGGGACGCCGACCCGTTCCGCGAACAGCTTCAGCGGCTCGATCTGAATCTCAGCCAATCGCTGCCCAACGACCGCGACCTGCGGCTCCGGATCGGCGGTGCGGACGGGCTGGAGTTCAAGCTCTCCGCGGGCTCGCACGGCGGCGGCAACTACCGCTGGAACCTGCCCGGCTTTTTCTGGGAGATCGGCGACGTGACCACTGTCGAACTGGTCGAGGTGATGTCGACGATTCGCTCGTCCTGTCGCACCTGCCTTACCGGCTTCGACGTCCGCGAGCTGCCTGAGCCGGAGCCGGAGGAAACCAAGGAGCCCGAGCCCGAACCCGAACCCGAGCCCGAGCCCGAACAGGAACAGGAGCCGGAGCCCGAGCCCGAGCAGGAACAGGAGCCGGAGCCCGAGCCCGAGCCCGAGCTTGAGCCTGAACCAGAGCCTGAACTGTCGGAATTCGTCAAGCAGTACGACGCCAATGGCAACAAGGTGATCGACCTCATCGAGTACGCTCAGGCCGGCCAGGATTGGGGCAACAAGAAGATCACGCTCGAGCAGTTCAATGAGGTGAAAGACGCGTATCGCGAGGGCAGGAAGGACCCAGCTCAAATCAGGAAGTTGGCCAACCAACCGCCGACAGTCGAGACGGCCTTCGACGACATCACGCTCGTCGGTAGAGGCGATTCGCAGCAGATCTCGACGTCGGGCCGCTTTTCCGATCCCGACGGCCACACGATCACGATGATCGAGGCGGCCTCATCGGCGCAGAACGTGGCCTCGGTCGCGATGGCGTCCGACGATTCCTCGCTGACGGTGACCGGCGGGTCGTCGGGCACGGCGACTATCACGGTCACGGCCCACGACGGCCGCAACGGTCGCGTCTCGGACACGTTCACGGTGAAGGTCAAGGCCGCGCCGACGGTCGCCTCGCCGATCGCCGACATCAGCCTGGTCGCCGAGCAGACACACGATATCTCGCCGTCGAACGTCTTCTCCGACGCCGACGGCGACACGCTGACCTACAGCGCCTCGTCCACCGACGAGAACATCGCGGCGGCGTACATGTTCTTCGGTGATCTCCTGATCTTGACCGTCAAGCCGGGCACGGCGACGATCACCCTGACCGCGCAGGACTCCGACGGCAACCAGGTCAGCGACAGCTTCACGGTGACAGTGACCGAGCCGCCCAACAATGCGCCGACTGTGGCGTCCGCGCTCTCCGACGCCACGATCGTGAACGAGAGCGGCACGAAGCAGGTCTCGCTCTCCGGCGTCTTCTCCGATGCCGACGGCGACAGCCTGAAGATCTCGGCGAAGACCTCCAAGAGCAGTGTTGCCACGGTCTCGGTAGCGGCGGACTATTCGTCGCTGACGGTTACCGCCAAGAGTCGCGGCACGGCGACGATCACGGTCACGGCCAGCGACGGCGAAGACGAGGTCTCGGACACGTTCACGGTGAAGGTCAAGGCCGCGCCGACGGTCGCCTCGGCGATCGCCGACATCAGCGAACTCCAGCGGCGAGCGAGCAAGGAGATCTCCATGTCGGGCGTCTTCTCGGACGCCGACGGCGACACGCTGGCGCTCAGCGTCTCGTCGTCGGACACGCAGATCGTCGGATTCACTACGGCCTTCGACAGTTCACCGACAGCGGTGACCGCCGTCACGGTGACAGCCGTCGGCCCGGGCACGGCCACCATCACGATCACGGCCCAGGACTCCGACGGCAACCAGGTCAGCGACACGTTCGACGTCACGGTGCCCGACGCCGAAGCGCAGCAGGTGGTCGAGCCCGAGGCCGAAGCGCAACAGGTGGCCGAGCCCGAAGCGCAGCAGCAGGTGGTCGAGGTTCCCGGCCCGGTCATCGATCTGACGCTGACGCCGAAGAACGGCGGCGTCCAGGTGAGCTGGACGGCGCCGGAGGTCGGCACCGCCCCGACCCGCTACATCGTGCATCTGAAGCCCGAGGACGGCGAGCACGGCAGCGGCAAGACCAAGCGTCCGAAAGCAACCAAGACGAAGGTGACGTTCAGCAAACTCAAGCCGGGCACGACCTACCAGGTCTGGGTGCGGGCGCAGAACGCCGTCGGCAAGGGCGAGCGCGTGCAGGCGACGATCACCCTGCCGCAAGCGCAGCCGGACTAAACCTCTAGGACACTGCCACGATCACTGTGAGGGGTTTCGCGGTTCTGTTGGTGGTGCTGCTGGCCATGGGATGCGGCGGGGACTCCGGCGACATCGTGGTTGTCGGCTCGGAGCCAGCGCCGGCCGGGGTGGAGCTGTCGGTTGTTCCTGCCGACGCGGATGGGTTGGCGGACTGTGAGGATGTTCCTGAGCTGAAGTCGCAGTTTGAGGGCAAGCTCAGCGGTCGCCAGAACCACGATCCCATCGACAAAGGCGTGCTGGGTACCTACGCGATGGAGCATCCCGACACTTTCGCGGGTCTCTGGACCGACCGTGACAGCGGCGGTGTGCTCATGATCGCGTTCACCGATGACCCAGAACCGCACCGTGCCGCGATCTTCGCCCGCGCCCCATCGCCGGATGACTACGTGGGAGTCACGCCGCGCCCGCCGATCACCGACGACCGGCCCCTGGGCGAGCGCGACGACATCGTCATCGACGTGGTACGGGTCCGGTTCAGCGAGGTCGAGGTGAAGGCCATACGGGACAAGATGCGGCAATCAATCTCCCGGGAGGACTGGACGGAGTTCGGTCTGAACGGCACGGGCTATGACATCAAGCGCCAGCGGGTGACCCTGTATCTGGTGAATCCGCCGGAAGGCGCGCTGGCCGAGATCGCACAACAGATCCCCGACCCTTCGGCGGTGTGCGTGGAGATCGCCCGCACGCCACAGCCTCCCGAGGGGCCGCTGGACGTGATCCCGGATCTAGATGTGGAGGATCCGCTGGTGTCGTGTCCTGGCACGCCGCCGGTGCGCTACTCGCAGATGATCAACCCGCCCTCGATCGACGTCATCGACCATCCGGCGGTGGACGTGCTGCGGGCCGAGCTCCGTAACCCTGGAGGCGAGCCGCTGCCCCGAGGACGGTGGGTCGTCATCAGCATCGACTCCGACCAGGCAGTCTTCGCGGCATTGTCTCCGGGCGGCTTCGGGGTCGCGGGCATTGAGCGGCGCGGCGACCGGTGGATCTTCGCAGGAGAGGCCTCCGGGCAACTCTGCGAGCCTGCCATCCCACTGCCGCCTGGGCTCGCCCGGGTGAAGGTGCTCCTCGATCCCGAATCGATGCCCGGCGTCGGCGATACCGCGATTGACGTGCTGGTCACCGAGCAGGGGTGCGCGGGCGGCCGCGAGATGGGCGACGCACTGCGGGGTCCCCAGGTGATCGAGACCGACACCGCAGTGGTGGTGGCCTTCGCGGTGGTGCCCGTCGCCGGGATGAACACCTGCCAAGACAACCCGTCGACCGCGGTGACTATCGAGTTGGCGGAGCCGCTGGGCCAGCGCTGGATCTATGACGGGCTCTTCTTTCCGCCCAAACCCCTCGTCGCAGTCGCCGATCCGCTGACATCTTCAGAGTACCGCGACTCCTAGAGTGTGTTTACGAGGTGTGGGCAGAGGCTATGGGACGGCCGGTGCTTTACAACATTGTGGAGCATGCGCCCATCGAGCGAACCCGCTTGAAGGGGATCGCGGACTGAACCTGGGCTGGTGAGCAGCTCACCTGTGGTTATTCGGCGGGAGCGTCGGCTCCCGCCCCTGTCTTGCTGGTTGGTGCGGGAGGGGGCTAGAGGCCGATGTCGAAGTCCGAGCCGGGGGCGTCGCGGCCGGGGTTGAGGGTTGGGAGTTCTTGATGGATCTGGCTGATGCGGTTGAGTGCTTGCGAGGCGGCGGGGGGCAAGAGACCGAGTTGTTGCTCGATGAGGCCGATGCAGGTGTGGGCCATGTCGGCGGCTGCTTTGGCCATCTGGGCTGAGAACTCTTCGGTGGCGGCGTCGGGGTCGCCGGCGATGTCTAGGTCATCGGGATAGGTGCCAGCCTCGCGCCATACCGATGCGTCTTCGGGGCTGATGGAGCCCAGACTCGCCGCCAGCCGGTCCGCTCCAGGCCGGGACAGGTAAGCGCCGGCTGCATCAAGAAGCTGGCCGATGCCGTGGACCTTGCCGGGGTGGTCGCCCTCCAAGGCATGCATGAGGGCCTTGAGCGACGTCTCCATGGCGGTCTGTGATTGCTCGCAGACACTGAGCAGGCGGCTGCGCTTCAAGCTCTCGGCCTCGTAGAGGTCGCCGGCCCGGAGCGCGTCGCGCTCGTTTGTCGAGGTCCCCATGGCCATGAGCAGCTTTGCGAGCGCGTTGGCGACGTTGTTGAGGCTGCGGGCGGCCTGCTCGGCGTCAGAGGGGGCCATGCCGATCTCCTTGTCCCAGTCGATGCTGCCACGCGGGGGCCGCGACACCAAAGTGACCGCATGAGACGCGATGTGCGCCTCGAAGGTGGAGCGGCACCGCTTGGCGCGCACCTCCCACTCGGGCCGGTCGGTGACCCGCACATCGCAGCCGAACCCCGTCGCCCCCCGGACCGTCTGGCGGGCCCTGTCGGCAATTGAGCGGCGGTCGGAGTAGTCGCCCAAGTCGTCGAACACCAACACCAAATCCAAGTCCGAGCCGGGCCCCTGCGCGCCCTGGGCCACCGAGCCGAACAACAGAACCTTTCCGGGGTCCAAGGCCTCCTCGAGCGCGACCGCGGCCCGCCGGGCGTCCTCCAGAGTCGGCAGACCGCGAGAAGCAACCAGAGCCACACCCAAAGGATACAGCCCGACCACAACACCACAACGCCTGAACCCGGCCCCTCGAACCGGTGCCCACTAGCTGAACCAACACCATCCCAGAGTGGCCCAAGCCGCCAGCAGGCGACCCACCCGCCAAAAGCCCACATCGACGGCCAACAGCTGCAATCACGCCCGACATCATGCAACACACCACCGGTCGCGACCGGTCGCAAACCCCCAACAACACCGATCGCAACCCGCACCGCAACCCAATCAGGCCGGTCACAGCCCCAAAACCTGGCCGAACACGGTCCAAAGCAGGCGAACCCGCCCCCGCAAAACCCTCTCACTAGCCATACGTGCCAGACTCCTCCGACAGCGACACGCCGCAGCCAAACCCCGAGACCCCCCAACCCCTGAACCTCCGCAGCCATCCCAACCCCACGAGCACGAACCAGCTGCCCCACCCTGGAGCTGGCCGCACACGTCAACGCCGAGATCGCCTGCCGCCGGGCCGATGCCGCAGAAACCGGAGAGGCGGTCAGCGGCACAGGCGATGGGGCCATCCGCATCGGCGACATCGTGACCACCCGGCGCAACGACCGGCACCGCCGAGCCAACGACGGCCTGCCAATCCGCAACGGCGACCGGTGGGTTGTGACCGCTGCCACCCGTAGCGGCGATGTGGTGCTGGAGCACCTGGAACGGGGCGCAGAAGCGACGATCACGGCCGCCTATGCCGCCAAACACCTCGATCTGGGCTATGCGATCACCCAGACCCGAGCGCAAAGCACCACCGTTGACGCCTCGCTGACGCTTATCGGCGCATCCACCGGGCGCGACCAGCTCTACGTCGGCCTGTCGAGGGGCCGCGCCGAGAATTGGCTCCACATCATCTGCGACCAGCCCGCAGCCGATCCCGAGACCGCGCCGGCCCACACCGAGCCCGAACAGATCATCGACGCGGTGTTCGCCCGCCGCCACGGCTGAGCCACCGCCACCGACACCACCAACCCGACCATGAGCGCTGATGGCGCCAAAGCCCACCTCGCTGAGATCGCGGCTGATTCCAGGCGGGCTCTGCCAGCCGCTACCGGCATCGACGCCGCAGCGCTGGTCGACCGGCGCGATCTGGCCGGCCAACGCGCCCGGGCCGACGACATCGACGACCACATCGCCGATGAGATCGACGACTGGCTCGCCGGACTCTGTGAGTTCGAAGGCGAAAGCGCCGCCCGCCAAGACCAGGAGATGATGGAGATGGAAGACCGGCTCCTCGCCCACATCGACCGGCTCGACGCCGCCGTCCTCTCGGCGGCACAGCCCGGGGTCCCGGCTTTGGGCGAGCGCCGGCCCACGCTGGGCGCGATCCGCTCAGCCCGCGGCCTGCTCGACAACGGCTTCCGGTTCATCAACCGCCAAGCCCTCGACCAAATCGCGCGCCACAACCAGACCGCCGGGGCCCTCGACAACCCGTGGCTCATCGAACTGTGGGCCATGTACCAGCAGGCCGACACCCACAGCCGCGCCCAGCTCACCCCGCTGGTCGTCGCCGTCTGCGACCCTCCGGCCCGCCAGCGCATCGAGGCGCTCACCGGCTGCGAGCCGCCGACCGGGCAGGCCGCGGTGTGGGCAGCCGATGTGCGCGCCGCGGTCGCCGCCCGCCGCAAGGCCCAGCACCGAAGCGTCCTCGACGACCTCGCCGCCCAGCGCACCGCACGCATCGCCCAAGCCTGCGGCGCCGACCTCGCCCACCTCGTCGACGCCGACACAAACCGATGGCAAGCAGCCGTCGACGACTGGGCCGACAGCGGCTGCACCCCCCGCCACCTCGCCACCGCCTGGGAACAAGCCGCCATCGACATCGCCCAAGACCTATTCGCCGCCGCCAACGAACCCGGCCCGGCCCCCAGTGCCGACCTGCAACTGGCGGGTGCGGCGACCCAACCGCGCGTCGACACCGACGCTGACCGCGCCGATCCGCCCCCGCCGACATCGGTGCCGGCTGTCGCGGCTATGGCCGCCCGCCCCGACCCGTCCCCGACGCTCATTCCGGCCTCAGCGGGCGACCGCGCCGGACCCGATGCCGCCGCGGTGAGAGAGGCCGCCGACTGGTATCACCAACAGCTCGTCTCCAGCCCCGACGCCGCTGAGGCCCGTGCCTATCTCATCGGCCGGGGCATCGGCGAAGACCTCTGGGCCCAATGGCAGCTCGGCTGGGCCCCGGACCAATGGCAGGCCCTTGTCGACCACCTGGTGCGCTCTGGCATCGGCGCAGAAGCCGGGATCGCAGCAGGCGTGTTGGGCCGCACCCGCGGCCGAACCTGGGACTTCTTGCGGGGCCGGGTGGTGTTCCCCATCCGCGACGCCGTCGGCACTCCCATCGCTCTTGCCGGACGAACGCTCAAAGACGACGGCCCCAAGTACCTCAACACCCCCAACACGCGCCTCTACAACAAGTCCGAAGCGCTCTACGGCACCGACCAAGCCGCCCCCTCTGTCGCCGCGACAGGAGAAGCCGTTGTCGTCGAGGGCTATACCGACGTGATCGCCGCCCACCAAGCCGGCATCAAAAACACCGTCGCCGCCTGCGGCACCGCCCTCGGCCCCGGCCACCTCCACACCCTCCGCGCCCAATGCAGCCAGCCCGGCCTGCTCACCATCGCCTTCGACAGCGACACGGCCGGGACAAAAGCAGCCCACACCATCGCCGAGCTCGCCGACGGGCAAGGAGTCCACACCCGCACCGTGCAATTACCCGACGGCTGCGACCCCGCCGACCTCCAACCCGAAGACCTGCGCCGAACCGTCCGCCACTCTCTGCCCCACCCCTGGTCGGCCATCGCCCGCATCGCCGAACTCGACCGCACCCGCTCCTATGGCGAGCTAGCCCGCGCCGCCCGCGCCGCCGTGCGGCAAACCGCCGGAGACCCCACAGCAGCCGTGCTCGCCGCCCACCACATCGCCGTCGCCGCCGACTTGGACCTCCAACAACTCATCGACAGCGCCCTACCGACACCCGCCGAAGCCGCACTAGCGGCCCCGGCAATCGACATCGGCCTGTGACCGCCGAACCTCGAAAGGACAAAACATGCCCGCAACAACCCGCACCCGCCACCAACAGTTCCTCACCCCCACCGGCGCTGTGGCGCGCCAAGGGGGTGCCGCTCCACATCCGCACCCTCCGGCGCCTGGCCAAAGACCACGGAACCGTCCCCCACCCCGACGAAATCGCCGTCGGCGACCTCTTGCGACTGCTGCGGCCCGGAGACCAGCTCGACTGCTACACCCGCACCAGCATCGCCGCCGGCCTGCCCGCCCACGCCTCAGGCGTCGGCGCGAACAGCTCCTACTCCGCCCACGTCGCCGAGATCGACTCGCAGTGGTGGTACAGCGCCTTCAACCGCGGCGCAGCCGTAGGCACCCACCTCGCTGTCACCGAAAACGACACCGTGCTCGCCGCTATGACAGACGACGACTTCGAGTTCTCCATGGACCAGGCCTGCTTAGACTTCGCCCTGCCCGGCCCACAGGGAGCCGCAGCGATGGCCGCCTTCGACGCTCTCAAATTCCAATACGACGACATTCGCGGCATCGCCCTCCAGCCCAATCATTCCAGCGGGGGGCCAATGGCGAGCCCGATTGTCGGTGGGCGAAGGGGTTCGCGCTTGAATCTCTAGCGTTTGAGTGGTCGGCACGAAATTTTGTATGAACAAAGGGCATATTTCCACTGTAGTTATACGGTTATTGCTTTCGATCTACGAAAGTGGCGGGCAAAATTATCCGGTACCCATAGTGCAGGGAGATGTTCATGCGCGTACCGGCTTTATTGCTTGCAGTGGTGGTCATGGCGGCCACGGTTGTTGCTGCCTCCGGCGGAGGGGTCGCCGCCGCAAATGGTTCCCATGGGGAGCCGGGGATCGACTTGGTTTTGCGGGACAGTGTGGCTGACAGCGATTACACGTATTTGGCCAGCGCAACCGATGTTGAGGTTGTTGTGCATGAGGGCAGGACGTTGGCGGTGGTGGCTTCCGCCGACGAGAGTGTGCATCTGTTGGACGTTTCGGACCCGTCCAGCATCAACGAGCTGCGCCACCCGAACCGGCAGCAGCAATCTGGGAACAACAACTTCAACAACGCCATTGGCGGCGAGTCGGTGACCTCTTATGTCGCCAACGATGGCGAGCTCTACTTCGTGTTGGCTTGGAGCAATTCCGACGCGATTCAGACGTTCCACATCCACGAAAATGGGCGGCTGGACGAGCTTTCCCATGTTGTTGACAGCAGCAAGATGAACCTCGCCTCAGACCTCTTCGTGTACAAGGTGGGAGACAAGCAGTATGCGGCTGTCATCGGAAAATTGTCGAACTCCCTTCGGATTGTGGATGTGACCGACCCTCGCGGCCTCGGCAACGCTGCTCTCAAAGACAGCATCACCGACGGCGGGGACTTGGAGCTCGATGGTGCGTCGGGCGTCGCTCACTACCCGACGGGCGGCCGCCACTACGCCGTGGTGGTCTCCATCGAAGACGACGGAGTCCAGATCATCGACGTCACCGATCCCGACGACATCACCGCCGCCGACCATCTGTCGGACACAGACCAGCTCGAGTTGGATGGGGCGGACGAGGTGGACATCTACCGCGTCGGGGGCCGCAACTTTGCGGCGGTGACCGGCAATTCCGACGACGGAGTCCAGATCATCGACATCACCGATCCGCACAACATCTTCCCCACCGCCCGCGTCGCAGACAGCGGCAGCCTCAGACTGGACAACCCACGCGGCGTGGCCGTCCACACCATCGGAGGCCGCCACTACGCGGCGGTGGCCTCCCAAGCGGACGACGGCGTCCAGATCATCGACATCACCAACCCCTACAACCCCGTGCCCAAAGCCAACATCGGCGACACCAACAGCGCAGAGCTCGATGGCGCATTCGGCATCGACACCTTCACGATAGGAAACCGCCACTACGCGATCGTCGCATCCACCGACGACAACGGCGTCCAAATCGTCGAGATGACCGCCGTCACCGCCGACGCCGGAGATGGGCAGTCGGCGAGGACCGGCAGCGCCGTCGTTTTGGACGGTTCGGGATCGGCCGTTTCCTCCGGTGAGACCCCCACCTACCAATGGACCCAGACAGCCGGGCCAACCGTCACCCTGTCCAGCGCCACGGCGCAGCGGCCGTCCTTCACGGCGCCGGCCACGCCCTCGACGCTCGTCTTTACGCTTACCGCAACGCACGGCAGCGCCAGTTCCACCGACACGGTCGCCGTGTCGGTATCCGCAGACCCCAATGCTGAGGTGTCGGTGGGCAAGACGGCGGTGGACCTCGCGTTGCGGGACAGTGTGGCTGACGGCGATTACACGTATTTGAGCGGAGCAATCCAGGTGGAGGCTTTTGCGCATGAGGGCAGGATGTTGGCGGTGGTGGCCTCCGCCAATGAGAGTGTGCATCTGTTGGACGTTTCGGACCCGTCCAGCATCAACGAGCTGCGCCACCCGAACCGGCAGCAGCAATCTGGGAACAACAACTTCAACAACGCCGTTGGCGGCGAGTCGGTGACCTCTTATGTCGCCAACGATGGCGAGCTCTACTTCGTGTTGGCTTGGAGCAATTCCGACGCGATTCAGACGTTCCACATCCACGAGAATGGGCGGCTGGACGAGCTTTCCCATGTTGTTGACAGCAGCAAGATGGACTTCGCCTCAGACCTCTTCGTGTACAGGGTGGGAGACAAGCAGTATGCGGCTGTCTCCGGAGTTTTGTCGAGTTCCCTTCGGATTGTGGATGTGACCGACCCTCGCGGCCTCGGCAACGCTGCTCTCAAAGACAGCATCACCGACGGCGGGGACTTGGAGCTTGAGGGCGCAAGTGCCGTCGCTCACTACCCGACGGGCGGCCGCCACTATGCCGTGGTGGTCTCCGAAATAGACGACGGAGTCCAGATCATCGACGTCACCGATCCCGACGACATCACCGCCGCCGACCATCTGTCGGACACAGACCAGCTCGAGTTGAAAGGGCCGCAGAGCGTGGACATCTACCGCGTCGGGGGCCGCAACTTTGCGGTGGTGACCGGCAATTCCGACGACGGAGTCCAGATCATCGACATCACCGATCCGCACAACATCTTCCCCACCGCCCGCGTCGCAGACAGCGGCAGCCTCAGACTGGACAACCCAGGCCATGTGGCCGTCCACACCATCGGAGGCCGCCACTACGCGGCGGTGGCCTCTAGCGGCGACGACGGCGTCCAGATCATCGACATCACCAACCCCTACAACCCCGTGCCCAAAGCCAACATCGGCGACACCAACAGCGCCAGGCTCGATGATGCAACAGGCATCGACACCTTCACAATAGGAAACCGCCACTACGCGATCGTCGCATCCAACATCGACCACGGCGTCCAAATCGTCGAGATGACCGCCGTCACCGCCGACGCCGGAGGCGACCTGACGGTGCCGGGCCGCATAGACAAGATCACCCTCGACGGCTCGCGATCGGCGGTGTCCTCCGGTGAGACCCCCACCTACCAATGGACCCAGACAGCCGGACCACCCGTCACCCTGTCCAGCGCCACAGCGCAGCAGCCCAACTTCGTGCCGCCCGCCGCGCCCCAAACCCTCTCCTTCCAGCTGGCGGTATCGCACGGCAGTTCCCAAGCCGTCGACACCGTCACCATCACTCTCGAGGAAGACCCGTCTACCGACACTGGGACCTACGGCGGGAAACTCGTCAGCGACTCGGTCAAAGAAGAAACGCTGGACGACCCCATCAATGGCGGCACCAGCCAATACCTCACAATGCACTTCTCAGACGAGGGCGAAAACCAGACCTTCACCTACAACCTATTGGAGGCACTCTCCGGCAGCACGACCGTCACCGTCACCTTTATGACCGCGACTCTGGGACCCCAATTCGGCGCGCCCGGCTACACCTGGGACAGAGAAGCCGTGTCCATTTTCCCGCAAACCCTTACCTTCACCAGCGCAAATTGGTACAAGCCCCAAGTCGTGGCCATCACCTCCCTAGACGACAGCGACAACACACCAGAACAGGCGATCATCGTCATCACGTCTACCCTCCCAGGCAGCTATAGCGGCGTACACATAACCGTCGACGACGGCAGCGACGACGGCAGCCAGAGCGGGGTCGGGGGCCAGGGCTCGCCAGGCACCGAGGGCGAACAGGGCGCGTTGGAGCGTCCCGGCGATTCCGAGCCGAACAGGCCCAACAACGCTCCTACGGTCGCATCGGCCATCGCGGACGTGGGGCCGCTGCTCGTGGGGGGCGACGCGACGGTCGATCTGTCCGGGGTGTTCGCCGACGCCGACGGCGACCGGCTCACGATCACCGCAGAGTCGTCCGACGACGACGTGTCGGTGGGGTTGATCCAGCACACCCCGTCGCCGGAGATCTGGGTGCTGGCGACGGGACGGGGCACCGCCGAGCTCACCGTCACCGCCAACGACGAGAACGGCGGGATCGTGACCGACACCTTCACCGTGACCGTCGAAGAAGCACCCGCCGCCCAGCAACAGCAACCGCAGCAGTACCAGGGCGGCAGCGCCGACGATGAGGGCGACGACCAAGGTGACGATCCCCCCGCCGACGAGGAACCCCTCCCCGAGGAGTTCACCCCGCCGACCGACGAGCACGTTGTGGAAGAGCAGATCGTGCTCACTCCCGGCGCGGTCTCCGACCTCACCCTCACCGCCACCAACAACAGCGGCGTTCAAGTGAGCTGGACCGCGCCCACCGACGGCACCGCCCCCACCCGCTACATCGTGCACCTCAAGCCCGAGGGCGGCGACCACGGCAGTGGCAAAACCAAACGGCCCAAAGCCAACAAGACACAGGTGACCTTCAAGAACCTCGAGCCGGGAACCACCTACCAAGTTTGGGTGCGAGCGCAAAACGCCCTCGGCAAAGGCGAGCGCACCCACGCCACCATCACCCTGCCCGCCCCCCAACCCTAATGGGAGAAAAGCCTGCCGTTTCCTACTGCTCAGCCATCCAATAGCCGACACGGGGCTCGGTGAAGATGTACTTGGGGTTGTTGGCGTCGTCGCCTAGTTTGCTGCGGAGCCTCTTGACGATGTCGCGCAGCGGCTGGGACTCGCCCACTCTCTCTGGCCCCCAAACCCGCTGGAGCAGCACACTGTGGGTCAGCACCCTGGGGGCATGGGCGGCGAGTTCGTAGAGCACCGCGTACTCCGTGGCGGTCAGCTCCACCGGTTTGCCGTCGAGGGTGGCCCGGCGCCGGGCGTAGTCGATGTGCAATCCCGCGGCTTCGTAGGGTTCTGTCGGCTCGTCGGAGAAGGGATCCACCGCCTTGCGCAGGGCGGCTCTGATCCGGGCATCCAGCTCGGTAGCCGAGAAGGGCTTGACCAGGTAGTCGGCGGCCCCCATGTTCAGGGCCGTGGCGGCGGCGTTGTCTTGGCCGTAGGCGGACATGATTATGACCGGGATGTCCGCGGTCTTGCGGACGGCGTTCATCAGCTCGATGCCGTCGGTGCCCGGCATCACCAGGTCTAACAGCGCCAGATGCGGTTTCTCCCAGGCGACGAGGCGGGGCACGTCGGCGGGATCGCTGGTCGAGATGGGCGCGTAGCCCTCTTTGGTGAGGATGTCTCGGACGTAGCGCAGCGCTTGGGGATCGTCGTCCACGGCCAAGACGCGCACCGCCTTCGGGCCTGCGGGCCGAGATTGCGGGGAATCCGGCGCGGAACCAGCGGTTGGCGCCGCTACGGCCGGCAGCGTGAAGGTGAACTGCGCGCCGAGGTTCGGGCCGCTGCTCTGGGCGCGGATGCGGCCTCCGTGGGCCTCCACGATTCCCTTGCAGATGGCGAGCCCCAGGCCCGATCCGTGGGTGTCGGATCTCCGGGTGTACTTGCGGAACAGATCGGGCAGCACTTCCGGCGAGACGCCTTTGCCCTGATCGGCGACGGTGATGGCGACGTGGCCCTCGTCGAGCGCCGCGGCCACCCGGATCGGCAGGCCGTGGGGCGAAGCCTGGGAGGCGTTGGACAGCAGGTTGCCCAGCACCTGGAGGATGCGCCGCCGGTCGGCCATCACCAGGGGCAGGCCCTCGCCCAGTTCTGTCTCCACGGCATTGTGCGCGCTCTGGCTGAGGAACCGTGTTCGGGCCTCGTCCACCAGCAGGTACACGTCGGCGGGCTCGGGGGCCACCGGGAGGGTGCCCGTCTCGATGTGGGCCACGTCCAAAAGGTCGCTGATCAAAAAGTGCATCTGGTCTGACTGGTCGCGGATGATGCCGAAGAACTGGGCCATCTCCACGGGGCCCAGCACGTTGGCCGACTCCAGCAGTGTGGTTACCGAGCCCTTGACGGCCGCCAGCGGCGCTCTGAGCTCGTGGCTTACCATCGCCAGGAACTCGGCCCGCAGCCGCTCCTGCTGCTCTAGCGGCGCCAAGTCCTGGAAGACCACCATGACAGAGTCGATCCGGCCGTGTTCGGATCGGATCGGGTTGGCATTGAGCAAGACGTTGATGATCTGCCCGTCGGGGGTCCGCAGCGCGATCTCTTCGCCCCGAACCGGTTTCCCGGCGCCGAGCGTCTCCACCCAGGGCAGATCTTTGAGGAAGATCTCCTGGCCGTCGGGTTGCACACAGATCGCCTGGTCGAGTTGCTCCTGAAACGACTGGCCCTTGCTCCACATGCCGTCCAAGATGAGCGATGCCTCCCGGTTCGACCACTTCATGACGCCCGTCTGGGCGTCCAGGATGGCGACGCCCGCCGGCGAGGTTTCGGCCATGAACTCCAGACTCGCCTTGGCCTCCTGCTCGCTGCGGCGCGAGTTGGCGTTGCCGATGACCAGAGCCGCTTGGGCGGTGAACATCACCAAGATCTCCTCGTCGGTCTCGGTGAACTGCCCGCCGCCGCTTTTGTTGGCCACGAAGACATGGCCCATGTAGCGATCCTGGTGAGCCAGGGGTGCCGACATGGAGGCCACCTTGTCTGCCTGTTTGACGGGGGACCACAGGGTGAAGCCCTGGCGGTGGAGGTGCTCTTTGATGTCGGGGATCCTCATGGCCTCGGAGGGGTCGGTCAGAGCCTCGAACACCTCCCGGCTCCGCGGGATGCTCACCGACTGCTTGGTCTGCTCCGACGTCAGCCCGGTGAATAAAAGCTCCTGCTCGCCGCTCTCGGGGTCGAACAGGGCCATCGCTCCGCTGCGGGCTCCGGTCAGCATCCGGATGGCGTCCAAGACGGCCTGGAGCACCTCGTCGCGGTCCAGGTTCTGATTGATGAGCAAGCTGGCCTCGCTCATCCGGGACACGAGCCCACGCACCTCCTCATTCATCCCCCCCCCCTTCTGCAGCTTGTCCATTACTATCTCTTGGGCCGCGCGACGCTCGGATGTTCAGTCAACGTGATTGAGCGGCTGCTCACTGGTATACCGGCTCCATGTCGGCGTAGTGGTTCTCGGGCTGCCACACCCTGACGTAGTCGAACGTCATGCGCTTGCGAATGTAGGGGTGCTTGGCCAACTCGCCCTCCTGGGGCCGCACCAGCCAGCCCCAGACGTTCAGGAAGATCGGCATCGGTATGTGCGAGACGGCCACCTGTTCGAGCAGCGTGCTGTTATCGCCGGGGACGAGGTTCTCGAAGAATCGATTCTTGATGTTTCGGCCCAGAACGAGGGCCGTGCCTCGGGACTTCTGCTGAACGGTGATCTGGTTTTTGGGCAGCAGCGTCAGCCCATTCTGGAGGCCGTGTACCCATATGTAGGTGCGGTAGCCGCGCGGAGTCCATTCCAGACCCTTGGTCACCGTGAACGTGTCCGTGTCGCTGCATCTGCCATTGGGGTTGTAGACGATCCCTCGCTGCCAAAAAAAGGCCGGTCTGGCGCAGTACTGGGTGTACTTGAGCGTACGGATCGGCTTCAAGTGGGTCGGGTTGTCTGCACCGGACCAGTTGGCGTACTGATGAGCGATATCGAACTGCCTGTAGGCGCTCGGACTGCTAGGGGACTCGAAGATGTCGATCTCGACTTGAGATGACTTCAGGTAGTCCTCCCAGCTCTCTACCTCCACCCCGTACTGGTCGCGCAGGTAGTGCAGCCCGCCGCTCGCCACATTCAGGATCATGTTGTAGTTCTGGTAGACGTCCCGCCATTGGTCGATATTGAAGGTGTACTGGGTCTCGATGTAGCCGTATTTCATATGCAGATGGCCGCGAGTTCCCAGCAGAAATCCGGCAACCGGGCCGAACCCGCATGATGAGAAGATGCCCATGGTGAAGCCGCCGTCGCCCACGTTGCCGCACGGCTCGCCCCTGGAGTCGACGTTGTCGCAGGCGTTGTGGTAGTTCCACACCGCAGGATCGAGGGTGGACATCCCGTCGCGGCAGCCGTTTGCGTCAGCCGACGGAGGGGTGCCGTTGAACTCCTCGGCGAACACCAACCGGTAGTTGGCGCTGTCCTGTACCAGTTTGGGCAGCTTGGCGCGCAGCGCCGCCTCGTCGGCCGCGGCGGCCTGCCCCGGCGGCAACAGCTCGCGCAGGAACAGGCACGTGAACGCCTCCGGCGTGCCGCCGTCGTAGTCCTCGCAATCTGCCGCCTCCGCGGGCGGGTCCACCGCCACCTCCCGGTACACCTTCAGGCCCGAGTCCGCGTCGGCCGCCGACAACTCCACCGCGCGAGACGCGAACCCCCCCAAGTATGCATTCTTTACCGTGACTTCCTGACTGCCCTCGGGCCAGTAGAGATACAGCACCCCCTCCGGCGTGACCTGCACCGTGACCTCGTTGCAGCCTTCATCGGGTTCGCAGGCCTGATGCAGCGGGCCTGCCGACTGGCCTTCCACCGCGAACGACAAATCCAAGGAACTCGCGTCGCGCCCGGCCATGGCCACCTGCGCGAAATAGCTCGCCCCGTTGGTGGCCACCGCCGCAGGCGTGAGGATCGGGTCGTTGTCGTCCCACAACGTGCCGTAGAACGGCACCGAGTACTCCGTGTCGGTGAAGCCCGCCGCAGGCTGGTACGCGCCAGCCGAACCGCCGCCCGTCGCGCCAGCCGTGCTGCCCGCCAGGGCAGCCGCCAGCACGGCTGCCGCGCACAGCACCGCCACACTCGCACGGCGCCGGCTCATCCGGCGACCCGGCGGTCGGCGCGAAGCCGCCTGAAGCGACGCAGGGCTCACTGGTACACCGGCTCCATGTCGGCGTAGTGGTTCTCGGGCTGCCACACCCTGACGTAGTCAAACGTCATCCGACGGCGTATGTAGGGGTGCCGATCTGGGAGCATGTAGCTCCACGTGTTGAGGTGCAACGGCAGCGGCGCGTGGGCCACGGCGACCATTTCAAGCAGCGAGCTGGCGTCGCCGGGAATCAGGAATTCAAAGAACTGATCCTTGTCCGGCCACCCCACTCCTTTGGTGAGGCCGTTTCGGATCTGCCGGATGTACATTTTCTTCTTGGGCATCAGGGTCATCCCGTTCGTGAGGCCGTGTACCCATATGTAAGTGCGGTAGCCGCGCGGGGTCCACTCGATCCCTCTGGTCACGGTGAAGCTGTCGGTGCTTTTGCAGCGGTTGTTCGGAGCGAACCTATTCCGCACGACCCCCGACCCGCCGTCGTATCTGCAGAAGTCGGTCCACTTCTGGCTTTGAATTGGCTTGAGGATGTCAGGTTTCTCTCTGATGGCCCAGTTGGCGTATTGGTGCGCCACATCGAAGTGGCCGGGAAGCTCGAATATGTCGACCTCGACTCCGGAGTGCTTGAGGTGGTCTTCCCAGTTCTCTATCTCGACCTCGTATTTGTCGCGCAGATTATACAGCTTGTGGCCCCGGAGGTTCAGGAGCATCGTGTAGTTGTGGTACACGCTATGCCACTGATCCATATTGAAGGTGTATTTGGCCTCTAGGTAGCCGTACTTCATATGCAGCAAGCCCGCCGTGTCGATGTTCGCGGAGACGAACGGGCCCGCCACCCCCGGCTTGCATGTCCCCGTGGCGGCCATGGTGTAGCCGCCGCTGCCGATGTTGCCGCACGGCTCGCCCCGGGAGTCGACGTTGTCGCAGGCGTTGAAGTAGTTCCACACGTCCGCGTCGAGGGTGGACAGGCCGTCGCGGCAGCCGTTGGCGTCGGCTGGGGGCGGGGTGCCGTTGAACTCCTCGGCGAACACCAGCCGGTAGTTGGAGCTGTCCTGCACCAGTTTGGGCAGCTTGGCGCGCAGCGCCGCCTCGTCGGCGGAGGCGGCCTGGCCCGCCGGCAGCAGTTGGCGCAGGAACAGGCAGGTGAACGCCTCGGGCGTGTCGTCGCCGTAGTCCTCGCAACCCGCCGCCTCCGGCGACGGTTCCACCGCCACCTCCCGGTACACCTTCAAGCCCGAATCGGCGTCGGCCGCCGACAGCTCCACGGCTCGGCTCGCGAATCCGCCCAGATGGGTGTAGTACACCCGGCCGGCTGGGCTGTCGCGCTCGGTGTGCAGGTACAGCAGTCCGTCGGGGGTGGCTCGCACGGTCACGTCGGTGCATCCCTCGTCGGGATGGCAGGTTTGGTACTCCGACGCGTCCGACTGCCCTTCCACGGCGAACGACAGGTCCAGGGCGCTGCCGTCGCGCTCGGTCACGGCAACCTGCGCGAAGTAGTTCGCGCTGTGGGTGGCCGCCGCCTGGGGCGACAAGACCCGGTCATAGATGTGATCGCTCCACAGGCGGCCGTAGAACGGCACCGAATACTCAGCGTCGGTGAAGCCCGCCGCAGGCTGGAACCCGCCGGCCGAACCGCCGCCCGTCGCGCCGGCCGTGCTGCCCGCCAGGGTCGTCGCCGCCACGGCTGCCGCGCACAGCACCGCCACACTCGCACGGCGCCGGCTCGTCCGGCGACCCGGCGGTCGGCGCGAAGCCGCCTGGAGCGACGCGGCGCTCACTGGTACACCGGCTCCATGTCGGCGTAGTGGTTCTCGGGCTGCCACACCCTGACGTAGTCGAACGTCATCCGACGGCGTATGTAGGGGTGCTTGTCGGCATCCAGGAACGACCACACGTTCACGTTCAGCGGCAGCGGAACATGGCCGACGCCGGCCAGCTCGAGCAGCGAGCCGTTGTCGCCGGGCACGAGGTACTCGAAGTACTGATCTGCGGCTGGGTCGTCGCCCCTGACGCGAACTGAGCCGTCGGTATGGTGGCGCTCGATGTAGATCCTGTTCTGGGGGGCAAGCACGAGGTCATTGTGGGTGCCGTCGATCTTGATGAAGGTGCGGTAGCCGCGGGGGGTCCATTCGAACCCGCGAGTCACGGTGAAGGAATCTCGGTCGTGGCAGAAGCGATGACCCTCAGCCACCGCAAACTCGGACAAATCATGATCTCTGCGGCAGAAGCGGACCCGTTTTGTGGTGCTGAGAGGCGTCAGTTCAGAGTCGAAGCGTTGCCAGTTGGCATGTGTGCCCGTCGACTCGTTGCCGTTGGAGTGTTCGAATATGTCGATTTCGACCTCGGTGGTCTTGAGATGGTCCTCCCAGTCGTTCGCTTCGATGCCGTACCGTTCGCGCTGGTACGGAAGTCGTGAGCCTCCGGCGTGCAGGATCAGATTGAAGTTGTCGTACACCGCTTGCCAGTGGTCCATGTTGACGGTGTATTTGAACTCGATGTAGCCGTATTTCATGTGGAGGTGTCCGCCGGTGTGGATGATGAATCCCGCAGACGGGCAGGTGCCCGCGACACCCATGGTGAAACCGCCGTCAGCGACGTTGCCGCACGGCTCGCCCCGGGAGTCGACGTTGTTGCAGGTATTGGGGTAGTTCCACACCGCCGCGTCGAGGGTGGACAGGCCGTCGCGGCAGCCATTGGCGTCGGCTGGGGGCGGGGTGCCGTTGAACTCCTCGGCGAACACCAGCCGGTAGTTGGAGCTGTCCTGCACCAGTTTGGGCAGCTTGGCGCGCAGCGCTGCCTCGTCGGCGGAGGCGGCCTGGCCCGCCGGCAGCAGTTGGCGCAGGAACAGGCAGGTGAACGCCTCGGGCGTATCGTCGCCGTAGTCCTCGCAACCCGCCGCCTCCGCGGGCGGGTCCACCGCCACTTCCCGGTACACCTTCAGGCCCGAGTCAGCGTCGGTTGCCGACAGCTCTACCGCGCGGCTCGCGAACTCTCCGAGATACGCCCGGTTCTTGCTGGCATCGAGCCATCGATCCCTCAGATACAGCAGGCCCTCCGACGTGACCCCGATCATGGCGTCGGTACACCCGTGATCAGGATGGCAGTTCTGAAACGACGGCCCGGCCTGGCCTTCCACGGCGAACGACAGATCCAGGCCGCTCCCGTCGCGCTCGACCATGGCGACCTGCGCCAGGTAGTCCATCCCGTAGCTCACCGATTGGGACGACTCCGCCTTGCGGCCCACAAGGTCGCTCCAGACATGGGCGTAGTGCGGCACGGAGTACCCGGCGTCGGCGAAGCCTGCCGCCGGCTGGTAGGTGGGCCCCGTTGCGCCGGCTGTGCTGCCCGCCATGGTCGTCGCCGCCACGGCTGCCGCGCACAGCACCGCCAGACCCCCACGGCGCCGACGCATCCGACGAGGCGGCCCGCTGGAGCGAGGTCGGAGAGCGGTGCGGCTGCTCACTGGTACACCGGCTCCATGTCGGTGTAGTGGTTCTCGGGCTGCCACACCCGCACATAGTCGACCGTCATGCGCTGGCGAATGTATGGGTGCCGATCTGGGAGCATGAAACCCCAAGTGCTGAGGTGCAGCGGTAGCGGCACGTGAGCAACGCCGGCCTTTTCGAGCAGCGTGCTGGCGTCGCCGGGAACCAAGTTCTCGAAGAACTGATTCCTAGTCTTCTTTGCCTTTCTGACTTTGCCGTCCCGGAGCTGCTGGATGCCGATCTTGTCCTTGGGGATCAGCGTCAGCCCATCCTGGAGACCGTGTACCCAGATGTAGGTGCGGTAGCCGCGCGGGGTCCATTCAATCCCCCTGGTCACGGTGAAGCTGTCGGTGCTCTCGCAGCGATTGCCGATAGCGCCAGGATTCGCCACGATGCCCTGCCCGCCGTCGATTGCGCAGAAGTCGACCCACTTTTGGGCCTGGAGCGGCAGCAGTGTCTCGGGAAGGTCTCTGACGGCCCAATTGGCGTATTGATGGGCAACGTCGAAATTTTGATAGCCAAGGTCGTAACCGCCGGAGAACTCGAAGATGTCCAGCTCGACCCCGGAGTGCTTGAGATGGTCTTCCCAGCTCTCTATCTCCACCCCGTACTGGTCGCGCAGCTCATGCAGTCTGTGACCTCGCAGGTTCAGCAGGGTCGTGTAGTTGTAGTAGATCCACCGCCATTGGTCGATGTTGAACGTGTATTCGATCTCGATATAGCCGTACTTCATGTGAAGAAGGCCTGACGTGTTGAGATCTGAGGAGGCGAACGGTCCCGCTACTCCCGGCGTGCATGTCCCCGCCTCAGCCATGGTGTAGCCGCCGCTGCCGACGTTGCCGCACGGCTCGCCCCGCGAGTCGACGTTGGAGCAGGCGTTGAAGTAGTTCCATACGCCCGGGTCGAGGGTGGACAGGCCGTCGCGGCAGCCGTTGGCGTCGGCTGGGGGCGGGGTGCCGTTGAACTCCTCGGCGAACACCAGCCGGTAGTTGGAGCTGTCCTGCACCAGTTTGGGCAGCTTGGCGCGCAGCGCCGCCTCGTCGGCGGAGGCGGCCTGGCCCGCCGGCAGCAGTTGGCGCAGGAACAGGCAGGTGAACGCCTCGGGCGTATCGTCGCCGTAGTCGGCGCAGCCTGCAACGGCTGGCGACCGATCCACCGCCACCTCCCGGTACACCTTCAGGCCCGAGTCGGCGTCGGCCGCCGACAGCTCCACCGCTCGGCTCGCGAATCCGCCCAGATGGGTGTAGTACACCCGGCCGGCCGGGCTGTCGCGCTCGGTGTGCAGGTACAGCAGCCCGTCGGGGGTGGCCCGCACGGTCACGTCGGTGCATCCCTCGTCGGGATGGCAGGTTTGGTACTCCGACGCGTCCGTCTGGCCCTCCACGGCGAACGACAGGTCCAGGGCGCTGCCGTCGCGCTCGGTCACGGCGACCTGCGCGAAGTAGTTGGCGCTTTGGGTGGCCGCCGCCTGGGGCGACAAGACCCGGTCATTGACTTGATCGCTCCACAGGCGGCCGTAGAACGGCACCGAGTACACAGCGTCGGCAATACCCGCCGCAGGCTGGTACCCGCCACCCGTCGCGCCAGCCGAACCGCCCGCCGAGGCCGTCGCCAGCAGGCCCGCTATACACAGCACCACCACCCCTTTGCGCCGCAATTTCATGCGGCACTCATGCTGTTTCACACTATCCCACATGCTGGCTCACATGGTATATGGTGTCGGTAACCCATGCCGACGCACTCACATCAACGGTCGACAGCCTGGCTGACCAGCCTCGGCGCGCTGGTTCTCCTCGCCGCCCTGACGCTGATTGTTCTGGGCTGGCCGGCCAGCGGCGACTCGACGGTCACGGTCACCCAAGGCGACTTCACCCTCACCTGCGATGCCACGGTTGCTGAGGGCGGGACGCTGGCCTGCACCCTCACGAACACCTCCGCCACCGCCGAGGCGTGGCCGGTGGTCGCGATCTTGCACCTGTCCGACGACACCGACCGGGCGCTCGTGGTGGGCAGCCCCATCGACGCAGCCTTCGCTGCACGCCAGCCGGCAGCCGCGCTCGACAGCGGCGTCGAGTGGATCGGCGACACATTGGTCGGCTACTCGCGTTTCGACTGGAGCGGCAGCGCCGACGCCGCCCCGGACACCACCCAAGAGTCGACGTCCTCGCCGTCCGCCAATGCCCGCACGGTGAACATCGCGATCCCCGACGACGCCCTGCAAGAGGGCGCCGAGCGCTTCTACGTGGCGCTGGGGCCTGACGGCAGCCGCGGCGTCGGCCTGCTGTCCACCAACAAGGCGGCGGTGACGATCACCGAGTACGACGCCAGAAGCTCGAACGCGTCGTTGACCAGCCTCTCGGTCACTGCGGGCGGCAGCCAGCACACCCTGTCGCCGACCAGTACAGCCGCGCAGACTGTCAACGTCGGCTACCAGGTGACCGAGGCGACGCTGACCGCCGAGACGGCCCACCAGCGCGCCGCCATGACCATCGCCGCCACGTACGACAGCAGCAGCGTGGTGCTCGCCGCGGGCGGCGTCACCAGCCTCGCGATGACGAGCGGCGAGCAGAGCGCTTCGGTGCCGCTCGGCGTCGGCACCACCTCGGTGACGCTGACGGTGACCGCGGAAAACGGCACCGTCGCCGCGCATCCGATCAACATCGTGCGCAGCGACATCGGCGACGCCACGACGGTCAACGTCACGCTCTACGACTTCGTGCTCTCCTGTCCGGCCGAAGCCGAGGAGGGCACCGACATGGAGTGCACACTCACCAACACCTCCAGCACGTCTCAGCTGTGGCCGGTGGTGGCGGTGCTCCACAGCGCCATCGACGAGATGCGGGCACTCGTGAGCGAGGACCCGGTCATCGCCGATGTCGACCCCGCATACAGCAAGGACCTCACGCTCGGCATGCAGACGCCGGAACGCGACGGCTTCAACCACGGCTACGGCGAGCTGTTCTCGGGCGGCTCGCGCCGCGTGTACCGCATCTGGGGCTACGAGAAGTTCGACTGGGAAGGTTCTGCCGGCGCGGGTGACAAGCGCACCGTCATCATCGAGCTGCACGACAACAGCGCCACCGCCGACGACGACGGCGAGACGGAGGTGTTCTACGTGGCCCTGGCGCCCAGCGACTACGGCGGGCTGTCACAGCTCACCGAGAACACCGCGCCGATCCTGCTGCGCCATGAAATCGACAGCGGTCCGCCGTTGAGCTTGAGTTTCGGGGATGATGCGGTGTCGTTGCTGGAGACGGTAGATCGTGTCTGGACGGTGGGGGCCAGGGTTGACCGGGGCACACCCGATGGGGGCTTGGACCGGCTCCCTGAGGCTGAGCCGGTTGTGCCTTCGGGTACGTCGAGGTTCGAGCTCACCTACTCTGCTGCGGGCTTGCCTGAGGGGCTGAGCATGGGCAACGACCGGGTGATCCGGGGCACTCCTGTTGCGGCCACCGACGGGGAGGTGACCGTAACGTTCACGGCGACGGGCAGGGCGGAGGATGTCAACGGGAACCAGATCGGCGAGGCGGCGACCGCGTCGCTCGAGTTCGGGGTGACCGTCTTGCCGCCGGTGGTGTTCGACCCTGCGAGTCTGAGCTTTTTCACCAACGACATCTTGGAGTACACGGTGGGGCAGGCGGCCCCGTTGAACGTGGTGTTCCCGAGGGCTTCGGGCGGCGAGGGGCCGCTGGAGTATTGGCTGGACAACTGGGAGCCGAGGGTGCCGATCAGCAATTTCGCCACGGGCCTGTCGTATGACCCGGCTGAGCGGGCGCTCACCAGCGGCACCGGCAACGAGGCGCCCGAGGCCGGGCAGTCCTATGCGCTGGTCTATTGGGCCGAGGACCGCAACGGCGCCCGAGCGGTGGCATACGGCAGTATCACGGTGTCAGCGCCGCCGACGCTGCCCGACATCGCCGACAAGACCGTCACGGTGGGCCAGCCGGTGTCGATCGAACTGCCCGAGGCCACCGGAGGGTCGAAGCGAATTGTGTGGCTGCGCTACCGGATGGAACCGGAGATACCCGGCCTGGGGTTCAACTCCCGCACCCGGACCCTGTCGGGCACCCCGACGCTCGCCGGCCAAACGCAGGTCACCTACACCGTGACCGACCGCAACGGCGTCTCCGACAGCGCAACGTTCACCGTGGAAGTGGAAGCGGGCGACCTGGCTCCCGCGGCGCCGCAGATCTCCGCCCGGGCGTTCCCGGCATCCGGCATAGCCCTGCTGGACTGGGACGATGTGGACGACGCCACCGGCTATGTGGTGCAGTTGCGGGCCGAGGACGCCGTCTACCCCTCCTTTGCCGCCGACTCGGTTCCCGACCAGGCATCGCTGCTCGTATACCCCTCCCGCGTGCAGAACGAAGACGGATCCACGATGCGAGCGGTGGTGTTCGGGCTCAGCGACGGGTCCTACAAGGTGCGCGTCGCCGCCGCGAACGCCCACGGAACAGGTCCCTGGTCGCCCGAGGCCTCTGTGACCCTTACTCCCGAATAAGTCGAGAACAATGAGGAGTCGCAGTTCTATGGCGGCAGCAGCGACGATCCCGACGCGGACGAGGATTCCCAGACCCATCACCACCACACACAGCGCACACCCGTAGCTCTAACCCAGGGTGATGGTGTCGCTGAGGCGGTCGCTTTTGCCGTGTTGGTTCTGGGCGCGCACCCACACGTTGTAGGTGGTGCCGGGTTTCAGGTTCTTGAAGGTGACCCTGGTCTTTTTGGCTTTGGGGTCTTTGGTCTTGCCGCTGCCCTTCTTTCCGCCCTCGGGCTTGAGGTGGACGATGTAGCGCTTGGGCGCGCCGCCGACCTCGGGGGGCTGCCAGCTCACCGTCACGGTGTTGGAGGTGGCGGTGAGCGCCAACGCCGTCACCGGGCCGGGAACCTCGCCCGACGCCTGCGGCTGCCTCTTTTGCTTCTGCTGTTTCTGCTGGTCGGCACCCGAGCCCACCTGCTGGTTGGATCCCGGGCCCACCCCGTTGAGCTTCGGGTAGTCGCTGGAGGTGCCGAAGTCCCACGGGTCGTCCGCTGAGCCGTCGCTATCGAGGTCCACGTTCCAGTTGGCGTAGATGCCGGTGTAGTCCGTCGGCGCCTGCAACTCGGCCGAGCTGAAGCCGCTGCCCTTCGAGTAGCTGTGCCAACCGGACGAATCGCCCGCGTCCCAGTAGCTCTCATGCACTCGCGACGCGCCCGCCGTGCGCCCCACCATCGGATGGTTGACGCCTCCCGACACGGTGTTCGACACGTAGCTCGCGGTGATCGACCCGCTGTTGTGGCCTACCAGCCCGCCGGCAAAGGACTTTGAATACACACCCAGCTGCACGCGGTCGTTGATACCGGAGTGGGCGGTGCCGGTGGCGTAGGAGGCGGTGATCGCGCCCGCGTTGATCCCGACCAGCCCTCCGACCCGGTTGCCGGGGCCACCGTTCCAGGGGTCCATATCGGCCGACACGTCGGCTGAGGCGAAGCTGGCCGCTATCACGCTCGAGGAGTGCGCCTGGCCGACCAGCCCGCCGACCACCGCGGGAAGGTCCTTGTTCAATCCGGTGCTTTGGGTGATGGTGTTCGACACCGTCCCGGTCACCCAGCTTCCCCGGATCGTGCCCGCGCTCACCCCCACCAGTCCGCCGACGCGGCCCTCGACACAGAGGTCGCCCGCCAGAGGATGTGGGGTATACATGCACGGGAAGGTGCGGGTCACGCTGACGTCGGCGAGCCCGACGTTGCGGATCACCCCGCCGCGGGCCAACTCCTCGAACAGGCCCAGATGGATCGACCGCTGCTCGATATAGCGGCCCGACCCGTCCACCCGGTAATAGCCGGTGGCCGGCGACACGGTGACGTCGTCGGAGTTGATGAACAGGTTGCTGATGGTGTGCCCGTTGCCCTCGAACACGCCGCTGAAATGATCGGTGTCCGCCCCGATCGGCACCCACCCGTGGCCGCTGTTCCAAAAGTCGTCGCCCTCGTCGGCATCGCCGCTGGCGTTGGTGTCGAAGTCCAGGTCGCCGGCCAGCTCATAGCCCACACAGCCCGACGACGGACAGCCCATCTGGGCCAGCGCGTTCGGGAACCCGACATGCAGCGGCCCGCCGTGATCGCTGTAGCCGTCGCCGTCGGCGTCCCACCGCACCGCCTCGAGCTGCGCCAAAGTGGACACCTCGATCAGGCCGTCGTCGTCGGTGTCGTAGTCCACCGTCCCGATCGGCGTCACCTCGGCCGGGGCGACCAGCGGCGTGTCGGGCGACTTCCACACCAGCTCAAGCTTGTACCTGGTGCGCGCGATCTTGCCGCTGTCGCGCGTCCAGCTTCCATACTTGGTGGGTCCGCCGTTGCGGCGGTCGTACTCGGCCTGCGACTTGCCATACCGCATGAACCACTGATTCACCCCGATCTCCAACGTCGTCACCCCCGGACTCATCTTCACGCTCGCCGAAAACTTCTTTCCGATGTTGTTTCCTGACGAGCTGCTGCCCACCATCGCGTAGGCGAAGCCGGGCCAGGTATGGGCAAACGTACCCGGGTATGAGGTCCTGAAGATCGGGTCGAACCTCACCTCCGACACGCTGTCGGCCACATGCACCACATAGCTGTGCCGATCCGGGCTGAACTCCGGATAGAACGTGATGTCCGACGACGTCGCCACGCTCTCGATCTGCAGATGATCCGGGCACATCACAAACTTGACCACCCCGGCCTCCGCCGTCGCCGCCCGGCCCGCATCGGGCACACACGGCGGCAAATACAGCTCATTGCCCACGAACACCCCCTGCGGCTCCTCGCCTTCAACATAGGTCCAAGTCGCAGAAAAACGATCCTCCGCCGACGCCGACCCGGAAGCCAGCACCGCCCCCAAAACCGCCAACACCGCCACCAACCAGACAGCCGTCCGCATACAGCGAATCATCCGCAAAAACCGCATATGACCACCCCCACCACACATTACACACCCCAAAAAGACGCTGCTTGGCGGACGCGACCGCCGGCGGTAGAGTGGGTCAATCTTCCCCTGAGCCGACCCTCTGTTGCCATCTAGGTAAATTGCATTTACAATAAGTGCAGTTGTATTAAGTGAATTTACCAATTTGGAGGGCTAGTGGCTGCGCCGGTTAGGCCAGGGAGTCTCTACAACCGAGAGTTGGAGTGGGAGGACCTGTCGCGTTTTGTGATGTCGCCGCGGCCCGGGCTTCGGTTGGGCATCGTGTACGGCCGGCGCCGCTATGGCAAGAGCTATCTGCTGCGCCGTCTGGTGGAGGCGACGGGCGGGGTGTACCACTTGGCGCTGCGGGAGGAGCGCAGGCCTGCGCTGGACCGGTTCGCCACCAGCCTCAGCCGACAGCTTCAGTGGGCGCCGCCCCAGCCGTTCCGAGACTGGAGCGACGCCGTGGAGCAGGCGGTGAGCGTGCTGGGCAGCAGGGGGGGGCAACCGCAGCTGTTGGTGATCGACGAGTACCCCTACCTCCGACAGAACAGCCCCGAGTTGGACTCGGCGGTGCAGGCGGTGATGGACGAGGCCGCGGCGGGGGCCTTGGCCGAGAGGTGGACAGCGCCGGTGAGCATTGTGTTGTGCGGGTCGGCCATGTCGGCGATGACCCAGATCTTGAGCGGGACGTCGCCGCTGCGGGGCCGGGCGACGCTCGACTTGGCGCTGGCGCCATTCGACTACCGGCAGGCCCGCGGCTATTGGGAGATCCAAGACCTGGGCGCGGCGTTCGCGGTGGACACCGTGGTGGGAGGGGCCGCGGGCTACAAGGACCTGACCGCGGACGTCGGAGTCCCGCACCGCCCCGAGGACTTGCCCGAGTGGCTGGCCGCCACGGTGTTGAACCCGTCCCACGTCTTGTTCCGCGAAGACGACTATCTGCTCAGAGAAGACCCCCGGGTCACCGACGAGGCCGCCTACTACTCCCTGCTCCAAGCGGTGGCCGACGGGCGGACGTCGCCGTCGAAGATCGCCGAGGCGCTCGCCAGGACGTCCAACGACATCAGCCATCACCTCAAGGTGATGACCACCGCCGGATTCGTCGTCCGCCACGACGACCTGCTGGCCGACCGGCGGCCGGTCTACCGGGTGGCCGACCCGATCGTGCGCTTCCACCACCTGATCAACCGGCGCCACCGCGCCCGGCTGGAAGACCGCCAAGCACCCGAGGTGTGGGCCGACGCCGAGGCCACCTACCGCTCACAGATCGTCGGCCCCCATTTCGAGTCGATGTGCCGCCTGTGGGCAGACCGCTACGCCTCAGAGGAGACCCTGGGCGCCCCTGCCGACAGGTCAGCCTCCGTGCAAGTTCACGACCGGCGGCAACGGCAGTCCTTCGAGCTGGACGTGGTCGCGCTCCGCCACGGCCCCCAGAACAGCAGAACCAAGGCCATCCAGCTCATCGGGGAGGCCAAGTCCCACCAGCTCGGCACCGACTCCCTGGCCCGCCTCGACGACCTCGCCGACCTTTTGGCCGGCCGCTCCGGAGTCACGCTCTCGCCCACCGCCAAGCGCCTCCTGTTCTCCGCCCGAGGCTTCACCCCCGACCTGGTCGCCGCCGCCCAAACCCGCCCCGACCTAGAGCTCATCGACCTCCCCCGCCTCTACGAGGGGAAATAAAAGCGCCAGCAGCACATCCCACCCCCACCGCGCCGCCCTCACAAACCTCACTCACGGTGTCCCTCCCGGGGTCTACTCCTCGGGCAGGGTGATGGTGTCGCTGAGGCGGTCGCCTTTGCCTGCTTGGTTCTGGGCGCGCACCCACACGTTGTAGGTGGTGCCCGGTTTCAGGTTCTTGAAGGTGACCTTGGTCTTCTTCGCCTTGGGGTCTTTGGTCTTGCCGCTGCCCTTTTTGCCGTCCTCGGGCTTGAGGTGGACGATGTAGCGCGTGGGCGCGCCGCCGGTGTCCCAGTAGCTGTCGGTAACCCGGCCGGCGTTGTGGCCGACTAGGCCGCTGCGCTCGAAGCCCTCCGGCACAGCCCCGGTGGCGTAGCTCGCGGTGATCGTCCCGCCGTTGCGCCCGACCAGCCCGCCCAGCAAGTGGCCCGCCAGCGACAAGGAGGTGTCGAGGTTGGACTGGACCGCGCCGGTGGCATAGGCGGCGACGATGGTGCCGTCGTTGGCGCCCGCCAGCCCGCCTACCTGGCTGCCGACCGAGCTCTTGGGCGTGTGGTTGGCCACCACGCTGGCCGCCGAGTAGCTGGCCGCGATCACGCTGGAACCGTGCGCATAGCCCACCAGACCACCGGCCACCGCCGCCTGTGACATGCGGGAGTCGGCGCCGTTGGTGATGGTGTTCGACACCGCGCCGCTCACCCAGCTTCCGCTGATGGCGCCGGCGCTCACCCCCACCAGACCTCCCACGAACCCGTCGGCGCAGCGGTACCGCTGGCTTGAGAGGCAGGTGAAGTTGCGGGCGACGCTGATGTCGGCGAGGCCGACGTTGCGGATCGCGCCGCCCCCGGCGAGCTCCTCGAACAGCCCCAGATGGATGGACCTGAGGCTTTTGTCGGTGGTCCAGCTTTCAACCTTGGCGTATTCGGTGGCGAGCGACTGCGTGTCGCGGTTGGAGTCGATGAACAGGTTCGAGATCACGTGCCCGTTGCCCTCGAACACGCCGCTGTAGTGCAGGGTGTTCGCCCCGATCGGCACCCACCCGTGGCCGCTGTTCCAATAGTCGTCGCCATCATCGGCCCCGCCGCTGGCGTTGGTGTCGAAATCCAGATCCGCAGCAAGCTCATAGCCCACACACCCCGACGTCGGACAGCCCATCCCCAAAAGCGCGTTCGGGAATCCCGCATGAAGCGGGCCGCCGTGGTCGCTGTAGCCGTCGCCGTTGGCGTCCCAGCGCACCGCGTCGAGCTGCGCCAAACTCGACACCTCCACCAAGCCGTCGTCATCGGCGTCGTAGTCCACCGTGCCGATCGGCGTCAGCTTCCACCGATACATACGTCCAGCCTGGCCACAGTTTCGGTCCCTCGCTGCCCCGGGTGAACAAGGGCCAAGAGAACTGCCCCATCTTCAACCGCACCTCCGACACACCGTCGGCCACATGCACCACATAGTCGTGGCGATCAGGGCTGAACGCCGGATAGAACGTGATGTCCGACGCCGTCGTCGCGCTCTGGATAGTCAAATGATCCGGGCACATGGCGAACTTGATCGTCCCCGCCTCCGGCGCCTGACCCCCACCAGCCGCACACGCCGGCAACAACAGCTCCTTGCCATCGGACGCCGCCTGCTGCCCACCGCCCTGGCCCCCCTGCGCCGCCACAGGCCCCGAAGCCAACACCCTCGCAACCATCCTAATCACATGGAACGATCCCCACACTCCCGCGGTGATACCGCTTCGGATGTCCCCAAAACACGCTGAGTGATCACCGGGATGGGATTGTCGGTTCCGGAGATTCTTTCGATTGCCGAATTATCTGTATGAGTGTATGTATGGTTTTGTATGATTCAAGACTGCGCCGCAATTCTGGCGAGCGGCGGCGCCTGAGCGGGGAGGGATGCAGTGGCCGACGTTGATCAGCGGGATGGGGAGTTGGAGGCGCTTGGGGAGCGGCTCACGCGGTTGAGCGAGGCGAGCGTGCGCATCAATGAGAGTTTGGAGTTCGATGAGGTGCTCCAGGGGGTGCTGGATTCGGCCCGGTCTGTGACGGCCGCCCGCTACGGGGTGATGACTTTGCTCGACGAAGGCGGGCAGGTGCGGGACTTCTTGTCGTCGGGGACAACCGCTGAGGAAGCCGAAAGGCTGTGGCTTACCCCAGACCCCTATCAGATCTTCGAGTCGCTGACCGAGATCGCCGAGCCCCTGAGGGTGGCCGATCTGGCCGAACACGTCAGGTCGCTGGGCTTCCCTGAGTTTGAGGTCCCCGTGCCGGTGGAGGTGTTCAGCTTTTTGGCGGTGCCGATGTTCTATCGGGGCGAGCGGGTGGGCCACGTGTTCGTGGGCGACAAGGACGGCGGCGCCGGGTTCACCCGCGCCGACGAGGAGACCCTGGTGATGTTCGCCTCCCAGGCCGCGATGGTCATCGCCAATGCCCGCCGGCATCAGGATGAGCAGCGGGCCCGGGCCGATCTGGAGACGCTGGTGAACACCTCGCCGGTGGGCGTGGTCGTCTTCGACGCGGTGTCCGGCGCGCTGGCGTTGTCCAACCGGGAGGCCGTGCGCATCGTGGAGGGCCTCCGAGAGGACGAACAGTCGCTGGAGGAGCTGTTGGAGGTGGTGACCTGCGTGCGCTCCGACGGTCGGGAGGTGTCGCTTCAGGGGCGTCCGCTTTCGGCGCTGCTCATGTCTGGTGAGATGATCAGGGCCGAGGAGATCGCGCTGCGGGTTCCCGACGGGCGAAGCGTCGGCGCTTTGCTCAACGCCTCCCCGATCCGCTCCGCCGACGGTGAGGTGGTGTCGTTCGTGGTGACCCTCCAAGACATGGCGCCGCTGGAGGAGCAGGAGCGGCTGCGGGCCGAGTTCTTGGCCATGGTGAGCCATGAGCTCCGCACGCCCCTCGCCGCGGTCTTGGGGTCGGTGGGCACGCTTTTGGACACCGCCGGAGGGCTGGACCCCGCCGAGACCACGCAGTTCCTCCGCATCATCCGCGACCAATCCGACCAGATGCGCCACCTGATCGGCGATCTGTTGGACGTCGCCCGCATCAACACCGGCACCCTGCCCGTGGCCCCCGAGCCCGCCGAGGTGCACCTGTTGGTGGACGACGCCAAAGCCAGGTTCCTCACCGCAGGCGCCGCCAACTCCTTGAAAGTGGAACTGGCCCCGGACCTGCCGCTGGTGATGGCCGACCGGCGCCGCATCGTGCAAGTGCTGAGCAACCTTTTGTTCAACGCCGCCGGGAGCTCGCCCGATGGGTCGCCCATCGTGGTGGCCGCGGTACGCGACGGCCTCCAAGTGGCGGTCTCGGTAGCTGACCAGGGCCGGGGCATACCGTCGGAGCAGATGCCGGATCTGTTCCGCAAATTCTCGCGGGCGCACAGCCCGGACCATGGATCGAGCACCGCCGGGTCGGGCCTCGGGCTGGCCATCTGCAAGGGCATCGTGGAGGCCCACGGGGGCCGCATCTGGGCTGAGAGCGAAGGGCCCGGGCTGGGAGCGCGGTTCACCTTCACCCTGCCCGCAGCACAGGCCCCGACCACCGCTTCGGCTGCGGCCTCCCCAGGATCGCGGCCCACAGCCCACCGCCAGGTCCGCGTGCTGGCCGTGGACGACGACCTCCAGGCGCTTCGCTACATCACCGACGTCCTCGCCCGAGCGGGATACGCGCCCATAGCGACCAGCGACCCCGCTGACATCGGTCGCATCATGGCCGAGGACAAGCCCCACCTCGTGCTGCTCGATTTGGTGCTGCCCGACCGCGACGGCATCGAGGTGATGAGCGACATCCGCGGGACGGCCGACGTGCCCGTCATCTTCCTGTCGGCATACGGCCACGATGAGACCGTGGCCAGGGCCTTCGACATGGGCGCGGCCGACTACGTGGTCAAACCCTTCTCGCCCACCGAGCTGACCGCCAGGATCAGAGCCGCGCTGCGCAGGCGGGCGGAGCTCTTGGAGGGCGAGCCATCGGCGCCCTATGAAGCCGCCGGGCTGAGCATCGACTACGCCTTGCGCCGCGCCGCAGTCGACGGGGAGCAGGTGGAGCTGACCGCCACCGAGTACGCCGTGCTCCACGAGCTGGCCGCCCACGCCCCCCGGGTGCTCACCCACAGTGCGCTATTGCACCGGGTGTGGGGGCCCGAGAGAGTCGGCGAGGCCTGGCTGTTGCGCGACGTCGTCAAACGACTCCGCCGCAAACTCGGCGACTCCGCCAACAACCCCAAATACATCTTCACCGAACCACGCGTCGGCTACAGCATGCCCCCCGGCGAAACATCCGACCAGCCATAGGGACATACACAGATCCACACTGTCATTTCGTCAATGCTGTTCCTATCATTGAATTAGCTCAGCATCATCTATCGTTGTGCTAGCTTCATCCGCGGCGAGGTCGGTCGTGTTCCCTTGCTCTAATGCCCAAGGTGCCGCTCCCGCCGATAGGAAGGAGAGACCCGAATGCGCAACGATCGCTCGGATCATCGGGGAAGTTCAGCTAGGACTGGCGTTCGGCCAGCGGTCCTGTTGTTGGTCTTGGCCTTCGTCGGATCCTCGGTTCTCATTCTCAACGGCCCGGCCGCGGCTCAGGCCAACGACTCCGTCGGCGTCGGGAGCCCTGCCGA
This sequence comes from Candidatus Poriferisocius sp., assembly GCF_965204015.1. GTDB lineage: Bacteria > Actinomycetota > Acidimicrobiia > Acidimicrobiales > Bin134 > Poriferisocius. The sequence goes on along the minus strand of NZ_OZ241965.1, from coordinate 1,226,755 downwards.
CCTCCAGGCGCACGCCGGCGACGGCGAGCTGCGCCTCACCTGGCTCGCGCCGTCCGCGGCGGTCATCGGGTACGATGTGCAGTACAAGACCCGCGACGCAGCGAACCAGCAGGCGAGCACGCCCGGCGATCCGTCCACGGGATGGGTCGACGCCGGCCACAGCGGCACCGACCCCTCGCACACGATCTCGGGTCTGCGCAACAGCCTCCGCCATTTCCTCCGCGTGCGGGCGATCGACGCGTCCGGCAGCGGCCCGTGGGCTATCACCGGCGGCGCGCCGACAGCGCCCCCCGATCCCAATAGGTTCTGCCAGCCGATCCCCAGGTGCGGGCGGGAGCTGGTGGTCGTTCCGCCGGTGCTGCGGCTGGAAGGGCCCAACTCGGCCGACCTCGACGAGGGCCGTGCTGTCAATGTGACGGTCACTTTCCGTCCGACCCCCGGCGTCCACCTCGAAAACGACAACGACGAGGAGTACCCGACCGACAAGGTACACACCGTCTATTACTCGTACCTGCCGGTCGACACCACGGTGCATGTCGAGGTGGACACGAACCATCGGCACCACACCGCGACCGAAGGCGAGGACTTCACGCTGTCGACCAAAAAGCTCACCGTCGTTGCCTACGAAAAGTTCGCGTCTTTCCAGGTGCGTGCGCACGCTGATCGCAAAAACGAAGGCGCCGAGTGGATCGTCCTGAAGCTGACCCCGGTGAGCAATGCGCCCTACAAGATGCCCGAGCCGATCGGTGTGATTCTCAAGATCTGGGATTTCTCGAGAGAACCACAGATCTACCTCCTCGGCCCCGACAGCGTCGGCGAGGGGGGCAAAAGTGTGCGTGTGACTGCTGTATTGAAGTATCCGGCCCCGGAGGGCGGCGCCACGGTCGAGTTGAGTGTGGGCGCTGGGAGCACGGCAACTGAAGGCAAAGATTTCACGATGCCGGCAACAGTGACCGTTCCTGAGGGCGGGTATTGGGCGACGACATATTTGCCGATAGTCGACGACGGCATTCACGAGGGCCCCGAAACGATCGAGGTGAACGCCGTCAACACGGCCACGGGCCTAAAGGACTCGCGCCGTATCACCATCCACGACAACGACCCGGTGCCAGGGCCGGTGCAGAACTTGCAGTTGGTGCCGAAGGGCGAGGGCACGAGGCTACGAGTCAAATGGGACGCCCCGACCAGCGGCGGCACGGTCACCCGCTACGAGGTGACGCTCCAAGACAGCGAGGGCACCACGGTCGATGTCAGAAGGCCCGGCTCCAAGAAGCAACACGTCGTGTTCCGCAACCTTCGAAGCGGCGCGACCTACCAAGTGAGCGTGCTCGCCAAGAGCGGAGAGGGCAAGGGCCAGGTAGTTACCGCCCATCTGACTCTGGATTGAGGCCCGGCGTGCGGCTCAAAGCAGGATCGGGAATCGACGGGGTGGAGCAGTCCCCTGGCCAAGATGGCGGACTGGGCGATCACGAAAGCGTTCCATTGGGACGGCGAAATCGAAGAGGCCCCAGTCTGATGGGCATACTCGACCTCTTCCTGATAGCCGTCGCCGTCGCCATCGGCTTCTACTTCTACACAACTAAGAGGCGCTGAGGCACCCTCATGGAAGTCAGCCCCGTCGTCGAATACTCCCTCTAGTCGTTCGCCAGAGCTTCGCCGAATGAACTGCTCAGTTCGAGGGCCAGTTCAGGTCTTCTTCTCGGCAACCAGCCAGTCGTCAAGGTCTTCGTTGACTGCGGTTGGAGCACCAGGAAATGGCAGTTCGAATTCGTTGCCCAAGAGTGCGAATATGATTCCTCGTTGTGGATGGTCGAGAATCCATCCTTGTGGCGTAGTGAAATACCATTCGTTGCCGTCGCTGCGAGTATTGTACCAGACGCCTTCGAGGGGATCGTTGTTTGGCTGTAGATAGATGACGCTTTGGGCGCCGATGGGCAGCACAGAGCGCAATTGCATGACATCCGAGTCCATTGGTCTGGGTATCTGAACGTAATATCTTGTCCTGTCGTCGTCTTCAAACACGAGATTGAGGGTTACACCTTCGGGTTTATCCTCAGAAGCGCCGAAGAAACGCCCATTTTCTACATCGATCAGCGTGGCTTCAACGACGATTGTTGAGCGCTCGGCCAGATCCTGGACGGTGGCAGCCGGGTTATAGTCAAAATGGAACGACTGGAAGTATGAGTCATAGGTATAGGGAGATGCCTCCTCGGACTCGGCACTGGAACCACAGGCAACCGCGATCAGAGATGCGATGATGAGTGCAAGACCGCGAAGCAGACGGAGGTGAATCCGGCGATTGGCCGGCTTCAGTGTTGTTGGGTTTGATGAGTCGTATACAGGTTTCATGAGTCCTCAACCTCCAGTTCGTCCATGTGGTCGATCGTGTGTTGTACATAAGTCTGAGAGGTGGAGGTGCCCGACACCATGCACCCCCAGCCGCTCGAATGGTGGGTTGCTCCAGCTGAGTGGCCAACCTCGTGGCATATGGTCTTGCGCCTTTCATTAGTGGGAAGCGTGCCGGTGTTGCTTGATATGCGAATATCGGCATTGTCACATTCGTCGCCATTTCGATCATCGCACTGGTATAGGCCTCTGTAAGCAGTAGTATTGAATCGTTGAAAGTAGACATCGGTACCGGAATTACAGCTTTGGAGAGATCCACCGCTGAAATTGTCGATGAGTTGAGGTAGTTCATCGAAGCTGTCGCGACCACCGGTGGAGTTCACCGACCCTTACCTTGTAGAGCGCTGCTCTATGACCCATTGGAACCCTTCCCCTCATTCAGCCGGGCGCGCAGCGTAGCCCCGTTTGGAGAGGATCGTCGCTGCCCGCTCCGGCGCAGGATGCGGTTCCACGTGTCGCGGGCCGCGGCCTGTTTAGCTATTTTGCGGTGGTGGCGGCGGGCTTTGAACCCGCCGACTTCGGTGGCGTGCGCTCGGGCTGCTTCTAGGTGGGTGATGGGGCCGGTGGGGTGCCAGCCGCAGACAGGGCATTGGCGGGCGAATCTCATGGGCGGCTCCTTGGGCGACGCGGCGGGGTGGGTTGTCAGTCGGTGCCGGTGGCGGTGGTGCCGGTGGCGGTGGCGGACCATGGGCTGGTGCTGTTGCCGATGAGGGCGCGCACTTGCACTTGGTAGGTGGTGCCGGGGGTGAGGCCGGAGATCTGCCCGCCCGTTCGGTAGTTTGCGAGCCAGTTGTCGCCGTCCAGCGATCCCCGTCGCTGCCATGCCGAGGTGCCCTGCTCGCGCCAGCGCAGGTGGTAGGCCGTCACTGCGGTTGAGGGCGCGTTCCAGGTGACGGCCAGCTTGGTTCCGCTGCCGTATCTGGTCGGTGGTTCGACGCTGCTGATGGTGGGCGCGGCCGGCGGCGCAACTGGCGTGCCCTCCTCGATCCGATACGACCAGGGCCCGGTGCCGGCGGCGTTGCGGGCCCGCACGCGCACCTCATAGGTCGTGTTGTTGGCCAGACCGCTGATCGTGTGGCTGCCCCTGCCCTCGTTCAGCGCGGCGCTGGCGCTGGCGGTCGACCAGGAGGTCGTGCCCTTGGCCCGGTACTGCACGTCGAAGCTCGCATACGGCGAGTGGTCGTCGCGGATGTACCAGGCCACCAACAAGCTGCTGTTGCCCGGCTCGGGATCGAACACGTTGGGCCTCTGACGCGGCGTCACGGTGGCGTCGTCGTCTTCGATGGTGAACGTCATCGAGCTGGGCGCGCCCGCGGTGACCAGATCGGGCAGGGTGTCGCCCACCGACACCGTCAGCGTCTCATCGTCGGTGTCGCTGTCGTGGTTGGCGCGCAGCGTGGCGACCCCCTCGGGCTGGCCCGCGTCGAAGGTGACCGACGTCAGCGGGGCGTAGTCGCCCGACTCCGCCGAGCCCGGTGTGAGCGTGACCGGGATGGTCACGCTCACCGGCTGGGGCGGACTCATTCTCAGCACCACATACACCGTTTCGCCCTCCAGCACCGGGTCGGGCTGAACCCGGGCAATCGACACCCTCGAGGAGAACTCGTCGTCGTCGATGGTGACGGTCCACGCGCTGGGCGTGCCCGCGGTGGTCAAGGGCGGCAGGTTGGCGCCCAGCGAGACCGTGAAGTGCTCGTCTTGCGCGTCGCTGTCGTGCAGGATCCGGATCTGTGCGAACCCGTACGACTGGCCCGCTCCCACCGTGACCGACGACGGGCCCGAGTAGTCGCTCGACTCCGAGTCCACGTTCGCGTACTCCAGCGGAATGGTGATCCGGTTCGGCTGCGCCGGCGAGACCCCCACGAACACGTAGAGAATCTCCCCCTCCCTGACAACCCCCTCCTCGAGGAGCGGAATCGACCGCATCCCGGTGATCGACACCGTTGACCGCACTTCGTCGTCGTCGATGGTGACCGTCACCGAGTTCGGCGACCCCGGGTTGAGATCGGCCGGCAGACTGGCGCCCAAAGCCACCGTCAGCGTCTCGTCGTCGGCGTCGGAGTCCTGGAGCGCCCGCAGCGCGGCGGTGCCCGACGTGGCGCCCGCTGCGATCGGCACCGAACTCGGCGCGCTGTAGTCCCCCGACTCCGCGGAGCCGGCCGTCACCACCAGCGGAATGCTGATAGCAGTGGCCTTCGCCTCGGTGATCGTGACCGTGATCTGCGCCGATGAGCCCTCCCCCACCGGGTTGGGCGCCACCGCAATCGTGGCGACCTGGCCGACGTTCACCCCCACGGTGTAGGTCTTGGACACCTGGTTGTCCTGCGCGGTGACCACTACGCTGACCGTGGTCGTGGTGCCCATGGACACCGCGATCGCCGCGCTGGCCGACCCGCTGGCCGTGGTCGTGCCCTGCACCGTGACCGAGGCGTTCGAGTCGCTCACCGTCGGCGTCACCTTCACATGGGTGACGTCGGGCTCAGCCGACGCCGAGTACGACGTGGTGGCCGGCTTGAACGCGGGCACCAGCGGCACGGTGCCGCCGAAGGTAGAACCGTCGGTGCTGCTGCTCACCGACAACGCGCTCAGCGTGGCGTCGCCCGAGTCCACCTCCACGGTGATGGTGTAGGTGCTCGTCGTGGTGCCGTCCTCGGCGGTGACCACCACGCTGACCGTGGTCGCGGTGCCCGCGGTCAACGCGATGGAGGCGCTGGCCGTGCCGCTGGCCGTGGCCGCGCCGTTCACCGTCACCGCGGCGTTCGAGTCGGCCACCGTCGGCGTCACCTTCACATGGGACACCGTCGAGCGCTGCGTCGTCGAGTAAACGAGCGTGCCCGACGCGAACGCCGGCGACAGCGTTGCGGTGCCGCCGAAGGTCGAGCCGTCGGTGCTCGTGCTCACCGACAACGCGCTCAGCGTCGCCTCAGTGGACACCGGGGTCTGCTCCACGTAGCGGACCAGGCCGAAAACGCTTTCATTGAAGTAGAGGTCTAAGGTTGCGGCGGCCACCAGGATCTTGCCCGCGGGACGCAGCGCAATCGCGACCGCCGAATCGGCCTGAGAGGCAACCAAGTCTGTGGTGACCTTGCCGGTGCCGGCGGTGCCGAAGCCGGTGTCCAGCGTGCCGTCGGCGTTGTAGCGGACCAGCGCGAGAGGACCGGAAAAGTCGATGAAGTCCCTGGCGTTCCCGGCGGCCAGTATCTTCCCGTCCGACTGGATCGCCACCGCAAAGGCCGTGTCAGCCTCGTCGTCGGCGGTGGAGACGTCGGTGGTCACGGTGCCGCTGGTGCCGAAGCCGGTGTCGAGCGCCCCGTTGGCGTTGTAGCGGGCCAGCGCGAAGTCTTCGTTGGCGGCGCCGGCCGCCACGATCTTGCCGGCCGAGTCAATGGCCAGCGCGTAGGCGTCGGCGTTGGAGCCGATGCCGGCGGTCACGGTGCCGCCGGTGCCGAAGCCGGTGTCGAGCGTCCCGTTGGCGTTGTAGCGGGCCAGCGCGAAGCCGTTCGCGGTCACCACGATCTTGCCGTCGGGGTCGATCACCATCGCGTTGATCTGGTCGTTGGCGGAGCTGATGGCGGTGCTGACCCGCCCGCCGGTGCCGAAGCCGGTGTCGAGCGTCCCGTCGGTGTTGAGCCGCACCAACGCGAAGTCATGGTGGTTATCAGCCGGATCTCCGGGCGTGTTGTTGTCGTTGGTCATGTAGCCGGCCACCACAATCTTGTCGTCGCTCTGCACCGCCACCGCGAACGCCTGCTCGTCGAAATCGTTCGAGCTGCCGAAGAACACGGTTGCCTTGCCGTCGGTGCTGAAGCCGGTGTCGAGCGCCCCCGCGCTGGTGTAGCGCGCCACGGCGATGTCGTCGTTCGTGCCGTTATTGGTGAATCCCGCCGCCACGATGTTGCCGCTCGAGTCGATCGCCACCGCCCTGACCACGTCTTTGTTGGCGCCGAAGTCGGTGGTCACCCTCCCGGCGGTCCCGAAGTCGTTGTCCAAAAGGCCAGAAGGCCTGTAGCGGGCCAGCCCGAACTTCGCGGAGCGCTCGACGGTGCCGACCACCACGATCTTGCCGTCGGACTGCACCGCCATCGCAGTCGTCTCGGCCTCTGCGGAGCTGAACGAGGTGATCACGACGCCGCCGGCGCCGAAGCCGCCGTCCTCGTCGAGCGCGCCCGCGCTGGTGAACCGGGCCAGGGCGAAATCGGAGACGGTATGGCCTCTGGCGGCCTCGCCGCCCACCAGGATGCCGCCGCCGTCGGTCAGCGCGATGGCGCGGGCAGTTTCGTTCCCATCGTCGCCGATGCTGACGGACGCCCTGCCGTCGGAGCTGAAGGCGGTGTCCAAGGCGCCGGCGCTGGTGTAGCGGTAGACGGCGAAACCAGACCCCCCATACCCGGCCGCGACGATCTTGCCGTCGGACTGAACCGCAACCGCATGGGCCGCATTGGCCCGGGCAGTGCCGGAAACAAGAGTGGTCACATGACCGTCGGAGCTGAAGCCGGTGTCCAACGCGCCATTGGTGTTGTAGCGCGCCAAGGTCAAGCGCGGGCCCGACACCCCCTGGCCTATATTCCCGATGCTGAGCCCCGCGGCGACGATCTTGCCGTTCGAGTCGATGGCGATGTCGTTGATCTCATCGCCGCTGGTGCCCGAGATGTTGGTTCTGACTGTGCCGTTGGTGCCGAAGGTGCCGTCGGGGTCGCCGGCGGTGGTCAGCCGCAAAAGCGCGAAGTCTTGGTGGTCGTCGTTGGTGTTGGAGGCCGTGTTGTTGTCGTTGGTGGCGAACCCGGCCAGCACGATCTTGTTGCTTGCGTCCACCGCCATCGCCTGCGCGCCGTCCTCCAAGGTGCTGCTGAAGTTGACGGTTGTGAAGCCGGAGCGGGTGGTCTGGCTGAGAATACTGCCGAAACCGGCGTCGAGGACCCCGCTGGAGCTGTAGCGCACCAGCCCGAAGCTGCTGCCGGCCTGCCCGCCCACCAGGATCCGCTCGGCGCCGCCGACCGTCTGGACCGCCACCGCGTTGGCGACATCGTTCTGTGCCGTCGCCACAAAGTTGTGGACCGCGAAGCCCCGCTTGCTCCCCGCGTACTCCGGCCCGAAACCGGTGTCCAGCGACCCGTCGACGTTGTAGCGGGCCACGACGAACTCTTGGCCGAGATTCGGGTTCGCGGCATAGCCGGCCACCACGATCTTGCCGTCGGACTGCAACGCCACCGCACGCGCCTCATCGTCACCGCCGTTGTGGCTGCCGGGAACGGTGAAATTGGTCAGCACCCGCCCCTCGTCCCCGAAGCCGGTGTCCAGCGACCCGTCGGGGTTGTAGCGGACCACCGCGAAGTCCTTGCTGGTGACCTCTTCGCTGCCGTGCCGGTTGACCTTGGTCGCCCACCCCACCGCGACGATCTTGCCGTCCGGCTGCTCCACAATGTCGAAGATCTCACTGTGCACGGAATTGAACGCCGTGGTCACCTTGCCGCCAATCCCAAACGTATGATCCAAATCCCCGGCCCGAACCCCCCTCGTCAGGCTCAACCTCACCTTGTCGCCCGCCGACCAGCTCAGGCCGGTGCTGGACCAGGTTGCAGACCTTTTGTTCTCGCTGAGACTAGCGTCCGCCAGCCTCAACGCACTGCCGTCGGCATACAGCGTCCCACCGGACCTTATGGCCGCGGGGATTTCCTTGTCGAAACTTAAGTCAAGTGTTACGCCACTTATTGTCCCCAAACCGGTAACGGCATAGTCAGCGCCAGCAAACCTGAAGTCATCGTCAGTCAGCACACTTGTCGAACTGCACTCCACACCGGTGAAGCCATTCTCGCAACCGTTGCCAACAACCAAGGGGCCCGCCGTCAGCGTGGCCGACCAGATGGTCGTCTCGCCGTGGTCAGCAGCAGCGGGCGGCGCGTTGTGAACGAGAACGAACCCCGCCGCGGCCAGCGCGACCGCCACCAACGCCCAGAAGCTGCGAGCTAGCACAGAACGCCTGTTCTTGGGGGGGGGGGGGGTGATGGCAGCCCTCAAGAAACGGCGTACCCCGCTGCTGTCGCTCCCGGCCTCGAAGTTGGTTCCCACGCCCTCTGTAGCCACCGGTCAGCCTCCCGAGTTCCCGTGCCCCACCCGAAAAGGGGAAGCAAATTATCAAGCAAACTGGCAACCATCAATCTATATCGCACACATATAGAAAGCCACCTGACTCATATGGCATGCCGTGTACCCCCCACACGCCAGCCCCCACCCCAAGACAGTGCGCCGTGCTAAAGCCCGCCCCGTCCGGCTGAGCCTCAGGTAGCGGAGGCTCAGCCGCTCTGAGCAACTCTGACTACGCGTCTACCGCGTCCGTGCCGAGTTCGAAGGAGCGCTCGCCGACGCGCACCTCGATGTGGCTAAGAAGAGCGGACCGGGTCGGCATATTCTTGCTCGTGTGGGACAGATTGTGGGACACAACAGCCTACTCGAACGAATTGAGCGGCTAACCTGGGGAAACAACGAGAATTCGAATTCTGCCGTGGGCGCGAAATGACGACGTATTCCATTGCTGAGCTGTGGCGGTATCCCGTCAAGTCGATGGGCGGGGAGCGGGTCGAGAGCCTTGAGCTTCGCACCAGCGCCGTTGTTGGGGATCGGCGGTGGGCGGTGCGCAGTGCCGAGACCGGCAAGATCGCTAGTGCCAAGCGGCCGCGACCCTATGGGCAGCTCCTTTCGTGGAGCGCCAAGGCACAGGCTGATGGCCGAGTGATCGTTGGCGCCCCTGACGGCAGGGAGTATCCCGTGGGCAACAGTGAGCTTGATGCCGCGTTGACCGAAACGCTCGGTGAACCCGTCCGGTTGGTCGAAGTGGAGGAGGGCCGCGAGGAGATGTACGGCAGCGAGTGGCCGGAGATCCCCGGCACCGTCCTCTCCGATGTGGAGGTTGATCTGCCCGTCGCTGCGCTTACCGAGAAGACATCGTTTGTGGACGCCTCTGCCGTCCACATCATCGTGCGCCAGTCGATGACGCACCTCGCCTCGCTGCTGGACGGCGTCAAGCTCGGTGCTGAGCGATTTCGCCCCAACATCGTGCTCGACGCCCACGACGACACCGGTTCGGGGGAGTTTGCCGATCTGGCCTGGAAAGACCTCGATGTCAAGATCGGCGACGCGGAGCTCCGGATCGGAGACGCCACCCCCCGCTGCGTGATGACCACCTTGGCCCAGCCGGGCTACGAGCAGGCCAAGAGCGTGCTGCAAGTGCTCGCCGCCACCGCCCGCAAGGAATTCGACTACGGGGCCTTCGCCTGCTTTGGCACAAACGCCGAGGTCGCCGCCGCAGGCACCATCAGCGTCGGCGACACGCTCACCCTGCTTGGCTGACCTCGGGCTAGGACGGCTGCCAGCGGCTCAGAGCTCTCCGGAGGCGAGCATGTCGGCGGGGATCTTCATGTCGAGGGCGCCGAGGTAGCCGCCGCCGTCGTCGACGGCGTAGTGGATGTCGTAGCCGAGCAGTTCTTGGGCCCGGCGGGGGAGGGTGCGGGCGATATCGGGCGGGGTGGCCAGGCAGTTGTTCTCCTCGGAGCGCAGCCAGCCCAACATGTAGCTCAGGTGGAAGGCGGGCCGGTGCTGGTCTTCGGTGCTGTTGGTGCCCGCGCCGTGGATGGTCGACCCCAGGTAGATCAACCGGGAGCCGGCGGGCATCTCGGCGTCGGCGAACTCGTGGGGCTCGGGCCAGCGGTCGGGCTCCCAGCGGTGGCTGCCGGGCACCACCCGGGTGGCGCCGAGTTCCTTGGTGAAGTCGCACAGCGCGGTTACCGACGAAAGCTCCATCTCGGGGCTGGGCTGGGGCATGTGAGGCCACACATCCTCGTCGCGGTGGGGGAACTGGGCTTGGGCCCCCGGTCCCACCACCAGCATGTGGGCCACGTTCACCTGGATGTCGGAGCAGTTGGGGCCCAGCACCGCGTCGGCAATGCCCAGCATCAGCGGGTGGAGCAGAACCTCGGTCACGAAGGTGGGCGACTTGGAGGCCAGACCGGTCACGTGGCGGGTGTGCTCGCCGAAGAATGCGGCGATCGTGGGGCTGATATAGGTCCGGTTGGAGTCGGGCTTCTCTGCATAGGGCATCAGCTCGACGAGGATCTGGTCGATCACTTCGGCGCTGAAGCACTCCTCCACGATCACCGCCCCGTCGGTGTCGAGCACTTCCAACACGTGCTCGAGCGGCTCGTCGTTCTTCAGGTGGACCAACTCGGCTTGCGATGCCATGTCCAACTGTATTCCGAGTTGTTCAGCTAGGCCTTTTGGAGCAGCCAGAGGCCGACGACGCTGTAGAAGACCATGACGAGCAGCATGGGGCGCTGGGTCCAGGTGGCCTCGCTGGCGTCGCTGGTTTCCACGGCCCGGTCGTGGGCCACCAGCACCGCGGCAATGTGGCCGAGCACGATGGCCAGGAACTGCACCCAGGCGATGGCGTCGGTGGACACCAAGAAGAAGTTCACCGCCCAGTCGGCGGTTCCGAACCAGTTGGACCCTCGGTCGAACGGGTTCGACAGCAGGCGCAGGAAGTTCTGGCCGCCGTCGAGCACCAGCAGCGAGAAGTAGTGGGCCACGGTGTAGCCCAGCACGATGGGCACCAGGGAGTGGGCGAAGCGCCGGGCCACTTCGGTAGCGCTCTGCTCGGTGAACCAGCCCACGGCCAGCGACCCCAAGTAGTAGAGGAAGGCCATGATGGCCATGACGATGATCATCCCTGCGGTGTTGATCCCGGTGGCGGTCCAGCCCCGGTGGGTGCCTACCAGGTCGGGCCACAGGGTGCTGCCGGCCAGCGAGTCGAACGTGGTTCCGCCCAGCACCACCAACAGCACGGCCAGTAGATCTATGCGGGGGGCGACGGTGGTCAGCCCCGACAGCGGGGGCCGCAACCGAATTGCGCCAATGCTGTCGCGGTAGATGGGCGCCATCTTGGCCAACAGCGAGAAGAGCACGCCGAAACCGTCGGCCTGGCGCAGCCAGCGCCGCCCGTATACCGCCGATCCGCCCACCATGCCCACCGTGTAGGCGATCATGGCCCCGCCAACCGCCTCGTTGGTGGTGCCTTCGTGGTAGCAGAGTTCAAACAGCAGGAACCAGAACAACGCCACCGCCGCCGGCCAGTAGCCGCCGGGAATCTCGTCGGTGTCGTCGAGTTGGGGCAGGCCCAGCTTTCCCGCGGTCCACTCGATAGCTGCGGCGATGGTCTCGAACGGGTTGAGCACCCGCCACACATCGCCGAACACCGCGGATACCATCGCCATCCCCACCCACAGCGCCACGTACACCGTGAGCGGTCCGAACCGCTGGCTTCCCACCGCGGCGCCGCTCACGCTGCTGGCCAGGGCCAGCACGAACACCGCCAGCGACGCCAATCGGGCAGGAATCGCCATCACGTCCAGCGCCCGGCCAGCCGTTGTCCCGAAGCTCCGACCCGTGGCGGCCCCGGGCAGCCAGGCCCGGTGCCAGAAGAAGCTCAGGCTGATGAAGGTGGCCATCAAGGCGACGGCGGCTCCGATGCCGAACAGATAGAACGGCAAGGGCAGGTCTCCCCGCGCCCCCACCCCGTGAGCCAATACCGAGCCCAGATCGGCGGTCACCGCACCTCGAGTTCCATCACCAGATCGCCGTGGTGGTGGGTCTCGGCTTCGAAGATGCCGGGAATATCAGCCTCGAAGGTGATAGTTCCGGGCTGGCCGGGGGCGAAGCGCACCACTAGGTCGTAGCCGTGGATGTGCAGCTCATCGGTGGTATCGCCGTTCACGATGATCGTGACGGTATCTCGGGCATCAATCCGGTGGCGCTGCACTCCGTCCACCGGCTTGCCCCCCGCCACCTCCACCTCGATGGTAGTGCTGGCATCAGGTGTCGGGGTGGGCTCAGGCGTCGGTTCAGGAGTGGGCGCGGGGGTGGCTATTGGCGCGGCGGTCGGCACAGGGGTGGGGTCGGGCGTCGAGTCGGGGGTTGGTTCTTCGGCGGGTGGAGACAGGGGTGCACTGGTCGCCTCGACGGTGGGTGAAGCGGTACTGGTCGCAGCGGCTTCCGGGGTCGCCTCGACGGTGGACTGGGCCGTGGCCGCCTCGGTTGGCGGGGTCGGCGCTGAGACGTCGTCGTTGCCGCAGGCGGCAATGACGAGGGCGGTCAACACGGCCGAGCCGAACAAGCAGGCCGTTCCGATTCGGGTGATTCTCATGTGGTTCAGCTCATGCTCGCTAGCTGCCTATAGGGGGGTGGCGACCTCGGGGCGGTCGTTGGAAGCGGAGTTGACCAGGGCAGACACTTCGTAGGCCTCCAGGGCATCGTCAGGATAGGGCTCGAGGAGCTGGGTCAACGTCTGGGAGTCGTCAAGGGCGGTGTCCAACCAGAGGTCCTCCACTTCCTCCGACAAGATTACCGGCATCCGGTGGTGAATCGGTCTGAGCAGGTCGTTGGCCGCGGTGGTGATGATCGCGCATGACGAGATCCGGTTGCCCTCTGGGTCGCTGCTCATCGACCAGAGCCCGGCGAAGGCGAATGGCTCGCCGGATCGCAAGGCGACCCGCATGGGGCGCTTGGCGTCGCCCATCTTCTGCCACTCGTAGAAGCCGTCGGCCAGGATCAGGCATCGCCTGCGTCGCAGCGAGTCACGGAAAGTGGGCTTCTCAGCCACCGTCTCCGCCCGGGCGTTGATGATGGGTGGGCCCGCTGAGTCGCTCTTGGACCACTGGGGGATCAGCCCCCAGCGTATGAAGCCGGCTCGACGGGCGTTGCCGCCGACCACGGCCAGCACTTGCTGGGTGGGGGCGATGTTGTACCTCGGCTCGAAGTCGTCCCGGTTGCTGTCGAAGTCGAACCGCCGGGCCAGCTCATCCAGGCTGGCGGTCAGGCTGTACCGGCTACACATCTCGACCCCATTATGAGCCTGAACAGGGCATCCCACCAACCCCCCCGAGTGCTGTCTCAGTGCCAGTCGTGCGACGGCGGCATGGCGACCCCCGAGTCGACGGCGCGCAGGTCGGTGGCGATCACGTTCACGGTCCCGTCCCAGGTGGAAATGCGCCCGGTGACCGTGATCACCTGACTGCGCAGCTCCCGGTGCCGCCGGGCGAACACGTCGGCCCCGACGATCACCTGGGTGTCGCCCGTTTCGTCCTCGATGGTCACGAACACGGTGCCGTTGCGCCCCTGCGGGTGCTGTCGGGCCACCGGCCAGCCGGCCACTTTGACCGTTTCGTCGTCGCCGAGCTTCTCAACCTCGGCGGTGGGCAGCACCCTGGGGCCGAGATCGGGTCTGATGAACTCCATGAGGTGGCCAGCGGGGTAGATGCCCATGGCCCGGTACTCGCCCATCATCTTCTCCCGCTCGGTGAAGTCGGGAAGCGGGGGCACGCGCTCGTCTGTGGGCAGCGACAGGGCGGTTTGGTTGCGGCCCGAGGGTCGGGTTTGCAGCCCCGACTCCCACAGCGCCTCCCTGCGGTTGGCGGTGATGGCGTCGAACGCCCCGGCCAGCACCAGCGAGAGCACCGCCTGGGGTTTCAATCCCGTGCGGCGCACCAGATCGCCGGCGGTGGTGTAGGGGCCTTGGCGCTGTCTTTCCTCTGTGATGAGCTTGGCCGACTCCGCCCCCACGTCGGTGATGAGCTGAAGCCCCAGCCGCACCGAACCGCCTTCTGGCGAGCACACGGCTCGGCTCCGGTTGACGCACGGGTTCAGAAACGGCGCGCCGAAGCGCCGGGCATCCTGCTTCAGCGTCTCCATGGGGTAGAAGCCCATCGGCTGGTTGTTCATCAGCGCTGTGAAGAACTCCACCGGGTGGTAGCGCTTGAGCCAGGCGGCCTGGTACGCGGTCACGGCGAAGGCGTGGGAGTGCGACTCGGGGAACATGTAGTGGCCGTTGATCTTGGAGAAGATCTTCTCGGCGGCCTCTTCCGGGACGCCGTTCAGCCGGGCGCCCTCGGCGAATTTCTTCCACCACAGATCGATCAGGTGCTCGCTGTTGGGCCGGGCAAAGGCGCGGCGCACCTCGTCGGCCTCGGCCGCCGTCATGCCCGCCACATCCTCGATGAGCTGCACCACCTGCTCTTGCCAGACGATGATGCCGTACCCCCGCTCCAGGGCGCGCTTCTCCAGCGGGTGGTCGTACTCCCACTCCGCGCCGTGGCGGTAGCGCTCCACGAACTGGGAGACGGCGCTGCCCTGGGTGCCCACGCCGGGACGGATGAGGGCCACTTGATAGGCGAGGTCGAGCAGGTCGCGCGACTTCAGCCGCTGGGCCATCTTCAACTGCGCGGGGGACTGGAGCAAGAACACCCCCTTGCACAGGCCCGCGTTGATCATGTCGTAGACGCCGGGATCTTCCAGGTCGGTCCGGCCCAGGTCGGGCCGGTGCCCCTCCCGCTCCTCCACGAGGTCGAGAGCCTCCTCGATCTGGTCGAGCACCGGCAGCGACAAGAGGTCGATCTTGGCGAAGTTGGCGTCGGCCACGCTGTCTTTGTCCCAGTCCATGATGTAGCGGCCCTCGGTGGCCCCGGCCCGTATGGGGACCATCTCCGAGATGGGCGAGCTGCTCAGCACCATGCCGCCCACGTGCTGGCTCAGCCCCCGGGGAGCGCCCATGAGCTGCGGGGCGAGATCGAGCAGGTCGCGCCATCGGGGAGCGTCCACCTTGTCTTTGAAGTCCGCCATCTGGGTCATCTCACTGCGGAGGTCGGCGGCGTGGCGGGAGTGCAGCCGCTTCGACAGCAGCCCGAGGCGCTCTTGGGGCAGTCCCAGCGCCTTGCCCAGGGCTTGGATGACGCCCTTGACCTTGTAGGTGGTGACGGCTCCGGCCAAAACGGCGTGCTCGGGTCCGAAGTGGCGGTGGACCCGCTCGATCAGCTCGTCTCTCAGCTCCCGGGGGAAGTCGAGGTCGATGTCGGGAAGCGTGGTCATGTCCTCGGAGATGAAGCGCTCCAGGGTGAGGTTCCACTTCAGGGGATCGACGTGGCTGATGCCGATGAGGTATCCGACGAGCAGGGACACCGACGAGCCGCGCCCCCGCCCCGGCGGCCTCTCCTCCACCGGCGTCTCGGGGCTGACGGCACCCCGCTCCACGAGGATCCGCTGGGCCAACAGCGCGATCTGCCGGTACAGCAGCAAAAAGCCGGCCAGGTTGAGGCGCTCGATCAAGCAGAACTCCTCGTCGAGGCGCTGCTCCACCTCTGAGGTGATGCCGCCGTAGCGCCGGACGGCCGCCTCGCGGCAGAGCTGTTCCAGGTAGCTCTGAGGCGTGCAGCCGGGGGGCACCGCGGCATCGGGCAGGGCATAGCCCAGGTCGGTGCTGAGGTCGAAGGAGCACTGCTCGGCGACGCGAAGGGTGTTGGACACGGCTTGTGGGCAATGGTTGAAGAGGCGCTCCATCTCCACGGGGGGCTTCAGGTGCAGATGATGGTTGGGCCGCAGGTGCGGCAGGGCCTGATCGATGGTGGTGTTGAGCTTGGCGGCCACCAGCGCGTGTTGGAGCCGGGCACGGTTGGGGGTGTGGTAGTGGACGTCGTTGGTGGCGACCACCTGGGCGCCGGCTTCGGCGGCGATCCCGGCCAGCTTGCGGTTGCGGTCGGTGTCGCCGGGCAAGAAGTTCTGCTGAAGCTCGATATACACCGAGCCGGGCCCGTACCAGTCGAAGTATTGCTTCAGCAGGCCGTGGGCCTCGCTGGTGCGGTCGTCGGTCGCCAACCGCGAGAGCGGCCCGTCGCGCCCGCCGGTCAGCAGAACCACGCCTTCGCAGTGATCGGGCAGGTGGGAAGGGTCGAGCTTGGGATCCCGGCGGTCGCAGGCATTGGCCAGGGTGAACAGACGCGAGATGTTGGAGTACCCCGCTCGGGTCTTCGCCAGCAGGGCAATCCTCGAGCCGTCGGTCAGCGTCAGCTCTGCGCCGGTGATGGGCTGGGTGCCCAGGCTCTTGGCCAGCCGGGCGAACTCCAGCGCGCCGCACAGATTGGTGTCGGTCAGGGCCAGCGCCGGATAGCCGTACTGCTTGGCCTGCGCCAGCAGCTCGTGGACATGCGACGCTCCCTCCCCGAAGGAGTAGAAGCTCTTGGCCCGAAGCTCCACCCAGGCAGCCATCAGAAGCCTGTCGTCAGCAGTTCGCCACTAGTAGTTCCCATCAGAGTCCGCTATCAGGCGCTTTGTCGATACCAGCGGTGGTCAACGCAGTCTCGGAACAGGGTGATCAGCCTGCCGTCGCCGGGATCGATCCGGTAGTAGGAGCGGGTGATGGGCTTGGGGAGCCACCACAGGTCGATTGTCCACCGGTCGTCGATGCGGGCCACCTCCGTCCAGCGCCTGCCCGCACAAACTGACCGCGGCTCGCCCGCCGCGTCCTCGCGCACGTCCACGGGGTTCGGGGCCAGCAATGGCCTGATGGTGTCCTGTCCCGATGGGTCGATGGGCGTTTGGAGGAACCGCATCTCCGGGACGGGGTGCCAGGGTGCGACGCCGGCGATTCGGTACAGGGCATGCCTGCCTCCCATCAGCGGCCGCAGCCTGCGGTCGGCCTCGACGAGCCGCTGAAGCCGGTCGCGCCGAGCGTCCTTCAGCAGCGCCAGCTGAGCAATCGACTGGCCGGTGAAGTCCGCCAGGGTGAGCGTCACGTCCTCGATGGGATGGGACGGCGGGTCGGCCCCCAACCGGCTTCGGACGATTTCGGCGGCCCTCTCCCACGCGTCGACGGGCTGCTTGAACCGGACACTTCGCTCCCACGTCGGCCAGCCCGGCGCCGCTCCCAGCAGATGTGCCACCCCGGCGTGCCGGCCCTTCACCTCGGGCCGTGTGAATGCCCGTCGCAGAAGGGCGTCCACCGCCACCAGCAGGGCCTCGATGGAGGAGGAGTGCAGCGACAGCGAGATGCGCTCCACCACCGGTTCCTCAGAGGCCAGGGGCACCACGGGGGTGTCGTCGATGCCGTGGCACAGCGACCACGCCCGCTGGCCCTCGGGACCGAACCTGTCGGCCAGCACATGCCTGCTCATCGAGGCGACGGCACCCATAGTGTGCAGGCCGAAGCGGTGCATTTCGCCCCTCGCGTTGGCCGAGACCGGAAGCAGGTCGATGCTGTGCGGGGCGAGGAAAGCCCCCACATCGTCGTCAACCTGGGAGGCACCCGGACCCGAACGCGCCCGGGCAGCGACGAAAGCGGGAAACTTGGCGTCTGCCACCCCGACACGGGGGCTCAGAAAAGCGGGAACCGCGTCCAACAGCGCGGAGACAGCGCCCTCTTCACCGCCGTAGAGCCCCTCCAGTCCGTCCAATCGGACGTAGGCCATGCCGAGATCAGCCCCCTCCACGCGGTCGCTGACTTCTTGCAAGGCGGCCAGCACGCGGGCAAAAACCTGGCGATAGTAAGGCTCGTCGGCATCCAGCACCACGGCGTCCTCATGGTGCGACATCGCCTCCGCCAAGCTCATGCCCTCCCTCACCTCGCGAGCGGCGGGGAAACGATCCACGATGAGAGCCCTCGACTTCGATGCATTGCCATCGACAATCAACACAGGACTGTCCTTCAGATGGCCATGCCGGCTCATCTCCACCTTCGCCCGCAGATGGGTCACCAGCACACACCCAACCCTCATGGAGCACTCGTGCGGAGGTCGCTGCAACTACACAGGACCACCTTATTGAAGGGTGTGACACATTCGACCGGAGGCTGTACACGTTGCGCTCTAGGTGGTCAGGCTGCTTGATCTGGGATTCTGCAAAGTGGAGTCTGAGACTGCTGCAAAATGGAGTGTAAAATCGCTGTAAAGTGGAGTTTGAAGATATGCTTTCTGTTGGAGGAAACATGTCTGACACCCGCAACCCAAACTATTTGGACCGCGTGGTAGACCACGAGGTTGCTGAGGCTCTGGCCTCATCGCCTGCTGTGCTCATCGAAGGGCCGCGAGGCTGCGGCAAGACGTGGACCGGTCAGAAATTCGCCAACAGCGAGGTGTTCCTAGACGGTTCTGAAGCTCTGCGCGTCGCCGCCGAAGTGGACCCGGACTCGATCCTTGAGGGAGAAGAGCCCCGATTGCTGGACGAGTGGCAGCTCGTTCGAGGCATATGGAATCCGATGCGACATGCCTGTGACCGGCGAGGCGGGTTCGGGCACTTCCTTCTCACCGGATCGCAGAATCCGCCCGACGACATCACCGAGCACTCTGGTGCAGGACGAGTCGCCCGGGTGCGGATGCGGCCGATGGCGCTGTGGGAGTCGGGGGATTCGAGCGGGGAAGTATCCCTGGCCTCACTGCTGGAAGGCGGGCGGTGCTTGGCAAAAGACGCCGAGCAGACCTACAGCAGCGTTGCCTCTCTGATTTGTCGAGGGGGGTGGCCACGCATGATCGAGATGGCGCCGAACACCGCCCAAGCCCGCCTACGCGACTACTTGGACAACATCACCCGCACCGACATCTCCCGTGTGTCTGGCGTCAAGCGCGATCCCCAACTGGTGAGGGCCCTATTGGCATCCCTGGCCCGAAACGAAGCCACAGCCGCTTCCGGCGCCACCCTGATCAAGGATATGACCGAGGAGGAGGGCAGCCCGCCGGCACGCTCGACGATTAGGGCCTACTTGGACGAGTTGGCCCGCCTGTTCGTGCTAGAGCCGCTGCCAGCGTGGACCACCCATCTGAGATCTTCGGCCCGCTTGAGAAAATCCCCAAAGCGCTTCTTCAGCGACCCCGCACTGGCCGTCGCCGCCCTAACCACGTCGGCAGCGTCCGTCGCCAAAGACACAGAGGCGATGGGGCTGCTATTCGAATCAATGGCCATCCGCGACCTCCGGGTGTATGCCCAGTCGCTGGATGCCCACCTCTACTATTACGGCGATTCGAATGATCTTGAGGCCGATGCCGTGATCGAGGGTTTGGACGGCCAGTGGGCCGCCGTGGAGATCAAGCTCGGCGGAGGAGAGGCCATCGCCGACGCCATGGATTCGTTGCGAGCCGTCCGCTCACAGATCGACACCACCCGTCGCGGAGAACCAGCTCGTCTCATCGTGCTCACCGCATTCGGCCACGGCTACCAAACCGACGACGGCATTGCCGTAGTGCCCCTCACTGCCCTCAAACCGTGACTCGACAAGCAGCCCCTCCGGTCTCCTGGGGGTGGTTTGAAGAGCAGGCTCCTGAATTGGCCGAGCGGATTCGGTTGCGGTTTGAGAGCCGTTTGCATGTGGTGATGGCGACGCTGCGGCTGGATGGGTCGCCCCGGCTGTCGGGGATGGAGGCGCCGATTCGCGACGGGCACTTATGGCTAGGCATGAGCCCGGACTCGCTCAAAGCGGCGGACCTGCGCCGCGACCCGAGATTCTCGCTGCATAGTTCGCCGGACACCGAGGAGCTGCTGCTCGGCGATGCCCGCATCGACGGGCAAGCCGTGTCAACCACCCCCGCTGAGGTGGACAAGTTCATTGCCGGCCACCGCTTCCCAATCGACAACCCCGACATCATGGTTCTGTTCACCGCCCACATCACCCGGGCCACCCTCACCCGCGTCGAAGGCCAAGAATTGGTGATCGACACCTGGACCCCCACCGACGGCCTCCAGGAGATTCGCCGAAGCTGAGGTCTGACATAGCTGACGGCGCTCAGAGGGTTTGGGTGCCGTCTACTCCTAGGGCGATTGCCAAAACTACGGCGATGCCGCCTAGGAGGCGGGCGATCACTGATAGCAGGGGGGTGGGGGTGGCGCGGAACCAGAGGAGGGCGGCGGTGAGGGCGGCGGCTAGGACTACGCCGGCCATCGTGCGCCATGTGCCGTCGTGGGCGGCGGTGGCTAGGACGACGGCTACTAGCTGGGGGGTGAACATGACGGTGAGGGCGATGAGGGCTACTTGGGTTCCGGCGCGGGGCTCGTCGTGGATGGGGCGGGCGGGCCATAACATCCAGCGGAGTCCGGCCACTGCGAAGGGCACCGCGGTGGCCAGTCGCCACGTGCCGGTGGTCACCGACAGGCCGTCGAGGATGGGGTCGGCCAGCGCGGCGATCACCCATAGCGCACCCACCGCCGCGGCGACGGCTAACACCACCCGAGGACGCCACTGATCCCTATTCGATGGCCGCCAGGCCACGGTCAGCGCGCCCGCGGCTGGGTTGGCTGCGGCCAGCACCATCAACATCACCGGTCCGAGTCCGCTCATGGTCGTCTCGCTTTCATGGCTTCATTCCTCCCAAATCGAATCTGTAGTCGGCCATCAGCAGGCCTGAGATGGCGTGCTGCTGGTCGTCCACCCTGGTCTGGTCGTCGTAGTACCAAGCGCCGTCGGCGTCTTGGGCATCGGCCAAGCGGGCCGCTCCGCACTCCAGCCGATCCCGAATCGGCGAGTTGATAGGGAATGACGACCAGCCGGTGTCGCCGTACGCAAATACTGGTTTGGAGGGCAGGAACCGGGGCTCTTGAATTGCCAGCCATTCCAGGCCGCCCAACCCTTCCAGGATGGTGCCGTAGCCGCCGCCGCGGGGCATGGGCAGGTGGGAAAGCTCGGCCACCCCCTCCCGTTGGGCGTCCCAGCGGATCATCTGGCCGAACCGGCCGGCCAGGCGCCGGGCATAATCGAGATGGTGGTCTTCTAGGCCCCACTCGGCCATCTCGCCCAGGGTGTAGGCGGCCCACTGGTCGGGCCACGGCGGGGGCCACAGCTCTTCCAGCTCGTCGCGCTCGGTGGACAGGTAGTCCATGATGGCCCATACCGGGGCATCCCAGCCCTCGCCGGGGAAGGCCTCGTGCATCAGGGCCAGACCCCAGGCGGCCTCCCCGGTGGCGAACCGGGACCGCTCTCCGGGCACCGGTGCGCCCGTTTTGGGATCCCAGAAGTTGAGCATCCCGCCGTCGGGCAGCTGCTGGCCCATCAGGAACCGGCCCAGCGCCCGCATCTCGCCGTCGTAGCGCGGGTCGCCGGTGAGGATGCGCCGATGGGCCAGCGACACCAGCGTCAGCGATGCCGTCCCCGTCTTCACCGGCCCTCGGGGCGACAGCGCCGGCCCCATGCCCCCATTTCCGGTGTCCACCGCCCGCTCCAACAGGTAGTTCATGCCCCGGTCGGCGGCCTCCACTACCTGGTGGTTTTGGCCCTGTTGCGCGATGGCCAGCTGGTAGAGCGACATGGTGCCCCCGGCGTGGCGGACCAGGTTGTAGCCCGGCACCGTCGAATCGGTGCGCCGGTCGTACTCGTACAGGTACCGCCCGCTGGGCTCCTGGGTGCGAACGATCCAGTCGGCCCCGGCGTCGATGGCGGTTTGTCCGTCGCCGGGGGAGTATTCCGGGCACACCTCGGGCGCGGCCAACGTGATCCGCAGCAGACCGGCGATCACCACCCATGCCACTGCCCAAGCGACGAGACGACGCGAGGCTCGTCCAGACCAAATCCGTCGAACAGACGACAGAGCGCTCACGGGTACCGCCAGAACCGGGAGATCAGGAAGGTGGCCGGCAGGCGGGTCCGCACGAACTGGCGAGCCTGTTGCCCTTCCAGCACCGTGCCGTCGCGATCCACCATGCACCACGATGCCCCCGGTGCCACGGTGATGTCGAACCGGGCCATCCAGTCCAGCCACCCCACCCAGCGGCTGGGAGTGACCAGGGTGCGGTCGCGGGTGGACGGAACCGCCCACAGGGCCAGAGCGCCGATGCCGATCACGCTGAACACCTGCACGTGGGAGGTCACCTCGATGCCCACGTGGAAGGCCACCGCCACCCACACTGCCACCAGCCGGGTGCGGCGGAACCACAGACCGAAGGCGATGAACAGCTCGGTGGCCACCGCGGCGGGCGACAGCACCCAGTGGAACGCCCGAGTGGTCACCACCTCCAGCACTGGGTCGGCCAGCGTGTCGCCTATGGCGTCGCGCACCTCGTTCTGGTATCGGACAGAGCGGTCGTGGAGCACCCGGCCGCCCACCCAGTCGGGGTCGATCAGCTTGGAGAACCCTGAGGCGAAGTAGACGGCGGCGGCCTCGAACCGAAGCAGCCATATCGGCCACACCAAGGCCCGGTCATCGGGCGGAGGTCGGCGAAGGGCGTCCAGCGACAGCGCCCGGCCGTTGTCGCACAGGGCCACCCCGGCCAAAAGGATCACCAGGAACGCCCGGTTGTGGTGGAAGTGGGTCTGCGACAAGAAGAGGTTGTAGGCCACCACCGCGAAGGCGGACCCAGTGGCGATGCGCGACCACCAGCCCACGGTCATCAGCACGGCGGCGGCCACTCCGATCCACAGCAGCGCTACGTACAGCCCTTCGGGCGCATTGGGATACCACGCCCACCACGGCTGCTGGAAGCGGTCGTGGTAGGTGATGCCATCCAGCGCATCGGCCAGAAACGGCCGCAGGTGCCAGATCACGCACGGACCCAGCACGATACGCAGCACGGCTGCCCCCCGCACGCTGGCCGGTTCGTCGAACACCTCGCCCAGCCAGCGGCGGAACTGGTCCCGCCATTGGGTGTCCGAAGCCGAAGAAACCGTGGCCGTCATGGGTCGCCCACTTCCCGGTCGTGGCTGCGGATCACCGTGACATGGGGGCCGCGGGCGTTGCGGTAGTAGGTGACGGTGGCCTCCCAATAGCGGGTTTCGGTGTCACCGGGGGTGTTGTCGGCCATCCAGTCCAGGGCGTGGTCCAAGAAGTCCACCACCGCGTCCACCCCGGAAAAGGCGTGGCGCTGGCGCCACGGGGACCGCAGCGGCCCCCAATCGATCAGCTCGTTCCAGTCGTAGCCCTCCCAGCGGCCGTTGGGCACCGGCACTCGCTGGCCGTCGTCCAGCACCCGCACCAGCTCCACCGCGTAGGTGCTCGACTCATTGAACGGCTGGAAGGCGAAGTAGTTGTGCGGGCCTCGGTAGCCGTTGGCCACCAGCGCGAGTTGAGCGACCACCACTGCGGCGGCGAACCACCGGGCGCCCCGCCGTCGCCACAGGGGCCGATTCGGCCCGGGGTGGGGCGGCTCAGCAGTAGCCGCGCCCGCAGCCGTGTCAGCCGCCGTTGCCATACCTCTGCTTGTAGGCCTCCAGATCGGGCGGCAGGCGGTCGCGCTTGAGTTCGGCGAAGTTGTCGTAGGCGGTGAGCCACCGCACGTGGCGCCACAGCTCCACCGCCTCTTCGGTCGACTCGGCTGGATTGCTGATCACCGGGCCGAACAGGGCCGGACCCCGCCCACCGTCCAGGCGGATGGTGGGCACTCCGAAGCTGCGGGTCTCGTCGCACAAGATGGTGTGCTCCGACTTCAGCGTCTCCCAGGTGCTGTCGTCGGCCAAGGCATCGTCCACCAGGCTGGCGTCGAAGCCGGCGTCCACCGCAGCAGCCCGGATGGTGTCGAGCTCGTCCACCGACTCCACCAAGTCAAACGCCCGGCGGCCGATGGCCTGGTAATAGGCGCCGATGCCGTCGTTGCCGCCCACCTCTCGGGCCTTAACCGCGGTGCGCAGCGAGCGCACGCCCACGCCCCGGTCGGGGTCGAACTCGTCCATGGGCTTGTCCCAGTTGACGATGGCCAACGAGAACAATCCCCAGGTGACGCTTACCTCACCAGCGTCTTCAATCTGACGAACCCAACGGGCTGTCTGCCAGCACCATGGTCAAAGCGGGTCGAAATAGAAGGTGATGGATTCGCTCATGAGTTCATTATCCCTAACCGAGGATGACCTCGGCGATTGTGCGCAGTTCCTCAGCGCTCCGGGCGCCCACGTTGATGCCGGTGATCGGGCTCTCCTCCCAGGCGGCCAGCCGGTCGCGTATCCGCTCCGGCGATCCCACCAGGGAGATCTCATCGGCGAACTGGTCGGGCACTGCGGCGATGGCCTCCTCCCGGCGACCTTCGAAGAACAGATCTTGGATGTGATGGGCCTCCTCCTCGAAGCCCATCCGGGCCATGAGCTTGGTGTGGTAGTTCTGGCCCTTGGCCCCCATCCCGCCGATGTAGAAGCCCAACGAGGCCTTGGCGGGAAACAGCGCCTCGGCCAACTCCTCGTCGGAGTCGCCGGTGACCTTGATAGTGGTGTGGACGGTGATCTCGAAGTCGTCCGATCGCCCGGCGATCGACTCGGCGTACACCTCGGGGCGGAACGGGGAGTAGTACAGCGGCAGCCAGCCATCGGCGATCTCCACTGTCTGGGCGATGTTCTTGGGGCCCTCGGCGCCGATGAAGATGGGGATATCGGCCCGGGGGGGATGGGTCATGATCTTGAGCGGCTTGCCCAGACCAGTATCGCCCTCGCCCTTGTAGGGATGGTTGTAGTAGTCGCCCTCGAAGGTGAGATAGCCGTCGCGGGCGAACACCCGCCGCAGGATCTCCACGTACTCGCGGGTGCGGGCCAGTGGGCGATTGCCGGGCTGGCCATACCACCCCTCCACCACCTGGGGCCCCGACACGCCCAGCCCCAGGATGAGGCGCTGGTTGGACAGGTGGTCGGCGGTCACCGCATGCATGGCGGTGGCGGTGGGGGTGCGGGCGGCCAGTTGCACGATGCCGGTGCCCAGGCGGATGCGCTCGGTGTGGGCGGCCAGCCACACCAGGGGCGAGAAGGCGTCGGAGCCCCACGATTCGGCGGTCCACACCGAGTCGTAGCCCAGCCGCTCTGCCTCCTGGGTGAGCGGCACGAAGCCCTCGGGCATCCCGCGGCTCCAATATCCCCAGACCAGTCCGAGTTTCATGGCGGCGACCCTATCCCGACCATCGCCGACGGTCGTTGTCGAGATCGGGTGCGACTACGGCTATCCGTTTGTCGAAGGCGGTAGCGGGGCCGGTATCATGGTTCCCTATGTCCAAGGTCTGCCAGGTGACCGGTCGTCGCCCGTCGTTCGGCAATAACGTGTCCCACTCGCACCGCAAGACGCGGCGCCGGTGGAACCCGAACGTCCACAAACACCGCTTCTGGCTGCCGTCGGAGAAGCGGTGGATCACCCTCAACGTTTCGGCCAAAGGCCTCAAGACCATCAACAAGCACGGCATCGACAAAGTGGCGGCCCAAATGCGCCAGCGCGGGGAGAAGTTCTGAGCCATGGCTAGCGACAAGCGTCCCATCATCAAGCTGAAGTCCACTGCGGGCACCGGCTACACCTACGTCACCACCAAGAACCGCATCAACGACCGGGAGCGGATCGAGTTGAAGAAGTACGACCCCGTGGCCCGCAAGCACGTGGTGTTCAAGGAGGAGCGGTAGCCACCACCGTCGACGAGCGCAGGGAGCTCCTGACGGCCGCGCTGTTGGCCGACGATCCCGCCCCGCCGCTGTGGCACCTAGTTGACTCCGGCCTCGCCGACGAGATCGTTCCCGAATTGCCCGCGCTCCGCTTGGAGCAAGACCCGATCCACCGCCACAAGGACGTGCTGGCCCACACCATCGCGGTGGTGGCCAAGACCCGCGCTGATCTGGTTCTGCGGCTGGCCACGCTGTTCCACGACGTGGGCAAGCCCCGCACCCGCTCCTATGAGAAGGGCACTGTCACCTTCTACCACCACGAAGCGGTGGGAGCCCGCATGACCCGCAAGCGGCTGGCCGAGCTGGGCTATTCCGAGCAAGTGGTGGATGACGTGAGCGAGCTGGTGCGGCTGTCGGGCCGCTTCAAGGGTTACGCCGACGGGTGGAGCGACGCCGCCGTGCGCCGCTACGCCCGGGAAGCCGGTCCGCTGCTGGGCTACCTGAACGAGCTGGTGAGGGCCGACTGCACCACTCGCAACCGCCAGAAGGCGGCCGATCTCCAGCACCATGTAGACGAGCTGGAGGCCCGGATCGCCCGACTGGCCGAGGAGGAGCGCCGGGCGGCCGAGCGGCCGCTGATCGACGGCAACGAGGTGATGGAGCGCTACGGCGTTGGCCCTGGTCCCGAGGTAGGCGCGGCGCTGAAGTTCCTCTTGGAGCTGAAGCGGACCGAGCCCGACCTAGACCGAGCCGCCACCGAGGCCCGACTCGACGCTTGGTGGGCCGAAAAGGGGTAAATACCCAGGTTAGAGACTGACACAACAGAGAGTTGTGGTCGGGCTAGCCTCCGATTGGGAGTTGTCAATTGCCCGGTCGATTCGTTGTTCTCTTGGCGGTCTTGCTGCTGGCGTCGTCCTGCTCTGAAAGCTCGGCAGTCGTGCCAGATTCTCAGCCAAAGAGTGCCGTTGTGACGCCAACGCCCTCCCAATCGAGCCCCATCCCCACTGCATCCGCCATGCCGTTAGCTGAGCCGTCGCCGACTCCTGAGCCCACGGCGACCGCTGCGCCCACGGCGACCCCCGAGCCCACCGCGACCTCCGAACCCACGCCGACTCCTGAGCCCACCGCAACCGCGGTGCCTGCCGAGCCCGAGCGCGATTGTTTGCCCATGGTTCCTGACGATCTTCTGATATCTCCCGTGACGACGCCACTGCTTGATTTGTTTAATCCTCCTTTGGTTGCTGATGCCGGCGATCATCTCTTATCCCCCAGAGCCCTTGCGGTGTCCAGTATTGAGATATCGAAAGTCATATACGAATGCGCCCACGAAGTCGGTCTGGCGTTCGCCAACGATCCCGCAGCGATTTCCACGCTGATGTCCCGCGGCATTCGGGGTCCGCTGCTGCTGGTTGGGCCTTGGTTCGACATCCCATTGATGGGCGAGCTTGCGCGCCTTGGTCCGGAGCGAATAGTGGCGGCCGGTTTCGACGAGCTCGCCCTTCGGTATGCCCTGGCCGACTTCACCTACGAACAGCTCGCGGTCGATCAACAGGCCACCTTTTCCACTGAGGGTTTGACCAATGGCCCCGTGTGGATTGTCGACAATGCCGATAAGGCCGTGCCGCTGAAAGCCCTCGGCCACCAAATCGGAGTTGAGGTGTTCACCGTGTCCGGCGATCTTCGAGCCTTGTCCCCGGAGATTCGAAATGCGATCGCCGGTGCCTCCCAGGTGGAATTGCTCTCGGAGTTCAACGACGATGCCGTCTGGCAGCTGGAAGTAGTCCGCCGGGGCAATGAATTGCCCGGTGGCGGCCTGCTGTTGTTCGATGCCGGCTTCAGCCGCCGCATGGTGGCCATGTACGGCCATCCGTCGGGGCCAGGACTTGGGGTGTTGGGAGAACAGAGCCCCGAAGAAGGCGTCGAGCGCCTCCGGTCCATCGCCGAGGGCTACGACGCCGACGGCTCGGTAGTGCTGCCCACCTTCGAGATCATTGCCACCGTTGCCTCGGCCGGCCCCGGTGACGACGGTGACTACTCGGCGGAGACCACCCGGGATGAGATCAGGCCCTGGGTCGAGACTGCGGCCGCCAACGATATGTATGTGGTGCTGGATCTACAGCCGGGGCGAACCGACTACCTGACCCAGGCCAAGATGTACGAGGAGTTCCTCCGCCTTCCCCATGTCGGACTGGCTCTGGATCCTGAGTGGAGGCTCAAGCCCCACGAGGTTCATCTGCGCCAGATCGGCACGGTGGACGCGGCGGAGATCAACGAGGTCGTCGAGTGGCTGGCCGGGATCGTTCGCGAGGAAGCCCTTCCCCAGAAACTGCTAATCCTCCACCAGTTCCGGTTGCAGATGATCACTAACCGCGATCAGGTTGAGACCCCGCCGGAGCTGGCGGTGTTGGTCCACATGGACGGCCAGGGCCCGCTTCGCGACAAGTACAACACTTGGAACTTGCTGACCCGACAGCCCGACGCCGATCGGTTCTACTGGGGTTGGAAGAACTTCTACGACGAGGACATCCCCACCGCCAACCCGGAGCAAGTGCTGATAGTTGCCCCGAGCCCGGTATTCGTCTCGTTCCAGTAGGGCAGCTAGAGCTGGTCGACGTAGGTGTCGGTGCCCACCACGGTCTTGTAGAAGGGGCCGGCCCAGCACACGTTGGCCAGACCTGAGCCGTTGACCGCGTCCACGTACGACCGGAAGGCATCCCAGCAGCCGTCGGGCTGCTCCTCGCTGAAGAAGATCTGAAGGGTTCGGGCCTCGGTGCCAGTGCCCGAGCCGAGGTCCATGGGCGAGTTCGAGGTGATGTCGTCGCGTTGACGGGGTTTCCAGGTGGAGCCGATGGCCACCGGCGAGCCGGCCATCATCTCGGGCATGGCCTTGTCGCGCAAGAAGGCGTGCAGCTCGTCTTCGCTCACGCCGTCGGCCCGGTCCATGGCCACCACGCCGATGCCGGCGTATCCGTGGTCGAGGGCCAGTTCCAGCGGCACCGGGTCGTCGTCTCGGTAGGCAGCCCAGGCGACGTCGGCCAAGATCGTGTGGCGGTGGGTGCGCTCCGCGAATCCCCGGTCGTTGGTGTACAGCCAATGGACTTGGTCGCTGGCCCATTGCCAGTGCTCCTCATCGTGACCGTCGAGCACCCAGTACACGGCGAGGAATGACCCATCGCCGGCCTGCGACACCTCGCCGCTGCCGTCGGTGATGCGCATGTCCTTGAGCGCCCGGGGGGCCACCCAGCGGGAGCCGGCGAACATCCAGGGCCCGATCATGCACCCGGCGTAGAAATGGTCTCGCTCGTACCAGCGGTTGTACTCCCGCTCGTGGCCCGGATTGGGGTCCACCAGGGTGAAGAGCATGCTGCCAACGTGGATGGGATAGTCGTTCACGCCGCTGAACTTAGTGGTAGCGCTCTAGTCTCGCGAAGGTGAGCGGGCATCCCTTTCGCGACAAGGCCGCTATCGCGGGGATCGGAATCACCGAGTTGTCCAAGAACTCGGGGGTGAGCACCCTCACCCTGGCGCTGCGGGCGATCATGGCCGCGGTAGAAGACGCCGGTCTGCGCCGGGAGGACATCGACGGGGTGGCCTGCCACCAAGTGCAGGACTCGATCACCGCCTCCATCGTGGCCCAGTGCCTAGGGGTGGACGACCTGTCGTGGTATTGCGACCAGTTCGGCGGCGGCTCCACCTCGCACTCGGTGGTCGGCCATGCGGCCAGCGCGGCCGCCCTCGGCCACGCCCGCCACATCGTGGTGTGGAGGTCGATCAACGCCCGGTCCGAGCACCGCATGGGGGGCACCGGCCGCCCGCCCCCGGCCATCGTGGAGACCCAGTATCAGCACCCCATCGGCTGGGTGACCCCGCCCCAGTGGTATGCCATGTTCGCCCGCTCCCACATGAACCGCTGGGGCACGACCTCAGAAGACCTTGGCCGCATCGCCGTCCAGCAGCGGGCTAACGCCGTTCACAACGAGCGGGCCATGATGCGAGCCCCCATGACCATGGACGACTACTTCGCCTCCCGCTGGATCGTGGAGCCATTCCGGCTGTTCGACTGCTGTTTGGAGACCGATGCCGCCGCCGCGGTGGTGATCACCACCACCGAGCGGGCCCGCGATCTGCGCCAGCCTCCAGTGCTGATCTCGGGGATGACGTGGGGCGGCGGCCACATGATGCACAGCAACCGGGTGCAAGACGACTGGACCACCTCGATTGCCGCCAAGATGGCCCGCCGGCTTTACGACATGGCCGGCGTCGGCCCCGAGGACGTGCAGTACGCCTCGCTCTACGATGCCTTCACCCATCTGGTGCTGGTCCAGGTGGAGGACTACGGGTTCGCCCCCAAGGGAGAGGCGGCGGCCTTCATCGCCGACGGGGGTACCGCACCCGGTGGCCGCGTCCCGGTGAACACCCACGGCGGATTCCTGTCGGAGGGCTATGTCCACGGCCTTAACAACCTGCACGAAGCCGTTCGCCAGATCCGGGGCACCGCCGGGCCGTTTCAAGTGCCCGATGCGGAGGTGGCCATGTCCACCGGCCAGCCCGGCTATGTGGCCGGCAACTCCTCGGCCCTCATCCTGCGCCGCGATAGCTGACCCGATCGGCGCGCTCTTGACGGGCGGTGTACCAGGCCGCGGCTGCTGCGGCCACCAGCAACAGGGCGCTCAGCCCGGCCCAGTGACTGAGCAGGTGAAAGCCGACTGCCTCCACCGCTGCGCCGGCCCCCAGGCCGGCGACCGCCCCACTGGTGGTCATGATGAAATCGGCGCCCCCTTGAACCTCCACTCGCTGATCAACCGGGAAGGCGCCGGTGAGCATGGCGCTGCCCGCGATCAGCCCGAAACTCCAGCCCAAGCCCACCAACATCAGGCCGACGAACATGCCCAGGCTGTCTTCTGCACTGGTGTGGGCCGCCGTCTCGGCCCCGATACACAGGGTCACCCCGCCCAAACCGATGATCAGATGAGACCCCATTCGGTCGACGAGCCAGCCCACGATGGGGGAGAAGGCGTACATCCCGATGACGTGGACCGAGATCACCAAGCCGATCACCTGAAGCCGGTGGTCGCCGTTTTCCATGTGGAGCGGCGTCATGGTCATGACCCCCACCATCACGGCCTGGCCGGTGAGCATGGCGATGACGGCCAAACGGGCCGCGGGCACGGTGGCGATTCGGCGCCCTACCACCATGGGAGAGGCGGGGCGCACGGGATCGTCTCCGATCGTTCCCAGCACCTCTAGCGGGTCGGGCCGCAGCCAAAGCTGGGTGGCGCTCAGGCCGATGATGAAGAGCGCGGTGCCCAGCAGGTAGGGGCCGGACAGCTCCGGAAGGCCGGCGAATCGGGCCAGGTCGGCCGCAGGACCCAAGGCGATGGTCGGGCCAAGGGCCGCTCCGACCGTGGCCGCCCACACCAGCATCCCAATAGCCCGAGCCCGACGGTCCTCCGGGGCCAGGTCGGCTGCGGCAAAGCGGGCCGCGAAGTTGGTGGCATTCCCCGCGCCGACACCGAGGATTCCCACCACCAGCAGCGGATAGAAATCGGCCACCGCGGCCACGAACGCCAGCGCAGCCCCGACCGCCCCGATCGACCACCCCGCCACCATTCCTCGCCGCCGGCCCAAACGGGCCATCCGTCGGGCCAAGGGCACCGTCGCGAATACGCTGCCCACCTGCATCGAGGCGACCGCCAGCCCGGCCAGCGTCTCGCTCCCGGTGATCTCCTTGCCCAGAACCGCCGCGGCGGAAAACGACGATGCCATGGCCGCGGTGGTGGGAATCACCGAAGCCATCAGCGTTCGCGTCGTTCTCTGATGGGCTGCCGCCCGCTCTATTGGCATGTCAACGCAACTGCATCCACTTCGTCCCCATCACAAGAAATGCCGGTCGAAGACTCGGGCAAGACTTGGGCTCACTCTAGATGGGGAGTGTGACAGTCTGGAGCCGATGACTGCGGTAGATCGCCCGGCCGACCAGGCCCCCAAGCCCCGGCCCTATCCCGAGCGGGACTCGGCGCCGTGGTGGGAGCGCATCAACCAGCACCGCTTCGAGTTGCAGCGCTGCGACCGGTGCGGCGCGTGGCGGTGGCCGCCCCGGGCCATGTGCGGGCGCTGCGCCTCCTTCGAGTACACGTGGACCCCGCTGTCGGGCCGGGCCACGGTGGAGAGCTGGGTGGTGAACCACCACGCCTTTTTGCCCGGGTTCGCCTCCCCCTACACCGTGGTACTGGGCCGCCTCGACGAGCAGGACGACCTGTGCCTGCCCGCCACCTGGCAAAGCGACGATGAGCCAACCCCCGGACAACCCATCGAGTTGGCCTTCGAAGACCACACCGACGACGAAGGCCCCTTCACCCTCCTCGCCTGGCGCCCGGCCTGATCCGCCGGTGGGAAACCCCGACCCATCCAACTTAGGCGTCTGTTCCTAGGGGGAGACGTTCAATCCGGTTCTTGTGGACAGCGTAAATGAAGGGTCCTGGCTCTTGGCACGCTTGGGTGATCGCGTCGATATTGTCCAAGTATCGAGATGCCATGTCGGCAGCATTGAGTTGTTGGCTAGATAGACAGAAGCAACGGACAGAATGGGCCGTCACGACATCTCGCTCTCGTCGGTTGTACCGAATGCGAGCGTCCTTCATGAATACGACCCAATCCTGGGAACTTGACAGTTCAAGCCATTCTTCGTCGGCAATGTCCTCATCCTCAGGCATCCCGTAGTGCTCTGCCAGAGTTGTCAGCCGTAGTCCTGCGGCGCGCAGCAAGTCAGGGACTTTGATCCGTCCCAAGCTTCGGTCAAGAAAGAGGTCAGGCAGCCCGTCGGGATGTGGCACGGACGACGTCCTCGAGCTGATGGTGCGGAACGCCGAACTCTTCGCTCAATTCCTCTAGTGATTCGCCAGCCCAAAAGCGCTCAAGCACATCAGACACACGTGCGCCACCGCGCTCAAAGACAGGAGAGCCGAATGACCTGCCAGGATCGGCAACGACCTCCGCCCCCCCGTAGGCCGGAACCCTGATGAGGGAGGCGTAGCCGTCTTGGCCGTATTCGATACGTTTCAAATACTGAAGGATGACCGCGGCAAAGACCCGCTGGCCGTTGCGGATGACGACAAGGTCGCTGGTCCTAATGTCCATACCGGCCTCGTGGCTCCGCTCCGCGTAGTCAAACAGCAACTCGGCGCCATCGGTGTACAAGCGCTGAGAGGCCAGTGCGTGGTCAATCCCAATCTGTTCTTGAAGCTCTTTGAGCGCTGGGCGAACTCGCTGCATAGGCACTCCGCTCCTGCGGATGGCCGCGAGCACAAGCCCTTCGGCCAAGCCAATGAAAGGAATGGAAGGTGCCCTGAATGCCCTGGTCGGTAGAAAAGTGAGCACAGGTTCACCAGAGACCTCAGGACGGTCGGGAAAGCGCCGCACGTAACCCTTGGCCCAGCTAGCAAAAGTCGAGGCAGGAACATCCACGATCCGCGCCGCCTCTCCAATCGTGTAGAGCGGCACGTCGAACCGGGGGTCATCTACGAGTCTCAGAGCCTGCCTCCTTCCTTATAACGATATTGCAGCTCATCTGTCATTTCGTGGCGGGATGATTCTAATGAGTCAGTTGATGTCGCCATCTGGTTGTCCACAGCTCTATATGAAGTAAGCGAGATCTGGAGTGCTGAGGGTGGGGACGACGGTGGCGCGGTCGAGGTAGCGGTTGCCGTGTTCGCAAGATGTCTCGGGGACGAACATGCAGGCGTGGCAGGCGGCGTGGTGGAGGGTGTCTTGGGCTTCGTCAGCAAGATGGTCGGCGCACATCGGATCAGTGGAGCACAGCCCGGCTCGGCTGAGGGCATCGCGCAAGGTGGAGGCCAGGCGGTCGGGTTCGGCTAGCGCCACCAGCCCGCCCAAGGTGCCCTCGCTGTCGGGGGAGGCGGTGTACAGCAGCACGCCGGCCATCGGGTCGCCCTCGTCGGGCGTGCGGCTGTAGAGCCGTTCGCGGAGCGAAGCGGTGGAGTAGCCGCAGTCCAGCGCAACCTGGTGGATCAGCATGTGGGCCAGCGAGTGCAGCAGCAGGAAGCGGGCCCGGGGCTCGGCTAGCTGAGGTTCGAGCCCCCGACGAGTCCGCCAGCCCCGGTGAGCCTCCACGATCTGCTGGTAGCGAGGGTCCATCTCAAATCTGGTTTCCCAGGCCTGAACTTGCGGTTCAGATAATCGGATCAGCAGCCCTTCCCCCCTGGTTTCAGCAGCCGGAAGCCATGTAGGAGACTCGGTCCACAGCGGCGCAATGCGAGTTGCAACTCCAGCGTCATCGGGGCCGTCGATCCGGGTGAATCCGCACAAGGCGATCACTTCCCGCAGGCGGTCTACCGCTATCGGCGTGTCCAGGGTGTTCTCAAACCCGCCGGGTACCGGAAGATGGCGAACCTTGAAATCATCTGTCTGCAAGGGTTCCGGGTTGGCGAATGCCCGCCATTCCGGCCCCCGCAAGTCTGCTTCCTCGGTCTCGTCCCCGTGGTCCTCGTTACTAGGTATACGAATGCGGCGACGCTCAATGGTCTCCCAGATGTCGTCGGGGTCGTAGTCCAGCAGCCAGAGGCGCTGCTCCTCGCCTCGGCCCGCTCGGAGGCGGTTGAACACGTAGTCGAGCACTACCCGTTCTTCTATGTCGAGTAAATCGTCCCAGCGCTCCTCCACCTTCCGGTCTATCTCGTCGGTATGACTGGCATCGGTAGGAATGGTTAGTGCGGAGCGAGAAATGGAGAACCACGAGTTGGACGCGCCCAGCAACAGCGCCCGGGGCGACTCCTGGCAGCCGTCCTCAAACTGGTGGAGGTGGGGGTGGCGGCCCCGGCATCGGGGGAGGTTCCGCCAGGCTTGGTCTCCGAAGGCCTCATGGGCCATCCGCTGGGCGTCGCAGGACTTGCAGATAACCCGCACATCGGCGGCCCGGTTGGCCTGTCCGGCCTCCCGCAATTCCAACACAGGTGGGCCGTTAGGACACGACCCGCCTTGATGGACATATTCGACCCAGGGGAAGTCGTCGAGATGCCCATTAGCGCAGGCCACCATGAACCGAGTGGGCACGACATGGGGGCGGCGCCCCTGGCACATGTCGTGGTACCAGTACGAGCGGTCGGGCCGGTAGCGGTTTACTTCCAGCGAGAAGAGTCGATAGTCCACTGGGGCCAGTCGGCTGCACCCGGTGCATCGCATCCAGCGGGGGAACGGGAAAACCGGTACCCCGACCCATGCCCACTGCTGATAGGGATTCGGCGACTCCTCCATCCACGGCGGGCTCCGCAACTCGCTCACTCGGGCGCACCCCGGCAACGATCGGACGCTGTCCAGCAATCGGGCTTCGGCGATGAGGGCGGTGTCGTGGATGTTCCAGCCGTCGATTCCACCAACCACAACGGACATGGAGGGAAGATCCACCACAGCACCGGGGCCGAAGGTGTGGATCATCTGGGAGGGACGCAGGCCACCGATCCGAGTGGGTTCCGGCGCACGTCCCGACGATGAGCGGGTTTGGCTCATGGGGATGCCTCGGCGGATTCGTCGAAGGGCTGCGCCGCGGCTATCGACTCGTCCACTTCATCATCCTCGGCCACTGGGCTGTGGACTTGAAGGGCTGTGGGCTCGGGCTGGCCGAGAATGATCTCCGGCTGGCTTATCGACTCGTAGGTGGGGTCTTCAGTCTCGATTTGAAGATTGATCTGGGACTCGGTGTCCCGCAGTGAATTAGGGCAGGTCCACATGGTCCAACCGCCGGACTCTGGCCCCTTCAGCAGCGACACTTCGTCGCGGAGGCGAGCCTGATAAGCCAGGTACGGGCGAAGCGATTTCTCCCGCTCCCACTCGTCGAGACGCTGGCTGGCCATCATCCGTACCAACTCGCCGGCGCTTGGGCTATTGGCCACTGCCTCGGCTCGCTCGGACAAGTCGGCGACATGGGAGGAGATGCGGGGGTCGTCTGGTTCGAGCAAGCGGGCGGTGTCATTGGGGTTCCATACCGTGTCGTGTTGGCGGATGGATGCCACCAGCACACCGGTCAGGCCTTTGTCCAAGGCTCGCTCGGAGAACGGGGTCACCGACAGCGGCTCCACATGGCGATAGAAGGTGGCGTGATAGTGGGAAAATGTCTCGTAGTGGGATAGGTCTCGCGGCCGAGCCCAGTTGTACAGGGTTATGACCAGGCCCGGGCCGTCGTCGCTGCGGCCAACCCGAGAGGTGGCCTGGATGTACTCGGCGGTGGCCTTGGGCTGACCCACAACCACCATCGAGCCCAGCCGAGGCACATCCACGCCGACCGACACCATGTTGGTAGCCAGCAAGAGGTCGAGCGGG
This sequence comes from Candidatus Poriferisocius sp., assembly GCF_965204015.1. GTDB lineage: Bacteria > Actinomycetota > Acidimicrobiia > Acidimicrobiales > Bin134 > Poriferisocius. Next base: position 1,190,895 of record NZ_OZ241965.1, on the reverse strand, counting down.
CGGTGGGCAGACTCTTCGTCCTCCCGCCCGGGATCAAACGTGTTGAACAGTCGGCGGAGGATTTGCTTGATGTCCTCTGATGACACCCGAGAGGTCAACTCCTCCAAGATGACCCGGATGCGATCGGCCAGACCAGGGGTAAAGCGGGTTCGCCGCAGCTTCGACCGCAATTCGTCTTCGGCCATTCGGCGCATTCCCGCCAGTTCTCTAACGGCGTTGAAGTAACCGACGGTGGTCATCCACGGATCCACCTGTCCACCCTCATCGCCCAGTTCTTCGTACATGGCCTGGGCTGCGGCCATGAGCGAGGCGAAGACCCGCAACTCAACCTGCTTGAGCCGCTCCCCATGGGCACATACGCCCAGATACAACCGTCCCGGTGCCTCATCGGTGGGGTCGATCTGCTCGGCGAAGAATGACCGCCGGACATCGAGCACCGGAGGTGGGAACACCCGCAGCTTCCGCCAGAACAGCGCCCAGGCTTGTTGGCCAGCCCTCCGGACGGTGGCGGTAGACGCCACCACCTTGGGTCGGACCTGCTGGCCTTTGTATTTCCAAGTAGCCAAACGGTCGATTGCAGCCTCATACAGCCCGGCCATCGTGCCCAGCGGCCCTGTCACCAGGTGCATCTCGTCTTGGAGGATCAAGTCCGGGGGTCGCAGACGGGGTGAGACATCGACGGTCGACGCCGCGGGCAATTCCCCGCGGGCCACGTGCTTGTTGCTCTCTTGCCAGTGATTCCGGTGGCGCTGGTCAAGGTCGGGGTTGCGATAGCCGTGACGCTCGCATCGCTGCTCCACTCGGCCGAACAGAGTGGCCAGTGCCCCGTTCCAGGGAAGCTGTGCGAACTTGTCGATGGTGGCGATCACGAATGAGGGAAGCAGTCGGTATACCTGGGTGTCCACGGTCACCACCGGGATGCCCTCGCCCGGTGCTTGCTTGGCGGTGAACGAGCATTCCGGATCACCGCAGAACACCAGAAAGCGCTGGTGGGGCTCGTCGTAGCGGCAGTCTTGGCCACCGCTGAGCGCGTAGCCGCACCACGGGCACTCGGTGAGCTGGAGCGGGGTACCGGCACCGCTAAAACCCCTGCTCCGGCTGCGCTGTGCCTCTACCCATTCCTTGGCTTCCCCATCCTGATTGGGCGTGACCCCGCCGCCCACCCACATGCCCAAGCGGAACGGCACACCCTCGTATCGGCTGTCGGACACTGCTCGGTGTTGACGCAGCAATTCAGCCGCGCAGACCAGCGTGGCGGCTCGCTGGAACTGCTGGGCGGTGAGCAGCCGCAGCGTGTAGCGCATAATCACGGCAACGCCGTCGCGTCCGTCCACCGCGTCTTCCCCTTCGCCCACCACCCCCTGAAGTCGTCGGATGGCCAGGGTGTAGGCCACAAGCCCCAGGTAGGCCTCGGTCTTGCCGCCCCCGGTGGGGAAGAAGAGAAGATCGGCGAGCGCAGTGTCGCCGCTGCGCTCGGGATGGCCGGGATCGGTGAGCGAAGGCAGGCACAGCAAGACGAATGCGAGCTGGAAGGGCCGCCACGACCGGTTAGCCGGAATGTCCGCGCTGGCCAGCGCCTCCCGCAGCGACAAGTTGGGGTCGTTGCGCCGCGCGCCGACGGCCACGCTGTGTACTCGTTGACGCGACATCGCCTGATTGGCGAATCGGAATGCGTCCAAAGCGTCGGGGTTGTCTTGCAGCAGCGTGATCCCGTTCCGAATCGCGTCGGCCACTCTTGTCGCCTCGGCAATTGCTGCCGCGGCGGCATCATGGTGGCCGTCCAAGTTCTCAGCTCGGTTGATCTCGTCGTCCAGCCAAGCCCGATAGCCGTCGGCCAGAGGCATCAGTCCGTTGGCCAAATCGTCGACATCCAGTTCTGACAGCGTCTTCATGTCGGTAATGAGCCCGGAGAGCTGAGGCGTGCTGTGCGCGTCGGGGGCTTCTGTACGGCCCACTTCGTGGCGCGGCAGAGTTGCCGTTCCCACACGGGTGCCTCTACGGGTGCCTGGCTCGCGGTGCCAGCCGACGCCCACCCCGTGGCCAACAGCCAGCTCCACCTCGTGGCGATAGGCCATGTCAAGCTGGGCGGTCTCCTCCCGCTCGGCCTCCGGCACCGCGGCTGCCACGTGCAGAGCCTCCCGCCCGCAGAACACCGCCGAGTTGTCGGGAGCGGTGAGGTCGAGGCTGACCTGAAACAGCCAACGCTCGTCCTTGTTGATGCGGACGGGTTCCTGCTCATTGCACAAGAACACTGTCACCAGCAGCAGTTCTCGGTTGGCAGCAGGAGCGATCCGGCCCCGCAGCACCACCCCGTCGTCGTTCACGGGGATCGGGTCGATACTGCCCTCCTGCATGGAGACCGACACCGTGAGGTCGATTGGCAACCGCTGCCACACCCGGGCGGCGGTGCCATCGTCTCGAAGTTCTTCCTCTCGCGTGTACTGCCCCCACCGACATCGGGCTAACAGTTCATTCGTGTCGGCGGGCACAACCGCGGTGAGCCCAATGCAGGACTGGGCCAGCACTCGCTGGGCCACTCGGCCGTCGTGGCTGCCCCGGGCGGGATCCTCATCGCCAGTGCCGGGGTCGTCGGTGCGCTCGGGATCGCGGGCCACTGTTCCCTGTGGGGCCAGCTTTCCCACCAAGTAGCGGTCGTTCACCCGTCCGGGCGGCGCCCAAGTGCCGTCTTCCCGCTGGAAGCCGCGAATTATCTCGTCTGCCCCGTCCAGCGGGCCACGGAGGTCGGCGCTGACTCGCCGTACCAACTCGGTGCGGATAGCCGCTGGCTGCTGTGCCCAATCAGGCAGGGCGGTGGCGTTCACCGGGGACTCTGGCAATTGAATTCGGCCCTACAACTAGGACTGAGCCGCGACTCTGGTGCCGTACTTTTGGCGGGCAGCCTGCTTTGAGACCCCCAGCATCTCCCCGATCTGCGACCAGGTGACCCCTCGCGTGCGGGCATCGGCAACCGCTCGGGCCAGAGCTTCGTTGACCCCTTCCTGTTGGTTGATCCATACTGCAACCGCACCCATCGACTCCAAGGGGGCGGGCTTGAGGTCTGCTGGATCGACCTCCTCAGCCCATTTCTCGAGAGCAGCCAGTTTCTCGGCCAGCCATTCCTCGCGAACTTGGCTCATCTGCTCCTCCTTGATTGCAGAAACTTCCGCCGGGCTGGCATGGCATGGATGATCACTGCGCCATCGGCACCCTGAACCACGACGATCTCGAGGGGTTGAAGACTCATAGAGAGTCCAATATAGGCCGCAACTGCCAGGTGCCCCAGAACGGCAATACCCCGGACGCATGCCTCAAGGCATTCGCGGCTCCGGGGAATTGCGATCAGGGTACAGTGGCACCCAGTGGACTACAACTGTCGCATTGAAGGCGCGTGAGGCACTATGAGTGCCCACCCTCCCCTCCTCAATGGTGAATCGCTGCGCCAGGAACTGGAACTTCAACGCTGGCGTGGGGACAGTGGGAAGTACGAGCCGCGAACCGCTGAAGAAGCCCGAGAGATCCTCCTTCCTCAGATCGAGAATGCCCGCATTGAAGCGGCTTCAATCCCAGACCGGCTCAGAGGTGAACGCGTCGTCGTCGAGACGACGTTGTTGCCCAACTACCTCGCTCCGTCTTGTCACCCCTTGGGCCTGCTTGCGTTTGTGGAGGCGATGAGCGTTGGCTCCCGCTACGCCGAGGGTCTCCTTGAGACGAGGACTCGGACCAAGCAATCGCCTACTCGAAGGCTCATCTTGGCAGTGGCCGACGACGGACTGGAAAAGCTCCAGAGGTTGGTGACGAACCGAGGGGGGAGGACAAGATCGGGACGGCGCGCGTTCGAGGACATCCGCACCCTCAGTGATTTTGGCTTGCCCGAACGGGACTCAATTCTCTTGACGACGGATTTCGGGGATGGCGGGTCCGTGACTGTCGAATGCGTGCTGCACCCAACGGGCAGCAACGCTATTGGCGACCCTACCCCGGCTGGCGACGACATCATTGAGAAGTGGGGAGCGCTGGTTGAGGCGTTGGGCGGAACGCCATACTTCGATTTCATCCGGACTGCAAGCGGGCTGACATTCGCGCCCGCTCGAGTCCACTCCGCCAGGGCTCGGGAACTGGCCCGCTTCAATCCCCTCCGAGCGGTGCGACCCATGCCCACAATGAGGCCGCTGCCTGCCGTAGGGCCCGGAGACACCAAGCCACGCATTCTTCCTCCCGATCTTTCGTTGAGCTGACCTTGCGCCCAAACGCGCACCGGTTCACGTTCACCCGCACCGACAAAGAGGTGACACATCACTTGGACCAAAAAACGAGGTCCGGTCAAGCGCACTTTGACCACGGTCCGAAAGGCAGTTCGCCGCATAATTCGCCATATCAGACCAGCTGGCCGGGGGAGGTCACGACAAGGCAGACGAGTGTGATGCTGCCCTCATCCAGCACGGTGGGGGTGATTCGGAACCATTCGCCTCATAGCTCGCTGCCTCCCGCGTAACTCGACTCAAGGGTCAGGCAATGCTCACCGAACCCTCCCCGCCGGTTAGCGGGGAAAGCAGCATCAGCTTTCCAATTTGTGGCCTGCCCTGGACCGGGTGGTTATGGCCAGCGGCTCGAATGTCTCTTGTACAGGGGATTCTTATGTCTTGGTGGTGGACACCGTGAGTAGGCGGAGCCAGCAGGCGATTTGGAACAACACGACGAAATCAGCGTCTGAGGCGTTGTCGATTAGTCCGTGAGCGACCCTGTTTCGGAGGTTCAATGAGGTCACCTCCACCAATGTGCCGCGAAGGTACCTGCGCTCTGACTCGCCAAGTTTGCCCTCAAGTGACGACAGTAGGGCGCCTAGGCTGAGCACTCCTCCGGGCAGCCCGCGTTTCATGTCTGCGTGCTTGGTCACTCGGAGCCCGCCGAGATGGCATGCGTTGCGGATGATCCGCTCGAGACGCGGGACAAGGACCGCGACAGCGCTGTCGGGATCGCCTTGCTGCCAGAGCTCGACTGACCGGGCCATGCGCTCGGCTACTGCCTGCTCGATGAGTTGGGTGGTAAACAGCCCGGTCAGGTTTTCGACCGAGATGGGGTACCGGGACACGATCCGCCGTAAGGCCTGTTGACCATGCAGGTGAGCGAAGAACACAACCCTTTGCTGCTCGTATCGGTACAGGTCGAATTCCTGTTGGCTCTCGGGGCCAGACACCTGCCATAAGACGCTCTGGTAATCGCCTATCACTTGCTGGGACGCCAAGCGCTGGAACGGATACTCGCGGGCCAACTCCTCGACAAAGTCCCGGTTCTCTTCAACATCGCCTGACGGGATCTCTGATCCGAACCGCCCAAGGGCCGAGTCCAGGTCGTCGTCTCCGACGATGGCCGTGACCCACTCTTCGATAGCTTCCCCGTCAATCTCGGTTTCGACTTGGGCTTTGCCAAAGTCCATTTCCTCCCAGCTGATCGCCTCAATCCGGGTGGCAATATCTTCATGGGTCGCAGTCAAGCCCTTGGACGCGGCGAGCTCTGCGGCCTTCCGCAAAAGAGCGTGCCTGCGCAACCCAGTCGCACAGTCTGCCTCCGCTACGTAGCTCTCTACCTGCTGTTCCCAGATAGCGGCGCGCTCCTCAGGGGGGCGCATCTGTGCATGGATCTCCAGCAAAGACTCCATGGTCCAGGGATCATCCCCGTAGACATCCAAGGCTTCGCTCACGAGTTGCTCTGCTGCCGGGTCTTCGCGGGCGGCCAACAGTTCGAGAATCGGGAAGACGACACCGGGCTCTTGGGTCCCCCTGCCAAGTGAGCGCTGCGCCATCTCAGCCACTGCCCTCACAACCGGCCCCTCCTTGTCGGGCTGATTGAGTAGGCGGCACAGCTCGAGCGCTCGGATCAGGCCGTTCCGCAGCCCAATTCGGTCATCCCACTCGACTTCGGACGTTGCCACGTAGCTCTCGATTGCCAAGAGTGCCCATAAATGCGGACTGGCACCCTCCCTGACTTCCCAAAGAAGGTCGGCCAAGCGGGCCCGGACCATTGGGTGCGTTTCCGCTCGGGCGCACCGGCCCCAGAGCTCTATGACATCGGGGCTGACTTCTCCCAGGTCTTGGGGAACTCGGAAAGGCTCGCCGGACTCGAGAGTGCCCTCGAACATCGGCCCGAACGGGCCGAACAACTGCCGGCCCTCGTCGTCAGAATCGACAATGAACCGGAATTGAAGAGCGACTACCAGACCCCCTACCGGATCAGAGTCAGACAACCCGCCGCCCAAGTGCCTGGCGAGACCGGACAGCGACACATACTTGCCCAACTCCGACATCTCCGAGATCGCAGAACCAATCCTCGCTGCTATCGCAGGGCCGTCCTGAACATCATGATCGCTGCGCCCGTCGCCTGTCATAAGGCCAGTAAATCACACTCATCTAATTTGACCTCGTGAATTTTCTGTCCCACATGCACGGCAAAGCAAACATCAGCGCGTCAGCAAGCCTCGTCCCATCGCACCTCTCTGACCTGGCAGTATGCCGAAGTCCATTTCAATATCAGCTAAAATCCGTTGCGGATCGAACTTCCGGGAACCTTGCGATCAAAGGGCACGAAGTTTCTCCGGACACCCTATTACCGAATCTCAGGTCGAGGATGGTCCACTCTGGGCCAATTGCAGCAACGCTGGAGACAGCAGTCATGGGCAGCGAACCAATTGCGTTCTGTCGGGGAAAGCAAGGCTGAGGTTCTGCCTCCAGGAAATTTTTTGGGGCCTGCGATCCTTTACGAGGGCAGTTGAGCTGGGCTCTTGGTTCCGTACTTGCGGTGGGCTGCTTGCTTCGACACTCCGAGAAGAGCCCCGATCTGCGACCAGGTGACCCCTCGCGTGCGGGCATCGGCAACCGCTCGGGCCAGAGCTTCGTTGATCTCTTCATGCTGGTTGATCCATGCTGCAACCGCGCCCATCGACTCCAACGGGGCGGGCTTGAGGTCTGCTGTATCCACCTCCTCAGCCCACTTCTCGAACGCGGCCAGCTTCTCTGCAAGCCATTCCTCGCGATCTTGGTCCATCTGCTCCTCCTTCATTGCAGAAACTTCCGCCGGGCTGGCATGGCATGGATGATCACTGCGCCATCGGCGTCCTGAACCACGACGATCTCGAGGGGCTGAAGACTCATAGAGGGTCCAATATAGATCGCAACTGAAGGGTCGTCGGTGCTGTGTGTCGTCCAGTAGTGCTTCAGTGCATGCCTCATGTCCTCGTCGGCGACACTGTGTTTGCGGGCGCTGGCCGCGATGTCAACTCTGGCAGAGTGGTTGTCCATTGTCCTTTTACCAACAAACATTGACAGTCGGGTTGGTGGGGGTCGCAGGCCGACCGATAGCGCCGATGGCTCTGGGGCATCAACCCGATAACAGATTCGATGCAAGCCACAGGTTGCCCCAGAACGGCAATACCCCGGACGCATGCCATAAGGCATTCGCGGCTCCGGGGAATTGCAGCCACGGTACCGAAGTGCCCCGTCGATTTCAATCGTCTTCTGAATAGATGTGAGCCCAAGCCGCAGATCTGCGATCAATCTGCAAAATCGCAGAGTGAGGTGTCGAACTAGAGGGTCTTGATGAAGCTCGGACCGTCTTGTGGCGCTGGGACACTAGGTGGCAGTCCTTGGAGGAATCTCGTCCTTCGGCGTCGTGCGTTACCCGCTGACCCGATCTTGGCAGTGGCCCCGTGTCGGTAGGTGGCGGTGGTGATGATGCAGCATTCGCTGGCTCGCGTCATCGCCACGTACAGAATCCTGCGTTCCTCGTCCTCGTCGGCCGAGGGGAGCGGGATGGTGTCGTCGTCGACCGCCATCAGGATCGCGGTATTGACAGTCAACCCCTTTGATTGGGCCATTGACATCAGCCGAACGGCGCCGTCCTGATTGTTGGCGAGGTCGAGGGCTAGCGGCTGGAATTGGTTGATGAATCCACCGAGGCCCGCATCCTGCCCACTGGTCGACGAAAGGGCGACTTGTTCTCCCACGCTTTCGAAGATCGTCACAGCATCCTCGGAGAGGCTGTCCTGCCTGGAGTGTGCGACTAACCAACCTCCCCAGCCGCGTTCGTCAAGTAAGGCGCCTTCGTGCTCGCCGCGGAGATCGCTCAGAACAGCATGAATCTCCGCCACCGCGGCGACGACCTTGACACGCGACGCGTTGCTCAAGAATTCGAATCCTGTGGAGCGTCCAATTTCGATTGCCGCGCCGAAGGAGATCACTTCCTCGCAGGCAAAGCCATAGATCCCCATGAGAGTGACGTCTCCGATTCCCGGCGTTTCATGGAGCAAGCCCATCCACGCGAGAGAGTCCGATGGATCTGCGATGAGGCGGGCAAACGCGACCAGTCTGCGTACTTCGGGCTCTTTGAGTGCATTCTTGATCCAGTCGGAGTTCGTAATCCTGATCCCTTCGGCTTCGAATCTGGCCAGCATTTCCTTACGGAACCTATCTGCGCTGGAGCGAACGAGAATGGCGATGTCGTCTGGCTTGATACCCGCCGACAATCGCTTCTTGACGATGTCGACCACTCCGTCGAACTCTTGGGCCGAGTTTGTAAATCGAAGCTGAGCGAAGACGCCGGGGCGGTCTGGATCGCTTGCCACGAGCCGGGCTTTTGCTGACCGCCCTGGCATCGCTCCGATGACCTCAATGGCAGGATCAAGGACGGCCGCAGGTGAGCGATAGCACTTTGTGAGATGGAAGGACTCCGCGCTGAATTCGTCGCAATACCGTAATAGAGCGCTGGGAGCGGCATTGCGCCAAGAATATATTGACTGGTCGTCATCGCCAATGGCGATGATCTGGATGTGATCTGCCAGCAGCCTGAGAAGGCGGACTTCCGCGGCATTTAGATCTTGGAACTCGTCGACGACGAGAACATCTAGCTCTAGGTCGTCAATGCCCACGTCTTCGACAAGCTGAACCGCCTTGTAGGGGATCTCGCTGACATGGACGAAGTCCAGTGTCCGCTGCGCTTCCACCCACGCACCTCTGAAACCTTCAGCAAGAACAGGATCCTGGTCAGACAGGAAAATCTGCTCATTGTCCAGGGATTGCCAGCCTGATGCCATCTCACCCGTGAGTTCCTCTACCTCTTTGATGGTCGTAGAGTGGCCAGCGGCCTTCATACGAGCCTTCACTGCTTCCTCAACGAGATGACGCTTCTCCCAGTCGTCAGCCATTCGGAGCTTCTCATGGCTGTCGTGCATCAACAGCCACAGAGCGAACGAATGGGCTGTAGAGGGTGGGCGCTCAGTGATGGCAACCTCAGCATTCGAGAACTTCTCCTGAAGTTCCTGGGTGGCGGCACGCGTGAACGTGATCATGTGGCATCTCGGCGGATCGCCCATGATTGCCAGGTTCTCTAGGAACGCGACGCTGGCGAAGCTCTTTCCGGTTCCAGGTCCCGCCAAGAGCCGGGCGTGGCCCTGCCGGGCGTGATCTACGAACGCCCGCTGTTCTCGCGATAGCAACGTCAGCCCATCGTGTCGCGCGGGGTGGACTCTGCGGGGGAGTGATGCTGCAATTCTTCCCTTTCCCAGGAGGTCTCTTGGAGGTCGCAGGTCGACCGATAGCTGGGCCTACTCTACCGGGAGGGGTGACAGTTGCTGTCGGGGCCGATGTCAACGACCTCCGCCAGCTCTCGGGCTATGCGGTGGCCTCTTCATCCTCCGTGTTGAGGTCTTGGAAGAGGCCGCCTAGGGGTGCGAAGTCGTTGGCAATGGCCCTACCGTGGAGTCCGGCTTCTACTTCGGCGAGGAAGCGGTCGCGGTTGAGCTCCAGTAGTCGCTCTAGAATCTCGTCGGCGGCTTCGGGGGCGAACGTGAACCGAAGTCCGGCGCCCCGGACATCGTGAAATCCGTGGTCAAGCTCGATGTCATGCCAGCTATAGGCATCTCGCACGGCGAAGTCAATGTTGCGGTGCAGACGACGCATCTCTCCGATAGCCGGATCCCGGTCATCAGGATCGTGAACCCGGTTGTAAAGCGTCGTCAGACCGATCTGCTCGGCCGCCATGAGCGGACGCCGGTGGTTATCAAGAGCTTCTGCGGTTTCAGATATTGCAATTGAGGGGTCCGGTTGAGGAAGGGTCTCGAATACATCGGTTGGGGTGTAGCGAGTATCAGTTCTGAGTGATGAAGCGTATCGAGTGGCCCAGCGAAAGTGGAAACCACTGGACAGTACACCGAGATGAAACCAACCGTCATAGCCAAAGACAACAGTTTGGTCTGAAAAAACCTGACCAGTTGGGACGAACACTGGCATTACCGTCTTGCTGACTCTCCCTACAACTAGTACACGATCTAGTTGAACGATGGTCTGGTACAAGGTTCTTGAATCGCTAGCATATAGCCACCAATACGTTCCTCGTCTTTGTGCTGTAGCGTATTTCTTGTTCAGTAACTTTATTCGTTCAGGTCGTACGTATTCTTCGACTATTTCAAAGCAATCAGAGTAGGTTCGAGCATGTTCTTCAGACCAATCGAAAAAATTGATGACCCAACGAGAAGCTGTGTGAGTGGGTGATTGATTTAGATCTTCTCCATTTAGGTAAGGGAACAGAACCTCATCGTTGCGCGGATTCATCTCAATAAGCGTTTGAGCCTCTTCAGGGTTCATTGTGAATCCCATCCCCAACACGATTGACCCTTGAAATGATTGATCCTTGTTTGCGGCCAGTGGCTGCTTGCGCCAATTCGACCGACTGGCTGGATAGAGCATTTCGTCAACCCCACCGACCCAGCGGCCGTCCAGATGTTTCTCCCCATGCCAGCTTGCTACTGACATCCAGAGTTTGGCGATCTCAAGTGATGCATGGCCTGGCCATGGGGTTGATGACATCGCTCTGTGAATTGTCCAGCCTCGGTCGATCAATTGAGCGAGACCCACCTCACTGGTATCGCCCTGGGCTATGGTGTTGGTTGCCAGATAGCCCAGTGATCGACCGACCTTTTCGGCATGGAGAAAGAAGTAGGCGACCAAGTCGGCAGAGCCTTTGGCGCCCTCTGCTGTCCATTTGACGAGGTGCTCTCGATAGTCCCCGCCGGCAGCTCCCGACAGGCGTTGGCCGCCGATGAAAGGTGGATTGCCGACCATGGCGTCGAATCGGCCTTTGTCGGCAAACACCTCCGGGAAGGCGATGGGCCAGTGAAGGGGCCGTCGATTGGGGGCATCCTCAGGGCCTCCAGCGTCAAGTCGCGTCATTGACCGCTGCTGGGCGACTTTGAGCGCGGAGTGTTCGTCAGCGGTGTCAAGAGCAGTTAGCAGGTCTTGCAGCGCTGACAGGTCGGCTTCGATGATCTGATTCAACGCATTGGAAGGGTTGCGGTCTTGTGACGAGGCCAAAGCCGCTCCGACAACCAGGTCGGCTGTGGCTCCCAAACTATGGAGCAACCGCTCACTCCGGGCATTCTGGTCAGCCTTGCGGTCCAAGTCTCCGATTGAGTTGGTGGTACGGCTCTGAAGTTCCATCCGCAGAAGGGCGGCTTCATCCAGTCGGTCTTGCAACAGTTCCAGCGCGTCGCGTTCACCAATCATCCAACTGAAGGCGCGATCCCTCTGGCGGCCGGCGTCAGGGTCCATGTGGAGGTAGCGGAGTTGATCCCAGTCCCAGATCCCCAGAAGGCTGTCTCCCGATTTGATGGCGTGGTCCAAGAAGGTGAACGGGCGGTCTTTGGCCAGAGTGGTGAGCCACATGGAGAGCTTGGCCATCTCTACGGCCATCGGGTTGCGGTCCACGCCGTAGCAGCACCGCTCAGCCACCAGTCGTCGGGCATCAACCACTACGGCTTGGCGGTTGGGGTCGTCGGCGGTGGTTTGCTGAGCCGCTCGGGGGTCACCTTCGATGGCCCACGCCTCAACCACCCGATCGGCCAAGTAGCGGCAAGCAGCAACCAGGATGGCCCCTGATCCCACCGCGGGATCGCATACCTTCAGTTTCAGCAGTTCTGGGGAGGAACGCAGCCGCCACTGATTGGCGTCGTTGGTGTCTTGGGGGCCGGGGGAGTAGCACAGCGGCTGAAGGGCGTACTTGGCCACTTCTTCGGCTAGCTCCCTGGTGGTGTAGGCCGTGCCAGAAGCCCGGTTGCTTCCGGTCTCAGTCACATACACCGCACCGGGCAGGAACACCACCGGGCGGTCCCGCAGGTCGAGCCGCAACAGGTTGGCGAACGGCTTGATTCTCTCCACCAGATCGGCATCACCGCCGCAGGCCGCCCGCAGCTCGGCCAGCCGAGAGGCGGGAGCGTCATCTTGCAGCATCTTCTTGACTTGGGCGCGGGTTCCCACGTAGTGACCGTTGCTGCCATTCTTGTCGGTGAGGAACGCGAGCAGCGCGTCTTCGCTGTCCATCTGGGCTTCCTCCAAGTCGCGCAGGGGCACCTCTGGTTCGTCGCCCCGCCTGCCCTCGCAGCCCAGCACCGGGCTGTCGGCCACCAGAACGCTGTGGTCCAGCAGCTTTTCGTAGACGTGGCCCACCTGCTCCACCTCTACTTGGCGGTAGGACAGGCGGCGAGTGTCGGTGCCGCTGGAGGCAGAGCGGAACCGCAGCATCAGGAGAGCATTGAGGATGGCGAGCACATCGGAGTCGGTGACTTCGATGGGATTGCCGGTGCTCTCGCGCCAGCTCTGGCCAGGAGTTCGACCTTCCAAGAATCCGAATCGGTCGGGGTCGAACAAGGAGCTGCCATATGCCGGAACCGACAGGTGATGGTGCTGGACTCCGGAATGTACTGCCCGAGCGGTGGACAGCAGCCGGTGCCAGGCCGAGTGCCGGGCCTCCATGGCCTCGGGGTTCTCGCCCTGCTCGCGTTGCAAGCTCTCGTGCAGGGTGTGGACGGCGTAGAGCTGGCGGTACTGCTCGTCATCGGTGGGCAGCAGGTCGTTCTCCTCGGCCACCAGCAAGATCACTAACCGCATCACCACGGTGACCGCGGCCTCGTACACCTGTTCCGGCTCGACATCGGTCAGCAGGGTGCCGTTTCGGCTGCGGTCGGCTCGGGAGATGGCGCTCACCAGCAGTTCGACTGCTCGGCGGACTTGGAAGCCGAGCTGATCGGTCACCTCCGCTTGCGATCCAACCGATTTGGCCAAAAGGGCAGATGGGCTGTCGTCTTCAGTCACCGCGGTGAAACGGCGAGCCCCCAGCATTGTTGAGAAGGAGTCCAGCAGCACCGGCTCGGTGGCGAACACCGATGCCCGCCATGTGCCCCAGCCGGTGGCATGGTCTGGGCTGGCGTGGACCAGCGTGAGGTGGTCGCCGTCGGTGACCAGGGCTAATGGAACCTTGAAGTGGCGACAGCATTTGGCCGCCCTCTGGATGTGGTTGGCGGACCAGCCGTCTCTGGGACGACTGGCCGGATCGGTGCCCGCGGCCTGCACGAACACCAGCACTTGCGGGGCAGGCTCGGATTGATCGGAGTCGATGTCGCCGAATAGACCGACGGGTGCCGGAGCTGGGGGAACATACGCCCCGGTGGGTGCCACCGTTACGCCCTGCTCGGCGACCCCGGCGGTCAAGTCTTCTGGGAGGTCGTCGCCGGTGCGGTAGTGACCTACCCAGCCCAGCACGTTCCGCAGCAGCCAGTCGACATATTCAGTGCGGTCGTCGGAGTCGCAAACCTCGTCCCACCGGACCTTGTGCTCGGCTCTGATGGCGCTGGATACCGGGTGCAGCCCCTCTGGGAAAGCCCGCTTCATCACCGGCAGGGTGAACCAGGGTGGTTCGGGGTCGCACAGATTCAGCCAGTCTTCGTGGGTTATGGCGACTTGCCGGGAAACAGCCATCACACCTCTCCGAGCGGGACGACGACCTCGACCGCCACCGGAAACCAGTGGATGTCCCGCACTCTGTAGCGTTCTTCAAGATTCTTGATCTCTGTGGCAATGTCGTCGTCGATCTGGTCGATCCGACGGCGAAGCGCGGCGATGTCAGCCTCGAATTGCTCCCGCTCCTCAGCGTCGAACAGGCGGAGCTGTTCGGTGTCGGGGCTGGACTCCAGCTCGTCAAGTCGCCTCTGAATGGAGGTCTTGAGGTCGGTCAACGTTCCTTGGAGCCGAGCGGCCTCCCGGTCGCGCTTGGCATCCAGGCGCCGTTCTCGCTGAGCGCGGACTTCTTCGGCGCGGGTGGCAAGAGCCTGTTCCAATGCGGGCCTCACTCGTTCCCACTGATCAACGTACTTATTGGAGATATATCCAGGGGGCGGGGTGTCGCTGCGGCCCGCGGCCACCACCGCTTGGGTCTCGCCCACGTTGAGCCGGCCTTGGCGACCGCTCACCCGAACAGCGGCCGGTTCGATGACCTCGTCCAGGGTCGAGCCGTCAGCGCCGTTGACCACGATGCGAATGTGGGCCACGGCTACTGCCTCGTCCACGTCGGCGTAGCGGATTGCGGCACGATTGATGGAGCGGTCCACGGATGCACCCCACACCTGAGACCGCAAAGTCCGCAGGCATCGGGCCACCAGTGGATGCCCCAAATGGAGATAGGCAATGTCGTCACGCCCAGAGGCAATTTCGGCGTCAAACGTGACTGGAAGACGCCGGTCGGCTACCTCATCGTGGAGGCCGACCAGCGTCTCAGGCCACGTGCCTGACAGGTCGGGTATCTTGAACACCGTCGCGGGGCCGTTGGGCCTCTGTAGGACTTTCGGAATGGGCTGGGGCTGATTGGATATCCGCAGCCCCACCCGCACGGCCCGCTCCACGCTCTCGGGCGACAGCTCCAACTCGGCCACGCTGTCGCTGTAACGTTGCCGGACTTGGCCGAGCTGCTCGGTGAAATCCCGCTTGAGCTTGGCCAGATCGGTCAAGGCCCTGTCCCGGCGGGCAGCTAGAACGGCATCCAAGTCGAGGCTGTCATCACCGGAGCGCAGCATCCGGGCCTCAATCCGCTCGGCTAACACCGATGACACGGTGCCCAGGTCGTCGCGTATCTCGTCCACCTTCTGGGCTACCCGGAGCAAGAAAGCGTGGTCGTAACCGATTGAGTCATCGTCATTGGCAGGGGAGGTGAAGTGGAAGATGTCAACATGGGGAGACTTCTGGCCGTGTCGGTCAACCCGTCCGTTGCGCTGTTCCATTCGATTGGGGTTGAACGGGACCTCGACATGGACCAGCCGATGGCAGGCGCCGTGAAGGTCGATCCCCTCGGAGGCGGCGTCGGTGGCTAGCAGCACCCGCACTTTGGTGACTTCGGGGTCGTAGTTGAACTCCCGGATGATCCGATCCCGGTCGTCCAGGTCGGTTCCGCCGTGGAACACCTCCACCCGGTCGCGCATGGGCGGCCGGTCGGTGTGGGGGGTGGTCAGCATCTCGTGGAGATAGTTGAGCGTGGCGCGGTACTCGGTGAAAACGATGACCCGCTCGTTGTTCCAGGTGCCGTCGGGGAAGCAGGTCTCTGCGATCCAGTCGATCAGCGTCTGAGTTTTGGCGTCGGGACGCCGCCAATTGCGGTCGGCATGCTGGCTCAGCTTGTCCAGTATCTGCCTTGGCGATCCGTAAGGCAGCGTTCGGGCCCGCAGCCGGGCCAGTAGCTCCTGGTCGCGAATCTCGGTATCGGGCAGGGCGGTTGCGGCAATATCAAGCGCCTCTTGCTCCAATTCCTCCAGCGTGGCGTCGTCGTCCACCTCCGCGTCCAATGTGGCGGCGGCCTCTTCCACCGCCTCGACTGAGGCGGCTCGCGAGGAGGCCTCGTCCAGGGTCTTGATGTGCCGGTCGAGGGTGAGCTTGAATGCCGCGGGCGACGACAGCAGCCGCTTCTTCAGCAGAAGGGTGATGAACCGGGCAGCGGCTTGCTCGGCGGGAGTGGAAGCGGTGGACCGACGGGCGGCGGCATACTCATCCAACAGTTTGAACATCTCCCGCTCAGCGTCGCCGAAGGCGACTTCGATGGCTTGGATATTCCGAGTAGGAAAGTCGGCCTGGTCTTCGTCCAGCAGTTCTCGCAGGTGTGACTTCAGGCGCCGCACCATCACTGCATCGCGGTCCCCGTCTGACACCGGTACCCCGGTGGCGAAGCGGTTGGGGTCGAGTGTCTCCATCAGCGACTCGAAGGAGTTGCGGTATCCGTTGTGCGGGGTGGCGGTGAGGAACAGCCGGTGCTCGAAGTGGGGGGCCAGCTTCCGCAGCGCCGCAGTGCGTAGGGACGGTTGGGCGTAGTTGCCTACCGCAGCGGGGGCGATCAAATGTGCCTCGTCCACGATGAGTAGGTCGAAGGCTCGGGGGTAGGTATTGGAGTCGGGCGGGAGGAACTCGTCGAATCGGCGGAGTTGAGGTTCTAGCTTCAGCCACTCCAACGACACGATGAGCCGGGGATGCGATCGGAACGGGTTGACGCCGACGCCCCGCTCTCGGCGGAGTTTGCTGACGTACTCCCTGTTGACCACCTCAAATGCCAGGCCAAACTTGTCTCGCATCTCCCGCTGCCACTTCCCGCAAAGGCTGGGCGGGCAAACCACCATGATCTTGCGGGCCTGGCCACGCAACACGAGCTCCTCGGCGATGAGGCCAGCCTCGATGGTTTTTCCTAGGCCCACATCGTCGGCGATCAATAGGCTGACTCGGGGCATGGCCAGCGCCTTCACCAGCGGCAGCAACTGGTAGTCCTTGATGTCGATTCCCGCTCGGAAAGGCGACTGGAACGCGGTCGGGTCAGCAGCGGCCACCGCGCCCCAGCGGGCGGCATCTAGGAACGCGCCGAAGGTATCGCTGTCGTCGAGGCCGTCGGCAGGGTCGGGCAGTGAGGCTTGAGGTCGAATCTCCGTACCGGGCTCGAGTTCCCAGTACACGGTAAGAGGATCGGGGCTGCCCTTGTCGTCCACAGGCACCAACCGCACTGCGTTGTGCGCTGTCGTTCTGTCGCCGCTTCCGGTAGTGGGGAGCAGCCGGGAGGGAATTACCGACTCCACCACCCAGAACCGGTCGCGTACTCGCACCAGGTTTCCTTGCTCTGGCAGTCCTACCCCCGTCTGTTGTTCAATCACCGTCATGGCGGGCCACAGGCTCCTGTGTTTGGGTGGTCCGACCCATAATGTCTAGTGCGTGATCTAGACCGCGTGTTCGGTCATCAAGTAGTTGCAGGCATGGCTTGGCGTACGGGGTGACCTGAGGGGGGGTGGGTGTACTAGATTTCCTCGCGGACCCGGAAGACGATTAGGGAGATGCCGTGGAAGTAACGGTCACCATTAATGGGGACAGTCACTCGCATGACGTGGAGCCGCGAACGCTGCTGGTTCACTACATCCGCGACGTGGTTGGCCTTACCGGCACCAACATCGGGTGCGACACCTCCTCGTGCGGTGCCTGCACCATCCATGTGAACGGCGAGTCGGTGAAGTCCTGCACCATGCTGGCTGTGCAGGCCGACGGGCAAGACCTCTTGACCATCGAGGGGCTGGCCGACGGCGACGTGCTGCACCCCATGCAGGAGTCGTTCCGCCAGTGCCACGCCCTCCAGTGCGGCTATTGCACGCCGGGCATGGTCATGGCCGCGGTCTCGCTGCTGGATGAGAACCCCGATCCCACCGAGCGGGAAGTTCGCATCGGGCTCGAGGGCAACCTGTGCCGCTGCACCGGGTACCACAACATCGTCAAAGCCGTTTTGCACTGCGCGGAGGCCTCGTCATGATTCCTGCGGCATTCGACTACATCCGGGCCGGATCGGCCGAAGAGGCGCTGGCTGCGCTGGCCGAGCACGGCGACGAGGCCAAGCTGCTGGCCGGGGGCCACTCGCTTTTGCCGCTGATGAAGCTGCGGTTGTCCACCCCCGCGGTGCTGGTGGACATCGGCCGCCTCGACGACCTCAGCTACATCAACGACGCCGGCGACCACCTGGCCATCGGCGCCCTCACCCGCCACCGCGACGTGGAGACCAGCGAACTGGTGCAGTCGCAGGCCGGGCTGTTGGCCGAGGCCACCAGCCATGTCGGCGACCCCCAGGTGCGCCACCGGGGCACCATCGGCGGTTCCATCGCCCACGGCGATCCCGCATCCGACCTGCCGTCGGTGATGCTGGCCATGCGGGCCACTCTGGTAGCCCGGGGACCGGGCGGCGAGCGGGAGATCGCGGTCGACGACTTCTTCACCGGCTTCCTGGAGACCTCGCTGGGCGACGACGAGCTGCTCACTGAGATCCGGGTGCCGAAGATGCCCGACGCCACCTGGGGCTTCCAGAAGTTCAACCGCCGGGCCCAAGACTGGGCCATCGTGGGCGTGTCGGCCATCGTGGCCAACGGCAACTCCGGCGTGGGCTTGGTGAACATGGACAGCACTCCTGTCCGGGCCGCTGGTGTGGAGGCTGCCCTAGCCGGAGGCGCATCGGCTTCCGACGCTGCCGAAGCAGCGGCCGAGGGCACCAACCCGCCATCTGACCTGAACGCCGGACCCGAGTACCGCGAGCACCTCGCCCGGGTGCTCACCCGCCGGGCGCTCGAAGCCGCTGGACGCTAACGCCCAGCCTTTGGGCCCTCAGCCTTCCTCGGCCGCTGATGTAGCCGATGGGCTAAAGACCTGCGACTATCTGGCCGACGAGGGGTTGGCCACTGCCGTGTTCTTGGCTATGACCCTGAACCGCCCCTTGCTCCTCGAAGGCGAGCCCGGCGTGGGCAAGACCGAGACCGCCAATGCCCTGGCCGCTTGGACCGGTGGCGAGCTGATCCGCCTCCAGTGCTACGAGGGCATCGACGTAGCCCAGGCGGTATACGAGTGGGACTATTCCCGTCAGCTCTTGCACCTGCGCACGGCTGAGGCCACCGGCGGCGCCACTCGGGAAACGGCCGACGCCCTGGAAGACGAGCTGTACTCCGAGCGCTTTCTCATTCGCCGCCCCCTGCTGCGGGCCATTGCCGGCACCGAGGGCCCGCCCCCGGTGTTGTTGATCGACGAGGTGGACCGGGCCGACGACGAGTTCGAGGCGTTCCTGCTGGAGATCCTGTCGGACTATGCGGTGACCGTGCCCGAGATCGGCCGGTTCGCGGCGGCAACTCCGCCCCGGGTGATCATCACTTCCAACCGCACCCGCGATGTGCACGACGCCCTCAAGCGGCGCTGTCTGTACCACTGGGTGGAGCACCCCGAGTTCGAGCGAGAGGTGGCCATCATCGGGCGACGGGCGCCCGGGGTGAGCGAGTTGCTGGCCCGCCAGGTGGCCGCCGCGGTGGCCGCGTTCAGGGAGCTGGGCCTGTACAAGCCGCCCGGCGTGGCCGAGAGCATCGACTGGAGCCTGGCCCTGGGCCGCCTGGGGGCGGCCGAGCTGACTCCGGAGATCACCCAGGCCAGCCTGGGCTCGGTGCTGAAGTACCGGGAAGACCAGCAACGGGTGGTTGACCAGGGAATTGGCGGTCTGATCGAACAGGCCATCGCCCGTGCCGGATGAGTCCTGACCAGCAGGCCATGTCGTCACTGGTCCCTACGCTCGCCATCGCCCGTGCAGGCTGACGAAGTCGCTGTCGGTTTCGTCAATGCGCTGCGGGGCGCCGGTGTCGACGTGGCCGTGGGGTCGTCGGTGAACTACTACCAGGCCCTCGGTGCGGTGGGCATGGACCAGCGCAGCTCGGTGTACTGGGCTGGCCGGGCCACCCTGGTCACCGAGCCCGACGACATCGAGATCTACGACAAGATCTTCGACGCCTACTACGGCGGGCAGCAGCTGGTGGCCACCCCGATCATGGAGGTGACCCAGCCCATCACCCTGGTGGTTGACGACGACGGCGACGACGACGCCGACGACGACGGAGGTGAGGACGACGCGGCCGACCCGTCGCTCACCCTGCGGTGGAGCCGTCACGAGGTGCTGCGCGACAAGGACTTCGCCGACTACAGCGACGAGGAGCTCACTGAGGCCCACCGGCTCATGGCGGCCATGGCCCGCATCGGCGGCACCCGCCGGTCCCGCCGCCGACGCCGCACCCACCGCACTGCCGGTCACCCCGAACTGCGGCGCACGGTGCGAGCCGCCATTCGCAGCGGCGGGGAGCCGGTGCGCCGCTGGTACACCGAACCGGGCCAGCGGCTGCGCCGGGTGGTGCTGTTGCTGGACATTTCCGGGTCGATGGAGTCCTACGCCCGGGCGCTCATCCGCTTCGTTCACGCCGCGGTCGTGGGGCGCCGCCGGGTGGAGGTGTTCACCATCGGCACCCGGCTGACCCGGATCACCCGGGAGCTGTCGTCGCACGACCCTGATCGGGCGCTGGGCGCGGCGGCCGAGGTGGTGAGCGACTGGTCGGGCGGGACCCGGCTGGGCGACACCCTGGCCGAGTTCAACGAGATGTGGGGTATCCGGGGTATGGCCCGGGGGGCCACGGTGGTCGTCTTGAGCGACGGCTGGGACCGGGGCAGCCCCGAGGTGATGGCCGAGCAGATGGCCCGATTGCACCGGGTGACCCATAGACTCGTGTGGGTGAATCCGCTGAAGGCCACCCCCGGCTACCAGCCCCTGGCCCAAGGCATGGCCGCCGCCCTGCCCTACGTCGACGACTTCATCGAGGGCCATTCGCTGCATTCCCTGGAGCGCCTGGCCGACGTGCTGGCCGACGACCGGGACTTCGCCCAGCCCAACGCCATCATCGGAGCAGGAATATGAAAGAGATATTGGCCGACCTGGACGCTTGGAAGGCCGAGGGCCGACGGGTGGCGCTGGCCCGGGTGGTCAACGTGGAGGGCTCCGGCCCCCGTGACCCCGGCGCGGCCATGGCCGTCAGCGACAACGGCGATGTGATCGGATCGGTTTCGGGAGGCTGTGTGGAGGGCGCGGTGGTGGGCGAGGCCCTCGACATCCTCGAAACCGGCGAGCGGCGCATGGTCAGCTTCGGCTACAGCGACGACGAGGCCTTCGCAGTGGGGCTCACCTGCGGAGGCACCATCCACCTGTTTATCGAGCCACTGGACTGGTAGCGGTGGCCGAGCTCTACGAACGGCTGCGCGACGCCATCGTCGACGAGCGGCCGGTGGCGCTGGCCACCGTCATCGAGGGCCCCAATGCCGGCGCCAAGCTGGTGGTGGAGCCCGACGGCGACATCATCGGCACCCTGGGTCACCCCGAACTCGACCGGATCGTGAGCCGAGACGCGGTGGGCGAGCTGGCCGCCGGCCGCACCGGTGTGCGCCACTACGGCGCCGAGGGGCAGGCTCGGGAGACCGACGTGTCGGTGTTCATTGAGTCGTTCTCACCGCCGCCGATCATGCTCGTCTTCGGAGCGGTGGACTTCACCGCCGCGCTGGCCCGGTCGGGCAAGCTGCTGGGGTTCAACGTGATCGTGGCCGATGCCCGCTCGGTGTTCGCCACCGTCAAGCGGTTCCCCATGGCCGACCGGGTGATGGTGGCCTGGCCCGACGAGGTGTTCGACACCTACGGCGACCGCCTCGGCCCCCACGACGCGGTGTGCATCCTCACCCACGACCCCAAGTTCGACGTGCCCGCCGTGCAGCGGGCAGTGGCCACCGATGTGGGCTACATCGGGGTCATGGGCAGCCGCCGCACCCATGCCACCCGGCTGGAGCGGCTGCGCGAAGTGGGCGTGGACGAGAAGGGGATCGACCGGCTCATGGCCCCCATCGGGCTGGACATCGGCTCCCGCACCCCGGAGGAGACCGCCATCTCGGTGTGCGCTGAGATCATCGCCAACCGCACTGGCCACAGCGCACCGTCGCTGCGCGACAGCGAAGGCCCCATCCACCGCCCGCCGGCTGACGGATGAAGCGGCTCGCCGCGCTGATTGCGGCGGCGCTGGTGCTCTCGTCTTGTGGCAGCTCTGATCCGTCGGCCGACCCGACAGCCGCTCCAGAGACGCCTGCGGCCACCGCAGTCGTCGAGGTAACCGAGGCTCCAGGTCCCACTGCCGTGCCGACCGCGGCAACCGCTGATCCCGCCCCTGGCACCTCAACACCCGAAGCCGTCTCCTTGCCCACCCCGCAGGTGATCACCGACGGTGACGGGCCCACCGGTGATCTGGCCCGGGTATCAGCCGACTGGGCCACCGACTGGTCCACCCGCACCATCGATCTCGACGAGCTGCGCATCGGCATCCAGGTGATTCCCATCCGCGACCGCATCCCGCCCATCGACGATCCCGAGTTCGCCCCGGCAGCCGAGGCCGGCTGGTCGGATCCAGAGCCCGGCCTTTTACTGGTGGTGGGGGATACGGCCCGCTTCTATCCGCTGGCCATGCTCATCGTCCATGAGATCGTCAACGACGAGATTGAGGGTCGACCGGTGCTGGTCACCTACTGCCCGCTGTGCAACAGCGCCTTGGTGTTCGACCCGGTGGTCGACGGCCAGCGCCTGCGGTTTGGCACCTCGGGTTTGCTCCGCCATAGCGACCTGGTGATGTGGGACGATGCCTCCGAGTCGCTGTGGCAGCAGATCGGCGGCGAGGGCCTGGTGGGCGCCTATGCCGGTCACCGCTTAGATGTGATCCCGTCGGCCATCGTGTCGTGGGGCGATTTCAAAACCGGCTATCCGAACGGGATGGTGCTGGCGCCGCCCGGCCGCCCGGCCAGCAGCTATGGCCGCAATCCCTATGTGCGGTACACCTCCCGGTCGGCCCCGATCCCCGGCTTCTTCGATTCGACCATTCTGGACGACCGCTACCCCGCGCTGGAGCGCACCGTGGGGGTCACGGCAAACGGCCATGACAAGGCCTACCCGTTCAGCGTGGTGCAGGCCAACGGAGCGGTGAACGACACCGTGGCCGGGGTTCCGGTGGTGGTGCTGTGGTCGCCGGGCGCCGCCGATGCGCTGGATTCCTCCGTCACCGGAGGCGGGGCGGATATCGGGTCTGCCCTCGCGTTCGACCGCCGAGTCGACGGTGAGGCCTTGGAGTTCGCCCCAACCGGCGATGGGCGGTTCACCGACGAGCAAACCGGTTCAACCTGGAACGTGCTCGGCCAGGCAGTGGAGGGCGAGCTGGCCGGGACCCGGCTGGACCCGGTGGTTCACACCAACGAGTTCTGGTTCGCCTGGGCCGCGTTCCACCCCAACGGCGAGGTTTTCGGTCCGTGACCATTGCCGCCGTTTTGTTGGCCGCGGGTGCCGGAACCAGGTTCGGAGGCGACACCCACAAGCTGCGGGCCCCGTTTCGGGGGCTGACCGTGGTTCAGCACGCCCTCGGCGCCGCGCTGGAGGCCGGCTTCGATGCCACCTACATCGTGACCGGGGCGGTGGAGTTGCGCGACCTGATCCCCGACGGGGTGATCCTGGTGGACAACCACTCTTGGGAGCTGGGCCAGGCCACCTCGCTGCGGGCCGGGGTGTTCGTGGCCGAGAACGACGGCCATGACGCGGTGGTGATCGGGCTGGGCGACCAGCCCCTGGTGGGCTCGGAGTCGTGGCGGACGGTGGCCGAGGCCGACGGCGACTTGGTGACCGCCGTCTACCAGGGCCGCCGCAGCCCACCGGTGAAGCTGGGAGCGGCGGTATGGCCGCTGTTGCCCACCAGCGGGGATGCGGGGGCCAGAATGCTGATGCAAATGCGGCCCGAGCAGGTTAGGGAAGTATCCTGTCCCGGAGAACCGGTGGATTTTGACACCCTGGAGGACTTGCAAGCATGGAAATGAGCAACGAGATCGAAGTGAACGCCTCGGCCGACGATGTTTGGGCCGCATTCAATGATGTAGAGCGGATCGCCCCCTGTCTGCCCGGTGCCCAGCTCACCGAGATCGAGGGAGAAGAGTACCGGGGTGTGGTCAAGGTCAAGGTCGGGCCGGTCAACGCCCAGTACAAGGGGAAGGCCACGTTCACCGAACGCGATCAGGACGCCATGAAGGTGGTCATTTTGGCCGAAGGCCGCGAAACCCGGGGGCAGGGAAACGCCAGCGCAACGATCACCGCCACGGTCGAGGCCCTGGGCGATGACCGGACCAAAGTCGGGGTTACCACCGACCTCAAGATCACCGGCAAGGTGGCTCAGATTGGCCGCAATCTCATTCCCGATGTAAGCGCAAAGATCATGGACCAATTCGCCGGTAATCTAGAGTCCATGCTTTCAGACTCCTCCTCAGATGATGCTTCCTCTGGGTCGGACGCTTCCGCCGACGATTCAGAAGTTCGATCCGTATCCAGCCCTGAGCCCGAAGCGGTAGATCTGCTGGATGTCGCCGCGCCACCGGTAGCCAAGAGGTTTGGACCTATCGCCGGGGTCATTGCTGCGCTGTGGATCATCCGCAGGATCTTCAAGAGGAAGAAGAAAAAGAAGGGCTGACCCTGAATCAAGGCGACGACGAGCAGGTCGAGGCCCTGTTGGGCCGCGCGCCCCGAGGTTCCTACGAAGTAGTGGTCAGAGCCGATGACGGCACCCCCCGGGTGCTGCGAAACGCCCCCATTCTGGACGATGGCACCCCCATGCCCACCCGGTACTGGTTGGTGGGCCCCGACGACGTGATGCGGGTGAGCCGGCTGGAATCGGCTGGGGGAGTGCGCCGGGCCGAAGCCGCGGTCGATCCCAACGATCTGGCCGACGCCCACCGCCGCTACGCGGATGAGCGGGACGCCGCCATTCCCGACGGCCATGCCGGACATCGCCCAACGGCTGGGGTGGGCGGAACTCGCCGGGGTGTCAAGTGTCTTCACGCTCACTATGCCTGGCACTTGGCCGGGGGCGACGACCCGGTGGGACGCTGGGTGGCCGAGCACTTGGACGCAGAGAATTCGACGTGAGCCCCTCGGTTGTGGCCGCCATCGACTGCGGCACGAACTCCACCCGTTTGCTGGTCAGCCGGGGCGGCACCGAGACGCTGGACCGGCTGATGACCATTACCCGCCTCGGAGAAGGGGTGGATCAGACCGGGAGTTTGGCCCCGGGTGCCATCGACCGCACGGTGGACTGCCTGCGACGCTACCGGGAGGTGATGGATCGTCTCGGGGTGGAGGCCGTGCGGATCACCGCTACCTCGGCGGCCCGGGATGCGGCCAACCGCGATGAGCTATTCGACGCCGCCGAGGCGGTGGTGGGCACTCGTCCCGAGTTGTTGAGCGGGCTGGCCGAGGGGCAGCTGTCGTTCCGAGGGGCCACCGCCGACCTCGATCCGGACCTGGGGCCGTTTCTGGTGGTCGACTTGGGCGGGGGCTCCACCGAGCTGTGCGTGGGCACCACCGTTTGCGAGGCGGCCATGTCGTTGGATGTGGGCTGTGTGCGGCTCACCGAGAAGTACCTCCACAGCGACCCGCCCGAGCCCGAGGAGCTGCACGCCTGCATCTCGGTGACCGGCGCCCATCTCGACGACGTCGACCGGGAGATGCCCGCCGCCCGCCAGGCCCGGACATTCGTCGGGCTGGCGGGCACGATTTCAACCGCGGCGGCCGTTGAGCAGGGGCTGCACGCCTACGACCGGGATAAGATCCACCACTTCGAGCTGACCAAAGCGGCGGCCGAGGATGTGTTTCGGACGTTGGCCACTGAGTCTCGGGCTGATCGGGCCTTCAATCCGGGGCTGGAGCCGGGCAGGGTCGATGTAATCGTTGGGGGCATGGCGGTTTTGGTGAAGATCATGCGGCATTTTGGGTTTGAGTCTTGTTTGGTGTCGGAGTCGGACATCCTTGATGGGATGGTGTTGAGCTTGTTGGACTGAGCCCCCGGCAGGGGAGCGGGTCGGGCGATTAGGTTGGCGGGTGGTGCGGACTTGGTCTCGGATTCGGGGTAATCGGGAGGGGCGGGTTCTTCGGGGTGCTCGGGTGGAGTTGCGTCCTTTGATGGAGAGCGACTTTGCGGAGTGGCAGGCGGTGCGGCGGGCGAACCGGGAGTGGCTCACCCCCTGGGAGCCCACTCCGCCCAGCTCCCAGCCCGACGTGGTGGAAGACCGGTTGGCCTTTGCCGCTCGGTGCAGTGCCCGTGACCGGGAGCGGCAGATGGATGCAGGCTATGGATTCGGAGTGTTCGCCGAGGGCCGTCTGGTGGGGGAGATGAACCTGTCGGGGGTGCAGCGGGGCCCGTTCCAGACCGGACATGTGGGGTATTGGATCGACTACCGGTATGCCGGCCAGGAGTACACCCCAGAGGCGTTGGTGGTGGTGCTCGACTACGCCTTCGAGAATCTGGGGTTGCACCGGGTTCAGATCAACATCATCCCCCGCAACCAGGCCAGCCGCCGGGTGGTGGAGAAGCTGGGAATCCGCGACGAGGGCATTGCCCTTCGCTATCTGGAAATCAACGGTCGTTGGGAAGACCACGTTCGCTACGCCATCACCTCCGAGGAGTGGCAGGAGCGGGGTCCCGAACTGGTAGCCGGCTGGATGAGCTAGCTCGACTTGCTGATGGCCTCCTTGAGGGCGGCCACCCGCTGTTTGAACTCCGGCTGCTTCATCGACCACACCTGCGGCTCGACTTCTCGGGCCACCGCGGCCGCACTGTCGGTGATCCCCCCCATATCGAGAACCGTCTGCTTCATGGCCGTGGTGAGCCCTCGCGGGGCCCGCGCCGGGCGGCGAGCCATGCGTCGGGCCTCCTCCAACAGCCCATCGTCATCCGCGCATTTCCAGGCCAGTCCGATCTCGGCGGCCCGCTCCCCGTCGAGCCGCTCGCCGAACACCGCCATGGCCATGGCCGTCTGGCGGTCGCAGATGTTGCGCAGCCGCCAGGTGTGCCCCCCGCCGGGGTGGATGGCGATCTGGAGGAACCGACTCTCGAACATTGCGCTGCTCCCCGCCACGATCACGTCGCAGGCCAGGGCGAAGTTCATTCCCGCTCCGACCGCGGCGCCGTTGACCGCGGCCACCGTGGGCAGCGGGCAGTGGGCCACCCGCAAGAACCCGGCGTAGATGGAGCTAAGGCTGCCGGGGTCGTCCGCGGCCAGCAGCTCGTCCAAGTTGGCGCCCGCCGAGAACGCCGGGGGCGCGCCGGTGAGCACCACCGCGCCCACCGACTCATCGGCCTCCAGGCGGTCGAACACCGCGTCGAGCTCCCCGTTCATCTCCAGGCTGACCGCATTTCGCACCTCTGGGTGGTTGAGGGTCACGGTGGCAACGCCGTCGTCGATCTCGCAGAGCACAAGGGCCATGCCATGACAATAGGGGTGCAGCGATTAAGTTGGCGCAGTGACCGATTCCCGGAATCCTCGACGCGCGCGACAGGCGCTGTCGTACCGGAACTACCGCCTGTTCATATCCGGGGCCCTTATCTCCAACTCCGGTGTCTGGATTCAGATGATCGCGCTGGCCTTCGTTATCGAAGACCTCACAAACAGCGGGACATGGGTGGGGTTGGCCGCCATGATGCAGACGCTGCCGGCGGTGTTCTTGGGGATGGTGGGCGGGGCGCTGGCCGATCGCTTCCCCCGGCGGATCATGCTGACGTTCACCAACACTGCCCAAGCGCTGATCGCGCTGGGGTTCTCGGCCATGTGGGCCGCCGGTGTCGACCGGCCACTGGCCTACATTGCCCTCGGAGTGGTGAACGGGTGTGTGAACGGCATCCAGCTTCCCGCTTGGCAGGCGTTCGTCAGCGAGCTGGTACCCCGCGGCGCTCTGTTGAACGCCGTCACCTTGAACTCGGCCCAGTTCAACGCTTCCCGAGCGGTCGGTCCCATGATCGGTGGGATCGTGCTGGCGATCGGCGGTCCTGGCTGGTGCTTCTTCACCAATTCGCTGACCTATGTGCCCGCGGTTCTGGCCTTGGTGCTCATCCAGGTGCCCCGACTGGCTCCCGCGGATGGCGAAAGACCGAATGTGTTCAAAGATGCCGCGGCCGCAGTGCGCTACGTCGCCGATCATCCCGGCATCCGCTTGTCCATCCTGATTGCCGGGGTGATCGCCTTCTTCGGCCAGCCAATCATTCACCTGGTGGTGATCTTTGCCAACGACGTATTCAAGGTGGGGGAGACCCACTACGGCATCTTGGCTGCGGCTACCGGAGTGGGGGCGATGCTCAACACTCCCTTCGTGGCTGGCCGGGGAAGTCGCGTGCCCCGCAGCCGTCTCGTGGGATTCGGCTGGCCCATTTATGGCATCGCGCTGCTGGGATTCGCGGTGTCGCCCTACTACTGGTTGGCGGTGGTGGCTCTGGCGGTACTGGGGGCATCGCACATCGCTACTGCCGCCACCCTCAATACCGTGATCCAGCTTCAGGTGGAGGAGGCGTTGCGGGCCAAAGTCTTGGCCTTATACCTCATCACCTTGTTGGCCGGGCTGCCCCTCGGCGCCCAGTTGCAGGGTTTTCTGGCCGACGTGATCGGCCCCCGCATCGCGGTGAGCGGAGCCGGGGTGCTGTTGGCCGCTACCGCACTGTGGTGGGTGGTGAGCGGTCGCACCAAGGTTCTCGATCAGGATTAGCCCCCCAGGGAGAAACTGTCACTCCTATCGGGATACTGGGTTCATGAGGGAAATCAAGGAAATCAAGAAAAGCGACAGGGAGAATTCGACCCAGGGAATGCGGGTCATTCACGGCGAGAACCGCCATCAGGAGAGCACCACCGGTCGGTGTCTGGCCTTTGCCGAAGCGGCCCGGCTGCTGGGGATGGCAGTGCGAGGCCAAGAGCTGGTCATGCCGAGCTTTCGCAGCCCGCCTCGGGAGGTCGGCCGACGGCGCACGCTGGCCCGCCATGACGACGGTTCGGTGACGGTCTCGGTGATGGTTCGAAACCGTGTCTGGGAATCGGTATTGGCCGACATGATCGAGGGTGTGGTTGCGGCCAACCGGATGGACGGCATCGACGCCGAAGTCCTGCGCGACCAGCTCTGGGAGGCTCTGGAAGGCGAATCCGCTCAGCGCGACGTGGCCTGACCAGCGGGCTCGAACAGCGAGATTCCGCCGGGGGTCTGCCTAGACTGACCAAGCCATGTTTCTCACTGAAATCGACCATGTCGCCATCGCGGTCCACGACTTGGACCAGGCCATCTCGTTTTATGAGACGGCATTCGGGGCTTCCGTGGCGCATCGCGAAATCGTGGAAAGCGACGGTGTAGAAGAGGCTCTGATCAAGGTGGCCGACTCCTATGTCCAGCTCACCGCAGCTACCCGGGAGGACTCGCCCGTGGCCAAATTCCTGGCCAAGCGGGGCGAAGGGATCCACCACATCGGCTATCGAGTGGACGACTGCGCCGCCGTCCTGGAGTCCATGGTCGCCGCCGGGGCCACCCCAATAGATTCCGCTCCCCGCCCCGGTTCTCGGGGAACCACTGTCGCCTTCATCCACCCCAAAGGCGCCTTCGGCACCCTCATCGAACTGGTCCAGGAATAGTTTTTTCTCCCATTCCGTAGACTGAGCCCATGGCAATGCGCCGGACGACCCTCCTGGTAGACGGCATGACCTGCTCGGCGTGCGTCGCGCAGATTGAGCGCAGCCTGACCGAAGTAGAGGGAGTGGTCGAGGCCCGGGTGAACTACGCCTCGGGCCGGGCTTCGGTGGCCTGTCGCGAAGACGTCGACGATGCCGCATTGCAGGGCGCGGTCATTGCCGCTGGCTACGGCGCCCGCTTGCCCGAAGGATTCAGCGATGGGCATTCAGTGGAGCCCACTCAGGCGCGCCGTCTGATTCTCGCTGCGGTGCTTGGTGCCCTCGTGGCACTGCTGACGATGGTGGACGCCTTGGCCTTCGACCTGGGCTTTCAGGCCTCGGACTGGCTGGCCGCGGTGTTGGCCGCTGGCGTGGTGTTCGGGTCGGGCTGGGGATTTCACCGTCGGGCGTGGGCCCAGCTCCGGCACCGGACCGCCACCATGGACACGTTGGTGTCGGTGGGCACCGCGGCGGCGTGGGTCTGGTCGACGGTGGTGCTGGCCGCCCAGATCGGCGACGGCCACCTCTATTTCGAGACCGGCGCGGTGATTGTGGTACTGATCCTGCTCGGCCGCCATCTGGAAGAACGGGCCCGCCGCCGGTCGGGGGACGCTCTGCGGGCTCTGGCCGTGTTGGTGGCCCCGGTGGCCCGTTTGGAGGACGGAACCGACGTGCCGGTGGCCAGCCTCGAAGTGGGCGCCAGATTCGTGGTGCGCCCGGGGGAGAGGATCGCCACCGACGGTGTGGTGGTCGACGGCATCTCCGCGGTGGACATCTCCATGGTCACCGGCGAGCCGGTTCCCGAGGAGGTCGGGCCGGGCGATGCCGTGTTAGGGGCCTCGGTCAACGCCAACGGATCGCTGGTGGTAGAGGCCACCAGCGTGGGGGCCGACACCGTGCTGGCCCAGATCATGCGGCAGGTGGAACAGGCCCAGACCAACCGCACCCGCATTCAGCGCTTGGCCGATCGGATCTCCGCGGTGTTCGTGCCTGCCGCGGTGGTGATCGCAGTGGGCACGCTCATTGGCTGGTTGGCCGCTGGCCAGCCGGCATCGGAAGCGTTCACCGCGGCGGTGGCGGTGTTGATTGTGGCCTGTCCTTGCGCCCTGGGCCTGGCCACGCCATTGGCGGTGATGGTGGGCACCGGGCGGGGATCGCAGCTCGGGATCATCGTCAAGGGCGGCGAGATGCTGGAGGACACCCGACAGCTCGACACCGTGGTGTTCGACAAGACCGGCACCGTCACTGAGGCCCGCATGGAGGTGGTGGAAGTTGTCGCCCCCGGCCGCGACCCCGACGCGCTGCTGGCCTTGGCCGCCGCGGTGGAGTCCCGCTCGGAGCACCCCATCGGTCGGGCCATCGCATCGGCGGCTGACAACGGACAGTCGATAACCGACTTTGAGAATCACCCC
This sequence comes from Candidatus Poriferisocius sp., assembly GCF_965204015.1. Lineage (GTDB taxonomy): Bacteria > Actinomycetota > Acidimicrobiia > Acidimicrobiales > Bin134 > Poriferisocius. The sequence continues at coordinate 1,160,273 of NZ_OZ241965.1, read as the reverse complement.
GGCACCGGGGCGGTCGCCAAGGTGGACGGCAGCGAGGTCCGGGTGGGCAAGCGGACTCTCTTCGATCAGGTGCCCGAGGCCGTGGACGGAGCCGCTGCCGAGGTGGAGGCCATGGGCCGGGTGGCTGTCCTGGTGGGCCGGAATTCGGTGGCCGAAGCGGTGATCACCGTGGACGATCAGCTGCGGGCCTCCGCCCCGCCGGCGGTGGCCGCGCTCAAGTCCCTGGGACTCGACACCGTTTTGTTGACCGGCGATCATCCCCGCCGGGCCCAGGCCGCGGGCGACGAGTTGGGCATCGACCGGGTGGTGGCCGGGGTGGGACCCGACGGCAAGGCCGCCGAGATTGCCCGCCTCCAATCCGAGGGCCGCCGGGTGGCCATGGTGGGCGACGGCATCAACGACGCCCCTGCCCTCAGCCAAGCCGACATCGGCATCGCCATCGGCACCGGGGCCGACGTGGCCGCCGAGGCCGCCGACATCACCATCATGTCGTCTGATCTGAGCGTGGTGGCCGACGCCATCGCTCTTAGCCGCCGGACCATGAACACCATCCGGGGCAACTATTTCTGGGCCTTTGTCTACAACATCGCGGCTATTCCCCTGGCCGTCGCCGGGGTGCTGGAGCCCATTGTGGCTGCCGCGGCCATGGTCGGCTCCTCGTTATTCGTGGTCACCAACAGCCTCCGCCTGCGGCGCTTCAATCGGACCTAGCTCCGCCTACGTCAGATTTCGCCAGCCAGGAAGGCTAAGAGCACCTCGTTGGTGCGCTCGGGGTCTTCTTCGGGGATGAAGTGGCCGCTGCCCGCGGGGCGGGCTCGGTAGTCGGGGAAGTGGTCCACGAAGGAGTCGGCGTAGGGGTTGCCGTGGGGGATGTGGTCGTCGGCGGGGGATCCGTCTTCGAACGCCTGGGGCATGAGGAACGCCGAATACAGGTACATGGCGGGATGGGGGTAGGTGCGGCCAAGGTCTTCGGGGCCGTACACCGGGAACACGCCGAAGTCGGGATGGCTGAAGAGCAGTCCGGGGTGGTTCCACATCTCAGCCACCTGGGCCGGGGTTCGATACACCAGGTTGCCGTCGGCGTCGGGGAAGTGGAACGGCAGGGCGTCCCGGTAATAGGAGACGGCGTGGAAGTGCGCTCCGGGCTGGTCGAAGGCTTCCCGGTAGTGCTCCACGTCGTCGGCATTCCAGTGCTTGCTGGGATCCCAGTCGGACATGGCGCCGCCGGGGTCTTGGGCCTCGCTGTCGGCCACTGGGGCCTTCCACGGTGAATGGGGGGGAGGGCCGTAGCTGCCCTCGATGCCGCCGAAGATCGAGTTGATGAACTCGCCCGCGTAGCGCTCCCAGAACTGCTCGGCCTCGGGCTCGCACTTGAACCAGTAGCCGTGGATGCCCCACGGGATCCACACCGTGCACAAGGTGTCCACCAAGCCCAGCCGGGTGAACCGGTCGGGATACTCCAATGCGGCCTTGAAGGCGATCACGCCGCCCCAGTCGTGGCCCACCAGCGAGCACTGCTCAATGTCCAGGGCGTCGATGAAGTCCACGATGTCGCGGGCCAAGAGATCCCGGGTGACCCGCACCCAGGGCTTGTCGGTGCCGCCGTAACCCCGGGTGTCGGGGGCGTAGACCCGGTAGTGCTCAGCCAGCACCGGGATCTGGTGGCGCCACATGTGCGAGGTCTGGGGGAAGCCGTGCAGCAGCACCACCGGCGGGGCCTCCTCGTCGCCCGCGGCCAGATAGTGGAACCGCAGACCGGCGGTGTCGATGTGGTGGGACTGGATGCTGGTTTGCTCAGCCATGGGTGCTCCGAGGGTGGGGGACGCCAACAGTGACAATAGAACCAGGGACCCTAGAACCACGCCCGGCAGCGCACCGCATCTACCGATGGGCGAGACTAGGGAAATGGACTACCAGTACCTGACTTACGAGACGCTGGACGACGGCAAGATCGCCCGCATCATGCTGAACCGGCCCGAGGCCCGCAATGCCCAGAACCGGGGGATGCTGGTGGAGCTCAATGAGGCGTTCATGGTGGCCGAGGCCGACGACGATGTGCGGGTGGTGATCCTGGGCGGGGTGGGACCGATGTTCTCGGCCGGCCACGACATGGGCACCAAAGCGGCAACCGAGGAGCGCATGCCCGGGCCCAACCAGCACCCCACCTGGCAGATCAACGGTGGGCAGCGCCGGGGGTCGGAGAAGCTGATGCTCCAGGAGTGGCACTACTTCTTCGAGAACACCAAGCGGTGGCGCAACCTCCGCAAGATCACCATCGCCCAGGTGCAGGGGCCGGTGCTGGCCGCTGGATTGATGCTCATGTGGAGCTGCGATTTGATCGTGGGCGCCGAGGACGCCAGCTTCGCCGACGTGGTGGGCACCCGGCTGGGCATGATGGGCGTGGAGTACTTCGCCCACCCGTGGGAGTTCGGCCCCCGCAAGACCAAAGAGCTGTTGCTCACCGGCGACTCCATCGACGTCCACGAGGCCCACGCCCTGGGCATGGTGGCCAAGGTGTTCCCCAACGAGACCCTGTCGGAGCAGACCCTGGAGTTCGCCCAGCGCATCGCCGCGGTGCCCACCATGGCTGCGCTGCTAGTCAAAGAGGCGGTGAACCAGACCATGGACGCCCAGGGCTTCAACACCGCCCTGTCGGCGTGCTTCACCCTCCACCAGCTCAACCACTCCCACTGGGCCTCCATCACCAACGGCGAGTGGTGGATCGCCACCGAAGAGCACGGCGTCCCCCACTGGAAGAACGCCCCCAAAGTCCGCCCCGCAGCCAAGACCTCGCCCGGCGGCGGCTGACCGGGTAATCAGGCGATAATACGACCGTGATCCCAGAGCGCTATTCCAGCTATGAGACCCGGCTGCGGGCGGGGGCGGTGGACTTCACCCCGGTGCCCGCCGATGTGGCCGCCAACCTGGAGAAGATGACCCGCTGGATTGCCGAGGCCGCCGAAGCGGGAGTGGGACTGCTGGTCTTCCCCGAGGAGGCGCTGACCGGGGCGATCCACTGTGACGAATGCGAGCGCTTGGGCGGGCCGTGCGAATTGCACCGTTCACTGGGTGAGACCGTGCCCGGGCCGTCGACTGAAGTTCTGGCTCGGTTGGCCGCCGAACACGACATGTACCTGGTGGTGGGCATGATCGAGCAGGACCCCGACGATCCCGACGCCCTCTACAACGCCGCCGCGGTGATCGGACCCGAGGGCATTCTCGGCACCTACCGAAAACTGCATTTGGGATCGCTCCCGTTCGTGACTGAGGGGGTCTCGTTTCGGCCCGGAACCAGCTTGGAGGTCTTCGAAACCCGTTACGGCCCCATCGGGGTGCAGATCTGCTACGACTTCTGGCTGAACCCGGAGGGCAGCCGCCTGCTGGCCCTGCAAGGGGCGAGGATCATCGTCAATCCCACCGCGGCGTTCGCTGGGGGACCCGACAAGGTGGAGTCCATGCGCCGGGTGGCCGCCACTCGGGGCCAGGAGAACTTCGTGTTCACCATCTCGGCCAACCAGGTGGGGGGCATCGACGACGGCGACAATCTGGAGGACGGCTTCGACGGGGCCCTTCCCTCTAACTATGCCGGCCACAGCCTCATCTGCGGCCCCCATTTCCCCGACTTCAGCCACATCTACGCCGAGGGCGCCGAGGTCGAGGGGTTGGTAATCGCCGACCTGGACTTCGAGGTGCTGCACCGCTGGGATGACGTGTGCCCGTGGCGCCAATGGCGGGCCACTCACCAGTCGGGCACCTCTGAGCTGTTCGCTACCGAATTCGCCAAACTTGTCCACGGCCCACCGGCCCAATAGCGAAGGAGCGCCATGAGCACAGAACCCAAGGTGCTGAAGTTCGACGACATCGAATGGGTGGACGAGTCCGCCAACACCGATGCCCCCAAAGAGCTGATCGAAGAGGCCAAAAAGCTCGGTGCCGGCCGCAAGCGAGTGGCCCAAGGGGAGGGGGGTTTCTGGTGCCAGTACAGCACCATGCCCGCCGGCTACCACGTCCCACCCCACAGCCACGACCAGAACGAACTGCTGATCGTGGTATCGGGCGGTTGCGAGGTGTGGCCCAACGGCGCCGACGCCCCGTCGATGCAGTTGGGACCCAAGGACTCGGTCATTCTGGCCGCCAACCACGAGTACTCCTTCACCTGCGGCGCCGACGGCATGGAGTTCTTCGTAATGCGCCCCGGCGACGCGGCAGCATCGTTCAACCAGTCCTGAGGGCGTCTCGTTGGCGCCACTAGACGTTGCGGTCGTCGGAGCGGGCCCGGCCGGCCTCATCCTGGCCCGGCGCCTTGCCCAGACATCGGCCACCTTCGAGATCTTCGAGCGCAATGACGATGTGGGCGGCATCTGGAACATCGACGCCCCGGGCTCGCCCATGTACGAGACGGCCCACTTCATCTCGTCGCGCACCCTGTCGGGATTCGACGACTTCCCCATGCCCGACCACTACCCGGACTACCCCGACTACCAGCAGCTTTTGGCCTACATCCAGGCTTTTGCCGACGAGTTCGACCTTCGCCGCCATGTCCGGTTCAACACATCGGTGGACCGGGCCGGTCTCACCCCCGACGGCCTGTGGGAGCTCCAGCTCGGCACCGGCGAGACCCGCTACTGCCGGTATCTGATCTGCGCCAACGGGGTGAACTGGGTGCCTCACGACGCAAGCTGGCCGGGGCAGTTCAACGGTGAGGTGCGCCACTCGGTCACCTATCGGTCGCCGGACGAGTTCACCGGCAAGCGGGTGCTGGTGGTGGGTGCGGGCAACTCGGGCGCCGACATCGCCTGCGATGCGTCGGTCAGCGCCGATCAGGCCTTTTTCAGTGTGCGCCGGGGCTACCACTTCATCCCCAAGTACATCGCCGGAACGCCCTCTGACGTGTTCGGCGAACGAGGCCCCAGCCTGCCCCACTGGCTGGAGGTCCGGTTCTTCCAGGTGCTGTTGCGGATGATCAACGGCGATCTTCGCCGCTATGGGCTCCCCAAGCCCGACCACAAGCTCTTCGAGACCCACCCGCTGATGAACTCGCTGATCCTGCACCACTTGGGCCACGGCGACTGCATCGCCAAGCCCGACGTCGAGCGGCTCGACGGCGACCATGTGGTGTTCGTGGACGGAAGCCGGGAGCAGATCGACCTGGTGATTGCCGCCACCGGCTTTCAACGCTTGATCCCGTTCCTTGAAGAAGGGCTGCTGGAGTTCAAGCGGGGTCGTCCCCAGCTCTATCTAGGCATCTTCGCCCGCAGCTGCCCGAACTTCGCCGCCTTGGGCTATGTGGAATTCGCCTCGGCCGCCTATTCCCATTTCGACAAGATGGCCGAGCTGATCGTCGCCGACGCCACCGCGCCTGCCGGATCAGCCATGGCGCAGGCATTCCAAGACCTGAAGGCCAATCACTACCCTGACGTGAGGGGCGGCCGTCGGTACATCGATACCGACCGCCATGCCGACTACGTCGAGATCAAGGCCTATCGAAAGATCCTCGACAAGGTGCGAAAGAAGGTCGGCCTGCCAAAGGGAGGGAAATCATGACCCGAAGCTCAGCGCTCATTACCGGTGCGGCCTCCGGCATAGGCGCGGCGGTGGCCCGCCGCTTCGCCCAGCGGGGCTATCACATCATCGCCGTGGACCGCACCGAGGAGCTGGCCGAACAGGCTGCCGCCGAAGTCGGCCCGGAATCCACTGCGGTGGGCTGCGATCTGGCCGACGGAGCGAGCCTCGCCGAGTTGTGCGCTCGGATCGGCGGTGAATGGCGCCAAGACCTCGACGTGTTGGTCTGCAACGCGGGCGTCATCATCCCCGACCACGTCGTGGGGCTCACGCCCGACGAGCTCGATCTCCACATCGATGTCATGTTGCGCTGTCCGATCCAGCTCATCCGGGCTGCCCTGCCCGAATTCCTGGCCCGCAATGGCGGTCACCTCATGGCCACAGTGTCACTGGGCGGCATCTGCCCATTGCCGGCGTCGGCGGCCTACTCCGGGGCCAAGGCCGGCCTGCGGGCCTTTCTGGCGGCGCTCAACACCGAGTTGTGGGACACCGACGTGCATGTCTGCGGCATCTATCCCACCGCGGTGGACACCCCGATGCTGGAACACGAAGCCCGGGCCGGGGGCAGCGCACTCAACTTCCTCAGTGCGGTCAGGACTGTGGAAGACGTGGCCGATGCCTACGAACGGGCGCTCGACAAGCCCAAGCTGGAAACCTACGTCCCCTTCCACGAGAGCCTGTCAGCCCGGGCCGCGCAGTGGACGCCGGCGCTCATTCCCCGGATCTACCCCGCCTTCCGCCGCGTCGGCGAGCGCGGCCGGCAGAAGTACCTGAAGCGGCTCGACAGCTAACCGCCGCGCCTCGTTTCGAGGGGGTTGGCTGAACATAGGGTGGGGGACATGGGAAACCGTCTTGAAGGCAAAGTCGCAATCGTCACCGGAGCCGGGGGAGGCATCGGGCGGGAGCACGCTCATCTGCTGGCTTCCGAGGGGGCCAAAGTGCTGGTCAACGACCTCGGCATCCGCAAGACCCCCGAGGGGGTGGCGGCCAACGCCAAACGAGTGGCGGATGAGATCAACGACGCCGGGGGAGAGGCGGCGGCCAGCAGCACCTCGGCCACCTGGGACGGCGCCGCTGAGATCGTGCAGCAGGCGGTTGACGCCTTTGGCCGCCTCGACATCTTGATCAACAACGCCACCGCGGGGCGCAACAACGACATCTGGCGCTTCACCGAAGAGGAGTGGGACCTCACCGTGGGGGTCAATCTCAAGGGCTACTTCGCCATGATCAAGCACGCGGTGCCCCATCTGGTGCAGCAGGACACCAGCGTGATCATCAACACCAGCTCGGGTTCGGGCTTCGGCCACCCGTCGCACTGCGCCTACTCGGCGGCCAAAGAGGGGGTGGTCGGCTTGACCCGCACCGCGGCTCGGGAGCTGGGCCGCTTCGGGGTGCGATGCAACGCCATCCGCCCCCGAGCCGAGGGGGCATCCACCGCCGAGTACGCCATCCGCACCGCTCGGTGGACCGACCTCATGGCCCTCACCATGGCCCCCCGGGGAGCGGCCTCCGCTCCGGCCCCCGACACCAGCCCCGAAGCGCTGGCCCCCCGCAAGATCGCCCCGATGGTGGTGTGGCTGTGTACCGATGCCGCCCGCCACGTGACCGGGCGCACCTTCCACATATCCGGCGACATCGTGAGCCGCCTCAGCGAGCCGGAGCGGGAGCTGGCCGTCTACCAGGAAGACGGCCTCACCCTCGACGCCCTCGACGCCTACCACGGCCGCCATCTCACCGAAGACCTCACCAACGACTACACCCTCGACGACCGTCCCGACCTCCAAGTCTTCGAGCCGTAAACACCGCCCGCCGCGCCGGGAATCCCCGGCGAGGAGTGCAATAGGCTGGGGCATGGCCCAAAACCACACCGGCGACCGGTACATGATCCTGTCGTCGGACACCCACGCTGGCGCCCTGACCCGCACCTACAAGGATTTCCTGGATCCCGCGTGGCACGACGAGTTCGACGCCTGGGAGGCGGCCATCACCAACCCCTGGGTCGACTTGCGGGACATGGACGCGGCCAAAGTCAACTGGGACAGCGATGCCCGCACCGCGGCCTGCGACGCCGAGGGCATCACCGGCGAGGTGCTGTTCCCCAACACGCTCACCCCGTTCTACGACATCCTGGTGCACCTCTCCGGTGTGCCCGACACTGCGTCGGCCTACGCCCGCCGGTGGGCCGGTCTGCAAGCCCACAACCGCTGGCTGGTGGAGTTCTGCGGCTATGAGCCCAAACGACGCAAGGGTCTCATCCAGTTGCTGCCCAACGATCTCGACGACGCCATCGCCGAGGTGCGCTGGGCCGCCGAGACCGGGGTTATCGGCGGGGTGATGATCCCCGCCATCCCGCCCAACCACTCCGTTGAGCCGTTCTTCCACCCCCGCTACGACCTTCTGTGGGACGTTTGCAGCTCGCTGGACATGCCAGTGCATCAGCACATGGGCTCGGGTTGCCCCGATCTAGGCGACGATCCGGTGGCCTGGGGGGTGACGTTCACCGAATACGAGCTGTGGCCCAAGCGCACCCTCATCCACCTCATCCTGGGCGGGGTGTTCGAGCGCTTCCCCGACCTGCGGGTGGTGTGGACCGAGATGTGGGGGATGCGGTGGATCCTCGAGGAGCTGAACCGCATCGACCAGCGGCTCCGCAACATCCAGAGCAAGTATGCCGGCGACCCCCGCACCCTCAACTACGCCCCCACCTTCGGATCCGACACGGTAGACAGCCTCACCCTGTCGCCCCACGAGTACTGGCAGCGCAACTGCCGCATCGGCGCGTCCATGCTGCCCCGCTCCGAGGTCCAATACCGCCACGCGGTGGGACTGGACACCATCATGTGGGGCGCCGATTTCCCCCACGACGAGGGCTCCATCGGCTACACCACCGAAGCCCTGGCCGCCACCATGTGGGACGTGCCCACCGACGAGTGCCAAAAGATGCTCACCGACGTAGCCGCCGACCTCTACAACTTCGACACCGAAGCCCTAGCCCCCATCGCGGCCCGCATAGGCCCCCCCATCGCCGAAGTCCACACCCCCTTGGACGAGCTCCCCGCATCCAAGAGCCTCTCCTTCAACACCGACCCCGCCCTCGAATCGGTGATCGTCCAATGATCACCGGGTTGAACCATGCGGTGCTGTATGTTCGGGATGCCCGGCGCCAGCAGCAGTTCTATGCCGATGTGCTGGGGTTTGAGACCATTATCGATGAGCCGGGGCAGTTCGTGTTCATGAGGGCACCGGCTTCGGAGAACCACCACGACATCGCCTTTTTCTCCATCGGCGACGGGGCTGAGCCGTCGTCGGCTGGCCGCCGGTCGGTGGGGATGTACCACATCGCCTGGGAGGTGCCCACCCTGGACGAGCTGGTCGCCATCCGCCAGCGGCTGGTGGAGGCCGGTGCCCTTTACGGCGAGAGCGACCACGGGGCCAACAAGAGCCTCTATGCCAAAGACCCCGACGGCTTGGAGTTCGAAGTGATGTGGCTGGTTCCCGCCGAACACTGGGGCGACGAGGAGAACGAGGCCATCATCCGTCCCCTAGATCTCACCCAGGAACAGCGGCGGTTTGCCGCGCTCGCTGCTGACGACTAATCAAGGTCTTCGCCATGAATCTCACTAACCAGTACTGCTACTTCTACGACGACGACCTGTTCACCGACACCGATCGGGAGGGCTTCCGCCGCCGGGTCATCACCGGCGACGGTCTTCAACTGTGTTTCTGGCGCATCGCCGGCGGGGCCACCGGGTCGTTCTTGCACCGCCACGAAGACCACGAGCAGATCGGCATCATCGTGCGGGGCAAGCTCGACTTCCGCATCAACGACGACCCCGAGAGCACCGAGCGGGTGGTGTTGGGCGAGGGCGAGGCCTATATCGCGCCCAAAGGCGTGTGGCACGGCGACTCGGTGTTCATCGGTGACGACGAGTACGGGGAGTGCTGGATCCTCGACGTGTTCACCCCGCCCCGCGACGACCTGCTCGCCGGTTAATCAATGTCCGACTGGCGGCTGGCGGTTGACATCGGGGGCACGTTCACCGATGCGGTGCTGTTGGACGCGGCCACCGGTGAGGTAACGGTCAACAAGGCCCTCACCACCCCGGCCGCCCCCCTTGAGGGGGTGCAGGCCGCGGTGGGCCAGCTCTTGAGGCGAGCGGGAGTGGCCCCCGGTGAGATCACCGCCCCCATCGTGCACGCCACCACGCTGATCACCAACGCCCTCATCGAGAACAAGACGGGCCGGGCCGCCCTGGTCACCACGACCGGCTTTGGCGACACCCTGCTGATCCGCGACGAGCACCGCTACGACATGTACGACCTCCAGATCGAGTTCCCCGATCCGCCCATCAGCCGGGAGCTCACCTTCGAGATCGACGAGCGCACCGCGGCCACCGGGGATGTGCTGGTGGTGCCGTCGGCGGCCAGTATGGCCGCGCTGGTCGACGAACTGACCCAAGCCCGGGTCGAATCGGTGGCGGTATGCCTGCTCAACTCCTACGTCAACCCGGCCAACGAGCGGCTGCTGGCCGCCGAGCTGCGCCGGGAGCTGGGGGTGCCAGTATGCGCCTCGGCCGACATCTCGCCCCAGATCCGGGAGTACCCCCGCATGATCACCGCGGCCTGCAACGCCGCCACCATGCCCATCATCGGCCCGTACCTCGACGAGCTCCAGAAGTGGCTGTCGGCCGAAGGGTTCGGCGGGTCGGTGCTAATGATGCTGTCCAACGGGGGAGTGGTGTCGGCCGACGACGCGGCCGCCGCCCCGATCCGCCTGGTGGAGTCGGGTCCGGCCGCCGGGGCTCTGGCCGCCCGGTGGTTCGCCCGCCGCATGGGAGAAGACCGGCTGCTGGCCTTCGACATGGGAGGCACCACCGCCAAGGCCACCCTCGTGGAAGACGGGGAGCCGGCGCTCACCAACACCTTCGAGGTGGCTCGGCGCTATCGGTTCAAGAAGGGATCGGGGTTCCCGGTGTCGGTGCCGTCGGTCGATCTGGTGGAGATCGGCGCCGGGGGAGGAAGCCTGGCCCACCTCGACCAGTTCGGCCTGCTCAAAGTGGGTCCCGAGTCATCGGGGGCCGATCCCGGACCGGCCTGCTATGCGCAGGGGGGCGATCAACCCGCGGTGACCGACGCCGACGTGGTGCTCGGCCTGCTCGACCCCGATGCCTTTCTGGGCGGCGACATGCCCCTGGATGCTGGCCTTGCGCAGGAGGCCCTTGAACCCCTGGCCGACGGCTTAGCCCTGTCAGCCATCGACACCGCCGCGGGGATGTACGAGGTGGTCAGCCAGAACATGGCCGCCGCCGCCCGCATGCACGCGGTGGAACGAGGGGTGGATCTGCGGGGGGTCACCGTGTTGGCCTTCGGCGGGGCCGGCCCGCCCCACGCCTGCCGGGTGGCTGAGCTGTTGGACTCGGATCGGGTGGTGTTCCCGGTCAACGCCAGCGTGCTGTCGGCCTTCGGAACACTGGTATCGCCGGTGCGCATCGACCTGGCCCGCTCCATGCCGGTGAAGCTGGCCGAGGTGGCGCCCGTGGAGCGGGATGGGCTGCTGGACGAGCTCCGGGAGGAGGGCCGCCGGGTGCTGCTCAGCGCCGGTGTGCCCGAGGCCGACATCAGCTTCCGCTACGGCATCGACGCCCGCTACACCGGCCAGGGAAACGAGATCACCATCTGGGTGGGCGAAGGCAATGCCTGGGAGGCCCCCGACGACGAGGTGATCGGGGCGTTCGAAGCTGAATACCGCCGCATCTACGGCATGACGATTGATGATGTGCCCATCGAGGTGGTCACGTGGCGGTTATCGGCCCGGTCCGACCCGGCCGAGATCGCTGATGCCGAATCGTCTCCAACCACCGCCGACAGCCCTCCGACCCCAGCATCCACCCGCACCGCGGTATTCGGCCGAGAGGAAGACGCGATGGAGGTCCCGGTGTACCGCCGGGCCGATCTGGCCATCGGGATGTCGTTTCCCGGCCCGGCGCTGGTGGAGGAACGAGAGACCACGTCGGTTATTCGCCCTGGTTGGCGGGTAACGGTTGCCGGTGACGCCAGCCTTGTCGCCGTTCGGGAGGAGACATGACCCAAACCACCTACGACCCTATTCAACTGGAGATCCTGTGGCAGTCGCTCATCTCGGTGGTGAACGAGCAGGCCCGGGCCCTCCAGCGGGCCGCGTTCAGCCCTATCGTGCGCGAGGCCGGCGACCTGGCCAACGCGGTGTTCGATAAGCGGGGCCGCATGGTGGCCCAGGCGGTCACCGGCACCCCCGGCCACATCAACTCGCTGGCCATCGGGGCGGCCAACATGCTTGACGAATTCCCCCCCGAGGCTCTCGAGCCTGGCGATGTGCTGGTTACCAACGACCCCTATCTCACCGCGGGCCAGCTGCTAGACGTGACCGTGCTGGTCCCGGTGTGGCGCGCCCCGGCCGCCGGCGGCGATCCCGTGCCCATCGCCTACTTCGGCTCCACCATCCACCACACCGACGTGGGCGGCTACGGGATCGGCGCCGGAGCCCGGGACTGCTTCGAAGAGGGCCTGTGGATTCCCATCTGCAAGCTCATGAAGCAAGGCGAGCGCAACGAGGACGTTTGGAAGTTCATCTTGTCCAACGTCCGCCAGCCCGACCACATGGCTGGCGACCTGCACGCCCAGATGGCCTCAGGTGAGGTGGGCGCCCAACGGCTGGCCTCACTGTGCGACGCCTACGACCTCGACGACATCGAGGAGCTGGCCGACGAGATCATCGACCGCTCCGAAGCGGCCACCCGGGCCAGCATCGCCGAGCTGTCCCCCGGCGAATACCAAGCCGACGCGGTGCTCGATCTGGCCGACGGCAGCCGTATCGACATCGTGTGCTCGCTGCGGGTGGACCCCGATGCCGGGGAGATAATGGTGGACTACGCCGGCACGTCGGAGGCCAGCCCGTGGGGCATCAACGTGGTTCGCAACTACACCCACGCCTACACCACGTTCACCGTGCGCTCGGTGCTGAACCCCGAGATCCCCAACAACCACGGCAGCCTGGCCCCCATCAAGATGGCTGCCCCCGAGGGGTCCATCGTGAATGCGGTGCTGCCCCAGCCGGGCACCGCCCGCCACGTGGTGGGCATGTTCTTGCCCAACGCCCTGCTCAAGGCCCTGGCCCAGGTCAAGCCAGAGGAGTCCATGGCCGAGGGGGCGGGCGCGGTCTGGACCATGCAGGTGAGCGGCAATCACGACGACGGCACCCCGTTCATCACCGCTATGTTCACCTACGCCGGAGGGGTGGGGGCTCGGGCGTCCAAGCCGGGATTGGACGCTTGCTCCTATCCCACGGGGGTGAGCGCGGTGCCCATCGAGGTGGTGGAGGCCTCCGCGCCGGTGCGATTCACCCGCAAGGCCCTGCGCCCCGGCTCTGAGGGGCCGGGAGCCCAGCCCGGCGGCAAGGGCCAGACCATCGAGTTCAGCGTGGACACCTCCCGCCCTTGGCTGCTCAACGCGGTGACCAGCCGCCTCTCCGACCCGCCGCAGGGCATCTTCGGCGGCGGCCCCGGCGAGGCGGGCTCGTTCCAAGTCAACGGCGAGCCGGTCACCACCCAGAGCCGGATCACCCTCGACCCCGATGATGTCGTGCGCCTCGATCTGCCCGGCGGCGGAGGCTACGGGGCACCCGAAGCGCCCGATGGCTGATCCAGTCACGTTCTCGTCCGTTTGGCAACGAACGGTCGAGCGGGATGGCGATGCCGTTTTCTTGATCTTCGAGCGGCCCGACGGCACCACCGCAACCTGGACCTACGAGCAGTTTGACGCCGCCATCGGCGATGTCGCCGCCGGGTTGATCCAGCGGGGCGTGGCCCCGGGCGATTCGGTGCACTTGGCGCTGACCAACACCCCGGCGTTCGTGGCCCTGTGGCTGGCCGCCAACCGGCTGGGGGCATGGATCGTGCCGTCCGACCCCATGGGCAAGGTGCCGGAACTGGCCGACCACATCGAGCGCACGAAGCCCCAAGCGGGCTTCTGCGCCACCGACCGAGCCGAGGTCTACCGCCAAGCCGCGGCGCGCAATCCCGAACTGGCCATCACCGAGGTGGATGAGGCCACCGGCGTACTCGACGCGCTCATGGGAACCGCTCGAGTGGACTGGCCCACAGTGGATCCTGGGGCCCGGGCCGCGGTTATGTTCACCTCGGGGACCACCGGGCGGCCCAAGGGGGTGGAGATCACCCAGGCCAACTATGCCTTTTGCGGCCAAACCATGGCCGAGCGGGCCGATCTGGCCCCCGACGACCGCCAGTTAGTGGTACTGCCCCTATTCCACGCCAACGCCCAGTACTACTCCTTCGCCTCAGCCATCTGGACCGGAGCATCGGTGGCGCTGATGCCCGCCTTTTCGGCCAGTGGCTTCTTGGCCCAGGCCGCCCGCCACCAGGCCACCTGCGCCAGCCTGTTCGCCGCCCCGATGCGGATGATCCTGGCCCGGGGCGCGCCCGTCGATGGCATCACCCTGCGCCACTGCTGGTACGCCCAGAACATCGCCGACGACCAGTACGAAACCCTGGCCGAATGGCTGGGATGCCGCCCCCGCCAGCTCTACGGCATGACCGAGACCATCCCCGCGGTCCTCACCGAGCCGGCCGAAAGCCCGGTGCCTTCTTCCATGGGCCAGGTCACCCCCGGCTGCCAGGTGATGGTGCGCGACGGCGAGGTGCTGGTGGGGGGAGAGCCGGGGGTGACGCTGTTCGCCGGATACTTGGACGATCTCGCCACCACAGCGGCCTCGTTCACCGACGACGGCTGGTTCCGGACCGGCGACCGAGCCCGCCTCGACGAAGACGGTCGCCACTACTTCGATGGCCGCCACTCCGACGTGCTCAAGGTAGCGGGGGAGAACGTCTCCATCGTCGAGGTGGAGTCGGTGTTGGCCAGCCACCCCGCAGTGCTAGAGGCCGCAGTGGTGGGAGCTCCCGATCCGGTGCGAGATGAGGTGCCGGTGGCCTTCGTGGTCCCCGCCGACCCGACCAGTGCTCCGTCCAATGACGAGCTGTCGTCGTGGTGCCAAGAGCGGCTGGCCAAGGCCAAGCTGCCCCGGTCGTTTACGCTGATGGACGAGCTGCCTCGCACCAGCGTCGGCAAGATCCGCAAGTTCCTGCTACGACAAGAAGCAGAGGCGACAAGGGGGTGACCACATGACCATGTTGACTAGTGATTTGCTGGCATCGTTCGACGATTCCATCACCGATGTGGCCACGGCGGTGACCCTTCCCCCCGAGATCTACACCTCAGATGAATTCCTGGCCTTCGAGCGCCAAGCGCTGTTTGAGCAAGAGTGGTGTTGCGTCGGTGTAGCCAGCCGCATCCCCGAGACCGGCGACTGGTTCACCGCCACCGTGAGCACCGAGCCCGTGATCGTGGCCCGCCAGCGGGACGGCAGCGTCGCGGCGTTCTCGGCCATCTGCCGCCACCGGGGCATGCAGGTGGTGGAGGGGGAGGGCAATAGCCGCTCCTTCCGGTGCCCGTACCACCACTGGAGCTACCGCCTCGACGGCCGCCTGATGGGCGCCCCGGCCATGGAGCAAACCGAGGGGTTCGACAACGACGACTGGGGCCTGCCCAATCTGGCGGTGGAGCTTTGGCACGGGTTCATATTCGTCAACTTCAATCCCGACGCTGCGCCGCTGGCCCCCACCCTGGAGCGGTACGAGCCATACCTAACCAACTACGAGCTCGACAACTGCGTGTGCCCCGGCACCTTCACCCTCGAAGACCTGCCCTGGAACTGGAAGGTCATGTTCGAGAACTTCAACGACGGCTACCACGCCAACCGCCTCCACCAGGTGATCCAAGACTTCTGTCCCTCAGAGATGGCCCGGTTCCCGGTGCCGTGGTCGGACGACTCCAACGTGATCTTCCGGGAGAACGGCTACACCCACATCGACGGCGGGTTCAACGCCACCCGCAAGGCCCTGCTGCCGGTGTTCCCCCAGCTCACCGAGGAGGAGCGGTGGCGGTCCACGTTCGCCCTGATCCCCCCCACTCTGTGCTTCGGCACCGCCCCCGACCAGGCGTTCTTCTTCATCGTGCGGCCCACATCGGCCGAGACCATCGACGTGGAGATCGGCTACCTGCTGCACCCCAGCGCGCTGGAGCACCCCATGTTCGACCACCTCTTCCAAGCCAGCGACGAGGGGGTACAGGTGTTCGTGGCCCAAGACCAAGACGCCACCACCAAAGTTCAGCGGGGCCTGCGATCCCGCTTCGCCGTACGAGGACGGTACTCCTGGCAGGAGGAAACCCACGTGCAGTTCAACCGCTGGCTCGTCCAGCGCTACCGCCAGCACTGGCCAATGAGCATGATGTCGTCTGACGGGGCATGATTAAGGCTCTGGTCTGGCTGAAACAGATCGCCCATACAGGAGGGGAACCCATGACGAAGCGAACGAATGGCCGACTTCGGCTGTTGATGGTGTTGGCCGCACTGTTATCGGTGCTGGCCTTAATGGCCGCGGGTTGCGGCAATGATGACGACGACGGCGGGGGCGCGGCGGTCGAGGCGCCTGCGCCTGAGCCTGAGCCGATGGATGACGAGCCCGAGCCTGAGCCTGAGCCGATGGATGACGAGCCCGAGCCTGAGCCTGAGCCGATGGATGACGAGCCCGAGCCTGAGCCTGAGCCGATGGATGACGAGCCCGAGCCTGAGCCTGAGCCGGAGCCCACCGAGCCGCCCATGGACATGGAGTTGCAAGCGATTCTGGACACGTTCGACGCCAACGGTGACGGCACCCTCACCATTGGTGTGGCGGCCGCCGGGCCTCGCGACGACCAGGGCTACTACCAGGCACTGGTGGACTTCGCCGAGGAGTTCTCCGCCGAAAACGGGTTTGCTCCGCCCATCGTGAGCGACAGCATCGGCGCCGCCGAAGCTGCTCAAGCCATGTCGGATCTAGCCGCCCAGGGCGTGGACGTGATCTTGGTGGGGGCCAGCGAGATCGCCGAGCCCCTGGCCGACCTCACAGAGCAGTATCCCGACATCTTCTGGTACTGCAACTGCGGTGCCGGGTTCCCGGAGATATCCGGTCTGGCTCAGGCCACCGACTGGGGTTCGCCCATCCACTACACCGCGGGCGTGGCCATGGGGGCTGCGTTGCAGGACCACGGCGGGGATACCGCAGTGTTCCTGGGTTGCTGCGACCTCGGCTTCGAGAAGGAGGCCTACAACGCCACCGTGTACGGCCTCCAGACAGTCGACCCGTCGTTCACCATGGAGTACGTCGCCACCGGCGCCTTCCCGTTTGACTTCGACAACTCGGCCAACGCCACCGCCGCGCTCACCAACGCCATTGCCGAAGGGGCCACCCTGGCCTATGCCTACCTGGGTGGGGCGCTGAATCCGGTCGGCCAACTGGCCACCGACGAGGGAATCGCGGTGTTCGCCGCTGGTCCGGCCGACATCTGCTCCCGCGACGACGGGATCGCGTGGACCGGTGCCATCGTGTTCGACGGCGGGCGATATGCCCAGCAAGCGCTGCCCCGCATCATCTCTGGAGACTTGACCGAGGGTGCTACCTACCAGTTCCCAACCCTGCAAGGTCTCAATGGCGGCGAGCTGTGCGACCCGTCGGCAGAAGCAGAAGCACTGCTGGCCGATGCCTTTGATGCTGTCGCCAACGACGGCGAGCTGCTCGGCGTGCTCGGCGGGATCTCCGGCGAGGCCTACGGCGGCGGGTGACCGACGCAACGACCGAAATGACCGGCGCCGGGGGGCCTGACCCCTCGGCGCCTGCGGTCGAACTCGTCGGCATTTCCAAGCGCTTCGGGGGGATCGTCGCCTGCGATCAGGTGGATCTGACCCTGCACCGGGGCCGCATCCACGGCATCCTGGGCGAGAACGGCGCGGGCAAGTCCACGCTGATGAAGGTGCTCATCGGATTGGTGCTGCCCGATGCGGGAACGGTCCGCATCGACGGCCAGCCCCGCACCATTCTCGATCCGCTGGCCGCGGCTGCCCTGGGCATCGCCATGGTCCACCAGCACTTCAGCCTGGTCGACCAGCTCTCGGTGTGGGAGAACGTCGCTCTCGGTGAGGAGGGTCGGCTGAAGTCGGCGGGAGTGCGCGACCGGGTGGCAGCCATCAGCCAGCAGTACGGCCTCGACATCGATCCCGATGCCCGAGTGGGCGAACTGACCGCCGGCCTGCGCCAACGGGTGGAGATCATCAAGTGCCTGCGCCGCGACCCCCACATCCTGGTGTTCGACGAGCCCACCTCGGTACTCACCCCTGAGGAGTCCGAGCAGCTGTTCAGCACGCTACGGGATGTGGTCGCCGCCGAAGGTCGAGCGGTGGTGCTGGTCAGCCACAAGCTCGACGAGGTGCTGCACGCCACCGACGAGATCACCATCATGCGCCAGGGCCGGGTGGTGGATCGCCGGCCCACCCAAGAGGCCGACGCCCGCAGTCTGGCCCGGGCCATGGTGGGGCGGGAGGTGTCGTTGCGCTCCGAGCGGGCGGCCTTCGGCATCGCCGATGTGGAGGAACCGGCCGATATCGAGGAACCAGCCGATGCCGACCCCGAACGCCAGCCGCCCGCGGACACGGTGATCTCCGATGAGCCGGTGTTGCGGATCGAGGGAGTCTCGGTGCGGGGGCGGGGCGGGGCGAGGCTGCTCGACGACATCAGCCTGGACCTCCGGGCCGGTGAGATCGTGGGCGTAGCCGGCGTGGAGGGAAACGGCCAGCGGACCCTGGGTGATCTGCTGTCCAGTCTCATTCCGCTCGATGCCGGTCGGGTGGTGGTGAACAACGCTTCGGTGCCGGCCAACTCTCCCGGCGCCATGGCCAAGGCGGGAGTGGCGGTGATCCCCGAAGACCGCCATGACTCCGGTGTGGTTCTGGACATGACGGTGGCCGAGAACCTGCTCATGGTGGACCCCCATCGAGTGGCCCGCCACGGAGTCATGGACAAGGGCAAGGCCACCGAAACGGCCCAAGAGATGATCGAGGAGTTCGACATCGGCTGTTCGGGGCCCGACGCCCCGCTGTGGTCGCTGTCGGGCGGCAACCAGCAGCGGGTGGTTCTGGCCCGAGAGCTGGCCGCTGAGCCCGATGTGCTGGTGGCCGCCCAGCCCACCCGGGGCCTGGACGTGGGGGCCATCGAGTACATGACCGACCGGCTGCGCCAAACAGCGGCCGACGGCGTGGCCGTGCTCCTGATCTCTAGCGAGCTGGAGGAAATCCTGGAGTTGGCCGACCGCATCGTGGTGATGTCCCGGGGCCGAATCGTCGGGGAACTCACCCACGAAGACGCCAACCTCGAAACCCTCGGATTGCTGATGGGCGGAAGCACCGAATGACTGTGTCAATCACACCTGACGGCCCTGGGCTGTCGCGCCGCCCACCTGAAGGGGGAACTGCACCGTGAACCGCGGCGCTCGCCTAGCCGAGTGGGTGGCGCTGTATGCGCTGAGCGTGGTCGTGGCCATCGCCTTGTCCAGCGTGATCGTGGAGGCCACCGGGGGCGACTGGTGGCCGGTGGTAGAGGCCTTGGTGGATGGCAGCATCTTGGCGTCCGGGCGCTGGGGAGAGACCCTGGGGGTGGCCGCCCCCCTGCTGTTGGTGGCGTTGGGCACGGTGATCTCGGCCAAGGCGGGCTTGATCAACATCGGCCAAGAAGGCCAGTTGCTCATGGGCGCGGCATTCGCGGTGTATTTCAGCTTCCGCATCGGCGGTCCCGGCCCGCTGAACGTGGTGGTGTTGTTGCTGTTCGGCGCTTTGGGCGGGGCAGTGTGGGCGTCGCTGGCTGGGCTGTTGCGCTATTGGCGGGGAGTGCCCGAGGTGCTGAGCACCCTCCTGCTGGTGTTTGTGGCCATTCAGGCCGTGGGATACGGATTGAAGTGGCAATGGCTGCTATTGGCCGACGAGGCCAGCCGAGGCAACCGCAACCTGGTGAGCGAGCAGTTGGCCAAGAACAACCGGATTCCCCGCCCCGACATATTCGGCAACGAGTTTCCCATCACGGTCTATGTGGCGCTGGCGCTCGCTTTGGCGGTGGCCTACGTGCTGGCCCGCACGGTATGGGGCTTTCGGCTGCGGATGCTGGGCCACAACCCTAGGGCTGCCCAGCGATCCGGGGTGTCTTCCACCACCTACGGCGCCACCGCCTTGGCCATCGGCGGAGCCTTCGCCGGCCTGGCTGGGGCGGCCATGTTCGCCGGCGGCGGTTTCTCGTTCGGCAACTACCGGCTCGTGCCCGGCTTCTCCGACAACATCGGCTGGACGGGCCTGCTGGTGGCGCTGATGGCCCGAGAGCGGGCCCTGCCCGCGGTGGTGGCCGCCTTCGTGTTCGCCATGCTGCGCACCGGAGCGGGCTTCGTGAACAGCACCGGGGTGGAGAGCCGCATCACCGACGTGGTGCAGGGCCTGCTGGTGCTGGCCCTGCTGGTTCCCCCCGCAGTGATCTTCCTGCGGGATCGACGCCGGGCCCGGGCCGCGGCCACCGAGAGGGTGTGATGTCGTGCTGATCGATGCG
This sequence comes from Candidatus Poriferisocius sp., assembly GCF_965204015.1. Classification (GTDB taxonomy): domain Bacteria; phylum Actinomycetota; class Acidimicrobiia; order Acidimicrobiales; family Bin134; genus Poriferisocius. Next base: position 1,140,201 of record NZ_OZ241965.1, on the reverse strand, counting down.
ACGCCAACTGCCAGTGAGGAGGGCCGGTCATGGTGCTGATCGACTTCTTCTCCGCGGTGGGCGATGTGCTGTCCAGCGAGTCGACCTACATCAACGGCGCGCTGTTCGCCGCCCTGCTGGCGTTCGCGGCCACCGGGGAATGGGTGGCGGAGCGGTCGGGCACGTTGAACATATCGGTGGAGGGAATGCTGCTGAGCGGGGCCTTTGGCGGCGCGCTCGGCTATCACCTGGCCGAATCGGTGGCGGTGGGCTTGATGCTCGGTGCAGTGGGCGGGATGGTCATCGCCGCGGTGCAGGCCGAGATGAGCCATCGCCTGACCGCCGATCAGTTCGTGGTCGGCCTCACCCTGAACATCTTGGTCGTCGGGCTCACCGGGTTCTTGGACCGAGAGATCGACCCTCGGGCCGACTATGCCTCCGAGGTGGAGATCCCCATCCTGGTGGACATCCCCCTGTTCGGGAAGGCGCTGTTCGGAGAGCCGTGGCCGTTCTACCTCCTCTACGGGCTGGTGCCGCTGTCGTGGTGGCTGGTGTATCGCACCCGGTGGGGCTTGGAGCTGCGGGCCGCGGGGGAAAACCCCCAGTCGGCCGACGTGAGCGGGATCGACGTGAATCGCCGCCGCCGCCAGTCCATCTACTACGCCGGAATGACTTCCGGACTGGGCGGGGCGTACTTCCTGTTCGCCCGGCTGGCCACCTTCGACGACTCGGTGATCGGCGGCCAGGGGTTCATCGCCATCGCCGCGGTGATCTTCGGCGGCTGGACCCTGTGGGGCACCATGGCCGGATGCGTCCTGTTCGCCGGTGCCCTCTCCTTCCAGTTGTCGCTGCAAGGACTGGGCTATGAGCTCAACACCGAGTTGTTGCAGGCCCTGCCCTACCTGGTCACCATCGGGGCCATGGCCATCTTCGCCAAACGAGTTCGACCCCCAGCCGCCTTGGCCCGACCGTTCATCCGTGGTCTGAAATAGACGGGCTGAGACCAAGGAGAGCGGCGATGAAGGCGATGCGATACCACGAGCCCGGTGGCCCCGACGTGCTCCGCTACGAGGAGATTCCCGACCCCGAGCCCGGCCCGGTGGACGTGGTGGTGGATGTGGTGGCCACCGCGCTGAATCGGCTGGATGTGGTGCAGCGCAATGGCTGGTTCGCCATGCCCGGTTTCACCCTGCCCCACATCGCGGGCATGGACGTGGCCGGGGTGGTGTCGGAGGTGGGTGACGAGGTCGACGGCGTGGCCGTGGGCGACCGGGTAGTGGTCGATCCGTCGCTGGCCGGGGTAGACGACCGCTCCAAGCTGGGGGGCCGGGGCGACCTGTACGGTGAGCTGGGCATCATCGGAGGCACCGTCGACGGCGGCTACGCCGAGCGATGCCTGGTGCCGGCCTCCCACGTCTATGCAGTACCCCACGCCATGTCGCTGGAGACCGCCGCCACCTTCCCCACCTGCTGGCTGACCGCCGTCCATGCCCTGTTCGATGTGGGTGGGCTAGCCGCGGGCGAGACGGTGATGATCCACGCCGCCGGGTCGGGCGTGTCAGTAGCCGCCATCCAACTGGCGGTAAACGCTGGTGCCACCGTCTTGGCCACTGCGGGCACCGACGAGAAGTGCGAGCAGGCCAAAGAACTAGGCGCGGCCCATGTTCTGAACAACCGCACCGGCGACGTGGCTGGCTGGGCGAGGGAGCTAACCGAAGGAGCCGGAGTCAACATGGTGTTCGACCACGTAGGCACCGCCCTCTTCGGCCCGTCCCTATTCGCCCTGGGCATCGGCGGTCGGCTGGTGAACTGCGGCAACTCCTCCGGCGACGAAGCCGTCATCCCCTCGCTGGGCTACGTGTTCCACTCCGGCATCAAAATCCTGGGCTCCGACCCCTATCGCCCCGAAGAGTTCGCCCCCGCCTGGGACACCTTCTGCGCCAACAGCTTCAACGCCGCAATCGACTCACTATTCGACTTACCCAACGCCGCCGAAGCCCAAGAAAAAATGCTAACCAGCAACTTCTTCGGCAAAATCCTGCTCAAACCCTGATCTGGGCTTTCGGGAAAACAAGTGGCCGATTCCCCGTATCCCGAACTAAAGAAATCCCACGTCCCCCAACGAATAGGCCGCCCCTGGACCGACCACAAACCCCCACCGTCGGCCCCGGTATGGGCAGTGATCGGCGGCCTCGGCTCATTCCACGTGTTGGTTGCCGCCCTAGAGCTAGGGGTATTCGATGAGTTGGCCAACAAGGGAGCGACGCCGGGCATCCCACCGGTAGTGACTGCAAGTGAACTGGCCAAAGAGCTCGAGGTCTCTGCCCCTCATCTTGAAGCGCTGCTCGACTCGCTGGCGGTGCTTGGGCTGTTGGAGCGAGTGGGTGGTCGCTACGGCCTAAACGACACCGCGGTCCGCTATCTCACCACCGATGGTGCCGCGTCAATGGCATCACTAGTGCCCGTGGCCCCCGGCCCACTGGACAACTGGTCACGACTAGCCGACACCATCCGAGCCGGCCGCCCCGCCCACCCCATCGACGATGATCCAGCCGAGTTCTACCGCCCTCTAGTGGAGGGCACCTTTATGACAATGCTCCGAGCCGCCACCAGAGCCGATCTTCAATTGCGCTACAGCGCAATGGCGGGGCCGCGGGTGCTGGACTTGGGGGCAGGCGGAGCCCCTTGGGCCATCGCCATACTCAAGGCCTGCCCCGAAGCCACCGCAGTTATCAACGACCTAGACGGAGTAATCGAAATAGCCCACCGCACCACCACCGAATACGGCGTAGCCAACCGCTGCCAATTCCGCCCCGGCGATTTCCACACCATCGACATCGAGCCGGAGGGCTACGACATCGTGGCACTGGGCCACGTCTGCCGCACCGAGGGGTCCGAAGGCTCTCAACGTCTCATCGCCAGAGCCCACGAGGCCCTACGCCCCGAAGGCCGCCTCCTACTGGCTGACTATTTCGTAGCCCCCGAGCCCCAATGGAGCCCTCACAGCGCGTTGATGGGCATGACCATGATGGCCAGCACCGTCCACGGCTTCCCCATCACCGCAGCCCAAACCGCTGAATGGCTCCAGGTCGCCGGCTTCGAGTCCCTCCGCCTCATCGAACCGATCGGCCACCAATACGCCTACACCGCCACAAAACCCCCACTCCAAAACAAGCAGGTGAATTGATGGATAGCAAGCCAAGGGCGGCGGCTAACTCCGGGACCACGAGGAGAGGTGGGGCGGTGGGTGGCCCGGCTCAGGGCGCCCGCCGCCCGGACCCCGCGGAGGACGGCGGGCTGGGCCGGGACAGGACCCGCCGCCCCACCGGACCAGCGCCAAAAACCCCAAGGAAGCCGCCGCCCGGACGCGCGCGAAACACGAAAGGAACACAATGACCGAGAGCATCGACACCCTAATCAAAGCCTGGTACGTCGTAACCATGAACCCCACCCGCGACATAATCCAAAACGGCGCAGTAGCCATAAGAGGCAACCAGATAATCGACGTAGGCAAGTCATCGGATCTCGAAACCAGATACGAAGCAACCGAAACAGTAGGCGGCGACCGATTCGTAGTAACGCCGGGGCTGGTCAACACCCACATCCACATCACCGGCGAGCCCCTAACCAGAGGCTACGTCCCCGACGACACCCCCTTCGAGGAAAACGTGTTCCAGTGGCTGTGCCCGCTCTATTCGGTATACACCGCCGAGGAGGAGCGCTTGTCGGGCCAGTTAGCCGCGGTGGAGATGCTCAAATCGGGCACCACCTGCTTCTTGGAGGCAGGCACTATTCAGTTTGTCGACGAAGTGATGGACGGCCTCGACGAGGCTGGCATCCGGGGCCGGATCGGCAAGTGGATATGGGATCTGCCGCCGGAGCCCAGCGTGTACCGCCAAGACACCGACGAGGCCATCGCCAACCTGCGCGACACCGTCGAGCGGTTCCAAGGCGCGGCCGGCGGGCGGCTGGGGGCATGGTCGATGGTGGTGGGCCACACCACCTGCTCTGACCCCTTGTGGCAGGCGGCAAGGGCCACCGCCGACGAGTACGGCGTGGGGCTCAGCTTCCACATGTCTCCGGCCGCGTTGGATCCCGACACCTTCATCGCCGCCTTCGGCCAGCGCCCCATGGTCCACCTCGGTGAGCTGGGGGTGCTGGGCGACGACACCGCCATCACCCACTGCGTCCACGTCGACGACCACGAGATCGGGCTGCTGGCCGAGGCCGGAACGTCGGTGGTCCACTGTCCCACCACTGCGCTGAAGGTGAGCTACGGCGTGACCCAGATCGGCAAGATGCCCGAGATGGTCACCGCCGGGGCGAACGTGAGCCTGGGCACCGACGGCAACAACGCCTCCAACTACTCCGATCTGATGCGGGCTACCTACCTGGTGGCCGGGCTGTTCAAAGACGCCCGCATGGACCCCCAGATGTTCCCGGCCGAGAAGGCCTACGAGATGGCGACGTTGGACGGGGCCCGCACCATGCTGATGCAAGACGAGATCGGCTCGCTGGAGCCGGGCAAGCTGGCCGACGTCGTGCTGCACGACACCGACCGCCCCGAGTGGCGCCCGCTGTTGAACGTGATGAACCAGCTCGTGTGGTCAGCCGACGGCCGGGGCGTTCACACCGTGTTCGTGGACGGCCAGAAAGTGGTGGAGGACGGTCGCATGACCACCATCGACGAGGACACCTTCTACGCCCGCTGCCAGCAAGCCGGCGAGGCCGTGGTGGCCCGCTCCGGCCTCCCCGACAAAGCGAAGTTCCCCATCTGGTAGCCGGGCAGCCGCCTAGGAATACAGCTCCCGCTTGACGATCTTGCCCGCCGCGTTGCGGGGGAGGGGAGCGGGGCGGATCTCCCAAACGGTGGGCACCTTGTAGGGGGCCAGTACTCCCAGGCACCACTGGGCCAGATCATCGGGATCCACCGCGGCATCTCCAGCGGGCACCACCACGGCCTTCACCTCTTGGCCCATCTCGGGGTGGTCCACGCCGAACACCGCCGATTCGGCCACCGAGGGGTGGGCGTCGAGGCGGTATTCGATCTCGATGGGGTAGATGTTCTCGGCGTTGCGCAGGATCATGTCCCGAGCCCGGGAGTTGATGTAGAGGTAGCCGTCGTCGTCGAAGCAGCCGATGTCGCCGGTGTTGAGCCACCGGTCCGAGTCGATGGTTGCCGCGGTGGCCTCGGGGTCGTTCCAGTAGCCCAGCATGGTGTAGGCGCTGCGGCACCAGATCTCGCCTTCTTGCCCCGTGGGCAGCGCCCGGCCGTCGGGGCCGCGAATCTCGGCTTCGAAGCCGATGGCCACCCGACCACACGAGGTGGGCCGCTCCCGGTACTCAGCCCCGCCGATGCCGGCGATGACCGCCACCGACTCCGACGACCCGTAGCCCATGCCCACCGAAGGTGCGGCGTTAGGAAAGGCTTGGCGTATCAGATCTAGCACCGCCGGGCTGGTTGGCGCCCCGCCGAAGCCCACGTTGATCACGCTGGAGGTGTCGAACTGGCCGAACCGGGGATGGTTCACCAGCCGCGAGCCGATGCTGCCCAGGGCGGCGAAGGTGGTGACGCCCTCGTCCTGGATGAGCTGGAGCACCCCCTCGGGATCGAAGCGGCCCCGGCGGTACACGATCTTGCCCCCGGTGACCATGCCGATCAGCGTGGTGCCGTACAGCCCCGAAACATGGAACAGGGGAGAGGTGCCCAACGTGACCGATTGGGCCGGATGGCTGGGGGCCGAGCCGTCGTCGGCCGGTGGGTTGGTGCGCAGCTCGGCGAACACCCGCACCGCCCCGTTCATCATGGTGGACTGCACGAAGCCGATCAGCCCCCGATGGGTGGCCACCGCCCCCTTGGGCCGCCCGGTGGTGCCGCTGGTGAACAAGATCACCGCCGCATCGTCCTCGGCCAGGGCAACGTCGATGTCTTCGAGGGCGGTTCCAGCCCCGGTGGCCATGAAGTCGGCCCAGTCGTCTTCGATCACCAGACAGGGGGCATTCGTAGCGCCCGTGCCGGAGCGCTCTAGGCGGGGGCGGTCGGCGATCACCAGCGCCGGTTCGCTCAGCGCGGTGGCGTAGTCAACCTCATCGGCGGTCCACCAGCCGTTATAGGCCGACACGATGGCGCCGATGCTGGTGGCGGCGAAGAACGACACCACCCACTCCGGGCGGTTGGCCGCGAAGATGGCCACCCGGTCGCCGTGGCCGATGCCCCGCTGTTGCAGCGCCGCCGCCGCCGCTGCCACTTGGGAGATGAAGTCGTCGAAGGTGTGCCGCTGATCCTCCAGCACCAGAAACTCCCGGTCGCCGAAGTTGGCGGTGTTGGCCACCATCTCCCGCAGCGAGCGCATCCGGCTGGTGAACACCGCCGCCGGCTGCCCCAGCACCTCCTCGGTGGTCAGCTCGAACATCCCACCGGGCCCGGTCAGCTCTTGGATCACGTCCTCACGAACACCCACGGCCCTGAACCCTAATCATTGGCTGGGTTCTTTCACTGGTCGCAGATCAGCTTCGACGGGCTGGACCCAAGCCGGAGGCTCTATCGTGGCCCTATGACCGAGGTCGTTATTGTCGAAGCCGTTCGCTCCCCGGTGGGCAAGCGAAACGGCGGTTTGTCTTCTGTTCATCCCACTGGCCTGCTCAGCCAGGTGCAGTCGGCCGCGGTGGAGCGGTCGGGCATTGATCCTGCCGCCATCGGCCAGGTGGTGGGCGGTTGTGTCGACCAAATCGGGGCCCAGGCCATGAACGTCACCCGCACTGCCTGGCTCACCGCCGGGCTGCCGGAGGAAACGGCGTGCAGCACGGTGGACTCCCAGTGCGGCTCATCGCAACACGCGGTGAACCTGGGCTACAGCCTGGTGAAGTCCGGCGTGGAGGATGCGGTTCTGGCCTGCGGAGTGGAGAGCATGAGCATCGTGCCCATCGGGTCGAACGCCACCGCCGATGGGGTGGGCCGACCGGTGACCCGCGACTACTTTGCCAACTACGAGTTCACCTCTCAGTTTGAGGGTGCGGAGCGGATGGCCGACAAGTGGGGCGTCACTCGGGAAGACTGCGACCGTTTCGGGCTGTCCTCTCAGCAGCGGGCCGCCCGGGCTTGGGACGAGGGCCGATTCGAAACCCAGATCGTGCCCATTGAAGCCCCCGTGCTGGATGATGACGGCAAGAAGACCGAGGAGACAGCCACCATCAGCGTGGACGAGGGCATGCGGGAGACCACGCTGGAAGGGCTGGCTGGCCTCAAGCCAGTGGCTCGGCCCGACGGCGTCCACACCGCCGGTTCGTCATCGCAGATCTCCGACGGTGCCGGGGCGGTGCTCATGATGACCGCCGATCGGGCCAGCGAGCTCGGCCTCACCCCGAAGGCCCGAGTGGCCGAGACCTGTCTGGTGGGGTGCGACCCGGTGCTGATGCTGGAGGGGCCGATCCCGGCCACTCACCGGCTGCTGGAACGCTCCGGGCTGACCATCGACGACATCGACGTGGTGGAGATCAACGAGGCCTTCGCCTCGGTGGTGCTGTGCTGGGCCGCCGAGCACGAGCCCGACATGGAGCGAGTAAACCCCAACGGTGGTGCCATCGCCCTAGGGCACCCCCTAGGCGGTACCGGTTCAATCCTGGTCACCAAGGCGCTGCACGAACTAGAGCGCACCGACGGCCAGTGGGGCCTAATCACCATGTGCTGCGGCGGCGGCTTAGGCACCGGCACCCTCATCGAGAGGATCTAGCTCCGTCGCAGGTTCCCCGGAGGCTTATGGCACAGAAGGGGGTGTCAGCTAGCCGGCCGCCCGCAGCGGGACTAGGTATAGGTAGTTGTAAAGTGAGAAATAGTTAAAAAGTGATAAGAAGTTAAAAGCAGGGAGTCAGTGTGGCTGGCGTGACCCCCTGTGTTTGGTCCACCTGTTGTGACAGTCCGTTGTCCGGTGCCCTTATCGAACGCCTCAAGTCCCGCTGCGTCCCCAAATTCGAAAGGGTGGCCATCCTCACCGGAGATTCGAATGGGACTGCTGCGTTCGAACGCGGGCTTCTGAGCGTGCGTGGGCATTTCGGGCGTCGATTGGAATGCTCTAGCGCTCTGACCTGTTTCGTTGTGCCCTGAGCGCGGTGATGAAGTCCTCTGTGCTGGCGTGGAAGGTGCAGTCGGAGAGGTCCGCAGCAGGCCCCTTGCCGGTATCTGCATCAATGTCGGCAAGCGTCAATCCGCCAGAATGTGCCTTGGTGCGGTTCTTGCGCCATGAAACACTCCGCATCAGGCGAAACGCCATTGCCATCCCAGACCCTTCTGTGTGGAACCTATTGCCACCCGACCCTATCTGCCGCTAAGTGTCAGGGGATCCCGCTGCACCCCCGAAACCGGAATGGTGAGTGCCGGTGTTCTCGTCCAGCGTAGCGCTGGCCGCCGTAACCGGGTCTATGAGGCTGAGGCCATCACCGACGCCTTTGCCGCCGCCACAAGGATTTCGCCCGTCAACTTCGAGCGGGCCGGGCCGGACATCTAGCCAACTTCTTCTGCCAGGAGCGCGGAAACGGGCCGTAACTGCGAGGTGCATAGCTGGAAGAACAGCGCGATTCGTGGCAGGGCCACGGCAGCACAAAGCGCTCTCGGGCAGTAGCTTGGAATAGCTACACGTGTAGGTGCTAGCGTCGAAATTGGAGCGGAGTTTCAACCCATTTGGAACTATTACATTTTCATACCGTATGCTTGACTTCGCTGGCGCTGGTATGCTGAGGACTGCCGATAAGAACAGAGGCATCAACTACTCGGCTCATCGTGGACGGGCTAATCTGATGCCACTGGCCTACCAAGGAGAGACACCGCAATGGGCGAGCGACGTGAGATAGCTGGGCAGCAGCGTTCGGGGTATTCGCCGCCCCGCAGGGTGCTGGACGCGCCTCCTCCTCCACTGCGGAGACAATCAGGTCAGTCAGACACGACTCCACGTCCGAGGGGCCACGGAAGCTCCAGATAAGTGTTCGGGGCTTTTCTCAGCCTTGTAATCCTCGGGTTCATCATCCTCCCGGGGATCAGTTATAGGACAGGAAGAGAGCTGGGTCGCCAGACCAAGGGCTTTCCTGGGTTCCGCGAGACCGCTCTTCTGCTATTCCCAGGTATCGTTGCCGTCGCTGGCGGACTCGGCGTATTTGCCGGCATCCGAGCGTGGTTTCCTGACCACACGCCCAATGTCGGTGAATTCGCAGAAGACTACTCTGGGTACTTCAGCGACCACTATCTCTACCTGCTGTGGTGGGGTGTGCTTATCATGGCGGGATCGTGTCTCGGTGCATTCGGGTTCGGGAAGCTCATCACTTGGATAGACGACAAGCGTGCAATGACCATCAGGTCCGCGTGGGGAAATTGGCTGACCTACAGGTGGTATCGACCGAAGAAGGAGGACAGGTATGGCGACAAAGACACAGCCACCTTCGTGGAGTGCTACCTGACCGACGGCTCTGTGATCGCGGGCTACGTCGAGAGTTTCAACGCCGGGCTGGAGGAGACACAGGAGCGAGATATCTGTCTTCACAGCATCATGTACTGGCCTCCTGATATGGACATGGATGGGCCGCCTCTGGCACGAGGCTCCGAATCCGATACATTTTCGGGCCCGGACCCGGCGCGGGCCATAATCAGCGCCAAGCGCATCAACTTCATGCTCGTGTCTTACGTCCGTATCATTCCGGGCGAAGACCCGATTGGCTATCCCATCTAAATGCGTTCACTATTCTCCGTCTTTCTGGTATCCGCTTTGATCGGACTGTCGGCCTGCCATGACTCAGATGACACGGACTACAACAGCTATCTGGAGTTCACCGAGTTGATGGAGAACGAGGAGAAACGCGTCCATGTCCAGCTCATTGCGGACTGCGAGGCAGATGGCTTCTCGCTCGACAACTGCGTCCGAACCTGGGAATGCCTCTGGCCCGTGATGGAGGAAGTGGTGGTGTCCAACGACTACGCATGGTCCGACCTAGGGCTGCGACCCGGCTCCGAACCGGGCGTGCTGGAGAGAAACCGCGCGCTGAGCGGCGGGAACAGCTATTTCTATCCATTGTGGCTTTACATCAACCCGAACCAGCACCGCCTTCTCCTCCAATGCCAAGAGGAGGAAGAGGAGCGGCTCCGCAAAGAACTGGAGGACGAAGTGCTCTGGCAGCGCGAGATATACGGAGACGACCAATAGAGCGAAGGCTGGTCTGGGTCTGACCTCTTGTTTTCGCCTGCCTCCTATAACGAAGAGAGCATAGAAACAGCACCGGAAGAAGAACCGGCTGGTGCATCGGCAGGCTCCCTGCCAGAAGAGCTAGAAGACCAGTTCGACCCGGACGGGGTGCACACCGCGGGGTCGTCATCGCAGATCTCCGACGGTGCCGGGGCGGTGCTCATGATGACCGCCGACAGGGCTAGCCAACTCGACCTTGCCCCCAAGGCCCGAGTGGCCGAGACCTGCCTGGTGGGGTGCGATCCGGTGCTGATGCTGGAGGGGCCGATTCCGGCCACTCACCGGCTGCTGGAGCGCTCCGGTCTGGCCATCGACGACATCGACGTGGTGGAGATCAACGAGGCCTTCGCCTCGGTAGTTCTGTGCTGGGCCGCCGAACACGAGCCCGACATGGAGCGGGTTAACCCCAACGGCGGGGCCATCGCCCTGGGCCACCCGCTGGGCGGCACCGGCTCGATCCTGGTCACCAAGGCGCTGCACGAACTAGAGCGCACCGCCGGCCGGTGGGGCCTCATCACCATGTGCGGCAGCGGCGGACTAGGCGGTGTCGACAAAGCGGTGACCTGGGGTTTTTAGACTTATTGTTTGTGTTCTTCGGACCAAAACCATCCGTGCCACACGAACAGGCCGCGCAGTGCGCCCTTTTGTTCAAGCTGGTGGTTCATTGCCCTCGCGAAACGGCTCCACCTTTTTCCACTTTGGATTGCGTCGGTGTAGTACTGGTCATCTTCTGGTGAGTAGCACACATAGATTCCTCGGAAGATCAGCGTGAATACGTTGTTCCAGAACAGGGTGAGGGTGACTGTGAGGATTGTCGCGATGGTGATTTTGAGGGGCCATTCGAGCCACCAGAAGATGAAGTCGGACCAGTCCATCTAGCGGAGGGGGCGTGAGCCCCACACGTTCCGGGGCTGGGAGGGTCGGTGGGGGCGGTGGGTTTGGGCGTGGGCTTTGAAGTCCGAGCAGCGGCAGAGTGGTGGGTGGGGTTGTGGCGGGGTAGCACGGGACGAGCGTTGCAATAGCTCTTTCCTTTCGCATGGACGACTGGCCCCCGGTTACCGCCGGGGGTTTTGTCGTTGTTTGAGGGTTGAGTGTAGCTGGGGGGTGTGTGTGTCGAGAGCTTTATCAGCCGTTCGCGGGAGCCGTTATGGTTCCCCTTCGGGTCGGCTGGTAGTGCTCTCGACAAGACATCTGCTCCCGCTTGAAGGGGGGCCACCATGAAGGCCCCGACCGCCCTGTTCGCCGCTGCCCTCGTTGTTGTGGGGCTTGTATCTGCTTGGGGGTGGGAGCTTCCTCATCCGATAGCCAACTGGGATGTCGAGCTGGACAGCGACTGCCTGGAACGGGTGATGGTCGCCGAGGAAGCCGTTCGGCGACTGGAGCGCAACTGTGGAGGGGATACGGCGCTGCCCGCGGAGTGGCTGGTGCGCCGAGCGGAGAGCGCGGCATCGAGCACTATCGAGGGTGTGTACCCGTCTGCCCGCCGGTTGGCTCGGGCCGAGGCCCAGCTGGGTCTGTTCGGGGAACAGCCCCGTCCGAACGACATCGAGGCTCTGAGAAACGTCACCGCCTTCGAACATGCTTTGGAGACCGCCGCCCACGACAGGCCATTGGCGATCGAAGACGTCGTTTCCGTCCACCGCATCCTCATGGGGGAAGACGACCCCCATGCCGGGCAGATCAGGACCAGTCAAAACTGGATCGGCCCGGGCCAACTCTGGTCAACCCCGTTGAACGCCTCCTACATCCCGCCGCCTCCCGAATGCGTGCCGGCCTTGATGGAAGATCTGCTTGAGCGGGTCAACCGGGGAAAGGGACATCCACTGGTTGAGATGGCTGTTGTGCATGCCCAGTTCGAGATGGTCCACCCGTTCGGGGATGGAAACGGGCGTACGGGCCGGGCGCTGATGCAGATGATGTTCCAGCGCAGCCGGCTGGCGCCGCCCTGTACCCTGCCGGTCAGCTCGGCTTTGGCCGTTCGCAAAGACCTCTACATCGCATCTTTGGGTGAAACGAGCGTTGTCGTCCCGCCCGACGACCCCGTCAGGTCGCGGGCGGTTCGGAAATGGATCATCATCGCGGCCGATGCCGTCGCGGAGGCCGCCGTCTACGCCGAGTTCCTCATCGGGCAGGTGGCGGGGATTAAGAGTGCTTGGGAACACAAGGTTGCCGCCCATGGGTATGGGCGCACCGCGGCGCGGCGGTTGCTCGATCACTTGGCGGCTCATCCGGTTCTCAACGCGGAGAAGGCGGCCGAGTTGCTCGGGGCCTCATGGCGAACCGGAGCGCGCAGCCTTGAGCAGCTGCAAGAGGCCGGTGTACTTGTCCAGCGCAGCGCTGGCCGCCGCAACCGGGTCTATGAGGCTGAGGCCATCACCGACGCCTTCGCAGCCACAAGGATTTCGCCGGTCAACTTTGAGCGGGGCGGGCCGGACACCGAGCCACAGGATTGACTGGCCCTGCGGTCACCCCTGCGACACCTTCGAGAGGGCTTAGCCCGCGGCCCTCATGACCAGCGCAGATGGCGCTGGTCATGAGGGGTTGAGTGAGCTACTACGTGGGACAGGCGTCAGTTTCGACGGACCATGTCGCTTTGAGGCGATCGGTGTCGCTCCACGGACCGGCACCGTAGGAGTTGACGGCTTGGACCCGCACCCCGATTCGACGACCGCACGGGAGGTTGGTAATCGGGAGGCTCGAGGCAGTGGCTGCGGCGGTACCGCCGCTTCTCCAGCCACCGCATGAATAGGTATCACTCCGGGTCGGCGGGTCAGTAGTGCGGTCGGTGATGACGGACCCCACCGTGACGGTGCACCACTGGACGTTGTAGCTGGTAATGGCCGATGCGCCTATGTTGTCGGGAGTACTCCAGCTAGCCGTTACAGTGTTTGCCCCTCCTGAGGCGCTCACGCTGGTGGGCGCGGTGGGCCTGCCGGTGGGGGTGATTGACTTTTGGGTCCAGCTGCTCACGCCGGCGGGGGTGTGGGCACGGATCTGTACGTCGTATCGGCGGCCGACGGGGAGGCCGGTGATTGTGGTCGTAAGGCCGGTACCGGCGTAGTGGAAGCTCCAATTGCTGCCGCTGGGGCGGTATTGCAGGGTGTAGCTAGTGATGCCGTCGGGATGGCCTCCGTCGTCCGGCGCAACCCACGTTACGGTCAGGCTGACCGAGCCGTCTGCGTAGACTTCGGTGATTGTGACGTCGTCGGGGTCAGGTCGGTCGGGCCGGGTGGCCGGGGTGGCTGATACCGAGGCAGTGGCCCCGCCGCCAGCGCTGTTAGTGGCCAACACGGTAAAGGAATAGGAGTTGCCGTTGGTGAGGCCGGAGATGGTGTAGCTAGTGCCACCGGTGCGGTAGGTGTTAGTGCCGTCAGTTCTATCGCAGACGTGGTTGCCGCCGGTGGTGGTGCCGGAGCAGGTAATGGTGTATTGGGTGATTCGGGCTCCGTTGGCCGCCGGTGCGGTCCAACTCAGCCGTATATTGCGGTTACCGGGGGTGGCAGTGAGGTCGGCGGGACTACCCGGGACGGCGGGGGCGTCGGTGGTGGCGAAGCTAGCTGCATCTACGTCGCTCCACGGGCCGTTCCCGTGGACGTTGACCGCTCGGACCCGCACGCTGTAGGCGGTGCTGCCGGTGAGGCCGGTGATGACGTAGCTGGCGTCGTCCTCGTCGACGTCGGCATCGGGAGCGGTACGCCACCCGCCTGTACACGGATAGGTGGTTACTGTGCTTCCGTCGACGGTTCGCTCCAACTCCCTCGAGGTACACCACTGGACGTCGTAATCGGTGATGGTGCCCGATGCGCCGGTAGAGCTTGGTGCGGTCCAGGTGACCGTCAGTTGGCCGCGGTCCGCCGCTGAGAAAGAGGCAACATCAGGTTTGCCCGGTGTGCCGGTCGGGTGGGTAGTGGCTTGGACCCAGCTGCTGTCGCCGGCGACGTTGGTGGCTCGGATTTGCACGTAGTACCGGGGGCCCACGGGGAGGCCGGTGATGTCGATGCTGGTGATACTTGCGTCGCCGGCATGGGCGAAGCTCCAGTTGCCGTTGCTGGCCCGGTATTGCACGGTGTAGCCGGTGATCGGCGATCCCCCGGTATCGGGGTTCCCGTCCCTGCTGGGTGCTTCCCAAGCGACGTTGAGGCTGACCACGTTGCCTCCGGGGTAGCTCTCGGTGAGCACGATGTTGCGGGGCTGGCCGGGCCGGGTGGCCGGGGTGGCTGTTGCTGCGATCGTGCCGCTGGTGCCGGCGCTGTTGGTGGCGGACAACGTCAAGGTGTAGCTCGTGCCGTTGGTGAGCCCGGAGATGGTGTAGCTCGTGCCAGAGGTCGTGTAGGTGTTGTTGGGGGCTGCCCGGTCGCAGCGATGGCTGCCGTCGGTGGTGCCGCTCTCGCAGATAATGGTGTAGCGAGTAATGCGGGCCCCGTTGGTCGCCGGTGCGGTCCAACTCAGCCGTAAGTTGCGGTTTCCAGGGGTGGCGGTGAATTCGGAGGGTGTGTCCGGGGCCTCGGGGGCGTCGGTCGTAATCGTGTAGGTGTTGCTCCAGCCACTGGTTCCGGCAGCGTTGGCGGCTTGGACTCGCACGCTGTAGGAGGTGCTGCCGAGGAGGCCAGTAACCACATGGGAGGTGTCGGTGGCGGTGCCGGCGTTGCTCCAGCCGCTGACGCAACGCCAGGTGCCGTCTTGGTTTGCCGCGGCGCGACAAGTTTGGACGTTGTAGTGGCTTATGCCTGACACCGACGTGGGCGCGGTCCAAGTGGCCGTCAAGTCGTCGTTCCCGAAGGCGGTGATGGTCAAGCCGGTGGGCGTGCCGGGCCGGGTGGGCGTGGTAGCGGAGTCGGTGGTGCTCCAGCCGCTCTCGCCGGCTCGGTTGTTGGCTCGGACCCGCACCCGATAGGTGGTGCCTTCGGCCAGGCCGGTCAAGGTGGCGGTGGTGGCCGGCGGGTTTCCGGAGACGGTGGTCGATCGCCACGAGGTGCAGCCCCCGGAGCAGAACTCAACGGTGTAGCTGGATATGGGCGACCCACCAGAGGGTGGGGCGGTCCAGGTGACCTGTATGTTGCGGCCGCTGCTCGAAGCCCGCACATCGAAGGGGATGCGGGGCCGGGCAGCCGGCGTGGCCGTAACGGAGTTCCAACCGCTGCTGCCCGCTCTATTGGTGGCGCTCACCCGTATTTCGTAGGCGGTGCCGTTGGCCAGCCCGGAGATGGTGACCGAGGTGGTCGACGTGGTGGAGAACCTGACCCAATCGCTGCTGCCGCAGTTGCCGGTGGCGATGGCGGTGCTGGCCAGTCGGCAATCCACGGTGTACTGGGTGATAGAGGCGCCGTTGGCGCGCGGCGCGGTCCATCGCACGGCGATTTGGCGGTCGTCAATCGTGGCCGTCAGGCCCGAGGGGGTGCCGGGAGGGGTGGCCGCGGTGGTGGATGCGAATCGGGTGCTGCTCCACGGGCCGGTGCCGCGGCTGTTGGCGGCCTGGACCCGCACCCCGTAGGAGGTGCTGCCGGTAAGGCCGCTAATGGTGTAGCTGTTGCCGGTGGCGCTGGCCGAGCTCCACGAGCTGGCGCAGACATCGTTGGAGGCCGAACACCATTGGACGGTGTAGCCGGTGATGGCCGATGCGCCGGTGGCGGCCGGTGCGAACCAGGTGACGGAGAGCTGGTCGGGGCCGCTGCTGGTGAACTGCACGCCGGTCGGCGGGCCGGGCCGGTCGCTCGGGGAACTGGATGTGCCGCTCCATCCGCTGTCTCCGGCGCTGTTGGTGGCTCTGACGCATATGCGGTAGGCGTTGTTGTTGGCAAGGCCGGTGATGGTGATGGAGGTGTTCGAGGTGGTGCGGCGGGCCCAGGTGCCGTCGGCGGTGGCGGGGCAGGTGAAGGCGTTGGCCTTGGAGGCCACGGTGTAGCTGGTGATGGGGGCTCCGCCGGTGTTGGCGGGCGCGGTCCACGACACGGTGAGCTGGCCGTCGCCGGCGATGGCTTGCACGTTTGTGGGGGCGCCGGGCAGGGTTGCGGGAGTTGCGGTGGTGGCGTTCCATCCGCTGTCTCCGGCGGTGTTGGTGGCTTTGACGCACACGCGGTAGGCGGTGCCGTTGGCCAGGCCTGCGATGGTGGCGGTGGTTTCGGAGGTGATGCGGGGGTTCCAGGTGGCGTCGGCGTCGGCCGGGCAGGCGGTGGCGCCGGCCTGGTAGGCCACGGTGTAGTCGGTGATGGGCGCTCCGCCGTTGTTTGTGGGCGCGGTCCACGTCACGGTGAGCTCGCCGTCGCCGGCGGTGGCGTCCACGTTGCCGGGAGAGCCCGGGGTGGTGGCGGGTGTGGCGGTGGTGCCAACCCATCCGCTGTCTCCGGCGGTGTTGGCGGCTTTGGCGCACAGCCGGTAGGCGGTGCCGTTGGTCAAGCCGGTGATGGTGAGGGAGGTGTTGGAGATGGTGCGGACGGTCCAGGTGGCGTCGAGAGTGATCGGGCAGCCGCTGGTGGTGGCTTTGTAGGCCAGGGTGTAGACGGTGATGGCCGATCCGCCGGTGTCGGCGGGCTCGTTCCAGCTGACCGCGATGTGGCCGTTGCCGGCGTCGGCGGTGAGGTCGGCGGGGGCGTCGGGGGTTTGCTCGGCGGTCCGCAGCGTGTTGATCGCGGCCGAGTCGAGGGCCAAGAAGCAGATGCTGCCGTTCCACCCCCAACTCACCCGGGAGAGCACGGTTTGGCCGTCGGCGGTTTTGGCCACGTCTACCGGCTCAGCCCCGAACCGGTGGTGCTCAAAACAGCGCCTCGAGTCGTCGGTCTCGCCCGTTGGCAGGCTCGGGGGCGGCCCCGCGGCCCGCAGAGCGGCCAACGCGTCGTCGTCGAGGGTCAAAAAGCAGATGCCGTCGTGGAATCCCCAGCGGACCTGGGCCAGCACAGATTCGCCGTCGGCGGTTTTGGCCACGTCCACCGGCTCGGCGCCGAAGAGGTGAAACTCCGAGCAACGCTCCGCCGCGCTCTGATCGGCCGACTGCGCGGTCGCCTCTTGGGCGTTAACGGCAACGAGTACGGACGCGGCCAGCACCACTGCCAGCCCCAGTCCCAGGCCCCGTCGGGACCATTTGGCGGCGAAAAAGGCTGGCATTCCTGCAAAGAGCATGGGGAAAACTATATCCCAATCAGTCCCAATAGATGACACGCCCCAGAGCCGCCCACAGGCACAAAATGGCCTATCGTGGTCCCGCTATGGACACCGAACTGGCCGACGAACTGGTCGGCGCCATCCGAACCTGGGTGGAGCGGGAGGTGATTCCCAACGCCCCCGACCTCGAGCATGCCGACGAGTTTCCCGAGGCGATGTTCGCCCAGATGTGCGAATTCGGCCTGTTCGGAGCCACTATCGACCCGGCCTACGGCGGGTTGGGTCTGGACGCCACCACCTACGCCCGCATCATCGAGGAGCTGTCCCGGGGGTGGATGTCGCTGGCCGGCATCCTCAACACCCACAAGATCGCCGCCACCATGATCGGTCGCTACGGCACCGACGAGCAGCGGGAGCGATTTTTGCCCCGCATGTGTGACGGGTCGGTACGGTCGGCCTTCTCGCTGTCGGAGCCCGACGCGGGCAGCGACACCCGCAACATCCGCTGCCGGGCGGTGCCTGACGGCGACGAGTGGATTGTCAACGGCACCAAGATGTGGGTGACCAACGGCATGAGGGCCCAGATGGTGATGCTGTTGGCCCGCACCCCCGATGACCGCATCACCTGCTTCATCGTGGAGAAAGCGCCGGGCCCGGGCGCCGACGGGCTCACCGTGTCGCGCACCATCCCCAAGCTGGGCTACAAGGGCGTGGAGACGGTGGAGATGGCCTATTCCGACTTCCGGGTGCCCGACGCCAACGTGCTGGGCGGCCCCGACGGGGTGGGCCACGGGCTGCGCTATGCCCTCTCCGCGCTGGAGCTGGGGCGGATCAACATCGCCGCCCGGGCGGTGGGGGTTGCCCAGGCCGCGCTCGACGCGGCCATGAAATACGCCCAGGAGCGGGAGACGTTCGGTCGGCCCATCTACGACCACCAGGCCATCGGGTTCAAGCTGGCCGAGATGGCCACCAAGCTCCACGCCGCCCGGCTGATGACCTACGACGCCGCCCGCCGCTACGACTCCGGCGAGCGCATCGACCTCGAAGCGGGCATGGCCAAGCTGTTCGCGTCCGAGGCCGCCTTCGAGATCGCCTCCGACGCGCTGCGCATCCACGGGGGCAACGGCTACACCGAGGAGTACCCGGTGGAGCGCTACTTCCGGGACACGCCCCTTATGATCATCGGGGAGGGGACCAGCGAGATCCAGAAGATGGTGATCGCCCGCCACCTCCGCGATCGGTACTCCTGAGAGGACGTTGAGTTAAGTGGCCGAGGTTTCTGAGGATCAGCTTCGCCAGAAGGTGCGGGACCTATTAGTGGAGGTGGACCCCGCCGAGGCCACCCAATACGAGTTTCGGGGGGCTCAGTTCGACCGGGGCCTGTCCCGGGTCGACTTTCCCGAGGGCAAAGGGGGGCTCGGCCTGTCGCCCAAGGCCCAAACCGTGGTGGACGAGGAGCTGCGCAAGGGCAGCCGCTATTGGCACGACCTCAACGTCAACCCCATCGGCATCGGCATGGGCGCTCCCACCGTGTTGGCCCACGGCACCGAGGAGATGCACCACCGTTTGCTGCGGCCGCTGTTCACCGGCGAGGAGATCTGGTGCCAGATGTTCAGCGAGCCCGGCGCGGGCTCTGATGTGGCCGGCTTGGCCTCCCGAGCCGAGCTCGACGGCGAGGAATGGGTGGTGAGCGGCCAAAAGGTGTGGACCTCGCTGGCCCACCGCTCCCGGTGGGGAATGCTGGTGGCCCGCACCGATCCCGATGCCCCCAAGCACCGGGGCCTCACCTATTTCGTGCTCGACATGACGCTGCCGGGAGTGGAGATACTCCCGCTCTACCAGATCACCGGCGAGGCCGAGTTCAACGAGGTATTCCTGAACGACGTCCGCATTCCCGACTCCATGCGGCTGGGGGAGCGGGGCCAGGGGTGGAATGTGGCCATCACCACCCTGATGAACGAGCGGGTGGCCCTGGGCGGCGGGGTCCCCGAACGAGGCAGCGGGCTCATCGGCGTCTTGGTGTCGGCTTGGGAGCAACTGCGGAACCAAGCCGATGGCCGAGATGATGTCTGCCGCCAGGTGCTGCGGGATCGAGTGGTCCGATTGTGGACTGAGGCCGAGGTATTGCGGCTCACCAACTGGCGGGCGCGGACCCTGTCGTCGGCAGGCACGCCCGGTCCCGAGGGGTCGGTGGGCAAGGCGGTGTCGGCCGAGCTGAACCAGCGAATCTATGAGTGCCTGATCAACGTGATGGGGTCGGAGGCCATGCTGTTTCCCCAGGGTTATCCGATGTCGAGGCCCGATCACTCAGACGTTGCTTCCCACCGGACTGCCGCTCCGGTCAAGGGCTTCTTGCGGTCGAGGGCCAACACCATCGAGGGCGGAACGTCCGAGGTGATGCGCAACATCCTGGGCGAGCGGGTGCTGGGCTTGCCCAAAGAGCCCGGTGTCGACAAGAACACCCCGTGGAGCGAGATTCCCCGCAATTGAAAGCCCTGCAACTGAAAGGGAGGGGCGATGGTTGATGCTCAGCACATGCGCCAGGTGATGGAGGACTACGCCGCTGCGGTGAGCGCCGGTGACAAGGAAGCCATTGTGTCGTTTTACGCCCCCGACGGTTCGTGCCAGGTGCCGGTGGGCGGGCCGGTGCAAGAGGGGATTGACGCCGTTCGGGCCTTCTACGAGGGCAACGAGCTGGCCGAAACCTTGGTGCTGACCGGGCCGGTGCGGGTAGCGGGCAATGAGGCGGCCGCCCCGATGGTGGCCAAAGTGTGCTTCGACGGGGTGAACTACGAGCTCGACGTGGTGGATGTGGCCGTGTTCAACGACGACGGCCTGCTGACCTCGCTGCGGGCGTTTTACTCACTCGACGATCTGCGTGCTGTCTGATTCGGTGCCCCCGGCACCGCCGCTTGAGGCGCCACCGTCGGAGGTACCGCCGTCCGGGGGGAAGTCGCCCAATTGGGAAAGGTGGCTGCGATGGCTGTTGTGGTTGTTCGTGGTGGGATTGCTGGTGGGCTGGGGTCTCACCTGGGCGCTGGACTCGCCGCAGCGGCCGGTGCTGGCCGAGCGCGACGACATTGAGAGGGCTGCGGTCCACGTCAGCGGGATGGCCTGCGGACAGTTCACCGAGGGGAGCGGGTTCTTGGTGGAACCCGGCTTGGTGCTCACCAACGCCCATGTGCTGGCCGGAGTTGAGCAGATCACGGTGAGCGCGGCCAACGGCGATTCGGAGATCGGCGTGCTGGTGGGATTCGACCCCGGTCGAGACATCGCCGCCGTGCAGCTTCCCACCCTGAGGTCATCGCCGGGCATGTCGTTGCTGACATCGGTTGCGCTGGCTCCGATGGTGGCGAGGGCCGCAGATGTGGGCGATGTGGCCACGGTGGACTCCGATGACGGGCTGGAGTTCGTGCCTTTCGAGGTGACCCGCAGGATCTTGGCCACCGGCCGCGACTTCTACGCCCAGGAGACCGAGGGCCGCGACGTGCTGGAAATACGCTCGCTGTTGACCGCGGGCGACTCCGGGGCGGCGCTGATGAACGCCGACGGCAAGGTGGTGGGCATGGTGTTCGCCGTCGCCCGGGGCCAGCCCGATCAGGGGTACGCCCTCGACCGCAACGAGATCGCCGCCTTTCTGGCTGAAATCGATCGAACTCCTCTGCCGACCCCGCCCTGTCGGACGCGCTAGGTCCCTGGTCGCGGTGGCCTGCCCTGCCGGACGCGCTAGGGGCTAGTCTCGTTCGATGCCTGTGGACTTGAACGAGCTGCTTGACCCGTCGCACACCGCAGTGGTCACCATGGAGTGCCAGCGGGGAGTGATCGGCGACATGGCCTCGATGGGGGGCCTGCGGGACGTGATGCTGGATCGGGGGGCCATTGACGCCGGGGCTCGGCTGTGTGCCGATGCTCGAACGGCGGGGGTGCCGGTGGTGCACTGTCTGGCCCATTTTCGAGAAGACCGGGCGGGGAGCGTGGCCAACTGCCGGATGCTGGCGGCTTCGGCCAAGATGAGCGAGCAGAACGGCGGGTTGCTGATCGGGTCGGAGTCGGCCGAGGTCATTCAGGAGTTCGATCCCCAGCCATCCGACATCGAGATCGCCCGCTGGCACGGGATGTCGCCGTTCATGGGCACTTGCCTCGACCAGACCCTGCGCAATCTGGGAGTGACCACGGTGGTGGCCGCCGGGGTGTCGCTCAACGTGGGGGTGATGGGGCTGGTGATCAACGCCGTTGATCTGGGCTATCAGGTGGTGCTGGCCGGCGACGCGGTGGCGGGCATCCCGGCCGACTACGGCGACGCGGTGATGGACAACACCATGGCCTTTCTCACCACCATGCTCACGGTGGACGACATCGTGGCCCGATGGGCATGACCGACAGCCTTGAGGCAGCAGCTGATGACGCTGGGGCCGCCGATAATCCGGCGGCCAATAAGGCCGTCGTGGAGCGGCTGGTGCGTGACATCGTGAACGGCGGGAAGGTGGAACTGCTCGGGGAGGTCCTCGCCGATGACTTCGTGGCCCACGGCGTGGGGCCGGGTCCGGCCGGTCCCGACGGGATGAGCCGGCTGATCGCCACCTGGCGCACGGCGTTTCCCGACTGGCAAGACCACATCGAAGAGATCGTGGCCGAGGGCGACTTGGTGGTGATCAAGATCGCCGCTCAGGGCACCCACACCGGCCCCCTGCTGGGCATCGAGCCCACCGGCGAGGCCGTGGAATGGGGAATGATCGAGATGGTGCGCCTGGCCGACGGCAAGATCACCGAGCAGTGGGGCTACTCCGACTTCTCCGAGGTGGTCCGCCGCCTTCGCAAAGTGGCAGCATCTCAATCCGAACCACAAACCGACTAGGGGGTTTGACCATGGCTGATCTTTCACCGGTGCCCGACTACGCCGAGCTCATGCGGCTCGACAACAAGGGCTTCATCGTGCTCGGTGCGGGGCAGGGCATGGGCCGCCAGTCATCGCACGCCCTGGCCCAGATGGGGGCCAAGGTCTTCTGCGTCGACCTCGAATCGGAGCGGGCCGAGCAGGTGGCCACCGAGGTGGACGGCATCGCCTGGACCGCCGACATCACCAAGCGAGATGACGTGCAGGCCCTGGTTGACGAAGCGGGCCGGGCCATGGGATCGATCGACGGGATCGTCGACATCGTGGGCGTGTCGGGATGGTCGCCAGTGCTGGATATCGACGACGCAGAGTGGGACTGGCAGTTCGACATGGTGCTGCGCCACGCCTATCTCATCTCGCAGATCGCCGGGCGGGCCATGAAGGAGACCGGCGGGGGCACGATGGTGTTCATCGCCTCGGTCAGCGGGCTCACCGCCGCCCCCAACCACGCCCACTACGGGGCGGCCAAAGCCGGGCTGATGGCCTGGATGCAATCGGTGTCCATCGAGCTGGCCCCCCACGGGATCCGGGCCAACTGCGTGGCGCCGGGAACGATCCTGACTCCCCGCATGGAAGCGCTGTTCGACGAGGAGCGCAGGGCGATCAACAACGCTGCCGTGCCGATGGGACACATGGGGGTGCCCTCGGATATCGCGGGGGCCGTGCTCTTCCTTTCGGCGCCGATTTCCGGCTTCATTTCGGGTCGCACATTGGTGGTTGACGGAGGGGTGGACGCGGACTTCCCCTACGACCCGATGTAGGTACACTGGTGAACATGGCGGACGATGTGAGCGGCACCGAGAACCGGATCGTCGTCGGAGTGGAGGGATCGGGCGGAGCCCGAGCTGCGCTCCGTTGGGCTATCAAGGAGGCCCGATACCGAAACGCCTTCGTTGACGTGGTTACCGCCTACTCCACCACCTATGTGCCGGCCTCTCCGGACTTCAACTATGTGCCGCTGGACCCCATCGATTTGGAGGCCGAGGTCAAGCGAATGCAGGACAGCATCATCGACGAGGTGCTGGCTGAAGTAAACGCCGAGGGAGTGGAGATCAGGCGCCGCATGATTCGGGGTCGGGCCGCCGACACCCTGATCGCCGAGTCGGACAATGCCGCCATGCTGGTGGTGGGCTCGCGGGGCCGGGGCGGTTTTCGCGGGCTTTTGCTGGGATCGGTCAGCCAGCAGATCGCCCAGCACGGAAGCTGCCCCGTGGTGATCGTCCGCCCCGACCTTCCCACGTAGCAACCGCGGGATTTGGGCAGCCGCCCGGGTTCGATTACCGCGGCAACTCCACGATGACCTTGCCCCAGGTGCTGCGGTTGTAGATGGCATCCAGGGCGGCGGGGACCTCATCGAAGGCGAACGGGGGGAACACCGGGGGGTCGAGTCGGCCTTCTTCGAGCAGAGCGAAGATGGCTTGTCGGGCCCTTTCTGAGGGCTCGGGGTTGCGGCCCACCGAGGCCCCCCAGTGGACGCCGACCACCGAGTAGTTCTTCAACAAGATGTGGTTGGTGGGGGCATCGGCGATCCGTCCGCTGGTGAAGCCGACCACCAACAGCCGGCCGTCCCAGGCCATGCACCTTCGCGACCGGTCGAACACGTCGCCGCCCACCGGGTCGAAGCACACATCCACTCCCTGGCCGTCGGTGTGGGCCCGCACGATGTCGACAAAGTCGGGTGTTTCCCGGTAGTCGATGGCCAGCTCCACCCCCATTTCCTTCAGCAAAGCGGTCTTCTCGGCCCCGCCGGCGGTGGCGATGACCCTGGCCCCGGCAATCTGACCGAGCTGCACCGCGGCTGAGCCCACACCGCCCATTCCCGCGTGCACGAGCAGGGTTTCTCCTTCGGCCAAGTGCCCTCGGTCGTGGAGGGCGAACCACGACGTGCCGTAGTTCACCAGCGCAGCGGCCGCCGCACCGGCGGAGATTCCTTCGGCCAGCTTGTGGACCCCGCTGGCCCGCAGCGCGGTCTGCTCGGCCAGCGATCCGCCGCCAATGCCCACCACCCGGTCGCCCACGGCCAAGTGGTCGACCTCGCCACCGACCTCCCGCACTCGGCCCACCACCTCGGTACACGGCGACCACGGCAGCTTCGTCTCCATCTGGTAGAGGCCCCGGGCCATGAGGCAGTCCACGAACGTCAGTCCGACGGCTTCGCCGTCCACCACGATCTGCGCCGGGTTGGGTACAGGAGGGGCGGCTTCTTCCTGCTTGAGCAATTCGACGGGGTCCCCCAACTCGTGCTGGCGCCAAATCCGCATCAGCTCCCCTCTCCGTCACCATCGGCCGCGGCCGGACGGTCGACCACCGACTTGATGCTCTCCAGTGCCCGTTGCTTGAACTCCTGAACCGAGCCGACGTTGCCGGCCAGGGCCTGGTATTCCGACATGGTGCGGATGGCGTTGCGGGTGCCCATGGCCTCCATGCCCCGGTGAACGCTGCGCTTGTTGATCTGCTGGAGGTCCGACGGCACCCGGGCCACCCGCTGGGCCATCTCCAGCACCCGCTCCTCCAATTCGTCCTCGGGGTAGGCCCGGTTGGCGAAGCCCATGGCCGCGGCCTCGGCGCCAGAGTAGGAGTCGCCGGTGAGCATCATCTCCATGGCGTTGCGGAACCCCACCAGCCAGGGGTGGTAATTGAAATCGGGCGGGCTCAGCACCCGCACCACCGGGTGGCCGATGTCGGCGTTCTCGGCCACGTAGACCAAGTCGCAGGCCGCGGCCAGCTCTGAGGCGCCGGCCAGGGCGTAGCCGTGGATCTGGGCGATGACCGGCTTGGCCAGCTCCCAGATGGCCAGCCAGCTGTCGGTCACATGGCGGGACCACTGCCCGTCGCCCCCTGCGGTGTAGTGGGGCGGATCTTCCATGAGCGAGTCCGTCAGGTCGTAGCCCGAGGAAAAGCACGGTCCTGCTCCCCTGAGGATCGACACCCGCACATCGTCGTCGACATCGGCTGCTTGGAGGGCGTCCAACAGCTCTTTTCGCATTGGAGTGCTGATTGCGTTGCGCTTCTCGGGGCGGTTGAGCGTGATCCGCCGGACATGCGGGGCAGGGTCATCAATGAGGATCAGTTCGTAGGTCACGGGTTGACCCTATAACGACCGGTGCCCCGGACCCGAAGGCCCGGGGCACCGAGTGTATTGATCAGGAAATGGTGTTACTGGGTACGAAGCCGGCGGCTAAGGCCGAGCACCATCGCACCGGCGAGCACCACGGCTAGAGCAATGATGGCCAGCAGCGGCGTGTTCACACCAGTGTCAGCCAGCTCGTCGTCGTCCATGTCATCGCCCATGTCGTCGTCCATGTCATCAGCCATGTCGTCGTCCATGTCATCGTCAGCCACCATGTCGTCGCCGTCGCCCATGTCGTCGTCCATGTCGTCGCCGTCGCCCATGTCGTCGTCCATGTCGTCGCCGTCGCCCATGTCGTCGCCGTCGCCCATGTCGTCGCCGTCGCCCATGTCGTCGCCCATGTCGTCGCCGTCGCCCATGTCGTCGCCCATGTCGTCGCCGTCGCCCATGTCGTCGCCCATGTCGTCGCCCATGTCGTCGCCCATGTCGTCGCCGTCGCCCATGTCGTCGCCGTCGCCCATGTCGTCGCCGTCGCCCATGTCGTCGCCGTCGCCCATGTCGTCGCCGTCGCCCATGTCATCGCCCATGTCGTCGCCGTCGCCCATGTCATCGCCCATGTCCGGAGCACCAACGGTTACTAAGACTTCCGCCCTTTCGCCACCAGGCCTGAGTTCAAACAGGAGCAAGGCAACTCCGCCTTCTCCCACAGTGGCGGTAATTGTGGCGGTAAATCCTCCGTCACCCGTTGAGGTTGCGGTAGTACCAAGGCCACACACGACTATGAAATTCGCAGCCGTGACTTCTTGATCCGTGGGACAAGAGGTCGCGTTGACCGATCCAACAGTGAAACCTGATCCAGTCAAAGTGAATTCGTATTCGCCGGGGGCATCAACGTACCCGGGGTCGGCGGTCAGGGTGGGGCCATCCTGTGCAGAGGCGGCGCTTGCACCTACCCAGGCCACAAGCGCCAATGCCATCGCGATGAACACCAGCTTGGTCTTAGTCATGACTGAACTCCTTTGGCCGCGTCTATGACGGTCCGGCTCTCACTCCGATAGGTGGTGAAACCATAGCGCAACACCTCGTTTGTGTCATCCATCTGACGAATGCGCTTTTTTGCGCCGGCGCTTAACGACCGGTGCCCCGGACCCGAAGGCCCGGGGCACCGAGTGTTCCGATCAGGAAGTGGTGTTACAGGGTGCGCAGCCTACGGCTGAGACCGAACACCATCACACCAGCGAGGGCGATGCCCGCACCGATGATCACTAGCAGTGACGTTTCCACGCCAGTATCGGCCAGCTCGTCATCCATGTCATCCATGGCCTCGCCGATGTTCACCTGAACAAGAGCGGACTGACCATCAGGAACGAGTTCGAAGATCAGGAACGTTACGCCAGCGTCGGTGATTTCCACACCTTCTGCTGTGATCGGGCCACCAGTCGCATCAACCGGGCTACCGAACCCACCGCAGTGCTGCATCAATGTTGCCTGGCCCCACTCGACATCGGGATCACCGGTGCCGCAAACGGCCAGGTTGGTGCCAGCGGCGGTGAAGCCACCAGGCGTCAACGTGATGTCGTAGGTGCCGGCTTCCGGCACCGAGGCCGGATCAGCGCTCAGCGTCTGGTCTTGAGCCGAGGCGGACCCGGCAAACAAGAAACCGACCAGCGCCACTGCCAGCCCAATGAAAATCAACTTGGTCTTGGTCATAGTTGTGTCTCCTTGGACCACGCCAATGGTCGGCCGGCCCCTACTCGGATATTGACGCGAGACTTTAGCCTCTTCCACGGCTCCTGTCATTTATTCGCAGTTTTGCCTTGAGTGCAAGGGTTTTGAGGCCTACTAGGTAGGGTGCCCGGCGTGGATTCCATCCGTAATTTCCGCTCGCTGGGAGGCCAGACCACCGTTGACGGCCGACGGGTGCGGACCGGCCTGGTATATCGAGCGGGCCATCTAGCCGAAGCCACTGACTCTGATCTGCAAGCGATGGTTGACTTGGGCATTCGCACGGTGTTCGACTTCCGCAACGAGGGGGATCATGCCGCCGAGGGCCCCAACCGGCTGCCCGAAGGGGTGGAACAGATCTCGCTGCCGATGGCGGACTCCGCGAATCCCTCCGGGCTACGAGAGAACTTTGCCGCGTTGAGCGCCGAGGAACTGGAAGAACGCTTTGGAAACGGCAAGGCCTTCCAGTGGATGAAGGAGGCTTCCGGAAGATCGGTGAGCGAACCCATAAGGACTGCTCAATTTGGCGAGTTCGTCAGGAGACTGTTGGCGCCGGGGGCGGCTCCGCTGCTGTTCAATTGCAGCGCGGGCAAGGATCGCACCGGATGGGCGGCCAGCCTGCTTCTCTTGGCTCTGGAGGTTCCCGAACAACAGGTGGTGGACCACTATTTGGAGACCAACCAGCACGTGAATCCCAGTCGCTATGGGGACCTGATGATGCCGATGGTCACCGTGCACGAGGACTATTTCGCTTGGCAGTTGGAGGTGCTGGCCGACACATGGGGCAGCTTCGACCAGTACTGGGCTGATGGCTTGAGCCTGGATGACGGCCATCGCCAGGCATTGCGAGAGCTGCTGTTGGACTAGACGGTCTTCAGTTCGCCGATGTTGTGGACGGGGGCGAGGGTGTCTTGGAGGTAGTCGGGGCCTTCTAGGGTGTCGACGAACCAGCCGGTGGGGCACATGGTGAGAATCTCCACCAGGCTGAAACCGGCCCCGGCCATCTGCGACTCGTAGGCCCTGGTGATGTAGCGCTTGGTGCGGGCCACGTTGCCGGCGTTGTTGACTGCGCATCGGGCCACGTAGGCCGCGCCGTCCAGGGTGGCGGCCAGATCGGACAAAAGGATGGGGTGCCCGTGCTGGTGGGGGTCGCGCCCCTCGATGGAGGTCTTGGTGCGCTGGCCCAGGGTGGTGGTTGTGGTCATCTGGCCGCCGGTCTCGCCGAAAACCCCGTTGTTCAACAGCAGACAGGTGATGTTCTCGCCCCGGGCGGCGGCGTGCAGCACCTCTTGGAGGCCCTCGTTGACCATGTCGCCGTCGCCTTGGATGGTCATGACGAACCCGTCGGGCAGCATCCGCTTTACCCCCGTGGCCACCGACGGGGCCCGGCCGTGCAGGGCCTGAACCACCTCTACGTCGAGGTTGTGGGCGAAGGCGGTGTAGCACCCGATGCCGAACACCGAGATTGTGCTTTGGGCCAGCTCCAGTTCTTCGATGGCCTCCATCGCGGCCCGAATGGCGATGGGCTCCCCGCAGCCGGGGCAGAGGTGGTGGTTGGCCTGGGTGATGAGCGAGGGGGTGAAGTCGTCCACCAGCGCGGCGGACTCGGCGGGCGGCTTGTCGGTGGAGATGAATACCCGGTCGTCGCTCATGGCCCGTTTCCCGTCATGGCCCGTTTTCCCTCATGGCAGGGCCTCTAAAATGCGCTCGGAGATATCGGGGACGTTGATGTCGGGTCCAATACCGAAACCGGAGTGGTCCCAACTGGGGCCCCCGATGAACTCCACCGGCACCGCCCCGAGTGTAGCAAGCCGTACATCGTCGATCATCTGGCCCATGTTCTGCTCGTACACCGCCACCTTGGCCGATCCGGCGGCTGCGTCTTGCACTGCCTGCGACGGGAACGGCCACAGCGTGATGGGCCGGACGTAGCCCACCCGGTGCCCGGCGTCGCGCAATCGCAGGCAGGCATAGCGCACGAACTTGCCCACCGAGCCGTAGGCGGCCACCACCAACTCAGCGTCGTCGCAGAACCCGATGTCGACCAGCGGTTCCACGCCAGCCTCCAGGGCCTGAATGTGGGCGGCGCAGTCTGCGAAGTGGGCCCCCAGGTCAAACCCCTCTTCCCCCTCGTTGCCGCTGCCCAGCGGCGAGATGATCTTGGCTGCGCCTGAGCCTCCGGTGGACCCGTTCAGGGCCCAGTCGGGAACCTTGGGAGCGGCCCTGTCGATGGAGGGCACCGACACCGCTTGGTAGGTGTGGGCCAGGAAATAGTCGCCCAGCACCATGACCGGAGTGCGCCACTGCCTGGCCAAGTCGAAGGCCAGCTCGGTTAGTTCCACGGCCTCGGGCACATCCATGGGGGCCAGCACGATGTGGCGATAGTCGCCGTGGCCGCCGCCGCGGGTGGCTTGGAAGTAATCGCCTTGGCCCCGGGCCATGTTGAACACCACCAGCGGTAGGCGGGCGTTGGTGATCTCAGACAGCGACTCCTGCATCAGCGACAGCCCTTGACCGGTTGATCCGGTGGCCGCCAAGTGACCAGTGGTGGCTGCCCCCCAGGCCATGCCCACCGCCTCCAGCTCGCTCTCGGCGTTCATGCACACGCCGTCCACCTCGGGCAGCAGCGCGGCCATGTGCTCCAGCAACTCGGTGAACGGGGTCATCGGGTATCCCGTGAAGAACCGACAGCCGGCAGCCACCGCGGCCCGGGCCATGGCCTCCGATCCCTCTAGCAGCGCCCGTTCGCTCATGGCCCGCCCTCATCGTGCAGAGGCAGCTCCAGGGGAGTGTCGTACTTGTACACCTGGAATACGAAGTCGGGGCAGATCTGGGCGCAGGCCTGGCAGCCGGTACAGCCGGCCAGCAGCCGGGGGTACCGGTATCCCTTGGTGTTGGCCTCGCGGGTGGTCATTTCCAGCACCCGGGGCGGGCAGGCGTCGATGCAGAGGTCGCAGCCCTTGCAGGCTTCGACGTCGATGACCACCGTGCCCCGGACGGTGACGGTATTTCTCGGAGTGCTTGGGCTCATGCCGCCATCTCCCAGCCGGCGGCCAGCGCCCCCTCGTTGGCCTCGATGAGCTGGCTGCGATAGGGCGGCACCGAGCGGCGCATGCCTTCCACCAGGCCGTTCAAGCTCACCAGTCCTGACGTTCGCCCGTACACCCCAGCCATGACCATGGCAGCCAGCAGCGAATTGCCCAGATCGGTGGCCACATCGGTGGCGGCAACCTCGACCACCTGATAGCGGTCCCGGTCCAACTCATCCTCGAATACTGAGGTGTTCACCAGCACCAAGCCGCCGTCGCGGATGCGCTCCCGCAGCGGGGCCCAGAACTGGTGGTGCATCAAGATGGCCGACCATGTGGTCGAAAGCACCGGCGGCGCCTCGATCGGCCGGTCGCTGATCACCACCGTGCTGTCGGTGTGGCCGCCCCGCATCATGCCGCCGTAGCTGCCGAACACCAGCACCTCTTTGCCGTCAGCCGTGGCCCCCTGGGCGATGACCTGGGCGGCCAGCTGCACACCCTGGCCGCCGATCCCGGTGAGCATCAGCTCCCGCTCTCCGGTGGTTGAAGGACTCATCTGCCCTTCCAGTTTGGAGGTCGTTTTTCCACGAAGGCAAGAGGACCTTCTTTGAAGTCCTCGGTTTTGGAGACGGCGCCGCCTTCTCGGGCGGCGATGGCGAATCCCTCGGCCTCGGTAGTCTCCAGCCCCTCGAGGATGGCCCGGCGAGCGGCCCTGACCGCCAAGGGGGCGTTGACCACGATGCGCTCGGCCAGTTCTTTGGCTTCGGCCAATGCCTGGCCGGGTTCGCACACCACGTTTACCAAGCCCAGGGAGTGGGCCCGGTGGACGTCGATGGTGTCGCCGGTCAGAGCCAGCTCCATGGCGATGTTGGTCGGGATGCGGCGGGGCAGCCGGGTGACGCCCCCCTCGGACGCCACCAGCGACCGCTTCACCTCGGGCAGGCCGAAGACCGCCTCGGTGGACGCCACCACCAGGTCACAGCCCAGTACAAGTTCGAATCCCCCCGCCAGCGCGGGGCGGTCCACCGCGGCGATGACCGGCTTGTCCCGGCGCCGTCGTGCGAACCGGCCGAAGCCCTCCTCGGCGGTGATGATGCCCGCCGCCCGGCCCTCGGACAGCGCCTTGAGGTCGGCCCCGGCGCAGAAAATCTGGCCATTGCCCGCCAGGATGGCCAGCCACAGGTCATCGTCGGCTTCGAATCGGTCGAATGCCTCGCCCAGGGCGGCGGACAGTTCCGGGCTCATGGCGTTGCGGGCCTCAGGTCGGTTCAGGGTGATCACCGCCACCCGTCCCTCGGTCTCGTAGAGGACCAGGCTCATCGCGCGCTACCCCGATTCCTACTCCGGGTCCCGCACCTTCAAGAGCTGCTTGCCCTGGTTGGCCCCGGAGAACAGCCGCAAGAAAGTGGTGGGAATGTTGTCGAACCCCTCCTGGATGTCGGTCTGGAAGGCAATTTCACCTTCGGCCACCCAACGACCGAGGTCTTCGATGGCCGCTGGTACCCGGTCCATGTGGTCGAACATCACGAAGCCCTGGATGGTGAGGCGCTTTTCGATGACCTGGAACATGTTGGACGGTCCCGGCCGGCGCATGCCCTGGTTGTAGGTGGAGATGGCGCCGCAACTGGCAATCCGCCCTCCTTGGGCCATGTGGCTCATGACCGTCTCCAGCATGTCGCCGCCCACGTTGTCGAAGTACACGTCCACGCCATCAGGGCAGAGCTCTGCGAGCCGGGCGTCCACATCCTCGTTCTTGTAGTCGATGGCTCCGTCTAGCCGGGCTTCTTCCAGAAGCCATCGGCACTTGTCCGTCCCTCCGGCGATGCCCACCGACCGACAGCCTTTGACGCGGGCGATCTGAGCGGCCACCGATCCAGTGGCCCCGGCCGCGCCCGACGTGAGCACCGTGTCGCCCGGCTCGGTGCGGCCGATATCGAGCAAGCCGATATAGGCCGTGAGCCCGGTGCCGCCTAGGGGGCCCAGCATGACTGGGATGGGTGTGCCGGGAGGCACCACTCTGGTCTGTTCGCCCACCACTTCGTAGTCCTGCCAGCTCATCATGCCGCTGACCAGGTCGCCTTCGTTCAGCGCTGGGGTGTTGGACGCCATCACCTGGGAAACGCCGGGGGCCAGCATGGGCGTGCCCAGAGGTACGGGGGGCATGTAGGTGATGAAGTCCTCCAACCACGTGCGCATGGCCGGTTCGAAGCTGAGGTAACACAGCCGGGCCAGTGCCTGGCCGTCGCCGGGCTCGGGGATGTCGGTTTCCCGGTATTCGAAGTTGTCCACGCTGACTGGTCCGTCGGGCCGCACGGCGTAGATCCACTGGCGGTTCATCTTGCCAAACTACTCCGGCGGGGCGAATGCCCCCTCAGCGAGCCGGTCGGACCCGAAGCATCATGGTGGCGATCAGGCGGTCGCCCTTGCCTAAGTCTCTGATCTCGGCCACCACCCAGCCCGACGACGGGTCGCCCATCCAGCGGCAGGTGCTGTAAACCGGGCCGATCTTGCCGCCCAGCAGGTAGCGGATGTCCATGTCGGCCACCGCGTGGGGGGCACCGAATTCATGTTCGGCCAGGGTCTCGGCGCCCACCTCGCCCACCAGGGTGACCATGGCGCCCTGCATGATGCCGGCGGGGTTGAGCAGTTGCGGGGTGAGCTCCACCTCAACATGGCCGACGGAGGCGTCCACCACCTCGATGCCGGCCACTTCGGCCAGGGGCCGGTCGATGTCGGGAAGCCCCATGAGGTCGGGCCGGGGAGGGTCGTGAATGGGCTTGGCCGGATCGCCGGGACGTTGGTGGTGGCGTCCGAAACCGATCTGGGCGTAGCCCACTTCGGCGCCGTCAGGAGTGGAGAAGCGGCACTCACAGATCAGCGTGCTGGCCCCGGCCCGCAGCACCTCGGTGTGTACGTCGATTTGCTCCGGCAGCGGGACGGCGGCGGTTCGGAGTTGGAAGTCGGTGGTGAAGTGCCAGCACTCTGGGTCTTCCTTCTCGCCGATCATGCCCCCGGTGATGTCGGCGGCCAGCATCAGCACCGAGGGTCTCACATGGCCGCCGTGGCACTGCTCTTCGAACACCCGGAGCTTTCCGTATCCGGGCTGCGAGTTGGGGTCGCAATAGATCCCCAACTGGGCGAGGAGCGTGAACGTCGGAGGTGCTTGTGCGGGGACGGTCATGGCCCCTTAGTTCTAGACGGTGGCACTCTCCAAAACCGTGTTCTTGAAGAAGTCGGGGCGGGCTTCGGAGAAGAAGCGGTGGGCGTTGTCGAAGGTGAAGGCCCGGAATTGGTCTTCGTTGAGCCAGCCGTGCTCCACCTGCTCCCACACCTCGGGGAGCACCTCGGACATGTCGGGCACGTCCCAGTGGCCCACGTCGGAGGAGAAGATGGCGTTGAGGGTGGCCCCTTCGGGCAGGGCGCCGTCGAAGGCCAGCCGCACCAGCGGGTCGTCGGCCTCGCAGCCGAACCAGTAGGAGCGGTCGATCTGCTCGAGGATGTCCTCGGGGCAGGTTATGCCCGCGGCCTCGAAGTCGTGAACGACCTGATCAGAGCTGATGCCCTTCTGCATCACTTTGCCGAAGCCGGAGGGCAGATCGATGGGGTCGTTGGCCTCGGCCAGCAAGGATTCGAAGTAATCGGGCTCGAAGAGGGCCGGGTCGTAGGCCTTGAGGCCCTCGGGGCCGCGCTTTTCCCAGTGGCTCAGGAGGTCGCACACCATCTGGGCGCCCCAGGTGACCCCGCCCTCCAAAAAGCCGAGGCGCAGGTCGGGGAAGCGGTGGGTGACCCCGCCGAAGAAGATCGACTTGGCGGTGGCCTCGCTGGCCGTGCCGAAGTTGCCCATGTGGTTGTAGGTGAAGTTGCTGACTGAGCGCCGGCCGTCCCAGCCCATCGAACCGGAGTGGAGGCTGGCCGGGGTTTGCAGCTCTACCAGCCGCTGCCATAGCGGGTCGTAGTCGTAGGCCGAGTCGAGGCCGAGCGAGTCGATCCAGGTGGCCATCTCGCCTCCGGCCGGCACCTGGCGGAGAGCGAATCCGCCGATCATCACTGCTTTGAAGCCCAGTTCGGTGACGGCGAAGTCGAGCTGCTCAATGGCCTCTTCGGGGGTTTGGGTGGGAATGGCCGCCACCGGTGTGAGGCGGTCTTGCAGGCCCTGGTAGCTGTCGGCCAGGTAGCGGTTGAGCGCCCGGCAGAGCTTGTTGCGGATTTCGTCGTCGCGGTAGGCCGGGAAGTTGAGGCCGATGCTGGGGTAGCACACCGCAAAGTCCATGCCCAGCTCCTCGATGCGGTCGTGGAACATCGCCGGAGACACCGCGGTGGCGAAGTCCCGAGTATTGCCTAGCGGCAGCGCCCACCACGGACCCCGGAAGGAGCGTCGGGCCAGCCGGTCATCAGGGGAGAGGCCCGACCAATTGGGCTCCCCGTTGAACGAGCAGTTGGACATCTGAGGGTAGAGCCCTCCGTCGAGGCCTTCGTCGAGGCAGTACTGGTGGAGGGCCGGGTAGTGCTCGAACACGTGGCCGTCGGCGTCGATGACGGGATGGCCGAGGTCGGCTCGGATGTCGGCGGCGGATCGTTGGCTGCTCATGGCGGCAACGCTAGCTACTACCGTTGGTGGTTGTCTCAGTGACACCCGATTGAGAAGGTTCGAATCATGAGTACCGTCACCCCCGTACGTCCTTGCATCTCGGCTGACTCCCACGTCACCGAGCCCGACAACACCTACATCGACTACATCGACCCCAAGTTCCGGGATCGGGCCCCCCGTGTAGATTGGGACGACGCCATGGGGGCGTTCATGTCCATCGACAACGGCCGCAATCGGATGCCCTATGGAATGATCGCGGCGGCGGGCAAGAGCTGGCACGAGATCAGCCTGTCCAGCGGCACCCGCTGGGAGGACCTGCACCCCGGTGGGTACGACCCAGTGGCCCGGCTCGACGAGCAGGATCGGGATGGAGTGGTGGCCGAGGTGATCTACCCGTCGGTGGGCATGACCATCTGCAACCACCCCGACGGCGACTACAAGAAGGCCTGCTTCGACGCCTACAACCGTTGGATTGCCGAGTTCAACTCCCACGCCCCTGAGCGGTTGATCGGGTTGGGCCAGACTGCGGTGCGCTCAGTGGACGAGGCCATCGCCGACTTGGAAGCGATGAAGGCCCTCGGGCTCAAGGGCGTCATGCTGCCCGGCTATCCGGCTTCGGGGATCGACTACGACGCTCCCGAGTTCGACGCTTTCTGGGAAGCATCGGTGTCGATGGGCATGCCGCTGTCGTTCCACATCCTCACGTCGGGCAACGACCATCCCATGGCCGCCCAGTTCCGGGGGCCCAAGATCAACTCGTTCCTGGGGATCATCCGGGGGAATCAGGACATCATCGGCACACTGATCTTCGGCGGCGTATTCGAGCGCCATCCCGACCTTCAGGTGGTGTGCGTGGAGGCCGACGCCGGCTGGGCGCCCCACTGGATGTACCGGGCCGATCACGCCTACAACCGCCACCGCAACTGGCTGGAGAGCGCCGAGCTGTCCAAGAAGCCCAGCGACTACTTCCGGGAGAACGTCTACCTCACGTTCCAAGACGACTGGGTGGCGTTCAAGCTGCTCGACCTCATGAACGTGAACCGGGTGATGTGGGCCAACGACCACCCCCACTCCGACGCCACCTGGCCCTGGTCCCAAGAAATGCTCACCGAGCAGACCACCCACATGACCGACCACCAAATCGACCGAGTCCTCCGAGACAACTGCGCCGAGCTCTACGGGCTGACCGTCTGATTTTTCGGCTTTTTGGGCATATTTCAGGGAGGAATATGTCACCGGGGTTGGTATAATTTCATTTATGGAATTTACGGCGAATCCCAGTACAAACAGTGCTGATGCCAGCGGCGATGCTGGCGTTGGTGGGGGTTTCGGGTTCCCGGATTTCTCTGGGGCGGGTGCTTCGGAGTTGTTGGGTTTGATGGGCCAGGCTGATTTGTTGCGCCGCCGGGCTGAGGGGTATCTGGTCGGGCTGGTTGCCCGCTACGGGGAGCTCGAGGGTCCGGGTGCGGCGGCCACGGTTTGCCATCAGTTCGGCATCAGCGCGTATCGGGCCCGCCAGCTGGCCAGAACGGCCCAGGGCGTCGCGGCCATGCCCCAGATTCTCGGCGCGGTTCAGGATGGTCGCATCTCCGCGGATCAGGGCGGGATGGTGGTGGAGTCTCACAAGCGGGCGCCGATGAGCGAACAAGACCAACAAGAGCTGTTGGAGTTGGGCGGCTGGCAGGGCCACGACGATTTCAAGAAGACCGTCGCCGCGCGCGAGGACCAGCGCCGCGTCGACAACGGCATGAGCCGGGCCGAGCGCCAGCGGGCCCGCCGGTCCCTCAAGGTGTTCGACGGCACCGGCGGCATGGTCGTGGTGCACGGCGAGCTCGACCAGGTGTCCGGCGAGCGGTTCAAGGTCGCGCTTGGCGCCATGAGCGACAAGATGCTCGTCGATGACATCGCCTACGACCCCATCCGCACCTTCGAGCAGCGCAACGCCGACGCCTTAGTAGCGCTCGTCACCCAACAGCCCGCCGACAGCGCCAACCCCAACCCCTTGGCGGGCGTGCCTGACTGCGGGACCCGCCCGCAGAAAACCGTGCTGGTGGTGTCCGCCGAATACGACGCCATCGAAGGCCGGCTCAAGAACGCCGGTCTCATCGACGGAACGCCCATTGACCTCAACGAACTCCGCCGCCTGGCCTGTGACGCCGACATCGTCCCGATGATCTTCTCAGCCGACGGGCAGCCCCTATATATGGGCAGAGCCCAAAGAGCGCCCACCAAAGCCCAAAAGCTGGCCCTGTACAAAAGAGACCGCCGCTGCGTGGGCTGCGGCCTAAGACCACAGATCTGCGACGCCCACCACATCGTGCCCTGGGACCAAAACGGGCCCACCGACATAACCAACCTCGTACTGCTATGCCCCCGCTGCCACACCAAAGTCCACAAACACCACCACACCATCGAAAACGACACCAAAACCGGCCGATACCGCCTCCAACCCCCACCCCGGCCCAGCCCCACAACCCACCCGCCGCCCGCTGAACAACCAACCGCGGCCTGAGCGGACACTCCTACCCCCACCGGTTTCATTGCCATGATTTGATGGTGCCTGTGCACTATGCCCGGGGAGGCTCAGTACTGCTATTGGCAGTGGTCTTGTTGTTGGGTTCGATCAGCTGCGAGTCGGACCCGTCGATTTTGGAGGAAGCTCTAGACCCTGGCACGGCGGTGCCCAGCGAGGAAGCTCTAGTGACTGGATCCGCTACGCCATCGGTTCTTGCAACGCCGACGGCGGCTCCTAGCGAGGACCCGGTTCCGACTTCGACATCGCTAGCAGTGGAGCCGGACCAGCTTGCGAATCCGACCAGCACTCCCGAGCCCGTGCCTCTGACTGATGCACCCATTTCAGCAGCACCAGCAGAGCCTTTTGAAGGAACGATGCATGTCATTTATCCGAGTGCAGAGCCACTGCCGGGTGGTACCACCCTGGAGGGGGAGCCATTCGGAACGACTGGGGACATGCCCGTGGCGATCATCGCTTCGACGGAGCAGTGCGACGTTGTCTCCATCGATGTTCAATCAGGAATCACCACGACCCTATGGGAATACAACATGAGCGAAGAGACTTTCCTGTATTGCGGAGAGCGAGGAACGGAGCATCCGGAGTACCCCGACGCAGAGGTCCCCCCCGGATTCATCAGAGATGTGGAGTGGGTCGAACCAAGGTCTGTATTGCTGAGAATGTGCTGTGACCCGTCGGGGCAAGGGTTCGAACTCTTGGACATTGAGAAGCGAGAGAAGCGCTATTGGCTCCCTTACAGCATTTGGTACACGTCGGTAGACGGTCAGAGAACGTTATTGGTTGAAAGTTATGCCTTACGCGATTCACGCGATGGACTTGCGTCCTTACGATCTGGGCCGGTTGTGTTCAGCGAATTTGCCTCAGATCGAAGAGATTATTCCTATGAGGCATTTGGGGACCTTCCCTACCACCACTTGGTCTTGGATTCCAGCAGGGCATCCGACCAGCGGTGGGAATTCGGCCGATCCATCGTGGTCCGATCAACATGGGTAGGTGAGGATGCCGTTGCGGTGGTGGTCCGGACCTTCGTGAGTGGTCTGGGCTGGTATCCATGGTTGGCGAAGATAAGTCTGGACAAGAGTGCGACCGATTCCAATGTTCGCGGGTTGGGGTGGATGCTGCCCGCAGGTGACCAACAGGGGAATCTCGTAGTAGCCGAGCAGTTTTGCCTCCCGCCTCCGGAGGTGGCGTGCAACAGGTCATCGGCCAAAGTCGTAGTTGTCGATTCTGAGACCCTGGACCCGCTCTACGAGGTCGAAGTTGACGACGCGATCAACGATATGGACTTGGAGAGAGGTTGGCTGCTGGTAACCCTGGTTGACGGGCGGATGGGCGTTCTGGATCTGGCCGATGGGACGTTCAACGTCTTGGCCAGTGGCATCCGCAATGCGGTTTGGCAGGAGTAGGCGGGTCAGTTGGCAATATTGGGAATTAGAACACGGCAGAATCAGGAATTTATCTCCGGCAATATTGGGAATTAAAGCTCGGCAAATGTAGGATTCTCCTATGGGCACGCCGGAAAATCCGAGGCTGGGAGCAGGAGAGCTCTATCCCCGGGCCGTCGAATGGCTGGTGGCTGAAGAGCTGTTACCAGTGTTTTCCGCCTTGCTGGTGGTCGGACCTCGCGGCTGTGGCAAATCAACGTCAATGAGCCGCTTTGCCGACAGTACGTTGGATTTGTCCAGACCTGGTGCCCGGCTAGCAGCGAGAGAAGATCCCGACGGGGCTTTGGCAGCAACAGACGGCACGCTCTTGGTTGACGAATGGCAAGAAGCACCTGAGATCCTGGGAGCGATCAAGCGGTCCGTGGATGCAGACCGATTGAATCGGCCGGGAAGGTTTATTGTCACCGGTTCTGTGCGGGCCGCCCAACAGGCGACCACATGGCCGGGTACAGGTCGTCTCATCCGAGTCAGGATGCACGGCTTGACCCGGGCTGAGATGGAGCGCAACGAGCGGTACAACCCGATCGACGACCTTTTTGAGCTTGAACAGATGCAATTTGGACAGTCGGAGTGGACCCGCAATGACTATCTCGAAGCAATGTTGGGCGGGCGGTTTCCCGTAGCGGTAGAGCTGAGTGGCCGGAATCGGCGCCGGTGGTACAGCGCCTACGTTGACCAGCTTGTCGACAGGGATGCACTGCAAGTGTCCAATCGCTCGCCTCAAGGGGGGAAGCTGCGTGCTGTGCTGGGGTCGTGTGCCGCTCGTACGGGCCGAGAGCTCAACAAACAGGCCACCGCGAAAGACGCCGGTGTGGACTTCAAGACAGCGGACCTCCATCTGGCCATGCTCGAAGACCTCAGCGTGATCAGCCGTGTCCCGGCATGGCACACCAAGCGACTGAAGCGGCTGAACCGGTCTCCCAAGGTCTACTTGACCGACTCAGGTATGGCCGCTCACATTCTCAACGTTGACGCCGCGTCTTTGGGCCGAGACCCGAACATGGTGGGGCAGATGTTCGAGACCTTTGCGGCAACTGAATTGTTGGCGCATATCGAGACCGCGAAGAAAGAGACCCAGATGTTCCACCTGCGAGATCGCGATGGGAAAGAAGTAGACATCGTGCTCGAAAGCCAGGGAAAAGTCGTTGGAATCGAAGTCAAGTCTTCAAGCGTTGTCAGTCGGGATGACGCTAGGGGAATCTTGTGGCTGAGAGACCGACTTGGGGACGACTTTGCCGGTGGAGTGATTCTGAGTAGCGCCTCAGTGCCGTTTCAGGTTGATGACCGAGTGTGGGCCCTTCCCCTGAGTTCCCTGTGGCGCTCACCAATCTCGAAGTGAGAAATGGCTATTGACTAGTTGGAGACTGCGTGATCACCGCCCGGAGTTGCGGAGGGCTTGCCAGACGCGTTCGGGGGTGCAGGGCATGTCGATGTGGGTGACTCCTAGGGGGGAGAGGGCGTCGATGATGGCGTTCTGGACGGCGGCGGGGGCGGCGATGGCGCCGCTTTCGGCCACTCCTTTGACACCAAGGGGGTTGCGGTCGGTGGGGGTCTCTATGAATTGGGTCTCTACCTCAGGGACATCGCTGGCCGCGGGCACGAGGTAGTCGGCCAGGCTGGTGGTGAGCGGATTGGCGTCGGCGTCGTAGCGCATCTCCTCGAACAGGGCGATGGCGATGCCTTGCACGGCCCCGCCTTGGACTTGGCCGGAGGCTTGTACCTCGCTGAGCAGCCGGCCGCAGTCGGTGACAGCGACGTGGCGAAGCAGATCTACTGCGCCGGTTTCGGTGTCCACTTCCACGACGGCGACATGGGTGCCGCCGGGGAAGGTGGGCTGGCCCTGGTCGAAGGCGGCGGTGGCCTCGGTTCCGGCCAAGTCGGCCAGTGGGATGCTGGCGGTGGGCATGCCTCGCACTCCTAGGGTGCCATTGGGGCGCAATTCGATGTCGTCTACCGCGGCCTCCAACAAGTCTGCTGCCCGTTCTTTCAGCTTGTCTCGAAGGCGTTCCGACACTTGGACGGCAGAACTGCTGGCCAGGGACGCAGATCGAGAGCCGAAGCTCCCTAGTGCCGCGCGGAAGCGGCCGGTATCAGGGGTTACTGAGGCGACGTGGGCCGGGTCGAGGCCCAGTGTTTCCGCCGCTAGGCGTGTGACGACGGTCTGCATGCCCTGGCCTATTGGCGCGATGCCGGCATCGATTTCGATACTGCCGTCTTCAGCAACTCGGGCCGCCGCCGGTTGGCAGGGCTCGTGACGGCCGGTGAAGTCGGCCCAGCAGCTGATGCCGATGCCGAGCAGATTTTGATTCCCGGCAGCGCGGCGGGCGGCTTGGTCTTCTCTGAGTTGTTGATAGCCAATCTCCGACAGGGCTCGTTCCAACGCACCGAGATGGTCGGCCTCGTCCATGACCAGTCCACCAGGCATCTGCCGAGGAAAATCCGCGGGCCGCAGCAGGTTGCGGCGGCGGACTTCGGCGGGGTCCAGATCTAGGTCGCGGGCCAGGGTGTCCATGGCTCGCTCCACTAGCCCGATAGCTTCAGCTCTTCCCGGTCCCCGGTACGGCCCGGTGGGAACGGTGTTGGTCATTACCGCGGAGGCGTTGACGGCAACCTGGTCAATCCGGTAGGGGCCGGGGATGAGGCGTTGGGTTTGCAGCGGCTCAAACGCGCCCATCCCGGCGTAGCCGCCGACATCGGCGCTCACCTCGGCCTTGAGGGCAGTGACGATGCCGTCTCGGTTAGCGGCCAAAGTGATGCGCTGGCTTTGGTCGCGGGCTTGCATCGACAGCAGGTTCTCGGGGCGAGACTGGGCGAGGCGGAGTGGGCGGTTCAGCCGTAGGGCTAGGCGGGCGCCCACCGCGAAAAGGCCGTTCTCGCCGTCGCATTTGCCCCCGAAACCGCCGCCGATGGGGGGAACGATCAGGCTGATCTGGTCATCGTCCGTGGCCAGGGTGCCGGCCAGTTCGTCGTGGGTCAGGGACGGCATCTGGGCATTGATGTGGATTGCCACTCGGTCGCCGTTGGGGACCACGAGACCGGCGACTCCCTCGATGGGAGAGCAGGCCACCCGGGGATAGTGCTGTTTGACGGTCACAGTCACATCGGCGGCGTCGAGCGCAGCCTGGGTGGCGGCCAGATCGCCCGACGGGATGGTGAGCACAGTGTTCGAGCCGTGATCCGGGTGGAGAAGCGGGGCCTCTTCAGCGGTAGCGGCGGTTTGGTCGGGCACCGGGGGAAGGGGTTGGTAATCCACAGTCACCAACTCGCAGGCATCGACCGCCACTGCCTCGTTGATAGCGACTACGGCGGCCACCGCCTCCCCGACGTAGGCCACTGATCCATCGGCTAGCGGTGGGCGGCTAATCCTTGCCGGGGAGATTCCCTCCAGGCCGGCTTGGGTGGTCAAGCCCAAGCCGTCGGCGGTAAACACTCCGACCACGCCGTCGAGGGCCTCAGCCTCGGATGTGTCGAAGGCCGCAATGGTGGCTCGGGCTATCGGGGATCGAACGAACCCCAACCAGAGAGCGCCCTCAACGTTGAGATCTCCGCCAAAGCGGGCCCGTCCGGTCAGCAGGTCGAAGTCTTCGACCCGGCCTTCCCAATTGCTCACGACCGGCGGTCTTTACAACGCTTCTTCAATCACAGTTCCCTTGAAGAAGTCAGTGTTAGTGCCAGCCCACAGCGACATCGGGTGTTCGAAGGTGAAGGCTCGGAAGTCGGCCTCGTCGAGGATGCCGTCGTCCACGAGTTCGTAGGCCTCGGGCAGCACCTCGCGCACGTCGGGGACGTCCCAATGGCCCACGTCGGAGGCGAAGATCCCCTTCACCACCTGGCCCTTCGGGGTCACCGACCGGTTGAATCCGATGGCGGTCATGGGGTCGTCGGCCTCGCAGCCGAAGTGAAAGCGGTCCCAGATGGCCAAGATGTCGTCCACGGTGTCCACTCCGCTGAGGGCGAACTCGTCGATGGTGGCCGGGTCTTCATCGGGCTCGCTGAGCATGTGCAGCGCCTCTTGGAGGCGGTCCCGATGGCTGTTGGCCGCCGGGGTTCCGTAGGCGTCGAACAGTTGGTCCAGCTCGTCCATGTTTACCGCGGCGGGGTCGTAGTGGCTGATGGCGTCGCGGTTGCGCTTCTCCCAGTGGCCGATCACATCCGACAGCAGGTTCACGCCCCAGGCCACGCCCCCCTCCAGGAAGGCCCAGCGCAGCTCGGGGAAGCGGTGGGCCACCCCGCCCATGAACACCGCCCGGCACAGGGCCTCGCCGGCGGCGGCGAAGTTGCCCAGGTGGTTGTACACGTAGTTGGTCTCCGAGGTGCGGCTGCCCCAGCCCATGCCCGCGGAGTGGAAGGTGGGCGACACGCCCAACTCGGTGCATCGTTGCCACACCGGGTCGTAGTCGTGGGGGGAGTCCATGCCCAGGGTGTCCATGCGGCGGGCATGGCGGTGGCTGGTGTTCTCCGGGTCCACCGGCCGGGGCACCAGCCCGGTCATCATCACCGGGCGCATGCCCAGCTCGCCCACCGCGAAGTCCAGCTCGGCAATGGCCTCATCGGGGGTGAACATGGGGATGATGGCCACCGGCATCAGGCGGTCGGAGTAGGGCTCGTAGGCCTGGTGGAAGTAGAGGTTGAACGCCCGGGCCGCGCCGAGGCGCAGATCTTCGTCTTCGAGGCCCATGCAGGTCAGCCCGTAGGTGGGATAGAGCACGGCCAGGTCGATTCCGATCTCGTCCAGGCGCTCGTACAGCAGCTTGGGCAGTAGGGCGGTGGCCCGGTCGAGGGTGTTGCGGGCCGGGAGCCCCCACCACGCCGAGCGCATCATCCCGGCGGCCCGGCGCTGCTCCAGCGACAGGTCGATGGACTTCCGGGCCCCGTACTCGACCACCTTGAACTTGTCCACCAACTCCGGTCCGCCGACGGTGGCCATGATGTCGTGAACCTCGGGCAGGAACTCGATGATGTGGCCGTC
This sequence comes from Candidatus Poriferisocius sp., assembly GCF_965204015.1. Taxonomy (GTDB): domain Bacteria; phylum Actinomycetota; class Acidimicrobiia; order Acidimicrobiales; family Bin134; genus Poriferisocius. The sequence continues at coordinate 1,096,651 of NZ_OZ241965.1, read as the reverse complement.
AGAGTCGATGATGGGATGGTCGATGGCGTCGCGGATGCGCCGCACCTCAGCGCTGGGCTCAAAGCTCATGGGGGACACACTACGACCCCAGTGAATTGCGGTGTCAGGCGTACACTTCGGAATCATGCGAGGCATCATCAGCTTCGGGGGCTATGTGCCTTACCGGCGCTTGGACCGGTCGGCTATCGCCGCGGTGATGGGCAAAGGGGGCGGCCGGGGCACCCGATCGGTGGCGTCCTACGACGAGGACACCACCACCATGGGGGTGGAGGCGGCCCGGTTGGCCCTGCGCCCGGTTGATGCTGAGCCCCGAGCGCTGTGGTTCGCCACCGCCGACCCCGCCTATCTGGAGAAGACCAACGCCACCGCCATCCACGCTGCGCTGCGGTTGGACACCTCGGTGGGCGCGCTGGACTTCGGGGGCGCGGTGCGTTCCGGCATCGGGGCACTGCGGACCGCCCTGGATGCGAAGGGGCCGACATTGGTGGTGACCGCCGACATCAGGGGCGGACTGCCCACCGGCGCTGACGAAGCCACTGGTGGCGACGGTGCCGCCGCATTCTTGATCGGTACCGAGGACGATGGGCCGGTGGTAGCCGAGTTGCTGGGATCGGCGTCGGCCACCGAGGAGTTCGTGGACCGCTGGCGCCAGCCGGGCTCGCCAAGCACCGGCCAATGGGAGGAGCGGTTTGGCGAGACCCGCTATGGCCCGCTGGCGGCCCAAGCGTGGAAAGAGGCGCTGGGCGCAGCTGGCATTGAGGCGGCGGATGTGGATGTGGCCGTGGTCGCCGGGTCTCACGGCCGAGCGGTCAAGCGGGTGGCGGGCCAGCTCGGGGTAGCTCGAGTGGCCGACGACTTGGCCGCGACGGTGGGCAATACCGGCACCGCTCATCCCGGTCTGGTGCTGGCCAACGAGCTGGAGCAGGCCGAGCCCGGTCAGACCATCGCGGTGGTGATGCTGGCTGACGGGGTGGAGGTACTGGTGCTGCGGACCACTGAGGCGCTGGCCGAATTCACACCGGCTCTCCCGGTGGCCGATCAGATCGCCGGCGGGGCCGAGGTGAACTACGCCACATTCTTGCAGTGGCGGGAGATGATCCAAGTCCAGCCCCCCAATAGGCCCGAGCCCACCCGACCGTCGTCGTCGGCCGCGGCCCGGGCCCAAGACTGGAAGTACGGCTTCGTGGGCAGCCGGGGCACCGAGAGCGGGACGCTCCACTTGCCGCCGGCCCGGGTGTCTATCCGAGCCGAGGACGAGCTCGATGCCATGGACCCCGCACCAATGGCCGACGTCGGGGCCACCGTGGTGACCTTCACTATCGACCGGCTGGTGTACTCGGTGAGCCCGCCAGTGGTGTTCGCAGTAGTGGACTTCGACGGAGGCGGCCGGCTCCCAGTGGAGCTGACCGACGTAGAACCCGACGCGGTCCGCATCGGCCAGCGAGTGGAGATGACCTTCCGGCGGCTGTACGAGGCCGAGGGCATCAACAACTATTTCTGGAAGGCCCGCCCGGCGCGGTCGGGGTCTTCGTCGGAATAAGGGGAGGCGACCGATGGCCAGTCATGGCATCAAAGACCAGGTAGCGATCATCGGAATGGGGTGTACCCAGTTCCGGGAGCACTGGGACAAGGGAGTCGACGACCTGCTGATCGACTCGGCCACCGCCGCGTTCGACTCCGCAGGAGTGAGCAAAGACGACGTTGACGCCTTCTGGCTGGGCACGGCCTCCAGCGGGATGAGCGGTTTGACGCTGAGCCAGCCGTTGAAGCTGGAGGGCAAGCCGGTCACCCGGGTGGAGAACTTCTGCGCCACCGGCTCTGAGGCGCTTCGCCAAGCCTCCTACGCGGTGGCCAGCGGGGCCTACGACATGGCCATGGCCATCGGAGTGGAGAAGATCAAGGACTCCGGCTACCAGGGGCTGAACGCCGCGCCCGCCCCCCATGACGGCACCAAGCGGAACCTGACCGCGGCGGCCATGTACAGCCTGGTGCTGCCCGCCTACGCCGCCCGCTACGGGGTGGACGAGGACGAGCTGCGCATGGTGGTGGCCAAGATCGCCGAAAAGAACCACCGCAACGGGGCGCTCAATCCTCTGGCCCAGTTCCGCCGGGAGATGCCGGCCGAGAAGATCTGCGAGATGGCCGCGGTGGCCGGGCGGCTGTCGGTGTTCGACTGTTCCGGCGTGGCTGATGGCTCAGCGGCGGCCATCGTGGTGCGGGCAGAAGACGCCCACCGGTACTGCGACGATCCGCTGTACATCAAGGCGCTGTCGTTCGTGTCGGGCACCGGCGGCGGGCTCATCGATCCCGACTACGACTACACCACCTTCCCCGAGTGCGAGATGGCCGGGGCTGACGCCTACCGCCAAGCTGGCATCGAAGATCCCCGCTCCGCGCTGGCCATGGCCGAGGTCCACGACTGCTTCACTCCTACCGAGATGGTGCTCATGGAAGACCTCGGCTTCTGCGAGCGGGGCACGGCGTGGAAAGAGGTACTGGCCGGAACCTTCGAGCGCACCGGCGACATGCCCATCAACACCGACGGCGGCCTAAAAGCGTTCGGCCACCCCGTGGGGGCCTCCGGCCTCCGAATGCACTACGAGTGCTGGCTCCAACTCCGCAACAAAGCCGGCGAAGATCGCCAGATCGACTTGTCCACCCGCAACCTCGGCCTAGTCCACAACCTCGGCGGCTACCCCGGCGAAATGGTCTCCTTCGTCTCCATCCTCGGCCCCGACCTGGGCTAGCGGGGCCAGACTTGGGGGCAGCGGGGGTGGTTTACGGGGTCGCCTTCGGATACTTCAGAGTGGTGGGGCTTTAGGGGGGTGCCCCGCTTGAAGCGGTAGACGGTGCCGTCGCCGCAGTAGCGCACTGAGATGGCTCGGCGCCATTGATCGGTCACGTTGGCGTGGGCGCCGTGGAGGGTCATGGCGTGGTGGACGGCCACATCGCCGGGCGCCATGTCGAAGCAGAGCAGGTGCTCGGAGTCGTCCCGGTCGTAGTGGGGGACCTCTTCGCCGTCGGTGTTGGGCATGGAGAGCTGGCTCACGAACCAGTTGGGGCGGAAGTTCCGCTCCCAGCGGTGCGAGCCCTTCACGTAAACGGTGGCCCCGGTGGCCTTGGAGATGGGATCGAGCGGGCACCAAGTGGTACACACTTTGTCGCCTTCCAGCTGGAAATAGGCCATGTCCTGGTGGATGGAGGTGGGCTCCTCGGTATGGGGCTCCTTCACCAGCACGCTGTCCTCGTAGAACCACAGCTCTTTGCTTCGCATCAGTTCGGCGGCCAACTGGGGCAGGGGCGACTGGGTGGCGAATGCCTCGAAGTCAGGATCGTCCCACCAGTGGTCGGTGCCGCCATGAAACTGGCCGCGGGGGGCGCCTGTCTTAGCCGCCGCGGGGTCGTTGAGCACGGTGCCGCCGCTGGGCGGTACCACCATGGTGCCCATCTCGGTCATGTTGTTCATTTCCTCTGACCCCAGAGCCCGGTCTACCGGCTTGGCCATGGAGGCCAGGGTCTCGTCGGAGAGCACTCCCCGGATCACCACCACGCCGTCCCGCCAGAAGGCCTCGATTTCCTTGTCGCTCACCAGTGCCATAGCGACAATCCTTACATCTGCTCCAACTCGGGGGGCATGCCGAGGTGGACCATGCTTTCGGCGGTGGAGCCCTGGGGGGTCCAGTCGGAGGTGTCCATGGCGTGGGCCATGCCCGAGGCCACTGACTCCATGGTCAGGTCGATGTCTTGGGCCGGGGAGGCCGCGTAGACGATGCGGGCGAACTTGCCCCCGCCGGCGGTGAAGGCCTCGCCGGTTACCGTGCATTGGTCGCTCACCAGATGGGCCACCACCGGGGCCACCTTCTCGGCGCCGAAGTGTTCCCGCAGGTGCGATTTGAAGGGCGACTCGGGCAGGCCTTCGGTCAGCCGGGAGATGGCCGCGGGCAACAGCAGGTTGGCGGTGATGTTGTGGGCTTGGCCGAACATGGCCTCGGTGCGGGTGAAGCCGAACAGCCCCGACTTGGTGGCCGCATAGGAGGCGATGGGGTTGCCGAAGCAGGCCGGGGAGCCGGTGTTGATGATTCGCCCGTAGCCCCGCTCCACCATGTGGGGCCACGCCGCCTTGGCGGTGTTGAGGCATCCCAGCAGGGTCACCCCCACGTGTCGGTGCATCTCGTCGGCGTCGATGTCGGGGAAAAACGCCGAGCTGGCCACCCCGGCGTTGTTGATGAGGATGTCCACCCGGCCCCAGGCATCCATTGCGCTGGCCACCATCGCCTGGGCGGTGGCTGGGTCGGCCACGTCGCCGTTGTTGGCGATGGCCTCGCCACCGGCGTCACGGATGCGTTGCGCGGCCTCCTCGGCGATGTCGGGATTGAAGCCCTGCTCGACCAGGCCCAGGGTTCCGCTGCCGAGGTCGTTGAGCACGATCTTGGCGCCCCGCTCAGCCAGGTAGATGGCGTGGGCGAACCCCAGGCCGATTCTGTCGGCGGCGCCAGTGACCAGGGCGACCCGGTCTTGGAACTCATTGGGCCCACCATTCACATTGGACATTGAGGTCACGCTCCGTTCAAGAGAGGGGCTAGAGTCTCGAGGGTTTCGAGGCTGGGACGGGTCTTGTCCACCGGGTCGAGCGGCTGGATGCACACGTGGGTGGCACCGGCTTCGTGATGCTGGCGCACCCGTTCGGCCAGGGCGTTCTCATCGCCCCAGGCCACCACCGCGTCAACCACCTCATCGCTGCCGCCATCGTCGAGGGCGCTCTCCTCGAAGCCGCAGCGCATGAGGTTGTTGCGGTAGTTGGGCATGGTGATCGGCCCGGCCATGGATGCTCGGGCCCGCTCCCGGGCCCGCACCGGGTCGGTCTCCAGCATCACCTTCTGCTCTGGGCAGATCCAGGCGTCGGGGCCCATGATCTCCCGGGATCGCCGGGAGTTCTCGGGCGGCGCGAAGTAGGGGTGGGCGCCCATGGTGCGCTCGGCAGCCAGCTTCAACATGAGCGGGCCGAGGGCGGCCAGCACCATGGGCGGCTCGCCGTCGAGCTCCGGTCCCCACCACATGGCGCTTTCCATCTTGTCGAGGTACTCCCGCATCGACGGGATGGGCTTGGGATAGGGCTTGCCCTGCAATCGCTCCACTGGAGCTTGGTGGGACACCCCGAGGCCGAGCAGAAAACGACCACCCGACTGGTCGTGTAATTCCTTCTGGGCGCAGGAGGTGGCCTGGGCCTCCCGCAGGTGGATGTTCACCACGCCGGTGGCCAGTACCAGCGTGGAGGTGTGGTTGAGCAGCAGGGAGGCGTGGGCGAAAGGATCGCGGCCGAAGGCGTCGGGGATCCAAAGGGCGCCATAGCCCAACTCTTCAACCCGTTGGGCGAATTCGATGGCCTCGCTGGTTGAGAAGCTGTCGGTGCGGGTCCAGACCCCGACGCGGCCGATATCCATGCTCATGGGGTCAACGTAGCGGCCCGCTAGCGGCAGAGAGATGGTCAGGCGACGATCTGGCTGTCGTGCAGGCGGGCTATCTCGCTGCCCGACAGGCCGAGCACATCGGCCAGCACTTCGTCGGTGTGCTGGCCCAGCCGGGGAGCGGGGCCGGGATCGACCAGATGCTCCTCAGAGAACCGAAGCGGGGGGCCAGAGGTGAGATATTGCCCGGTCTCGGGGTGGTTTACCTCGGCAAACAGCGGGTTCTTGGTGGAGCAGCGGGGGTCGTCGGCTACCAGCTCCAGCATCGACTGGTAACGGCCCCAGCACACCCCTTGGGCGTCGAGGGCGGCCGACGCCTCAGCCAGGGTGTGGCTTGCGCACCACTGGGCCACCAGTGGATTGAGGCGATCCTGGGCCAAATAACGGTCTCCGTCCACCCGGGTGAAGTCCAGGCCGGTTTCCGCCTCCAGCGCAGCCACCTCATCGGCGATGCCGCAGGCGGCCACCACGCCCTGCCACTCTCGGCCGCTCACCCCCGCGATATAGATGCGCTCGCCGTCGGCCAACTCGAAATCCCGGCCGAAGGCACCGTAGACGTTGTTGCCGATCCGGGGCCGCTGGGTGCCCAGGAGCTGGGCCTGGGCCACATGGCCCAGCATCGACACCGAGGCCAGTGCCACATCGGACAGGGCCAAATTCACCAGGCTGCCCTCACCGGTGCGGGAACGCTGGCGCTCAGCAGCCAGCACTCCGAGGGCGGCGGTTTGGCCGCAGATGATGTCCCAGGCGGGCAGCACGTGGTTGATGGTGCCGTCATCGCCGGTGACCCAGGGGTAGCCCATGGCGCAGTTCACGGTGTAGTCCACCGCGGTGGAGCCGTCGTGGTTGCCGGTGATGGCCACCATGATGAGATCGTCGCGGTGTTGGCGGAGGCTGTCGTATGACAGCCAGCCGACGGCGGGGAAGTTGGTGGTGAAAATGCCGGCGTCAGGCCCGGGGGCAGTGGCCAGAGCGGTGATCAGCTCTTGGCCCTCGGGGGAGCGGAGGTCGACCTGGATCGACCGTTTCCCCTTGTTGAGACCCTGCCAGTACAACGATTGGCCCTCGGGGGTGAGCGGCCACCGTTGGTAGTCGATGCCGCCGCCAATGGCGTCGAAGCGGATCACGTCGGCCCCGTGTTGCGCCAGTGTCATCCCCCCTGAGGGGCAGGCCACAAACGCCGATCCCTCCACCACCCGCATTCCCGCCAGCACGCCGCTCATGATCAGGAGTCCAGCAGGGGCAGGACATCGGTGCCGAAGCGAGCGACTTGGTCGTCATACTCGGCTGCGTCGCGGGATCGGAAGAATAGAAACACCACCGAGGTCCCCAGCTCGTGGGCATAGCGCAGCGACTCCGCAATCTGGTCGGGAGAGCCGCCGATAAACGGCCATCCCGGGGGGAAAAGCCCCTCCGGCGGGTCGCCGATGTAAACGGTCCCGGCCAACCAGCCGAGGTCCACTTCATCGAGGTCGCGGCCCACCACGTCGGCATGGGCCCGCATGTAGTCGATCTGCTCGGCCATGGCCTCCCGGGGCGTGCCCTGGGGGATCCAGCCGTCCCCCCGCTCCACCACCCGGCGCAGGGCCGGGCGGGTGCTGCCTCCGATCCAGACGGGAATGGTGTCCTGCGCGGCGGCGGGGCCCACTCCCATGTCTTTGAAGTTGTAGAACTCTCCGCTGAACTCGCAGAACCCTCCGGCAGCTTCCACGGCCACCCGCACCGCGTCGATGGCCTCGTCGGTCATCCGCCCCCGGTCGGCGAAGTTCAATCCCAGGGCTTCGAACTCGGCCTCGACGTGGCCGGCACCCACTCCCATCACTGCTCGTCCGCCGGTGAGATGGTCGAGGGTGCAGAACGAGTTCGCGGTGGTCAGGGGATGGCGATAGGGAAGGACGTATACCTCCGAGAGCAGCCGGATGGTGCTGGTGGCTGCTCCCAGGAAGCTGAGCGTGGAGATCGGGTCGTACCACGTGGTGGACATGTGGGCGGCGTATTCGTTGTTTGGGATGGCGATGTGGTCGCACACTCCCACGAACCCGAACCCAGCGGCCTCCGCGGTTTGGGTGATGGCCAACAGGTCGTCCACGGTGGCAGTTGGCTCCCACGGCTGGCAGATTCGCTCGTTGAGGGTCTGGATCGGAAGCTGGATCCCGCAAAGAATCTCGCCATCGGCAGTTATGCGCGCCATGGGGTCATTGTGGCGGGTGGAGTCCGAGGCTGTCGAAGAGGAACGCCCGTTGCAGCAGCAGGAGGTTCTCGGCCACCTGTTCTTGAGGGGTCATGTGGGTGACGCCGGGCAGGGGCAACACTTGGTGGGGGCGGCCGGCTTCAAACAGGGCTTGGGAGAGTTGGAGGGTGTGCGCCGCGAACACGTTGTCGTCGGCTAAGCCGCAGATCAGCAGGAGCGGGCGGGTCAGGTCTCCGGCCAATTCCAGCAGGCTGGTGCGGGTGTAGGCCTCGGAGTTGTGGTCGGGGTGGCCCAGGTAGCGCTCGGTGTAATGGGTGTCGTACAGGTGCCAGTCGGTAACCGGGGCGCCGGCGATGGCGGCGTGAAACCGGTCGGGCCGGACCAACACGGCCAGCGCAGCCAGATAGCCGCCGAACGACCAACCCCTTACGGCCACCCGGCCCAAGTCGAGGCGGGGGTGGTGCTGGGCCAGCGTATCGAGGGCGTCGATCTGGTCTTCCAGTACCGGATGGGCTAGATCGCCGGCCACCGCCCGCTCCCAAGCCGGACCGCGGGCCGGTGTGCCCCGGCCGTCGGTGATGACCACCGCGAATCCCTGGTCGGCGAACCACTGCGAAACGTGGAACGGCGAGCGGGCCTTGAGCACGCGCTGGGCGTGGGGGCCGCCATAGGGGTCGAGCAGCACCGGCAGAGGATGGCCGCCGGTTCCGTCGTCGTCCGACGGGTACAGCACTGCGGTGCGTAATTCTCGGCTGCCGACAACGGAAAAATGGGGCGAAGGGGAGAGAGAAGGGGTGCTGGCCGAAGAGGAGATGGGAATGCCCTCGGTGGGGGTGACTACTCCTACGGCAGCGTCTCGCTCAGCGGTTGCCGCCCGGACAATCACTGCGGTGTCGCCTCCGGCGGCCGCGCTATGCACCCCTGGATCAGCGGAAAGGCGCTCCAGGTTGCCGTCGGAGTCGAGCTGCCAAACATGGACCTCGGTGGGGTCGTCCGACGCGGTGAACACCACCCGGTGCTCATCGGCGGCCACCACGCTGCGGACTTGCAGGTTGCCCGGGGTGACCTCGACGCCGTCGATCACGAGACGGCGGGCTGAGCCACGGTCCTCGGCGGTCACCAGCCGCTCGCCCATCCACGCGGGGGTGCCCGGCACCAGCTCCACCCAGTGCTCGTCGGTCTGGCGGGCAATTTCTCTGGTGGCCCCGGTGTCGGGGTCGACCTCCAAGATCACCACCGTGCGCTGGTCGCGGCTCTGCACGGTAATAACGGGGTTCGACCGGGGTGCCCACGCGGCCCGAGCCAGGTATTCATAGGCGTCTCGATCCCAGGCCACATCAACTCGGCTGCCGTCGAGCCCGAGAACTGCCAAAGAGACGTCGGCATTAACTGTGCCCGCGGCGGGATAGGCCATGGGCACGGGCGCGGAACTTGGATCAGCGGGGGAGGGGATGTACCAAGTAGGCACCCCGGCGGTGTCTACTCGGGCCACCAGCAGGCGCTGGCTGTCGGGAGACCACCAGAATCCCCGGCTCCGGCCCATCTCTTCGGCGGCGATGAACTCGGCCGACCCCCAGCTCACGGTGTCGCCCGGTTCATCGATGACCAGCCGGTCGTGTCCGTCAGCTGCGGCGTCCACCACTCGCAAGCCGGAGCCGGACACATAGGCCACCCGTTGTCCGTCGGGTGATGGGCGGGGATCGAAAGCTCCAGATTCGGTAGGCAGCAATTCGACGGTCCCGCCGGCCACATCGGCCAGGAACACCCGCCCATCCAAGGTGAAGGCGATCTTGGTCAGGCCGGGATCGCCGGCGTAGGCCACGATCCCCCCGCCGCTCTCCCGGGCTCGCTCCCGGCGGGCCCGCTCGGCCGGCGGCAGGTTCTCCTCGCCGGGGTCGGCCAAGAGTTCATCTGGATCGGCGGCCACAATCTCCTCGCCGGTAGCGGTGTCCAGCATCCAGAGCCGGTTCACCGGATCATCGCCCGACGAACTGCGCAGAAACGCCACTCGGCGGCCATCTTCGGACACTGAGAAGCTGCGAGGCGCACCCAGGGTGAATCCCCGGGTACGGGCGTGCTGGCGGGGGAACGACTCGGTCATAGCGCGCCGAATGAATCTAGGTCGGCTGCGGCAGCAGCGGCGCGGTTCACCAAGACCAGGGAGGTGGGCTTGGGCATCATCACCCCCACTGCGGCGGTCACCAGCATGGCCTCGACCGCGTAGACAACATTGCGGCGATAGGCCAGCCAGGCTTCATCGAAATCCGGGGCGACCGGGCCGAGCTGGCGCAGGTAGCCGGCCAGCAGGTCCTTCTCGGCGCTTCGGCGCGTCTCAAGGTCAAGCGAGGTGACCAGCAGATAGGCGACGTCTCGAGCCCACGGCCCCGCCCGGCACAACTGCCAGTCGATGAGCCCGGGGCGGCCGTCGGCGGCAACGAATTGGTTCCCCGGGTGGCAGTCGTTGTGGATCAGAGTCGTCGGTCCGCCCGACATCACCTCGTGGGCCGCCCGGCGGGTGCGGGCGTACCGGGCGATGGGCTGGTGCAGCGCCTCGGGAACCGCCGAGCCAACTCGCCAGAGCCCCAGGCGGCAGAGCGAGGGGCTGAACAGTGCCCCCAGCTTCAGTTCTCGCCGGGGGTTTCGAGCCAGCCACGGATGCGACTCAGTGCGCCCCCACCATTGCCGATGCATGGCGGCCAGCGACGCCAGCAGCGAGGCTGCCTCATCTGCGCTAAGCGTGTCGGTGGATGACCGAAGCGTTGCGCCGGAGTCGGCCAAGTCCTCTAGCACCACGATGAAGCCGTGCCAGAAGTGGCCAGCGCCGTGGCATTGGGGAGTGGGGATGGGAACCTGGTCGCGCAGCTCGGTGTAGAAGCTGACTTCGGCCCGGCTCAATCGAGGCACCGCGACGAAGGCTCGAGCAATCAAAGAGCGGGATGGTCGCTTGACGAACACAGCCAGCGTTGTGCCATCGTCCAAATGCAGCCGAGCCCGGGTTCTTCGCGTGGTGCCCGACTGATCGTCCAGGATCTCGATCTCCGTCACGGGTTGACCGAGCAGCCGGCTCTGGTACTTCCTCAGGATGTTCTCCAGATCGTGCCGCCGGGAGTGTCTTCCAACACGATTCCCCGGGCGGCCAGCTCATCGCGGATGCGGTCGGCGGTAGCGAAGTCCTTGGACTTGCGGGCCTCGTCCCGCTCGGCCAGCAGCTTCTCCACCTCAGCAGCCAATGCGTCATCGCCCGCTTGGCCGTCGCTCACCAAGGTGAGGCCCAAGGCCCCAGCCAGGTCGCCCACCGTGGCGTGGGCCGCGGCCGCCCGGTCGGTGTCTCCGCCGTCCAGCGCGGCGTTGGCTTCCCGGACCAGGTCGAACACCACCGCCAATCCGGCGGGGGTGCTGAAGTCGTCGTCCATCGCCGCGGTGAACCGAGCCAACGCGTCGGGGTCGGGGTCCGCCGAGGGGTTCAGGCTGGCGGCATCGGCCCGGCGGTGCCAGGCCCGGAGCCGGTCGAGCGCCCCTGAAGCGCCGGTCAAGGCGTCGTCGCTCAGCTCCATGACCGTTCGGTAGTGGGTTTGCAGCATCAGCAGCCGCAGCACCTGAGGCTCGTAGACATCGAGCAGATCAGACAGGGTGGTGAAGTTGCCCAGCGATTTGGCCATTTTCTCGCCGTTCACGTTGAGCATGGCCCCATGGATCCAATGGCGGGCGAAGTCCAACTCTGCGCCCTCGGCTTCGGCCACCTCGTTCTGGTGATGGGGGAAAGCTAGATCATCGCCCCCGCCGTGGATATCGAAGGTCTCGCCCAACAAGTCCGTCGCCATGGCCACGCACTCGATGTGCCAGCCGGGTCGGCCCGGTCCCCACGGGGAGTCCCACACTGGCTCGCCTGGTTTGGCCGCCTTCCAGAGGGCGAAATCCAGCGGGTCGGCCTTTTCGACGTCCACTTCCACCCGGGCGCCGGCTCCTTCTCGCAGCTCCTCGGGGGTGCGCCCGATCAGATCGCCGTAGCGATCATGGGCGGCCACCGAGAAGTACACGCCCTTGCCCTCGATGGGATAGGCCGCGCCCCGGTCCACCAGATCGCTGATGAACTCGAGCATCTCGGCTATGTACTCGGTGGCGTGGGGACGATGATCGGGCCGGGCGATGCCGAACCGGTCCATCTGGTCGATATAAACCTGCTCGTAGCGAGCAGCGAGCTCGGGCTCGGTGGTTCCGGTCTCAAGCGCCCGGTTGATGATGTTGTCGTCGATGTCGGTGATGTTGGAGACGAAAGTGACCTCGAAGCCCCGCCACTGGAGGTAGCGGCGGATCATGTCGAAGGTGAGCGCGGTGCGGGCGTGGCCCACATGGGGATCGTCGTACACGGTGGGCCCGCACACATACATCGACACCCGGCCGTCGACCAGCGGCTCGAACGGCACGATCTGCCGAAGCCGGGTGTCATAGAACGAAACCACGCCAGAAGGCTAGCTATCGCCCCTGCCACTGCTGCCATCCGTTTGATGGGAGGCCAGAGGGTTACAGTCACCTGGTGATGCAGCAAGCAGCCGTGGACCCGGCGGTGATGCGCCGGGCCTGGCTGGTGCTGGTGGTGGTGAGCCTGGCCAGTTTCCAGACGGCCATGGCGCTGTCGATCATCTTCGTGGTCTACGCCGACCTGAAGGAGTCCTTCCCCAACGCCAGCGAGGCGGAGCTGTCGTGGGTAATCAACTCCTTCACCATCGTCGGAGCGGCCACCCTGGTCATTTGCGGGGTCTTGGGCGAGCGGTGGGGACGGCGGCGGACTCTGATGGCCGGCATCGCGGTGTTCACCCTGGCATCGGCGGGGGCCGCGCTGGCCCCCAGCACCGGCGTGCTCATCGTGGCCCGAGCTCTCCAGGGATTCGGGACGTCGCTGAGCCTGCCCACCGGGGCGGCCATCGTGATCGAGGCCTTCCCGGTAGCCCGCCGGGGAACCGGCGTGGGCACATGGTCGGCCAACGGCGCGGTGGCCGCGGCCATGGGACCCTCGGTGGGCGCCCTGCTGGTGCATGTGGGCGACTGGCGGTGGGCGTTCTGGCTGAACGTGCCCTTCGGGGTGATCGCCCTGGCCTTCATAGGCAAAGTGATCCAAGAGCACCGCAGTGCGCAGACCCCGGAGCTGCCCGATCGGCTGGGTGCGCTCATGGTGTTGGCTGGCGTCGGCGGGGTGGTGTTCGCCCTGGTGCAGAGCCGGGAGTGGTCATGGGCCGATCCAGTGGTGCTGGCGGCCTTGATCGGAGGGCCGCTGGTGCTTGTGCTGCTGGCCTGGAGATCGATGCGTCACCGGTGGCCCGTAATCGACCCCAGCCTGTTCCGATTCAAGAGCTTTCGGCTAGGCAACTACGGGATGCTGGTGTTCTCCATCGCCTTCTTCGGGCACCAGTTGGTGGGGGTGAACTACCTGACCATCGTGTGGGAGCTGACCATCTTCGAGGCCGGAATGCTGCTGACCCCGGTGTTCGTGTTCACTGGACTGCTGTCGGCTTTGTCGGGCCGGTGGGCCGACCGGTGGGGTCCAGCCAGATTCATGGTGGCGGGGAGCATCATGTGGACCGGAGGCATGGTGTGGCAGTGGGCCACGCTGGGCGGCGAGCAGGACCTGGTGGCGTGGGTGCTCAGTGTGACGCTGGCGGGCATCGGATCGGGCTTGGTGTGGGGATCGTTGATGGCGGTCACGGTGGCCGACCTGCCCAGCGATTTCCTGGCGTCGGGATCCAGCGTGGCCCAGACCATGATGCGGGTGGGCAACGCGTTCGGGGTGGCCATCGCGGTGACCATCATCGGCGCCACCTTGGCCGTGGGCCAGATCGGCAACCTCGGCAGCAGCTACATCATGCTGGCCGCCGGGGGCGCGGTCACCGCGGTGCTGGGAGTGCGCTGCACGCGGTCCAGGGGCATGCCGGCCCCCGCAGTCCAATAAAGTCACGGGGATGAGCACTGCTGTCAAGGGTCTGGTCGCCTACTCCCATGTGAACATTCCGGTGACCGATGTGGAGGCTGCCGATGCCTTCTACATCGAGAAGCTGGGGCTGGAAAAGCTCCCCCGGCCCGATTTCGGCGGGTTTGAGGGGTCGTGGCTGCGGATGGGTCCTTCGCAACTCCACCTGAGCAAGGTGGAAGAAATGCCTGACAGCGCTGGGGGGATGTCCCACTTCGCCCTGTTTATTCCCGCCGACGAGTTTGAAGCCACCATGGCCGAGTTGGCCGAGCGGGGGGTGGAGTTTGTCATCGAGCCGAACGAGCGGGATGACTTCGGCGTGGCGGTGCGGTCGGCCTTTGCCCGGGACCCCGACGGGAACCTCATCGAGTTCACCGACGTCGCCTTATTGGAGTGATGGGGGTCTGCACCCGGACCAAATAGGACTCATGCCCTCGATTCTCGGCCATCCCGTTCTGCGGCGGGAAGATCCTCGTTTTCTCACCGGCCAGGGCGCGTATGTGGCCAACCTGATCCCATCTAATGCCGCCCACGTCGTCTATGTGACCTCCACCGAGCCTCACGCCCGGCTGCTGACGGTGGATGTGGAGGCCGCCGCAGCCGCCCCCGGCGTGCTCGGGGTGTTCACCGCGGCCGACATCGACCCCGAAGTGGTGGTGTACCCCCCGCCGTTTCCCGGCATGAACGACGAGATGGCTCGCACCATGCTGGCTGGCGAGGTGGTCAGATACGTGGGCGAGCCGGTGGTCGCCGTGGTGGCCGACGATCCTGGCCGGGCCGCCGACGCCGCCGACTTGGTGGCCGTGGACTACGAGCCGCGGTCGCCGCTGGTCGATTTGGAGGCCTCGCTGCGGGGCGAAGTGGTGCTGTTCGAGGGCATCGACGATCAGACGGTGTACCGGTGTGCGGTGGGCGAGGCCCCCGATTTCGATGCGTGCGAGGTGGTGGTGCGAGCCCGGCTTCACAACCAGCGCATGTCGGCGGCGCCCATCGAGGCTCGAACCGGCTTTTCCTACTGGGAGGGCGACCGGCTCATCCACCACACCGCCACTCAGGGCAGTCACAACGTGAAGGCGGCGCTGATGGCCATCTACGGGCTCGACCCCGAGCAGGTGCTGGTGATCACCCCCGACGTGGGCGGTAGCTTCGGGGCGAAATTCCGCTGCTATCCCGAGGAGGCTCTCTTGGGCTGGTTGGCCCGCCGCTTGGGCCGTCCGTGCGCCTGGGTTGAGACCCGCACCCAGTCGATGACCGGGCTGGGCAGCGGCCGGGGCCAGATCCAAGATGTGGTGGTGGGCGGGAGCCGGGACGGTCGGATCACCGCCTACCAGCTCGACGTGATCCAAGACAGCGGGGCCTATCCACTGATCGCCGGGTTCTTACCCCGGATGACCATGGCCATGTTCACCGGCGTCTACGACATCGGCTGCGCTGGCTATCAGGCGGTGTCGGTGCCCAGCTCCACGACGCCCAACGGAGCCTTCCGGGGGGCTGGTCGTCCCGAGGCAGCCTCGGCCATCGAGCGGGCGGTGGACTTGTTTGCCGCGAAGATTGGGATGGACCCCGCCGAGGTTCGCCGCTGTAACTTCCTCGACCCGGAGGCATTCCCCCACACCACCGTGTCGGGGTTGAGCTATGACTCCGGCGACTACGGCAAAGCCTTGGATCTTGCGCTGGAAGCCGCCGGATACGACGACCTGCGGGCCGAGCAGGCTGCCCGGCGGGCCAACGGGTCGGCGTCTTTGCTGGGCATTGGCCTGTCCACCTACGTGGAGGTCACCGCCACCACCGGAGCGGGGGACTTCGCCTCGGTGGAGCTGGGCACCGATGGCACTGTGAAGGCGGTGACCAGTTCCACTCCCCACGGCCAAGGCCACGAGACCGTATGGCCGATGATCGTGGCCGAAGTGCTGGGCCTCGAACTGGATCGGGTGGTTGCGGTTGGCGGCGATACCGACTGCACCCCCCGGGGGCAGGTCACCGGCGGGTCTCGATCGGCCCAGATCGTGGGGTCGATGCTGGTCGATGCCTCCCAGCGGCTAGTGGAGCAGGTGCTGCCGACGGCAGCCGATCTTTTGGAGGCCGCGGTCAGCGATGTAGTCCACGACCAGGAGACGGGGTGCTTCCATGTGACCGGAACCCCGGCGGTGTCGGTGGGATGGTCGGCGGTGGCCGCCGCCTTGGACAGCCCACTGACCGTTGAGTCTGACTTCGAGTCTGGAGGCCAGACATTCCCGTTCGGCGCTCATGTGGCGGTGGTGGAGGTGGATGCTGAGACCGGCCGGACGGAGCTGGTGCGCGTGGTGGCCGTGGACGACGCCGGCACCGTGTTGAATCCGCTGATCTTCGACGGCCAGATCCATGGGGGAATCGCCGGCGGCATCGCCCAAGCCCTGATGGAGGAGGTGGCCTATGACGCCGACGCCATCCCGCTCACCACCAATTTCGCCGATTACCTGGTGATATCGGCGGCCGAGTTGCCCAGCTTCGAGCTGATCCGCTCTGAGACCCCCACCGACCGGAACCTGCTCGGGGCCAAGGGCGTCGGCGAGTCGGGCACGGTCGGAGCCACCGCCGCGGTGCAAAATGCGGTGATCGACGCCCTATCGTCCTTTGGAATCAGTCATTTGGATATGCCCCTGTCACCCGAGCGGGTGTGGAAGGCCATGCAGGACCATGTCTGAACAGCATTTGGAAGAGCGGGTGTTGGCTATTTGGCAGACCCGTCGGGCCCGAGTGCTGTTCCGGTTGCTGAGCCGGCTGGTTTGGCTGATCGGACTCATCTGGCTGCGGACCAAGGTGGTCGGTGCCGAGCGCTTGAAGGCAAAGGGGGCATTCATCATCGCCCCGGTTCACCGGTCCAACCTGGATGCTCCGCTGGTGAACTCCCGGTGCCCTCGGATCGTGCGGTCGCTGGCCAAAAGGGAGATGTTCCCCGCCGGGGTCGGTACCTGGGTCAGCGCCGTGTTGGGCGCGTTCCCGGTGCATCGGGGGGTGGGAGACCGCCGTTCACTCCAGGCCGCCGCTGACTTGATGAAGCGGGGAGAGCCGTTGTTGGTGTTCCCCGAGGGCACCCGGCAGTCGGGCAGCCACATCGGGGAGATCTTCGGCGGTGCCGCGTTCCTCGCTGCCCGCTCAGGGGTGCCGGTTCTCCCGGTGGGCATCGCCGGCACCGAAGAGGCCATGCCGCCAGGGGCCAAGTTCCCCCGCCGGGTGCCGATAACCATCGTGGTGGCCGAACCGCTACTGCCCCCCGACTTAGAGAACGGCCGATTGTCATCCGACCAACGCCACGAGTTCACCATCCGCTTGCGAGACGCCATGCAAACGGCCATGGACCAGGCTGACGAGCTGGCATCCACTCGCCGCTCCCTGCGCCGCCGACGCGCTAGGCGCGATGATGAGGTGCTGTGAGCGCAGTCGATGTCATTCACGCTGTTGAGATCGAACCGGCCGCGGGCTATCCGAGGCCCACGGTGGAGATCATCGGCGGCTGCACCGCTCGGTTGGTGAGCCCCGACGGGGCCTCCCTGTGGCTGGTGGCCGCGGACTTGGCCGCCGGCACCGAGATGCGGTGGGGGACCGAGCACGGCGACGAGGCAGTGTATGTGCGCTCTGGCAGTTTGGTGGTTGACGGGCGGGTCTGCCCCGCCGATGGGGCGATGGTGGTGGAAGCAGGGGTAGCGGCCACTGCGATTGCGGGATCCGATACCACCATTGTTCACGTGGGCCCGACTGATTCTGTTCCGCCGGCCCATGGGCTGAGGGGCCCGGCGGAATCCGAGGGCCGGGGAGTGCGAGTCGTCGGCCCCGACGGGCTGTGGGCCACGGTGGACGACACCCAGCGCACCCGGTTCTTCTCCGACGCCTCATCGCCCACCAACCGACTGTGGCTGCTGGCCACCGACCGCCCCCAGTACTTCGAGTCGTCAGCCCACAGCCACTCTCAAGACGAGCTGATCCACGTGCTGCGGGGCGAGATCAGAGTGGGGCGACGAGTCGTCGGCGAGGGCGACACCCTGTGGGTGGCCGCCGACCGCCGCTACAAGCTCTACAGCAGCGACGACGGCGTCCATTTCATCAACTACCGCCGCGACGCTTCTGTCATGACCTCCCCCAACTACGACGGCCCTCTGCTTGAGGCTGGCGAGGCCACCAACATGACTTGGGTCAACGACATCCGCTGAGAAAGCCAGGGTTGCCCACAGATTCTGTGCCAAAGCGGGTAGCTTGCAGTGTGTTTTTTCGCCCCAAAGCACTGGGTATGGCATTGCTGGCTCTTGCCATGCTCGGCTGGGCCGCGGGCTGCGATAGCGAACCAGAGACGGAGTTGGAAGTGCGGTCGGTGGAGCTTGAGGCGACGCCCACCGCGGTTGCGACTCCGGTGCCCACCGCGGTGCCCACGCAGCCGCCTCATACGCCGACGCCTGCCCCCTTGCCCACGTCAACCCCTGAGGCCACGGCAACGGTTGCGCCTACTCCAGAGCCGACTCCCACCCCCGATCGGGCCGCAGAGGAGTTCTTGGCCTCGCTGGCTGGAGATTTCCAATTCCTCTTGGCTGGAGAGTTCGAGGACTTGGCCAAGATCTCCGAAGAATGGAACCCCGACGCGCAGATCTCCATTGCGGTGGTGCTTCCCGACGAGACGCTCTACGGCTACGAGCCCAAGGAGTCTCGGATCTCGGCCAGCGCGGTCAAGCCGCTGTGGGCCGCAGCCGCTCTCGAAGCGGCCGGAGTGGAGGCGGTGAGGCCGCTGGCCAATGCCGCCTTGATCCTGTCCGACAATCTGGCCGGCGGGTGGATGATCGATCTGGCCGGGGGAGTGGATGCGGTGAACGACTGGACCTGGAATGTGGCCGAGCTGTCTGACACCCGGCTGGAGGCTTGGCGTTTCCAAGATCCGAATCGGGTCGCCAGCAATTTCCAGCCCGAAAATCCCCTGGGCAACCGCACCACCATGGCCGATCTAGCCCTCTTCTTTGTGCGGCTGTACAAGGGCGAGCTCCTCGATGCCGATGAGAACGCAGCCCTTCAACAGTGGCTGCTGGACACGTCCCATTCGCTGAACTCCCCGAGAGACCTCGACGGAGTCTTGCTGGATCGGCTGCCTCCGCAAGTGGCCGAATCGTCGTTGCACAAGGCGGGTTGGCTTCGGCCGAACTGCTGTCCCGCGGAGTACCGGCAGATGATCGACTCCGGTGTCATTGTGCTCCCTGACGGCAGCTGGTTTGCCCTGGCCGTCATGAGCGCCCGGGGGGAGTTCTTCGACCTGACCAATCAATGGGTGGCGCTGGCTGCCTGCCGGATCTACGCCTTCGTGGCCGAAGACGCCGACCTTGTTTGCGAGCGGGAAGACGACGGCGTCCACGACCCGGAGATCTGGCCTGAAGCAGGAACTGGCCCATAGCCCCTGGCTTCTCCGCTCCGACATCGGCGGTCAAGCCGTGCCAGCATGGGACCATGCAGGACTTTGACAACAAAGTGGCAGTGATAACCGGGGCAGCCAGCGGAATTGGAGCGGCATTGGCCGCCGGGTTCAGTTCCGAGGGCGCCAAGGTGGTGGCCGCGGACATTGATATCGCGGGAGCTGCCGCCACCGTCGAGGCCATCGGGGCCAATGCCGTAGCCGTCGAGGTGGATGTTGCCGATCGGGGATCGGTCGAGGCGCTGGCCGACGCCGCGTGGGATGCCTTCGGACAGGTCGACTTGCTCTTCAACAACGCCGGCGTGTTCCAGGCCGGGCTCATGTGGGAGCGCACTCAGGCCGACTGGGACTGGGTGCTTGGCGTGAACGTGTACGGCATCATCAACGGCGTGGCCGCCTTCGTGCCCCGGATGATGGCCCAGGACACCGAGGGCCACATCGTGAACACCGCATCGGTGGCCGCGTTCGTGGCTGGTGGGTTTTCTAGCCCTTACGTCGTGTCGAAGTGCGCTGCCTTCTCGCTCACCGAGTGCTTGGCGCTGGACCTGGCCGCGGTGGGGTCCAAGATCGGCGCCTCGGTGCTGACCCCCAGCGCCATCGACACCGCCATCGCCCACACCGCCCGGGTCAGGGACGATCGCTACGGCACTGATGAGAGCGAGGACAACGCCTTCGTGGTGGAGTCGCTTTCCAAGATGACCGCGACCGGGATCTCGCCGGCCGATGTGGTCGGCCCGGTCATGGCCGGCATCAGGGCGGGCGACTTCCTCATCCCCACCAAGCCCAGCTATGCCAACCAGCTCCAAGTCCGCTACGACGCGCTGCTGGAGCGGAGGATCCCCCCAACTGCCGATGTCGACTAGTTGAATGGTGGCATGATCCGGCGTGCGGCTGCTGCTTTCGCGGTGGTTGTGCTTCTCGCCGGGTGCGGCCAAAGCACCCCTACTTCGCAAATTTCGGTATCGCCGGTTCCCTCTCCATCGGAAGCGCCGTTCGAGCCTGCCTCGCCGATCCCGGTGCCGACCGAGCGGGAAACCACGGCGCAACCCGAGTCCGATTTCACACCGCAAATTGCACCGCCGACCACGGCACAACCCGAGTCCGATACGACGACGCTACCTGAGCCAGTCACCCCGGCGCCGACCACGGCACAATCCGAGCCGGAGCCGACACCGACGCCGACACCGACGCCCGATTTTGAGGAACCCAATCCCACCCCGATTCTCGACGAGTCTGCTCCGGTCATGTACCTCACCTTCGACGACGGCCCTCATCCGGTCTACACGCCCCAGATGCTCGATGTTTTGGCCCGTTATGGAGCTCGGGCCACGTTCTTCGTGGTCGGATCGCTGGTCGAGGCTTATCCCGGCACCACCCAGCGCATCGTTGACGAAGGGCACACTCTCGGCAACCACACCTGGAACCACGAGGCTCTCGGGGGTCTGACCCGCGAGGAGTTTGATGAGACAGTGGGCCGAACCCAGGCATTGCTCGGTGATCGGGGCTCTTCCTGTTTGCGGCCCCCCTATGCGTCGATGGACGGGTCCACCCGGGGCTGGGCGGCCGAGCACGGCTTGACCGTGGTCACATGGGATACCAGTCCCAAAGACTGGCTCCAGGTCTCGGCCCAGGACGTCGCCCAACACATCGTGGACTACGCCCGAGACGGGGTGGTCATGCTGCTTCACGACGGAGGCGGCGACCGCTCGCAAACAGTAATCGGCCTCGATATCGCGCTCCGCGAACTGTCCAGCCGGGGCTACCGCTTCGATCCCCTTTGCCGGTAGCTGACTATGACCTTTCGCAGACTCGCCATCGCCGGGCTCCTATTGGCTGTGTTTCTCGGAGGATGCGGACAAGACGGCCCGCCTTCGCCAGAGACCACTTCGCCCACGCCTTCTCTATCTCCGTCGGCGGCGCCTTCCCCTGAGTCTTCGAGTTCAACGCCAGCCTCTACTGCGGTGCCCACCCCGACAACCCCGGCCTCCACCGCATCCGAGGACCCCCCAAGCCAGCCTTCGACCACCCCGACCGCAACTCCGGTGCCGATAGAGCGGACGGGGGTGGACTGGGAAGACCTCGAGGGCCTCGCCTTCGAGTTGGACGGCCAGTCCATACAACTCGAAGGCGGCAGAGCCGAATTCTCCTATGGCGGCGCTTCCACTGACCTCTATGTGCTCCAAAACCGAGTGGCGCAGGGCGATCTGGACGACGACGGCTTCGAAGACGTGGTGGCCCACATCACCTTGAGTTCGTCGGGGTCAGGCGTGTTCCACCTGCTGGTGCCGGTGATGGACGACGGGCGGGGCGGCGCGGCCAAACAGCCCGTGCTGGTGGGCGACCGCATTGTGATGGAGGGCATCGAAGTGCACGACGGCCTGGTGAGGGTGTCGCTGCTCGACCGCGAGCCAGAGGAGCCCTTCACCGTTATCTCCCGGCGTAAGACCTTGGATGTCGACATCTCCGGGCTCGAGCCCGTGGTGTCGGTAGTCGAGTCCATGCCTTTAGAAGACCTCCCGCTTCCCGAGGCCGAGGCGCCTGAGATAGACATACGGTTCGAGCCAGGCGCCGTGGGTGGCACGCTCATCGGGTCGATCGACTTCCAGCAGAGGCAGCCCTACACGGCTTACATATCCGAGGGCCAGGCGTTCACCGCCGTCCTCGAAGCCCCCATCGGTGTGTGGCTGGACGTGCGGCTCGACGATCACGTGCTGACATCGGCATCCAAGCGGTTCCAGTCGGTGACCGCCAACCTGCCCACCACCGGCCCGTGGAGGGTGACGGTGGTTTCAACTCACGCTGGGCAAGTCGACTACCGGCTCTATGTAGAAGCCCTGCCGTTGGGGGACAGCCCCGCCCCAGTTCCCACCCCGACAAGGCCCGTCGAGCCCACCTCGGTGCCGACCTCACCGGCCGGCGGTTCCGGGCCGGTGCTATACCTCACCTTCGACGACGGGCCTCACCCCGGGTACACCCCGCAAGTGCTGGAGGCGTTGGCCCGCCACGGCGCTCGGGCAACGTTCTTCGTCATTGGCTCGTTGGCCGAGCGATACCCCGGCATCATTCAGCGCATCACTGCTGAGGGCCACACCGTTGCCAACCACACATGGAATCACGAGGCTTTGGCTGGTTTGCCCCAGGAAGTGTTCGACGACACCGTCGGACGGACCCAGGACTTGCTCGGTTCTCGGGCCACGTCGTGCCTGCGGCCTCCGTATGGGTCGATCGACGCCTTCACCCGCGATTGGGCGGCGAACCACGGCCTGGATATCGCCCTTTGGAATGTCGATCCCGCCGACTGGCGCAGTCCCCCTGCGGCGGACATCGCCCAGCACATCGTGGACCACGCCCGCGACGGGGCCATTGTGCTGTTGCACGACGGCGGCGGCGACCGAACCCAAACCGTTCTGGCTCTCGAGGCTGCGCTCCAGAGCCTTGTCGGGCGCGGTTTCCGGTTTGAGCCTTTGTGCCGCTAATGCAGGCGGTGGGTCAGAGTCGCCGACGACCCGCTCACTAGGGTGAGGCGCATGGGAAAGAGAGCGGCGGCGATTGTGGGGCTCACCGAGTGGGCGCCGAAGCGGGTGTGGGACGAGCCCATGTTCACTATGGAGGCGTGTGCCCGGTTGGCGGCCGAGGTGCTGGCCGATGCCGAGATGGACAAGGGCGAGGTGGACGGGCTGGTGATCAACGGCCTGCGGGAGTCGCCGATGTTCGCGCCGTCGGCGCTGGCGGAGTTCTTGAGCATTCGCAGCAACTTCAATGAGACGGTCGATTTGGGCGGGGCTACCCCGGCGGGCATGGTGTGGCGGGCGGCGGCTGCCATCGAGGTGGGGATCTGCGAGACGGTGCTGGTGTTCACCCCGTCGGTGCCCGTCCCGCCCCAGCCGGGGGCCAATGGCGGCTCCATGAAGATGCAGATGGGGGCCTATCTGGGCGGCGACGTGTGGGGCTCGCCCCAGGGGCAGTTCGAGATCCCCGCCGGGCTGGTGGCCGCCACCCCCAGCTTCGCCATGGCCGCCCAGCGCTACATGGCCGCCTACGGCGTGAGCGAGGAGACCCTGGCCAAGGTGGCGGTGGACTCTCGCTACAACGCCCAGGCCAACCCCATGGCGGTGTTCTACGGAAAGCCCATCACCGTCGACGACGTGATGAGCTCCCGCTACGTTGCCGATCCGCTGAAGCTGTTGGAGATCGTCATGCCGTGCTACGGCGGCTCGGCGGTGTTGGTGACCACCGCCGAGCGGGCCGCCCGGTGTCCCCACCGACCGGTGTACGTGAGCGGCTACGGCGAGCACCTCACCCACAAGAGCATCACCTATGCCCCCGACATCGTTGACACCCCCATCCGGCTGGCCGCCGACCGGGCGTTCGCCATGGCCGGGGTGTCGCGCGACGCAGTGGACATGGCCTCCATGTACGACTGCTACACCATCACCGTGCTGTTGACCATCGAGGATGCCGGGTTCTGCCCGAAGGGCGAGGGCGGGCGGTTCATCGACGAGCACAGCCTGCGCTACGACGGCGACTGGCCCCTCAACACCCACGGCGGCCAGTTGGGCATGGGCCAGGCCGGGCTGGGTGGGGGCATGAGCCACATCACCGAGGCAGTGCGCCAGGTGCAGGGCCGGGCCGGTGAGCGCCAGGTGCCCGATTGCAACATCGCCTACGCCAACGGCACCGGGGGAATGCTGGCCGAGCAGGTGGCCCTCATCTTGGAGGGAGCCTGATGGTCCACTTCTCCACCGACGGCCGACCCTTGCCCTCCCCCACCCCCATCACCGCGCCGTACTTCGACGGCCTGCGGGAGCATCGGCTGGTGCTTCAGCGCTGCCCCCGCCACGGATACTTCTTCTACCCCCGGGGCCGGTGCCCAGTTTGCCTGGGCGACGACTGGGAGTGGGAAGAGCTGAGCGGCCAGGGCACGGTGTACTCCTTCACCGTTGACCGGGCCGGCCACGACCCTGCCCTGGCCAGCCGCATCCCGTTTGCCATTGCCCTGGTGGACCTCGACGAAGGCCCCCGCCTGGTGGGCAACATGGTGGACTGCGAGGTCGGCGACGTCGCCGTAGGAATGGCCGTGGAGGCCGCCTACGAGGACATCGACAACACCACCCTGCTGGGCTTTCGCCCTGTGGGCTAGCGGTCGTTGAAGGCCTGCCAAGAAGCTTCTTCGTAGGGGAGGGTGCCGAGGCCGTCGGGGTTCTCGGGCCAATTGGCCGGGGGCAGGCCCAGCGGGTTCACCCCCACTTCGGCACCGTAGAACAGCTTGTGGAGGCGGCGCACGAAGTACCAATGGCCGTCGCGGCGCTCGTAAGTGTCGTCGTAGCGGATGGCCTGGTGGATCCAGCGATCGCCGTCGGCGATCTCCCCCTTGCAGTACACGTGGCCGGTGGCGTGGTCGTCGTCGATGAGGTCGATCTGGTGGGTGCCGATATTCAGGATCGACGGGCCGATGGCCCCTAGCGACTCCTCGAAGTTGGCTCGCAGAGCGTCCCGGCCATAGCTGTCCCGACCTACCCGCACGTCGTCGATGAACAGCTCGACGAGGGCGTCGAGATCTCGCCGGTCGATCGCCACCGCGTATCGGGAGGCGAGTTGCCGGATTTCTTCATAGGCCAGCAGTCGGGCGACGTCGTCCATCGGTTGCTAAACGCCTTCGGCCAAACGGTTCTCGGTCCAGTCGATCTGGAGCTCCCGAGCGGCGAATCGCCAGCCCTCGTCGAGGCGGACGAATTGGTCGTGATAGCGGATGAACATGATGAAGTCGGTGGCCGGAGTGCCGTCGTCGGGGACCGTCAAGTGATGGGCAATGCAGTAGGTCTCCCCAGTTGCGGTGTCGCCGGAGATCTCGGTCTGCTGCTGGCCGAGGAAGTGAAAGGTGGCGTCGTAGGTCATCCGGGAGATGGCCCGGGCAATCTCCTCTCGCCCTGTTCGCTCGCTCAGAATCGTCCCCCCAGTAGGCAAGTCCACTCGGCGCAGCACCCCGTCGGGAGCGAAACAGGCCGCCACCCCCTCGGGATCGCCTCGGTCCACGCAGCGGGCGTAATCGGCGGCGAGGTCGGCCAGGGCATCTCGATCAGACATTTCTCTAGAGTAGGCTGCGGCCATGGCTGTCATCGATGCTGTTGATCTGGACGTGCGCCGGGTAGCGGGCGCGCTGGGTGCCGAGGTGCGGGGGCTATCGCTGGCTTCGGTATCCGATGCTGAGTTCGCCCTCATCCAAGAGCTGCTGGACGAGCACCTGGTGCTGTTTTTCCCCGACCAGCACCTCAGCCCCGACGAGCACCGGGCGTTCGCTATCCGATTCGGCGAGCCGGAGATCCACCCCTACATCCCCAAGCTGGACGACGACCATCCCGAGATCGTGGTGCTCAAGGGGGAGTCGGGCTATGTGGCCGACGTGTGGCACACCGACTGCACGTTCGAGGACTCTCCGCCCATCTGCTCGGTGCTCAACGCCATGGTCATGCCCCCCGCGGGCGGTGACACCATGTGGTCGAACATGTACAAGGCCTATGAGACCCTGGCCGAGCCCATGAAGCAGATGATCAACGGGCTCACCGCCATCCACACCGCGGCCAACTACGGCCAGCCCGACCACAAGGCCGAGCACCCGGTGGTGCGCCGCCACCCCCGCACTGGTCGACCGTCGCTGTACGTGAACAAGCAGTTCACCCGGCGTATCCCCCAACTCAGCCGGGACGAGTCGGAGTCGCTGCTGGACCTGCTCACCGCCCACGCCTGTAAGACCGACTTCACCTGTCGCTACAGCTGGAGCGAGGGAACCATCGGCATCTGGGACAACCGGGCCACCCAGCACTTCGCGGTGAACGACTTCGACGGTGCCCGGGCCATCAGCCGGGTCACCATCCTGGGCGACAACCCCGAACCGGCCTTCGACACCTCCCAGTGGGCCCCCTACCAATACGAGCGAGTCTCCGCCGCCGCCTACGGCCTCGACCGCGACTAGCTATAGCACTGCGTTCGTTCTTCTCGTCGGGCGACCTGCTGCCAGCCTACGCTGCATGGCCGATGGGGGGTGAGCCTCGATGAGCGAGAAGGTCAACCATGTGGGGCTGGCGGTGGCCGACTTGGACTCCGAAGTTGATTTCTGGACTGGAGCGCTGGACTTCGAGCGAGTGGGGGCGCTGGATGCCGACGACGCGTCGACCGGCCAGCTCTTGCGGATGGAGAAGCCCGGGTTGCGGGCGGTGTATCTGCGCAAGGGCGACTTTGTGCTTGAGCTCTTGCAATTCCGCGGCGCCGGTCTGGTGGATCGACCGGCCCGGGTGGTGAACGAGCCCGGTCTCACCCACCTCTCGCTGAACGTCGCCAACATGGATGCCGCGCTGGAGCGAGTGAGAGCTCACGGTGGGGAGGTGCTGGAAGACACCCGCCTATGGGACGTAGCGGTGATGATTCGCACCCCGGCCGGACAGCTGGTGGAACTGCTGGTGGGCTTCGAGACCCCGACCACCGACCTGGGAGAATGACCCGGTGATAGGAAACCCCAGAACCTATTGGGAGGCGATCGAGGCCCGGGCCGCCGCCACCCCCGACTCCCCGCTCACCATCGAGCACGACGGCACGGTGATGACCTTCGCCGGGTTCCGGGATTCCGCAGAAAGGGCCGCCGCGGGGCTGGCTGCCCTGGGTATCACCGCCGACACCAGGGTGTCGTGGCAGCTTCCCAACGGGCGGGCGTCGCTCATCTTGTCGGCCGCGTTGGCTCGGTTGGGGGCCGTCCAGAACCCGATCATCCCGATCTACCGGGAGCGGGAGGTGGGCTTTGTGGTCCGCCAAACCGGGGCCCGGCTCCTGGTGGTGCCGTCGGTGTGGCGAGGCTTCGACTACCAGGCCATGGCCAACACCGTGGTGGCCAACACCGAGGACTGCGACGTGCTGGTGTGTGACGGCGACCTTCCCCAGGGCGATCCCAACACCCTTGCCCCATTCGAGGCCCCCCTCGATGAGAGCGGACGGCTCCCGGTGCGGTGGATCTACTACACGTCGGGCACCACCGCCGACCCCAAAGGGGCCAAGCACGGCGACGACTCGGTGATCGCTGCCGCCCGCCATGTGTGGGAGAACCTGGAGCTGCGGGCCGACGACGTGTGGCCCCTGGCCTTTCCCTACACCCATATCGGCGGTATCAGCCTGCTCATCGCCACCTTGGTGTGCGGCACTCCTATGTTGATGGTGGAGAGCTTCAACCCCGAAGCCGACACCCGCTTTTTCCGGGAGCACGGCCTGACTCTGGCCGGCTCGGGCACCCCGTTCTTCATCGCCTTTCTGGCCGAGCAGCGCAAGACCCCCGACCAGCCCATCTTCCCCGAGATGCGGGCGGCCATCGGCGGGGGCGCCCCCAAGCCGGCTGGACTACACATGGAGGTCAAGAACGAGATGGGAGGGGTGGGGATCATTTCCAGCTACGGGCTCACCGAATGCCCCATCGTCACCTACTGCTTCCTCGATGATCCCGACGACAAGCTGGCCAGCACCGAGGGTCGGATCTTGGACGACACCGACTGGAAGCTGATCGACGGAGAGCTGCTGCTCAAGGGCCCGACGCTGTGCCGGGGCTATCTGGACGAGGCCTTGAACGAGGCCGCCTTCGACGACGACGGGTTCTTCTTCACCGGCGACCTGGCTGAAGTTGACGACGAGGGGTTCGTGACCATCGTCGGACGAAAGAAGGATGTGATCATCCGCAAGGGAGAGAACATCTCGGCCAAAGAGGTGGAAGACGTGCTGTTCTCCCATCCCAGTGTGGCCGATGTGGCCGTCATCGGCCTGCCCGATGCGGTGTCGGGGGAGCGGTGCTGCGCGGTGGTGGCGCCCATGGCCGGTCGGTCATTCGGCTTCGGCGAGATGGTCGAGCACTGCAAGGAAGTCGGGCTGATGAACCAGAAGATCCCCGAGCAACTCGAGATCGTCGACGAACTGCCCCGCAACCCGGTGGGCAAGGTGCTCAAGAAGGAACTCCGGGAAACCTACGGAGGGTAACTGCCATGTCAACTATTCAGCCCAACATCTTGTTGATCGTGTCCGACGAGGAGCGCCGGAACCCATGGCTGGACGGGGTGGTCGATATGCCCGCTCACGACCGGCTGCGCCGCGACGGCCTGGACTTCAACCGTTACTACACCCACTCGTCGCCGTGTTCGCCTTCTCGGGCCAGCCTGTATACCGGCAGCTACCTGGCCGAGCACGGCGTGGTGGACAACGTGAGCTTCCCGGCCCACACGGCGCTCGACCCGGCCATTCCCACCGTGGGACGGCTGATGCGAGAGGTGGGCTACGAATCGGCCTACCTGGGCAAATACCACCTCACCCACGAGCCGATGCCCGACATGGAGGCCTTCGGCTACAGCGGCTGGCAGGGTGACGACCGCCACTATGTCGGCGGGCCGTGGACCGGGCGGCACTTCGACCCGGTGATCGCCGACCAAGCGGTGGACTGGCTGCAAACCCACGGTGCCGATCCATCAGCCGGCCCGTGGTTCCTCACCGTGGCGCTGGTGAACCCCCACGACATCATGTGGTATCCCCTCGACCATCCGACATACCAAGAGGCCCATCCCGACTTGGTACCCCTGTTCAACTTCCTCCACGAGCACATGCTGGGCGGCAAGGTCGATCTTGAACCCCTAGAAGAGATCTACCCCCGCTACTTCACCCAACTGCCCGACAACTTCGACGACGACCTCCATACCAAGCCCGAGGTCCAGCGGGCCTGGCGCCATGTCCGCAATCGCGAGCACATGGTGGGCCACATGGCCCTCGACGATGTCGACTCCTGGCTTCGCCAACTCGACTACTACGCCTGGCTGCACGAGCTGCTCGACCACAGCATCACCTCGATCCTGGGAGCCCTCGACGACATCGGGGCTTACGACGACACTGTGGTCATCTACACCTCCGACCACGGCGACGCCTGCGGATCGCACGGGCTGCGGGCCAAGCTGCCCTGCGTGTACGAGGAGGTCATGGGGGTGCCACTCATCGTCAAGGCCCCTGGACTCACCCCGCAGGGTGCGTCCACCGATGCGCTGGCCACCCACGTGGACCTGGCCTCCACCATCGCCGCGCTCGGCGGGGTGGACGTCGACAGTTCGCCCACCCTGTCGGGCAAAGACCTCACGCCATCGCTGGCCGATCCGTCGACATCGGTGCGCGACTATGTGCTGTTCAGCCAGGACAGCGCCCAGTCGGAGCTGCTGCGCCACAGCCGCTATGCGGTGCGGGGCTTCTTCGACGGCGAGACCAAATACGCCCGGTACTACGGCGTGGGCGGCGGCATCGACCGCACCGGCAACCCCGCCCCCGAGCCAAAGCTGTTCGACACCGACGCCGACTTCGACGACCACGATCACGAGTGGTATTCCCTGGCTGAAGACCCTCACGAGCTGGTCAACCTGGCCAACGACCGCTCTCGGCGGTCTGAGCTGCGGGATTTGTTCGGCCGTCTATTGGAGTACGAGGCTGCTGAACTAGGCAGCTAGCTCTATTCGGGGCGGCACCCGTGTAGGGTGGCCGTCTGACGGTTGCCAGATCTTTTATTCCCAAGCCGGTTTTTCGGGGCTGGTCTCACGCGCTGGCCGCGGTGGCCGCCACGGTTCTCTGTCCCATTGTCGTCGCCTTGGGTCCGGGCGGCGCCGACCGGGCGGTTGTAGCGGTTTATGCCATCGCCGTGGTCTTCATCTTCGGAGTGAGCGCGGCCTACCACGCAGGCACCTGGACCCCAAGGGTGAAAGAGACATTTCGCCGCCTGGACCACTCGATGATCTTCGTGTTCATCGCGGCCAGCTACACCCCGGTGGGCTTCTTTGCGCTTGGAACCGGTTCAGCAACCCTTGTCCTGAGCGTGGTGTGGTCGGGCGCCGCCCTCGGCGTCTTCGGTAGGTTGATATGGCTCCACGCTCCCCGTTGGGTGTTGGTCGCCCCCTACCCGATCGTCGGGTGGGCCGCGCTGCTGGTCATTGGCGACATCTGGCGCAACATGGGCGTAGCCGGGTCAACGCTGCTGTTCATCGGCGGAGGCCTGTACACCCTGGGCGCCCTCATCTATGCCTTCCGCCGTCCTGATCCATGGCCGCGCTGGTTCGGCTACCACGAGATCTTCCATCTGTTGGTCATCGCCGCGGTGGCCGTTCACTACGTGGCCATCACCTTCTTCGCCCTTCCGTTGGCCTGAGCGATCAGAGCGGCGCGTAGGCTGCCCGCTGTTCCCTAGCGCTCCCTCATCCCCTTCTGATCGGCTCTTGCCCGATCTAGTAAGAAATCCGCCCCTGATGTCGCCAGAGTTGAAATTGCAGGCTTTTCCCCAGAACCTGGGTCCTGAGACGCTCGACGACATTGCCGACACCTATGAAGGACTGTGGGAGGCCATCCAGGCAGCTCACGGGACAGGCACTTGCACGAGAAAGTTCGTCCGGGTCGAGGTTGACCGACTGCGAGAGCTGGCTGTGCGGGTCGATTCACGGCTCACTGCCGACGCCATTCGGGCTGAGGCCGACGTGTTCGACCGAAAGGCTCGCCGGGCGGCCCGCTCCTTGAACTCGGCCGCCGCCCGCTACATCCGAACGCAGTGCCGTCGGCGCTTCGCCACCGCAGTGACCATCGCCAACTACCGCCGCGTCGGTTAGCGGTCGACTATTCGCGCTTCCAGCCGCCGGTCTGGATGCGGTTCCAGAACTCGGCGTCGCGCTCATCGGCCGGGCGGCCCACATGGGTCACCACGTCCACGTCGGGGGACTCGGCCCTCAGCGCGGCCGCGGTGCACTTCTCCGGCGGGCGGTGGGCGAAGGGGTCGAATCGGTAGTGGCGCATGGCGTTTTGGTGGGTGATCTTGGCCACCACGTCTTCGGGCAATTCGCCCATCAGCTTGGCCACGTATTCGGGAGCCTGGGGCCAGGTGCCGTCGGAGTGGGGGTAGTCCGACTCCCAGCAGAGGTTGTCCACGTTGAACTCATCGAGCAGCTTCACCCCGATGCGGTCGTTGATGAAGCAGCACAGGATGTGGTTGCGGAACACGCCGGTGGGGCTGCCGTCGATGCCGAACTCGTGCTTGGTCCAGCCCGAGTGGCGGTCTTGCACGTGCTCGGCCCGCCACAGGAAGTAGGGGATCCAGCCGATGTCGCCTTCGGTGAGCGAGAACTTGAGGTCGGGGAAGCGGTCCCAGAACTCGGCCCACACCAGCTCCACCAGCGTGGAGATGGTGAGCGCCGACGACAGCGTCATGGGCACGCTGGGGGGAGCGTCGGCCGAAGCGCCCACCGAGCGAGACGATGAACCCAGGTGGCAGCACAGCACGGTGCCCAAGTCGCTGCACGCCGCGAACAGCGGGTCCCATGCCCCGGAGTGGATCGAAGGCATGCCCAGCATCGCCGGGTTCTCCGAGAAGGTCACCGCGTGGCATCCCTTGCTGGCCAGGCGCTTCACCTCGGCCACTGCCCGGTCGACGTCGAACAGGGGCAGGATTCCGCAGGGGATGAACCGGTCCGGGTAGGCCCCCACCCACTCGTCGATATGCCAGTCGTTGTAGGCCTTGATCATGATGTCGTTGAGGTCTGGGTCGGGACCCTCGTTGAGCACCTGGCCGGAGAATCCAGTCCAGTTGGGGAAGTTCAGCCCGGCCAACTGGCCGCCAGCGTTCATGTCCCGCACCCGCTCGTGTACGTCGTAGCAGCCGGGTCGCATCTCGTCGTAGCGGCTGGCGTCGATGTTGTAGTGCTCCCGGGGCTTGCCGGCCACCGCGTTCAACCCCAGATTCCGGCCCGGCAGCTTGCCGTAGTACCACTGCTCCCGTCCGTTCTCGTCGGTGACCACCTTGGGGGCGTGCTCCTTGTACTTGTCGGGCACGTGGCCCTCGAACATGTCCGCCGGTTCGGCGATGTGGTCGTCAACGCTGATCAGAATGAGGTCGTCGGGGTTCACGGTGTTCCTCTGTGGTGATTTGGGGGGTGTCTAGGGTTCAACGGTAATAGAGACGGCTTTGGCAATGCCTGCTTGGACGAGGGTCTGCACGGCATCTGCGGCCTGTTCCAGTGGGAAATGGTGAGTGTGGAGGCGCTCTACCGGCAGCGTCCCCGACTCGATGAGACGCACCGCCTGCCGGTAGCTGTGGAAGTCAACCGTGCGCACCCCGATGACGGTTTGGTAGCGCATGGCCACGGCGTCGGACGGGAAGCCGTCCACTCCGTGGCCTTTGAGGCCGGCGAGCACGATGGTGCCTCCGAGGCGGGCCATGGACACCGCATCCACCACCGGCTGGGTGGCGTGCGGGGTGGTGTCCACCACAATGTCGGTGCCCCTGCCGTTGGTTTCGGCCAGCACTCGCTCTACTGCGTCTTCCGTCTCCACATCGATGGTCACATCGGCCCCGAACTCGGCAGCCAGGGCCAATTTGTGGGCGTCTTGTGATCCCAATCCGGTGACGAAGATGGCCGACGCCCCCGCGGCCGCCGCCGCAATCACGCAGGCCAAACCCCTCTGACCGGGGCCGAGCACAGTGACGGTGTCGCCGTAGCGCAGGTTGGGGGCCGACACCGCCCAAGCGAAGCCCGCCCCCAGAGGGTTGTAAAGCGCGGCAATGCGAGGCGGAATTGAACTGTCGATCTTGTGGGGAACTGATCCTGGAGCCAGATACATCATCTCGGCGTAACCGCCCCACAGGGCGGGAGTCCGGCCAGTGGGGGTAAAGCCGTGGTTACCGGGCGCCACCCGGCACATCTGCTGGTCAAGGCAGGCCAGACAGCGACCACACCCGTAAGCAGCTTCGGCCACCACCCGGTCGCCCTGTTTCAACCCCCAGCGAGCCGCGTACCGCTCGCCGATCTCCTCGATCACCCCGACCGGCTCATGCCCGGGAATCACCGGATAGTTCATCAGCGAACTGCCCGAAAAAGTCTCAACGTCAGTACCGCAAATCCCACACGCCTCAATCCGCAGCAGAGCGTCGTCGTCGCCCACCCGGGGCCGCCCAAATTCCTGCATCTCCAACCGCTCCGGCCCCACCTGCACCATCGCCCGCACCGCATCGCTCATGGCGATGATCGTACGATGCCCCTATGACGCTGACCATAGATGAAGTGCTGACCACCACTCGGGCGGTGCGGAAGCGGTTGGACTTGGAGCGGCCGGTAGAGCGGTCGGTGATCGAGGAGTGCCTGGATCTGGCGTTGCAGGCGCCGACGGGCTCGAACCAGCAGCGGTGGCACTGGATCGTGCTCGACGATCCAGATGTGATCGGGCAGGCGTCGGAGATCTACCGGGCCGCCATGGCCCAGTACTCAGCCGACATCGCCGCCGGGCTAGAGCACTACGAGCGCCAGACCGTACGAGCCGAGCAGATGTCAGAGTCGGTGGCCTACCTGCGCGACAACATGCACCGCCTTCCCGCGATGCTGATCCCGGTGCTGGCTGACCGGTTCGGCGTATTGCGCAGCGACCAGGCCAAGACCTTCCATCACGCCAGCCAGTGGGGTTCGATCATCCCCTCGGTCTGGAGCTTCATGCTGGCGCTGCGCAGCCGGGGCATGGGCAGCGCTTGGACCACCATCCACCTGCACCGCGAGCAGGAAATGGCCGATCTCCTCGGCATCCCCTACGACACCCACATCCAAGCCGGCCTCTTCCCCGTTGCCTACACCATCGGCACCGATTTCCGCCCCGCCCTCCGCCACCCCGCAGCAGAAGTAACCGCCTACAACCACTGGAACCCCGCCTGGGACTAGCCAGCGGGGTGTTGAGGCTGGTGACGCTTGGTACCAATGGAACCGATTGATGCTTCTGTGCGTCTATACATTGGGAGGAGCAGATCGGTAGGTCTATGGAGAGTCTGATACGCCACGACCCGAGTCGTGTGCTGGAGCGCCGATCCTCGTGTGCGGGGGTAACTCTGGGCGCCCTTGGCATCTTTGCCGCAGGTCTCGTTGGATGTGGCAGTTCGCCCAACGAGGTAACCCAGTTCCCTTCGCTCACCGTTGAAGCTGGCACGGTTCAAACGACAATTGAGGCGAAGCCAACGCCGACTGTCCCCGCCCCAAAGACCTCAGTGGATGCGACATCAACGCCGACGGCTCTTCCACCTCCGACCCCGGATCCGACCGCGGTGGTTCCTCCACCTCCACCTCCGACCCCGGATCCGACCGCGGTGGTTCCTCCACCTCCACCTCCGACCCCGGATCCGACCGCTTCTGGTTTCGTTCTTGAACACCCAGAAATTCCCTCGCAAATCGAAGCTCGTATTTTGGCAAACGAATATTGGGCAATAAATGTGCTTCCCAGCCATCAAGTCTCAGATCAAGAGCCTTTCGTCAACAAAATCAGTTGTGACAAGCCTGCTTCGATCGCTTATTTGCAGGATCTCATAACTCAGACAACCTCAAGCGAGGAAAGCGAATTGGACGGAGCGACTCTTGATTCAATCGGTAGACATGCATGGTTTGTTCCTTGGAAAGCTGGATTCCTCCAAGTTGGCTATCCGAAAGTCATCGACCCATGTGAAGTAGAAATACAAAGTGGTATTGGAGCGTGGACGGTATGGTGGTTTCCTTCTATGCATGGAGTGCCGTACTTACTTGAAAGACGGTCACCCGATGGTATTGATTGGACAACACCAGAGCGCCTTTCCCTGCCAGTCGATGCTCCACCACTCGCAATCTACGGAGGTGAGGCGTTTTCCCCTCCACTTGTTTTGACTACTAATGGAGATATTCTTCTTGTTGGGATCCAGCAGGAAGGGAGCGCACTTGTATCAATCACAAGGGACTTGGTCGAATGGGAAACGTCAGAGGTTCCATTTCATAGGCCAGAACGTCTACATCCTCGATTAGAAGTATCCGCGGACCTCGAAAACATTGCATTGGGGCCAAATGGATGGATTGTTGGGGTTACTGTTACTGCGCTTATCAATATGTGGATCTTAGTACCGGATGATATTTTCCAGGAAGCGGTGCGTATAGGCAGTCCGCTTGAATCACAAGAGGGTATGTTTATTACGTGGTATTTGGAAGATGGCGGGAGCAATACCCGCCTCGTGCCTTGGGAGGAACTAGGTATAGATGGCGATATATTCCAACAATACGGAAGTGACCTCTACAGCAACAAGCCTTATTTGCAGAGTCCAAACTTTTCCGGATGGGTATGGCCACATATCTGGGGTACAGATGTTCCGAATGTGAATACAGAGAATTGGATCGAGTTGCCATATATCTCCCGCAAGATTTGCTGTGAAATTATAGGTACTGGAGATGGGTATATTGCATTGACCATTCCATATATGGCAGGGTATTCGCCGCTATGGAGTGGCTATCAGAGGATGTTTTTCTCTCGCAATGGCTACGAGTGGGAAGAGATTGAAACGCCAGAGGAAACCCGATCACGTGAGGATTCCGAAGAAACACCAATATTCCTCTGGTCATTGCGGAAGATTGGGGAGTTGATTTTTGTATCTGGGGTGGATGAGCAGGTTATGGAAGATGGCAGTGTCAACCGTTGGTGGGTTATTGACCCCGACGGAACAAATTGGAGGAGGCTGGAATCCACTCAATATGCGTACATGGATGAGTGGCTAGATGGTTGGGCACGTGTTGTAGCCAACGGCGATGTCGCGATCATTCAACATCATGATGGAACTTTCGAACGCCACCAGTTGCCTACACCATGAACACCGCCGTCCGCCCCGCCCCTCAAGTAATCCCCTACAACCGCTGGAACCCTGACTGGGGTAGGCGGATGTTGTGCTTCAGATTGGGAGGTCGCGGATTCGAATGCGAGTCGGGCTGAGGGACACGATCGACCCTTTGGCTAGGGCTTCCTCAATCGCTGGAAGGTTCTCGACGAGCAGCGCGGTATGAACATCCGGGGGTTGGTCGGCCACTCCCCGCAGGTGGACGACTGAAGGGCTGTTAGCACGACGGATTGAGAGAAGCGCTCCAAAGTCAGAGTCAGCCGTAATGAGGGTGCTGTCGTGCTCGGCCGCCCATTTGAGAATCGTCTCGTCAGATGCAGTCAACATGTCCAACTGGCTGACGTGCTGAGCTTCGTGTCCAGCGACGCGGAGGGCTTGTGCTACTTGCGGGGAAAGGTTGGCATCGATGAGGATTCTCACGCCGGGTGGGCGGCTGGGAGTTCCCGTTCGTTCACGCGGGCAGCGCCAAATTCGAGTGCTGCTGTGATGTCCTCTGGCTCAAGATAGGGATAGTCGGCCAGTACTTCATCACGAGTTCTTCCAGCGGCTAGCTGTCCAAGCACCATGGCAACTGTTACCCGGAGGTCTCTGATGCAGGGCAAACCACCCATGCGTTCAGGATTGACGGTAATCCTGTCCAGTTGCATACACACAAGCTACCTCTCCCGATCGGTCCTGTGGCCGGAATTTTAGAAACCTGTGATGGTTTCGGGGGCCCAGGATGACTCCCTTGTTGGGGAGCTCCTTTGGCGATATGTGGATTCAGGCTTCGATAGGGGTGAGTGCGAAGTCGAGCCTGTATCCGAGTCCGGCAAAGTACCGGGCGAGAGTGCTGAGTTTGGCATCGGCTAGGCCGCGGGCTTCGAGTTGGGCGACCGAAGACTTGGTGACTCCCATTGCTTGCGCCACGTCCTTTTGCCTGACGCCAGCGGCGACTCGGAGTTCCTTGAGGCAGGCATCCAGGGCAAGCAGTTCAGAGGTTCTGGCCTCGATTTGGGATCGTTCGGTGGGAGTGAGATCGAACCCGTCGAGTACGTCTTCGACTGTCTCGAAATCAGCGGAACGTTTCGAGTCGGCAATCGTCATTGGACACCTCCAGCAATTTGTAGTTTATCTAGAAATAAACCAGAGGCAAGTGGTCATGCAACAGCCGAAGGTGTCCGACCCGAGGCCGACGGTCGGGGCTAGCGCCAGGTGATTTGGGTGGGGAGGTCGCTGTAGGCGAGGTTGGCGGGGAGGGGTGGGTATTGGAAGCCGTCGACGGGGGTGAGGGCGGCGACGCGGTCGAGGAGGGTCTCAATGGCGGTGACTCCTTCGAGGCGGGCCAGGCTGGCGCCGGGGCAGACGTGGGCGCCAGCGCCGAAGGCCACGTGGTTCAAGGGGTCGGGGCGGTCGAGGCGGAAGTCTTCGGGGTCTTCGTATTGAGTGTCGTCGCGGTTGGCTGAGGCTAATCCCACCTCCACCCAATCGCCTTGCTTCATGTCTACTCCGCCCAAGGAGGTGTCCTTCAGGCATCGCCGGGCCACTCGGGGGGCCGGGGAGTCATGGCGGAGCGACTCCTCCACGAACACCGGGATCAGCTCCCGGTCGGCCTCCAGGGCGGCCCAGGTGTCGGGCTCCACGATGAGCCGGTGCATGGAGTGGGCCAGCAGCCCTCGGGTGGTGTGCACCCCGCCCAGCACCATGGTCTGAAGCTGATGGGCGATCACGGTGTCGCTGAGCGACTCGCCCTCGATCTCCGCGTCAAGGAACACCTTGTAGGTGTGGGAGCTGGGCTCGTCGGCCAGGCGCTGTTGGGCCACCAGGTCCTTCAGATAGCCGGTGATGGGCGGGCCATCGGGGGCGTACTGCGGGCATACCGCCCGGAACATGACCGAGCCGTCCGATGACCACACCTTCAGCTTGTCGGCGCCGCCCTCGGGCAGGCCGATGATGTGGGCGATCACCTCGCAGGGTATGGGCACGGCGTAGTTGGCGTGCAGGTCTGAGACTTCTTCATCCACCAGCGCGTCCAGCAGCGCCTCGCAGGTCTCCCGCACGAACGGCTGGATCCTCATGGTGCGGTGCGGTCCCAGTGCCGAGTTGTACAGCCGGCGGATCTGCCCGTGGACCGGCTCGTCGATCTCGGGGAGGAACAGCTGCTCCTCGGGCACTTCCTCCACGCCGGTGAGCCCGGTGCCCGGCGTCATGTCGGAGCCGTAAGTGTCCACCGCGTACAACAACTCATCGGCCTCCTGACGGCGGGTCAGGTAATAGCCCAGCGGCGTCTTGGCCACCGGTCCTTGCTGGCGGAGCTCGGCCAGCAGGTCGAAGGGCAGACCAGTTACGAAGTAGTCGGGGTTGTGGGGGTCGAAAGCGGGCAGGGTGTCGGTCATGGCTTCGTCTTCCCTACTCCTCGAACGACTCCCGCCACGGCCCGGCCAGGTGTCCACCGTCGATCACGAACTGAGCGCCGGTGATGTAGCTGGCCTCGTCGCTGGCCAAGAACAGGGCCAGCGAGGCGATCTCGTCCGGTTCGCCCATGCGCTTGATGGGCTGCATGTCCATCAAGCGGTTGAGCCGGGCCAGGGTCTCGGGCGGGGCCTCCTGCACCATCGGGCTGTTGATCACGCCGGGGTGGATGGAGTTGACCCGTACTCCCAGGGGTCCCAACTCGATGGCCGCGGAGCGGGTCATGCCGGTGACCGCGAACTTGGTGCCGGCATAGCTGGTCATGCCCAGCACGCCCACGATGCCGTCGATAGAGGAGATGTTCACGATGGCCCCGTTGCCGGTGGCTACCAGGGCAGCCTTGGCCGCCCGCATCCCCAGGTACACGCCGTGGAGGTTGATGTCGGTCATCTCGTGATGGGTCTTGAGGTCAAGGCCCTCCAAGGTGCCGAACGCCCCGATCCCGGCATTGTTCACCAGAATGTCCAGCTTGCCGAACCGCTCCACGGTGGCGGCCACCGCCGCGTCCCAGTCGTCCTCCCGGGTCACGTCGAGTTGCTGATAGAAGGTGTCGGGTCCCAGCTCGGCGGCCAGCTGCTCGCCCAGCACGTCGCGCAGGTCGGTGATGGCCACCTTGGCCCCCTCGGCCACGAACCGTCGGGCCTCCGCCTCGCCCTGTCCCCGGGCGCTGCCGGTAATAAGCGCCACCTTTCCTTCCAGTCTTCCGGTCATTCGCATTGCCCCCTGTTGATCTCGGTGGTCGCTTGATGAGCTCTGACTGAGATTCAGTCCGCGGGCAAAGAAGCTACCTCGAAGGCGTCTTCGTCGATGGCGGCCGTTTGGTCTTTGAAGGTGGTCATGTTGTGGGGCCACTGGGTGACGATGCGGCCACTGGGGCTGCGGTAGTAGCCGTTGCAGCTGGCGTTCCACGGCCGGATTTCGGAGATGCCCTCCTGCACCCACTCGTTGTAGCGGTCCATGGGCTCGGACTTGACGTCCACCCAGGCCAGGCGCTCGGCGGCCAGGCGCTGGATGTGGGCCAGGGCGTAGTCCACCTGGTACTCGATCATGGTGATGATCGAGCCGTTGTTGGTGTTGGGGCCGTACAGCATGAACAGGTTGGGGAACCCGGCAGTAGTGATGCCCATGTAGGCGGTAGCGCCGTCGTTCCAAGCGTCTTCGATGTCCAGGCCTCCCCGGCCGGTCACCTCGATGGCCGAGAGGTACTTGGTGGTGGAAAAGCCGGTGGCCAGCACCATGGTGTCCATCACCCGCTCGTTGCCGTCCACGGTGAGAACGCCCTTGGGGGTGATGCGCTCGATGGCGTCGGTCACCAGTTCCACGTTCGAGCGGTTGTAGGTGGTGAAGTACTCGTTGTGGAACAGCGGGCGCTTGCAGCCCCACATGTGGGTGGGGGTGAGCTTGGCCCGCAGCTCGGGATCGGTCACCGCCTCGAGGGCTCGGCGGCCGATGTCCTCCATCTCGGCCTGCCTCACGGGGTCTTTGAAGGCCATGCCGGTGTCCACCTGCTCGAACAGCTCGTCGCGGCGGGCCACCACGATGCTGGGATCGGCCTGGCGGGCCGCCATCTCCTCGGCGGTGTAGGGGTCGTCCTCTTTGGGCAGCACCCAGTTGGCGGTGCGCTGGAACACGTGGAGCTGGCCCACCTCGAGGGCGATCTCGGGGACGAGCTGCACCGCGCTGGCTGCCGAGCCGATCACGCCGACGGTCTCACCGCTGAGGTCGTGATCCCAGTCCCACCGGGCCGAGTGAATGGTCTTGCCCTCGAAGTCGCCCAAGCCCTCAATGTCGGGCAAGGGCACGTCGTTGAACATGCCCAGTGCGCTGATCACCACATCGGCGGTCACCTCGGCGCCCGACTCGGTGGTGAGCGTCCAGGTGGCGGTGTCGTCGTCCCAACGGGCCGAGGTCACGGCGTCGTTGAAGCGGCAGTGGGGGAGCACCCCGTACTTGTCGGCGCAGTGCTCCATGTAGCTCAGGATCTCAGGCTGGCGGGCGTAGGGCCGGGTCCATGTGGTGTTCACCTCGAAGGAGAACGAGTAGAGCTCCGACTGGATGTCGCAAGCGCAGCCGGGATAGCGGTTGTGGTACCACGTGCCCCCCACGCCGCTGCCCTTCTCCAGCACCGTGAAGTTCTCGAAGCCCGACTGGCGAAGCCGGATGGCGGCGCACAAACCGCCCGGCCCGGCGCCGATGATAGCGATTCGCAGGTCTCGCTCCCCGTTGCCGCTGGTTGCCTCTGCTTGCTGCGTGCTCATGTCTACCTCTCTGAGTGGCTCGGAAAAAGCTACCCCTATAGACGCTGTCGGTAGAAAACGTAGAGACCCTTTGGCTCTGGAATGCACTATGGCAATAACAACAGTGTGTTTGCTGCTCGGAATGCTGGAGTTTAGAGTTCATGGCGTGGAATG
Organism: Candidatus Poriferisocius sp.; assembly: GCF_965204015.1. GTDB lineage: Bacteria > Actinomycetota > Acidimicrobiia > Acidimicrobiales > Bin134 > Poriferisocius. Next base: position 1,056,050 of record NZ_OZ241965.1, on the reverse strand, counting down.
CGGGACAGTCCACGTATGACGCGCATCGAAACCGAAGTAGAGGCCAACGCGACGCCGCTGAGCCTGCTCGACGAGCTCGTCTTGACGCTCTTGAATGAGGAGAGCGGTTACTTTCGCCAAATACCCGGTTGGACGCTGAACTGCGCGGTCGTGGGCGCTGCGCTCGCCGAACTGTCCTTCCTCTATCGCGTCGACACCGACATGGACTCCTTGATCCTTCTGGACACGAAGAAGACGGGAGACCCCTGCCTCGACCCCGTCTTGGCCGAGATCGCGATGGAGCCAGGTCAATACAACGCCCGGTACTGGATCGAGCGGCTAGCACCCAAAGCGGAGTCGATCGTCGATATGACCTTGGATCGCCTGGTCGACCTGAGGATTCTGCAACACCACGAGGGTGATTTCTGGTCGTTGGCCCACGGGGCCTGGATGTCGGGGTTCCACACCAGTTCCGAGGTGGGTACTGCCGTGGAGTTCGTCAAGACCCGCATCAGCAAGGCGATCTACCATAACGAGATCCCAGGTCCGAGAGATGTGGTCATCGTCTGCCTCATCGACACCTGCGATGTCTTGCGCTACATCTTCGAGCTCAATGAGGAGGCAGAGGAGCGGGTCGAGCAGATCCGCAAGATGGACCTGATCGGTCGCTCCATCGCCGACGCCGTCAGCGAGAACATCGCCGTGTCGTTGTTCCAACGAACCTCCCTGACCAGGGCGATTCCGCGGCTCAAGCTGCGCAAGGTGATGCGCAGCAAGCATCTTCGCCGCGGCAACGTGCCCGCGCTCATGGCGGAACTCCACGAGGAGTACGGCCCGGTGTTTGAGCTTAGGGCGCCCTTCCAGGAGCGCATGATCATTCTGGCAGGGCCCGAGACAAATCACTGGGTACACCGGCATGGCCGCATGCAACTGCGAGCCAGAGACTATCTGGAGGACTTTGAGAAGGTCTACGGCGGGGTTGGGCTGTTGCCGGCCCTCGACGGTGCCGATCACTTCCGGTATCGGAAGTCCATTCAGCCGGGCTATGCCCGCGGGAGGCTGGAAGCTCAGCTCGACATGGTCTTCTCCAAGGCTCGGGAGAACCTGGCGACTTGGAACGTGGGAGAAGCGGGCATTGCGGTAACCATGTGCCGGAATTTGGTCAACTCGGAGTTGTCGCCGCTGACCATAGGCATTGACTCGCAAGACATTGCCGACGACATGCACAAGTTCAAGGAGCGGGCGCTCAAGACGCACCTCGCCAAGACCCTCCCCAAGTTCATGCTGCGCACCCCCTCTATGAGGCGCCGGGCGAAGCTCATCGACGAGGTGGTTGAACGGGTCCTGCGCGTCCACACGCCCGCCCAGCGTGCGGGATGTCCTCGGGATCTCGCCGATGAGCTGCTGAACATGCACGCCAGCGATCGGCAGTTCCTTCCGCAGTCAAACCTGCGATTCGTGCTATCGGCACCTTTGATTGCCAGCATGTACGTGGGCGACCAACTCTCCTTCATCGTCTACGCCATGCTGTCGCAGCCGGAGTTCCACGAGAAGATCCGCGAGGAGGCCGATGCCCTGTTCGCCGACGGCGATCCCGACCGCGAGACGCTCACCGGTCCAGCGATCGACATCACCCGCCGCTTCATCATGGAATGTCTGCGCATGTACCCCATCGTCCCGATGTCGGTTCGCAACGTGATGAATCAGTGCGTGGTCGAGGGATACGAACTGCCCGAGGGGGCGCGGATCATCATCGCCCAGACGGCCACGCACTATATGAGCGATCACTTTCCTGATCCCTTCACGTTCGACATCGACCGTTACGATGCGCCGCGCAAGGAGCACATTGGCTCTGCATACGCCCCTTACGGGCTGGGCACGCACACATGCCTCGGCATCCGGTGGACGGAACTTCAGCTGGCGATCAACCTGCTGATGATGGTGCATTACTACGAGCTGGAGATCGCCCCCAAGAGGTACCGACTCAAGATCAGCCCGTTCCCGTCGATGTCGCCGAACAAGAAGCTGAAGATCCGCGTCGTGGAGCAGCGGCGCGAGCTGCCCGTCTGACGTTACTCCTTAGGTGCCAAAGAGCTCGCAATTGCCGAGTTTGGCTGATCCTCTCGAGCACAAAGGAGGCGGTAATGAGCCGTTTCAGTGGGTTTGTGAGACAGCCCGCATGGTTGTTGTGGATAACGCGAATGATTAGAGTTCTTGGGGTGGGACACGGAAAGTCGGTCTGTTGACACGCGTCGAAACCGAGGTAGACGCCAGCGCTACACCACTGAGCCTCCTCGACGAACTCGTTTTGACGCTCCTGAATGAGGAGAGCGGCTACTTTCGCCAAGTTCCCGGGTGGACTCTGAACTGCGCCGTCGTCGGCGCCGCGCTTGCCGAGCTGTCCTTCCTCTATCGCATCGATACCGACATGGATTCCCTGATCCTTCTGGACACGAAGGTGACGGGCGATCCCTGTCTCGACCCCATCCTCGGCGAAATCGCGTCCGAGCCGGGACAGTACAACGCCCAGTATTGGATCGAGCGGCTCGCGCCCAAAGCGGAGTCGATCGTCGATATGACCTTGGATCGCCTGGTAAACCTGGGGATCCTCCAGCACCACGAGGGCGATTTCTGGTCGTTGGCCCGAGGAGCCTGGATGTCGGGGTTCCACACCAGTTCCGAGGTGGGTACTGCCGTCGAGTTTGTCAAGACCCGAATCAGCAAGGCGCTTTTCAACAACGAGATTCCGAGTCCAAGAGACGTGGTCATCGTCTGCCTCATCGACACCTGTGACGTGCTTCGCTACATCTTCGAACTTGATGAGGAGTCGGAGCAGCGTGTCGAGCAGATCCTGAAGATGGACCTGATCGGCCGCTCCATCGCCGATGCGGTCAGCGAGAACATCGCCGGCCCGCTGTTGCGGCGATCCGCCCTGACCAAGCCGATTCCCGTTGTCAAGCTGCGAAAGGTGTTGCGCAACAAGCATGTGCGTAGCGGGAACGTGCCGGCGCTGTTCGCGGAGCTTCACGAAGAGTACGGACCGGTGTTCGAGGTTCGCCTGCCCTTCCAGGATCGCACTATTGTTCTCGGCGGCCCGGAGACGAATCACTGGGTTCACCGCCACGGCCGCATGTACCTGAGGGCCAGGGACTATTTCCAGGATTTTGAGAGGGTCTACGGCGGCATAGGACTGCTGCCCGGCCTCGACGGGGCTGACCACTTTCGCTATCGAAAGTCCATCCAGCCTGCATATTCCCGCACCAGGCTAGAAGAGTCACTCGATGTGGTTTACTCATACGCGCGACGGCACATGGCGACGTGGACTGTCGGGGAAACCCTGCCTGCGGTCACGATGTGCCGGAATTTTGTCAACGCCCAGACGTCGCCGCTGCTGGCCAGCATTGAGTCGCAGGACCTCATCGAAGATCTGCAAAAGTTCAAAGAGCGGGCGCTCCAGACCCATGTCGCCAAGTCTCTCCCCAAGTTCATGCTGAAGACACCAGGCATGAGGCGTCGGGGGAAGCTGGTCGACGAGGTGGTGGACAGGGTCCAGAAAGTCCACACCCCCGCCCAGCGGGCTGGATGCCCACGAGAATATGTCGACGATCTGATGAGCATGCATGCCAGCGACAAGCAGTTCGTACCGGAGTCGAATCTGCGGTTCCTGCTTTCCACGCCGCTGCTGGCCAGCATGTACGTGGGCGACGAGCTGAGCTTCATCGTCTACGCCATGTTGACAAGACCGGAGTTCCACGAGCAGATCCAGGCCGAGGCCGATGCCCTGTTCGCCGACGGCGACCCCGACCTTGAGGCGCTCGTCGGGCCGGGGACCGACATCACCCGCCGCTTCATCATGGAGTGCTTGCGCATGTGGCCGACCATCTCAATGTCGGTTCGCAACGTGATGAATGCGTGCGTGGTCGAGGGATACGAACTCGAGGTGGAGGCGCGGGTCTTGATCGCCACCACGGCAACCCACTACATGGACGATGTCTTTCCCGATCCCTTCACCTTCGACATCGACCGCTATAAGGCGCCGCGCAACGAACACCTTGGCTCAACGTATGTCCCCTACGGCCTGGGCACCCACACGTGTATGGGCTCCAGGATGGCAGAACTTCAGATGGCAATCGACCTGCTGTTGATGGTGTACTACTTCGACCTCGAAATCGCACCGAAGAACTACAAGCTCAAGATCGCCCCGTTCGCGTCGATGTCCCCGAACAAGAAGCTGAAGTTCCACATTGCCGGACAGCGGCAAGAGCTGTCCCCCCCCCTCCTAGCGCTTCGCCTTACGGAAGCGCCACCCGTACATGAGGCTCCCGTAGAAGTTGAAGGAGCGCCTCGCCCCGGGATCGTCGAAGGGATAGTCGGCGCCGAGCTGCCTTGACGCGGCGAGACCGGTAATAAAGCAGGTCTCCTGGCTGTTGATCAGCGTGTGGGCGCCGCAGTGCCAGGTGCGCCGCTTGCCCTGGACGAAGCGGAACAAGTTGACCAGCCAGGCGACGTGGCGCACATCGTGGACGATGTGTTGGAACCACCACTTCTTGATGATCTTCTCCTCGTCGATGGGACTGATCGCGTTATAGGTCACCAGACAGGGCTTGTCCGACCGGTTCGCCCACGGCTGCTGGTTGTGCATGATGTAGGTGATCTCGTAGTTGTCCGGTCTCGCGCCGTACTGCTCGATGTGGTTGCTGCGCGTGGTCAGCGGCTTCACCTCGTTGTCGGGGAGCACTGAGGAGTCGTAGTGGACGACGGCGTGGTTGTGGAGCTCGCTCTCGTAGCGGATCGACGACAGCAGATAGCGCTCGAGGGCGGTGGGCTTGTCGAGCATCATGAACGTCTGGTTCGCGTTGCACGCGAAAATCACCTCGTCGAATTCCTCTCGAACCCCTTCGGCGTCTACCACCACGACACCGGTCTTCGACCGGTACACCTTTTGCACCGGCCGGCTCAGGTAGATCTTGTCTTGGAAGTCGGCCGACAGGTGCTGGTAGATGCGCTGCGTTCCCTGGTCCCACGTCTGCATGGGCGTCGCCGACTCGATGTCGAAGAACTCCAGATATCTGGCGAACAGGGAGGCCGGCATATCGAACACGTTCGTGGCCATGAGGAAGTTGACGAACATCGGCTTGAGGACTTTGTACCTGAAGTCGCCGGAGAACCCGCCCAGATTCAAAAGCGTGCCCATGCTCACGTAGTTGTACGGATTCAGAAGGCTCAACGCCTTCGACTGGGTATGGGTGAGCCATCCGAAGCGGTGCAGGCGGCGCAGGAGGCGTTGGAACTTGGCAATCTCAGGTTGCAGCTGCTGTCTGATGTCGGAATCGAAATCGTGGGCGTAGATCTGCCCGCCGTACTTCACGCTGTAGTTGAACTTCGTGTCGAGTAGCTCGATGTCGAACTGCTTCATCAGCAGCAGGATGTGGTCGTACACCGACGGGATGCAGGCGGTGACCGACATGTCGAAGGGAATCGAGCTGCCGTCTTCTTGGGGCATCTGGGCGGTGATGGCGTTGCCGCCGAGCTGTTCCTGTGCCTCGTACAGTCGAAAGTCGAAGCGGTCCGGCTGATGGTGCAGCCCCCACGCCGCGCCGAGTCCCGCAATGCCGCCGCCGACGATGGCGATCTTGCGCGGTGATGCGGGTGAGTTCTTGGTTGCCACGGTCTGCTTCCCCTGTCCGTTGTGCGCTGCCGGCTATCTGGCAACCTTCTCTTCGTTTTCTACCACTGTCAGTGGACCCGGATAGAACTGCTTGCAGTAGGCGCGGAATTTCATGATCTCACCATCGGCGCGGGACAGGCGCGGGTGAGATCGGTACTGTTTGCCGCTCCAAATCGGCACATCTTGTCGCACGTCTTGCTTCTCGAAATGGATCACGAACTTGTTCATGACAGAGGCGCGCAGTCTCTGCGGGAGAAAGCCCAGACCGGCAATCCGGCGGTTTGCACCGCGAATCGGTCTGGCTTGCGACACCAGAGTCAGGTTGATGTGAGTGCCGTCGACAGGCGTCGCCAGTATCCAGAGGCGCGTGTCGAAGCCGATGTTGTGCAGCCGCACCTCCACGAATGAGTAGCCGAGGCCGTAGATCAGGGCGTTGGCGGTGACGTCAAACCGAAGGCGCCCCACCTTGGCGATCCTCCGAGTGGTGGTGAAATCGAAGCAGCTCCGAAGGAAGGCTCCGTCCACCTCCAACGGGTCGGCCCTGCTCACGCTGTCGTAGCCGTGGACGTGGCTCAGATGGGCCAGATCCACCGAATTTTCTGTGGTCTCCTGAGGATGGCCGGGAAAGCAAGTCGTCCAGACACGGAAGTTGCTCCAGTGAGTTTGGTCCGGCGCCTCCGCGGGCAGGTGCCATTGCGGTGGCCGTCCTCCGAAACCCCACCAGGCGAAGATCAACCCGGCGATGTCCCGGGTTTCGAATACCCGCAGCCGCGCCGCCTTCGGCGGAGGGCCGAGAGGATTGGCGACGCACTGGCCGGTGGTGTCGTACTCGAAACCGTGGAACGGGCAGACGAGTTGGCCATCGCGTACACACCCCCCGGCGTCGGGCCCCAGATCGGCGCCCAAGTGCGGGCAATAGGCCTCGGCGACGCAGACCCCCCCGCTGTTGTCGCTCCAAACAACGATGTCCTCGCCCATCCAGGTCTTCTTGATGAGCTTGGCCTTCTCGAGGGACTGGCGGCTGGTGACGAAGTACCAGCCCTCGGGAAAAGGAGAAAGTAGCGGGTCGCTTGCGGTTGCCGTCATATCGCTCGGGAAACGCTACCCTCATGGCCGCTGTCGATAGAAAACGGAGAGAAGCATGGGGCGTTTGGACAACAAGGTTGCGCTGGTCTCGGGTGGTGCTCGGGGTATGGGCCAATCCCATTGCCGGCTGTTCGCCGCGGAGGGGGCCAAAGTGATGGTGGCCGACGTCCTCGATGACGAGGGTGCCGCAGTGGCCGCCGACATCGGGCCGAATGCGGTGTTCCAGCACCTTGACGTGACCCGCGAGGAGGACTGGGCCGCGGCCATAGATGCGGTGATGGAGAACCTCGGGCGCCTCGACATTCTGGTGAACAACGCCGGGATCGCTGAGTCGGCCCCGTTGGCTGATCTGACTCTGGAGAGCTACCGGCGGGTCACCGAGGTGAACCAGACCGGCGTGTTCCTGGGTATGCGGGCTGCGGTGAGGCCGATGACCGAGTCGGGCGGCGGGTCGATCATCAACATCTCGTCCATTGACGGGATGGTCGGCATGAACAACCTCACCTCCTATATTGCCAGCAAGTGGGCAGTTCGGGGCATGACCAAGACCGCGGCCATGGAGCTGGCCCATTTGGGTATCAGGGTGAACTCCATCCACCCCGGATTCATCCGCACCCATATGGGATCGAGCGATGCAAAGACCCCCGAAGAAGTCCACGAGCACCTAGAGGTGTACTCAGCCCGGATGGCCCCTATGGGTCGGGCCGGGGGCCCGGAGGAGATTTCCCGTCTGGCCCTGTTCTTGGCCTCCGACGAAAGCTCGTATTCCACCGGGTCGGAGTTCATTTCCGACGGGGGCTTCACCGCCGGCTACCCCAACCCGGGAGTGAACCCGGTTTAGGACCGCTAAAACCGCACGGGGAGGTCAGGAAACCTCGAACTGGATGGCGGCCCGGTCGGTGATCGCCGGTCGGATGATGTCGAAGACGATTCGCTGGTGCTCAGGGTGGTCGCGGTAGGTCAAGTAGGCCTCTTGGTCGGCGAAGTCCCCGACGACGACGAAGTCGAAGTTGCCCTCGGCCAGCCCCACATCCGGTCCGATGGCGTAAGCCTCGGTCACCCCGGTGGCCTCAGGCATGGTGGCGATGGCGTCGTGCACCGCTTGGCGCTGAGCCTCGTCGGCGTCGTCTCGGAACTTGAACATCACAACGTGGCGGATCATGTCTTCTCCTTTTGCCTATTGCAGGCCTGCGTAGAGGCCGCCATCCACCGGGAGGGCGGCGCCGGTGATGAACCGGGCGTGCTCAGAGCACAAGAAGGCGGCGACCCGGCCGAAGTCCGATGGGTCGCCTACCGAGTGGGAGGCGGCACTCGATTCCAGGTCGTCCATCCGATCGCCGAACAGCTGCCGGAGCCGGTCGGTGGTGTGGTAGCCGGGCTGGAGGGAGTTGACAGTCACCCCGTCGGCGGCCACCTGGTTGGCCATGGTCTTGAGGTAGCCGGTGACTCCGGCTCTGGCGGTGTTGGACAAGATGAGCATGTTCAGCGGCTGGCGTACCGACACCGAGGTGATGGCCAGCACCCGGCCCCAGCCCTGGGCTTGCATAGCGGGCACCGCCGCCTTGGTCATGGCCACCACCGAAATGAGGTTCAACTCGAGGGCCGCTGCGTAGAGGCTGGTGTCGGTGTCGGCCCAGTTGCCGCCCGGCGGCCCACCGGCGTTGGTGACCAGGATGTCGATGCCGCCCAAGGCCTCGGTGGCCGCGTCCACCAATGCCGCTGCGCCAGCCGCGTCGGACACATCGCCGACGATGGGGATAGCACCAGGCACGCCGCCAGCCGCGTCATTGAGGCGATCGGAGTCGCGCCCGTTCATCACGACCTGGCACCTTTCTTCAGCCAGTGCCACTGCGGTGGCCAGCCCCAGTCCGGCTGATGAGGCAGCCACCAGCGCCCGTCGTCCGCTGATTCCTAAATCCACGGGGCGAGGTTAGTGGCCCGTCGATGAATGGGATGCGCCATGCACTTCTATAGCAGCGGGATCGAATCGGGATATGAGTAGTCTGCTGCCATGAATTGGGAGCTCTCCGCTGATTTCTCCGACCGTTACGGCCCGTGGGCGCTCATCGCCGGAGGGTCGGAGGGCACCGGAGAGGCCTTTGCCCGGCGCCTCGCCCGCGAGGGGATCAACGTGGCGCTGCTCGCTCGTCGCCAAGCCCCGCTCGACAAACTGGCCGCCGATATCCAGGCCCAACACAGCGTTGAGGTTCGAACGGCCTCGGTGGATCTGGGCGACGCCGACGCGGCGGTCATCGCGGCTGAACTGACCGACGATCTCGACGTTGGGCTGGTCATCTTCAACGCCGGGGCGACAATCCGGTTTAGCTACTTCACCGACTGGACCGAAGAAGACCTGCTTGCCCTGGTGAACATGAACTGCCGGAGCACAACGCTGTTCGCCCACCGGTTTGCTCCCCGGCTGATCGAGCGGGGACGGGGCGGTTTTGTGATGGTCGGCTCTGTGGCTGGATTCGCCGGGTCCACCCATCAGTCGGTGTACAACGCCTCGAAGGCGTACGACTGGGTTTTTGCCGAAGGGCTGTGGCGAGAGCTCGGCATCTACGGGGTGGACGCCATCGCCATGGTGATCGGGGCCACCGATACCCCCTCCCACCGTCGGATGGGGGCCGACTTGAGCGCCCACAACCCGATGGAGGCTTCAGATGTAGCCGATGAAGCCCTGGCCAATCTGCACAACGGGCCGACCTATGTGGTTGGGGAGCACAACCGGGCGGCCAGTGAGTTCATTCTCACTCCCCATAACCGGGGGGCGATTGTGTCGTCGATGAGCGAATCGTCGGCTGGCATCGCGGGTGATGAAATACTGCCGATGATGCCGCGGTAGACGATTACTCGACCGGAGTCAGGCTGCCGTCTTCCACGGTCCTTTAGCTGGGAAGGCCGTGCCCGATGGGCTTGGTCACCCCGGCATCGTGCAGTCGGGTGATTTTCTCATCACTGATGCCAAGTTCACCCAAAATTTTTGTTGTGGCCCAACCGAGGGGGAGTGCAGGGGTCAGGGGAGTGGAGGCGGACGAGAATTGCATGGTCGGCCCGGCCCTCCAGTACGAGCCCAGACCGTCCTGTTCGGCTTCGACGGCCACTCCGCTTGTCCGCATGTGACTCTCATTCAACATATTGTGCAAAAAGTCACCCCGGTCAGCTTGGGCCGCGGGTACCCCGGCGGTCAGCAGCCGGTCTTCCCAAGCCCCGGCTGAGTCGGAACTGAACACGCTGGCTAGCTGGGCTTCCGATTCTGGGGAGGGCAGCTTGGGAAGCTCGACGCCAACCACCGCCTCCAAAGCCTGACGCTCGCGGTCTCGGTGCACATCCAGCACTAGCCACCCGTCGCCCGTCTCGTACAGCCGCTGGTAGGCGTGGAAGCCGTACTGCCCGGAGTCCACGGCGGGGGCCTCGGGACCCGAGAGCTGGATGCCCCACTCGGCCACTGCGTAAGCAGTGGCGGTGAGCATGGTGGTCTCCAACCTCTGGCCTCTTCCGGTGCGCCGGCAGGCCAGAACCCCCGCCATGATGGCCGCTGCGGTGGCCAAGGCGGCGGTGGGATCGCCGTAGGTGCGGTTGCGGGGCGGGTTCTGGTCACCCGACTCCACCACCCCGGCGCCGGCAATGGCGTTGGGTGACGAGTGGAATCCGGCCTTGTGGGCCCACGGGCCCCGGCTGCCGAAACACGAGGCGTACACGTACAGCAGATTGGGATTGCGGGCCATCACGGAATCGGCGTCGATGCCCAGTCGCTCGGGTGTTCCCGGCCGGAAGTTGTGCAGGAAAACGTCGGCCTTGTCGACCAGTTGGTAGAGGATGTCGAGCCCCTCAGGCGTCTTGAGGTCCAAGACGATTGACTCTTTGCCCACCAGGGACTTCACGTAGTCGGTGGTCCAGTTGCGCCGACCGGGATCGCCGGTGGGGGGCTCCACCTTGATGACCCGGGCTCCGGCCTCCGCCAAAAGCGTGGCTGCGAACGGGCAGGCGTAGAAGTAGCCGACGTCCAAAATGGTCACATCGGCCAGGGGCAGCTCACCATTGTGATCGGCCCGGTCAGCAGTACGGGCGAAAGACGGCGTCGACAGCCATTTGCCCAGCACCTCATCGGTGTGCTCACCGAGGTCCGGGGCGGGCGGGCCGACCACCGACGGCGTGTCGGAGTACAGCCCGAGGGGGCCGATCTGCACCGTCGGTCCGAAGTCGGGATCGAGCACCTCTTGGCGCCGCCCATTCTCGGTGCATTGGGGATGATCCAGGAACTCCCGGGGAGCCAGGAACGGATCGCCCCCGATGTCCTTGGCGGAGAAGATCTCCATCCACTCCTCGGCGGTGTGCTCTTGCATTCCGGCCTGTATGGCCTCAATGGCCGCGGCCAGACGCTCCTCGCTGGGCCATAGGTCGGGGGCGTTGGCCAGCTCGGGGTCGTCCAGCAGTGCCTCCAGCCCGAGCTCGGCCAACCACCGGCGGTAGTGGTGGGCTTGGCGGCTGCACATCTGGATGAATCGCCCGTCCTTGGTGGGCGCGGTCATGAACGGCACCCGCATGATGCCGTAGACCTTGCCCGGCTCCGGAGGGATGTTGGTGCGATTCCCGTGACCGCTGGTCATGTCATACACGCTCAGGGCGTGGAGCAGGCTGGTGTGGATCCGCTGACCCCGGCCAGAGCCCTCTCGGGCCCATATACCAGCCATGAGCCCGACGGCGGTCAGCATCCCCGCTCCAAAGGAAGCGATGGGCACCGGGGTGAACACCGGGCCGGGGCGCACACCGTCGTAGGTGGTCATGCGCCCGCTCTTGGCCGCCACGACCTGCTCGTAGCCGGGAATGTCGCGCCACGGCCCGGATTCGCCAAAGCCGGTGATGGAGGCGTACACCAGTTGGTCGTTCAGTTCCTTCAGGGTCTCGTAGTCCACGCCCAGCTTGTCGGCTGTACCCGGTCGGAACGCCTCGACCAACCCGTCGGCCTTCTGGGCCAACTCGAAGAACCGACTGGAATCTCCGGGTTCGGTCAGGTCGAGGACGGCGCTCTTCTTGGCCCGGTGCCAGACGGCGAATCCAGGTTGGCCTCGGCAAGGGTCGCCGCCGGGCGGCTCGATCTTGACCACCTCGGCGCCGTTCTCGGCCAAGACCATGCCGGCCATGCCCGCGGCCGCTCCATAGCCGAGTTCAAGGACCCGCAACCCCTCTAGGGCGGTAGCCACCACCTCATTTTGGTTGCTGCCGTCCCTTGGGGCCTATCGGAACGCCCTGATCAGTTTGCCGACGGACCACTAACGTCGGGCCATGCCGCCGTATGCCATTGGCGATACTGAGATGGGGATGAGGGACTGATATTGACAGTTGATAGCTATATCGGCTCTGCGGTCCGCATCGCCGAGCAGGCGGCCAACGCTTCCGATCAGATCGAGCAGGAGCTGTCGTTGCCACCGGCGCTGGTCGATGACCTGACCTCGTCAGGGCTCCTCCAGTTGTACTTGCGCGGATCGGTGGGCGGACCGGGGCAGGACGCCATGGTCGCCTACCACTGCGTGGAGGCCATCGCCCGGGGCGACGGGTCCACCGCGTGGTGCGTGATGGTGTCAAGCACCACTGGGTATCTGACCGGTTGGCTGGATGCCGCGGTTCTAGCCGAGATGGCTGGCTCTCCCGCCGATTTCCGGGTCGCGGGGTCGTTCCGACCGCAGGGAACCGGGGTTGTGGCACCCGGTGGCTATCGGATCAGCGGGCAGTGGGACTTTTGCAGCGGCATTGAGCACGCAAACTGGGCCATGCTGGCGTGCTCGGTGGAGGGCGAGTCCACGCCCCGGGCCATGTTCGTTCCTGCCGATGAGGTGGAGATCAATCGGACGTGGTCGGTGATGGGGATGGCCGGCACCGGCAGCCACGATGTCGCGGCCCATGATGTGTTCGTTCCCCAAGAGCGGACCACTAACGGTGGGGGCTTGCCCGATGAGGATCTGCGCCTGTACCACCCCAGGCTTCTGCGGATGGCGACCCATGCGCCGGTGGCCGCGGTGGCGTTGGGGCTGGCCCAGGGAGCCATCGATGGGGTGGTGGCCCTGGCCGCCAAGGCCGGGTCGAGCGGCTCAGGACGACTGTTGCAAGATCGCCCCGACGTGCAGTTGGCGGTGGGCGAGGCTTCTGCCGCGGTGGCTGCGGCCCGCTCCGGCGTGATCGACGCCACCCAGCGGGCGTGGGACGATCCCGAAGACTCCAAGGGGGTGACCGAGGCCCGCCTGTTGTACGTCCACGCCGGCCATGCTTGCCTCGACGCCGTGCAGCGCCTGTTTCACGCGGTGGGAACGCCGGCAGCCATGAGGGCCAATCCCATCGAGCGCCGTCTGCGAGACCTCTACGTAGCAATGCAGTTCCCCGCGTTTCACCAATCGGTGGTCACCGGCGGCGGCCAGGCCCTGTTGGGTGTGGAACCGGAGGGTAGGGGCTGGTAGCAGCAACTCAAGCCCGCCTTGTCGTGACCGCTAACTTCGGGGCATGCCGCCGAGAGCCATCGACTGCTGGGTGAACGTGAACATGGGCGACTATGAGCCGCCCGAGTACTTGATCCGAGTCAAGGAGGACTACCTCCACGGCGGGGCCGACTTCTTCCGCAGCTTCACCCCCGAGGAGCTGCTGCCGCTCATGGACGAGCTGGGGGTGGAGAAGGCCATCATCCAGGCGACGGTCGGTGAGAACAACCCGCGCCCCTTCGACTTCGTGGAGCGCTACCCCGAGCGGTTCGCGCTGGCCCTCCATCTCGATCCCCGGGGAATGATGCCGGTGCTGTGGAAGCTGGAGGACATGGTCAAGCAGTACCCGGTGGCGCTGGCCCGGGTGGTGCCGTTCGGGGTGGATGTGCCGCCCAGCGACCCGGTGTACTACCCGCTCTACGCCAAATGCACCGAGCTGGACCTGCCGCTGTCGATCAACACCGGCATCCCCGGTCCGCCCATGCCCGGCGAGGGCCAAGACCCGATGCTGCTCGACCGCATCTGCCTGCGCTTCCCCGACTTGAAGCTGTGTATGGCCCACGGCGCTGACCCGTGGTGGGGGGTGGCCATGCGGCTCATGATCAAGTACAAGAACCTGCATTTGATGACCTCGGCTTATAGCCCCAAGCGGCTCCCGGACGAGTTCGTCCACTTCATGAACACCCGGGGCCAAGACAAGGTGATCTTCGCCTCCGACCATCCGGCCCTGGACATGCGCCGCTGCATAACGGAGGCCTGGGATCTTGACCTGCGCGACGGCGTACTCGACAAGTTCCTCTACGCCAACGCCGACCGCCTGTTCTTCGGCCCCCGCAACCCCCGCTACTAGATCGACTCGCCTTCCTTCAGCCGCGGGTCAGCCGTCGCTGATGGCGATGGCGCGCTCGTCGGTGCCGAGATAGCTGGCGATCACCAGTGGGTCGTTGCGGACCTCGGAGGGTGATCCCTCGGCGATGACCTTGCCGGCCTCCAGGCAATACACCCGGTCGCTGATGCTCATGATGAGGGGCATGTCGTGCTCGATGATCAGCATGGCCGCCCCCAGTTCTCGGCGGATATTCACAATGAGCGGGCCGAAGGCCTCGGTTTCCCGCTGGGCCACTCCGGCGGTGGGCTCGTCGAGGCACAGCACCCGGGTGCCCAGGGCCAACAACCCGGTGATCTCGACGATGCGCCGGGTCCCAGTGGACAGGTCGCTGATATAGGAATCCGCGTAGCGCCCCAATCCCAAGTAGTCGATGAGCTCGTCGGCCTCGGCCCGACGCCTCCGTTCCAAGGCAAAGGTGTGGGGGAGGTGCAGGGCGGTGCTCACAAGTGGTGTACGGCCCCGGGCCTCCAAGGCCACCTGCACCGTTTCTCGAACCGTCAGCTCCGGGAACAGCGACGCGGTTTGGAAGGTGCGCCCCAACCCGGCTCGGGCCCGACGGGAAGCAGAAAGCCGGGTGATGTCGGCGCCGAGCAGCTCCACTCGGCCGCTGGAGGCCACGTAGCCTCCCACCGCGTTCATGAACGTGGACTTGCCGGCGCCGTTTGTGCCGATGAGGCCTACAATCTCGTCGGGATGGACCACCACGGTGGCCTCCGAAACCGCATTCACGCCGCCGAACCGCACACTGATGTCGTGCCCGGCCAGCATGGGATCGGTGGCCGGCCGGGGATCGTCAACCCGGGTCAGGCTGGTGGGAGCGGCTTGGATGGTTTTGCCGCCGGGATCGGGTCCGAGTCGCCGCTCGGCCAGGCCGATGAGGGCGTTTCGCGCGCTGTAGCCGATCTGAATGAGCCCGCCCGGAAAGTACATCAGCACCAGAAGGAGCCCGATGCTGGAGGAGAACAGGGCAACGGTTTCCGCATTGTTGAACAGATTCGGAAGGCCGTAGACCCAAATCGCCCCCAGCACCGCGCCAACCGACGAGCCGAGACCCCCAATCACCACCATGCCCACAAGCTGCAATGAGTCCTCCACCTGGAAGAACCGCTCGCTGATCGGGACGTTCTGCACCAGGCCGGCCAGCATTGCTCCGCCCAATCCGGCGATGCCCCCGGCCAACGCGAACGAAGCCAGCTTGGAGCGCACCGGCCCAATCGTGTAGCCCGAGGCGGAGTCGGCGTTGTCGCGCACTGCGATGATGGTGCGGCCAACCCCCGATCGACGCAGTCGGCTGACGATGATCACCGCGATCAGCAACAGGGCCAGACACACGTAGTAGTAGGTCTTCTGCGACTTGAGGTCGAGTCCGAACAACTCGCCCCGGCGGAACGACACCGACGATGTGTTGCCCCCGGTGAAGAACGGCCTCCGATATAGGTACTGCTGGGCGGCCAGGGCGAACACAAAGGTGGTAACCGCCAGATAGAGGCCGCGAACTCGAAGTGATCCGACCCCGATCACCGCCGCCACCAGCGCAGAGAACAGCGCAGTCACGGGAATGGCCACCATGAACGGGATGCCGCCGGTCTCGAACTGGACGTCGAAAAAGTCGTACGACAGCGCGTCGCCGGGCAAGAACCCGGTTCCCACGGTGAAGTCCATGGACAGCCCCCGTTTGAGGCTCGCGGCGAACAGCGCCCCCATGCCGGCGAAGGTCATCTGGGCCAGGGAGAGCTGGCCGGCCCAGCCCGTGATGATGGTGACCGACAGTCCGGCGACCGCAAAGCACAGCACGGTGGCGTACAGCAGCTGGCGGGACGGCAGGTTGGAGATGCCGGGGAGCTGCACCAGCACGATGCTGAGCACCAAAAGCGCCCCCAAGGCGATCTTGGACAGGTGTCGCAGCCACCACACCTGGCGCAGCCGCTCGGGGATGGCCCGCACCTTGGGGGCGAATGAGAACACTCCGGTCTCGCCCTGGCCGCGGCTCTGGAAATACACCGCCACCAGCACGGCCAAGAAGATGACGAAGTCGATGAGACCGGTTTCGGTGAAGAAGTTGAACCGGAACAGGGCGTCGAGGAAACCGATCAACATCCCGGCCACCATGGCCCGCGGGAACGAGACCATCGAGGCCAGCACGGCGGCCACCATGGCCTTGCCCAGCGTCTGCGGTCCCAGGTTGGCCAAGCCGGCAATTTGTCCGGTGGACCCGGAGAGCATGATCATCGACAGCGAGGCCAACAGCCCGGCCATCACCCATACGAAGGTGGACACCGTTTTGGGATTGATCCCCGACAGCCGGGAGAGGTCGGGGTTGTTGGCCGACGCGGCCACCGATTTGCCGAAAGAGGTCCGGTTCATCAACCAGCCCAACAGCAGGGCCAATACCGGCACCGCTATGAGGATGATGAGCTGGGGACCGCGTACCCGGATTTCGGTAAACCAAACGTCTTCCCAGACTGAACCGACCACCACCGGATATTTCTGGCCGGCGGCCTCGATGTCGGGAAGCTGGGAGATCACCAGCTGGGCCAGCTGGGCGATGCCGACTGTGGCCACCAACACGATCACTCGGGGAGAGTTGAACAGCCGGCGGATCACCGTCAGCTCCACGGCGGCGGCGAACAAGAGCCCGAGCACCAGCGACAGTGCCAGCGCCAGCCAGAATCCCCAGCCGTAGTTCAGCACCAATAGCGCCATCATCGAGGCGGAGATGATGCCCATGTTGCCCACCGCGAAGTTGATGACCCGGGTGGACCGGTAGATCAGCACGATCCCCAAGGCCACCAGCCCGGTTACCAGGCCATTGACCACTCCGTTGAAGGCCAACTGCTGCGTGATCCAGGTCCCGACCACCGACGCGGAGGCGAATTCCATCAGCCGCCCTCGGTGCCCAGGAAGACCGCCCGAGCCAGATCGTCTCGTTCGGCCAGCTCCTGGGCCGGGCCCTCAAAGCGCACCTGCCCCTTTTCCAGGAACACGGCCCGGTCGGAGATGGCCAGCGCCACATTCAGCGACTGCTCCACGATGATCATGGTCTGGCCCTGGTCTTTGAGCTCCTCGACTGTCTCCAAGAGCGACTGCACCACCACCGGGGCCAATCCCAGCGACAGCTCGTCGATCATCAGCACCTCGGGTTCGTGCAGCATCACCCGGGCCAGCGCCAGCATCTGCTGCTGGCCACCCGAGAGGTTTCCGGCCCGCTCGTTGAGCCGTTTGCCGAGGTCGGGAAACATTTCGAGCACCTTTTCGATGCGCCGGTCCCGGTCGCTGGTATCCCTGCGGTAGGCGTAGGCCCCCATAAGCAGGTTGTCGCGGATCGAGAGTTCGCTCCACACCCCGGCTCCGCCGGGCAGCATGTGCAGGCCCATGGCGGCCCGCTGCTCGGGGGTGGCATAGGTGATGGTTTGGCCATGCAGACGCACCACTCCCCGCTCCGGGGTGACCAGCCCGGTGATCACTTTGAGCGCGGTGGACTTCCCCGCACCGTTAGTGCCCAACAAAGCCAGCGTCTCCTGTTTGCGCACTTCGAATCCAAGATCGAAGAGAACCTGTACCTGTCCATAGCTGAAATCAACATCGACCAACTGGATGGCCGGGATGTCGTCGGGGTCGGTTTCAGCTTGGCGGCGCTCCTCGTTCTGTTCTTCCCGCAGCTCGCCGACCACCAGCGAGAGATCGCGCCGCAGCCGGCCGGCCCCTCGCAGCACGAAGTAGGCGCCGATAGGCATGGCTACCGCGGTGATGATGGTGATGGCGGTTTGCTCGCCCAATTCGTTTTGGAGGAAGCCGGCGATGATGCTGCCTCCCACACCGCCCACCATGACCATGAAGAAGGTCAAGATGGCGGTGCCCATGCCCCGCAGCCGGTAGGGAAACACCGCTTGCATGGCGGGCTGCACCATGGCAAAGGCCCCACCCAGGAAGGTGGAGTTGATGGCGGACAGAATCATGAACAAGGCGAGATTGGGCATGGCGTACTGGATGGGAACCAGCACGCCGATGGGCAACAAGAGGATGCCGATCAGCCGCACTGCCCGGTCGGGGTCCCTTCGGAATGTGGCATCGAACCGGCGCCCGACAAACGGCAGGAGCAAGATCAGCCCGAACCCTGCGGGGGCAACCGCCAGGCCGCGCTCCAAGGCGTCGAGGCCGAATTCTTCCTCCAAAAAGAACGACTGAATCGAACCGGCTGGGAAAAGGGCGAAGCCCATGGCGGCGAACGCGATGGTCATGTTGCGGATGGTGTCGATGTTCCAGATGCGGGTGAAGGCGGCCTCCACCGAGATAGGCATCTTTTTGTCTTGTTTCAGCCCGGCGCCCAGCACATGCTCTTGTTCCCATTGGCCACGGGGCGGCTCTCGCAAGAAGAAGGCCAAGAAGGCCAGGGCGGCAGTGGGCAGCCCCAGCAGATAGAAGGCCCAACGCCAGCCGTCGTCGCCGCCGATCCACACCGCGATGCCCCCGGCCAGGATGGGGCTGACTGCTGAGAAGACGCGCCCCACCCCGGCGTTGGTGGCGTACATGCGGCCCCGGGTCTGAAGCGGATAGGTGTCGGCCAGCATGCTGGGATGCACGGTGATGGTGTTGGCTTTGGACATGCCGGCGAAGAACCGCATGAAGAAGAACATCAGGGCGTTCACCGCCGCCCCCGACAGGGCGCTGAACGCGGCGAAGGCGCCGCTGGCGATGCCCACGATGGGACCGCGGCGGAAGCGGTCGGCCAGCCAACCCATCGGCCCGGCGCCCAGCACGAAGAACATGAGCGACGCGGTGCTGATGGCAGTGATCGCCCCGTCGCTCACCCCGAAGCTCTCGCCGATGTCGGGGCCCAAGATGGCCACCGCACTGTTCTCCAGCTCGTCGAGGCTGTTCAGCGCCAGCAGCACGACGAAGGTCTGGAATCCGCCTTTGCGCAGGCCCTCTTTGAGGGTGGTCTGTGCACCGCCCACCCCGGGCAGCAAATCGTCGGGGAACAGCACGTCGGCCTTCTGGGCGTCGCGCCGAGCAGCCTCGCCCTCGAGCACCGTTGTGGCCAGTGCGTCTATGGATTCGCCCTGGGCATGTTCCTCGGCCAACGGTCCCCCCGAATTGAACAGGCTTATTCCGCCTGCGATGGCCCATGAGACTAGCGTGACCAGATCGAGTCGATGCCAGAGACAAGCCAGGAGATGTGATGAGCGGACCTTCCAACGTCGCGGTCGTTTTGCTGGATTCGCTGAATCGGCACATGTTGGGGAGCTACGGGGGCACCGAGTTCGAGACCCCGAACCTGGACCGGTTCGCGTCTGAGCAAGCCACTCGGTTCACCCGCCATGTGACGGGGTCGCTGCCGTGTATGCCGGCTCGCCACGACATTTTGTGCGGGGCGCTGGACTTCTTGTGGAAGCCGTGGGGGTCGATCGAGTTGTGGGAGGAGCCGATCACCCGGGTGCTGCGACGCCAGGGAGTCACCACTGCGCTGGTCACCGACCATCCCCACTTGTTTGAGACCGGCGGGGAGAACTACCACACCGACTTCGACTGCTGGGACTACTTGCGGGGCCATGAGGGCGATCCGTGGCGCACTTATTGCGACCCCTCCTGGGCCGGAACCCCGACCATGCCGGCCCGTAAGGGCGGCTGGTGGTGGGCCAAGATGTGGGGGATTGAGGACATCGATCGGGCCTACGACCGGTCGCGCACGTTCTTCCGGGCCGAGGAGGACTATCCCGGGCCGATGACGATGAGCGCGGCGGCCCGGTTCTTGGCCCAGGACACCCCCCATCACGACCGGTGGTTCATGTTCGTGGACGAGTTCGATCCCCACGAGCCGTTCGACACGCCGGCGCCGTGGGCCGGCCGCTATCACGACGAGCCATGGGGGGACGAGGAGTGGATCATCTGGCCGCCCTACGTTGACGGGGGCATCGCCTCGGGTCACTTCTCGGAGAAGGAGGGCCGCCACGTGCGGGCCAACTACGGGGCCAAGCTGTCGATGATCGACCACTGGTTCGGTCGGATCCTCGACCGCTTCGACGAGCAGAACCTGTGGGATGACACCGCGCTGATCGTGTGTACTGACCACGGCCACTACCTGGGTGATGAGCGGGAGGGCCGCGATGTCTGGGGCAAGCCCGGCGTGCCCCAGTACGAGCCGCTGGGCCACACACCGCTGTTGATTTCCTGGCCGGGCAAGCCCGGGGGAGGAGCGTGCGAGGCGCTGACCACCAACGTGGACATCTTCGCCACCGTGGCCGACATCTTCGATGCCGAGGTGGTGCAGACCACCCACGGTCGTTCCATGGCCCCGCTGCTGAACGGCGAGGCCGAGTTCATCCGGGAGTGGGCGCTGGGCGGAGTGTTCGGCGGCTGGGTGCAGGTGACCGATGGCCAGCACAAGTACGCCCGAGGCGCGGAGGGCGAGAACTTCCCCATCTCGATGTGGTCCAACCGGTGGTCCACCATGCCGTTCGGCGACATCGGCATGCCCGGTCTGCCCCCGCCCGACCACCGGGCCTGGCTCGACACGATGCCGGGTTCGGAGGTCCCGGTGATCCGCCAGCCCTACGAGCCGGGCGACAAGCTGCCGCTGTGGATAACGGTGAACGCCTGCAACGACCGCCACTTCCTGTTCGACCTCGACGTCGACCCCGAAGAGCAGGAGAACCGCAGCCGCGAGCCATCGGCCGAAGAGATGATCGATCTGCTCCACACCGCGCTCAACGAGGTTGACGCTCCCGATGAGCAATACGCTCGTCTGGGGCTCAAATGACGTGCCTACACCTATCCAGCCACAGCATTGGAGAAAGAACATGCCCGGCATGAACAGAGGTTCCAAGACCCTTAGGAAGTGGTGGTGGCTGCTGGTCGCCCTGGCGTTGGTGGCCGCGGCCTGCGGCGGAAACGACGATGACAGTTCGGCCGACACCGCGGAGCCGGCCGCGGCCCAGGAGCAGACGGCTGCACCGGCCGAGGAAACCGCCGAAGCCCCCGCAGAGGAAACCGTCGAGGCCCCCGCGGAGGAGCCTGCTGAGGAGCCCGCCGAACAACCGGCCGATGAGCCAGCCGATGAGCCAGCCGAGGCCCCCGCAGAGCCGACGCCAGCCCCCACGCCGGTGGAGCTCATTGCCAGCTACCAGGGGGTTACGGAAACCGAGATCGCCGTCGGCGTGGCCGCCATCGATCCGGTGCAGATCAATGAGATGTTCGGCATCGACATCGGCATCTTCCCAGTGCAGGACCTCTATGCTGCCCTGTCCGAAGACCTGAACGAGCGGGGCGGCATCCACGGCCGCAACGTTGTCGTTCACGTGATTTCCTTCCTGCCGATCGGTAGCACCGACAGCGAGCGGGTGTGTACCGAGTTGATCGAGGACAAGAAGGTGTTCGTGGTGATCGGCCAATTCCTCGAGGACAACGCATTGTGCATCACCGAGCTGCACGGTCATCCTTATGTGGGCCATTTCGGGGAGAACACCGAGCGGCAAGAGCGCTCCAACGGCCTGTTCTTCGCCACCGAGATGAAGCAGACCCGCATGCGGGTCGGCGGGACGGCCGAGATGATTCGGGCCGGCGATCTTGACGGCTACAACGTGGGCATCTACTACGAGGCGCCCCCCGACAAGGAGTATGCCGATGCCGTGGAGCCGTTGTTGGAGGAGGCGGGCATCAACGTCGTTGGCGTCTATTCGCCGGGTTCGCCCACAACTGACACCGTTCAGAATGAGCAGAACACCGACAACATCTCCACGCGCATGGAAGCCGACGGGGTTGATCTGATCCTCAACCTCTCCAACGTGTACGGCATCATCGGGTCGGTGCAGCGCATTGGCTGGGAGGTGCGCATCGCCCACACCAATGGACAGGCTGCCGACCGCCTGACCATTGCTGATGACCAAGGCCTCGAAGACGAGTACATGGCCCGTACTTTTGCCGTCACCACCAACAAGCCAACCAGCGAGGAAGCGCTGGCCGATCCCGGTGTTCAGCAATGCCTAGCTGTATTCGAGGAGAGGACTAGCAACGAGCCTCTCGATCTCACCAACGACGACATCGTCAATGGCATAACCAACCACTGCCGAGCCTTCGCGTTGACTGTGAAGATCCTGGAGGCGGCCGGAGGGAACATAACCCCCGAGACGTTCAGGGCCGCGGCTGAGGGGCTGGGCACATTTGATCTTCCCGCCATGATCAATGCCAGCATCACGGCCGACAAGCATTCGGCTGGCTCGTTGGTGCGTCGCTACGAGTATTTCCCCGAGGTGAGAACCTATCTGCCGGTGGGCGATCCGATTCCGACCGATTCCGTCGAGTAGCCATAGCCAAGGAGTTCCCGACATGACGACAATTACCATCCTGGGCGAGGAGGTGGCCACCGCCACCGGCGAGTGGACGGATGGACGCCCGCTTGTGGAGCCAGACGCCCTATCGGCCGCAGTCGGCTGGACGCTGAAGCCAGAGGGGCTCTGCCGCGACGATCAGTGCGTGCTGGTGGGAGACGGCTCGGCCATCAAAGTGGGCGACAAGCTCGACCTGGCCGCGGTGGCCAATGCGGTGGACCAGCCCACCGTGGTTGACCCCGACGCCGGCATCGTGGTGCTGGGCCAGCCCAACGGCTCTCGCCGGGCAGCCCTGCAAGATCGCCAAGCGCCCGACTTCACTCTCTCCGATCTCGACGGCACCAGCCACAGGCTGTCGGACTACGCCGGCAAAAAGCGCCTGCTGGTTGCCTTCTCCAGTTGGTGAGGATGCGCCTTCGACCTGCCCGGGTGGCAGGAACTGTACGACGAGTTGGCCGACGACGGCTTCCTGGTGGTGGCGGTGGCCATCGACGAGAACATCGACGAGGTGCGGAGCCTGGCCGAGAACATCACTTATCCGGTGCTCATGGACCCCGACCACATCCTCACCGAGCTGTACGCCATCAGCAATGTGCCTGCGGTGGTGTGGATCGACGAGGAGGGTCGCATTGCCCGCCCCAACGCCTACGAGTTCGGGAGCGACCTGCTCAGCGAGTTCACCGGTCGAACTCGCGCGGGCCACTTCGACCAGATCCGGGAGTGGGTCCACGACGGCACTGTCCCTGAAGACGCCAGCAGCCAGATCGCCGATCTCAGCGATGACGAGGTGGCCGCTCGGCTGCACTTCCGCCTGGCGGCCCACTTGCGCCGCAATGGCGACGAGGATGGCGCGGCCCGACACTTCGAGGCGGCCGCCCAACTGGCGCCGCTGGACTTCACCGTTGTCCGGGCCGCCATGCCGCTTCAGGGCGAGAGTCCCTTCGGCGAGGAGTTCTTCAAGATTCTGGCGGAGTATGAAGCGGCTGGAACCCCGTTCCACGGCATCATTCCGGCCAGCGAGGCTTGATGATCGTCCACCCCAGCCTGTTGCCCGATGAGCCGCTGAGCTCGCAGCCGGTCACTGGATTTGTGCTGGAACGGGCCGCGGAACTCGCCGACCAGGAGGCGGTGATCGATGGGCCGGGGGAGTGGTCGCTCACGTTCGGCCAGCTTGAGCAGGCGGTTTACTCCTTGGCTGGGGGACTGGCCGTCCGCGGCTTCGCCCGCGGCGATGTCGCCGCACTGATCGCGCCAAACTCGCCGTGGTATCCGGTGGTTTTCCATGCAGTGGCGGTGGCGGGGGGCGCAGTCACCACGGTCAACCCCACCTACGGCGCTGAAGAGATCGCCTATCAGCTCGCCGATTCGGGGGCGACGCTGGTCTTCGCCGCCGACGGATTCGCGACCCAGGCTCAAGAGGCCATGATCCAGGCTGGGGTGGCTGGCGATGTGGTGGTCATCGACGCCGACAGCCCGACTGAGGGCGTCGCCATGCAGTCGCTGATGGGCGACCCGATTACCCAGGTTGAGGTCGATCCCCAAAACGACGTGGTGGTACTGCCCTACTCCTCGGGCACCACCGGGTTGCCCAAGGGGGTGATGCTCACCCACGCCAATCTGGTGAACAACATCGAGCAGTGCGCTTCTTCGGTGGTGTCCCAGGCTGGCGATGTGGTGCTGGCCGTGCTGCCCTTCTTCCACATCTATGGGATGCAGGTGCTCATGAATCACCAACTGAGCTTCGGGGCGAAGCTGGTGACGATGCCCCGTTTCGACCTGGCCCAGGCGTTGGGGATCATTGAGCGCCACCAAGTGACCCATTTCTTCGCCGTGCCCCCGATTGTGCTGGCGCTGGCCAAGCACCCGGTGGTGGCGGATTACGACCTGTCGTCGCTCCGCCATGTGATGTCGGGCGCCGCGCCGCTGGGGGCCGAGGTGGCCGCCGAGGCATCGGCTCGGATCGGGTGTGAGGTAGTACAGGGCTATGGGATGACCGAGCTCAGCCCGATCTCCCACGCCACCCCGCCGGGCAATTTCAAGCCGGGGTCGATAGGTCTGACGGTGGCCAACACCGATGCCCGGATTGTCGACCCTGACTCCGGGGAGGATCTGCCTGTCGATGCAGAGGGCGAGCTGTGGATTCGCGGCCCCCAGGTGATGAAGGGCTACCTAAACAACCCGGAGGCCACCACCGAGACCATTGACGACGACGGATGGCTCCACACCGGCGATATTGCCCGGATCGACGGCGACGGCCATGTGTACATCGTCGACCGGCTGAAGGAGCTCATCAAGGTCAAGGGCTTCCAGGTGGCCCCCGCCGAGTTGGAGGCGCTGCTGCTGGATCACCCGCAGATCACCGATGCCGCAGTGGTCGGCCGTCCTGACGACGAAAGTGGGGAGGTGCCGCTGGCGTTCGTGGTTGCCGCTCCTGATTCGGCCCTCGACGAGGAGGCGGTCAAGGCCTTTGTGGCCGACCACACGGCCACCTACAAGCACCTCGGCGAGGTGCGTTTCGCTGATTCAATCCCCAAGTCGGCTTCGGGCAAGATCCTGCGCCGGGAGCTGAGAGAGCTGATCGGTGGCTGAGAAGAAGAGGCCCACGGTGCGGATGTCGTCTGAGGAGTGCTGGGAGATGCTGGAGACCTCGGTGAACGGCACTCTGACCACACTGCGGGCCAACGGCCAGCCGATCTCCCTTCCTGTCTGGTACGTGGTGCTGGATCAGAAGATCTACATGGTGACTCGGGGCAAGAAGGTGGTACGGGTGCGCAATGACCAGCGCTGTTCCTTCCTGGTGGAATCGGGCGAGAGGTGGGCCGAGCTGCGGGCGGTGCATGTGGAGTGCGTCGGCCGGGTGATCGAGCCCTCAGAGGAATTGGCCCAGCGGATCGCCCAGTCTCTGGACGAGAAGTACGCCCCCTACCGAACCGCCCGCGACGTGATGCCCCAGCAAACCCAGGACTATTACGAAAAAAACCTCAACGCCACCCTCGAGCTCACCCCGGTGGGCAAGATGCTCAACTGGGACAACAGCAAGCTTTTCTAGGCAGAATCGCCCCTACTGCCACTTGTAGTCGGGGTCGCGTTTCTCCCGGAAGGCGCGGCGGGCCTCTCGGGAGTCGTCGAAGCGCATCAGGCGGGTGGTGTAGTCCTGCTCAGTTCGGTAGCCCTCCCTCAGCTCCATGTTCTCGATCCGGTTCATCGACTCCTTGGCCATGCGGAGCGCGATCGGGCTCTTGGCGGCCAGCTCTTGGGCCAGCTCAAGCGCGGTGTCCATGAGTTTGTCGGGGGAGGTCACCTCGCGGACGGCACCGATGCGGTACATCTCCTGGGCCGACACCTGCTCGCCGGTGAAGAACATCTCCCGAGCCTTGTGACGGCCCATCATCAACGAGAGGTGGGCGCTGGCCCCGAGCAGCCCGACGTTGATCTCCGGAGTGCTGAAGGTGGCGTTCTCCGAGGCCACCAGCATGTCGCAGCAGGCGGCATAGGCCAGGCCCGCGCCCAGCGCGTAGCCGTTGATGGCCCCGATAACCGGGACGGCGCAGTCGATGATGGCCCACATGGCCTCTCGGGCCACCAAGCCGGGATCGGTCAGCTCCGTGGGGGGCCGCTGGTCGCGGGGCTCGTTCCCGGAGGTCTTCAGATCGACGCCCGCCACGAACGCCTTGTCACCGGCCCCGGTAAAGATGGCGACCCGCACATCCCGGTCGTCTCCCAGGGTGGAGAACACATCTCGGATCTCGGCCATCGTGGCGGTGGTGACCGCATTGACCGGGGGGCGGTCGATGGTGACGGTGACGACGTGGTCGCGCTTTTCTACGTGGAGGTCGGGCACTGATCAGCTCCCTCGCCAGTTTCATTGCCGAATTCGGCCCCCACAGTATCGGGGGAAGGGAGTTGAAGAGCTAGGCGGCGTCGGCTCTGGCTACCGGCCCGTAGCGCACCGGCAGGTGCTTGATGCCGTGGACTTGGAGGTCTCGTAGCCGCTCGGGCTGACCGACCACCTCGATTTCGGGGAGGCGGTTTATCAGCACTTCGAAAAAGACCTCCAGCTCCAGCTTGGCCAGATTGGCTCCTAGGCAATAGTGGGCGCCGCCGGCGCCGAAGGCCAGGTGGGGATTCGGCGTACGGGTGATGTCGAAGCGGTGGGGGTCGTGGAATACCTCAGGGTCGCGGTTGGCCGCCAAGTACCACAAGGCGACTTTCTCTCCAGCGGCAATGTGTACCCCGCCCAATTCAAGGTCTTCGGTCGCGGTACGGCGAAAGTACCGAACCGGAGAGGAGAACCGCAGAATCTCCTCTACTGCGCTGGGCATGAGCTCGGGATGACGGCGGAGCAACTCCCATTGGTCGGGAAACTCGTGGAAGGCGAGCAGGCCGTGGGTGATGGCATTGCGGGTGGTCTCATTGCCGGCGATGACAAGCAGGGTGAAAAAGAGCGAAATCTCCAAGTCATCGAGCTCGGTTTCCGTCCCGTCGGCCATGGTCACCTTGGCCTGCGCCAGCTTGGTCATCATGTCTTCGCCCGGGCAGCGGCGCTTCTGCTCGGTGAGCTGCAGGGCGTACATGGACATGTTGATGGCGTCCATCGACGCGTTTGCTGGCGAGTATGGATCGGTATCGTCCTGAAACTCGGGATCGAAGCGCCCGATGGCGGAGTTGGTCCATTCGAACAGCTTGTAGCGGTCTTCTTGGGGGACGCCGATGATTTCGGCGATGACCACCAGCGGCAGCTCGGAGGCCAAGTCGACCACAAAGTCGCCTTCGGTACGCCCGTCGAGCGAGTCGATGATGAAATGGCTACTGGTGCGGAGCCAGTCCTCCAGCTTGCGCACCATCCGGGGTGTGAACCCCCTGCTAACTAGCTTTCGGTACCGGGTGTGGTCGGGTGGGTCGGTCATGATCATCATGATTCCGGGGCCCATATCCACGTCAGTGAGGGTGATCCCACCGGCACCGTCGCGCCCCGGCCCGGTCTGATGGGAAAGCACCGGGCCCATCCTGTGGGCTTTGGTGAGAAGCTCATGGGAGGTGACCAGCCAGAATGGCTCCGGTTGGTCGGCGGTTTCGGGATGAAGCCAGATGGGAGAGTGGGCTCGCAGTTCGTCATACAGCTCGTAGGGCTCGCGTGCTGCGAACAAGTCCATGTCAGTCAGGTCGATCGCGGTGGCTAGTGTGGAGGGTGACATAACCCGCTTCTCCTCGGTGAGAATGCCATTCTTACACGCAAGAACTAAAATATCAACTATGAGAACAGGAAAGACATGCCTGAGAACATAGATATCGACGTTGAGAACAAAGATGTCAGTGCTGAGAACACAGATATCCAAGTAGAGAACGCAGATTCCGAGCTGGCTGCGCTCAGCCCCTGGGAGCAGCGCATGCTTGAGCGGTCGTTGGACAGCGCTCGGGTTCAGGCCTTGGCTCGCAGCGGCGAGTTCGTCCACGCCGCGTTGGCCCTGCTTGAAGAGGAGGGATCGGTCGACTTCACCGTGCAAGACGTGGTGCAGCGCTCGGGAGGCTCCCTCCGACGCTTCTACCAGCTGTTCTCTTCCAAGGATGACCTCGTCTTGGCGCTATTCGAGGAGCTGATCACCCAGCTTGTGGAGCACATCCCCGCCACCGTTCAAGCTGGAGCCCCTCCGCTCGTAAGGCTAGAGACTTGTGTCCGGACCCTGTGGGACTTTATTCGAGGCCAAGATGCGCCTCCCGCGAAGATTGTCCGCTCCATGGCCACGCTCCACAACCAATTGGCCGCCACGCGGCCCGAAGGACTGCGGCTGGCCTGGGATCCCCTGCGGCAGCTCATATCCGGAATCATCGCCGACGGAGTGGCCGACGGGTCAGTCCGATCGGACATCGAGGTGGAGCAACTGTCCGATCTCTTCTTCGATGTCTCGTTGGCCGCCCATATTTTTGCTCTCGGTCGAGTGGGCTCCACTCACACCCGGTTCGATGGGCTTTGGGGCTTTTGCCTGGGCGCGCTCCGGCCTCCACCCGCGTAAGGTCAGTTCAGCGCAGGCGGGCCCTGGCCTCTTTCTTGAAGGCGGCGAGCTGGATGCGCTCTTCCCGCTGGTTGTAGAAGTCGTCGAGTGGATAGCACCCCGATATGAGGCCGCCGCGGGGCGCGGTGGTGCAGTCGGAGAATGTGCGGCAGATGAGACGCCGGTCGAGGTCTCGTCCGGCAAGGACATCGGCGGGCATGCGCGGATACGACAGGATCATTCGGCCCAGGCCGATGGCGTGGGCCGTGCCCCGGGCCACGAGGGCTTGGCCGACGTTGGGCAGCCAATCTTGGAGGTACGACAGACCCGCCCCTACTACCCGCAACTGGGGATGTCGCCGAGAGATCTCGTCGGTGGCCGCAATCAGGCGAGCCACTCCGACTAGGGGATCCTCGGGGGGCTGGTAGCCGTCGGAGGGGGGGAAGTAGGCGGGCCGCTGGATGTGGGGTACGTAGTACGGGCTGCCCGCGGAGGCGCACAGCAGCCCGACACCCAGCTCGCTCAACATGTCGAGTACCTGGTGGGTTTCGGTTAGGTCGATGCCCACCCCCGAGCCGTCGCCCCCGAAGGCCAGTGGATAGGGGCCGGAATTCTCGGGAGTGCCGATGCCGCCTGTGCCCGCGGTGTGGGGGACGAAGTCGAACAGCGACAGACGCACAGCCACCCCCAGGGTGGGGGCTTTGGTGCGGATGCCGGTGATGATGGATCGCAGGAAGCGGGTGCGGCCCTCCAGGTCACCGCCGTAGGGGCCGGGACGGTCGATGGCGGAGAGGAATTCGTGGCCCAGATAGCCGTGGCAGGCCTTGATGTCGACGAAGTCGAACCCAGCCTGGTGGGCCAGCACCGACCGGTGGATGAACTGCTCGACCAGCTCTTCGAGCTCGTCGTCGGTGAGGACTTCGGCTGGTCCTGAAGCCACCCGGGCATCCAGCAGGGGGTGCTCATACACCGTTTTGGGGGCCGGTCCGGCATCGGTAGGGCGGGCATAGCGGCCGGAGTGGGTGAGCTGGAGCAGGGTTACCTGCGACGGGTCGAGCCGGGCTCGCAGGGCGGCGAATTCGTTGACGGTGGTGTCGTTGAGCACCAGTTGGCGGGGGTTGGCCCGGCCGTCGGGGCGGACCGCGGTGGCCTCGCCCCACACCAGCCCGGCCTCGCTGGCCGCGAACCGGTCCCAGCGGCGGCGGACCAGATCAGACGGCCGCCCGTCTTCCTCGCCGTCCCAGCCTTCCATGGGCAGCACCGCCCAGCGGTTGGGCGCGGTGTGGGCGCCGGCTGAACCGTCGGCGATCTCCATCGGCTGGGCCAGCACCCCTGCGGGGTCCACCTCGTCGTCGATTGGAATCTCGATTCCGAGATCCCCCAGGTAGTCGCGCAACGCGGCCAGGCTGGCCAGGTTCTTCACCTGCTTGAACCGGGGCATCAGCTACAGCACTCCCAACCGTTCGCCGATGTCGCGCAGGACGTCTTGGTCGCTGTCGGGGCGAGTGGGCGCTCCAATGGGCACTGCCGAGTTCTCAGCCCAACCCCGCATCTTGAGGAACATGGCCGCACTGTGGCGATAGGCAGGCACCGGAGGACGGAACGTGAAGTGGCCCAGATATTGGAGAACGTCGTTGAGTTGGTGAAAGCCGGGGTCGCCTTTGGCCCACAGGCGGTCGCGCTCGGCGAACTTGTCGGGCGCGAAGGTGGAGAGGCCCAGCAGGTAATCGGAGCCGTAGATGACCATGTCGATGGCCAAGTCATTGCCGGTGAGCACCAAGAAATCGGGGCGCACCTCGTTGCGCAGCGCCAGCCGGTCCCATTCCAGCTCCCGACTGAGCGACGAGTGCTTGGCCCCGATGCACTGGGGGATTTCCAGCAGCCCCCGATAGGTGTCCAGCGACACGATGCGGCCGTAGGGCACGAACATGGAGCCGAGCTCGAACCCGATGAATCGTTCCAGGTGGGTGGCGATCTGGCCGTGGGCGTCTAGCCAGGCGGTGTCGCCATGGTCGTTCAATCCGTGCGACGGAAAGATCACCGGCAGGCCGCCCCGGGAGGTGATCTCCTCGGCGGCTTGCCGATATGCGCCGAGGTCGAACGCCGCCCCCGGCTCGTCGGCCACGAACGCGCCAGCCACGAAATCGCCACCGGTGATTGCCTCGGCTCGCTCGAGCACCTGCACCCGGGTGTCGGCGTCGAGCAGTTGGACGTAGCCGGTGTCCATGTTCACCGCCGGGGTGAGTCCCGCTTCGTGGGTGCGGGCGATATGGGCATCCAGCGAGGCCCAGTCCACCGTTGTCGGGCTGAGGTGGGGCAGCAGTATGGCCGACATCCCGGTGATGGCCCGACCGGGCAAAACCTGCATTAGTTGTCGACCCCAAGGCGCTCCAGCACATCTTTGGGGATCCCAGACAGGCCGGTGGATGTGTTGTCGACTGGATGGCGGTCTCGCAGGATTGCCGCCGCGTCGGACCGACCGGTGGCTTCGAGGCGCTCCAGGTACTCGGGCAGGTGTCCTTTGCAGTGGAAGGGGCCGCCTTCGGCCAGCACGATCTTGAGGGGATCGACGGGGGAGTAGCTGCGGGTCATCTGGTCGTCGGTCCACGACTTCAGTTGGTCTCGGCCGTCGGCCAGCACCGAGGGAGCCTGGTCGGCCAGGTCGGTGGTCTCGTGGGGGTCGGCGGCGATGTCGAACAGCATCTCCTCGTTCCAAGCGGCGTGGTAGCCGTCGTGCCAGGTCCGCAGGTAGAGGTGGTCGCCCCAGCGGACCCCCCGCTGTACCGACCACGCCCCCTGTGAGAGCACCAGGTAGTCCCGCCCGCCGTGAGTGCCGGTGCGGATGTCTTCGGCTACCGACTGGCCGTCCCACAGGAAGGGGATGTCGATGCCGGCCAGGTCGACCACGGTGGCGCCGATGTCGAGGTGGTAAAGCAGCCCCTCGTGGACTTGGGGCTCGATTCCCGGCCAGCGCAGCACCGAGGGAATGTGGCAGGTGGCTTCGTCGGCCCCCTGGTGGTCGGCGTACACCCCCAGCTCGCCGAAGGCCTCGCCGTGGTCGGAAGAGACCAGGATGGCGGTGTCGTCGAGCACGCCGTGGTCGGCCAGTGTGTTGACCAGCGTTCCCACCGCGTCGTCGGCGTAGCGGATCCCGGTGTCGTAGCCGTCGAAGGTCTGCTTCACCTCATCCATGGTCGACAGGTTCCAGGGATGGCGGGGAGGGGGAGGGCCCCACTCGTCGGGCTTGAACCCCCAAGGCTCCTGGGCGGAGTGCGGGCCGGCCAGCGGCCAATTTCGGGCCCGCACCTCCTCGGTGTGCCAGGCCGGTGCCGGATCGGATTCGAACGGGTTCCCGTACTCTTCGGGGGTGTTGTAGGGGGTGTGCGGATCCCACAGGTGTACGTGGAGGAACCAGTCTTCCTGGGCGGCGTTGTCGTTGAGCCAGCGCAGCGCTCCGGGCAGCACCTGGTCGGCCCGCTCACCGCCGAAGCCCCGCATCAGATTCATCGACTCCATGAAACCGCTGTTCCACCAAGTGGCCGAGTGGCGGAACGGAAAGCTGGAAATCGACGCGGTGTGGTATCCCGACCAATAGAAGCGAGACGCCCAGGAATTGGCCGCGATGCCGGAAAAGAAGCTGCGCTCCGCCCCCTGGGGCCGCAAGTCGGCGGCCATCCCCCCATGGTTGGCCACCCCGTTGCGAATCCCGAACATGCCGGTGATCAAGGCGGTGCGGCTCGGCAGACAGGGGACGTCCGACGCATAGACGTTGGAGAACCGCACCCCTTCAGCGGCCAGCGCGTCGATGTTCGGGGTGGTGTTGCGGTGATACCCCGCACACCCCAGGTGATCAGCCCGCAGAGTGTCGATATCGATGTAGAGGATTCGCATAAGTGTGATTCTTTCGCCAGGTGCTTCCAGTATGGGCCATTTATTCGACGAAGAACGTGGCCACTGATTCGGAGCTGCGCCGGTAGCCGATGCGGTGGGCGACGGCTCTGATCGTGGTTTCGCCGACCGGAAGCCGCAGCGGTTCGTGGTACAGCAGGCGGCGAGGGGGATCGCCGCCGCGGGGATCGTGGCCCAGAGCGGCAGCAAACTGCGCGTCGAGATCGGCTGGCGGGTCGGGCAAGGGGTCCTCTTCGAATGTGTAGGCGATGGATGCCCCTTGAGTGCTGCTTTGCAGCTGGAGGATGGCCGGGCCCTTGAAGGTTCCGCCCTCGGGGCTGGCCTCGGTGCCGTGGTGCTCGGCGCCCAACACGATGAACTTGGGGGCGTCGGTGGTTGGCTGCACGCCTCCCGGCCACATTTGGGCCACCATCATGTCCTCGGGCACCATTCCCAGATCGCCCACCTCGCGCTGCCACTGCTCTAGCGCCGTCCGGTGGCGCTCCAGCACTTCGCGATAGGCCGGGTCGCCAGCCAGGTTCTCAATTTCATGGGGATCGGCTTCGGTGTCGTACAGCTCCTCGGCCGGGCGTTGGTCGGCCATGGCCTGCGCCGGAGGGCCTTCCAGTTCGCCCGCCGCGTACAGCCGCCACATCTCCTGCATGATCGGGTGGTTGTTCCGGAAGGAGTTCCACATCATGTAGGGCCGGGCGGGGTCATAGTGACGGATGTACTTGAATCGCTGGTCCCGACTGGCCCGCACGGTGTCGTACATCTCGTCGTAGCGATCCCGGGAGGCGAAGACATAGTTACGCCCACCGAGGGCATCGGGGCCCAGAAATGGACGGCCATGAAGGTGTCGGGGGACTTCGGCGCCGCAAATCGACAGCACCGTCGGTCCCAAGTCCATGGTGCTCACCAACTCGTCGCTGACCGTTCCCGGCTCGATCATCCCCGGCCAGCGGACGATGAGCGGGCTGTGGGTGCCGCTGTCGTAGGGCCACCGCTTGCCCCGCGGCAAGGGGCCGTGGTCAGTCCAGACGAACACCGCGGTGGAGTCGGCCAACCCGTCCTCGTCGAGTTCAGTGAGAAGGTCGCCCAGCAAGCGGTCGCAATGCTCGATGGCGGTGTACACCCGGGCCAGCGACTCCCGCACGACCCGAGTGTCGGGGAAATAGGGCGGCACCTCGATGGTGTCGAGGTCGATGTCGTTGTTGCTGGGGAAGCTCCCCTCCCATCCCGCTATCTCATGGGTTTCGTCCAGGTTGAACACCGAGAAGAACGGCTGGTCGGGGTCGGGACGGTCGCGCCAGTGGCCGCCCGGCAAGTCCCAGGTGGTGATAGGCGGGATGAACTGGTAGTCGGTCTTGTTCCGGTTGGTGCAGAAGTAGCCGGCTGCCCGCAGGTATTCGGGGAAGCAGCGCACGTAGTGGGGGACAACCGCCTCGTAGCGGGGAATGCCCTTACCGCCGTGATGGGGACCGCTGTTGGTGCGCATGTGGTGGGTGCCGAGCGTCACCGGGTGCATACCGGTGATCACCGCGCTGCGCGACGGCGCGCACACTGGCGCGGTGGTGAATGCCTTGGTCCAAAGGCCGCCCTCTGAGGCCAGCCGATCGAGGTTGGGAGTGCGGGCCACGGGGTCGCCGTAGCAGCCGAACCTCGGCGAGCAGTCCTCAAACGACACCCACACAATGTTGGGGCGCGTGCTCATTCTTGTTTCCTACACTGAGACATGGTCTTGGAGCATGTTTTCGTTGAACATGAGAATACCCTCACATTCCAAGGGGCATGGCAATGAGCAGTACATTTTCAATCCGCGGCATCACCGACAATGGGCGGTACATCGTGGTGAGTGCCGATACCCATGGCGGGGCACCGCTCGCCGACTACCGGCCCTATCTCCCGGCGTCATTGCATGACGACTTCGATGCCTGGGTTGCGGAGAAGCTGCCCGATGGTGACCAGACCAACTCGAACAACTTCGACCACATACAGCGTCGGACCGAGCAGTTTGCCGATGGCGTGGTGGCCGGGGTCGTCCTGCCCAACACCGATACACCGTTCGCATTCAATGTGTTCGAGCGGGGTCACGATCGCCAAGCCGTTGAGCTCCACTGGGAGGGCCTCAAGGCTCACAACCGATGGATGGCCGACCACTGTGCTGAAGATCCGGACCGCCTGCGCGGGGTGCTGCAGACCAGCCCGTTTCTACCTGAGGAGTCGGCGGCCGAAATCCGGGCGGCGGCGGAGAGCGGAGTGATGACCGGCGGTGTGCTGGTAAAGGTCTCGACACCCGACGGTGCCTTCCCCCAGCTCTATGAGGAGCACTGGGAACCGGTGTGGGCTGCCGCCGCCGAGGTGGGGAATCCGATCACCACCCATGGGGGAAACGAGCCGGTTTACGGAGCCGGTCCCGGCAAGGTCGCCATTCAGCTGGCCGAGGTCGGATATTGGTCCAGGCGGTCGCTCACCCAGTTCTTGCTCGGTGGCATCCTCGATCGCCATCGAAACCTCAAAGTGGTGCTAACCGAGCAAGGGGTGAGCTGGATCAATTCCGACCTCCCCATGATCGGCTGGTTTGCCAAGCAGGTGCGGCTCAAGCACGACGCCGCCGGTGCCGACCATCTGGAGCGGTCCCCGCGGCAGACCTTCCGAGAGCAGGTGCGATTTGGCGCTAGCTTCCCCAGCGCCGGAGAGATCGCATCGTTGGGCGATGACGCGGTCCACCACATCATGTGGGGGAACGACTATCCCCACAACGAGGGCACGTGGCCTCACTCCATGGAGGCTTTGCGGGTGGCCTTCGCGGGGCGCGAGGCCGCCGATGTGGCCCAGATGGTGTCCACCAATGCCGCCGACCTCTACGGATTCGACCTCGAAGCACTGGCGCCGTTGGCCTCAGAAGTCGGCCCCAGGGTGGAAGAAGTCGCCCGGCCCATTGGGGCTGAGGACTATCCGACCGACAGCTACTCCCCGGCGTTCACCTTGGGGTCGGTTGGGATGATGGCGAACGCCTGATCGCAATCGGGGTCCGGTGCCGACGAAGCCGGACCCTGTGGTTGTGGGCCGGATGCTTGGCTTTGCCGCCTCTCAGCTTCCGGTGTCGATCAAGTCGGAGATGACGACGAAGTCGCCTGCGTTGTCTTCTCCGGCATCGGGGTCCCATTTCATGAGGACAACGCCGTCTCGGGCGTCGTATTTCCCGACACCCAGCGAGGCGAACGCCTCATTGGGAAGTTCGATGGGTCCGAATCCGTCGATCGCCGCCTGCAAGGTCTCGTTGGTCAGGTTCGGTCCGGCCGCGGCAGCCAGTTGCACGAAGAGGTCGAATACGCGGCAATAGCCGCGTACCGGCGTAAACCAGTCGGTTTCGTCCTCCGGAAGCTGCTCGGTGGGGATCACCTCGATTCCCGATTGGCGCTCGAAGGCGTCAATGCAGTCTTCCGTCCGCTGGTTGACGTCATCGCCGGCGTATGGCGAGCCGAGGGTGTAGGCCTCGAAAAAGCTGGGGTCGCTCGAGCCTCCCAGCCCGTAGGAGAACGTGGAGAATTCCGCATTGAACAGCTTCACGTCGAGGCCGTTCTGGATGA
Source organism: Candidatus Poriferisocius sp. (assembly GCF_965204015.1). Taxonomy (GTDB): domain Bacteria; phylum Actinomycetota; class Acidimicrobiia; order Acidimicrobiales; family Bin134; genus Poriferisocius. Next base: position 1,020,163 of record NZ_OZ241965.1, on the reverse strand, counting down.
GCTGTTCCACCCCGAAGACGTTGTCGCCATCGATAAAGACGGTGTTGATGTCGGCGTTCCGGTAGATCTCCGCGAAGGTCCGCCACACCGCCGCCCCGGCTTGGGTGTCGCCGGACGGCACATCGATCACCGTCCGCTCGGCGATTTCCACCCCGGCGGCTTCAAGGGCGGGGACGAGCACGTTGTCCACCAAATCCTGGCGTCCGGCACCGGAGTGTACGGCCACATTTCCGAGATCGGTGAGCAGGCCGGCCTTGTCCAATGCGGCCACAAATACCTCCAGCACCCGGTCGGTGGCGATTTCCAGGTGTACCCAGGGAGCATTGGCCCGGGCCCGATCTTCAGCGTTGAACGGGGCCCCGAGGAGCGCAGTGCTGTGGGTTTCGGTCACACAGATGTTTCCCGCCGGCACCCGGGTGAAAGGTCCCAAAACCGCAAACACCTGCTCGTCCTCGGTGAAGTAAACGCAGCCGGCCAGCGAGGTGTCGGTACCGAAGGGCAGGAACTTGTAGGTCACCGTCTCCACTATGCGACCGCAGATCCCCCCGTTGTCGTTCACCTCCTGGGCCAGGGCCTGGAGAATCACCTCATTGTCGCCTCGGTCGAGCTGAACGAGCCCCAGATTGCTCAGTTCCGCGTAGTCGATCTGGGGGGCACCGACCTTGATGGAGTCCGCGGTGACCCCGGTGGCGGTGGCGCTGAGTTCGCCTTCTCCCTGGCACGTCGGCTGGAAGATGGGATCGGAGATGGCCGCCGGTTCCTCGTCCGCTAGAGCGCCGTCCGAGGTCTCTGGACTGGCGGTGTCTTCGGTGGCTTCGTCCTCTGCGTCGCTTTCTGTGGGTTCAGTTGTGTCGCCGTCATCGCTGATGCCACCGTCTTCGGCTGTGCCGGTGTCTTCGGGCGCGGGGGCCTCGGCAGCCTGAGTCGGGGGTGGCGTGTCGGGGGCGGCGCTATCCCGATTGCTGGCCTCATGGCCGGAGTCGCCCCCAGCGCAGGCCGCAAGGAGCAGGCCGAAAACTGCGAAGAAAGTGAGCAGCTTTTTCATGTTTCCCCCTCGTTGAGAACAGTAGTCGGCGTGGGGAAATGGGCTTCTTCGGCTGAAGCGGTTGCCCCTGACCGGCGGATGGCCCGTTCGTCGGTGCCTAAGTAGGAGGCGATGACCGCGGGATCGGCACGAACCTCAGCGGGCGACCCCATCGCGATCACGCGGCCTGCTTCCAGACAGTAGATCCGGTGGCTGATCTGCATGATCATGGGCATGTCGTGCTCAATCACAAGCATGGCGGCGCCCAGTTGGTCTTTGATCGACAACAGCAGGGGGGCAAACGACTCGACTTCGCGCTGGGCCACCCCTCCAGTGGGCTCGTCCAGGCACAGCACTCGGGCCTCCAGAGCCAGCAGGCAGCCAAGTTCGACGATGCGACGGGTGCCGGTGGAGAGCTCCGAGGTGAACTTGTCGGCGTAGGGGCCGAGGCCGAGGAAGTCGGCGATGTCGTGGGCGTGGGCTCGCTGGGCCCGGTCGCGGCGATAGCCGTTGGGCAAATGGGCTACCGCGGTGGTGAACGAGGTTCGCCGGCGCGATTCCGCCGCCACTGCCAGGGTCTCGAGCACGGTCAGGTCGGGGAAAAGCCGAGACTGCTGAAACGCCCGGCCCAAACCGAGCGTCGCTCGCCGGTCGGCAGCCATCTTGTGGATGGGACGGCCTTCGAGCTCGATTCGACCAGAGCACGGGACGAACCCGCTTATGGCGTTCATAAGGGTGGTCTTGCCCGCCCCGTTGGTACCGATGAGGCCCACCACCTCTCCGGCGTGGACTCGGATCGATGCGTTGTCGACCGCGGTCAGGCCTCCGAATGCCACCGTCACCTCTTCTGCGACTAGCACCGGCCCGGTGGTGGTGGCAGCAGCGCCAGACCGGGACACGACGCTGGCCACCTGGCGTTTCGGTGGCGGCTCGGGTTCGGGAAGCCGGGCCGCGTACCAGCCCAGGAAACGGTCGCGTCCGGTAAGCACCACTTGGGCGAATCCGCCCGGGAAGTACATCAAGAGGACCAGCAGCCCGATGGAGGACGTCAAGAGCGGCACCAAGTCGTTGGCGGGCCAGACGGCGGGAAGGCCCACAATCCATAGGGCGCCGAGAATCGGTCCGACGACGGTTCCGGCGCCGCCGATCACCGCAATGGCGACAACCTGGATGGAGTGTTCGAGCTGGAACTTCTCGGTCAGCCCCACGGTCACGTACAGCCCGGCCAACAGCCCACCGCCGAGTCCGGCGATAACTCCCGATACCACAAACGCCTGGATTCCCGCCCGAGACGGCGAGATCGTGTAGGCCGACGCAGCAGTGCTGTTGTCTCGCACCGCCAGCCATCGGCGCCCAACCCCGGTGGCTCGCATTCTGGCCACCAGAACAATAACCACCACCAGGGCAATCAGCGAGAAGAAGTAGTACCTGCGTTGGTCGGTTAGATCGATAGGACCGGTGGTTCGGGGGAGAGAAACGGTGTAGGAACCCCCCGAGAAAAATGGTCGCCGCCAGAGAAATTGCTGTCCCAACAAGGCCAACGCCAGGGTGGCGATGGCGAGGTGGAAGCCCCGAATCCGCAACGCGCCCAACCCGATGACCACTGCGATGACGCCCGTTGCCGCCGCGCCCACCAGCAGGGCCAACAAGAAGTGGATGTCGGGCAGGGCCAGCGTGAACGATGCCCCGCCCAGGCCGACCCCGATATCGCGCCCGGCGACCAGAGCGGCGGTGGTCAGTCCGCCGATGCCGGCCAGCGCAGCCTGCCCCAGTGAGATCTGACCGGTCCACCCGGAGAGCACTACCAACGAGATCCCGATCAGGGCGAAAAGCAGCACTTCGCTGAACAGGAGCTGGCGCGATGCCAGCGTTATCAGGAAGGGGAGAATGGCCGCGCCCGCAATGAGCAGGCCAATTCCGATGCGGGAAGAGTGGCGGACCCACCAGAGGCGGGCCACCGCGTGGGGAAGCGGGCGGGTGGTGGGCACGAACGAGAACGACTCGTCACTGCCTGTGGGACGCCGGGTGGCCACCAGCGTGGTGGCGATGACGATCAGGAAGAGCGATCCGTCGTAGAGCCCCGCGGTGGTCGGCCAGTTGAAAACCAGGAGCGATCGGAGCAGCCCCAGGGCCACTCCGGCGATCATCGCCACTGGGAAATTGCGAAGCCGCCCGATGAGGGCCGCGGCCAGGACCTGGACCAAGGTGGCCGGCCCCAGTGATCGGAAGCCGCTGGGCTGACCGTTGATTCCCGCCACCAAGATCAACGCCACCGCGGCCAGCAGGCCCGCGATGATCCAGGTGATGGTCGAGATGATCTTGGGGCTGATGGCGGTGAGCCGGGCCAGGTCGGGGTTGGATGCTGCGGCCCGAATCGCCCGTCCTTGGGCCGTGCGCTGGAGGTAGTAGGTCAGGGCCACGGTGAGGACGGGAACAACAATGATCACGATCACCTCGACGCCTCGCACCCGGAGTCCGAATCTCTCCCAATCGCCGGATAACGCCACTGGGTATCGGTTCGCCATCGACACGTCGATGTCGGGCAGCGCCACTTGCAGCAGTTCGCAGAGCTGGGCGATTCCGATGGTGGCCACCAGGAGGATGACCCTCGGGGCGCGGAACAATCGGGTGATCACGGTGAGCTCCAGCGCGGCGGCGATCAGGCCGCCCGCCACCACCGAGATGATGGCCGCGGGCCAGAACGGCCAACCGTAGGTGAGCACCAACAGGGCCAGCAGGCTGGCCGACAGCACCCCGAGCGATCCCACCGCAAAGTTGATGACCCCGCTGGCCCGGTAGATCAGCACAATGCCCAAGGCCAGCAAGCCGATGAGCAAGCCGTCGATCACACCGAAGTAGACGATCTGGCTGGTGAGGGTGAAGGCCAGCATCAGCTTTCGTCCAGATCAGATTGCGGACTGGTAGCCGCGTCGCGGCCCAAGAACACGGCGCGGACCAAGTCGTCACGCTCCAGGAGAGTCTGGGCCGAACCGGTGAACCGCACATGGCCCTTCTCCATGAACACTGCACGATCGGCCAATGTCAGGGCGACATTGAGCGACTGCTCCACGATGATCATCGTCTGACCGGCGTCGCGGAGACGCTCGACCACCGCCAGCAGGTCTTGGACCACGACGGGAGCAAGGCCAAGGGAGAGCTCGTCGATGATGAGCACCTCCGGGTCGTGCATGATCACCCGGGCCAGGGCCAGCATCTGCTTCTGCCCGCCGCTGAGGTCGTGAGCCAACGCCTTGGGCCGCTGGGCGAGCACCGGGAACAGCTCGAATGCCCGATCCAGCCGCCCGGCGATGTCGGGCTTGGTGCCGGCGTCGCTGCGGATGACCGCCGCCGATGTCTCGAGGTTCTCGAGCACTGTGAGGTGGGGAAACACTCCTTGGCCGCCCGGCAGCAAGAAGATGCCCTCCCTTACCCGCTGCTCGGGCGACGCCAATGTCATGTTGCGACCGTTGAGCCGCACGACGCCCCGGGAGGGGATGCCCAAACCGGCGGCCACCCGCAGGGCCGTTGACTTGCCCGCCCCGTTGGTGCCGAGCAACGCCAGTGTCTCACCCCGGGCCACTTCGAGGTTCACGTCGAAGAGCACCTGCACCGGCCCGTAGGAGAAGTCGATGTTGTGAAGCGAGAGCACAGGGATGGAGTGGGGATCGGCCTTCATGCGGTCGCTCTCGGCCTTCTCCTCTCTGATCTCCTCGACCACCAGCGTTAGGTCGGCCCGGATGTGCCGGGATCCGTTGATCATGAACAAACCGCCGATGACCATGCCCGCGGGAACCACGGCCAGCAGGGCGGTGCGGGGCGAGGTGGCATCGGAGATCAGGCCCATCAAGATCGCTCCCCCGAGGCCCCCAACCCCGAAGACCAGCGACATGCCGATGGCTGAGCCCAGCGCCCGCATGCGATAGGGGTTGATGTGGGCCAGGGTTGGCCCCAGCAGCGAGAGGGCCGGAGCGGCAAACAGCGCTTTGAGTCCGGCCATCACTGCGAATGTGGCCGGTGATGGCATCAGCAGCTGGAGCACAGTGAAGAACGCCATCGGGAAGAAAAGCATCCCCAGCAGGGCCATTGCCCGCGGCGGGGTGCGGCGGTAGAAGGTGTCGTACCACTTGGCCACGAACGGGATCATGAACAGGGCGATCACGCCGGGAGTGTTGTTGGCCAGGGCCCGCTCAAACGGGCCGAGGTCGAAGCGTTCGTCGAGGTAGAGGTTCAGGAATAGCCCGTCGGAGATCAAGCTGAAGCCGATGGCCACTGCGCCCACGAACGCCCATTTGAGCGTGCGCACCTTGAAGAGCCGTTGGAAGGCGGCACCGAGCGATATGGGCCCCGGCTTCAAGTCGGTCAGCGCTTCGCCGACGGTGGCGCGCTGCTCGAATTGGCCCCGGGGCGGGTCGGTGAGGAACAAGATGGCTGCGCCGATGATCAGCGTCGGAAAGGACGCGGCAATAAAACCCCAGCGCCAGGCGTCGTCGCCGCCTATCAGCGAAACCAACCCGCCGACGGCCAGTGGCGCGATGAATGCGCCCGATCGTCCGGCCACGTCCTTGGCGGCATACACCCGGGCCCGAGCCTCGACCGGGTAGCTGTCGGCCATGATTGCGCCCTGCACCGGATGGGTCTGCGACCGCCCGAAGGCGATGGCGCAGTTCACTATGAAGAACCAGAGCGCGGTGGGCACGAACCCCAGCAGGAGGGTCATGGCCGACCAGAAGATGGTGGCCAGGGCCACCAATTTCGTCCGGTTGCTGTTGTCGGCGATCCGGGACAGCAGCAGACCGCCGGCCACGATGAACACGTTGCCTCCGGCGGTGATGGTGCCCAGCACTGCGTCGCTCACCCCGAGCGATTCCTGGACGTCGGGGCCGAGGAGGCCCAGTGCGCTGATTCCAAGGGCATCGGCAGCGTCAAGTGCCCCCAGCATGACGATGGTGGACACACCCCCGGCTGCGACAGCCTCTCGCAGCGAGAGTTCCTTGGCGCCGACGCCGGGAAGCTCGCTGTCGTCCAGAATCACCGGTTCCGAGGCCAGCTCCGCCTGGCGTTCGGCCTCCGCGGCCAGGATCTGATCGCTCAGGCCACTCGCTTCGGATGGGTCGGCGTGGTCCCCTGTAATTCCAGAGTGTGTCTGCTTTCTGCCGACTCGTCGCGGCATCCGGGACTCCTCAGTTCGGTCGGCGGCTCGCGGACTCCAGATCCCCGATGATAGGGCCAAAGTTGTTGTACACTGTATAATAGTTGATGAGGCGCCTCGTCAGACAGCATTTGGTGGCCTCAAGGAGAATCATGAGCCCCAGGCAGCCGAACGTGTTGTGGATCATGTGCGACGAACTGCGCTCAGACGCGGTCGGGGTTTACGGCAACGAATACGCGCCGATCGAGACACCCAACATCGACTCGATCGCCGAGGCAGGTGTGCGATTCGATCGGTTCTACGTCGACTCGCCGGTTTGCGTGTCGGCCCGGTCGGCGTACAAGTCCGGGCTGTTGCCGACGACCACTGGGATCTACCACAACCACGGTCGAGGCCTCGGGGCCGCGGTCCCGGTCGAGTCGTTCACCGAAGTCTTCACGCGGGCCGGCTACCACACGGTCAACCTCGGCAAGGAGCACGTCCCCGACACTCTCCTCGGGTTCGAACGATCAGAGTACGACGGCGCCGACCAGTTTGAGCTGATGATCGCCACCGGTGAGAACCGCGACCGGCTCGGGCTGATTACCGAGGGGGTGAGCATGAACGCCGCGACCTGGCCAGACGATCTAGCCTTCCCGGCGCGGCGTCTCACCGACAATGCGTTGAACTGGCTTGAGCAGGAAAGACCGACCGACCAGCCCTGGCTGCTGCGAGTTAGCTTCCTCCAACCCCATACGCCGGTTGTCGTGCCGGAACCGTGGGCGTCGAGGTACGACGACGCACCCTGGCCCGACTCGTTCGACGCATTTGGCCCAACGGAGGGGCTCTCGGAATTCGAGCGGGTCTTCGGGCAGGTTCCACCCCGCGACCTCACACCGGAACAGATCGTCGCCGCCCAGTCCCGCTACCACGGCCTTGTGAACTGGATCGACGACCAGATCGGAGAGATCTTGACGGCGCTGCACCGCCAGGGGCTGCGAGGGGACACGATCGTTGTGTTCAGCAGCGACCACGGCGCACACCTGGGCGAGCTCGGCGGGGCCTACTCAAAGCAGATGTTCTCGCCTTGGTCGCACCGCGTTCCCTTCCTGTTGTCGTGGCCCGGCGAGCTGGATGCAGGCGGGGTGAATCGAGAGCTCGCTTCCGGGGTTGACCTCGGTCCGACGCTGCTGGACCTGTGCGGCCTCGAAGCCCGGGTGGGCGACGGGCGGTCGCTGGTATCCGGTGACGAGCCGGATCACCTCATTTCGGCCATCGGGTACGGACTCCCGGGAATGGCCGCAATGGCTGCCATCGGCGTGGGCTACTGGACCGGCGGTGGCGGCTGGCCGCAGCGCTTCTGTGTCCGCACCAGCCGTTGGCGCTACGACCGCTCCACCCGGCGGGACGGTAAGACGCTCCCACCAGACGAGTTTGACGCGTTCCTGGCCGACTGCAACGCAGATGCCCGGGAGGGGCACAACGTGATCAACGAACATGCGACCATTGCCAGCGAATTCGAGGCCATCGTGGCCGCGACCTACGCGACGGCACCGCAGACGGTTACCGATGACTGGCAGAACGCACTTTGACGGAAAGGATCGGCGATGACTGAGATTGGGATCTTGCTGGATTCGGCGGACGCCACGGAGATCGCGGCAACCGTCCGGAGCGGAGCTGTGGATCCGGTCGAATTGGCAGAAGCCGCGATTGGACGGATCGAGGAGCGAAATCCTGAGATCAATGCGGTGATCGCCAAGTGTTACGACGCGGCGTTGGACAGCGCCCGCAACGTGGATCGGGATGCGCCGTTCGCGGGCGTTCCGTTTGTAGTGAAGGACTGTCGAGCCCAACTGGCCGGCGTTCCCGAGACGTGGGGTTCGAGGTTGATGACGGGCGCTGTTCCCGACGAGGACAGTGAGTTGACCAAGCGTTATCGGGCGGCGGGGTTTGTGATTCTCGGGGTCACGAACATGCCGGAGATGGGCAAGATGGGCACAACGGAGCCGGCCGCCTATGGACCGACACGCAACCCGTACAATCTCGGCAGGTCGCCGGGCGGTTCGTCGGGGGGCACGGGCGCCGCGGTGGCGTCGGGCATGGTGCCCATCGGCCACGGCAACGATGGCGGCGGGTCGATCCGCGTGCCGTCGGCCGCGTGCGGTCTCTTTGGATTGAAGCCGAGCAGGGGTCGGGTGACAGGACATCCTGGGCCCACGATGATGTCGTATCCGATGGGGATCGACCATGTGCTGACGCGCTCGGTTCGGGATTCGGCCCATGTACTCGACCTGACGGCGGGGCCGGTTCCGGGCGACCCCTATGAGATCTCCTCGCCGACGGAATCGTGGCTGTCGTCGGTCGAGGCGGAGACTGGTCCGCTGCGGATCGGCGTTGCCAGCCACTCGATGGAAGGGCCTGCATTCCACCCGATGTGTGCTGCGGCCCTCCAGCGTGCGGCCGGATGCCTGGAGGGGATGGGTCACCACTTGGAAGTAGCAGACTTGCCGGTAGAGCCCGGCCTTCTGGCGACCTTGGGCGGGTTGATGGCCGCCGCGACCAAGGTGATGATCGACGACCGGCTCGCCGAGCTCGGCCGCGGGCTCGAAGACGACGACCTTGAGCCGTTCACTCGCTACTTATACGACCTCGCGATTGGATTCGACGGCGCTGATGTCATCCGAGGACTTCAGTCCGCCGAGCTGATCGGACGCAAGGCGGCAACCTACTTCGAGCGGTTCGACATCTTCCTGTCGCCGACCATCAGAACGGTCGTTCCCGAGCTCGGCGTATATGACACGAGCAACGTCGACGCGTTGCTGCCGATCGCCTCAACGCCCGCGAGCGAGACCGCTGTCTTCAATGTCGGCGGGCAGCCGGCGGCGTCGGTGCCCATGGGCTATGACGAGGCCGGTGTGCCGCTGGGCGTTCAGGTCGCGGCACCCTTCGGCCGCGAAGACCTGGTCTTGGCTGTATCACGGCAGCTGGAAGAAGCGGCTCCGTGGTCGACGGCGGCCGTGTGGCCGGCCCGGCCAGCTGCGTCGTCGTGAGGTCGCGAGCCGGCCGCTAGCCAGAAGGGAAAACGGCGTCGAGGATCGCGTTGATCGCCATGTGGAACGCGGCGTCATGGTGATCGAAGTCCGTCAGCCCTCGCCACGCACCTTCCGACAGAGCATCTGGAGCCAGCCCGTCGGCTGCTCTCTCCGGTCGTCGCATTTCTACCGTGGTGAAGCCTGAGACCACCGCGAGGAACGAGACGGTGGCGACGCCGGCGTCAATACCGTCCACGCCTGCGGCCTCCATCTCCGATGCGATCGCCACCGCGAGCGGACGGACCAACTGGTGCTCGGCCCCGATCTCGAACGCGAGGATGGCAACCGATGCGCTCTTGGCGATGGCCGCCCGCGCTCGATGGACTCCATCGGCCACCCGAGCGCGAGGTGTACTGCCCTTGAGCTGGACCCCTGCGATCTCTTCCGCCTTCTGCGCGACCATCGCGGACAAAAGGCTCTCGCGATTTCCGACGTGCCAGTAGACGGTGTTCGGGTTCACCCCGAGCCTCGCGCTCAGCTGTCGCATGGTGAGTGCCGCGGGACCTTCTGACTCGACGATGCGAATGGCTTCGGCCACGATCTCATCGCGGTCAAGCCCAGCTCGTGGATGCGGCTTACGCGACGACATCACATCGAATGGTACCGTCGAGGGCGATGCATGTTTCTGACCCGCCGATTCTGCTGACTGATGTGCTCGACGATGTCGGGGCTGCGATCAAGCTGCTGGCCCAAGAGGCCCCCTATGTGCCGTTGGGAGGTTGGTACAACCCTGGGGCTGATCCCCACGCTCGCACCCGTCCGCTTTGGTTCCGGGACGACTGGGTGAACGAGACCATCGCCGTGCCGGGGTCGGAGGTGTTTTTGGACAATCCGGCCTACATCGACTCGGCCAAGGCGTTCTACCGCGCCGAGATCGTGGAACCCCACAGCGTGTACGTGAACCAGATGATGGCCATTCCCCAAGCAGGGCCGGCTCATACCGACAACCCCCGCTTCGCGGGCCGCGACCGCACCAATACCCCGATGTGGCTGCTCAGGGCCATGCTGTGGTCGGGCCTGTTCGAAGACCTGTCGTTCCCGCAGGCCACCGCCATTTGGTGGCTCAACGATGTGGACGGTGGCGGTATCCGCTACTGGCCCTACGGTCCCGACCAACCGCCCGAGGAGCATGTGGGCAACATGGCCAACACCGCGCTCATGGGCGACAACCACGGCATGTTCCACCAGGTCAACGCCATCGGCCCGTTCGATATCGGCACGCCCATGGTCACTCCGATGGCTGAGTTTGCCCCGGCGGGCAGCCCCGACGGCGACTGGGTGGTCACCGACCACGGCGAGGAGGTCTACCGCACGCCGCTGGCCGACGTCCGGATCAGCGTGCTGTGGAAGGCCGATGTGTACATCGACGCCGACCACAAGAACAGACTGGCCTCCAATCCCCTGAGCCGCGACGACATCGCCGCCCGCTTCAACGCCGACCTGGAGGAGCGGGGGATCGACGCTCGCTTCGACCCCAACCGCATCGACGACGATCCCGACCACGCGGCCACGATCGCCGAGCACTACCCCGAGGCCCGCCCCATGGACGCGCTGCCCTCGGTGTTCGACTACTGATCAGCCTCCGCTTTGGCGTCAGCCCAGATCGGAGAGGCGCACCAGCTTTGTGGTGATCTCCGGGATCGACTCGTGCTCCACGAATCGCAGCCCCATCACGCCATGGTCGCGGTCCGCGGGGTCGACCCAGACGCCCGACGCCGGCTTCTCAGCCGCCACCACCAGCCGCACCACTCCGTCGGCGTCGGACTCGACGTCTTGGGACGATGCGTAGCCCTGGCCGGTGAAGTAGTTGGCCAGATTCTCCATCCAGTGGTTGCACAGCTGGAAGTTCCACTGGCGGCACACCGGGGGCTTGAACTCCACTATCAGCGCCTCGCCCTCGCCGATGCGCCAATAGCCGAACTCGAAGTGGCGGTCGTCGGGGGAGCCGCCCACCCGGAGATAGTGCTCGGTGGTGAGCTGTAACTGGTTCTCTTCCTTGAGCAGCGTGTCGGTCCAGTCGGAGTAGTCGGACTGCACCGAGAGCACCATCTGGGCCGCGATGGCCAGCCGTTTCGACATCTCGGCCGCGTCCGGCGTGTGAATCACCGGGGTGGGTTCGAGGGGCTCGATCATCAGCCGAGGCGCCGACTGAGCGTCGCGGTCGTCGTAGACGATTCGCATCATCAGCTCTCGGGTCTCCGGCGCAACAGCCATCCAGTTGTCGACGCCGGGATCGTCCACCGAAAGCACGAAATCGACGTTTCCGGCGCCGTCGGTGAACTCGTCGAGCAGGGCGGTGAACGGCGTTTGCGACCAGCTCGGGTTGAACTCCTCCAGCACGGCGACAGCCCGCTCGCCCACTGATTCCACCCCGACCCAGTCGGGCACCTTCGGCGTCCATGCCGACATGTGGACGTAGGGGGCCGAGCCCCGCTGGCCGGTGACCCGGTACTGCTTGGTGGAGTCGATGTGCTGGACCACATGATCCTGGTCGGGCGACTGGACCCCCTGGCCGCCTTTCATGGGGGCTGGGATGATCCAAATCGACGTCTTCTCCATCGGGGGGAGGCTCTCGATGCAGCGCATATAGGCCATCAACGACATGCGGGTCAGGTAGCGGAATCCCTCCACCCGGTCTTGTTCGTTGGCGTCGGGAGTGCGTTCGACCACCACTTGGCCCGCGGCTCGCAGCGTGTCGCAGAAGTCGTTCCACGCCTCACCGGTCATCAAGCGCTCGCGTGCGGCTACTTCATTAGTCATGGTGGACCCTTCCTCAAGCTCCCGCTCACTCTAAGCGGCCCGAGAGCGATAGAAAGAAGCATCGGAGGTACCCCATGAAGCTCGCGTTCAAGACCATGCCCCAGAACATCGAGTGGTCGGTCATGTTGGAGACCTGGCGGGAGCTCGACGCCGATCCCCGTTACGAGTCGGCCTGGGTATTCGATCACTTCTATCCCATCTACGGCGGCGAGGAGGGCCCATGTCTGGAGGCGTGGGTGACCCTGAGCGCGCTGGCCCAGGCCACCGAACGCATCCGGATCGGGTCGATGGTCAACGCCGCCCCCTACCGGCATCCCGGGCTTTGCGCGGCCATGGCCTCGTCGCTCGACATCGTGTCGGGCGGCCGGCTGGACCTGGGGCTCGGCGCCGGCTGGAACGAGGTGGAGGCCGGGGCGTATGGGATCAGCCTCGCCGAGCGTTTCGACCGGTTCGAGGAGTATCTGGAGTGCGTGGTCTCGCTGCTCGGCCAGCCGATCACCAACTTCGATGGCCGCTACTACACCCTCACCAACGCCCGCAATGAGCCCAAAGGCCCCCAGCAGCCCACCCCTCCCATCGTCATCGGCGGTGCCGGCCCCCGCCGGACCATGCCTTTAGTGGCAAAGTGGGCCGACCACTGGAACTTCCCCGGCGGCGAGGTGGCGAAGTTCGCCGAGGTCAAGGCCCGACTGGTCGAGTGCTGCGAGGAGATCGGCCGCGACCCCGCCGAGATCACCACCTCCACCCACCTCATCTACCGAGCCGAAGACCCCATCGACAACGTCATCACCCAAGCCGAGCAGTTCAAAGCCGCCGGCCTAGACCTAGCCATCCTCTACCCCTTCTCACCGGTAGAACCCGCCTCCGTCCACGACATGGCCGACGCTCTGGAGAAACTTGTCGAGGCTGGCTGAACAGGAGTGGTGTCTATCTTTGGCGGGCGTCCACGACTCGGGCGGGGCCGTTCCACGCGATCATCTGGGCATCTGTGGTGACCAGTTGGCTGTTTGTGAGTATGGCGGTGGCCATGATGAACCGGTCGGCGGGGTCCTTTTCGTCCCATTCCCTACGAAGCTGAACGGCGCGGGTGGCGATATTTCCGTCAATGGGGATGATGATCACCTGGTCTTCCGCAAGACGATCCATGAACAAGGCAAGATCCGTTTGGAGCTTCCCCTTGTCGGCTTGCTCCCCGATTTCCCAGATTGTGGCCGCGCTGATGGCAGCCTCACCTCGCCGCTGCGAATCGACAACAAAATCTCGGGTGCTCCGAGAGACCTCTTCTGTGCCCAACTCGTAAGTGACGCGCAGGACCACATTGGTGTCCAGGATGATCATGTCTGTCGGTCACCGCTCTCGGCCATGTACTTGCTGTAGTTCACTGAGCGCTCCCAGCTGGCGTCCATCTGCTCCTCCCAGTCGTCGTCACAGGCGCCGAGGTTGTCGATGTCGACTCCGTCGGGAATTTGAATGATGTCTGCGTAGCGGCCCTCGAACGACGGCACCAGGTATTTGGGCGGCAGGATATGGGCCACCACTTTGCCGTTCTTGGTGAGCGTGATTTCTTTGTACTGCTCGCCGAGTTCGTCGAGGAGTTCGGCGAGGTTGGCCCGGAACTTGCTTACCGGAACGCTGAGCACCTCGATTGCGAATTTCGATGAGTCGGTTTGACCGGTGTAATCGGAAGCCATGACCCCAGATTGTACAAAGCGTACAAACTACGGCAACAGCATTTTTTGTGGGTCGTCGGGTACAGTCCGGTCCGTGTCGGATGGGGGTGCGATAACCGACGAGGCCATTGCTCGGCTGCGGGCTCGGATTGGGATTGCTCAGCCGCATCCTCAGCCTCCTTGGTATCGCGAGCCCAATACCGACGCGTTTCGCCAGGTGGCGGAAGCTTTCGGCGACGACAACCCGCTGTGGTGCGATCCCGACTATGGGGCAGGCACCGTGTGGGGCGGGCCGATCTCGTCGCCCAACATGAATGGCGGCGACACGCTCATCGGGGAGAACGAGGTTGATAAGCTCGACTCCGACACCAAGGCGCTGCTCAAGGGCGACCCGCTCAAGGGCGCCCACGCCTATTACTCGGGCAGCTATCGGGAGTGGTGGGGGCCGCTGCGCCCAGGGATGCGGGTCACCCGGCGAAATGCCCTGGTGGGCGTGCACGACAAGTCCAGCGAGTTCGCGGCCCGCACCGTGCACGAGTGGACGGCGGAGGTGTTTGCCACCCAGGGGGCGGTGCTGTCGGCCCAGTATCGGCTGATGATCCGCACCGACCGCCGGGCGGTGGAGCGCAAGGCCGACGAGGGCAAGGGGAAGTACAGCGACATCGAGATCGAGCCCTACACCGATGAGCAGATCGCCGAGATCACCGAGGCGGTGAGCACCGAGCCCGAGCGCCGGCGAGGGGCTGAGCCTCGCTGGTGGGAAGACGTGGAGGAGGGCGACGAGCTGCCGCCGCTGGTCAAGGGGCCGATGCGGGTCACCGACATGGTGGTGTGGCACACCGGCATGGGCATGGGCCTCTACGGGGTCAAGGCACTGCGGCTCGGAGTGCAGCAGCGCCAGCGGGTGCCGGGGTTCTTCCGGCCGGACGACCTCAACATTCCCGATGTCCAACAGCGGGTCCACTGGGATCCCGAGTGGGCCCGGCGGGCGGGCAACCCGGCCATCTACGACTACGGCCGGATGCGCGAGACCTGGCTGGTGCATCTGTGCACCGACTGGATGGGCGACGACGCCTGGCTGGCCTCCCTCGACGTGGAGTTCCGCCGGTTCAACTATGTGGGCGACACCCACTGGATGCGGGGCACGGTTACCCGCAAGTACCGCAACGACGAAGGCGTCCCCGCCGTCGACCTCGACATCTACGGCGAGAACCAGCGGGGTGAGGTCACCTGCCCGGGTCACGCCACGATCCTTTTGCCGAGCCGGGAGCACGGTCCGGTGAGGTTGCCCACGCCGCCGGGAGGGGCGACCACCGCAGCGGAGACGCTGGATGCGCTCGTCGAGCGGTTCGAGGCGATGTCGGCAGAATGAACTCCGAGCGGCTGCCGATCGACTCATCGAGCAGCGATGATGAGATCCGCGCCGCGGTCGCCGATTGGGTGGCCGAGCACGTCCCCCAATCGTGGCGTGACGCCGCCCCCGGTGGGCGGCGGGCCATCCGGGAAGTAAGGCCACGGAAGGACTACGAGGCCTGGTACCCCACGTTTGCCGCTTCCGGGCTGGCGGTGACCACCTGGCCGGTGGAATACGGGGGCCTCGACTTGCCGCCGGCCAAGGCCCGGGTGGCCGAAGCAGTGATTGCCCCGCTCAACCTGGGGCGACTGAATCCGCTCGGATTGCACAACACGGCCCCGGCGCTGTTCGCCCACGGCACCGAGGAGCAGCGCCTGCGCTTTCTTCCCCCCATGGTGGCCAACCAAGAGCGGTGGTGCCAGATGTTCAGCGAACCCGGCGCTGGCTCCGATCTGGCCTCGCTGGCCATGCGGGCTGAACGAGACGGAGATGAGTGGATTCTCACCGGCCAGAAGGTGTGGAGCACGTGGGCCCACGAGTCGGAGTTCGCCATCTGTCTGGCCCGCACCGATCCCACCGTCCCCAAGCGCCGGGGGATTACCTACTTCCTGGTCGACTTGTCGTCGCCCGGGGTCGAGGTGCGTCCCCTGCGCCACATCGGTGGTGAGATCGACTTCAACGAGGTGTGGCTTGAGGAGGTCCGGGTGCCCGACTTCTACCGGGTGGGCACTGCGGGCGACGGGTGGCGGGTGGCCGGGGCCACCCTGGCCGGCGAGCGCCAGATGGTGGCCGGGGCTGGCTCGGGCGGCGTCGACCGCATAGGCGGCGGGGGAATCGACAGCCTCCTAAATCAGGCACAACAGGATGGCATCGGCCCGGTGGAGCGCGACCGCCTCATGCGGCTCTATTCCGAGGAGAAGATTCGGGCGTGGACCAACGACCGCGTTCGAGCCACGATCAAGGCCGGAGGCACGCCAGGGCCGGCGGCGTCGATCGGCAAGGTGCAACAAAGCCAGATCAACCAGGCACTCCAGCTGGCCGCTGCGGATCTGGCGGGCATGGGATCGGTGGCCTGGATGCCCGGCGATCCGTCCGAAGAGCAAGATTCTATCGAAGCCTGGGCTGCTCACATGCCCTATGCCTCCAAGGGCATGCTGCGAAGCAGGGCCAATACCATCGAGGGGGGCACCACTGAGGTCAACAAGAACGTGATCGGCGAGAAAGTGCTCGGCCTCCCCCGTGAGCCCGACCCCTACCACGCCCTAGCCTGGCAGGACGTCCCCAGATAGCTGGGAAGAAAGGGAGCGACATCCATGTTCAATCTTGACGGCAAAACCGCGCTGGTCACGGGCGCGGGGCAGAATGTCGGCGCGGGGGTGGCCCACACGCTGGCGTCTCAGGGGGCCCACGTGCTGGTCAACGACATCGTTGCCGACCGGGCCGGTGAAGTGTCCGATGAGATCGCGTCTGCCAGCCACTCCGCTGAGGCGCTGCCCTTCGACGTGACCGACGGCGATGCGGTGCGGGCGGCGATTGCTGATCGGCCCATCGACATTTTGGTCAACAATGCCGGCAATGGGGGGGCCGAATTAATGCAGGTCAAGCCCTTCGCCGAGACCGAGCCCACAGACTGGGCCGGACCACTGGCCGTCAACCTCGATGGAGTCATGAACTGCACCCACGCCGTTCTGCCCGGGATGATCGAGCGGGGCTGGGGCCGGGTCATCGGCGTGGTGTCGGGGGCGGGGACCGTGGGCGTGAACATCGGCGTGGCGGCCTACTCGGCCGGCAAGGGCGGCGCAGCCGGGCTGCTCCGCTCGGTGGCGCTCGAGGTGGCCCGAACGGGGGTCACCGTGAACTCCATAGCCCTAGGGCTGATGTCGAACACCGGCGACACTGGTGTCACCGATCAGTTGGCCAGGGCCATCCCCACCCGGCGACTGGGCACCCCCGAAGACGTCGCCGCCCTGTGTGCCTACCTCGCTTCCGAGGAAGCCTCCTGGATGACCGCCCAGACCATCCCCTTAGCTGGCGGCTCCATCACCAGCTGACCCCACAGGCGTGCCCAAGGCCGGGCGGCTGTCTACTCGACCAGACATCAGCCGCTGCCCTCGACCTGCACCGTCACGATGTCTACGCCGTGGTACTTCTGGTGGCGCACCGCAGAGGCGTGGAAGCGCAACAGTCGCAGCGAGAGATCGTCGGCTGATGGCACGGCGACCTCGTCGGTCAGAAACGCCAGCTGATCCTCGATGTTCTCCTGGCGTGTGGTGGCAACGAACTCCAGTTCCACCGTCGTGCCCTGCGGTCGCGCCGTGATGTTCAGGCGCGGCTGCTCTGTGTCCTCAGCGCCGTCTTCTTGGGCTAGCAGGCTGGCCAGGGTCTCTTCACCGGCCGATCGCAGCCGCAGCGTGGATGCCTCGTTCCATCCGAGCCGGGATGCCAACCGAATAAGGAATTCGTCGATCACCGGAATCGAAGCTGAGTCAAGGGTTACCTCGAGGCGCGACCGGCGCGTGCTCATCGCTTCGAGTAGCAGGGTCATGGCGATCGCAGCAATGGCGCCGATGGTGACGCCGCTTCCCAGCAGCTCGCCATAGTCATCGCCAAAGATGTCACGGGTTATGGGGTGTCCGTGCAGTCCCAGGCCCAACGCACTGGCGAGCGCCACCACCAGCATGCGCCGGGAGTCCAAGCCGTCGCGCAGCACCGTTTGACAGCCGCTGACGAAGAGCATGCCCATGGCGAGCATGAGGTAGGCGCCCAACACCGGTCCGGGAATGGTCAACAACACCGCGGTGAACTTGGAGAACAAGGCCAGAAACACGGTGGCGGTGGCCACGCCGATGCCCACTCGGCGGGCGGCGACGCCGGTGAGGTTGATCAGCGACAGGCTGTATGAGGAGTTGGCCATCGTCGGCAGCGTGCCGGTAAGCCCAGAGAGCAGCATGCCGACGCCGTTGACGCTGACCATGCCCTGGATCTGACGGAATTCGATGGCCCGCGGCTGTCGACGGGAGCCCTGCTGAATCACCACTCCATCGCTGATCGTCTTGAGACCGAGCACCAGGGTGAGAATGGCGAACGAGGGCAAGAGCACCCAGAACTCCTTGCTCGGGGTGAGATCGACGCTGAGGGACGGTACATCGGGGATGCCGAACCAACCGGCGCTGGTGATCCGGTCGCCGTCGAGCACGCCGAATGCCGCCGCGACCGCGCATCCGGCCAAGATGCTGCTGAACGGCGCTACCAGGCGCCAGCGTCCGCTGGTCTTCAGCGCCACGATCACCGAGACCAGCAGCGTCGCTCCGGCGATCACCGGGCCCGCCGAGGTTGGGGCGTCGGCCGGCAGGTCTTCGACGGTGTCGAACGCGATGGGCAGCACGCTGACGGCGATCAGCATCGTCACCGTGCCCGACACAGTCGGGGTGACGATTCGCCTCAGTGCCGGCAGCCACCAGGCCAGCGCGACCTGCATCAAGCTGCAAACGATCATCAGGCTGGCGAATGTCGCCAGCCCGGCCGCGGTGACCGTCGCCACCATGATGGCGATGAACATCGCCGCTGGCCAGGCGAGCACGACATGGCCGGCGCCGAAACGCTGGAACCGGGACGCTTGCAATGCCGTTATGCCGCCACAGATCACCATGGCGGAGAACACGCTCCACGTCAGATAGCTGTCGTCGAGTCCCGAAGAGCGAATGGCGATCGCTACGTTCAGCACCGTCGGAGCGACCACCAGCGCCGCGCCCTGAAAGCCCACCAGCAACGCGATCGCCGGAGGACACGATTCCTCTGGCTCAAATCGGATGGGCTGTTCGCCGCTATCGGCAGTCACTAGTCAGCCAATCTCCCACAACGAGCCTAGACCTAGTCGCTCCAAAACTGACGGAGGACTTCTGCTGATCAGAGCTTGAAGAGAGTGCAGGACATACGTTGCGCTTCCAACAAAAGTGAGGATAACCTCGTGTTTGTTGAGGAATAAAACCGACAGCAGCCCGAGAATTACTTCGGGAATGAGGCAGGTGTGACCGAGTTTTTTCGCGCCTATGGCCGATGGGTGGGCTATCGACCGCGGACCGCACTGGGAGTGGTGCTGGTTCTCACCGTGGTAGCGGTGGTGGGCCTTGGCTTGACGGCGAGCGATGACAGCGAGCAGGGGGCATTCCTCCCCGATGGCAGTGAGCTGGTGGCGGCCCGCGACAAGCTGGCGGAGAGCTTTCCGGAATCGGCCCAGCTTCAATCCGTGCAGGTAGTGCTGCGGGGCAATGTACTGAGTTCCGCAGGGGCCTCCGATGCGAGGGCTGCCACGGCAATCGCCGCAACCCACCCGGAATTGTCGGACTATTTGTTTGCGGCAAGGCCCCCGACGTCGCCAGGCCATGTCTTGTCGGCCATCCTCGCGGGACCAGGAGGCGACCCAGGCACGATCGACTTGGCGTCTGTGCCTCAGGCCGAGGTCGATGCCGCCATTGCCGACGAGGCCAATGCCGGGCTGGTGTCGGTGCTCAACGAGTTGGTCGCCCGCGACCAAAGCGGCGATGTGGTGGGTGGCATCGGCATCGTGACGGTGAACGCCCACGACGACTTCGAGGGTCTGGCCGACGCCCAAATTTCTGTTGACGAGGCGGTGAAGGCGCTGGAGCTCGCCGAGCTCGAGTCGGCCCGGACTCTGTCGCCGGGCAAGGTCTCAAAGGAGTCGGACGAGTCCTCGTCGTCCTCGCAGGCCCTGCTGATGATTCTGGCGTTCGTGGTGATCGCCGTTTTGTTGGCCTTGTTCTTCCGCAGGTTCAGCGACGTGCTCTTGAGCTTGGGCGGGCTGATTCTCACCATCGTGTGGGCCTTGGGCTTCCAGGGACTGGTGGGCCCGAAGGGGCTGGGTCTTATCGGGGCGCCCAGCGCCTTGGCCCAGATGGTGCCGGTGATGCTCATCGGGCTCTGCGTGGACTACGGCATCCAGTACACATCCCGCTACCGGGAGATCAGGGCGCAAGGCGCCGAGCCGTCGGCGGGCATCTCGAAATCGGTGGCCTTCGTGATGCTGCCGCTGGGCTTGGCCGGGGTGACCACCATCGTCAGCTTCTTGACCAATCTGTTCGGCGAGATATCCGGCCTCGCCGACTTCGGCGTGGTGGCCGGCGGGGGAGTGGCCTGCGGGCTGTTCGTGTTCCTCACCGCGGTGCCCGCCACCCGGGTGCTGCTCGACCGGCGGGCTCAGGCCAAGGGCAAGCAGCCCAAGATCGTTCCCATCGACCAGTCCATTCCCGGCGCGGGCCACGTGGTGGAGGCCATCGGCGGCCTCACGGTCAAAAGGCCGGCGGCGATTCTGGTGCTGGCCGGATTCGCGACGCTTTTCTTGGGGACGACGGCTGCCGGCCTGGGGGCGTCGTTCAACTCCACCGATCTCCTTCCCGACGGCACCGAGAGCAAAGAAGACGTGGTGTTCCTGACGGAGAACTTCGGCGGCAACAGCGAGCCGGTTACCGTTTTGGTGGAGTCGGACCTGTCCAACGACCGCACCATACGCAACCTCCTGGACTTTGCCGCGGCAATCGAAGACCCCCTCCAGAAACCGGAGGCGGTGAGCAGCGGAATCACCTTGTCGCTGGGAAACTATGCCCGGTCGCTGCCCCCGGAGATCCGATCGCAGATTGAAAGCGATCTGGCCTTGAGCCGCCCCCACCCCCTGGCGATCGACAGCTCGGTGATCGACGACACGCTGGAGCTCATACGATCGCACGACCCTGCTGCGTTTGACGCAGTGGTGGCGTTGGACCCGTTTGGCGACGATGACCGGACCATTCTCCAGTTCAGCGCGCTGACCGGCGATCCCGATCGGACCCGCGACCTATTTGCCGATGTGGACGGCCTGTGGTTTGGAGACGACGAGGACATAACTCCGGTGGCCACCGAGATCACCTCGCTGGAGATCACCGACAGCCTCATCGACAGCCAGACCTCCGCCATCGCGCTCACCATCGTGGCCGCGCTGATCGTGCTCGTGCTGTTCTTCTGGGTCACCGAGTTCCGCCCCATGCTGGCGGTGCTGGCGGTGCTGCCCATCTTGCTGGTGCTGGTATGGGTTCTGGGCACGATGGTGCTGCTCGGCTTCAGCTACAACGTGGTCACCGCGCTTATCACCGCTCTGTCGGTCGGCATCGGTGTGGACTACACCATCCACATCACCCATCGCTTCGTCGAAGAGCACGAGCACCATGGCAAGTCGATCAAAGAGGCCATCAGCAGCACCATGCACACCACCGGAGGCGCGCTCATCGGATCAGCCCTAACCACTGCGCTGGGCTTCAGTGTGCTGGTGTTCAGTCCGATTCCGCCCATGGGCCAATTCGGACTGCTCACCGCCATCACCGTCGTCTACTCCCTGATCGCGGCGGTGGTGGTCTTGCCTCCCATGCTGGTGACCTGGGCCGCCTACCACCAGTGGAGAAAGGCAGGCACTAGGACCCTGGCGCCGGCCTGACCCAGAAGTTCGTGGGCGGTGGCCTAGGAGCTCCTGGACGGTTCTGGGCTTCGTCAGCCGGAAGTGTCGATCAGTTCGGAGATGACGACGAAATTGCCTTCACCTTCGTCGGCCTCGTGATCCCACTTCATCAGCACGACACCGTCTCGGGCGTCGTACTTGTCAACCCCCAGCGAGGCGAAGGCCTCGTTGGGCAACTCGATCGACCCGAAGCCGTCGATTGCCGCTTGCAGGGTCTCGTTGGTGAGGTTCGGGCCGGCCGCGGCGGCGAGTTGCGCGAAGAGGTCCATGATACGGCAGCCCCCGAGCACCGGGGTATGCCAGTTGATCCCGTCGTCTGGCACCAGTGACGGGGAGATCACTTGGATTCCCGTTCGGCGTTCGAATATGTCAATGCAGTCATCCGTTCGCCGGTTGGTCTCATCTCCGGAGTAGGGCGATCCGATCGAGTACGCGTCGAAATAGCTGGGGTCGCTGGAGTCTCTCAGCCCGAATCCGAATGGACCGTGGTCAACGCTGAACACGTCGACTTCAAGTCCTCCCTGGATGATCTGCTCGACCGATACGTTGGTGTCGCCCTCAAGGAACACGGTGTCCACGTCGGCATTGCGGTAGATCTCCAGGAATGTGCGCCAGATCGACGCTCCAGCTTGGATGTCGCCGGGAGGCGCGTCGGACACCGTCCGGGCGACGATGTCCACTCCGGCGGCCTCAAGGGCGGGGACGAGGACGTTGTCGACCCTATCTTTTCGTTCTATATCGGAGTGCACGGCAACCCGGCCGACATCGGCCAGCAGGCCGGCTTGGTCCAACGCGGACACAAACACCGACATCAGCCGGTCGTCGGCAATCTCCAGAGCCACCCAGGGCGCATTGGCGCGGGCCAGATCGTCGGCGGTGTAGGGAGCGCCGAGGAGGGCGGTGCTGTGGCTCTCGGTCACGCAGAGGTTTCCGGCGGGCACTCTGGTGAATTCGCCCAGCACGGCGAACACCTGCTCGTCCTCGGTGAAGTAGACGCATCCGGCCAGCGAAGTGTCGGTGCCGAAGGGTAAAAACTTGTAGATGATCGGCTCAACCATGCGGCCGCAGATCCCCCCGTTGTCGTTCACTTCATCGGCTAGAGCTTGCAGAATCACCTCATAGTCGCCTCGCTCGATTTGAGCGATGCCCAGATTCCCCAGCTCCTCGAAGTCCACTTGGGGCGCGCCGACCTTGATGGTGTCCTCGGTAACCCCGGTGGCGGTGGCACCGAGCTCGCCCTCCCCTGCGCACGGAGGCTGGAAGATGGGATGGGTGGCTGCCACTTCCTCTGTTTCAGGTATGTCGCCGTCGGAGGGCGCCGTGCTATCAGGCGCAGCAGTTGCCTGGTCACCGGCTGCATCTTCGGTCTCGGGCTGGGAGTCGTCGACCGCGCCATGGGACGCAGAATCATCGGGTGCGCTATCGCCCTCGATCGTCGGGGGGGCGGCGACTGGAGTCGGAGATGGCCCTTGGCCGGTAGGACCGTCTCCGTTTCCCGAGTCGCCGCCCCCGCAGGCGGCGGCAAGCAGGCCGAATACGGCGCATAGAATGGATAGCTTCTTCATGTTTCCTCCCCGAGTGGGGCATTGGGTGGGTCTGAGGTAGGCGATATGTCGGCTGAAGCGGCGTCCCCCGACCGTTGGATGGCCCGTTCGTCGGTGCCGAGGTAGGAGGCGATGACCGCGGGGTCGTTGCGAACCTCGGCGGGCGGGCCCTCCGCGATGACATCGCCGGCTTCCAGGCAGTAGATCCGGTCGCTTATGTTCATGATCATGGGCATGTCGTGCTCGATCACCAGCATGGCGGCGCCCAAATGGTCTTTGATGGCCAAGAGCAGCGGGGCGAAGGCCTCGACCTCTCTTTGGGCCACGCCCCCGGTCGGCTCGTCGAGGCACAGCATCCGGGCTTCCAAGGCCAGAAGACATCCGAGCTCGACTATGCGGCGAGTCCCGGTGGACAGCTCGGAGGTGAATCGGTCGGTATAGGCGCCGAGCCCGAGGAAGTCGGCGATGTCTTGGGCATGGGCCCGCTGGGCGCGATCGCGGCCGTACCCATTGGGCAAGTGGGCGACCGCGGCGGTGAAAGAGGTGCGCTGGCGCGATTCGGAGGCCACCGCCAGGGTCTCCAGGACGGTCAGGTCGGGGAACAGCCGGGCCTGCTGGAACGTCCGGCCCAGGCCGAGTGAGGCTCGCCGGTCGGCGGGCAATTTCTCGATGGGATGTCCCTCGAACTCGATTCGACCGGTGCAGGGGACGAACCCGCTGATGGCGTTCATCAGCGTGGACTTGCCGGCCCCGTTGGTGCCGATCAATCCCACGACCTCGCCGGCGTGAACCTGGATCGCAGCATTGTGGACCGCCACGAGGCCGCCGAAGGTAACCGTGACCTCGTTGGCGATGAGCACCGGACCGGCGGCGGGGGCGGCATCAGCTCGGGACACCACGCTGGTCACATCGCGTTTGGGCACCGGCTCGGGCTCGGGAAGCCGAGCCGCGTACCAATCGAGGAAGCGGTCGCGTGCGGTGAACACCACTTGGGCGAATCCGCCGGGGAAGTACATCAGCAGACCCAGCAGCCCGAGCGAAGTGGTCAAAAGCGGCACGAGGGCGTTGGTCGGCCAGACGGCGGGGAGCCCGACAATCCAGAGGGCGCCGAGAATCGGCCCGACGACGGTGCCGGCACCCCCGATGACCGCGATGGCGACCACCTTGATGGAGTCTTGGAGCTGGAACTGTTCGGTCAGCCCGATGGAGACGTACAAACCGGCCATCAGCCCGCCGGCCAGCCCGGCGATCACCCCAGAGACGGCAAAGGCCTGGATTCCGGCTCGGGAGGGGGAGATCGTGTACGCCGCCGCTGCGGTGCTGTTGTCCCGCACCGCCAGCCATCGGCGTCCCACTCCGGTGGCCCGCATCCTGGCCACAAGGATTATCACCGCGGCCAGAACCACCAGCACGAGGTAGTAGTAGGTGCGTTGTTGAGCCAGGTCGATGGGCCCCTCGGCTCGGGGAAGCGAGACAGAGTAGGAGCCGCCGGACAAGAACGGCCGCCGCCACAGGAACTGCTGTCCCAACAGGGCCAGCGCCAGGGTGGCGATGGCCAGGTGAAAGCCGCGGACCCGCAGGGCGCCCAATCCGACAATCACGGCGACAACTCCTGTGGCTGCCGCCGCAATCAGCACAGCCGCATAGAAGTGGATCTCGGGCAGCCCCAGGGTGAAATGTGCCCCGCCAACGCCGATCCCGATGTCGCGACCGGCGGCCAGGGCGGCGGCCGTTAGGCCGCCGATGCCGGCCAGGGCGGCCTGTCCCAGCGAGATCTGCCCGGTCCAACCAGACAGCACCACCAACGACAGCCCGATCAGGGCAAAGAGCAGCACTTCGCTGAACAGGAGCTGGCGCGAGGCCTGGGTCAGCACGAAGGGGAGGATCGCCCCGGCGGCGATGAGCAAGCCGATGCCGATGCGGCCTGAGTTGCGCACCCACCAGAGCCCGGCCACCGCGTGGGGAAGCGGGCGGGTTGTGGGCACGAATGAGAACGACTCGTCGCTGCTGGACTGCCGTCGGCTGGCCATCAGGGTGGCGACGATGACGACGAGGAAGAGCGCCCCGTCGTAGAGCCCCGACGTGGTCGGCCAGTTGAACACCAGCACCGACCGGAGGATTCCAAGGCCCACCCCGGAGAGCAGGGCCACAGGGAAGTTGCGGAACCGCCCGATGAGGGACGCGGCCAGCACTTGGACCAGAGTGGCCGGGCCCAGTGACCGGAACCCGCTGGGCTGTCCGTTGATCCCCGCCACCATGATCAGCGCCACCGCGGCCAAAAGACCGGCAATAATCCAGGTGATCGTGGAGATGATCTTGGGGCTGATGGCGGTGAGCCGAGCCAGGTCGGGGTTGACCGCGGCCGCCCGGATGGCCCGGCCCTGGGCCGTGCGCTGAAGATAGTAGGTGAGCGCCGCGGTCAGCACGGGAACGGCGATGATCACGACCAGCTCGGCACCTCGCATCCGGATGCCCAGCGGCTCCCACTGGCCGGAGACCGCCACCGGATACCGATCGGACATCGACGCCTCGATGTCGGGCAGGGCGATCTGTAGCAGTTCGCAGAGTTGTGCGATCCCGATGGTGGCCACCAGGAGGATGACCCTCGGGGCGCGGAACAGCCGGGTGATCACGGTGATCTCTAGGGCGCCGGCGATCAGGCCGCCCACCACCACCGAGACGATTGCCGCCGGCCAGAACGGCCAGTCGTAGGTGAGCACGAGCAGCGCCAGCAGGCTGGCCGACAGCACGCCGAGCGATCCCACTGCGAAGTTGATGACACCGCTGGCCCGGTAGATCAAGACGATCCCCAGAGCCAACAAGCCGATGAGCAGGCCGTCTATCAACCCCAGGTACACGATCTGGTTGGTGAGCGTTACGGCCAGCATCAGCTTTCGCCCTGATCCGGCGCCGTGTCATCGGCCCTGCCACGGCCCAAGAACACTGCTCGGGCCAGGTCGTCGCGCTCGAGGAGGTGCTGGGCTGATCCGGTGAATCGCACATGGCCCTTCTCCATGAACACCGCCCGGCTGGCCAGCGTCAAAGCGATGTTGAGCGACTGCTCCACGATGATCATCGTCTGGCCGGCGTCGCGGAGTCGCCCGACGATGGCCAGAAGCTCCTGTACAACGACAGGGGCGAGGCCGAGGGAAAGCTCGTCGATGAT
The DNA here is from genome assembly GCF_965204015.1 of Candidatus Poriferisocius sp. Classification (GTDB taxonomy): domain Bacteria; phylum Actinomycetota; class Acidimicrobiia; order Acidimicrobiales; family Bin134; genus Poriferisocius. Next base: position 993,923 of record NZ_OZ241965.1, on the reverse strand, counting down.
GAGCACCTCGGGGTCGTGCATGATGACTCGGGCCAGTGCCAGCATCTGTTGCTGCCCGCCACTGAGGTCTTGACCCCTTGTCTTGGGCCGGCGGCCGAGCTCGGGGAACAGCTCGTAGGCCCGATCCAGCCTGGCGGGCACGTCGGGCTTGGTGTCGGCCCCGCTGCGCATGACGACGGCCGCGGTCTCCAGGTTCTCCTGCACCGTCAAGTCGGCGAACACCCCCTTGCCGCCCGGCAGCATGAAGATGCCCTCCCTCACCCGCTGCTCGGGCGAGGCCAAGGTCATATTCCGGCCGTTGAGCCGCACCACGCCCCGGGAGGGGATGGCCAGGCCGGCGGCAACTCTCAGGGCCGTGGACTTGCCGGCGCCGTTGGTGCCGAGGAGGGCCAGCGTCTCGCCGCGGGCCACTTCCAAGTCGACGTCGAACAGGACCTGAACCGGGCCGTAGGAAAAGTCGACGTTGCGAAGCTGGAGTACCGGGATGTCGGAGGGGTCGGCCTGTATGCGGTCTCGCTCGGCCTTCTCCTCCTTGATCTCCTCAACCACCAGCGAGAGGTCGGATCGGATGTGCCGGGCGCCGTTGATGGCGAACAGGCCCCCCGCCACCATGGCCACGGGGACCACGGCCAACAGAGCGGTGCGGGGCGAGGTGGCGTCGGAGATGAGGCCCATCAGAATGGCCCCTCCGAGGCCGCCGACGCCGAATACCAGTGACGTTCCGATGGCCGAGCCCAGCGCCCGCATGCGGTATGGGTTGATGTGGGCCAGAGTGGGCCCCAAAAGCGAGAGGGCCGGGGCGGCGAACAGCGCCCTGAGCCCGGTCATCACCCCAAAGGTCACCGGTGACGGCATCAGGAGCTGGAGAACGCTGAACAGCGCCATCGGGAAGAACAGCGCGCCCAGCAGTGCCATGGCCTGCGGAGGGGTGCGGCGGTACAAGCCGTCGTACCACTTGGCCGCGTAGGGGATCATGAACAGCGCGATCACCCCGGGGGTGCTGTTGGCCAGGGCTCGCTCGAACGGGCCGAGGTCGAAGCGCTCGTCGAGGTAGAGGTTGAGGAAGATCCCGTCGGAGATGAGGCTGAACCCGATGGCCACCGCGGCCATGAACGCCCACTTGATGGTCCGCACCTTGAAGAGCCGCTGGAAGGCGGCACCGAGCGATATGGGTCCCGGCTTCAAGTCGGTCAGAGCCTCGCCGATGGTGGCGCGCTGTTCGAATTGTCCCCGGGGTGGGTCTTTGAGGAGGAAGATGGCCATGCCAATGAACAGCGTGGGTATCGACACCGCGATGAACCCCCAGCGCCAGGCGTCGTCCCCGCCGATCAAAGAGACCAGCCCGCCGACGGCTAGCGGCGCGATGAACGCGCCCGTTCGCCCCGCCACGTCTTTGGCCGCGTACACCCGGGCTCGGGCCTCGACGGGATAGCTGTCGGCCATGATGGCGCCCTGCACCGGATGGGTCTGCGACCGGCCGAACGAGATGGCGCAGTTCACAATGAAGAACCAGAACGCGGTGGGCACGAAGCCGAGCAGCAGGGTCATCGCCGACCAGAAGACGGTGGCGAGGGCCACCAGCTTGGTGCGATTGCCGGTGTCCGCGATGCGCGACAGCAAGAGCCCGCCGGCCACGATGAACAAGTTGCCCCCCGCGGTGATGGTGCCCAGCACGGCGTCGCTCACCCCGAGCGACTCTTGGATGTCAGGTCCGAGGAGCCCCAGCGCAGTGGTCCCCAGGGCATCGGTGGCGTCGAGTGCACCCAACAGCACGATGGTGGACACGCCCCCGATTGCGATGGCGTCTCGCAAGGAGACATCCTCGGTGCCGACGCCGGGAAGCTCGTTGTCGTCGAGAATCTCCGGTTCCGCGGCCAGGTCGGCCTGGCGCTCGGCTTCCGCGGCCACGATCTGATCGCTCAGGGCACCGGCGTCGAGCGGATCGGCTGCGGCGTCCGAGAGCCCGGTCTCGGTGGGTTCAGCCATCGAATTCCCCTCTGGACTTGTTCGGCCAGACCTTCACAAAACCTGAGTGTGGTCTCAGGTTTACTGGCGAGTGAAGTCGAAATCGGGCCGTCTGTCAAGAAATGGACAGGGAAGGCTGGCTAAGTCACTTCTTGGGCGAGCTCCTTCATGTATCCCCGGAGGACGAGTCTCATCTCTCGAAGAATGACTTCCCGACTCGGGGTTGCAAGCTGATTGGAGAAGAGCATCAGCGACTCGAATGTGAGAACGAGGATTGCGGCAATGCCCTCTAAACGGGTGGTTTCGACCTTCGGCAGTCGGTGGCGCAAGGCCGCGGTCATCCATTGTCGTGCCGGATAAATGGCGTGCCGAAATAGCTCATGGGCTTCGTGGTCGAATTGTGCGGCGATGCCCACAGCGCGCAGCCCCGGAGACTTGCGCACCGCGGCTGCGTACCTGTCGATCATGTCTAGAACAAGGTCCTCGAAGGGCTCATCACCGTCGTCGCGACTATCGAACACGCGAAGCAATTGCTTGTTCTGGCTGTCGATGAGAGCCGCGATCAGGCTCAGCTTGTTCGGGAAGTAGCGATAGACCGAACCGATGGAGCCGTTGGCCCGCAGGGCCACAGACTCCATGGTGAATCTGTGCCAGCCAACCTCGTTCAGCTCGGCGCCGGCCGCGTCGAGGATGGCGTCAAACCGCCGTTTCGACCGCTCCTGGACCGGGACCTTCCACTCCGAGTGGTCTTGCAACTCAAGTGCTCCCGTGGCCCAGGAAGATGCTCATATTGCGCACCACATTAGAACGTGAGGTGGGTTTGAGTCCGAGACGGCAATATGTGAGGTTGCCTTCACATTTCGCTCTATAGTATCGGGACCATGGGTGAGGACCACTGGGATGAGACCACGGACGAGGCCGTGGAACACGAGCCGTGGCGCGTCATCTACCGAGATGAGAACTGGCCAGGCCAGGCCGAACGACTAGCGGAGCTCAATGCTCGGCCCGGCTACGAGATCCACGAACGGGCCTTCGTCGCCAGGGGGGCCCATGTCATTGCCCGGCGCCTGCGTCTTGGGGAGTTGAGCTTGATTGCTTCGGGTTGCCTGGTGCGGGGCGACGTCTCTTTCGGCGACAACTGCACCTTCAACGCTGGTGCGACCGCGATGGGAAAGGTCACCATTGGCAACGACGTGCGGATCGCCAGCGGAGTTGTGCTCGTCGGCTTCAACCACGTCTTCGAGGACAACGAGAAGCCCATTTGGCATCAGGGCTCCACCAGCGAGGGGCTCGTCATTGAAGACGACGTGTGGATCGGCACCAACGTAACCATCCTCGATGGCGTGACCGTCGGCGCTCACTCTGTCATAGCTGGGGGCGCGGTCGTGACCAAGGATGTCCCTCCATGGAGCATCGTGGGGGGCGTTCCCGCCCGGGTCATCCGGAGTCGGCTCGACCCCACGGGGCTGCCGTCGGATCCGCTGGCTTCGTTCTCCAAGACGGTCGAGGCTCAGTGGCCTGACGTGTTGGCGCGCTGTCGCGGCGTTCACGAGACCGGGGACAGCTACGTCGATGTTCCGGGCGACGACTGGGTGCCGCGGGCCCAGAACGACGCCATCGAGATAGCAGCCGCCTTCGGCGAGATCGCCCCCGGCGCCGAGTGCGACGAGTGGGTTGAGCGCCTGCGGGCCCAGCAAGACCCGGACACGGGCATTTTCGTCGACCCGGCGGTTGGCCTCAGCGAGGATCCGGTGGCTTTCGATCTCTCGAACAGGTGGCAGATGTACGGCCTGTTGTCCACCGGCTGCGCGCTCGAGGTGCTCGGGTCGGGGCCGGAACATCCCATTCACGCCATTGCCAACACGTCCGACGACGAACTGCGAGCGCGGCTCGAGGCGCTGGACATGGGGTGGCTCGCCTGGGCCTCAGGCGCGTGGATCGACGCCTGGGGCACCGGCATTTGCCTCAACCGCCGCCACCACGGCTCAAAGGACGACGGCGCGTTGCTGTGGGGGTGGCTGCTCGCCAACCAGCACGCCCACACCGGCATGTGGGGCACACACCTCGAGCCGGCAGGCGACATGAACCTGCGCTGGCTCATGGCCGTCAACGGGTTCTACCGGCTCACCCGCGGCACCTACGCCCAGTTCGGCATCCCGGTCCCCAACCCTGAAGCGGCGATCGACACCGTGCTGGCCCATTGCCGCGACTACGAGTGGTTCGCCACCGAGGGGCGGAATGCCTGCAATGTCCTCGACGTCGTCCACCCGCTGTGGCTACTCGGTCGCCAGACCGATTACCGAGCCTCCGAGATCCGCTCGGCTGTCGCCGGTGTTCTCCCGGGAATCCTGGATGACTGGGTGGACGGAGAGGGCTTCGCTTTCGAGGCTGGCGGCGTCCCCGGGCTCCAGGGCACAGAAATGTGGCTCTCGATCGTCTATCTCGCCGCCGACATCCTCAGCGAGTCCGATGGCCTCAGCTGGAAGCCCCGCGGAGTCCACCGCCTAGAGCCAGCCAGCCGAATCTCTGGCTAAAGCCCATCGGGCCGCCCGGCATAGCCAGCCCAGGTTGCTGCTCGCCGGTCGCCATTGGGATCACTTGACATTAGGCGGTGTTTACCAACCGGCGATGAATCACTGCTGAATCAGCTCTAGAACGGCCCCGTTCCATGAACCATATCGCTTGCCCTCTGGGCTTCGGCTATCTCGCGTTGCCGTTCGGCCTCTTTTTGCTTGGCCTCATGGGATCGTAACTCTTTGCGGGCGTCCCGTCGCCCCTTCTCCTTGGCAAGTATCACACCGACCTTGCTCAGCTTCTCCTCGTATTCGGCGACATCATCAGGATCGGTTCGCCACATCTTCCCCACTTCGAGGCGACCGTGGAAGAGCAGGATTTCGTTGAGGATTTCGAGTTGGCCGCTGATTTCCTGGGTGGCTTCGATGAGCCGGTCGGCCTGTTCGGAGGTCATGCCTGGTTGGGCAGGATTGTTGATGTTCGCCATCAAGTCAGAGTAATGCCGGACTGACGTTCACGCCTGACACCTGCGACGTGGACCACATCGTCTCCGCAGCCGAGGCATGGGAATCAGGAGCATCGCAGTGGACAGAGGCGAAGCGGCGGGAGTTCGGAGCCGACCGGCGCAACCTCACAGCCGCACGGGACTGCGTGAACCGCTCAAAGGGCGCATCCGATCTAGCCGAGTGGTCGGGCACTATCGCCACCGGCCCGTGCGCCGGAACCGCTCTTACAGCCGACGGGCGCAGATTCCTAGCGGCCCGCACCCTGGAAGTGAAGCTCGCCTGGGACCTGGACATGGACCCCGCCGAGGCCATGGCCGTTTGGGATGTGCTCACCGAATAGGTAAACACCGCCTAGGCGTTTGGTTTCGTGGCGTGGATGAAACTCACCAGGGCATCCAGATTGTGGGCCCAGAAGATGGCGAGGTGCTGGGCAAACATCTCGGAATGGACCCCTTGTGACTCGTTCAGCCGTTGGGAGCGGAAGATCTGTCTGGCGAGTTCTCGTTGCTCGTCGAATTCCTCGCTGGTCCAGCGAGGCGGATCTGTGAGACTCACGACGACATTTCAATGAGCAGAGCGGGATTGGGAACCGGGATGCGCTCCATCTCCGAAGGCTCGAACTTTGTGAGTCCACCGGCGTAGGTGCGTCCCTGTGCCACAGAAACGCTGGACCTCAGCGAGGTGGCCAGGGTGTCCAAAGCGTCATCGGACAGCGGGTCTCGGGGGTAGATCCCGTGGGCGACGTTGATGTGGCGTGCCCCGGCAGGGTTGCGGACGAAGGCCGGAGGGCGTCGGGCCATGTAGGTGGCCAAGATCGGTGCAGGAGACCGCAGGCCCACTGACCACCAGGGATTCCGGTGGCGGGCGATATACGAGGAGTGGGCACCGTTGCGCTCTGCGTTACGCAAAAAGCGTTTCACGAGCACTCGGTCGTCTTCGTCGAGTTCGCCGAGATCGGCGGGCAGGTCGATGACTGCCCGAAGGCTGTGAAGGCTCGACAGCACGCCGTCGCTGGCGTCAAAGAGTTCTCGTGCCTTGGTGATCGATGGGAATAGCGTCCTTGTCGGCAGTTCGGGGTCGTTGGCGGTTGTGATCCAAGTTGCGTTGGCCCCTGTGACCGCGCCCCTGTGTACCCGGCAGAGCTCGCCCAGCTCGACAAATCCATCCGGGGGCGGCGGTGCGGGAGACAGCAGCGGCGACCACCGCCTCTCTTGTATGAGTCGCTGTTTGCTCACTCGGCGTCCCTTGGAGAGATCGGCAAGATCGCTGACCTTCGCGACCCGGCGCATTTTGACAGAACGGGCCTCCGAACCGATCTGAAAGCAGGTCACCGATGCGGTAGTAGCCGCATCCTCAAATGCCAGCGATTCTGGAGCAACGACATGGATCGACTCACCGCCCAAGCCGTCGGTGAGCATCCCGCGCAGCAACTTCCCGTAGTTGACATCTAACCACTCCGCAGAGGTGATGAAAGCTCCAATGTCTCCTGGCTTGGCTGCGAGAAGCGTCGCCAAAAAGAAGTGGACGTGAAGCCCTGCGAGGGCGCTGACCGGCAGGTCACGGCTTGCCGCAGTACTTGTCAACCATTGCTTCCACCGAGAGTCGATCTGGTGGTGGCGCACATAAGGGGGATTGCCCACAAACGCCGTCACCCCATCGCAACTGCCAAGATCGGCTTCTCGGTAGTCCTCCACCATCACGGTGGACCGATCATCAAACCCCGCTGCGGACAGATTGGCTCGACACAACAGAGCGGCCAAAGGATCCAGCTCGACAGCCACCAGCGAAGCATCGGGAAAGACCCGTCCCGCTTGCATTACAAAGCGCCCTGACCCTGCGCCAGGATCGACGACCCGGTCAGGCCGATCTCTGCCCACGATCCAGTCCACCATCGCCTCCACGATCCCCGGAGGCGTATACACCGCCCCCAAAGGGCGCCTTTGCTTCGGGGATCGCAACCGCACAAACGCATCCCCCAACGGGTCACCCCCCTGCCGAATCGCCGACACAAGCTCGCCGGTATCCGGCACGGGAGTCTCTTCCGTTGCGTTGACAACCTCGGACTCTGCAATGGTGAGATTGGCGAGAGCGCCATCACTGACAATGGCCCACGCCACGGCAGCCAGTTCGTGCTCCGACCCCAACCGGATCGCCTCTCCGGCAGCGTCGTCACAGTCGATCAGCAACATCTCTTTGAAGTCCGACACAGGGCTTCTCCCGATCAGAGGAAATGAAAAACAGTCCTCCATGATCCAGACAGGAGTGACAGTTGTGCGTGCCGGTGGCACCACCTTGGGAGACGGGTTCAACCCGTCTGGTGGCCTTCAAACACAGCTCTGGGGAGCGCTTCTTGCAAGGAGCGCTCAGCTAGGCCAGCTCCCTGTGACATCGCATCAAACTGTCACTGCGCGCCAATAGGCTCGCCGCCAAACAGCTAGCCGCCTGCTGTCATATCACCGGCGGATGAGAAGAAAGGTGGTCCTAATGCCCCTGCAACAAACTTCGGTTCCCGACCATGTGAAGGAAGCTCTCAGCAGCTATCCCAGTTTCTCGGCCGACGTTGAATGGCTGCGCGAGGTCTCAGGTCAACCTGACCCGGACACCGACGGTGACATCCTCCAGGTGGTCCTAACCGTGATCGAAAACGCCTTGAGCGAGGCATCGCCGATGTTGGGGACGCAGGAATGGCATCGGTTGGCCAATTGCCTGGGCGCGGTTAGGAGTTCCTACCCTCAAGACCGCGAGTCCCTCCTCTACACGCTTCAAAACCACGCAGTGATTGCGCGAGGTGGCCCACTTCTTGTTGCTGCTGAGACGAACCCGGTTCCTGCTGCTAGCTCCCTCGTCGAGGCCATGAAGAAAGGGCGCAGAGCAGTTGGGGACGCAAAGCGATCAGTCGAAAGCGCAGCCCAGCAGAGTCGTAGCGCGATAGATGACGCCGTACGGAAGACAGAGGACAAAGCCGGACAAAGCCGGGATGCAATGGACGGGGCTGTGCGGGAGATCGAGGAACAGCAGTCCCAAGCAATGGCCCAACTGACATCGCTATTGGAGGACCTGCAGGATCGCTACGGGTTCACCGTGGGAGCCACTCTCGGCGGATCGCACGAAGCCGCTGCCGAAGCGGAGAAGGCCCTCATGGACCAGCACACGAAATCGGCGAGGTGGGCGCAACTGGGTGCAGTTGTATGGGCTATGGCCGTGGTCATTCTCAAGCTGGCAGGTGTGGGGCCGAGTGGTTGGGATGGCCACTTGATCTCGGCTCCGCTGCTGGGAGGCCCTGTCGCCATCCTCGTCTACCTATCAAGCAGTGAAACCCGAGCTGCCAAAGTCCACCGCCATAACCACGCCCGATGGCTGGGACTCTCCTTGCAGCTCAAGTCACTGCGCCCCTACATCGACGATCTCGCCTTGAAGGCACAGCCCAAGGAAGGAGAGAGGGAAGCTGCATGGAAGGATGACCTGCTCGGGGAGGTGTCCTCCAAGATTTTCAAAGGAGATATCGGCCCGTATGAAGCGCCGCCTCGCGGCACTCGTCGCCGCGAATTGCGCCCTCCCGACTGAAGCCCTGTGATATGAGTGACACCCTCCATGTTGGGATTTTCCACTTGTAGGCGGGGAATAGCCCGCCATTAGGGGATTGTCAAGTGTCCCCCTCTGAAGTAGTGGCCTTGCGTGGTCGCATTCTCAATCGCGGCGAGCAGGGGATCGATCTTGGAGGCCGCTCGTAGGGCTTCGGCTCCGAAGCGTCTGGCTAGAAAGTGCGCGTATAAGGCATCCTCGAACAAGAACAGCGGGATCGGTCCTCGGTCGTTCCGGTAGTCGTGTTTGGCCGGGTTCACTGCCAACCTCGAGAACGAGACCATTGAGTCGGTCATGGTGTCCCCGAGCATCTTTCTTACGCTTGGGACGTTGCTCAACATTGTTCCGAGCGGTTTGTGCTGGTGACGTTCCCCGCACAGGGCCTTCACACATCCTTCCAGATGGCTTCCAGCGTTGTAGACGGCATATCGGGTGTGGTGAAGTTCATGTACGCCGACCCCAGTTCTGAGAGGGAATAGCGCAATGGGCGCAACACCCCCTCGAACTCAGCGTCAAACGGGTAGCAATGGCTCACGGGATCAAGGAAGACGTAGTGCTGCATCCCCGCTCCTGGTATCAACTGGTCTGCTTCACACAGGAGCGACACCACCTCCGGTCGGAATGGGGCCTGCGCCTTCTGAAGGTCGATGACTCGGTGGAGGCGAGGCAGGAGGTCATCAAGGTGTTCCGCGGCGAGTTCCTCCAGACGCGACTTATGCGGGGGTTCCTGGAAACGCGGCTGCGGGCACTCGGCCAATAGGGGCACTCCGTCTGGCCTGTACAACAGCAAGGGGCGGGCTGCCCTCTCGACCCTGGACAGTCTCTCCATCTCCCCGAGGCAGGCGGTGATCCGCTTGATGCGCTCCTGCCATTCATCTTCGGTTGGCCCGTCGCATAGCTGGGTGTAATGCAGTTGGATTTCTTTGCAGGCGGCTTCGTACCTGACCGCCATTTCCCAAGCCACGAACCTGTGGCCGGGATCACCCAGTTCCCCAAACCATCCATCTTCATGCTCGGTGACATACTCTCGGGCAATGCCGTAGAACTCCCTCGGAGTCTTCCAGATACCGGGCAAGTCCGGCAACCCCCGTTTCTTCCGATGACGGTGGTACTGCCTTCGGCTCAGCGGGAACATCAACTTGTAGCCGGCCCGCCTCCTCCTCCACGAACGCCAGCTCATGGCTTCACCCAGGACCGCTTTCTGCTGCTACCAGGTAGCTGCAGCATGTTCACCTTGCACCTCCAAACAACCTGCCCGACTGGCCAGTAGGCCACCGCGAATCGGGTTCGGGGAATCACCAGCCCCAAGACCGCACAAAGCCTATTGCTGGCCCCAAATGAAGCAGCGCATTTGAATAGAAGACGAGCGCATCCCCTCGTCTGGGAAGCGGCGATGGCCACCAACCACCCCGAAGTTCACTAGGAGAGCCGTGCCGCACCTTGGCCGCAACCACCCTGACCCCGACCGGACTTGGCCCGCTTCCGACCCTGACGAGTGCCAACTGAATCTGCTGCATGTCCGTGGAGCGCACGACAGCCCAACGCTCATCCAGAGAGGTGACCTATCTATAGAGTTGCGAGGTGGACCCCAGCCCGTTCGTGCTTGCCGCCCTCAGAGTGATGAAAGACCTGCTTTACCATCGCTGGCGCATTCGAGTGACCGTCGAAGAAGTCCGCAGTCCCATAAGAGTCGAATACGGCTTTCCGCAGAATGCTCTGAAGGTGATGGTCGCAAACCGGGGAAAAGCAGCAGTGCAGATTCAAGATGTGCGACTCATGCTTTCTCGCAGATATGGAATCCCCTTGAGAGATGCGCCAACACCACTCACCCATAGGGGACTTCCAGCCAGGGTGGAGCCTGATTTTGCTGAGACCTGGTATTTCCCGGCTGAGTCCATTGCTGTCCTACTTCAAAGCCTGTCACCCAGATACTCGATGGAGAAACACGCAACGAGACTGCGCCCCCGAGTAGTCACTTCTACTGGCAGCGCATATCGAGGGCGGCACTTTCGATTTTCTATGGATGTCAATGCCCACTGGTAACGGCGATGAGCAGGATGGGTAAATCCGTATGGGGGTAGGAGATGGGTTCGATCTGGCCAGCCGACTCCAGGTGCGGCCTGCTTGAACACACTCCCGACTTGGTGGCAGCCGGTCCATGCAGCCCCTCGCAGCAACATCTCAAACTGTCGCTGTGCGCCAATACACTCGCCGTGAAACAGCTAGCTGCCTGCCTCTGACCACCGGCAGGCAAGAAAGGAATTCCCAAGATGGCGCTATCTGTCTCGATCCCTACGACTGATGGACCAATCGACATCGAGTTGTCGGAGGATCAAAACAAGCTCTTCGTGCTCGGCGCGAACGGCACAGGCAAATCCGCACTCTTGCATCAAATCCACCAGCAACATCCCCAGCGGGCACACAAAGTGGCCGCCTACCGGCACACCTACTTTGAGTCGGGCACCCCAGATTTGTCAGGCGGTCAGTACAAGAGCGCTACAGAAGAGATCCGCAGATGGGACAGGGACGCACGGAGCCGTTACACCGAACAAAGCGGGGGCTTGCGCGCTATTCGGAGTATTGCTGCACTGATGCAGAACCGGCGCGGGCGGGACCGAAGCGCTACCGCTCTCCTAGACGAGGGAAAGAACGACGAGGCTGAGGAGTATGTCCAAGACAACCGAGACCCGTTTTACATCATCAACGGCCTGCTTGAAGCCTCGAACCTTGGGGTCCGCGTATCCATCGAGCCCGATGATCCCGACACGATTGTCGCTCGACACATGGCAACAGATCAGATGTACACGATTGAGAGGCTGTCCGACGGCGAGCGGAGTGCCCTGCTCTTGGCCGCGGAGACACTCACGGCAGACAAGGACACGGTCTTCCTCCTGGATGAGCCTGAGAGGCATCTTCACCGAAGCATCATCTCGCCACTTTTGTCGGAGCTCTTCGCCGCGAGAGCGGACTGCTACTTCGTCATCTCCACTCACGAGGTGCTCCTCCCCGAGGATTGCGGGCCTGCAACCGCCCTCATTCTTCGTGGATGCGAATTTGATACTGGTGGCGTCGCGAATAGCTGGCAATTCGATGTGGTGCCGCCAGAGGTGGGAATTGATGACGACATCAAGGTTGACGTTTGGGGTGCTCGCCGAAAGCTCCTATATGTCGAGGGCAATGCGCTGGGAGCTGACGAGCGCCTCTACTCGACCCTGTTCCCTGAAGTGACAGTGAAGGCCAAGGGGTCGTGCACGTGGGTAATCAGGTCCGTGGAGGACGTTCGCTCCGAGTCCGAGCTTCACTGGTTAGAGGTATATGGGCTGATTGACGGGGACACCCGAACTCCCGAGGAAACCGCTGACCTAGAGGCACAGGGCATATTCGCCCTGCCTCTTCGGGCGGTGGAGTCGATCTACTACGGCAAGGAGATGCGGGAGGCTATCGCCAGCCGACAAAGCGACCACCTGGGCGATCCTCGCGAGGAGCTGGTGGCCAAGGCCCGACATGCCGTGCTTGAAAACGTTGAGAGCATGAAGGAACTCCCAGCGGACCAACAATCGGCGCTCTCGGAGCTAGTTGAAAGACAGGACGCAGAGGGCATCGTGGCCGACTTCCCGATTGGGAAAAGCACCATCCCCCAGGCTGTCGCGACGTGTCTGGGCTACAAGGACAAGAAACAGTACGAGCGGGCTGTCCGCACGCTCATTAAGACTGACGGTGATGCTCGCAACCAGGTAGCTGCGGCGTGCGGGGCGGTCTCAGACATCCTTTGCGGGTAGACCAATACAGACGAAATGGTGCCCGGGGTGGGAGTCGAACCCACACGCCCTCTTTGAGGGCTGGGGGGTTTAAGCCCCCTGCGTCTGCCTATTCCGCCACCCGGGCTTGGCCTTCACGGTACCGGGCGGGGCGCAGGGTGGCTCCGCAATTGTGGCCGCGGCCTCAGACCACCCTGAATACTCCTGAACCGGTGGTGATGGTGCGGTTGTCGCGGCCCTCGTCGAACAGGGTGAGGTTGACATTGATCTGGCTGCTGCGGCTGGTAATGGCCTCGCCCTCGCAGCGGAACGGACCGATGAGGCCGGGCTTCACGAACATCACATACCAGGTCTCCACTTGGATACGGTCGGTGCCGGCCGCCTGTTCAGCCAGCTCGTGGGCGGTGATGTCGAACACGATGTGGATGGGGCCGAGGTGTAGCGCAGCGTGGGGCGCGGAGAACTCCTTGGTGAGCTCGGGGAGCCGGTACCAGCCGTCGTCGCCCTTGGTGACGCCGAACACCTCGTGGAGGCGGGGCATATCTGGGGAGTCCTCCACCGGGATGAGCGGGTTGTCCACCGCCTCGTAGCCGTCGGGCACATCCCCCAGGCTCACCCCCATGCCCGCGGAGGTGGAGATGACTCGGGAGTGATCGGCGGCATCCACCACTTTGGAGCGGGTGAATCCCATTGTGCGGCCAAAGTTGATCACCTCGCGGTACACCTCGATCCGGTCTACGCCTCGGGCATCATCGAGGATCTGGGTGAACGACACGACCGGGGCCGGTACCACCAGATCGTCGTTCCAGCTGGGCTCGGGACATCCGATGGCCAGGGGGGCGGCCATGATCCCGCCGTGGGCGTTGCGCATGTCGTGGCGCAGCGGCATCGATTCCAGTTCGTCGTCGGCGAATCCAGTGTCCAGCGCCGGGGTGGTCTTGTTGAGATATCGGTAGGACATCAGCCCCGTCCAGATCTCCTCAAATGTGTCCCAATGCTGGTCGGAGGTCACGTCGCGGATGTCTTTTACCATGGTGCAACTCTAGGGCTTGGGGATGTCGCTAGACTCTTTGAGAGCTTTTTCTCCGAATGCTCATGATTTGAACAACTAGACCTTGCCCGCCATGAGGTCTGGACATTGCAAAAGTAGCATTGTGTATTTCTTCCACGCTCTTCTATGCTCTTCGGATGCACATTGGCTTCAGAACTTCAGGAGGCGGTCGCGGCGAGTTTGAACTTGTCGGTGAACATGGACCATTGAGAGCAGCAGATCTTGCTGGTTGGACATTGAAGTGGGATTTGCCAGGAATCGGTGTATGCGAAACGGGAATTTGGGTAGACCCTGGAGAAAGCGGAAAACCCCGGCTTCGTAGCAAAGTGCCAAATGAGCGGCCACAAGTCGGTCGTCAGATCGCAGCTATCCTATTGCTTCCAAGGCCAGTTAGAGAAAGAAGGAGTCTTGCTTCTACCTTTCCGGTGCTTAGAGACCGGAAGTACTTTCTTTCAAAGATAGGATTCAAGAGCGATAGCGAATTTGACGAGGACAGCAAAGTGCTTGTCGCAAAACCAGCCTATGTCGTGGTGGAGAATCAGGATACAAGTGACACCATAGTATTTGATTCACGGTGGAAAAGAGTGCAGAAGATACACGATAGCTATATGGTCAACCAAGATCATGTGGAACTGTTATCCATTCTTCAAGAGCACCAAGATAGTTGTGACGCCCGCGATATCTCACGAAGGATCGTCTTGTGTTCGCAAGAATTAAATAGGTTTCTTGAAGAACAAGGTGATGTGATTCCGATTATCGAAGAGGTATTCCACATTACTCCCGGAGATCCTTCAATTTTAGGTTTAGAAGAAATAGAGGAAGATGACATTCCTATGCGTGTGAAATCTACTTCTGAAATGCGCCAAGTCAGAGCGCGTTCGTCTTCGGCCAGGAACTTTTCCCTTGCTGTACGTAATGCTTGGAGACACACTTGTGCATTTTGTGGCCTGAAGTTGCCTGGACGTACTGGGGAGTTTGACTCAGGAGTTGACGCCGCTCATATTTTGCCATGGAGCAAATACGACTTAGATAAGGTTCACAATGGAATTTGTCTTTGTAAGATTCACCACTGGGCATTTGATCAGGCAGTATTGACCTTGCGATGTGTTGGGGACGAGTATTTCGTTGAGTCCTCTCCTCGAATGGAGTCGTTTGATTCTTCAACGCAAAGTGAATTGCAAAAGACAGTTGGACCTATACCTGAGAGTCGGTTACCTTTAAATGTAGATAATCGCCCAAGTTCGCAGTACATCAACATACTTAATACTGATATTGATGTATCAAAGTTAACTTCTTAGAGGCCCAGTTCGATTCTGAGGTATTAATTCGCTCAGAGTGCTAATTCTAGTCTCTCACCAATCCATCTCGCTACTGGCACCGAAACGGCATTCCCGCATGCATGGTAACGTGCACTGTCGATCTTGTCGGTATCTCCACCATGGCGTTTTGGAAATGTCCAATTGTCTGGAAACCCCTGCAGGCGCTCTGTCTCTATAGGAGTGAGACGGCGAACTCGACCTTCAGGGTATGAAACATAATTTCTTGACCAATCTGTTCCCGTGTGTCTAGCAGATTCCGCATAAAGGCAGTGAGCTAATTTCTTGACGTATCCTTTGACAGGATCTCCAGCGCGGATCTTAAAGGGGGAAACAGGTTTCTTCCCATTCTGTCGGCTCTTCTCAGAATTCCTGTCGCCGCGTTCGGGCTCAAAAAGTACCGATCCGGCACTGGAGCTTCCTCTAAGAGATCCGACAATGAAGACTCTTGATCGTGATTGGGGGATGCCGAAGTATCGACTGTCAAGCACTCTCCAAGCGATGCCATACCCGAGTTCGGCCAACGACCGTACGACGATCGCGAAATCTCTTCCCTTGTTGGAAGAGAGAAGAGCCGCAACGTTTTCGATAACGACAACAGTGGGGCGACGTGCTTCAATGAGTTGAGCAAAGACATAGAAGAGTCCTGATTGCCGTCCGCGCAAGCCTTTTCGGGGTCCCATTCTGGCGAGACTGACGTCTTGACAGGGGAATCCTCCAGCCCAAACGTCTGCTTCTGGGATTTCATTTGCTTCCACTTCCTCTATATCTGAGACACGGGGGACGTGAGGCCAATGCTGCTCCAAAATATCCTGACAGAAATTGTTGATTTCGCATTGCCATACGGTTTCCAGTCCTGCACGTTCGAATCCGAGGTCAAAACCACCAATTCCAGCGAAAAAACTGGCGAAGCGGACAGGAGAATCGGTTGAAGATTGCTCTAGCAGGTCCACTGGTCCACCTTAGACCCTGGGCATTCGCGATTTGTGCATGGTCGCCCATGGTAAGGGTGGAGAGTGACAGCTTGTATCGGCCTTCCGAAGAAGTGGCGAATGCTGTGGATTGCCTACTTGCCCCAGAAGGCGGGGGAGGTGGCGTCTTTGGGGATGTCGCTGAGGGGCTCGGCGATCTCGGCCACCGTGGGGCCGTGCTCGGCGGCGAGGGGGGCCAGGGCGTCGAGGTCGAAGTTGTACACCTCGGCGGCGTTGCCGGCCAGGATGCGGCGCATCGACTCCTCGTCGCGGTCGTGCAGGGCGAAGCGGATGCCCTCACGGCTGTAGGGGTAGGTGCCCTCCACGTGGGGGTAGTCCGATCCCCACATCACTTTGTGGTCGCCCACCCGGTCGAGCAGGCGCATCTCGTTGGGACCGGGGAAGCTGATCCCAATCCAGATGTTGCGCTCGAAGTAGAAGCTGGGCTTCTCGGGCAGCACCGAGTCGGCGGAGAAGCCCAACTCGCCGGTGCGGCCGGTCATCGACATCTGGGCGTGGAGCCCGTCGAGGCGGCGCAAGATGTCGGGCACCCAGCCGAAGCCCTGCTCGGTGAACACCGCCTTGAGGCCGGGGTACCGCTCGAACACCCCGCCCATGATGAGGTGCCACATGGAGCGGTTGGAGAAGAACGGGGTCTCGATCACGAACATCGGCCCGGCCGCGGGGGAGTCGCCGTAGTCGGGCATCCCGGTGCCGCCCGAGTGCAGGGTCATCACCACGTCGTGCTCCTCGCACGCCGCCCACACCGGGTCGTAGCGGGGGTGGAACAGCGGGGGCAGGTCGGAGTTGGGGGCGATGCTGGGAATCAGCGCTCCGCCCCGCAGGTTGTGCTCGGCGATCCACTTCACATCGGCCACGGCCTCGTCGATGTCATTGAGGAATATCTGGCCGATGCCCGCTCGGCGCTCGGGGTACTCGGCGCAGAAGTCGGCCAGCCAGCGGTTGTGGGCCCGGATGCCGGCCAGGCGGCGGGGGAGGTCCTTGTCGGTGGGCTGGGGGGCGATCAGCGTGCCGGTGGGGAAGAACGGGGGCACGGTGTTAGGAAAGGTGATCTCGGCCACCACCCCGTCGGTGTGCTGCTCGGAGATGCGGCGGTCGTTGTCCCAGTTGCGGGACCGGCCGTCGTCTTGCAAGTCGCGGAACGGGTTGCGGTACTTGCCCCGCCAGGCGTCGAACTCGTCGTGCCAACTCGACTCCAGGTACTCCCGATACGTCTTGTGGTTGGCTCCGGCGTGGCAGTCGGAAGAGATGATGGTGTAGCGATCTTCGGTGGCGGTAGTCACGATTTAGAGGCTACCGGGCCAGCGTGTTCTATCGCCTAAGGCGACAGCAGTTCATCGCGGACTTGGCGTTTCAGATATTTGCCGGAGGCGTTGCGGGGGAGAGGGGTTTTTTGGAACCAGATGTGGGCGGGGATCTTGTGGGGGGCGATTAGGCCGTCGAGGTGAGCTCGTAGGCCGTTGGCGTCGAGCTGGTGGCCGGGGCGCAGCACCACCGCGGTGCCGGGGACTTCGCCGAGGCGCTCGTCGGGGACGGCGAACACGATGGCTTCGGCCACCGCGTCGTGCTGGTAGATGGCATTTTCCACCTCGGCGCAGGATATGTTCTCGCCTCCCCGGATCACCAGGTCTTTGGCCCGGTCCACGATGGCGATGAAGCCGTCCTCGTCAATCACCGCAATATCGCCGGTATGCAGCCAGCCGTCGACAATGGCCTCGGCGGTGGCCTCGGGCTTGTTGAGGTAGCCCCGGATGACGATGGGGGACCGCACCAGCAGCTCCCCGGGCTGCCCGGGTGGCAACTCGGTGCCGCTGTCGTCCACCACTTTGGCCTCGACGGTGGGCAGCGGCGGACCCACGGTTGTGGGCTTGCCCTTGTAGATCGGGCCGACGTTCATGGTGACCACGCCGCTGGTCTCGGTCAGGCCGTAGCCGGTGCCGGGGTTGCCGCTGGGGATCGACCGGGAGATCTTGTCCACCAGATCAGGGTGAAGCGGCGAGCCCCCGCCCCCCAGCGAGCCCAGGCTGGAGGTGTCGTAGCGGTCGAAGTCGGGATGCAGCACTATCTCCCGGGACATGGCCGGCACTGCGGCCAGGGTGTTGGGCCGCTCGGCGTCGATGAGCTTGAGGGCCTCGGTGGCGTCCCAGCGGTACATGAGCACCAGCTTCCCGCCCACCGTGGTGGTGGGGTGCAGGTAGCAATTGCAACCAGTGACGTGGAATAGCGGCACACATACCAGTCCGGCCGGCTGATCACGCTGGTCTGTGGCCATGGGCTCCTTTTGGTTGATCATTCCCAGGGCCGTCGAATAAAAGCCCATGTTCATCACGTTGTGTACCGCGGCCCGGTGGGTCATCACCGCTCCCTTGGGGAAGCCGGTGGTTCCCGAGGTGTAGAACACGCACAGGTCGTCGTCGGGATCGATGGCCACGTCGGGCAGACCAGGCGGGTCGGGGTCGGCCACCGTGTCGGACCAGCGGATTACCTCGGGTGGAAGTTCCTCGTCGCACCGGGTTACCACCACCGGCATCTCTGGTCGGTCTTCGAGTGAAGCCAGGCGCTCCCAGCGCTCGCCGTCGATCACCAGCACTTTGGGCGCGCTGTCTTCGAGGCCGTAGGCCATTTCCGCTGCGGTCCACCAGGCGTTCATGCCCACTACCACCGCACCCATCGACACCACCGCCCAGTAGGAGATGATCCACTCGGGGTAGTTGCGCATGGAGATGGCCACCCGGTCGCCCGGACCCACCCCGCCGTGCTCGGCCAACCACGCGGCCAGGGCCCGCACTTGGCGGTGCGCTTCGGCGTAGGACATGCGCTCGTCCCGGTAAACCAGGTAATCGGCCTCTCCGTGGGCCGCGGTGCCGGCGAACAGGTCCCGCAGCGAACCGGGAGCGTTGTCGAAGACCCGCATGGGGATGCCGTTGACCTCTTGCGTCGACCAGGAGAAGAGCTGGCCCGGCGCGGTGACCTGGGCCGCGGCCTCATTCCAGGCGGCGAGGGACACAGTTAGTTGAGCCCCCAGCTCTCCATCACGATTGGGAGCAGGGCGTCGACGAATTCTTGGAGGTCGGGGTCAGGAGGCAAAACGTTGGTGGTTGCGGCTAGCGCCAGATCCAATTCGGGGATGTACAGCGCCCGGGTGCGGAATGCCGGAGTGCCGCCGCCATGGCTGTAGGCCAGCCGGCCGCCGATGTCGTCTATCCCCACGCCCAGGCCGTATCCGGGGTTGACCCCCGCAGTGGTCATCTCAGTCAAGGACTCATCGCTGATCACCCCGCCGGTGAAAAGTCCGCGGAACATTGTCGGGACGTCGCCGATGAGGGTCTCAATGCCTCCGCCGGTCCAGCCGGCGGTTTGCAAGAACTCCTGGGGATACTCGTCGGTGGAGAGGTAGTCGGTGCCCATGAAGTTGTGCCGGGCGCTGTCGGGAACTCT
Source organism: Candidatus Poriferisocius sp. (assembly GCF_965204015.1). Taxonomy (GTDB): domain Bacteria; phylum Actinomycetota; class Acidimicrobiia; order Acidimicrobiales; family Bin134; genus Poriferisocius. Next base: position 974,801 of record NZ_OZ241965.1, on the reverse strand, counting down.
TGTCAAAGATGTGAATGCGCTGTACAAGAGCCCTCCGTTGTAGCTGTCGATCACCGGCACAGGCGGAAGCTCATTGGGGGGCAGATAGGTGTTTTCCAAGCCCAGCGGCTCCAGCACGCGGGACCTGATCTCGACGTCGGCGGGATTGCCGGTGACCGCCTCGATGATCATCCCCGCGATGACGTGTCCGGCGGTGCTGTAGTTGTACTCGGTTTCGAATTCGGCCACCGGCCCGTAGTTGGTGGTGAACCGAACGATCTCCTCTGGGGCAATGGGCACGCCCAGTCGGGCGGAGCCCAGTACGAAGAACCCCGGGTCGAAGGCGTACTCCACGAACCCGGTGGTGTGTCCCATGAGATGCCGGAGGGTGATTTGGGGTCCGTGCTCATATTTGCCGTACCAGTCGTCGCCCAGATAGGCGGTGACCGGAGTGTCCAAGTCGAGGAGGCCTTCATCCACCATCGACAGCACCGCGACGGTGGTGACCGGCTTGGTCACCGAGCCGATGCGGATGTAGTCGCCCGCTGTGATGGGTTCTTCGGTGGTGAGATCGCTCACGCCCCAGGCGAACGTCCACGGCTCCTCTCCACCCTGGGTCACGGCCAGCACCAGGCCAGGAATTCGGGCCTTTTCCATCCAGTCGGCTGCTGCGGCGTTGATCGCGGCCACGTCGAGCCCAGACGGGTGCGTTTCGGGCTCGGGAGCCGGGGTGGCCTCGGGGGTTGGAGCGGCGGTTGGTTCGGGTGCCGGGGTGGCTTCGGGCGTGGGCGCTTCGGTGGGGGCAGCCGTGGCCTCGGGGGTTGGTTCGGGTGCCTCAGTTGGGGCAGGAGTAGGGCCTTCGGTAGGCGCGGCGGTGGGGGCCGCCGTGGCCTCGGGGGTGGCCTCGGCAGTGGGGGCGGCCGTTGCCGGCGGTTCGGCGGTTCCTCCGTCGTCGTTGCCGCAGGCCCCGGCTATCAGGGCCATAACCAGCAGCAGGGCCCAGAGCAGTTTGACGGCAGAGGATCGCATCATCGGCTCAGGCTACGCTGCGGCATGCCCAAAATGCGCTTCAACCATATGGAATTGACGCTTCCGCTGGGGACGTTGACCGACGACTACCGGGCCGAAGTGCGGGAGTTCTACGGCGATGTGTTCGGCTGGACGGCCATCGACACCCAGATCCTCAAACAGACTGCGCTGCTGTTGTCCACTGATCCCGCAACCAGCCAGTTCATCTTGCTGGCCGAGCACAAGGAGCCCATGGTCCCACCGCCGTTCGACCATCTCGGCTTGCTGTTCGACACGCGCGAAGAGGTCGACACTGCGCTGGCCAAGTGCGACGCCTGGCAGGAGAAAGACCCTCGGGTCGAGATCAAGCGCTACAACGATCTGGTGATGCCCACCGTGGTTGTCCACGCTTTCTACGTCCGCCATCTTCTGCCCATTCACTTGGACGTGCAGTGCCAGGTGCGGCCCGAGGGGGTACCGGCGCCGGCGGGCCGCTGGGTGTGGGTTGAAGACTGATGGCTGATGAGCGGATTTCCAATCTGATCGGGGTCGACGCGCCGGAAACCGCGATAGAGGTCGCCGAACGGATCTGGATGGCGGTGGGCACGGCCAACGCCTTCAAGGTGGCCACCCCCGAGGGCAGCGTGATGATTGACGCCGGCCTGGCCGGCGATGCCCGCCGCTTCCATCGCCAGCTCTCCGAGGTCCCCGGGAACCCGGTGCGCTACATCGTTTTGACCCACGCCCACGAAGACCACATCGGCGGTTACCGGCGCTGGTCGCGCGAGGGGGCGCAAGTGGTGGCCCACCGCCTGTGCATTCAGCGCGATGAGCAGTACCGCCAGCTCACCCAGTTCCGGGTAGACCGGGCCAAGATCCTGTGGGGGGCGGCCATGAACCTCCGCACCGATTCCGGCCGGGTGGAGCCCACCCCGCCCATCGAGGTCGACATCGTGGTGGACCGCTCCCACACCCTCGAGGTGGGCGACCTCACCTTCGAGGTGATGCACACCCCCGGGGCCGAGGGCCCCGACGGGCTCACGGTTTGGGTGCCCGAGCTGCGGGCCGCCTTTGTGGGCGACCTGTGGGGCCCGATCATCGATGCCTTCCCCAACCTGTTCACCTTGCGGGGCGAGCCCTATCGGGACGCCCAGCAATACCTGGAGTCTCTGCGCGAGGTGCGGGACTTGGAACCGGAGATTGCCCTGGCCGGGCATTTCGAACCGGTGGTGGGCAAAGAAGAGGTCAAAGAGGTGCTAACCCGCGTGCACGATGGCGTGGAATGGGTGTGGGACCGGGTGATCGAGGGCATGAACGAGGGCAAAGACCCCTACACGCTAATGGAGGAGATCAGCCTGCCCGAAGACTCCCACTTGGACGAGACGTACGGCCGGGTGGACTGGGGCGTGCGGGCCATTTGGGAAGGGTTGGCCGGCTGGTTCACCTACACCTCCGTGCTGGATCTCTACGCCACGCGACCTGAGGCGGTGTATTCCGATGTGGTGGACTTGGCCGGGGCCGAGGCCCTGGTGGCCCGCTGCGAGGAGCGGTTGGCCGACGGCGACCGCTTGGAGGCCTTGCATCTGGCCGAGATGGTGCTGGCCGACGACGCCGGCCATGTCGGAGCGCTTACCGTGAAGCTGGCGGCCTTGCAGTCGCTGTTTGACGAGTACGGCCAGCGCAACTTCCAAGAGGCCGGTTGGTACCGGGTGGAGATCGGCCAAGTCGAACAGCAGTTGGAAGCCGCGCAGGGATGACGAACCGCTTAGCTGGAGCTCCAGCCGCCGACCGCAGGAGAAGCTGATGCGGGCCGCAGTGATCGCCGAGGACAGAACGCTGGAGGTGGCCGAGGTCAATGATCCCGCGCCGGGTCCTGGAGAGCTGGTGTTGGCGGTGAAGGGGTGCGGCATCTGCGGGTCGGATCTGAAGGTCGTGGAACATCTGCCCATCGGCTACACCATGGGCCACGAGTTCTCCGGCGAGGTGGTGGCCGTGGGGGCCGACACGGAGGGGAACTGGAAATCTGGCGACGCAGTGTGCGCCTTGCCGCTCGTGGGGTGCGGGAACTGCCAACACTGCTGGGACACCCTGCCCGTGCACTGCCCGCACTCAGAGATGATCGGCACCGGCAAGCGACCGGGCGCCTACGCCGAGTACGTCACCGTGTCCAGCGCGCAGACATTCCGCCTGCCCGAGGGATGCGGCTACGACGTGGGCGCCTTGGTCGAGCCGCTGGCCGTCGGACTCCATGCGGTGGACACCGCCGGCATCGGAGCAGGCGACAACGTGCTCATCGTGGGGGCCGGTCCAGTTGGCCTGGCCGTAGCCTTGTGGGCCCGTCATGTGGGAGCCCGCAGTGTGGTGGTCAGCGATCCGGTGGCGGTGCGCCGCGACTCTGGGGCCGACTTCGGTGCTACTGGGGTGATCGACCCCGCGGCCGAGGAGTTGGGGCCGGCCTTCGAGCGGTTGGCCGGTGCTGCGCCCAACGTCGTGATGGAGGCGGTGGGCAAGCCGGGGATCATCCAAACCTGCATCGAGACCGTCGCCCACCGGGGGCGGGTGGCGGTGGTGGGCATCTGCTCCGGACCCGACCCCATCATCCCGGTGTGCGCGTCGCTGAAAGAGCTGACCATGACCTTCCCCGTCTACTACCGCCACCAGGATTACGCCCACACTTTGGCCATGATCGACCAAGGCCGCATCAACCCGGCCCCGTTCATCACCCACACCGTGGACCTCGACGGCCTTCCTGGAGCTTTCGAGGCCGTCAAATCGCCCACCGACCAGTGCAAAGTGATGGTCCGCCCCTAACCTGTCCCCGTGGATTTCGGCGATACCCCCGCAGAAGCAGCCTTTCGGGCTGAGGCCCGGGCCTGGCTGGAGGCCAATGCTCCGGCCAAGGGCTCGCCGGAGGCCTTCAATGAGATGTTCAATCCGGGCATCAACGCGGGCCGAGAAGAAGAAATGGCCGGTCGGGCCCGGGCCTGGCAGGCACGGCTGGCGGCCGACGGGTGGGCTTGCTTGGACTGGCCGGCGGAGTTCGGGGGGCGGGGGGCCTCCACCATGGAGGCCATCATCTTCGAGGAGGAGCAGAGCCGATACGGCGTGGTGATGTCGATCTTCATGGCCGCGTTGGACATGGCCGCTCCCACGCTCATGGCCTGGGGTACCGACGAGCAGAAGAATCGCTTCCTAGGCCCGATCCGTCGGGGGGACATGGTGTTCGCCCAGCTCTTCAGCGAGCCCAACGCGGGCTCAGATCTGGCCGGACTCCAGACCCGGGCGGTTCGAGACGGCGACGAGTTCATCGTCAACGGCCAGAAGGTGTGGAACTCCTATGCCCATCTGGCCGACTGGGGCATCCTGTTGGCCCGCACCGACTCGGATGTGCCCAAGCACCAGGGGCTCACCTATTTCTTTGTGGAGATGGACTCCGAGGGCTTGGAGCCGCGGCCGCTGCGCCAGATAACCGGTGGGGCCGAGTTCAACGAGACCTTCATGGACAACGTGCGGGTCCCGGTGGACAACGTGATCGGCGGGGTGAACAACGGCTGGGCGGTGGCCCAGACCACCCTGAACAGCGAGCGGGCCGCGGTGGGCGCCCAATCGTCCCGGGTCGATGTCCCCGCCTTGGTGGAATTGGCCCGCCGCCAGGGCCAAGCCGACGACCCTGGCGTTCGCCAATCTCTGGCCGAAGCGTGGATTAGATCGGAGGTGCTCCGCTACCTGGGCATGAGGGTGTACACCGCATTGAGCCAGGGCACTGAGATCGGCCCGGAGGCTTCGATCACAAAAATCCTGGCCGGCGACCACATCCGGGACACGAGCCAAACGGCCATGGAGCTGCTGGGACCGGAGGCGATGTTGAACGAGGACAGCTGGGTTTGGCAGATGGTCGGTCATTTCGCCCACAAGATCGGCGGGGGCACCCCGGAAATCCAGCGCAACGTGATCGGCGAGCGCATCCTGGGGTTGCCCCGTGAGCCCCGAGCCGACAAGGGCATTCCATTCCGCGACCTTAAAGTGTGAGCGTGATGAGCCCATCGGGCGTCAGGCCAGTTCTGCTGGTCGTGTTGGTGCTGGTGGCCGGTACCGGGTGCGGCCTCTTCAGCCAGGGAACGGTGATAAGCCCAGCGCCCATCGCCGACGAACCAGGAGCGCTGGTTGACGAGAGCTCTCCGGTGCCCATCGCCACCCCCGACGGAGTGCCGCTGCCCGATGACACCATCGTTATCGGCGCCTTGATGGCCACCACCGGGTTCTTGGCCGTCTACGACGAGCCTGCGCTGGTTGCCGCCCAGAACCGGATCGACGCTTTGAACGAGGCCGGCGGCCTATTGGGACGGCCGGTGGTATTACGCCACTTCGACAGCCACACCGAGCTGTCCGCCATGCGAAATGGCGCCGAACAGCTGCTGTTGGACGGTATCGACATGCTGCTGATTACCTGTGACGCCGTTTATGCGGCGCCGGCGCTTGACGTGCTCGAAAGCTCGGGAACCCTGGTGATCAGCCCCTGCGGGACCGATGACGCCTGGATCACCGGAGAGTTGGGCCAACGGGTCTTCTCCATGGCGACACCGGTGAGCACCGAGGCAGAGCTGTTGGTCTCATTGGTGGCTGACCGGGGCTTCACCTCCACCGTGGTGGTCATCGATCAGACCAGCACCGAGGCGGTGGCGGTGTGCGAAGCCTTCGAGCGGGGCTTCGAGGCCTCGGGGGGCCGAGTTAATGGCCTGTACCGCTATCAGCCGACCGATCCGGGGCTTCTCGAACCCATCCTGTCTGGGCTCGTCAACACTGACCCCGAGGCCATCGTGTTCTGCGGTACCCGGCTGGTTGCCCCCGAGGAGATCCTGGCTCCCATTCGCGCCGCGGGCATTCTCCAGCCCATTTTCGCCAGCTCCACCATGGACGGCGACCACTGGATCGGCAAGGTTCCCGGCGTCGGCGACTTCACCATGCTCTCGTATGCCTCGGTCTACACCGACTCGCCCGATCCCAGCCCTGAGGTGCGAGAAGTGCTGGCCGATTATCTGGCGGCCACCGGACACATCGCCCGGGACGGCCGAGTGGTCACCGGCCATGACGCAATCGAGGCCTACGTTCGGGCCGTCGAGCGGGCCGGCACCCTTGAGCCCCGGGCAGTGGCCTCTCACTTGGTGCGGTTTGACAACGAGGAGCTGGCTGGCGGCCCCGTTACCTTCGGCCCCAACGTCCGCGCCGCCGTCGACCGCCCCATGAGGGTGATCACCATCGAGGAGCCCTACGCCCGGTACGACCGTATCGTCAGCCCGTAGGCAACAGACTCGCGGGGCTCAGTAACCGAGGTCGACGTCCACGGGGCCGAGCAGCTCCTGGCCGGCGATGTAGCGGCGAACGTTCTCGGTCACCCGGCGGGCGAGCAGCTTCAGCCCCATCTCCGGGGTGTTGCCCACGTGGGGGGTGATGAGGCAGTTGTCGATGCTCCACAGGGGGTGGCCGTCGGGGAGGGGTTCGGGGTCGGTCACATCCAAGCCGGCGCCGCCGATGGCCCCCGTTCCCAGCGCCTCGACCAGGTCGCCGGTGACCACATGGCCGCCCCGGCCCACATTGATCAGCCAGGCATGAGGTGACATGGCGCGTAGCGCGTCGGCGTCGATGATGCCGGTGGTCTCGGGAGTCAGAGCCAGGGCCACCACCACCACATCGGCGTCGCCCAGCGCGTCGTGCAGGCTCTCGGGGCCGACCACCCGATCCACGCCCGCCATGGGCGCGGGATGGCGGCGCATAACCGTGATCTGGCAGTCCCACGGGCCTAGCAGCCGCACCAGCGATTCGGTGATGCCGCCCCCGCCCAGCACGGTCACCCGGGCGCCCAGCAGGTTCCGCCCCTCCGGCGGCGACCAGCGGCGGGCTCGGGCGTAGCTCCCCATTCCCCTCAGGCCGGCCAGGGCCAGCATCAGCACGTGCTCAGCCACCGGCTCGGCATACACCCCCTTGCCGCAGGTCCAACGGTGGTCGCGGTCGAGCAAGTGGGTCAGGTCCTCGATACCGGCGTAGGGGAGCTGCACCCACTCGATGCCCAGTCCGGCAGCCAGCACCCCGGGAAGCAGCTCGGGGGCGGCGGGCTCGGCCCACACCAAGGCCTCGGCCTCGGGGGGACCAACCACCCGACCTCCGCCGGCAATCACTGCGTCGGCCAGCGCCGGTCGCCGCCAGCAGTCGGGCTCCACTGCGATACAAGGCGGTTCCATACCGCCGGGTAGTTTATGGGGGTGGAGGTCGCAGACTCGATCCTCGATCTCATTGGAGACACTCCGTTGGTGCGGATGCCGCGCATCGCTGAGGGGGTGTCGTGTGAGGTCTTGGCCAAACTGGAGATGCTGAATCCGGGCGGCAGCGTGAAAGACCGGCCCGCGGTGGCCATGATCGACGCGGCCGAGCGCGATGGGCTGCTGAAGCCCGGCGGGACCATCATCGAGCCCACCTCGGGGAACACCGGCGTCGGTTTGGCCCTCGTCGCCGCCCAGCGGGACTACCGCTGCATCTTCGTGATGACCGACAAGGTGAGCGATGAGAAGGTGCAGCTCCTGCGAGCCTACGGCGCGGAGGTGGTGGTGTGCCCGGTGGCGGTGGACCCCGAGGACCCCGACTCGTACTACTCCACCGCCGAGCGGCTGGTGGCTGAAACCCCTGGGGCCTACCGGCCCAACCAGTACTTCAACCAGGTGAATCCCCTGTCGCACGAGCTGACCACCGGCCCCGAGCTGTGGAAGCAGACCGGTGGGCGCATCACCCACTTCGTGGCCGGGGCGGGCACCGGGGGAACGCTCAACGGTGTGGGCCGCTACCTGAAGCAGCAGAACCCGGCGATCCAGATCGTGGCCGGCGACCCCGAGGGCTCGGTTTTCAGCGGAGGGTCGGGCCGGCCCTACCTGGTGGAGGGCATCGGCGAGGACTTCTGGCCCGAGACTTACGATCCCGAGGTGGTCGACCGGGTGATCCCCATCTCCGACCAGGAATCCTTCGACATGGCCCGGCTGGTGACCCGGCGGGAGGGGCTGCTGATCGGAGGGTCGGGGGGCACCGCGGTGTGTGCTGGCTTGGAGGTGGCCCGAGACTGCGGGCCCGACGATGTGGTGGTGGTGCTTTTGCCTGATGCCGGTCGGGGCTATCTCTCCAAGGTGTTCAACGACGACTGGATGGCATCGTACGGCTTCTTGATCGGCGAGCACCCCTGTGTGAAAGACGTGCTCGACGCCAAGGAGGGGGCCCTGCCCCCGCTGGTGTATGTCAAGCCCGACGACCCGGTCAGCCTGGCCGTGATTCAGATGCGCGACCACGGGGTCAGCCAGCTTCCGGTGGCCAAAGGCGAGATGCCCTTGGCCGCGGCCGAGGTCATGGGGTCGGTCCATGAGCTTCAGCTCATGGAACTGGCCTTCAGCGGCGAATTGCTGGGCCAGCCGGTGGAGAACGTGATGAGCCGGCCGCTGGAGCAGATCGGCGTCGGTGAACCGGTGGCGCTGGCGGTGACCAAGCTGGAGCGCTCCCCGGCGCTGCTGGTGCTCGACGGCGGTCGCCCCCGGGCGGTGATGACCAGCACCGACGTGCTCAGCTTCTTGTCGTCGGGCTCGTCGGCCTCGGAGTCATGAGCGGCTCCTCTTCCGACAACTGGGGATTCGACACCCGGGCCATCCACGTCGGCCAAGAGCCCGACGAGGCCACCGGCGCTATCACCGTCCCCATCCACCTCGCCACCACGTTTGTGCAGGCCGCGCCCGGCCAGCATCAGGGATTCGAATACGCCCGCACCTCCAACCCCACCCGGGTGGCGCTGGAGCGGTGCGTGGCCGGATTGGAAGGGGCCGAGCACGGAATGGCCTTCGCCAGTGGCATGGCGGCAGAAGATGCGCTGATCGGCATGATGCGCCCCGGCGACCACGTGGTGTTGGGCACCGACGCCTACGGGGGGACGTTCCGCCTCATCGCCCGGGTGTACGGCGAGCGGGGCATCGAGTGGTCGGCGGTGGACATGGCCGACCTGGACGCGCTGGCCGGGGCGATCCGCCCTGAAACCCGCCAGATATGGGTGGAGACCCCCACCAATCCGATGCTGGCCGTGGTGGACATTGCCGCGGTGGCCGATGTGGCCCACGCGTCGGGGGTCGACGTGGTGGTGGACAACACCTTCGCCACCCCGTATCTCCAGAACCCCCTCGAGTTGGGGGCCGACGTGGTCGTACACTCCACCACCAAGTACCTGGGCGGCCACTCCGATGTGGTCGGGGGGTTCATCGCGGTTAACCGGGATGACCTGGCCGAGCGGCTGTCGTTTGTTCAGAACGCCGTTGGGGCGGTGCCCAGCCCATTCGACTGCTACCTGCTGCTTCGGGGGGTGAAGACGCTGGGGGTGCGCATGGACCGCCACTGCGACAACGCCCAAGCGGTAGCCGAGTTCTTGGCCGGCCACCCCACAGTCGACCGGGTGCTGTTCCCCGGCCTGCCCGACCACCCGGGACATGAGATCGCGGCTCAGCAGATGCGCCGCCCCGGTGGAATGGTGTCGTTCGTCCATGCTGGGGGAGAGGCCGCCGCGGTGGCCGCGGTGAGCGCCACCAAGGTGTTTCGGCTGGCCGAATCGCTGGGGGCCGTGGAGTCGCTCATCGAACAGCCCTCCACCATGACCCATCTGTCAGTGGCCGACTCTCCGCTGGCCGTGGATCCCGGTTTGGTGCGCTTGTCGGTCGGCATCGAGACCGCCGACGACCTGTTGGCCGACCTCGAGCAGGCTCTCGGCTAGCTCAGCCGTCGCTGGGTTCGATGGCCCAGTCGTTGATGGCATCAATTGGGGGCTATCCGACCTCGATCATGAGGTGTTTGAGGCCGGTGACCATCCCGGTGTGGAAGTGCTCGACGCCGACGACCTGGTAAGCCGGTACCCGTTGGAGCCACGCCCCCAAAATCACGTTCAACTGAAGCTGGGCGAGGTTGGCGCCCAGACAGTAGTGGGTGCCGATGCCGAACGCGAGGTGGGGATTGGGGTCGCGCCGAATATCGAAGGTGAACGGATCTTCGAAGACGGCCTCGTCGCGGTTTGCCGACGGGTAGATCAAGTTGAGCAGTTGACCCTCCTTGATCGTGACCCCTCCGAGTTCCACGGTTTTCGTCGCCGTTCGGGACATCGCCCGGATGATGCTGGTCCAACGAAGGACTTCCGGGATGGCTGTCGGCATCAAATCCGCATTGGCGCGGATCGCGGCTGCTTGGTCGGGATATTGGGCGAATAGCTCGACTCCGAAGGAGCTTGAGTGTCGGGTTGTCTCGTTGCCCGCCACGATCAGCAGCAGAGCGAACTGCCGGAGATCCTCACCGGTGAGAGGATCCTCCGAATCGGCGGCAACCAGCGATAGGAGATCGTCTGTCGGGTTGGCCAGCTTGTCCTCGATATGGCCCGCTAAATGGCTCGTCCAGGCCTTGCCGGCGGCTATCCCCTTCTCAGTTACCCCCGGAATGTGGGACCGCCCGCCCGCAGCCATCATGTCGTCGGACCAGTTGCGGATGTCCGCCCTGCGCTCCTCCCCGATGCCCAGCATGTGCATAATCACCGCCAGCGTGGTGGGAACTGCTACTTCTTCAACGAAGTCGCCCCCGCCTGCGGCCAGCAAGCGGTCGATTCCCTGGTTGGCCTTCCGAGCGGCGAGCCCCCGCCACAGCTTCACCATTCGCGGCGTGAACTGCTTGGAGACGAGTCGGCGAAGGCGGGTGTGATCGGGCGGGTCCATCGTGATCATCGAGAGTTGGGTGGGCGAGAAGTACGTGACGCCGTGTTTGGAGCTGAATGTCTCGGTATCACGGGAGACGCTGGTGATGTCGGCGTGCCGGGTAATCAGCCACCAGCCGTTCTCGTCGTCCCACGCCACCGGGTTGTGCTCGCGCAATTCGGCGAGCTGCTGGTCGCGATCCGCGAACGAGGTGTCGCAGGCCGTGAGGTCGTACACGGCGTTCCTCCGATCAATCGAGCCCGAATTGTCTACGGCACTCCCTTCTCTAAGTGGTACAACTTGCAATGGAGACACCGCAACCTATCAATCCTGCAACGGCAGCAGGTCGTCGGCCAGAGCCTCGATCTCGGCCTCCCAGTCGGACGGTTCTCCCAGGGGCATGACCACGAATTTGGAGGCGCCGGTCTCGATGAAGGCCTCGATCTTGGGGCGCAGATCCTGGCGGCTTGACGCCACTAGGTCGCCGGGGTTCTTGTCGGGTTGGCGCAGCTTGATGAGTTCGAGGAATCGGTCGGGGAGTGGGCCGTCGGTGTAGGCCAGCAGTGCCCCGTAGTGTTCGGGGTCGATTTCCCGGTCTGCCTCGTCAGCGTGCTGTTTGATGGTGGCGATGCCGTCTCGCACATCCGCGGGGGTGACGAAGGAGGGGAGCCAGCCGTCGCTTAGCCGGCCGACGCGACGGAGCTCGGAGGGGGCGATGCCTCCCATCCACACGTCGAGGGGCTGCTGGACCGGCTTGATGTCTACTCGGGCGGCGTCCAGATGGAAGCGGGGGCCGTGGTGCTCGACAACGTCTTCGGTCCACAGCCGGCGCATGAGCGGCAGGGCCTCGTTGAACCAGGCCGCCCGGTCCATGCGGGCCACCCCGAAGGCCTGGTGCTCGGCGGTGAGAGCACGGCATGGCCTTCGCCAGCGGCATGGCGGCAGAAGATGCGCTGATCGGCATGATGCGCCCCGGCGACCACGTGATTCTGGGGACCGACGCTTACGGGGGGACCTTCCGGCTCATTGCCCGGGTGTACGGCGAGCGGGGTATCGAGTGGTCGGCGGTGGACATGGCCGACCTGGACGCGCTGGCCGGGGCGATCCGCCCTGAAACCCGCCAGATATGGGTGGAGACCCCCACCAATCCCATGCTGGCGGTGGTGGACATCGCCGCGGTGGCCGATGTGGCCCACGCGTCGGGTGTCGACGTGGTGGTGGACAACACCTTTGCCACCCCGTACCTCCAGAACCCGCTCGAGTTGGGGGCCGATGTAGTAGTGCACTCCACCACCAAGTATCTGGGCGGCCATTCCGACGTGGTGGGCGGGTTCATTGCGGTGAACCGGGATGACCTGGCCGAGCGGCTGTCGTTCGTCCAGAACGCCGTGGGCGCGGTGCCCAGCCCGTTCGACTGCTATCTGCTGCTGCGGGGGGTAAAGACGCTGGGGGTGCGCATGGACCGCCACTGCGACAACGCCCAAGCGGTAGCCGAGTTCTTGGCCGGCCACCCCACAGTCGACCGGGTGCTGTTCCCCGGCCTGCCCGACCACCCGGGACATGAGATCGCGGCTCAGCAGATGCGCCGCCCCGGCGGAATGGTGTCGTTCGTCCACGCGGGGGGCGAGGCCGCCGCAGTGGCCGCAGTGAGCGCCACAAAGGTGTTCCGTCTAGCCGAATCCCTAGGAGCGGTGGAATCCCTCATAGAACAGCCCTCCACCATGACCCATCTGTCAGTGGCCGACTCGCCCCTGGCCGTGGACCCCGGCTTGGTGCGCCTGTCGGTCGGCATCGAAACCGCCGACGATCTAATGGCCGACTTGGAGCAGGCGCTGAGCTAGGCGGGGAAGGCCCGCATCGGCGAAAGACTGGGCTTTCCGGATCGCGTTCTCCGCTACCGGATGTAGTCGGGCTGCCCGCGCGTGGAGCCGGGACAAGCCTTCGGCCAGCAGTTGCAGGACCTTGGGCTTGTCTGAGAAGCGGTCTTGGGTTTGAAGGTATTGGGCGGCGGGGGAGTGGTCGGCGGAGAGGTTTCGGATGTAGCGGGCGACGGTGGCGGGTTGCTTCCAGCGTCCGGCGATCATGAGCGCGGCCATGTCGGCACCGGCAGCAGCAAGGTCTTGGGCCATGCCGATGCGGGGGGAGTGGGTGGTGATGCCCGCGGGGTCGATCCCGGCTTGTTGGGCGACGGCCTTCAACCGGCGCCTGAGGGTGCTGGCGCTGATGGGGAAGATGCGGTGGTGGGATTGGGCATCCGGGGGCCGTATGCACTCGAGGGCTTCGAGCGCATCAGCGGAGATGGGGCGCACCGCTCCTTTGCCGGTCTGGTCGGTCTTGGAGCGGCGGATCAGAACTCTTCCGGTTTCTGCTTCGTCTGAGCGGGAGACGTCGCCCCACCTCAGAGCCAACAGCTCACTACTGCGAAGCAGGGCGTCGTGGCTGACGGTGATCATGGCCAGATCGGTCAGGGCGCGTTGGATGGTCTGGGCTGGCAGGTTTGGCTGCGCGAGATATTCGAAGGTGTGTTTTGCGATCAGCACTATGTGATGCTGCCTGAGAGGTGTGGCTTGCCTGGGTTCGTAGCCCGCGGCGGCGGATCGGCGGTCGATTCCGTTCATCAGCCGGCGCACATCGGGGTGTTGCGCCGGATTGTCTCCGAGGCAGTCCCGGTGTTCGTAGCTGACAGCGGCGAGGTAGGTACGCAGTGTGGTGGGCGTTTTGCCTTCTTGCCATAGGGTGGCCAGCCAGTTTTGGAGGTCGCCGGGCTCAGCGGGGAATGTCGGGAGGCCTCTGGCTTCTGCCCATCTGATCCAGCTATTCCATCCGGTGCGGTAGGTCTTTTGGGTGTTGGGGGAGAGCGCGGCCGCTTTGCCCTCTTCTACCAACTGGTCTATGGCCCCACAGCCCCAGACGATGTCCTCGGCCGAAGGTATTCCCGCGTCACAAACAATTATTGATTCCATGCCGCTGATCTAGTGAATGAGCACGGCCCGGCACGAATCGTAGTCATATGTCGCCGATTCATCTGGACATACTGTGATATGGCGGATAATTGCCTTTATTGGTTAGTTGAAATTGGCGGTGCTTGTCAACCCTTTCCTGACATGCAGCCGTTACAAGTGCCATATCCAGCGGGCAGCACACCCGGTGGCCTGGGGATATAGAACACAGTCCGGGTCGTCGAGTGTGGCGGGGCGCGGTGTTCCCAACACCGGGTCCGATGAGATGCGGCGTCGCCCGGAACCGGGATAACAGCCGCGGCGCTGTGTAGCGCTCTCGTCCGGCGAGGCCGAACCGGCCCGCCGCAGACGCAGGAAAACCCCAGTTCCGACCTCGTCTCCACGGCCTCGATCGCCCCGCTTGCCGCCCCTCCTATCGGGGTTTGTGCGTGACGGATAAAGGCAATTATCCGCCGTGCAACAGATCGGGGAACCAGACCGATGAACCAACACTCGTCTTTTGACCAAGCCGACGGGCCCGCAGCCGCCGGCAAACAGATCAGGCCGGGCGCAACAGGCGGCGCGTCCCTGGGGCGGCGCGCCGCCACGTTGGCCGTGTGCGTTTGCGTGCTTGCTGCGGGCCTGGTGTTGGCCGCAGCAGGAGGGTCCGCCCCCGCTGATGCCCACGAGCAGACCCGGCCCGTCGAGCGGACGCGCAAGGTGACCCCGCCGTGCGAGTTGGTCGTGGTTTTCAATAAGGCGGTGACGTACTGCCCGCCGCCGTACACCGAGACCTACACCGTGCAGGTGCCGGTCTTCCATTTGCACATCAAACAGTGCTGGGACGGGTCGGTGGTGGCCGACACCGCCCCCTGCCCTCCGCGTGCCAAACCGGTGGTGCCCGACGTCAATCCCAACCTGCCCTGCGGGGGCCGGTCTCCGTGCCCCACGCCCAATGACGATCAGTCGGGCAGCGATGACACTTCGGGTAATGACGATCAGTCCGGCAATGACGATCAGTCGGGCAGCGATGACACTTCGGGTAATGACGATCAGTCCGGCAATGACGATCAGTCGGGCAGCGATGACACTTCGGGTAATGACGATCAGTCCGGCAATGACGATCAGTCGGGCAGCGATGACACTTCGGGTAATGACGATCAGTCCGGCAATGACGATCAGTCGGGCAGCGATGACACTTCGGGTAATGACGATCAGTCCGGCAATGACGATCAGTCGGGCAGCGATGACACTTCGGGTAATGACGATCAGTCCGGCAATGACGATCAGTCGGGCAGCGATGACACTTCGGGTAATGACGATCAGTCCGGCAATGACGATCAGTCGGGCAGCGATGACACTTCGGGTAATGACGATCAGTCCGGCAATGACGATCAGTCGGGCAGCGATGACACTTCGGGTAATGACGATCAGTCCGGCAGCGATGACACTTCGGGTAATGACGATCAATCCAGCAGTGGTTCGGATACTAGGGACAATTCATCAGCCGATGGTGCGGACAATTCCGGCGGCGATTCCAGCAGTGAGCAGGCGTGCAATAGCGACAAGACTTGCAGCGATCAAGCTGGCAGCGACGACAACTCGGACAGCAGTGAGCAGGCGTGCAATAGCGACAAGACTTGCAGCGATCAAGCTGGCAGCGACGACAACTCCGGGTCCGAAGACAATAGTAATGACGCCACGGCGTCGGCTGACACTGGGAAGAAGTGCCCCGCTGGTCAAAAGGTGGAGATTGTCGCTAGGGGTGGTCCGTCGGCGGTTGAAGTGTGCGTGAGTATTTGTCCGGCTTATCACGATTACAACCCGGCTGTGTACGGTGCTAGTAGGCCGTGTGTGAAGCGGCCCTGTCCGGCTGGCACTACGGCTGACAATACGCGTCGTGTTTGGGTGAATATACGCAACGGCGAGCTTCGATATGAAGGGATGAGCCAGGGCTATTGGAGACGGGCTAGTTGGGTTGCTGATTCATCACGGCCCGATTGCTTTAGCGCAGTGATCGACAATAGCGGCGGCTTTAATATCAATTGGGGTGCTATTGCGGATGAGATTGTCGAGGGGTATAGGGCGGCTGATCGGTTTACTTATAACCTTGTTTGTCGAGGTCGTGTTTCACTCAAAGCCGGGCAGACGGTCGCTAACCAAGCTGAGGAAGCGGCCCGCCAGTCTGCTTTGCGGTCGGTTAGGCAGAATGCTTCGAGGATTGGCGGCGCTTCGGGTGTTGTCACTTATGTTTTGATCGAGGATGCTTGCGAGCGGTCGAAAAAGAAGGCCGAGGCTGAGGCCAAGGCTAAGGCCGAGAGCGATGAGACGGGCACGGCGGTAGGTAGAGCGGCAGGCAAGGTGGTGGCTACGGCCACGGCCACGGCTACGGCCACGGCGGAGAGTGAGAGCGGGGTTCCTGCGGGCTATGACAACTCGCGGTGCATTCCGATCAGCTCGACCTACACGGTGTGCTACTACCGGGTGAACGGGCAGTGGGTGGAGCGGACTTTCAACGGTCCGCCCCCGTCGTAGTCGTTCGGCGGCTGGCCATGCCTTGGCGTAGCCGGTGGGAGAGGGTGCCCCCGATCCTTCGGGGACACCATCCCCACCGCAGCCGCCGATTCAGTCCCAGTCGATGTGTGTGTCTGAGCGGTAGGCGATCTGGCTGGGGCACGAGCGTTTTCAGAGTCCACTCAATGGCGTCGGATGGCAGCCGAGGTCGACGCGTTGGACGACTCGGAGGACCTTGTCGAAGTGCTGGACTCGGACGCGGTCACCATTGCGTGGATCTCCGGGGCCGACTACCTGGAGTGGCGGCATTGGCTACAGGCCAACGATCGCCTACCCGCAGACGTGTGGCTGTCGAAGGCTGCTGCTGCGGGCGTGCCGTACCGGCCGGTCAGCTCCTAGCGGTTCCTATGGTGCCGAGGGCGCCGACGCCAGCGCAGCGGCGTGGCGCCCGGCGCCTAGGTGCGCCCGCTGGCTGGCCGGCTTGCCTCGGTGCCAGCGTTGCGGGCTAGTTTCGTGGCCGGCATCGAAGCTCGCGGATTTCGATGGCGTGAAGTGCGACTAGCTTGGAGGGGACTATCGCCGGGGAGAGTGAGTGATTGATGAAGCAGTCAACAAAGGAGCGTTTGAAGGCTAACGAGTTCTGGATTTCGCTGGCATTGTTGCTGGGCGTTATGGAGCTGGTGCATTTGATTGTTCCGGGTCTTAGTTCGTGGCAATTGGGGTTGGCGGCGCTGGTTGCGTTCTTCGCAAGTAGCAAGCTTTGGCGAGCGGTGTGGAAGCGATGGGGCATTGCGGATGGTGATGTTGCTCCAAGTAAGTTGAGCAAGGGCCTTTCTCGTGGTCTGAGGGCGCTTGTAGCGGTTATTTTAATGTGGGCCGTTATTAGGATCGTTATGTCGGTGGCTGAGGCTCATCCTCCGACAATCTAGAATAAACGGGTTGTTGGTTGAATTGTTAGCTACTCGGTTGCTGTCCAAGTGCAAGAGGGTACTAAAGAGGCTTCGGTTAGACATCACTAATGTTGGACGGCGGCTAGTCCTGGTCCGTTCGGAGCTGTGGGCTGTTATACGTGGTACACGAAGAAAACTGTTCCCAATATGGTTACCAAGATTGTGACTAGGCATAGGGTGATATACAAGACCGTTCAAGTGTCGGTGTATGATCCCCATTACGAAGCTCCAGCAGGTAATTCCAGTAACAATGACCAGAAGGATCAGGGTCACCCGTCGGGGAGTAGCGATCAGTCGGGCAAGCCGTGTACGTCAGATACGAACTGTAACGGAAACAACGATTAATCCGGCAACGACGATCAACCCGGTAAGCCGTGCAATTCGGATACGAGCTGTGGGGACAACCGTGATCTGCCGTGTTCAGCAGGTTACCAGTGGCACAAACCGGGACAATTGCCCGCTGTGTATACCGGCCAAGATCGGGACGGTAACCTGGTGGCGTTCAATGATCCTGAATCCGGGACTAATCCGTATATCACGGCGAGTTCTAAAGTAGGGTCTTGGGAGCGGTTGGCTGGGAATGGGAATGCGGCCTCGGTAGGCCGGGACGTGTCCAGAGGAATACAGTGAGGGGCATGGCCCACAGTTTTGTGGACCGTGCAACCAGGTTGGTGGGAGAAAGCCGCATTTCCTTTTTTGCATTTCTTCTCGCCGTTCTGGCTACCCCACGCTTGTCTGGACCCAGTGTGAGTCTATGGGGTTACCTGTTGTTGTCAGCGCGATAGCCGGTTTGGTTGCGGCTGTATTGTTGGGGATGTTGGCCCGTTATGTGGTTGCCGTACTAGACGAAACTGCCAGCCGGTGGATCAACCGGCGCTGGCCAGACTAGGGGGTGGCGAACTCCACCAGTGGTCGTGACGCATCATGAGGTTTTCTCCTGTTGTCCGGTCACTTGGTTTATGTGGTCCGATCTAGTCCTGCAACGGCAGCAGGTTGACGGCCAGGGCTTCGATCTCCTCCTCCCAGTTTGGAGGCTCGCCTAGGGGCATTACCACGAACTTGGAGGCGCCGGTTTCGATGAAGGCTTCGATCTTGGGGCGCAGCTCTTTTCGGCTCGACGCCACTAGGTCTCCGGGGTTCTTGTTGGGTTGGCGCACCTTGATGAGCTCGAGGAACCGGTCGGGCAGCGGGGCGTCGGTGTAGGTCAACAGCGCCCCGTAGTGCTCGGGGTCGATTTTCCGTTCTGCCTCATCAGCGTGCTGTTTGATGGCGGCGATACCGCGTCGCACGTCGTCGGGCGTGACGAAGGAGGGCAGCCAACCGGCGCATGAGGGCAGCGCCTCGTTGTCGATGAGGGGTTCGTCAGGGCGCTCTATACGAGCGGCGGCTGTTCGTGCAGAAGGGCACCGGGGTTCAGTTCCCAGCGGTTGCGGGGGCTACGGGGTTGAGGCTCGGTCATGCGGACCAGGCCTCGGTCTGCCATGGGGTTCAGCCAGTAGAGGACGCTTTGCTTGGAGATGCCCATTTCCTCGGACAGCTCTCTGCTGCTCCGGGGGCCGTGTGAGAGAAGTTCGGCGATCTGGTGCTCGCGGGGAGCGAGGTACCGTGGGCCTGGAGTGGCCGCGATCCTCGCCCAGGGGCCGTGCTCGGTTCCCGGGCCCGGCTGGCGGTCGCCGCGCATAGCCTCCTTGTCTTGGTCGGTCGCCAGCTCCGGTGTCCGAGAGCGGCTCTCGCGCTCGGACACCTCCCAGTCCGGGGCGTCGATGACCACCTTGAGTTCATTGACGTAGTCGTATAGGCGCATCGGCTGAATGCGGCCTCGGCGCAGGGCGGTGACCGCGGCGCGCAGGCCCGAGCCGCGGTTCTCGCACACCGGGCGGCCCGTGCTGGGTATCACCACGTCTTCCAGCAGCTTGGCGAGCCGGGCGTTGCGGGTGGCCGTGATGCCGCGTTTTACCAGTTCCTCGACGTTGGATACTCCTGCGTTGGCCCCGTGCAGGCCTCCGATGCTGGAAACCTCGAACCGCTCGGGAAAGAGCCGGATCCGGACCTGGCTGCCGTGGGCTGTCCGATGGTAGTCGCGGTGCATCAGAGCGTTCGCCACAACCTCCCGAATCGCCTCGACCGGGTATTCCCAGGTGTCCTCTCTCCCGGCGCCCACTACGACAGACCGGCGGCGCATATTGCGCTGCATCGCTTCCACGGCTGCTGACACGATCGCTGGGATCGGCCCGTCGAGGGCTCGGTTGTCGATGAAGCGGGTGCCGTCGGCGGTGGGTTCGCCGGTCGAAGTCGGAAGCACGACGAACGATGCGGAAAGCTGGGGGAAGAACTGCTGGGGATAGCGGCCCAGCGCGAGGAGTCCCGCCATAGTGAGGGCGGAGTCGGCTGCGGGCTCGGCAAACACGCCCACCATGTGCAGCACCTCTTCATCGCTGGCCTCGGCGAACACCGGGCCCCGGGTCGCGCGCAGCCGGTTGAGAGTGGCGCTGGCGAGCAGGCGGTCGAGGTTGGAGGGGCTTGACCCCTCGACCGGCTCGGCGTCGTCGGCGGGCTGTCCCCTGCCCGCGACCATCAGGTGGACCTCGTAGGAGTTCAGGCGGCGGTCGCCGTCGTGAGTGCGAAGGAACGCGCCGTTCTCCATTCCCCTCGACTTGACGTAGCACGGGCGCCGCTGGAAGTCCGTTGGCTGGACGGTGGCCACCACCACGGGACGGCCGTCCACTCGGGCGATGTCGATCTCGGGCCTGACCGCAGGCTCCAGCCTGTCCGAGCAGGCCGACGCCAAGTCTGCCGCCAGCTTCCCAGCGTCGATGTCGACCGGCCGGAAATCGTCTTCGCTCAGCCCGAGGATCATCAGCCCGCCACTAGCGTTCGCGAACGCGCACACCGACTCCACCGCCGTCTTTGGCAGCTTCTCGGCGGCTTTCTTGACCTCCACGTACTGGAAGTCTGTGCCTGCGGCCCGGAGCTTTTTGATCGCGTTGTCAACGACGCTTTGAAGTCCCTCTGGTGGTGTTGGGTTGGAATCAGTCACGTTTCGCCCCTCTGCTGTTCTGCCAATTCCCTAAGCTTACAAACAGCTAACAGAACAGACAACCCAACAGACAGGTAACTAGCGGAACAGACAACCCAACAGACAGGCAACGAACTGAACCTCCCCGGGCTTCATGCTGGCTGTGGGTGCCCCTGGGTTTCGCGTAGGTTTGATATTGGATTCTGCCGTCGTGGGTCGTGGGAGGTTCAATGGCACCGAGGGTTTATCCAGTGGAGTTCTGCAACGGCAGCAGGTCGTCGGCGAGGGCTTCGATCTCTGTCTTCCAGTCCGGTGGCTCGCCTAGGGGCATGACCACGAACTTGGAGGCGCCGGTTTCGATGAACGCCTCGATCTTGGGGCGCAGCTCTTGGCGGCTTGACGCCACTAGGTCGCCGGGGATTTTGTCGGGTTGGCGCAGTTTGATGAGTTCGAGGAACCGGTCGGGGAGCGGTACGTCGGTGTAGGCCAGCAGCGCCCCGTAGTGCTCGGGAACGATTTCCCGTTCTGCTTCGTCGGCATGCTGTTTGATGGTGGTGATCCCACTCCGCATGTCTTCGGGGGTGACGAAGGAGGGGAGCCAGCCGTCGCTCAGGCGGCGGACTCGCCTCTAGCAGTGGACCCCGGCTTGGTGCGCTTGTCGGTCGGCATCGAGACCATCGACGATCTACTGGCCGACCTAGAGCAGGCTCTCAGCTAGACGGGGAAGGCCCGCACTAGCGCCAGCAGCCTTCACCGCTGATGAAGCGCAGAGAGTGCGCTCATTTCTTTCTGCCGAACATGTGCTACTGGTTCCCGGTACCAGCCGGAGGCTCAAACTCGACTATTCCTGGTTACCTGGTTCCTGGAGATATCTGATCTCCAACTCCGCGGGCGAGACCACTGGGGGGCGCTGCTCATCCCATTCGAGCAGGTCTTTGTCGCCGGTCACGATGTAGGCGGCGTTGTGCTCGCGTGCTAGAGCGACAAGGTAGTCATCGGATGGGTCTCGGGTAACGGGGACCACGTCTTCAGGATCGGGAACCATGTCGATCAGGGCTGCAATGTTGTCGAGGAAGCGCCTGGCTGCATCAAGATCGATTCGCTTGCGGAGTCTGGGCCGCCGAAGGACATCTGCTATTTCGCCAAGAAGTGCTGGACACATGACGGCATTGAAGCCAGGCGAACTCATCGCCTGCTGGACGATCCGGTGCGAGGGTCCGGTTTGAATCGCAGCAGACACATACACGTTCGCATCAAGCACCACGCGCACGGCGGGAATCAGCTTCGCGCGCGCCGACGGCGCACGGCACGCACCTCTTCGACGGCGATCTCCATCGCCTCCTCCTCTGAGAGGTCGGTGCTCAGAGCAGCTGTAGCCGCTAGATCATCGCGAGCTCGTTTCGCGAAGCGCTCCCAAGCCGACTGGCGGCTCATACCGAGCGCCTTGCCAATCTGCTCCCAGCTCGCGCCGGAGGCACGCGCCGCAGCAACCTGACGGTGCCGAAGCTCGTCCAGCTCCTCCTCGGAGCGGGCAAGTTCGCCGAGGGCCTCCAGTGGCTCGGCTGGCAAGGCATCCGCAGAGATCAGACTCATACCGTCAGGATAACCTGACTCTCCTGCCTGCGCAGCATCGCTTTTGCCGACGAGCCGATGCAGCCCAAATGCCGATGTCGGCCCTCCTTTTGAGCATGTATATGCAAGAGGGCTTCCCAGTGTCGGCTGGACACTTGGCTCATGCGGCTCGATCTAGTTCTGCAATGGCAGGAGGTCGTCGGCCAGGGCTTCGATCTCTGTCTTCCAGTTTGGAGGCTCGCCCAGGGGCATGACCACGAACTTGGAGGCGCCGGTTTCGATGAACGCCTCGATCCTGGGGCGCAGCTCTTGGCGGCTTGACGCCACTAGGTCGCCGGGGTTTTTGTCGGGTTGGCGCAGTTTGATGAGTTCGAGGAACCGATCGGGGAGCGGTCCGTCGGTGTAGGCCAGCAGCGCCCCGTAGTGTTCGGGGTCGATTTCCCGGTCTGCTTCGTCGGCATGCTGTCTGATCGCGGCGATGCCGTCTCGCACATCCGCGGGGTGACGAAGGAGGGCAGCCAGCCGTCGCTCAGGCGGCCGACTCGGCGGAGCTCAGAGGGGGCGATTCCTCCCATCCACACGTCGAGGGGCTGCTGGACTGGCTTGATGTCTACTCGGGCAGCGTCCAGATGGAAGCGGGGGCCGTGGTGCTCGACCACGTCTTCAGTCCACAGCCGGCGCATGAGCGGCAGGGCCTCGTTGAACCAGGCGGCCCGGTCCATGCGGGCCACCCCGAAGGCTTGGTGCTCGGCGGTGTCGGCCACGCCGAGGCCGAATGCGGGCAGCAGCCGCCCGTTGGAGATGCGGTCGAGGCTGGCCATGGTCTTGGCCAAGAGCACCGGGTTGCGGCCGGGCAGCACCATGACGCTGGGGCCGAACTTGAGATGCGTGGTTCGAGCGGCCGCGAAGGTCATGGCCACTATCGGATCGAGAGCGGGGCCGCTGGCCCGCTCGGCCACCCACAGCGAGTCGAACCCCAACTGCTCCAGCCCGTCGACCACTGCGCCGAAGACCTCGGGATCCCCCGACGCCATTCCGCCTCCCACGCCGACACCGATTCGGACCCGCATGTCAGGAGAGCTTGGCGATCTCGGCGGACTCGTCCGGGTCGGGCTCGGTGTCCAAGAAGGCGTTGAGCATTTCCGCGGCCACCTCGGCGGACACCAGGCGCAGGCTCAGGGCCAAGACGTTGGCGTCGTTCCAGCGACGGGCGCCGCGGGCGGTCTCGGCATCGGTACACAGTGCTGCCCGCACGCCAGGCACCTTGTTGGCCGCCATCGACACTCCGGTGCCGGTCCAGCAGCACACCACCCCCACGTCGGCGGCGTCGCCGACCACCGCCTCGCCGACAGAGCGGCCCACGTCGGGCCACGGTGCTCCTTCGGCGGTGGCCGCCACCACGTCGTGGCCTTGGTCGGTCAAGTGCTGCTTGATCGCATCGGTGAGCGTGGTGGGCTCGTCGGTCCCGAAGGCGATGCGCATCGCTAGTTCGCCAGGTCGGCTTCAAGAACGTCGAGGTTGAAGCCGTAGAGGTCGGCGCAGTTGTCCCTCACGATTTGTTGCTGCTCGTCGTCGGGCACGTCGGCCAGGGTCTCGGCCACCACCTCTCGGGAGCGGGGGAAGGTGGACTCGGTGTGGGGGTAGTCGGAGCCCCACATGAGCGTGTGGGTGCCGAAGGTGTCCCGCACCCGCACGCCCACCGCATCTTCCTGAAAGCTCACGAAGCAGTTGGAGCTGAAGTAGTGGCTGGGGCGGGCGTCGGGATCGGCGAAGCGGTGCCAGTCGCCCCGCAGCGGCCGGTCGGTGTAGCAGTAGTCCATCTGGAACAGCCAGAACGGGATCCACCCCACCTCGTGCTCCACCGATCCCACCCGCAGCTTGGGATGGCGCTCGAACACCCCGGCGAAGATCATCTCGCCCAGCGACTTCCGCACGAAGTGGTCTTGGAGGTAGAACGCCGCCTCCGACACCGCCCGGACGTCATTCTTGGTCTGACCGCTGGCACTGGCGAGGTGTCGGCCGGTGGCTACGTGCATGGACAGGGGGACGTCGAGGTCGACCGCGGCCGACCAGAACGGCTCATAGCGGGGGCTGTCGTAGCCCTGGCCCGCCGGGGGCATGACGCTGACCATCGCCCCGGACAAGCCCATGTTGCGGCATCGGGTCATCTCGGCGATGGCCTCGTCGATGTCGTCGAGGTTGATGAGGGCGATGCCCTTCAGGCGCTCGGGGTCGTGGGCGCAGAACTCGGCAATGAAGTCGTTGTAGAGCGCCATGGTGGTTGAGCACAGCTCAGAGTCGGGGATGCTGTAGGCCAACAGCGCCTCGCTGGGGTAGATCACCGAGGCGGCCACTCCGTCGGTGCGGTTGTCGGCGATGAACTTCTCGGGGTCGTAGGCCCCGGGGCGGACTTCGTCGAACGACGCCTCGATGCGGAGCTTGGTGGGGTCTTGGTCGAATCTGTTGCCGGCTTGGAAGCCCAGAAACGACATGGAGCGCTGGCCGTCGATGTACCACCAGTCGCCGCCGGGCTCGCGGCGCACCTGCGGGACCCGCTCGGCCATCGGCCCGGTGGCCCGCTCGGTCCACAGGTCGGGCGGCTCGATTATGTGGGAGTCGGACGAGATCATCATGGCGGTGGGGCTCATGGCGCTCCTTGTTGGCTGTTGTGGGTTGAGCGGCGAGTCGCAAGGGTCACCGGTTCAGTATCGCGCCCCGCTCGCAGCAGATGCCCGGGCCGGGCGTCGGTGAATCGGCCATCGGTGACCACCTCGCCACCGTTTACGATGACCGACGCCACCCCGACGGCCTCGCCGTAGAGCCGTCCTGCGCCCGCAGGAAGGTCGTAGCGGGTGTGGACCGGGCCGGGCGCGACTGTGTCGGGGTCGAATACCACCAGGTCGGCGTGCCAGCCCTCGGCTATGCGACCCCGGCCGGCGATTCCGTAGAGCCGGGCGGGGATGTCGGTGAGCTGGCGGATGTGCTCCTCCAGGCTCAGCAGGCCGAACTCGCGGGTCGCGGCCAGCGATCCGGTGGTGTAGGTGAAAAAGTCGAGCTGATCGAGATGGGCGCCGGCATCAGAGGCCCCCATCACCACGCGGTCATCAGTCCAGAATCGGGCCCGGGCCTCCCAGTCGGCCCGGTCGGCCCCATTGGCCGACGACACCAGCACGGTGCGCAGGTCGTCGGCCACTGCGATGTCACAAAGGGCATCCCACGGGCTCACACCTCGCTCGGCGGCCACCTCGCCCACGGTTCGGCCCTCAAGCGGCTTGGTATGCGAGCTGAACCCTTCACCGATCACATAGGCCCCCCAGTCGGCGAGGTGGGACAGGCGCATCTTCACCGACCGGGCGGAGCGGTCGAGCTCTTGGCGGCGCACCTGGTCGGCCAGTAGCTCTCGACGCTGGTCGTGGGGCAGGGCCATCGGGTCTTCCCAGCCGGGCAGGGCGGCCAGTACGGCCGGGGTGGCCAGGCAGTGGCGGGCGGTGATGGCCAGCGGAATGGTCAGGGCCAGCACCTCAGCGCCCCGCTCGGCGGCGGCATCGGACATGAGGAGCCGATCCCAGCCCCCGGGCTCGGTGGCCGCGTCGACAATCACCGGGTTCCAGTTGAGCGGTCGGTCGGCGGCCAGCGACATGTCGGCCATGAGTTCGGCCAACTCGGGATCGAACCCCTCGACGCCAGGGGAGATCTCCACCACGGTGGCCGCGGTGTCGCGTACTGCTTGGCACAGGGCGATGATCTCGCTGCGGTCGGCGGCCCGGGAGGGGACCGGCCGGCCGTCGCCGTCGTGATGGGTGGTGGATGTGGAAGTGGAGAATCCCAGGCCACCGGCGGCCAGACCGGATCTCACCAACTCGGCCATGGCCTCAACCTCGGCGGGGGTGGCCGGCTCAGACGACCG
Source organism: Candidatus Poriferisocius sp. (assembly GCF_965204015.1). Taxonomy (GTDB): domain Bacteria; phylum Actinomycetota; class Acidimicrobiia; order Acidimicrobiales; family Bin134; genus Poriferisocius. The sequence goes on along the minus strand of NZ_OZ241965.1, from coordinate 949,173 downwards.
CTCGCCCATGACCGTGCGGCGGATGGCCGAGTGGCCCACCAGGAATCCGGTGTTGGCGGCCAGCGGCCGGTCGGTGCGGTCGAGGTACTCGGCGGTTGTGCGCCAGTCCCAGTCCAGGCCGGTGGCCAACGATTCGGCGGGCATGCCTTCGACCCGGGCCAGCATGGCCAGCAGGTAGTCGCGGGCCTCGGGGGCAAGGGGGGCCACGGTGAATCCGCAGTTGCCCCCGATCACGGTGGTCACCCCATGGAGGGGCGACGGGCTGAGGGTGTCATCCCACAGCACGGCGGCATCCAGGTGGGTGTGAATGTCCACGAACCCCGGGGCCACCACCAGTCCCGTGGCATCGATGGTGCGGGCCGCGGCGTCGCTCAGCCGAGGGCCGATCTCGACGATGCGTCCGTCGGCGATGCCCAGATCAGCCCGATGTCCAGGCCCGCCGGTGCCGTCGATCACCGTGCCGCCTCGAATGGCGAGGTCCAAGCTCATCGCAACAGCTCCGCGGCTCGTTCGCCCAAAGCGATGCAGGTCAGGTTGGTGTTGGCCCGGGGGATCATCGGGAGTATGGAGGCGTCGAACACCGACAGGCGATCGACGCCGTGAACCTGGCCCCGGTCATCCACGACGTCGCCAGCGTTGGGGTCGGGTCCCATACGGCAGGTGCCCGAGGCGTGGTACCAGGGGAAGCTGAACTGCTGGGCGTATTCGGCCAGGTCGGAGTCGTCCCCGTCGGCGAAGACCGCCGAGTCGAGCACCGCAACCCGCTCGAATCGCTCGGCGAGCGCCTCGTGGGTGGCCAGTTGGTGGCAGAGCCGCAGGCCGGCGGTGAGCTGGGCGACGTCATCGGGACTGTCCAGCAGGTTTAGATCGATAACCGGCGGGTGTTCGGGGTCGGGGGAAAGCACCCGCAGCCGTCCCCGGGACCGGGGGATCTGGATGCCAGCACAGATGCCCCAGATCAACTCGGCGCCGCACACTTCGGCCAGAGCCGGGTTCTCGGTCAGGTCCCAGTGGTTCATCATGCCGATCTGCATGTCGTTGGTCACCGGGCTCTCCGGCGAGCTGTAGCGGATGAGCAGCTGGTGTTGCACCATGTCGGTGGTCACCGCTTCCTCGGGGGGAACCACGAAGATGAACGCCCCTACGTGCTCCATGAGATTGGCCCCCACGCCGGGGAGGTCGGCGACCGAGCGGATGCCGACGGCCTCCACGTCGCGCACCGGGCCGATGCCCGAGCGCATCAGCAGTGCCGGCGAGTTGAATGCCCCTGCGCAAACGACGATATGGCGTCCCCGAGCCTGTTCCAGATCAGCGCCATCGGAGGAGTAGGCCACCCCGGTGGCCCGGTCTCGCTCAATCACGATGTGGTGGGCGAAGGCTCCGCCGACGATGTGGAGGTTGGGGCGGCCGTCGGCCGGGCGGAGGTATCCCATGGCGGTGGACACCCTCACTCCGTCCACCACGTTTTGGGGCGACGGGCCGATGCCCTCCGACACCCCGTCGTTGTGGTCGTCGACCCAGGCCAGACCGATGTCTTGGGCCGCGGCCAGAAGCTGCTGCTGGGGGACGACCAGATCTTCTTTGGCCGCCCGCCGGATGGGAATGGGGCCGCCTATTCCGTGGAGGTCGCCGCCAAGGGGATCGTCTTCGAGGCGCCGAAAGCACGGCGCCATGGCCTCCCAGCTCCAGTTGGGGCTGGCCCAGGCGTCGTAGTCGCTGGGCATCCCCCGCAGCGCCACACCGCCGTTCACCGCTGACCCCCCGCCCAAGGTCCGACCTTGGGGATAGGGGGCGGTGGCGTCGCCGGTGGTGCGGGCTTGGAAGCCCCAGTCGCGCCCGGTGTGGGAGAAGTCCACCGCGCCCAGTTGGTCGGCGTCGGGATCGGGTTCGATTGGCCCGGCCTCCAGAAGCAGCACGGAGGTGCCGGAGTTCTCCGACAGCCGGGCGGCTAGCACTGCTCCAGTGGAGCCCCCGCCCACGATCACGAAGTCGTAGATCATGCCCGGCGACCTTTACCTACTGGTCGAAGGGCAGGTGGAGCATCTTGATGGCGTTGCCCCGCATGATCTTGTAGATCACCTCGTCCGACAGACCCTCGCACAGCTTCTCGGCCACCTCCTTGGTGTGGGGCCAAGAGCTGTCGTTGTGGGGGTAGTCGGTTTCGAAGGTCACGTTGTCGGCGCCGATGGCCTCGATGTTGGCCAGTCCGTGGTGGTCGTCGAAGAAGCACCCGTACACGTGATCGGCGAAATACGTGCTGGGCCGCTCGGGAATCACCCCCCATACGCCGTTCCATCCCCGGTTTTGCTCCCACACCACGTCGGCCCGCTCCAATATGTAGGGGATCCAGCCGATCTGCCCTTCGCTGTAGGCGATTTTGATCTTGGGGTAGCGGATGAACACGCCGGAGAAGAGCCAGTCGGCCAGCGATCCCATGGCGTTGTTGAACGTGAGCGTGGACATCACCGCGGGCGGGGCATCGGCCGAGGTGGACGGCATGCGAGACCCCGACCCGATATGCATGCACACGACGGTGTCGGTTTCCTCGCAGGCGGCGAAGAACGGCTCCCAGTGGCCTTCGGCATCGTGGATCGACGGCAGCTCAAGGTTGGTGGGCAGTTCTGTGAACGAGACGGCGTGCGTCCCCCGCTCAGCGTTGCGGCGGACTTCGGCGGCGGCCAGGTTCGGGTCCCAAAGCGGGATCAGCGGCAGGGGGATCAGCCGGCTGTCGGTGCCGGCACACCACTCCTCGATCATCCAGTCGTTGTAGGCCTGCACGCACAACAGGGCCAGTTCCTTATCGGCCGCCTCCAAGAACGTCTGCCCGCAGAACCGGGGGAACATGGGAAAGCACATGGCGGCCTCGACGTGGTTGATGTCCATGTCATCGAGGCGGGCCTGCTGCTGCCAGCAACCGGGGAGGATGTCGTCGTAGGTGATGGGCTGGGGACCGAGATCGTCTTTGGGATAGCCCGACGCGGCGCTGAGCCGGATTAGCGGTTGCTTGAGGTCCTCATAGAGCCAGGAGTCGATCGTTCGCTCGACATCGCTGTCGACCCACTCCGGCATGTGGTTGATTATCGCCCGGTCTTTGAAGAGCTTCTCCCGCACGACCCGGGGCCCGACGTCGGCGTACTTGCGGGACAGGCGGTCGGTCCACAGGGTGGGCGGCTCCACTATGTGGTCGTCCACCGAGATGATCTTGGGGATTTCCGGCATGGATGGAGCGTACTCTTGGCGCTGCGCCCGGAGCCTGCTGGGGATAATGCCGTCATGCGCTACTAGCCTGTCGCCATGCTGGATTTGATCATCAAAGGCGGAACCGTTGTGGATGGCACCGGATCGCCGGGAGTTACGGGCGATGTGGGCATCAGCGGCGGGAGGATCACCTCCGTAGGGGCGGCCGACGAGGCCGCGGCGCAGGTTATCGACGCCGATGGGCTGGTGGTGGCGCCGGGGTTCATCGACGCCCATACCCACTACGACGCCCAGCTTTTCTGGGATCCGCTGGCCTCTCCCTCCAACGAGCACGGGGTGACCACCGTGTTGGGCGGCAACTGCGGCTTCACGCTGGCCCCCTTGAAGGCCGACGACGCCGACTACATCCGCCGGATGATGGCCAAGGTGGAGGGGATGCCCCTTCCCGCCCTGGAGCAGGGCCTGCCGTGGAGCTGGTCGAGCTTCGCCGAGTACCTGGATGCCCTGGAGGGGCGCATCGGTGTAAACGCCGGGTTTTTGGTGGGCCATTCGGCGCTGCGTCGCTATGTGATGGGGGCCGAGGGAACCGGCAACGCGGCCTCTGCCGAGCAGGTGGCCGAGATGGTGCGGTTGCTGCACGAGGCGCTGGAGGCCGGGGGCCTGGGGTTCTCATCGTCGCAGTCCACCACCCACTCCGACGGCAACAACGATCCGGTGCCGTCGTATTTCGCCGACCGCACCGAGATGCTGGCCTTGTGCGACGCGGTGTCCGACCACCCCGGCACCTGGCTGGAGTTCATCATCACCGGCTGCAATGCGTTCTTCAGCGATGAAGAGATCGACCTGATGACCCAGATGTCGGTGCGGGCCCAGCGGTCGCTCAACTGGAACGTGTTATCCCACGCCTCCACCATGATGGACCGCACCCAGCACCAGCTTCGGGCGTCGGATGTGGCCGCCGAGGCCGGGGGGCGCATTGTGGCCCTGTCAATGCCGTCCATCGGCGGGCTGAAGATGAATTTCGCCAGCTACTGCGCCCTGTACCTGCTGCCCAACTGGGGCGACGTGCTGTATCTGGACCACGACGAGAAGAAGGCCAAGCTGGCCGATCCCGCCGTGCGGCAGTGGCTGGATGAGCAGGCCCGCAGCTCCGAGGGGCCGTTCCAGTTCATCTCCACCTGGGCCAACATGGAGATCGGCGACACCTATGCCCCGGAGAACGCCGGGCTCACCGGTCGCAAGGTGGGCGATATCGCCGCCGAGCGGGGGGTCGATCCGTTTGACGCCTTGCTCGACATCGTGGTGGCCGACGACCTTCGCACCGCACTGTGGCCCCTGTCGTCCGACGACATCGACGTAGCCTGGCAGCAGCGGGCCGATCTGTGGCGCGACCAGCGGGTTCTGGTGGGCGGATCCGACGCGGGTGCCCATCTCGACCGCATGTGCGGCGCCCGCTTCCCGACCGAGATGCTGGCATCTGCCGTGCGCGACCGGGAGCTGTTGCCGATGGAGGAGTGCGTGCGGCTCTTAACCGACGAGCCCGCCCGCCTGTTCGGCCTGAAGGGCCGGGGCCGGGTAGCCGAGGGCTACTGCGCCGACCTGGTGGTGTTCAACCCCGACACCGTGGCCTCCGGCCCCATCGTTGAGCGCACCGACCTCCCCGGAAGCTGCGAGCGCCTCTACGCCAGCGCCATCGGCGTCGAGCACGTGCTGGTAAACGGCACCGAAATCATCACCGCCGGCCACCCCACCGGCGCCACCCCCGGCACTCTCCTGAGATCAGGCCGCGACACCGAAACCGTGTTGCCGTAGGACTGGGCCGGGCAGTTCATGGCGCAAAAGAAGGGGCCCCGTGCGTTCCGGGGCCCCGTCGCCGCGGTATGTCGGCTGCATTCGGAGGATTCCTACTAACCGGACCGGCAGGCAATGGTCAAGGTAGCGATACCGCTAAAGGACGTCAACGGTTTTTCAAACGGAGTGAACTGTTGTTTTAGAACCCACGCGTGTGGGTGACGGCGGGTATTTCTTGAGGCAGAGTGCCAATGGTTGGAAGTGCATCGTGAGGATGTCACGCTCAGCGGATAGGATAAAGATAACCCCGCCGGGGTGAGTAGCCCCGGCCTGACGGCCCCGACTTCGGTCGGGGCTGTTTCGCGTTGGGGAGGTCGGCGATTGCAGTTGTCAGGTATTCAGAGGTGGTCATCGGGGTCCATTAGTCCTGACAGCAGCCTGTATTGCCCATAGGGTTACACCCCGATGCGAGGATGGGGCGGTGCTGAGGCAGACACATTCCGAGGCTCGGGGAAGCCAGTCCCTTCGTGACGGAGACTGATTGTGGACGTATTTGAGCTTCGGGAGCGGGTTGTTGGGGAGTACCGGCGGTACGCCGAGAGCTTTGTGGAGATTGCCGACGGGCGCATTAAAGAGGGAGTAGCCGAGGCGCTGGACGGGGGACTGTTATGGCCGCATCCTCGGGTCGGGGTGAACCCGGCGTTTGAGCCGGGGGCGTCGATCGATGACCTGGTTGATTCAGGGCAACTGCACCCGACAGCCGGTGACATCTTCCAAACGGGCAAATCGGCCGACATCTCCCAAGGCAACTTGCTCACATTGCATCGGCATCAGAGGGAGGCTGTCGATGCCGCCGCCGCGGGGCGAAACTATGTGCTGACCACCGGCACCGGGTCGGGCAAGAGTCTCGCCTACATCATTCCCATCGTCGATCATGTGCTGCGTTCAGGGTCGGGCCAGGGCGTCAAGGCCCTGGTCATGTATCCGATGAACGCTCTGGCCAACAGCCAATATGAGGAACTGTCCAAGTTCCTCGACCATGGTTCTTCGGCGACAACGCCCGGTTCAACCGTAGACCGGCCTGTCACGTTTGCGGTGTACACCGGCCAGCAGAACCAGCACGAGCGGGAGGCGATCCTCACCAATCCGCCCGATATTTTGCTCACCAACTATGTGATGGCCGAGCTCATTCTCACCCGCTACATCGACAAAGCCTTGGTAAGGGCGATGTCTTCACTGCGTTTCCTGGTGCTTGACGAATTACACACCCACCGAGGTCGCCAGGGAGCGGATGTGGCCATGCTGGTTCGCCGCATCCGAGAGGCTACCGGTGCCTCCGACATGCAGTGCGTGGGCACGTCGGCCACACTCTCGACCGAGGGCACGCCCGCAGAGCGCGATGCCCGAGTCGCAGAGGTGGCCACAAAGCTGTTCGGCGCTGAAGTCGGGCCCGATGACATCATCTCTGAAACACTGCGGCGGGTCACGGACGGTCGAGACATCAACAGCCTTGAGTTCGCCGGAGAACTGGCTCGCCGGATTGATAGCCCACCCCCAGGTGCCGTCACCGTTGATGAGTTCTTGACCGACCCATTGTCGATCTGGATCGAATCAACGCTCGGCCTGGCCGAGGATGCCAGCGGTCGGCTGGTGCGGGCTACGCCGATTCCCATCGCAGGACCCGATGGTGGAGGAGAACGTCTCGCCGCGGCGACAGGCCTGCCCAGTGCCCAGTGCGAGAAGGCGATTCAAGACCAGCTCTTGACCGCCAGCCGTCTGCCGGACCAAGCAGCGGGCCAGAGCGTATTCGCCTTCCGTCTGCATCAGTTCCTAAGTGCAGGAGACACGGCATATGCCACCCCAGAGGATGCCGAAGAACGAGAGATCACAATGCGGGCGCAGCGGTTTGTGCGTGACGACCGGAACCGGTCGTACCTCCCGTTGTCGTTCTGCCGGCAATGTGGGCAGGAGTATTACGTAGTTCGTCAATCAGCGGTTGATGGCGGATCGGCTCTTGTGGCTCGCGACTTGGGTGACACCGATGATGGTGATGGTGAACCCGGCTTCTTGTTCATCGATCCGCATCCCGATGCGCCCGGCCGGGGCAGCCGACCCACCGTTGAAGCAGCGGGGCCAGATGAGCAAGGCCCAAGGGACAGTCCATGGCCTATCGATCGCGAAGGCATCGAAAACCGCCTGCCCTTTGACTGGTTCGACGTCAACCAAAGGTTGCGCGACGGTCGGAGGGACAGCGTTCCCAGAGCTATCAGCGTCGCTGCTAGTGGTGCGTTTGTCCCGTTGGTGGATGACGACTCAGTCCTATTGGACGCTGAAGGAGGCCGATCCGGCACAACCATCGCCTTTTGGCTCACAACACCATTCCGATTCTGCATGAATTGTGGTGTTTCCTACACCGGGCGCCTAGGGAATGATTTCACCCGGCTGGGCACCCTCGGTTCGCAGGGGCGCTCGACGGTGACCACGATCACTTCCCTGGCCACGGTCAGCCACTTGCGCGAAACCGGTGAACTCGGTCCCAGAGCTCACAAGCTTCTGTCATTCACCGACAACCGCCAAGATGCCTCGCTCCAAGCTGGCCACCTCAACGATTTTGTCGAGGTCACCATGCTGCGGTCAGCCCTCTATCAAGCCCTGCAAATGGCTGGAGAGGAGGGCCTTCACCATGACAATGTGGCTCAGCGAGTTGTCGAAGTACTCGACCTGCCTCCGCAGGCGTATGCCCTTCAGCCCGAGGCCAGGGGCCATGCCCGGAGCATGGCGAACCAAGCGCTCACCGAGGCGATTTCCTACCGGCTATATCTGGACTTGCGCCGAGGCTGGCGGATCACCCAACCCAATCTCGAGCAATGCGGGCTCTTGTCGATCAGCTACGAGTCGCTCGATGAGTTGGCCGCCGACGAGCAGGAGTGGGCGACCCGCCACCCTGCCCTTGCCCAGAGCAACGCCGAAGTCCGTTTTCGGATCCTGCGGGCCATGTTGGATGTCGTCCGCCGGGAGCTGGCGATCCGGGTCGGAGTCCTCGACCGAGACAACCACCAGGCAATGCAACAGCGCAGCGAGCAGAACCTATGCGATCCGTGGTCGCTCGAAGGCGAGCGCTTGGAGTATGGCTCGGCACTGGTCGCCCGGCCTCGCCGGCAGCGCGATGACCGTAGCCTCACCCACCTCGGACCCCGCAGTGTCTTCGGCCAGTTCCTCAACCGCCTCGACACGTTGGGCGGCGCTCAGCACCTGATGCTTGAAGAGCGGCAGCAGATTATCGACGACCTTGCCGAAGCCCTGAACATCTACGGGTTGTTGTACCAAGCGGGCCTCGAAGACGACGGCACCAGGATCTGGCAGCTTCCCGCAGGGGCGATGCGCTGGGAGCTGGGCAACGGCCAGCCCCACAACGACCCGATTCGGATGCCGTCGGGGCCAGAGCACGGCATCACGCCAAATCAGTATTTCGTGGATCTATACACCCGGCAGGGCGCCAAAGAGCACCGCATCGAGGCCAGAGAGCACACCGCTCAGGTGACCCACGAACTGCGGGCTGAGCGGGAGCACCGATTCCGAGACGGGGTGCTGCCGGTCTTGTACTGCTCACCCACGATGGAACTGGGAGTCGACATCGCCGAGCTGAACGCAGTGAATATGCGAAACGTGCCGCCCACGCCGGCGAACTACGCGCAGCGCTCGGGGAGGGCCGGACGCAGCGGTCAGCCCGCGTTGGTCACCACCTTCTGCGCTACTGGCAACAGCCACGATCAGCACTTCCTTCGCCATCAGGAGCAGATGGTGGCGGGCCAGGTGGAGGCTCCCCGCCTTGATCTGGCCAACGAGGATCTAGTTCGGGCCCACGTCCACTCGGTTTGGCTGACCCACAGCGGCCTTAATCTGGGCAGCAAGATGGGCGAACTGCTCGACCTCTCAGGCGATGAGCCTTCGCTGGAGCTACTGGCCCACGTAGTTGACGCGCTGGCCGACGAAGCTGTCCGCACTCAGGCTCAGGTCCGCTCCCAAGTGGTCCTCGAGAATCTCGGCTCGGAGCTGACCGAGGCCGACTGGTGGACTGATGACTGGCTCGACGACACCATGCAGGCCCTTCCCAAGCGGTTCGCCGACTCGCTCGATCGTTGGAAATCGCTGTACCGCTCGGCACTTCACCAGGCTGTCGAGCAGGCCCGCATCCGGCAGTCAGCCGGTCGCACCCGCCGAGATCGAGAACAAGCTGATCGCCTCCGTCGTGAGGCCGTCCGCCAACTCGATCTGCTACGGGGTGACTTGAGCGATGGCTTCCACTCGGACTTCTACCCGTACCGCTACTTTGCGGCTGAAGGCTTCCTGCCTGGGTATTCGTTCCCCCGCCTACCGTTGTCGGCATTCGTGCCAGGCCGACAGCAACGCGGCACCGAGTTCTTGCAGCGCCCCCGCTTCCTGGCCATCTCCGAGTTCAGCCCCCACAGCCTGATCTACCACGAGGGCAACCGCTATCAGGTCAACCGGGTGATCCTCGACGCCGAGGATTTCGAGAGCGACCCCGACGGCGGCTCGATCATCACCACGTCGATCAAGCGATGCGAAGCGTGCGGCTACCTGCACGCCGACTACACCGGTCCTGGCCCCGACGTATGCGAGCATTGCTCCGAGCCTCTGCCCCCGCAAACCCGAAACATGTTCCGACTGCGCAACGTGTCTACTCGCCGCCGCGACCGGATCACGTCCGATGAAGAGCAGCGGGAGCGACGGGGTTACGACATCGTTGCCGCCGTCCGCTTCGCTCGCCGCCAAGGCGAAAGATCTGTTCGCGAGCGAGTGCTCTGCGCTGCTCAGACAGACGGGGCTTCTCGCGATGACGGACCAGTTTTGAGATTGTCGTATGGGGACGCGGCCACGATCTGGCGAATCAACGAAGGGCCACGGCGACGCGCCAACCGAGCGCAGCTCGGGTTTGTGCTTGACATCGAGCGGGGCTACTGGGCACGCGACGCCGATGCCGCCGAGGGCGATGCCGACACATCCCACCAAGATCCCTTGTCTCAGCGCACGGTCCGGGTGATCCCCTATGTGACCGACGCCCGCAACGCACTGCTCATTGAGCCAGTAGCCTCGGGGAGCGGCCAGAACAGTCCAAATCCCGCCGATCTTTCCCCCGCCGGGCTCGACATGGAAACGATGGCTTCGGTTCAGGCCGCACTGACCTCCGCTCTGCAAGTGGTATTTCAATTGGAGCCGAGCGAGATCGCCGCTGAGCCACTGCCATCGTTGGATAATCGCCGTCAACTGCTGGTGTACGAGGCGGCCGAGGGCGGTGCGGGCGCCCTGAAGCAGCTGGTGGACGATCCGTCGCTGTGGCCGCGGATCGCTCGCGAGGCGCTGCGGCGCTGCCACATTGATCCCGACACTGGCCATGACCAAGACGGCCCTGGCCAGGTGGAGGCGTGCGAGGCGGCTTGCTACGACTGCCTGATGTCGTACTCGAACCAGGGCGATCATGGCCTGCTCGACCGCCGCCTGGCGGCCGAATATCTCATGCCCCTGGTCTACGGCGCGACCTTTGTCCGAGATAAGCACGACGAGGAGTTGGCCGACTCCGCAGATTCCAGCCTAGAGCAGCAGTTTTTAGCCTTCCTCGAACGCGGCGGCTATCGACGCCCCGATCGTTCGCAGATCTACTTCGAGACCGCCCAGACCCGCCCGGACTTCGTCTACGACGAAGCCTGCGCGGTGGTATACGTGGATGGCCCTCATCACGACTACCCCGAGCGGGCGGCGCGAGATGCCATCCAGGAACAGGCCATGAACGATCTCGGCTATCAGGTCATACGCTTCGGCCACGCTGACGACTGGCAAGCCATCGTCACCCGCCATCCCGCGGTATTCGGCATCGGTAACCAGGGTGCCTCATGAACTTCGCACCTGGCTCGCTGGTCACCGCGCGAGGGCGCGACTGGGTTGTCTTGCCCGACAGCACCGACGAGATGGTGATGGTCCGCCCTCTGGGGGGCACCGATGACGAAACTACCGGCATCCTGGCCGCGGTCGAAGAGGTCACAGCCGCCAGTTTCGATCTGCCCGATCCGTCTCGGCATTTGGGAGATGCCCACTCAGCCCGCTTGCTGAGAGATGCGCTGCGGCTCGGGTTCCGCTCCGGTGCGGGACCGTTCCGCTCGGTTGCCCAATTGGCCGTCGATCCTCGCCCTTATCAGCTAGTGCCCTTGTTGATGGCCCTTCGCCTCGACCCGGTGCGCCTGTTGATCGCCGATGACGTGGGTGTGGGTAAGACCATCGAAGCTGCATTGGTAGCTGCCGAACTGATGGCCCAGGGAGATGCCGAACGTTTGGCCGTGCTTTGTCCTCCGCACTTGGCAGAACAATGGCAGGCAGAACTGGCTGACAAGTTCCATATCGAAGCCGAGCTCGTTCTGGCATCCACCGCCGCCCGCCTTGAGCGCGGCTTGGCCCACGGCCAGTCCATATTCGACCGCCATCCGAATGTGATCGTCTCTTTGGACTTCATCAAGTCTGATCGCCGCCGCGACGACTTCATCCGGGCGTGTCCTGAGCTTGTGATCGTGGATGAGGCCCACACCTGCGCCAGAGCCGGTGACCGGGCCAGCAGCGGCCGCCACCAGCGACATGCCTTGGTCAGTGCTCTCGCAGATAGTCCCGACCGGCATCTGATTCTGGTCACCGCCACCCCTCATTCGGGCAAGGAAGAGTCGTTTCGCTCACTCTTGCGTTTGCTCGACAACGAGTTTGCCGACCTGCCCCACGACCTGGCCGGCGAGCACAATCGCCACCATCGAGATCGCCTTGCCCGCCATCTGGTGCAGCGGCGACGTGCCGACATCAGCCACTACTTGGAGACCGACACGTATTTCCCCAAGCGGGCCGACCGGGAGCAGCACTACAGCCTCTCGCCCGGCTATATGGCCTTGTTCGACGAGGTGTTGCGTTACGCCCGCACCACCGTCGATGATCGCAGCGCAGGAAGGCGGGCGCAGCGCATTCGTTGGTGGTCGGCGCTGGGCCTGCTGCGGGCGCTGGCCTCCAGCCCGGCAGCCGCCGCGGCCACACTCCGCACCCGAGCGGTAACTGTTGATGCCGACTCGGATTCAGCCGAAGACATCGATGAGTTGGGTCGTCGGCTGATCCTCGACCTCGACGACATCGAGGAAGCTCCCGACGTGGTGCCCGGCAGCCAGACGGAGCTTGCCGAGTCAGCGGTGTCACGACGGTTGCGGGAGTTCGCCAAGCAGGCCGATCAGATCGCCGATGGCCCCAAGGGTGCTGATGCCAAGCTCGAGGGCCTGATTGGCCTGGTGGGAGAGTTGCTGGGCGACGGTTTCCAGCCCATCGTCTTCTGCCGGTTCATCGAAACCGCTGAGTATGTGGCCGACCGACTTCGGTCCCGGCTGCCCAAGCGCGACCGCCCCGAGGTGGCCGCGGTCACCGGACGACTGCCGCCGTCAGACCGGGAGGCCCGGGTGGCTGAGCTGGCTTTCCACCCCCGCCGCGTTCTCGTGGCCACCGACTGCCTGAGTGAGGGCATCAACCTTCAAGACCATTTCTCAGCGGTGATCCACTACGACCTTCCGTGGAACCCCACTCGACTTGAACAGCGAGAGGGGAGGGTAGACCGCTATGGCCAGCCGAGTTCGGAGGTGAGGGTGGTCACCTATTGGGGGTCGGACAACCGCATCGACGAAACGGTGCTGGAGGTGTTGCTGCGAAAGCACCGCAAGATCAGGGGCGCGTTGGGGGTGTCCATCCCGGTGCCCGGCTCTACCAGCGACATCATCGAGGCTCTTGCCGAACAGGTCTTATCCACCACCGGCCAAGCCATCAACGTTCCCATTCAGGGGATAATCGAGCAGCTCCGCCCCAAGACCGATGCCATAGACGCCGAATGGGAACAAGCTCGGGAAAACGAAGTGCGCCGTCGATCCCTGTTTGCCCAGAGCCGGATCGATCCCAGCGACGTGGCCGAAGAGTTGGCAGCCATGCGAGATGCCATCGGCTCGGGCGCCGATGTCGAGCGGTTTATGATCACCGCCCTGCGCTCTTTTGGCGCGGCCATCTCTGAGAGCAACATCCCTTCGGGTCGGGGGTACGACGCCGATTTGTCCGACCTGCCAGATGCCGTGGCTGATGCGCTCGCGATAAGCGACGCCGGCAAACCAGCACTGGCTCTCGGCTTCGATCAAGCAGCGCCAAGCGGCGGACTGCTGCTGTCTCGCACCCATCCTGCAGTCGGCGGGCTAGCAGGCCACGTCCTCGATCAAGCCATTGATTCCGTTGGACAAATCTCCGGTGGCAGCGGGCCGATTGCCGCTCGTTGCGGGGTCATGCGCACCGACGCCGTGTCAATTGTCACCACTCTGCTGCTGTGTCGGGTGCGGATGTCGATTGCCGCCGTAGCCCGCCACGGCGAACACCACATGCTGGCCGAAGAGGCCATGCTGCTGGCCTTCACTGGTGTAGCCGATACCCCAACCTGGTTGGCTCCCGAGCAGGTCCAGAGGCTTCTCGAGGCCGAACCCGCGGGCAACGTGCTCCCCCAGGTTGCCGCCGAGCGCATTAAGGCGATCCTCGGCGCAGAGCCGCACTGGCGCCCGATGGTTGCCGAACAAGCCGAAGCCCGAGCCGAGTCCCTGGCAGAAGCACATGCCCGGGTGCGGGCGGCTGATCGCCGCCAAGGCGTTGCAATACGCGGCCCAGGGCCAGGGCGAGTCACGGTTACCGCCCAAACTCCAACCGATGTACTGGCCGTCTACCACTTTCTCCCCAGGGTGACCTCCTGATGGGGCGGGGAGCTGTATCGACGCAGGGGGCACTGCTGCCGCGAGAACTGTTGGATCGGGTAGACAGCAACGATCCGAAACTGCCAGGCATGAAGGCCGTCGACTACGGCCTTGCACCCGGCGAACGAGTGCGCGATGCCATCACCCGCTCTTGGCAGCGACTGACCGGACTGTGGGTTGGCTTCCATCAGGCCGAGACATCGTTGGCACCGGAGGACACTGCCACGTCACTGACCCGTGAGCGATGGCTGCTTCCACTCCTTGACGAACTCGGCTTCGCCGGGCTGCCGCTCGTGCAGAGCCTCTCGGTAGACGATGGGTCAGGTGATGTCTCCGGTTCTGCGGGAAAGGACTACGCAATCAGCCACGAGTGGGCCGATTGCGTGCCCGTCCACCTCATGGGCTGGCGGGTGGATGTAGACCGGCGCTCGCCGAAGGTGCGAGGAGCGTCCAAGGCCTCGCCTCACGGTCTGGTGCAGGAGTTCCTCAACCGCTCCGACCAGCACTTGTGGGGGATTGTGTCCAACGGGCGAGTTCTGCGTCTGCTGCGCGATAACGCATCGCTCACCCGCCAGGCATACGTGGAGTTTGATGTGGCAGCCATCTTCGAGGGTGACTCATTTGCCGACTTCGCCTTGCTGTGGCTGTGTTGCCACCGGTCCCGATTCGAGGGCGATCCTCCGCACCGCAGCCTGTTGGAGCAGTGGGCTCAAGAGGCAATCTCGGCTGGAACCCGCGCCCGCGACAAGCTCCGCGACGGAGTGGAGAGGGCCATTGTTGTCCTTGGTTGCGGTGTGCTGGAGCACCCGGTCAACAACACGCTTCGAGCGCGTCTGCGCGGAAACGAATTGGCCCCCGAAGAACTGCATCGCCAATTGCTTCGGGTGGTGTACCGCCTGTTGTTCCTGCTGGTGGCTGAAGCCAGAGACCTACTTCATCCTGCTGGTGTCGATGTTGAGGCCAAACGCCGCTACGAGCTCCACTACTCGGTGGCTCGGTTGCGCCGTTTAGCTGAGTGCCGCCGAGGCGGGACTCACAGCGACCTTTGGACAGGACTGAGCGTGACCATGGCTGCTCTCGACGTCGGCGAGACCGACGCGCAGCGGAATGCCCGTGCCGCATTGGGCCTCACATCACTGGGAGGTTTCTTGTGGTCGTCGGACGACGCCCCTGATCTGGTGGATGCGCAGATCGCCAACGCCTGTCTGCTTGAGGCCATTCGCAACTTGGCGTTGGTGCGCGACGACGAAGCCCGTCTCTGGCGCCAGGTCGATTACCGCAACCTCGGCACCGAAGAACTGGGCTCGGTCTACGAATCTCTGCTTGAGCTGCACCCCAAGATCGACCCGGATGCCCGCACGTTCGGCTTTGAACGGGCAGCTGGGAGCGAACGCAAGACAACCGGCAGCTACTACACCCCATCGGCGCTGATCTCCCGCTTGCTTGACGACGCCCTCGATCCGGTGATCGACAAAGCCGCTGCGAAAGCCGATCCCGAGAAGGCACTGCTGGCCCTCAAGGTGCTCGACCCCGCGTGTGGATCAGGCCACTTCCTAATCGCCGCCGCCCACCGCATTGCCGCCCGGCTGGCCCGAATCCGCGAGGGTGGAACCGAGCCCAGCACCGACATGCTGCGGGTCGCCTTGCGCGAGGTGGTGAGCCGCTGCCTGTACGGGATTGACATGAACCCGATGGCCGTTGAGCTCTGCAAAGTAAGCCTGTGGTTGGAGGCCAACGTTGCTGGTCGGCCACTGGGCTTCCTCGACCATCACATAGCCTGCGGCAACAGCCTCCTGGGGACCACCCCCAAGTTGTTGGCCGCCGGCATCCCTGATGCCGCCTTCAAGGCCCTGACCGGTGACGACAAGAAGCACGTCAGCGCCCTCCGTAAGAGGAACAAGGCGGAGCGGAAGGCACCAGATCAGCTGTTGCTCGAACTGGATTACTCGATGGCGGCAAGCAGCGCCAGGCTGGCCACCGCGGTGAAGCGTATTGATGCAGCCCCTGAACAAACCGCCGAACAGGTAACCAAGAAAGCAGCCGAGTATGCCGCGATGCGGGCCGGAGGACCCGTACTGAAAGAGAAGCTGATCGCTGACACCTGGTGTGCTGCCTTCGTAGTTCCAAAGACCTCTGACATGCCAGCCATCACCGACGACATGTTGAGGGAGGCCAAAAGGCTTACCCCTGACCAAGCTCTTGCCATGAGCCATAGCGACAGTTCGCAGCGCGGTTCGCTCCTTGATGGAAGCGCCTTGGAGACGATTCAAACCCTGGCCGACGACTATCAGTTCACCCACCTACACCTGACTTTCCCAGAAGTGTTCCCGGTGCCTGAAAGCCTCGACGACGCCACCAACCCCCAAACCGGCTGGTCTGGTGGCTTCGACGCAGTTCTCGGCAATCCGCCGTGGGATCAGATCCAATACGATCCACGCGAGACGTTTGCAGTCAGCCATCCCGAGATCGCTGAAGCGGCGACAATGGCCAAGCGCACAGCAATGATTCGCGATCTCCAAGGCGTTGAGCCTGAAACGTACGCACGTTACCAAGCTGACCAGCGTCACCTGGATGGTTTGAAGCACTTCGTTCACGCGTCAGAGTGCTATCCGCTCGGCAGTGTCGGGCGTTTGGCCACAGCTCCGCTGTTCTTGGAGTTCATGTGGAATGGTATTGCTCCCAGTGGCCAGGCTGGGGCGATCGTTCCGACTGGCATCGCTACCGATTCCTTCACCCAAGAGTTTTTCCGGCAAATGATTGAGAGGAAAGCTCTTATATCGTTATTCGATTTTGAGAATGCAAAGCCACTGTTTCCTTCGGTACACCGAAGTTACAAGTTCTGCCTACTGACTCTCTCCGGTTCCAACAAGCCCACTGGCCAATCGCACTTCTCTTTCTTCGCTCATGAATCTGCCGATTTGGAAAGCCATGACCGAGTGTTTGAACTCACCCCCGAAGACTTCGCTCTCCTGAATCCCAATACTCGAACCTGTCCAATCTTCCGCACCAATCGAGACGCAGAAATCACCAAGGCAATCTATCGCCGAGTCCCACCTCTAATCCGGGAAAATGATGTCAAAGGCAACCCTTGGGGAGTGGAGTTCCAACTCATGTTCATGATGAATTCTGACTCTCACCTATTTCTCACACGAGAAGAGCTGGAATCTGGAGGCTGGATTCTGCAAGGGAATCACTTTACTCGTCATTCGACTGACAACAGACCTGAACGCTGCTTACCCCTTTATGAGGGCAAAATGATCCATCAGTTTGACCATCGTTGGGCTACATTTGAGAACGGCGATTTTCGAGATGTAAGAGCGGACGAGAAAGAGGACCCAATCTTTTGTCCGCTGCCTCGATATTGGATTATGGAGTCTGAGGTCGATCAGAGGAATGAATTTGTCCAGGATTGGTTGCTGGGATGGCGCGATGTCACTAGAGCTACTGAAAAACGAACGTGGGTTGCATCACTTCATCCGGTAGGAGGTGTGGGTCACACTCTACCGCAGATTCGATTTCCTTCGGTGCAACGACCAGTAGAATCGACTGCTTGTCTAATGGGAATTCTCCATACGGTAGTGAATTCCTTTCCCTCAGACTATATTGCACGTCAAAAGGTTGGTGGAATTCACATTACGTTCTTTACAACTAAACAGCTTCCTATTCCATCGCTCTATCACTTGCAATTTAGTAACCAAAGTTTAGTTGACTTTATTTTAGAAAGAACTGTTGAATTGTCATATACCGCATGGGACATGGAACGATTTGCGAAGACCCTCGGCTACAAATGTCCACCATATCGATGGTGTGATGAACGTCGTAGCCGTATTAGAGTTGAACTAGATGCTCTCATGTTCCATCTCTATGGAGTTGATCGTGATGACACAATCTATATGATGGACACCTTCTCGAAAATCAAGCGTAATGATGAAAAACAATATGGCCAGTTCCGAACAAGAGATCTGATAATCGAACGGTACGATGCCATGACTCAAGCCTACAAAGCTGCCCATGGCACTCTCACCGATACTCCCAACAGCACCACTCCACCCCTCGACCAAGCATCACTCATCCACTACAGCCACCGCCTGTCTGAAGCTCTTGCCTCCCACTACGAAACCAACATCAACCCTCCGCCCGCTCACCTCTCCCAAACCCACCCCGCCTCAACCCGCCCTTCCTGGCTGGATACTCATTCGTTCGGAGCCTAGAAGTCCGGTCCTTGGGGTCGGGGAGTCGCCCACGGCGGGTTTTATGAAGCGGCCCGATTGTTTATCTGTCTGATGGACTGCACGGCGGTGCTGCCGGCCTTCGGGTCAAGGGTGTAGACACGCAGTTTCTCGGCGGTGGTTTCGGTCCCCACAAGTCCGAGCGTCCGTATCGCGAAGTCCAACGCGCCTTCTCTGTGGATGACGGGGTGAGTGGGAATGTCTGCCAGATTGTCGAGCGCCCACTCGAATAAGCGGCGCATTGACTCCGGGTGGTCTTCGGCTAGTTGTGGGAGGTCGTGGCGGCGATAGTGCGTCCGCGTTTGCCGGTCCCACACGTCCTCCTTATCGGTGCTGTCGATGTGGGCCAGGGTCGCGACTGTTTGGCCCGGCTCGGAGAGGAGGGCATTCCAGATTTCCTCAGTATCTACTGCGACAGCGTCCCGCTCGTGGCGGAGGAGCAGACTGGCGATAAGGCGCCAGCTTCTTTGCGCCGGAGTCGGGTCGTCTGGCCCTGGTGGAATTTCAGATTCGAATTGGGCCCACCCTCGTATAGCGGCCCGGCAGGCGGCTGACGCCACCTGCGGCATAGTGGCGTCTTCGGGCGGTCCGTCGAGGTAGGCCGAGAATACGTGTTTGGCAGCGTTGTCGAGATTGGCGCTTCCGGTGGGGACCAGGTCCGACAGCTGCTTCAAGGTTGCATCGAGATGCCATGAGCCGGGATCGGAGCCGCGTGCGGCCATGGTGAGCAGCCATGCCTCCTCCGTATCGGTGAGTTCTCCGATGGCTTCGCAGTAGGGGCCGACGACTTCCTGGATTTCGTATTGCATGGCCACGATGCTCCGGGCCGCACGGCAGCTCTCCATATCTCCGGGGTCCGAGATGGTATGTCGGATGTGGTCTTGCAGTTGCTCGACTGTGGTGTCGCTCTCAATCTCGTCGAATTCGGCGAGCGCCTCGAGTAGCGAGGTGCTCAGAAACAGATTACTTGTCTCGATCGAGCGCAGTACGTCGATGATCGCGGAACGGTACGGATCCTCGGTTCCGCCGTAACGCCCTAAGTCTGTGGCTGTGTGAAGGGCTTGAAGTTGCAAGTGATATCCGCCGGCGTCCCAAGCTCGGCGCAGTCGGGAAGCGAAGGTCGCCCGGTCAGTGGGGTCGAATGGGTTGACTGCAAGCATCGCCAGGTAGTAGCGGCCCCACGAGTAGTTGCCTGCGCCATCGGCCAGGAGGCCTGCCAGCCCAGTGCTGTGTGGATGGCTCATGGGCCGGACACCCATTGAGGCGAACTCGAACGCGACGGCGACGTAGGGCAAAGCGAGCCCGCAATTCTCCCGGTCTGTTTGGTGCGCCATTTGACTGAGCGTCGCTTCTACGAGCGTCGAGATGGGGTTCGTTATGCCGTCGGTTTGCAGGAGCCGCGCATGGGTCAGGCACAGCTCGTCAGTCTTGTCGATCAGCTCGCAGACTTCTTCGACGAGCAGGCCTCGGTAAAGGCCCCTGCCAGCGGCGGCCAGCAGCTTCAGCTCGGTATCTGACCACCGGCGGCTTGTCAACCAACGCCCGCCTATGGCCAAGCTTTCCTGATCGTCGGATTTGAAGGCCTCGAAGGAGGCGTTCTCTGGGTTGGCTGCGGCGATGCCGACATGGAGAACGTCTCGGATGTCCGCAGCGGCGAGAGCGGCAACTTCGGGGCCGTAATCGCCTGTGAGTGCCCTGAGCATTAGCCACTCATCGCAGAGCGCCTTGATCACGTCCCAGATCCGGTGGCTGTTTCGCTCGATTTGAAGGGCAGTCTGAGTGAGCGGCTTGTTGACCGGAAGGTCGAGATGAGCAGCGAGGCGTTGGCTGGTGCTGGAGGAGCGGACGAGATCCTCGGCGGCGAGGAATTGGCCGAATAGCTCGTGGCGGAAACGGACACGGTGGCGGTCAATCTCTATGAGTGGATTGGCTAAGACCTCGTCGACGAATCGGGCATCAGATTCAAGGCTTGGCGAGTTGAGGACTGACACAGCATCGAGTTGCGGCATGCTGGTTCTGAATTGGGAGTGAAGATTGGCGGCGAGGGAGCGCAGGCCGGCTCGGACTCGTTCGGTGGGGGCATGTCGGCGGACGAAGGCGTCGTGCAGGTCTGCGACCGATGCGCCATCGGCCAACTCGCTTTCGTACTCCGCGGCGATTGCCAGTTCGTGCGGCGAGCGGAACTGGTCGCTTATGCGCTCGGGCTGTCGGGCGCCATAGGAGCGGAGGATCGCCAGCCTGGTCTCTGGATCGGGCTCGTTGGAGTTCAAGATTTTCGCGCCTAGCGTGCCGACCAGACCTTCCTCAACAGTACTTGTAACCAGCACTCCCGCGGAGTGTCGCAAACAAAACGCCTTCAATTGCTTCAGTAGTTCGGTCCGTTCGCTCTCCGGGCACTCGTTCAGACCATCGAGCACTACAGATATGCCCACTCCAGTTTCTTCGGCGGCTCGAATGACGTCTTTTCGCCGCTCGATGCTGTACGGAGCTGTGGCCAAGTTGAGCAAGTCGCTGAATCGACCCTCGTAGTCAGCGGCCCGAACCCAGACCACCAGGCGACCAGCATCGCAGTGTCTCACAACCAAATGTCGAGCGAAAAAGGTCTTGCCGCTTCCCGAGTGGCCTGTTATCGCGACCACTCTGCCAGCGGCGACCATGTTGTCGATGTCGTCTGCCGCCAATTCGGTGCCATCGTTGTCAGTTGCGCCCAGATCGACCAGAGGCCCGAGACCGTCTGAGAGACTGGCTCGGGCCCTTGGACGGTAATCAGCGATGATTTCGAGGCTGTCGCGCCTGCTCTGCTCGGAAGGCGAGATGTCTTCGGGCTGGAAGAGGCTGTGGCGGCGGGCGAATTCATCCCACTCTTCTTGCGTCCACGGCACACATGGCCCGGGTTTGGCTAGCCGCTCGAGGAGGTCTTGGTAACCCAGTACGGTCACATGGGCTCGTGGCTCAATTTCTGATCCTTCGGGGATGGCTTCCCACAATCCAACGATCGTGTCGATATAACTGGAAAAGTTGTTATCTACCGCAGCGACGCCCCCTTTCCTGGCAAGGTCTCGCATGGCGTCGCTGATCGCATAGGTGCCACGAATGGCCTGCGAGCTGCCGTTTGTAATCTGCCGCTCTGTCCCGTCAGCAAGGATCTGAACCCAAAGACCGTTCACATGGCCGCGCACCGGGTAGTTGGCATTGAAACCCTTGATCTCTACATGCGCTGTGTGGGTTTCAGTGTGGACGAGCAGGTCGATCTGGCGCTGCTGTCCGGGTCGCGGGATGAAGTTCGCGTACAAGGCACCGCTGACACCGCGCTGCTCTAAATCAAGGCGCAAGCGGCTGATGAGTTTTTGCTCTACGGGATCCTCGATCTCCTGACCAAGGAACAGCCTGACTTCTGAATTGTTCATCTGGTGTCGCGCAGTACGCAACGGCTGAGGACAATGTTACAGGCCAACATGGCCACTTCAAACAATGACAATGCGCACCCCACAGCCGACCTACCCAGTCGAGCTAGCAATCTCTGCGGGCAGAACGTCTAGGCCCCATCTGGATCGAGGAGCCGTAGCATAGGAACGTCGTCGAAGATCGAGTCCTCAGTGGCGAGAGGAAGTTCTCCGGCAATGGCGACAGCGGCGACCCACCGGTCGGCTTCGTGGCTCTTGGCGCTCAGACCGTGTCCATTGCGAACGCTCCAGGTTCGTAGATCGACATACGCATCAGTGATGTCTTCAAGCGGAGGGACTACTGCGGCACGCGCTATCACGTTCTCCAGCCTCGCTCGGCGTCGAGGGCCCCAACCGGCCACCTCGGCCCCGAAGCGCATCTCGGCAACGACTACGAAGGGGAGTATCCATAGGGCCTGCGCCAGAACCCTCAACCAACGAACCTGGCGCTCTACCTGGCGGTTGGCGAGCCAGGCACTGGCGACCATGGTGTCAACCACTACTTGTGGCGGCATGTGGTCAGAGGTTTTCGATGATGGCGAAGAAAGCGTCCTCTTCCTCGGTGGTCAAGTCCTCGATGGAGAACTTGCTTGGATCGCCCATCGGTTCCAAACCGCGGATGATCTCTGCGATCGTGGCCGGGCCAGGTGCGTCTGGCATCTGGTTTGCTGTTCTGTCAGACATCGTCACCTCCGCAAGCCGGTAGGCATTCAGAATACCCGGCCAAGTCGCCTGTTTCGCCACTCCATTTGCTTTGGCGCCTTCGGGGCCTTGCCAGCAGGCTTTTGGAGGGTACGGACCTAAGGCCCACTGGATCACGGGACGGGCAGTTCATGACAAGAAAGGGGCCCCGTGCATTCTGGGGCCCATCGCCGGGGTGAGGTCAGATTGCTAGCGGCGGACAGAAGCCGGGCGGTGGCAGTGCATCGAGCGTAGTTACACGGGCGGCGTCGTCGAGCAAGCAAAACGGGACTTGGGGATTGACGGCGAAGGCGGCCGGGGTGGGGAATCGGGTGACGAAGAGGGGGACTACGTCCCATGAGCGTTCTGGATTGTCGACTCCGAGCGCTTGGGCCAGGCTCGCTGTGCTATTGCGGACAGCTTCGGTCTTTGCCAGCAGCTTGTCCACGTGCCCGTCTTCCTTGTGGTAGTCGTCGAACAGCCGGCGGGCCTGCTGGTGGTAGTACGGCGTGTACTTGTCTTTGACCTCCATCACCCAGACTCGTGATCGGTCGGCGTCAAGGCACAAGAGATCGATCTCGCCGGGCAGCCCAACGATGCCGATCTTCCTAGCCTTATGCGGTTTGACGTTGGAGCGGATGATGAAGTCAGTCTGCTGAAGTGCTGCGGCGCAGTCGCGTTCAAGCTGCAAGTTGCGGTCCTGTCTGTAGCGGCCCATTGCTTCTGTAACCGGGTTGGGGATGCTGTCGTCTGGCCACGGAAGCCGTCCGTCGCCCAAGTAGTTCCCATAGATTCGGAGTGCCATATCCGCGGTCCATGGCAGGATGAGTAGCTCATCGCCTTGCTCGACGAACGGACGCACAGCGATCCTGGCATCCCTTCTTTCCGTCTCCCAGGGTTCGGAGTCGCGTCGGTCGGCGGCGATGTCGGGACCGCGCAGGGTGAGCCGTTCCAGCGCTTTTTGGCATTCGTCCTTTGATGCTCCGACAGATATGGCGACTGCGGCTGCGGCGATATCCGATGCGGACGCGGTCCCGACGGGGTTGTAGTCGGTGACCTCCCATGAGATAGCTGCCTTGAGTATCCCGAAGAGGGCGTCGAAGCCGAAGCCGAGGGATGCTCTCATGGCTCTGTCTATACCAGCCACGTCCGGCACCATTTCGGGGATTGACTTTGGGTCCTCGTCGTCCGACGCGGACGGTGCTCCGATGGGTATGGGCTGAGGGAACCCGGCCTGCCCCCGATGCATCGCGTGAGAACGAGCATCGATGTCCGTCGGCGCATCCGACCATTCGATCTCGACCTCAAAGCGGTCCGAAACAGTGATGGCCGCATGTTCGAGACTGTGGAGCGCGGACATTCTTTGGAGTCCAAAGTCGAAACAGAGGCCGCTGATGGCAAGGGCCTCCTGCCAGAGGGCCCGATCTGGCTGTGTCTCGCCGCCTGGCGGGCGTGCTAGCACCTCCTCGACGATGAGCGCGATTTCCCGGGACCGTTGGGCTGCCTCTTCGTATTGATCGCGCCAGCTCTCAGGGTTGCTGTGGACCGGGAAGCCTCGCCACATGGCTATCTGGCGGAAGTTGCTCAGGCGTTCGCTGGTTGCCCTTTCCAACTGGTTCAGCGCCATTTCCAGCAGGGCCTGTCCGTCGCACCTATCGAGAAAGTGGCGGAGGTCGCTGGTCAGCTGTGGGTAGACGTGATCCCTTGACACCCCGCCCGCCCTCGACCCGGCGTACCGTCCCGGCTCCACGCCTGAGTCCCGTAGGTGGCGGCCAAGCCGATGCAAGGCATCGGCACGGGGGGATGCATGGGCGCGGATCGGCGGAGGGAGGTGGCGTGAACTCTGGTAGACCGTTATCTCGTCGAAGCGGACGGTTGGCGGCGCTGCGTTCCAAGCGGCGAGGAACCTATTCCTGGGCGGCCCGACGGCAAACTGTTCGGCGAGCAGCTTGCCGACGAGTTGCTCTACAGCGCGGGAGTCTTCGAGCATCGCCGCTTCCAAGGCGTGCTGGTCCCAGCCGAATACGAGGGACCGCTCGTCTTTTTCGGCGATCCACAAGGGTGGGCCCCCGTTGTGCTCTGAGCCGCTGTGCGCGAAGCCGATCCTGAGAGCGGTGACGCCAGAGTCGGCAGCGGCGGCGAGGAACTCCGCTTTAGTGTGCTCGAGTTTCAGAGCGATGCCCTCTCCGACGCTATTGAGCTGGGAATAAGCTTCCGCTTTGTTCGGATCAGTTTTGGCGACTGCCACCGGAACCGGCCATGCCAGCAGTTTGACCCAAATGCCCCGGTATGTATCGCCCACATGTTTGACACCGTCGCTGTCCTCGTCGATGAGCGGCCATTCGGACAAGGGAGGCAGGTCGAGCGCGAGCAGCGCTTTTTCGGCGGGACAGGCAGCGGCTGCGGTATCCCATTCGGCACTGACGCTGAGGTCTGAGTCAAACATTGTCGCTTCGAAGGGCTCGGCGCCGTTGTGGAAGCTCTTGCCGTTTTGGCGCCACGCTTCCCACCCGTCGGCCAGTTCGGCCATTCTCAGTTGGCCGGTTCTTTCTGGGTCGCCCAAGTCGCGGGCGAAGTGCCACAGGTCGACCGGCTCCGAGCAAGTTCGGACAAACCACAGCAGGTCTCCCAGGGTGGCGATGGCGCGATCCCCGCCGGGGTGGAACATCAGGCAGTCCTCGGGGGCGGCCACGAAGTAGAACCTGGCCACCTCGGCGTCACTGGCGATCTGAAATCGCCCGTCAGGGGATTCGAGCACAGCTCCCGGTGCCACCCGGTCGATGCGGCGGGCGCTTATCTTGAACCGCTCGCGAGTTCTTTCCGGTGTGAGTCCGGCGGCGAAGGCGATGACCAGTGCCTGTCGACGCGAGTACGGCACCACGGAATGGATGCCGCTGCCGTCGGCACCGACGACAGGTCCGATTATCGGGTGTCCCGCCCCGGTGAGGGCGTGCCCTAGGGCTGCCCCGGCTGCCCCCGCCCAATCTTCCTCGACAGTTGGGTCGATGCAGAACGCCCGGGCGGCGAGGTCGGCTGAGATAGCGTCGAGCGCGTTCACGAGCATCCCGGCGGGCACTGCTATTGCCTGCCCGCCGGCTCGTACGGCGACCGTCGGGCCGAACCACGATACGGGATCGGGGTGCCGAAACTGTTTCGCTGGCAGCGTGTAGGCGGCCAGCGCCCTGGCTGCCCTTTCCGGGGATGTGCAGAGGGCGGCCTGCTCAGAAATGGGGCTGAGCCTGCGGGCGGCTCCGATCTCAGATTCGGTGACGTGGGGCTCATCGTCCGGGGCCGCCTGCGGCTCGTCGGGCCAAACTGAGGCGAGCGTTTCGACAACGTGGGAGATCCGGCGGAGCACCAGTTCGACCGCGTCGCCTAGGCCGTAACCGATGCGGGCTATCAGCACAGGGTCGATGACCGGCGCGAGCAGGCGGAGGAATTCGACTTTGCTGACGGTCCGATACGGCCCCCCTGGGACGAGCCGGTGAAGTTCACCATCCCAGCGGGTCTGCACCCCGACTCGTAGATCGCAGGATGTCCAGCTATTCGACCAGTGCAAATCGGGGAACTCCCGAAACGCTGCTTTAGTGAGCCGTGTGAGCAATTCCGGTGAAGCGGACTGCTCGCCTGTACGGGTACTGCGCACCGCGGAGTCGAATATGTGGGCGAGTGACAGGAGACGATGCGAAGCGGTTGGCGAAACGGAGGCCGCTTCGAGCAGGGCAGAAACCTCGGACAGCGATGTGTGCTCGACTGCGAGGGCGATTGGGCCCGGCCCGTTCTCTCGTCGCATCCGCTTCTCCCTACTCTTGCGACCCAAAACGAACTACCTCCCGTCCTGCTTGCTCGGTCGCAGCTAGCAGGGTTGATTTGCAGGCGGGGCTGGGGTTAAGCACCACCGCCACGCGGCCACTCTACCGGGGGTTATTGCGCTGCCCTTTGCCCTTTTTGGCCAATGGGACGGGGGAGGTGGCGGCTAGTCAGCTGGGCCTCTTATCGTCATTGACCAGGGGGTGCCAAGGGGTCCGTCGCCTAAGTCGAATGGGACGTGAGTTGCGATCCCTAGCACCCTGAATCACGGGCTGGACGGTTCGTGGCGCAAGAAAAGGGGCCCCGTGCGTTCCAGGGCCCCGTCGCCGCGGTATGTCGGCTGCATTCGGTAGATACCTACTAACCGGACCGCAGGCACTGGTGACAGTAGCTATGCCGCTAAGGGGACGTCAACGGCTTTTCAGATCAGAGTGATCCCTGTTGATGTAGGGCCGATCCTCTTGGGCGGCGGCTGTATCCTGAGGCAGAGCACGGATGGCAGCGAGGGTACCGTCAAGTGTTCGGAAAGATGAAGATATTGGAAAACCATTGAAAGCCGGGTAGGGTTCGAGGGCAATGAGCGGCCAAGATTTGAGGTGGGATGTGATCGTTGATCAAAAGGGGATCCCACAGGTAGTGATTGAGTTGCTAGCGCCCTTGGCCGAACTTGATGACGACTGGGACGGTTACGGGGCGCTGGCTCCGCGTGCAGGAGCACTGAAGGCGGCTGCCGATGTCCTAGTGGAGTGGGGGAGGAGCATCCCGTCTCCCCAGGTGATGGCATCAGTAGGGGGCGGCGTGCTGCTGGAGTGGGAGAGTCGCGATGTCGATCTGGTGGTGGACGTTGGGGCGGAAGGCGGTGTGAGCGTCTATGTGCGGGCCTGCGATGCTGAGAGCGAGGGGCCGCTCGACGAGCATCGGCAAGAGGCCGAGCAAGCGCTGGCCCTGCTGGCTTTGACAAGCTGAGCCCTTCGCCTCGCTGTGCCGCCCTATCCAGGCGAGGTCTATGTCGATGATGCCACCGTTATCGATGGCGAGCTGCTATATCGCATGGTCACCGCGGCCAACACAAAGTTCGAGGGCGGCGTTGCAGCTCGGGCAGGAACAAATGCGTTCCAGGATCAGCGGGCAGAACTGCTTCGAGAACTGGGAGTCCCGGCGGTAGCGGTGTCTGTCTACTTGGAATCTGAAATGGCCGCACGAGGGGTGGCAGTCGCCGACCTCGTGGAACGCTGGGGCCCCCGGTATGGCGTCGTTTCCATTACGGCAGGAGAGGCTCGCAGCAAAGGGCAGGGCATCATTCGATGGCCACAGGAGGGCCATCCCGAGCACGGAATGATCTTCACCCTCCAGGGTCCATCAAAGACCCGGGGCCAGAGCAAGGGTCTTGCTGCTCTTACAAAGGTTGTGATTGCTCCGCCGGAATCGTGAGATAGACCTCGTCGATCACTCTTCTAGGCGGCGCAGTGCCTCAGAGTGGATTTCCATGTTCCTCTTGGCCTCTGGGGGATTTGTCACGGGGCGCGCCTACTGTGGGGGGCATGTTTGATTTGGTGATTCGGAGTGGCGCGGTTGTGGATGGGACGGGGGCCGAGCCGGTGGTGGCTGATGTGGCGGTTTCCGGGGGGCGGATTGCGGAGATCGGGCAGGTGGATGGCGCGGCTGCCCGGACGGTGGATGCTGATGGGCTGGCGGTGGCGCCGGGCTTCATTGATCCCCACACTCACTACGACGCGCAGCTCTTCTGGGATCCGGCGGCTACGCCGTCGCCGATGCACGGGGTGACCACTGTGCTGGGGGGCAATTGCGGGTTCTCCCTGGCCCCGGTGAACCCCGATGACGCCCGTTATCTGCAAGAGATGATGGCCATGGTGGAGGGGATGCCCCTTTTGGCGCTGGAACAGGGGCTGCCTTGGGACTGGGAGACGTTCGGGGAGTTCTTGGACAGCCTCGACGGCAACACCGCGGTCAACGCCGGGTTCTTGGTGGGCCACTCGGCCCTGCGCCGCTATGTGATGGGGCCCGACGCCAATCAGCCCGCCAGCTCGGAGCAACTCGACCAGATGGTGCGGGCCCTCCACGATGGGCTGGCCGCCGGTGGCATGGGGTTTTCCACGTCGCTGGCCCACACCCATTGGGACGGCGACAACGAACCCGTGCCCAGCCGATTCTCCACCACCGAGGAGGTATTGGCCCTGGCCGGAGCGGTGGCCGACCACCCGGGCACCTGGCTGGAGTTCATCACCTCGGGATGCCTCAGCACCTTCAGCGACGAAGAGATCGAGCTGATGAGCCAGATGTCGGCCCAGGCCCAGCGGCCGCTTAACTGGAACGTGCTCACCGTCAGCGCCGACACCCAAGACCGCACCAACCACCAACTTGGGGCGGCTGATGCGGCTGCTGAGGTGGGCGGGCGCATCGTGGCGCTGTCTATGCCCACCATTGGTGGGTTGAAGCTGTGCTTTGCCACCTACTGCCCGCTGTACAACATGCCGGGGTGGAAGGACACCATGAACCTTCCCCATGAGGAGAAAATGGCGGCGCTGGCCGACCCGGAGACCCGGCGGTGGCTGCACGAGCAGGCCCAGACCGGCAGCGGCGGCTTCTACCACATGGCCCAGTGGGAGAACATGGAGATCGGCACCACCTATGCCCCGCAGAACGACGGGCTGACCGGTCGGCGGGTGGGCGATATCGCCGCTGAGCGGGGCCAGCACCCGTTTGACACGCTGTGCGACATTGTGCTGGCCGACGACTTGCGCACCGATCTGTGGCCCATCAATGCTGACGACTCGTCGGAGAGCTGGGCTCACCGTGCCGAGCACTGGCGGGACCCCCGGGTGATCGTGGGTGGTTCCGACGCCGGGGCCCATCTCGACCGCATGTGCGGCACCCGCTACTTCACCATCATCCTGGGCGACATTGTGCGCAACCGGGGGCTACTGCCGCTCGAGGAGGCGGTGCGGCTGATGACCGACGTGCCTGCCCGCCTGTTCGGTCTCAAGGACCGAGGCCGGGTGGCCGAGGGCTGGCATGCCGATCTGGTGGTGTTCGATCCGGGCACGGTGGCCTCCGACCCCATCGAGGCCCGCACCGATCTGCCCGGCGACTGCATGCGCCTGTTCGCCGGCGCCCAGGGCATCCACCGAGTGCTGGTGGGCGGAACCGACATCGTGGTTGACGGCCAGGTGACCGGTGCCACCCCGGGAACCGTTCTGCGCTCTGGTCGCGACACTGAGACTGTGCTTCCCTAACGGCCAAGACCCCCGTCCGCCCCCGACCGCGTGGGGGTGGGACGCAGTCGGGGGCAGAGGGCTTGGGGGTGGGGTTAGGCGGCGAAATGACCGCGGCGCGAGCGATAGAACTCGGCCAGGCCGGACAGAGCAGGATGGCGCAGCTCTGAGGGGCGGAATCTGACGGCCCCGCCGATGCGATAGGCGGGCACCATTCCGTCGTTGATGCTTCGCAGCAGGCCGTGATGGTCGATGCCAAGCATCTGGCAGGCATCGGCCGGGCCGACAAGGTTTTCCACAGTGTGGTTCATGAGTTTGCTCCTTCCTCTGTGCTCCGCCGGGGCCGAGAATCACGGCACTGGCGGAAATGGAGCGAGCATTCTCGCGAGCGAAACTCTCAAATAATTCCCACCTAGGCGGAATCTCGGGAGAGAATTGGCCGTTCGTTCCTCATCGATCTGTGGAAATCTTCCGATAGGCGACCCGAGGCAACCATTTGACCTGGGTTTTTGGCTCGGACTTCGCGGGTGGGGGTAGTGCGAAACCTGTGCAAAAGAAATTTCTCAAAAAAACACGAAATCAACTCGAAATCAGCAGATTTGGCACAGGATGTGTCGCGGCCGGGGTCAAAATCGGTCGATCACCTCAGCGGCAAAGCGGTCCAAAGTGGCCACTGCGGAGTTCAAATCGGGGTCGTGGGTGCTGTAGATCATGCGGGTTGCTCCCAAGTCGGCCAAGAACCGGGCATCGTCGAGGGTGGCGCCGAATCCCTGGAGCTCGCAGGCGTCGGCCCGTCCCGCGTCGGCGGCCCAGTGCTGCACCTGGGCCCACATCTTGAGCCAGCGATCCCGGTTCTGCGAGGCCGAGAAGGCGGGCAGAAAGGCGTCGCCCCGCTGGCCGGCTCGGCGCAGCGCCGGCGGGGAGTGGCCGCCCACGATGATGGGGATGCCTCCGGGCTGACGGGGGTGGGTGGTGAGCTGGATGTCGTCGAAGGCAACGGTCGGTCCGGCAAAGCTGGCCACCGGGTTGGCCCACAGCTCTCGCATGACGTCGATGTACTCGTCGGTGCGGGCGCCCCTGTTGGCGAATGAGTAGCCCAAAGCGTCGAATTCATCGGCCAGCCACCCCGATCCGATTCCGAGTTCGGCCCGGCCTCCCGACAGCACGTCGATGGTGGCCAGTTGCTTGGCCAACAGCATTGGATGGCGCTGGGGCAGCACCAGCACTGCGGTGCCGAACCGCAGCGAGTCGGTAACTCCAGCGAGGAAGGCCATGAGCGCCAGCGGCTCAGGAAGCTGGGCGTGCTTGTTGTCCCACGGATAGGCCCCCGATTCGGCGTAGGGGTAGGGCGCCCGTTTGGCCGCCGGGAACACAATGTGGTCGGCGAAGAACAAAGAGTCGCACCCCGCCGCCTCGGCGTGGCGGGCAAAGCCAGCCAAGAACTCCGGATCGGCGATCGGCGCCGCCGGAGGTCCCGCCGACCCGGTTGCGCTCCCGATGAGATATAGCCCGAACTTCATCCTCTGTAGCCTTCCACGCCTCGTCCACCCCTAGCCTGGCATCGCCATGTCTGTCCTGCCCGCCCTTGGAGACTTCATGCCCGATGCGGGCGATCCCGATGAACTGCTGGGTGCTTTCTGCGATTGGGCGGACGCGGCCGGGTTGGAGCTGTACCCCCACCAAGAGGAGGCGGTGCTGCGACTGCTAGCGGGTGACAATGTCGTGCTGGCCACGCCGACCGGATCGGGAAAATCGCTGGTGGCGCTGGCCGGGGCGTTCGCCGCGCTGGCCCAGGGGCGGCGGGCGGTGTACACCGCGCCTATCAAGGCGTTGGTCAGCGAGAAATTCTTCGAGCTGGTGGCCGCATTCGGGGCTGAGCGGGTGGGAATGGTCACCGGGGACGCGGCCGTGAATGCCAACGCGCCGGTGATCGCCTGTACCGCCGAGATCCTGGCGCTGCGAGCGTTGCACGAAGGAGGCAAAACCGACGTCGACCTGGTGGTGATGGACGAATTCCACTACTACGGCGACCGAGACCGGGGCTGGGCCTGGCAGGTGCCGCTGCTGGAGCTGAACCGGCCTCAGTTCCTGTTGATGTCCGCCACCCTGGGTGACACCACCGCCCTGCGCCAGGACTTGAGCGAGCGCAGTGGACGGGCCAGCGCGCTGGTGGCTTCGGCCCAGCGGCCGGTGCCCCTGGATGTGGAGTACCGGGAGACGGCGCTGCACGTGTCCATTGCCGAGTTGCTGGCCACCGACAGGGCGCCGGTGTACATCGTCCATTTCACCCAGCGGGAGGCCACCGCCCAGGCCCAGAGCCTCACCAGCCTCGATGTGCTGGACGCCCACGCCAAGGCGGATGTGAAGGAGGCGATCGGCGGTTTTCGCTTCGACACCCCGTTTGGCAAGGACCTGCGTCGCTTCGTGCTGGCCGGGGTGGGGGTACACCATGCCGGGCTGTTGCCCAAGTACCGGCTGCTGGTGGAAAAGCTGGCCCAACAGGGGCATCTGAAGCTGATCTGCGGCACCGACACCCTCGGGGTGGGAGTGAACGTGCCCATCCGAACCGTGCTGTTCACCCGCCTGTACAAATACGACGGCCGCCGCACCCGGGTTCTCTCGGTGCGGGACTTCCAGCAGATTGCGGGTCGGGCCGGACGGCGGGGGTTCGACGAAGAGGGCAGCGTGTGGGTGCAGGCTCCCGAGCACGTGATTGAGAATCGCCGGGCCGAGGCCAAGGCCGCCTCCGACCCGATCAAGCGCCGCAAACTGAAGAAGAAGAAGCCGCCCGAGCACAACTACGCCCACTACGACGGCGACACGCTGAACCGACTTTGGCACAGCCGACCCGAGACCCTGGATTCCAGCTTCGCGGTGAGCCATTCCATGATGCTCAACGTTCTGGACCGGCCCGGCGATGGCTGTACGGCCATGAAGCGCCTCCTGACCGACAACCACGAGCCCCGATCCCGCCAGCGGGTCCACATCCGTCGAGCTGTCGGGGTGTTCCGGTCGCTGATCGACGCCGGGATCGTCGAGGTGCTCGACGATCCCGACCACCGGGGCCGCCCGGTGCGGGTGAACCTCGACCTGCAAGACGAGTTCCGGCTGAACCAGCCGCTGGGGCTGTTCGCGGTAGAGGCGCTGGACGCGCTGGATATGGAGGCTTCCGACTACCACTGGCAGGCGCTCAGCGTGGTGGAGTCGGTGCTGGAAGACCCGACGGTGGTGCTGCTAGCCCAAAGGGACAAGGTTCGCGACGACCTTATGGATCAATTGAAGGCCGAGCGGGTGCCTTACGAGGAGCGCTTGGAGCGGCTGTCGGAGGTCACCTGGCCCCGACCCGAGGCCGAGTTCATCGAACCGGCCTTCGCAGTGTTCGCTCGCTACCACCCCTGGGTGGGCCGCGACCGCCCCAGTCCCAAGTCGGTGGCCCGCGATCTCATGGAGCACGGCGACACCTTCAACCAGTACGTCTCCCGCTACGGCATCAAGCGCTCGGAGGGCGCGCTATTGCGCTATCTCTCCGATTGCTACAAGGCCATGGTCCAAACCGTCCCCGCCGCTGCGGTCAATGACGCCCTGGCCACCCTCACCGCCGACCTCGGCGCTCTCCTCCGCACCACCGACTCCAGCCTCCTCGACGAATGGGAGAGCCTGCGGCAAGGGTGAGGCGCCACTGCTGGCCCGCCAAGTTTTCTTCTACGGCCGCTGCCAGTTCTTATTGGAACCGGGGCATGACGTGGGCCGCGAACAATTCCATCGAACGGCGGATGTTGCTGTCGTCGACACCGGGCATGTTCATGCCCAGCACCAGTGTCTCGGCCTCGCCCTCCCGCTCGGTGCGGAAGCCGCCGAGCTTGTTCTCGATGGCCTCGATGGCGGTGTTCACATCGCCGGCGATGAAGTGGGCGCGGGGATCGGCGTCCCACCAGTCGCCTCCGGACTCCTTGGTCCACCGCATGTAGCGGGCGTGGACATGGGTCGCTCCCGCACCCCACTCCTCCCAAGCGGCATCGGCATGGTCACTGATGTAGAGCCACAGCAGCTCGGGCTCCCGGGACCAGTTCATGTTCTCGGCCACGAAGCGATGGCGACGGCGACCGGCGGGGGAGCCGCCGCCGTAGAAGATGCGGGGATGGGGCTGGGTGTGGGGCTTGGGATACACCGACACGTCCGATACGGAGAAGTGCTCCCCGATGAAGGAGTAATGGTCGCCGCTCCAGCACCCGTAGAGGATCTCCAGCGCTTCGTCGGCGATGCGGGACCGCCGGTCGAAGTCCACTCCCAAAGCAGCGAACTCGGAGGCCACATACCCCGCGGACAGCCCCAGAATGAGCCGACCTCGAGAGATGACGTCCACAGTGGCCGCGTCCTCGGCCAGCCTCACTGGGTTGTACAGCGGCAACAGGGCGATGAAAACGCCGATGTCGATCACCGACGTGTGGGCGGCCGCCGCCGCGGCGATGGGCAGCACCGACGGGGAGTAGCCGTCGTCACTGAAATGGTGCTCGGTCAACCACACCGAGTCAAAGCCCAGATCCTCCGCCAACCGCATCTGGGCGAAGCTCTCGTCATACACCTCCGCCCACGGCTTCGAATCCCCCGGCAGCCTCCGAAACGAGAAATACACCCCGAACTTCATCTTGCGTTCTTCAGCGTGGGGCCGCCTGGAGTAAACGTCCCATCGGGCCATCGCCGGAATAGGTGACGGTCAGCGTTTCGGTCGCCCTGGTCATGGCAACGTAGAGCAGTCGTTGACGGGTCTCGTCATCGTCGTCGTCTTTTGTCCAAATGTCGTTGACGCCGCCGATGAGAACATGGGGGTATTCCAGTCCCTTCAGTAGCTGGAGGGTGGCCACCCGGACGCTGCCGCGCGTCGACACCACTTGGTCCCGCTCCTGCTGTGCGTCGAGTGCTGGAATTCCCTTTGCCCTCAGCGTTTGCTGCAAGGTGATCCGCAACTCTTTCGACCCCGACATGATGACGATGTCGTCATGTGTGGCCCCGTTGCGAAGAAATTCAGCTGTTTCCTTTGTCAGCGTCTCAGCCTCGGTTCTCAAATCGGGGCACTCCAAAAGAACCGGGCGCTTGCCATGGCGCAATGCGGCCTCGGGCATGACCAAGGTGTCTAGATCATCTGGAGATGCCTGACTCACGCTGGTCTGGCCGATTCCCGCAATCGCTCCCAGCGCAAAGTCGAGCGTTTCCTTAGTGTTGCGGTAGTTCTCTCGGAGAATGGTCGACCGGCCCCGGGCAGTCACACCCGGTGGATTCCAGTTCATCCTGCGTCGGTAGACGTTCTGCGCGCTGTCCAAGGCGATGATGAAATGCCGCAGCTCCACCGCGAGTTCGTGTCTGCCCATGGCCCACGAGAGGTCGAGTCCGGAATTGCCCAGATCTTGGGCCTCATCCACAAGGACCATGTCATACCTCTTGGCCGGTGGGAGAATGCTGGCCGCGGCGATCGCTTGTTTGCGCCGGGCTTGGAACGCATCATCGTCACGGCCCTGTGCAGGCGTGCGTCCAGCTTGGCGGATGACCCTGCTGGCCAGGGAATCCACGGTGGACACCGTCACGTTCTCCACGTTCTCAAGCTCTGTTTCGAGGGCCTGTGCAAGAGCGATGTTGTAGCACACCAGTAGGATGCGCCAGCGGGGCATGTTCTCGCCGATATAGCGGGCTCGGTGGGTGAGGACCAGGGTTTTGCCGCTTCCGGCCACTCCTCGGATGAGGCGGTAGCCCGGTCCGAGGTGCTCTGCTAGGCGCTCTTGGGCCAGATCCAAAACTCGAATCATCTCCTCAGATGTCTGGGGGCCGGTATCGAACATCTGACCCTGCTGGCCGATCACGATCTTGGGATTGATGGCTGCCCGTACTTGTGCTTGATCCTGGTCGTCGAGCGGAGGCCGTTGCCCGCCGAGTATCTGCCGGATGGCTGCCAGCAGGGTGTCTTCATGGAAATCTTCTGAATGAAGCCGGGGCGTATTGTCGTCGGCCAAAGACAGGGGCTGGTCACGGCGAACATCAGGCAATGCCAGCGCCCGAGCGACGAACAGCGACCTGATCTTGTGTTGCAATCCGTTAACCCTGGCGATGATGGCCCGTTGAGCCTGGTCGAGGTCAACACGCGGCTGGCGGCGAAAGCGGCTCCGTTTGTTGGCGCCAAGAGGTCGGAGCGTGGGAGATTCCAGCACCAATATGCCCGCGGCCGGGTCGAACACGACCAAATAGGGGACTGACTCGCTGCTGGTGTCAGAAGCTTCATACCCAAGATCGCGCCGCTGCGCTGCGGCGGTGTCATCGCCAGTTCGCTCAAGTGACACCACGACATCGTGGGGTGTCGCGTCGCGCAACAGGCGGGCTGCGGTCTTGAGCCTTTCGGGTATGTCGTTTCGGCTGGGAATATTCTCGGGAATCAGGCTGGCCACGGCCGATCAACCTACATCTCAAGTGAGTCGTGGTCTTGGTCAGGCACCACCAGGTATGGGTACAGGGTGCCCTCGACCTGACTCTGGTGCTCTTCAAGGTCTCCAATCATGATCAGATGGTCAATGGCCTTCTCGATTCCCTCCGAGCCGAGGACGGCCAGCCTCCCGAATGCGGGGTGATTGGCCAAATGAGTGGGAAGCTCGTATTGACCACCACCGTCCCCAGCCAATGTTCTGACAATCCGCCGCCGCGAGTAGCGTGCTCCGTCAGTGTCCTCCACGAGTTCGCTGATAATGATATTGACGGGCAGCGATTCGAGGAGTCCTTCCCGAGTTAGGTAGCTGTCCGTCCATGGACGGGGAAGGTCAGCGCACACATCGCACCGGTCGCACATCTCTGACGCTTCGGCCCCCAAGTACTCAAGCATTCCCTTCCGTCGGCAATTTTCGGAAGCGTGAGCCAGGTGCTTCGCCCGACGGGATTTTTCTTCCACCAGGCTCCTGCGGTCTTTGGCCAACTCTTCAATACCCGGCCAAGAGGGATTGGCATCGGGCACTCTCTCCAAGACCCAGGCATGCTTCCAGACGGAGAATCCCAGAATGTCCCGCTTATTCAACTCCAACAGGTCGGCGACCACCTTCCAAGGCTTTCGAGCCAACCCCTGGGCCCAAGTTCGCGCGTGGTATCCATCGCTGTCCTGTTGTCCGACGAAAGCCAGGATGCTTCGGGCACTCTGGGCTAGCGCTGGGTCGTCCTGTTCCAGTTCGTCAATCAGGCGCTCGGTGTCTTCGAGAACACTGACCCGTCCTTGCCAAGCGGTGTCTGGAAGCCGTCGTACCGCGCCAGCTTGCTGGAGGTAGTGGACGGCAAGGGCCGTGCTCACTGATTCAGAGTCGCCGTCGAAGCCTCTCTCAGCGAGTTCTTCAGGGTCGTAGGCATGGATGCCCGCCTTGAGCGATGCCCAAATCCGCTGCACCTGCTCGATGTGGGGTGCCGAGCTCTTGATGAATATCTGGTGGACGGAGCAATCCCGTGGCATGGTCAACAGGACCGCGGTGCCGGTGTCCGGTCCCGTTCCTGTAGCGGCGCCCCGAGCCGCCCGACCGGTTTCTTGCACGTACTCCTCGATAGAAGCGGGCATTTCCAGGTGGACGATCAAGGCAATGTCGGGCTTGTCGATCCCCATGCCGAATGCCTTGGTGGCTACCACCACGTCGATCTCCCCGTGGCGGAAAGCATCCTCAATGTGTTGTCGCTGCGGGTGGTCCATACCTCCGTGGTAGGCGAAGGCGTTGTGGCCGGCTGAACGGAGCAGGTTGGAGATGGCAGCAGCCTGTCTGCGGGTGGGCACATAGACGATGGCGGGTTGGAGGCGGAACGCCTCCACGATCTGAACAACCCGCAGGTCGCGGTCGCGGCCATTGTCGCAGTGCTCGGTGTAGTAGCGGATCTCCGGTCGATCAGGCGATAGGACAATGGGTTTGCCTTGCAGGTCTAATTCGAGAAGATCGGCGATCTCCTCTTGCACCCTTGGAGTGGCGGTCGCGGTGACGGCTAGGATTGGAGGCCGGAGCTGCCCAGCGATCCGCTTGATGGCCTCGGGAATGCGGGCATATTCCGGCCGAAAGGAGTGGCCCCACTGGGAGATGCAGTGGGCCTCGTCCACTGCAATCCGAGCCACATTTGTCTTGGACAGCTCGCTCACGAATTCCTGGGACCAGAGCCGTTCAGGGCTGACATACAGCAGCTTGTAGTGGCCCCGATTGGCACTTCGCAGTATTTCTCGCCACTCCCCTTGGGGCACACCGCTGTGGATAGCAGCCACCTTGACCACGCCCCTGGCCCGGAGGTTCTCGGCTTGGTCGTTCATCAGCGCGACCAGGGGGGAGATCACCAGGGTCACGCCAGGAGACAGCAGGGCGGGAATTTGGAAAGTTACCGACTTGCCCGACCCGGTGGGAAGCACCGCTAGCACATCGTCGCCCCGCATAAAGCGGAGCATGGTGTCTCGCTGGCCGGGCCGCCACTGCGCGAACCCGAAGCGCTCTCGAACTTGTTCGAGGCGCTGGTCGATCACAGCCTCGTCGGCGAGGTCAGCCTCGGAGAGTTCCAGGTCGTCCAACTCTGACCACGGGTCGGCACTGGGCAGTGCCTGGAGCCGCTGGCGCATCGCCTCATCGAAAACCACATCTCCGAGATGGTCGGCGATGAGCTGATAGGTGTCTTCGGCGTGGTTGGCCCGCTCTAGTCGAGGGGGGCCGGGGAGGGTGCCCAGGATCTGGTCTCGATAGGGGACGGCTCGACACAGTCGGTTATCCAAAATCACTGTGACCCCACGGTCGTGCTCGGTGCGGATCAGGCGGCCAGCGCCTTGGGCGAAGCGAATGGCGGCTTTGGGCACGATGTAGTCGGCGAACGGATCCTTGCCGCGACGTTCCATCAACTCTGTTCGCGCCCCAACTACAGGATCGGCGGGTGAGTCGAAGGGGACTTTTTCGATCACCAAAAGGCTCAGGGCTTCACCGGGAATGTCGACCCCCTCCCAGAAGGAGCGCAGTGCGATCAAGCTTGAGGCCAACTCGACCCGCATTCGCTCGACCAGAGCGGGTGCAGTGTCATCGCCTTGGGCCAGCAGCGGAAGCTGCTCGTTGTCGAGCACCGGCCGGGCATGATCCCGCACGAACTCCATTCGGGACCGAGCAGCCATGAGGACAAGCCCCCGCCCGCCGGTGAGGGTCAGCAGCCGGGGAATCTCCGAGGCCGCCGATGTCTTGAACTCCTCCATGAGCCTTGAGCGGGGAGCGGGCAGATAGTCGGTTCGCAGCACCATGTGGTTCTCGCTCAGCCAGGCAAAGGGGCTGTCGAGAGCGCTGGGTTCGGCGCGGCCCAAACCCAGGGTGTCGAGGATGTAGCCGAAGCTGTTTCCCACTCTCAGCGTGGCCGAGGTGAGTACGGCGGTGTATAGCGAGTCCCACAGCGAACGCAGATGGTCGGCCACGGAGACAGGGGCGCGTTTCAACTCCCATCTCCAGCCGTGCTCGGTGTGATGGGTTCCGCCGATGGCGATCCACTCCTCAGGCTCAATGGCCCATAACACCTGCCCTATGATCCTTGCTGTATCCCGGGCCTGTGTTCCCAACCGGCCGATCCGGGCTTCCAAGCGGGGCCGCCTATAGCCGGGCGCCAACTCCTCAGGCAGGTTCACATCGTTGAACGCATCGGCCAGTTTGATCAAGGCGTTTTGGAGGCGGCCGCCGGTGCCCAGCACCGGCCCCTCGTAGTCGGGGTGTCGGGTGTCGGCACCCCGCTTGATTCGGTATGACACCGGGTATGAGTCTTCTTGTCCGGCCCCGGTGCGGATTCGCAGGTAGTGAACCAGGGCTGGGCCGAATTGGGCTGACGCCGACCGGACCTCCTCGGTTGCCCGCAAAATGGCGCTCAGAGGCTCAGCGCCGATTGGCCACCTGGCTGCTCGGGCGAGGATGGCCGCCATCCCACTGCGGCTCGAAGGATCCCAGACGGAATTGCATAGATCAGCGATGTCGTCTTGAGACACCTCGGCCGAAAGAGTGTCGGTGGCGGCGTCTTCCAGGTTGTGGGCCTCATCGAGGATCAGGTGCCTGGAATGGTGCAGCCAGTCGTCCCATGTCACTAGCAGGGCATGGTTGAGCACAGCCACATCGGCATGAGGCAGGAGATCGCGGGCTCGGCGAAAGAAATCCCGCTCGTCGAGCGGCGAGCTGGATGGCCCGCCCGGCGCTTCGGCCACGCTGAGTAGTCGGCGGATGCGGCGCAGTTCGGGAATCCTCTTCTCAATGGCGCCGGTGCGGAGGTCGTCCCAGTCGCCCGTTCTGGTTTGCGCCACCCAGCCGCAGAGAATGGCGAGGACCAAGATCTCGGAATGGCTGAAAGGAGCAGAGGGGGAGATGCCGTCCCTTTCGTCGGGAGCGGTGTTAGCCGGGGCCAAGGTGTCCAATTCTCCGTCGAGTGAATCCAGGCTGATGTAGTTGGCCATACCCTTGAGCAGAACGTAGGTAAACGGGCCGATGTCTTTCTGGAGTTCCTCCAAAGTGATCATCACCTGGTCTTGGAGCACCTTCGAATGGGGGGCCACGACCACGGGCTGTTGGACGGCTTGTCCATATGCGATGGCGGGTGTGAGGTAGGCCAGGGTCTTGCCCGTTCCGGTGGGGGCCTCGATCAGGCGGCGGCCTCCCTGATCGAGCGTATGGGCAATGAGTTCAGCCATCTCGGTTTGCTGTTTGCGGGGCTCACGGGCTTGACCCATCAACGTGCCGCCTGCTTGGAACATCTCAGTAACGGCATCAGGTCTGAATGGTCTTGCGGGTGGTCGCGGCTGCGGTGGTTCGGGAAGCGGCACGACGTCTGCGAGGGAAGTGCGTGCAGATTGGGGCGATAGGAATGCAGCCCACGGGTGGTCACCAGCGTTCAAGATCCACCGTTGAAGACAGCGCATGGGCGTGTCTTCTTCCATGGCATCCAGCAGCCGCATCAGGACTCGATGCAGCAGCCGCGCATCGTCCAAGGCCCGGTGGTGGCAGCGGGGCTGATCGCCGAAGAAGTGCCTAGCCAGTTCGTCCAGGCTTCGTCCCTTGGGTGGTATTCCATTATCTACATTGCTGCTGATGCCTTTGCCGGCTCGCGGAAAAACGACATGGGCTAGTTCTAGGCTGTCGAGGCGCTGGCCGTCGGGGATCGGCAGATTCGAGGCGTCAAGAAGCGTGAAGTCGTATCCGAACCCGTTGTGAGCAATCAGCGGTCGGTTACCAGCGAAGCGGTGGAAGGAGCGCAGGGCTTCGGCCAGAGGGGGCGCATCACTCACCATCTCCTGGGTGATCCCGGTGAGTTCCTGTGTTTGAGGGCGTAGTTGCCTCGCCGGTCGAGCCAGGGTCTGTAACCGGTCCGCCTCCTCGCCGTTACGGATCAGAACTGCGCCTATCTCGATAATCTCGTGCTGCGGCGGATGGGCTTGGTCGGCATTGGCTTCCAAGTCGAAAACCACATACTCAGACACAGCCACGAAGTGGAACATAGTGATTTGTCCCTGTTGGCTCACATTTGTGGTGGCCCTCGTAGCCCGGCGTCGCCATGGCAGTCCTGGTGTACACCGCGTCGATCAAGGCATTCGTCAATCACCTCCGCACCACCGACTCGATCCTCCTCGACGAATAGGAGCAATTGCGCTAGGGATGAGCAGACGAATGTGTCATACCCAGTTGCTATGACTTACTACCGTGAGCTCACGGGGCAGCGACTCAGGCCGTCGAGGTATTCAGCTGGGGCTGAACTTCGCTGACTCACAGGGTATGCGCCAGTTCCCGGGTGGCGCGCGTCAAACTGAGGCGGTGGAGTTCGGCGCAGCGATATCGCTCTTTTCAGGGGCGGGAGGTCTCGACCTCGGGGTGGAGCAGGCAGGGTTCCGCACCACCGTGGCCGTCGAATGGGACGACGACGCGGCCGACACCATGGAGAAGAACTCGTCGGTGTTCTTCCCCGATCTTCGTGAAGTGCTGCGAACTGACTTGTACCCGTTGGCTACTGCTTCTTACCAAGGAGTAACCACTACTGACATTTTGCAAGCTGGCGGGTTCGACTCCCGGAACCGGCCTGATCTGCTGGTAGGTGGGCCTCCATGTACTGCTTTCTCGAAGTCGGGCTTCTGGCTCGACTGGAAACGCGACGGCACCGATCCGGCGGCCAGCCTGCTCCAGGCCTATACAAGGGTGTTGGCTGAGGCTCGGCCCCGCTGGTTCGTCCTCGAGAACGTCTATGCCCTCACTTTTCGCAACAAGGCCAGCCAGCCTGCTTTCACTCGACTGTTGGCAGAGATTGAGGCCGCTGGATACGGCTACCGGTGGAAGGTACTCAATGCTGCTGACTACGGGGTGCCCCAACTGCGCCCTCGGCTGTTTGTTGTCGGCGCCCTTAA
Organism: Candidatus Poriferisocius sp.; assembly: GCF_965204015.1. Taxonomy (GTDB): domain Bacteria; phylum Actinomycetota; class Acidimicrobiia; order Acidimicrobiales; family Bin134; genus Poriferisocius. Next base: position 907,596 of record NZ_OZ241965.1, on the reverse strand, counting down.
TGGTGAGCCGATTCCTGAGCTACCTGAACCCAGTCATCACGGGGAGTGGGAGCGGCGGAGGACCGACGGCGGACCACTGCCCCATGTCACCTCCGGTGAGGCTCTTGAAGGTCTCATCATCAGCCCTGAGCCGAGTGAAGCGGTGCGGGGCAAGTGGGGGCACTTGCTTCCCGAGATCCCACCAGGTGACAACTATCTCCACTTCACCGCTCGACGCGGCCATCCCGAGCCACTGTTTGAGTGGCGGTCTCGTTACTGGTCGTTTCTGCTCAAACTGAACCCTGATCGACCGTCTCCCACGATCCAGGCCCAGCCGGGTCCCAACGTTGGGCCATTCCATTGGGAGAACCGCCGTCTGCGGGTTCCTGAGCTTCGCCGCCTCTTCTCCTTCCCGGACGATTTCGATTTCGTTGGAAAGCGCTCATCTGTGCAGTCACAAATCGGTAACGCGGTCCCGCCTTTACTGGCTCGTCGAGTCGCCGAAGCAGTCGCTGAGGTTCGCCTGATCAGTGCCCGCAGTGGGAGGTAGGAATTGCGATATCGAGTGGGGCATTGATCTGACATGAACTCCCCGGTGGACTGGCTACGAGATCAGCTTGAGGGCTGGGAGCAATCAGCTCTTGGGATTTTCCGCCTCAGGGGCAGCCATGAGCAGTGGCCGGTACGGGCAGCCGGGCCCGAGGAGCTCAAACAGCAGCTCATGCAGAGAGGCCACCTGCTGCCGCTACCAACTGAACCTGCAGCTCTCGCGAACCTGATTGAGATAGAGCTTCGCGAGCATCTCGTCACCGCTGCTGGTCTTTCGTCGGGTGTGGAAATCCGACTTGGTACGGAGCGCTCCTACCCGGACCTGGAACTGAGTGGCGAGGCTTTTGGGGAGGATTGCTACGCGGCTGACATCAAGTGCGCTCGTCGAGCTAAATCCGGAAAGTCCTTACAGAGCCGCATCGCCCTGTACACGGGTAACACCTATTTCCTCTGGCCGCAGCTTAATTTCTCAGGGATTCTGCGCCCATTCGATGAATATGCCGCCCACCTGGCGGTTGTTGTGATTTACGACTTCCACAAGGAACGACCGGAGCGAATAAGCAATCTACAACTGATGGTCCACGAGTCATGGCAGATCGCCTCGACCAAGCGGGCCTCAGCCACACGGGAGTACATAGGCTCGATCCAAGACATCGAGAAATTGCAGGCGGGGCAAGGCGAATTCGATTCTGTCGAGGCATTTGAAGCCTACTGGCGGGCACCGGCACGGAGTTGGAAGAAGTCCCCTGAAGCAGAGAAGCTCCTACGTCGTGTTGTGGAGGGGAGACTGCAAAAGTGACAATGCGTTAGTCTGCATCCCTCTGTGCAGCTAGATGCCTCACTAGATCAGGAGTTGCGGCTATCAGCCTTTGCCTATCTCCGTAACCTCATCTTGCGGACTGGTGGGCTTGCTCATAGAAATGACCTCTTGGGAGGATTCGAGTTTCGTGGCCAGCGATTTCCCCTGCGGCATCCACAGATGGGAATTCACAAGCCCAAGGTGCTGGAGTCAGCGCTGTCCATCTCCACTGCATTTGCTGCAGATCCAGCCAGCCGTCCCTATGACGATCATCCAGGCTCAGATGGATTCATGCGGTACAAGTGGGATGGCCTCGATCCGCAGCGCTACACCAACCGAGCGCTGCGCCTGGCCTGTGAGCGGCAGGTTCCGCTGATTTGGTTCCAGGGAGTGGCTCCGAGCACATATCTGCCCGTCTTTCCCGTCTACTTGGTGGCCGAAGAGTTCAACGAGATGCAGTTCGTGGTGGCCTTGGATGAAGAACAAAGAATGAGATGGGCAGAATCTGATGTGGTTGACTTATCCCTCCATCGCAGATATGCCGACGTTGTAGCCAAGAGGAGGCTGCATCAGCCGGTATTTCGGGCCCGAGTGATAACTGCGTACGAATCGCGGTGTGGGATTTGTGCTCTCCGATATCCGGAGCTGCTGGATGCTGCACATATCCGGGCGGATTCTGAAGGTGGCGAGCCGGTGGTCACGAACGGCATCTCAATGTGCAAGATCCACCACGCTGCCTATGACAGTCACCTCCTTGGCATTAGTCCGGACTACCAGGTCAAGATTCGACCAGATGTGCTGGACGACTCAGACGGTCCGACATTGAGGCACGCCATTCAAGACTTGCACGACTCGCCTCTCCATGTACCACGCCAGCGGGCGGCCAAGCCCGACCGCGATCTCCTAGCTGAGAGATTTGAGGTGTTTCTCAAAGCCTCTTGAGGGGTCGACGGGATTGCCAGTCGGGGGTGGCACACTGGACTGGTGATCCCTGATCGGATCGTGTGTGTGGATTGCGGGGGGTGGTGCCACCGGATCACGCACTGGCCCGAGGACGACCCGCCTGTGCCCGGCGACACTGTGGCCTATCGCTGTTCGGACTGCAGCGACCGTTGGGACATGGTGCTGGACCAAGAGGATTTTGACGACTGATCGGACGTATCGCTAGGGCATCAGAGAGGCGATCCAGGTGTTGAGGCGGGCGGCGTGGGTTTTGGTCATCTCGGAGGGCAACGCCATGAAGCCGTGGGGGGAGTCGGGATAGACGGCCAGCTCCACCGGCGACTCTGCCGCAGCCAATCGGGTGGCGAAGAACAGGGAGTCGTCCAGCAGGTGGTCGTAGGTGCCCACCGACACCAAGCAGGGAGGCAAGCCGGAGAGGTCGGCGAACAGGGGTGACACGTCGGGGTCGCGGCGCTCGGCGTCGGACATCCCCGGGGTGAACGACTCGATCATGAACTGCAACCCCGCCGGACTCAGCATGTCGGGATTACCGCCGTTGCCGAAGATCGACGGGGTGCCCCGCAGGTCGTACCAGCCGAACACCAAGTTGGCCCCCAGTATGCGGTCGATGGCGCCGAGGCGGTCCCGCACCCGCAGCAGGGTGGCCGCCGCCAGATGCCCGCCGGCCGACTCACCGCCGATGAACATCTTGTCGGTGCCCCAGCGCTCGGGGCCGTGCTCCAGCAGCCAGACCGCGGCTGCCTCGCAGTCGTCGGGTCCGGCGGGGTAGGGGTGCTCGGGGGCCAGCCGGTAGTCCACCGACAAAACGGCCAGCCCGTGGCGCTGGGCTATGTCCTCATTGCCCGGGTCGGACATGTTCGGCCGACCCAGAATCCAGCCGCCGCCGTGGATGTGCAAGAACATGGCCTTGGGCTCGTCGGGCACAAACATCCTCACCGGGATCTCACCGGCCGGTCCCGGAATGGTCGACTCGACGGCCATCGACGACGGTTCGGGTTCAAAGGCCAGCAAGTTCTGCCGCATGATCTGGGTCCGGGCCACCGGGTCGTCGGGCAGGTCGGCGTCGTCGTCGCCGGTGTAGTGCAGGTACTCCAACAAGTCCAGGGCCTCCGGGCGATATCCGTCGATCGTGTCGTTCCAGAGCTTCATCGGTATCTCCTGTCTGTTTCGTCTCGTGTCGTCGGGCAGAGTGAACTTGGACTGCTGAGCGGCCTCAGGGCATCAGCGATGCGATCCAGGTGTCCATGCGTTTGGCGTGGGCTTTGGTCATCTCGGAAGGGAAGTTCATGAAACCGTGGGGGGAGTCGGGGTAGACGGCAAGCTCTACCGGTGACTCGGCAGCGGCCATCCGGACGGCGAAGAAATAGGAGTCGTCGGCCAAGTGGTCAAATGTGCCCACCGACACCAGACAAGGGGGCAGACCAGACAAGTCGGCGAACAGAGGCGACACGTCGGGGTCGCGCCGCTCGGCATCGGACATGCCCGGCGTGAACGACTCGATATTGAACTGAAGCCCCTCCGGGTATATCACGTCTGGATTGCCGCCGTTTCCGAAGGCCGACGGGGTGCCCCGCAGGTCGTAGCAGCCGAAAACCAGGTTGGCGCCGAGGACCCGGTCGATGGCACCGAGGCGGTCCCGCACTCGCAACAGCGTGGCTGCGGCGAGTTGCCCGCCGGCCGACTCGCCGCCGATGAACATCTGGTCGGTGCCCCAGCGCTCGGGGCCGTGCTCCAGCATCCAGGCTGCGGCCGCCTCGCAGTCGTCGGGCCCGGCGGGGTAGGGGTGCTCGGGGGCCAGCCGGTAGTCCACCGACAAAACGGCCAGCCCGTGGTGTGTGGCCAGGTACTCATTTCTTGGTTCGCTCATTTGGGGACGGCCGAGAACCCAGCCGCCGCCGTGGATGTGCAGGAACATGGCTTTGGGTTCCTCGGGCACGAACAACCGTACGGGGATGTCGCCAGCCGGGCCCGGGATAGTCGACTCCACGGCCATGGGCGACGGCTCAGGTTCGACAGCCAAAATGTTCTGGCGCTGGATCTGGGCTCGGGCCACGGGGTCATCGGGGAGGTCGCGCCCGAATTGGGCTGCGGGAAAGGCCTCGGCAAGACCAGCCAGCATTTTCTGTGCCTCGGGGCGGTAACCCTCGATTGTTTCGTCCCAGAGCCTCATCGGAGTCTCCCGTCTGTTTCGTCTCGTGCCATTGGGCAGAGTGGTACTACGTTGCCCCTTTTGTGGGCGACGATGCCATTTTCCACTTAGACGGGGACACCGTCGTCCCCTCCATCAACGCCCAGGGGCCATGGGATCCGGGTGTCCAGCACGGCGGTGCGGTGGCCGGAGTACTGGCTCGGGCGGTGGAGCAGGTGTCGACGCCGGTGCCCATGCGAGTGGCCCGCTTCACCCTGGACATGCTCCGACGTGTTCCGCTAAAGCCGCTGACCATCTCCACTGAGGTGCTCCGCACCGGCAAGCGGATCCAAACCGTTCGAGCCGAACTGCACGATGGCGACCTGCTGGTGGCTTCTGCGGTGGCCGTGTCGGTTCGTACTGGAGCTGAAATCGAGACCTTCCCCGACCGCCAGCCCGATGCTCCGCTGCCCCCTCCGCCGGGCAGCGCCGGACGGCCTTTGGGGCTCAATCCCCGGGCGCCGATGCCCGAGGGCTTTCCCCACGTGGTGGAGTTCGACCGGGTGGTCGGCAGCAACCGGGGAGGAACCCCCAGCAAGACCTGGGTTCGCCTGTTGGTGCCATTTGTGAGGGGCGAAGAGACATCGCCGCTGGTCAATCTGATGGCCATGGCCGACTTCACCAGCGGATTGGGGGCTTTCTTGCCCTTCGATCAATACGTGTCCATCAACACCGACTTGACCATCCACGTGGTGCGCTATCCCACCAGCGAGCACATCGGCATTGATGCCGAGACCTGGGCCGACCCCGACGGCATCGGCCAATCCCGAGCCCGACTGTTCGACGAGACCGGCCTGTGCGCCCTGAGCAACGCCAGCCTGTTCATCGAATCCCGCAGCAACTACTAGGCGTCCCCAACCCGCCGTTACGGCACTTGATTCTGGCTTCCTGCACCCGGTAGATGTGTCACACCCTGCTGGTATGAATTACAGCCTTGACTTGTTGGGATGAGAGTTCGAATCGCCCAAATGGGCAGCTTGGTCTGGATTTTGCCAACTGGCAGGAGATGCGCCAGTCGCATGGCGGCACGCGCCAAACTGGGGTTGTGGAGTTCGGCACGGCCATCTCACTCTTCTCCGGCGCTGGTGGATTGGACCTAGGAGTAGAGCAGGCCGGTTTCCGTACCACCGTGGCCGTCGAGTGGGATGACGATGCTGCCGACACAATGGAGAAGAACGCGCCAATATTCTTCTCCGGTTTGCGCGAGGTGTTGAGAGCAGACCTGTATCCGCTGGCCACCGGTATTGATCAGGGGGTGTCCACAGCCGACATCTTGGCCGCAGGCGGGTTTAGCTCTCGGGACAGGCCCGATCTGTTAGTGGGCGGGCCTCCATGTACTGCGTTTTCCAAGTCGGGTTTCTGGTTGGACTGGAAGCGGGATGGCGCTGACCCGGCCGCGAGCTTGCTTCAGGCCTATACCCGGGTACTGGCCGAAGCCCGGCCCCGGTGGTTCATCCTCGAGAACGTCTATGCCCTCACGTTTCGCAATAAAGCCAGTCGTCCTGCCTTTGCCCGATTATTGGCGGAGATCGAAGCTGCCGGATACAGCCATCGCTGGAAAGTGCTTAACGCGGCTGACTATGGCGTGCCGCAACTGCGGCCGCGGCTATTCATCGTCGGTTCCCAAGAAGGCCAACCAATTCCCGACCTGCCGTTCCCAAGCCATCATGGGCAATGGGAGCGACGCCATACCGATGGTGGTCCCTTGCCCCATGTAACCGCTGGTAAGGCTCTTGCAGGCTTGGTTTCTGCTCCTGAGCGAAGCGAGACAGTTCGGGGCAAGTGGGGACATCTGCTGCCAGAGATTCCACCGGGCGACAACTATCTGCATTTCACGGATCGACGTGGCCACCCTGATCCTTTATTCGAGTGGAGATCGCGCTATTGGTCGTTTCTGCTTAAGCTGGACCCCAACCGCCCCTCGCCGACCATTCAGGCGCAGCCAGGGCCCAATGTTGGGCCTTTCCACTGGGAGAACCGTCGCTTGCGGGTCCCCGAGCTTCGCCGTCTCTTTACGTTTCCAGATGATTTTGCCTTCGTTGGCAAGCGCACCTCCGTCCAGTCTCAACTTGGTAACGCCGTCCCTCCGCTGCTGGCTCGTCGAGTAGCCGAGGCAATCGTCGAGACCTCAATCACCAACACTCATCCCAGATGCCAAGGCCTTGAGTTCCGGGCGGAAGTGTTGGCCTGATATGGGATCTCCGCTGGACTGGCTTCGTGATCAAGTCAACGGATGGGAGCAGTCGGCGCTCGGGATCTTCCGCCTCAGGAGCGGCCAAGAGCAGTGGCCGGTCCAGGCAGCTGGACCCGAGGACCTCAAAGAGCAGCTCCTCCAACGGGGCCATCTCCTGCCATTACCGACAGAACCGGCTGCGCTGGCGAACCTCATTGAAATTGAGCTACGCGAGCACCTTGTGACGGCTGCCGCGGGTACCCCAGGAGTAGAAATCCGACTTGGTACAGAGCGCTCTTACCCGGATTTGGAACTGAGTGGCCCGGCATTCGGTGATAGATGCTATGCCGTCGACATCAAATGCGCCCGACGAGCAAAGTCTGGTACATCCCTGCAAAACCGCATCGCCCTGTACACAGGTAATACTTATTTTCTCTGGCCAACGCTCAACTTCTCAGGGATCTTGCGCCCGTTTGATGACTATGCCGAACACTTCGCCGTCGTAGCAATCTATAACTTTCTCAAAAGTCGACCAGAGCGCATCAGCGATCTCCAGATGATAGTTCACGAATCTTGGCGGATTGCTTCTACGAAGCGGGCTTCAGCTACGCGGGAGTACATAGGCTCAGTGCAAAGTATCGGACAGCTCACAGCTGGAGAGGGTGAATTTAGAACAGTGGAGGCGTTCGAAACGTATTGGCGAGCATCATCTCGTAACTGGAAGAAGTCTCCAGAAGCGGAAAAACTGCTACGTCGTGCAATTGACAAATAAAGGAACCAGGCAAAGTCAAGGCTCAAATCCAAATGACAGGTTGCAGGACAATCTCGCAGGTCCCAACAGGGAAATCCTCTAAGGGTAACACGATGCATACTAGTCCTGTCAGGCCAACTCAGCCTCCACCCAATTGGCGAGTAATGGAAGGATGTGTTCTCGGAGTTCGTCGTCAGGAATCAAATTGGGATCCGCGAACTGTTCTAGAGCTTGGACAAACTCGCCCAATCTCTGTCGGGTATCGTGAACCTCATGCGCATTTGGCCGCTCAAGTTCCAAAGCTTCTGCATCATTTACAGCTTCACATCTCGCGGGTACTAGACCAAAGTGTTCGGCACTCCGCATAAGGCCAGCAACGGTATAAAGCCAAAAGGGTTGGCCAACTCTGCTGGCAAATTCCTCACGAAGTGCCGGAAGTGGTCCAAGAGTTTGCCCGGCCTCTTTTCTCCACCAATCCTCCTTTTTATCTTGGGTAACCAACACAGCTGGAAGCTCGGCCAATGCAGCTCGATCCAACAATTGAAACCAAATGATCAAATCTCCAAAAGTACGCCTGTCGTCACCACCTTTGGAACTCTCGTCGGCAAATCCAGGAGGAATTTTTTCCGCAAACCGGCACTTACCCCAAGCATATGCGGCATCAAGTTCGTCCATCGTCGGGGGAGGTCCGACCCTATCCGTCAGCATCTGGGTTTGCCGTGAGTGAATTTCGTCTGATGCAGCTGCGGCTTCAGTGATATCCACCACATTGGCTTCGGCTGATTCAAATATTGAAGCAAAAATTGCCTTGGCGTTGCCAACAGCATCACTAAGGGCAATCCAATCTAGCACTCGAGAGCGGTCGATGTCACTCTTGTGACTGAGCAACTCGTCATGCAAAGAATCCAACGCCTTCTCAACAGCCTGCTTTGTATCACGGACTAGTTGGCCTTGTCTAGCGACGACTCGGATGCGATTTCTCTGGTATTCCAAGGCTGCCTGATGAGGAACCCATAAGCGGTCGCCCAAGGCATCGAGCATGTCAAGCCAATCAATAGCAGTATTGGGAGCAAGTCTATAGGCATGTAAAAGAGCGCTGGCATCCAATGCGACTATACTGTCTGTGCCGATGAGGGCTTTATCTTCTCTGGAGAGAGGATAATAGGAAGCAAACATAGACTGCATCACTGCGTTTCCCCGTTTGATGCAAATGCACGCATCAGAAGGTCCTTTGCTGCAAGCCACCGGCCCTGATTGCTTAGACCGTCAATTTCTGCTTTGGTACCCACGTCTATTAGTAATCCACGCAAATAGATATCCAGTGCTTCAGAGGAAGAGACATTGTCAAGAAAGGGGTGTCGAAGATTTGCTACGACTACAATGTCGCTATTGCTGTCATCAATACTAAGGGCTGCAAAAATGGCGTTGCTACCTTCCTCATCGGTGAAGTAGGCCCGAAATGTTCGCCCAAAAGCTTCACCAGTGACATCCGGCTGAGATGGTGAATACCTATTCGCCAACGCACTTGATTCTGTGCGACGTTCCTCAATGAGATCCGGCGTAAGGGAAAAGGCCGGTTTTCTATCCTTTGAAATGTCCTCTTGGATGGTACGGCTAGCTTTGCGGATGGCTCCTCGTTGAGGTCCCGACCGGTCTCGAAGACGAGTGTGTTCAGCTATGTGCAAATAGTCAGATATTTCGGAATATATCGTTCGCTCCACCGCCAATTCCTCTTCATCTGACCACAAAATGTCATCCTTCGTATGGGTCACCGGAAAGTCGTCAAGGTGAAACTCACCTACTAGCCGTTGGTTTACTAGGTTATTGGATCCCTCCTCTTGGCCGAATACTTCCTGTGGACGCCATGAGTCCGGATACCCCCTAACCATTCGGCCGCTGTGGAACATGGAGAACCCAGCGAGGGCTCGCCCGCCAGGTGATAAAACTCCGACCCAGCCCGAAACTGTCTTGTCCCCTATATTAAAGGAGACCTGCTTTCGGTATTCCTGGCCGTCAGGTCCTAGTAGGAATTGGCGACCTAGTTCCTGCCATTGAAGTTGATCACCCTGCCAAAACAGTTCCAGACGATCGCTTCGTAGATCTTCTCGGTATATGGATACGAGATAATCTTTGGTCTTGCTCGGCCTTCTGCCCAAGAACAACACGTGTAATTGACTGATCTCGATTACTGTGTAGTGAGTACTAGGGTCTACAGGTCGCGTTGTCACAGGCAGTTCCGCGTTTCCCTCTGCAATGTGCTCAACATCGACCGTGACCGTGAGTTCTACATCCGCTCCAAGTCGAGTAGTCGTGACCGTCCAAAAATCACCGAACCAACACGCGGCTGTCTTCATGCCCATGCCGTATCTAGACCGCCCCGAAGGATTCGGCGGTGGTAGGCCTACGGTCATCGCTCTGTCCAGAGTATCGGTGTCCATTCCGATGGAATTATCGGAAATTGTAAGACGACGAGCGGCGTTATCGTAAGAAATGTCTACTTGCAATCGGCTATGTTCCTGGTCCAATATGGGGCCCAGTTCTTCCTCATTGTCAAAAAAGGCTTGAGTCGAATTATCTACAAACTCTGCTAACGCGTGCCATGTCGTGTAGGAAAGTCGTTTATATGAACGGATGGCACCGTGATCTAAATCAAAGGTGGTCATATGGAGTCCTCCGAGCGAAGAATAAAATGGTCAGTAGTGATCCGCCATAGCGAATAAGCGGTTCCAAAAGGTAGGTGACATGTAGATGGCAATTTGAGCAACATGTCATTGCCAGAAGGCGTGAATGTTGGCTCTATGCGATCTCCCTCCCACTCTACGACCACATTATGTGACGGCCATCTGTCGGCTGTTCCCTCCAGCCGCCATACATGGGGGAGTTCAGGAAGGGGAGCACAAGCTGAAAAGTATGAACCCTGTGCAGCGGGTATATTGCCATTGAGTCGCAGGATTCTTGTGTCTGCTTCCTCAGAAAAAACCTCCAAAACTGCTAGAATCCCCTCTTGGTTGTGCATTTGTTCAAACCATTGAGGATTTGGATTGCTAACAAAAGCTACGACATCTGGAGTTGTATTGAGAATAATGTCCTTGATCGATTCATCGTCATCGACAGACAAAGATGTTGCTATGTCGGAGGCTTCGGAAACCAAATAGGTAAGACGACGCATGGCGAATATTGGTACGAGCACGTCTAGGTCAAAGTTCTTGATTGATGTCACAATGATTCCTACCCACCACTTCTCACCTTGTGGGTCCAAAGCAATGATATCGATGGGCACTTCTTGGTTGTTGAAGTACTTGACTAAATTGGACTTGGTTACTAAGAGTCCTGGAAGAAGATGCGTGGCATTGTAAGTGAGAGCATCTTGAAGTTCAAAGCGTCGAAGGTGAGAGGGGTGGCTTCGGCGGTATACGCTGCCATCTGCAAGCATTTTTGTCATGTTAATATCGTATCTTGGCCGATCTCCTCAGGAGATAGATTCCATTGGACCGAGTCGAATCGCGCAGTTGACCCTCGGATATAGTCGAAATCGGTTTCTATTGATATCCAATTCCTAGCTAGTGATTCTGCCACGTAGCCTGTTGTATTGCTTCCTCCAAACGGGTCCAGAACTAAATCATTAGGTTCTGTCAGAAAATTTACAAAAAACTCCACCACTTCGGGTTGCATCCTTGCTGGATGAATGGGGAGATTATTTTGCCGACAAACCTGTTGATATTTGCCCATGGATGTGGTATTGGAAGCAGTTAGGACATTTGAGGGTATCGCTCCTCCGTTATTGGAGAGAAAGGATTTTGATCCAATCCGATGACCGGAGGGGCGATTACCGGCATTGTAGTGCTGTTTTGCAAGCAATGTTTTCATGGATTCGCTGTATTCTATGAGTACGTTCCGGTTGTCCGCATGTGGCCTAGGCGTTGGAGCGAGCCACCACGCATGTGTGAATGTGTCCTTTACTCGTATTCGTTCAACATTTACCCACTGCACGGGGCTGGGAAGTCGGGCAGGGTTTTGGATAATGAATTGTTGACAAAGGGAGAAGCCAGTCTTTTCTTTAATAGATAGGAGGGTCTCAAGGGGGAGTGTTGACATTTCGGGAGAGCGTGGCACCCAGGCATTCCCGAGTTCAATTACTAATGATCCATTAGGCTTGAGGAATTCGACAGTATTTGCGACTACGGAGGTTATCCACTCAAGGTACTCTGTGCCCTGTAGATTCCCGTAAGCTTTTCGTTTATTCAAGGGAAACGGAGGACTGGTCAGAATTAGTTGGATCTCCCCCTTCAGGGAATTGGCGATTTGATCGTGAAGAAATTCTTCCACACGTCCCCAGTAAGCTTTACCCATATGGGTTGAATATGCTTGCCGAATCATGATGAGGTTGTGGTTGGCTGCTCGGTAGGGCCCAGGTGTGAGCGTTGGGATTGGATGGACAACATGGTGGCATTATATGAGTGGCAGCGACAGTGGAGGGAGATCCAGTACACTTGATGTCTCATTTGGGTGGTTGAGGAGTAAGGGAAGTGTTCTGAGTTCAGGGTCCGCCCAGGCCGGCGATGTCGTCGAAGCCCAGAACGTGGCCGCTCCAGTCGTCGGGCTGGCGGATCATCCAGTCGGCGCATTCTGCGGTGTATTCCGGGGTCTTCAGGGTGTCCAGGCCGGCCCCACCGGTGGCGATCTCGGCGCCCTGGGTGTTGTAGACGTGCCACCATCCTTCGGTGGACACGATGTGGTCCACCCGCAGCACGTTGAAGGCCACCCCCCGGCCGCCCAACTCCAGGTGCATGGAGGCGTTCCACCGCTCCATAGCCTGTTTGGAGGTGGAGTAGAGCGACAGGTTGGAGCTGATGGCGGTGGCCGACCCCGAGCTCACGCTGAGCACCCGGCCCGATCCCCGCTCCAGCATCCCCGGCACCAGCCCCTGGCAGAGCTGCATCGGGCCCACCACCTGCACCCGGAAGGCCCGCTCCCAGCGCGACCAGGGCACGTCGATGATCGGGCCGTTGGAGGTGTAGCCCGCGTTGTTCACCAGGATGTCGCAGCCTCCATACCACTCCAGGGTGCGGTCCACGATGCGGGCGGTGTCGTCGGGCGAGGTCAGGTTGGCCTGCACGATGCGGGCCTCGATTCCCTCTTCGCCCAGCGCGGCCACTACCTCGGGCAGCGACCCCGGCAGTACGGCATCGGGGTCATCGGACCCAGTTCGGCCCACCACCACCAGTCTGGCGCCGGCCCGTCCCAGCAAAAAGGCAATCTGGCGGCCGATGCCCCGAGTGGCCCCGGTGACAACCGCAACTGAGCCGTCAACAGCAAAAGACACGTCCGGACCCTATCCCGGCTGGGTGCGGCGGTCGGCCAGCACCAGCAGGCAGGGCAGGATGATCGCCGCGGCCATCATCGACAAGATCCCGGTAATGGCAATCAGAATCCCCAGTTGGCTAACCACCAGCAGCGGGGCGAAGGCCAGCACGATGAAACCCAGTGCGGTGGTGGTGGCCGACCCGAACAGCGCCCCGCCCACGCTGTTGGCCGTGGTTGTCAGAGCTTCGGTGATCGGTGCCCCCTGCTCGCGCTCATGCAGATACCGGTGGGCGAAATGGATGGTGTAGTCCACGCCAATACCGATGGTGAGCGACGTCAACAGCGCGGTGAGCGCGTTGTAATTGATGCCCAACACCCACATCAGCCCTAGCAGCAGCATGAGCACCACCACGATGGGGGCCACGGTGATCACCCCCAGCAGCGGGCGGCGGTGGGCTCGCCAGAAGTACACCGTGAGCAGGGCGAGTGCGGTCAGCACGGTGATGAACGTGGCCGTGGTCTGGCTGCGGGCCACCGCGTTGGTTGTTACCCCTGGGTTGATCTGGGCCCCCGTCACTGTGAAAGTTCCGGGCGCCCCATCTGCCCAGAGGTCGCCAGACGCGTTGTAGAGATCGCGGGCATCGCTGTCGCTCCCGAAATAGGCCTGAATCGGGATGACGGTCACGTCATTCCCCGACGAATCGGCAAGCGAGGCGACTTTGGCAAAGTCGTCGGGGGCGGCCTCCGACACCTGGCGGTACAGCTCAGCCAGCTCATCGGATGACCCCTGGGTGAGCATCGCTCGGGCGTTGGGCACCGTATCAGCGGCCAGCGATACCAGCGTGCTGCCGCCCACGCCGACCACATGTATGGGTTGCTCCAAATCCGAAGGCGCCGACCCGCCCGATCCGGGCCCCGGGCCTCGCAGCCGGTCGTCCAACGCCACCAGGGCTCGGGCCGCTGCCGGGTCATCGAGGTCGGTGATGACCACTCCGGTGATCGTGGTGCTCAGCCCGCCAACCTCATCGCGGGCCAGCCGGATGTCCTGCACCACCTCGGAGTCCTCGGGCAAGAATTCGTCTTCCTTGAACTCGGTGTTCACGTTGATGCCTCCCGCCACCGCCGCGCCGGCCAGCACGGCCACGGCCAAGAGCGTGAGCTTGGGATGACGGGCGCAACGGACCACGGTCGGCACCAGCAAGCGGCGCACGCCCGGTATCGAGTCGATTACCTGACGGGTCCTCAGCGGCTGCCCTCGGAACAACCGCCGGCGGTCGCCCAGCATCCTCACCGCAGGCACCAGAGAGGTCATTATGAAGAACCCGGCGATGATGCCGCAGGCCGCCAGGATCCCGAAGTCCCGGATGGGAGACAGGGGGCTGGCCAGGTTGGTCAAGAAGCTGAGGGCTGTGGTCAGCGCCCCCAAGCCGATGGCCGCGCCGGTGATCGACACTGCCCGGCTGGTGGCCTGCCTCGGGTCGGCATCCCGCTCTTCCCGGCGGCGAGACACGATCTGGAGCGAATAGTCCACTGTCAGACCCACCAACAGCACTGGCACGATGATGCTGATGGGCGTGATGCCGTTGATCTTGTCCAAGCCGTCAGGGCCGAGGTAGCCCGACAGGCCGATCTGCCACAGAGCGGTCAGAATCACGCCGATGATGGTGACTGCGGTGTCGGCCGGGGAGCGGAACAGCGCGGCCAGCACTACCACCATCACCACCAGCGCCAGGGGGAATAGGAACCCGCTGTCGGTCAGCGCCTGCTGGGCACCCTCTTGGAACCGGGCGTTGGACAGGGTGCGGGCCGAGGCGTCGGGCCCATAGTCGCCAGCCTGGATCACGTCGTTGACCGCCAAGAGGGCGTCGAACCACCCCAGATCGGGAAGGTCGATCTGCTGAAGCCTGACCTGGCCCAAGCCGGCGTTCTCGCCAAGCAGCTGTTCGAACCGGGCCGCTCGGGGATCATCGGCTGGATCGATCGCCAGCGCCCGAGCTACATCCTCAGCGGTGAGCTGGGCTGGGGGCACGCCGGACAGAGCCACGATCAAATGGGCATAGCTGCGGACTACTGGCTGTCCGTCTTGGGGAACGAAAGGCGCGACCTCGGGGTGAGCCAGGGCCATCTCCGAGCGGGCAATGAGTTCCCGAATGGCGTCGGGAGAGGTGACGTCGCCCCGCGCCACGATCTGCGCGCTGGTGAATGCACCCGATTCGGGAAATCGGTCTTCCAACTCGGTTACCGCCCGAGCAAGGTCGCTTCCCGCGGGCACGAACGACCCCATCGCATCGGGTTCTTCGGTGGTCAATGCCACCCCCGGCAGCATGGCGACGGTGATGAGCGCCACCACCGCGATCGTGCGCCATGGCGAGCGGGTGACCAGGTGGGCGTACCAGTTCAGCATGTGGGGTGGTTATCCGGTCGGCCGAGGACTCAGCTGGTCCCCGAGCGGGCCACGCCTGCGCCGACCGACGCCATGGCTGCACCGACAATTCCGGCGTTGTTGCGCATCTCGGCGACGACAACTTCGGTATCGATGTCCAGCAGGGGCCCCCACTCGTCGAATTGCTTGCTGATCCCGCCGCCCAGGATGAACAGGCCGGGCGAGATGATCTTTTCGAGGTGCCCCAAATACTGCTTCACCCGTCCCACCCAGGTCGCCCAATCCAGATCTTCTCGGGTGCGAACCTTGGCCGCGGTCCACACCTCCACATCCTTGTCGTGTCCGGCCAGGTAGAGATGGCCGAACTCGGTGTTCGGCACCAGATTCCCATTCACAAACACCGAGCTGCCGATCCCGGTGCCGAAGGCGGTAAAGCACACGGTCCCCTTCCGGCCCACTCCGGCACCGTGGGTCATCTCGGCGATTCCGGCGGCGTCGGCATCATTGATGATCGTCACAGGAGCGCCGATCCGATTGCTCATCGTCTCAGCGATGTCAACCCCGGCCCACGAGTCGTCCAAATGGGCCACCCACTTGACGGTGCCGCCGACGATTGGGGCAGGAAAAGCGCAGCCCACTGGCCCGGTCCACCCGAACGACGTCACCAGTTCGTAGACCACGTCTGCTACTTCGTCGGGAACGCCCGGCTTCGGGGTGGGCAGACGAAAGCGCTTGTCGGCCAGTTGGCCAGTGCTGAGATCCACCGGCGCGGCCTTCATGCCGCTGCCTCCTATGTCGATACCAAATGCCGTGCTCATCCTGTCCCCGCCCGACGAAAGTACCAGCGGCCCTCCACGGCAGGGGAGTCGAGTGTGAGGTGCGCGAAGCTAGGACGCACACCGCGAGGCTGGGACAATCCCGGCACCGCACTGCTGGGAACGGAGGAGAGCGATGGGCGACATGCTGGCTGGACGGGTGGCGCTGGTGTCGGGCATTGGGCCCGGCCTGGGCATCGAGATCGCCCGGCTATTCGCCCAAGAGGGGGCCGACATCGTGATGGGTGCCCGCCGAACCGAGGTGATGGAGCCGCTGGCCGCCGAGATCGAGGCGATGGGCCGCCGGACGGTGTGGCAGTCCACCGACATCACCGACCCCGCTCAGTGCCAGGCGCTGGCCGACACCGCAGTGGAGAAGCTGGGACGGCTGGACATTTGCGTGAACAACGCCTTCAACGACGGCTTCCCCGTCATCAACGTTGAGGACGCCGACTTGGAACGCTGGCGAAACGTCTTCGACGTGAACTTCTTCGGATCGTTGAACATGACCCGGGCTTGCATCCCCGCCCTGCGGGACTCGGGGGCCGGGCGGGTCATCTTCGTCAACACCATGTCGATCCGCATCCGCCAAGCCGGTTGGGGGGCCTACAGCAGCTCCAAGGCCGCGTTGGAGAACATCACCAAGATCATGGCCAAGGAGCTGGGCCCCGACGGCATCCGGGTGAACAGCGTTCTGCCCGGCTACATCTTTGCCGACGCGGTCCGCAACTTCCTTCAGGGCCAAGCCGATGCTCGGGGAGTGGACTACCAGGTGGTTTACGACGAGACCGCGGGGGAGACCGCTCTCAAGTACCTCCCCGACGCCGATGAGATTGCCGGGTCAGTCCTATTTCTGGCGTCCGACCTGGCGCTGCCCATTACTGGGGCTTCACTGGACGTGAACGCCGGGCACTGGATCGGCAGCGCATGACGGCCAAGCATCTCCTTTCTGGCTGATGAGCGACGGGACCCCCGCAGGAATCGCCATCGCCGAGGTGCTGGCCGACGCCGGCATCACCCACGTCTTCGGGGTGCCGGGGGGCTACTCCATCAAGGTGTTCGACGGCCTGCGCACGGTGGCCGACCGCATCGAGAGCGTGCGAGCGGCCCACGAGCACCAAGCGTCTGTCATGGCCGACATGTACGGGAGGCTCACCGGCCGTCCCGGTGTGTTCACCGGCCAGGGGCCGTTCGCCGCCTCCTCTGGGGGATTCGGACTCATGGAGGGTTTTCTGTCGGGCACCCCCATGCTGGTCCTCACCGAGATGACCGACCACGGCATCCCCCAGCACGCCCCCACCCAGGGCACCACCGGCGACCACGGGTCGGTGGACCTGCCCCGCATCCTTTCCGGGATGACCAAATACATGAGCGTGGCCACCACCCCCAACGAGGCGGTTCACGCGGTGGAGCTGGCCATCCACCACGCCACCTCGGGCCGACCCGGTCCGGCCGCCGTGGTGTTCCGACTCGACGCCATCTTCCGCCGCACCGACGAAGCCCGCCACCCCCGCCTGTACGGGCGGACTCGTGTGACATCGGTCGCCCCTCCTCGGCCCGACACCCCTGCGGTAGCCGCGGTGGCCGAGCTGCTGGCGGAGGCCCAACGGCCGGTGATTGTGGCCGGCAACGGCATCCACCAGGCACAGGCCTACGACCAGTTAGACGCCTTGGCCCGGCGGGCGGCGACCCCGGTGGTGACCACCGCCAAGGCCCGAGGGGTGATTGCCGACGACCACCCGTGGGCCGGCGGGCCGCTCAGCCCGTTTGGCTGGCAGGGGGCCTTCGAGCTGCTAGCTCAGGCCGATGCGGTGGTGGTGCTGGGTTCTCGCCTCAACCCCCACGACACCCTGGTGGAGTCGCCCACCTGGCTCGACGCCGACCGCCAGCGGATCGTGCAGGTGGACATCGAGGCCGCCAACTTGGGAGTGAGCTTCCCGGTGGAACTGGGGGTGCACGCCGAGGTGGGAGCCCTGCTAGCTGAGCTGGTGCCCGCGGTGGGCGTTCACGAAGACCTGGCCGCCGATCGATGGGCCGACCTTGCCGCCATCAAGTCGAGGGCCGAGGACCCCCCCGTGCTGCATGAGTCGGCCAGCCCGGTGCCGCCCCAACGGGTGATGCAGGTGCTGAACGAAGTGTGGCCGTCCGACGGCCGGATCACCCTCGACGCGGGTAACAATCGGATCTTCGCCTACCACTACCTCGAGGCCCGCACCCCCGGACGGCTGCACTTACCCGGCGGGCACCTGGGCATGGGCTGGGGTCCGCCCGCGGCACTGGCCGCCGCCATGGTCCATCCCGGCGAAAGGGTGCTGTCGATCAGCGGCGATGGTGGGTTCTTGATGTCGCTGCACAACCTGGCCACCGCGGTGGAGTACGACCTGCCGGTCACGTTTCTGGTGCTCAACAACCGGATGCTGGGCAACGTCTACGACTTCCAAGGGCCAGACCGCCGCACCGCCGTGGACATCGGCGACCATGACTTCGCCGCGGTGGCCCGGGCCTTCGGCCTAGACGGCCACCGGGTGGACGACGACTCCGCGCTGGCCGACGCCCTGGCTTCGTCGCTTGCCGCCGACGGCCCCGTGCTCATTGAGGTGTCCACCGACCCCGACCACTCCTCAGACTTGGTGAGAGTGCGCGACTCCCGCTCGCCGTGAGCATCACCCTCGAAGCCGAGATCAGCCCCGGGATGAGCACCGCGGAGGCGGTGGGGCTGGCCCGGTTGGCAGAAGAGGCCGGTTTCGCCCGGCTGGGCATCTCCGATGTGGTGTTCTGGCCCGACTGCTTCATGCTCCAGGCCCTGTGCGCGCAGGCCACTCGCCGCATCGCCGTGGGGGCCATGGTCACCAACCCCTACACCCGCCATCCGGTGGTGCTGGCTGGGGCGTTGGCCACTCTCGACGACATCGCGCCCGGCCGGGCCTTTTGCGGCTTGGGGGTGGGGGCCGGGCTAGAGCCGCTGGGCATCGACTACCCCAAACCGGTGGCCGCCTTGCGCCAGGCGGTGGCGGACCTCCGCACGCTGTTGGATGGTGGAGAGGTCGGCGGTGAGCGATTGATCTGTCCGGCCGCGAACCCGGTGCCCATCTCGATCGGCACCCGCAGTCCCCAGGTCATGCGATTGGCCGGTGAGGTGGCCGACATCGCCCTGGTCGGCGGTCGCTTCCTGTCGGCCGATCTGGCTGACACCTACCGGAGGTGGTTGGCCGAGGGCGCAGCCCGGGCTGGGCGGACAGTGGACGACTTCGAAACCGCTCCCCGGCTCACGCTGTGCTGCTCCGAGGACGGCGAACTGGCCCGTCGCAGCGTCAAGCGCTACGCCGCCCACTACCTGACCATCATCCGACCATCTGATCTGGACGTATCCCCCGACCGCATGGCCGCCATCGAGGCCGCTCTGGCTCGCAGCCGAGGCTGGTACTTCGACCACAACCGGACCGATGACCCTGCGCTAGACGACTTGATCGACGACCGTCTGGTCCAGGCCTTCACCATCGTTGGCACACCGGACGAGTGCGCCGACCAGCTTGCTGGCGTCTTAGAAATGGGATTCGCCAGCGCCAGCCTGAACTTGGCGGCCACCGCCCGATCGAGCGCCGCAGAGGGTTTGGCCGAGACCATCACCAGCTTTGCCCCGGTGGTGACTGCGCTCTCTGGCGACTAGCTACAGGCCAATCAGCCGACTGAGGGCCTGGCGGTAGAAGCCCAGGGCAACGCCGCAGGGGTTTGGATCACCCACGATGGCGGTGTAGGGCAACGACGCTCCGGTAAACGCAGCATCGTTCCAGAACGGATCGCCGTGGTCAATGGGCCCCCACGGCCCAACGTACAGGTAGGGCTCGGGATGGGCGGCGTCGCCTGGCGATGCCCCGTAGGTGGCCCGGGTCACAGGCTCGGACTCGGCATCTCCGATTTCCACCGCCACGTCGAAGTGGCCTGGCCAGAGCTGCACCCTGCTTGGTTCGGGCCCACTCTGAGTACAGCGCAGCTCCTCCAAGGCCGCGGTGGCCATCCCGAACCAGGCGCCTATGAACGCCACCAATTCCTCGTCCACCGTCAGCGGGCGGTCCAAATCACCCAGCGCCACCGTGTCGTGCTCAGCCTGGTCGCTAGTGGCCTCGACGCCCAGAAACTCAGCTGCTGCGGCCAGGGTGGTGATCATCTCGGCGTCCACCCGGTCGCCGTGTTGCCTCACCAACATGCGCCCTTCCACCCGCACCTGGGTGTCGTCGCCGAAGAACGGGGTGCCGAACCCGTCCAGAGTCCAGCGCAGCCCGAACTTCCCGTTGGCTGCCTTGCGGGTGTTGGACACCACGCCGTAGGCCAAACGGTGAAGGTCGTCGCGTCGCACCGGATAGTGATCGGGCACGCTCACCAGCGGCTGGTAGTTGGCCAGCCATCGGGGCCCGCAGAATTCGGCCACGGTCTCGTCAGCTGCGGCCAGATCGCCCCAGCGGAGATCGCCCGCACTGGTGGGAGTCACCACCCTGGCAGTCGCTTGGTCGGCCTCACCCACCGCGGCGGGGTCGTCGGCATACCAGGGTCCGGTGACCACGGCAGGCGGTGACGGCTCCAGCACTCTGGCGGTCAGACCGTCGCCCACCACGGCATCGGCCTCGGCTTGTGGGTTTCGGTATCGGGGTGTCATGGTGCCTTACTGGAAATTTACCGGCGAGCGGCGGCAATCGCACCGCTTGGCCGACAGTCGGTGGAGTCTCGCCGACGACCGCGACGAGGAGGAGTTCGCTCATGGGAAGACTGGACGGCAAAGTTGCCCTGGTTACAGGCGGTGGAGGCGGGCTGGGCACAGCCATCAGCGTGTTGTTCGCCAGCGAGGGTGCCAAAGTGGTGGTGCAAGACCTGAACGAGGCCGCCGCCGCGGCCACCGCTGATCAGGTGATCGCCAACGGGGGCGAGGCCATGAGCGCGGCCTGCGACGTGTCAGACAGCAAGGCCATCGAGGCCATGTTCGCCGACATCGACGACCGCTTCGGCCCGGTCACCGTGCTGGTGAACAACGCCGGGGTGGACAGCACGCCCGGTGACGGCTCCGGGGAGGGCAACACCGGCGGTGACCGTCAGATCGTGGACATGAGCGACGACGGCTGGCAGCGAATGCTCGACATCCATCTCAATGGCGCCTTCTACTGCACCCGGGCCATGTTGTCCCGGATCATCGACACCGACCTCAAGGGCTCGGTTGTCTGCATGTCGTCCATCGCCGGACTCGCCGGGTGGGGGCCGATTCACTACGCCACCGCCAAAGCCGGCCTGCTGGGGTTCGTCCGGGCAATGGCCCGGTTCTGCGCCCCCCACGGCATCCGGGCCAACGCGGTGTGCCCCGGAGTGATCGACACCCCGATGGTGGCGGGGGTAGATGCCGCCATGATCGAGGGCCTCAAGATGATCACCCCCGCCGGCCGCATCGGCCAGCCCGAGGACATCGCCTACGCCGCCTTGTACCTGGCCTCCGACGAAAGCGACTTCGTCACCGGCGAGACCATCACCCCCAACGGAGGTCTCGTCATCGGCTGACCGGACTGCTGGCCGATGTTGTCACTCTCCCTGGGTACCTTGTGCTGTCCTCAGCACAGGAGGTTCCATGCGAGAGTGGAGTGGGCATTCGTACGAGAAGATCTCAATTCTTGGTGACTATCTACCAGCCTTTGCTCAAGCGACGCAGAGGGCCCCCAACAGGGTCTATGTCGACGCGTTTGCTGGCGATTCTCAAAATTTCATCAAGGGCACTGACCGTGAGTTCCCCGGGTCACCTGAACTGGCTCTAGGGGTGTCCCCACCATTCACGCATCTTCGGTTCTTCGAGAAGAGTCCAAGTCGGGCTCAGCGACTAAGGGGTCTCGCCATTGGGTGTGGAAATTCTGGCGTGCAGGTGGTTGAAGGCGATTGCAATGAGGAGATGGCCGGAGTTTTGCGCGGGCTTCCTGTTCAGGCTCCAGCTTTTGCATTTCTAGATCCCGACGGTATGGAGCTGCGTTGGAAGACAATTCAAGCGATCGCTGATCACAAACGTGTCTATGCCGAGCGAACCGGCAGGTCAAAGGTGGAGATGTGGATCCTCTTCTGCACGTTTGGCATTGTGCGGATGTTGGGGTCGAACCGCGACGAGGCAGTAAGGCGCGGATTTCCACAGAGAGTTGCAGAACTGTATGGCGCGTGGGGGCCTTGGCAGGAGATCTGGGATGCACGTCTAGATGGCCGGATCACACCCGGCAATGCAAAGAAGGCGTACCTCTATCTCTACATGGACCGCCTTGCCGACTTGGGCTACCAGCACCTACTCGTGCGTCCTATCAAGCCGACGAGAGGTAACGAGCTCTACGCAATGATCTTTGTGACCGACAGCCCTGCGGGTGAGTCGATAATGCGCTGGTCTCAAGAGAGGGACAGGATTCAACCTCGGGAAGGGACTCTCTTCGATGTTGAAGAGTCTCGCCCGCGATATGAAGATCTCCACACCGGGTGGCGAGACGAACTCCCGTTCGAGTTGCCAGAGTGGGAGGATGTGGTATGAGTCGAAGTGTGGGCAGGAGATCTCCCCATGGCTGAATCGGCCATCGAGTGGACCGATACCACTTGGAATCCCACGACCGGCTGCGACCGAGTCTCGCCGGGGTGCGACAACTGCTACGCCCTGACGATGGCCGGCCGGCTTAAATTGATGGGCCAGGCAAAGTACCAGGCCGATGGCGATCCGAGGACCAGCGGACCTGGCTTTGGACTGACCTGCCACCCCGAGACGCTGGCTTTGCCTACGACTTGGACAAAGCCCCGCATGATCTTTGTCAACTCGATGAGCGACCTCTTCCATGAGGAAGTGCCACTCGAGTTCATCAAGGACGTTCTTGACGTAATGCGGGACACCCCTCACCATGTCTACCAAGTGCTGACCAAACGCTCCCGTCGGCTTGCACGACTCAGCGATGTCTTGGAATGGCCCCCCAATGCATGGGTCGGGGTCAGTGTGGAATCTGCTCGCTACTTGTTCCGAGTGAGGCACCTGCAAGAGGCTGCAGCTCATGTCCGGTTCGTCAGTGCTGAACCGCTACTTGGGCCACTGGGAGCTTTTGACCTCGCCGGCATCGACTGGCTGATCGCCGGCGGCGAAAGTGGCGCCGGTGCCCGGCGAATGTCACCCGAATGGGTAACCGATCTCCGCGACCGCTGCGTCGAGGCCGGAGTTCCCTTCTTCTTCAAGCAGTGGGGTGGCCGCTCCCCCAAAGCCGGTGGTCGGCAATTGGACGGTCGGACCTGGGACGAATACCCGCTGACCGCTCTGGCCAGTTGATCATTGGTTGGCCAGAGAGGCAGTCATCAAGCGAGGCACCTACCATGACACGATGTCATTGCAGGAGATCCTGGAGAAAATCCGCTCCTCGCCTGGTCCCAACAACGAGGAGTCGGCCAAGTTTCAGGTGATTGCACCGATCCTCCACGCGTTGGGATGGGATACCTCCGACGGAGAACAAGTGCTGTTCGAGCACTCAGTGGGGGGGAAGAAGGGTGGAAGAGTCGATATTGCTCTCAAGGAGAGGGGTCGCGTTCTTGCCCTAATTGAAGCTAAGGCACCTCATTCCGATCTGACTTCCCATGTAGAGCAGGTACTGGGCTATGCCTTTCATGAGGGGGTGGACATCTGCGCGTTGACAACGGGGGAGGAGTGGTGGCTGTTTCTTCCCCGGGAACGAGGGGAGCCGCAGAAGCGTCGTTTCGCGGTCCTGGATGTAGAGGAGAATTCCCTAGAATTGTTGGCCGAAGATTTCGAGCGGTTCTTGAGGCAGAGCAACTTGGCCAGCGGGGAGTCGCATAAGCAGGCTCAACGGGTCCTTAAGGCAAATCTGGAGGCTGATCGGCTCAAAACCGAGATGCCGAAGATCTGGGATCGGATGCTCAAAGAGCCTGACAACGAGTTGGTGGATCTGATCAGCAGGCGGGTATACGACAAGGTGAGCATCCGCCCCAGCAACGATCAGGTAATGGCAGTACTAAGCGATCAGCCTGTGCCGCTCGTCGCATCTCCGCCCCAAAATCAGCCAAGCCCCACAGACGAAACGGTACAGCCCACGGCGGTCATACTGTGGGGCAGCCGACATACGGTGGGATCGCACGCCGACATCCTTCGCACGGTCGCCGACAAGCTCTACGCACAGCACGCCAATGATTTTGACAAGCTGTTGGAACTCAAGGGGAGAATCCACCCGTTTGTGGCCCGCACTCCGCAAGCGCTACTCAATCCGAAGAGGTACTACGAAGTGGCATCTTCTGGATACTTCATTGACATGAACTTGAGTGCGAAGAACGTCTTGGGGAGGGCAAAGAGGTTCCTAGATTGCTTTGGCTACCCTCCCTCGGATCTTGAGGTGCTGTTCGACTAGCTGCAATTGTTGAGGTGATGAGGCTATTCGGGTTGCTGTGAGCACTCTTTCTGCCTAGTTCCCATGTGCCTCCCGAGTGGAAGTGGTGCGATTGCCTAAGCAGCGCAGTGTCCGTTGCAGCTGCGCTGTCGATTGGGTGAAGAGCCAATTGGCCATCCGGCTAAATTGCTGGCGGTGGCCTCTACCGAAAGTGCAAAAGAGCAACCCGTTGGCGTAGTCGTCGTCCCCTTGATCATTCTCGGAACTTGGCAGCTACTCGGGTAGCGGGACTTCTAGGGCGCCCATTTCGACGAGGCGTTCGACTTCGGCGGGGTCCATGTTGAGTTCTTCGATGCAGATTTGGCGGGTGTGCTCGCCGAGGAGGGGGGCGGCGTGGACGGGGGGTGTGGGCATCTCGCTGCCGTAGAAGCAGGGGCCTTCCAGGACGAGATTGCCGGCGCCGGGTTGGAAGACCTCTAGCGGGAAGCCTCGCTGGGTGAGTTGGGGATCGGTCATGTGGTCGAGGGCGGTGAGCATGGCCGCGCCGGGCACGCCGACGGCCTGGCAGGCCTCTTGGACCTCCAGCGGTGAGAGTTCGGCGGTCCACTGGGTCACACCGGCGTTGACGGCATCCCGGGCGGCCATACGGCCCTCAGCGGTGCCGTAGGCGGGGTGATCGGCCCACTCCGGGTTGCCCATGGCTTGCTTCAGTGAGGCCCAGTCGGCGTCATTTCGCACGCACACCACGCTCCACTGCTGGTCGCCGGCACACTGGAACACCCCCCAGGGGGCGCCTTGGTCTGAGTCGTTGCCCACCGGCTGCACCGAGCCGGGGCTGAGCGACTCGGCCATGAACAGATCGCCCAGTGTGTTGACCAATGCCTCGGCCTGGCTGATCTCCGCTTGCGCTCCATCGCCGCCCCGGCGGTCTCGGCTCAACAAGCCGACCAGGGCACCCAGAGCGCACAGCCGCCCGGCCAGGTGGTCGGGGTGGATGGCGTTGGACCCTGGCGGCGGGTCGCCGTCGGTGAAGTTCCACAGGTACTTGATGCCCCCCACTGTCTGGATGGTGGGTCCGTAGCCGATCCAGTCGGCATAGGCCCCGGTGGAGCCCATGAGCTGGCTGCTGGCCATGCACACGCCGGGATTGAGCTCCTTGAGCGTCTCATAGCCCACCCCCATGGCGTCCATGGTGCCGGTGGAATTGTTCTCGATCACGATGTCGGCCGTCTTCACCAGCTCTTTCAGCACGGCCAATCCCTCGGGGATCTTGGAGTTGACCCCGAAGCTGCGCTTGGTGCGGCTCGATGAGGCGAACGACGCCGTCATCTCGGTTCCGATGACCAGCCGCATGAAATCGGGATAGGTGCGGGTCTCGATCTTTATAACGTCGGCCCCGTACTCGGCCAGCATCCGACCACCCTCCACGCCCACACCGCCGTGGCCGAAGTCCAGCACCCGCAGCCCAGCCAGCGGTTGGTCCTGCTCGCCGGCGTCCGGAACTGGCCCGCGGGGTTCGGCGGCTGTGGCCTCGGCGGTCACTTCGGCGTTGTGCTCACCCGCCAATGGCGCACTGAACCGGAACCCTTGGCGCTGCCGGTTTATCTCCATGAACCCCGAGGCCGTGGCTGCCTCGACGCCGGAGGCCACCTCCATCGGCACGAACGTCGACCGGGACACGTAGTGCTCGTTCGCCAGGATGTCGGACGGCTTGAGCATCGGGGTGACCACCACGCCCCGGCGCTGGGCCTCGGCCGCGGCTTCCTCCATCATCATGGGGGCAAAGTGCTCTGCGATCACCGGGTTCAACACGTCGCCGTTCATCATCCGGGTGAGGGTTTGGCCCCACATCTCATCGGCGAACGCTTCGGGGCGGCCCATCCACTCCCATAAGGCGAACCACTGTCGGGGGCTGAGAACGACCATGGTGATGTATCCGTCGGCCGTCTCGAACAGGGGATACACCACCGTTGTGCCCGACCGGACGATGGGCGGATCCAGCCCGGCGTCCAGGGTGGGCTTCATGTTGGCCAGCTGCCAGGTGTTGAGGTGGATGGCCGCCTCCAGCACCGAGAAGTCCAGGTGCTGGCCCCTCCCGGTGCGCTCCTTGGCCACCAGCCCGATGGCCACGGCCAGAGCACCGACCACACCGGCCGCGTCGTAGGCGAACGCCCCGGGAATGAGCAGCGGCGGCTTCTCTGGGATGCCCGATGCGGCCAGGTGTCCGCTCATGGCCTGGATCACCTCATCGGTGGCCTCGAACTGGGCGTACGGCCCCTCTTGACCGAAATCGGTGATCGACAGCACCAACAGGTGCTCGAACTCTGCGGACACCTCCCGGGGGTCCAGCCCGTAAGGCGCCAGAGTGCCCGGCTTGGTGGATTCGATCCATACATCGGCGCTGGCCAGCAGGTTACGCAGCTGGGCCTGGCCCTCGGCGGTGGTCACGTCCACGGTGATGCCCCGCTTGTTGAAGTTGCGGAAGGCGAAGTACAGGCTGGTCTCGCCGTCGGGGGAGAACGGGGGCATGCTGCGGGACTCGGCTCCGCCGGGCGGCTCCACCCGGATCACGTCGGCGCCGAAATCGGCCAGAACCCGACCGGCCAACTCGCCCTTGACGTCGGCCATGTCGATGACCCGGAGGCCGCTCAGCGGCAGTTCATTCGAAGACACGATCCGCGACACTACTGCCAGCTTTCCCACGGATTCGAAGAACGTGGTCAACTGGTGAGATGAGCGAGCGGACGAACCTCGAGATACTCCAGTCGGTGTTCGACTCGATGGGCGACGCCGACGCGGTGGTGGCCCATTACACCGACGATTACGTGATGGAGTTGCCCTACGCCCACCCCGACAAGCCCGACCGGACTGAAGGCAAAGAGGCAGTGCGCCAACGCCTGGTGGGCGCCTTCAAGGTGTTCCGCTTCAGCTTGCACATCACCGAGGCATACCCCTGCGTCGACCCCGATCTGCTCATTGCCGAGTACACCAGCCAAGGCGAGGTGGTTCCCACCGGTCGCCGATACTCCAATCGCTATATCGGCCTATGGCGCTTCCGCGACGGCAAGGTTTGCTTCACCCGGGAGTACCTCAACCCGGAAGCAGCCAAAGCCGCCCTAGAACCAGTCGGCGACTAGCGGTTAGAACCGGCCGCCGCCGAAGCCCCCGCCGCCGAGACCGCCGCCCCCGAAGCCTCGCATCAGGGGGCCTTGGGACCGCTCGTGGAAGGTGTCGCTGATACCGGAGTTCTCAAAGCCCATGGGCACCTGGCCGGTGGTGGCGTAGAGATAGAGGGCCATCTGGAAGATGGCGGTGAGCGTGCTGATCACCACCGACACCAGGGCGATCCAGGCGAATCCGATGGTGACCCCGATCACCGCGCCGGCAGATCCGGCTGAGGCACCAATGGCGATGATGATGATGCCCGGGATAGCAGCCACCAACCCGATGATTCCGAACCCCACCTGGGCAATCAGGTTCTCACCCCATGTGTGGCGCAGCAGCTCTCCCGAACGGCTCAGCGACCGGAACGGCCCGGTCTGCTCCACCACCAGGATGGGCACCACCAAGAAGGTGAGCACCCCCCAGGCCATATTGAGAAGGCTGCCGAGAATGCGGGCAACCATGTTGTCCGAGCTTTGGATGGCCCGAATGATCATCCCCACGGTCAGGGCCAGAATCGCCCACGGCACGATGACGTGCAGCCGAGAAAAGGCGCCCTTGATGGCGCTGGAGATGGTGGGGTCGCCCCCGCTGAACCGCTCCCGGGCGCCCGACACCACCGCGGCGTTGAAGAACACAGTGATGACGGTGACGGCGAACAAAATGATGATGCCGCCGATCCACAGCATTGGCTCGCTGCCGCTGCTACCGCCGTCGTCTATCCCATCGGTAGACAGCCAAATGGGCAAGCCGATGCCCAAGACCACCGCCAGAGAGGCCAGCGCCCCCAGAATCGGCAGGACGGCCAGCTCCCGATCGTGTTGCAGCACCGCCCACGAAGCCTTGGCGGTGTCCATCGTCCGGCGAAATCGACCCATGGCCTGAACGCTACCAGTGAATAAGGACAGTTTTGGGTCTGCTCCGGTCAGTACGAACCTGAGGCTTGAGCCTTTCGCCTGGCCTTCTTCGCCTTGCGCTCGGCCTTGAGCTTCTTTCGGCTAACGAATGCCTCTTCCAGACCAGCGCCGCGGAATTCTCCGGGCACTTCCCCTGTAGTGGCATACAGATATAGCGCCATCTTGAAGATGCCGATGAGCGTGGCCATTGCCACAATCACGAGCAGCAGCCAGATGGCACCGATTCCTATTCCGATGACGACTGCACCGGCCGCAGCAAATATGCCAGCCGCTATCAAACCGGGAATGGCGATGAGGAACCCGAGGAAGCCGAAGGCAAATTGGGCGATAATGCTCTTGCCCCAGGTCTGGCGGAACAGTGTGAGTGAACGTTTGGCCGAATCGATTGGTCCGGTTTGCTCCACCACCAGGATTGGCAAGACCAAGAAGGTGACGACGCTCCAAACGATGTTGAAAATCTCGGCGACGATCTTTAGCGCTGGTCCGACGAAGAACGGCAGATGCTTCAGCCCTTCCTCGAGGTTCCTTATCAGCGAGGGGAGCAGCCCTACCGTTCCGGTCAGCAGCGACCACGGAACTATGACTGGGAGTCGTTGAGTGGCCGCCGACAGGCAGCTGGAGATGGTGGGCGTGTTGCCTTGGAACCGTTCCCAAGCTCCGTAGGTCAATGCGGCGGCAAAGTACACCGACACGATGCAGATCAACAGAGTGGTGGCGATTCCACTCATCCATACGATCGGTTCGGTGCCCCATTTGCCGGGCTGGTCGACCGAGCCGGCATTGAGGCCTGTGGTAGCGAGGTTTACCAAAAGCCAGTTGACCCCCAGGATTGCGCCTGAGGCAGCCAAGCCCATTGCGGGAAACGCCAAGAGTGATTTGTCACGCTTCAGAACCGCGTAGGAGGCCGAAGCCAGGTCGTTGGTCTTCGAGAAGGCGCCCCTCATGTCGTGGAGCTTAGCAACGGAACGTCGCATGCTTGGTCGAGGTCGATTTCTACAGTTAGGTGGCTGTTGCCGTGGGGGCCGGCGCCCCAGGAGGGCATGACGGTGGAGTACAGGCCGGTGCCGCCGGCCACCAATATGAGCAGGGCTTCGGGGCTGCTCAGGGCGTGGACCACTAAGTCTGGGTCGTCGCCTTGGCTGCGTTGGTGGCGATTGATGCCTGAACCTCGAGAGCGCACCGTGGACAGCTCCGACCAGGAGCGCTTGGCCCGCTGGTGTAGCGCTTCGGCGATGGTGGCCCGGTCGTGGCCCACATCGGCGAGGGCGATGGCATGGTCGGGGTTGAGCACCAACACCTGGGAACCCCGGCCAAAGTGGGCGTTGTTGGCTCCCAGCCCCGACAGCGAGGCGGCCAGCACGTTCAGCAGGTGGTCGGCATACACCTCGGGGTCGTCGTCGGGGAAGCACAGCACCGAGTGGGGCCCCTCGGTGCAAGCCACGGTAACCGTGCTCTGCTCTGCGTCGTAGCCCAGCGAGGTGTGCAGGGGTGGGAAAGGACTGGCCTCCTCGTCCTCGCCCAAACAGAAGGTGAACTTGCCGGGATGGCCTAACAGCGCCATGTCGGAGGTGCCGGGCCGCCCGCCGCCGATGTTGATCATGGCCAGGCGCACCGCCCGGCCGATCGAGGCATTGGCCCGGTGGCCCGGGCCCAGCGCCCCGAACCCCGACGCCACGCCGCAAGCGCCCACCGCCGGGCCATTCACGATAAGCAGCGGCCCCAGGTTGTGGGTGGTGGACTGCACCTCGGTCATATCCAGGCGGGGATCGCACACCCCCCGCACGGCGGCCACCACCACCGGGAAGTAGTCGGGTAAACAGCCAGCCATCACCGCGGCGATGGCTGCCTTCTCCACGGTGGCCTCGCCCAGGTTGGGGCCGAGCTGGCCCAGCGACACGTCACCGTCGAGGCCCGAGGCCAGCACCATCCGCTCCACCCGGGCCGGCGTGGGGATGACTACCGGCAGCCCGTCAGTGCATCCCTCGGCATGGAGCTGCTCGAGGGCGGCCTCCTCAGAGAGGGCCGAAAGCCGTTGGCTCATCCGGCGGCGCCCAGCGCCTGAAGCACCTCGTCGGCGATGTCGTCGGCCACCATCTTTATGGCCTTTTCCCCGGTTCCGGCCACCGGGTGGGGGAGGATCACCCGAGGGATGTCGGGCATTCCCGCCGACCGGGAAACAAAGTCGCCCTGGGGGGAGAACTTGGTGGTCACCAGGGCCACCGCCGGGGTGTCTCGACGGGCGGCTTTGATGGCGTCACGCACGGTGCCGCTGGTGCAGCTTCCTCAATGGCCGTAGGCGGCCACAACAGCGTCGCAGTCTTCGGTGATCTCGCCTATGAGCTGGTCGTCGGCCACCATTGAGGCGTTGCCCTTGTTCCAGGCCCGCACCTCCAAGTCGGGGCGCACCCGGCGCAAACTCTCGCCTACCGCATCCAAGAACGGCACGGAGTCGGGGAAACCATTGGCCAACAGCCCGATGGTAAGGGTGCCGTCCCCCGCAGAGAGCTCGTAGGGCGTCACTGATTCCGCCGGTTCTGCCCGTGGGTCCAAATATTCGATCGCCATGGCTCTACGGTAGTGCAAGTGCAAGCGTGGAGAGTATGGGCGGCCACCGCGGCAGTGGCCGCTGCCGTCGGTGTGGTTGTGGTGATAATCGCAGTGTCGGCCGACGTGCGGTTCTTCGGCGACTCCGACACCGAGTTGACCACCTCTCCGGCTTCGGTCCCGCTGACGCCTGCGACCACTCCGGCCACGACCACGACCGCGACGCCGTCGCCTGACCCCACCCCTGCGCCCACTCCAATCGCCACTCCCTCTCCTGCCCCAACCCCGACGCCCATCCCCACGCCCACGCCCTATCCAGGGTGGGTCGACCCGGCGACCGCCGGACAGCCGTACGGCTCGGTCACCGGCCTGCTCACGTTCCGGGGCAACCCCACCCGGACCTTCTACGGCACCGGACCCGCCCCCCGGGCCCCGGAGGTGCTGTGGCGGTTTACCGGCACCCCCGAGCGGGATCTGTGCTCGCTCACAACTTGGGCTGCGGGCACCACCCTGTGGTGCGGCGCAGGCTGGACCGGCCAGCCTGCGGTGGTCGAGTGGGACGACCGAACCTGGGTGGTGGCCGGCATGTACACCCCTGCGGTCCACTTCTTGGACGCAGCCACCGGTGAGCAGATCCTTCCGGAGTTCTTGGTGGGCGACCTCATCAAGGGGTCAGTAACCGTGGATCCCGACGGCTACCCCTTGGTGTACTTCGGGTCGCGGGACAATGAGTTCAGGATCATCGCCTTCGACCGAGACGAGCCCGTCGAGCTCTGGTCGCTCCACGCCAACAGCGTGTCGCCTGTGCTGTGGAACGACGACTGGGACGGAGCCGCGCTGGTCTTGAATGACTATCTGTTCCAGGGAGGCGAGAACAGCCACCTCCATATCGCCAAGCTGAACCGCCGCTACGGCCCCGATGGCCTGGTGACCGTCGACCCCGAACTGGTGTTCACCGCTCCCGGTTGGGACAGCGAGCTGCTCGACGCCGTGGTCGATGGCAACGTTTCCATCGAGGGCGGGATGACGGTGGTGGGCAATACCCTGTACTTCGCCAACTCCGGTGGTCTGGTGCAGGGCTGGGACATCTCCGGGCTGGCCGACGGACAAGATCCCGAGCGGGTGTTCCGCTACTGGGCGGGCGACGATGTGGACGCCACCGTGGTGGCCGATGCCGACGGCTTCCTGTACGTCGGGGTGGAATATGAGCGGGCGAACACCCGTAGCCAGGAGTTGGGCCAGATGCTCAAGCTTGATCCCTCAGCCGACGATCCCCTGGTGTGGGGTACCGACCTGCGCAATGCCTTTCCCGACGGGGTGTGGGCCACCCCGGCGCTGACCGATGCGATGGTGTACGTGCCCACCAACGCCGGCTTCTTGTACGGGTTGAGCCGTGGGACCGGCGAGATCATCTGGTCAAAGCGGCTGGCCGCTCCGGTGTGGTCGTCGCCCGTGGTGGTCGATGACGTGCTCATCCAAGGCGACTGCGGAGGGGTGATCTACGGCTACGACATCTCCGATCCCTCGGTCGAGCCTCCCGAGCTGTGGCGGATATCGCTGGGGGGCTGCGTGGAGGCCACTCCGGCGGTTTGGAACGGCGTCGTGTATGTGGCCGACCGGGTCGGCGGCTTCTACGCCTTCGGCGACCGCTAGCCGGGCAAGCGGCCTGACTACCCTGGCGCCGTGGCCGAGCCGTTTCGGATTGCTGTTCCCGACGAGGTGATCGACGACCTCCATCGGCGCCTGGACGCCACCCGGTGGCCCCAGACTCTGGATGGGGTGGGATGGGACTACGGATCCGACACCGCCTACATCGCCGAGCTGTGCCGCCACTGGCGCCATGACTACGACTGGCGGGCCCATGAGGCCGCGCTCAACGAGCTGCCCCAGTACACCCAACGCATCGACGGGCTCGACATCCACTTCGTCCACGCCGAGGGTCGGGGGCCCGACCCGCTGCCACTGGTCATCACCCACGGCTGGCCGAGCTGTTTCTGGGAGATGCACAAGGTGGTCGGCCCGCTCAGCGATCCCGCGGCCCACGGCGGCGACCCGGCCGACGCCTTCAGCGTGGTGGCCCCATCGCTGCCCGGCTATGGATTCTCCTCGCCGCCGGCCCAGCCCGGGATGTCGTCGGCTCGCGTGGCCGACCTGTGGGCTGAATTGATGGCCGCGCTCGGCTATGAGCGGTTCGGCGCCCAGGGCGGCGACTGGGGCTCGGCAGTGAGCGCCGCGCTGGGCGCAGCCCATCCCGACCGCATGGTCGGCATCCACCTCAACATGGTGGCCCCTCCCATCGACGAGGCCGCCCTCACCGACGACCAGCGCCAGTGGTGGGAGGGGGTCAAGCAGTACCGAGACCGGGAATGGGGATATGTACACCTCCAGCGCACCAAGCCGCAGACCGCCGCGGTGGGACTTACCGACTCGCCCGCCGGCTTGGCCGCCTGGATCATCGAGAAGTGGTGGCGGTGGAGCGACATCGACGGCCCCGGCGGGCGGGATCTCACCCGGCGCTACACCCTCGACGAGCTCTGCACCCTGCTCACCATCTACTGGGCCACCGCCACCATCGGCCCGTCGATGCGCATGTACTACGAGAGCTTCGGGGCCGGTTCGGCCTTCAACCAGCCGCCGAGAATTACCGTGCCCACCGGAGTGGCGGTGTTCAACGAGAAGAACCGCCCGCCCCGCGAGCTGGCCGAGCCCTACTACAACATCACCCGGTGGACCGAGGTGGATGACGGCGGCCACTTCCCCGCCTTGGAGAACCCGGACAAGCTGGTAGAAGAGGTGCGGGCCTTCTTCCGGCCGCTTCGCTGAGAACCCCGAGCAGAAGGAGACAGAAGCCATGACACGACTGGGAATCATCGGACTGGGCGACATGGGCGGCGCCATCGCCGAGGGCGTGCTCACTGGCCAATGGGACGACGAGGTGACCGTGGTGGGCTACGACGTCTCCGCCGAGGCCATGGAGCGGTTCACCGAGCTAGGGGGCACTCCGGCCGCCTCGGTGGGGGAGTTGGCCCGACAAGTAGACCTGGTGGCGGTGGTGGTAATCGACGACGCCCAGGTGCGCCAAGTGTGTACTGGCGACGACGGGGCCATCGCCGGAGCCGCCGAATCGGGGGCATTGGTGGCCGTTCACTCCACGGTGTTTCCTGCCACGGTTATCGATCTGGCCGCCGAGGCCGCCGCAGTCGGGGTGGCTCTGATTGATGCCCCAATCACCGGGGGCACCTCGTCGGCTCAGATTCGTGACCTGGTGGTGTTCTGCGGCGGCGATGAGGCCCACACCGAACAGGGGCGGCCTCATTTCGAGCGCTACGGCGGCATGGTGGTCAACGTCGGTCCGCTGGGCTCTGCACTAAAGGCCAAGGTGGCCCGCAATCTCATCACCTATGTCGAGTTTGCCGTGGCCTACGAGGCCATTGCCCTGGCCGCGGCCGCCGATGTGGACCTGGAGGCGTTCGCCGAGATCGTGAGCTACTCCGACCGCAACATCGGCCCTCACGTGGGCGTGTTCAACGGGACGCCCACCTATCCGCCCCCGGCTTTGGGGGGCAGCTTCACCCGAATCGCCCACAAGGACTTGGGCGGCGCGCTCGCGCTGGCCGAGGAGCTCGGAGTCGATCTGCCCATCACCGCGCTGGTCGATCAGCGCATCGACGCCGCGTTCGGCGAGTAGCCGGGCCGCGGCTGCGGGTCCTGGGCCAGGCCCAAGTGCCTAGCCGAAGGTGACGGTCCCGGCGTCGAGCACCACCCGGTCGCCGACTCGGGTCTGGAACCGGGCCGAACCGCCGCCCTCGTCCCAGATGTGGACGTCGAGCGTCTCGCCCGGCAGCACCGGCGAGGAGAACCGACCCTGCATCGACTTGAAGCGGGCCGGATCGCTGTCGCACAGGGTGTGGAGCAGCGCCCGGCCGGTGAAGCCGTAGGTACACAAGCCGTGAAGGATGGGGGTGTCGAACCCGCCGGCGGCGGCGAATGACGGGTCGGAGTGCAGCGGATTGCGGTCGCCGTTGAGCCGGTAGAGCAGGGCCTGGTCGGCGCGGGTCTGGTAGGTGACCACGTGGTCGGCGTCGCGCTCGGGCACTTTCGGCGGGCTGGCCGGGCCCCGGTCGCCGTCCCAGCCGCCTTCGCCTCGGATGAACAGCGAGGTCACATTGGTGAACAACGGCTGGCCGTCGGCGGTGTCGGTGACATCGCTCTCCAGCACCACCAGGGCGGCCTTGCCCTTGTCGTAGATCCCGGCCACGCGGGTGACCGAGCTGACCGTGGCCGCCACCGGCAATGGCTTGTGGAGGGTGAACCCCTGCTCGCCATGCACCAGCAGCGCCGGGTTGTAGGTGCCGATCTTGGCCAACGGGCTGTTGGCGCCGCCCACGCCGCCGCCCAGCACCACGCACATGGTGGGCAGGGCCTTCTGCTCTACGTCTTTGGTGTTCTCGGTGGTGAACTCCAGCTCGAACCCGGTGGGGTCGCTCATCCCCGCGCCCACGCCCAGGGCATACAAAAGGGCGTCTTTCGACTTCCAGCTCGACGTGCTGGGGTCGCTTTCGGCGCCGACGGCAGTTGGGTCGATGGGCATGGGGACTCCTCGTGGGCTTGGGGTTCTTGGGCGCCTGGTTGCGCCGTGATGCTGTCCGCACCATACCGTTGCCGTCGTGGCCCATATCAATCAGCCAGACGGCCCCTTCCAGGCCATCGACCATCCGGCGGTGGCCGGCCGGGAGCGGGAGCTGCGGGCGCTGGCCGACGCGGTGCGCCGACTGGTGGCCGCCACCGTCACCAACACCGCCTCACCAGCCGACACGGCTGCGCTAGCCGACGAGGCCAACGCCCTGGCCGACCGCATCGAAGCCCATGTGCCCGCCGATCCTCCGCCCCGCTTCGGCCCCGGAGGGATTGAGATGGAGGGCCCGCCCATCACCCACCTGCGAGCCCCCTTTGACTATGTAACCGGCATCTGCAACCCCGCGGCGGTGCCGGTGGAGATGGTGGTGGACATGGAGTCCGACCCGCCCAAGACCCGGGGTCGGGCGGTGTTCACCACCGTGTACGAGGGCCCTCCCGGCTGTGTCCACGGGGCGGCTATCGCTGCGGCTTTCGACATGGTCTTCACCAGCGCCTGCTCTACCCGAAACGCCAGCGGTCCCACAATGATGCTGTCGGTGCGCTACAAGCGCCCCACCCTGCTCAACATGGAGACCCTGTTCGAGGGGTGGGTGGAGACCTTCGACGGCACCATCACCGAGGTCAAGGGCCACGCCCTCCAAGACGGCCAGGTAACCGCGGTGGCCGAGGGCGTTTTCCGCCACCTCGACCGCGAGACGCTTAACCAGTTGGCCCAGCGGGGGTGAACTCTGCGGGCAAGTGCTTGATGCCGTGGATGAACGCCGACGACAACGGGTCGGGCTCCCCGGTGGCCCGGATGTCACCGATGCGCTCGAAGATCTCGCGGAACATCACCTTGATCTCCCGGCGGGCCAGGTGGGCGCCGAGGCAGAAGTGCGGTCCGGGTCCGCCGTAGCCGATATGGGGGTTCGGGTCGCGTAGCACGTTGAAGGCCAGCGGGTCGTCGAACACCGATTCGTCCCGGTTGGCGCATAGGTAGTTCATGACCACCATGTCGCCCTCGTCGATCTTCTGGCCTTCCAGCTCGGTTTCGCTCAGCACCGTGCGGCGCATGTAGGTGACCGGGCTGGCCAAGCGAACGATCTCCTCCACCGCGCTGTGGGCCACTCCCTCGAAATCGTCGGTCCAGATCTTGCGCTGGTCGGGGTGGTCGGTGAGAAACACCAGGCCCCAGCTGATGGCATTGCGTGTGGTCTCGTTGCCGGCCACCACCAACAGGATGAAGAAGCTGGCCAGCTCGGCCCGGGTGAGCCGCTCGCCGTCCACCTCGGCATTTACCAAAACGCTGGTCAGGTCGCCGGTGTCCACTCCCACTTTCGACTCGGCCACCTCGTCCATCAGCTTCGACAGTGCCTCGCCGGCCATGAGAATGGCGGTGACGAAGTCGCCGAATTCCGGAACGTACTCGTCGTCGGCCGCCCCCAGGATCACGTTCGACTGGTCGAAAACGAAGTCGTGCTCCGACGCCGGGATCCCCATCAGGTCGCACACGATGCGAAGCGGCAGTCGGGCGGCCACGTCGGTGACGAAGTCGCATTCGCCCCGTTCGCACACCTCGTCCACGATCAGACGGGCCTGGTCCTGCACTGAGTCTTCTAATCGGGCCAGCATCCGCGGCGTGAACCCCGCCGAGACGATCTTTCTCAGCCGGGCGTGGCGGGGGTCGTCCATGGCGATGATCGAGTTGAAGTATTCGTTGAACTCCGGCGGGAAATCGTTGATGGTGATGCCCGACGACGAGGAGTAGACCTGCGGGTTGCGCGATACCTCCAAAATGGACGAATGCCGGGTGATGAACCAGGCCCCCGGCGTATCCACGCTCTGAAGATCACCGGTGAATTCGAACCCGGGATAGAACGTGAGCGGTTGAGAGCACACCCGCTTCAAGTCGTCGTCCACCACCCGGCGATCCCGCCGCCAAAAGGCGTTGTGCAGCGGATTGTGCGGGTCCGCCTCAGTCGCAGGCGGTGGCTTGGTGAAGGAGCCAGTTGCGGCTTCCGATTCGGTTGGCACAGCGGTCATGGAAGCAATCTAGCGGTCCAAGTCGATCGGGTACGGGTAGCTGATGCGGTGCAGCCTCCGTTCCCATGGTTCTTATTGGAAGGACACGAACTCTGGGGTGGGGGTGAGTTCCAGTACTTGTTCTGGGGTGGCGTTGGGGTGGTCTTCGTCGTAGAAGTTCTTCCAGCCCCAGTGGAACTGCTCAGCATCGGGTGGGCCGGTCAATGTGCCCCAGGAGGCGTACTTGGCCCTCATGGAGCCCTGGCCGTCCATTTGGATCAGAACCGCTAGCTCGGGGGGAGTGTCGATGAGCCCGCGGTTGGTGATCATGGCGGTTTGGAACTGGTGGACGATCAGCAGCTTCTGGGGGAGGGCGTTCTCGCGGACAATCCCGGCCAGCCAAGCCACCACCCGGTTGACCTCGGCTGCGTCCACAGTGCCGACCTGTTCCAAGTGGACCTGGTGGGGCTTGAGCCTCCACTCCGGATCGAGGGCGAGTCCCACGTGGGGGAGGCGGAGGAATTCCTCGTAGACCATCGCCTGGGTCAAAAAGTCGGTTCGCCCCGGCTGGAGGTCGAGCACCACGTACATGTTGTTGGCGGCCGCAGTCTCGATCCAGGGCCTGATCGTGTCCCGGGCGGTCATGGCCGAATAGTCGCCGTCGCCGCCCGGGCCGGCCGACGCAACGGTGGCGATGATCTCGAAAGTGGGCAATATCACCGAACCGTCGGCGCTGTAGCCAGCGGCAACGGAACGGAGGCGCTCGACCCCTGCGTCGGGGCCCTGTTCTCCCAGCACTCCAAGGCTCGAGGTGGATGGATGGCCGTAGAGGGCCACCAAGCGGCGGTCAAAGCCTGCCTCGAACATGAGCAGGCCACCTCCGGGGATCTGATGGCCCCGGCGAATTACTTCCAACTGCCAAGCAGTGTCGTCGCCCAGTCCCGGGCCTAATTCCACCTCAGCGGCGTAGGAGATCGTCTCCCTGGCCTCAAAGGGGAGGGCCCGCAGATCGCCGGTCGCCACGATCACCGGCTCACCAGTTTGGTAGCCGAGGTCCGTCAATTGCGTGTTCGACACGCCGTTGCCAACCAGCCACACCCGGCCCGGGGTTGTCTCGGGGGGCGAGAGCGTGTCCTGTTTATCGGCCCCAACCTGGTCAAGGCTGGAATCGGCCAAGGCAGACCCAGAGGCGTTTCGGATCCCCGGCGAATTGAGCGCGGTCTCAAGTCCAGCCGCTGAGACGATCCCCCGCGTCGCGGCCGCCGGTATTACGGCAACGGACGACGTTGCACCAGGATCTTGGGAAGCGGCGTCTTCGGCTGGGAGAGAGGCGTATGTACTGGATACTGCCTTCCCAACCGGCAGGCACGACGATGCGATTGCGGCCAGCGCAACAAGACCGGCGAACCCGGCCGCCAACCCAATGAACCCGGCCGCCCGGCGACCCGCTGAGCGCTTGGAATTGTCGGTTCGGCCTTCTGCTGGGCGATCCAAACCGCCGGGGTTCGGACGGAGGCGAGTTCGCAACGGGGGCTCCTTGAGATTCCATCAGGCCTTGGCGCCATATCAGCGCCATGCCTGTCTTGAAATCCGCATGCCCTGGTCCGAACCCGACTGGTCGGATAAGAACCCCCTACAAAGCGGCAGCCCACATGCTAGCGGAGCAACCGCCCCTATCGGGCCATTTGCAACATTTCGATGAGAGGGCCGGCTAAACCGGCTCGCCCTACTTCAGCGAGAAGGGGGGATAGCGGTCGGTGATGAGCAGCCACATGTAGGCCCAGACCCGCAGTCCCCAGCGGTTGACACCCACCACATAGTCGAAGAGGCCGCGTGGGTATCGGCCGGTGAGGATGATCGCGAACCAAGCGATGACCACGCTTATGAGGGCTCCGATCCCCAAGATGACGAGAACGATGTAGTGCGGGATAGCGAGGATCCATTTGACTATCGGCAGCCAGCGATTCAGGTCGCGGGATGCGTCGGGATAGTCCAAGTCGAGGCGGACGGCCTGTTGTTCGTCAGTTGAGGGATAGTCCTCTCGCAGCAGTCCCACGTAGGCCCCCACACGAGCCGTGAATCTCGTGAGTTCGAGGTTCCAGTCGAACCACCACCGCGGATACTTCTGGCGGAACAGGATCATCAGCAGGGTGGGAAGGAACAGCGCGCCTCCGACCAACTCCCGCCAGCCCTCGCTGTCTTCCAGCCCGATGCCGGCGAACTGGCCGGTGACCAGTCCGGCCACGATCGCAATGGGGATGAACAACACGATTCGGAAGAGCGTTTTCACCCGACTGAGACCCGCTTCGGGGTACTCGACATCTAGTCGTGCCGGGTAGCTGGCTTGGGTTCCGCCTGCCATGTCTTGTACGTCGGACATGTCTGCCTCCTAAAGCGTCAGCCAATTGAGGACGGTCCGCTGTCCGTTCTCAGTGGCCCGCCTCAAGCTGCCAGTGACGGTAACAGACAGGGCTCAGTCCAGCCGCGAGAAACCTGCGAGCCAAGGCTCGGCGTCGCTGAATTAGCTGCGGACTGGGGTGCGCCAGTTGAAGGGGTCGGATGCGGCGCCGGTCTGGATGTCGGTGAGGGCTTGGCGCAGGCGCAAAGTGTTGGGGCCGGGCTGGCCGTCGCCAATGGTGAGGGTCTTGCCCGAGTGGAGGATGGTGCCCACAGGTGCGATGCCGGCGGCGGTGCCCGACAGGAAGGCCTCGCCCCGCTCGGCCCAGTCGATGAGCTCCTCGGGGTCGATGGCGCGTTCTTCCACGTCGTACCCGAAGTGGCGGGCGAGCTGGATCACTGAGTCCCGGGTCACGCCGTGGAGGAACGACTCGTCGAGGTGCCGGGTAACGATGCGCTCGTCGTCGGCCAGGAAGAAATTCGAGGCGCCGGTCTCAGTGATGTCGCCGTCGCTGGCGAACAGCACCTGGTCGACGGCCTCGTTGGCGGCCATCGCGTCCAGCGTGGAACCCAGGGCCATGGCGTAGTTGGCCGCGCACTTCACCATTCCGAACTGGGGCACGGTACGGGGTGTGGACGACTCAACTTGCAGTGTAAGGGGCCGGATGCCTCCCTTGAAGTAGTCGCCCACCGGGGAATTGACCACGAACAACAGCGCCGAGGGGGCGGGATGGGCAGCGGCGCCGATGTCGGCCCCGGTGCCCACCAGCGTCGGGCGGATATAGAGCGACCCCGGCGGGTGGGGGACCTCGTCGGCGTTGGCCGCAACTGCGTCAATGGTCATCTGCCGCAGCATGCTGGGATCGATCTCGGGCAGCCGCAGACAGGCGGCGCTGGTGACCATGCGGGCCACATGGCTGTCCAGCCGGAAGATGGCCACCGACCCGTCAACCTGGCGATGGGCCTTCAATCCCTCGAACACCGAGCTCCCGTAGTGCAGCACGTGAGCCGCCGGACTCAAGCTCAAGTCCCCGAACGGCTCCGGAGCCCCGCCATAGACAAGCGGCCCGCCATCAGTCCGAGCCGTCGTCATCCAGTCGCAGAAAACGGTCCCGAACGGGACGGTGAGGGGGTCGGGCTTGGCGGTCATACAGGCTCTCCTTCGGCCAGGGGGATGGTATAGCCCACTCCTTCAAGCGGTTGGAGGATTTGCGGATCTATAGGAATGTCGCCTTCCTGCCAGCCACCGCATTAGTCCAGTAGTGCCCCCTGCTCACCTTGGACCAGCACATGCTGTCGTGGGATGGCCCGGCGAATTGCATCGATGCCTCCCGGTGATCACAAGAGCCCCTTCATTCGTCGGCACCGTATTCGGGCCATCGGCAAACGCAGTGGGGCCCGGGTCCAAGCATCCGCAGATCAACCCAAGATGACGGCTTGGCGGCCTTCGGCGGTGAGGGCTTCTTGGAGGGGAGGGGAGGGGGTGAGCAGGTAGACGTCAGCGTTCAGGTGCAGTGCGGCAGCTAGCGCTTCAACCGACAGCAGGTTGAGCAGGCGGTGGCGGCTGCGCAGCCGGCCGATCAGTGGGGCCAGGGTTCGCAGGCTCACCAGTCCGATCTCGTCGGGAAGCTCGAGCAGCGAATGCAGCGCTCGGGGGATGAGCTTGGGGGGCAATTCGGCGAACGAGCCGGAGAGCGTCCCGCTAACCGTTGAGCTCAGTGCTGCCTGGCAGAGCCGCACATACCAGCAGCCGGTGGTGTAGACGGGCTGGCCGGGGTCTAGTGGGGCTCCC
This sequence comes from Candidatus Poriferisocius sp., assembly GCF_965204015.1. Classification (GTDB taxonomy): domain Bacteria; phylum Actinomycetota; class Acidimicrobiia; order Acidimicrobiales; family Bin134; genus Poriferisocius. The sequence continues at coordinate 865,866 of NZ_OZ241965.1, read as the reverse complement.
CCTTGCAGCACGCCGGCGAGCACCCTGTCGTCGACGAGTTGGGTCACTCGCTGGCCAGCTCGGGGTCGCCGAAGCCGGCTGCGGCCTGCTCCCAGATGTCGTCGGTGATGGCGGCGAGCAGCTCAGCCCGCAGCCTTTCGACGTTGCCCGGTATCAGCAGGAGTGCGCCGCCCAGATGCAGGTAGCCGACCTCGCCCCCTTCGTCGAGACCCCAGTGGTGGCGAGCCGTCGCCGGAAGGCTCATCTGCCCCCGAGACGACACCTTCAACGTTCCAGTGCTTGACATGCGAACAGTCTACAAGGCAACATGCAATTCTGCCTTGTAAACGGGCAAAGCCGACTTTGAAATTGGGGGATTCAAAGGCTCGGGGCTCTGAGAGACTGGGGGTTGTGACTGTCCCGTTCACAACGATTGCCGGGGAGCGCGTGCTGTTGCGACCGTTTCGAATCGAGGACGCGGTTGACATCGTCAAGTCGTGCCAGGACCCGGACATTCCCCGATTCACGATGATGCCGGAAGCGATGTCTGAAGCGCAGGCTCAAGAGTGGATTGAGCAACGGCTGGCACGGTGGGAACAGGGCCTTTTTGCATTCGCGATCACTTTGCCTCCCTCGGATCGCTGCATCGGTCAGATGGGCATCCTGCTTGAGCCCCAATTCCGGCGGGGGGAGGCTTTCTATTGGCTCGACAGGCAGCACCGGGGCCAAGGAATCGCCTCCCAAGCCCTCAATCTGATCACCGACTGGGCATTCTCCGAGCACGACCTGGCCCGGGTTCATCTGGTGACCCATGTCAACAATCCAGCGTCCCAACGGGTGGCCGAACGCTGCGGCTATCAGCGTGAAGGCGTGCTACGGGCGTGGGAGCCGGTCAAAGACGACCAACCCGATGTCGTGATGTGGAGTCGATTGCCAGAGGATTGACCGGCGCCAGATGGCGCTGGAAGCTGTCCCGTTAGCCTTGTGGTGTGGGGAGCGAGCCCGGTGAGGGAGAAGTAGTCGCCGGGAGGGTGACCGAGTTTGTCCGGGTCGGCGACGAGGTGGTGCGCCCGGCCACTCCCAACTCGGAGTCAATGATGCAACTGCTCGCGCATCTGGAGGAACACGGCTTCGGGGGTGCTCCTCGGGTGGTGGGTTCACAGCCTGATGGCGCAGTAAGGCTGACGTGGATTGAGGGTTGGGTGCCAGACGAGGCCGAGGGGTGGAAGCTCGGTGCTGGGGCGCTGGAGTCAGTGGGCAGGCTGCTGCGTGAGTATCACGAAAACGTGAGGGGCTTTGCTCCTAGGGCTGGCTTCGAAGAGGGCCTCCAGGTTGTGGCTGAGGGTGACATCGTCTGCCACGGCGACATCGCCCCCCGCAACACCGTCTTCAGAGACGGGCGGGCGGTGGCGTTCATCGATTGGGACGGAATTTGGGTCGCCCCAGCTCTGTGGGACCTCGGCCATGCCCTGTGGCAGTTCGCCCCCGTGTGCGATGACGACGACCTTTGGCTCCAGCAGTGGCCGGACCAGCCCAACCGAGCAGCCCGCATCACTGCCCTCGTGCGCGGCTACTGCCCAACCCCCTATGAAGCACAGCAGCTTCCCGAGATGGTCGTCGAAGTAATCGCTGGATGCCACCGCAGCGTGGTTCGCAAAGTCGCCGCCGGAATCCCGGCATTCGTCCGCATGGAACGAGAAGGCACCCTCAGCGTTCTGGCCAGCCAACTCCAAGCCGCCCAGCGACTAAGCCCCCTCATACAGGAAGCCGCACTCGCCGGAGCTGCATGAGATGGAGTAGGCAGCAACGAACAGTTGCCTAGAGGCCGTCAGGATTCGGCAGTGCGGCTTTGGGGCAACTGCGGATTCACGATAGGCCCACGGCCAGGATGGTGCCCAAGATCGGTACGGCCAACCCCAACATGGTGAACACCATTGTGCGGGTCTGCCTGGCGAACTGGAGGGCCATTTCACTCCGCACGCTTTTGAATTCCGCTGCGGTCTCGGTGCGAAGGCTGTGCAACTCGCCATAAACCTTGGCAAACTCGGCTGCGGTCTCGGTGCGAAGGCTGTGCAACTCGCCATAAACCTTGGCAAACTCGGCTGCGGTCTCGGTGCGAAGGCTGTGCAGTTCTCTATAGACCTTGGAGAACTCAGAGCGCATCTCGCTGCCGAGCCGCTGTTCGCTGGCCGCGAGGTCGCTTTTGGTGGCGAGTTGTTCCCAGTAGACGGGGGGCAGACTGTCCATCAAGGTGTTTGCCTCCTCCTCTCCCAGTACCTCGCACAGGCGGTTCAAAAGAGCCAACCGCTGGCCCTCGCTGATCGGTCCACTAGCAGGCATAGCTAGCTTCCTCGGCTTTCTAGTGAAATTGGAGGAGGACTGATCCACGTCCTCGAGTGGCTACCTAAACCTTAACGCCCAACGCCACTCGCAACAACCACCTAACTGGCCCCTACACCCTCAGGAAGCAGTTCCTTCGATGGCGCGCTCTACCAGTCCAAGTAGAGCGATGAAGGATCGGGGCCACAATCGACGTACCAGCGCACTGTCGTGGCTAGGGCGTCGCGGGGGTCGGGCCGGTCCGGTGGGATGCCCAGCACCTCCCGCAGCCTTACGTCAGACACCAACAGAGGACTCGTCACCCGCCACGGATGGCCCGCATCGTCGAAGGAAACCACTTTGGGCTCCCACTCCCAGTCCAGCAATCGACCAATCTCGGCAGCCAATCCGGCGTAGGTCCAGTCGTAGGGGTCAACCACGTTGCACGCCCATGGGTGGGGCACTTCAGGGATTGGAGTCGTTACCGCCGCCACGAGAGCTTGGGCGACTCGTTCAACCGCAACCCGATGGAAGATCTGGACTCCCGCCGCCGGCAGTTTCAGCTCTTTCCTCTTCTCCATCGCTCGCCGGACGAGAGGCCACTCCCGGCACAGATAGTCCCCGGGCCCGTAGATCGCACCGGGCCGAAGGATGACAACCGTTCCTGAGAACTCAGCAACGGCGTCCTCCATTGCCACGTTGTCATGGCCCGAAACAGCCCCTGGGTAAGGCTCAGTGCGTCGGGGCGAGTCTTCGGAAATCGGCAGGGGAGTCGGAGGCAGCAGCTTCCGACCAGAACCATCCCCAAGACCCGCATCCACATACGCCTGATACACGTCACACGAGCTGACGACCACCAGCCGCTCAGCCCCACAGCGAGCCGCAGCATCGACCAACTGCTCTCCCTTGGCTGCCGTCGCGCCCCCGCCAAACGTGTCGATGATCACTTCCGGCCCAAACCGCTCAACCGGCCCACCCTCGGCAAGCAGATCCTCGCGGTCTCCAAGGCAATGCTCCACCACATCAAAAGCAACATCCGGCTCAAGCTCGTGAACCCCCCGGTGCGCCACAAGAACCTCGTGCCCCGTCCCCACAAGCTCCCAAACCGCAGCAGCACCCACAAACCGAGTGCCGCCCATGACAGCAACGCGCTTCGCCATCCGCAGACTCTCCCAATCACGAAGGCCGAAACAAGGCAATGGCAGGCTGTTGAGGTTCAGGCGACGGCTGCTCGATAGGCGGCAAAAGTGTCTCCAGGTAGCGGATGGTGGAGTTTCCAGGTGATCTGGATCGGTCGTTCGGACTGGTGTTCGACATAGGAGGCAGTACCGGCACAGAAATACGGGGTCGTACGGCCGGAGAGTCCTCTCTTTGCGGTACGGACAAATAGCGCGATTGTTCGGTCGCGGGATGTGTGGTGGATGTAGTTCTGCCCCCGTTCGCTCGCGACCGTGTCCTTGGCCTGGCTCTCCCAGTGAAAGAGGTGCTCAGAGATGGCGTAGTCGAGGTACCTGGTTGTGGGGGAATAGTCCTTGGCGGCCTTTTGAAGGGTGATGAATAGCAAGTCGGTTCGGGTGGGTTCATGCCAGTAGACCCCAGTTTGGAGAGGGAGTGGACTGGAAACGGTCGAAGCGCCGAAAGCAGCCAAAATCTCTTCGCGGGTATAGCTGGCGTGTATTTGAAGCGGGACCGGGTGCAGGAGGCCGAGAGGCCGGTGCAGATGGACAATCTGGTCTTCGAGGAGTGGGAAGACTTCAAGTAGCTCTTGTCGAAGCCCTTCATGTAGCCACAGTTCCGCTGCAGCTTCGTCCAAATTGGAATAGACGCCCTTGTGGGAACCCAGCACGGTCAGAAGGAGCCCTTGGAATTGATGCCGAGTTCGCTCGTCTAGCTCGGCTTCCAAAGGCGCTTGACCGCTGGAAAGGAGACTGGTGTAAGCGTCGATCCGCTCCTGATCGTCAAGGTGCAAGAGGCGTGCCACACCTCTACCGACCAGGGCTTCCCCTTCGGAAGCGGGCTTAGCATCGATGCCTGCGGCGCGGCGGAGCTCGGTCCATGTGCGGTTGCCGCGGTAGATGTCGTCGAGTTCGAGGCCCGTTTCATACAGATAGTTGGCGAGTGTCGTGTCACCGAGATCACGAAGCTCCCCAACACGCTGCCTCCACGTTGTGGGTAGCGCCTTTCGGACATTGTCAAGGACGATTTTCCGAGTGACGTGGTCGAGGTCAATATGGCACCCAGCCGGCAGGAATGGGAACCCCTGCTCAATGTCGGACACCAATTCGCGACGAGTCCGTCCGAGCATGTGCCGATAGCGAAGGTCGAAGCGGAACTCTTTGGTCTGGTGGCCAACAAAGTCCAAAACGGTTAGAACGTCCTTGTCGTCTGTGCGCCGAAGCCCACGGCCAAGTTGCTGTAGGAAGATTGTGGCGCTCTCCGTCGGACGCAGCATCAGCACTACATCGATAGCTGGAACATCTACACCTTCATTGAACAGGTCCACGGTGAACAGCGCCTGGACCCTGCCACCCTTGAGGTCTGCTAGAGCCTTGCGACGCTCTTCGTCGCGTGTCCGAGATGTGATGGCAAGCGAGGTGATTCCCGCTCGATTGAACCGGTCTGCCATGAAGTTGGCGTGATCAATACTGACGCAGAATCCGAGCGCCCTCATCTCGGAGGGATTCCCAACCTTTTCGCGAACGGCCTCAAGAATCTTTGAAGTCCGTAGATCAGTTGCTGTGTAGAGGTTCGTCAACTGCTTGACGTCGTAGCCTGTGCCGCGCCGCCAAGCGACGTTGGCGAGATCGGTAGCGTCGTGGACTCCGAAGTAGTGAAATGGCGAGAGTAGACCCTGTTCGAGTGCGTCCCAGAGGCGCAATTCTATGGCGATACGGTCATCGAACCAGCTAAGCACGTCTAGCCCATCAGCTCGTTCGGGTGTAGCAGTAAGGCCGAGTAGGTGCTTGGGACTCAGACGGTTAAGCAGCGCCTCATAACTAGCCGCAGCTGAGTGATGAAATTCGTCGACGATCACGACGTCGAACTGGTCTGAGTCGAGGGAGGCGGCGTCATTGGCGGTGATGGACTGGATTGAGGCGAAGACGTATTCCCATCGGGTTGGCCGGTTGCCACCCACCCAAAGCTCTCCAAAGTCGCCCTCGCGCAAGACATGCTTGAAAATGTTCAGGCTCTGTCTAATGATTTCATCGCGGTGGGCGACGAAGAGCAGTCGAGATCGCCCAAGTTCTGCTCTCAACTGGCGGTAATCAAGGGCCGCAATGATCGTCTTGCCAGTACCTGTGGCAGCGGCAACAAGATTGTGTGGGTAGCCGCGTTTTCGCTCGACTTGGAGCCGCTCAAGGATCTGGCGCTGAAACGGGTATGGCTGGATTTCAAATGGTGTGAGGTCCAGCTCATCCGATCTGGTGTCTGTCGTAGCTTGAGCAAAGCGCTCCGGGTCAAACTCTTCGAAATGCGGATCAGCCCAGTACGTCGCAAATGTGCGCTCGAAGGCAGAGATCAACTCGGGGTTTAGGCGCTGGGAAGCCCTTACGTTCCACTCGAGGCCTGTGACCTGTGCCGAGAACGTGAGGTTCGACGAGCCGATGTAAATCGTCGAAAAGCCGCTCTTTCGGTGAAACATCCAGGCCTTGGCATGAAGTCGGGTGGTGGAGGTGTCATAGGAGACCTTGACCTGGGCCCCGAGATCTGCGAGAGCTTGAAGCGCCCTCAGTTCAGTGCTTCCTGTGTAAGTAGTAGTAATGACCCGAAATTGTTTGCCGGCTTCTACATGGCGACGGAGGTGAGGGACTAGGTGGCGGATTCCAGTCCAACGGATGAACGCGAGGACAAGATCGATCCTGTCGGCTGAATCGATTTCCGCTTCGATCTCGCTACCAACCGAAGGTTCGTCACGAGCGTTGGTCATCAGCACCGTGTCACGAAGTGGTGTAAGAGGGCGGCTGATGGATATGGGCTTGCGAGTTGGATCGAGTCGCTCTATTGCCGCCAATCGTTCGAGGGGTGGCGAAAGTGCACGGTCAGCTTCCAGGGAGTCAGGTTGAACGGTTGTGATCGCAGAAAGAACTGACTGAGAGAGGTGCACTGCGGCCTCAGTGCGGTCGTCTGCACTGACTGTGGCCAGAGCATCGGCTACCCAACGGCCAACGAGTTCTCCGACTCGATCAGGCAGCTCTGCGGGGTCTGCATCCTGGAGGCTGGCCGCCAGGCGCTTGGGGGTGAGGCTGTCGAGGCTCTGACGGAGCAAGCCGTCAATGAGTTGGTCATAAAGACCGGGTGCCAAGTCCGCCATCACATCATGTATCTAGCAGGCGAGAAACGAGGCTCTTTCCTGTTCGGGGTAGCCCTGGAAGCTCCAAGCCGCCAACGGTCAAGTGACGCTAGACCAGGGTTGAGAGGTTTTGGTCGGGGGCGGGGCCGGGGTTGACTTTTTTGCCGGGGGTCCAGGCGACGGGGAGGTGCTTGACGCCGCCGATGAAGTTGGATCGGAGCCATTCCGGCTCGCCCACTCGGTGGATGTCGGGCACCCGCTCGATGATCTCCTGGAAGATGAGGCGCAGCTCCATTTTGGCCAGGTTGGCGCCTAGGCAGTAGTGGGCCCCGCCGCCGCCGAAGGAGATCTGCTCGTTGGGGGTGCGGTTCACGTCGAAGGTGAACGGGTCGTCGAACACTTCTTCATCCCGGTTGGCCGAGATGTGCCACATGACGATCTTGTCGTTCTTGTCGATGTGCTGGCCCCTGATCTCGGTGTCCTCGGTGGCGGTGCGGCGGAAGTGCAGCACGGGGGTGGACCACCGCAGGATCTCGTCGATATGGGTGTCGGTCACCCCGTCGGAGGAGTTCTTCATGATGTCGAACTGCTCGGGGTGGTCCATGAGCGCCAGCATCCCTTGGGCGGTGGCGTTGCGGGTGGTCTCGTTGCCGGCCACGGTGAGCAGCAGCATGAACATGTCGAATTCCAGATCGGTGAGCCGGTCGCCGTCGATCTCCGCGTTGATGAGCTTGGTGACGATGTCGTCGCGGGGGTTTTCCGCCCGGTCTTTGGCTAGCTGGTTGGTGTAGGCGTACAGCTCCGCACCGGCCGAGAGGCTGCTTTCGCGGTCCTCGACGTACTCGGGGTCGTCGACGCCGATCAAGCGGTTGGACCAGTCGAACAGCTTCATGCGGTCTTCTTGGGGGACGCCCATGATCTCGGCGATGGCTTGGAGCGGGAGCTCAGAAGCCAGGTCGACCACGAAGTCGGCCTCGCCCTTCTCGATCACGTTGTCGACGATCAAGATGGCTCGGTGGCGCAGATACTGCTCGATGAGGCCGATCATGCGGGGGGTGAAGCCCTTGTTCACCAGCCGGCGGTAGCGGGTGTGCTTGGGCGGATCGGTGGTGAGCATCATCACCCCCCGGGAGTCGGGCGCCTCGTTGTCCCAGGTGCCCGGGTCGGGGATGGAGGTGCCGCCCAGCTCTGAGGAGAAGCGCTCGGTGTCGCGGTTCACCTCCACCAGGTCGGCATGCTTGACCACGTTCCAGAACGCCGGCCCTCTGGGGTCTTGGTGCAGGAAAACAGGGCATTGCTCCCGCAGCACCTTGAACATCTCGTGGTGCTCCTGGCGCACGAATCGGTCGGGGTCGAGGAGGTTGACTTCGGTGAGCTTCACAGTGCTTTCCTTTGCTGTGATCGTTTGCCGAGTGTCGGCCAGTGTACGGGACTTCCTGATGCGACAAGATACCGGGGTGCAAACCGACCGGGAAACAGTGAGACCGCGATGACGGCAGGGGCTGAGCAAGGCGCTGATCGAGCCGGAGGCGGGAGCGTTGGCGAGGGCGTCCACACGCAAGCCTCAATGCTGGACGGCATCCGGGTGGTGGACTTCTCCACCGGGGTGCCCGGCCCGTATGTCACCAAGCTCTTGGCCGACGCCGGGGCCGACGTGATCAAGGTGGAGGGGCTCGACGGCGACCCGGTGCGGCGCTGGTCGGCCACTCGGGCCGAGTTTGAGGGCGACAGCGCGCTCTTCCAGTTGCTCAACGCCTCCAAGCGGGGCGTTGTCGGCCAGCCGGGCGATGCTGAAATCGAGGAACTGGTGGCCACCGCCGATGTGGTGGTGGAGTCATTCCCGGCCGGGTCGGTATTGGGCCGGGCCTGGGCCGACCAGCACTCGCATTTGGTGGTGCTGTCGGTCACGCCCTACGGGCAGGACGGGCCGCTGGTGTCCCACCCGTCCACCGAGTACACCGTGCAGGCCCAGTGCGGGGCCATCGCCTGTCGGGGGCGACCCGACCAGCCCCCGATCCACGCCGGTGGGGGCATTGCAGAGTGGACCGCCGGGGCCTACGCCGGTCCTGCGGTGCTCTCCGCACTGTTGCGGGCCCGGCGCACCGGACGGGGCGAGCACATCGACCTGGCGGTGGCCGACGTGATGGGCATCGCCGCCACCACGTTCAGCGACCTGGCCCACTCCATGCGGGGCGGCGGCCACGACTTCGACCGGGTGGCGCGGTCGGTGGAGGCGCCCTCCATCGAGCCTGCCCTCGACGGCTGGGTGGGGTTCAACACCAACACCGCGCTCCAGTACCAGGGCTTCGTGCTGATGATCGAGCGCCCCGACCTGATTGACACCGAGTGGAGCCAGATCGGGGAGCGGGCCGGCCGCCTGGACGAGTGGAATGCCATGGTCCACCCGTGGACCTCTCGCCACACCGTGGCCGAGATCATCAAGGCGGCGTCTGATCTGCGGGTGCCGGTGGCCGAGGTCAACGACGGTCGCAGCGTGCTCGACAACGAGCAGTTCGCTGCCCGGGGGGTGTTCGTGCGCAACCCCGGCGGGTTCCTTCAGCCCCGGCCGCCCTACCTGATGGACGACGGCGGCGAGCGACGGCCGGCGACGCCCGCTCCCGCGCTGGGCGAGCACACCGGCACGGTGGAAGCCCGCCCGCGGCCCGTGGTGTCGTCTCTCGAGGCCGATTCCGACAGCTCTCCTGATCTACCGCTAGCTGGCGTCAGGGTGTTGGACCTCACCAGCTGGTGGGCCGGGCCGTCGGCCACCGGCACGCTGGCCATGCTGGGGGCCGATGTGCTCCACATCGAGTCCACCGGCCATCCCGACGGCATGCGGATGACCGGGTTCATGTTCGGCACCGAGGACTGGTGGGAGTGGAGCTCGATGTTCGTGGCCATCAACCACAACAAGCGGGGCCTGACCCTCGACTTGGACACCGAGGCGGGCATGGATCTCCTGTGGAAGCTCATCGAGAGCGCCGACGTGGTGATCGAGAACTTCTCCCCCCGGGTGGTGGAGAAGTGGGGCCTGAGCTGGGAGGCCGTCTCGGCCCGTAACCCCCAGGCGGTGTTCACCCGGATGCCCGCGTTCGGTTTGAGCGGGCCGTGGCGGGAGCGGGTGGGGTTCGCCCAGACCATGGAGCAGCTCACCGGCATGGCCTGGGTCACTGGCCACCCCTACGACCAGCCCCGCATCATGCGGGGCCCGTGTGATCCCATCGCCGGGATGCACGGGGCCTATGCCGCGATCTTGGGCTTGGCCGTACGGGAGCGCACCGGGCGGGGGGTGTTCGTGGAGTCCACCATGGTGGAGGCCGCGCTCAACTGCTCGGCCGAGCAGATCGTGGAGTACACCGCCTACGGCAACGTGATGGAGCGGGCTGGCAACCGGAGTCCCTACGCCGCACCTCAGGGCCTGTATCCCTGCCAGGGCTACGAGCAATGGCTGGCGCTGGCCGTAGCTACCGACGAGCAATGGCAGGCGCTGGTGGAGGTGCTCGGGTCGCCGGAGTGGGCCGACCGGCCCGAATACGCCACCGACGCCGGTCGTCGGGCGGGCCACGACGCCATCGACGAAGGGTTGTACGCCTGGGCCGCCGAGCAGGACCTCGAAGACGCGGTGGCCCGACTGGTGGGCGCCGGCGTGCCTGCCGCCCCGGCCTGGGATCCTCGGATCCAGCACGAGAACCCCCAGCTTGCCCATCGGGGGCTGTTCGAGATGGTCGAGCACCCGGCGGTGGGCACCAACCCCATGCCGGGAATGCCCTATCGGTTCGCCTCGGTGGACCGCTGGATCACCTCACCGTCGCCCACCCTGGGCCAGCACAACCACGAGATATTGGCCGAGCTAGGCGTGTCAGCCAATGAGATTGCCCAACTGGAAGCCGACGGCGTTATCGGCACCCGTCCGAAGGGCTTGTGAGCCCAAGCGCGAGCCCGTCCGGTGAAAGAATGAAGCCATGAGAGCAGTTCGATGCGTCGATGGCCAGCCCGCCACGGTGGAGGTGGCCCCTCCCGAGGGCGAGGGAGTGCGCATCAAGATGGCATCGGCGGGTGTGTGCGGGTCTGATCTGCACATGCTCCCTTTGGGAATGCTCAACACATTCACCATCGGCCACGAATTCGCCGGTTGGCTGGACGACGGCCGCCCGGTGGCCATCGAGCCCATCCACGGCTGCGGCACCTGCGAGCTGTGCCTGGCCGGCGACTACAACCGCTGCCCGGTCACCCTCACCGACATCGCCGGGATCTCCCGCGACGGGGGAATGGCCGACGAGATTCTCATGTGGCCCGAGGCCATCGTGCCCTTGCCCTCCGGGGCCGATGCTCGGGACGCCTGCCTGGTCGAGCCCCTGGGCATCGCGGTACACGGCTTCCGCCTGGCCGGACTGCGGGGCGACATGCGGGTGGCCGTTGTCGGCGGCGGCGCCGTGGGCCAGACAGCACTGGCCGTGGCCGGCCTGGCCGGATGCGAGGTCGCCATCTCGGCCCGCCACGATGCCCAAAAGGAAGCCGCTGAGCGCTTGGGCGCCGTCCCGCTGACCGATGAGCCCTACGACATCGTGGTGGAGGCCGCCGGTACCGGTTCAGCCCTGGCCGATGCCGTCAAGAAGTGTCGCCCCGGCGGCAAGATCGTCATCCTGGGCAGCTACTGGGAACCAGTGGAGTTACCCGGCATAGAGATCAGCATGAAGGAGATCACCCTGGTGCCCTCCTCCATGTACGGCCGTCACGGCCCCACCCGCGACATGGACGTCGCCGCCGCCGTCCTGGCCCAACTCCCCGAACTCCCCGACGCCGTCATCACCCACCGCTTCCCCCTAGACGCCCCCGCCGAAGCATTCGCCACCGCCGCCAACCGCGCCTCCGGCGCCATCAAAGTCGTCCTAGAGCCCTAGCGAATGCATAGGCTGAGCCTCTGTGTTCAATTGCTATTGCGTGTGGGCTCATTTGCTGGTTTCGCACGGACCGATCGTGTATGCAACTGCCATATAATCCTTGGATAGGGTTGTTGAAATTGAAGCTAGGTTGTTATGACAACAATATGTGGGGGTTGGAGCAGGGTAGCGCCTATCGTCATTTCTGTAGCAGTGCACATAGTCGTTTATTTCCTGAAAATCGAACTTTCAGAATCATTTGAACTAAGACATTACGCATCATCACTGGCTATTTGCATCATAATGCTGTGGCCTGTTACTGTTAAACATCCAGGATATAGTGTACTAAGTTACTTCTTGAGGCGCTTTCCAAGTGCCTTGGATAAGGTCAATAGACGACGGCAAGATCGCCAAGTTCAATACACTTCAAAGCGCGTATTCCTTGCTATTGGAGTATACGGGGCAGTATCTATTGGTGGAGTGGTTGTTGCCACATCAGTCTACGAGTTGACTCCATATACCCTAGCGATATCAATAATACCCGTTGGGCTTCTTTACAGGCTAGTGGTGAGTGCAAGTTCCAATCTATTGACTACAGAACCAAGCATATTGTCACCTAATACTAAGTTGCATTGTGTAGTCTTTTATGTCGCGTCAAGCCTCGTTCCCATATTGAGCATTACCGCAACGGCTCTTGGGAAGTTCATTATCGAGACGTTCGGTAAAGTGGGTTGGATACCATTGATACTTGGTTCGGTGTCGTCTGTCGTTCTACTTGACAAGTGGTTGCGAAGCAACGGTTCTGATGTCTGAGGATTAGGTAACTGACGGCCGAAGGTGGATCGCTCGGTAGCCGTAAGTGGGTGGTCTTGTGCCCTTGCTGGATCCCCTAAGAGTCGAAGACCCACTCCGCGTGAATATTGCAGGCTGAAAGCTTGATTTGTTTGACGGTGATTTTGGCGTCAGAGCGGTCGAGGGAGACCTTTGCGGCTGTGGGGTCGCCTTCGTGGGAGCAGTCAATGGTGGGGCCGTCGGCTGCAAAGGCATCTTGTGGGGCGTCTTCGAGGGAAGTGAAAATGTCGGTGGGGATTTCTAGGAGCTGGTACTTGGTGGGGAGGGAGGTGCGGTCGGGGCGGAAGGCTCGGAGCATGATGATGGAGTCCACGGCTTCCCGGTACTGGCGGAACAGGTCGAGGGTGTGGTCTCGCCGAGTCTTGGCGGATCGAACGTCCTGAATCCAGGCGGCCTCGGTGAGTTTGGAAATGTGAGCGGTGGTTGCGGACAACCTGAGGGCGGCGGTGGACTTCAAAGAGAGCTTCCGCTTGGTTTCATCGTTGGTTTGGACTGTCATGTCCACGAAACGCTGGGTGGCGGAACCTGGTTCGTCGACTGTCCAGCCGACTGCTTCGCACGCGTTGCGGAATGCGACTTCGAAGCCGACGAGGCCGAGTGGTTCTGTGGTAGTTCCGTGGTGGACGGAGATGGTGAGGCCGAAGTACTCGGTCCATCCAGGTGCCCGGCCGAGCCAGGTATCGGAGATCTCAGCTTGGAGTGGGGACGAGAGTGAATCGATGATCCTGGCGAGGAACCTCTCTCCCATGGGAGAGAGGTCTTCAATACTGGCCCTCAGGTCAACCCTATTTGTGGATTGGTCGTATGGTTGGTTCACTCGGTGATCCGGCGCTCAATTAGATCGACGTAGGCAGGGTTGAGTTCAATGCCTGCCCAGATTCGACCGAGTTCTTGGGCAGCAATCAAGGTGGTCCCTGATCCGGCGTAGGGATCGAGGACAATGTCGCCCGGGCGGCTGGTGATTTGGATGCAGCGGCGGGCCAGAGTCATGGGCATTACGGCTGGGTGGTCTTCGATCCCGCCAGCGTCCTTTCTCCGGGGCTCTGTGTTGATGTCCCACATGGTTCGCAGCCGGCGGCCGTTGGGGCCTTTCACAGCGGCTGTGTCGTAGTAGTAGTCCTGGTTCTTGGACAGTAGAAACACCGTCTCGTGGGACTTGGTAGGGCGATCGGAGACTGACTCGGGGTGAGCGTTGGGCTTGTACCAGATGACTTCGGAACGCAGCCACCACCCCGCATCCTGGAGAGCGAACGCCAATCGCCACGGAACACCGATCAGGTCTTTCGGCTTCAAGCCCTCTGGAGTGGGAGGACGCACGGACATCGCCCGAGCTCGGTTCTTACGGTCAGGTGCCCGGTACCTGCGGTTTCCCGATGTGTAGGAGTCCCCCACGTTCAGCCACACCGTGCCGTTATTCGTCAGCACCCGACGCACCTGGTCGAATGCCATGACGATGCTCTTGACGTATTCGCCCAGAGCGTCGTCGCGGCCAATCTGGCCTTCGGCCGAGTAATCCCGCAGAGACCAGTACGGCGGTGACGTGACCACTGTCTGCACACACCCATCAGGTAGCAATCCCAAGGCGTCGATCGCTGGGCCGCATACCAACAGGGGGCCACACAGTGCATCCAGCGGACCATCAACCCCCACATCCAGTCGAGCATGTTGACCTGGCTTAGGAAATGGCGGGATAGCAGCAGATTCATTCCCCGGAAGGGGGAATTGGGGATCCTTGGTGATCCCGGACTTGCCTCTTGAACCCACGACACGACCCTACTTCCAGGCAGTGACAAATTCGGGGAATCCAGACACTGGCTGAACAACCGTTCCAAAGAGTGCGGAAGCCCCGGCTCCCGTCCTAGTCGATCTCTAGTGAGATCCTCGGCCTGGCACTCCGGGGCTTGCGTCTTCCCACTAGAACAGCACCAGTGGGCTTCTAAAGCATATCGAATATTGGCTGGCAATTCTGGCCTCTGGCTAGCACAAGAAATACTTGAAACTCATATGATCTAGAAGTAATGCACCAAGGACCAGTCCCATGATCACCAAGAGCTTTGATGAACTCGCCGCACCTATTGACTCTGATCCGATACGAAGCTCTAGGGCTGAGGAGTACAGGCAGAAGGTGGAGGCGAAAATCTTCGCCTTTCAGCTGGCAGAGCTGCGGAGTGAGCTCGGCATCAATCAGGTCGATCTGGCTGAGAGGCTCGGCATCACACAGGGGGGAGTGTCGAGGCTCGAGCGGTCGGCTGACCCCAAGCTGTCCACTTTGTGCAAGCTCACTTCCGCTCTTGGTGGAACGCTCAGCATCGAAATCAGTGTTGGCGACCGCGCGATCAATCTCACCTATCCATCATCGCCAGAGGCCTCTTCGCTGGAAGAGCAAGATCATTCGAGAGTTGAGGCGGCCTCGGTTCCTCCTGTGAGCAGGTCTGTATAGCGGGAAAGCTAGGGTCGGTGGCGATGGGGGAGAGGGAGGAGTTGGTGGGGTTGTCTGGGGTTGAGGTGGTGGCGATGCTGGGGTTGGTGGCGTTGCCTGAGGAAGGGGGGATGTGGCGGGAGGTTTGGCGGGATGAGCGGAGTACTGCGATTTACTTCTTGATGCAGCCGGGGGACTTTTCTGCCATGCATCGGCTGGATGGGCCGGAGATTTGGCATCACTATGCGGGGGCGGCGGTGGGGATGCTGTTACTGGGGCCGGACGGGTCGGTGGAGCGACCGGTGTTGGGCGACGACTTGGGGGCGGGGGAGCGGCCTTGTGTGGTGGTTCCGGCCCACACCTGGATGGGGGCGGCTACTCGGGGGGAATGGTCGCTGGTGGGGACCACTATGGCCCCGCCGTATCACCACGACGGCTTCGAGTTGGGCGACGCCGACCAGCTTGTTGAGCAGTATCCGTCGGCGGCGGGCGAAATCGCTGAGTTGGTGAGGCTGTGACTGCATCGCCCGCTGAGATGATCGACCTCACCGGCAAGGTGGTGGTGGTCACTGGTGCGGGTGGGGGGATTGGCGGGGGAATTGTTAGACGCATGGCGGCTGCCGGTGCCTCTGTAGTGGCCCACACTCGCTCGTCTCCGGTTGAGCACAACGAAGGGCAGATCACCGAGGTGCGGGCCGATCTCACCACCGAAGACGGTCCGGCTGCGGTGCTGGACGCGGCCCGAGAGCGTCACGGGCGGATCGACGCCCTGGTCAACAACGCAGGGATCCAGCCGGTGGCCCCGTTCACCGATCTGGACGATCAGCAGTGGGCCGAGATGATCGACACCAACCTCACTGCGGTACACCGGCTGACTCAAGCGGCGGCGTCCGCCATGCGGGATCAGGGCACCGGCGGCGCCATCGTCCACATCGCCTCGATTGAGGCCCGTCACCCCACCCCGGTGCACGGCCACTACGCCACTTCAAAAGCCGGCCTGGTGATGCATGCCAGGGCAGCAGCGTTGGCGTGGGGGCCCTACGGCATCCGGGTCAACTCGGTGTCGCCGGGGCTGATCGACCGTCCCGGTCTGGCCGACGACTGGCCCGAGGGCGTGGAGCGGTGGATGGCCGCCGTCCCTCTCGGCCGTTTGGGCACCGCCGAAGACGTCGGGGACGCCTGTGTGTTCCTCTGCTCTGATCTGGCCCGGTGGATCACCGGTGCCGATCTGGTGGTGGACGGCGGGATCCTCACCAACCCCACATGGTGACCGACTCATTCCTCGACGGCGAGAATGCTGTTGCCAGAACAGGATACTGTAGTTAGTCTAGTCATCAGACTAAGTCATTTTCGTAAGCGCAAAGCACTAGGCAGGAGTGATGGGAATGTCAGATCTGGTCAATGTCCACGAAGCCAAGACGCATTTGTCGAGGCTGCTGGAACGAGCGCACAACGGAGAGGAGATCATCTTGGCCAAAGCGGGCAAGCCCTATGCTCGGCTGATGCCGCTGGCACCCAGCGGACCCCGTCGCTGTGGGCAGCTTGCCGGATTGGTCGTTGGCCCTGAGTTCTTTGAACCGCTTCCCGAGGAAGAGCTCGCGGCGTGGGAGGGCGCGTATTCAGGTGAGTGACCTGCTGCTCGACACTCATGCGCTGTTGTGGTGGTGGTCGGCTGATCCTGCGCTGTCGAACAGCGCACAAGAAGCGCTGAGAGATTCGCGGAACAACGTATTCGTCAGTGCGGCGAGCGCCTGGGAGATTGCCACGAAGTTCCGGCTTGGCCGGCTGCCCAAATATGAGGGTGCTGTGCTGCGATTCAATGAGTTTGCCCTCGACGCGGCGATGCAGCACTTGCCAGTCACCTACCAGCACGGTCTGCGTGCCGGTAGCTATGTTGCAGAGCACCGGGATCCATTTGACCGGATTCTGGCCGCTCAGGCGGAGTTGGAGTCGTTGATATTGGTCACGAGAGACACCGCGTTCCGAGAGTTCCCCGTCCGGGTCCTGTGGTGAAGGCACGACACGAGAGATGACGACCAAGACCATAGGGCTGGTGGGGACGGGGGTCATCGGCTCGGGTTGGGCGGTACGGGTGCTGGCCCGGGGGTACGACGTCGTGGCTTGGGATCCAGCCGTTGGCGCCGAAGATCGGCTTCGCCAGGCGATTGAGCGGGCTTGGCCCTCAGCGGTGCGCTTCGGCCTGTTCCCCGGGGCCGACCCGGCCCGGCTTCAGTGGGCCGATTCTCCCGAGGAGGTGGCGGCATCGGCCGAATGGGTGCAGGAGAGCGCCCCGGAGGACGAGGGCCTGAAACGCTCCCTGCTTCGCCGCCTCGACAACGCCGCACGACCCGCCACCGTTATCGCCAGCAGCTCTTCGGGGCTTCTGCCCACCCGCCTGGCTGAAGGATGCCGTCATTCGGAGCGCATCCTCATCGGCCACCCATTCCACCCGGTGTACCTGCTGCCGCTGGTGGAGGTGGTGGCCGGGAAGGCCACCAGCCCCGAAGCCGTGGCTGCCGCGGTGGAGCACTACGACGATCTCGTCATGCACCCCCTGGTGGTGACAAACGAGATCGAGGGATACCTTTCGGACCGCCTCCAGGAAGCCCTGTGGCGCGAGGTGCTGCACCTGGTGAACGACGGGGTGGCCACCACTGCCGAGCTGGACGACGCGGTGGTGTACGGCCCCGGCCTTCGCTGGGCGGCAATGGGCACCAATCTCACCTTCCACCTCGCCGGAGGAGACGGCGGGATGCGCCACATGCTGAGCCAGTTCGGCCCCGCCCTGAAGTTGCCGTGGACCCACATGGAGGCACCCGAGCTCACCGAAGAGCTGATCGAGGCCCTGGCGTCCGGCTGCGAAGCCCAAGCCGCCGGGCGCTCAATCGCCGAGCTGGAGCGACTGCGAGACGACTGCCTGCTGTCTGTGATGCGGGCGCTGCGCCCCAGCGGGGTCGGCGCCGGGCGATTGATGGCCGAACGGGAGGCCCGCATCTTGGCCGCTGGGGTCACAACCGAGCAGTGGGCGCCGAGCAGGGAGCCGCCTGCCCCGCTGGCGCTGTACTCAGCCGTCGTGGAACCCGATTGGGTGGACTACAACGACCACATGACCGAGGCCGCATTTCTCACGGCATTCGGCTGGGCGTCGGACAGTCTCTTTCGCTATCTGGGAATCGACGAGGACTACCGGGAGGGTGGCCACTCCTTCTACACCGTGGAGACCCATATCAATTATCTGGGCGAGGCCACCCTGGGCGAGCCCCTTCGGGTGACCACGCAGGTATTGGGCAGCGATGCCAAACGGCTTCACATCTTCCACTCCATGTATCGGGGAGATGGCGAAGAACTGTTATGCACCACCGAGCAGATGCTGCTGCATGTGGATACTGGGGCCGGGCGCAGTGCCCCGATGCTGCCCGGTCCGGCCGCCGCAGCCGCGGCGGTTGCCGCCGCCCATGCCGAATTGCCGTTACCGCTCCAGGTCGGCCGCCGCATGGAGATACCGACACCGGCCTCACCACCCCGGCCCTCGGCCCGCCCGGCTGGTGCCACGCCCCCCAAGAACCCATAGAGCCATAGAGAAGGAGCATCCCTTGGACTTCTCAATCGACGATTCTCAGGAGATGGTGGTGGACACCGTGCGGGCCTTCGTGGATCGCGAGTTGGTCCCCTACGAGGAAGAAGTGGAGCGCACCGGCGAGGTGCGCCCCGATTTGGTGGAGCAGATTCGCCAGCGGTCGCTGAACGCTGGCATCTACGCGGCCAATATGCCCGTCGAGATGGGAGGCGGCGGACTCGACGACCTCACTCTGGCCATGGCCGAGCGGGCCTTCGGCTGGACCGGCTACGCCCTTCAGTACATCGTGGCCCGCCCCTCGAATATCTTGCGGGCCTGCGCTGGCGACCAGGTTGAGCAGTACTTGCTGCCCACCGTACGGGGCGAGCGGGTGGAGTGCCTGGCCATGAGCGAGCCCGACGCAGGCTCCGACCTTCGGGGCATGACCTGTCGGGCCGAGCGCCGAGGCGATCACTTCCTGGTCAATGGCACCAAGCACTTCATCAGCCACGCCGACCTGGCCGACTATGTGATCTTGTTCGCGGCCACTGGTGTTGTCGATTCCGACCGCGGGCCTCGCAAGCTGATCTCGTCGTTGCTGGTGGATTTCGACACACCCGGCGTGGAGCGGGCACCGGGCTATAACTGCGTGTCAAACCGGGGTTACCACAACTTCATTCTCAACTTCGACGACGCCCGGGTGCCAGCGGCCAACCTGCTGGGAGAGGAGCACCGGGGTTTCGATGTTGCCAACGAATGGCTGGGCAGCACCCGCCTGCAAGTGGCCGCCACCTGTTTGGGCCGGGCCGACCGGGCGCTGGCGGTGGCGCTCGACTGGGCCGTGAGCCGAGAGCAGTTCGGCCAGCGCATCGGGCGCTTCCAGGGGGTGTCGTTCAAGCTGGCCGATATGCGTACCCGGCTGTTGGAGGCGGAGCTGATGACCTACCGGGCGGCCTGGCTGTCGGCCCGGGGCGAGATGGACGACGCCGACGCAGCCATGGCCAAGCTGTCGGCCACCGAGATGCTGCAATTCGTGTCTGACGAGGCCATCCAAATACTGGGTGGAATGGGGCTGATGGACGAGCTGCCCTTGGAGCGGATCTGGCGCGATGCCCGGGTAGATCGAATCTGGGACGGCACCAGCGAGATCCAGCGCCACATCGTGTCGCGCGACATGCTGCGCCCATTGGGCGCATGAGAGGTGAACGGGGTATTTCGGATGTGGAGCGAACGGCGATGAGGCAGTGACCGCCGGGCTGGCGCGGCTGTTGCGACCCCGGTCGCTGGCCTTCATCGGGGGCGAGGCCGCCGAGCGGGCCATCGACGCCACCCGATCCTTCGGCTTTCAAGGTGATATGTGGGCGGTAAACCCCCGCCGCCAACTGCGCGATGTTGTCACCTTGGCCTCTGCGTCGGAACTGCCCGAGGGCGTAGACGCCGCCTTTGTCGGCGTGGGACGACATGAGGCAGCCGAAGTAGTGCGGGAGTTGGCCACGCGGGGGACGGGCGCGGCGGTGTGCTACGCCTCGGGTTACGCCGAGATCGGTGAAGCCGGGGCCGCCTGCCAGCGGGAGCTGGTGGAGGCAGCCGCCGGCATGCCGCTGGTAGGACCCAACTGCTACGGAACTCTGTCGGCGGTCACCGGCGCCGCGCTGTGGCCCGACCTGCACGGGCTGGTGCGCGCCGAGCGCGGCGTGGCCATCGTCAGCCAGAGCGGCAATATTGCGCTGAACCTCACCATGCAGCGGCGCGGTTTGGAAATCACCCATGTGATCTCATTGGGCAACCAGGCTGGCGTGGGCTTGGCCGAGGTGTTCGAAGCGCTGGTTGCCGATTCCGCGGTCACCGGGGTGGGTTTGTACATAGAGGCGATAGACGACATCGCTCGGTTCGCGGCGTCCGCCGACGAGGCCCGCAGACGCGGCCTTCCGGTGGTGGTTTTGAAGGCAGGTGCCTCGGAGGAAGCGGAGGCCATTTCGGTTTCCCACACTGGTTCGCTGGTGGGCAGCGATGACGCCTACGAAGCCCTATTCCGCAGGCTCGGCGCAAGGCGGGCGCGCACGGTGGGCGGACTGCTCGACTTGTTGGGGGTGCTCTCGGTTGTCGGACCGCTGGCCGGTAACCGGTTGGTGTCTTTGAGCTGTTCGGGGGGTGAAGCTGCCTTGGTGGCCGATCGGGGAAGGAACTACCAGGTGGCCTTTCCGGCTTTCGCCCCCGATCACCGCGACCGGGTGGCCGCCACCTTGGACGGTCGGGTTACGGTGACGAACCCACTCGACTATCACACGTTCATCTGGGGGGACAACGACCGTCTCACCGAGTGCTTCACCACAGTGCTGAACGGCGAGCCTGGTTCTCTGGAGGCGGTCGAGGGTGCCGGATCGGTTGGCGCCAGCAAGTCGGTTGATGCCCAACGGCCCTTTGACGCCGCCCTGTTGGTGCTCGATTTTCCTGCCGAGGGACTTGACCGGTCGCGATGGTGGCCCACCCTCGAGGCGTTCGGCGCGGCCTGTGCGACCAGCGGCACGCCGGGCGTGCTGGTGGCGTCAATGGCAGAGAACTTGCCCGACGAAGCCCGCAGTCGGGCAGCCGATCTGGGGCTGGCCGCCTGCTGCGGCTTTGACAACGCCTTGGCCGCAATCGAAGCTGCGTCTGCCCTCAGGTGCCCGCCCGCCGACGCCCTGCCGTCGGATACTTCGCGGCTGCCTCTGTCCCCCCGTGCTCCGACGTCAACAAGGACGCTGTCTGAGCGCGAGGCCAAACAGCGGCTGGCCGAGGCGGGTGTCGACGTGCCGCCCGGGCGACTAGTGCCGGCAGGCGATGCCGCGGCCGCCGCGGCTGAGATCGGCTGCCCGGTGGTAGTTAAGGCGACCGGTCTGGCCCACAAGTCCGACGTGGGCGGAGTGGCTGTCGGGCTGGCCGAGCTCCCCGAGGTGGCTGCGGCTGCCACCCGACTCGGTGCTCTCGGCGCCGGGACTGTGTTGGTGGAGGCCTACATCGAAGATGCTGTTGCTGAGCTGATGGTGAGCGTGCGATCGGCGCCGCCGGTGGGGATGCTGCTCACGCTGGGCGCTGGCGGGACGCTCGTCGAACTGCTCGACGATTTCGCCTGCTTGTTGCTGCCCACTGGTCCGAAGGCCGTGCGGGAGGCTTTGAGAAGCCTCAAGTTCTGGCCGTTGCTGGGTGGACATCGGGGCCGACCGTCTGCCGCGGTCGACGCCGTCGTAGAGGCGGTCGACTGCTTGGGCTCGCTGGTGCGCGACGATGGCGACATCATCGAGGTGGAGGTCAACCCGCTGCTGGTGACTGCTCAACGAGCCATTGCCGCTGATGCGCTCATCGTCGTTGCCTCCCCTCCTGATCGGAGACCGAGATGACCGACCCCGTCCCTGATTCTGCGGTGACTGCGGTCGTCGATGGGCCGGTGTTGGAGGTCACCCTCGACCGGCCCAAGGCCAATGCCATCGACGCGGCCACCAGCCGGGAGCTGAGCGCCGTTTTTGCTCGCTTTCGCGACGACCCCGCCCAGCGAGTGGCGATCTTCACCGCGGCCGGCGATCGATTTTTCTCCGCTGGTTGGGATCTGAACGCCGCGGCCGCCGGAGAGGAGTTCGAGGCCGACTACGGCGAGGGTGGTTTCGGCGGGTTTGGCGAACTGCCGGGGCTCCGCAAGCCGGTGATCTGCGCAGTCAACGGCATGGCAGTTGGCGGCGGTTTCGAGATCGTGCTGGCGGCTGATCTGGTGGTGGCCGCTGAGGGAGCCCGTTTCTGGTTGCCGGAGGCTGCATTGGGCATAGTGGCCGATGTGGCGTCGATACGCCTGCCGAGGATGCTGCCGCCGGTGGTGGCCAATGAGGTGCTCTATGCCGGTCGTCGAATCGACGCGACCGAGGCGCTGCGGTGGGGGCTGGTGAACGCGGTAGTAGGGCGTGAACAGTTGCTGGTCGAAGCCCGCGCGCTGGCCGAGCGGGTATTGCAGGCCGCGCCGCTGTCGGTGGCCGCGGTGATCGAGATTGGCGCCCGCACCGGCCATCTCCCGCTGTCCGACGCGTTCGAGCTTCTGCGCTCCGGCAATTTGGACGCTTATGAGGCCATGCTCGCCTCCGAAGACTCCGAAGAGGGCCCTCGTGCCTTTACCGAGGGTCGGTCTCCACGCTGGCAGGGTTGCTGAGGCCGCTCTCAACGCAAGGGGACTGCCATTGCTGGTGGGAGGCTGTGGCCCTCAGCTTCCCACCGCGGCCTTCTCTCGCAGGCGGTACTCGGGTACCAGAATGGCCAAGACCACGGCCAATGCCGTCACCGGGATGGCCCACCAATAGACGTCGGCAATGGCGCTGGCGAACGATTCGATGATGCCGTTGCGCACCGACGCGGGTTCAATGGCGCCAATTTGGGTAGGGGCCTCGATGAGCGCTTCGATGTCGATCTGATCGCCGCCCGGCACCAACCGGGGGAGGTAGTGATCTAACCGGGCGGTGAATAGAACCCCCATCACCGCCGAGCCGAAAGTCTGGCCCAGCGAGCGGAAAAAGTTGGACGCCGAGGTAGCCGCCCCCAAGTCGTCGTGGGGGACGATGTTCTGCACCGCCACCAAGAGCACCTGCATGATGGCCCCCACCCCGCAGCCCATGGTGAACAGATAGGCCATGGCCGTCACCGTCGACGTCTCGCCGCTCAGGGTTGACATGAGCCACACCCCAAGGGTGAGCACGCCGGCTCCGAAGATCGGCACCGCCTTGTAGCGCCCGGTACGGGTGAGCACCTGCCCGGCGCTCACCGAGGTGAGCAGCATTCCCAACATCATGGGCACCAAAAGGAGCCCCGACCGAGTGGCGTTCACGTCGGTGACCACTTGGAGGAAGAGTGGCCCGAAGATGCCCGCACTGAGCATTGCCGCCCCGGCGATGAACTGGATCACACAGGAGATGTTGAACAGCCGCAGCCGGAAGAGATGGGGCGGAAGGATGGCCTCAGTTGCCCGCTGCTGCTGAGCAATGAACAGGGCCACTCCGATGACTCCCACCGCCAGCAATCCGACCGACGGGGCCGACGCCCAGTCCCAGGAGTCGCCCCCCAACTCCAAGGCCAGGATGATGGTGATCACCCACACCAAAAGCAGGCCCGCTCCGGTGTAGTCCACCCGGGCTTCCCGGCGGGTGAAGGCCAACTCGAGATGGGTGACCGACATCACCAGGGAGATACCACCGAGCGGCAGCACCATGAAGAAAACCCATCGCCAGTGGGCGTAGTCCACCAGGAGGCCCCCGGCCAGGGGTCCCAAGATGGTGGCCAGCGCGAAGATCCCGCCCATGTATCCCTGGTACCGGCCCCGCTCCCGGGGCGACAGCACGTCGGCCAGGATGGCCATGGAAAGCGTGAACAACCCACCGGCGCCCAGCCCCTGGATGGCCCGGAACACAATCAGCATGGTCATGTCGCTCGCTACGCCGGCCAGCACCGAGCCGGCCATGAAGATGACGATGGCGGCCTGGTACAGGCTCTTGCGGCCCCACAGGTCCGAGAGCTTCCCCCACAGCGGGGTGGTCGAGGTGGAGGCGATGAAATAAGACGTGAACACCCAGGTGTACAGGTCCCGCCGGCCCAGGTCTCCGATGATGGTGGGCAGCGCGGTGGACACCACCGTGCCCTCTATGGCCGCCATCATCTGGGCCAGCATCAGGGTTAGTATGATGACCAGCACCTGACGTTTGGGCAGGTTGTCGCTCCCTGCCGAAGCACTATCACTTATCGAGATAGATTTATCAAAACTATTCATATAGGATATCGTGACGAGCGCTATTCGAGCGTCTAACTTTTGGTACGGAAAGCAGTCGGATCACTAAGTAATTGCTTGGTGTTTCGGTTGTGGAAGTAATAGCCAAATGGAGAAATGCCCCCGGACTCGTACGGGAGGCGATGGGTGGAGATGGCAATGGAGCCTCGTCCTTGGTGGATGGAAAATGCGAACTGCAAGGGGAAGAGTGAGCTGTTCTTCCCTCCGGCCGGCGAACGTCCGTCGGCTCGTGAGCGGCGGGAGAATGCAGCCCGTCGCATCTGCGGAGAGTGCGTCGTGATTCGGGCGTGCCGCAGCTGGGCCCGCGACCAGCGCGAGCTCGGATTCTGGGGCGGAGAGTCGGAGATCGAGCGGGCAGAGGCGGGATTCGCCCCCTCTACTCCGGTCATCGGTCTGCGGCGGCACCGCACCGAGCGGGAATCGGCCTGAGCCAACCGCACCGAACGGGCGCCGGGTACATCTGGCGCCGCCAACTCTCTCACCCCACAACGCGCCGAACGAAGGCCGCGATGGCCTCGGTTCCCTCTATCGCCTCGGGGTAGTTGGGGTACATGATCTGGAAGTCGTGGATCATCCCCGGCCAGATGCGGAGATCCACCTCGACGCCAGCATCGGCTAGCACAGACGCGAACCCGGTGGCGTCGTCCAGCAGCACCTCGTGGTCGCCAGCGTGCACCAGCATGGGGGGCATACCGACCCAGTCGCCGAACAGGGGCGAGGCCAGCGGATCACGGGGGTCGTGGCCGTCGAGATACCAGCTGGCCGCGGTCACCGCGTCGTCGTGGCCGAACATCACATCCAGCTCGTCGCGCTCGGCGTGGCTGGCCGAGGAGTTGGTCAGGTCTACCCAGGGCGACAGGCAGACCCCCGCACCGGGTAGCGGCCACCCCTGGTTGCGGGCTCCGAGCAAGACGGCGCCCACCAACCCGCCGCCGGCGGAATCGCCGATGAACGCAATGCGGCCCGGATCGATCCCGGTGTCCAGCATCCACCGATAGGCGGCCAAACAGTCGTCCACCGCCGCGGGAAACGGATTCTCGGGGGCCAGGCGGTAGTCGACCAAGAGGATCCGGGCCGGAATCAACGAAGCCAGGTGGGATCCGAAGCCCTGGTGCGAGATGATCGATCCCACCCGATAGCCCCCTCCATGGAAGAACAGCAGGGCCGGCAGGCTTTCGGGATCGTGAGGCTCGGGACGAAGCCAGGCAGCGCCGGGCACACCGGGTATCTGCAGCTCCTCTTTGACCACCCCGTCGGCCAGCGGAGTGGCCGCGGCGTTGGCGTCCAAGCGGGCTCGGCGCTCGGCGGCTGTTTCGGAAGGGTCGGGCTTGGGTGCGGACGCCAGCATGGACCGCACCGCTTCGAATTCTGGGCTTGGCATCCCCGGAGACTAACGCCTGCCCCACGAGACCTCGGGCCTCGGAGGCCCACCGAGAGCAGTCGGGCTTGGGTTCTTGGCCGAGCCGAGGTAGCGGTAGCCTAAGCGGTCGATGACCGGTGATCTTCGACTGCTCACCATCCACGCCCACCCCGACGATGAAGCGTCCAAGGGATCAGCGACGGTGGCCATGTACGCCGACCAAGGGGTGGCGGCCTCTTTGGTGTGCTGCACCGGCGGGGAGCAGGGCGACATCTTGAACCCGGCCATGGATCGCCCCGAGGTTCGGGACAATCTCGACCAGGTCCGCCGAGACGAACTGATCGAGGCCGCCGATGTACTCGGCTATCGCAGCGTTCACTGGCTGGGGTATCACGACTCCGGCATGCCCGACAGCGAGGCCAACGCCGACCCCCGCAGCTTTGCCCAAGCCCCCCTGGATGAGGCGGTGGGCCGCTTGGTGGCCATCATCCGGGCCGAGCGCCCCCACGTGGTAGTGACCTACGGGGAGGACCAGCAGGGCTATCGCCACCCCGACCATCTCCGGGTGGCCGAGATCAGCGGTCCGGCCTTCGACGCGGCCGGCGACCCCGATTCCTATCCCGACGCCGGCGAGCCGTGGCAGCCGCTGAAGATGTACTACGTGACTTGGTCGCGGAACCGGATCACCGCCCTCCACGAGAAGTTCGGGGAGCTGGATTTGGAGTCGCCCTATGACGAACGGTGGTTCAGCCGTCCCTCCAACGACGACATCATCACCACCCGCATCCAGTGCGCCGAGTTCTTCGACCGCCGGTCCAAGGCGCTGCTGGCCCATCGCACCCAGGTCGACCCCGACTCCAAGTTCTGGTTCGGCCTGCCCGACCACCACATGGCCGATGCCTATCCGTGGGAGGACTATGTGCTGGCCCGCAGCCTGGTGGATACCGACATTCCAGAGACCGACCTGTTCGCAGGAATTGCCTGAGCCTATGGAGCGGGCCCGATTCCTCAGCGATGACTGGTTCGGATTGAATCTGGAGGCGGCGTCGGGCTGGCCAGAGCGGCCGGGAGTAGATTGCTCGGCCAATTTCGAGGTGACCGGCGCACCCGACGGGAAGGTCCGCTACCACGCCGTTATCCGCGGTGGCCGGCTAGTGGAGATGACCTCGGGCAAGTTGGCCGACGCCGATGTCAATATCATCTACAAGTACGCCGATGCAAAAGCCGAGGTCTCCGGAGGCGATCACCCCGACCTGGCCTACATGACCGGCCGGATGAAGCTGGAAGGTGACTACGCCCGCTGGGTGTTCGGCCTG
The DNA here is from genome assembly GCF_965204015.1 of Candidatus Poriferisocius sp. Classification (GTDB taxonomy): domain Bacteria; phylum Actinomycetota; class Acidimicrobiia; order Acidimicrobiales; family Bin134; genus Poriferisocius. The sequence continues at coordinate 839,100 of NZ_OZ241965.1, read as the reverse complement.
CGCCCGCTTTTGGATTCAGCCGAGTACGACGACTTCCGGTCGGCCCTGGGCGAGTACACGGATTTCTAGACTCAGCGTCGGCTTGGTCAGTTCCGGCGCTGGGCGTCGCGGAGGTCGGTGTAAGTCAACATCCGTGCGCCAGAGCGCTCGACAGCAGTGCGCAGCGACGGGTCGTGGGCGACCAACAGGTACTGCTCTACCCGGCTGAGCCAGCCCGGGTCCATCTCCCGTAGTTCGGGGGTGTCGATGGCCGGCGATACCACCAATTCGGTCACGCCGGGCTCTAAATTCTCTAACGCCTCCTCCAGGGTCCGCCGAGCGGGACGGGCACGTACCTGCACCAGGTGGTCGGGGGCCAGCACACCGGCGTCGGCGGCGAGGCGGCGGAACGGGAAGCCAGCCCGACGTTCCTGATCGCTTCCCCCGAGGCGCATGGGCAGCGCCATCTCCACGGCCAGCTCCAAGTAGACATCGAAGAACTCGGGGCGCATGAGCAGGGTGTCCAGGTGGGGGCTCAGATGGGTCAAGTCGCTGCCCCACTGGCTGGCTCGTTCGATCTGGGCTCGGCACTCCCGGTGAGCCTCGTCGAGGTCGCCGTGCTCCCAAGAATCAGCCGGAGTGCGGGGGAATCCGCCATCGCCGTCCAACAGAGACGGTGCCTGGGTGATGGGTCCCCACCGGTAGTTGTCGAACTCGGCGTTGAGGGTGAGATCGACCCCCACTGGAGTGTGGGCGAAGCGTCCAGCGGCATCCCGGGCCCATGGGCACGGCACCATCAGGCTGGCCGCGGTGGCCACCCCGATGTCCAAGCACTCGGCAATGGCCGCGTTTGCCGCATGGGATTGACCCAGGTTGTCGCAGGTGATGATGAGGGCTCGACCCTGGGGGGCACCGCCCAAGCGTTCCAATAGCTCGCTCACTACTCGAAAGCTATCGCCCCTAGCACCCAGAGGCGGTCACTCAAGGACGACATCGGCGCTGCCGCAGGCATCCCACAGCCCCAATCCCTGTTCCCGGGCCGCGGCCGCGGCCGCGTAGAAGGCACCGGCGTGGATGGTATTGGGATTGATGATCAATGCCTCGGCATAGCCGTTGGCGGCAATCTCGAGATTGACGAACAGGCCGTCATCGGCTCGATGGATGTAGGCCAGCAGGCGGTCGTAGCGGTCGCGGGCCTCCGCGTCGCGGGTGAGGCGCACCTCGGTGCCCGGCGGCAGGAGCGACTTGGTGAAGGCAGTGGCCTCGTCGCCGAAGCACTCGACCGGCAAGAACCCGCCGGTGGCCTCAGGAGTGTCGATGCCGATCAGGCGCACTCGCTCGGTGCGGTCGGCCACCTCTGCTATCACCGTGTCCCCGTCGACCACCTCGGTCACAATGGCCGATGCCCCCACAAGTCCCGCTGCTGGCTCAGTGGGGCTGACGGTTTGGCCGATGAACCCACTTGAACTGGACGAGCAGCCGGCAGCGGCCAGAAGTCCGCAGGCCAGCAGCCCGGCCGCGGTCCACCCGGTCGCCCCGGATGGGGCGGCAGCCGGCGGCTTCACGCAGCACGGGGGATGTCGTCGGAGGGCGTGGGTGACGGCAGATTGGCGGGGGAGTGGCTCTGCAAGGCAGCTCTGGCTTGAGCTAGGCCCCGACGCCCGATCTCTTTGGTGCGCTCATCGATCCGCCAGTCTGGCGGTGCCTCCAAAAGCGTGAGCTGTTGCTTCATGCTTCCAGTATCCCGGTGGGAGTGACAGTTTGGACCGGGAAGAGGAGGAATTCTTCAGGAAATGCCTCTGAAGTGGGGAAAGGATTGCGTTATTGGGTTTGGCCGCCGCTGGTCATGCTGCGGTACACCTCGAGCAGCGCCGCTTTCTGCTCATCGGAGAGGCTGGCGTCAGCTCTGATGGTGGCCTCGGTGTCGGTTACACCGCCAGGGTTCTCGCCGTTGGCGTCGTCGATGCCGGCGGCTTGGGCCAAGAGGGTCTCCGCCGACAGGTTCAACGCGGTGGCCAGCGACTTGATCACCCGCACCGATGGCTGGTGCAGTCCTCGCTCCAGCTGGCTGAGGTAGGGGTTGGAAACCTGGGCGAGGTCGGACAGTTCCCGCAGGGTGAGTTGAGCCAGCTTGCGCTGGCTGCGGAGGTAGCTTCCGAATGCTTCTACGGCGGATTGATCCATGGTTCGGCCTCAGTCGTACTCGTAGAAGCCCTTGCCGGTCTTGCGGCCCAGATGGCCAGCGGCCACCATGCGGCGGAGCAATGGGGGCGGGGCATTGTGGGAGCCCTTGAACTCCTCGTAGAGCACGTCGGCCACCGCCTCGATGGTGTCCAGCCCAATGAGGTCGCAGAGCGACAACGGGCCCATAGGATGGCCGCAGCCGTGCATCATCCCGCTGTCGATGTCGGCCGCGCTTACCTTGCCCTCGTCGAACATACGGATGGCGTCGAGCAGGTAGGGGACCAGGAGACGGTTGACCACGAACCCGGCTCGGTCCCGGCAGCGGATCACCCGCTTGCCCAGCACCTCCACTGCGAAGCGGTCGACCCGGTCGATGGTCTCCAACGACGTGCCCAGCGAGCGCACCAGCTCCACCAAGGGTTGTATCGGTGCTGGGTTGAAGAAGTGCATGCCGAGCACCATCTCTGACCGGCTGGTGATGGAACCCAGGGTGATGATGGGAATGGAGGATGTGTTGGTGGCCAAGATGGCGTTTGGGGCCATCACTTTGTCCATGGCCCGAAACACCGACAGTTTCTCTTCCAGCGATTCGATGACGGCCTCGATCGCCATATCCCGGTCGGCCAGGTCGCCCATGTCAGTGCTGAAGCTGAGGGAGTCCAAAGCCAGGTCTCGAGTCGCGGCCGGCACCTTGTTGCGTGAGACTGCGTTGTTCAGAGAGTTCTCGATCGACTGCCGGGCGATGCCGACTGCGGTGTCGTCCACCTCAATCACCAGGGTGTCCAAGCCGACTCGGGCGCACACTTCAGCGATGCCCGATCCCATTATCCCGCCGCCGATCACTCCAACCTTGTTGATCGGCTCTAAAGGCGATTCGAACTCTTGTGGCGGCAGCGCGCCAGCTTCCGTGCTCATTATTCCCTCCCACCGCCTATTCAGACGGCCCCATGTGGTTGTTCAGGATAGTACGCAAATGTTAGAAAAATAAAACGGGGCCGGTCAGTGACCGGCCCCGTTTGCTTAAGAGAGAGCTGAGGGGGGAATCAGCTCTTCTTGGAAACTGGCTGCGCCGGGGCCGCGCCGTTGGCGGTCGCTGCGGCCAGCAAGTTCTGGGCGAACTCCTTCTGGGTGTTGAGCAGTTCCTGGGCGAACCCGAAGCTGACGCTCATCAGCTCCTTGGGATCGGGCAGGGAGTCAAGGCCGGGCACGGAGTCGAGCTTCAGGCTCTCGGGGGTGATGCTGCCCACCGTATCGGTGAAGGTGCGGACACCTTCGACGATGGCGGTCTGGCCCATCTTGAGGGCGCTCAGCACCTGCTCTTGCACGGCTTCGGTGATTTCTTTGACGTCGGTCATGTTGCTTACTTTACTTAGCAAAGGCTTGATCGGCAATTCAACGGGTGTTTTTTCGGAGAAATTTGCGGAGACAATCGATCAGGCTGAGACGGCGTCGCCAGGGCGCATCTTCACGTAGAGGCCCGGTGCGTCATCCATCGGCGCATGGGACTTGCTGCCGAGTTGCTTGGGAGCATCGACCTTGTCGCCGGCCCTCCCGCTGATCCATTGGGCCCAGTCCTCCCACCAGGTTTGCTGGTGTTGCTCCGCGCCCTTCAGCCACTCTTCGGGCGAATCCACGATGTGGTCGTTGGTCCAGTGGCGGGCCTTGGGACTGGGCGGGTTGACAATGCCGGCGATGTGCCCTGAAGTGCTGAGCACGAATCGGTTGTGGCCGCCCAGCAGGGTGGCCGTGCGGTAGGCCGCCGTCCACGGGACGATGTGGTCGTCGATGGCCGACAGCACGTAAGCGTCCTGTTTGACGTCGGCGGGGTGCAGCATGGTGCCGTCAATCTCGAAGGCGTCGTTGGCGAACTGATTGTGGAGATAGCACCGGCGCAGATAGCTGCTGTGCATGCGGGCTGGCATCCGGGTGCTGTCGTTGTTCCAGGCCAGCAGGTCGAATGCCGGGGGATCCTCGCCCAAAAGCCAGTTGTTCACCACGTATTGGAAGATCAGATCGTTGGCCCGGATGGCGTCGAAGGTGCGGGCCATTTCGCTGGCCTCCAGGTATCCCTGGTCGGCCATCTTGCGCTCCAGCCCGGCCACCGTGGGCTCGTCGGTGAACGCCCCCAGCACGCCGGGGTCGGAGAAATCGGTGAGGGTGTTCAAGAACGTGGCGGTGTGGACCGGCTCATCGCCGGTGGCCGCGCCGTGGGCCATGGCCAGGGCGGTGAGTGTGCCCCCCAGGCACACGTTGACGGTGTTCACCTTCTCCTGGCCGGTGATCTCCCGCACCACCCGCAGGGCGTCGAGGGGGCCTTGGCGGAGATAGTCCTCGAAGCTCGTGTCGCGCATCGACCCGTCGGGGTTGCGATAGCTGATGGTGAAGCAGGTGTGGCCGTGCTGCACCGCCCACTCGATCAAGCTCTTCTGCGGGGCCAAGTCCATGATGTAGTACTTGTTGATCCATGGAGGGCAGAACAGCAACGGGGTCTCATAAACCTGGTCGGTCTGGGGCTCGTACTGGATCAGCTCGATGAGGTCACTGCGATACACCACTTTGCCGGGAGTCATGGCCATGTTCAGCCCCGGCTCGAACCCCGAGTCGTCCACTTTCGACGGCCATCCGTCGTTGTGGCGCAGGTCGTGGAGCATGTTGGAGGCGCCCTTCACCACGCTGGCCCCACCGGTGGCTGCCGCCTTGGCCAATGCGTCGGGATTGGTGAGCAGCATGTTGGTGGGCGCCAGGGCGTCGAAGGCGAAGGAGGCGGCGAACTTGGCCTTGCGGTGATCGGCTTCGTCCAGGTTGGCGGCGTCGATGAGGTCGTCGGCCAAGTTCCTGGTCAGCAGATAGGTCTGCTGGAGGCCGAAGAAGTAGGGATTGTCCTGCCACGCTTTGGACGACCAGCGGTGGTCCTTGGGCTGGGGCTGGATGGGTGCGGGGGCCTCGGGGTCGGCGGTCTTGGCCGCCTTGGCCATGGTGGCCGCTCCCACCTTCATCGCCCCGGCGGCTGCCTTCAACAGAGCGGTGCCCACCCCTACCGGGTTGGCCGCGGCCTTCATGCCCGCGTTGACCAGAGTGCGGGCGAAATAGACCGGATCGAGCGTGTCGATGATCTGGTCGCCCACCCAGTTGGGGTCGAGGACGTCGGACTCGCCAGCGGTTGCCCCGATAGTCCCCGCCTCAACCTCTTCGCTCACGGTTGGGAACTTTATCAAGCAAGTTTGGCGGAACCCTCACCCAAAAGTCCTAGGGTTGCCGCATGGTTTCACGACGTGACGGGATGACGGTTCCGCTGTTCGGACCCCTCGACCAGCAGGCGGTCCAGATGGCCGAGCTGGTCGAACTGGGATACACCGACGTGTGGTCGTCGGAGTCCAACTCCCATGATGCCTTCACCCCTTTGGTACTGGCCTCGCAGTGGGCGCCGACGCTTCGCTTGGGAACCGCTATCGTCCCGGCCTACACCAGGGGTCCGGCGCTGTTGGCCCAGTCGGCGGCCACGCTGGCGTCGCTGGCGCCGGGGCGCTTTCTACTGGGGGTGGGCAGCTCCTCGGATGTGATCGTGGAGCGGTGGAACTCGATCCCGTTCGAGACGCCCTATCAGCGGGTACGCGATCTGGTGCGATTCCTCAAGCCGGCCCTGGCCGGAGAGAAGGTGAGCGGCGACTATGAGACCTTCTCGGTGCAGGGGTTTCGGCTGGGATTGGTTCCTCCCGATCCGCCCCCCATCTTGGTGGCGGCGCTGCGATCTCAGATGCTGACGCTGGCCGGCAAGGAGGCCGACGGGGCCATCATCAACTGGCTGTCGGCCGATGACACCGCCCGGGTGAGCGAGATCGTCAACGCCCAGGGGCCCGACAAGGAGATCGTGGCCCGCATCTTCGTGTGCCCCAACCCCGACCGCGAGACGGTGATCGCCCAGGGGCGGCGGGCAGTGGCCGGCTATCTCAACGTGCCGGTCTATCGGGCTTTCCACCAGTGGTTGGGCCGGGGTGACCTGCTGGCCGAGCATTGGGAGCGATGGGCGGCCGGGGATCGGGCCGGATCGCTGGAGGCCATCCCCGAGCAGGTGGTGGACGACCTCATCGTGAACGGCACCCCCGAGGAGTGCCGCAAGCACATCGACCGCTACTTCGATAACGGGGCCACAACGTCGTCGCTCATGGTGATGCCCCTAGGCGGGATCGACCCGTGGGAGGCAGTCAGGTCGCTAGCGCCGCGGCCTGCCGGAGGTGGATGACATAGTCGTCTAGCCGGTAGCCGGCGGCCGCGCCGCTGGTGGAGGGCATGACATACACCGGGCGGCCTCCGAGTTCCTGGGTTTGAGGTCCGGCCTGGGCCTTTCGATCCACTGCGGCCCGCCAGCCGGCCAGTCCCACAAAGCAGATGGCGGCGGGCTTGAGCCACCCCGCGAGCCACTCCAACCGGTCGAGGCCGTGGCGGTATTCCTCAGTCGTGAGTGCGTCGGCCCGGGGGGTGGCCCGCTTCACCAAGTCGGTCATGCCCACGCCGTGGTCAATGAGCGCCCGCCGGGGATCCCGGTCGGCGTTCACCAGGCCGGCGGCCAGCGCCGCGGGCCAGAACCGGTTGCCGGGCCGGGCGAACCCCACGCCAGCGTCGGCCGCGTACTCGCTGGGATTCAGGCCGCAGATCAACAGGCCCATATCCGGTCCCACGGTGTCGGGCAGTGTTCGGGCTCGGCGGCCCTTGACGATGAGGGTGGCCACTTTGGGGGGCCGGTCCAAACGCTCCAGGGCGTCGAGAGCGAACCCGGCCCCTTCCATGAGGGGCGTAATCCAGCTTTGAGGCCACTGGGAGAAGCGTCGTCCGGGGAAGTCGTCGTCGGAGAACGGCTCGAAATCGTCATCGCCTTCGAAGATGTGAAGCTCCACGGGGGAGTCGGGAGCCAGAGCCCGGTGCAGGTCGGCCAGAGCCAGCGGGACATGGCGGCGGTCGAGGTGGACATAGCTGCGCGACGCCCACGCTCCGGCCAACGACCCCGTAGCCACGGGTAGCGCGGCCAGATCAGCCCGACATCTCAGGGCATCGGGGGCGTGGTCGGGGACCATGTCCAGCATCGACTTGGCCGCGTCGATGGCCAGCGCCGGGACGGGCAGGGCGGCGGTATGCCATCCAGGGCCGCAGCCCAGGTCGGCGGTGACCCCGGCGGGGCGGTCGAGGGCGGCGAACGCCTCAACCGCCGAGGTGGACTTGGGCACTCGCTCGGCTCGCCATTCAGCAGCCCGCTGTTCGTAGACGCTGACGGTGGCTCGATCGGCCATAACTCTCTTGTCCTCTAGCGCAGCGGCCAGATCTTCTTGAACAGCCGGGCGATCACCGCGCCCACCAGGGCCCCGACCACCACGTCGGAGGCGTGGTGAATACGCACGTGGACCCGGCTAGCGGCCACCACCGAGGCGGCTGCCCAAAATGGCCAGCGCCGGTGTCGGGATTCGGACAAGAGCGCGGCGGCTACCACCGCCGCGCTGGCGTGACCGCTGGGGAAGCTGCTGGTGAGGGGTTGGCGAAGTCGGTGGGGGTGGTCGTGCTCAGCCAGCGGGCGGGAGCGGTTGAAGGCCGACTTGATTGGCCCGTTGACCAGTGCCGACTCCACCGCCAGGGCCACCGACACCCGCAACGCCCGGCGCCGGCCCTTCTTGGACGTGGCTCCCGCCCAGGCCAGGGCGTGCCACAGGATGCTGAAGTTGCCCAGCTCCGAGGCGGTATAGAACACCCGATCGGCCACTGGGTTGCCCCGCAGGCGGGCGAAAAGCTGCTCGACGGCCTCGTCGAAAGCCTCGATAGCCGCCGAGGTGTCTGCGGGGACTTCATCCTCGAACGCTTCTTCGTCAAGCATCTCCTGGTCGGGGGCTTCGCTGAAGAACGCCACATCGTCGAGGTCCTCGTCTTCGAGGTCCTCCAGCGGGTCGGCCGCGTCGGGAGCCTCCTCGGGGCGCTCGGCCTCGTCAGCGGTCATTCGCGGGCTGCCCGGATCGTCTTGTAGGCCACGCCTACCTCGTGGTTGGCGTCGTTCAGCACCTTGTAGCCGGATTCGTCGCGGATCTGCTCGAAGTTCTCGGCCACGTCCTCCACGGTGAGGTCGGGGTTGTAGTAGCCGGGGGTCCGGCCGATGAAGAACCGGGCCACGGTGCCGCCGGCCGCGGAGTACACCTCGCCGGAGGCCGGGCAGTCTTCATGGGCCAAAAAGCACACCACCGGGGTGACCAGTTCCGGGTTCATTGCCTCTTTGATCTCCTCGCCGAAGATGGCCTCGGTCATGCGGGTGGTGGCCACCGGCGCAATGCAGTTGGCCTTGATGTTGTACTTGGCCCCCTCCAGGGCCAGCGTGTTGGTGAGCCCGACCAATCCCATCTTGGCCGCGCTGTAGTTGGACTGGCCGAAGTTGCCCAGCACGCCAGCATTGGAGGTGGCGCACACGATGCGGCCGTAGCCCTGCTCTCTCATTTGCACGAAGGCCGGCCGGGTGACGTTGAACGCCCCCCGAAGATGCACGGCGAGCACCGGGTGAAGCTGCTCGTCCTCCAGCTTGTGGAAGGTCTTGTCCCGCAGGATGCCGGCGTTGTTGATCACGATGTCTACCCGGCCGAACGCCTCCATTGCGGTGGCGGTGATGGCCGCCCCGCCCTCGGTGGTGGCCACCGAGTTGGTATCGGCCACTGCCTCGCCGCCGCCGCCGTTGATCTCGTTGGCCACCTTCTGGGCCGGCCCCTCGCTGGCCCCGGTGCCGTAGGCCGATCCGCCCAGGTCGTTGATCACCAGCCGAGCCCCCCGCCGGGCCAGCTCCAGCGCGTACAGGCGCCCCAGTCCGCCTCCGGCCCCGGTGACGATCGCCACCCGGTTGTCAAAGCTCAATGTCATGAATGGAAGGTTACGACGATCAGCGTTGTGAACGGTAAGCGCCGGGGGTGGTGAGGGGTTTGCGGTGCCAGCGGCGGGGGGTGGTGATGATTGACCTCGGGTAGTCCTCGAAGAGCCAGCGGGCGAAGTTGCGCCGGGTCCAGGGGGTGAGGCCGGCGATGCGCACCGCTCCCCGGGCGCCGGGGCGGGTGGCCAGGACACGGCCCAGACGGCGGGCCATGCGGTGGTCGGCGAACAGCTCCCGGCGCACGAAGCGGCGGTAGTTGGCCATGACTTGATCGGCGCCGCCGCCGTTGAGCACGGCGTTGGCCGCGCCGATGCCGGTGAGCAGAGCTTGGGCTATGCCCTCGCCGCTCATGGGGTCGGTGGCCGCCGCGGCGTCGCCCACGAACATGGTGCGCTGGGCGGTCAGCGGGGTCTTGTCGATGCGGGCGGGAATGGGCCAAGCTCGATGGGACGTCTCGGGGGCCGCGCCGTGGCCCAGCACGGCCCGGATGTGGTCCCGCTCCAACAGCTCCCGCCACAGCTTGCCCATCTCGCCCACCGCCACCGGGCCGCCCCGTCGCACGCCGAACCCCACGTTGGCCCGACCGTCGGGCAGAGGGAACGACCAGACGTAGCCGGGCAGGATCTCCTCTTCGAACCACACCCACAAAGCCCGGCTGGCTGAGGGGTCCACCCCCGACCAGTACTGGCGGAACGCATGCCAGTCGCCCCGGTAGCCGTCATGGGCCAGACCCAGGAACTTGCGGGTGGGCGACCACATCCCGTCGGCGGCGATCACGTAGTGAGCGTGCATCGCCCCGATATTCTCCACATCCAGCACGACATGGCCGTCTTCTTCGAGCACCCCTTGAGAGCTGGCCCCCTCCATCAGCTCAGCGCCTTCTGACTTGGCCTGTTCCACCAGGGCGTTGTCCAACTCGGCCCGGGGCACCACCGCGGCGAACTGCCCGCCTCCCCGGGGCAGGGGGAACTCGACGGTGCGGCCCGACGGCGACCGGATGCACACATCCTCCACCGGCATCCACGTCGAGATGGGGGTCGGGTCTAGCCCCAAGCCCTCTAGAAGCCGCAACGCCCCTGCGGTGAGGCCGTCGCCGCACGCCTTGGGTCGGGGGAAGCGAGCCCGGTCCACCATCACCACCCGTTTTCCGGCCCGGGCCAGGGTGATGGCCGCCGCGCAGCCGGCCGGCCCGGCCCCCACGACGGCGGCGTCCCACGTTCGGCTCATTTGTTCGATTTGCTCGACCGGATCATGTGCTTTGCCCTTGCTCGGGGTCTAAAGCCTGGGTCTGGCCCGGTGTCGCCTCGGGGTCGTCAGCCAGGGTCGCCTCGGGCGCGGTTTCTTCAGGGGTGGTTTCCCCCGGCTCACCCTCCTCGGGAGCCGGCTCGCCCGTCTCGCTCTCCTCGCCCTCTTGGGCCGGCGGCGCGATGGTGCAGAGATCGGGTCTGTCGTCTTCGTCGACGTCCACCGGCGCGTGGGTGTCGGTGCAGTCCTCTGGGAGGACACACAGCTCGGGAATGCCATCGTCGTCGTATTCCACCTCGCCGTCGCCGTCGGCGTCGAAGGGCAGCACCGAGGAGGTGCAAACGCCGTCGCAGTTGATGCCCTCTCGAGGCTGGTAGAGAGCGAACACCGAGTCTCGCAGCACGGTGCCGTCTGAGTAGGTTCGGCTGCGCTCGGTGGTTCGCACGGTGCAGAACCGGCGCGGGGTGTCATAGCGGTTGGTCCACTCCACCTCGGCATAGGCCGTGGAGTACACGCTCACGGTGACGCTGTCGTCGGTCACCGTGGGCCACAGGAGCACGGCGTAGGGATTGGGGTTGCGGAACTTGAAGTCGGGCTTCGGCCAGGAGATGGTGGCGTCCACCCCTTCCCGATAGCGCTCGATGTCGATGCTGTGGGCCTGATACTCGAGGAACTCCATTCCCGCGTTAAAGGTGGCCGTGAACAGGGTGGTGATGAACTGGGAGATGCCCCCGCCCACGTCCTTGTCGTACACGCCCGCGTAGATCACCCCCGCAGACACAAACCCTTTCTCCTCGGTGCGCTCACCCACGTATTCGTTGACCGAGAACGTCTCGCCCGGATAGACCACCGCCCCCTGGATCAACTCGGCGATTCGGTGGATGTTGGAGACCCGGTCTTGGCCCGGGGTGTAGTTGGTGGTGAACCGGCCGGTCAACTCCACAATTCCCCGTTCGACCAGCCAGCTCTGGTCGTTGATCTTGTCGGATTCCCGCAGCTCCAATTCCACCGCGGGAAGCTCGGTTTCCAGGGCCAAGAGCACCTCGCGGTAGGCCGACTCATCGCAGCAGATGAGGGCGGGCACCTCGCTGACCAGCACTGGCGTGTCGTCGATCACCGTGAGCACAGGCTCGGACGCCACGGTGGCCACCTCCACGAAAAGCTCGGCCAAGTCGTCTTCCAGTATCTGGCGGTCGATTTCGTAGCTCCACTCGTCGTTGTCGTTGTGGAGGATCAGCCACGATCGAAGCTGGGCCGGCTGCACCCGCTTGGTAACTTCCTCGACCGTCACCAACAGGCCCTGTTCGGTGCGCCGATTTATCCAGGCGGCGGTTGTTTCTATCGCAGTGTCGGAAACCTCGTACGGGATGAGGCGAACGTCGGCCTCGGCCATCAGGGGGCTGGTGCCGCGTTTCGCCGCCTCCAGCAATTGGGGGAGTGCCGAGGACAGGCTGACCACTTCACCGGGCACACCCGGAGTCACTTGGAATAGGCCGTTGGCCAGCACGATGGTGGGGTCGACCGGTGGTTGGTGCAGATCGGCCTCCAGCTTGGCGATCTGGCTGTCATCGGTGGACAACTCGAATAGCAGTTCTGACTGAGAGGTCTCGAAGAATGAGGCGGTCCAGCCGATGGGGTTGCTCTCGTCGCTGTCCAGCGCCATTATCGCCGCCACCGTGCCCTCCACATCGACCGCCAGTCCGACCTGTCGGGCGGTGACGGTGACGGTCTGGGTGGGGGTGGCGATCTCTATTTGAGTTTGCTGGAAGCCCTCGGCCAGCTCGACCACCACACCGGTGACGTCGTCCTCGCTCAGCCCTCCGATGTCGATGCTGACGTCGGGAATGGTCGCACTTTCCAGTTTCAGGCCTCGGGGGGTCTTGTCGTCGTTGCTGGTGGAGTCCACCAGCCAAAAGATCAGCCAGATGGCCAACAGCACCACCGGAGCGACCATGAGGGCCCAGACCCAGAGGGGACGGGGAGGTCGGCGCAGGCGGAGGGGGGGATGCGGATCCATGCCGGTTATCGGATGGTAGTGGGATCAAGTTGCCGATCGGGTTCAGGCCAGGCAGCGAACATGGTCGGACTCAGAACAGCGTCTCAGAACAGCTTGGTCTGGTCGGGCTCGATGCCCCGGAGCAGGTCGTAGTCGATCTCCACGCATTCGATGCCTCGGTCGGCGCCCAAGGCCCGGGCCTGGGGGCGGACGACCTGGGCCGCGAGCACTCCGCGCACCGGTGCCAGGGCCGGATCTTGGTTCAAGAACTGGAGGTAGCGGGTGAGTTGCTCCACACCGGCGATCTCGCCGCGGCGCTTCACCTCCACCGCAATGGCGCGGCCGTCGGTGTCTCGGCACAGCAGATCCACCGGGCCGATGTCGGTGGGGTACTCCCGGCGCACCAGCCGAAATCCGTCTCCCAGCACCTCGGGCGACGCAGCCAGCAGCTCTTGGAGGTGGGCCTCTACCCCGTCTTTGTCCAAACCGGGGTCGTGGCCCAGTTCGTGGGCGGTGTCGGAGATCAGCTCGTGGATGGTGATGGTCAGCTTCTCGCCGGCCGGGTTGACCACCGTCCAGACGCCGTCGTCTTCTGATAACCGGTTGGGGGCGTTCATCCAGTTCAGCGGCTTGTAGGCCCCGCCGTCGGCATGGATGGCCACGCAGCCGTCGGCTTTGACCATGATGAGCCGCACTGCTTCGGGCAGGTGCGCGGCCAGCCGTCCGTCGTAGTTCACCGAGCATCGGGCGATCACCAATCTCACAGCGACTCCCAATCTACGGGGAGAAAGCGGTGGGTATCACCGGGCGATGACGGCAGAGGCGAATTCGGGGTGGCAGATCACGAAATCCGACACATAGGTGTCGGACTGGTTGAACCGCAGTTCCGACCCATTGAGGTGTGAGACATGAAGCCCAGCGGCTGCGGCCACCGCGGCGGGAGCGCACAAGTCCCACTCATGTAGCCCGGAGGCGTGGGCGTATACCTCGGCCTGGCCTCGGATCACCGCGGCGGCCTTGGCCCCGGCTGAGCCCAACTGGACGATCTCGGCCCCGATGGCGTCGGCGATGTGCCGGGACAGACGGCCGGGGCGGCTTCGGCTGGTGATAACCCGAGGAGGGGCGGCAGCCTCTGGAGTGGGGGGAACCGGCTCGGTGGCCAAGGTGATGTCTTGGGCGGGGAGGGCGACTGCCGCGGCGATGGGGATCTCGTCGGCCACCAGAGCCACGTGGACCGCCCAATCGGTGCGGCCCGGGGTGGAGAACTCCCGGGTGCCGTCCAGCGGGTCCACGATCCACACCCGGTGGTGCTGAAGCCGTCGGCGGTCGTCCATCGACTCCTCCGACAGCACCATGTCGTCGGGACGGTGCTCGTTCAGGGCATCTTCGATGAACTCATGGGCGGCGGCGTCGCCTCGAGCTCCCACCGCGAACGGGGCTAGACGCTGACCGCTCATCTCGGCCCTCAGGTTCACCAGCCGCTCTCCGGCCTCGGTGGCCAGCCAAGCGGCAAGTTGATGGTCGTTCACGGCCTCGGCGATATCTCGAGCAGATCCATCACCTGGTCGCTGAGGCCGGGGGCAACCGCAATGAAGCCGTCCATCAGCGGGTCGGCCCGATTGAACACCACATCGGCCCCGTCGGTCCCGAACACCCGCCCGCCGCCCGCTCTTACCAGCGCGGCCCCGCCGGCCACATCCCACTCGTTCTTGGGCACCAGCGTCCAGGTGGCGTCGGCCAGTCCGGCGCCCACCAGGCTCAGCTTGTAGGCCACCGAGCCCATGTTCCGCACCGCAATCGGCGTGGAGAAGAAGCGCTCCCACTCGCCCCGTTTGACCTCGCTGCGCGACGCCAGCACCAGCGCGCCCCGCAGGTCGGTGGTGGGTGTCGTGTTGGCCGGGGTGCCGTTGCACACCACCCCGGTCTCGTCCGATCCGATGATGAGGTGTCCGTTGGGCGGGCTCAATACGCCGCCGGCCACCGGCACGCCGTCTTCCACCAGCCCCACCGACACGCACCACTCGGGGATGCCGTCGATGAACTCCCGGGTTCCGTCGATGGGATCCACCACCCACACCCTGCGGCGGTCGAGCCGGTCGCCGGCGTCGGTGGTCTCCTCCGACAGCCAGCCCTCGTCGCCCCCCCGCAGGGCCTCGGCCAGGACCTCGTTGACCGCGGTGTCGGCCGCGGTCAGCGGATCGCCTCCGTCCTTCAGCTCGGCCTCGACCTCGCCGGGCGTGAACCGCTCCAGCGCTTCGGCGGCCGCGGCCAGCGCATCGGCAATTCGGGCCAGATCGTCGGAGCGGGACATTTCAGCCGGCTATCCAATCGAGTTGTCGGAGCGCAGCATCTTGGTTGCCGGGCTATTCGAGATATCCCTCGGCCACCAGGTGGTCGATGATGGTCTGGGCCGCCTCGTCGGGTGTCTGATCCACGGTGGGCAGAACGACATCGGCGTCGATGGGCTCCTCGTAGGGGTCGGAGATGCCGGTGAACTCCTTGATGATCCCGGCCCGGGCCTTGGCGTACAGGCCTTTGCGGTCCCGCTGCTCGCACACCTCCAGCGGGGTGGACACGTGCACCAGCACGTAGCCGCCGTTGGCCGAGATGGCTTCCCGATTGCGGCGCCGGGGCTCGGCGTAGGGGGCGATTGGGGCGCAGATTGCGATGCCACCGTGCTTGGTGATCTCCGAGGCCACATACCCGATGCGGGTGATGTTGATGTCGCGGTGCTCCTTGGAGAACCCCAGCTCCGACGACAGGTTGGTGCGCACCACATCGCCGTCGAGCAAGGTCACCGGCCGCCCGCCCCGCTCCAGCAGCTTGGACATGAGCGCATTGGCAATGGTGGATTTGCCCGAGCCGCTGAGCCCGGTGAAGAACACGGTGAAGCCCTGCTTGGACTTCTGGGGATGAGTGCGGCGCAGTTCGGCCACCACCTCGGGGTAGCTGAACCACTCGGGGATGTCGTCGCCCGAGGCCAGCCGGTCACGTAGCTCGGTACCGCTGATGCTGAGGGTAGCTGTGCCTTCGCTCACCTCGTCCACCGGGTGGTAGCTGTCGCTGTCGGGGACGTACACCATCATCTTGAACGGGACCATGGTCACGCCCAGCTCGTCGGTGTAGTCCTGCAACATGTCCTGGGCGTCGTAGGGGCCGTAGAAGGGGTTGCCTGCGGCGTCGGAGCCCGGTCCGGCGTGGTCGCGGCCCACGATGAAGTGGGACACGCCGTGGTTCTTGCGGATGATGGCGTGCCACACCGCCTCCCGGGGTCCGCCCATCCGCATGGCCAGGGGCAGCATGGCCAGCATGGCCGAGTTCTCCGGGTAGCGCTTGATGATGTGCTGGTACACGCGGCCCCGGGTGTAGTGGTCCACATCGCCCGGCTTGGTCATGCCTACCACCGGATGAATGAGGAGGTTGGCGTCGGCCTCCACCGCGGCCCGTCGGGTGAGCTCCACGTGGGCCCGGTGCATCGGGTTGCGGGTTTGGAAGGCCACCACCCGGCTCCAGCCAGCCGCATCGAAGGCGGCCCGCACCTGGGCTGGGGTGCGGCGCAGCTCGGTGAAGTCGTAGTGGACGGGGAGTTGGAGGCCTTGCACCGTCCCGCCCAGATACATGGGCGCGGTGCTGCGCATCAGATGGCCCACGCCGGGGTGATCGGGGTCGGAGCTGGCGAATACCGCCTCGGCCTCTGCTGAGGTGTCGGGCCGCCATGCGTCGCTCACAGTGAGCACGGCGAGCATGACCCCCTCCACGTCTCGCAGTGCCAGCCGCCCAGCGGCTTGGGCGGCCTCGGCTGTTTTGGCGTCCACATCCAAGGTGATGGGCATGGGCCACAGCGTCCCGTCGGCCAACCGCATTTCGGAGCACACCCGCTCGTAATCGGCTTGGCCCATGAAACCCCGCAGGGGAGAGAAGCCGCCGTTCAACAGCAGCTCCAGGTCGCACAAGTGGCGAGGCTGGAGGGTGAAGGACGGAAGGTCGCGCGATGCCGCTTTGAGTTCCTCAGCAGTGGCGTCGTCGACCAGCAGATCGACGAGCTCGCCGCCGTGGGGTTGAATCAAGTTTGAAGCCACGAAGGTATTTCATATCGCAGGACGGCACCGTTTGAGCCATCGAGCCGCCAATCCACGCCCAAAGCGGGCGGGAAACTCGATTCTCGACCCCTAGCATTCTCTGGGATGGATAGCGATGCGGTGCTCACCGTCGCGGTGCTGGCGGTTATGGGCGCCGGGCTCGTCAGCAATCGGCTCTCGCCTGCCGCTGGCGTGCTGGGGGCCACTGGCGGGCTGTTTCTGCTCGGAGTGATTGACTTTGACGAGGCCTTCAGCGGTTTCGCCAACCCCGCTCCATTCACCATTGGAGCGCTGTACGTGGTGGCCGGCGCGGTAACCAAGACCAACGCCCTTCAACCCCTGGTGGCCCGGATGCTGGATCGAGGGTCTCAAACCCGGGTGGCGCTGATTCGGCTACTGGCGCCGGCCAGCGCAGCCTCGGCATTCTTGGCCAACACACCCATCGTGGCCATGCTGGTGCCTGCGGTTCGAGGTTGGACCGAGCGCTACGGCCGGGCTGCGTCTCGGTTTCTGATCCCGCTGTCGTACGCCACCATCTTGGGCGGGGCCATCACCGCCATCGGCACCAGCACCAACCTGGTGCTGGGCGGCCTGTTGCAATCGGTGGGCCAAGACGAGTTGGAGATGTTCGAGTTGGCCCGATTCGGCCTGCCGCTGGCCGGCGCCGGGATGGTGTTGATCGTTGTCGCTGCCCCCTGGCTGCTGCCCGACCGCCGCGATCCCGAGGCCACCGGCGAAGGGCGCTCCTATCTGGTGTCGATGTACGTGGCCGATCGGGGGGCGTTCGATGGGCAGTCGGTGGAGGCCGGGGGACTGCGCCATCTCCAAGGGGTGTTCCTGGTGGAGGTAGAGCGGCAGGGAACGGTCATCGCCCCCGTTGCGCCCACGTTCGTGCTCCGGGGCGGCGACCGGCTTACCTTCGCCGGGCGGGTGGACTTGGTGGTCGATCTTCAAGCCATGGCCGGGCTGGTCTCGGCCGAGGATCCCCACCTGGAGGCGGTGGACTCCGACGACCACACCTTCTTCGAAGCGGTAGTAGGGGCGGCCTCGCCCCTGAGTGGGCGCACGTTGGCCGAAGCCGGGTTCCGCGGCCGCTACCAGGCGGCGGTGGTGGGCATCCACCGCTCCGGCGCTGCGGTGGAGGCCAAGTTCGGGCAGGTGCGGCTGCGGGTTGGCGACACCCTGCTGGTGTTGGCCGCCGACGGGTTCGACGAGCGGTGGCGCAACCACAGCGACTTCCTGCTGGTGTCGCGGTTGGGTGGATCGCCTCCTCGGGCCACGCGGCGGGCCCCGGTGGCGCTGCTGGCGGTAGTGGCGTTGGTCGTGCTGCCCGCGGCCGGTGTATTGAGCGTGCTGGAAGCGGCGCTGATCGCGGCAGGAGCGGTGGTTGTCGGCGGGGTGCTCACCCCCCGAGAAGCCCGGATGTCAGTGGACTTCAGCGTGCTCATCACCATCGGCGCTGCGTTCGGGCTGGGGGCTGCGCTCGACGAAGCGGGGTTGGCCGAGGACCTGGCCGACGGCATCGTCACCGGCTTCGACTTTCTGGGCGACGCCGGCGTGGTGCTGGGCATTGTGATCGCCACCATGCTGTTGACCGAGCTCATCACCAACGTGGCCGCGGTGGCCCTGGTGTTCCCGGTAGCGCTAGAGGCGGCTGCCCAATCCGGCTTGGATCCCCGCACCCTGGCCCTCGGGGTAGCTGTTGCCGCCTCAGCCTCGTTCCTCACCCCCATCGGCTACCAGACCAACACCATGGTCTACGGCCCCGGCCGCTACCGCTTCACCGACTACCTCCGCTTAGGGGCGCCGATGTCGTTGCTGACCTTGGTTTTGCTCACAACCCTGGTGGCTGCCGCGGCGTGACCCTCCAATTCGTAGCGCGAAAACGCTTCCACTTTCACTGACCACCTTCGGATAGGAATTCGGTTCCAGCGGGTTGCTGCTAGGTGTGGGCGGCTCGCAGGGCGGCTATGGCGGCGGGGTCGAGGGTTAGGTAGCAGCCGATGGTTTCGTGGAATCCCCATCTCACCTGGGCGAGCACGGTTTGGCGGTCGGCGGATTTGGCCACGTCGACGGGTTGGGCGCCGAATTTGTGGACTGCCGAGCACTGTCGGGCTGCGCTGGGGTCTCCGGCGGGGAAGCCCAGCGGCGCGGGCGCGGCGCGCAGCGTTTGCAGGGCGGCGGGGTCGAGGGTTAGGTAGCAGCCGATGGTTTCGTGGAATCCCCATCTCACCTGGGCGAGCACGGTTTGGCGGTCGGCGGATTTGGCCACGTCGACGGGTTGGGCGCCGAACTTATGGTGGTCGAAGCACCGCTGCGCGGTGTCGTCTTCTTCGGGGGTGGTCTCTTCGGGAGCGGTCTCGTCAGAGGTCTCCGCAGTTGGAATCTGGGCATCGATGCCGGTGGTGGTCTGGCCTGGTTCAACGGTTACGAACGAGAAGATCCCCGACGAGGGCGATGTGGCGGGATGGCTTCCGCTGCTGCCTATGCCCCAGCATTCGATAGTCCCGTCGGTTTTGATGGCGCAGGTGTGGCTTTGACCGGCGGCGATGGCGGTGTAGTGGCCGTCGGGCGCGTTTGTCTGCCCGTACGCGTTGTCGCCCCAGCAGGCGGTTGTGCCGTCGGTTTTGATGGCGCAGGAGTGCCTCCAGTCGGCGGCGATGGCGACGAACTGGCCGTCGGGCGCGTTTGCCCGCCCAAATTTGTTGTCGCCCCAGCAGGCGATGGTGTTGTCGGTTGCGATGGCGCACGAATGGGAGGTGCCGGCGGCGATAGCGGTGTAGTGGCCGTCGGGCGAATCTGCCCGCTCGTACCCGTCGTCATCCCAGCAGACGATTGTTCCGTTGGTGCGGATGGCGCAGGAGTGGAGAAAGCTGGTGGCGATGGCGGCGAACTGGCCCTGGGGCGTGCTGTCGCCTAGACCCCAGCAGGCGATGGTGTTGTCGGTTTTGATGGCGCAGGAGTGGAGTAAGCCGGTGGCGATGGCGGTGTACTGGCCGCTGGGCGCGTCGGTTTGGCCGTCCGTGTTGTCGCCCCAGCAGGCGATGGTGCTGTCGGTTGCGATGGCGCAGGAGTGGAAAAAGCCGGTGGCGATGGCGGTGTACTGGCCGCTGGGCGCGTCGGTTTGGCCGTCCGTGTTGTCGCCCCAGCAGGCGACGGTGCTGTCGGTGCGGATGGCGCAGGAGTGGAAAAAGCCGGCGGCGATGGCGGTGTATTGGCCGTCAGGGGCATCCACCAGTCCCCAAGCATTGACTGTCCAGCAGGTGATGGTGCTGTCGGTTTTGATGGCGCAGGTGTTGGAGGTGCCGGCGGCGATGGCGGTGTATTGGCCGTCGGGGGGGTCGGCTTGGCTATGGGCATCGGCGCCCCAGCAGGTGATGGTGTTGTCGGTTGCGATGGCACAGGAGTGGGAGGTTCCGGCGGCGATCGCGGTGTATTGGCCGTAGGGAGCGTCTGTCTGTCCGTAGGTATTGTCGCCCCAGCAGGTGATGGTGTTGTCGGTTGCGATGGCGCACGAATGGGAGGTGCCTGCGGCGATGGCGGCGTGCTGGCCGTCGGGAGCGTCTGTCTGTCCGTAGGTATTGTCGCCCCAGCAGGTGATGGTGTTGTCGGTTGCGATGGCGCACGAATGGGAGGTGCCTGCGGCGATGGCGGTGGCGGCGATGGCGGCGTATTCACCACCGGGTGCTTCGGCTTGCCCTTGGTCGAAATCGCTGTTGTCTTCGTAGAAATGGTCAGGGAACCAACATTTGATTGCCTGGTCGGTCTTGATGGCGCACGAGTGGTAACCGCCCGCGGCGATGGCGGTGAATTGGCCGTGGGGCGAAACTACTGCTTGCCCGGACACGTTCTCACTCCAACATTCGATTGTTTGGTCGGTCTTGATGGCACAGGAGTGGAGAAAGTTGGTGGCGATGGCGGTGTATTGGCCGTCGGGCGCATCTGTCCGCCCGTAAGTGTTGTCGCCCCAGCAGACGATTGTGCGGTCGGTTTTGATGGCGCAGGAGTGGGTCTCGGAGACGGCGATGGCGGTGGCGGCGATGGTTCTGTTCGCGTTGGCGTCGGCATATTTTTGGGGTGGGAAAGTTCCCGTGGGGTCTTCGAATTGGACCCGCCAGTCGCTGCCGGGCGCGATGTTGTCTGCGGTGTAGGTTCCGTCGTCAGCGGTGGTCGTGTCGAAGCCTGTTATTGCGCTGGGGTTGAATGGGCCGGGGGGCATTGACCGGTAGCGGTTCTGCGAGGTGACTCGGCCTGACACGGTGATGTTGCTCAGAGGACGGCCTGCGCTGTCGGTGACGATGCCGGTTATCTGCCCGGATTGTTGGACGTGTACGGTGCCGGCGTCGGCGGTTTGGCCGGTGGTGATGTTGACACGGGCGGCGTCGTTGTTGGCGAGGTACCCGTTGCTGTGGTCGCCGTGGGCGATGCGGTATTCGCCGGGGGTCACCACCGGTGAGATGAATGCGCCGTTCTGGGGATCGACGTCGAGCGCGTAGATGGCACGGGGCCAGTCGTTCATCATCAGCGCGTAGCCGCCGGTCGGCGGTGGGCCGCCCGCGGAGTCTTCAAAGCGGCCCGACACCCGACCGCCGACCTCGAGTTCGACGTCGATGTCTGACAGCGACTCCCAGTGCCGGAGTTCGTAGAGGGTTCCGCTGTCGATGATGCGGGTGGCGAGCTCGCCGTTTGTGTCCCATACCACCACCAGCACCGAGCGGACATTTTCGGCCAGGACACCGGACACGGTCACCGACCATGTGCCCGAGGTGTCGACGCTTGTCTGTCCGAAGTACTCCACCGGCCCCAACGGCCGGGGTCGCTCGGGCTGGTCGTCGGGCAGCGCCTCGATCCCGCACGAGTCCCAGCACAAGGCACCCACGGTGACCATCACATTCTCCGTGGAGGCGCCGCCTGCGGCGGTGACGGTGCCACTGAAGGTGACCGCGTCAGCGTTGGTCTGCGCCACGCCCGACCCAGCACCGGAAAACCCCAGAACGGCTGCAACCAGCGCAGCCGCAACCAGCAAAGCGACCCGCTTGTTGCCGACGGCTCCGCGGTAAGTTCGCGGCGGTCGGTCATCGCTGAACATGGCTGAAGCCCTCCTAGAGGCAGAGGATCGGAGCTTGCTGACCTGCATGGTTGTCTGTCCCCTTTCCTCGGCAACTCGGCCAGCGGCACGCCCTCGTGCCAAGCCCTTGTTGCCCTGCCGCATTACCGCAGCACCCTACTTTGGCCCGCTACAGCACCCCGGCGGCCATGTCGGCGGCGTGGGCCAGCATGGCGTCTACTCGTCGGGCGATGTCGTGGACATCGCCGGTGGTTCCCATGCCGCCTGTCATCCCCTGCAAGCGGCGGGCGTAGGCCCCCTCCACGATGCAGGCCTGCTTCCACCAGCTGAACACGGCGTAGTAGCCGAGGTCGGATAGGTCGAAGCCCGACTGGGTGGCGTAGCGGTCGGCCACCTCCCGACGGCGGACGAAGCAGCCCTGAAGAGTGGGCGGATCGGTCAGGAAGCTCATCTCGTCGCCGGGGTCGGCCCAGTATTGGAGCGACCAGGCGAAATCGGCGATGGGGTTGCCGGTGGTACACAGCTCCCAGTCGAGCACGGCGGCGATTTTCCATTGGTTGTCGAGCACGGTGTTGTCGAACCGGTAGTCGCCGTGGGCCAGCGCGGCGGGGGCGACCTCGGGGGGCTTGGCCGCGCTTAGCCGCTCGTGCAACTCGATGAGCAACGGCACCTCCCGCACTCCGGCGGCCTCCACCTGGCGGCGCCAGCGTTTGAGCTGGCGGCCGACGTAGTCCTCCCGGCGGCCCAGGTCGCCCAGACCGACCTCGTCGAGGTCGAGGGTGTGGAAGGCGATCTGCACATCGAGCAGGCTCTGGGTAGCGATCTCGGCCTGCTCAGGGGTCATGTCGGCGGCTGAGTCTTGATCCCTCAGAATGCGGCCTTCCACGAAACCCATCACATAGAAGTCGGCCCCGTTCACCGAGTGGTCGTCGCAAAAGGCCACCATCTCGGGCACCGGCACGTCGCTGGCCTCGCCCAGCGCGGCCATGATGCGCCACTCCCGGCCCATGTCGTGGGCGGTGGCCAGCGCCGATCCCACCGGGGGACGCCGCAGTGCCCACTGGCGGCCGCCGGAATCGGCCAGCCGGAAAGTGAGATTGGACCCGCCCGCCGCGATCAGGTCGAAGGTGAACGGCGGCTCGCTGTCGGCGATGTTGTCGACCAGCCAATTGGTGACCGCTTCTTGGTCGATGCCGGGAATTTCGCTGTTGAAAGACTCCACCGCCTCAGTCTGGTATTCCGCTACGGTCGGTGCCATGTCTCCAACTGCACTGCTAACCCGCACCGAATCCACTCTGCCCGAGGCTGATGACCTGGGCATCGCCGTGGGGTCGATGGACACGCCCATCGGGCTGTTGAACCTCGCAGCCACTTCGCAGGGGCTGGTGAGGATGGGCTTCGGCTACATGGAAGCAAGGGAGGACATGGCTGCCGAGCTGGCCGAACTGTCCTGTTCAGGCGACCAGGGCGACCCCGTATGGCTGGACGAGCCCATCGCCCAGATTGGCGAGTACTTCGAGGGTCGCCGGCAACGGTTCGACCTGGCTTTGGACTGGCGGCTGACCAGCGGGTTTTATCGCATGGTTCTCAACGCACTGATGACCGTGGACTACGGCACCACGGTGTCGTACGGGGAGCTGGCTCGCATGGCCGGTTCCTCGAGAGCGGCTCGGGCGGTGGGCACGGCCATGTCCACCAACCCCATCCCCCTTATCGTGCCCTGCCACCGGGTGGTGCGAAGCGATGGGTCGGTGGGGGAGTACGGAGGCCGCCCCGAGGTCAAGACCTGGCTGATTGAGCACGAGCACTCCCATCGCGGTTGATGGCTCGCCTCAGCAAGCTTGACCGCTCGGTGGCCGGGCGGGTGGCGGTGGTCACCGGCGCGGCCTCGGGCATGGGCCGGGCCACCGCGTGGCTGTTGGCCGACGAGGGGGCCAAAGTGGCTGCGCTGGACATCGACCACGGCGGATTGAACGAGACGGTTGACGCCATCACTGACGCAGGCGGCACCGCCCTCGCGGCGGTGTGCGACATGGCCGACCTCGAAGCCATCGACCAGGCGGTGGCCCGGGTGCGGGCCGAGTTGGGGCCGGTGGACATCTTGATCAACAACGCGGGCGTGGCCGCGGGCGCTCCGGTGGATGCCGCCGACTACGAGGATGTGTGGGCCGCGGTGCTCGAGGTGAACCTGGCCGCCCAGATGCGCTTGGTGCGGGCCTGTCTGGACGACCTGAAGCGCAACGGCGACGGTCGCATCGTCAATGTGGCCTCCACTGAGGGGATCATGGCCACCCCTAACAACTCTCCCTACACGGTGAGCAAGCACGGCGCGGTGGGGCTCACTCGGGCATTGGCCGTGGAGCTAGGGCAATGGGGGGTAACTGCCAACGCAGTGTGCCCCGGACCCATCCGCACGGGGATGACCGCCTCCATCCCCGAGGAGGCCAAGCAGAAGTACGCCCGCCGCCGGGTGCCGGCCCGCCGCTATGGGGATCCTGAGGAGGTGGCCCAGATCACCCTGTCGCTGGTGCTGCCGGCCGCCTCATTCATCAACGGCGCCGTGGTGCTGGTGGACGGCGGCCTCCACGCCAAGTCCAACTGATTCTGTTGCCGTACCTGGGTGGGATCAGGCGGTGCGACGCCGCCTCCGGCTCCAGAAGACTGCTTCGATCTCGAACTCGTCGATCTCCTCGAAGGCCTCACCATCCTCGGTGTCCCAGAAAGAGTGGGTCTCCACGAAGGCGGTGTATTCGGATAGCTGCTTCGGCTCGGGGAGGTCGGGGACATTGCGGAATCGGCCGAAGAGATCTTGGCCAACACCGGAGGCGCGCAGAAGATAGGCGCCGAGCAAATGCACGACGAGATAGGCCCCTAACGCGATCCCGAGTGTCATGCGGTGGACGGCACTATAGGTCCGACATGGGATGTCCACAACTGGTTCACAGGGAAATCCACCATTTGAGTCCGCCCATTCCATATAATTGCCGCTCTCGTCCGCAGTTGTTGGTTCGATGCGGGATTGTGAGCAGGCATTTCAGGTTGAGGCCCGAGCTTGTCGCCTGAACCCCGGAGAGCGCAACTCGGGCTGCTCCGCGACCTAGTTCTATTGTGATGGCCGTGACATCTCCACCCACTGTTTCGGTTGAAAAGCCCGAATCGGGCATTGCCCTGATCACCATGTCGCGCCCAGAGCGGCTCAACGCCCTCAGCCCCGAACTCATCGCCGACCTGCACAAGGCTCTGGAAGAAGTAGAGCGGGACCGGTCCCAGCGGGTCGTGGTGCTCACCGGAGCCGGACGGGGGTTCTGCGCGGGCGCCGACCTCAAGGCGGGGGGCGACCAGGAGTTCGCCGAGCAGCCTGATCACCGTCGGGTGGGAGCCATCTACGACATGCAACTCGACCTGGCCAACCTCATGCTCAAGATCTACGAGCTGCGGGTGCCGGTTATCGCCGCGGTGAACGGCGCGGCGGTGGGCGGGGGTTTCGCCATAGCCCTCCATTGCGACGTGCGGGTGGCCGCAGAATCGGCCCGATTCGGCTCGGTGTTCATCAAAGTAGGGCTGTCGTCGCTGGATGTGGGCAACAGCTACCTGCTGCCCCGGCTGATCGGCGCCAGCCGGGCCCGGGAGCTGATGCTCACCGGGCGGATCTTCGACGCCGCTGAGGCTGATCGCATCGGGTTGGTGTCCCGAGTCGTACCCGACGGGCAGGTGGTGGAGGCGGCCCTAGAGGTGGCCCGGCAGATCGCGGCCAACAACGAGTACGGGGTGTGGATGACCAAACTGGGGGCCAACGCCACCCTCGACGCCCCCAGCCTGCGCCACGCCATGGAGTTGGAGAACCGCACCCAGGTGTTGGGCACGTTCACCGGGAACATGGCCGAGGCCTCTGAGGCCTTCCGCGAGGGCCGTGAGCCCCGCTGGAACCCGCTATAGGCTGCCGGACCGATGCTGAAGATAGAAGACCACGGCCGGGTGCGGCTGCTGACCTTGGACCGGCCCGACGCGCTGAACGCCTTCAGCGAAGCCCTGTACGACGCCACTGCCCAAGCCCTGATCGACGCCGCCGCCGATCCCGATGTGGCCGTGGTGGTGCTCACCGGGAACGGGCGGGCGTTCTGCGCCGGCACTGACCTGGTGGAGATGGGGGCTCGCAACCCCGGTGGGGACGGCGTGGAGCCCGGCGTCCACGGGTTCGCCGGAATGATCGATCAGATGGACTCGTTCGCCAAGCCGTTCATCGTTGCGGTCAACGGCTTGGCCATCGGAGTGGGGGCCACCATGCTGGGGTTCGCCGATCTGGCCTTCATGTCGTCTGAGGCCCGGCTGCGGTGTCCGTTCTCCAGCCTGGGGGTGGCCCCTGAGGCGGCCAGCAGCTACACCTTCCCGCTGCTGCTGGGTCGCCAGCAGGCCATGTGGACCCTGCTGAGCGCCGAGTGGATCAGCGCCGAGGAGGCCCAGAAGATAGGCCTGGTATGGAAGGTGTGCCCGCCTGAGGAGCTGCTGGACACCACGATGGCCCACGCCCAGAAGCTGGCCGCGCTGCCGGTGTCGTCTCTGATGGAGTCGAAGGCGCTCATCACCCACGGCTGGCACGATGGAGTGGCCGCGGCTCGGGAGAGGGAGAATGCCGCTTTCAGCCGCCTGATGGGGGCACCGGCCAACACCGAGGCCATCGCCGCCTTCATGGAGAAGCGCCCCCCAGACTTCACCGGCCTGTAGCCACAGTTTCGGCCTCTTTGCGGCCTGCGCCTACCATCCTCCAAGCGCGCGCCAACAGGAGGAAAAATGCCTGAGACCGATGTGCTGGGATTCTGGAAGATCGCCGAGGCCGATCCGGAGCGCCTAGCGGTCGTCGACCCCGATTACAACGAGATCGCCTATGGGGAGCTGGCCGAGCTGACTAACCGCATCGTTCACGGTCTGCGGGCTGCCGGTTTGGAAGTGGGCGATCAGGTGACCACCGTGCTGCCCAACGGTATCGAGCAGACGGCCGTCTCCTTGGCCGCCTACCAGGGGGGCTTCTACCTCACCACGGTGAACTGGCACCTGGCTGGCCCGGAGATCGCCTACATCGTCAACGACAGCGAGACCAAGGCGTTCATCGTCCACGAGGACTTCGCCGACCAGGCCACCAGGGTTCTGGAGGAGAGCGAGGTACCCGCCGCCAACCGTTTCTCGGTGGGCGACATCCACGGATTCCGCCCGTTGTCTGAGCTGGTCGACTCCCAGCATGCCAGCAGACCCGACGACCTCACCACCGGCTCGTTCATGTTCTACACCTCGGGCACCACCGGGCGGCCCAAGGGCGTGCGGCGGGCTCTGCCCGGCGTGCACCCCGACGAATCCGCCGCCGGCTCCGGCGGCCTGTTCATGCTGCTGGGGATCATGCCCCACCAAGGCAACGTCCACATCACCCAGGCCCCGCTGTACCACACCGCGGTGAATATCTGGACCACCACCTCGCTGCACATGGGGCATCCCGCGGTGGTGATGGGCCGCTGGACCGCCGAGGGGGCGCTGGAGCGCATCGACCGCTACAAGGTCACCCAGAGCCACATGGTTCCCACCATGTTCCACCGCCTGCTCCAGCTCCCCGATGAGGTGAAGGAGCGGTACGACGTGTCGTCGCTGCGGCGCATGATCCACGCCGCCGCCCCCTGCCCGGTGGAGACCAAACAGAAGATGCTTGACTGGTGGGGCGACTGCATCTGGGAGTACTACGCGGCCACCGAAGGCGGCGGCACCTACATCCCCCCCGACGAGTGGCGCCAATACCCCGGCACGGTGGGCCGGCCGTGGCCGGGATCAGAGGTCATCGTGGTGGACGACGATGGCAACCGCCTGCCCCCCGGTGCCAGCGGCACCATCTACATGAAGATGCCCCAGGGCCAGACCTTCGAGTACTACAAGGACAAGGAGAAAACCGACAAGGCCCGTCTGGGCGAGGAGTTCTTCACCGTGGGGGATGTTGGCTACTTCAACGACGACGGCTACCTGTTCCTCAACGACCGCTCCAACGACATGATCATCGTGGGTGGGATGAACATCTACCCCGCCGAGATCGAGGGAGCGCTGCTCCAGAGCCCGCTGGTGGGCGACGCCGCGGTGTTCGGGATACCCAACGAAGACACTGGCGAGGAGATCAAGGCGGTGATCGAGCCCGCCGCCGGGGTGGCTGCCGACGACGACACCCGGGGGGCCATCATGGAGTTCCTCCGCGACCAGATCGCCAAGCAGAAGTGGCCCCGCTCCATCGACTTCACCGACGAGATGCCCCGCGACCCCAACGGAAAGCTGTACAAGCGCCGCCTGCGGGACCCCTACTGGGAGGGCAAGACCCGAGCCATCTAGGCGGCGGACGGGTTGAATGCAGGAGCCGGATGAGCTGATGGCCCGCCTGTTCAATCCCGAGTTGGTGGAGCCGGAGGAGCTCGCTCCCCGCCAAGTCCACATCATCATGATCGCCCTGATGACGGGCATGTTCCTGGCCGCGCTGGACAACTCGGTGCTGGCCACCGCGGTGCCCACTATCGCCGGCGAGCTGGGCGGTCAGAACCAAGTGGCGTGGATCATCATCTCCTATTTGCTGACCGGTACGATCGCCACGCCTATCATCGGCAAGCTCAGCGATATCTACGGCCGCAAGCTGGTCTTCCAGCTCACCATCGGTTTCTTCATCATCACCTCGGGGTTGGCCGGCCTGTCGCAGACCATGTTGCAATTGGTGCTGTTCCGGGCCTTGCAGGGGTTGGCCGGCGGCGGCCTTCTGGCGCTGCCCATGGCCATCGTGGGAGACATCGTCGCCCCCAACGAGCGGGGCCGCTACCAGGGCTACATCGCGGCCACGTTCGGCACGGCCAGTGTGGCGGGACCCCTTATCGGAGGCTTCTTTGTCGACCACCTGAGCTGGCGCTGGGTGTTCTACGTGAACATTCCTGTGGGCCTGATCTCTATGGCGGCCATCGCGGTGCTGTTCAACGTGCGCCTCGACGCCGTGTCGCGCCCCATCGACTGGTTGGGCGCGGGGTTGCTCATCTCGGGATTCACTCCGTTGCTGATTGCCCTCAGCATCGGGGGGGACCAGCTGGCGTGGTCTTCGCCGGGGATGGTCCTGATCCTGGCGGTGTCCGCCGTGCTGCTGCCGGCGTTCTTCTGGTGGGAGACCAAGGCCGCCGATCCGATCCTTCCGCCCCGGCTGTACTCCAACGATGTCGTGCGGTGGTCGATGGTGGTCATGCTGTTGATCGGGCTGGTGATGTTCGGGGCCACCCTGTTCATTCCGGTGTTCTTGCAGGTGGTGTCGGGGGTGAGCGCTACCGGTTCGGGTCTGAACATGATGCCCATGTTCATCGGCATCATTCTCACCTCGGTGTTGTCGGGCAAGATGCTCACCCGGTTTGGGAACTACAAGGTGTTTATCGTGCTCGGCACCGTGCTCATGACCGTGGGTATGTCGCTGTTGGCCTTGTTCTTAGGCCGGGACACCACCCAGGTTCAGGTGGGGGTCATGGTGTTCGTCATCGGATTGGGTCTGGGGATGACCATGCCGGTGTTGGTGCTAGTGGTGCAGAATGCCAGCCCGCACCGCGACATCGGCATGGTGAGCGCGGCCACCAACTTCGTGCGATCGCTGGGGGGCACCATCGGCGCGGCCGTCATGGGTGCCATCTACGCCAACGGACTGCAATCCTCCCTGGAGTCGAAGGTCACCCCCGATCAGTTGGCCGCCCTGCCCGATCCCGACAAACTGTTGGGCAGCCCTCAGCAGATCCGGGCCATTCAGGACCCGTCGATTGTGGATGCAGTGCTGGATTCCTTCACGGTGGGGGTAGGGCGCTGCTTCATCTTCGGAGCACCGATCATCGCCGTAGGAATCTTGGCCGCCCTATTGGTCCGACAGATCCCTCTGCGCCAGGAGATCCGCTCCGAAGAGGAGCGCGCCGAGGCCGCCGCCCTCCGGGAGTCGCCTCCGGTCGGCTGATCGCGGGCTACTTGATGGCCACTGGGTTGACCGGTGACCCCAGGCCGCCCACGAACGGCTGCGGTGAGGCCTCCAGGAAGAAGTCGTACTGGCCGTCGGCCGCGCAGTCGGCAGCTAGTTCCTCCAGATCCCAGTTCTGGCCTTGGGTGAGGCCCATGTCCACCAGGTCGAGGCAGTGGATGGCGATGATCGCCCCCTCGAAGGCCGGGTCGTAGGGCAGTACCTCGAACACGATGTTGTCGGTGGCCACCGCGGCGATGTTGTTGTCGTAGAACCACTCGCAGGCGGTCACGCCGATGCCCGCGGAGCGCACCACCCCCAACTCGGGGATGGGCTCTCCGTAGTAGCTGTCCAGATCGCCAGCCTTGGCGTAGGCGAACAGGCCGGTGCGGACCAGGATGATGTCACCGGTGCGGATCTCGACGCCTTGGGCCTCGGCCGCGTTGGTCAGGTCGTCGTAGCCGATGGCATGGCCCGGTTCCAGCACGTCCACTCCGTGGAGCTTGGCGATGTCCAGCAGCACGCCCCGCCCGGTGAGGCTCTTGACCTGCTCGATGCCGCACACCGACGCCCCCCACTCGGTGATGGTGGAAGCGTCGTGGCCGTTGTAGAGCTTGCCCCGGTACATGGCATGGCACAGCCCGTCCCAGTGGGTGGCGCATTGCAGGCCCATGGTGACCACGTCGTCGCTGGTGTGGAACATGTCGGGATCGCCCAGCATGGAGGCGTTGAGCGACACCATCGTCTTCAGCGGGTTCACCCGCCCGGGGATGACACCGGTTTGCAGGCCGTCTTTGTGCAGGGGATAGGCCAGCGAGATCCGCTTGCCGGAGCGGATGCACTGGGCCGCCTCCTTCACCACCTCGTCGGTGAGGAAGTTGAGCGTGCCGATCTGGTCGTCCTCGCCCCAGCGGCCCCAGTTGTTGATGCGAGCGGCGATGTCCAGAAGTGATTGCGGGTATGGCATGGCCGCACCCTAGTAGTCACCTGCGGGCGAAAACTCACTCCCAGGCGTCCGTCTTCGGTTTCGGATAGCTGGGATCAGCCGCTACGCAGCCGCAGGCGCACCACGGCGGAGTACCCCAGCCAAAAGAGGCACCAGACCACCACGCTCACCAGCAGAATGGTCTCGTCACCGGGCCGCAGGCCGGGAGCATAGAACGGCTCGATGAAGTACTGGGAGATGAAGCCCCCTCGGTACGGGGTCTCGCCGGCGACGCGCCAGAAGTGCTTCTCCCAGACGGTGAGCGGGCACGGCTGCCCGGTGAGATTCACCACGCCGGTCGGCACCAGCGCCAACAGGTACCACTTCATGAGCCGGGGCCTGCGGGCGGCCAGCGGGGCCCCCACGATGAGGAATCCGCACAACAGTCCGTGAGCGAGCGCGATGGCGATTGCCAGCAGCCATGCCGCCACAGATCCACTCTATCCCCGGCCCAACGGTGTGGCAGGAGCGGTAGTTGGGCTAGAACTTCGCCATGGGAAGTCTCGATGGACGGGTAGCGATCGTGACCGGGGCGGCCCGGGGACAAGGCGAGGCCGAGGCCCGGAAGTTTGTCGCCGAGGGCGCGTTCGTGGTGATGGGCGACGTGCTCGACGAGGCGGGGGAGGCGGTGGCCGTCGAGTTGGGCGACCAAGCCGTTTATCTCCACCACGATGTGACCTCTGCTGAGGATTGGGCCCGGGTGGTGGCCGCCGCTACGGAGCAGGGACCGCTGCGGGGGCTGGTGAACAACGCTGCCATCCATTGGACCGCCCCCATTTCCGATGAGACTCCCGAGAGCCTGCGCCGCATCTGGGAGGTGAACTACCTGGGCACATTTCTGGGCATCCAAAGCGTGGCCGATCCCATGGCCGAGGCTGGCGGCGGGGGGATCGTCAACATCTCGTCCATTGCCGGCATGGAGGGGATCGCCCACCACTCGGCTTATGGGGGCACCAAGTGGGCGGTGCGGGGGCTGACCAAGGTTGCGGCTATCGAATTGGGCCCGCGAGGGATCAGGGTGAATTCGATCCATCCCGGCCCGATCGAGACCGCCATGTTGTCGTCCGACCGCCACGGGCGCCCTGAGCTGTTTGGCCATGTCCCACTGCGTCGGGCCGGGGTGGCCTCTGAGGTGGCCGATCTGGCTTGCTATCTGGTGTCAGACGCCTCGTCGTACCAGACTGGCCACGAGTACATCATCGACGGAGGCTCCACCGCGGGTATCCCAATGCGAGGGTAGGCATCATGAGTGTTGAGGGATTCGACCACCTGGCCATCACCGTGGCCGACGTGGAAACCACCGTGGCCTTTTATGGTCAGGTGTTAGGTGCCGAGCCGATGTACTTGGAGGAGTTCCGGGCCGGGAAGATCCCCATCGTGATGATGCAGGTGGGGGCCAACCGCATCAATGTGCATCCCGCGGCCGCCCCCGCGTCTCCCCACGCCCGCCTGCCTACCCCTGGGTCGGTAGACCTGTGCTTCCGCTGGGGTGGAACCATCGCCGAGGCCCAGGCCCACCTGGCCGACTGCGGCATCGAGGTCATCGAAGGTCCTGCCCCCCGCCCCGCCAGCAACGGCCAACGCGGCCAGTCCGTCTACTTCCGCGACACCGACGGCAACCTCCTAGAACTGCTCACCATCAAAAATTAGTTAATGGTGGCACATCCCGATCGATAGGATTTAGGATTATCTAGCCATTATGGGGTGAGAAACTTGTCGGATGGAATCAAGCGCTCTGATGGACCGTATGTGTGGCCAGAAAAGTTAGTTCAACCTCCACGCCCTCCCCAGTTGGTGTATTTGGACTTGAATCATTGGATTAGTTTGGCGAAGTGTATTTCAGGTCACAAAGATGGCAGCAAGTATCAGGACTCATTGGACGTTTGCCTTAAGGCGCTTGAATCTGGACAAGCCGTCTTTCCTATATCTGACAGCACATATGTTGAAGTCAATAAGATACGACGGCACAATCAAAGGAGGGATCTATCAGAAGCCATAGAAATGCTCTCCCGATTCCTTGTCGTTGCCTCGAGGACAATAATTTACGAACTCGAAATCGAAGCTCTATTGGATTCCAGACTGGGAGTATGCAGTTTCCCTGCAGGACGGGTGAGTTACTTGGAATGGGGAGTTGCAAGATCGTTCGGCATGGTCGGAGGCTTCCGAGTGTATGACGAAGCTGAGAATGATGTCACTGACGAAGTCGCTAGAAGGCACCCATTGGGTTACGATAATTTCATGGCTTTGTTGGATGGGGCTGAGCTAGCATTGAATCGAATGATTCTTGAAGGTCCAACTGAAGACGAGGAATCAAAATTGCGGGCTTCGGGCTGGAATCCAGAGGGAATCGCTGACGTAGTTGGTAAGAGGTTGGAGCAAGAAAAGGAACTGGTAGAGATATTGACCAATGATTCTAAGTGGCGTAGAGGGAGGACTAGAGATGTGGTCTCCGTTCGCGAAATCGAGATCGAAATAGCATCGAATCTTGCAACAGAATTGGTCAAACGTAATACAACCTTTGCAACTGTGTTCTCAACCCAAGAGGAAGCTCGATTGGCGTTTGACGCAATGCCTAGTTTTGATGTGTCAGTAACAATGAAGACTGCGTATCACCGTGACTTGAGCCATGGGTGGACTCAGAATGATATACATGATATCGATGCCCTTGCGTCGACCGTGCCGTATTGCGATGTTGTGGTGACCGATAAGGCTGCTGCATCTCACATCAATAGGGCTGGTATTGCAGAGCGAACCGATACAAAGGTCATTCATAGTCTGGACGACCTTTCAGCGCTTCTCTACGAAGCCATGAATGAGTAGTCGCACTCTTGAGCTAACGTTGCTACAGCGTAACGGACTGACATCTAAAGAAGATGATTTGGCCGACTCTGTAATATTTGGAACAGAATGAGACCAGACTGATGGCCACAAATAAGTCGTCGGCAAGTGTGCTGTCAGTTGTTGTGCCGGCCCTTAAAGTGACACTTTCTACAGTATTTTATGAACCTCTCTAGCTCGGAGGTAGTCCCTGTCGAGCGGAATCCTTGACTTAGAGAAGAAGTCCTAATGCTGTCTTGTCCAACTACAAGGGTCGGAGGCGTGACCTAAGGGCTTCCTCAAAGCCCTCTCTACTGATGGTTTCTGCAGCTTGTAGTCGTTTGTTGGAGTCTTCCAGGGTAAGAACTTCCCAGTGGGCCTGGGCGAGATGCAACGCTCCATTGAAGGCTCGTTCAATTCGGGCGACCAGCCAGATGATGTCGCCTTCGTTGAGATCGTGGCTTAGTTGATTGCTAGGTCCGCCGATAGCGTCGAAGAACGGTTGGTCTACCGCTACAGCCAGTTTGGCTCCCCATCGGCGGACCGTGGGAGCCTTGATTTGTAGCTGTGGCATCAGCCGCTTAGCGCTGGAGGAGCGCCAGTCAGGACGGCGGTTCGCCGAGGGGAAGGGTGGGGGTTCAGAGAGGTCGTCTCGCAGGGCCTTGAACTCGCTTTCCATTCCTTGACCAGAGAAATATACCGCTTGAATTTCAAGCCCGTGCCATTGAAGACGCTCGCCATCCTGATGGGCGACAATCATGTCGATTTTGCCCGCGGGCTTATTCGTCTCAGTGCTACGCATGAAAGGGACTTCTTTGGCCACCTCGGTTTCGTGGATGGGAAAATCAGCGGCCTGCGCCAACCACTTGTAGACGAGACCGTCAGCTTCAAAGCGACGTGGACACATGATGACGGGCTCGCCGACTGATTCTCCAAGACGGCCGTTGCGATCTTCCTTGTATCGCTGCATCGAGCAGACGCCTCCCCTTTTTGAACAGGGCGGTTGGTCTGGTTGGAAGGGGCAGACTGGAGCTTTAGCTGCGGACTCGCCTAGCGCGTGCTCGGCGTAGATCTTCCTCTGTGGCGCATCGAGGAAAGTGAATTCCCGTCCGTACCACTCTGCAATGCCGTATCGCGTCTTGACTTTGTCGGGCATCTTGTTGACTGGTTGCTATGCGAAGACGGCTCGTCGGGTAATGACGAGTTCAGATATCTGAGCGTGGTGGGTGTTTTTCATGATTACTTCAACGGCGTGGAAACCGTACTCTGCTATGAGTTCGGCGATCTCCGGGGATCGGTCGTAGGTCATCAGAAAGTCCACCGGGGTTTGCGCCAGGATCTTGAAGAGTCGTCGGTGGTCTATCTGGCTGTGGCTGTAGAGACGCCTGCCAGCTCGTTTGCCGCCAGCAGTGTACGGAGGATCAATGAAGGCGACTGTACCGGGAGCCTCGGCAATGACCTCCAAGAGATCTAGCCCATCGGCTTCACAGAAGTTGATCTGCGGCGTGTGGGCTTCGATGTTTCGCAATCGTTGGATGATGGTGTCGGGATACCAACGAGATGCGAGACCTTTGTTGTTTTCCCCGGTTTTTGTCAAGGCAGCCCCGGGGGCGAGGATGCCGCCGCGACGGGTTCGGTTGAGGACCAAGGTGCGGAACCCGTGCTCGAGCAACTCTCGGGGGGCTTGGTTTGCCAGGGCCGATACAGATTCGCGTGTCGGTTCGAACTCAGAAACGAGGTGACACAACTCAGCGTTGTGACGCAGCGCCGCATGCCAGAAAGCGGCCACATCGTGGTCCAGTTCGGCCATGAAGCACTGTTCGACCAAGCTCTCGCACACGGCCGTGAGAGCAACTATGCCTCCGCCGCAGAATGGCTCAATGAGCGTCCTTGGTCTGGGCTGTATGGGTGCGAGCCATGCCCGTATGTGGGGAATGAGCCAGGTCTTGCCCCCTGGGTACCGCAGTGGTGAGCGCTGAGGCACCGAGGCGACATTGACAGCCGGGATGGGCGAGATAGGGAAGCCAGGGCCGTAGTCAGGCACCGACGATTCGGTCCCGGTTGGCTCCCTTTGCGCCATCATGGCGTCCGTAGCCTCCGAAGAGTTGCCTCCATACCCTTCATTGCTGACCAGCATGTCACGGTCGCGATCCCTAGCGGTGGACCTTCGCGCGGTGTGGCCTAGATTTCCATGACGTGCAGGTGGCCACGCCTGAATCTGCATCTGTTCGGTTCTTGGCTTCGGCTTCATTCTGCAAGGTTAGAGATGGGTATGACAGTTTCAGAGGAGGCCTCTGGGCCCAACCAATTGCTGAGATGGAAGCGCAAGAACTCGTAGCTTCTAGATCCCACAAGCAGCGAATTGCACTCGTCAGATACGACAGCTGCCCAGCACGAGGGCGTTGCGTCGTCGCCAGGTCTAGCCGCTGACTGCCTGGCCCCTGTCCCTGCTCCTCCATGTGAGACTCTTGGTGGAAGCGTCGGAGCGTCGTGGACTCGGGAAGCGTCACCGAAGTTGTCACTGCTTGCGGGTAGGGTGCGGCCCGGCCCGACACAGCGGTGGTGGAAATGAGGAGGAGCCATGGGCGCAACCGAGTTGCCAAAGCGAACGGAATTCGGGCACGAGGTCTTGGCGCGTAACGCCAGAGGATTTGCCCAAGGGCGACGAGCTCCGGTGGGTGTCTGTGATAGTGGGCACCGGGAGTTGTAGTGCCTCTTTCACGGCGTGCTTCGGTTATTCGCGGGGACGACTACCACCATGCGATCGGGTGGCTGTGGGCGTGCCGGATGCTCCACGAAAATGGGATTGAGACCGTCTCGGTTGAGGACATCGAAGGCGGAGCGTTCGATGATGTAGTGGTTCGCCGCAAATTCGGCGGCCACATCTACATACAGGCGAAGAGTTCCAACTACGCAGACAAGATCATCGACCGGGAGATGCTGCTCACCCCTGCCCGACCCAATGGGAAAAGCCCCCTTCAGCACTTCTACAACACCTACACCGATCTCGCGGCCAATGGAGGCAGGGTCTCTTTGGAGTTCTGGACCCACAAGGGTTTCGACCGGGAGAACCCGCTCTTGGAGGAGCTGCGTGACCTCAAGCACGACAGGATCGACACAGACCTGATGCTTGAGAAGGGGTCCAACAGCAAGGTCGGCAAGGAGCGGGACGCCTGGGCCGATCACCTCGGAATCAGCGGTGGCGAACTGGCCGAATTCTTGGTGTGTGTGCGGTGGAAACACACCGACTCAGAGACCGATATCCGCAGCCAGGCAAAGACGCACATGAAGCTGGTCGGGCTGCGACACGACGAGGGCGCTGTCATGATCGGTGTCGGCATCGTGAGGGGCTGGGTCAGCGACGGGTCGGGGCCGCAGACCGCCGCCGATGTGGGTCGCCAGGTCGCGGAGCTGGGGTTGGTTCCTGAACCCCCTTCTTCGTCTCTATCGGGTGGCGATGCGGCGGAAGACGCTCTGGCGTCGGTTCCTCCGGCGTGCCGCGCCCGGATCATGGCATTGGCAGAGGTCTCCGCCGAAACAGCGGATCGCGTCGCCGCCGAGCTCGAAAAAACGGCTTCGCGCACGCCAGGTGTGCTCGCCCAGCTGGCGGTGAACCCACCCGAATGGCTCCAACAAGCGGACTGTCTCGCGTGGGAGGCGCTCGCCGATTTCCTGTCCGCCCATCAGCTGCCCGGAACCTGGGACATGCGATGTCGAGCCATTGAGGGGGGCTCTCAGCGTAGCGACCAGTACCGGATAGCGGAGGCAATAACAGCCCACTTCGACGGTGACGCAGACAAAGCAGAACAGCTCCTTGCTTTGGCATCGCCGCAGCATCCGCTAGCCGAGGCGGCTAAGGCGGTAGTCGCTGGCGACCACAGCGCCGCTGTGACAGCCCTCAGGGCTAGTCGTGCGCACAAGTCTGACGACCCGGAGTTGGCCGCAACTGGCATTCTGATGCTGGCCTCGGCGCATGCCCAAAATGGCGAGCCAGGCCAGGCCATCAGCGTGATGAAGGACGCTATCGCGAGGTTCCCAGATCGTGCGTCGATGCACTTGACGCTTGCGCGGCAACAGACGGCGCTGGCGATTGACCAAGCGGACGCAGCCCGCCACGACCTCCCATCTTCAGCTGCTGAGAACGCGATCCGTGCCCGCGACGAGTTCCGGAGATGGCGGGGCCCGTCAGCAGAAGCGGTGGCGGTGGCCGCGGCCGCCTTTCACTTGCTCAACCAGCCCCAGCAGGTTGTCGAAATTGCCGTCGTCCATCCGAAAGGGGAGGCAACCCCAGAGGAGGCACAGGATGGAGAGGTCGGACGGTATCTGGCCCACGCCCTGTTGCAACTCGGCCGCGGCGACGAAATCGACGATGCCACATTGGATCGCGTCGACGGTTCCGAAAGCACACTGCTCCGAGCAACGCAAGCCCACTCCAAGGGCGAACCTGGGGCGGCAGACCTGATGCGGCAGGCAGTCGAGGAGGCCGAAGACCATAGAGCGCTGGTGCTGGCCTTGGAGGGGCTGGCGCTCTTCGGCGAGACCGACGAGCTAGCTCTCGGATCCTTCTCGGACGGCGACCAGGGTGAAGTCGACAGGATCAGGGCCTCGGCGGCCTACCACGACGGTGACCTCGACGGCGCGATAGCTATGTTGGAACCCTACCGGAGCCGGTCCGCCTCCCACGTAGAGATACTCGCAGCCGCCCTGCACGGCCGGGGCCGATCCGAGGAGGCTGTCACGGCGCTGCTGGAGACCGCAGAAGCGGTGGGAGTCCCAATGCTGCACGCGTTGGCGGTCGGGCTGCTCATGGACCTCGGACAATTCCAGAGGGCCGAGACAGAAGCGCAGCGCGCGCTGGCCGCGAACCCATCGAGAGCCGCGAAGTTGCGTTTGCTGGCCGCTTTGGTCGACGCAGCCCAAGGGCTTAGGGATTGGCCTCTTTCGGAGCGCTACGGGCGGGAGTTCGCAGACGCGTTCCCCGGCCATCCGAAAGCGCGGTGGTCAGTGGTGTCCGCACTGTGTCAGCAAGCTCGATTCGGCGAGGCTTGGGAGTACTTGGCCGAGCACGACATGCGCCCCGTCGACGAGCAGACAGCAATGCTAGCTATCAGCGTGTACATCCACTCGGGTGCTCAGGCCGACGGTGTCGAACAGATGCTAGGGATCGCACGCGAGTTCGCCGATTCCGAGGAAGTAGTCGGTAGCGCCATCGGAGCCTTAATGACCGCCAGCAGCCAAGAGGGCCATCTCAGCGAGGAGCACACAACTGAGCTGAATGAGCTGGTCGAGGCGTACTTGCAGCAGTACCCCGACAGCAGCTCTTTCAGGCAGGTGACCTTTTCGGACATCGAAGAGCTTGTCGAGATGCTGCAATCGTGGACCGAGCAGCCGGCACGCCAGAGGGCGCATTGGATCGGCCAGATCCGCCTTGGGCAACTGCCCTATGGAGTGCTCCAATGGCTCAGGCCTCTGCCATACGCCGAGTACCTGCTCTGTACCGCCTCCGCATTCCTCACCGCAGTTTCCCCGGATGCCGCCGAAAGAAATCAAGAGCGGGTAGCGGCGCAGACCGCCTTCGGAGCTGCCATTGCCGTCGACACGAGCGTCGCCGTGCTCGGGCACCTTGCCGATGTCGACGTGGTCGCCATGGGCTCGGCCTTCAGCAGTGTGCTGGTGGCCAGCGAACTGATCGACGACGCCCGAGCTGCAGTGGCGAGTGCACGTACCGCCCCAGACGCCTCGGCGGGATATGACCCCGTCCTTGGCGACCATAACTTCTCCGAGATCCAAGAAGAAGACAAAGAACAGATGATCGACGCCGCCGAGGGATTGTTGGCAACCTTCGGCAGTTGGCAGAGGACACTCAGCAACCGGATCCGACCTCCAGAATTCCCCCAAGAGGACAGTTTGCGCCCGTGGGATTCGTCCATCCGCCTCGCCTTGGGCCGCGGCTGCGCGCTGTGGTGCGACGACATCGCCCTGCGGCGGATGGCCGCCGCTGCTGGCGTTCCCGTCTTCGGAACCTACGCCCTCTACGAAGCACTAGTGGGCACTGCCGAAGCGGGCGACCTGCCCGGCCCGACAGAGATGAAGATGCAACTCCTGCGCACTCGGATAGCCGACATCCCCATTAGTCTCGGGGAGCTCTCCGAAGCCGCCGACGATACCGACGGACCTGATCCCGCAGTCGACCTCTATCTGGGCCGGCCGGCCAGTTGGGCGAACAACCCAGAGGACACCCTCAGATGGTATTTGGGTCGAGTGGCCGCGCAAATCGCCGGCCCTCACAGGCCTCAGGTACCAGGTCTACTGATCGCAGCATGCTACGGACTAGGAACAGCGGTCGCACCCGAACACAGGACGAGGGCCCTGGGACGCGTCCTGGCCGACACCCTCTGGCAACTCAACGACCCGACAATGACGCCCATTCTGTTGGAAGCCAGCAGACTCGCCGGCCGAGGGATTGACCTCGCCGCCAACATCGACCCGCTCGAAAACGCCACCGGGCGCCTATTGGAGATCCTCCGCAGCCAGCGGATTGACCCTGCGATGACTGCCCGGTTCGTGCGGGCCATCTTTTCCCAAGCACAGCCCGCAGACCAACTCGCGGTCTCCGCCATTGTGCTGGGCAGCAGGTAGGTATCAATCGTGAACGAAGCAAGACTCCCGACCATTCCTGAAGAAGGGTAGCGTTTAAGCTGCGCTACTAAGTGCTGGCTAAGTTTCGCAAGGAAGGAACGTCTAACCCTCAGTCGTGACACCTCCACCAGGCATAGCCGTGATGGCATCAATGCTGGTGGACGCCCCTATTCTCTGCCGGCATTACAAATGGGGCCGGGATGGAGTGGCGAGGGAATGCATGGCAGAAACGCCTAAGTATCTGAGTGATGCGGTTGAGGCAGCGATTGAGCCGCTACGTAATGGCTCACTGGATGGGGAGCCGGAGGTGATTGACTGGAAATCCCCTGTGCCGTTCTATGGCGACGCTCCCAACGCGAAGGTGGCATCGGTCGCTCTAAACCCCAAGGGTGCCGACGAGAGGCTTACCGACCTGGGGTTTCTGGGGATCCAGAGTTGGGAAGCTGCCAGACGGAGACACCTTGAAGAGATTGCAGCATCCTGTCAGCGGTATTTCCAACATCAGCCTGAGTTGAGCCGTCCTGACCCCTGGATGACGTGGTTCGGCCATCCTGACAAGCTTCTTGGCAAGATCGTGGACGGAGCGTCCTTCAAGGCGGGCACTGCGTGTCATATCGATTTGGTGCCTTGGCCGACCTACAAGGTGTGGGCTGATGTTCCGCCGCTGACGCAGGAGAAGCTACTTGGACTAGGGGTGCGCGCCGTGACTGCGATGCTACGTGGAATGCCAGTTGAACTGCTGTGGCTAAACGGCAGAAGGGTTGTAGGGGGATTCCAAGATCTTGTTGGCAAGCCTCTCGTTGAGGAGCGGGTGCCAGATCTGGACTTAGTTTCTCGAAGCGGCAGGCGGAGCAGAGGATTTGCCTGGTTTGGAGCCATCGATGAGATCCGCGGAGTCCCGCTGGGTCGCTCGATCAGGGTGTTGGGATGGAACTGGAATCTGCCTTCGTCGCCAGGAGCCAATGGGAAAGTCGATGAATTCGCGGAATGGGCTAGGAACAAATTGAAGACGGTGTGGTAGTCAACGATCTATGCCTGTGGGACCGCTGCGGTTTTTTCATGTGAATGTGAATTGCTCGGATCTGGAACGATCGCTGGGGTTCTATCGGGATCTGGTGGGGTTGCGGACGACGGTTCGGACTCGGCCGGAGCGGCCTCAGCCGGGTGGGGCGTTCGGGTTGGACGAGGTGCAGTGGGACGCCTGGATCATGGCGGGTGACGACGCTCTCGGCGGGGTGGTGCTGGATCTGCTGGAGTGGCAGGTGCCCCGACCGACAGGGTTGCCGCCGGCGTCGGTTACCGAGTTGGGCTTCGGCCGGCTGTGCATCCTCACCGACGACCTGGCCGGGCTGCACCGCCGACTCACCGATGCCGGGCACGACGTGTGGTCGCCGCCGGTGCGGGTCAACCTCGGGGCCGAGGGGATGGCGGCTCCAGAGCTTTTCTTGTGCTCCGATCCCGATGGGACCGCGGTGCAGTTTGTCCAGGGCGACAGCACCCGGCTGGCCCACGTAAACGTGAACTGCTCCGACCTGAGGCGCTCTCGCCACTTCTACTGCGACTTGCTCGGACTGAACGCTCGGATTCGCTCGTGTCCTTCGGAGCCTCAACCCGGCAGCGGGTTCCGGGTAGACGGGCAGGTGGCCTGGGACGCCTGGTTCATCGGCGCCCCCAACGCCAGCCCCTCCGGGTTCATTCTCGATTTGGTGGAGTGGAAGCAGCCCCGACCCACTGGCAGTGCTCGACGGCAGGCCAACGAGCTCGGCATCTTCCGGATGGCCCTGCTCACCGATGACATCGACCGGGACTACGCCGCACTGGTCGATGCCGAGGTGATGTGCTACTCCCCGCCGGTGGAGTTGGAAATGGGCCCAGGTCTTCCCTCTGACCTTCGAGCCTTGTTCTTCGAGGACCCCGACGGCACCTGTGTCGAGCTCATTGAGAGCCCGCCGGTCGATTAGCGGCGACCAGTCAGTCCGACGGGCGGACCCCGATCACCTCGCCGTTTACCCAGGCCCAGAAGCCGTCGGGCTGGACGGCCCATTCGCGGAAGGTGTCGGAGATTTCCTGTAGTTCATCGCGGGTGGCGAATCCGTTGTTGACTGCGTGTTCGGCAAAATCGCTTTCGATTGCCCGCACCGCCCACATCTCGCCCCACACAGTCCGGCCTTCGTGGTCGGTGTGGGCGGTGGTGGAGGCTGTGGTCTCGATATCGGTGAAACCGGCTTCCCTTGCCCACGACAGCAGGTAGCGACCGGCGTCGGCCTCACCGCCGTTGGCGGTCGCAACCTGGTGGTAGAGGTCTCGCCAGCGCTCGATGGCCGGGAACACGGGGGCGTGGACCATGGTGGCGTAGTCGGAGTCGCGCACGGCCACCAGCCCGCCGGGCCGCAGCACTCGCCGGGCCTCCCGCAAAGCCCGGACCGGATTGGAAAGGTGCTGGAGCACCTGATGGGCGTACACCACGTCGAAGCTGGCGTCGTCCCACGGAAGCTCGTAGACCGAGCCGACCTCAAAGGATGCATTGGACAGGCCACAGTCGTCGGCGTGAGCACGGGCCACATCCACCACGTCAGCCGACAGGTCTATGCCCACCACCCGGCCAGCGCGGCGGGCCAAACCAGCGGTGATGGTGCCCGAGCCGCAACCGATGTCGAGCACCTCCGCATCGGGCCGCAGTCGAGGCAGCAGGAAGGCGGCACATGACTCGGCGGTGCGCCGGGAGTGCCATCCCACGATCACCTGGTGGTAACCGTGGGTGTAGGTCTCGCCCTCGGGCTGTTGGTCAGCCAACGGGTTCGGGAGTCAAGAAGGCGTCGAGGCGGTCGGGTCCGTTGGCCCAGAACACCGGGGTCTTCTTGCGAACACAGCCGGGGGCCAGCTCGGCAGATGCCACTCGGTCCAAGAACACCTCGAGTGCCACCCGGCCCTCGAGGCGGGCCAGGCTGGCGCCGGGGCAGATGTGGGGGCCGCCGCCGAAGGCGACGTGATCTTTGGGGCGGTCCCGGTCGAGCCGGAACTCGTCGGGGTGGTCGAAGTAGTCCTCGTCCCGATTGGCCGACGACACGCCGAACACGATCTTGTCGCCACTGCGCATCGGAGCACCGAATACATCGGTGTCGACGGTGCAATCCCGAATGAGCATGTGGGCGGGGGAGTCGATCCGCAGCGATTCCTCCACTGCCCGCTCAGAGAGGCTCCGGTCGGCCTTGAGGGTGGCGAACAGCTCGGGGTCGCCGATGATGCGCCACAGCAGGTTCCCGATCAGGTGCCGGGTGGTCTCGTTGCCCGACATGATGAGGAAGGCCAGCTGAGTGCGGATCTCCACATCGCTGAGGCGATGGCCCTCGATCTCGGTGGTGATGAGCCGGGTTACTAGGTCGTCGGGGGCTTCGTCGCTGGCCCGCCGCTCGGCGATCAGGGCGTCGATGTAGGCGCAGAACTCGGGGTGGGCCCCGGCCAGGCCCTCGCCCCGCTCGTTGCGGTTGGTGCGGGGGTAGTCGCCCAGCACCACTTCGTCGGTCCAGGCGTGGAACTGCTCCCAATCCTCGGCCGGCACCCCGATGAGATGGGAGATCACGTTGATGGGCACCGGGGTGATGAACTCGGCCACCAACTCCCCGTGGCCCCGCTCCAAGATCGGGTCGAGATATAGGTGGCACAGATCCCGCACGAACGGCTCGGCCCGCATCGACTTGTGGTGGGCCACGGTGGCGTTGATGATCCGCCGCACCTTGCCGTGGCGGGGTTCGGGGATCTCGCTGATGAGCTTTTCCTCTTCGGGTACCACCACGCCGGGATCGCGGAAGCTGGACACGAAGGTTTCCACGTCCCTGGTGGCATCTAGGACATGGTCGAACTTGGTTAGGTACCAGCCGGTGGGAGTCCGGGCCACCGGGCACTCCGACCGCAGCTCGGCCAGCGTGTCGATGGGCACCTCCTCGGGATAGGCGAAGGGATCGAACCCCTTGGCCTCATCGGTGCCGGGGAGCG
Source organism: Candidatus Poriferisocius sp. (assembly GCF_965204015.1). Taxonomy (GTDB): domain Bacteria; phylum Actinomycetota; class Acidimicrobiia; order Acidimicrobiales; family Bin134; genus Poriferisocius. The sequence continues at coordinate 795,245 of NZ_OZ241965.1, read as the reverse complement.
GATCGGACGTCAAGCTCATGGCCCTATGGTGCCACGTTGCCGCTCGCCGGGCTGAAGAGTCCGGCGGCCTTGCTCACGTGGCGGCGAAAACCGCGATGCGGCTCCACTGGTTGGGGTCGGCCTCGTCTGCTTCGCCATAGATGGGCCGCAACCTGAATTTAAGCTCCTCGATATGGCCATCCGACTGCTGCTGCCCGAGCCAGTTACCGAAGCCGAACTCTTCGAAGTGAGCAGAGTTGATCCCGAGCGCGAAACGAGCACCGGGCTTGGCCGCTCGAAGCAACTCCAAAATCGTCTCCGGTCCGAGGATTCCATGGGTGAACGCTCCTGAGCTCACCACGCCGGCGTAGGCACTGTCGGCCAGATCGGTCGGAATGGTGAGGTCGGCTTCCATGAGTTGCCGGTACACCGGGCGGCCGTTGTGATTCTTGGCCGCAGCTTCGGCCAGCATTTCCGGCGAGATGTCGATGCCATCGATGACCGACATCCCCAACTTGGCCAGCTCGCCGCCGATGACTCCGGTTCCGCAGCCCACGTCCAAAACAGGCTGGCCTTTTTGAGCAAATCCATCGCAGAAAACCTTGACCACCTCTTGGTGGTAGACGTATCCGCTGTCGACGATGAAGCCCGACTCGTATGTCTTGGCCCACGATGCGTACAGCTCGCGATTGGCCTTCGGACCTTTGGCCGCGTAGGCCTTTTCGAGCGCGAGCTCTGTGGCCCTAGATCGTGGCTCTGTTTGCTCCGTCATTACTCTTCACGGTAGTGACCACACCGGTTGGAGGCCCCATCTCCCGGTAGTGTGCCCGGCGATGGAGTTGGTTATCGGCTCGGTATTCGACAATGCGGCCGCGACCGTGCCGTCTCGTCCGGCGGCGGTGTTAGGTGAGCAGACGATCACCTACGGAGAGCTGAGTCGGCAGGCCAGCCAGATGAGCCATGTGCTGGCCGGCCTCGGCGTGAGTCGGGGCGATCAGGTGGTTACCTGGAGCGACAACAACCTGGCGTCGGTGGCCCTATTTGTGGCCTTGGCCCGAGCAGGGGCGGTGTTCGCCCCGGCCAACGCCCGGCTGTCGCCCGAAGAGGCGGCCGAGATGGTGGGCCTGGCCAGACCCCGGCTGCTGGTGGTCGATCCTGGACATGCCGAGGCCGGACAGTCAGTGGCCGATGCGGTGGGGGTGCCGCTGGTGCGGCTGGGGGGGACCGGGCCGGGGCTCGATCTGGTATCGGAGGCCGAGTCGGCGTCGGCCATCGCGCCGGCGCCGTCGGGAGTGGGGGAGAGCGATCCCCATGTGGTGTTCTTCACCAGCGGCAGCACCGGGAAGTCCAAGGGCGTGGTGCTGTCGCACCGTTGCAATTGGCTCCGCACCCGCACTCCGGCGCTGCTGGAGCCGAGGGGGGCCACGGTGTGCATGTTCCCGATGTTCCACATGGGGGCGTGGACCATCGCTCTTCAGGCCTGGCAGGCCCGGGGCCTGGTGGTGTTCACCGACCGGGCCGACGCCGACGTCCTCATCGACGCGGTCCAGGTTTACCAAGCCGCCTACATGAACTGCATTCCGGCGGTGTGGCGCCGGGTGCTGGAAGCTGGTCGCCATGCCGATCTGGCCTCGCTGCGATTCGCCACCTCGGGCACCTCAGCCACCCCGCCCGAACTGCTGGCCGACTTGAAGGCGGCGTTCCCCAACGCCCATCGACGGGTGTTCTACGGGTCCACTGAAGCGGGCTCGGTCACGATGCTGGACGACGCCGACATGGAGTCTCGGCCGGGAAGCTGCGGCCAGGCCCACACCGGAGCCGAGGTGCGCCTCGAACAGGGCGAGTTGCAAACTCGATCCCCGTTCATGTTCGACGGCTATTTCGACAATCCCGAGGCCACGGCTGAGGCATTCACCGACGACGGCTGGTTCCGCACCGGCGATCTGGCCGAGGTGGACGGCGACGGCTTCTACTCGATCGTCGGGCGGGTCAAGGACGTGATCCGCACCGGTGGGGAGACGGTGTCGCCCGCCGAGGTCGAGGGCCATTTGGCCGACTTCCCCGGTGCGGTCGAGGTAGCGGTGGTGGGCATTCCCGACGACCGCTGGGGCGAGGTGGTCTGCGCCGTGTTCGTGTTGGCTCCCGGTGCTGCCCTACCCACCCTCGATGCAGTGCAGGCCCACCTGAGCGACCGCTTGGCCCGGTTCAAGCACCCTCGCCGTATCGAGACCATGGATGCCATCCCCCGCACCCCCGCCACCGGCCAGGTTCGCCGCCGCGACGTGGTGGCGGCAGTATCGTCAACCGACGGCTAGAGGTCCACTAATACTCCTCGTCGAGGTTAACGATTCCCTCCAGGGGATGCCCGTCCAAGCGTCGCTGAAGATTGTCGGCGAAGGGGGCCATCAAAAAGTCCCACGACTCAGGCATGCACCAGGACACGTGGGCACTCAGTCGGACCTGGGGATGGTCATAGAGCCAGTGGCCTTCGGGCAGGGGCTCGGGCTCCACCGTGTCCAATGAGGCCCGGGCGATGTGCCCGTTGTCGAGTGCGGCTCGCAGGGCGACTTGGTCGATGAGGTCGCCCCGGGCGATGTTGATGATGTGAGCGCCTGGCTTGGTTTTGGCCAGGGCGTCGGCATCCAGGAGGTGATGGGTGGCGGCAGTGGCCGGCGCAGCCACCACGATGTGGTCGGAGCGCTCCAACAGCTCTTCCAACGACCGGGCGATCTCCACCTCGGCCATGGGCGAGGGTGCCGCGGTGCGTCGCAAAGCCAGCACCGACATCTCGAAGGCCAGCGCTCGACGGGCCACCGCGGTGCCTATGCCCCCTAGGCCGATGAGCCCCAGCGTTTTGCCGTAGAGCGCCCCCAAATCAGCGGTAAACCAACGCTCGGGCGGGCGGTTCAGCCACACGTGGGGAAGATCTTTTTCGAAGGCCAGCATCATGGCCAGGCACCACTCGGAAATGCCGATGGCCGAGGACCCTCGGGAGCAGGTCATCACCCGGTCGCCCAGCAGTTCGAGGGGGAAACTGTCGATCCCGGTGCTGGTCACGTGTACCCACTCCACGCCCCGGTCCAGCAGCTCGGCCAGATTGGGATAGCCCCGGGGAATGGTCAACAGCACGTCGCCGGACGCACCCTCGGGGATGTCGCCTTGGCGGGGTACGTACACGAACTCCACGTCTTCGAATTGGGCGATGATCGAGTCGAGCCGCCCGTCTTCCATGTGGTGTAGCACTCGCACGGGCTGAAGCCTAGGGACTGTGGGCGTTTCCCGACTCGGTGGCCGCTGAATCCGACCGCATAAGGTCGGGCCGTGAAATCTGAGGCTTTGTCCCACATTCGCATCTGCGACTTCACCGGGCAGCTGGCCGGAGCGGGGGCCACCCGGTGGATGGCCGCCTTCGGGGCCGAGATCATCCGCATCGAGGATCCGGTGCGCCTTGGCAAATGGGATGTGCTCCGGGGAACGTCCCCGTTCGTGGACGACCGCCGGGGCCATGAGTTCGGCGGCTGCTTCAACAACCACAACGTGGAGAAGCTGGGGGTCACGCTCAACCTCCGCACCGAGCGGGGCAAAGAGCTCCTGGCCGAGGTCATCGCGGTGAGCGACGCCGTCACCGAGAACTTCGCCGCCGGAGTGCTGGAGCGCTTGGGTTTCGGTTACGACCGTCTGAAGGAGATCAAGCCCGACGTCTTGTACGTGTCCAACTGCGGGTTCGGCCACGTCGGTCCCTATCGCAAGTACAAGACGTGGGGCCCGATCGTGCAGGCCTGCTGTGGACTCACGTTCACCTCCGGGCTTCCCGACATGCCCTCGGCCGGCTGGGGCTACTCCTACATGGACCACCACGGCGGCAACTTCATGGCCATGGCCATCATGGCCGGGCTCCTCCACCGCAGCCGCACCGGTGAGGGCCAGTGGATCGACATGTCGTGTACCGACGCGGGTGCCACCATGCTCGGCCCGGTGGTGCTGGACAACACCGTGAACGGAAGGCCACTGCGGCGCGACGGCATGCCCTACTCCAACCGCAGTCAGTTCCCGGCCATGGCCCCCCACGGCATTTATGAGGCCGACGGGCACGACGCCTGGCTGGCCCTGGCTGCCCGGGACGACCGAGATTGGCAGGCCATCGCCGGGCTTATGGGCATCGACGACAGCCGGTTTGATGATCTAGCCGGGCGACTGGCCCATGAGGACGAGTTGGACGATGCGGTGCGGGCCTGGAGTTCGGGTCGGGATCGGTTCAAGGCGGCTGCCGAGTTGCAGGCAGTGGGCGTGCCCGCGGCGGGGGTGGCCAAGCCGGTGGACCGAATCGACAACGACCCCAACACCGAGGCCTGGGGATTGTGGCCCACCGTCACCCACGGCGAGATGGGCCGGGTCCGGGTCGACGGCATTCCCGCTCATTTCTCCGAAACCGACTGGGTTCTGGAGCGGGGCGGACCCCTGTTGGGCCAGCACAACCGCCAGATTCTCGGGGGCCTGCTCGGTCATTCAGACGCCGAGTTGGCCGACTTGGCGGCCGAAGGGGTGATCTGATGACGGGGCACGACCTGCCCGGCGCACTGGCGGGAATTCGAGTGGTGGAGCTGGCCGGAGAGGCCTCGGCCTATGCCGGGTTGCTGCTGGCCGGAATGGGGGCTGAGGTCATAGTGGTAGAGCCCCCCGATGGTCACCACACCCGGGGATTTGAACCGTTTCTAAACGACGAACCCGATCCCGAACGCAGCCTGTGGTGGTGGCACTACAACGCCTCCAAGCTGGGAGTGACTCTGGATCTAGGGGATGAAGGCGATCGAGATCGGTTCCGTTCGCTGGTAGCCAGCGCCGATGTGGTGCTGGAGTCGGAGCGTCCTGGCCGATTGGCTGACCTGGGCATCGACCATGACACGTTGCGGGCCGACCATCCTGAATTGATCTGGGTGTCGCTCACACCGTTTGGCCGCAACGGACCGCGGTCTCAAGAAGAGAGCATTGACCTCACCGTGCTGGCCGCGGGCGGGCCGGTGTGGAGCTGCGGCTATGACGACCACGCCATTCCGCCCCAGCGGGGCGGCGGCAACCAGGGGTACCAGACCGGTTCGGTGTTCGCGGTGCTATCCGCCCAGACCGCCCTGTTGGCCCGAGACCGCACCGGGCAAGGACAGTTTGTGGACGTCAGCATGCACGCGGCGGCCAACGTGACCACCGAGTTCGGCTCGGTGCAGTGGTTGGTGGCTGGCGACGAGGTGCAGCGCCAGACCGGGCGCCACGCAGCCATCGAGCCCACCACGTTCACCCGGGCACTGTCGGCAGACGGCATCGACGTTAACACCGGCTTCCCACCCCGCTCGGCTCGGGACTTCGCCGTGGTAGTGGAGTGGATGGAGAGTCTGGGGTTGAAAGACCAATTTGAAGAGTTCTTCTTCTTGGAGATGGGGGCCCAACTCGAAGAGGATCTGCATCTTTCGCAGGTCGGCCAGGATCCGGAGGTGACCGCCATGTTCGGCGCCGCCCGAGAGGCAGTCAGGTTCATCTCCGAGAACATCACCGCCTACGAGTTCTTCATCGGCGCCCAAGAGCGGGGGCTGGCGGTGGGCATCATCTACTCGCCCGAAGAAGTGCTGGCCGACCCCCACTTCCAAGAGCGAGGTTTCCCCGTCGAGGTAGTGCACGAAGACCTGGGCCGCAGCTTCACCTATCTGGGAGCGCCGTACATCGCCCCCAAATCCCCCTACCGCATCCGCCACCGCGCCCCCCACGTCGGCGAGCACAACAACCTTCTCGCCTAGGCTGCCCCAGTGCCTTCCCGAAACCCGGTGATCTGCGGCATCGGCCTCAGCGACTATCCGGTGGTGCCGCACCTGAACTCGGTGCAGCACCATGCCCTAGCCGCCCGCCGGGCCATCGCCGACTGCGGCATCGCCAAGTCGGCCATCGACGGCTACGTGAGCACCAGCGGCGGTGGGCCGGGAGCGGGCGATGACGCGGTCTCCATGGCCGAGTACCTGGGGGTGAACCACCGATACATCGACGGGACTATGGTTGGCGGCTCCTCGTTCGAGTTCCATGTGCAGCACGCCGCCGCCGCCATCCGGGAGGGGCTTTGCGACACCGTGCTGATCACGTACGGCTCGGACCAGCTCACCCGCATGGGCCGGGTGTTGGGCACCGGCGGGTTTCAGCGCGATGCCCAGCCGGTGACCGGAGCCATGCAGATGGCCACCCCCTACGGATTGCCCCTGGTGGGCGCCTATGCCCTGGCCGCCCGCCGCCATATGCACGAGTTCGGCACCACCTCGGAGCAATTGGCCGAGATCGCCGTGGGGGTCCGAGAGTTCGCCGGCCTCAATCCCGATGCCCGCTACCGCGACCCCATCACGGTGGACGACGTGGTGAACAGCCGCATGATTGCCGATCCGCTGCACAAGCTGGACTGCTGTGTGATCACCGACGGGGGCGGGGCCTTGGTGATGACCACCGAGGAGATCGCCCGCGACCTGCGCCGGCCCCCGATCTACGTGCTGGGCGCGGCGGGCACCCAGACTCACTGGAACATCCACCAGATGCCCGACTTCACGGAGATGGGCGCCGCGGTGTGCGGACCGGAGGCGATGGGCCAAGCGGGGGTGGCACCCGCCGACATCGACACCGCCCAGCTCTATGACAGCTTCACCATCACTGTGATGCTCATGCTGGAGGGCTTGGGCTTCTGCGGTCGGGGCGAGGGGGGCGCCTATGTGGAAGAAGGCCACCTGCGCCGGGGCGGGTCGATGCCCACCAACACCGACGGCGGGGGCCTGTCGTCCAATCACCCGGGGATGCGGGGCATCTTCTTGTTGATCGAAGCGGTCCGCCAGCTCCGGGGCGACGCTGGCGAGGCCCAGGTGCCCGACGCGGAGTTAGCCCTGGCCTGTGGCTCGGGCGGCTGGCTGTCGGCCATCGCCACCGTCATCTTGGGCAAGGACCGGCCGTCATGAGGGTTGTACGCGACCTGGAGTGGCAGGGACCGGTACCCGCCGGCGAGGGCGAATATGGAGAGTTCTTCGCCGCTGCGGCTGAGGGCCGATTGCTTATCCAGCAGTGCCCGGAGTGCGGCCATCGTCAGCACTATCCCCGAGCAATATGCACCGCCTGCGGCGCCGAGCCCGAGTGGATGGAGGCTGCCGGCACCGGCACCATCTACACCTACACCGTGGTCCGCCAATACGGCGTCCCCGCCTTCGCCGAACTGCCCTATGTGCTGGCCATGATCGACCTCCCCGAAGGAGTGAGAATGTTCGGCGGCCTGACCGGCATCGACCCCGAATCCGTAGAGATCGGCATGCCTGTCACCGCCTACGCCCGCACCTACGACGACACCCACGCCATGGTCTTCTGGGAGCCGAGCTAATGGACCTCAATCACGGTTCCTGATCCCTGTCCGACGCGGGCCATGATGGGGCCATGCACGACGACATCATTGCTGCGTTTGATATTTCCGACCGGGTGGCGGTGGTCACGGGGGCGGCTTCGGGGATCGGCCGGGGGACGGCGGTGACGCTGGCCAAGGCTGGGGCTTCGGTAGTGCTGGGGGACGTTGACGCCGACGGGATGGGAGAGACCGGTGGGGAGCTGGACGCGCTGGGGGCCTCGTGGTCGGCGGTGCCGACTGATGTGAGCGACAAAGCCGCGGTGGATGCTCTGGTGGCCGACGCGGTGAACCGGCACGGTCGGCTGGACGTCATGGTCAACAACGCTGGGATCATCACCGACAGCCTCATCGTGAACACCACCCCCGAGCAGCTCGACCGGGTGATGAACGTGAACATCAAGGGTGTCTACTGGGGCACCGCAGCCGCGGGCCGGGCCATGGCTGATCAGAAATCGGGGTCAATCGTCAACCTGTCATCGGCCGGGGCCGATATGCCCGCCCCGATGATCTCGGTGTACGCCCTCACCAAGGCGGCGGTGAAGATGATCACCCGAACCGCGGCGGTGGAGATGGCTCCCATCCGGGTGAATGCGGTGGCGCCCGGTTCCATTGAGACCCCGATTTACGACCGCCACTTCCTCGACGACGACGGCAAGGTGGACCCGGAGCGCCAGAGGAACCACTTCGACACCATCGCCCAGATGAACCCCCTTGGCTATGTGGGCAACCCCAACGACATTGCCTACGCCATTCTCTACCTCTGTTCCGAGGCTGGCCGGTTCGTAACCGGGCAGACCATGCGGCCCAACGGCGGCGTGGTGATGCCGCTGTAGCCAGCCCGTAGCCTGTGGTCATGAAGTTCAAGCGCACTGTCCGCCGCGTAGTAGCGCTGCTTGCCGCTGCCCTGCTGCTGGCTGCTGCCTGCGGTGGTAACGACGACGAAGCTGCACCGGCTCCCACCGGAGTCGAGACACCGATGGCAACCGAGCAGCCGACGCAATTGGCGACCCCGACGGCAACCGAGCAGCCCACACCCGTCGCAACTGTCCCTGCTACCGAGGTTCCCACGCCGGTCGAGGTTGCTCCGGTGCAGATCTTCGGTCCACCGCTTGGGCCAATTGGGGAATCTCCGGAAGCCGATCCCGCATTCGGCCAACCGGTGCCCGGCCTTTCTGGCACCGCCATAGACGGCTCACCGCTGGAATGGACACCAGGAGAGCGGCCGGCTGCCATCGTGTTTCTGGCTCACTGGTGCCCGGCTTGTCAGGCTGAGGTTGTCGAATTCACCAACTGGCTAGCCGCAGGCAACAACCTGCCTGAAGGGGTAGATCTTCTCAGCGTGGTCACGTTGGTTGACCCCGACAGGGACTACTACCCGCCCAGCCAATGGTTGGCCGACGAGGGTTGGCCATTCCCGGTTCTGGTGGACAGCGCCGACAATGAAATAGCCGCCGCCTATGGTCAGTCAGGCACCCCGTTCTGGGTCTTCGTGTTTGGGGACGGAACGTTGGCCCTCAGAGGAAGCGGCCGAATTCCCCCCGAGGGATTGGCTGAGCTCTTCGACCAACTGTTGGCTCCAGGCGAAGGGTAGGGTTTTCGCCCGTGACTGGATATCTCGAAGGCAAGAACATCGTCGTCACCGGTGCGGGCAACGGCATCGGGCGGGCCATCGCCATGGGTTGTGCGGCGGCCGGGGCCAACGTGGTGGTGGCCGACTACGGCGTGTCGCTGGACGGCTCCGACCCGTCATCGGAGGTGGCTGACGCGGTGGTGGCTGAGATCGAGGCGGCGGGCGGTACCGCTCTGGCCTTGGCCTCCGACATCAGCACCATGGAGGGGGGCGCGGCCGCGGTTCAGGCTGCGGTGGACGCTTGGGGGTCCATCGACGGCGCGGTGTGCGTAGCCGGCATCCTGCGGGAGCGGATGATCTTCAATATGACCGAAGAAGAGTTCGACGATGTGATCCGGGTACACCTCAAGGGCCACTTCACGGTGTACAAGCACGCCTCGGCCATCATGCGCAAGCAGGAGACCGGCGGGTCGCTGGTGGGAATCACCTCGGGGGCGTTCACCGGATCGACCTCCCAGTGCAACTACGCGTCGGCCAAGGGCGGCATCATCTCGCTCACCAAGAGCGCGGCGCTGGCCCTGAAGCGCTACGGCATCAACGCCAACTGCATCGCACCCAGCGCCAAGACCCGCATGTCGGAGAACGTCCCGTTCGAGATCGAGGCCGGCGAGCCCGAAGACGTGGCGCCGTTGGCCGTGTACTTGCTTAGCGATGCTGCTCGGGACCTCACTGCCCAGGTGTACACCGTGGTCGGTCCCCGCATTTCTGTGTGGGCCCAATTCGGCGAACTTCGCTCCATGTACGCCCCCGACAGCAGTTGGACGCCCGAGGGCATCGAAGAGTCGTTGCCTCGCACCATCGGCTTCGAAGAGCACCCCACCATGGCCTTGCTGGCTGCGCAGGCCGCCCAGCGCCAGGCCGCTCAGGGCAGCTGATGTCGGGCGGCGCGCTTGAGGGGCGGATCGCCGTCATCACCGGCGCCGGGCGGGGAATCGGCCGCCACTACGCCCTTTTGTTCGCTGGCGAGGGCGCCAAGGTGGTGGTCAACGACTTGGGCTGTGAGGCCGACGGTACTGGGGCCGATCCGGCGGTAGCGCAGGCGGTGGTCGACGAGATCACTGCCGCCGGAGGCACAGCAGTGGCCAACAGCGACGACGTGGCTGAGATGTCCGGGGCCGAATCAGTGCTGGCTCAGACGCTGGACGCCTTAGGAGGGGTGGACGTACTGGTGAACAACGCCGGCATCCTGCGGGACAAAATGTTCGCCTCCATGAGCGAGGACGACTGGGACTCGGTGATCCGCGGCCACCTCAAGACCACGTTCTGCATGACCCGGGTATGCGCCGGCTGGTGGCGCGACCAGACCAAGGCCGGGGAGGCGGTGAACGCCTCGGTGATCAACATCAGCTCTACTTCAGGTCTGATCGGCCAGGTGGGCCAGTCCAACTACGGCGCGGCCAAATCGGCCATCGCCGGCATGACGGTGATCATCGCCCAAGAATTGGGGCGCTACGGCGTGAGGGTGAACTGCGTGACCCCCGCGGGCCGCACCCGCATGACCGAGGGGGCGCCGGGAGTGGCCGAGATGGTGGCCAAGCCCGCCGAGGGGTTCGACGTGTACCACCCCTTCCATCCCGCTCCGGTGGTGGGGTGGCTGGCCACCGCCGATTGCGAGGTGACCGGTCGGGTGTTCATGGCCAAAGGCGGCGACGTCCGCTGGTACACCCCGTGGCTGCGTCAAGACTTTCTTGACGACGAGCGGGAGTGGACCATCGCCGAGTTGGCCGAGGCCATGAAGGATCTGCCGCCGGCACCGGTGTCGCCGTGAGCCGGGAAGTTCCCGCCGAACCGCCAGGCCGGGGGCTGTTGGAGGGCAAGACCGTGGTGGTGACCGCGGCGGCGGGCACCGGCCTGGGTTATGCCGCGGCTCGGCGGTGCTTAGCCGAGGGCGCCCAAGTGCTTATCAGCGACATCCACGAGCGCCGCTTGGATGAAGCCGCCGACCGTTTGGCTGAAGAGTTCGGAGTGCGACCGGCCACACAGATGTGCAATGTGACGGCTGAGGAGGAGGTCCAAGCCCTGATCGACGCCGCAGTGGCCGAACTGGGCCACGTGGACGTGATGATCAACAACGCTGGCTTGGGGGGAACCGCCAACTTGGTGGATATGACCGACGAGCAGTGGCAGGTGGTGATCGATGTGACCCTCAACGGCACCATGCGCACCACCCGGGCTGCCCTGCGCCACATGATGCCTCGGGGTTCAGGGGTCATCGTCAACAACGCCTCGGTGATGGGGTGGCGGGCCCAAGCCGGCCAGAGCCACTATGCCGCGGCCAAGGCCGGGGTGATGGCGCTCACCCGCTGCGCGGCCATTGAAGCGGCCGAGACCGGCGTGCGGGTCAACTGTGTGGCGCCCAGCCTGGCTATGCACCCGTTTCTGGCCAAGACATCCAGCCAGGAGTTCCTCGACAGCTTGATTTCGCTGGAGGCGTTCGACCGGGCCGCCGAGCCGTGGGAGGTGGCCAACGTGATGGTCTTTCTGGCCAGCGACTATTCGACGTATATGACCGGCGAGATCGTCTCGGTCAGCTCCCAGCACCCCTAGCCGAGGGCGGCAGCCAAAACCGAGCGGTCGGTGGCGTGATACACGTGGGCCAGCTCAAGGTCCACGATCTGCCGGGGCATCTCGGGATCGAACCAGCCGTCGATCAGTCCCCAATGATGCGGACTCATCATGTAGTCCACCTTGAGCCCGTCCAGGGTGTAGTACTCCTGTTCCCAGCTATGGGTCCACCGGGTGCTCGACGGGCCGGCCACCCGGCTGAGGGTCCAGTTCACGATGGCCGGGATGTGGTCGGGCATGGCCATGAGATCCCGTTCGAACGCAGCCACCGAATCGGCCGGGGCGTCGGGCTCAACCCGAAGCAGGAGGGTGCGTTTGATCTCCCCGGTGAAATCGGGGTCGGCCAACGAACCGTCAATGAGCTCCAACTCCACCAGGTCGACATGAGTCACGTCCTCGAAGCCGGGTGGGATCGGGTCGTCGATGCCGTCCCAGGTGTATTGGCCGCCGCCCACCGTGCCCGGCAGGTGCCGACCGAGCACCGCGGCCGTCTCCAGCTCGGCCACCCGACCGGGATCGGCCCCATCGGCCAGAGTGACCAGCGCCAGCTTGCGGCTCATCGCTCTTCCTCAGAAGGGGGATGGTCCACCAGGAACCGCCGCTGCCGCTCAACGCAGAGGGCGTCGACTTCAGCCCAGAATTCGGCGATGCCAGGATCTCGCCCGGCCGCGCCCCGCATGGCCCACCACGCGGCGGCATCGGGCACCGACCACAAGTACACCAGCGTGTTGGGTTGGTCGAACAGCTCAATCGGCGGAGTCAGCCACGTCTGTTCCAACGTCATGCCTCGCTCGGCCGCGCCCGCCATGTAGCCCTCGGCCATCAACTGCCGCACTCCCGCGAGGTTCCTTGGTTCAACTGTCAACTCGTCCAGCACATGGATCTTCCCGACCACGACCACACGCTAGTGGTGTTCTAGATTGCAAGGCCGGAAGGAAGACGGGAACTGAAGCAATGAACCATCAAAGGCGCATCCCGCTGGACGGGTGCGTGAACTTCCGGGACTTGGGCGGTTACGCCAGCACACTGGGCGGCACCACCAAGTGGGGAGTGCTGTTTCGAGCAGACTCGATGCATCGCCTCAGCCCGGCCGACGGCGAGGTGGTCGCCGGTCGATTGGGTATCCGCACGGCCGTGGACCTGCGGGCGCACGACGAGCGAGAGCGGGTCGGGGTGCTTGATCCGTCCCTGGGCATTGTCGAGCACCATGTCGGCACGACCGACCGGACCATGCACACCTACGAGCGTCCCGATCCCGAGATCAGGACCCAGTCCTTCGGCCAGCTCTACGAGAACATGATCCGCAGCGGAGGCGAGCGATTTGCGGCCGCCATCGAGGTGGTGGCCGATCCTGATCGGTGGCCGACCGCCTTTTTCTGCATGGCCGGCAAAGACCGCACCGGTTGTCTAGCGGCTTTGATCCTGGGCTTGACCGGGGTAGATCGCCAGGACATCGTGGCCGACTATGCCGCCACCGCTCCTGCCGTTCCGGCCATTCGGGAGCGGTCCCTGGTCGAGCTGCCAGATCTGGCCCATGTCTGGGAGAAGTTCCCCGACGACATAACCAATGCCCCGACCAGTGCCATGACCGAGCTGTTGGGCATCGTCGATGACCAATGGGGTGGCTCCGAGGGCTATGCCCTCGAATACGGGGTCAAGCCCCAGAGCATCGAGCGACTGCGAGAGTCGTTCTTGGTCTGAGCTTGCTAGCTCACCCGAATCATGGCTCAACGACCACTTTGAGAGTGGGGGTGTCGCTAGCCGCGAGGGCAAATGCTTCGCTGGCGGCGTCGAGGGGGAATCGCTGGGTGATCATGGCCTCGGCGACCTCGGGGCGGTGGGCCAGCAGGGCGGCGGCGGAATCGAAGGCCCGTCCCGCGCCGTGGTGGCCGTAGAACGTTCCCCACACCGCGGTCAGTTCCTTCAGCACCCAGGGCAGTACCTCGAACAGCTTGTTCTGGTAATACCCGGCTACCAGCAGCACCGTTCCTCCCGGCCGGGCTACCTCGGCGGAGCGGGTGATGGAGCGCTCCGATCCGTCACCTTCGATGACCATGTCGTAGGTGCCCGACAGCCCCACCCCCAGGCCCATCTGCTCGGCAGCTTCCGCGTGCAGGTCGTGATCCGGCTCGACATCCACCACACAGCCCCGCCAGCGGGCCGCGGCCCCACCCAGCAAGCCGAATCCGGTGATGCCGGGGCCCACGACGGCCACGCGGTGGCGGCTCTCCAACCGCCCCAGCACCAGGCTGTGGATGTTGACGGCCAGCGGCTCGCACAGGCAGGCGTTGGCCACGTCCAGCCCGTGGGGCAACCTCACCAGGCACCGCTCGGGAAGCAGAATCTCGTCGGCCATGCCGCCGTCGAAGGCCACTCCGGCGATCATCTCGTGCGACTTCTCGCACCAGTGGTAGTCGCCCATCCCACAGAACTCGCACGTCCCGCATGGCACCATCGGCTCAATCGCCACCGGCGTGCCATCGTCCAGCACTCCGGCGAACTCGTGGCCGAAGGTCATCTCCCTTGGCCCGAAGCCCACCATGTTCAGGTCGGTCTGGCAGATGCCCACCGAGCGAGGCCGGATCCGCACTCCCTCGGCGCCGCCCACCGCCACCTTGGTGGGCACCGGCACCTCCACCGGGCGGATGCCCTCGGGCGTGTGGCGCACCGCCCTCACGCCGACAGGCCCCGCTTCTTGAATTCGCTCTGGGCGTACACGATGCCGCCCAAGTGCTCATCGGCGTCGGGCGATGTGGCCAACCAGGCCACTACCGCGCCGATGGTGGCCGGCTCTCCGCCCGGGTAGGGGAACGATCCCGCAGTGTTGCGGGCTCGTGCCGCCTCGGTGATCACATAGCCGGGGTCGATGCTGAAGCAGCGGATGCCGTCGGGGCCGTGCTCCACGTGGATGTGCGGGGTCATGCGGGTGAACGCCCCCTTGCTCATGGCGTAGGCCATGCCCCAGCCACCCTTGCCGATGGGGCCGGGCGGGTCGGTGTAGGCCGAGGCCGAGATCATGTTCACGATGGTGCCCGAGCCCCGTTCCACCATGGCGGCCAGCACCCGCTCGGTGATCGCCAGCTGGGCGAATACGTTCCCCTCGAACAGCTTGTGAACCTCGGGCTCTTCCAGTTCCAGGAAGGGGGTCATGCTCACTTTGCCCTGGTAGATGGCGTTGTTCACCAGCACATCGAGGTGGCCGAAGTGCTCCAACGCTCCATCGATGCACGCCGTCACGCTTTCTCGGTCCAACAAGTCCATGGTGAAGGCCACTCCTTGTTGGCCCTCGGATTCGATGGCCTCCACGGTGGTGTCGAGTCCGCCGGGAATGGTGAGGTTGGGGTCGTACATGTCCCGGCCTGCACCATCCACCAGGGTCCGGGCCGACACAGCAACGTCAAAGCCGGCCCGAGCCAATGCGATGGCGCTGCCCTTTCCGATTCCCCGGCTGGCTCCGGTGACCAAGGCGGTCTTTCGATCATTGGCGCTCATCTGGGTCTCTGCCTTTCGGTTGCTCCGGCTCGCAGGCATACCGTAGGGCCATGGGTCCGCTAAAGGGAATGCGCATCGTCGAGTTGGCCGGCATCGGCCCCACTCCGTTCGCCGGCATGATGCTGTCGGATTTGGGTGCCGAGGTGATCCGGATCGACCGGGTGGGCGGCTCGGGCAACCCAGTGGCCTCGCAGTCGGGTCCCATGGAGCGGGGCAAGCGCACCGTGGCCTTCAACCTCAAACAGCCCGAAGGCGTGGAAGCCGTGCTTCGTCTAGTCGAGGCTTCTGACGGGCTGTTCGAGGGTTTCCGGGCCGGGGTTGCTGAGCGCCTCGGCGTTGGGCCTGAAGAGTGCCTGGCCCGAAACTCCAAGCTGGTGTACGGGCGAATGACCGGCTGGGGCCAGAGCGGCCCGCTGGCCGACCGGGCCGGCCACGACATCAACTACATCTCCCTGGCCGGACCGCTGGCCCACATCGGGCGGACAGGACAGCCTCCGTCGGTGCCGCTCAACCTCATCGGCGACTTCGGGGGCGGCTCGGTGTTCCTGGTGCTGGGCATGGTGGCCGCGCTGTTGGAGGTGGCGAGGGGCGGCGACGGCCAAGTGGTGGACGCGGCCATGGTGGACGGCGCCGCCTACCTGCTGTCACCCCTGTACGCAGCCCACGCCAGCGGATTCTGGACCGACGAATACGGGGCCAATTTCTTGGACTCCGGGGCCTACTTCTACGAGGTGTACGGCACTGCCGACGGCAAATGGCTGTCGGTGGGGGCCATCGAGCCCCAGTTCCACGCCGAGTTCATGGCCGGGATCGGCCTGGCCGGCGCCGACGATTTGCCCGACCAGATGGACCGGGACCGGTGGCCAGAGATGAAGCAGCGAGTGGGCGAGATCATCGCCAACCGCACCCAGGATGAGTGGATGGCCGTGTTTGACGGCACCGACGCCTGCGTCACCCCGGTGCTGACCATGGGCCAAACTCCGTCGCATCCTCACGCCCAGGCCCGTGATTCATTCTTCGAGTTCAGCGGGGTTACCCAGCCCCGGCCCGCTCCCCGCTTCGAGGGGACGCCATCGGAGCCCTCCGTGCAATCGCAGTCCCCCGGGGCCGACACCGATGCGCTTCTCGCCGAGTTGGGCTATTCCACCGGGGAGGTGGCCGAGCTCCGGACGACGGGCGCCGTGGCCTGAAATGGCATACAGGTAATTTCGCCGCTTTTGGCGGAACCGTGAGTACCGTTGGTACGTCGTTGATGGTGATTGGAAGATGGGTGCCTACATGCGCATATTGAAACTGGTTTTGCCTTTAGCCCTGGTCTGCCTGATTGCCGCGGCCTGCTCGAGCGACAGCGACGACAGCGAACCGGCCGCGGTAGCGACCGAGGCCGTATCCCAGCCCCCCGAGGCTGCCGAGGAATCTGCGCCTGAGCCCGCCGAGGCCGCTACTCCGCTCTCTGCCAGCCAGCGCGAGCTGTCCGACGCAATTTTCACGGTGATGTTGGAGGACGCCGAGCGGCCAGCCGTCGTGGGTGAAGACCAGATCCGCTGCTTGGGTGACAACTTGGCCGGTGTCTTTTCTGATGAACGGATCGATGAGTTGGGCATGAACGGGGCTCGGCTGGCCGAGGCGTACACCGATAGGGGCACTTTTGCCCTGGGCGACGACTACGACATAACCGACCAAGAGGAGTCACAAGTCGTGGACAAGGCCTTGGAGTGCATGGAATGGCGAACCGTTCTAGCTGAGGCAATAGCAAGCGAGGGCCTTCCGGCAGACCAGGCAAATTGCATTGCATCTGAGATCTCTGAAGAGGGGATTCGGTCCGCAGTGGCAGCTTCGTTGCTGGCCGAGTCCGAGGATGACCTTGGGATTGCTGATTCGGAGGCGATGGCGGCATTTCAATCCTGTGTCAATGTGCGGGAGATGCTCTATGAGACATACGTCCTACAGGGCCTCTCTGAGGACAGCGCCCGATGTGTGGCCGACGGATTGCCCGATGAAGTGGTCGAGATGATGCTTGAGGGCTCAGAGCCTGACGAAGAAGAAGCAGTATTGGAGATGATGGGTGAGCTCATTGCCCTTCAGAACCGCTGCCTGACCCCCGAGGAAATGGAGCTAATGGGCGGTTCGGCGTTCGACAACCCCGATCCCGCTTTCACCACGACTTTTGGATCAGGTGCCTGCCCGCCTGCTGACGGATCTGGTCCGTCCGTGCTGTATTTCGACGGTCCGCAGCCCATGTGCTTGGACCCCACGAAGCAGTACACCGCGGTGTTCGACACCACCGCAGGGGAGATGAGAATCGCCCTCGACATGGCGAACACGCCGGTCACGGCCAATAATTTCGCAGTGTTGGCCCGCCATCACTACTACGACGAGACGCTGTTGTTCCGGACCGATCCGAGCATCGGGATTATCCAGGGTGGGGCGCCCCATACGAATTCCCCGTCTGATCCCGGTCCGGGCTACACCATTCCTGATGAGGGCGCAGGATTCACCTATGAGCCGGGCCAACTGGTGATGGCCCGCACTGCGGCGCCCGATAGCGCCAGCGCCCAGTTCTTCATCGCCGTCAACGAGAACACCGCCCGGCTCAACAGCCAGGGCACCTACGTGGTGTTCGGTCAGATGGACGATGCGAGCCTGGCGGTGGCCGAGGCTATTCTGGCCAGCCACGTGGACCAGCCTGACAATCCTCTGGGTGGGGGCCCTGAGCCTCCGGTTATCGTTCATTCAGTGACCATCGAGGAAACCGGCTGACACAAGAGCTGTCCTGTGCGCCGCGGCTGGTTCATTCCGATATTCCTTGTCGCCATTATGGCGACAGCCTGCTCGAGCGAAAGCGAGGGCAGCGCACCGTCCGCGCCGACTACCCAGGCCCCCGCGGCCCAACCCACCGAGGCGGTCGAAGCCCCCACGCCGCCGCCCACCGACGCCGCTGTTCCCGGCGCTGCTGATCCTGAGAACGGCGAGCAGGCTGATAGCGGCGATCCGCCCGGACCCAACCGACAAGAGTTGACCGACACATTTGCCGAGTTGGTCTTGGGTGACGAACTGGTCACCACCTTCATGACCCGACAGGAGATCATGTGTCTGGCCGAGGAGGCCTTTGCCGTATTCACCGACGAACGGCTTGACGAATTGGATCTCAACCCAGAGTCGTTTGCTGAGGCATACCGGCAGCCTGGATTGTTCGTCTTCGGGGACTGGTTCGACATTTCCGACCGTGAGGCGTTTGATCTGGAGAACCTGTCATTGGGTTGTGTTGACTGGCGGAACTTCGTGGTGCAGGTCTTGGTCTCAGAAGGTGAGCCGATAGATCGAGCCCAATGCATCGCCTCCCAAATCTCCGTTGACGGGCTGCGGGCCGTCGTGAGGGATGCCATGGTGGTCGACACGGGGGAGGGCTTCGGCCAGGCACAAGACGAGGTGGCGTCCGCGCTTACCTCCTGCTACTTGAACGCGTCTCCCGAGACGGTCTCGTAGTTGAACAGCAGGGGGAGGCGGCGGCGCTCCGAACCCCCTGTTAGTTGCGGTAGTATACTGCCTCGGCGGTCGCGGTTTCGTCGGTGCCCACCCGGCCGTCGGCGACCATGGCGATGAGGTGGGCCAGCACCGAGCGAGCGGCGGGCTCATGCAGTTCTTTGGCCACCTCCGCGTACATCACCTCCACCATTTCCGGGATGGTCTGCGGTCCGGTGGTCAAGCACTCCATGATCTGGTGTTCCCGGTCCAGGCGGTGGGCATAGAGAGCCTCCACCAACGCATGGGGTTCGGTGACCGGCGGGCCATGGGTGGGCCAGTACACCCGGTCGTCGGGGGAATCGGCCAATAGGCGCAGGCTGGCCAGGTAGTCGGTCATGTTGCCGTCGGGCGGGGGGATGATGGTGGTGGACCAGCCCATGATGTGGTCGCCCGTGAATACACCCGCCGCCTCCCGCCAGCGGTAGGCGATGTGGTTGGAGATGTGGCCGGGGGTGTGCAGGCACTCGAAGCTCCACCCCGGCCCCTCGATCACATCGCCGTGGACCACGGCCGCATCGGGGGCGAAATCGACGTCGCCCCGCTCCTCGCTCTTGCCATCGTCGGTGTCAGCCGCCGGATGGGGGCCGAAGCCATAGGCCTGAGCCCCGGTGGCCTCGGCCACAGCCCGGGACGCGGGGGAGTGGTCACGGTGGGTGTGGGTGATGAGCAGGGCTTCCACCTGTTCGCCTTCCACCGCGGCTACGACAGCGGCGATGTGGTCGGCGTCGTCGGGGCCGGGGTCAACGATGGCTACCCGGCCTCGTCCCACGATGTAGGTGCCGGTGCCCCGGTAGGTGAACTTGCTGGGGTTGTTGGCCATCACCCGGCGCAGGCCCGGGGCCATCTCCACCACCGCGCCGTAGTCCACTTCCGGCTCGGTCAGAAACGGGATGCTCACCGCCATTTGTGGGCAGTCAGCCTTCCTCGGCGGCCACCTCGCCGGTGGAGACGCCCAGATAGGCCGGCTTCTCCCCGCCGCCGTGAACCTTGATGTTGGCCCCCGACATCCACCGGGCCATGGGTGACGCCAAGAACAGGCACACGTCGGCCACATCGTCGGGTTGGCCCATGCGGCCCAAGGCGATGGTCTCGCCCACCGCGGCGATGCCGGCCTCGTCGCCGTAATAGAGGTGGGCGTCTTCGGTCACAATTAGCCCAACGGTCACGGTCAGCACCCGTATTTTGGGCCCCCACTCCACCGCCAGGGTCTCACTCAGGTTCAACAGCCCGGCCTTGGCTGCCCCGTAGGCGATCCCCATGGGGTTGGGTCGGATGCCCGACACCGACGAGATGTTGAGGATCACCCCGCCGCTGTCCTGGCTCTGCATAACCGGATACACCGCCTGGCTGAATGCCATCGGGGCCATCAGGTTCAAGGCCACAATCTTCTCGTTGAATCGGGGCGACACCGTGGCCGACTCTGCCGGAGGAGCTCCGCCCGCATTGTTGATGAGAGTGTCGACCCGTCCGGTGCGCTCCACCGCGGCAGTCACCACCCCGGCGATCTGCTCGGGGTCCCGCACGTCGGCGGCCACGAACAGTGCCTCACGGCCGTCAGCGGTCACCGGCTCGTCTGGCGGACGGCGGGCGCAGATCACCACATCGGCACCAGCGGCCAGAAAGCGAGTGGCCATGCCTCGGCCCAGCCCCTTGGTGCCGCCTGTGATGATGGCGGTCTTGCCGGTGAAATCGAGGTCATCCATTGCTGCCAGTGTGCCCTATGGGGACTGCTGGGAGCACTACCACGCTGAAGGAGGCTCTACTGCCAGTGTGGGCCAGGTCATAGGCGCGGGCTATCGTCGCCGCCATGGTCGACAAGCGGATGACCGAAGACGAGGTCGTCGCCGAACTCAAGGACGGGATGACCATTGGCATCGGCGGCTGGGGGTCCCGGCGCAAACCCATGTCGCTGGTGCGGGCGATATTGCGCTCCGATCTCAAGGACCTCACGGTGGTGGCCTACGGGGGACCCGACATTGGGTTGTTGTGTGCGGCGGGCAAGCTGCGCCGGGCGGTGTACGGATTCGTGTCCCTCGACTCCATACCGTTGGAGCCTCATTTCCGCCAGGCTCGCCAAAGCGGGGCCATCGAGTTCACCGAGTTGGACGAGGGGGCCTTCTACCTGGGGCTTTTGGCCGCCGCCCACCGGGTGCCGTTCTATCCCACCCGGGCCGGTCTGGGCTCCGACATGTTGACCATGAACCCCGAGCTGCGCACGGTGACGTCGCCGTATGACGATGGGGAGGAACTGGTGGCCATTCCTGCCTTCAAGCTCGACGCTGCACTGATCCACATGAACCGGGCCGATGCCGCCGGCAACGGCCAGTTCTTGGGGCCTGATCTGTATTTCGACGACCTGTTCGCCATGGCCGCCGATAAGACCTATCTGAGCACCGAGAAGATTGTGCCCACCGAGAACCTGCTGGACGAGGGGCCCGTGCACACGCTTCGCATCCAGCGCATATTCACCGACGGTGTGGTTGAGGCGCCCCAAGGGGCGCATTTCACCGAATGCCCGCCCGACTACGGGCGCGACGAGGCCTTCCAGCGGGAATACGCCGCCACCGCCCGCGACCCCGAGGCCTGGGAGGCGTTCCGGGCCACCTACCTGGAAGCTCCCTCCCATGCCGAATACCTGAAGGCGCTGGAGGCCCGGGCATGAGCAGCATCACCGAAGCAACCATCGACGAGATCTGCGTGGTGGCCTGCGCCGAGGCCTTCCGGGGTGACGGCGAGATTCTGTGCAACCCCATCGGGACCGTGCCCATCGTGGGCGGCCGGCTGGCTCGGGCCACCTTTGAGCCCGACCTGGTGTACACCGACACGGTGTCGGTGTTGCCGGCCAACGACTTCCCGGTGGGTGATCCTGATGCCCCCAAGGTGGTGGAGGCGTGGGTGCCTTACCGCACGGTTTTCGACATCGTGTGGTCGGGCAAGCGCCACGTGATGATGGGCGCCAGCCAGATCGACCAGTGGGGCAACCAGAACATCGCTGCCATCGGCGACTTCCGCCAGCCCAAGGCCCAGCTTCTCGGCTTGCGGGGCGCCCCGGGCAATCTGGTCAACCACACCACTAGCTACTGGGTGCCCAACCACTCCACCCGCTCCTTTGTGTCGTCGGTCGACGTGGTTTCGGGGCCGGGCTACGACCGCATGCGGGAATTGGGCTCGCCGAGCAACCGCTACCACGAGGTGCGCCGGGTGGTGTCCAACCTTGGAGTGTTCGACTTCCAGACCGACGACAACCGCATGAGGGTCGCTTCGGTCCACCCTGGTGTGACCGTGGAGCAGGTGGTGGAGGCAACCGGCTTCGAGCTGGCTGGCACCGACGAGGTGGCCGAGACCCGGCTGCCCACCGACGAAGAGCTACGCCTGGTCCGCGAGGTGCTCGACCCCACCAGTGCCCGAAAGGCCGAGTTCCGCTGAGCCCCCGATGGCTGTAGATCCCCGACTCCAGACCAGGGTGTGCCAGCTGTTCGGGGTGGAGTATCCCATCGTGCAAACCGGAATGGGCTGGGTGTCGGGAGCCCGGCTGACAGCGGCCACCTCCAATGCCGGCGGCCTGGGCATCATCGCCGCCGCGCCCCTCACCTTCGATCAGATGGTCGAGACCATCGACGCGGTGGCTGCGACGACCGACCGCCCCTTCGGGGTCAACCTCCGCACCGATGCCGCCGACATCGACCGTCGGGTTGACCACATCATCGCGGCGCAGATCCCCGTGGCCAGCTTCGCCCAAGCCCCTGGCGAGGCCATCGTCAAGAAGCTGAAGGACGCCGGAGTAGCGGTGGTTCCCACCATCGGTGCCCCCCGTCACGCCGAGAAGGTGGCTGCCTGGGGGGTCGACGCGGTGATTGCCCAAGGGGCCGAGGGCGGAGGCCACACCGGGCCCATCGCCACCACGCTTCTTCTGCCCGCGGTGATCGACACCGTGGATATCCCGGTCATAGCCGCTGGCGGCATGGTGGACGGACGCTCTCTGGCGGCGGCCTTGGCCTTTGGGGCCGACGGCGTCGCAATGGGTAC
The DNA here is from genome assembly GCF_965204015.1 of Candidatus Poriferisocius sp. GTDB lineage: Bacteria > Actinomycetota > Acidimicrobiia > Acidimicrobiales > Bin134 > Poriferisocius. The sequence continues at coordinate 772,623 of NZ_OZ241965.1, read as the reverse complement.
CCGCTTTCTGCTGTCGTCTGACAGCGACGTGCCTGATCACGTCAAGGCCGTTTACCTCGACACCAAGCTCACCGGCACGGTGGTTACCACCGCGGTGGACGGCGTGCCCCAGCGGGTGATCAACACCCGTGTGATCTCCCGACTAGAGCGGTCGGGGCCGCTGTCGTTCATCCGGGCGGCCCGTAACGCACTCAAGTTCCGAGCCCTCACCGGGGTGGGCTATCGCCAACTCTTGTCGGAGGGATTGGCCATGCGCCGCAGCCTCAACCTCACCTGGGCCCAGATGGCCATGGCCGCCAACGCCCCCATGATGACCAAGGCCGCCATGGTCGACGGCCATCCCGAGGTCGGAATCCTGCCCACCGGGCAGGTGGTGGGCAACATCGACGCTCTACCCAGCTGTCAGGAGATCATCGACTCCACCGTCGCCGAAGCCCTGGAAGTGTTGGATCGCCTGGCCGGTTCGGGTCCTGACCAGAGTTCTTTCTAGAGTTCTGCGCTGATGGATCTGTCGTTCACGTCGGCCGAGGAGGCATTTCGGGAGGAGGCCCGCACCTGGCTGGCTGAGAACGTACCTGCTGATCCGCTGGCGTCGATGGACACTCCGGAGGGGTTCGAGGAGCACCGGGCGTGGGAGCACATCTTGTTTGACGCCGGTTGGGCGGTGGTGTCGTGGCCCGAGCGTTACGGCGGCCGAGAGGCGTCGCTGGTGGAGTGGCTGATCTTCGAGGAGGAGTACTGGGCGTCGGGTGCGCCGGGACGGGTGTCATCCAACGGGGTGAGCCTCTTGGCCCCCACCATCTTCGACTTCGGCACCCCCGAGCAGCAGGACCGATTCCTGCGGCCCATGGCCCGGGGCGATGAGATCTGGGCCCAGGGCTGGTCGGAGCCCGACGCCGGGTCGGACTTGGCCGGGATCAAGACCAAGGCCCGGCGCGACGGCGAATACTTCGTGATCGAGGGCCAGAAGACCTGGTGTTCTCGGGGGGCGTTTGCCGACTGGTTCTTCTGCTTGGTGCGCACCGATCCCGACTCCGAGCGCCACGCCGGGCTGAGCTATCTGCTGATTCCGGCCGATACCGAGGGCCTTGATGCTCGGGCCATCGGCCGTTTGGACGGCGAGCCCGGTTTCGCCGAGCTGTTCTTCGACGGCGCCCGGGTGCACGAGCGCTACCTGCTGGGCGGCGAGGGCGAGGGCTGGGCCGTGGCCATGGCCACCACCGGCAGCGAGCGGGGGCTGAACCTGCGGGCGCCGGGCCGGTTCATGGCGGCCGCTGACCGTCTGGTGGGCCTCTACCGGGAGCTGGCCGACAGTCGGGGCCCCGACCTGGACCGGCGCGATCAAGTGGTGGGCGCCTGGATGGGGGCCCAGGCCTACCGCTGGCAGACCTACGCCACCGAGGCCCGTTTGCGGGGCGGTGCCCCCATCGGCTCAGAGGCCAGCTTCATGAAGGTGCTCTGGTCGGAGCTCGACGTGGAACTGCACGCCACCGCCCTGCGCCTTTTGGGCCGTGACGGGGAGCGGGCCGACAGCTCGTGGATGGACGGCTATGTGTTCGCTCTGTCGGGGCCGATCTACGCCGGCACCAACGAGATTCAGAGAAACATCATCTCTGAGCGGGTCCTGGGGCTTCCGAGGCGGTAGGCGTGGATTTCTCGTTCAGCGACGACCAGGTCATGTTTCAGGAGGCGGTGCGGGACTTCCTGGCCAACGAGTGCCCGCCCGAGGTGGTTCGATCGGCCTGGGAGAACGACACCGGCCGAACCGACGGCCTGTGGGCGGCACTGGCTGAGATGGGCGTGGTGGGCATGACTGCCCCCGAGTCGGCTGGTGGGCTGGGCATGGATGAGGCCGACCTGGTGCTGTTGCTCGAAGAAGCCGGCCGGGCTGCCCTGCCCGAGCCTCTGCTGGAGCACACCGCAGTGGGCATCCCCACCCTGGCCGAAGCCGGTGGCTCCATGGCCGACGCCTGGTTGGAACAGGCGGCAGCCGGGGAAGCGACGCTGGGTGCAGGACCCGAGGGGGGCTATGCCGTAGGAGCGGCCACATGCGATGTGGTGCTGCTCATCGGCGACGAGGTTCGGGCTCTGCCGGTGGAGGGCGCATCGCTGGTCGAGCATCGATCGGTGGACGGATCGCGACGCCTGTACGAGGTGGACGGGGAGGTTGTGGTGCTGGACGCCGATCCGGCATTGGCCTTCGACCGGGCCGCCGGGGCGGCTGCCGCCCAGTGTGTGGGTGTGGCCCAGCACCTGCTGGACGCCACCGTGGAGTACGTGGCCCAGCGCTATCAGTTCGGCAAACCGGTGGGCAGCTACCAAGCTGTGAAACATCACCTGGCCGACGCCGCGCTCAAGATCGAATTCGCCCGCCCCGCGGCCCGCCATGCCGCCTGGTGCATCGCCGCCGGTGATCCCGACCGCAGCCGGGACGTGTCCCTGGCCAAGGCCCTGGCCTCCGAAGCGGTGGACCTGGCCGCCCGCACCGCCCTTCAGTGCCACGGGGCCATCGGCTACACCTTCGAATACGACCTGCACCTGTGGATGAAGCGGGGCTGGGCTCTTTCGGCCGCTTGGGGCGATGCGGCCTGGCACCAGAACCGAATCGCCGCTGCTCTAGGTATCTGAGTCGCCGAAGGACCGTCAGCGACCGGGCCCCTGGAATCAGTGGCCGGTTACGCTGCGGCCACGGAGATTTATCCAGGAGGGATTTATGCGCGTTTGGCAGAGCATTGCGTTTGCGGAGACGGAGCAGCTGGTCGACATAGCCGTGGCTGCCGAGGAGCTGGGTTTTACCGGGCTGACCACTGCCGATCACCTGGTCACCCCTCAGAACATCGAAGCGCCCTATCCCTATTCCGAGGACGGCAGCATCTGGTGGGATCCCAATACCGACTTTCCCGATGTGTGGATGACCGCCGCGGTGCTGGCCCAGCACACCACCACATTGCGGTTCATGCCCCTGGTGTACATCCCCCCGCTGCGGGAGGTGTTCTCGGTGGCCAAGCTGATCTCAACCGCGGCGGTGTTCAGCGATAACCGGGTGGAGCTGGGCGCCGGTGTCGGCTGGATGAAGGACGAGTTCTTGCTCACCGGCCAGGACTTCCACCGCCGGGGCCGCCACACCGACGAGATGCTGGAGGTGCTGAGGAAGTTCCTGACCACCAACGGCATGGTGAGCCACTCCGGGGAGTTCTACGACTTCCCGCCGGTACAGATGGAGCCGGTGCCCACCGAGCCAGTACCCGTGCTCATCGGGGGCGTGTCCAAGCCCGCTCTGGCCCGCGCGGCCCGCTGGGACGGCTGGCTGGGCATCAACTTCGAAATCAGCGAACTCAGAGAAATGGTGGGCCAGCTCACCGCCGCCCGCCAAGAGGCTGGCACCGCCGACCGCGCCGACTACCGCATCATGATGGCGCTCAACGAGGCGCCCACGCTGGATGACGTGGAGCAGCTCAAGGAGTTGGGGGTCACCGACCTGAACGTGGTCCCGTGGCTGTTCAGCCACGGTCTGGCCACCTCGTCTATAGAGTTCAAGCGCGACACCATGGCAGCCGTCGCCGACGCGGTGATCTCCCGCCTGTGAGCTTGGGGGAGTAGCGTGGCGGAGATGAGCACTGAGGGCGCCACTGCGGTGGCCGAGCGTCCCGCCGATTCGGGCCAGCCCCTCTTGGAGGTTCAAGGAGTCACCGTGCGCTTCGGCGGGGTGGTGGCGGTTGACAATGTGTCTATGTCGGTTCCGCCTGGCCAGGTCAGAGGACTTATCGGACCCAACGGCGCGGGCAAGACCACCCTGTTCGACAGCATCACCGGGGTAAACACCCCGGCAGCCGGCTCGATCCGCCTGGAAGGCGAGGAGCTCACCGGCCGGCCAGCGACCTGGCGGGCCCGGCAGGGCATCCGCCGCACATTCCAGCGCCAGCAGCCGTTCGGCTGGCTGTCGGTGGCCGACAATGTTCTGGCTGCTCTGGAGTGGGAGGGGGGAGGAGGCGGCATCACCGCCGACCTGTTCGCCTTGCCCTCCCGGCGGCGCATCGAGGCCGAGCGGCGTGAGCGGGTGGATGAGGTGCTGGAGCTCTGCGGCCTCACCGACATCACCGACACTCCGGCAGGTGAGCTGCCTATCGCCCGGGCCCGCATGGTGGAGTTGGGCCGGGCCATCGTGTCCCGTCCCAAACTCCTATTGCTGGACGAGCCCACTTCGGGCATCGAGCACGACGAGGCCGAACAACTCGGCCAGATCATCCAAACCATCCGGTCTGAAGACCAGTGCTCGGTGCTGCTGGTGGAGCACGACGTGGCCTTTGTGATGGCCCAGTGTGATTTGATCACCGTGTTGAACCTGGGCCAGGTGATCGGTGAGGGCTCGCCCGAGGAAGTCCGCAACAACTCGGCCGTGCGCGACGCCTATCTGGGCTAGCGGTTGCCGCCGATGCAGACTTTCTCATCCTCCACTTCTATAGCGGCTCCCCGGGAGATCGCTTGGGAGGTCATGACCAGCCACGAGCTCTATGCCCGGTGGACGCCCGCTTCCCGGGTCGACGTGGAAATCGAGGGATCGCCCGAGCGCAACGGCGTGGGAGCGGTCCGGGCGTTTCGCACCGGCCCGGTGAGCACTCGTGAGGAGGTCACCGTTTTCGAGCCGCCCTATCGCATGGTCTATCGGTTGCTGAGCGCGCCGCTGCCGATACGAAACTACCGCTCCGAGATGATTCTGGTGGGCGACGACGGGGGCGATAGCTGCCAGCTTCACTGGGATTCCTGGTTCGACGTCGTCATTCCGCTGACCGGCGGGATTTTGCGCAATTTCATGGCGTCGGCGGTAGCGAAGATGGCTGCCGGCATCGCCGAGGAGGCTCAGAACCGAGCTCAATCGGCGTGAGGCGTCCACTGGCGACCTGGTCGATCCGGAACGCAGCGTGAGCGAGTCGGGGCGGCTGCCAGCGCCCAACCTGCTGCCTGCGGCCTTGGACGTGAGCTACGACGTTGACGACTTGGGCCACCCCACCGTGACTGCCGTGGTGTGCTTGGGCGAGGATTATCAAGGCCCGCCCGGCTCCATCCACGGCGGGTATCTGGCCGCCATGTTCGACAACTTGCTCGGGGTGCTGCCCTACCGACTGACCGGGCGCAAGGGGGCGTTTACCGGTCGACTCACCGTGCGCTACAGAGTGCTCACCCCGCTCAACACCGAGCTGGTTCTCACCGGCCGGTTGACCAGTGTCCGCAGCCGGCGGGTCACCGCGGCGGGCCAGTGCCATGCTGGTGGCGTACTGACCGCCGAAGCCGAGGCCCTGTTCGTCCGCCCTGCCGCTGAGAGGCCATGACTGAATCAGACCCCCGGCCAGTGGTGGTAATGCTGTGTACCGGCAACGCCGTCCGCTCGGTGATGGCCACTGTTATCGGGCGGGACCGGACCGACGCCGTTCGATTCATCGGAGCCGGCACCCACAGCATCGAGGGTCTGCCCATGAGCGGGCGAACCCGGCGGGCGCTGGAATCCCTGGGTCTGGCCGACGGAAGCCACCGCAGCCACCAGCTCACCGCCGCCGAGGCCGGGGGTGCCGATCTCATCGTGGCCTTCGCCCCCGAACACGTCGACTATGTGCGCCGAGTCCACCCCGAAGCCGCGGCCCGCACCGCCACCATCAAGCGCCTAGTAGACGTGTTGCCACCTGGTCCTGAGCCGCTGGCTCAGCGGGTAGCCGCCCTCAACTTGGCCGACGCCCCGGTGCCCTATGGCGAGGAAGTGGTGGATCCCGGCGGCTTTGACGACGACATCTTCATCGCCTGCGCCCGCGAGGTCGACTCGCTCATGGACCGACTACTGCCCCTTCTCTGAAGGTCGGTACCATCGCTGCCGATGGATATTCGATTCTCCGCGGAAGAGATTGCGTTCCGCGACGAGCTGCGGGCCTGGCTGGGCGATGTGCTGCCCACGCTGGGCGACCCTCCCGACCGCGACGATTGGATCGCTCGCCGGGAGTGGGACATGGGCTGGCAGCGCAAGCTCTACGACGCCGGATACGCGGGCATCAACTGGCCCTCTGAGTTCGGCGGCCGGGGCTCCACTCCCACCGAGCACTTGATCTTCCTGGAGGAGACCACCCGGATGGGTGCCCCGTATGTGGGGATGAACTTCGTCGCCCAGCTCCATGCCGGCCCCACCCTCATCCTCGAGGCCACTGCTGAACAGCAGGCCCGCCACTTGCCCGCCATGTTGAAGGGCGAGGAGGTGTGGTGCCAGGGATTCTCCGAGCCCAACGCCGGATCCGACCTGGCTTCGCTGTCCACCCGGGCCATTCGCGACGGCGACCACTACGTGGTGACCGGCCAGAAAATCTGGACCTCGTTCGGCCATGTGGCCGACTACTGCGAGCTCTTGGTGCGCACCGACCCCGACGCCCCCAAGCACCGGGGCATCACCTGGCTGATCTGCCCGATGGACCTGCCCGGCATCGAAGTGCGGCCCATCACCACGGTGGCCGGGTCCAGCGAGTTCTGCGAGGTGTTCTTCGACGAGGTCCGCATCCCGGTGGAGAATCGGGTGGGCGACGAGAACGACGGGTGGCGAGTGGCCATGGTCACGTTCAGCTTCGAGCGCGGCACCGCCTTCATCAGCGAGTTGCTGGGCACGATGAACCAGCTGGCCGAGATGTCTGAATTGGCCCAGCGCGTTCCCCGCAACGGGTCAACCGCCTGGGATGACGACGAGATTCGCCGGGAGATCGGCCATCTCCAGGCCGAATACGACGCCCTGTGGGCGCTCACCAAGCGGGTGGTGTCGCAGGCTCAGCGCACGGGGATGCCCGGCCCGGGCGGGTCGGTGTTCAAGCTCTACTACGCCGAGGTCAAAAAGCGAATGGCCGATTTGGCCCACCGCATGCTCGATCGGGAAGCCCTCGTGCTCGCCGACGACGTAGGCGATGAGCAGACCGGCGGCGACATGGTGGCTAGCCGGCTGTATGTGCTCAGCCTGTCGATCGCGGCGGGCACATCTGAGATCCAGCGGAACATCATCGGTGAGCGCATCCTGGGCTTGCCCAAGGAGCGATAGGTATGGACTTCGAGCTATCCGACGATCAAGTAGCGCTGTGCGACGGCATCTGGGATCTGTGCCAGGGCCGCTTCGACATCGACACCGTGCGGGGCTTGGCCGACTGCGGCGGAGTGGACCGCCAATTGTGGGGCGAGCTGGCCGACACCGGCGTGTTCTCGCTGGTAGTGCCCGAGGAAGACGGCGGCGTCGGCTTGGGGTGGGCCGAGGCAGGACTGGTGTTCGAGCAACTGGGCCGAGCCCTGGTGCCTGGACCCCTGGTGGGCACTCTGTTGGCTGCCGGGGTGGTCGATGACGCGGTGGTCGGCCTCATCGAGCGCACCGATGGTCCCGCCTTGGTGGAGTACCCCGACGTGCTTGACGCCCTGTTGGTGCTCGACGGCGACGGGGTGTGGCGGGTGGATGCCGCCGAGCTGTCAGTGGAGCCGGCCCAGTCGGTGGACCCGCTCACTCCGGTGGGCCGGGTGGCCGAACTGCCCCAGGGTGAACAGGTAGCTGAGATGACCTACGGCTGGGCCAACCGGGCGGTGTTCTTGTGCTCAGCCCTCCAAGTGGGCCTGGCGACGGGCGCTAGAGAGCTGGCCGTGGCCTATGCCCAGGAGCGCCAGCAGTTCGGCAAGCCCATCGGCCAGTTCCAGGCCATCAAGCACAAGTGCGCCGACATGTACAGCAGAGAAGAAGTGGCCCGAGCCGCCCTGTACTACGCCGGCTGCGTGATGGACGCCACGATGGGGCCTGGCCTGCCCTCGAGCCCCGGCGACTATCTGTTCTTCCACGGCTGCACGAATTTCAAAGGAGACACGTTGGGCGACGAGGAGCAGCAGGACATGGTTCGAGCGATATCGGGCGCCCGCATATTGGCCGCAGAGGCCGCCGACCACAACGGCAAAGACTGCGTGCAGATTCACGGTGGCATGGGCTTCACCTGGGAGATCGACGCCCACCTCTACCTCAAGCGGGCCTGGGCGCTCACCCCGTGCTTCGGTTCGCTGGACCGCCACGCCGAGCGCATCGCCGCGATGGTCTAGAGGTTTGTGGCGGGCGTTTACGGGGAGAACTGGTAGACCACGTTGTCCCAAGTGGCGTCGGGATTCTCGGGGTCGAGGTGCTGGATGACGGAGATCTTCCCCGATCCGCAGTCCCCGAACGCGTCGCAGTTGATTTCGCCGATGATGCCCTGGTATCCGGCAACTTGATCGAGGTACTGGCGGACTCCGGCCCGGTCGATCACCAACTTCCCGCGCTCCACCCGCGAGGCGGCGGTGACGGCGTCCAACAGCAGCGTGGTGGCGTCGTACGCGTGGGCCCAAAAGGCCCGCACGGGAGGCGCTCCTGTCATGTCTGCGAAACGCTTGACAGCTTCCTCGGCGTTCATGCCGGTGGCTTGGTTGGCATTGTCGCGGAAGTCCAGGTCGGGACCGGAGATGTACACCCCGGCGGAGAACTCCAGCTCCATGAAGGAGTAGTGGAGCACGCCGTCGGCAAAGACCAGCACGGTGTCCTCGAAACCCCCGTGCTGTCTCAAGACCTCGATGAGGTCGGCCCCCGTGTCCTGGTAGAGCGGGAAGAACAGCGCATCGGGCTCGTCGGCTGCGATCGGGGTCAGCACCTCAACCAGATCCGTCGTGTCTGAGTCGATCTCGATGTAATGGGTGATGGTGCCGCCGTGGCCCTCGAACGAGCTGCGGAACGCCTGGGCCAGCCCTTCAGTGTAGGCGTCGCCCTCATGGACTACCGCCACATTCTGGGGGCCGAGGGTGTCGTGCAGGAAGGCCGCCACCGCCTCGCCCTGATAGAGGTCGTTGTGCGCCGTGCGGTAGTACCCCGGCAGGTAGTGCTGGCTGGGGGTGCCGGCCAGGTCGGAGGTGAGCTGCGGCGAGGTGTTCGACATGGAGATCATCACCAGCCCGGCGGCGGTGATCAGCGGTGCGGCAGCGATGGCGGTCACCGAGCAGGACGAGCCGATCACCCCCACGGTTCTCGCATCGGCCAGCACGGCCTGGGCTGCTAGCGGACCGTCGTCGGCCGTGCACAGGTCGTTGATGCCGTCGCCCAGCTCGACTGCGAACCCGCCGTGGATCGGCCCGTAGTCCTCGATGGCGAGCTCGACGGCATCGATGTAGTCCCGTGCGCCGGCGCCGGGGATGTCGAATGAGCTGAGCGACCGGATCTGGACAGCATCGCCCGGGCGGACGGTGATGACCCCGAGTGATCTGTCGCCGAGGGCGGGGCCGTCAGCGTCGCTGCACGCTGATGCCAGCAGGCAAATGGCCAGCAGGATCGATGTGCCAGCAGTAACAAGGCGGTTAACCATGGGCAGTTTCTAGTCGATTCTCGACGAATTGGTACGGTCATCCGATGGGTGTCGACAGGTACGAGGGTGCGGACGCAGCGGCGGTGGGCTGAACGCCTGCCGCCCCACCTCGACCCCGAGTTGGTGGAGGGCGGCGACACCCGCAACGTGGTGGACGCCTACCGCTTCTGGCGCCACGAGGCCATCGTGGCTCACCTTGACGAACGCCGCCACGGATTCCACGTGGCGGTGGAGAACTGGCAGCACGACCTCAACATCGGCACCATGGTCCGCAACGCCAACGCCTTCGGAGCCGCCGCGGTACACATCGTGGGCCGTCGGCGCTGGAACCGTCGGGGGGCCATGGTCACCGACCGCTATCAGCACGTGCTGCACCACCCCGAGTTGGACGACATGGTGGCCTGGGCTGCCGAAGCCGAGCTGCCGATCCTGGGCATTGACAACGGCCCCGGTTCTGAGCCCATCGAGAGCTACTCGCTGCCCGAGCGCTGTGTGCTGCTGTTCGGCCAGGAAGGACCCGGCCTGTCGTCGGAGGCGATAGAGGTGTGTGAGAGCGTGCTGGCCATCACCCAATTCGGCTCCACCCGCTCCATCAACGCCGGCGTCGCCTCGGGCATCGCCATGCACCGCTGGGTTTGTCAGCACGCCCTCTGATTGCTGGGGCGACCCAGCCGATATTCAGGGCCGGGGCAATAGGTTGCGGGGGAAGAGGTGGTCGAGCTCATCCAAGGTCCACGGGTCCACCTCGGCGTGGTCGCCCCGGTAGATGGCCCGCTCTTCCCGCAACTCGTTGAAAACCGCCACTTGGCCCCCGGCCGCATGGACCACGTGGCCGCTGATGTAGTCGGCCGCGTCGGTGCAAATCCACACCGCCGCGGGGGCCACGTACTCGGGTGGGGGAGTGGTGAGGTAGCTCTGCCACATCTCGTCGTCGATGATCCCCTGCTCGTGCCAGGCCTTGAAGCCGTCGTGCGATTTGGCGTGCAGCCGAGTGGCCGCCCCCGGCGCCAGGCAGTTCACGGTGACGCCAGTGCCCGCCGTTTCGGTGGCCAGCGCCTTGGTCATCGAGATCACCCCGCCCATGGCCGCGGCGAACGCCGGCTGGCCCAGATCGCCCAGCGCCCCGTGCGAGGTGGTGTTCACCACCCGGCCCCAGCCCTGGCCCACCATCAGCGGCACCGCGTGGCGGGCGATGAACCACTTCTGGGACATCTGCAAGGCGATGGTCTTGTGGTAGAGCTCGGGCGCCATCTCGTAGATCGACCCCTCGATAGCCGCCCCCGCACAGTTCACCGCGATGTCGATGCGCCCATAGGTATCCACCACCTGCTGCACCACCGCCCCAGCCCCCTCAAAGGAAGCCACGTCTGAGTGGTTGGCCACCGCCGTGCCCCCCGCCGCCTCAATTTCGGCCACCGTCCGAGCCGCATGGGAATCATCGGCCCCGTCGCCCGCCTCGTCGGTCCCCAGATCGTTCACCACCACCTGAGCCCCATGCTCCGCCAACAAGAGCGCAATAGCCCGCCCAATCCCATTCCCCGCCCCCGTAACCATCGCCGCTTTTCCATCCAGCCTCTTGCTCATGGCTGGCACAGTAGCCGCCGGTGGCAGCGGCCTTTCGAAGTGGAGACGTTGGTGGACGGGCTGCTACTGCCGTCGCAGGTAGACGGTCCAGTTGGCGAGGCCTACTAGGACGCCGCCGATGATGTTGCCGAGGGTGACGGCGGCGAGGTTGTGGACTACCCAGGGGAAGTTCAGGCGGCTGATCTGCTCGGAGGTGAGCCCGGCGGCGGCCAGGGCGTCGGCGTCGGTGGACACCAGCCAGCCCAGGGGCAAAAAGAACATGTTGGCGATGCTGTGCTCGAAGCCGGCGGCCACGAAGGCGGTGATGGGCAGGATGATCCCGATCATCTTGTCCACCAGGGTGCGGCCGGCCACCGCCATCCACACCGCCAAGCACACCAGCATGTTGGCCATCAGCCCCCGCACGAACCCGGTCCCGAAGGAGAGGTTGACCTTGTCGTTGGCGATCTGGATGGTCCGCACCGAGAAGGAGAAGTCTCCCTGGGCCCACCACCGGCTGTAGTACAGCAAGAACACGATCACCAGCGAGCCGATGAGGTTGGCCGCAAACGCCAGCGCCCAGTTGCGGGTGAGCTCGCGGCCGCTGATGCGGCGGCTGAAGAAACTGGCCACCATGAGGTTGTTGCCGGTGAACAGCTCCGACCCGGTGACCACCACCAAGAACAGCCCCAGGGAGAATCCCACGCCGATGAGCAGCCGGGCCGGGCCAGTGCCCAACTCGGGGCTGACCGCGATGGTGAGGGCGAAAACACCGCCCAAGGCGATGAACGCCCCGGCCATGATGCCGAGGATGGTCGTCTGGGCCAGGTCGAACTTGGCCTTGCCGATCCCGGCTCGCTTGATCTTCCGGGCAATCTCCTCTGGAGTCAGGGCTTCCGACATGTTCCTATTCTTACCCAACTAGCGTGTAGGCATGGCTGATTCGGTCGCAAGTATGGAGTTCTCTGCCGGGGGCGTTATCTCCGACTCCCGGTATTACGCCGGTGCCGTAGAGGCCTTGCGCAGTGCCTGCGCCCAGATCGGGGAGGCGGCCGACACGGCCCAACGAGCCGGATTCTTCGCCGATATCGACGATCTGACCGACGAAGCCGACGCCTCGGCCCATGATGCAGGCAAGGCCGCGGTCATGGCGATGGCCGAGGCTCTGCGGGCCAAAGAAGCGGTCGCCGCCTATGCCGACGCCGCCCGGCAAACGCTGGCCGAGGTGACTGCGGCGTTTGCCGCGCCCGCAATGCCAAGCATTTCAATCGGCGATACCGGTGCCGAAGAGGCCGATGCCGTCGAGGAGGATGGGGAAGAAGAGGGGTCGTTCTCGGGCCACTTGTCCGGTGCGCTCGTTGCGCTCGCCGAGCAGCGGGAGAATGAGGCCGGCCGCGGCGAAGACGATGGCTACAGCAAGCTGGCCCAGACCCTGTCGGTGCTCGCTGACGCCCGTACGGCCTATCGAGACGTCGATGAGGCTCTGATTCTGCTGGCCAACGCTCGAACCGCATACCTGAAGGAGTCGGAAGCGGCCTCGCAAACCGCGGTGGCTGCCGATATCGGGGCCGCTCTGGCCGATGACATCCGGTCGTCGTTCGTCGGCGAGTTCCGATCCGCGGTGACCACGCTGGCGGTAACCCGAACGGCCTACAACGCGGAAGTCGCCGACGGTCTGTGGAGCGCCTTGGCTGAGGCTCAGGCCAATCTGGCCGCGGCCACTTCCACTGTGTTCGAGATCCAGGCTGCCGCTGGCGATCACGGCGGCGCCGACGACGTTCACGCCGCTTCGGCTTTGGCGTATTCGTTCAGCGACTCGGGGACTCCGACCGACGTCTATGACGCAGCCCGAGATGTGGTCATCGAGGCCAAGGAGCATCGGCGACGGGCCCAGAGCGCCTGCGACACGGTCGATGCCCTGCTGGTGGAGAACCGGGCAGTTGCCGCTGACGCCTTGATTGAGGCCCGAGCAGTGGTCGGTGCTGAGGCCCTCTTTGAGATCAGGGCTGCGTACGACACGGCCAGCGCCGCCATGGACGCCCTGTTCGGAGCTCGGGCCGCTTTCGAAGTGGGATTCGATTTCACTCTCCCTGAGATTTTCGGAGACCTCGAATAGCGTGACGGCCATGTCTGAGCCTGAGCTGAGCATTGAGCTGCCCCCAGGGGGTGTGATGGGCGATTCGGGCTTCTATGCCCGAGCCGCTGACGCCATTCGCAGCACCTTCGCTCTTGTGGGCGAGGCGGCTGATGCCGCGCAAAGGGCCGGGTTCTTCGCCAGCATGGCCAATTGGGACGACGAGGCCGACGCCGCAGCCGTCGAGGCCGACCTGACCGCAGTTTGGGCCGCGGTCTCAGCTCGTCGGGCAAGGCGGGAGACAGCCGTCTTTGCCGAGGCGGCCCGCCAAACCGTTGCCGAGATCGCCTCGGCCTACGCCGCCACTGAGGAGGGCGACGAAAGCATGGGAGCCAGTGCCGCCACAGAAGGCGCCCACACTTTGCCCGAACGAGGCACAGACGAAGGCGCAGACACCTCGTCCAGCAGCGCCTTCGATGCGCTTGTGGACGCCTTGAGTTCTTTGGCCGAGGAGCGTCGAAACGGCGTGACCGCCGATACAGGTAACGGTTCCGACGACGGTTACATCACACTGGCAGAAAGCCTGAGCGTGTTGACGGAGGCCCGGGGCGCTTATCGCGACGTGGCCGATGCCCTGATCACCTTGCTGGAGGCCCTGGAGGCTTACCGGCAGGAAATCGGCACCGACTGGCAAACTGCCATCGCGGCCGACATCCAGATTCATCTGGCCGCCGAGGCCCAGATGGACCGGGTGGGCGATGTCAGGGCTGCTTTGGCCGAACTGCGCGTTGTGCGATCGGCGTACAACGCCACCGTGACGAACGACGTATGGGACCTCCTCGCCGAGGTGCGGATGGCCTTCGCCAAGGCGGCCATAACCCTGGGGGAGGTCCAGGCCGCGGTCGACGTCCACCGCGAAGACAGCGATCCCTATGCCGCCTCGGCCATGGTCGCGGCCCTCGGCGACTCCGACGAGACGTCGCCGGACGCCTATGACGCCGCTGTGGATGTGGTTGTCGAAGTGACCAACGACCTTCTTAGCTGCAAGGCTGCCTACGAGGCGGTGGAAGGCGTATTGGCCGAAGTCCGAGCCGTAGCGGCCGATGCCTTGATCGAGGCCCGAGCCGCGGTGGGCGCCGAGGCCCTGATCGAAACTCGGGCTGCGCACGATATGGCTAGTTCGGCGCTGGAGGCTCTGGTGGAGGCCCGGGAGGCTTTCGAGGTTGGCATGGTTCTCGCCGTCCCCGATTTCGTCAGGGTCAGAGAATGAGGCTGCCGCTGGGCCGCTGAGGACTTGCTCCCGCCCTACAGGGTCACGCCCAAGAGCAGCGCGGCGATAGCAGTCACGCCTGCCACCGAACCCAGCATGGCGATGTGGCGGCGTTCGGTGGCCTTGGTGTGCAGCCAGGCAGCCAGCCCGGTGGCGATCACCAGCACGAACTTGACGCCGAAAGTCACGTGATAGCTCGTGGCCGCGTCGGCGAAATCCACCTCGAAGATGTTCCAGAGCCCGGTGGCCACCGACAGGGCGAAGAACGGCCACGCCACCCTTCCGAACTGTTGGGCCACCGCCTGAGTGGCCTCTGGCCCCACCTTGCGCAAGGCCGGCACCAGGGCGGCCACTATCACCTGGCCGCCCACCCACACCGAGGCGCCCAATATGTGAAGGAAGGCTCGGAGCGCGTCGAGGTCCCAATTGGCTTCGATCATGACTCGGTTCTAGCAAACCGCGTCGAGCTAGTAGCAGTTCGGCGGTCTGCGATTGGTACCGTCGCGCCATGAGCATCGACCGAGCCGTCTATCAGCAAGCCCTGCGATCCGACGGCGAGGCCATCGCCGCTGCCGGGCGAAGGGACATCGACGCAGAGGTGCCGTCATGCCCGGGATGGACGATGCACAAGCTGCTGGCCCACGTGGGCCGGGTGTACCGCTCGGTGGGGCGCCACGTGGCCGAACGAGCCACCGAGATGATTCCCGCCGATGAGATCCCCCGTCCCCCCGAGGGCGACGCCATCGGGGAATGGTTCGAGGAAGGGCACCGATTCGTGCAGGAGGCGTTGGATGGTGCCGATCCCGACGAGGCGGTGTGGACCTGGACCGGCCAGAGCACCATGGCCTTCTATTTCCGCCGGATGGCCCACGAGACCGCCGTACACCGCTGGGATGCCGAAGCTGCCTTCGGCCAGTCCGACACCATCGACTCCGACCTGGGGGCCGACGGGGTGAGCGAGCTGTTCGAGGTGGTGCTGCCGTTCGCGGTGGCCAACTGGAACATGACCCTGCCCGACGCCAGCCTCCATCTGCACCGCACCGACGGTGAGGGGGAGTGGCTGCTGGTGAACGACGGCGGCCGCATCAAGATGAGCCTCGAGCACTCCAAGGGCGACGCCGCCGTGCGGGCCAGCGGAACCGACCTGCTGCTGCTGTCGTGGGAGCGCATCGGGCTGGACAGCCCCGGCGTGGAGACCTTCGGCGACGCAGACGCCGCCCGCGCCTGGTTCGCCCTGTCCCGGTAGAGCCGCCGAGTAACCCGACAATGGCCGACGACGCATCCTCACCGGCGCCGATGCCGTCGGTCCCCACCCGGGCCGATGTGTTCGACCAGTACATGCCGGTCGTGCTGTTTTTGGTGCTCAACAGCGCCTTCGGCTTGATCCCTGCCATCGCGGCCATGACGCTGTGGGCCGTCAAAGCCCAGGTCAGCCGATACCGCCGGGGTCTGCCCCTCGGGAGGGTGATGCCGATCATCGTGGTGTACCTGCTGATCCGGGGCACTTTGGGCATCATCTACGACAGCGAGGAGGTGTACTTCGGCATCGGTATCTCGGCCAAGGCGCTGGCCGCGCTGGCGCTGCTGGTATCGGCAGCCATGAGGCGCAACGCCACCGGCTACGCCCTTCCCTATCTCGTGCCGATCGACCGTGACACCAAGTCCCACCCCGAATACCGAGCCGCCACCCGACGGGTCTCCATCGCGGTGGCTTTGATTGTGTTCGCCAGCGCAGGATTCGACACCTGGCTGCTTCAGAACGCCTCGGTCAACAAGTTCGTGCTCATCCGCTTGGGGGTCAACTGGGGGGCATCGATCGCCACGATCCTGGGCGTGGGCTTGTACCTTGACCGCCGTCTCCGCCGCATCCCCGGCTTCCCCGGCTTGATGCCGTTGGTGGAGCGGCGTTTGGAAGACCTGGGCATGAGGCCGCCGTCGTCCTCGGAGTAAAGACCGGCAGGCTGGGGTGACCGGGCGACACCGCCGTAACTAGAGTCTCGGCCATGGGAGAGAACAATTGGGGAAGATGGGGCGACGAGGATGAGCGGGGGGCGCTGAATCTGCTCACTCCCGACGTGGTGAAGGAGGCCAGTGCCTCGATCACCACCGGGAAGGTGTACCCGTTGGGCATCCCGATCCAGTCGCAGGGCGTGCCCATCATGGACTACCGGGGGACGCCCATGCGGCTCACCCTTCAAAACGCCTCCGATGAGGGCATCTATGCGGCCTACGGCTGCCACGACGGCACCGGGGCCCATGAGGACGTCTTGGTGTTCGCCTCCCACACCACCAGTCACATGGACGCTCTGTGCCATGTGTACGGCCAAGACAAGCACTACAACGGCTTCTCCAAGGAGGCCATGAAGACCCACACCGGGGCTTCCCGACTGGGCATCGAGAAGGTGGGGGCTATCGCCGGGCGGGCTGTGCTGCTCGACATGGTGGCCCACATGGGCGCCGACAAGTGGCTGGAGGCGGGCACGCCGATCAGCGGGGCCGACATGGCGGCCTGCGCGGAGGCTCAGGGCACCCCAGTTCGAGCGGGCGACATCGTGTTGATCCGTACCGGCTATCTCGACATGTGGTGGTCAATTGAGGCCGATCCCAACGCCGAACAGCCCTTCGCCCAGCCGGGCATCAACAACGACGGGGCCAGGTGGCTGGCTGAAAGGGATGTCGTGGCCGTCGGGTCTGACAATGCCGCCATCGAGGTCATCCCGTTCGACGAGAACGACTTTCTCACCGTCCACAAGATCCTGCTGGTGGGAGCGGGCATCTACATGCTGGAGTTCTTGAGCTTCTCTGAAATGGCCGCCGACGGATGCCACGAGGGCTTCATGACCGTGTCGCCCCTCAACGTGACCGGCGCCACCGGCAGCCCCATCAACCCTGTGGTCATCGGGTAGCTCTGCCCATGCCCGAGATGGCCGGAGGTGGCCTGCTGGGCACCCCTGAAGGGGCGGTGCTCGACCAAGTGCGGGTGCTGGAGCTCTCGCGCACCATTGGCGGGGCCTACACCGCCAAGCTGTTCGCCGACGCCGGTGCCGAGGTGATCAAGGTCGAACCTCCCGGCGGCGATCGATTGCGGTCGTGGTCGGCATCGGGCTCGCCCGCGGGCGGCGATTCCGGTGACGGCGCCTTCTTCCAATTCCTCAACGCGGGCAAACGCAGCGTGGTGATCGACTTGGATGATTCCGGGGGCCGGGACCGGTTCTTGAAGCTCGCTGCCACCGCCGATCTGGTAGTGGAGGATTTGGGTTCCGGGACCATCGAGTCGATGGGGCTGGGCCACGCCGAGCTATCCGAACAGAATCCGGCCCTGGTGCTGCTGTCGATCTCGCCGTGGGGCCGAGGCGGGCCGTGGGACCAGCGCCCGGCCAACGAGTTCACCCTCCAATCCTGGGTGGGTTCCACCCACAGCCGGGGCATTCCCGGGGAAATGCCCCTCGGGGTGGGGGGCAAGCTTGGTGAGTTCCTGACAGCAGCAAACGCAAGCGCACTGGGACTGGCCGCTCTGATGTCTGCCCGACGGGACAACGCCCAGGGCGAGCATGTCGACGTGTCGGCCTACGAGGCCATGACCACCAGCTTCATTGTCTATGCCCACCTCTACGCCACCTACGCCCCCGAGTCCCGCACTGGGGCCACTCGTTCCATCGAGATCCCCTCCATTGAGCAGGCCAAAGACGGCTGGGTGGGGTTTTGCACCATCACCGGCCAGCAGTTCAAGGACTTCTGCGTGGTCATCGACGACCCTGAAATGGCCGACGATCCGAAGCTGGCCAGCGGAGATGGCCGGATGGACAACCGCAACGAGGTTTGGGAGCGCATCGCCCGATATACCCAAGCCCACACCGTGGACGAGATCGTAGAGAAGGCCACCTTGCTGCGGGTGCCGGTGGCCCCGATCGGCGACGGCAGTCGGGTCGCCCAGATCGACCACTTCGCCGAGCGGGGCGTCTACGTGCATAACCCCGGCGGGTTCACCCAACCTCGAGTGCCCTACAAGCTCAGTGCTCGGCCGTCTCGCCCAGTGTGGCCTGCCCCTGAATTGGGAGAAGCCGGCGATGCACTGCTCGGGGCGAATGGCGCTACCAGTCGGGCCCCGACCCCGCTACCCGCCCGTACTGAGCCGTCGCTTCCGCTGGCCGGGCTCCGGGTGTGCGATCTGGCCACGTTCTGGGCCGGGCCGGTTGCGTCGTGCCTGTTCTCCGCCCTGGGGGCCGACGTCATAAAGGTGGAGTCCATCCAGCGGTGCGACGGGATGCGCTATGCCAGCGGGCTCCAACGCGAGGACTTGTGGGAGTGGAGCCCGGTTACCCACGGGGCCAACACCGGCAAACGCTCGGTGACGCTGGACTTGTCCAGCGACGACGGTCTAGCTCAGGTGAAGCGGCTCGTCGAGATGTCCGACATCGTGATCGAGAACTACTCCCCCCGGGTAGTGGAGAACTTCGGCTTGGACTGGGACGAGGTTCACCGTCTGAACCCCAACGCCATCATGGTTCGGATGCCGGCCTTCGGGCTCGATGGGCCGTGGCGCGATCGCACCGGCTTCGCCATGACTATCGAGCAGGCCAGCGGCCTGGCCTTCCTCACCGGCGATCCCGAGGGGCGGCCGCTGGTGCCCCGGGGGATGTGCGACCAACTCGGCGGGATGCACGCGGTGTTCGCCACGCTGCTGGCCGTCGAGCACCGAGCCCAGACCGGTGAGGCGCAGCTGGTAGAAGTTCCCCTGATCGAGGCCGGGCTGAATGCGGCGGCTGAGCAGGTGATCGAGTGGTCGGCTTACGGACAGCTCCTCCAACGCCAAGGCAATCGCTCGCCCTACTCCGCCCCCCAGGGCATCTACGCCGCGCCGGGCGAAGACCGGTGGGTGGTGATCTCAGTGGACCAAGATGCCCAATGGCCCGCATTGGCCCACCTGCTTGGGCGTGAGGATTGGGTGGCGTGGGCCAGCCGGGATGAGCGCCATGCCCACCACGACGAGATCGACGCTGCCATCAGCGCATGGGTGGCCGATCGGGACCGCGATGCCGCGGTGGACGAGCTCCTTGAAGCCGGTGTGCCCGCCGCCCCGGTTATCAGTGGCCGGGAGTCGGTTGACAACCCTCAGCTTGTCGCCCGGGGCCACCAACAGTGGATGGACCACGTAGTTGTTGGTCGAGTGCCTTATCCCAGCTTCCCCGGCCGGTTCAACGGCCAATACCACCGCCTGGGTCGCCCCGCCCCCACCCTGGGCGAGCACAACGAGGAGATCTTGCGCGACGTGCTCGGCCTCGACGCTTCCGAGATCGCCCGCCTAGCCGAAGCCAAAGTCATCGGCACCCGTCCCGCCCATGCGGGCTGAAGACGACTCCGGGCTGCGGATCGCGGCCTGAAGGACAATAGGGTTTCCGTCGATGTTCCTCGACCTCACCGAAAGCCAACTCGAGCTGCAAGCCACGCTGCGAAATTACTTCGAGAACCTGATGACCCCCGAGCGTCGGGACGCCATGGAAGGCAGACGGGCGGGGGAGGTTTACCGAGAGACCGTCCGCCAGATGGGCAAGGACGGCTGGCTGGGGGTGGGCTGGCCCAAGGAGTGGGGCGGACAGGGCTACACCCCGCTGGAGCAGCTCATCTTCTTCGAGGAGGCCAACCGGGCTGGTGTGCCCCTGCCGTTCGTGACCCTCAACACGGTGGGGCCGGCCCTGAACGTGTACGGCACCGAGGAGCAAAAGGCGTTCTTCTTGCCCAAGATCCTGGCCGGCGAACTGCACTTCTCCATCGGCTACTCCGAGCCCACCGCAGGCACCGACCTGGCTTCGCTCAAGACTCGGGCGGTGCGCGACGGCGACGAGTGGATCATCAACGGCCAGAAGATCTGGACCACCGGCGGCCACGAGTCCGACTGGATATGGCTGGCCACCCGCACCGATCCCGACGTGCCCAAGCACAAGGGCATCACGATCTTCGCGGTGGACACCACCCTGGACGGGTTCAGCCACACCCCCATCTGGCTGTTGGGCGGGGGCCACACCAACGCCACCTACTACAACGACATCCGGGTGCCCGACTGGGCCCGCATCGGCGAAGTCAACGGAGGCTGGAAACTCATCACCGCCCAGCTCAACCACGAGCGGGTGGGGCTGGCCCCGGCCGGCAACATCGACGGGCCGCTGCGCCGGGTGGTGGACTGGGCCCGCCAGACCGCCCTGGACGACGGTCGCCGGGTGATCGATCAGGAGTGGGTGCGCCTGGCACTGGCCGAGGTGTACGCCCGCAACGAGGCGCTCAAGATGTACAACTGGAAGGTGGCCGCCGCTCTGGAAGACACCGAGCTGAAGCCGGCCGATGCCTCGGCCATGAAGGTGTTCGGCACGGAGCTGAAGGTGAAGTCGTTCCAGTCCCTCATGGAGGTGCTGGGACAGCGGTCATACCTCGTGAAGGGCACGCCGGAGGCGGTGCTCGCCGGCGAGCTGGAGCGGGCCTACCGGGGAGCGCCGGTGGGAACCTTCGGCGGGGGAGTGAACGAGGTCCAGCGCGACATCATCGCCACCGCGGGGATGGGGTTGCCCCGGTCGCCTCGCTAGAAGGTGGTGGTCTGGCCGCCGTTGGAGCGGAAGACGTTGCCGGTGGTGAACTTGCCGGCGTCTGAGGCCAAGTACAGCATCAGGTAGGCCTGGTCGATGGCTTCGCCGAGAGCGCCGATGGGGGACAAGTCCCGGGCGTAGTCCAAGAACTCGTCATAGGCCTCCTGATTCAGGGTGCCGTCTTCGTTGTGCAGGCGCCAAGTGGTGAAGTTGGTGAGCGTGCTGCCCGGGGCCAGGGTGCAAACCCGGATCCCGTAGCGCCCCACTTCCAGCCCCAAAGTGCGGCCCAGCATGGCCACCGCCGCCTTGGTGAAGGCGTACACCCCGATGCCCTCATAGGCCAGATCGATGGCCCCGGAAGACACGTTGAGGATCACCCCGCCGCCATCGTCCTTCATCGCCCCGATGGCCGCCTGGCAGCCGTAGAGCACCCCTTTGAGGTTGAGGTCGATGCCCCGGTCGATGTCCTCGTCGGTGAGGTCCTCGATCAAACCGGGGAACATGGCGCCGGCGACGTTGGCGATGATGTCGAGTCCGCCATAGGCGGCCACTGCTCGGGCCACCAGGGCGTCCACCTCGTCGCGGGAGGTCACGTTGCAGGCTTGGGCGATGGCCTCGCCCCCGTCCTCGCGGATGGCCTTGACGGTGCTCTCGGCCCCCTCGCCGTCCAGGTCGCCACACACCACCTTGGCTCCGGCGGCGGCAAACAGCTCGGCGGTGGCCTCACCTATGCCCGAGGCCGCCCCGGTGATCACCGCGACTTTGCCGTCCAACCGGAATGCGTCCAGCGCGTCTGCCTTCATCAGATCCTCCTGTTACCTTTGCGGCTGCTGAGATCAATCAACCGCACAAGGTGAAGATGCCTTGTGCGATTCATCAGGGAGCAATCATGGCAGATGGCGTGAAGGGATATGGAGTGCTGGTGACGGGTGGCGGCACAGGAATCGGTCATGCCTGTGCGGCGGCGCTGGCTGCCGACGGCGCTGCGGTGACCATCTGCGGGCGTACCGAGTCGAAGCTGGCCGATTCGGCCGAACGCATCAGCAAAGAAGCTGGCAACGGGGGCAGCGTGGCCTACGTGGTGGCCGACGTGACCGATGAGTCCTCGGTGGCTGCCGCAGTGGCTGCCGCCGCCGAGCCCACCGGGACACTGAATGGGGTGGTGGCCAACGCTGGCGGGGGCGGCGGAATGGGCCCCTACCACCTCCAGGACACCGACGAGTTCCTGCGGGTGTTGCACCTCAATGTGCTGGGCACCATGCTCACCGTCAAGCATTCGGTACCCCTGATGAGGGCCGCCGGGGGTGGGTCGTTCGTGGGCATGTCCTCGATTGCCGGTCACGTGACCCACATGTACTTTGGGGCCTACACCCCCGGTAAGGCGGGCATCGAGGCCATCATGCGGAACGCGGCCGATGAGTATGGCGCGGCCAACATCAGGTTCAATGCCATCCGCCCCGGTTTCATCGCCACCGAGATCATGGAAGGCATCCCCCGAGACGGCGAGGTGTACGACAGCTACATCGAGAACACTCCCATGGCCGATGTGGGGTATCCCGAAGACGTGGGCCACCTGGCCCGATTTCTGATCGGTCCCGAGTCCCGATGGATCACCGGGCAGTGCATCAACATCGACGGTGGCCACAGTCTGCGGCGGGGACCCTATTTCGGCTCCTTTATCGAGCCCGCGTTGGGCCGCGACGTAATGCTGGGCGACATACCGGGATCATGACTGGCCAAGGCGGCTCAGCGGGTGCCGAAAGAAGGAGAGGCCAGTGAAGTACTACGCCGCGGTGATGTTCGAGGACACCGACCAGCTGGTGGACATCGCTCGAGCCGCTGAGGCCGAGGGGCTCACCGGAGTGGCGCTGGCCGACCACGTGGCCGTTCCCGAGGGGTTCGCTTCGGTACACCCGTCGGGCGAGAACCCCTTCAGCCACACCTCGCCGTTCCCAGACCCGCTGATCACCGCGTCGGCCATGCTGAGCGCCACCACCACGCTGGAGGTGCTCACCTACGTGTACATCCTGCCCATGCGCGACCCATTCTCGGTGGCCAGCCAAGTCGCCACTCTGTCGCTGCTATCCAACAACCGGCTCCGGCTGGGCATAGGGGTGGGCTGGCTGCGGGAGGAGATCGAGCTGCTGGGAGCGGACCCCAGCAGCCGGGGGCGGCGCACCGACGAGATGATCGAGATCTGCCGCCGGTTTTGGCGCGACGGCACCGCCGAGTTCCACGGCGAGTTTTTCGACTTCGGCTCCACCGGTATGTACCCCCAGCCCGAGGCGCCGGTATCGGTGTGGGTCGGAGGCAAGTCAGAGGCCGCTTTGGCCCGTGCGGTTCGCAACGACGGCTGGGTGGGCATGAACTACGACCTGTCTGAGATCCACCGCCTGCTCGACCGCCTGGGCGAGCTGCGCAAGGAGGCCGGCAAGGAAGACGGTCCGTTCGAGACGATGGTGATCCCTAACGCCGAACCGTCTCCCCGGCTGCATGACAAGATGAACGAGCACGGGGTCACCTCCACCATCGCCATGCCCTGGTACCCCGGCGACCCGACTCACGCATCCATCGAGGCCAAGCGCGACGCCCTCGGTCGCTTCGCCGACGCCTTCATCCGGCGCTGAACTCCATGGTTGACACCGCACCACCGCTGGCCAAGGGCTCGGTGTCGCTGCGGCTGTATCCCCACGACGGCCCCGCCGCCGAGCAGTTGGACGAGGTGCGCTCCTTGGCTTGCCGGGCGGTGGAGGTGGGCTACGACGGAGTAATGGTGTCGGAGCACCACGCCGGATTCCCGGGTTATTTTCCCAACCCTCAGCAGATGGCCGGATTTCTGCTGGCGGCCATGCCCTCGGGATGGGCCGCGCCCTGCCCGCTGCTGTTGCCGATGAAGCCCTACCCGCTCATCGCGGAGGAAGTGGCCTGGCTGGCCGCGGCGTTTCCCGGTCGGGTGGGAGCAGGGTTCGCGTCAGGGGCGCTGCCGGTCGATTTCGAACTAGCTGAGGTCCCGTTCGACGAGATCACTCCGCGGTTCAAAGAAGCCCTCCCCAAGGTGGTGGCCGCGTTGCGCGGGGAGGCCGACCCTCCGCTGGCCAGCGATCGGGCTATCGCCGCCTGCGCCGATCACCCGGTACCGATGGTGGCGGCTGCCCAGTCGCTCGCCGCCGTCCGTCGGGCCGCCAGGCTTGGTCTGGGAATCCTCTACGACAGCCTCCAAGCCACAGACCACGTCCGGGCGCTGTCGGATGCCTACGACGAGGCCGGGGGGACCGGCCCCAAGATCCTGATCCGCCGAGTGTGGATCGGCGGCCCCCCCGGCGAGGCCGTCGACAACCAGCTCGACTTATACCGGACCTACACCACCGAGGGCACCATGGCCCGCTGGGACCAAGGCGCCAACACCGTTCTGGCCGACGACGGCGCCGAAGTCGCCGAGCGATTGCACGCCGAGATGGCCGCCACCGGCACCGACACCATCAACATCCGCATCCACGTAGTCGGTCTGTCCCCCGGCTACATCCGCGACCAGCTCGACCTCCACGGCGAACTCGTGGGACCCCTGAAAAGGATGATCTCCGGTTCATAACGCCGCGCCTGAGCGTCGGATGCTCTCGCTTTATTGCTTTTTGACGACGAACGTTTTCGCGGCCTTGTCATGCCAACCCTGGCGGTCTCGATCCCACACGAGGGAGAGGTAGCAAAGCAGCACCAGAATCTCTCCAACGTACGGAACAAACCATGCAGGAAGACCCAGAACAAATGGCAGGGCCCAGCGACCGAGTGAACTGCCCCATGTCGGAGGCCGGCCCCATTCAGGCTGGAAGAGGTCGTCGGCTCGAACTACCTGGATTCTGGTAGCCATTTTCCCCGGTGTCTGACCCCGCATTGCTGTGAATGCAATCTCGTAGATAGCCCCTATGGCAGCTAGCCAGATGCCCACCGACTGAATGCTCTCGGAATAGTCCTGCAAATGGTCGAAGAACTCATCGGCAGTGTCTGAGTCGGATAGTTCGTCGAGTGGCATCGGCTTGACATCGATGAAGTGAAGGGCAAAGAGCAAGGCAATGGTGAATGCCACGAATATGAGCCCATCGATGAGCCGGGCGCCGAATCGGGCAAAGCGAGTAGCCAGTTCCTGGGACTGGCGAGAATCCGGGGTGCTCTGGTCGGATTGATTCGATGTCTGAGGTGCTGGCGGGGCTGTTCGGCTCTTCGGCGGTTTGAGATTCTCCGCCCCGGTTAGGTGGTCCAGCGATTGGACCCCGTCGTCGGCCACATACTCTGTCCACTTCTCGCCATCCCACCAGCGGTACTCATGGCGGGTGGTGGGATCCGACTCCCAAGCGGGGTTGCTCATGCGGAGGTCAGGCTAACCGGTGGCTGTCAACCGACCCGTGGCTCAGTCTGCGTCGACCTAGGTGACATCGGCGTTAGCTGCCTTGTGGATAGCGCGCCTGAGGGACCGGTTTGAAGAGGTTGTGGGGGTCGCTGATGACCACGGTCTTCAGCATTTTGTCCCACACCGTCTGATTGCGGTCGTTGTTCAGCAGGACGATGCCATTGACGATGACCCAGATGATGCCCAAAAGAAAAACACCGGCCAAGAAGAAGATGACCGCCGCCTTCAGCACCAATTCGCGCAGGGCCATCCATCCCCAATCGGCCGAACAACGGCTTTCCAGACGGATCACCCTCATTTTCAGCACCTGCTTGGCTGGCGACTGGCCTCGGGCGTAGACGATCAGCGACCAAATCAGCCAGCCGATCAACAGTGTGACTACGGCCAGCAGGAGCTCGAGAAACAGGGCCCCGAAACGCTGACCTCGGGACGCCAGCATTCTCGACAACTCGGGTTGCTCAATGCTGAGGCCGCTGTCGAACTCTTCTGAAGTCGGGCCAGCAGGCGGTGGCGCTGACGGGGGCGTTTCTAGGGGGAGCCCTGCCTCAGTGGAACTGACGGGATCGACCGACTGGACCCCGTCGTCGGCGACTTGGTCGGTCCAATTCTCACCATCCCACCAGCGGTACTGGTGGCGACCGGTCGGGTCGGGCTCCCAAGAAGAAACACCCATAGCGGACTCAGGCTAGCCGTGGGCTGGCAATTCGACACTTGCCAGCCCGGTGGTTGGTTGTCGGGATTGCCTCACAACGACGAGGGTTCCCCCGACCTTGTCGTGCCAACCCTGACGCTCTTTGCCCCAGGTGAGGGAGAGACGGCAAAACAGCGTCGCCAGCCATCCAACGAATGGGATCAGAAGCAGCAGCCCAGGTATGACCCAGCGACGGATCGATCGGCTGGGTCCTGGCCTGCCTCCAGTGTCTTTGCGGATGACATGGATTCCAGTGGCCATCTTCCCCAGTGTTCGCCCTCCAGCCGAGATCATCGTGACCTCGTAGAGCAAGCCAACAATGAAAACGGGGGCAACTATGAGCCAATAGATCGCTGTCCCGGGCCAGGATTGGTCGTCCCAAAAGTCCAGGGCATCGAGAGCGAAGCCAATGGGGAAAATCAGGGCAAGCCAAAAGAAAGACATGACCAAGAAGTCGATCATTCGGGCTCCGAGTCGGGCGCCTGGGGTGGCCAGTAAGACCGGTTGGCCGGTTCTTGTGCGGGCCCAGGCCGCTTTGGGGGAGGCAGCCCGGTTCACTTTGACGACCATGGTGCCTGCGGCCAAGTCGTGCCATCCTCGGCGGTCCCGGTGCCAGGTCAGAGCGAGAAAGCACAGTGGGGCCAAGATCAACCCGGCGAAGGGGACCAGGCCCAGCAAACTGGGGATAGACCACCTGCGCAGCGCCATGCCGACACCGGGGATGCTGCCGTCCTTGATTCCTACCATTTTGATCCCCGCGGCCATCTTGCCCAAGGTCTGGCCCTTTGTGGCAGTGAACGCGACCTCGTAGACGAAGCTGATGAACAACACCACCCCGAAGAAAATCCAATCTTCAACGGTTGGTGACGTTACGAAAATACCGGCGAAATCGCCCCAGTTGATGTCCCCTTCTGTTGTGAAGAATGCGGGGAATGCAAGTGGCGTGGAGACCAGGAAAGAGTCGATGAGCTTCGCCCCGAGCCGAGCGCCGGGACTGGCCAGCGTCACGCTCCGCCCGTCGCCGAATTCGGCCATTCGGCCGCCGAAATGAAATTGTCCCGCCTCAGCGGCCTGTGGATCAGAAGGGGTAGGCAGGGCGTCGAGGCCTGTGACCGGATCGCTGGTGGCAACGCCGTCGTCGGCGCCATGGTGGGTCCACCTTTCGCCGTCCCACCAGCGGTACTGGTGACGCCCGGTGGGGTCAGGAAGCCAAGCGGGGTTGCTCACAACTCAGTTGGGGGCCAATAGTCCAACTAGTCGTTTGTCCCAGTCTGCGACGAGCGGCGGGGACGGTCGAAGAGGTAGTTGGGGTCGTGAACCACCACCGTCTTCACCATCATGTCCCATAGTGCTTGATTCCGGCTGCTGACTAGCAGGGCAATTGCGTTGGCCAACAGCCAGAGAATGCTGAGTCCAGGAAAGATCAACTCCAAGGGAATGCCAATCAGCATGGCCAGCACAAAGTTACGCAGAGCCATCCATCCCCAGTGGGCGGCTCTGCGCTCTTCCAACCGCACCACTCTCATTTTGAGCAGTTGTTTGGCCGGGGTCTGGCCGCGTGCCCAGACGATAAGCATCCAAATGAGGTAGCCAATGCCCAGGGTCACGATTGTCAATGGAATTTCAAGCAGATACGCCCCGAACCGCCGCCCCTTCGATGCCAGCATCGAAAGTGGGTCGGGGGTACCTGACCCAGAATCGGGCATTGACACTCCCGGGACCGACCCCGGAGGTGGAGGCGGCGATGGTGGCGCATTGCGAGGGAGGTTCGCCTCGCTAGAGGTGATTGGATCGACTGACTGAGCGCCGTCGTCGGCTACTTGGCCTGTCCACTCTTCGCCATCGAACCAGCGATATTGGTGGCGGCCGGTTGGGTCGGGCTCCCAGGAAGAAACGCTCATCGTGATGTCACACTAGTAGTTGGCAGCGACAATCGAACACCGGCAGGGTGATGTAGATGACGGGCTATGACGAGTTTTCCATGCTGGCGGACAATGCCATTGAGGTGGGGTTCAGCTGGGATGGGCCGCCTCCGGTGGAGCGCCGCCGGGTGGAGTTGCCCAGCGGGCTTGGGTTGAGCGCCATCGTGTGGGGAGATGCAGCAGCCCGAGTGGTGTTGGTGCACGGGGGCGCCCAGAACGCCCACACTTGGGACACGGTGGTGCTGGCTCTGGGAGAACCCGCTGTTGCTATAGATCTGCCCGGCCATGGGCACTCTGACTGGCGTCCCGAGCACGACTATTGGCCGCCATCGATGGCCGATGACTTGGCGATTGCCATCCGTGAGCTGGCCCCGCAGGCTGAGCTGGTGGTGGGCATGTCGCTTGGTGGGTTGACCGCGATCTGCCTGGGCGCGCGCCACCCGGATCTGGTGCCGTCGCTGGCGGTGGTGGACGTGACGCCCGGCACGGACCACGCCAAAGCTGAGCCCATCGTGGAGTTCATCTCCGGACCCCAGACCTTTGAGAGCTTCGACGACATCTTGGGTCGGACCATGGAGTTCAACCCCACTCGCACTGAATCGTCGCTACGGCGGGGCATCATCCACAACGCCTTCGAGCAGGATGACGGAAGTTGGACTTGGCGTTGGGACCCGGTCCGAGACTGGAAGATGGACGATCCGGCTAAACCAAGCAGCGGCAGCCCCGAGTTCTCCGATCTGTGGACCGCGGTGGATGCGCTGGAGTGCCCGGTGGTGCTGTATCGGGGGGCAGATTCAGGCGTGGTGGGCGACGAGGACGTTGAGGAGCTACTGCGCCGTCAGCCCGAAGCTGAGGTGGTGGTAGTTGCCGACGCCGGCCACAGCATCCAGGGCGACCAGCCGCGGGAGCTGGCCCGCTTGCTGGCCTCTCGCCTGGGCTAGTCGTTGCCGTAGGCGGCGGTGAGGCGCTCGGCGCCGCCGATGCCGGGGGCGGGCTGGCCGCCGGGATAGCGGGCTTCGTAGACCCCAGTCAGACCGTCACGCCAGCTCACCTGGCACGGACCGGTGAGTGAAATCCGCTTGGCCGGGTCGGCCCCCGCCCCGGGTTGTGAGCCGGGGAAGGTGTCGTAGACGACCTCGGGCATCTTCCCGGAGAGCTCGCCCAGATGCATCACCCAATCCTCGGCTTTGACGTGCTCGTCGCCGCCCCAGTTGACCACCGTGGCCGGGACCGACGCCGCGGCCAGCAGCGGCTCCACTTGGGCGTTCATGTCATCCTGGTGGATGGGGGAGTACGGCGATGGCGCTGGGGCCCGCAGCCGGATTGGGAGATCGTTCATCAGCCAGTCCATGTGGTACACCGGCAGCCCGCCGTTGGGCCCGTAGCTGGCGTTGATGCGAGCAACGGTGGTGGGCAAGTTCAGCGCTCGGGCCATGGTCCGGGCCACCGCCTCTCCGCCGATCTTCGACATCGAGTAGGTGGGGGCGTGGACCGCGTGGCAGTCGCCGATGCGGTCGGTCTCGGTGTAGAGGTGCCACGGGTCGGGGTGGGGGTGGTACACCGAGCAGGTGGAGGCGATAAGGGCGGCCTTGGCCTTGTGGCAGTGGGCCATGAGCAGGCCGGTTCCCTCGGCGTTCACCTGAATGGCCCAGTCGTAGTCCAGGCCCTGCCCCTGGAAGGCCGCCATGTGGACCAGGTAGTCGAAGTCGTCGGGCAGCATCGAGAAGTCCCCGTCAGCCACGTCCGCAACCTCAGTGTGAACCCCGGCGGCCTCCACCATCTCCCGGCTGCCTTCGGCGCTGAATCGGGCGATTCCCCATACCTCGTTGTGCTCGGCCAGATAGGCGGCCATGGGGAGGGCGATCTGGCCGGTCATGCCGGTTATGAGGATCTTCTGGTCTTGCAGCATGGGAACTCCTTAGCAGCTTCTAGAGGTCGTCGATCAGCTTGAACAGCTCGGCGGAAGCCAATCCAGCTTCTGCGCCTGCCTGGGCCAGCCTGTCGGCCACCCACGCGTGGAATCGGGCCAGGTCGGCGTGGCTGGGGTTAGGGGGCAGGTCCAGGGTGGTCTCATATTGGCTGACGAAGGCCTCGACGGCCCGTGCCTTGGCCGACTCGAAGCCAGCGGCGTCCTCAGCGTGGTCGGGCTCGTCGGCCTCGAACAGCAAAAGGGCGTCGGGGCGGTGGGGGGCCAGGCCCAGTTCGGGGAAGAAATGGGGGTCGCGAGCCGCCACGATGCCGTCGACCGTGAGCCAGCCGGCGTGGCGATGATCGGGATGGAGCCGCCATCGTCGCCACGGGTCGTGGCCTAGCACCACGGTGGGGCGCAGGGTCCGGATCCACGAGGCCACCTGTCGGCGGGGTTCTGGACCAGACTCCAGTTCCCCGTCGACCCAGCCCAAGAACACCACCTCGTCGGAAGCACCAAGCCGCCGGGCCGACTCGCGCTGCTCGTCTTGGCGCACCACCACCAGCTTGTCCAGGTCGGCATTGGGATCCCAGGTTCCCTTGGAGCCGTCGGTACACACCAGCAGACTCACCTCGCAGCCGCGGGCAGCCCATTTCGCCAGGGTTGCTCCGGCGTTCAGCTCGATGTCGTCGGGGTGGGCGCCGATGGCCAGTGCCCGCTCGGGGATGGCCAGGTCGTGCGACTTCACGCCCTCACGGCCAGTTCGTTGAGGTCGGCGGGAAGGTCGATGTCGAGTCCGAAGGCGGGGTCGCGCAGGATGCGCAGGCTGCGGCCCAGCCGCTGAGCCTCGGCCATGTGACGGGCAAACGAGCCTCGACCGTAGGAAAACTCAAACGGGCAGTCGCTGGGCAGGGCGATCACGTTGGTGCCGTCGTTGCGGCGGTCGGGCACCAGAGTGATGCCCGGCCAGTCGCCCAGCGGTGCCAGCGATCCGGCCAGCGGAAGGTCTCCGTGGGCCACGATCACCCGGTGGTATCCGGCGTCTCGCAGGTGGTCCACCCCGCTACGCACCGCGCCGTTCAGCCCGGTGCCGGGACGCCACACCACCTCGGCCCCGACGGAGTCGGCCCAATCCCGCACACCGTCGTCGTCGCACACCACGGCCACCGGCAGCGGCACGGCCGACTGAACCACGTGGGTGGCCATGTCGCGGGCCAAAGCGGCCCGTTCCTCGGCCCCCAGAGCAGGCGCCAGCCGGTGCTTGGCTTCCGCGAACGCCTTCACCGGGATCAACACCGCCACCGTCGGCCCTGGGCTCACCCGCAGGAGTCTACGGCTATCGGCTCAGGTGGCCCATACGCAGTACCACTGGCCTGTTTTGGTACTGACCCGTCTACGCTCAATGCCTATGTCGAACAGGGTCGCGGTCATCGGCGGAGGCTCGTGGGGCACCACGGTTGCCCATCTGGCCGCGCACAACGAGCCCACAGTGTTGTGGTGCCGCGATCCGAAGACGGCCACCGCCGTGAACGAGCGCCACGTCAATCCCCGTTATCTGGACGGCTTCGAGCTGCATCCCCGTCTGCGGGCCACCACCGACTTGGAGCAGGCCGTGGCGGAGGCCGAGGTGGTGGTTATGGGGATTCCGTCGTCCGCGTTCCGACAAGTCTTGGAGAAGGTGGCCCCTCATCTGCGGCCGTGGGTACCGGTGGTGAGCCTCACCAAGGGGCTAGAGCGGGGCACCCGCCAACGCATGACCGAGATCATCAACCAGGTGGCGCCGGCCCACCCCGCGGGCACCCTCACCGGCCCCAACCTGGCCAAGGAGATCCTGGCCGGACACGCGGCCACATCGGTGATGGCCATGGCGGACGACACCGTGGCCACCGCCCTCCAGGGGGTGTTCACAACCGATCGCTTCCGGGTCTACACCAATGACGACGTGATCGGCTGCGAGCTGGGCGGCACCCTCAAGAACGTGATCGCCCTGGCTTCGGGCATGGTCGACGGCCTCGGTGCGGGGGACAACACCCGAGCAGCGGTGATTACCAGGGGGCTGGCAGAGATGGGCCGTCTGGGTACTGCCATGGGCGGTCGAGCCGACACCTTCGCTGGTCTGGCTGGGATGGGCGACCTGCTGGCCACGTGCATAAGCCCCCAGAGTCGCAACCGCCATGTGGGCGAGCAGCTCGGACGAGGCCGCAAGGCCAAAGCGGTGGTGGCCGAGATGGACCAGGTGGCCGAAGGGGTGTTCACCGCGGGGGTAGTGGTGGAATTGGCCGCCGAGCACAGCGTGGAGATGCCCATCAGCACCGAGGTGCATGCGGTGATCAAGGGCACGCGGACCGCGGCCGAGGCATCGATGGTGCTGATGGGGCGCCAAACCCGCCCCGAGCCAGAGGCGACCAGGGCGTCGCGTTTCCGCCGATTGTGGCCGGAGAAGGCGGATTCCAAGGGGTCGCCGCTGCGCCGGCTCTGGCGGTTCGTGACGCGGTCTTCTTGATGAGACGGTGTTGATGGCCAACAAGTCCCTTGATGTCTTGGGCGCGCCCGGATGGGGAGAGGTAGATGCCCGGGGGTTGGTCCGCCCCGGTTCCGGCGAATGGACGCTGGACTGGTGGGTAGGGGCCTCAGATCGCTGGCACCGGGCGTCGCAGGAGGCCGCCGTGCGCCAGAACGATGTGGGGGCCGGTGCGGTAGTGGAAACCCGCATGAAAGTGCCCGACGGAGACGCGGTGCAACGGGTCTGGGCGGTGGCCGCCGGCGGGGGGCCTGCGGTGGCGGTGGTGGAGGTCGGCAACGAGGCCGCTACTGCTTTCGCAGTCGCACTGGTGGTGCGGGCCCCGGGGGCGGTGCTGACAGTGGACCAGACCGGGGTAGCCGTCGGGGGACAGCCGAAGCTGTCGTGGGATCGTCCGCCAGCGGGTGCTGTGGTCGGGCCTGACGAGGTGGAGGCCCTGCTTGAGGTTGAAGGCGGGGCTACGACAGGGTTGGACGGCAAGGGCCGCGACGTGGCCGCCGCGGTGTGGCCGTTGCCCCATACCGCCCGGATAGCGGTAAGCGCATCGCTGGGTCGGGGCGCGGTGCCGGCACCATCCGACCTGCCTGATGCCGAGGCGGTGGTGCGGGGTTGGCAGGCCCACCTGGACCGAGGTGCCCGAATCGAAGTGCCCGATGAGGGCTTGGCTCGGCGCATCGACCGCAATCGCCGCCGATGGCTGGGGCGCACCGGCCGTATGGAGACCCTAGACGCTGCCGAACTCTGCGAACTGTCGGTGCGACTCGACCATCACGGCTACCACGACGATGCCGAACTGGTGCTGGACGAGATCGCCGCCCGCTGGACCACCGAGGCGCCAACCGAGCGGTTGAAGGCCTTTACCGTCCACCATGACCTGACAGGCGACCAAGAGGCCGCCGTCCGATTCGTTGAGGCCGTGGCCGAGGCGGTTGAGGCTGCCGCCCGCATTCGCGCAGCTGTGCCGGTGGAGCCGGTCGAGCGCCTCCTGATCGCCGCAGGCCAAGATCGGGCCGCTCAAGACCTGCGGGGTCTCAACCTTCCCTCTACGGAGCCCTCTAGTGAAGGGTTGCGGGCCGAGCTCGTGGCCGACCACGGTGACATTCTGGATTTGGCACCCGGCTTCCGTGCTGGCTGGCGGGGCGGTCCCCTGGCCGTCTACGACCTGCCCACCCGGTTCGGCCTGATGTCGTATGCCATCCGCTGGCACGGCCCCCGCCCCGCCCTGCTGTGGGAGCTCGACTCCCGCTCCGGCCAGACTCCGGTCACAGTGCGAGCCCCCGCCCTGGACGAGATCTGGTCAAGCCAGGAACCGACCGGAGAAACGCTGTTGGCCGCACCCCAATAGCTACCTTGAAGAGATGCGGGCCGCACTCAAGTCGGCTGCCCCCACGTTGGCGGTTGAGCGCCTTCTGTGGGCCGAGGGCCACCAGGTGGTTGTGGGCATGGACGAGGTGGGCAAGGGGGCGTGGGCCGGGCCTTTGACCTTGGTGGCCGCGGTGCTGCCCACCGATCGGAGGGTCTACCGAGTGCGGGACTCCAAGCTCTTGACCGAAGCCGAACGAGAGGGGCTGTTCGACCGGATCGCCGACTGGTGCGTGGCCTGGTCCGCAGGCCACGCCAGCAACGACGAGTGCGACGAGTTGGGCATGTCAGCCGCCCAGCGGCTGGCCGCCCGACGGGCGCTGGACGGCCTGGGTCCCGAGGCCGATGCCGTGCTGGTCGACGGCCGCTGGGATTTCGTAGGCAACGGCAAGACCCGAGCGCTCGTCAAAGGCGACGCCACCTGCCTGTCCATCGCCGCTGCGTCCATCCTGGCCAAAGTCACCCGCGACCGCATGATGAGGGCCGCGGCCCGCGACTACCCCGACTACAACTTCGATAGCAACAAGGGCTACCCCTGTCCCCGCCACAAAGCCGCCCTAACCGCCCAAGGCCCCACCCCCCTGCACCGCCGCTCCTGGGCCTTCATGGACACCCACGGCTGGTCCCACCTCCGCACCAGCCCCGGCTCGCCCCTGCCGTTCTGATCGCAGGACTCGCCACACTGCTCCTTACGATTAGCGAGCTAGCATGACCACTATGGAGCCGACGGACAAAGATACCGAGGCCGAAGAGCAGGACGTTTTCGAAGACATCATCAAATTCGAGAGCGTCACTGCTGCCCAAGGTATCTTCCCGGAGGAACTGTTCTTCTGGCGACGCCGGAAGCGGAAGCCAGAAGCCGCCTCCTAGCTCCCAGTAATCGAATCTCGTTCCTCTGCACCACTTCCATGCCGTAGTTGGATAGTCGCTCGGGTTGAGGGAGGCGCAAGATCCTGGATCTCGCTAGGTGCCCGCCCTTCAGACACCCTCTAGAGTGGGCAGCCGGATGAAACACGACGAGACATATTCCCTGCAGGATGGATGGGCTGGGCCCGACGGCGATCTGGGCAGATATATCGCCAGGGAATCAGACAGGACTTTCAATTCGTACTGTCAACAGCCGAATTATGTGGAGGAGCACGCCAAGCTTGAGCAGGACACAGCGCAGGGTGGCTACCAACATCGTCAGCTATACGAATTGATCCAGAACGGCTCGGATGCGCTGGTGCCTCCCGAATCTGTTCAGAAGGGTGGAGGCCCGACCCGAGTCTCTGATAGGGGGCGCATTGAGGTCCGTCTGACAGAGAACTGCCTCTATTGCGCCGACAACGGCTATCCGATCGACCACAAAGGCGTGCGGGCGCTGATGTTCTCCCACATGTCTCCCAAGCGAGGCAGCGAGCAGATCGGCACCTTTGGTCTCGGCTTCAAGGCCGTTCTGGGTGTTAGCAACTCGCCCGAGTTCTTCAGCAGGTCGGGCTCATTCCGGTTTGATCGCAGACGTGCTCGCAACCTGATATTGGAAGCGGTGCCAGGGGCAAGTTCTTGTCCGGTTCTGCGTCTTCCCGAGCCCATCCACCCGATCGAGTGCTGGGAGCAGGACGAAATCCTCCGTGAATTAATGGGCTGGGCAGTAAACATTGTTCGATTGCCGCTCATAAACGGAGCGCATCGGGACCTTCGAGAGCAGATCAAGAAATTCCCCTCTGAGTTCATTCTCTTTGTACCTCATGTCGAGAGGCTGGTGATCGCTGGCGGTTCAGAGGAGCTGAGCCGCGTGGTGGAATTGAAAAGGGCTGGCGATGAGTGCATCCTCAGCGATGGAGACGAGACGAGTCGGTGGATGTTGTTCAAGCGGTCTCATGAGTTGTCGGATGAGGCCCGAGCTGATCCGTATCCCGGCGATGATCGCAATCAGGTACCCATCTGGTGGGCCGCGCCACTTGATCGGTCGGAGAGATTTAATGAGTTCTGGGCACACTTTCCCACCCTCACGGCGAGTCTCGTTCCCGGCATTTTGAACGCACCTTGGAAAACCAATGCGGATCGCCAGAACCTTCTTCCAGGTCCATACAACGACGATCTGATTGAGTCAGCGGCGGAGTTGATCGCTGATGAGCTGCCAAAGCTAGCGGGCGCCGACGATCCTGCCCGCCACTTGGATGCTCTACCTCGTCGTATCGAGAGAGGGGACAATCCTCACGCGGACTTTCTCCGACGGGCCCTCTTTGGCTTCCTTCATAACCGTGAGATCGTTCCAGATCAGGAAGGACGATTGCGTTTTCGGGGGGAGCTGTCATACCCTCCACAGGAACTCAAGCCTGCTGCTCAAGAAAGCAAGGTCGCCCTTGAGAGCTGGGCATCCCATCCAGAGCGGCCCGTGGACTGGCTCCACCACAGCGCGTTGACACGCGACCGGCTGGCCAGGATTGATCGTCTACATCATCCCGAAGGCTTAGAACAATGGGGCTACAAGCCGCCACGGTCCAGTCTCGCTGCTTGGATAGAAGCTCTTGTGGAATCCACGGACCCAGCAGATCAAGAGAGTTTGGTTCGAGCCTCGATCGCAGCAATTCAGACCATTGCGCTTATCGCAGAGGATGTACGAACCCACGAGCGCCTTGGCAGGGTAGTGCTGACAGCTGCGGGAGGCTGGCAGCCACCCGATCCAGAAGAGGTCTTCCTGCCCTACGATTCACCGACTGCTATCGGTGCAAATGAAGCCATGTCTATCGTTCATCCTGACTTGGTGAACGATGCGAACACCCTTGCAGTGCTTAAGGAACTGGGGCTGAAACAGCCATCACCTGAGATTCGGTTCAAGAAGGTAATGGAGCAGATAGTCGCGTGCCAGTACCGTCAACATATAGATCCTGATCTTCTCGAGTCGTTCTGGAAGACATCCCGGGCTCTGGATACGAGTGAAGCTGTCGCAATAGTCAAGAAGTATCCTCGATGGCAGAGGCTGCTGCATGTTCGAACCTGTGCCGGCCATTGGAACAAACTCCACTTGGTCTTGATGCCAGGCAAAATTGTCCCTGGCGATGGAAGTCGTGATGGCGGGGTGACAGTTGACGTTGTCTTTCATCAGCCTGATTGCGAATTGCTTCAGGAGCTAGGAGTTGTAGATGCACCGACCAACGCGTATGAGCTGAACACTGAGCGCGTGTTTAAGCGGTACCAAGAGAAGCAGAGGGAAAAATATCGAAGACGAGGTGACTTGCCGAGCAGGCCGCGTAGTGAACTTTTGGAATTCTTGAGTTATGGGAAGGTAGGGCCCCTAGACGTGTTCCCTGTCCTATCCGAGGTAGGAAAGGCACTCTACACAGATTCTCTGCTAGGAATAGAGGCCTGTTACGGCCCTTGGCTGATGTGGCACAAGACTCAGGACAAGTACCCGAAAGCACCTTTTGAGTCGCTCCAGATTCAATTGCTCAGAGAGCATGGACGAATTCAAACCCAAGGCGGAATAGTGCCGCTTGCCGATGCCCTCGGACCTGAGCCAGAGAATCTGGCTGCTCTGCATACGCTATTGCGACACCCGAGTGCCGACAAGATCAAGGAAACCTTCGACCTCTCCGAACCATCTCCGGAGATCTTCGGCGAGGGGGAGCCGGTTCCACTGATTGACATATGGCCGGGGCTGGAAGGCTGGCTTTCGCCTGATCTGGTTGAGAGTTGTCTTGTGTCCTGCGAGCGAATCGATGTCATTGGCCACAAAACTGACTGCTCTTTCCAAGCTCCCAACATCTATCTCGCGATTGGCGTTGACGACGATGAGTACAGAGCGCTAAAGCTCGTGTCGGACTCACTAGAACTTAGGCTTCTAGATTCAGACATAAAGGCCATCCTGCAGCGCAGAACCCCGGCTGAAGTAGAAGCCCGGCGCAGAGAGGTTCGCCAGTGTTCTACCGACGCAGAGCGCCTACTCGCGGCTGTAGGCGAAGGTTGCCTGCGTTCAGGACTCCCGCGCTCGCTTTTGGCTGTGCTGGAGGAAGAGCAGGGGCCCTTGACAGGGCTCGATATAGCGGAAGCAGCGATCGCGACTTACCACACCGATGCCCTCAGACAATTCAAAGCGAGTCTGGGCCACCTTAATCCGCCGCGGCAGTGGGCTGGGAGGCGAATCGAGTTGGAGTTTGTTCACTCGTTGGGGTTTTCCGACGAGTGGGCTGGAGAGCGGAAAAGGCACCGTTCGCCGTTCATGGAGGTTGTGGGGCCCCAATCGCTCCCAGAGTTGCACCCCTACCAGAGGACGGTCGCAGCAAATCTACGAGCGATGCTTCTCCCAGGCCAGAACGAGAGTGCCGGTCAGCGCGGGATGATCAGCATGCCGACCGGCTCGGGTAAAACTCGTGTTGCGGTGCAGGCAGTGGTCGAAGCCATCCGCGATGACGACTTTCCGAGCGGAGTTCTTTGGGTTGCCGACCGCGACGAACTGTGCGAACAAGCTGTGGAGGCATGGGAAGGAGTGTGGAGAAGTGAAGGGATTGAGGCAAAGCAGTTGAGAATCTCGAGGCTGTGGGGAGCACAGCCCGCGCCCCTGCCCACCAGCGAGTTGCATGTGGTTGTTGCCTCGGTTCAGACGCTCTACTCGCGACTCGCACGCCGGAGCGAGGAATATGAGTTTCTGAAGAACTTCAAGATAGTGATTTTTGACGAGGCCCACCGGTCGATCGCGCCAACATCTACCTCGGTAATGAGAGAGATCGGATTGACGTATCAACAGGGCGAGGAGGAGCCCCGTCTGCTAGGTCTCACCGCCACTCCCTACCGCGGTCATGATGAAGCTGAAACGAGGTGGCTGGCGAGACGTTACGGGGAGAAACGGTTGGATAGAGGAGCGTTCAGCAGCGATGATCCGCAGGAGGTCATCCGAGAGCTGCAGGACGGTGGAGTGCTGGCCCGCGCTGATCACGAGTTGATTGAGGGAGGGACATTTGAACTGAGTGACAGCGACTGGGACGAGTTGCGAAAATTCGTGCCGGAGTCTGAGCGGGGGGGATCCTGGAGAGGCTGGCTGCCTCAGAGCGTAGAGGATCGAATCGCTGCCAACACGGACCGCACAAGACACATCATCGAGGCGTACGAGAAACACATCGAGCCCGGATGGCCGACGTTAATCTTTGCCACTTCAGTGGAGCACGCGCAGACCTTGGCCGCGCTTCTCAACCGGAGTGGGATCACTTCCCGGCCCGTGAGCGGAACGACCGAACCAGCTACACGCCGACGGGTGGTCGAGGAGTTCCGAAGTGGGGAGATAAAGGCGCTTGTCAACTACGCCGTGTTCCGCGAGGGCTTCGACGCCCCCAAGACTCGCGCCATCATCGTCGCTAGGCCGGTGTACAGCCCCAACCTCTATTTCCAGATGATCGGACGGGGTCTCCGAGGCCCGAAGAATGGGGGCGACGAGCGCTGCCTGATACTGAACGTCCGCGACAACATCGAAGGTTTTGGCGATGCGCTCGCCTTCTCAGAGTTGGACTGGCTCTGGGACAGATAACGCATTCACGGCAGACTCACCGCTCCTGTGCCCTTTTGGACACCTACGGCTGGCCCCACCTCCGCACCAGCCCCGGCTCGCCCCTGCCGTTCTGAGGGATCAGTCGGCAGTGCCGCGCCTCACGATCCATTCGTGGGGTTGGCCGGTGATGGCGGCGACACGCTCGAAGTCGGCGTCGTAGTGGAGCACGGTGAGTTGCCGGGCCTCGGCAATTGCCGCGACAAGGGCGTCCACCAGTGAAAGCGACCGGTGCTGACCAGATTGAGCCAAAAGGCCCTGCACTTCGATTGCTCGCCGGTGGTCGGCGTCTGTGGTGGGAGTATGGGGAAACGCGGTCAGCACTTCCATGAGCTCTTGATGATCGGCAGGGCCTTGGGCACTGAATCCGAGTTCGAAGATTACCGGGGCGCACACGGTAATGCGCCCTTCGGCGATCAGGGGGGCAGCAGCTGAGGCGACGATGGGCTTTGCCAGACGGGAAAAAGCGCTGGTGTCAGCCAGAAAAGTGGTTCGCGGCAACTACTCGTCTCCGCCCCAAGCGTTTTCAGCGGCATCGAAATCGAAGCGCTCGGGTTGGCTGAGCAGACCGATCAGCTCAAGGCGCCGCTTGGCGTTGATGATCTCCAGGAGGGAGGCATGAATGGTCTCGCGCAACGTTTTCGTCCCCAAGATCTCCGCGGCCTGCTGGGCGATATCTTTATCTACAAAAACAGATGTCTTAGCCACAGACTAAGGATATCAACACGGCGGGCATTCCCGCTGAACTCCATTCCAACGGCTCCGACTTCATTTGCGGAACCACCCTGGTCATTTGGAGTCTTGAGAACTCAGGGCTGGCTTCACTGGCGCTAACCACGCGTATCGGCTCGAATGATCCCTGATTGGGCGGCGGTTAGGTCGATTTGGGTGTCGGCGCAGTCGTTGGTGGCGTGATGGAGGATGGTGTTGTACTCGGCTTGGTCCATGGTCAGCTGCCATCGGTATTTGATGGTGGTCCACCAAGCCAAGTAGGTGCATAGGGCTTCGGAATCGGGAGGGAGCCATTCGGCTGGGTCTCTGGCTCCCTTGCTCCTATTCGTGCCCGCGGATACGGCGATGAGGTGCTCAGGAAGCGACAAGTCGTTGGCGTAAAGCTGTCTGGTGAGAGCGTCCCAAGCCCAACCCCCTGATTGATGAGCTTCGGCCAAGGCCACTACGTGGTCGACATCGAGCTGTCTGGCCACGGTGATTTCCTCTCCGTCGTAGTGGCTGTACCACTGGCCCTCTCGTATCCTTCCTCCTTCAACCAACGGATCAACCAGCGCCTCTTCGGCGAGGACTTCTTGCCTGGTGTCGAGGCCGTCGCCGTCGGCATCGATCCAGTGATTCCAATCGTCTCGGTTGTATCCCTCTGACTGTTCGGTGGCGATAGTGACCAGGGTGAGGAGTTCGGCCAGAGTGATCCATCCTGAGGACTGCGGCGCAGCTGGAGCAGGTGTTGTTGAGGTGGCTTCCCAAGTGGACTGGGGCTGCGGGGAAGGTGAGGCAGCCAACGTCGGGGTTGGGTCAGGTGTGGGTTGGCTGGTGGATGGTGGCGTTGGGCTGGGTGTGGGTTGGCTGGTGGGCGGTGGGGTTGGGTCGGGTGTGGGTTGGCTGGTGGATGGTGGCGTTGGGCTGGGTGTGGGTTGGCTGGTGGATGGTGGCGTTGGGTCGGGTGTGGGTTGGCTGGTGGGCGTCGGGGTTGGGTCCGGAGAAGTGGGGGTTGGGGTGGGCAACGTCGTGGGAGTTCCCTCAGCGATTGGCTCTTCTCGGTCAGCTGAGACGCAACCTGACAAAAGGGCAGCAGCCGCGATGGTGGCAATCGTCAGAAGCAAGCGGCGATGAGTGGGTTCGCTGCGCATCACTTCCATTTTCTCGCAATCGACGCGCCGCCGGGCTGAGAGGTTGTATTCGGTCTGCCGTTCTGATTGACCGTCCGGCTGCGCCAAGCGGGTACGATCTCGGGGCGTATGGGACAGCCGGTGACTGTTGTGGAGAGGGCGACGAGCCGTCCGGGAGTGATCCGCTATGAGATCAACCGGAGCATCACCGGCACCGGCCATGAGCACTACTCCGCTGGGCGGGAAGTGGCCGGGGAGCGGCCGGTGGACGAACTGGCTCGCCGTTTGTTCGACCGGGGTGGGATCGACGCCATCCATGTGAACAGCAACATCATCACCGTGGATCTGGCCAAGGGCGGCACCCGGGACGGCATCGAGGATCTGATCGCCAACCTGTTCATCTACTACGGCCCCGGCGTCGAGGTGCCCACCATTCCCGAAGGGGACTGACGGGCGGCAGAGGCGATGACCTCTCGTCGAGAAGCCGCCGAACGCTGGTTCATCTACCGGGGCGTTCCCCACGTCATCCACGACTACCGGGCCACCACTGGTGTGTTTACCCGGGCCGTTCCGTTCTTGGCCCTGGTGTTTCTGGTCGAGATTTTCGCCTCCTTCGGCGACCGATTCGACGGTTGGGCGCAATTCGGCGTGTTCTGGGCGGGCGCGGGCATCGCACTGGGGGCAGTGGCGGGGGTCAATCGGCTAAGAGGCCGTCGGCTGTTCCAGCTTCCCGATCGGGTGGGTGCCATCGAACTGGCCGTGTTCGTGCTGGTTCCACCGGTGCTGCCCGCCTTGTTCTCTGAAGACCGGTTGTCTGACACCGCGGGTCTGGCACTGATCAATGTCGCCTTGCTCATTGGGACCTACGTGGTGGTGAGCTTCGGCTTGCTACCCATGCTGTTCTGGGCCGGAGGCTACTCCCTAAGCCAGATCGCCCTGATCGGTCGGTTGGTCGGGCGGATTCTGCCGCTGCTTCTGGTGTTCAGCGCCTTTTTGTTCCTGAACGCCGAGGTGTGGCAAGTGGCCCACGACTTCACGTGGCCCTTCTACGCCATCGTGCTGGGGGTATTCGGACTCATTGCCTTCGGCTCAGTGGCGGTTCGGGTGCCCTCCGAGCTGGTGGGGTTGGCTCGCTTCGACAACTGGGAGCAGGTGGGCCAGTTAGTCGACGGCTGTGATTCGCCGCTGGCGCCGGCGACCCCGCCCACGGACTTGCCCATATCTGCCATTCCGCCGCTCGACCGCATGGACCGCGTGAATTTGGGACTGCTGATGTTTGTGGCCCAGGCGGTGCGGGTGTTGCTTGTTGGCGTGGTGATCGGGGCGTTCTATGTGGGCTTCGGCTTACTGACGGTGAGGGAGGCCACCATCGTGTCGTGGGTGGCATCGGACGGGCTGGATCCCCTGGCCCGCTTCGGCTTGTTCGGCAATGAGCTGGTGCTCACTTGGGAGCTGCTGGCGGTTTCGGGATTCATCGCTACGCTGTCTGCCCTCCAGTTCGCAGTGTCGACCATTGTCGACAAGGCCTACCGGGAACACTTCTACGATGACATGGCCAATGAGGCCCGCGAAGTTCTGGCCACTCGGGCTCTGTACTTAGCCGAACTCAGCCGCGAGGCCGAGCAGGAAGACGGTTAGCCAACTGCCCCGTTGCGCAGAAACTCCCCGGGCAGCGCTCCGGTTGACCGGTCGCCTGCCCAGGTGGGTACGCCGTTGACCACGGTGGCCCGATAGCCGGCCGGCTTGCGGCTGTAGCGCCAGCTGCCGGTGGGGAGGTCGTCGACTCGGACCTCGTCACCCAGATCGATTTCGTCGAGGGCGAACACGGCCAAATCGGCAGCCATGCCCTCGGCCACGGCACCCCGGCCGGAAATGCCGAAGAATGCAGCCTGCTTGCCGGTCACCGAGTGCACCGCCTCCTCGATCGTGAGCAGCCCGAGCTCGCGCACCATCTCGGTCAAGAAGAAGGTGGCGTCGCCTGCCCCGACGAACATCTGGATGTGCGCCCCGG
Source organism: Candidatus Poriferisocius sp. (assembly GCF_965204015.1). Taxonomy (GTDB): domain Bacteria; phylum Actinomycetota; class Acidimicrobiia; order Acidimicrobiales; family Bin134; genus Poriferisocius. The sequence goes on along the minus strand of NZ_OZ241965.1, from coordinate 729,590 downwards.
CATCCGATGCCCCGTTCACCGTCAGCGGCGAGCGGGCCATGGCGGCCAGCGTCTCATTGTCCACCGGCTGGGGCTGGGTCTTGAGATGGGTGCCCATGTTGTTGTCCAGCAGCCAGTCGGCCACCGCGTCCGACAGGTGCACGCCCCGGGCATCGGCCAGATCGGCGATGGAGCGTCCAGCCCACTCGGCGTTGCGGGGCTCGTCGGAGGCCAGCAGGATCATGTGGGGGCGGTTGATGGGGGCCAGAGTGTAGGTGCAGGCGTCCCAGTCGTGGCGGGCCCGCTCTCGCCAGTCTTCGTCTCGCAGCATGGCCATCTTGGCCTCGTCGCCATCCACGTTGCACAGCTCGTGCCACGCTTCCACCCCGCTCCACATGATCGAACGCTCGAAGTGCAAGTTCACATAGCTGGGCCGCACTGAGTACAGCGTGGCGATCTGGCCCCCCTCGGCGTTGAGCTGATCGACCAAGTCCAGCGAGATCTGGCGCTCCTTGGCCCGGTTCTCTTGGGCAAAGAATCCGCCCCAGTTGGCCCGGATACCCCGATCCCGGCACAGCGCGGCCATGCGCTCCATGTCGCCGGGGAAGTGCTCGAACTCGAATGCCCGGGGCACGAACTGGAAGGTGGCGCCGGGATGGGCGGCCACCACGTCGAGCAGGTCGCCCCACTCCTGGTCGTCGGCCATACGGCTGGGCACCAGCCGGTTGTGGCGGTCTAGGTCCATGAGCGAGGTCGACAGCCCAAAGGCTCCGGCACCCAGCCCCTCGTCGAGCATCCGGGCCATCTCGGCCCGCTCGGCCTCGGTGGCGGCCCGCTCCCACGCCTCGGCGCCCATGACCCACATCCGCAGGGTCTGGTGGGGAAAGAAAGCGGCCACATTGAGTGCCGTCGGGTGCTCGTCATTGGCGGCCTGGTACTCCGGCCACGTCTCCCACGTCCACGGGATGGCTGTCTCGAAGGCGTCGGTCGGCAGGTCCTCGATAAAGCACATCAACTCGATGAGCTGGTTGCGATCGGCTTCCCGAAGCGGGGCCAGGCCCAGTCCGCAGTTGGCCAGCACCACGCTGGTGGTGCCGTGCGAGGGCATGGGGTCGATGTGGGGATCCCACCACAGCGATCCGTCGTAGTGGGTGTGGGGCTCGATGAACCCCGGTGTCACCAATGCGCCGCCGGCGTCGACTTCCTGCTCGCCGTCGGGCCGCAGTCCCGGTCCCACCTCGGCGATCACTCCGGAGCGCACCCGCACGTCAGCCTCATAGGAGGGTGCGCCGGTGCCGTCCACCACCGTCCCCCCGCGAACCAGCAAATCTCCTGAATCCATGCCAGAACCTTAGGAGGAAAATTGACCCAAACCCGACTCGGCTCTGAGGGAGAATTGGCAGACCGCACAAAGCCCAATTGATGCGGTGTTGAAGGACAAGGGTTGCCATAGTGGAGTCCGATGGCTGAGCCGGAACAATTGGTGGTCGAGGCCGAACGGCAGGCGGCGGCCGCGACCACCCTCGAGGAACTGAGCGCGGTACGGACCGCGATGGCCGGCAAGCGCTCTCCTCTGGTGGCAGCCCGCAAGGCGTTGGGCGACATGGAGCCCGACGCCCGCAAGCAAGCCGGACAGGCCTTGAACGCCGCCAAGGCATCTATCGACGAGATCCTGAGCGCCCGCGAGGCCGAGCTGTCGGCTGCCGCCCGGGCCGAGCAACTGGCCGCCGAGCGACTCGATCTCACCGAGGTCACCGAGCAGCCCGCCAGCGGCCACCTCCACGTGATCACCCAGACCTGGCAGGAGCTGGAGGACGTGTTCGTCGGCATGGGCTATCGGGTAGCCGAAGGACCCGAGATCGAGAGCGAGTGGTACAACTTCGGCGCCCTCAACTTTCCCCTCGGGCACCCGGCCCGCGACATGTACGACACCCTGTACGTGGACTACGGCGAGCCGGGCACCACCCTGTTGCGCACCCACACCTCCCCGGTGCAGGCCCGGGTGATGGAGAACCAGGAGCCCCCCATCTACGTGGTGGCCCCCGGCCGGTGTTTCCGCCAGGACACAGCCGATGCCACCCATATGCCGGTGTTCCATCAGATCGAGGGGCTGGTGGTGGACCGCCACACCACCCTGGGCGATCTGGCCGGGACCATCGAAGCGTTCACCGCCGCCTACTTCGGCCCCGGTTTCTCCTCTCGGCTGCGGCCCTCCTACTTCCCGTTCACCGAGCCGTCGGCTGAGTTCGACATCCAGCGCCCCGACGGCACCTGGCTGGAACTGGGGGGCTGCGGCATGGTGCACCCCAACGTGTTCGAGGCTTGTGGGATCGACCCCGAGCAGTGGCAGGGGTTCGCCTTCGGCTTCGGCATCGACCGCCTGGCCCTCATCCGGTTCGGCATAGACGACCTGCGCGAGCTGTGGACCAACGACATCCGCTTCTTGGGGCAGTTCTGATGGCCCGCATTCCGATGCTTGAGGCGGTAGCGCGGTGAAGGTGCTGTTGAGCTGGCTGCGGGAGTTCGCCCCCGACATCGACGGCGAGCCCGAAGATCTGGCTGAGGTCCTGTCCGACCTTGGATTGGCCGTTGAAGAGCTTTCCCATGTGGGGCGGGGGCTGGACGGCATCGTGACCGCCGAGGTATTAGCCACCCGGCCCCACCCCGATGCCGACCGCATTCACCTGGTGGATGTGGACGCCGGCGACGGCGAGGCCCTCCAAGTGTGCTGCGGGGCATTCAACATGGCGGTGGGCGACCTGGTGCCGCTGGCCACTGTGGGCACAACCATGCCCAACGGGATAGAGATCGCCCGCCGCAAGATGCGGGGCCAGTGGAGCAACGGAATGCTGTGCTCGGGGGCCGAGATCGGCATGGGCGACGATCACGAGGGCATCTTGATCTTGGAACGGGGCCTGTCTCTGGGAGTCCCCCTGGCCGAGGCGCTGGGTATCCACCCCGACGTGTTGTTCGATCTGGAGGTGAACCCCAACCGCCCCGACGCCATGTCGGTGATAGGCGTGGCCCGCGATCTGGCCGCTCGCCTGGGATTGCCCTTCTCAGTCGCGGCCCCCGAGGTCGATGAGACCGGAACGCCCGCGGCCGACCGGGCGTCGGTGAGTATCGCCGCCCCCGACTTTTGTCGCCGCTTCGGGGTGCGAGTGCTCGACAATGTGCCCTCAGGAGCGTCGCCCCGATGGATGGCCAACCGCCTGTTGGCCGTGGGGCAGCGGCCCATCAACGCGGTGGTCGACCTTTCCAACTATGTGATGTTCGAGTTGGGCCAGCCCAACCACACCTACGACCTCGACCTGGTGCCCGGCGGGGAGCTGGGGGTTCGCATGGCCCATCGGGGCGAAGAGTTGATCACTTTGGACGGCACGGCGCGAGCTCTCACTACCTACGACGGGGTGATCGTCAACCGCGACGACGAGGCCATCGGCCTGGCCGGGGTCATGGGCGGCGCCTCCACCGAGATTTCCGCTGATACCCAGTCAGTCTTGCTGGAGGCCGCGTGGTGGGATCCCATGACCATTGCCCGCACTGCCCGCCGACTCGGCCTGCGCAGCGAGGCATCGGCTCGATTCGAGCGGGGGGCCGACCCCGAGATCATTCCCCTGGCCTTGGACCGCTTCGCCGAACTGGCCGCCGCGCTCGGGGGCACTACAGCCCTTGGCATGATCGATGCCGCTGGCAATCGCCCTGAGCCCATCACCGTCCGGGTCCGGTCCCAGCGGGTCAACTCCATCTTGGGATCCGGCCTGAGCACCACCGAGATGACAAGCTTGCTCGAGCCCATCGGGTTCGCCTGCGAGACCGGAGGCGACGGCCAGGATTTCGATGTCACCATCCCGTCGTGGCGGCTGGATTCGTCCACCGAGATCGATGTGATCGAGGAAGTGGGCCGGCTCCACGGCTACTCCAAAATCGCCCGCACTGTGCCGGTGACCGAGCAGGCCGGCGAGCTTTCTCCCCAACAGCACGACCGCCGCCGGGTCCGGGCACTGCTCACCGGCATGGGGATCAGCGAGGCCATGCCTCTGCCCTTCCTAGCGCCCGGCGATCTGGCCCGAGCCGGCCTCGGCGACGACGGCATCACCGTGACCAACCCGCTGGTGGCCGAGGAGTCCATCATGCGGACCTCGCTGCGTCCTGGCCTGTTGAAGGCCGTGGCCTACAACGCCGCTCGGCGCACCACGGGGGTGTCGCTGTTCGAGATCGGCCGGGTGAATCCCGGCGGGGGAGGGGATCTCCCCGACGAGCATGAGCACCTCGCCGTGATCCTGGCTGGCCAAGAGGCCACCGCAGCCACCACGCTGTGGCGCCGCCTGACCCGCCATCTGACGGTTGCCCGCCCCGGCGTGGTCAACGGCCCAGTTGACGGGCTTCATCCGGGACGCTCTGGCCAAGTCCTGGCCGATGGCCAGCTGGTCGGATCGCTGGGCGAGATCGACCCGCAGGTGCTGGACGCCTATGAGATAGACGAGCGGGTGGCCTGGCTGGAAGTCGACCTCGGCGCTCTATTGGAAACCGATCGGGGGCTGGCCCCGTATCGAGCCCCCAGCCGCTATCCGTCCAGCGACGTGGATCTGGCCTTTACCGTTCCCGACGAGGTGTCGGCCGACGAGGTGTCCGCCACCATCGCCGAGGCCGGAGGCGAGCTGCTGGCCTCCGTCGCCCTGTTCGACGTGTTCCGCTCCGACCAACTCGGCGAAGGCCACCGCAGTCTGGCCTTCACCCTCCGCTTCGAAGCCCCCGACCGCACCCTCAACGACGCCGAGGTGGCCAAAGCCCGCCAATCCTGTATCGACGCCGTCACAGCAGTCCACAACGCCTCCCTCCGCGGCTGAACTTCTGCTGCAATTGACTTGAATACTTATTCATAGTTATGCATAATTGTGTCCATGGACAAGCAGATCCCCATTGGGATCATCGGCGCGTCGGGGTATGTCGGCGCGGAGTTGATGCGGTTGCTGACTCAGCATCCAGCCTTCGACGTGCGTTTTGTGACCGGCGACACCCAGGCGGGGCAGCCAGTCGCTGATCTCTATCCTCACCTGGCCGCCATCGGTGCCGACCAGGAGTTTGTGAAATACGACCCCGCTCTGCTGGATGACGTGGCGTTGGCACTTTTAGCGCTGCCCCATGGCCAGTCCATGGCTATGGCTGCCGACATTCTGGATCGGGGCAAGATCGCCGTCGATTTGGCCGCCGACTTCCGGCTGAACGACGCCGGGGAATACCAGCAGTGGTACGGGGAGTCTCATCTTGCTCCCGAGCTTCTCGGCCAGTTCGCCTACGGCCTGCCTGAGCTGTTCAGGGATGAGTTGGCCGGCACGAACGCAGTGGCCGTGCCGGGCTGCTATCCCACTGCTGCGGCGCTGGCGGTGGCTCCTTTGGTCCGCTTGGGCCTCATCCAGACCGATGGGGTCATCGTGGACGCGGCCAGTGGTGTTTCTGGCGCGGGCCGGCCCCCCAAGGCTCACACCACGTTCTGTGCAGTCGACGAGGACTTCACCGCCTATGGGCTGCTCGACCACCGCCACACTCCGGAGATCGAGCAAGCCTCGGGCGCATCGGTGCTGTTCACCCCTCACCTGGCGCCGATGAATCGGGGGATTTTGGCCACCTGTTACGCCAAGCCGACGGGGGAGACCTCCAGCGATGCAGTGCTCGCGGGGCTGGCTGAGTTCTACGCCGACGAGCCGTTCATCGTCGTGTCCGAGCGTCCGCCTTCTACCAAGGCCACGCAGGGATCTAATGCCGCCCATCTCACCGTCCGCTACGACGCACGCACGCAAACCGTGGTGGCGTTATGCGCCATCGACAATCTGGTGAAGGGAGCGGCGGGACAGGCAATCCAGTGCGCCAACATCATCAGCGGACTTGACGAAACCGCGGGATTGACCGCAGTGGGGGTGTATCCATGAGCGTGACCGAAGTCCCCGGGTTCACCGCCGCAGGGGTGACCTGCGGCATCAAGCCCAGCGGCAAGCCCGACCTCGCCATTGTGGTTACCGCCGATGGTGCCGCCGTTAGCGCGGCCGGGGTGTTCACCTCCAACAAGATGACTGCGGCCCCGGTGCTGGTGTGCCGGGAGCATCTGGAGGCCACGGGGGGAAAGGCCGCCGCGGTGGTCCTCAACAGCGGCAACGCCAACGCGGCCACTGGGGCGCAGGGAATGACCGACGCGCACCAGATGTGCAAGGAGACCGCCGCCGCCCTGGGAGTGGCCCCCGAGGAAGTGCTGGTGTGCTCTACCGGGCTGATCGGCTACGCCCTGCCCATGGACGCAGTATCGGCCGGGATCGCCGCCGCGGCCGCCGCCCAAACGGCCGAGGGCGGACCCCAAGCGGCCGAGGCCATCATGACCACCGATACCGTTCCCAAACAGGTGGTTGTCGCCGGCGACGGCTTCACCGTCGGGGGCATCGCCAAAGGCGCCGCCATGCTGGAACCCAACATGGCCACCATGCTGGCGGTGCTGGTCACCGATGCGGCCGCCGATCCCGACACCCTCCAACACGCCCTCAGAGCCGGTGTGGCGGACACGTTCAATACCCTCACCGTGGACGGCGCCGAATCTACCAACGACACCGTGCTGATCTTGGCCAACGGCCAGGCCGGCCCGGTCGATTCCGATGCACTTACCCAGGCCATCGCCGACGTCTGCGAAAGCCTGGCCCTCCAGATGGCCGACGATGCGGAGGGCTCCACCAAGACGGTGTTCCTCCGGGTCACCGGAGCGGCATCCGATGCTGAGGCGGCCAAGGCCGCTCGGGACACCGCCAACTGCCAGCTCGTGAAGTGCTCCTGGTACGGCCAAGACCCCTACTGGGGTCGCATCGCCTCGGAGATGGGCGCCGCCGGGGTGGCCTTCGACCACACCAAGCTGACCATCGCCTACGGACCCCATGTGGTGTACGACCACGGTGAGCCAGCCCATCCTCCCGAACTGGCCCAGTACATGACCGGTCGTCGGCTCGACCTGCACGTGGACCTCGGTATGGGCGACGGTTCGGCCCGGATCATCACCACCGACCTCACCCACGCTTACATCGACGAGAACATGGGAACGTCATGAGCCTCACTCCTGAATCCACCGCCGCGGTGCTCACCCAAGCCCTGCCCTACATTCAGCGGTTCTCGGGGGCCACTGTGGTGGTGAAGTACGGCGGCAGCGCCATGGACAACGACCACCTGGCCAGATTCGCGGCCGACATCGTGCTGATGCACTCGGTGGGCATCCGCCCAGTGGTGGTTCACGGCGGCGGCCCCCAGATTGGCGAGATGATGGAGCGACTCGGCCTGGAGGCCACGTTTGTGGACGGCCTCCGGGTCACCGACGCCGAGACCCTGGACATCGCCCGCATGGTGCTGGTGGGCCGGGTCAACCGCGACATCGTGTCGGCCATCAACGTCCACGGACCGCTGGCCGTGGGGGTGTCGGGCGAAGACGCCGGATTGCTCCAAGCCCGGGTCCGCCATCCCGGCCTGGGCTTTGTGGGAACCGTGGATGCGGTGAACACCACCATCATCGACCGCCTGCTCGACGAAGATCTCATCCCGGTGGTGTCAACCATCGGGGCCGACGCCACCGGCCAAGCCCTGAACATCAACGCCGACACCGTGGCGGGCACCCTGGCCGGCGCCCTGGGAGCGGCCAAAGCAGTTTTCCTCACCGATGTAGAGGGCCTGTACGCCGATCCCGACGATCCGGCCACTCTCATCAGCGAAACCACTCCTGCGGCTCTGGAGGCCATGATCTCCGCCGGTGAGCTGGCTGGGGGCATGATCCCCAAGGCCGAGGCGGCCGTCGATGCGGTGCGCCGCGGCGTGGCATCGGCCCACATGGTGAACGGAACAACCCCCCATGTCCTGTTGCTGGAGCTGTTCACCGATGCCGGCGTGGGCACCATGGTCTGCCCCGATCCCGATCAAGAACAGGAGAACTCTCCATGACCACCCACACCGACGCGGTGGGAGCTGATACCGGGCCCTGCCCGCTCATGCCCACCTATGGCCCGCCCCCGGTCATGTTCGTGCGGGGAGAGGGGTGCTGGCTATGGGACCGCGATGGCACCCGCTACCTGGACTTCTTGAGCGGCATCGCGGTGTGCAGCCTCGGCCATGCCCACCCCAAGGTGGCCGAGGCAGTGGCCGAGCAGGCCCGCACCCTGTGCCACGTGTCCAACCTGTACGCCACCGAGCCCCAGATGCACGTGGCCCGCACCATCGACCGCCTGATCGGCGGGGAGCCCGGCCAGGTGTTTTTCGCCAACAGCGGTGCTGAATCCAACGAGTGCGCCATCAAGCTGGCCCGCAAATGGGGCGGACCTGGCCGCTACACCGTGATCAGCGCGGGCCGCTCATTCCACGGGCGGACGCTGGCCACGCTGCACGCTACCGGCCAAGCCGAGAAGCACGAGGCCTTCCAGCCCCTGCCCGAGGGATTCCGCCATGTGCCCTGGGACGACATCGCCGAGATGGAGAAGGCCATAGACGACACCACCGCGGCGGTGCTGTTAGAGCCCATTCAAGGTGAGGGGGGCATCAACGTCCCGTCCGACGGCTATCTCCAAGCGGTGCGCGACCTGTGCGACGACCGGAGCCTGCTATTCATGCTCGACGAGGTGCAGACCGGCTTGGCCCGCACCGGGCGCTGGTTCGCCCACCACCACGATGGGGTCCAGCCCGACGTGGTGACCATCGCCAAGGCACTGGGCAACGGCATGCCCATTGGGGCCTGCTGGGCCCGGGAAGAGGCCGCCGCCGCCTTCAAGCCCGGCGACCACGCCACCACCTTCGGCGGTCAGCCGTTGGCGGCGTCGGCCGCCAAGGCCACGCTGGGAGTGATGGAGGAACTGGATCTGCCGGCAAAGGCCGCGGCCGCCGGGGAGACAATGCGGTCCGCCGTGGAGGCGCTCGACGGGGTGACCAGCGTGCGAGGTCGGGGCCTGTTGCTGGGCGTTGAACTAGCTGAGGAGCGGCCTGCTGCCGAGGTGGTTACCGCCGGAATGGCCGCGGGCCTGGTGCTGGGCACCGCTGGCGCTACTTCATTGCGGATCGCGCCACCCCTCATCATCAGCGATGACGAGATCGCCCATGGCGTGGCCGTGCTCGACAAGGTGTTGAGGCTATGAGCTCGACAACTCCTCCTGCCAGCATCCGCCACATTCTCGAAGTCGACGACCTCAGTGCCGACGAACTGCTCCAAGTTCTGGACTTGTCCAGCGATCCCAATCCTCCCAAGGCGCTGGAGGGCAAGGGCATGGCCCTGCTGTTTGAGAAGCCATCGGCTCGCACCCGGCACTCCATGGAGATGGCGGTGGTGCAGCTCGGCGGCCATCCGGTGTCGGTTGCCGCTGCCGAGGTGGGAATCGACCAGCGGGAGTCCGCCGAAGACGTTGCCCGGACCCTGGCCTGCTTCCATGCGGCCATCGGTGCCAGGGTGAAGTCCCATAGCCTTCTCAGGCGCATGGCCACGGTCAGCTCGGTCCCGGTGGTCAACATGCTGAGCGACCAGGCCCACCCCTTGCAGGCGCTGGCCGACCTGCTGACCGTCAAACAGGAGTTCGGCGAGATCAGCGGCTGCCGCATCGCCTTCGTGGGCGACGCCAACAACGTGTCCCGGTCGCTGGCCATCGGCGCCGGTTTGGCCGGCGCCCAGTTCGTGATCTCCGGGCCTCCTGGCTACCAATTCGACAGTGTCGACCTGGATCGCATCGCTGCCACTGGCATCGCCGCCGAGGTGGTCGACGAGCCGATTGAGGCAGTTGCCGGCGCGCATGTGGTGTACACCGACGTCTGGGTGTCCATGGGCGAGGAGGCCCAGGCCTCCGAGAAAATCGACGCTTTCGCCGGCCGCTACTCGGTGAGCGAGGCTCTTATGGGCCAAGCCGATGCCGATACCATCTTCCTGCACTGCCTGCCCGCCAACCCCGGACAGGAGGCCAGCGAAGAGGTCCTCTACGGCCCTCAGAGCAGGATTTGGCAACAGGCCGAGAACCGGATGCATGCCGCCCGCGGCCTGTTGGCCTGGCTGTTGGGAGTGTCATGAAATTGGGCAAGAACCAGCGCCAGCACCGGATCGCGCAAATCCTTCGGCAGGAGTCGGTGTCCAGCCAGGATCATCTGGTGGACCTCTTGACCGCTCAGGGAGTAGCGGTAACTCAGGCCACCGTGTCGCGCGACCTCGACGATCTCGGCGCGGTCAAAGTCCCCACCGGCGGCGGGTCGGTCTATGCCATCCCCGAGCTGCCCTCCGAGCAGGTCGCCCCCGACGATCACCTCCGGCGGGTGCTGGGGGAGTGGGTGGTGGCCGTGGGCAGCTCCGGGAACCTGGTGGTGCTGAACACCCCGCCGGGGTCGGCCCACGTGGTCGGCTCGGCCATCGACCGCTCCGCGGTAGACCAAGTGCTGGGAACAGTCGCCGGCGACGACACTGTGCTGGTGGTGGCCACCGAAGGGGCCGGTGGCGGTGCATTGGCCGACCTTTTCCGCTCCTTAGCCGGACTCACCGACCCGGCAGAATCCGCCCCTTTTGAGGAGAGCTCGTGAACCAGAAACTGAACAAGATCGTGCTGGCCTACTCCGGCGGTTTGGACACCTCGGTGATCCTTCGCTGGTTGCAGGACACCTACGGCTGCGAGGTGGTCACCTTCACTGCCGACCTAGGCCAAGGCGAGGAGCTGGAACCGGCCCGGGCCAAAGCCGAGGCCATGGGCGTGAAGGAGATCTACATCGAGGATCTGCGGGAGGAGTTCACCGCCGACTTCGTGTTCCCCATGTTCCGGGCCAATGCCATCTACGAGGGGGAATACCTGCTGGGTACCTCCATCGCCCGCCCGCTCATCGCCAAAAGGCTCGTGGAGATCGCGGCCGAGGTCGGCGCCGACGCCGTGTCCCACGGGGCCACCGGCAAGGGCAACGACCAGGTTCGCTTCGAGCTGGGGGCCTACGCCCTGAACCCCGACATCTCGGTGGTGGCCCCATGGCGCATCTGGGACTTGGGCTCCCGGGAGAAGCTGGTGGCTTACGCCGGGGAGCACGGCATCCCCATCGAAGCCGAGCGTGAGGGCGGCTCACCGTTCTCCATGGACGCCAACCTGCTCCACATCTCCTACGAGGGCGGTCCGCTGGAGGATCCGTGGTTCGAGCCTCCCGAAGAGATGTGGCGCTGGTCGGTGTCACCGGAGAAGGCCCCCGACACCCCGACCGAGATCGAGCTCACCTTCCAGGGCGGCGACATCACCGCCATCGATGGCCAGCCCCTCAGTCCGGCCGCAGTCCTGGCCGAGCTGAACCGCGTCGGCGGGGCTAACGGCATCGGTCGGCTCGACTTGGTGGAGAACCGCTACGTGGGCATGAAGTCGCGGGGCTGCTACGAGACCCCCGGTGGCACCATCATGCTCAAGGCCCACCGGGCCATGGAGAGCCTCACCCTCGACCGCGAGGTGGCCCACCTCAAAGACGAGCTCATGCCCCGCTACGCCCAACTCATCTACAACGGCTACTGGTGGAGTCCCGAGCGCCAGATGCTCCAAACGGCCATCGACCACTCCCAGGCCCGGGTGAACGGCACGGTCCGGCTCAAGCTGTACCGGGGCAACGTGACCGTGACCGGGCGGCGCTCCGACGACAGCCTGTTCGACGAGGCCGTGGTCACCTTCGAAGAAGACCAAGGCGCCTACCAGCAGGCCGACGCCGAGGGATTCATCAAGCTCCACGCCCTGCGGCTGCGCACCCTGGCCCAACGGGCAGGCCCGTCATGAGCACGCTTTGGCACGGCAGGTTCGACGGCGATCCCGCCGACGAGTTGATGGCCTACACCGCCAGCATCGGCTTCGACGAGAGGCTGGCACCCGACGACATTGCCGGGTCGCGGGCCCACGTCCGGATGCTGGGCCGAGTCGGCTTGCTCACCGACGCCGAGGTGGCCGAAGTGCTGGCGGCGCTCGACCAGACCGAGCAGGAGCTGGCCTCTGGTGAATTCGCCTTCGCGCCCGAAGACGAGGACATCCACACCGCTGTCGAGCGCCGCGTCACCGAGCTGGCCGGACCTGCCGGGGCCAAGCTCCACACCGGCCGCAGCCGCAACGACCAAGTGGCCGCCGACCTGCGGCTGTTCGCCAAGCGGGAGCTGGCCGCCATCGCCGCCGACGTGATCGCCCTCCAGCAGGTGCTGCTCGAGCGGGCCGTAGCTGCAGGCGACGCCTATCTGCCGGGCTACACCCATCTCCAGCGGGCCCAGCCGGTGTTGCTGGCCCACCATCTGCTGGCCCACGGCTGGGCGCTGGCCCGGGATGTTGACCGATTGGCCGACGCCCGCGCCCGACTGGACGTCAGCCCTCTGGGGGCGGGGGCGGTGGCTGGCTCCTCACTGCCCTTGGACCCCGATATAACTGCGGCCGAGTTGGGCTTTGCCGCCCGGTTCGACAACTCCATGGACGCAGTGTCCGACCGGGATTTCGTAGCCGAAGCCCTGTTTGCGCTGACCATGGTGGCCATCCACCTGTCCCGGCTCGGCGAGGAGATCGTGTTCTGGACCTCAGAGGAGACCGGTTTCGCCACCCTCGACGACGCCTACGCCACCGGCAGCTCCATGCTGCCCCAGAAGAAGAACCCCGATATCGCCGAGTTGGCCCGGGCCAAAGCCGGCCGGCTCATCGGCAACCTCACCGGGCTGCTAGCCACCCTCAAGGGGTTGCCGATGGCCTATAACCGCGACCTGCAAGAAGACAAGGAGCCCCTGTTCGACACCGTCGACCAGGTGCACCTCGGCGTGCGGGCCATGACCGGGCTTCTATCCTCCATCGCCTTCAACACCGAGGCCATGGCCGCAGCCGCCGACGCCCCCACATCAGCGGCCACCGACCTGGCCGAGCATCTAGTAGCCCAAGGGATGCCGTTTCGCGACGCCCACGTAGTGGTCGGCGACCTCGTGCGCCACAGCTTGGAGGGCGAGGCCTCCCTGGCCGATCTGGTACGGGCCGACCCCCGCCTCGGCGCCGCCGCCGCCGAACTGCTGGCCCCCGGCGTCCCCGTCACCCGCCGCACCACCCCCGGCGGTGCCGGCCCCGAACCAGTAGCCGCACAACTCGAACAATTCCGCGCCCGCCTCAAAGCCGACGCCGCCCGCTTCAACCAGTCGCAGTCCTGATCTTTAGCCGTGTGCTCTTATCCGGCCACGTAATTGTGCAAGTGGCACCTGACAGTCCGGTGCTCCCCTGAGCACAATGAGAATATCGAAGCACACTGCGGGGATGTGGAGCACGACTCCAACAAACGAGATCTGCTGGTCGATGAAGCGGTAGAGCGTGTCGGCCGCTGGTTGATCGCGGGTGAGCAGCCGATGTCGAAAGCGGAGCGCAGCACCGCAAGGCGACTCTCCGAAATGGTGGCCGACGGGTCTGGAGTTGCATTCGCGGCGCGGTTTGTAGACAGGGTGATTCGCCCCGAGGATCGCTCTACTGCGGCGAGGCAGTTCGCCTCGCTAGTACATGAGATGGGGCTGCCATCATTCCTATCCCCATTCGACAGGCTGCTTGTTCGTCTAGGGGCCCGAATCGGCCTGCGGCTGCCAGGTCTCGTTATGCCACTGGCCGAGCGTCGGATGAAGGGGTTGATCGGCCACCTCGTCGTTGACTCCGACCTAGATCGGTTGAGCGCGCACCTTCGAAGAAGAAAATCGGAGGGGTTCTCGTTGAACGTGAACCTGCTCGGGGAGGCTGTCTTGGGCAATGCTGAAGCCGAACGCCGCCGTGAAAAGGTCATGAACCTACTCAAGCAGCCGGAAGTGGACTACGTGTCGATCAAGGTGTCGTCGGTTGTGGCGCAGATCAACCACTGGGATTTCGACGGCTCGTTGTCACGGGTGGTCGAGGGCCTTCTCCCTCTGTTTCGAGCTGCGGAAGCCGCGTCGCCTCCGAAGTTCATCAATCTGGACATGGAGGAGTACAACGACCTGGAACTGACGCTCGCTGCCTTCCAAAGGGTGCTCGAAATGCCAGAGTTCCACACAGTAAACGCGGGTATTGCATTGCAGGCGTACCTACCGGATGCCCTCCCTGCGCTCCAAGCCCTCGTTGCCTGGTGCAACCATCAAGCTGGAGGCCGGAACGAGTGGCGCCCCCGGAGCCCAATCAGAGTTCGGCTGGTGAAGGGAGCCAACCTTGGGATGGAGAAGGTTGACGCGGCTATGCGCGGCTGGCCTCAGACACCCTTCCTTTCGAAAGCAGAAACCGATGCCAACTTCAAGCGCTGTCTCGACTGGGTGCTGACGCCTGAGCACACCGCCTCGGTTCGAGTAGGGGTTGCCAGCCATAACCTGTTTGATCTCGCTTGGGCCGACCTGCTTGCCAGCCGCCGAGGGGTCAGCCACTGCGTTGGCTTCGAAATGCTCGAGGGGATGGCCCCAGCGCTGGCGCGGCTGCTGCTAGGTGAGGGCAAGGAGGTTCTGCTCTACTTACCGGTTGTCGCGGAACAAGACTTCGACGTCGCAATCAGCTATCTGTTTCGACGCCTTCAGGAGAACGCTTCTCCAGAGAACTTCATCCACAAATTGCTCGATCTCGACCGCAGAAGCACTGACTTCGAGTTAGAAGCGGCCAAGTTCCGCACTGCGGTTGCCGAGCGTCTCTCAGTTTCGGATGCCCCACGCCGACAACAGGATCGCCGAGGGTTGCCAGCTGTGGTCGATCCCCGAAGCGAGTTCTCCAACGAGCCAGATACCGATCCTGCCCTGGAAGGCAATAGGGCTTGGGCTCTGAATCTGCTCAACCGGACATGGGGCGGACCCGAGACCCAAGTCACCGACTCCGTTGAGGAAGTAGATCAAGCGGTCGTGTTGGCGATTGGCGCGCAGCGCCGCTGGATGCAGCTGCCGCCTGCCGATCGGCGCGAAGTCCTTTGGCGCGTGGCAGACGAGATTGGCAGGAGGCGGGGTGACTTCGTTGCTGCAATGGTGAATGAAGGTCACAAGACCCTTGATCAAGCCGATCCCGAAGTGTCGGAGGCGATCGATTTTGCCCGCTGGTACGGGGACCGCGCCTTGGCCCTCACCCATTCGGAGGCCGCTCGATTCGAGCCATTCGGTGTTGTGCTGGTCGTCCCGCCATGGAACTTCCCCGTTGCGATCCCCGCTGGCGGGGTCCTGGCCGCGCTGGCTGCGGGCAACGCGGCGATCCTGAAGCCAGCACCCGAAACGCCCGCATGCGCCGAACTCATTGCGCAATGCTGCTGGCAAGCCGGCGTGCCCCGAGACTTGGTCCAATTCGTCCGCACTCCCGACGATGAGATCGGCCAGCACCTTGTTACCCATCCCGGAGTTGACGCGGTGATCCTCACGGGCGCCCTCGAGACAGCCAAGATGTTCCAGGCTTGGAAGCCGCGGCTACGGCTGTTCGCCGAGACATCGGGAAAGAACGCCGTCGTCATCACTACGAGCGCCGACATCGACTTGGCAGTGGCCGACCTAGTGACATCGGCGTTCGGTCATTCAGGCCAGAAATGCTCGGCGGCGAGCTTGGCTATCTGCGTCGCCGATATATACGAGTCGCCGCGGCTGCGACGCCAACTTATTGACGCGGTCACCACCATGTCGGTCGGTTCCAGCACCCGGATCGGCACCATGATGGGGCCGATCATCGGGAAGGCTCAAGGTAAGCTATTGCGGGCGCTCACGCAGCTCGACCCCGGCGAAGAGTGGCTAGTGAAGCCCCGGCAACTCGACTCCTGCCTCTGGACTCCCGGGGTCAGGCTCGGGGTAGTCCCGGGTTCATGGTTTGCAGAGACTGAGTGCTTCGGGCCAGTACTCGGGCTGATACGCGCCGAATCCCTCGACCACGCCATCGCCATTCAGAACAGCACGTCCTTCGGATTGACCGGCGGCATCCACTCGCTGGACCCGGCCGAGGTCAGCCGGTGGGTCGAAGCGGTGGAGGTAGGCAACGCCTATGTGAATCGCTCCACCACCGGAGCGATCGTGGCGCGCCAGCCATTTGGGGGGTGGAAGCACTCGTGCGTCGGACCGGGAGCCAAAGCAGGGGGGCCGAACTATGTCAGCCAACTCGGCACTTGGACTCCCTTAGACGATGAACTGACTGACGAAGAATGGCTCCACCGGGCCCAAGCCAGTGACGAAGCAGCATGGCGCACCGAATTCTCCGTCGAGCACGACCCCACAGGCTTGTTCTGTGAGTCCAACATCCTGCGGTATCGGCCTTTGAGCCGGGTGGGGCTGAGAGTAGAGGCTGATGCCGCCGGGCGCGATGTGGCCCGAATCCGGGCCGCTGCCCGACGGTGCGGCGTAGAGATCGTTGACTCCTTGGCCTCAGATGAAACAGGAGAGGCGTTTGGCGCTCGGCTCGGCTCCCTGGGAGTGCAGAGAATTCGTTCGGTCGGGTCGCCGGATGAGGGCTTGCGGGTGGCGGCGCAGGAAGCCGGCATCCACTTTGTTGACAGTCCGGTCACCGGTGACGGGCGAGTTGAATTGCTGTACTACCTACGCGAGCAGGCGATCAGTCGAACTATCCACCGCTACGGAAATGTGTGGCAATGAGATTTCTTGACTCAGATCAGATTCGGTCTGCCACGGCCTGGGATGAGTTGATTGAAGCCATCGCCGACATCATTGCCGACGATGACGTGGTTGCACCCGACCGACAAGTCCTCACGATGGATCGGCCAGGTGAAGAGCCAGCCTCTCTCCTCTTGATGCCAAGTTGGATCAACCGTGAAATCGTTGGGGTCAAGGCGGCTACTTATTTCCCTTCCAACGCTGGCACCTCGTCGCCCACCATCCACGCGGCCTATCTCTGTTTTGATGGACAAAACGGCAAACTGCGAGCGGTACTCGACGGTGATGAGCTCACAGTTCGCCGCACCGCAGCGGTGTCCGCCCTGGCGGCCAGGCACTTGGCTCGCCCCGACGCCACCCGTCTGTTGGTGATCGGCACCGGCCAGCTCGCGCCCAACATGGCTCGAGCCCACAGCGAGGTTCGCCGCTTCGACGCGATCCAGATTTGGGGTCGCAATCCCGCCGCTGCCGGTGAGGTGGCTGGGCTGTTGTCCGCTGAGGGGTTTCCCGCCACAGCGACTCTCGACGTAGACGAGGCCATCGGGCGGGCCGACCTCATTTCTTGTGCCACAGGCGCGACCAGCCCCGTGGTTCTCGGTGAGCGGTTGGCACCAGGCACCCATCTCGACTTGGTTGGGGGCTTCCGGCCGGACATGCGCGAGGTCGACGATACCGCCATCACGCAGGCCACCCTGTTTGTGGACACCGTGCCCGGTGCAGTCCAGTCAGGCGACCTGGCCCAACCGCTCGCTGATGGCGCAATCGCCGAAGAGTCGATCATCGCCGACCTCCGTTCGCTAGTGACCGGTCGCAATCCTGGCCGGCGCACCCCCGAGGAGGTCACTGTGTTCAAGTCGGCCGGTTTCGCTCTGGCTGACCTCGCGGCCGCCCGTTTGGCCCTGCGCCAGGCCGACCGTCAGCCCTTCACATAAAGCGAAACGCATATTTGACAAGCAATGCTTATGCAAGCTGCCCACAAGAAGCGACGGCGTTCGCCCCTACATTCTCCCCAGAACCACCGCCTGGCTCGCGTATCCGGGTAGCAAAGGGCAGCACATGACACGGATTCTGTGGATCAATCCCGTAGGCACGAGCGACTACGACGCGCCCATCGGAGAGGAGCTGCGGCGGGAGGCCGCGCCAAATACCCGAGTGGACGTTTGCTCCCTTCCCAGTGTTGGCCCCCAGCACTTGGAGTGGAACGCCTTGGAGGCGGTGGTGGCCGGCCCGACAATGGGGGTCATCCGCTGGGCCGTTGAGCAACAGCGCTATGACGCCGCGATCATCGGGTGCTTTTACGATCCCTTCCTGCGGGGTGCCCGGGAGCTGGCTGGCTCGATGGCAGTCACTGCGCCGGCTGAAGCCTGCTTGCACACCGCGGCCAGCGTTAGCGATCAGTTCTCGATTCTGGTGGGTCGCAAGAAATGGATTCCAGAGATGCATGAGAACGTGGTCAAGTACGGGTATGCCGATCATCTGGCCTCGTTCCGAGTGCTCGATATGAGCGTGGACGAGTTCCAAGCCGATCCCGCGGCCACCCAGAAACGCATCCTGGCCGAGTCCGAACAGGCTGTCGCCGCAGACCGGGCAGATGCGATTGTGTTGGGCTGCACTATCGAGTTTGGCTTCTACCGTCAGGTACAAGCCCAAGTCGGCGTGCCGGTGATCGATGCGGTCACCGCCCCTTTGCGATACGCGGAGTTCTTGGCTGCCATCGGCAACGACCACGGCTGGAAGACCAGCCGGGCCGGGGGTTACGACCCGGTTCCTCCTCGGGAGGCCGAGTGGATTCCTCTAGTAGTCCCAGTGCTTGACCTCGACCCACGGCCATGATCACTGGCAATAGAGGTGATGGAGCCCCCATGGACGTGTTGAAGGCTGACGACATCGAGGCGCTATGCCTGGGTGCCACTCTGCTGGGAACCGGCGGGGGAGGCGACCCCTACATCGCCAAGCTGGTTGCGGGCCAAGCGCTGACGACGTATGGCGCGGTGGAGGTGGTGAGCGCCAGGGATCTCCCCTCCGATGCCCTGGTGCTCACCACCGCAGTCATCGGTGCTCCAACAGTGATCTTGGAGAAGATCCCCGCGGGCACTGAGTTCGTTGCCAGCGTGCAGGCCTTGGCCTCATACCTGGGAAAGGCGCCAGCCGCGATCATGCCCATCGAGGTGGGCGGTTGCAATACCTTGTTCCCAATCGCTACTGCGGCCGAGATGGGCCTGCCCATCGTCAACGCCGACTCGATGCGCCGGGCGTTCCCCCAGATTGAGATGACGGTGTTCACCCTGGCCGGCCTCCCCGCTGGCCCGCTGTCGGTGGCCGACGAGAAGGGCAACCAGTGCGTGTTCGAGACCACCACCAACCATATTGCCGAGACGCTGGCCCGCACCGCGGTCATCCAGCTCGGGCTGGCCAATGCCATTAGCTGCTATCCCCTGACGGCCGGCCAGGTGGCAGAGCATGGCATTCAGGACTCGCTCACCTATTGCACCGAAATGGGAACCTTGCTCCAGGCGGTCAAAGACGGTGAGGAGGGGGCGTGGGGGCGTTTCCTCGGCGAGTCCGGATCTCGGGAGTTCTTCACAGGAAAGGTGGTGGACTTGGACCGGCGGACTACTGATGGTTTCGCTCGTTCCACGGTGATCCTCGAAGACTTGGAGGGGTCGGACAGCACCATGCGCATTGAAGTGCAGAACGAGAACTTGATCGCCTTTCACGACGGCCAGCCGGTTATCACCACACCCAACCTCATTTGTCTGCTTGACTGCGAGACCTTTGACCCCATCACCACCGAGGCGCTGGCCTACGGCAATCGGGTGGTAGTTATCGGTATGCCGTGCGCCCCGGAGTGGCATCAAGACGGAATGCTGGAACTCGTCGGTCCCAGTGCCTTTGGCTATGAGATCGACTTTGTGGAGCTGTCCGCATGACCAGCGGCCCAGAGTTCCGCATCGGCATCGACGTTGGGGGCACCAATACCGACGCTGTGGTGATTGACTCAGACGGCGGAGTGCTGAGCGCAGTCAAGGTGGCCACCACTCCAGAGCCCATTGACGGCATCCGAGAATCGCTGGAAAAGGTGCTGCACGATGTGGACAAGGGCTTGGTAGGCAAGGCCATGCTGGGAACCACCCATCCCACCAATGCCATCATCCAACGTCAAGACCTCGACACGGTCGGGGTGCTTCGGTTGGCTGCACCGTCTTCTCTTGGGGTGAGGCCTGGTGCGGCTTGGCCAGACGATATTCGCAAACTGGTGATCGGAGCATCGGCCATCGTCGAGGGAGGGAACGAGTACACGGGCGCAGAGATCGCCCCCTTGGACGAGGACGCCGTTCGCAAGTTCGCGGTCCTGGCAACCTCTCAGGGGTGTCAGGCCATTGCAGTGTCCGCCGCGTTCAGTCCGGCCACTAGCGAGCACGAGCTGCGAGCCCTTGAGATCATCCATCAAGAACTGGGCGGGGGGTATCCCGTGTCGCTGAGCCACCAAGTGGGCTCGCTGGGACTCTTGGAGCGGGAGAACGCCACCGTTCTCAATGCCGCCCTGTTGAGCGTGGCCTCCCGGGTTATTCGCGGGTTCGAGGACGCCCTGGCCGGACACGACCTGGCAGTTGATGCTTACCTGACGCAGAACGACGGCACCCTTCTTACCGCGGTGGAGGCTGGGCGCTTTCCGGTGCTCACTTTAGGATCGGGACCCACCAATTCGATGCGGGGGGCATGCGCCCTGGCCGGAGTTAACGACGCCATCGTCATCGATGTAGGTGGTACCTCCGCGGATGCGGGGATTCTGGTGGATGGGTTCCCCCGTGAGTCCACCGCCGCGGTGGAGGTTGGAGGGGTGCGGACCAACTTCCGCATGCCCGACTTGCTCTCCATCGGGCTAGGAGGCGGCACCGTGGTCCGAGACGCTGGGGCCGACAACGGTACTGAATTGGCCATTGGCCCCGATTCAGTGGGCTATGCCGTGGCCACCGAGGCGGTTTGCGTCGGTGGCGGCACCCTCACTCTTTCTGATATCTCGCTGGCTGCTGGTCGACTTCACGGGTTTGGCGACCCCAACCTGGTGGCCGACATCGACGCCCAGCTCCTCAGCGATGCGCTGGCGTGGGTGGACGAGCAGGTGTCCATAATGAGCGACCGGATGAAGTCGAGCCGGACTGAGCTTCCCCTTTTGGCCGTCGGCGGCGGCGCCCACTTGATCGCTGAGCGGGTGCCGGGGGTGTCCGAAGTGCTCCGTCCTGAGAGTTATGCGGTGGCAAACGCCTATGGAGCTGGAATTGCCGAAGCATCTGGAACCGTAGACCGGGTGTACAGCTACGACGTGTCCAGCCGCGAGCACTGCCTCGACGACGCCCGTGATCTGGCTGCCAACGCCGCAGTGCGAGCCGGTGCCGACCCCGCCCAGATACGCATCACCGCCATCACCGAGGTTCCAATGACCTATGTGCCGGGCGGTGGATGCCGGGTTCTGGTGAAGGCCGTCGGGCCCCTGGCTTGAGCGGTCTCCGAAACGGGGAGGTGGCCCAACAAGGGTATTTACGATGGTGACGCCGCTTCTGCCCATCGCTGATTCGCACAACGACCTCTTGCTGGGCTGCATGCACCGGCGCGAGCGGGGTGTTGCCGATCCCTTCGGGGAAGACTGGCTGGCTGGGCTGCGGGCGGGTGGGGTGGTATTCCAGGTGCTGCCCATCTTCACCGAGGAGCAGTTCATCGGTGAGGCTGCCTTGCGGCGAACCTTGGAGATCATCTCGCTGGCCAGGGAGATCGCTGATCGCCATATCGATGACGTGGCTATCGTGGAATGCGCCGCCGATATTGATCAGATCATCGCCAGTGGTCGCATCGCCCTGTTGATCGCCTTGGAAGGGGCTGAGCCCATCGGCTCATCGCTGTCGATCATCGAGACCTTCTGGAACCTCGGGGTACGCATGGCGTCGCTTACCTGGAATCGGCGCACCATGATGGCTGACGGCATCGGAGAGACCGACACCGGCGGACGGCTCTCATCGCTGGGCGTCGAGGCCGTTCAAGAGATGAACCGGCTGGGCATGGTGGTGGATATCAGTCATCTATCGGCACCGGGTGTGGCCCATCTTTCCGAGGTAGCCACTCGGCCCTTCGTGGCCACCCACTCCTCATGTCGCGCGCTATGCGATCATCCCCGCAACCTCACCGACGATCAGATCGGCCTGGTGGCTGACTCCGGTGGTTTCGTGGCGGTCAACGCCTTCGGGGCTTTCGTCTCCCCGTCCAATCCGACTGTCGACCGGTTCATAGATCACCTTGAGCACGCTGCTGCGGTCATCGGGGGGCGCAGGGTGGCCATCGGCGCTGACTTCATCTACGACCTATTCCGCATGGTCGACCCTGTCCTAGGTCGCCAGCTGCTCGTGAACCCAGAGAACCTTCCGATGATTGCCGACCTCAAAGCGCCGGCTGACTATCCCAACTTGGCCCGCCCGCTCATCAGCAGGTTGGGGTCTGAACAGGCCGTCCACATCGCCAGTGAGAACATGTTGGACTTCTTCCGGGCCAACCTGCCTTGTCAGCCCGCGCATAGTCAGTAGGCACGCAGAGCGGTCGGTAGCATCGAGAAATAGGCGCCGAGCGTCTCATAAGGGTTAGGGAGAGAAATGGGCGGTGAGCGTCCCATACGGGTTAGGGAGCTGGTGGCTTCGCCCCCGCTTGGTGATGCCGAGCTGCTGGCTGGGGAAGCCGGATTGGACGCCGTGGTCGTCGATGCTGTGTTGTGCATGCGTCTCAGAGAGGAGGCACCGCCTCGGCCTGGGGAGGTCGTGGTGTTCGACGCGTCGGCCATCGGCGAGCATCGCTACCAGATCGACATGGCCATAAGGGCCATCGCCGAGGCGGGAGCGGTCGCGCTCATCATTACCAACCCCGGGTTTGACCTCGGCATGGGGGTGCAGCGGCTGGCGAACCGGTTCGGTGTGCCATTGCTCGCGCTGGCCGACACCGATGCCATGTCCCTCACGCACCGGCTGCGGTCCCAACTCTGGGCAGCCGATATCGAGCAGGCGGCGGCGGTGGACTCACTTCTGGCCTTGCTAGGCCAGCGCCGCCTCGACACGGTGGAGAGCGTGCTTGACGCGGTTGCCGATCTCAGCGCCGCCCGGGTTTGCCTAATCGGCCGAGACCGGAGCATGGTGGCTGGCGACCCCATTGAGGTCGGCGACCGACGACTCTCGTCCGATGGAGTCTACTTAGTGGACCACGCGGCTGAAGCGGCCCTGCACAGCACCGAGATCGTGCTCGTACCCGGCGAGGGCACCGACTATTGGCTGCTGGGGGAGAGCGAGGGGTCAGATGGCGGTCAGCAGCTGCTTCGATCTCTGCTTCAGATCGGGGCTTGGTATCTCACTGCCATGTTGGCTTCGGTACGAGTGCGGGCGGAGGGGGATGCCCGCCGTCGCATCGCCGTGCTCAACGAGTTACTGGCCACGAGCGATCTTCACGAGCGCGATCTCCAGAAGCAGATGCTGGCCATGGGATGGAGCTCAGCAGGGTGGAATACAGGCCTGTACATCAAGCTCCAGGGTGCTGACTCCGCCCGCATCATCGACCTTCAGGCTGAGATGCAGGAGCGGCTTCGGGACGCAGGCCTTGACGGCCCTCTGGTAGAGCGCAACGACGGGTGGAGCGGATGGGTAACTGAGCCTGCCGAGCCCGCAGTGGAAGGTTATGCCTCACTGGTGCAGCGGCTCGGCGACGTCTTGGCAGAGTTTGTGAGCGTGCATTCGGGATTGCAGGCCCATGCGGGAATCGGCCGACCCTCTCCCGACCTGCGCGGCCTGCGCTCGTCGCTGACCGAAGCCCATGAGGCGGCGCTTATCGCCAACGCCCGATCCGACGCGCCCTCTGCCGCCGCCCATATTGACCAACTGGGGGTGCAGCGGGTGTTGATGGGCTGGTTCAGCTCCGAGGATTTTGCACGCTATGCCCGCTCGATCCTCGAGCCCGTGCTCGAACTGGACACTGGCCAGGAGCTGTTGCGAACGCTTGAGGTCTATCTGGACGCCAGTTGCTCGAACACCGACGCTGCCCAGCGGCTGCTGGTTCATCGCAATACCGTGACCAACCGGATTCGCCGCATCGTTGAAGTCTTGGGGGTGGACTTGGAAGATCCTGAGACCCGTCTTTCTCTGCAATTGGCTTGTCGAATGCTCCGGGTTAACCGGCAGCCGGACCGAGCTGTGCAAGATGCACTTCTGTAAGCAGAAATATATTCAACCTGTCTATCTCCTCATTTGACGGGCGGATTTAAGGTTCTGCTGCCCTGACGAAAGTCGGGCGTGCATCAGCAGAAGGAGATGTCCGATGGCAGCATTGTCCCGATTTGGACGCCCATTCATCTGGCTAGCCCTCGTGGTTGTTATTGCCATGGGCGCGACAGCTTGCGGCAACGATGATGACGACCAGGCTGTGCCGGAGGTCACGGCCGCGCCGGAGGCTACCCCGGCCCCAACGGCCACGACCGCGCCGGAGGCTACGACCGCTCCTGAGCCCACTCCGGCTCCAGAGCCGACCGTCGAAGATGAGCCCCTCCGCGTCGCCTATCTGTCAGCCAGCTCGGCAAACACCTGGCTCCTGTCTTCACGCAACGAGATGGAGGCCGTGGCCGCAGCCAACAACGTCGAGATCACCGAGTTCGACGCCCAGTTCGATCCCAGCAAGCAGACAACCCAGTTCCAGGATGCCATTGCCGCGGGAATCTACGACGGCGTCATCCTGGTGTCGATCAACGGCATCGCCTCGGCTCCAGACATCGAGGCTGCGCTAGCTGCGGGCATGGAAGTGGTCATCCTCAACCAGGTGGTGGGTGAGGACTTCACCACCTCAGATCCGCAGGTGCCCGGGGTGAGCGCCAGTGTCATCGCCGCTCCGTTCCAAAATGGCAAACGGCTCGGCGAGCTGGCCGTGCGGGCTTGCGCCGACTTGGACCCGTGCAAGGTGGTCTATTTCTACGGCATCAAGGGGGTGCCGTTGGACGAAGCGCTGCGAGCCGGGTTCGACGAGGTGATTGCCGACTATCCGGCTATATCCATTGTCGCGGAGGGCGAGGGCAAGTACCTCGGCCCCGAAGAGGGCATAAACGTCACCCAGGACATCTTGCAAGTTGAACCCGACTTCAACGTCCTCGTGGGTGCCGACCAGTCGGTGCAGGGGGCAGAGATCGCGCTAAACGATGAGGGCAAGCTGGACCAGGTCAAGCTCATCGGCCTGGGCGGCTCCGAGCCGGCAATCGACGGCATCGCCAGCGGACGCTGGTTCGCGGGCGTCTTCGGCGCACCGGGCGATGAGGGTCGGATCGCTATGGAGGCCTTGGTGTCCGCCCTTACCGGCGGCCCCGATTTCGGCGGAGTGGACCCGTTGGTCGACCTTCCTGACAATGGACTGATGACCGCCGATAACGTGGCATTGTTCACCCCGCAGTGGGCAGGCTGATCGATCGGCCTTGCCCTGAACTCAAAGCAGCGGGGGCAGAATTAGAAGAGCAAGCCCATGAGTGGTGACGAAGCGTTGGTAAGCGTGCGAAACGTCAGCAAGCGCTTCGGCGCCACCCGGGCCCTATCTGACGTGTCGGTGGCTTTCCACCCCGGTCGGGTACACGGGCTTGTTGGAGAGAACGGCGCGGGCAAGTCCACCCTCGGCCGTATTCTCCTCGGGATTCATGCCCCTGACCAGGGCCAGCTCATTCTCAACGGTTCGCCAACAAAGCTGAGCGGACCTGATGAGGCCGCCTCCTATGGATTAGTAGGTGTGGCACAGGAACTTTCGTTGCTTCCCGCCATGAGAGCGGTGGACAATATCGTCCTGGGATCGGAGGAGTGCATCGGTCCCTTTGTAAGCGATCGAGGCAACCGCAAGAGAGTGGAATCGCTGGTCGCCCAGCATGGACTTCAAGTCCCCCTGGATGAGAACGTCGGCTCGCTCTCGGTGGCCGATCAGCAGAAAGTCGAAATCCTGCGAGCCCTGGGGCGGCGGTCCCGACTAGTCGTTTTCGACGAGCCCACTGCTCGATTGGCTAGCCACGAGGCGGTCGAGTTACGCCGCACAGTCCGGGAGCTGGCCAACAGGGGAGTAGCCGTCGTTTACGTGTCGCATTTTCTCAATGAGGTCTTGTCGGTATCAGACACGGTCACGGTGATGCGTGACGGCTGCGTGGTCCGCACTGCTCCTGCGGCCGAGGAGACGTATGAGTCCCTAGTTGAGGGCATGACAGGCCGTTCTATCGGGGACGCGTATCCCCCCAAACCACCCCAACCGAGCGATGATGAACCGGTCGTACTGGGAGTGAAAGGCCTCGGTCGGGCTGGCGAGTTCTCCGGTGTTTCCTTCAGCATCAAGAAGGGAGAGATCCTGGGGTTGGCTGGACTTGTCGGGGCTGGTCGAAGCGAGGTGGCCCATGCGGTGTACGGCGCTACTCGTGCCAGTACCGGCACTGTTGAAGTATCGGGAAGCCGCCTGTTGGGAACTGTGGCCGATGGACTCTCCAAAGGGGTCTCGCTCATTCCTGAATCCCGCCGGGATCAAGGCCTAGTAGTGGGGCTCTCGGTAAGGGACAACACCACATTGCCCCATCTTCGGAGATTTATTGGTCGACTCGGGATTCGGGTCAAACAAGAGGAAGCAGCAGCTGGCCAGGCCATCCAAGAGGCTGGCGTCAAAGCCGAGGGCTTGTCTGTGCCAGTGAACACTCTCTCCGGCGGCAACCAGCAAAAGGTTCTCTTTGCCCGAGCCATGCTGGGCCAGCCTCAGCTTTTCATTGCCGATGAACCAACCAGGGGGGTCGATGTCGGATCGAAGCGAGCCATCTACGACGTAATCGGCCAACTAGCCCGATCGGGTGCTGCCGTGCTGCTGGTGTCGTCGGAGCTTGAGGATGTCGTGGAGATGAGTCATCGCGTGCTGGTCATGCGCCTAGGCCAGATCGTGGCCGAATTCACGGGGGAGGAATTGACCGAGACCAACATCCTCAATGCGGCGTTTGGTACAGAGCACCTAAGCAGTCTCCCTCCCACACCGGATTCAGAACAGGTGTGATCCGGTGACTCAGGTCGTGCATGTTCTGCGTCGCTACGGCATTGCGATTGTCACGGTTGCCTTGTTTGCATTTCTGGCCGCCACTACCGACAGCTTTCTCAGCCAAGCCAACTTCCGCAATGTCTTGGATCAGCAGTCAGCGCTGCTGATAGCAGCTTCGTTTGCCACTATCACAATGATTGCCGGTGGATTCGACCTTTCGGTGGCCTCGGTGTTCGTTGTGGCGCCGCTGTTTGCTCTCCAAGTTGAGAATGCCACCGGTAACGCTCTCCTGGCTGTCCTCGTCGGGGTGGCCGTTGGGCTGGGCGTTGGAGTGGCCAATGGACTGATTGTGACCACATTGAAGGTCAACTCCTTTATTGCCACCCTGGCGACTTCATTCATGGTCTTTGGCGCTGGGTTCTTGATCAGTGATCGAAGCGTCCTACGGGCCTCCACCGATGCCTACCCAGCGATTGCCCGAACCCGTTTCTGGGGACTGACCACCGCTACTTGGATCGCGTTCGGGGTGGTGGCTGTGGCCTGGTTGTTGCTGAGCCGCACTCGATTCGGCCGCCATGTCTATGCCACCGGAGGGAATGCCGAAGCCGCCCGTTTGGCCGGTGTTCCCGTTGCCCGAGTCAAGACGATTGCATTTGGGCTCGCCGGGGCCGCAGCAGGGCTGGCCGGAGTGGTGTCGTCATCACGGACACTGTCCGCATTGCCCTCTGATGACTTCAGCTTCGTGTTCGGGGTTATCGCAGCGGTGGTTGTCGGCGGTACATCGATTGCTGGGGGTGAAGGCGCGGTATGGCGCACCGTTGCGGGGGCGTTCTTTATCGCTTTGATGGTGAACGGTTTCAACCTGCACCAAGTCGATCCGATCTGGCAGCGGGTCATCCAAGGAGGCGTGATACTTGGCGCGGTGGCCATCGACTCCTGGACGCAGCGCCGACCGCAATAGGCCCAATGAGGTCGCAACGGCAGGATCGAACGGTTGATGTTGCCGTCATCGGCGGCGGAATCGCGGGCGCGTCGTGCGCATATCACCTTGCTCGAGAAGGGCTCGGCACCGTGTTGGTGGAGCGGGAGACGGAATTGGGCACTCATAGCACTAGTCGCTCGGCGGCCACGCTGTTGCCTGGTTATGGAGGGCAGGAAAACGACGAGCTGACTGAAGCCGGAAGACCATTTTTTGCATCCTCCGCCGAAGGGATGGCCGAGCACCCATTGCTGGCTCCTCGCGAGTTGCTCTGGATCTATCCGCGCGAACCCGAAGGGGCAAACCATGATCTCCCTGGCACGGTGCCAATTGACTACGAGGCAGCGCTAGCGATGTGTCCGGTCTTGCGTCCAGAGGCGATTGACGCTGTTGCTTGGCAGGCCGGCGTATACGACATCGATGTCGACGGTCTATTGCGTGCCCTGGTGCGCGGTGCCACCCACCACGGAGCTGAAGTGCTGCTTGCTTCAGAGGCCGCCAGCCTTCGCCGCCAAAGGGGGTACTGGCTGATGGAGGGGGGAGCAGAGATCAGAGCTCGGGTGGTGGTCAACGCGGCGGGGGCGTGGGCCGATGAGCTGGCCGAGCGATCGGGGTTAGCGCCGGTGGGCTTCCGAGCGCTGAAACGGACGGCATTTGTTTCGCCGGTTTCGACCGGCCAACAAGACATGGCCATGGTGGTGTCCGCGGACAATTCCTTCTACTTCAAGCCCGATGTCGGCGGCCTCATGCTTTGCTCCCCGGCCGATGAGACTCCGGTTGCTCCAGGGGATCCTCGTCCCGAAGAAATTGATGTGGCCTACACCATCGACCGGATCAACGTTCACACCACGCTTCAGATCAGAAGTGTGCGCCGGGCATGGGCGGGCCTTCGCGTCTTTGCCGCCGATCGTCGCCCGGTGATCCGACCCCACCAGGACGATGCCACCTTCATCTGGTGCGCGGGCTTGGGGGGCACAGGAGTGCAGACTGCACCTGGGGCCGGCCAAAGGGTGGCTGAGATAGTCCAGGGATTGTTCTCGTCGGATTGGTAGCTCCAATTGGCAGCGGGTTTCAGGATGAGTCCCACATCTTCAGACCAGCTCTCCCTTATCGTGTCGGCGATGAGGCTTGAGCGGGGGTTCTATGCCCGAGATCCGCGGGAGGTGGCCCCGGACTTGCTGAATAAGGTGCTCGTTGCTGGGGAATGTCGCGGCCGGATCGTGGAAGCGGAGGCTTATGCGGGTTCCGACGACCCGGGCAGCCATGGCTATCGGGGAATGACCCCTCGGACCGAGGTCATGTTCGGCCCACCGGGGCGGCTATACGTGTACTTCACCTACGGCATGCACTGGTGCGCCAACGTGGTGTGCGGCAAAGAGGGGGAGTGCGCCGCGGTGCTGCTGCGGGCGCTGACCCCGCTGGCCGGCGTTGACCAAATGTGGGCACGGCGCCCGGCGGCGCGCCGGGATCGGGATCTGTGCAGCGGGCCGGCCAAACTCACTGCCGCACTGGGGATCGACGGAGCCGCCAATGGCGCCGACCTGTTAACCGCCGACGCAGGGATCGAGGTGCTCGACGACGGGACCGCGCCGCCGCTTGATCCGGGCTGCTCGGTCCGCATCGGCCTCAGCGCCGGGGCCGACCTTCCGTGGCGCTGGTACGTTTCCGGCTGTCCCGACCTATCCCGCAAAGGCTGATGAGGAGATGACCTGGCTGAGCACTGGCGACGCGGCCTTGGCCTTCGCCGATGACCTGGCGGTAGCCCGAGAGCAGTTGGCCGAATTCGATGACGAGCTGGGCGACCGATATCGAGCGCTGATCGACGGCCATCCCGATGCCTGTGTGAGAACGTGTCGGCCCGGGCACCTCACCGGCTCGGCCCTGGTGGTGGACAGTACCGGGGCCAACACGCTGTTGATGCTCCACGCCAAGTTCGGCCGCTGGCTTCAGCCGGGAGGCCATGCCGATGGCGATGCCAACCTGGCCGCAGTGGCGCTGCGGGAGGCAACCGAGGAAACCGGCATCGAAAACCTTCGCATCTGGCCACAGCCCCTGCACCTCGACATCCACGAAGTGGATCCCCCTGGCGAGGATGCCCATCTGCACTTCGACGTGCGCTTCCTAGTGCAGGCTCCCGCCGATGCCCAGCCACAGGGCAACCACGAGTCCCGAGGCTTGCGCTGGGTGCCGCTGGACGGTGTGGCTGCCCTTGGCTGTGACTCCGGGTTGGTGCGCCTGGCTGAGCTCGGTGGCGAGGCCCTCGAAAGGCTCCCGCGCCCCTAGGGGCGCACGGCGATCAGATACGGTCGCAGGCGATGCGACGGCACGGCCTGGCGCTCGGTGTCATTCTGCTTGTCTGCCTCTTCTTCACGGCCGGTTGTGTTCGGGGCAGTTCGCCAACCGGCGACGGGTCGTCGGGAACGGCCGATGGGGCCTTCGCGGGAACCGTCAAGCTGGGAGCCGCGCTGAGCGAAACCGGCAAATACGCGGTGGAGGGCAAGGACTCCCGCCAGGGTTATGACACGTGGGTGCGCTGGGTCAACGACGTCTACGGCGGCATCCGCATCGGTGCCGGGCGCTACCGGGCCGAGATCGTGTACTACGACGACGAGTCCGACGCCGACACCGCGGGCAACTTGGTCCAACGCCTCATCGACGAGGACAAGGTGGACTTCCTCCTCGGTCCGTACTCCAGCGGTCTCACCACCGGGACCAGCGCCATTGCTGAGGCCAACAACGTCTTGATGGTGGAGGGGAACGGCACCTCCGACACGATGTTCGAACGGGGCTTCCAAAACCTGTTCCTGGTGGCCACCATCGCCAGCGATTACACCCGCTCCGGCATCGAGGCCCTCGCCGACCGGGGGGCTACCACCGCGGTGATCGCCTACGAGGACACCTCGTTTGCCACCGCGGTGGCCAGTGGCGCCGCTCGCCACCTCAAGGCCAATGGCATCGAGGTCTTGGCTTCCGAGACCTACCCCAAAGACATCCAGGATGTCTCGGCCATCATGACCAAGTTCCGCAACCTCGGTCCCGACATCTTCGTCGGCGGCGGTCACTACAACGACGCAGTCCTGTTCGTGAACTCGGCCAAAGAACTGGGCTTCCAACCCGACGGCATGCTCATCACGGTCGGCCCGTCCAATCCCAAGCTCATCGAGGAACTCGGCGCCGACATCGACGGCGTGCTCGGGCCCACCCAGTGGGAATCCACTATGGCCTACGAGGGCATCTACTTCGGCACCGCCGCCGACTACGCCGCCTACTACGAAAGCCTCTGGGGGGAGCCGCCCGTGTACCAGGCCGCCAGCGCCACCGCGGCCGCCCTTGCCCTGCACCTCGCCATCGAAGCCGCCGACTCCACCGAGACCGACGACGTCCGCGGCGCCCTGAGGGACTTGACGGCCGAAACGTTCTACGGCCCGATCAGCTTTGATGGGCGGGGCGTCAACACGGCCAAGCCGATGGGCACGGTGCAAGTGCAAGGCGGCGAGATCGTCATCGTCGCCCCCGACGCCGCCGCCACTGCCGGCCTTCGATATCCCTTGGGCGACGGCGCGATGGGATCAGCCGGACCCGTGGGCCAAGTATCAGATCTGGGCCAGCTTCCCCAGGCCATCGTCAACGGCATCGCCCTGGGCGGCATGTATGCCGTGCTGGTGCTGGGCTTCTCCATCATCTGGGGGGTGATGGGGGTCATCAACATCGCCCACGGCGAGTTTGTGATGGTCGGTGCCTATCTGGCGTGGCTGGGGAACGACCTGTGGGGAATCGATCCCTTCGTCTCGGTCCCGTCGGTGTTCATCTTGATGATGGCCCTTGGCTACATAGTGCAGAAGGGCCTGGTCAACCACGTCATCAACCGGCCCCATCTGGTGTCGCTGCTGGTCATGTTCGGCTTGGCGATCATCTTGCAGAACGCCATGAAGCTCATCTTCTCGGCCGACTTCCGACGGTCCAGCACCTCACTCGACGGGAGTTGGCGGGTGACCGACACCCTGACGGTGCCGGTCACCAAATTCTGGATCCTGGTGATCGCGCTGGGCGTGTTGGGCTGTCTGAGCCTGCTTTTGACCCGCACCCGGCTGGGCAAGGGCATCCGAGCGGCGGCGCAGAACCGGGAAGCCGCCGGCATCGTCGGGATCGACGTGGGCAAGGTGTACCTGATCACGTTCGCCATCTGCATCGGCATCACCGGCGCGGCCGGGGCGATGGTGAGCCCGGTGTTGGCCGTTCAGCCCTTCCAGGGGCCGCCGCTGACGCTCAAGGCGTTCGCCATCACCGCCATGGCCGGGCTGGGCTCGATTCGGGGAGCGCTGGGCGGGGCCATGCTGCTCGGCCTTGTTGAGGCCGTCTTGGCGCTGTACGTGGAGGGCGTGGGCACGAACCTGGCCGTGGTGGCCTCCTTCGTCATCTTGGTGGCCGCGCTGGTGCTCCGACCCCAGGGCATCTTCAAAGGACTGCGTCCGGTGGACGCCACCGCGTCATGAACCTGCGGCGGCAATGGCTAGGCGGCCCCGGGGGGCGCTTGGTGGTGCGGATCGCCGCGGTCGCCGCGCTCGCCTGGCTGATCGTGCTCCCTCTGGCCGGAGGCACCAGCGACTCCACCCTGTTCACGTTCACGCTGATGTTCACCGGCGTAGCGGTGGCCATCAACTGGAACCTCACTGGCGGGTTCATCGGCTACGTGGACTTCGGCCACGCCGTGTGGTTCGGAATCGGCGCCTACATCACGGCGATCCTGATGTCGCTGCAATCCAACGGCCTGGGCATCGGCTGGCCGCCGATCCCAGCCATCCTGCTGGGAATGGTTATCGCGGGGGCGCTGGCCGCATTGATCGGCCGGTTCACGATGCACCTCAAGGGTCCGTATTTCTCCATCGCCATGCTGGGCACGTTCGTGGCCATGCGTGAGATCGTCAGGACCTGGGGTGGGCTGACCGGCGGAGGCGTCGGCCTCACCCTGCCTCCTTACCTGAACCGCCAACTGTTCTACTACCTGGAACTGGTGCTGGTGGTGGGGCTGATCGGGTTGACGTGGTGGCTGCGCCGAACCCGCTTCGGCGCCGCGTTGGTGGCGATCCGAGAGGACGAATTGGGCGCTCAGATGCGGGGGATTGCCACCACTCGGCTCAAGGTGGTCGTGTTCAGCTTCGCCGGCGCGTCCACCGGACTCTTCGGGGGCCTGTGGGCCTACCAGAACACCTTCGTCGACCCCGACATCGCCTTCATCGAGACTCGCACCATCGATGCCATCATGGGCACCCTCCTCGGCGGACTCGGCACGGTGATCGGTCCGATCCTCGGCTCGGTGGGGCTGTACTGGCTGCGCGAAGTGCTGTGGACCAACCTGCTCGACTACCACCTCGTTGCCCAGGGCGTGCTGTTGATCGTGATCGTGCTGTTCTTGCCCAAAGGGATCGTCGGCCTCTTCGACCCCCGGGCGGTTTCGCTGCGCAAGTTGTGGCGCTGGGGGGCGGCCGAGTCGGCTCCACAGACGGAGGACGATGTCCTATCGGATAGCGGCCCTGCCCCGCCGATCCGCTCGGCTGAGCCGGCCCGAGCCCGCACCATTCCGTCCGGTGAACGCACACGGGTCGTGGAGGCAAATGGCATCGTCAAGCGCTTTGGAGGGCTCACCGCGGTCGACGGGGTCGACATCGAGGTCTTCTCCGGTGAGATGGTCGGGCTTATCGGCCCCAACGGCAGCGGCAAGACCACGCTATTCGACTGCCTCAGCAGAGTGCACGGCCTCGACAACGGGTCGATTCGCCTCGGGACCACCGACATCACCCGGCTGTCGCCCTATCAGGTCGCTCGGATGGGCGTGGCCCGCACATTCCAGGTCATCCGGGTGTACCGCGACCTCACGGTACGCGAGAACATGGAACTCAGCGTGCAGTGGGGCGAGATCGGCCTCCGCGGGCTGTTCCGGCGAACCGACACTGCGACCCGGGCCAAGGCGGAGCAGCTCATGGAATTCCTGATGCTGGCCCCGATGGCCGACGAGGCCGCCGGCACCCTCTCCGGCGGCCAGCGGCGCCTGCTGGAAATCGGCATGGCGCTCATGAGCGATCCGACCCTGGTTCTGCTCGACGAGGCCACTTCGGGCATCAATCCGACTCTGGTGGAAGACATCAAGGACCGCTTGATGTCCATCAACGCCGAACAGGGCGTGTCGTTTCTGATGGTCGAGCACAACGTCCAGTTCGTGGCCCATCTCTGTGAGCGGGTCGTGGTGCTCGACTCCGGCCGCAAGCTGGCCGAGGGCACTCCTCGCCAAGTGATGGAGGAACCCGCGGTGATCGAGGCCTACTTCGGAGCTCAAGGCCACCAAGACCCACCCGAAGACGGCGGCCGCGCGGGAGAGGCGGAGAGCCCGTGAGCCCGGCCCAGCCAGGGGGATCGCTGCTGGAGCTGCGGTCGGTGCGAGCCGGCTACGTCGCCGGGCACGACATCATCCGCGGCATCGACCTCGAAGTCCATCAAGGCGAGATTGTCTGCGTCATCGGCCCGAATGGCGCCGGCAAGTCCACGGTGTTCAAGGCGGTGTACGGCCTGGTGCCGGTACGGGCCGGAAACGTGGTGTGCGATGGTGCCGACATCACCAACATCGCCCCCCAGGACGCGCTCTCCACTGCGGGCATCGCCATCGTGCCCCAACTGCGCAGCACCTTCGCCCAGATGACCGTGCACGAGAATCTGGAGCTGGGTATGTACCAGTGCCGGGACAAGACCCGGATTCGCGAACGCATCGAGTTCGTGTGCGACCTGTTCCCCAAGCTGGCTGCCCGATCCCGCCAGGCGGCCGGCACGCTTTCGGGCGGCGAGCAGCGAATGATCGAGATCGGCCGCTCGCTGATGTGGGAGCCGCGGCTGGTGCTGATGGACGAGCCGTCGGCCGGCCTCTCCCCCCTGGTGACCGCGGAGGTGTTCGAGACAATCCGGCGGCTGAACCAGGAAATCTCGCTGACCGTGCTGATGATCGAGCAGAACGCCCGCCAAGGCCTAGAGGCCAGCAACCGCGGCTACGTCATCGAGCAGGGAATCGCCACCTATCAGGGCCTCTCCAAAGACCTGTTGGCCGACCCCGATGTCCGGCGGGCCTTTCTGGGAGTCCGCGGCGAAGTCGCCTAGCCGATATCCAGCGGGTCGCCGCAGGAGGGCATGCGGTTGCGGTCGGCGAAGGCGTCCAACAGGGCGTCAACCCCTTCTCCCCGCTCCACACTCACCCGGAACTGGCGGTCTTCTCCGCCCCGGAGGGCCTCGGCGTGGGCCAGACGGTCGTTGAGATAGGTCTCCCAGCTACCCAGCCACAACCCCACCAGCTCACCGTCATCGCCTTCAGGAGCCGACGCGGCCAGGTCGGTCGTCATGTCGGCCAGCACTGCGGTCGAGGCTTCGATCTGGTCGGCCCGGTCGGCCAGATCCACGGCATCGCGGGCGGCCGGAAGCTGGTCGAGGTCGTCTCTGGCTTCGGCGCATCGGACCTCGGCATCGGCCACCCATTCCCGGTCTTGCAGGCGGTCGGGGTTCTCATCACCGAAGAACCAGATGGTGGCCCCGATCCAAAACACGGCGAACAGCACCACCACCGCGATGCCAATCGACAAGCCGAGTCGCCTGCCCGTCACGTACTCATTCTCCCTTGGCCGTCGACTCCCGTAGCATTCGCTCGGTGCTTGAAGAACTCGAATCCCGCGGCCTGGTGCAAGACACCACCGATCGGGATCTGCTGGCCCGAAGACTGAGCGGCGGCCCGATCAGCGTGTATCACGGCATCGACCCTACGGCCAGCTCCCTGCACTTGGGCAACCTGATCGGGGTTCTGGTGCTGCGACGGTTCCAAGAGGCTGGCCACCGGCCCATCGCCCTGGTAGGCGGAGCCACCGGCATGGTGGGCGATCCCAGCGGGCGCTCCGATGAGCGCAACTTGCTGGACGACGACACGCTGGCCGCCAACTTGTCGGGCATCAGAGGTCAGCTTGAGAAGCTGCTGGATTTCGACGGGGATGCCGAGCTGGTCAACAACTACGACTGGACACGCGAGCTCACCCTCATCGAGTTTCTCCGCGACACCGGCAAGCACGCCACCGTGAACCAGATGGCGGCCAAGCACTCGGTGCGCAGCCGCATGGAGAGCGAGACCGGTATCTCTTTCACCGAGTTCACCTACATGCTCCTACAGGCTTATGACTTCTGGTGGTTGCACTCCCACCACGACTGCGAGCTCCAGATCGGCGGCTCCGACCAGTGGGGCAACATCACCGCTGGGGTCGACCTCATCCGCCGCCGCTCCGGCGCCCAGGCCCACGGCCTCACTTGGCCACTGCTCACCCGGTCGGACGGGGCCAAGTTCGGCAAGACCGCCGAGGGGGCAGTGTGGCTCGACGCCGACCGCACCAGCCCCTATCGCTTTCATCAGTACTTCGTACAAGTGCCCGACGAAGATGTGGAGCGCAGCCTGCTTCAGTTCACCTTGCTGCCGGTGGCCGAGATCGCCGAGGCCGTCGAGGCCCATCAGGGCGATCCCGGTCGTCGGGAGGCCCAGCGGATCTTGGCGAATGAGGTCACCTCTTTGGTACACGGTCGGGCCGCGGCCGCGGCCGCTGAGGAAGTGGCCCGAATCTTGTTCGGCTCCCCGGTGGACGATATGGACGAGGCGGCCTTTGAAACGGTCGCAAACGAGGTGCCGACCTCCAACATCTCCCTCACCGCCGAAGGCGGGTTCGACCCCGCTTCGAACAGCTTTGATCTGGTGGAGCTGCTGGCCTCAACCGGGCTGGCCTCCTCCAAAGGCGATGCCCGTCGGGGGCTGGCCGAGGGGTCGGTGTACGTGAACAATGAGCGGGTTTCCGGTGAAGATGCTGTGGTGGCATCCGAGCGCCTGTTGCACGGCCGCTACCTGCTACTTCGCCGGGGCAAGCGCCGCCACCACCTGTTGCGGGTTGCATCACGGTAAAACCCCTGATTGAGTTGACGTTGCTGGTCGAGGCCGGTAGCGTTACAACCCGCCTCTGAAACGGGTAGCTCTCGGGCTGCCCGCAGGGGCAGAGCACGGTTCGGCTCGTCTGGACCGATGCGGTTCTCCCGTCAGGGTCACCGCCTCACGCTCCTTGAAAACGGAAGAGAGGACGGAAAAGCCAGTGCGGGCGACGTCTTGGCGCACCTCGCGTTCAAGTCGTCGACCTAACACAATTCCAAGGAAACCAAGTCAGGAAGGGTTTCGACCCTTTTGACTTTCCGGAATCGCTTCGTCTCGCCGAGGCAATTAGTGAGACGAGCACTTGATCGAAGGCGGTGAATCCCCTCGGGGAGGAGCTGCTGGAGATGTTGACGGAGAGTTTGATCCTGGCTCAGGACGAACGCTGGCGGCGTGCCTAACACATGCAAGTCGAACGAGGTCGCCTTCGGGCAATGACCAAGTGGCGAACGGGTGCGTAACACGTGAGGAACCTGCCCCGAAGACTGGGACAACCACGGGAAACTGTGGCTAATACCAGATGCCCTCCGCTGATCGCATGATCGGCAGAGGAAATGCTCCGGCGCTTCGGGAGGGTCTCGCGGCCTATCAGCTTGTTGGTGAGGTAACGGCTCACCAAGGCATTGACGGGTAGCTGGTCTGAGAGGACGATCAGCCACACTGGGACTGAGACACGGCCCAGACTCCTGCGGGAGGCAGCAGTGGGGAATCTTGCGCAATGGGCGAAAGCCTGACGCAGCAACGCCGCGTGGGGGATGAAGGCTCTCGGGTTGTAAACCCCTTTCAGCAGGGACGAAATTGACGGTACCTGCAGAAGAAGCCCCGGCCAACTACGTGCCAGCAGCCGCGGTAACACGTAGGGGGCGAGCGTTGTCCGGAATTATTGGGCGTAAAGAGCTCGTAGGCGGTTTGGTAAGTCAGATGTGAAAGGTTAGGGCTCAACCCTAAGACTGCATCCGATACTGCTATGACTAGAGTCCGGTAGAGGAGTGTGGAATTCCTGGTGTAGCGGTGAAATGCGCAGATATCAGGAGGAACACCGACGGCGAAGGCAGCACTCTGGGCCGGTACTGACGCTGAGGAGCGAAAGCGTGGGTAGCAAACAGGATTAGATACCCTGGTAGTCCACGCCGTAAACGTTGGGCACTAGGTGTGGGGCCTTATCAACGGGTTCCGTGCCGTAGCTAACGCATTAAGTGCCCCGCCTGGGGAGTACGGCCGCAAGGCTAAAACTCAAAGGAATTGACGGGGGCCCGCACAAGCGGCGGAGCATGTTGCTTAATTCGAGGCAACGCGAAGAACCTTACCTGGGTTTGACATGTACGGAAAAGCCATAGAGATATGGTGTCCTTCGGGGCTGTACACAGGTGGTGCATGGCTGTCGTCAGCTCGTGTCGTGAGATGTTGGGTTAAGTCCCGCAACGAGCGCAACCCTCGTCCTATGTTGCCAGCACGTAAAGGTGGGGACTCGTAGGAGACCGCCGGGGTCAACTCGGAGGAAGGTGGGGACGACGTCAAGTCATCATGCCCCTTATATCCAGGGCTGCAAACATGCTACAATGGCCGGCACAACGGGCAGCGACACCGCGAGGTGAAGCGAATCCCTGAAAACCGGTCTCAGTTCGGATTGGAGTCTGCAACTCGACTCCATGAAGTCGGAGTCGCTAGTAATCCCGGATCAGCAACGCCGGGGTGAATACGTTCCCGGGCCTTGTACACACCGCCCGTCACACCACGAAAGTCGGCAACACCCGAAGTCAGTGGCCTAACTCTTATGAGGGGGAGCTGCCGAAGGTGGGGTTGGCGATTGGGGTGAAGTCGTAACAAGGTAGCCGTACCGGAAGGTGCGGCTGGATCACCTCCTTTCTAAGGAGTTCCGTTTCCACTTGATACCGCTTAATGGTGGAATCAAGTTCGGACACTCCCAGTTGATGCACTGGTTTCTTTTGTCCTCTCTTCCGTTTTGAGGGAGTGTGATTTTCACGCTCGAGGCTCTGCCTTAACGGTCTAACTGTTTATTCGGCATCCTCCTGTGCTCTTTGAGAACTGCATAGCGAGCACGAGCATCTGATCGAAATTAGAGTTCTTCGATGTATGAATCTTCCAAGCTACGAAGAGCCAACGGTGGATGCCTTGGTGCCTACGACCGATGAAGGACGTGAGAGGCTGCGATAAGCCTCGGGGAGCTGCCGACTGAGCTTCGATCCGGGGATGTCCGAATGGGGAAACCTGATACCTGTAAAGGGGTATCACTCCGGTGTGAACACATAGCACTGGTAGAGGGAACCAGGTGAACTGAAACATCT
Organism: Candidatus Poriferisocius sp.; assembly: GCF_965204015.1. Lineage (GTDB taxonomy): Bacteria > Actinomycetota > Acidimicrobiia > Acidimicrobiales > Bin134 > Poriferisocius. The sequence continues at coordinate 690,711 of NZ_OZ241965.1, read as the reverse complement.
AAGTAACCTGTAGGAAAGGAAAGCAACCGCGATTCCCTTAGTAGCGGCGAGCGAAATGGGAAAAGCCTAAACCGTGCCGGTGGAATAGCCTGGTGGCGTTGCCGGTTCGGTGTTGTGGGGCCTCAGAGGAGGAGCGCCAGATCCTCCACGAAGTTACAAATGTGCGTGGTAGTGGAATCGTTCTGGAAAGGCGAGCCGCAGGGGGTAAGAGCCCCGTACACGAAACTGCTGCACACTTCGCTGAGTGTCCCCGAGTAGCGCCGTTGCCGTGTAATTCGGCGTGAATCTGCGAGGACCACCTCGTAAGGCTAAGTATATGTAGGCAACCGATAGTGAACTAGTACCGTGAGGGAAAGGTGAAAAGTACCCCGGGAGGGGAGTGAAATAGTACCTGAAACCGTTGGTTTACAAGCAGTCAGAGCGTCGTCTCAACCCGATGATCTTCGGATCGTCAATCTGAGATCGCGATGGCGTGCCTTTTGAAGAATGAGCCAACGAGTTACGGTATGTGGCGAGATTAACCTGTGAAGGGAAGTCGGAGCGAAAGCGAGTCATAACTGGGCGTACAGTCGCATGCCGTAGACCCGAAGCCGGGTGATCTATCCATGGGCAGTGTGAAGCGGGGGTAAGACTCCGTGGAGGCGCGAACCGACCTAGGTTGAAAACTGGGCGGATGACCTGTGGATAGGGGTGAAAGGCCAAACAAACCCGGAGATAGCTGGTTCTCCGCGAAATGCATTTAGGTGCAGCGTTGTGCGTTCAACCATGGAGGTAGAGCACTGGATGGGCTAGGGGGCCGACAAGCTTACCGAACTCAGCCAAACTCCGAATGCCATGGTTCTAGAGCACGGCAGTGAGACCCCGGGGGATGAGCTTCGGGGTCGAAAGGGAAACAGCCCAGACCGCCAACTAAGGTCCCTAATTTCTAGCTAAGTGGTAAACGATGTGGGATTGCACAGACAGCCAAGAGGTTGGCTTAGAAGCAGCCATCCTTGAAAGAGTGCGTAACAGCTCACTGGTCGAGTGATCCTGCGCGGACAATGTAACGGGGCTAAAGCTAGAAACCGAAGTTGCGGATTTCTGCCATTAGGCAGGAGTGGTAGCGGAGCGTCGGGCTTGGAGTGAAGCGGCAGCGTGAGCTGACGTGGACCGAGTCCGAGTGAGAATGTTGGTATGAGTAGCGAGAGAGGGGTGAGAAACCTTTCCGCCGAAAGCCCAAGGGTTCCTGGGGAAGGCTAATCCTCCCAGGGTGAGTCGGGAGCTAAGGCGAGGCCGACAGGCGTAGTCGATGCACAACCGGTTGATATTCCGGTACCGCTGTGAACGCGTCCAGGCTTAACCGGTGTTGCTAAGGGGATGTCTGTCCCGCAAAGGGACAGAAGAAACCGACCCACACCGGAGCGGCCAGCAACGCGGGGACGCAGAGAGGTAGGTGAACCCAGGCGACGGTAGTTCCTGGGGTAAGCGTGTAGGGTGGGGCCCAGGTAAGTCCGGTCCCCATAAAGCCTGAGGCGTGATACCGAACCGCATGAGGTGAAGTCACTGATCCTGTACTGCCAAGAAAAGCCGCTAGCGAGCTTTCACGGCGCCCGTACCCCAAACCAACACAGGTGGGCAGGTAGAGAATACCAAGGCGATTGGGAGAACTATGGTTAAGGAACTCGGCAAATTACATCCGTAACTTTGGGATAAGGATGACCCCAGTAAAGTGAAGGGCCTCGCGCCCGGAGCTTGACAGGGTGGCACAAACCAGGGGAAAGCGACTGTTTACTAAAAACACAGCAGCGTGCGAAGTCGTAAGACGCGGTATACGCTGTGACGCCTGCCCGGTGCTGGAAGGTTACGGGGAGGGGTTAGCCGTAAGGCAAAGCTCTGAACCTAAGCCCCAGTAAACGGCGGCCGTAACTATAACGGTCCTAAGGTAGCGAAATTCCTTGTCGGGTAAGTTCCGACCTGCACGAATGGCGTAACGACTTTCCCACTGTCTCAACCATAGACCCAGCGAAATTGAAGTACGAGTAAAGATGCTCGTTAGCTACAGAAGGACGGAAAGACCCCGTGGACCTTTACTACAGCTTGATATTGGTGTTTGGTATGTGTTGTGTAGGATAGGTGGGAGACTGGGAAGCATGGACGCTAGTTTGTGTGGAGTCAACCTTGAAATACCACTCTGCTCATGCTGGGCATCTAACTTAGGCCCGTTATCCGGGTTGAGGACAGTGTCAGGTGGGTAGTTTGACTGGGGCGGTCGCCTCCCAAAGAGTAACGGAGGCGCCCAAAGGTTCCCTCAGCCTGGTTGGCAATCAGGCGTCGAGTGTAATGGCACAAGGGAGCTTGACTGCGAGACCGACGGGTCGAGCAGAAACGAAAGTTGGGCATAGTGATCCGGCGGTTGCGTGTGGAAGCGCCGTCGCTCAACGGATAAAAGGTACCCCGGGGATAACAGGCTCATCTTCCCCAAGAGTCCATATCGACGGGAAGGTTTGGCACCTCGATGTCGGCTCATCGCATCCTGGGGCTGAAGCAGGTCCCAAGGGTTGGGCTGTTCGCCCATTAAAGCGGTACGCGAGCTGGGTTTAGAACGTCGTGAGACAGTTCGGTCCCTATCCTCTGTAGCCGAAGGTGATTTGAGGAAGGCTGTCCCTAGTACGAGAGGACCGGGACGGACGCAGCTCTCGTGTGCCAGTTGTCCTGCCAAGGGCATGGCTGGTTAGCGACCTGCGGAAAGGATAACCGCTGAAAGCATCTAAGTGGGAAGCCTGTTCCAAGATGAGATCACCCACCGGGTAAACCGGGTAAGGCCCGTGGCAGAACACCACGTTGATAGGCCGGAAGTGTACGCATGGCGACATGTTCAGCTGACCGGTACTAATCGGCCGAGGGCTTGGTTCTACATCAATAACCTGATTTTGAACCGGATGTTCGTGCTCGCTGTGGAGTTCTTGAAGCACTGCCTCTTTGACAAGAACATATAGGTTTCGGTGGCGATGGCGGTGGGGTCACACCCGTTCCCATTCCGAACACGGAAGTTAAGCCCACCAGCGCCGATGGTACTTGGGTGGAGACGCCCTGGGAGAGTAGGTCGCCGCCGGATTTCGCAACAGATGGGGAGCCGAGAGGCTCCCCATCTTCGTTTAACCGCTGGCAACGGGGCTGTCTCGGTAGACTCATGCGGTGTCTTCCGGTGGAGGTCCTGCCCGCAAGCCTCCCAACCGCCGGAGGCCTCCTCGCCAGTCTGCGTCTCAGGACGGCCGGAGGGGGAAGCCACACTCGTCCCAAGACGGCCGAAGGGGGAGACCGCAAGACGGCCGAAAGGGGAAACACCCACGGTCTCAAGACGGCCGAAAGGGGAGGCCACCCTCGTCCCAAGATCGGCGACAGGAAAAGCCGCCACCGCCCAAGGGGCCTCGGCACATGGGCTCGGTGGCCCGCAGGGGAGCGGCCAAGATCCACGAAGAACCCCTGCCCGTCGTCGACAAAGCCCCGCCGGAGGTTGAACAGACGCCTGAGGAGGCCGAAGAAGCCCGCTTGAGGGCCGAGCGACGAGCGGCCCGGCAGGCCCGCACCAAGCAGCTCCGATCAGAGGCTCAAGAGGCGGTGGAGCGCGGCAATCTCCGCGACGCCCCGGCCAAAAAGCCCGACAAGCGATCACGGGGCCGGCGGCGCACACCATTGTCGGAGAGCGGCTCTTCATCCAAGGCCCAAAAGTTGGAGGAGGCCGTCGGCCAGCGCATGGCGGCGACGCTTCGCCAGCGGCTCGTGCGGGCCGAGGAGGCCTATGAGCAAGAGGACTACCGCAGGGCCTGGCGGTCATTGGACGGCATGGCCAAAGAGGCGCCCAAGGTCCCCGAGGTGAGGGAGCTGGCTGGTTTGACGCATTACCGGCTGGGCCGCTGGGAGTTGGCCGCCCGAGACCTGGAGGCTCTGCGAGAGCTCACCGGGCGAACGGATCTCCATCCGGTTCTGGCCGACTGCTACCGGGCTCAGCGTCGGTGGACCGATGTAGAGCTGATTTGGGCCGAGCTGCAAGCCTCCCAGGAGAGCTCGGCGGTGCTCGCCGAGGGCCGCATTGTGGCCGCCGGCGCTCTCGGCGACCAGGGGAAGCTCACTGAGGCAGTGGAGGTGCTATCCAAGAACTTCCAATTGCCCCGCCGAGCCAAAGAGCACCACCTTCGCCAGGCCTATGCCCTTGCTGATCTGTGCGAGCGGGCGGGGGAAGTACCCAGGGCTCGTCAGCTGTTCGGTTGGTTGATAGACCAAGATGAGCTCTATGTGGATGTGGCGGAGCGATTGGACGCTCTCCGGTAGCGAAAAACCCCTGGGGATACCCCTTGTCGTTTCTGCTCGCCGGTAAGGTGAGAATTATCCGCACATGGTTCGAAGGAGTAGGCGACCATGGACATCCAAGGACTGTTGGGCGACGAGGCTGAATCGCTCCTGTCGCATGAATCCAAGACCATTCCCCGTGAGGATTTGAGCCTCCCCGGCCCTGATTTCGTCGACCGGGTCATGGCGGGGACCGACCGGTCTCCCCAGGTGCTGCGCAACCTCCAGTCGCTGTTCGACCACGGCCGGTTGGGCGGCACCGGCTACGTCTCAATCCTGCCGGTGGACCAGGGCATCGAGCACTCGGGAGCGGCGTCGTTTGCTCCCAATCCCCGCTACTTCGATCCCGCCGGCATCGTGGAGTTGGCCATCGAGGGAGGCTGCAACGCAGTGGCCTCCACCTTCGGCGTGCTGGGGGCCACCTCCCGGCGATTTGCCCACCGGATCCCGTTCATCGTCAAGCTCAACCACAATGAGCTTCTGACGTATCCCAACAAGTTCGACCAGGTGATGTTCGGATCGGTGGAGCAGGCCTACGACCTGGGTGCTGCCGGCGTTGGGGCGACCATCTATTTCGGCTCAGAAGAGGCCACCCGCCAGATTCAGGAGGTGGCCGAGGCCTTCCACCGGGCCCACCAGCTCGGAATGTTCACCGTGCTGTGGTGCTACCTCCGGAACTCCGAATTCAAGGTGGAGGGCACCGACTACCACGCGGCGGCCGACCTCACCGCCCAGGCCAACCACATCGGGGTGACCATCGAGGCCGACATCATCAAGCAGAAGCTTCCCGAGAACAACGGCGGCTACAACGCTCTCGGGTTCGGCAAGACCCACAAGCTGGTTTATGACGAGCTCACCACCGACCACCCCATCGATCTCACCCGCTGGCAGGTGGCCAATTGCTACATGGGCCGCATCGGCCTCATCAACTCTGGCGGCGCATCGTCAGGCGCCAGCGATCTGGCCGAAGCCGTGCGCACCGCGGTCATAAACAAGCGCGCTGGCGGCCTCGGCCTCATCAGCGGCCGCAAGGCCTTCCAACGCCCCGTAGCCGAGGGCGTAGAGCTCCTCAACGCCATCCAAGACGTCTACCTCTCCGACTCAGTCACCGTCGCCTAGCCAGGCAGCCGGTCTGCTTTTGGGTGAGGATGTGCCACTTGTGGCGGCTCACTGGGTAACCTCGGAGTTCGGCGTCGCTTAAGCGAGGGGCCATCTGGGATCAAGGAGGATTCCGTGACTGACACCGTGCCGCGTACCGTCGGGACGCAGGAGCTGAGCCGTCTGGTGGTTCGCTTTGCGGGCGACTCCGGCGATGGAATGCAGCTCACTGGAGACCGCTTCACCAGTGCCAGCGCGCTCTTCGGCAACGATCTGGCCACGCTGCCGGAGTTTCCCGCCGAGATCCGGGCGCCGCAGGGAACGCTTGCCGGGGTGTCGGCTTTCCAAGTGCAGGTGTCCGACCACGACATCACCACCCCGGGCGACGCGCCCAACGTGCTGGTGGCCATGAACCCCGCCGCCCTGCGCAAGGAGCTGGTCCACCTGGAGTTCGGCGGGACCATCATCGTCAACCAAGACGCCTTCGTGGAGCGCAACCTGACCAAGGCCGGCTATGAGAGCGACCCGCTGGATGACGGCAGCCTGGACAATTACACCCTGTTCAAGGTCCCGATGACCACTATCACCAAGGAGGTCTGCAAGGACTTGGGGGTGAAGCCCCGCGACGCCGAGAGGTCGAAGAACTTCTTCGCGCTTGGCCTGCTGTCGTGGCTCTACAGCCGACCGGCCCAGCCCACCTTGGATTGGATCTCGGCCAAGTTCAAGCGCCAGCAGTTGATCGCCGACGCCAACACCGCAGCGTTCAAGGCGGGGATGGCCTTTGGCGAGACCGCCGAGCTGTTCGACTTCACCTATGAGGTGAAACCGGCCGCGCTCGACCCGGGGACCTACACCAACGTGAACGGGAACACCGCCCTGTCGTGGGGCCTGATCGCCGCCAGCCAGCAGGCCAAGGTCCCCCTGTTCTTGGGTTCGTATCCCATCACCCCGGCTAGCGACATCCTCCACGAGTTGAGCCAGCGCAAGAACTTTGGCGTGCGAACCCTCCAGGCCGAGGACGAGATCGCCGCGGTGTGCGCCGCTTTGGGGGCATCCTTCGGCGGCCATCTGGGAATTACCACCACCAGCGGTCCGGGCATCGCCCTCAAGGGCGAGACCATCGGCCTGGCTGTCAGCCTCGAGCTTCCCCTGCTGGTGATCAATATCCAGCGGGGCGGGCCGTCCACCGGGCTGCCCACCAAGACCGAGAGCGCCGACCTCATGCAGGCCATGTACGGCCGCCACGGCGAGTCGCCGGTGCCCATCGTGGCCGCCTACTCCCCGTCGCAGTGCTTCTTTGCCGCTATCGAGGCGGCCCGCATCGCCCTGAAGTACCGCACACCGGTGATCTTGCTGTCCGACGGCTATCTGGCCAACGGCAGCGAGCCCTGGCTTCTGCCCGACGTGTCGACTCTGCCCGACCTCACGGTGGAGTTCGCCACGGGGCCCAACCACACCGAGGAAGACGGCACCGAGGTGTTCTGGCCCTACCTGCGCGACCCCGAGACCATGGCCCGCCCCTGGGCGGTGCCCGGCACGCCCGGCCTCACCCACCGCATCGGCGGCATTGAGAAAGAAGACGGCACCGGCAACATCAACTACGAGCCCGACAACCACGGCTACATGGTGAAGCTGCGCGAGGAACGGGTTGCCCATATAGCCAACGACATCGCACCCACCATGCTGGACGGCGACACCGACGATGCCGACTTGCTGGTGTTGGGCTGGGGCTCTACTTGGGGTGCCATCACCAGCGCGGTCATGCGAGCCCGGGCCGAGGGTCGCAAGGTGGCCCATGCCCACGTCACCCACCTGAACCCGCTGCCCAAAGACTTGGGCGACATCGTCCGCCGCTACCCCAAGGTGCTGGTCCCGGAGATGAACCTGGGCCAGTTCTGCCGCATCATCCGGGCCGAGTTCCTGGTCGATGCCCAATCGGTCGCCAAGGTGGAGGGGGTTCCCTTCACCGCCGCTGAACTTCACCGCCACATCAACGGAGTCCTTGATGACTGACGTGCCCACAACCACCAAGGCCGACTGGACCAGCGATCAAGAGGTCCGCTGGTGCCCCGGCTGCGGTGACTACTCGATTCTCACCGCGGTGCAGATCCTCATGCCCGAGCTCGATGTTCGCCGAGAGGACACCGTGTTCGTCTCGGGAATCGGCTGCGCAGCCCGGTTCCCCTACTACATGAACACCTACGGAATGCACGGCATCCACGGGCGGGCCCCCGCCCTGGCCACCGGACTGGCCATGGCCCGCCCGGAGCTGCATGTGTGGGTGGTGGGCGGCGATGGCGACATGCTGTCCATCGGCGGCAATCACCTGCTGCACGCCCTGCGACGCAACGTGAACCTCAACATCCTGTTGTTCAACAACCAGATCTACGGGTTGACCAAGGGCCAGTACTCGCCCACCAGCGAGATCGGCAAGGTCACCAAGTCGACCCCGGCGGGCAGCATCGACGAGCCGTTCAATCCGGTATCAGTGGCCATCGGGGCCGAGGCCAGCTTTGTGGCCCGCACCCACGACATGGACCGCCAGCACATGATGGAAATGTTCCGGCGGGCCCACGATTTCCCCGGCGCCTCTTTCGTGGAGGTCTTCCAGAACTGCAACGTGTTCAACGACGGGGCATTCGGAGCCATCACCAAGAAGGACAAGCGGGCCTCCATGCTCATTCACCTTGAGCACGGCAAGCCCATCCGCTTCGGCGAGAACAACGAGAAGGGCGTGGTTATCAACCCGCAGGGGAGTGCCGAGGTGGTCGACGTGGCCGACGTCGGCGAGTCGGCCCTGCTGGTGCACGACGAGGCCCGCCAGGATCCCAGCCTGGCCTTCGCCCTGTCGAGGCTCTCAGCCGGTCCGTTCGAGCCCACCCCCATCGGGGTGTATCGGGCCGTCGAGCGCTCGGAATACGCCGGCGAGGCCAGCAAGCAGCTCGCCATGGCCCAAGAGCAGTCCGGCCCTGGCGACCTCGAGGCCCTCTTGCATTCCCGGCCCACCTGGGAAGTCTCCTGAGCAACGTCCATTCCATGACAGAGCGTGCCGCCCCTGGGGGTTGGGTACTCGATCTGGACGGAGTGATCTGGGTGGGCGGAACCCCGGTGCCCGGTGCGGCTAGGGCCGTCGGGCGCTTGCAACAATCAGGCGACCCCGTCGTGTTCGTCACCAACATGTCTGCGCTAACGGTGGCCGACCAGGAGGCCAAACTGGCCGACTGCGGGATCGACGCCACCGGATCGGTGATCACCTCGGCCACTGCGGCGGCCCAGCTGATCCACCCAGGAGAGCGGGTGCTGGTGGTGGGGGGTCCCGGCATCGACGAGGCGGTGGAGTTAGCCGGTGCCGAGGTCTGCTCATCGGGCCCTGCTGACGCGGTCGTAGTGGGCATGGACCCAGGCTTCAACTACGACACCCTCAGTCGGGCCATGCGGGCAGTTCGCGGTGGCGCTCGCCTGATCGGCACCAACCACGACCCCAGCTACCCCACTGAGCGCGGACTGGAGCCGGGGGGCGGGTCTCTTTTGGCCGCGGTGGCGACTGCCGCCGAGGCGGCACCCACAATGGCAGGCAAGCCCAACCAGCCCATAGTGGATTGCGTGCGCAGCAGAATCGGCGACGCCGGCGTGGTGGTGGGGGACCGCCCCGACTCCGACGGCCTATTCGCTGAGGCGCTGGCCTATGAGTTCGCCCTCGTGCTGAGCGGGGTGACCGGACCCGACGATCTGCCGGTGTCCCCAGAGCCGCAGCACTGCGCCACCGATTTGGCCGCACTGGTCGATCAGATGGGATTTGAATAGGTGGGATGAAGGGATCGCGCCGGAGGCTGGACACAGAGTTGGTCCGCCGCGGCTTGGTCACGAGCCGGGACCGGGCCCGGGAGGCAGTGGTCTCTGGCCAGGTCACCGTGAACGGAGCAGTCGCCCAGAAAGCGGCCCGCCTAGTGCTGCCCGGCGATGCCTTGGAGCTATCGGGCCCGCCAGCCCGCTATGTGAGCCGGGGCGGCGAGAAGCTGGAGGGTGCGCTGGCCGCCTTCGGATTGGATGTGGCGGGATTGCGCTGCTGCGACGTGGGATCGTCCACCGGGGGATTCACCGACTGCCTGTTGCAGCGAGGTGCAGCCGAAGTCGTGGCTATCGACGTGGGCCGAGCCCAAATGCACGAGCGCCTGGCCGAAGACCGCCGGGTGACCCTCTACGAACGCACCGATGTTCGCGAAATCGATCCTGCCGAAATAGGGGCGCCGTTCGACCTGGTGACCGCCGATGTGTCCTTCATTTCGTTGACTTCGGTCATGGGCAGTCTGGCTGAGTTGGCGGCCACGGGAGCGCCAGTAGTGGTTCTGGCTAAGCCCCAGTTCGAGGTGGGACGCAAATTGGTCAACAAGGGTCGCGGCGTTATCCGAGACCCCGAGCAATGGCGGGCTGCAATCGATCGGGTATTAGTGGCAGCCTCAGAATTCGGCGTCCCGGCTCAGGGGGCTGCCCCCTCGGTGCTTAAGGGTGCGCAGGGAAACACGGAGTTCTTCCTGCACTTGGAGCGCGGTGGCCCGCCCTCATCAGTGGATTCCGCCCAAGTGGTGGCCCAAGTTTAGAGAGGTATATTGAGACGAGCGCAGGAGTCGTCCGGGAGCAGCAATGGCTGACATTCCAACCCCAAACAGCACGTTCAAGGTGGTTGCCCGCGAGGGTGACGAATGGTGGGGTATCCAGGTGAGGGAGTTGGATTGGGTTTTCTCTCAAGCTCGCCGCCTTCATGACGTGGAGGAAGCCGCTAGGGATGCCATAGCCGCATATTTTGATGTTCCCGCCAGCGAAGTGGGTTCCATTGTGATCGACGAGGTGATAGCAGCTGGCACTAGCTTCTCCCCGAACGGCATCCAGCCGGTTGCGTCATAGCTCTATGGCTGCAATTGCCCTCTTTGTTCACGCTGACCGGCCGGAAGCCTTGAAGTTGGCGGCTGAACTCATAGACCGGTTGGACCGTGACGGTCATCAGATCCGTCTAGCTCTCGAATCGGCTGAAGCGGTGGGACGCACTGACCTTGCCCATCAGGACGACGATATTGGCGAGAAGCTGGACTTGGCGGTGAGCTTGGGGGGAGACGGCTCCATGCTCCGAGCCGTGACCGCGGTGGCCGATGATGGGGTGCCCGTGCTCGGAGTCAACTATGGCTCGTTGGGCTACCTCACTGGGATCGAGCCGGATGCCGCCTCTGACGCGGTCGAGCGCTTCCTTGCGGGTGACTATCAGATCGAAGAGCGCATCCGACTGAGCTGTCGTCTTGACGACGGCACGGAGGTGAGCGCCCTCAACGAGGCCATCGTTGAGAAGGTTGACAGCGGACGCACCGTGAACCTGGCTGTTCACATCGACGGTGACTTCTTCACCAGTTACGCCGCCGATGGGCTAATTGCGGCTACGCCGACCGGCTCCACCGCCTATTCGCTGTCGGCCGGTGGACCGATTCTGGCCCCGACCATGCACGCGCTGATCCTGACGCCAGTTGCCCCCCACACCTTGTTCGACCGCAGCCTGGTTCTGCTTCCCTCCAGCGAATTGGTGATCGAAGTGTTGGGCGATCGCTCTGCTGCGGTTGCGGTGGACGGCCGCTCATTGGGGGAGTTAGGCGAAGGTGGCAAGCTGACTGTCTCGGTGTCCGATCATCCGGCCCGATTGGTCACCCTGGGTCAACGGGGGTTCCACCAAGCACTCAAGTCCTCCTTCGGCTTGGCCGATCGGTGACAGGGAAAGAGCTCCGTGCTCACTGAGCTAGCGGTAGAGAACCTAGGGGTGATCGAGCGGCTCAATTTGGTCTTGGAACCGGGCATGACTGCGTTGACTGGGGAGACAGGGGCGGGGAAAACCCTGGTGGTGACGGCAGTGGACTTGCTCTTGGGCGGACGAGCCGATTCTGCGCTAGTGCGGTTCGGTGCTGACGAGGCCACGGTGGAGGGCCGGTTCGACCACCAGGGAGATGAGGTCGTGCTTCGGCGGGTGGTGCCCGCTGACGGTCGGGCTCGGGCCTACGTCGACGGGCGGCTGGCATCGGCGGCCACTCTGGCCGAACTGGGTGCAGAGCTGGTGGATCTGCACGGGCAGCACGACCACCAGTCGCTGCTGCGCCGTGTCCATCAGCGGGCCGCGCTGGATCGATTCGGCGATGTGGACTTGGTGCCGCTGATGGAGGCTCGGGCCGCGCTGGCCGATCTGAATCGGCGACGAGCCGAGTTGGGTGGCGACGAGCGATCCCGAGCGCGGGAGATTGAGCTATGCCGATTCCAGCTAGGCGAATTGGATGAGGCCGGTCTGGAGAACCCCGACGAGGAGGAAGGTCTCAAAGCCGAAGAGGCGGTATTAGCCGATGCCGCGGCCAGTCGAGACGCGGCCCGGCAGTCGGCTAGGGCCTTGGGCGCCGATGGCGATGTGGGGGCTGGACTGGCCCAGATCGCGGCTGCGTTGGATAGCCGACCGCCGTTGGAGAGCGAGCATGAGCGCTTGGTCAACTTGGTTGCCGAGGCAGCGGATCTTTCGACCGAGCTGCGCCGGGCTGGGGAGTCCATCGATGAGAATCCAGTCCGGTTGGCCGAGGTCCGCCAGCGCCGGGAGCTGTTGGTGGATCTTCGCCGCAAGTATGGGGAGACCGTGGCCGAGGTCATGGAATTCCACCGCGATCTCTCCTCCCGCCTCGCCGAACTGGAGGATTTCGACCGCTTGGCCAAAGACCTGGATGGGGAACTCGATCGCCGCACCACCGTGGTGGCCGAAGCCGGGGCCACAGTGGGCGCGGCCCGACGACAGGCGGCCCAGGCACTGGGCGAAGAGGTGACGGCCAATCTGCGAGAGCTGGCCATGGCCCGAGCCGAGGTGCAAGTAGAGGTAGGCGACGACCCCGGAGACGACGTAGACATCCTGCTGGCCGCCAACAGCGGCGCGCCCGGCCTTCCGCTCACGTCGGTCGCATCGGGGGGAGAGCTGGCTCGGGTCATGCTGGCTCTGCGCCTGGTGGTCAGTGCCGGCCCCCCGGTGCTGGTATTCGACGAAGTGGATGCCGGCATCGGCGGCCAGGTGGCCCAGACGGTGGGCCGGGCGCTTTCCCGCTTGACCGCCGATCACCAAGTGCTGGTGGTAACCCATTTGCCCCAGGTAGCGGCCTGCGCCGACCAGCAGGTGAGAATTGCCAAACACGACGATGGGGCTGCCACCACGGTGACGGCCGAGCCTTTGGAAGGTGACAACCGGGTGGTCGAGCTGTCCCGCATGCTCTCCGGGTCGCCCGACAGCGAGAGCGCCCGCCGCCATGCCTCCGAACTCCTCGAGATGTCCCAATCCCGCAGCACAATGTAAGAACCCCATGAGCTTCATTGCGGAACATCACACAATCGGGGCATAAAGAAGGGGTATCCAACACCGGCGCTTAGGTCATAAACCGAACGCCACCCACGATGGTCGCCTGGGTGACAGTAGTTCCATTTTTGCTGTGTACTTTTGCTATATGGGCTTGTCAGACGCTGACGGCCCGGCCCGCACATATCTTCACTGTTTCGCGTAGTGCCGATTAAGGGCAGAAGGGCATCGTCGAGCAGCACTGCGCGTCTTCGTCGTCAACAGCGCGCTCTAGGCTTCGGGGGAGCGCCCTAGCTCGTTGCGCCCAGCGCAGAATCCCCCTCGTGCGAACTCGGTTTCGAACTCGCCGTATTTGTGTATCGCATAGCACGCCCTCCAGCGGGTCAGTTCCTCGGTGGGAGTCGTGCATGGCTTAGGGTCAAAGGCGGGCGGGTGCGGCCCGTCCATCATTGTGCGACAGGCTGCCTGGAGGCCCTCCAAGAGCCCAATGAGTCGATTGCGGTTCTCGGTGAACCGGTCGGCCAGTTCGCCAGGGCATCGTTCAGCGATTAGGTCGCCGATGCCGATGCCGCCTGCCGCGTACTTGGCCGCCCTCGTTACGGAGTGCAAGCGCACAGATGGATCGCCCGTTGCCTTGAAATCCAGATCGTCTTCCATGTTGGTTTGCTCTCGCTCCAGTCTCTCTGAGAAGTGGCTGAATTCTCCTTCGGCAAGCAAGCACCGCTTGAAACTATCCACTGTCTGCGAGGGATCGGACGGGGTGGAAGTGCAGGCTGGTAACGCCAGCGCTACCAGCATCACTGCCATGGCGAGTTTGCCGTACATCCCTGTTGCGTAGGGTCGTTCGCAGCACGTCCCTGGCCTGCCGCCCACTCTCCGTGTCGTCTGGCAGGGCGGAGCGGCGGCAACGGTTTGGTCGAGCCTGTCCACCGCTCTGGCGATCCCCTGAAGGCGACCGCCATCTATTCCGCTGCTGGTGCCTTCGCTGGAATTCATCTGCCTTCCTTTCATTCCTTAGCTGGCCGCTAATTCAGGCCGCAGGCTATCTCCGTGCTGCGGGAGAGTCGGTTCATGTCGTCGGCGGGCGTCACAGCGCCCGGCCACAAGCTGTAGCTCATGTGGTTGGCCAGCACGATGTTGATGCAGACGAGTGGCGCCATCGCCCATATGAAATCGACCTGTGCAGCCGCGTCCTACCAAACCCCAGGATCGGCGCGCTGCCCGTCGAAAATCAACGCCACCACGTCCCCCTTGAACTCCTTGCTGAAGCGCCGCCTAGACCTCTTAGACGGCCTGTCTAGATCCATCACTTTCTTGGTTACCTCCTAATCGAGGTGACCTGCCAGAGGATGGATACTCACCTTGGGCAGTATTGGCTATCGGTTGAGACGGTCAGCTATGACACCAGCAATTTGGTCGGCGATCTCGTCAATGCTGTGGACTGAAGTGCGTAAGGCCACTTTGTCTGCTAGCGATGGGCTGCGTTGAATGACCTCATCTTTGGATATCTCATGCCAGATGGGGAGCAAGATTTGTCTGTCGCTGTTTGCCTTTGTGACGAGGCCGTCGAGTTCATACTGCGGCCAGTCCTTGTTGAAGAATGCCTTGGACAAGATGACAAGCCCGAATCTGCTTTGGGCGATTCCGCGATCAATGCTCCTGCGAAGGCTGTCGCCGACTCGCAGTTCGAAGTCGTCGTACCAAACACTGACATCTCTTTCTCTGAGGGAGAGCGCGAGTGGACCTGCAATCGCTTCCTTGTCCTCGGTTGCATGGGAGATGAAGATGTCGAACTTCTTTTCCGAAGTTGCCTCCTCCATCTCAGAAGCGTTGCTGATTACGTCGGTGATCGTGGGCCGGGTAGGCATGGCTCTAGGTATAGGCGGCAAGGGTTCAAGCGCCGAGCGGGGAATCACTTGGAAACCGGCCCTGGTCGAACCAGCAAGACCCTGCATATCAACGACAGCGTGCCAGATACCAGCGTGAGGGATAGGGATGCGGACGGGGGTCTCGCGGGCTAGACCGCCGTAATATTTGTGCTGCAAGCCCCGCTGGTACTGGCTGAAGTTGTGGGAGTCAAGCAATCTGACGTTTGCAGCGTTACTGAGAGATACTTCTAGCAAGTCGCCGCTCGCTCGAAACCCCAGGTCTGAGTGTAGGAAATCTGACACGGACAAAAGATACCCAGCAGGGGTGACAACAGCAGCAAAGCCTAGGCGGGCCTTGATTCCACCCGACGACTCTGGGCATAGCAATGCAATCGGTCGCTTGCTAAGAGACTCACCACTTCACCCCTCTCGTCAAGTAGCTAGGACATGCAGCCCCGCCCGTCTCCGTCTCGGTCAAGCTGTAATGCGATTTATGGTCAGG
Organism: Candidatus Poriferisocius sp.; assembly: GCF_965204015.1. Lineage (GTDB taxonomy): Bacteria > Actinomycetota > Acidimicrobiia > Acidimicrobiales > Bin134 > Poriferisocius. The sequence goes on along the minus strand of NZ_OZ241965.1, from coordinate 675,566 downwards.
TGCTGAGGGCGACAATCTCGGCCGGTGCCCAGCTAGGCCAGCTGGCTGGGCCCACCGCGGCTCCGAAACGGAACTCGGCGACGAGCCGGAACGGCTCTGAGGGCGACGTGTTGTCGTAGAACAGTGCCTCCTCGCAGAATTCAGTGGCCTCCGCGACGAGCGCCCACAGCCGCCGGTACCTCTCCCGCACCTTCCCTTCCGGAACGCTGTGTCCGCCGATCTCAACACGGTTCGTTACCCGCAACACCGCGAATTCCTCTGGCACCATTACCGCGTGCAACCCCACCGCGTACCCAGCCTCTGCGGCGGATCGGACTAGATCGACTTTCGACCGGTGCGAGAACACCGTTTCCGCGATGAATGAGCGCCGCCCGTTGATTAACTCGGTCCGCCGCGACGCAGCTGCCTCGGCCGCCTCATAGGCGCGGGTCTCCTCCTCCCCCGGCCACCGCTCAGCGGCGATCTCATCGGCGTTTACAAACTCCAACCCGGTGCGCGCGGCGAGCGCCGCGGCGAACGTGGTCTTGCCCGCCCCATTCGGTCCGGCCACAACCACTAGGGCTGGCTCGCCGGCTTGTCTTTCAGCCACCATCGCTTACCGCGGCAGGCTCCGCCGCGGCGGCCGGGCGGCGCACGACAGGCTCGCCGTCGTCACCGGCGGCTACATACGGGCGTCCCTCGGAGACGAACTGCGCCTCTAGGTCGAGGCTCTCCCGCCACTGCTTCGTCTGGTCTGCCCACACAGCCCGCACGATCGCCCTGTCGCGGGGGTCATCGAGATCGTCGTAGTGCATCTCCCCGGCTAACACCGCAGCGATCCGCTGGTGCGCCGCGCCCCGCTCCTCCTCCAACTCGCGTCCGAGCCGCGCCCAGTGCGCCACCTGCTGCGCCGCGCTGCGGTCCATCACTTCGGCGACTGCCTTGGCCGATAAATAGATGTCGTTGTCGATGCGGATGGGGATGCTCAAAGCCATAGCAGAACCTCCAATCACATCGTAGCAGTCCGCTACGCCAGTCGCAGTGGAGCAGGGGGGCGGCTTGACCCTCCCTCGACCTCTGCTGGCCAGGACCGGGGCTCGGGGAACTGGCCGGGAACGCTGACGGCCACTTTGGAAGCCTTGGGCAACTCGATTTCTCCGGTGAGGGTCTGGTGGGTGAATTTGGAGAACAGGCGCTGGAGCACGGCGAGCGCCCTTGGACCTCACCAAGCTTCACAAGTACCGACTTAGAATCCTGCTTGCAGCCGGACAAGGACCTCGCCAAACTCAACCAGTCACAAAAACCAGAACCCGACGTCACCGCTTCACCGCGGAGAGCCGAAATACGTGACGCAAATGGCCTGTCCTTACGCCGGCGCTCCGGCCAGTTCCCAGTAGTCTTTCCAGCGCAATTCCCGGCGGTGCTCCCCGAAGCCGGGTTCTGCCAATCGTTCGGTGAAGGGGTCGTGCAAGTATCGGACGGTGGTGGTGTCGTCCTCGCATACCTCCACCAGGGCCAAAATGTGCTGTTCGGCGGTGTTTAGCGCGAACAGAACCTCTGACGCGGTGATACCGAAGTGTTTTGCTCCGGCTACCCGGCCCTTGACCTCGATGAACAGCAGTGGGTCATTACCTACCCGGGTCTCAATGTCGTAGCCCTTGTTGTTGTGGGGCATCTCTCGGGGAGTTCGCCCCATACTTCGCTCAGCCTCCAGCACGGCATCAATCGCCAGACGCTCGACCCGTTGTGTGTCTTTTGCGTGATCGGTCGGAGTCTCCCCCCGTAGTTGAGTGACCAGACCTGCGGGTACCACGAGAGCTATGCCAAGTTCGCCAAGGGGACCGAGGGAGAGATGTTTTTGACGCTCCAATTCTCTATTTCGCCGCTGAATCCGCTCCTTGGCCTCCTCACCACGACGTTTAGCCTGCTCTGCTTGCCCATGGAGGCCCTTTCTCAGGAACTTTTCTTTCTGCTTACCTTGATATGTCATCTCTTCAAATTGCCGATCCAGAACAGCATTCCAGATGTGATCAACCTGTTCTTCAACTTGACCCTTGATCTCATCGAGATGCTGGTGGGCATTATTCTCCAAGGCGTACCGCTTGGCGGCATCCAGTGCCCGTTGTGTTAGCCAGGCTTCACTGGTTTCCCGCCGTACCAGCTCCGCCAACAGTTCTTGTTCCTCCGGTTCGGGTGCTCGGCAGTCCAAATAGGGGTGCCGCCCGGCATCTGCCGGCCCCCCTCCGCGCGCAACCTCCACGTATTCGAATCGCCGGGATACAACCCGCGGTTGTCCAGCAGGTGTGATGGTGGCATCACGAATTTCATGTTCCAGAAACACCAGGAGACGCGGCTCAGTTCCATGGTCATCCGGATCAATGAGTACGGTCCCTTTCTGCAACAGCGAGCCGTATCGATCATTGACACCGCCGATGACTGCGTCCAGTAAGGGGTGGCCCGGAGCTAACAACGCGGCAGGCGGCTTACCGGGCTCTGTCACCTCTTGTCGATCGAAACAGATGCGCTCGTACCTTTTCTGGACTTGACCGTGTCCGTATTGGCTACGTTTCACAATCGAAGGAGGTACCCGATTTACCTTGAATCTCTGGCCTTCACATTTTACAACATCCCCGTCCAGGTCCTTGAAGGCTCTGAGAAAGAAGCGTCGTATGTAGCTGGGCTGGAGCCGGTAACCAGCAGCGCGGTCCATGTCGTCTCGCAATTCCTCGCAGGCCGCTTCGTCCAAAGCACTGTTGTGTAACAAGGACTGCCTCTTGATGATTTCCTTCGTTTGTGTGATCACGGCGTCGTCGATCTCCGTCGCGAGGAGGTTCTGCTCCAGCTGGGGATTCTCCACTTTGATAGCCCTGATGATGAGGTCGCGAAGTGGAGTGTTTGCGAACGCTTCACCCAAGACGTCAAACACCTTGCCCCCCAAGTCTTTGCGCTGATTCTCCAACTTGTCGAAGAGTCGATCGAAGACATCCCCCTCACGTGTACCCAGGGCCACCATGTTCCACATTCGGCACACCTCTGTTTGCCCAATGCGATGGATACGCCCGAAGCGCTGCTCGATGCGGTTGGGATTCCAGGGCAAGTCGTAATTCACCATCAAGTGGGCACACTGGAGGTTGATGCCTTCCCCAGCAGCATCGGTGGCAACCAGCACTACCACATTGGGATCGTGGGTGAATTGATCCTGAATCTGACGACGTTCTTCCATCGGGATACCGCCGTGGATGCGCACTACTTCACCCTGCTTTTCCAACAAGAGACTCAATTTGTCCACTAGGCAATCCAGGGTGTCGCGATGCTCGGTGAACACAATGAGCTTCTTCAGTTGATGGGATTTCAGATCCCTCATGGCTTCGTCCTCTTGCAGCATCAGGGCCAGTTGTTCCCACTTTCGGTCGATACCTGACTCGTAGACTTCCCTGGCCTGTTGCTCTAGGTCCTTAAGCTCATCAATTTCGAAACGTAGCTCTTCGACTGTCTGCGCGAATGAGGCCTCATCCAAAAATACCTCACCCTCCAATCGCTCTCGCTGGCTGCTGTCAAGCTCCTCATCGACGAATTCCATGAAGTCGTCCAAATCAGGACCCATATCGTCCATGCCATACGAGGACAGTCCTTCGTTCGGGCCCTCGTCCAGAAGTTCTGTGGAGGCAGAGACCTGCTTTAGGCGTCCGGTGAGCCGCTCACGTCGGCGCCCTAACGACCGCAATACGGCTAAGGGGGAAGATGCCAAGCGGCGCTGAAGTAGAGTGAGAGCAAATCCAACTGCGTTGTAGTGGCGACCGTCCTTCTTTGCTTGGAGGCGTTCGGCTCGGTTCATCCCCTTGCTTACGTACTGGGTAACGGCCTCATACAGTTGCATCTCTGTCTCGGTAAGGTTGTACTTCGCGCTATCGGCCCTGCGTTCGGGGAACAGAGGTGTGCCGTCCAAACGCTTCATGTCCTCCTTGATCATGCGCCGCATGAGGTCGTCTGGTCGGTTGCTGTTGTGGTTTCCCCGTTGCCATTCGCCAGCGAAGCGGTCGCTGTCTAGCAGGGCCATAAATAGCTGGAAGTCTCCTTCGTATCCGTTATGAGGGGTTGCAGTCATTAGGAGGAAGTTTCGGGTCGACGGCCCTAATCGCTCACCCAGGCGGTAGCGCTTCGTCTTCTTTGCGTCCCGGCCGACAGCCTTTGCCGACATCTTGTGCGCTTCGTCTACAACCAGCAAATCCCATTCGCTGTTGTCCAACAGGTCTTGCAGAGCTTCGTTGCGAGCCAGCATATCCATTCGGGCAATAAGCAGAGGGTGTCTGCCCAGAGGGTCGGCAGCCGGATTGCGATCGACCATATTGCGGTCGAACAATTCGAATTCCAAGCCAAACTTGTAAAGCAACTCGTCCTGCCATTGCAAAGACAGACTTCCAGGTACTACTACCAGGCAGCGGTCCAAGTCGCCGCGCAGCATCAGTTCCTTCATCAGCAGACCGGCCATGATGGTTTTGCCAGCTCCTGGATCGTCAGCTAGCAGGAATCGCAGTGGCTGGCGGGGCAGCATGTGGTTGTAGACGGCATCCACTTGATGGGGAAGTGGCTCTATGTCGCTGGCTCTCGTGGCTTGAAAAGGATCAAATAAATGCGCCCGCTGGATACGCAGAGCCTCGGCCGCCAGCAGAAACTGCTGCGGGTCGCTGTCGAATGTCCAGCCTTCGTCTTCAACGATGCCCAGATCGTGAGCATGGAACAGAACCTTCTCGCCGAATCTGCCACTGGATGTCTTGTAGACGATGCGCAGCGGCTCGTCACCATCTTGGGTCACCAGGCCCGGCGCTTCTAGCTCGACCCTCTCAATTTCGGCAGGTCCGTCGGGGTCTAGACCGCTCACGCGCAATCCCGACCGCAAATCACTTAAGCGAACCACTTGCCACCTCCTCGGCGGTCAAGACTAACCCTCTGGTCAGAGAAGAATCCGCCGGGATAGATCTGACGGGTCCACCAGTCGTCGCTGGTCCCCGCTAAGCTTGGCAGGCGTGACCAAACACATCTTTGTGACTGGTGGTGTGGCGAGTTCGCTGGGTAAGGGACTCACCGCCGCATCACTGGGGCGTTTGCTCAAGCAACGGGGACTCCGGGTGACCATGCAGAAGCTGGACCCGTACATCAATGTGGACCCCGGCACCATGAACCCCTTCGAGCACGGAGAGGTGTTCGTTACCGACGACGGCGGCGAGACCGATCTTGATCTCGGCCACTACGAGCGCTTCATCGACGAGAGTCTCACCAAGCTCTCCAACGCCACCACCGGCTCCATCTACTCCTCGGTCATCGCATCAGAGCGCCAGGGTGAGTACTTGGGCAAGACCGTGCAGGTGATCCCCCACGTCACCAACGAGATCAAGAATCGCATCTCCAGCCTGGTGTCCGACGATGTGGACGTGGTCATCACCGAGATCGGCGGCACCGTCGGCGACATCGAGATCCTCCCCTTCTTGGAGGCCATCCGCCAGGTGCGCCTGGATGTGGGGCGGGGCAACGTCTGCTACATCCACGTCACCCTGGTGCCCTTCATCGGCCCGACGGGCGAGCAGAAGACCAAGCCCACCCAGCACTCGGTTACCGAGCTCCGCAGCCGGGGTGTTCAGCCCGATGCAATCGTGTGCCGCAGCGAATCGACCATCTCCGACGAGTTGAAGCGCAAGATCTCCAGCCTGTGCGACGTTGATGTTTCGGCAGTAGTCAACGCGGCCGACGCCGACAGCATCTATGAGATCCCCCTGGTGCTTCACGACGAGGGCCTCGACGGCGTGGTGTGCGACATCTTGCGCCTCGATGTTCCCGAACCTGATCTGACCGACTGGCAGATGCTGAATCAGCGGATCTCCTTGGCCCAGCGCACCGTGCGCATCGGCCTCATCGGCAAATACGTGACGCTCCAAGACGCCTATCTGTCGGTGGTGGAGGCACTGAACCACGCGGCCATCCATCACGGGGCGTCGGTGGAGATCGAGTGGATTCAGGCCGAGAGCGTGGAGGGCCTGATGATCGACAGCCTGATGAGCGGGCTGGACGGCATTGTGATCCCCGGCGGGTTCGGCGAGCGGGGAATCGAGGGCAAGGTCAATGCCGCCTCCTACGCTCGGGAGAACCGCATCCCCTGCCTGGGCCTGTGCCTGGGTCTTCAGGTGATGACCATCGACTACGCCCGCAACGTCTTGGGCCTGGCCAACGCCCACTCCAGCGAGTTCGATCCCAGCACGCCGTGGCCGGTCATCGATCTGATGGAATCCCAGCGCGGCATCACCGACAAGGGCGGCACCATGCGGCTGGGGGCGTGCATGGCCAAGCTTCGACCAGGTACCAAAGTTGCCGAGGTATACGGCGCCGAAGTGGTGTCGGAGCGCCACCGCCACCGCTATGAGTTCAATCCCAAGCTCCGCAGCCGCTTCGAGGGCACCGACTTCGTGCTGGCCGGGGAATCACCCGATGGACTCCTAGTGGAGTTCATCGAACTGGAAAGCCACCCCTGGTGGGTGGGAACCCAGGCCCATCCCGAATTCAAGAGCCGCCCCGATCGGCCTGCCCCGCTGTTCTGCGGCTTGGTGAAAGCCGCGCTGGACCGTCGGGAGAGCAGCTTGATGGCTGATCAATGCGATTTGTCCATATCTGGGGCCGATGACGGACAAGCCCCAGAACAGGTCGAGGCAGTGGCCGACGCCTCGCCCGCCGCTCACCGTTAGAGGTCGCGCCACGGTGGCCGATGAGGGCGGCTTCACGCCGGTCGGAGAACGCCAGGCATGGCAGGGACGGGTGGTGTCGCTGAGCGTTGCCGAGATCAAGGCCCCCGACGGTTCGATCTATGAGCGGGAAATAATCCGCCACCCCGGTGTTGCGGTGATCGTGCCCCTCGACGGCGAAGAGGTAATCATGATCCGCCAGTACCGAGCAGCGGTGAATCGGGAGTTGCTGGAAATCCCCGCCGGGAAGCTGGACAGCCAGGATGAGCCCCCCGAATTCACCGCCCGGCGGGAGCTGGAAGAAGAGATCGGCAAGCAAGCCGGCCATCTTGAGCTATTGGCCGTCTTCCACAACTCACCGGGGTTCTGCGACGAGGTCACCCATTGCTATCTGGCCACCGAACTGGCCGACACCAACCGCCATCCCCACGGCATCGAAGAGGAGCACATGGCCATCGAGCGCATAAAGCTGGCCGACGTGCCCGATCTCGTGGCCTCCGGCGAGCTGGCCGACGCCAAGTCCATCGTCGGCCTGATGCTGGCCCGCGAGCGTTTGGGGTGAGCGCACGAATCGGTGTTGAGGAGTTCTTGGATTGGCTGGTGCTGGAGAGGGGCCGCGCCCCCCGCACCTGTGAGGCCTACCGCCGAGATCTGAGCGGCTACTGCGAGGTTTTGACCGCCCGGGGCCGCACCCCCGAAACGGCCCGCGAGGAAGACATCTTGGCCCATTTGCGCCAGCTGCAAACCCGGGGAATGGCGCCGGCATCGGTGAAGCGCACCATGACCGCAGTGCGGACGTTTCACCAGTTTCTGGTGGTGGATGGTTTACGCAACGACGATCCCTGTTCCCATATAGAACTCCCCAGAGTGCCCACCAGCGTGCCGAAGGCGCTCAGCGAGGCCGAAGTGGACACCATCTTGGACACGGTGAACGGCGTCGACCGGGTGTCTCGCCGAGATCGGGCCATGTTGGAAGTGCTCTACGGCACCGGGATGCGAATCAGCGAGCTCGTGGGGATGTCGCTGAACGATCTGGACATGGGCGAATCCACCGTGCGGGTTGTGGGCAAGGGCCAAAAGGAGCGGATCCTGCCCCTCGGCCGATGCGCTCAAGAGGCGCTGGCCGCCTGGCTGGTCCCCGCGGGAAGGGGAGAGATGGAGCCCGAGCGCTGGGCATCTCGGCACGATCAAGAAGCGGTATGGCTCAATCAACGGGGACGCCGCCTGTCGCGCCAAGGGGCCTGGGGGATGGCGAAGAAAAGGGCCCAGCAGGTGGGGCTGGGCGCCAAAGTCTCACCCCATGTTTTTCGCCACTCCTGTGCCTCCCACATGCTGGACCACGGGGCCGACATCCGTGCGGTGCAGGAACTATTGGGCCACGCCTCCATCAGCACCACGCAGGTCTACACCATGGTCTCCAAGGAGAAGCTGTGGGAGGCCTATCGGGCCGCTCATCCCCGGGCGGTGCTCAACCGGTGATCACCGGTGCCCACCTGGTTCGGCGCTTCTTCCAGTCGATCGTCGATCGAGGGCCCGATCCCGCAGAAGAGGCCTGGCTGCTGGGATTGCTCACCGGCGCCGAGGCGGAGCTCTACCGGCAGATGAGTGCGGCTGACCGCAGCCACGCCCTGCGCTCGGCCCGATGCCCCGCGCTGGCCGACGATGCCCAGCGGATGGCCGCGGCCCTCCACGACGTGGGCAAAATCCAGGCCGGACTGGGAACCCGGGCCCGGGTGGGCGCCACCCTGATGGGGAAGGTGTATCCCCGAGGCCTTCGGGGTCGGTGGGCCGATTACCAAGACCATCCCCGTCTGGGTGCGGCGATGCTGCGGGAGGCAGGCAGCACCAAACTGACGGTGGTGTGGGCGGCGGAACACCACCTCCCCCTTGCCAAATCCTCCCTGCTTCCTGAAGTAGCCGCTGCTCTGGCTGCCGCAGACTGAACACCTGGCCAGTAGGCTTTCAGCCGTGCGCACCGAGATTCCCAAGATCATCAGCGTGGACGACCACTTGGTAGAGCCCGCCCACCTATGGCAGAGCTGGCTGCCCGAGCGCTTCAAGGAGCGAGGGCCGCGGGTCGAACGCCGCCGGGTGGGGCCCATCACCTATACCGGCGGGCCCAAGATGTACACCTACGAGCTGGATGTAGAAGACGGGCCGTGGGGCGACGTCTGGTTCTACGAGGATCTCGTCTATCCCAACAAGCGCCACGTGGCCGCGGTGGGCTTCGACCGCGACGATATGGAAGCGGTGCCCATCACCTTCGACGAGATGCGCCCGGGGTGCTACGACCCCAAGGCCCGGGTGGAAGACATGGAGATGAACCACGTGGAGGCGTCGCTGTCGTTCCCCACATTTCCCCGGTTCTGCGGACAGACCTTCTTGGAAGCCGAAGACAAGGAGCTGGCCCTGGCCTGCGTACAGGCCTACAACGACTTCATGATCGAAGAGTGGTGCGGCGACTCCAACGGGGCGCTCATCCCGCTGGCCATCATCCCGCTGTGGGATGTGGAGTTGGCCAAGGCCGAGGTGGAGCGCAACGCGGCCCGAGGTTGCCATGCGGTGTGCTTCTCAGAAATCGCCCCCAATCTGGGCCTGCCCAGCATCCACACCGACTATTGGGATCCGTTCTTCGCCGCCTGCCAAGAAACCAACACCGCGGTGTGCATGCACATCGGCTCCTCGTCGGTCATGCCAGCCGCCTCACCCGACGCCCCGCCGGCGGTGGCGGCCTCGCTCAGCTTCAACAACGCAATCGCGTCGATGAGCGACTTTTTGTTCTCCGGGGTGCTGGTGCGGTTTCCCGAGCTCAAGCTGGCCTACTCCGAGGGCCAGATCGGGTGGATCCCCTACATCTTGGAACGCTGCGACGACGTCTGGTCGGAGCACCGGGCCTGGGGCGGAGTGCGAGACATCGTCCCCGAGCCGCCGTCCACCTACTACTACCGGCAGATCTACGGCTGCTTCTTCCGCGACAACCACGGGTTGAAGTCACTGGACGAGGTGGGGGTCGACAACGTGACCTTCGAGACCGACTATCCCCACACCGACACCACGTGGCCCCACACCAAAAAGGTGGCCGAGGACATGATGGGCCACCTGCCCCCCGACGTGGTCCACAAGCTGGTGCGGGGCAACGCCGCCCGACTTCTCAATCTTGACATTGACTGAAATGGCCTAAGCTCAGCTAGGCCTAAATGGCCTGGTGTATGCGCTACAACCTGCACAGCTTTCGCGAAGACTCGTTCGGGGGCATCACCGCTGCGGTGGTCGGGCTCCCCACGGCATTGGCGTTCGGCGTGGCATCCGGGCTGGGACCGATGGCGGGCATGTACGGGGCGATCGGTCTGGGTCTGTTCGCCGCGGTCTTCGGGGGCACCCGGGCTCAGATCTCCGGGCCCACCGGCCCGATGGCGCTGGCCATGGCGGTGGTGGTAACCAGCCATGCCGAGAGCCTCGAAGAGGCGTTCACCATCGTCATCATGGCGGGCTTGTTGCAGATCTGCCTGGGGTTGCTGCGAATCGGCCGTTTCGTGGTGTACACGCCGTACTCGGTGGTGTCGGGGTTCATGTCCGGGATCGGGGTGATCATCATCTTGGTGCAGACCCTGCCCTTCTTGGGGGCAGAAGTGGAGCTCGGTGGGCCAATCGACGCGGTTCGCTCCTGGCCCGATGTGTTCGGCGATGTCAACTTCAGTTCGCTGGCCATCGCCGCAGTCTCGCTGGGCGTCTGCATTTTCTGGCCCCTCCGCCTCCGGGCCTTCGTTCCTTCAATGCTGATGGCGTTGGTCATCGGGACGCTGCTCAGCTTGCTGTGGCTGGACAACACCCCCGTGATCGGAGATGTGCCCACCGGATTGCCCGACTTCGAGCTGCCCGAACTATCGGGCGATGTACTGGCCCGGGCTGTGCAACCGGCGCTGACCATCGCGCTGTTGGGCTCGATCGACAGCCTGCTCACCTCGCTGGTGGCCGATTCGATGACCCGCACCAGCCATCAGCCCAATCGAGAGCTGATCGGCCAGGGCATCGGCAACATGATGGTCGGATTCATCGGTGGAACGCCGGGGGCTGGGGCGACCATGGGCACAGTGGTCAATATCCGGGCCGGCGGCCACAGTCGGGTCTCTGGCGTGCTGCGAGCCTTGATCTTGCTGGCCCTGGTTCTCGGCCTGGGAGCGTACGTGGAGGAGATTCCCCATGCCGCTCTGGCCGGCATCTTGATGAAGGTGGGCTGGGACATCATGGACTGGCGGTTCTTGACCCGGGTCACCCGCCTGCACCGAGAGCACCTGTTCATCATGTTCGCCACGTTCGGCCTGACGGTGTTCGTCGACTTGATCACCGCGGTGGCCATCGGGCTGATCATCGCCGGCATGACCCGCTCTCGGCAGTTCGAGCGCCTGGAGATGGACAACGTGGTCTCTGTGCCGATCTTGGACCAGGTGTTCTTCGAAGGCGAGATCACGCCATCTGAAGCAGAGGCAGATCCCCACGCCGCCCGAGTCGGCATGGTTGCCTTCCGGGGCAGCTTCTCGGTGGCGTCGTCCAACAAGATCACCAACACCGTCAGCGTGGACATCCGGGACCATGAGGTGGTGATCTTTGACTTCTCCGAGACCATCTACATGGACGACAGCGCGGCGTTGGTTCTTGAGCAGCTCATCGACGTAGCCATCGACCAGGACACCGAGTGCATTGTGATGTCCCTCTCAGGTTTGCCCGCACGGACCCTGTGGTCCCTCGACGCTCTCCAGCGGGTTCCCCAAGACCAGATCGTCGAAGATCTGGACGAAGCCCGAGAGGCGGCCAGGCGGCTTCTCGAGGACTAGGAATCCAGCAGGTCAAAGGTTCCGGCAATGAGCTCGGCCTGCTCCTGGGTGTGAACGGCGGCGCTGCCGGTAGCCGGGCTGGACGACTCGCTGCGGCTGGCCCGAACGATGTCGCATCGGTCTGCGAACGCCTCGTGGAGGTGGCCCTTCACATAGTTCCACGGCCCCATGTTCTGGGGCTCCTCTTGGAGCCAGACGATCTTCTCCACTTGAGGGTAGTGGCCGAGCGCTTCGGCCAGGGCGCTCGCCGGCCAAGGGTAGAGCTGCTCCACTCGCACCACCGCGGCGGGGGCGCCCAGCCGGTCTCGCGCCGCAATGGCCTCATGGCTGATCTTGCCGCTGGCCAGCACAACACCAGTGACTTGCCGGGGATCGACATCGCCGGGATCAGACAGCACCGGGGAGAACCAGCCATCGGTCAAATCGCCCACCGGTGACCGGGCGTCTCGGTGGCGCAGCAGCGATTTGGGGGTGAACAGCACCAGCGGCTTGCGCTTCGAGCGCTTCGCTTGATCTCGGAGCAGATGGAAGTACTGAGCAGCAGTCGACAGGTTGGCCACTCGGATGTTGTTCTCGGCCACTGACTGCAAAAACCGCTCGATCCGCCCCGAGGAGTGCTCCGGCCCCTGACCCTCGAAACCATGGGGAAGAAGCATCACCAGCCCCGAGCGCTGGTTCCACTTGTCCTCGGCCGACATGACGAACTGGTCGATGATGATCTGCGCACCATTGACGAAGTCGCCGAATTGGGCCTCCCAGAGCACCAGCGCACTGGTGTCGCCCACCGAGTAGCCGTATTCGAAACCCAACGCGGCATATTCCGACAGCAGCGAGTCGTACACCCACAACTTGGTCCCGCCGCGGGCCAACTCGGCCAGCGGGCAGTGCTCCCGGGCCGTTTGGTTGCACACCAGGGTGCTGTGGCGATGGGAGAACGTGCCCCGGCGAGAGTCCTGGCCGGCCAGGCGGATCGATGTTCCCTCATCAAGCAGGGTGCCGAAGGCCAGCGCCTCGGCCAGCCCCCAGTCCACCATGCCCTCGGCCATCATTTTGTCTCGGGCCTCGAACTGGCGGGCCAGCTTGGGGTGGAGCACAAACCCGTCGGGCACCGAGGTGAGCACGTCGAACACCCTCCTGATCTGCCTTTCCGACACGCCGGTGTCCACTGGGGGCGCAACATGGGGTGTGGGGTCGGCCAGCCCTTCCGAAATCGAAAGCAGAAGGTCCCTGCTGGCGGCATTCGCAGATCCAACGGTTTCTCCCGGTGAATCATCGGAAGTGCGGTCCCGGGTTTCCTCCAGCGCCTTTTGGAGCTTGGCCCGGAATTCGTCCATGGCCCGCTCGGCCTCTTCCAGGGTGATGTCCCCCCGCTTGACCAGCGACTCCACGTACCGCTTTCGCACCGAGCGGTGGCCCTCGATCCGCCGGTACATCTCCGGCTGGGTGTAGCTGGGGTCGTCGGCCTCGTTGTGCCCCTGTCGGCGGTAGCACCACATGTCGATCACAACGTCTTTGTGGAAGTGGTTGCGGTAGGCCAGCGCCAACAGGGCCACTCGGGCGCAGGCTTCGGGATCGTCGCCGTTGACGTGGAAGATGGGGGCCTGGATCATCTTGGCCACGTCGGTGCAGTAGTAGCTGGAGCGGGCCGCCTCGGCGGTGGTGGTGAACCCCACCTGGTTGTTGATAACCAAATGCACCGTGCCCCCGGTCAGGTACCCCTGGATCAGCGACAGATTCAACGTCTCGCTCACCACCCCCTGGCCGGCGAAGGCCGCGTCGCCGTGTACCAAAAGGGGCAGCACCGGGTAGCGGTTCTCCTCGCTGGCCGCCTGGCCCCGCACCAGCCCGCTGACCGGGCTGTGCTCGCCCTGGTCGTTGCCGATGTGGTCCAAGCGGGCTCGGACCATGCCCTCCACCACCGGGTTCACCGCTTCCAGGTGCGAGGGATTGGCGGCCAGCTCCACCGGGATGCGGTTTCCGGCCATGCTCTCGAACTCCGAGGTCATCCCCAGGTGGTACTTCACATCGCCCGACCCCTGGGTGGACGACTCGTCCAGGTTCCCCTCGAACTCGCCGAAGAGCTGGGCGTAGTCCTTGCCCACGATGTTCACCAGCACGTTGAGGCGCCCCCGGTGGGCCATGCCCATGATCGCCGAGGCCATGCCAAGGTCGGCGGCTTTGCCCAGCACCGCGTCGAGCACCACGATGGCGCTCTCGGCCCCCTCGATCCCGAAGCGCTTCTGGCCCACGTACTTGGTGTCCAAGAATCGCTCTAGGGCTTCCGCCGCGTTCAACCGATCCAGAATGTGTAGCTTCTCTCCCAGTCCCACCGGGGCGCCTGTCCCTTCCACCTGCTCCTGGATCCACTGCTTCTCGTCGGGATCCTGGATATGCATGTACTCCACGCCCACTGTCCGGCAGTAGGCGTTGCGGAGCACGTGCAGGATCTCTCCCAGCGGCATCTTGCCGTCGGGCTGGCCCATGTCGATGCCGCCCAGCCCGGTGGTGAGGAACTCCCGATCGAGGTCCCAGATGGTCAGGCCGTAGGTGGCCGGGTCGAGCTCGGCGTGCATCTCGGGCTCGTTGGCCGACAGCGGGTCGAGGTCGGCGATCAGGTGGCCCCGCACCCGGTGCATGTTGATGAGCGCGTTCACCTGCACCTGCTTGGTGATCACCGCCTGTTCCCGATCGAGGGGCAAGATGTCGGGCCGCCAGCGCACCGCCTCGTAAGGCACGCCCACCTCCCGGAATATGTCCTCGTAGAAGGCGTGCTTGCCCAGCAAGAGCTCGTGGACCGCGCCCAGGAACATCCCCGACTCGGCGCCCTGGATGATGCGGTGATCGTAGGTGGACGACAGGGTGATCACCTTCGACACCCCCAGATCGGCCAGCGTGCGGGAGTCGGCGGCCTGATAGGCCGTGGGGTAGTCGATGGTGCCCACGCCCACGATGACCCCTTGGCCGGGCATGAGCCGGGGCACCGACTGCACCGTGCCGATGGTGCCGGGGTTGGTGATGCTGACGGTGACGCCCGCGAAGTCGTCGGGGCTCAAGTCATTGCTCCGCACCTTGCGGATCATGGTGTCGTAGAGCTCGACGAAGTTGGGGAAGTCCAGCGTGTCGGCCTCGGGCAAACACGGCACCAGAAGGGAGCGCGACCCGTCGGCCTTCTCCACGTCTACGGCGATGCCCAGGCCGATGTGGGGATGGCGCACCACCCGGGGGCCGTTGTCGGCATCCACGAAGGTGGAGTTCATCACCGGCATGTGGTGCGCGATGGCTTGCACTACGGCGTAGGCGATCAAGTGGGTGTACGACACCTTGCGCCCATCGGTGCGCCCCAGATAGCCGTTGATGATCCGGCGGTTGACGTCGAGCAGCTTGGCCGGAATTTCCCGGAAGCTGGTGGCGGTGGGGACGGCCAGGCTGGCCTCCATGTTGCGGGCGATGCGGGCGGCCGCCCCTCGCAGCGGAGCGCCGGGCGAGGGCTCCGGGGTCTCGTCCGGCTCGGGGGCGGGCGGGAGGATCTCCGATGGGGCGGCCTGGTCGGGCAGCACTCGGTCGGGGCGGTAGTCGGAGAAGAAGTCTTGCCAGCTCTCGCTGACCGACTTTGGGTCGGCCAGGTACTGGCGGTGCATCTCATCCACTAGCCAGGCGTTCTGACCGACGATCTGCTCGGCTTCGGGAGCCATGGGGAAAGTCTATGGACTTCTGAAGCACTAGGGTTCTCCTGGTGCGGTTGGCCACTTGGAATGTGAATTCGCTGAACGCCCGCATGCCCAGAGTTCAAGAGTGGCTGGAGCTGGCCGACCCCGATGTGCTGTGCATGCAGGAGACCAAAATGGCCGACGAGGCCTTTCCCGGCCTGGCCTTTGAGGCCATGGGCTACGAGTGGGCCCATCACGGCCAGGGGAGGTGGAACGGAGTGGCCATCTTGAGCAGGGTGGGGCTGGATGACCCCGGCAATGGCTTCGCCGACAGCCGAGAAGCCGACCCCGACGCCCGCATCGTGTGGGCCACGTGTGGGGGAGTGCGGGTGGCCAGCGCCTACATCCCCAACGGGCGGGAGCTGGGCCACGATCACTACCACTACAAGCTCGATTGGCTGGGCCGGCTCCGGTCCCATCTGGAGGCCAACGCCGATTCCGGCGCTCCGGTGGTGGTGGCCGGCGATTTCAACGTGGCCCCGGCCGACAACGACGTCTGGGACATCGCTGCCTTCGAGGGCCTCACCCACGTGAGCCAGCCCGAGCGCGACGCGTTTGGCGCGGTCGAGGACTGGGGACTGGTGGACGTGTTCCGCCGGCGGTGGGCCGACGACGGCCTCTACACCTTCTGGGACTACCAAGCCGGACGGTTCCACAAGCGCCAGGGGATGCGCATCGACATGGTGATGGCCACCGAACCGCTGGCCCAACGGGTGACCACTGCACTCATGGACCGCAACGCCCGCAAGGGGGAGAAGCCGTCGGACCACGCCCCGGTGGTGGTGGACTTCGACTGGGATGAAGCCGCCGGGGGCGACTGAGTCCGTCATGGTCTTTGCCGCCGAAACGGGAGGGTTCGACCTCCTGGTCTTTTGGGTGAACATCTTGGTGCTGGTGGCTGTTTCCCATCTCTTCGGTTTGGTGATGAGAAAAGTGGGGATGCCCTCGGTGGTGGGAGCGCTTCTGGCCGGTCTGGTGTTGGGGCCGTCGGTGTTCGGGGTGGTGTGGAAGTCGGGCTTCGAGTGGTTCTTGCCGGAGATCGGCCAAGGCGCGCAATGGACCCTGCTGGCCGCGGTCAGCTGGGTAGGGGTGGCTCTGCTGTTGGTGGTGACCGGGTTCGAGACCGACTTGGGGCTCATTTCCAAATTGGGGCGGCCAGCCCTTCTGGTCACCACCGGAAGCCTGGTGGTGCCGTTGATCGGGGGCATCGTTGTCGGCTTGCTGCTGCCCTCACTTTTCTTGGGCGAGGATGCCGAACGGCTCACGTTCACGCTGTTCGTGGCCCTGGCGCTCGCCGTGTCGTCTTTGGCGGTTGTAGCCAAGATCCTTAGCGAACTGGGCCTGATGCGCCGGGACTTCGGCCAGATCACCGTGGCCGCGGGTATGGCCAACGATGTGGTTGGCTGGATCTTGTTGGGCGTGTTCACCGGCTTGGCCACCTCAGGCGGAGTGTCGGCTGGACAGGTGTTGGCCACGCTGGGGGGGATTGCGGCCTTCGGGGTGTTGGCCCTGACTGTGGGCCAGCGGCTGGTGGATCTGCTGTTGCGGCAGGTGCGGCGTACCGGGGGCAGCCTGGCCGCAGCACTGGCCGTGGCCATAGTGACCATGCTGGGATTCGGAGTGGCCACTGAGTGGCTGAAGGTGGAGGCGGTGTTGGGGGCGTTTGTTGCCGGGGTGGTGCTGCACCGGTCCCGGTTCCAGCACGAGGACGTTATTCACCACCTGGAGGGTCTGACTAACGCTCTGTTCGCGCCGGTTTTCTTCGCCACCGCCGGCTTGCAGGTAGATCTCCGTTTGTTGAACAACGCCGAGGCCCTTTGGTGGGCCTTGATCGTGCTCGCGGTGGCTATCGTCTTCAAGTTTGCCGGGGCTTACGGCGGTGCCCGACTTGCTGGCCGCACTCACCGGGCGGGACTGGCCTTGGGTGCTGGACTGAACGCCCGGGGGACGCTGGAGATCGTTATCGCCACGGTGGGGTTGAGCGTCGGGGTGTTCAGCCCCACTGCCTTTTCGGTGATCGTGTTGGTGCCGGTGCTCACCTCGCTCTTTGCCTCGGCCACGCTGCGAGGGGTGGTGAACAACTGGCAGGGCACTCCCGACGAGCAGGAGCGGTTGGGCCGGGAGCAGGCGCTGAGCCGCAATCTGGTGGTGCGAACCTCTCGGCTCCTGCTGCCCAGCCGGGGCGGCCCGGAGTCCATCGCTGCCGCCCAGGTTCTGCACTTCGCCTGGCCGATCGAGGCCGGGGCCACCGTGCTCACGGTGGCCGACCGTGATGCCGAGATAGACATCACGCCACTGCGCAACGTGCTGCACGACCGGGCCTTGGAGCACCGCCGGGTGCGCCACGACGACCCGGTGCGGGCCATCATCGACGAAAGTCGGCTGGGATTCGGCGTCATCGGACTGGGTGCTCAGGATTACGCCGACACCATGCAGGTGATTTCGCCATTGGTGGACGGGGTTTTGTCGGAGAGCCCGATCCCGGTGGTGGTGGTGCGCCGGGCGAGAAACCTCGACCGGCCTCTGCCGGGGGCGTACAGCCGGGCGGTGGTGCCGGTGACCGGCAGCCCGGTGTCGCGGGCCGCCCAGGAGGTGGCCTTCAACCTCAGCGCCCAACTCGGCACCGAACTGCACCTCACCCACGTCAACACCGTTCGGAGCGAACCCGCCGGGCTACCGTCGCTGTTCAGCCGCCGGATCATGGCCCGCACCGGCTCTGTCGTCGGCGTGCAGGTGGTAGCCCAAGCCGAGACGCTCGCCACTGAACTGGGGGCAACAACGCGGACGGTCGTCATGGACGGCACTTCGCCAGCCGACGAGATATTGAAGCTGTCCCGAGACATAGAAGCCGATCTGGTGGTCATGGGCGCCAACCTCCGCCGCGTCGGTGACCGGCCGTTCCTGGGCCACCGCGTAGAGCAAGTGCTCCGAGACTGCGACGCCACTGTGGTGGTGGTGCTTATCCCGTTCGACCTCTAGGGCGCACTAAGGATGTTGTTGAGATAAGGGGAGGGGGAGCGGTCGGCGGTCCGCTCCCCAAAAGCCCGTTGCGAAGCCCAGTGGCAATGCAGCTCTCGCTGGGCCCTGGTGATGGCCACGTAGAGCAGCCGCCGCTCCTCGGCGATCTTGGCCGGTGTCTGAGCCCGGCTGATGGGCACTAGGCCCTGCTCCATTCCGGCCAAGTGGACGATGGGCCACTCCAGCCCCTTGGCGGCGTGGAAGGTGGCGACGTCGACCGCGTCGGCCCCGGTGGGCGGGTCGGCTCCGTCGGTGGGGCTGGCACCGTCGTCGTCTTCGGTGCGATGGGCGTCGACGCGAACCCGATAGGGGATCTCTGCCTGGTGCAGGGCGGTCGCCAGTTTGGCGGTCTGGGCATTCGTGCGGGCCAGCACGGCCATTGAAGACCAAGCCGTCTCGGGGCCCTTGGCGTCGCGCAGGGCTCTGGCAATAGACACAGCCTCGTCGAAGTCGTCAACGTGGGTGTTCGCCGTCGGCCGGGGACCGTCGAGGTTGTGAGAGATCAGTGGGGTCGTCTCCGAAGTCAGCACCGCCCGGCCCGCGGCCAGAATCTGGGGGGTGGAGCGGTAGTTGTCCACCAGATCGAGCACTTCGGCTCCGTCGAACCAGTCGGCGAACTTCTCGATATAGCCCGAGTCAGCGCCGTTCCAGCTGTAGATGGCCTGGTTGGGATCGCCCACTGCGCAGAGGTCGTTGCGATCCCCCAGCCAAGCCCGCAACAGGTCGAACTGGAGCCGGTTCACGTCTTGGAACTCGTCGACGAACACATGCCGGTACGTCCACCGGCGGGCTTCGGCGTAGTCGGCGTCGTCGGACAGATCCCGCAGCGCCAGAATCAGCAGGTCGTCGAAGTCCACCACCCGCCGCTTGGTCTTCTCAGCCTCGTATCGCTGGTACAGGTCGACGATCCTGGCGTGATCCAAAGCAGGCCGCCGGCGAAGGCTGGCCGCCGCAGCGGGGTAGCCGTCGGGGGCGATGCGGCGGGCCTTGGCCCATTCGATCTCGGTCATCGCATCCTGCACCTCGGCCTTGGCCAGCCGCATACCGGCCCGCTTTGCCGCCCGGGCCACCAAGCCTCGCTTGTCTTTGACTAGCTCGGGGGGCCGGACCCCTCGCTCGGCCCAACGGGTGCGCAGTTGGGCGAACGCCGCACTGTGGAAGGTGCCCGCGTTCACCGAGCCGCTCAACCCCAGCCCAGCCAGGCGGTCTCGCAGTTCGTCGGCCGCCTTGCGGGTGAATGTGAGAGCCAGCGTGCGCTTGGGGTCGATGGCTCCGATGTCAGCCTGGTGGGCGATTCGGCGGGTGAGCACCCTGGTCTTGCCCGTGCCCGCCCCTGCCCGGATGCACAGCGGAGTCGCCGGCGCCTCCACCGCCGCCCGCTGCCGCTCGTTCAGCCCCTCCAAGAGCCCCTCCAACCTGGTCACCTCACCAAGGTACAGACGCCTGCGACAATTCCCGTCAGCTTGGCTAGAGGCTTCGCGCTCCGTGGGAGGATGGCGCCCATGGTTGCGGTGTCGCAGGAGCGGTTTGAGGAGCTGGTGGGGCGAGCGCTGGACACCATTCCCGATGATCTGGCCGAGATGATGGAGAACGTGGTGGTGCTGGTGGAGGACGAGGGGGACGACCCGGATATCTGGGGGCTGTACGACGGAATCCCGCTTACCGATCGGGTCGATTACGGCGGGGGAGAGATGGTGCTGCCCGACCGCATCTACATCTATCGGCTGCCGATCTGCGAGGGGTGCGCCAGCGAGGCCGAGGTAGTGGAGGAGGTGCGCGTGACCGTCATCCACGAGGTGGCCCACCACTTCGGCATTGAAGACGACCGCCTCGACGAGTTGGGCTGGGCCTGATCAGGGAAGTCGGGGAAAACGCGGGTACTGTCCGAGCGGTGGAGAGCTCAGGAGGCAGCATGGGACCGCTCAATGGCATTCGCGTGGTGGAGATCGCCGGCATCGGGCCGGGGCCGTTCGCCGCCATGATGCTGGCCGATCTGGGGGCCGATGTGGTGCGAATCGACCGCGCCGACCGGGTCCGCGACGAGATTCCCGACACCCCCCATTTCGACGTGCTCAACCGAGGGCGCCGCAGTGTGGGCGTCGACCTCAAGCATCCTGACGGAGTGGCGACCGTGCTGAAGCTGGTGGAGGGCGCCGACGGACTGATCGAGGGATTCCGCCCCGGCGTTGCCGAGCGCTTGGGTATCGGCCCCGACGAATGCCTGGCCCGCAATCCGGGGCTGGTGTACGGGCGCATGACCGGGTGGGGTCAAGACGGTCCGTATGCGTCGATGGCTGGCCACGACATCAACTACATCGCCCTGTCGGGGGTGCTGGGGGCCATCGGTCGGGCCGGAGAGGCGCCGGTGCCGCCGGTGAACCTGGCCGGCGACTTCGGCGGAGGAGGGATGCTGCTCGCCCTCGGGATGGTGGCCGGAATGCTGGAGTCCCGCACCTCGGGCCGGGGCCAGGTGGTGGACGCCTCCATGGTGGAGGGCTCGGCCCTGCTCATCACCATGATCTACGGCATGCACGGCCTGGGAGCGTGGGGGTCGCGGGGCACCAACCTGCTGGACACCGGGGCCTGGTTCTACGACGTCTACGAGTGCGCCGACGGCGAGTACATCTCGCTGGGCTCGCTGGAGCCGCAGTTCTTCGCCGAGATGGTGGACAAGCTGGGCATCGATGCCGAAGGGATAGACCAGAACGACCGCTCCACCTGGCCGGAGATGCGGGTCCGGTTGACCGAGGCGGTCAAGGCCAAGACCCGAGATGAGTGGTGCGAGATCCTCGACGGCTCCGACGTCTGCTTCGCGCCGGTGCTCAGCCTGGCCGAGGCTCCGGAGCATCCCCACAACACCGCTCGGGGCACGTTCGTCGAAGTGGGGGGAATTCCCCAGCCCGGCCCGGCACCTCGGTTCAGCCGCACGCCGCCCCAGGTTGCCCGTCCTGCCCCCCATCCGGGTGAGCACACTGCCGAAGCGCTGGCCGACTGGGGTTTCGACATCGCTGGGGTGGCCGCGCTACAAGAATCGGGGGCCGTCAAATAGTGGGCACCATGGTGAACTTCCACGCCCATCCCGACGATGAGGCCATCGCCACCTCGGGCACCATGATGAAGGCGGCCGACGAGGGCCACCGGGTGGTGCTGGTGGTGGCCACCAGGGGAGAGCAGGGCGAGGTGGCTCCCGACGCGCTGAGCCCGGGCGAATCGCTGGGCGAGCGGCGAGCAGAAGAGACCTATGACGCCGCCGAGATCATCGGCGCCCACCGGGTGGAGTTCTTGGGCTACGAAGACTCGGGCATGGCCGGCGACGAGGCCAACGACAACCCGGCCTGTTTCTGGCAGGCCGATTTCGACGAGGCGGTGAATCGGGTGGCCGGGATCTTGGCCGAGGAGTCCGCCGACGTGCTCACCGTGTACGACGATCACGGCGGCTACGGCCACCCCGACCACATCCAAGTACACCGGGTGGGGGTGGAAGCAGCCCGCCAGGCCGGGGTCGAAAAGGTGTTCTACGTCACCATGAACCGCACTCAGATCAAGCGCCAGATGGCCGAGGTGGAGTCGTTTGCCGAGGCGTTGGAGGAGATGGACGCCGAGCAACTGGAGCGGTTCGAAGGCGACGATTTCGGCACCGAGGAAGCCGACATCACCCACGCAGTAGACGTGAGCGCCTATCTGGAGCGCAAGCGAGCCGCCATGTTGGCCCACACCAGCCAGATCACCGCCGAGTCGTTCTTCGGCACCATGACCGACGAGCAGTTCGCCGACGCGTTCAGCACCGAGTGGTTCGTGGCTCCCGGACCGCCCCGCACAGGCGACTTCGCCACCGACTTGTTCAGGTGAGCACCGCCTCGGTTCTCGCCGCCACGCAACTGGCCGGCTTCCATGACTGGTTCTCCTGGGTGGTGATGCTGGCCAATGCCGCGGCCGGGGGGTGGGCCCTGGGTGCCCACTTCCGCCCCGGGCTGCGGGGCTGGCCGCTGTGGGCGTTCATCACCGCGGCCCAATGCACCATCTTCGCCCAGGTGATCGTGGGCGTGGTGCTGGAAAACCGCTCGGGGGTCGATCCGGGCGACCTCCATCGCCTCTACGGCTTCGCGGCCATCGCCGCGGTGGCCATCACTTACGCCTATCGAATGCAGCTCGCCCACCGACGCGAGCTTCTCTATGCCGGCGGCAGCTTCTTTCTGGCCGGCCTGGCCATCCGGGCCATGATCCTCAGCTGACTGAGAATCGGGGCTGATTCAGAGGTTTACGACCGGGCAGGTGAGGGTTCGGGTAATGCCGTCCACCATCTGGATCTGGCTCACGACCAAGCGGCCCAGCTGGTCCATGGACTCGGCCTCGGCCTTGGCGATCACGTCGTACGGGCCGGTCATGATCTCAGAGATCACCACGCCGTCGATCTCGCGGATGGCCTCGGCCACCTGACGGGCCTTGTCCATTTCGGTTTGGATCAGAACATAAGAGCTGACACCCACGTGACTACACCTCCGGTTGGTTATCCCGCATCGTAACCAAAGATCGGCTCCGGTGGGATGGCGGGCTGGACGCGGCGCAATGATGTAGGCCTATGAACCGCGCCCATGCCAATCCCTATCTGGCCCGATCCTCCTACGGCATCGCCCATGGACGGTGCGACCAGCAGGACAACGTGCCCTGGCGAGGGCCAGAGGGCCCCACCGAGACGCTCGACGAGGCGGCCGACCTCCAGTACGCCTGGCTCGGCCCGGGCCATTTCGGCCACTTGACCTCGGGGCCCTATCCCGACGGCCGCCGGGTGGTGTGGAGCAACGGCCGCCAGAACATCGCCAAGCTCGACTACGAGACCCTTGAGATGCTGGCCGACCACGAGATCGTCGGGGGGGAGGGGCGCACCCCCGTCGCAGAGTTGGAGGAATATCTCCGAGGTTTTGACGAAAAGGACGGCTGGGAGGCTGTCGAACACGCCATCGAGATGTCCATGAAGTTCATGACCGGCATCGACGGGGTCTATGCACTGCTGGACTGCGACCACACCCTGTTCCTCGGCCGCAAGGACCACGCGGTGGCCTACGTGGAGACCGATCCGTCCGATACGGCGTCGCCCATCGTGGAGCGGGACCGGTGGAACAAGCCTGACCACATCGAGGGCTTCTTCGTAGGGATGAACATGACCTTCGACGGCAAGCTGGTGATGTCCACCGATCACGGCTGGGTTGTCGTGCTCGAGCGCGACTTCACCGCTTACCACGCGCTCCAGCTCCCCGGAGGGGCCGAGACCGCCGCGGAGTACTGTGCCCGGCGGGCAGCCGAGCGGGGCAATACGGGGTACGGCTGGGTCCGCACCAGCATCTGCGTGGACAGCGACAACGGCATTTACGTGTCGTCCAACGACCACCACCACAAGCTGCGCTGGACGGGCTCCGAGCTGACCGACGACCCCGCCCACGGCTGCTGGACGGTGCCCTACCGCAACGGGGACGGTTGCGGGTCGGGAACCACGCCCTCGCTGATGGGCTTCGGCCCTGACGAGGACAGATTCGTGGTGATCGGCGACGGCGACGAGGTGGTCAACATCACCCTGTTGTGGCGAGACGAGATTCCCGAAGACTGGGAGCAACTGCCCAACGCGCCCGATCGGCGCATCGCCGGCATCGGGCCGGCCAACATGGGCAACCCCGATCTGGCCGAGATCAAGACCGAGCAGTCGATCACCGTGTCGGGCTACGGCGCCATGACCGTCAACAACGAGCCGGCCACCATCCCCGACGGCTTTCCCGCCCAGGCCGCCCGGATGCTGTGCTTCATGCTGGGCCACAAGCCGGAGTACCAGCCCCACGGCCTCCACAAGTACGAGTGGGATCCGGTGGCCCGAGAGCTGAAGGAGGCGTGGGTCAACCTCGACATCTCCTCACCCAACTCGGTTCCCTTCGTGGCCGAGGAGAGCGGGCTGGTCTACACCTGTGGGGTGCGCGACGGCCGCTGGACGATCGAGGCGGCCGATTGGGCCACCGGGGAGTCGCGGTTCCACTACGTGTTGGGAGGCTCCAAGTTCAACACCATCGGTGCGGGGGTGACGGTGGACGATGACGGCCGTCTGCTGTTCGGCTCGATGTACGGCAAGACCCGCATTCTGAGAGGTCCGGGGTAGGCATTTCGTAGATTACCGTGCCCACTATGGCGACGGTGCTGGTGACCGGGGGGGCGGGCTACATCGGCAGCCACACCTGTGTCACCCTGCTGGAGGCCGGATACGAGGTGGCGGTGCTGGACAGCCTGGCCAACTCCTCGGCGGCGGCTATTGACGCGGTGGCCGAGATAGCCGGCCGCCGCCCTCGCCTCGACGTGGCCGACTGTCGGGACGAGGCCGCGGTGGAGAAGGTGATGGCCGAGGTGCGCCCCGACGCGGTGCTGCACTTTGCCGGGCTCAAGTCCGTGCCCGAGTCGGTGGCCGATCCGCTTGGGTACTACCGGCACAACGTGGGGTCGACCGCCGTGCTCTTGGCCGTTATGGAGAGCTGCGGGGTGCGTCGAATCGTGTTCTCCTCATCGGCCACGGTCTATGGGCTGCCCGACACATTGCCGGTCCCGGAAACGGCGCCAACCCGACCGGCCAACCCCTACGGCTCCACCAAGCTGGTGATCGAGCAGATGGTCGCCGACGTGGTTCGGGCCGACCCCCGCTGGTCGGCGGCCCTGCTCCGCTACTTCAACCCGGTAGGGGCCCATCCCAGCGGGTTGATTGGGGAAGACCCCGAAGGGGTGCCCGGGAATCTGATGCCCTATCTGCTCCAAGTAGCGGTGGGACGCCGCGCCAATCTGCCGCTCTATGGCACCGACTATCCCACTCCCGACGGCACCGCGTTGCGCGACTACATCCACGTGATGGACTTGGCCGAAGGTCACTTGGTTGCCTTGGAAAACCTGGAGTCATCAGCCGGGCAGGTTCACACCTACAACCTGGGCACCGGTCGGGCCGCCTCGGTGCGAGAAGTGATCGCCGCCATGCGGGAGGCCACCGGCCATTCCTTGCCGTACGAAGAGCTCGAGCGACGCGCCGGCGATGTTCCGGAGTTGTGGGCTGATCCCACAAAAGCTCGTTCGGAGCTGGGCTGGTCGGCTTCTCGGACTCTGGCTGAAATGTGTCGAGACGCCTGGGCCTGGCAGTCGGCCCATCCGCAGGGGTATCGAAGTTAGAGCATCCCCTTTATGCCCAGTGAGGCGTAGTCCTGCTCCTCGTAGTTCTGGCGAAACAGGTCGCGCAGGCGAACGGCGGCCTCGTCGTAGGCGTCGGGATCGCTCCATGTATTGCGGGGATTCAACACCTCGTTGGGCACTCCGGGGCACGACACCGGGATTCTAAGCCCCAGTATGGGGAGCTTGACGGTGTCGGTAGCGTCGAGCTCGCCGTCGAGGGCGGCGTCGAGCAGCGCCCGGGTGTGGGCGATGGACATGCGGTCTCCCACGCCGTAAGGCCCGCCCGACCAGCCGGTGTTCAACAGGATGCAGCGAGCCGAATGGGCATCCATGCGGTGGGCCAACAGCTCGGCGTACACCGACGGCTTGTGCGACATGAACGGCGCTCCGAAGCAGGCGCTGAAGGTGGCTTGGGGCTCCACCACACCCACCTCGGTGCCGGCCAGCTTGGAGGTGAACCCCATCACGAAGTGGTACATCACCTCATCTCGGTCGAGGAGCGCCACCGGGGGCAGCACGCCAAACGCGTCGGCGGTCAACAGCACAATGGTGCGGGGGTGGGGTCCCTTGGCGCCGGAGGCCACATCGGGATTGCAGTCCAGCGGGTAGGCGAATCGAGTGTTCTCGGTGATGGAGTCGTCGGTGAGGTCGAGCTCCTGGGGATCGGTGTCGGCCAGCTCCCTCCCGGGCAGGGGAGGCACGTTTTCGATCAGGGTGCCCCCCATCGACAAAGCGGCGGCAATCACCGGCTCGGCCTGCTTGTTCAGGTCGATGAGCTTGGCGTAGCAGCCGTCTTCGAAATTGGCGATTCCCGATTCGGTCCACACATGCTCGTCATCGCCGATCAGGCTGCGGTCGGGGTCGGCCGACAGGGTGGTCTTCCCGGTTCCCGAGAGGCCGAACAAGATGGCGCTGTTACCGTCGTGGCCCACGTTGGCCGAGCAGTGCATGGTGAGCTGCTTGGCGTCGGGCAGCACGAAGTTCATCACCGTGAACATGGTCTTTTTGACCACGCCGCAGTAGTCGGCCCGTCCCAGCACCAGCCCCAGCCGGTTGCGCAAGTCCATGATCACGGCCCGATCGGTGCGGGTGCCGTCGCGGTCGGGATCGCACCGGAAGCTGGGCACGTTGATCATGGTCCAACCGACCGATTCGCGATCGGCGTCGTCGCGCACGCCCTTGGGGAACATGATGTTGGCGAAAAAGGCGTGGGTGGCGTACTCGCTGACCAGCCGGTAGGGGATGGCGAACTCCGGATCCCAGCCGCAGAACACGTCGGCGGTGTACAGGGTGGCCTGCTTGGTGTTGAGGTGGGCGAGAACCCGCTCGAGCAGGGCCGGGAAGCGGTCGGCGTCGAACTGGTTGAAGTCCGCCTTCCACCAGACATCATCCACCACCTCGGGCCAGGCCACCGCGAAGGTGTCCTGCACGGGACGGCCGGTGCAGGTGGGATCGGAATAGAAGATCAGCGGACCATCTGAGCCCAGGGCGGTGGCGAACGCCTTCTGGTCGTTTTCGCCGCCGTCGGTGCGGGTGCGGCCCCGGTCCCCGGCGATGGCCGCCTCAAACAGCTCTTCTTGGGTCAGCCCGGCCCGAACGTCCACCGAATCGAGGCCAAAGCGGACACGGAGCTGGTCGGCGACCGGAGTTGTCACGCTTGCTCCGGATCACCGGTTGGAGTGAGGAACGACGGCGTGCCCATGTCCACTTCCGAGCCCAACCGCAGGCGGGTGGCCTCATTCCCCTCCACGTCGAACAGCACTCGCTGGCCTTGGCGCAGCATCCGGAACACCGACCCCTCCAGCGCATCGGGAGCCAAATCGAATTCGGCCAAGTCGGTGTCGCGAACCACCACGCCAATGCCGGTTGATGGGTCATAAGCCTTGATCACACCCTGCACGGGGACTCTTTCTGACAGTGATCGGGGTTAGTGCAGGGTAATGGCTGGTCATGGTGGTTCGCGAGTCGGGCACTGTTCACTGGATCATGGTTCGCGAGTCGAGCGGTGACTACTAAGTAGCATCGCGGGGCATGACGGCAGACCGTCTTGGAGCTGAGGGATTGCGGGCCACGATGGAGTGGTTCCGAGACGCCCTCGGCATGCATCGCGATGTCATCAACCAGCTCAACGTGTACCCGGTTCCCGACGGCGACACCGGCACCAACATGGCGCTGACTTTGGAGACGGTGGTGGCCGAGGTGTCCGCCGCCGGTGAGGGGATGGCCGAGGTGTGCGGCGCCATAAGCCACGGATCGCTCATGGGGGCCCGGGGCAACTCCGGGGTGATCCTGTCGCAGATTTTGCGGGGGATGGCTGATTCGGTGGCTGTCGCGGGCCACGTGGATCCCCCGGTGTTGGCCAGCGCACTGAAAAAGGCGTCGGCTGCGGCCGACGAAGCGGTGTCGGCCCCGGTGGAGGGAACCATCCTGACCGTGGTGCGCGACGTGGCGACCGCGGCGGCCGAAGCGGTGGAGCAGGGCGTTGATGAGCTCATCTCGTTGGTCGAGGGGTGTCAGCAGGCCGGGCGGGCCTCGCTGGAGCGCACGCCGGAGCTGCTGCCCCAGTTGGCCCGGGCCAATGTGGTGGATGCCGGGGGAGCGGGGTTCTTGCTGCTCCTGGACGCCATGGCCACTGCGGTCGATGGCCGCCCGCTGCCCGACCCGCCGCCGGTGGACCCAACCGCGGGGGTGGGTGCGGCGGTGGCCGGGGCCGACGATGCCCACGGTGTCGACGACGCCGACGGCACCCGCTATGAGGTGATGTTCTTCTTGGAGGCCGAGGATGACCGCATCGGGGAGTTTCGGGCGGCTTGGGAAGCCCTGGGCGACTCCATCGTGGTGGTGGGTGGCGACAGTCTGTGGAACTGCCACATCCACAGCAACGACATCGGCGGCAGTATCGAGGCGGGTATCGGCGTCGGCCGGCCGTTCGACATTCGGGTGACCGATTTGTTCGAGCAAGTCGAGCATGTCGAGTCGTTGGTCGAGGCCGAGATCGGCGGAACGGTCACCACCGTGCCGGGGGATCCGGTAACCACCGGGGTGGTGGCCGTGTCGGTGGGAGCGGGCGTGCGCCGGCTCTTCGAGTCGTTGGGGGTGCGGGCCATCATCGCCGGGGGCCAGACCATGAACCCCTCCACCGAGCACTTCGTGCAGGCCGTTGAGCAGCTTGACGCCGACGAGATCGTGCTTCTGCCCAACAACAAGAACATCGTGCCGGTAGCCGAGCGAGTGGACGACTGCACCGATTCGGTGGTGCGGGTCGTTCCCACCCGGGGGATCGCCGAAGGGCTGGCCGCGTTGATGGCCTACGACCCGTCGGCCGGTGCCGATGAGAATCAATCGGCCATGGCTGAAGCAGCCGAAGACGTGGTGACCGGCGAAGTAACCCAAGCGGTGCGAGACACCGAGAGCGAGTTGGGATCCATAGCGGCCGGCCAGTGGCTGGGACTTGATCGCGGCGGGTTGCGGGTGGTGGCCCCAAGCGCAGCTCAGGCGGCCACCGCGCTGGTGGCCGAGCTCATCGACGACGGCCACGAACTGGTGACGGTCATCGCAGGTGCCGATGCCACAACTGCCGATGTCGAGGAAGTGACCGCATGGTTGGCTGATAATCGTCCCGAGGTTGAGTTGGAGGTCCACGAGGGAGGCCAACCGCTTTATCCGTTCTACTTCGGGGTGGAATGACCGACACCCACCGGCCTGCGCTCACCATGGCCGACTTCCACAAGATGGACGTGGAGGTGCTGGGCGGAGTGGGTACCGCCAAGGCCAAGGCTCTGGCCTCGGTTGATGTGGAATCGGTGCTGGATCTGTTGACCTACTACCCCCGCCGCTACATCGACCGGACCAACCAAGCGGCTATCAGCGATCTCGAAGACGGCGTCGAGGCCATGGTGATGGCCCAGGTGGACAGCGTGTTCTCGAAGAAGCTCCGAGGGAGCCGCTCGATGGTCGCGGTCACGATCAGCGACCATACCGGGCGCTTGCGACTGGTCTTCTTCAACCAGCCGTGGCGGGATCGCCAGCTCTCTCAAGGCCAGGAGGTGGTGGTGTTCGGCAAGCTGGACCGTTATCGGGGCCAGAACCAGATGACCAATCCCATCGTGGATCTGGTGGGCGACGAGACCGGGCGCATCGTGCCGGTCTACCCCCAGTCGGGCAAGGCCGGACTCCAGACCCGGGAGATCAGGCGGTGGGTGGACGAGGCGTTGCGGCGCTCAGAATCTCGGGGTATCAGCGATCCGGTCCCCGAGTCGCTGCGGCGATATCACAACTTGATCGGACGCCATGAGGCCATCGACGGCATCCATCGCCCGGAGTCCATGGACGCCCAGTACACCGCCCGGAATCGGCTGGTGTTCGATGAGCTGCTTCGGCTCCAGCTCAAGCTGATCATGCGGAAGCGGGCCGTGGAACGGGCTGCGGTCGGAATCAGTCACGACACCAGCGGCGAGCTTGTCGAGCGGTTCACCAGCTCGCTGGGGTTCCCCTTGACCGGCGCCCAGCGCCGGGTGATCGGCGAGGTGACCGCCGACATGGCCCGCCCGGTGCCCATGCACCGCCTCTTGCAGGGCGATGTGGGGGCGGGCAAGACCGTGGTCGCGGTGGCGGCCATGCTCACCGCGGTGCAGGGAGGCCACCAGGGCGCGCTGATGGCCCCCACCGAGGTGCTGGCCACCCAGCACTACCTGGGAGTTCGCTCTCTGCTCGACGACCTGGCCGTGCCGGCGTCCGATTCGCTGTTGGCCGAGCGGCCCCTGCGGGTGGCGCTGCTCGCCAATCAAACCCCGGGCGCCGAGAGGGCTCGGCTCCACGACTCGCTGGCTTCGGGGGAGACCGACATCGTGATCGGCACCCATGCCCTCATCCAGGAGGGGGTGGACTTCGCCTCTCTCGGGGTGGTGGTGGTGGACGAGCAGCACCGCTTCGGCGTCGAGCAGCGGGCCGCACTGCGGGCCAAGGGGTCTCAGGCCACATCTCCCGATGTGCTGGTCATGACGGCCACCCCCATTCCCCGCACCGCGGCCATGACGGTGTACGGCGATCTGGATGTGTCGACGCTGGATGAGATGCCCCCAGGGCGCACGCCGATCGCCACCCGGTGGCCCCGAACCTCGGCCGAAGAAGCCGAGGTTTGGGAGCAGGTCAGAGCCGAGGTGGGGAATGGCCGCCAGGCCTATGTGGTGTGTCCGCTGATCGAGGAGTCCGACACCATCGAAGCCCGGTCGGTCACCGAGACGTACGAGCGCCTGCAAGCCGAGGAGCTGGCCGGGCTGCGGATCGGGCTGCTCCACGGTCAGCTCACGCCGGCGGAGAAGGAGTCGGTGATGGAACTGTTCCGGAGCGGGGCCATCGACGTGCTGGTGGCCACCACCGTGATCGAAGTGGGGGTGGATGTGCCCAATGCCACCGTCATGGTGATCGTGGACGCTGATCGGTTCGGGATAGCCCAGCTTCACCAGCTCCGAGGACGTGTGGGCCGGGGCGACCAGGAGTCCACCTGCTGCCTGCTGGCCGCTGACGCGGTGGGAATTGCCGCCGAGCGGCTTCGGGCTCTGGTGGAGACCACCGACGGGTTCGAGTTGGCCGAGGCCGATCTGGAATTGCGGGGGGAGGGCACCATCTTGGGCGAGCGCCAAAAGGGCCGGAACGACTTGCAGCTTGCCTCTCTGCGCCGGGACAAGGAATGGGTGGTGGGGGCCCGGCAGGCGGCGGGGGAGATGCTGGATGACGACCCCGACCTGCAACGGCATTCGGAATTGCGTGCTGAGGTTGAGCTGTTGCTGGGCGATGATGATGCCGACTACCTGATGAAGAGCTGACACCCGGGAGTAATCGTGTTGGAGATCGTAAGAATGGGCTTGGAGCGCAAAGAGCAGATCGCGAGCATCTGGGCTGATGCTTTCGAACAGGATCCGCTCATGAAATGGGTGTTCCCCGACGATGCTGCCCGCAGGGCCTCCCTCAAGCACTGGTGGGAGTTCATGTTGGACCACATGGCCGCCGGGTCGGAGTTGCACGGCACTCGGGCCGATGGCTGTGTCGCCTATTGGCAGCCACCCCGCAACGAGGAGCCCGTTTCGACTGGCTCACGAGACGACTCCAACCAGGTGTCAGATTGGCAAGCGGACTTCATGGCCATGATGACGGATTTACTGGGCGATCTGGCCCCATCTCGCATGGAGGCTCTGGGACAGATGCAGCAGGCCCGCCTGTCCGAGCCCCACTGGTACTTGGCGGTGTTGGGCACGTCGCCCGACCAGCAGAGCAAGGGCTTGGGCGGCAAGGTGCTGGCGCCGATGCTGGAACGGTGCGACCGGACCGGCGAGTTGGCCTATCTGGAGTCGAGCAACCCGGCCAACGTGGGCTTCTACCGTCGTCACGGATTCGAGTCGCTCGGCGAGTTCACATTGGGCGACGGGGTACTCATCACCCCCATGGCTCGAGAACCCCACCCACCTGAGCAGCCATGACGCTGCGGATCATCGCTGGGGAGGCCCGGGGCCGTCGGTTGAGCTCACCAGAAGGCATGGATGTGCGTCCTTCCACCAGCAGAGTCCGGGAGGCGGTGTTCAACTCGCTGCACAGCCAAGGCTGTCTGGTGGGCGCCGACATGCTGGACCTGTACGCCGGTTCAGGGGCGCTGGGGTTGGAAGCTCTGTCGCGGGGCGCGGCCTCGGTCACGTTTGTGGAGTCGGCGCCGGCGGCGCTGACCGCGTTGCGGGCCAACATCGACGCGGTCGGGTTCAACGACCGCTGCCGGGTGGTGGCCGGCGACGTCATGGCGGAACTGCCCCGGCTGGATGGCGACTACGACGTGGCGTTGTGCGATCCGCCCTATCGGTTCAATGCGTGGCCAGAATTGCTGTCCAGAATTCCCGCGGACACCGTAATGGCAGAGTCCAATCAGGCGGTGGTTCCCGGACCCGATTGGGATGTCATCAAACAGCAGCGCTACGCGGGTACCGTTGTGGTGATTGCCTGTCGGCGATAGCAACCACAGACCTCAGGAGAATCCTCAGTGACGCGAGTCCTGTTCCCCGGATCGTTCGACCCCATACACAACGGACACATGGAGATCGTGGAGACCGCGGCGCGTCTGTTCGAAGAAGTGATCGTGGCGGCGGTGCGCAATCCCCAGAAGGCCCCTTTGTTCGAGTTAGAAGAGCGCGAGGCGATGTTGGAGGAGTCTTTTGCCCACCTGCCCAACGTGCGGACCACCATGTTCGCCAAGCTGGTGGTGGACCTGGCCCAAGATGAAGGGGTCGATTTCATCGTGAAGGGTCTCCGAGCGGTTTCCGACTTCGAGAACGAGCTTCAGATGGCCCAGATGAACCAGGCCATTTCCGGGGTGCACACCCTGTTCATCCCCTCAGCCAGCAAGCACTCATTCTTGGCCTCCAAGCTGATCCGCGAGTTGGCCCGCTTCGGGCAGCAGATTGACTCCATGGTTCCCCCACCGGTGGCCAAACGACTTATCGAGAGGTATCGAGATGACTGACCCCGATCCCAACACCACGGCAACTCACTACTCGGCCACCGGGACATTCGTAGATCCCGAGTTCGACCTGCTGCTGCGGCGGGCCATAGAGCTGGTGGACGCGGCCCGTCCCATGCCGCTCTCGGCATCCTCCATGATCAACAAAGATGAGGTCCTGGAGTTGCTTCAGAACTGCCTCGACCGGCTGCCCGAGGAGATGCGGGCCGCCCGCTGGCTGTTGAAGGAGCGAGAGGACTTCTTGAAGAGGGTCCATCGGGAGGGCGACGAGATACTGGTGGCCGCTCGATCACAGGCCGAGGCCATGGTGCAGCGCACGGAGGTGGTCAAGGCGGCCGAGCAGCGGGCCCGGCGCATGGTGGAGGAAGCCGAAGCCACGGCTCGCCGGCTGCGTCTCGAGACCGAAGACTACTGCGACACCAAGTTGGGGAGCTTTGAGAACGCCCTCGAGCGGATTCTGAACACGGTGAAAGAGGCCCGGACCCGGCTTCAAGGCGATCCGCTGGCCGATCTCGTTCGGGCCTATGGCCCCGATCCTGAACCGGAGCCCGACGACGGCTTCTTCGATCAAGACACCGTGGGCTGAGCCCCGGGAGGAGGCGTTATGTCGAGCGAGCTGCTCGTGCCGGTGGCGGAAATGCTGCGCCGTCCCGGAGCTCATCGCGAGCTCTCGATGCAGGTTGAAGTCGACGGATTGGCCACCTCAGATGCTGCGGTCTACGGGCCGGTCGATCTCCAGCTACATCTGGAATCGGTGGTCAGTGGACTGGAGGTAACCGGCTCGCTGGCCGCCGGGTGGCGCGGGTCGTGCCGGAGGTGCTTGGAGCCCATTGAGCAGACGGTGCAGCAGGATCTGCGGGAGATGTTCGGTAGTGCACCAGCTGATGACGAGACCTACCCAATACAAGACGGCGAGGTGGACCTGACCCCGATGGTGCGCGACTGCCTGGTTCTCGCTCTGCCGATCGCTCCGCTGTGCTCAGAGGATTGCGCCGGTCCGGCCCCCGATGACTATCCGATGAATCAGCCTGAGCCCTCCCCAGAAGACCGCCCGAAAGATCCCCGCTGGGCTGCGTTAGACGCGCTGCGCACCGGCCAGTAGAATTACGGGCTGCGCCCGCGCCGGCTTCGTTCGTGGCGCGGCATTCTTCCTCCACAAGTAGGTCTGTTCGATGGCTGTACCCAAGAAGAAAACATCCAAAGCCAAGGGCCGTAGCCGTCGGGCATCGGCTTGGCGGGTATCCGCGCCGTCATTGAGCACCTGCCCCCGGTGCGGGGCGGTCAAGCGGCCGCACCGAGTGTGCCATGTATGCGGCTGGTACGCAGGGCGTGAAGCCGTTGAGGTGGCATAAGCCGCCCTGTCCGGACCCTTCGAAGGGCGCCCTTTGGCATCGCTTCCGGTTGCAGTAGACGCGATGGGGGGTGACGATGCCCCCCAGTCGGTGCTTGCCGGGGCCCGCCTCGCCGCCGAGCGGGGCATTCCCATCTTGCTGGTGGGCCAACCCGACCAGCTGGCCGACGCCCGTGACTTCGAGGTGGTTCCCGCGTCGCAGGTGATCGCCATGGGTGCCGAGGCAGCGGCCAGCGTGCGGAAAATGAAGGACTCCTCGGTGGTAAGGGCGGCCGAAGCGGTGCGCGACGGACGGGCCTCGGCCATGGTCAGCGCCGGCAATACCGGAGCGGCCATGGCGGCCTCGCTGTTGAGGATGGGGCGAATCCGGGGAGTGGCCCGTCCGGCTATTGCCACTCCGATCATTGTTCCCGGTCGGGCTTGGCCCAACGTGATGTTGGATTCGGGGGCCAACACGGAGTGCACCGCCGAGTGGCTGGTGCAATTTGCCCAGATGGGGGCGGTGTATTGCCGCGACCGGTGGGGGGTTCAACAGCCCCGGGTAGGACTCTTGTCCAATGGGGAAGAGGCCGGCAAGGGCTCGCCCCTGGTCAAGCAGGCATTCGATCTCTTGGGTGATGGGGATTGGCAGACTCGGACCGGCGCGGTGTTCGCCGGCAATGTGGAGGGGCGGGACCTGCTGGAAGACCTGGTGGATGTGATCGTCACTGACGGCTTCACCGGAAATGTGGCCCTGAAGACCGCCGAAGGGGTGGCCAAGCAGTTGATCGGCGCCCTGATGGGGGCGTTCGAGTCCTCCGAAGAGGCTCGGGAGGGGGCCAGGCTCTTGGCCCCGGCGCTCGCCCCGCTCTACGACGAGTTCAGTCCCGACTCGGTGGGTGGCGCCATCCTTCTCGGTGTGAACGGCGTCAGCATTATCAGCCACGGAGCTTCCTCCCCGAAGGCGCTGGCCAACGCGGTACAGGTGGCCCACGAGCTGGCCGAACGCGACACCGTGAGCTCTCTGCGCCGGGTTTTGCGCACCGAATAGGCGCTTCTGACCCAATCATCTGTGCGTCCAGTGGGCGGGAAAGGGAAGAAGCTGGCGTATACTTTTCGGGCGCCGTTTGCTGAACAGCCCCGGAGAAGCCGTGCCATCTGAAACCCATGTCGAACAGAGCCCGCTGGACCGCGAGGGAGTCTTGTTGCTCGTGCGAGAGTGCCTGGCCGACATTTTGGAGATCTCCCCCGACCGCATTACGGAAGGCCAGGCGTTTGCCGATGACCTCGACGCCGATTCTCTTGCCCTTATCGAGCTGGTGGAAACCCTGGAAGAGGAGTTGAGCGAGAGGACGGTGGGGTTCAGCATCGACGACGAGGACTTGGAAGATCTCAAGACGGTGCGCGACGCCGTCGACTATGTCCACGGCCGGCTGAGCCGAAGCTCCTGACTGCCGATCCCAACCTCGCCGCTCTGGCCGAGCGCCTCGGCTACGCATTCGCGCAGCCCAGTCTGCTTGTGGAGGCATTGACTCATCGCTCATGGTGCGCCGACCACGAGGGAGCATCGTCCAACGAGCGGCTGGAGTTCTTGGGTGACGCCGTGCTGGCTCTGGTGGTGACCGACCACATATATGCCGCCTACCCCGAGATGGCCGAAGGGCAGCTGGCCCCGCTGCGTGCCGAGGTCGTCCGAGCCGAGGCGCTGGCCGATCTGGCCGTTGAGCTGCGGTTGGGGGAGGCCCTGCGGTTGGGACGCGGTGAAGACGGGTCCGGCGGTCGGGAAAAGCCATCGATCCTCTCCGACGCCATGGAGGCGGTGATCGGCGCCGTCTACCTGGATGCTCCCTGGGAGGTGCTGGTTGAGTTGGTCGGAGGGTGGCTGTCCGAGCGGATTGCCGTTGCGGCCCAGGGTCCCGGCATACGGGACTTCAAGACCCGGCTCCAGGAGTACTGCGCCCGAAACCGGCAGCACGCGCCCGAGTACCGTCTCACCGAGAAAGGTCCCGACCACGAGAAGCGGTTTTTGGCTGTCGTGCATGTCGACGGCAAAGAAAGCGGTCGAGGCGAGGGCCGATCGAAGAAGCAGGCTGAGCAGGCGGCGGCGGCCTCAGCTTGGCAGACTCTGACGGTCGCGACGACGGGAACTGCCCCATGACCCCACTGACAGGAGCCATTCGATGATCGCCTTGCCGGAGATCGAGACCATCCGCCGCGACTTGGACAGAGAGCTGTCCAGCCTCCGCATCAAGTCGGTGGAAGTCATGGACACCCGGGTGACGAAGCGATCAGGCGGGGCGAAGAAATTCGCCGGCCGCCTGGAGAAGGCGAAGATCACCGGTGTGCGCCGTCGCGGCCTGTACTTGATCATGAGCTTGGACAGCGAGGATGTGATCGTGGCCCATCTGGGAACCGGCGGCCAGTTGCGGCGTCATGCCAACAGAGACCAGACCGAGCCCAACACCGTGCTGTCCATCACATTCACCAAGAGCGGTCAGCTTCGGTTGGTCGACGGGGTTGGTGATGCCGAGCTGTTCCTGGCCAACACCGAGAAGTTGGTGGAGGAAGTCCCCGAGCTTGAGAGGATGGGCATCGACCCTCTTGATCAGCCGGTGCCGTGGCGGATGTTTGGCCAGATTCTCCTGGCCCAAGACGCCAAGCTGAAGGCGGTGCTGACCGATGACCGGGTGGTGGTCGGACTGGGCGAGATGTACTCCGACGAGATTCTGTTCACGGCCGGGTTGCGGTACGACCGCCTGACCAACTCGTTGGGGCCCCAGGAAGTCCGCCGGTTGCACCGGGCGATGGTGGAGACCCTGCATGACGCGGCCAAGCATCGAGGCGCCACGCTGGAAGACGGGCACTACTTGGATGTCCACGGCCAGCCCGGGGGGTACGAGGAGTACCTAAACGTGTTCAAGCAGGCGGGAAGGAACGGGCGTCCCTGTCCCCGCTGCCACCGCCCCATTCAGAAGTACCGCTTCCGCCGCCGCTGGACGTACTACTGCGAGCAGTGCCAGATCTGACCGGCGACCGGCCTCCGGTCCGCTAGTTCCACAAATCGCGGCCCGCCGCTGGGTAGGGTCGAATGAGTGTTTTTGAAGGCGTTGACCCTCAAAGGGTTCAAATCCTTTGCCGACTCCACCACGCTGGTCTTTGAGCCGGGTGTGACGGTGATTGTGGGTCCCAATGGGAGCGGCAAATCCAACGTGGTGGATGCGGTGGCCTGGGCATTGGGCGCTCAGGCCCCCACTGCGGTGCGCTCGGCCAAGATGGACGATGTCATCTTCGCGGGAACCACCGCCCGGCCGGGCTTGGGTCGAGCGGAGGTGTCGCTGAGCATCGACAACACCGCCCGCCTACTGCCCATCGAGTTCGAAGAGGTAACCATCACCCGCACGCTGTTCCGCAGCGGGGACAGCACCTACGCCATCAACGGTGTGCCTTGTCGTCTCCTCGACATCCAAGAGCTGCTCAGCGATACCGGTGTTGGCCGCCAACAGCATGTGATCGTGTCCCAGCGCCAGATCGAGGGGGTGTTGAGCGCCCGGCCCGAGGATCGCCGGGCGGTAATCGAGGAGGCTGCCGGCGTGCTGAAGTATCGCCGCCGCAAGGAAAAGTCCGAGCGGCGGTTGGCGGCGACCGAGGCCAACCTCACCCGGCTGTCCGACGTGGTGCGGGAGATCCGCCGCCAGCTTCGGCCGCTGGAGCGCCAAGCCGAGGCCGCCCGCCGCCACGGCGGTCTACTGGCGGAGCTGAGCGCCCTTCGCCGGTACCTGGCCGGGCAGGAGATAAGGCAGTTTCGCCACCGGGTTGGCCAGCTGACCCAGGACCAGGCGGCCAATCGCCAAGAGATACAGCGGCTAACGGTGCAAGCTGAGGCCCTGGATCGAGACGTGGCCGTGGCCGAAGCCCGGCTGTCGGCCGCCGATGGGCAGGACATCAGCAATGCGCTGATGCGGTTCGAAGGGCTCAACGAGCGCCTACGGGGGCTGGACGCACTGTTGTCGGAGCGAACTCTGCGGGTGCAGCGCGACCGCAGCGCCGGAGTGGACGAAGACGTTGTGGCCACGCTGGAAGCCGAGTCAGACCGATTGGGCAAAGAGCTGACCGAAGTGGATGCCGAGGCGGTGGCCCTGGGGCCTGATACCGCCGCGGTTGCCGATGCCGAGCAGCAGTTGGAGAAGCTCCGGCTGTCGTTCGACGATGAGTGGGGGGGCCAAGATCTGCCGGCTACCGGGTCGGATGCCCCCCGGTTGAGAGGCGAGATGAGGGCGCTGGAGGCATCGATCCAGCGGGATCGGGCCGAGGCGGACCGGCTGGGGCGGAGTCTGGAGGAATTGGAGTCGCGTCGCCAGGAACTCGCTGGGGAGTTGGACCGATCATGGGTCGAGGCCGCTGATGCCGAGGCGGCTCAAGAGATAAAACAACAGGAGCTCGCGGCTGCCGAGCAGGAATGCGAGGAGGCTCGGGAGGCCCGAGAACGGTCGAGGGCGGCTCTGGCTGATGCCGTGGGCGATCAGCAAGCGTGGGGGGCTCGGCGAGAGGCGCTGTCGTTGGCCCTGGACGAGGCCCGCGACCTGTCCGGCGCCCAACGGCTGGCTGGCATCGAGGGCGTCGTCGGCACCCTGTTAGAGGTTGTGGACATCGACCGAGGATGGGAGGCGGCATTTGAGGCCGCGGCCGGCGAAGCGGTGGCCGCGGTGGTGGCCACCGACACCGAGGTGGCTATGCGGGCCATCGCCACGCTGGAGGCCGACAACGTGGGCGGTGCAGTGTTGGCCCTGGGCGCGTTGGGCAGTTCACCGTCTGCTCCGGTTATTGGCACACCCCTTCGCTCACATGTGCGGTCTTCGACGGTGGGTGTGGATGGCCTTTTGGATGTCTTGGTCGGGGGGGTCGGGGTGGTGGACACCGCTGAGGAGGCGGTCGCCGCGGCGGTTGCCGATCCGTCCGCTGTGGTTGTCACTCGCCGGGGCGACCGGTTCTCCCCGTCGGGCTGGCGGGTAGGCGTGCGCCATTCGGGGGCCACAAAGGGATTGCTCGAGGAGGCTGAGCGGGAGTCGGCTCGGGCAGATCACCAAGTCGATGCCGTGAAGCAGGAACTGAGTTCGGCTGATAGCCGGCTCGAGCTGGCCGTGCAGGCCACCGACCAAGCCCGACAAGGAGTTCAGACCCAGTCTGGGGCAGTGGCCGGTGTTAGGAGTAGGGCCAATGCCGCCGAACGGAAGCTGCGCGACGCCGAGGTGGAGATCGCCGCGCTTGGGCCTCGTCGAGGCGAGTTGGAGGACAAGATCGCTGAGGACCACCGACGGGCCGACGAGCTGGGCCAAGAGCTGCCTCAGCTCGAAGCCCAGGAAGCGGAGCAGGCTGAGCGGGCCGAGAGCATGAATCGAGCCCGCGACGAGCTGTCCCGGCAGTCGCAGGCGGTGAGCAGCCTTCGCTCCGAGCTCCAAGTGAAGTCGGCGGGGTTGGATGAGCGACGCCGCTTGCTGACCGCGCAGCGCGGCGACATCGAACGCCGGCTGAGCCGGATGGCGGAAGCCCGCGTTGAGGCCACCTCTCGTCGAGAGGCCCTCGATACCCGGCTGGCCGTCATCGGCGAGTTGGCCGGCTGGGTGGCCGACGGGCTCGAAGCGGTGGGGGGGCAGCTAGAAGATCTGCGCCGTCGGCGGGCCGAGGAGTCAGAAGCGGCCGCGGCAGCCGTGCGGGAGCTAGAGGATCTGCGAGGCCAGCGGGCTCAGGCCGAGGCCCGGCTGGGGCAGTGCCAGGAGAAGGACCGCAGCGTGGAGATCGAGTTGGCCGAGGCGGGAGTCAGGCTGGAAGCCTCGGTTGACCGGTGCCGTCGGGAGTTGGACTGCGAACCCGGTGAAGCGGTGGCCACCGATTGCCCGCCCTTGGAGCCGGGCGTGGCGCCCGTCGACCGGATAAGGGCATTGGAGCAAGAGCTGCGCATCATGGGGCCGGTGAACCCGTTGGCGCTGGAGGAGTACGAGGCGCTGTTGGAGCGCCACGACTTCACCCAGGGCCAGATCGACGACATCCGCCAGAGCCGCCGTGACCTCCGCAAAGTGATCCGCAAGATCGACGAGGAAATCGTGAGTGTGTTCTCGGCCGCCTTCGCCGATGTTGAGCGCAACTTCGCCGGACTGTTCCAGACGCTGTTCCCCGGCGGCGAGGGCAAGCTGCGGCTCACCCAGCCTGATGCCCTGCTGGACACCGGGGTGGAGATCGAGGCCCGACCATCGGGCAAGAACATCCGGCGCCTGAGCCTCTTGTCGGGCGGGGAGCGCTCGCTCACCGCGCTCGCTTTTCTGTTTGCGGTTTTCCGGAGCCGGCCCTCGCCGTTCTATGTCATGGACGAGGTGGAGGCCGCGCTCGACGACGTGAACCTGCACCGGTTCCTCCAGCTCATCGATGAGTTCCGGGCCGATGCCCAGCTTCTGATTGTGAGCCATCAAAAGCGCACCATGGAGGCCGCCGACTGCCTCTACGGCGTGTCGATGAAGCCGGGGGGAAGCTCCAAGGTGCTTTCCGAAAAAGTGGTGGTAGCCTCGGAATCGAAGGTACTTCTCCAACAGAGCTGAGGACTCAGCGCACACGATGAGCAACGAGCCCGACGATCCGCGGTCGGAGTGGGATCCCTTGGGGTGGGAACTGGAAGGCCCAGCCGACCAATCCAGCAACTTGCCCGTGCCCCGCGCCGTGGAAGTGGTTGCCTCGATACCGCCAGACGATCCGCCGTACCGATCCCGCAATCCCGCGGTGACGATGCTGGTGGCATCGGTGCTGCTGGCGGTGTTCGGCCTGGTGGGAATAGGAATCGGGGTGGGGAGCATCTTCTTCAACCAGGACACCCCTCCCCCTGAGGTGGTGGTGATCTCGGGGCCGCAGGTGGTGAGCGCCCCTTCGGGCCAGCCGCCCACTATTCAGGCCCCGCTGGTGGTGCCGCCCGCGGATCAAGTGCCATCGGAGCAGTCCACCGAGTCGGTCGTACCCGTCGACCCCGTTGTGGAGGTGGCCCGAGCGGTTATCCCCTCGGTGGTTCTCATCGAGGCGGTTGCCACTGAAGAACAAATAGCTGAGTTTCCCGATTTAGATCTGCCCGAATTGGGTCCGGAGGGCGAGATGCCTCCCGAAAGTGAACTGGAGCCCCCGGAGGAATTGCCTGAAGGCCTTGAGGATCGGCCGCTGATCGTCGGGCAGGGTTCGGGAATCATCTACGACGTGTCGGGCCACATCCTCACCAACGCCCATGTGGTGGGTGAAGCCGAGGAGGTGAGGGTTCAGTTTGCGGACGGCACCCGGGCGGAGGGAATTGTGGTGGGCTCCGCACCGGCTATCGATGTGGCACTGGTGAAGGTTGACGCCGATATCGCGCTCACCCCGGCGGTGTTCGCCGACCGGTCCACCGTTGAGGTGGGACAGCTTGCCGTGGCGGTGGGCAGTCCGTTCGGTTTGCAGCAGTCGGTGACCTCGGGGATTGTCAGCGCCGTAGGCCGGGCGGTCAGAGAGGGAACCGGTGAGAGCGCCTTCGTGGAGATGATCCAAACCGATGCTCCCATCAATCCCGGCAATTCAGGAGGCGCTTTGGCCAACCGCTTCGGGCAGGTCATCGGCATGAACACCCTCATTCAGACGGACGGCTCGATTGTTGGCAACATCGGTTTGGGCTTCGCCATACCATCCGATATCGCCCTGAACATCGCCCAGCGCATCTTGGCGGGGGAAAGCACCGAGTTGGGGTTTCTCGGCGTTTCGGGAACCGATCCCGAGATGGGCCAACCGGGCGCCCTCGTCATTGAGGTGCATGACGACACTCCCGCTGACCGTGCCGGGTTGATGGCAGGGGACTTGATCGTTCTCATCGACGATGAGGTGGTGTCGACGTTCACCGAGCTGGCCGCCAAGGTTCAGTTCCGGGCACCGGGGACCGAGGTGGAGCTGGGGGTGGTGCGCGACGGCGAGCCCATCACGCTCACCGTGGTGATCGGCTCTCTGCCCGTTGAAGAGCCTGAGGAATAATGGCGCTTCGCCGAAGGCCGAAGAGGAGCGAACCGGCCATTGCCGAGCCTGCTTTCGAGTCCGAGCCTGCATTGGAGCCTGAGCCTGCTGTCGAGCCAGAGCCTGAGTCGGAAACCGAGCCTGAGTCGGAAATCGAGCGGGCCAGTTTTCGAAACCGATTGTCCTCGGCTCGAGGGGCGTTTACCGGCTTCTTGTCGTCGGTGGTCTCCCGGGGGGTGGACGATGCCACTTGGGAGGAGCTGGAGGAGGCGTTGATTCTGGCCGACGCCGGGATGGGGGCTACCACCGCGCTGCTTGATCGGCTGAAGGAGCGGGCCAAGGAGGAGAAGGTCACCGACGCCGACGCGCTGGTAGCCCTGCTCAAGGCCCAGATGGTCGAAGACCTGGGAGGCAGGGATCTGGAACTGCGGGCCGATGGCGACCCTGCGGTGTGGCTCTTTGTGGGGGTGAACGGCGCGGGCAAGACCACCACTATCGGCAAGCTGGCCGCCCGAGAGGCGCAGGG
Source organism: Candidatus Poriferisocius sp. (assembly GCF_965204015.1). GTDB lineage: Bacteria > Actinomycetota > Acidimicrobiia > Acidimicrobiales > Bin134 > Poriferisocius. The sequence goes on along the minus strand of NZ_OZ241965.1, from coordinate 632,756 downwards.
CGGCCGCAAGGTCGTGCTGGCGGCGGGGGATACTTTTCGAGCCGCAGCCGTCGAGCAGCTTGGCCAGTGGGCCGACCGGTCTGGTGCCGAGCTGGTGCGGGGGGCTGAGGGCGCCGATCCCAGCTCGGTGGTCTACGACGCCATCGAGCACGCTTCAGCCACGGGGGTGCCATTGGTCATGGCCGATACCGCCGGACGCCTGCACACTCGCACCAACCTGATGGATGAGCTGGCCAAGATCTATCGGGTGGCCGGCAAAGGGCCGGGCCGCGTCACCGAGGTTTTGCTGGTGATCGACGCCAGTACCGGTCAGAACGGCTTGACCCAAGCCCGCCGGTTCACCGAGACGGCTGAGCTGACCGGTGTCGTGCTTACCAAGCTCGACGGGTCGGCCAAGGGCGGCATCGTGATGGCCGTGCAGAATGAGCTGGATGTCCCGGTAAAGCTGGTGGGCCTGGGGGAGGGTGTCGGAGACTTGGTCGAATTTGACGCCGTTGAATTCGTCGAGGCTTTGCTCTCCTAGAGGGCCCTCCTAGCGGTTCCCTTTCTGTCGGATGTCTAATCCGTACCGCTAGCGCGTAGTCTGGGCAGCCCATGTTCGACACGCTGAGCAACCGGTTCGAGGGCATATTCAAGCGCCTGCGGGGCTTGGGGACGCTGCGGGAGAGCGATGTCGACGAGGTGCTGCGGGAAATTCGCCTAGCCCTGCTAGAGGCCGACGTCAACCTCCATGTGGTCCGCGGCTTCCAGGAGAGGGTTCGCCAGCGGTGCGTGGGGGCCGAGGTCCACAGGGCGCTGAACCCCGTTCAGCAGGTGATCAAGTTCGTCCACGAGGAACTGATCGCCACCCTGGGCGGCGAGTCCCTGGAGATTACCCATCCAGCCAAACCCCCCACGGTGGTGCTGCTGGCCGGGCTCCAGGGCTCGGGCAAGACCACCAACGCGGCCAAGCTGGCCTCCTGGTTCAAACAACAAGGCCGCAACCCGATGCTGGTGGGGGCCGACTTGCAGCGGCCGGCGGCGGTCGAGCAGCTCCGCACCCTCGGTGAGGGCATCGGGGTTCCGGTGTTCAGCGAGCCTTCCGATCCGGTCGCAGTGGCCCGACGGGGTGTGGCCGAGGCCTTGGCCTCCAACCGGGATGTGGTGATCTGCGACACCGCCGGGCGATTGGCCATCGACGACGAGATGATGGATCAGGTCGGGCGGATATCCGACGCCATCGAACCCCACTACACCTTCTTGGTGGTCGACGCCATGACCGGCCAAGACGCGGTGACCACCGCCGAGACGTTCCATGCCGTTCTCGAACTCGACGGCGTGATCCTCACCAAGGTGGACGGGGACGCCCGGGGAGGCGCGGCGCTGTCGGTGAAAGAGGTGGTGGGTCGGCCCATCGCCTTCTCCTCGACCGGCGAGAAGATCGACGAGTTCGAGTTGTTCCACCCCGACCGGGTGGCCAGCCGGATCCTCGGCATGGGCGATGTGCTCACGCTGATCGAGAAGGCCGAGCAGGTGTACGAGGAGGCCGAGGCGGAGGCGACCGCGGCCAAGCTGCTGGAAGGCGAGTTCACGCTGGAGGACTTCCTAGAGCAGATGCGCCAGCTCAAGAAGATGGGCTCGCTCCAAAACCTGGTGGGGATGCTCCCCGGGGCTCCCCCCGAGTTGCGCAAAGCCGAGATAGAGGACGAGCGAATCGCCCAGGTGGAGGCCATCATCTGCTCGATGACCCCCCAAGAGCGGGCTACCCCCCGCGTCATCGACGGCTCTCGCCGTCAGCGGATCGCCGCCGGCTCGGGAACCCGTCCTTCTGAAGTCTCCCAGCTTCTGCGGCAGTTCAGCGAGGTCCAGCGGATGATGAAGAAGATGGGCGGTGGCAAGGGGCCAGGTTCGGGCCGAAAGAAGCCCAAGAAGGGCCGCAAGGGGAGTCGGGTGACCCCGCCGGGCAGCCAGCAGAAGAAGTCGGGCAAGTCCAAGTTGACCTTGCCGGGCTTGGAGGACGGCGAATTCGATCTCTCCTCCCTGAGGTAGCCCACAGGGATTTTCGACGGGTAGAGTTTCCCTATTCCGGCGGCCGGCGCCGGTTCGTGCCTGCACGGGCACTGATGAGGGGCCAATTGGGCTCAGGATGCCTAATGGATCCAAGAAGACAGAAGGGCTGACTGGCTCGTGGCAGTAAGACTCCGGCTGATGCGGATGGGCAAGAAGAAGCAGCCCACCTATCGCGTCGTGGCCGCTGATTCCCGCAAGGCCCGCAATGGGCGGTTCATTGAGATCGTGGGTACCTACAACCCCCGCCAAGAGCCGTCGCTGGTGGAGATCGACAACGAGCGGGCGCTGCACTGGCTGCGCCATGGCGCCCAGCCGAGCGAGCGGGTGCAGAAGCTCCTGGTTATCTCCGGGGCGTGGGCGGAGTTCACCGGTGTTGAAGGGCCAGCGCAGGTGGCTGATCAGCGCCCTGCGATAGTGACCACGGCCGCTTCAGCCGAACCGAGTGACGCCACTGCCGGGCCGGAATCGGGGGAAGCGGGCGAGGAAGCTGCGGACGCCGCAACCGATGCCGGCGAGGAAGCCGAGGACGCGACCGAGACTGACGAGGCCGAGGACGCCGCGACTGATTCTGAGGAAGCTGCGGACGCCGCAACCGAGACCGACGAGGCTGCGGACGCAGCAACCGAAACAGACGATGCTGCGGAGCAAGACACCGAGAAAGCCGAGGGCGGGGAATCGTGAGCGACACCGACTTGAGAGTTGAGGACGAGGAATTCGACGACGATGGCTACGACGACGACGAGTTCGACGAGCAGGGCGACATCAACACCATCGGAGTGCCAACCGCCCGCAATGTTCTGGAATACCTGGTGAAGTCGGTGGTGGAGAATCCCGATGAGGTTGAGGTTGAGGTGGTCGAACGGCAGGGTACGGTGGCGCTGGAGGTAACCGTGGCCGAAGGCGACATGGGACGGGTCATCGGCCGCCGCGGTCGAGTGGCCAACTCCATCCGCACCATTGTGCGGGCCGCAGCCAGCAAAGACGGAAGCTTCGTCGACGTCGAGTTCGTCGACTAAACGTCCGAAAGCGCCGAGCGTGCCTCCTCTGCTCGAGGTTGGCCGCATCGACCGGGCTCATGGGATCCGGGGCGAGGTCGTGGTCACGCTGTGGACCAACCGTGCTGAGCGGCTGGAAGCGGGATCAGTGCTCTGCGCTGATCCCGGAGAGTTCACCGTGGCAGGAGCCCGACCATTTCAGCATCGCTGGATTGTGCAATTCGCCGAGGTCCGGGATCGACAGGCCGCCGAATCCCTGAGAGGCCAGGCGCTGAAAGCCGAGCCCATTGTCGACCCCGATGAGCTGTGGGTCCATGACCTGATCGGCATGATGGTGTGCGAAAACGACGGCACAGAGCGGGGCCGGGTTGAAGCCGTACAAGCCAATCCGGCCAGCGACTTGCTGGTCTTGGAGTCCGGGGCCCTGGTGCCCCTTACCTTCTTGCTGGAGCACACGGGAGATCGATTGATTGTGGATGTCCCCGCGGGCCTGTTCGACGACTCATGAGAGTCGATATCTTCACCATCTTTCCCTCGATGTTCGAGGTGTTCTTGGATTTCGGGGTGATCGGGAGGGCGGTGGAGCAGGGCCGCCTCGAGGTGCGGGTTCACGACCTTAGGCAGGGCGCGGGAGACCCCCACCGTTCGGTTGACGACGCCCCGTTCGGCGGAGGTGCGGGCATGGTCATGATGCCGGAGCCTTTGTTCAATTCGGTCGAACAGGCCGATCCGCCTCGACCCTTGCTTCTGCTGGGGCCGGCTGGTCGTCGATTCGATCAAGCGGTGGCCCAGGAGTTGGCCAGCGGAGACGGGTTCTCGCTGCTGTGTGGTCGCTACGAAGGAGTGGATCAGAGAGTGAGGGACCACCTGGTCGACGGTGAGCTGTCACTGGGCGATTTTGTGCTGGCTGGCGGAGAGGTGGGCGCGATGGCGGTCATCGAGGCGGTGGGCCGGCTGATTCCCGGTGTGCTGGGCAACGAGCTCTCGGCCGCCGATGACTCGTTCAGCGATGGGCTGCTGGAGTATCCCCACTACACCCGGCCTGCCGAATTCCGGGGCTGGCCGGTCCCCGAAGTGCTGCGGTCGGGAGACCACGGTCGGGTGGATCGCTGGCGAAAGGCCCAGTCGCTGGCCCGAACAAAAGCCCTGCGACCGGACCTCATCGACGCCCGCGGTGGTTTGACCGAAAACGAGAAAGCGCTCTTGGAAGAGTTCGGCCTCGCCTGATCAAGGCGAGTATGATTGTTCGTCGCGCCCCAAAGCCTGAGTTGGGCGCTGAAGTACTCACACGAGGCGTGCCATGAATCCCACCGACATCGTTGATCGCGAAACCAGACGATCCGACATTCCTGATTTCAGTTCCGGCGACACCGTCAAGGTGCACGTCCGGGTTGTTGAGGGCAACCGCGAGCGGGTTCAGATCTTTGAGGGTGTGGTTATCCGCCGCCAGGGCAGCGGGATCCGGGAATCCTTCACCGTTCGCAAGGTGAGCTTCGGAGTGGGAGTGGAGCGTACTTTTCCTGTCCATTCGCCCATCATCGCCAAGATCGATGTCGGCGCCCGCGGCGATGTGCGCCGGGCCAAGCTCTATTACCTGCGCGACCGCATCGGCCGGGCCGCCCGGGTCAAGGAAAAGCGCTTCTAGCCCAACTGTCACTCCCCATGCGTACGGTGGGGGCATGGCATACAAGCAGGCGCTGGGCCGTTGGGGAGAAGACCGTGTGGTGCGGTGGTATCTCCGCCATGGGTTCGAGATTCTTGAACGCAACTGGCGGTGCAGCCGCGGCGAGTTGGATGTGATCGTGCGGCGTGGGCCTGTGGTTGTCGTGTGCGAAGTCAAGACCCGGTCTTCGAACGCCTTCGGTTCGCCAGCCGAAGCGGTTGGTTGGCAGAAGCAGCGGCGAATACGCCGGTTGGCCGCTCAGTGGCTGTCTGAGCAGGAGCGCACGGGAGCAGTGCGGCTTCGATTTGATGTTGCCGAGGTCGTGGGCCGAGATCTGCGGGTGCTTGAGGCCGCGTTCTAGGTGGCCACTAGCCCAGCAGGGCCCACAGGATCAGCCCCACGCAGACCAGCAGACCGACGGCCACATACCAGTAGTCGAACCGGGTGCGCCGATGCTTCCGTGTGGGGTCAAAGCCGATATCCCAGTATGTTCCCACTGGTGGCCAGAGGGAAAGCTATTGCCCATTGGCTGGCGGCACTGGCTTTGCTGCTAGCCATCGCGGCGGGTTGCGGGTCGGCATCTTCCCCCGAGGTGGGGCCCGGACCCGACGGAACTCCGGATCCGGCGCTGGTGGCCGGTCGGTCGGTGTACATCGACCGGTGCTCATCGTGTCACGACGGCGATGGCAGCGGGACCGGCAATGGCCCCCGGTTGAATCGGGGCCGGCTGGTGGAGGCGTATCCCGATCTCGCCGATGCCGCTGCGGTCGTGGCTGAGGGGAGAGACCGCATGCCGGCCTTCGGAGGGCTGTTGTCGGCGGGCGAGATCGACGCCGTGCTCCGCTACATCAACGAGGTTCTCTGACGGGGGGCAGTTGTCACTGCCTATCGCTATGGTCTAGCCCACGCTCGTGGTCAGCGTGATGGCCACCCTCCAGGCACGAGGAATCATCCTCGGGAAAGCGCCAACCGTGCTTGCCACCATCCCTGCCTCCGTCCTTGCCGGCATCACCGGACACCCAGTGTCGGTGGAGGTCCACGTCTCGGTGGGTCTGCCCACTTTTACCGTGGTGGGCCTGCCCGATGCCGCCTGTCGAGAGGCCCGCGACCGGGTTCGGGCCGCCCTGTTGTCCAGCGGCGTCCAATGGCCCCCGGGCCGCATCACCGTGAATCTGGCGCCCTCAGGCATACGCAAGGAGGGTCCAGGGCTCGACTTGGCCATCGCCATCGGCGTGTTGGTCGCCGATGACCAGCTTCGTGCTGATTTGGCGGCTGATACGGCCTTTTTGGCCGAACTGGGGCTTGATGGCCGTCTCCGGGCGGTACCCGGAGTGCTCCCCCAAGTGCGCTGTCTGAACAGCAATGCAGTTGTGGTGGCCCCGGAGAGCGCCGCCGAGGCAGCACTGGCAAACGGGCCCCAGATCCGGGCGCCGGAAACGCTTCGGGAGTTGATCGCCGCGCTTCGAGGCGAGGAACCCTGGCCCGACTTGCCCGCGTCGGAATCGGGGAGACAGTGGGAAGAGGCCGTGGATCTGGCCGATGTGAGAGGTCAGCACATGGCTCGCTTGGGTTTGGAGGTGGCCGCAGCCGGAGGGCATCACTTGCTGATGATCGGCCCGCCGGGTGCGGGAAAAACCATGCTGGCCCGGCGGCTCCCTGGACTTCTCCCGCCATTGGATGAGGGCACCGCCATTGAAGCCACCATGGTTCACTCGGCCGCCGGACTGGATCTGCCCTCCTCCGGTTTGGTTCGCCAGGCCCCGTGGCAAGCGCCCCATCACTCGGCTTCGATGATCGCTCTGGTGGGCGGCGGGAGTCGCACGCTGCGTCCCGGTGCGGTCAGCTGCGCTCACGGCGGGGTGCTGTTCCTGGACGAGATGGGCGAGTTCGCTCCCCAAGCCCTGGACTCGCTGCGCCAGCCCCTCGAAGAGGGAATCATCCGGGTCAACCGAGCGGCGGCTGTGGCGTCGTTTCCTGCTCGATTCCTGTTGGTTGGGGCGATGAACCCGTGCCCGTGTGGAGAGCTCGGACAGCCGGGGATGTGCCGGTGCACTCCCTTGGCCCGTCTGCGCTATGCCCGGCGGCTGAGCGGCCCTCTGCTGGATCGGTTCGACCTGAGAATCCATGTCGGACGTCCCGAGGTCAGCGATCTGTTCGATGCTCCCGCCGGGGAGTCCTCGGCCGAAGTCAAAGACAGGGTGGACCAGGCACGAGCAGCCGCTCGCCAACGGGGAGTGGCGGCCAACAGCGAATTGCGGGACAGCGATCTGGATGAACTGGCGCCGCTGGACCCAGATGCCAAAGATCTGCTGAGCAAGGCCATCGCCGACGGTCGGCTCACCGCTAGGGGCTTCCAGCGAATACGACGGGTGGCTCTGACGTTGACCGACTTGGCCGGGGAGGAACCCCCGCTGACCGGGGAAGTCGTCGCCCAAGCGCTGTTCATGCGTACCGAGCCGGTCACCGTGGCCCATGATCCCTGGAGCGTGGCCAATGCTCGGTGATCCAACAAGGTTGACCCCGGTTTCCTGCGAAGAAGCCGAAGAGCTGCCGGTGGAAGCGTGGTTGGTCGCCTTGGCCTCGTTGCCCGCGGTCGGGCCGGCCCGTCTGAGGGCGATGCTCGCCCTCGACGGACCGGCCGAGATTTGGACCCGTCTTTTGGGGCCGGCTTGCCCTGAGCTGGTCCAAGTGGCCGGAAGGCGGGATCGCTATGAGCAATGGTGCAGGTATGCGGCCGTCCTCGATGTGGTCGGACTCTGGTCTCGGCACCGAGAGCATGGCGTGGGTGTGGCTGCGCTGGGCACTCCCGGATATCTGCCCGCGCTGGCGGACGACCTGGATCCCCCGGCAGTGGTGTTCCATAAAGGGGATCCCGAGGTTGTTGGCGGCCCCCGGGTCGCCATAGTCGGCACTCGTCGGTGTACCCGCTACGGCAGCGATCTGGCGTTCGAGTTGGGCCGTGACTTGTCGACGGCCGGGGTGGGCGTGGTGTCGGGCCTGGCTCTGGGCATCGATGCCGCCGCCCATGCCGGCGCCATCGAAGCACGGGGCGCACCCCCCATTGCGGTTGTGGGCAATGGGATGGACAGGGTTTACCCCCAGCGCAATCGGGCTTTGTGGCAGGCGGTGGCCGATCAAGGAGTGTTGCTGGGAGAGGCCCCGTTGGGGGCGCCTCCCGAGCGGTGGAGGTTCCCGGCCCGCAACCGCATTATCGCGGCCTTGGCTGATGTCCTTGTGGTGGTGGAATCTCACGCTTCGGGAGGGGCCATGCACACCGTGGCCGAGGCGGCTGCCCGAGACAGGGCGGTCTTGGCTGTACCCGGCCCGGTTCGCAGCTCGGCATCAGATGGCTGTTTCGATCTCCTGGCCGACGGATGCGCACCTTGTCGCGGGGCCGAAGATGTGCTGTTGGCTCTGGGCATTTCCGGCGCGGAGGCAAGACCGCTTGACCCGCGCCCGAGCCCTGGCGTTGTCGGTCATCAGGTATTGGAAGCGCTGGGCTGGCAGCCCGCCGACGCCGAACAGATCCGGGCGCGCACCGGGCTGGAGATGTCCCAGGTGGCCGGAGCGGTGGAAGGGCTGCGGGCTGCCGGTTGGGTGGCGGTCTCAGGACGCTGGATCGAGCGGGTGGGCCATCCCCGATGAGGTTGGCCCCGATGAGGCTGGCCCCGATGAGATTGGCGTTGGGGCTGTAGCCCTCATCGGTAGTCTTAAACGCAGATGGGATGGGATCTGGAAGCCTTTGCGGCATCGGCTGTCTCGGTCAGCGAAGACACCGCGGCGATGTACTGCCGAGAGGTAGCCGCGTTCGCCGACTGGCTTGGGCAATCAGGCGGGGGCGCTTCTCGGGCCTCGGCCCGGGAAACGGGTCCAGAAGAAGTCGACCTCCGTGCCATCCGGAGGTACCTGGCCCATCTGAGCGCACAGGGCTATGCCCGCAAGACGGTGGCTCGGAAGGCGTCGTCGCTGCGTCGCTACTTCCGATGGGCAGAGCGCACCGGCCGGGTTTCCGCCGACCCCACGGTCGGCACCATGGTGCCGATACGGGAGCGCCGACTGCCCCGAGTGCTGCGTTCAGAGGAATTGGGCATCCTGTTGGACCAGCCGCGGGCGGCGGTGGCCGACGACGGCCGGGCTCGTTGCCAACGGGACATCGCAGTGTTGGAGCTGCTGTACGGCAGTGGCCTGCGGGTCAGCGAGGTGTGCGCCATCCGCGCCGGGGATATCGACTGGGAGCGTCGGCGGCTCACGGTCAACGGCAAGGGGTCGAAACAGCGCATTGTGCCGCTGAGCGAGCCGGCCGCGGCCGCCTTGTCGGAGTGGATAACCGACGGCCGAGAAGAGATGGCCGACCCGTCGGTGGCCGAAGACGCGGTGTTCGTGAACCTGCGGGGCCGCCCGATGAATGCCCAGGCTGTTCGCCGGCTGGTGGATCGCCGGGCCAGCGTTCAGACCAACCCCCATGCCTTGCGCCACACCTTCGCCACTCACCTGCTCGACGGTGGGGCCGACTTACGGCATGTACAGGAGCTACTGGGCCACGCCGATCTGGGATCCACCCAGATATACACCCACGTCAGTCGGGAACGGCTCCGCAACGTGATGAAAAACAGCCATCCTCGGGCTTGATTGACCCGCCGTCGCTTCCCCCTCCGCCGAGGTGCTTGATTGACCGACAGTCGCTTCCCCCTCCGCCGAGGTGCTTGATAGCCTGATTGCCACTTCCCCCCTTCATCTCGAAGCCCATGAGGAAAAACCATGGTGTGGGGATTGCGGATCGGTTGGGCGGCCGTGGCCGGGCTGGTCTTTCTAGCCAGTCCGACGGTGCCCGAGCAGGCGCCGCCGCTTGAGGGCGATTCTGTTCTGCAAGGCGAGGCGCCGGAGGAGTACCGGCCCCCAATTGATGCCGAGGTGGTAGACCACTTTCGGCCTCCGGCCCACGTGGGGGCACCGGGCAATAGAGGCTTTGAGTACGATCCCGAGCCCGGCCAGCCAGTGTGGGCTTCCGCGGACGGCGAGGTGGTGTTCGCCGGCACTGTGGTCCACAACCGGTTTGTCACCGTGCTGCACCGCGATGGGCTGCGCACCTCTTACGGATATCTGGGCTGGATCGCCGTCGCGGAGGGCGACTGGTTGGTGGCTGGACAGTTGTTGGGCACCGCTTCGGCGCGGTTCTTCTTCAGTGTGAGGGCAGGCGACGACTATCTCGATCCGGGGTCGGTGCTGACCACCGGCCATGTGCGGCTGGTATCCCACCGCGACCCTCATGGTCGAAGTCGGCTTTCTGCCTATGGCTAATGGACGTGTAGCGGCTATCGTTTGACCCGGCCAGGAAGCAGTTCCCGGCCGAAGAAAAATCACCGCCCGGGGCATCCCACGGTCGCCGTCAGGTGCTGACCCCGGGTTTCGCTGAACCGTTGGGAGAGGAGAATCACCATGGCGCCTGTCGTGACCATGCGTCAGCTGCTCGATGCCGGGGTCCACTTCGGACACCAGACCCGCCGATGGAATCCGAAGATGCAGCGGTTCATCTTCGGAGAGCGCAACGGCATCTACATCATCGATCTCACCCAAACGCTGGCTTACATCGAGTCGGCCTATACCTTTGTGCGCGATCTTGTGGCCAGAGGCGGACAGGTTCTGTTCGTGGGCACCAAGAAGCAGGCTCAAGACAGCGTCCAGAGCTACGCAGAGCGTGTGGGCATGCCCTATGTGAACGAGCGCTGGCTGGGCGGTCTGCTGACCAACTTCGAGACCATCTCCAAGCGCATGGGCAAGATGAAGGAGTTCCAGCGGATGCGGAGTTCCGGCGAGTTGGACGTCATGCCCAAGAAAGAGGCCCTTCTCATCACCCGGGAGCTGGTGAAGCTGGAGCGCAATCTCAACGGCATCCGGGACTTGACCCGACCGCCCGATGCGGTGTTCGTGCTTGACACCAAAAAGGAGCACATCGCCGTCGCAGAGGCCAACAAGCTGAAGCTGCCGGTGATCGCAGTGGTGGACACGAATTGCGATCCCGATGTGATCCAATACGTGATTCCCGGCAACGACGATGCCATCCGCTCTGGTGAGTTGATGTGTCGGATCATCAGCGATGCCGTTCTCGAGGGCCGGTTCATCGCTCAGGGCAATGCCGCCGCCAAGGCCCAGATCGAAGTTGCGGCCCAGCCCGATGTTGGGCCGCCAGCAACGGCGGAGGCGGCGGTGGAAGAAGAGCCGACCCCGGCACCAACCGCCGATCTGCCCGCTGCCGCCGAGGAAACCGAATCTCAGGAGCAGGTTGCCGAAGAGGCCGAGCCAGCCGAACCCCAGGAGCAAGTGTGAGTTCATTTACCGCCCAAGACGTCAAAGCCCTACGTCAGGCCACTGGTGCCGGGATGATGGACTGCAAGCGCGCCCTCACTGAGAATGATGGCGACATGGAAGCTGCCACCCAGTGGCTGCGCGAAAAGGGCATGGCCAAGGCCGCTGCTCGGGCTGATCGGGCTAGCGACCAGGGAGCGGTGGCGCTGGCCGTAGACGGCGATGCCGCCGCCATCGTGGAACTTCGCTGCGAGACTGACTTCTCCGCCAAGGCTGACGATTTCACCGCTTTGGCCGACGAGTTGGTCCAACTCGTGCTCGCTGAGGGCGAAGACTCGGTCGAAGCCCGCAAGGGGGACATCGAGGATCTGAGCCTGGCCAAGAAGGAGAATGTCCGGTTGGGCAAGGTCGTAAAGATCCAGGCTGGCGAAGGCAACATCCTGGACACCTACCTCCACACCCAAGATGGCCGAGGGACCAGCGCGGTGGTGGTCGAGGCCCGCGGCATGAGCCAAGAACTGGCCCACGAGATCGCCCTCCACATCGCCTTTGCCAAGCCTTCGGTTCTGCACCGCGACGATGTCGATCCCGAAGAAGTGGAGCGGGAGCGGATTTCGCTGACGGAGATGACCAAGGCCGAGGGCAAGCCAGAACAGGCCTGGGACAAGATCGTCACCGGCCGCCTGCGGGCGTGGTACGCCGAGCGAGTGCTGCTGGAGCAGGGCATGTTCGGAGAGAAGGAGACCGTGCAGTCCCGGTTGGGAGACGGTGCCGTCATCCGGTTCGAGCTGGCGGCCATCGGCAGTTAGCGGTGGTCGACGGCGGCGAATCCAAACGATCGGGACGGTGGGACCGGATCGTCTTGAAGCTCTCCGGAGAGGCCTTTGCTGGAGAGGCCGGCTACGGCATCGACGGAGAGATCGCCGTTCAGATTGCGTCGGAGATTGTCAAGGTCAGGTCGGAGTTCGATGTCGACGTGGCCGTCGTGGTGGGCGGGGGCAACATCTGGCGAGGGATGACCGGAGCGGGCTCGGGCATGGACCGGGCCCAAGCCGACTACATGGGGATGCTGGCCACGGTCATCAACGCCCTGGCCCTTCAAGACACCCTTGAGCGGCTAGGTCAGCCCACCCGAGTGCAAACCGCCATCGGCATGGCCCAAGTAGCCGAGCCGTACATCCGGAGACGGGCCATCCGCCACTTGGAAAAGGGCCGGGTGGTTATTTTTGCCGCCGGAACCGGCAACCCGTTCTTCACCACCGACACTGCGGCGGCATTGCGGGCGGTGGAGATAGAGGCTGGCGTTCTGCTGAAAGGCACCCATAGCGGCACAGACGGGGTCTACACCGCCGATCCTCGGATTGATCCTGGTGCCGAGAAATTGGACGAGGTCCGATACCTGGATGTGCTGTCCCAGGGTTTGAAGGCCATGGACAGCACCGCCGTTTCGCTGTGCATGGACAACGAATTGCCTATTGTGGTGTTTGATCTCATGGCACCGGGAAACGTCCTTGCCATACTCGATGGCCAGCCGATCGGTACTCTGGTGTCGTGAGGGATCCCTGGGAATGCTGCTGGAATGACGACCGGCGATGACTTGACCGACTTGGTGGTGGCCGAGGCCGGAGGCCGCATGGACTCCGCTGTCCATCACACTCGCCAGCAGTTCGCCACCGTCAGGACTGGCCGAGCTTCTCCTGCGCTGTTCGAGAGATTTCTGGTGGACTACTACGGCACCGAAGTGCCGCTTCAGCAGCTCGCCAGCTTCAGTGTTCCCGAGGCACAGCTTCTGGTGATCTCCCCCTTTGACAAGGGTTCCATTTCAGCGATTGAGCGGGCCATCATCCAGGCTGACCTCGGGCTCAATCCCAGCAATGACGGCAACGTGGTGCGCCTCACCTTTCCACCGCTGACTGAAGAGCGCCGTCGCGAATTGGTCAGATTGGTCAAGCAGATGGCCGAAGATGGACGAGTGGCCATTCGGAACACCCGGCGCAGCAGTCGTCACGAGATTGACCAGCTCAGCAAGGGGGGCGATGTGTCCGAGGACATCGCCGCCCGGGCCGAGAAAGAACTCGACCATCTAACCCACGACCATGAGCAGCTCATCAACGACGCATTGGGCGTCAAAGAGCAAGAGTTGCTCGAGATCTAATCTGCCAAACACCCGGAGGGGCCAGTGGACGACGACAATCCTTTCCAAAGACCGAATGATCCCTCCGAAGGGTCGCCGGACGACGAGCAGGCCATGTTCCTGGACGATCTGACCTCTTTATTCGATGAGGACGAGGAAGAATCCGGCCTGCCTCACTGGGGTGAGTCAGCGGCTGATGAAGAGGCCGCCGAGGACGACTGGGACACCCTGGCGGACGCCGCCCCTCGATGGCGCGAAGACACCGATGATTCCCCATCCGAAGACCAGCCGGAGATGGCCTCAGTCAGCCATCAATCCGAGAGCGCAAGCGTCTTCGAGGATCCCGAGCCCACCGAGGCAGTGGAGTTCCCGTCGGTTGACCGGGTGGACGAAGTCCTGTCCCTGGACGTTCAGGAAACTACCGATATGCCCGGCATCGGCGCGACCTCGGAGACGCTGTTGGCCCCACCGCCATCTCCGATGACCGAATCGCGAGTTCCGCCTCGTGAGGGCAACACGATTACCGCCATCGTGGTGGGCTTGGTGCTGGGCGGCATCGTCCTCGGGGCTATCGCTGGCGGAGAGGAGGCCACCCTCGCCGTCCTCACCATCGCCCTGCTGCTGGCCGCGGCCGAATGGTTCACCAGCTTGCGGCACGCTGGTTACCAGCCGCCCGCGCTGTTGGGCTTTGTCGCAGTGGTGGCTATGCCGCTGGCTGCCTATTGGCGAGGAGCCGACGGCATCGTGCTGGTGTTGGTGTTCGCCCTGTTCGGCGCAGGCCTGTGGTACGTGGGGGGAGTGGGGCGCGACCGCCCGTTGGCCAACCTCGGGGTCACCCTGTTTGGGATTGTCTACATCGGGGTGGCCGGGGCTTTCGGCGGGCTGCTCTTGGACATGCCCGACGGCCGCGAGTTTGTGCTGAGCGCGGTGATCTTGACCGTGGCCCATGACGTCGGCGCCTTCGCCGTCGGACGGGCGGCGGGTCGCACCCCGCTGTCAAAGGCCAGCCCCAACAAGACGGTTGAGGGCCTTATCGGCGGCACCATCGCCACCATCGCAGCCGCCTTGGTGTTCATCTCCATTCTGGAGATCGGCCCCTTCGGGGACGGATCTGGATCTCGCTCCGACGGCGTCGTCTTGGGCATCGTGGTTGCCGTTGTGGCTCCGTTGGCCGACCTTATGGAATCGGCCATCAAGCGGGATCTGGGGGTCAAGGACATGGGTTCTTTGCTCCCCGGCCATGGTGGGATGCTGGACCGCATCGATGCCCTGCTGCTCGTGTTGCCGGCCACGTATTTCACTGCCCTCATGCTCGAAATCATTTGAGCCTTCGGGCGATCCCAACGCCATGAGATCATGATTTCTCTGTCGCTGCTTGGCTCTTCAGGCTCGATCGGCGTTCAGACTTTGGATGTGGTGCGGGCCGAGCCCGGTGTTTGGGATGTGGTGGCCTTGGGGGCAGGCCGCTCGATCGACCAGGTGATTGCCCAAGCCCGGGAGTTTCGCCCTCGTCTTGTGGTGGTGGGCGCAGCCGACAAAGTTCCCGAGGTCCGCGACGCGCTGCCGGGGGTCGAGGTGGCCAGCGGCCCAGCGGCTCTCGCCGAGGCTGCCGCTATGGGAGATGTGGTGGTCAACGGGGTGGTCGGGTTTGCCGGGCTGCCGGTGACACTGGCGGCCCTGGAGGCTGGCCGGCGGCTGGCCCTGGCCAACAAGGAGTCGCTGATCGCCGCTGGGCCGGTCGTTCAGAGGGCCCGCCGGACTCCTGGTGCCGAGCTGCTCCCGGTGGACAGTGAGCACTGCGCCGTCCACCAATGCCTGCGGGCCAACGACGTGTTTACTTCCGAAGCGGGCATGGCCTCTGAAACGGGAATGAAACGCGTCCACCGCATCGTGCTCACCGCCAGCGGAGGGCCGTTTCGGGGCCGGACTCGCAACGAGCTGGCCGATGTGACGGTGGAGCATGCGCTGGCCCATCCCACCTGGAGCATGGGGCCCAAGATCACGGTGGACTCTTCCACCCTGATGAACAAGGGCTTGGAGGTGATCGAGGCCAACGAGCTCTTCGGAATGGGCTATGACCGCATCGAGGTAGTGGTCCATCCCCAGTCGGTGGTCCACTCCATGGTGGAGTACACCGACGGCGCCACTATCGCCCAGCTCTCGCTGCCCGACATGCGATTGTGCATCGGCTATGCCATGGCCTACCCCGACCGCATCGCCACCCCGTTTGGCCGCATCGACTGGGCCGAGTTGAGCCGGCTGGATTTCGAGCCCCCCGACACCGAGGCGTTTCCCTGCCTGGAGCTGGCCTACGCCGCCGGTCGCATGGGCGAGACCGCACCCGCCTTGTTGAACGCGGCCAACGAAGTGGCCGTGCAGGCTTTTCTCGATGAGCGGATACGATGGACGGCAATCCCAGAGGTTTTGGAGACGGTCCTCGGCGACCACGACGGCACCGAGGCCGACTCCCTGGAGGCGGTCATGGAGATCGACGGCAGGGCCCGATCAGCAGCCGAACAGGTCATCGATTACCAGTACGCCCGCGGTTGATAGATGCCCTCGCGTCACTCTCGGAGTGAGGGGTCTTTGAACACTCCGCTTGCCAGGATGCAGGCCTCCCGAGATCGCTGGGGAGGACTGGCGCTGGTGGCGGCCCTGCTCGTATTGGTGCAGGTGGCTTGGGGGCTGCCGATGCTGATTGTGGTGTTGGCCGTCATCGGCATGATCTTTTTGCACGAGATGGGCCACTACGTCACTGCCCGGGCCGCGGGTATGAAGGTCACCGAGTTCTTCTTGGGATTCGGACCGCGGCTGTGGTCGATGCGCCGAGGAGAGACGGTCTACGGCCTCAAGGCGATCCCCGTCGGTGCCTACGTGCGGATCATAGGGATGAACAATCTCGAGGAGGTGCCCCCGGCCGATGAGCACCGCACCTATCGCAGCAAACCCTACTGGCGGCGAATGTCAGTGGCGGTGGCCGGATCGACCGTCCATTTCCTATTGGCGCTGGTTCTGATCTTCTCGTTTCTGGTGGTGGGGGGAAGGACTGAGACCGTTCCCTCCCCTGATTGGACGGTGACCGGGGTGATGCCGGGCACGCCTGCGGACCGAGCCGGCTTGATGCCGGGAGATCGCATTGTCTCGGTCAATGGCAGCCCGGTGACCACCATGGTTGACATGGCGGAGGCCCTGCCCGAACCGGGATCGCCGGCGATCCTGGGGGTCCAACGCGGCGGCGATGTGCTGGTGCGCGTGCTGACGCTCGGCGCCCATCCAGAAGACGCCAGCCGGGGGTATGTCGGCATCGCCTCGGGGACGGCCCAGTCACGCCAAACCGTGGAGGTCGGCTACCTCGAGGCGGTTCCCGAGACGTTGGACGAGTTCGGCTTCCTGGTCAAAGAGTCCGTTCTGGGTATCGGCAGGTTCTTCTCGCCCAGCGGGCTCAACAACTTCTTCCGTGATGTGGCCGATCAGCCTGTCCAACAAGGCGCTGCTCCCTCCGACAGCGGCATCGCCACTGGGGTGCCCGCCGACAATCAGGACCGCGTGATCTCGATCTTCGGCGCCCTTCGAATCGGCGCTGATCTCACGGAGAACGGCTATGGGAACTTGCTGCTGTTCTTGGCCCTGTTGAACGTGTTCATCGGGGTCTTCAACCTGATTCCGCTTCTTCCCTTCGACGGAGGCCATGTGGTGATAGCCACTTACGAACGCCTCCGGTCTTGGCGAGGTCGTCGATACACCGCCGACGTCTCCAAGATGGTGCCGGTGGCCTACGCCGTGATCTTGATTCTGGGCTTTGTCTTCATCGGGTCGGTTTATCTGGACTTCACTGATCCCGTGGAGGTACCGAGTTGAGGGTTGTGATGGCCGTGGGGAAATACGCCTCTTGTGGGCCAGACATGCGAAGCTGAGATCGTGGAAGTCCAGGCAGCCTTCGAGCGCCGCCCAACTCGGCGGATCTTTGTGGGGGATGTGGCCGTGGGCGGCGGTGCGCCCATAACCGTCCAGTCGATGACTACCACCCGCACCGCGGATGTGGAGGGCACGCTTCAGCAGATCTACGCCCTGGCCGCAGCCGGTGCCGACATCGTGCGCTGCACCTGTAACGAGATCGAGGCCGCTGAAGGACTGGCCCAGATCGTGCCTCGCTCTCCCGTGCCCATCGTGGCCGACATCCACCACCAGTACCGCATGGCGCTGGCCGCATTGGATGCCGGAGTCCAGTGCCTGAGGCTGAATCCGGGCAACATCCGCAAGCCCGAGCACATCCAGGCGGTGGCCTCGGAGTGCCGGGACCGGGGGGTCCCCATCCGCATCGGGGTGAACGGGGGATCGCTGCACCCTGATCTGTATCGCAAGTACGGCGACCGGGTTACGCCCGAGGCCATGGTCGAGTCGGCCCAGATGGAGCTCGACTACTTCGCGGATGTGGACTTCGACGACGTCAAGATCTCGGTCAAGGCGTCCAGTGTGCCCCTGATGATCGAGGCCTACCGCCAGCTGAGCGAGGTCACCGACCACCCCCTGCACTTGGGGGTGACCGAGGCGGGGCCGCCTCCGGTGGGGTTGATCAAGTCCACCGTGGGCATCGGCACGCTGTTGGCCGAGGGCATCGGCGACACCATCCGCTACAGCCTCACCGCCGACCCGGTGCAAGAGGCTAAGGCCGGCCGCCAGCTTCTGGAATCGCTGGGCCTGCGGGAGCGCAAGAACGTCGACCTCATCGCCTGTCCGAGCTGCGGTCGGGCCGAGATCGACGTGTATGCCGTGGCCGAACAGGCCCTAGAGGCGTTCGGCGACCGGGAGATCCCCCTTCAGGTGGCCGTCATGGGCTGTGTGGTGAATGGACCCGGCGAGGCCCGCGACGCCGATATCGGCATTGCGGCGGGCAACAAGCGGGGCCACCTGTTTGTGAAGGGCCGCAACGTTGCCGTCGTGGCCGAGGAGAACATGGTGGACTCACTGGTGGAGTGGGCCGAGTTGATCCACGAGCATGGGGCCGAGGCCGCTTTGGCCAAAGCCGATACGGTGGCCGCCGCCCGGGAGGCGGAACGCGACCGGAGCCGTCTGCTGGCCGAGCAGGGCGACGATGCCAATCAGGCAAGTGAGAAGATCGAATTGATTCGCAAGAGAGGGTGAGGATGGCCAAACAAGGGGTGCTCACCCCGCAGCACGAGGACTTCCCCCGCTGGTACCAGGACATTCTCAACAAAGCAGAATTGGCCGACAACGGACCGGTGCGGGGGACCATGGTGATCCGCCCCTACGGCTATGCCCTTTGGGAGCGCATGCAAGCTGAAGTGGATCAGCGCATCAAGGCGGCCGGGGCCGACAATGCCTACTTTCCGCTCTTTATTCCCGAGAGCTACTTGAACCGGGAGTCCGACCACGTGGAGGGCTTCAGCCCCGAGTTGGCCGTGGTCACCCAGGGTGGGGGCCGAGAACTGGCCGAACCGGTAGTGGTGCGTCCGACCAGCGAGACCATCATCAACGCCTACTTCTCCAAATGGGTGCAGAGCCATCGCGACCTGCCGCTGCTGATCAACCAATGGGCCAACGTGGTCCGCTGGGAGATGCGCCCCCGGATATTCCTGCGGACCACCGAGTTTTTGTGGCAGGAGGGGCACACCGCCCACGCCACCCGCCAAGAAGCCCGCGACTACGCCGCCATGATCCTCCACGAAGTGTATCGAGACTTCATGGAGTCGGTGCTGGCCATCCCGGTGCTCATCGGGTACAAGACCGAGGCCGAGCGGTTCCCCGGGGCCATCAACTCCATGTGCCTCGAAGGGATGATGCGCGACGGCAAGGCCCTCCAGATGGGGACATCCCACGAGCTGGGCCAGAGCTTCGCCACCATGTTCGACATCACCTACCTGGATGCCGAGGGAAACCAGGCCCATGTGTGGCAGACCTCCTGGGGGGTGTCGTCTCGCATGGTGGGCGGGCTGATCATGGCCCACGGCGACGACCAGGGTTTGGTGGTTCCGCCCCGATTGGCGCCCATACAGGTCGCAGTTATCGCGGTTCGCGAGGCCGACGGGGTTGTGGATGCCTGCCACAAGCTGGCCGAAGCGCTCACCGCGGCCGGAGTTCGGGCCAAGGTGGACGACCGGACGGGGACCGGGTTCGGCCGCAGAGCCACCGATTGGGAGCTGAAGGGCGTGCCCGTCCGGGTGGAGATCGGACCGCGGGACCTCGAGCAGGATCAGGCCACCCTGGTCTCCCGGATTGGCGACGAAAAGCAGGGTGAAAGGCAGGGCAATGGGCAGGCCGCAAAGCAGACGGTCGGCCTCTCGGGGGCGCCCAAGCAGGTGGAATCGCTGCTGGACGACGTTCAAGAGCGAATTCTGGCGGGCGCCACCGCTTGGCGGGACTCGCAGATCGTCGATGCAGCCACCGTGGCCGAGGTGCGGGAGGCGGCAGCCACCGGATTTGCTCGCATTCCGTGGGCGAAACTCGGCCCGGAGGGCGAGGCCACGCTCGCCGAAGAAGCGGTCACCGTGCGGTGTTTGCAGCGTCCCGACGGATCCCTGCCCCAGAGCGGCGAGGAGTCCGATCTGATCGCTGTCTGCGGCCGCAGCTACTGAGAAACGCTTCGTCTCTGTAACGACATAGCGGCTTCAACCGGGTAAGCTTGGAGACATATCGTCGATCTCTTTTGCCGGGTGAGGCGTGGGCTGGGGCCCACGCCTTCTGACTTTGGGGGGCGACAAGAAACGGTCCAGCGCCAGCCTGGGAAAGGGGTGAGCAAGATGTCAGTGGCAGACGACGTGCACGGCTTGCTTGCCCCTGTTTTCCAGGGGAGGGGCTTGGAGGTATACGACCTGACGTACGGCGGCGGGATGCTGCGCATCATCGTGGACAAGCCGGGCGGGGTCAGCTTGGACGAGGTGGCCGACGTCTCCAAGGTGGCCGGCCGCTTGCTGGACGATCAGGACCTGATCCAGGGCCGATACACCCTGGAGATCTCCAGTCCGGGCTTGGAACGCCCGCTGCGCCGGCCCGAGCACTACGCCCGGGCCGTGGGTGAGACGGTGAGCATCAAACTCGGGCCCCACATCGATGGCGTGCGCCGGATCCAGGGTGTGCTGATGGACAGCGACGACGACGGGGTAACCGTCGACCAAGACGGGGCTCCCCGTCGAGTGGCCTATGGCGATATTGGCAAGGCCAAGACCGTTTTTGAGTGGGGTCCGATGGCGGAGAAGAAACTGAAGGAGAAGAGCAGCCGATGAACCCTGACATGTTAGAAGCCCTCCAAGCGCTGGCCGCCGACAAAGGCATCTCCGTGGATGCTCTGCTGGCCGCGCTGGCCGACGCCCTTGAGTCGGCCTACAAGCGGATGCCCAACAGCGAGGAATACGCCTGGGTCACCATCAATCCCGAGACCGCCGACATCCAGGTGTTCGCCCAGAAGCTGGATGAGTACGGGGAGCCGGTGGGGGAGCCGTTCGACGTCACGCCGGATGGCTTTGGCCGCATCGCCGCGCAGACAGCCAAACAGGTCATGATGCAGCGGATCCGCGAGGTGGAGCGGGAGCTGAAATACGAGGAGTACGCCGGCCGGGAGGGCGACATCGTCACCGGAATCATCCAGCAGAACGATGCCCGCTACACCCTGTTGGACTTGGGACGGGTAGAGGCCCTTTTGCCCCAAGCTGAGCAGGTGCCCTTCGAGCGTCCGGATGCCAACAGCCGGCTCAAGGCCTACATCGTGGAGGTGCGGAAGACGGCCAAGGGACCCCAGATTGTGGTCAGCCGCACCCATCCCGGACTGATCAGGCGGCTGTTCGAGTTGGAAGTGCCCGAGATTGCCGATGGTGTGGTGGAGATCAAAGCCTGTGCTCGGGAGCCGGGTCATCGCACCAAAATCGCAGTGTCGTCCAACGATTCGAATGTGGACCCGGTGGGAGCTTGTGTGGGTGCTCGGGGTGCTCGAGTGCGCATGGTGGTCAACGAGCTTCGGGGGGAGAAGATCGACATCGTTCCCTTCGCCGACGACCCGGCTGACTTTGTGGCCAAGGCGCTGTCTCCGGCCAAGATCAAAGAGGTCAACATCGATGAGGAAACCGGTGTGGCCGAGGTGGTGGTGCCCGACTATCAGCTTTCGCTGGCCATCGGCAAAGAAGGTCAGAATGCCCGGCTTTCCGCTCGGCTGACCGGGTGGCGGATCGACATCAAGAGCGAGACCCAGTTGGCCCAAGAAGCCGCTTACGAGGAAATGGAGTGGGCTGAGGGCGAATGGGTGGTAGACGAGGCAACTGGTGAGCAAGTGTGGCGACCCGCCGAGGGGGGCCCCGAGCTATCGGCCGAGGAGTGGGCTGCGGAAGGCAGCGAAATAGCCCCGGCTGAGGAGGTGGAGGAGGCTCCGGAGAGCGTTCCTTCCCCGGAGCAGTAGCCACGAGGGCGCTCCGCTTGAGGAGGTGGAGGGGCGCCAGATCATTCGCCTTCTCTGAAGTAGTTGCCCATGCCTTGGATTGACTTCGAAATCTGATGGCTGGGCGTGAGAAAATGAAAATCCGACCCAAATGGGTTGGCCGCGCTTCGCGGACAGACCAAGAAAGAGCTTTTTGCCGGCAAAAATTCGGGTTTACGAGCTTGCTCGTGAGCTCGGCCTCACGAACAAGGAAACGCTTGATCTCTGTGTGCAGTTGGGGATCGGCGTCAACAGCCACTCATCGAGCATCGTGGATGCTCAGGCGGACCGCGTCCGCCGGCGGGCCCATCGTGACGGCCTGATTCGCCCTCCCGAGCCTGAGCCCGAGCCGGAGCCGGTTGCGGAGGAGCCCGAGCCTGAGCCTGAGCCGGAGCCGGTTGCGGAGGAGCCCGAGCCTGAGCCTGAGCCGGAGCCGGTTGCGGAGGAGCCCGAGCCTGAGCCTGAGCCGGAGCCGGTTGCGGAGGAGCCTGAACCCGAGCCCGAGCCGAAACCGGCACGAGTGGTGACCTCCAGTGGGGGGATGCACCCTCGGCCTCGCCCCGTTGCGCCTCCGTCAGAGCCTTCAATGCCCGAGGCCCCCCCAGCGCCACCCCGGCCAGCACCACGACCCGCGGCCGAGACGCCCGCCGCCGAGGCGCCCGCGGCCGAGATGCCCGCAGCCGAGATGCCGGCCGCTTCTGCCCCCCCCACCAGTCCGCCGCTCTCCCCCTCGGGCAAGCCCATTCCACCCCCTCCGGGCCAGCCACCGGTCTCTTCTTCGGGCAAGCCCATTCCGCCGCCCCCTGGGCGGGGTGGTCGGGGCCCGGCCCCCAGTCCTCGTAGAGGTCCTCGCGGTCCGGTCCGACCAGCGGGTGGTTCTCAGGGGCCAAGCACGAGTGCACCGGGCCGACCTCCTGCACCAATAGGAACACGCGGCCCCGCCGGTGCACTAGGTGCTCCTCCCAGCGGTGCTGGAGGCCCGGGAGGGCGAGGTCGGGGCGGTCCTCAGCGTCCTCAGCAGAGGCGTCGCAAGAGTCGGCGTCGTCGCCGGGTGGCCGAAGACCTCCAGCCCATGAATATCCCGGACTACACCCCAACGGATGCGGCTGCGCCCACTGGGGTGGTGGTGATCGAGCGATCTTCCACACCGTTGGAAGTGGGGCCCAAGTTGAACCAGACGGCCGCCGATGTGGTCCGGTTTCTCATGCAGCAAGGCGAGATGGTCACGGCTACGCAATCGCTCACCGACGACATGATCGAGCTCTTTGCGGCGGAGATCGGTGCCGAAATCCGCTTGGTGGATCCTGGTGAAGAACAGGAGAACGAGCTGCTCAAGCTGCTTGAGGCCGACCTCGAAGAAGACGATCTCGAAGAGGATTACCCGGTCCGGCCACCGGTCATCACCGTTATGGGACATGTTGACCACGGGAAGACCAAGCTGTTGGATCAGATCCGCAGCGCCAATGTGGCCGAGGGCGAGGCTGGGGGCATAACCCAGCACATCGGGGCTTACCAGGTTGAGAAAGATGGCCGGCTCCTGACCTTTATCGATACGCCAGGCCACGCGGCGTTCACCGCGATGCGGGCTCGGGGTGCCGATGCCACCGACATTGTGATTCTGGTGGTGGCGGCCGATGACGGGGTGATGCCCCAGACCCTGGAGGCCATCAATCACGCCCGGGCCGCCGAAGTGCCCATCGTGGTTGCGGTCAACAAGATCGACCGCAACAATGCCGATCCCAATCGGGCCATGCAGCAGCTTTCCGAGCATGAGCTGGTGCCTGAGCAGTGGGGGGGCGACACCATCATGGTGGAGGTCTCCGCCCTCCAGAACCTGGGTATCGACGATTTGCTCGAGCAGCTTGCGGTGGTGGCCGAAGTGGAGGATCTGCGGGCCGACTCGGAGGGGCGGGCCCGGGGTGTGGTCCTGGAGTCCAATTTGGACATTGGCCGGGGCCCGGTAGCCACCCTCTTGGTTCAGCAGGGCACCCTCAAGCGAGGGGATCCAGTGGTTGCCGGTGCCTCTTGGGGTCGTGTCAGGGCATTGCTCGATGATCGGGGCAACCAGATCTTGGAGGCCAATCCATCGAAACCGGTACAGGTACTGGGGCTGTCCGACGTGGCCAATGCCGGTGATGCCTTCGTTGTAGCACCCAACGAGAAGGTGGCGGCCAAGGTTGCCCAGACGCGGGAGCATTCCCAGCGGATTGCCAGCCTGGGCCGGGATGCCGCGGCCACCGCAGGCGGGGCGCGCTTGGAAGACATCTTCAGCCAGATCCAGGCCGGCCAAACCGCCACGTTGAACCTCATCGTCAAGGCCGACGTGAACGGGTCACTCGAGGCGGTGGTGGACAGCCTCCAGCGTTTGGGGCGCGAAGAGGTGAAGCTGGCCTTCGTCCATCGAGGAGTGGGCGGGGTGACCGCCAACGACATCCAGCTGGCCGCCGCCTCCAATGCCACCATCATCGGCTTCAATGTCCGACCTGATCGCAAGGCCCGAGAGCTGGCCGAACTGGAGAAGGTGGAAATCCGCACCTATGAGATCATCTACAACCTGATCGAGGACGTGGAGAACGCCATGGTGGGCATGCTGGCTCCGGAGTTCACCGAGGTTGTCACCGGCGATGCCGAGGTGCGAGAGGTGTTCCGAATCCCCCGGGTGGGGGCTGTGGCCGGTTGCTACGTGCTCAACGGAGCCATCACCCGGGGCTCCAAAGTCCGGTTCTTGCGGGATGGCGCCGTCATCTGGCGAGGCACGGTGTCGTCTCTCAAGCGCTTCAAGGATGATGTGCGCGAAGTGCAGTCTGGTTACGAGTGCGGTATCGGTCTGTCCGACTTCCAAGATCTCAAACAGGGCGACATCATCGAGACCTTTGAGGAGCGGGAAGTCGCTCGAGTCTGATCAGGCTGATGCACGTTCTCGCCGTGGTCTATGACTTGCACATCCCGGGTTGTCAGTCGCTGAAGGAGCGCCGCTCGGCACTGAAGCCGGTGCTATCGGGTCTAGCCCATCGATTCGGAGTCTCGGTGGCAGAGACCGGCCACAACGATCTATGGCAGAGAGCCGAGGTGGGCGTGGCAGTGGTGTCGGGCCAGCCTGGCCAGTGTCGGACCCTGGCCGATGAGGTGGACCGGTATATGTGGTCGATGCCCGAGATCGAGGTGGTGGGCTCCTCTTCGCACTGGCTCAACACCGAGGAATAGGCATGGCTCGCCGCCGGGCGTCCCGCCCCACCCACTACTCACGGTCAGCTCGGCTCGGCGAGCTGCTGAGAGAGATCTTGGCCTCCGAGTTGGCCCATTTGGATGACGAGCGGTTGGACCTGGTCAGCGTCACCGGGGTGGAGACCAGCGCCGAGCTGAGCCGGGCCACGGTGTACGTGAGCGCGTTGGACGCCGAGGAAGCACCGGCCGCGTTGGAGGCTTTGGAAGAGCACCGACTCCAACTCAAGCAGGCGGTGGCCCGCTCCTCGGCGGTTCGACGGGTGCCCGATCTTGTGTTCGCCCTCGATCCCTCCATTTCAGCCGGTGAGCGGGTTGATCAGATCTTGCGTGATCTGGCCGACGAGGACGAATAGTGATTCAGGCCGACGGGCTGGCGGTCTTCGATCAATGAGCAGGAGTTCTGTCGACGGGCTGGCGGTCATCGACAAAGAAGCGGGGTGGACTTCCCACGATGTGGTGGCCAAGGCCCGGGGAGTCTTCGGCACCCGCAAGGTGGGCCACGCCGGGACCCTCGACCCCGACGCAACCGGGGTGTTGATCTTGGGGGTGGGACGGGCCACCCGGCTGCTGCGGTTTCTCACTCCGCTGCCCAAGAAATATGTGGGCGAGCTAGTGCTGGGCACCGAGACCACCACGCTGGATGCGGCCGGAGAGGTCACCGGGGTGTTCGACATGTCCGCAGTCACCCCAGAGCAGGTGGCTGAAGCCGCCTCCGGGTTTGTGGGCGACATCATGCAGGTTCCGCCGATGGTGTCGGCCGTGAAGGTGGGTGGACGCCGTCTGCACGAGTTGGCCCGCGAGGGGGTGGAGGTGGAGCGGGAACCCCGCCCGGTCACCGTCCATGAGCTGAAAGTCGGGCCGGTGGACCCCGACGCCGGGACTTACCGGATCGAGGTGAGCTGCTCCTCGGGGACATATATCCGCTCGCTGGCCGCTGATATCGGCACAGCTCTGGGGGGAGGAGGGCACTTGCGGGCTTTGCGCCGCTTGGCCATCGGCTCGTTTTCGATCGACGAGGCCCGACCGGTTACCTCTCCCGCGCTGTTGCCGATGGCCGAGGCCCTTCGCGACTACGCCGCGGTGTCGGTGGACGAGTCGATTGAGCGAAGGGTGGGAAGCGGACAGGTGATGGCGGCCGAAGACCTGAGCGTGGAGAACAACGGCCCATGGGCGGTGCTTGGGTCCCAGGGCCAGCTCTTAGCCGTCTATGAGCCCCATACGCCCGGCCTGGTCAAACCGGCGGTGGTCATCCCCTGGTAGTTCGCTGGCGACGTCGGGCCGACCGGGATTGTCCAGTTCGAGGCTGTGGCCGCTACCGTGCAACCCGGTGCAGGTCATCGAAGACTTTGGCCGCCTAGACGGCAGTGAAGAGACCGCAGCCAGCATCGGGGTGTACGACGGTGTCCACGTCGGGCACCAGGCTGTCATCCATCAACTCCTTTCGGAGGCAGAACGGCTGGGCGTGGCGCCCGCCGTGGTCACGTTCGACCGCCATCCGGCGCTGGTCTTGCGGCCCGAGAACGCTCCCAAGCTGCTCAACTCGCTCGATCAGAAGCTGGAGCTGCTCGAGGCGGCGGGCATCGAATACGTGTACCTGATTGAGTTCTCCCCCGATCGGGCCCACACATTGCCTGAGGACTTCGTGCGCGAGGTCTTTGTGGACCGGTTGAAAGTACGAAGCGTGGTGGTGGGGGAGGACTTCCACTTCGGGCGGGCTCGGTTGGGGAACATCGACACCTTGAGAGATTTCGGCCAGGAGATGGGCTTCGCCGTCCACGCGGTGACGCTTTTGCACCATGACGAGAAGTGGCCCGAGCCGGTTTCCTCCACTGCGGTGCGCCGAGCGTTGGCCGGTGGCGATGTTCGCACCGCGGCGGCCATGCTGGGGCGCTACCACGAGATCAGGGGCAAGGTGGTCTTGGGCGATCGGCGGGGGATGACCATCGGGTTCCCCACCGCCAACATCCCGGTTTCTATGGTCATGGCCTGGCCCGCCGATGCGGTGTACGCCGGCTGGTACACCCGTCCCGACGGATCCCGTCACATGGCGGCCATCAACATCGGCCGACGACCCACGTTCTATGAGCACGCTCAGCAATCGCTGTTGGAGGCGCATCTCCTCGACTTCGAGGGAGATCTGTACGGCGAGGAGGCCAGGGTTGAGTTCGTGGAGCTGCTGAGAAGCGAACACCGCTTCGACGGCATCGATTCCCTGGTGAAGCAACTCCGCATTGACGTTGCCCTCAGTCGGGAGATCTTGACTGCGGAACCATCCCGCTAGCCGACATGGAGCTCGCTCTCTTCTCGGAGATCCCCGTCCCCCGGCCCTGGCACCACGACAGCGAAGAGCTTCGCTATCAAGAGCTGATCCAGCAGGCCGTGCTGGCCGACCAGCTTGGGTATCACAGTTTCTGGACGGTCGAGCATCACTTCTTGGAAGAGATGTCGCACAGCTCCAATCCTGAGGTGCTCTACGGAGCAGTGGCCGCCCTCACCGAGCAGATTCGGCTGGGTTATGGCGTGCGCTTGGCGCCTGACCCCTACAACCATCCGGTCCGCAGTGCCGAGTCGGCCGCCACGCTGGATCTGGTCAGCGGGGGGCGGGTGGAGTTCGGCACCGGCCGCTCGACGACCCGGGCCGAACTTGAGGGGTTTGGGATCGACCCCCGGGAGACCCGGGCGATGTGGGCCGAGGCGGTTGGGCACATCGCGGGTTGCTGGTCGAACGACGAGTATGAATTCGAAGGCCAGCACTGGTCGATGCCCCGCCGCCGGGTGCTGCCCAAGCCGGTGCAAAAGCCCCATCCCCCCATGTGGGCGGCAACGGGCAGCCGAGAAACCCACCAACTAGTGGGGGAGATGGGCATGGGCTTGCTGTCGTTCAGCGCCGGGGTGTCACTCGAGGAACTGGAGCTCCGGGTCAACCTTTATCGCGAGGCGGTGGCGGCTTGCCAGAATCCGGTGGGCGGGTTCGTGAACGACCGGGTGGCCACCTTCGCCATGTTCCACTGCGCTCCCACCACCGCCGAGGCTTACGAAAACGCCCGGGAGTCGTTCTGGTGGTACCCCACCGTGGCGTTCAAGCTGGTGGGCAGCGTGGCCGAGATGCTCCAGGAAGAGGGGGCCGAACTCGGCGACTGGAACTATCTGCGGTATCTGCCCGGCATGACCGCGGACGCCGACTGGGACACCACCTTCAACATCGAGGATTTGGTGGAACAGGGCGTGGCCGTCGCTGGCGATCCCGACCAGTGCATCGAGCTCTGCCAGGGCTTCGCTGATCTCGGCGTCGACCTGCTCTTGTGCATGATGAACCCTTACGCCATCCCCCACGACAAGGTGATGGAGAGCATCCGCCTCACCGCCACCCACGTCCTGCCCGCTCTCAGGGGCTGACCGCGTCCTCACCGGTTGATCCCGCCCTCAAGGGATAGCGAGCAGAGCGTCCACCGCGGCTCGAGTGGGCATGGAGGGCTGGGCGCCGGGCGTGGCCACCGCCAGAGAGCCGGCCGCGTTGGCAAAGCGGACGGCTTCGATAAGGGGGCGTCCCTCGCCCAGGGCGACACCCAAGGCGCCGCAGAAGGCATCGCCCGCGCCGGTGGGATCGACCACTTTCGCGGGGTAGGAGGGAATCACTACATCGTCGACCTGGGCTCCTCGGCCGCCCAAAGTGACGACGGTGTCGCAATGGCCGGTTTCGGGGCCGATCGCATCAATCTGGGATTGCTCGGCCCTATTCACCACCAAGACGTCGGTGAGCGGTATGACGGCCTCTACGAGAAAAGGATCCACAGGAGCCGGGTTGAACACAACGGTGGTGCCCCCCGATCGGGCGGCCTGGGCTGCCCTTCTGGCGCCCGCAGCGCCCACCTCGCCTTGCAAGAGGAGCACGTCGGCCGCGGCGATCACCTGCGCAGCGGCAACCGCGTCGGCCACTCCCGTGCTGGCGTTGGCCCCGGCCACGATGACGATGGAGACATCCGCTGGGGAGATGAGCGGCACTGCCGTGCCCGTGGGTTCCTCAACGATGCGGACGAGTCCGGTGTCCACGCCGCTGTCGTCTAGCACGTCAAGCAGCCAGCGGCCCCGGTCGTCGTCGCCCACGCAGCCCACCATGTGCGTTTCGGCCCCCAGTCGAGCCGCGGCCGTGGCTTGGTTAGCACCTTTGCCTCCGGAGAACGCCTCCATTCGTTGGGCTTTCAGCGTTTCGTCGGGGCCGGGCAGCCGATCGAGCCAGATGGACAGGTCGTAGTTGAGGCTTCCGAAGGACACAACCTTCATCGACACCAGTATCCCTCAAATGCTCTCAGGCCTAAATGCTCTCAGGCCTAAATGCTCTCAGGTAGGTGTTTTGGTCATTGGGGTGGTAGTTTGAACAGGTCCCCCGGGCACGAGCACAGCCTCAGACAATATGGTGCAGTGCAGTAGCCCGTTTTCTGACCGACGGACACACTGAGTAGGGATGGCCGAGACACTAGCGCCCAAAACCGCGACCATTGAGAAGCACCGCCTGCATGACACCGATACAGGCTCGCCCGAGGTGCAGATTGCTCTGCTCACAGAGCGGATCAACCACCTCACCGAGCACTTGAAGGTGCATGTCAAGGACCACCACAGCAGGCGAGGCTTGTTGATGATGGTGGGCCGCCGGCGACGGCTGCTCGATTACGTCAAGGACAATGATGTGGAGCGCTACCGCGGCATCATCGCCGAACTTGGACTTCGCCGCTGAGAAGCGGGCATCGCCCTGGCGACATAGAGAAAATACATAAGCGGGCCACACGAGAGGCCAGCTGCCAGTTGAAGGGGCCGAGTTGCGCTGGGCCTCTCCAACTGGGAACTGGCTCCATTTCGGCCCGCTCGGGCCTCGCGTGGTCCGGAGAGGAGAAGAAATGGCGGAAGCCATCACCGTTTCAGCCGCGGTAAGCGGCGCGGAAGACAAAACCCTGTCCTTTGAGACAGGTCGTCTGGCCGGCCAGGCCGACGGGGCCGTTGTGGCCCGCATGGGCGACACCACCATCTTGGTGACCGCGACGGCAGCCCGTCGTGTACGAGAGGGCGCGGATTTCTTCCCCCTCACCGTCGACATCGAAGAGCGGATGTATGCCGCGGGCAAGATCCCCGGTTCGTTCTTCCGGCGGGAAGGTCGGGCCCCCGAATCGGCCATCTTGACCTGTCGACTGATCGACCGACCGCTGCGGCCCTCGTTTCCTGACGGGTTCCGCAACGAGATCCACGTTGTGGGAACGGTCTTGGGGGCCGACCAGGAGAACCCCTACGACGTGATCGCCATCAACGGGGCATCGGCCGCCCTCAGCATCTCGGGCATACCGTTCGCCGGCCCGATCGGCGCGGTACGAGTGGCCCACAGTGCTGATGGGGAGTGGATTCCCCATCCCACCTATGCCGAAGGCGCCGATTCCACCTTCGAAATGGTGGTGGCCGGCCGCGTCTTGGATGACGGCGACGTGGCCATCATGATGGTGGAGGCCAACGGAACCGAGGCCGGCTGGGAGCTCTACAGCAACGGAACCCCCAAAGTGGACGAAACCGCCCTCGCTGAGGGACTGGAGCGGTCCAAGGAGTGGATCAAAGAAGCGGTGGGCCTCCAGCGCCGTCTGATCGCCACCGCCGGGGTCAAGCCCCCCATGGAGTACGAGCTCCAGGTGGACTACACCCCCGAAATCGAGGCTGCGGTGGCCGAGGCGGGCACCGACAAACTGGCTGCGGCCATGTCCATCGCCGACAAGGCTGAGCGCCAAGAGGCCGAGACCAACGCCAAAGAGGAGATCGCCGAGGCGCTGGCCGAGCGGTTCGCCGAAGTCGAAGGGGCTGACAAGCAGATCTCTGCGGCTGTTCGCTCGCTCACCAAGAGCATCGTTCGCACCCGGATCGTGCAAGACGGCGTGCGCATCGACGGGCGGGGGGCGGCAGATCTCCGGCCCCTCGGATCTGAAGTTGGGGTTGTGGAAACCGCTCATGGCTCCGGGCTGTTTGAGCGGGGAGAGACCCAGGTGCTGAACATCACCACCCTGGGCACGGCTCGGATGGACCAGATGATCGACGGGATCGACCCCATCGACAAGAAGCGCTACATCCACCACTACAACTTCCCGCCGTACTCCACCGGCGAGACCGGCTTCATGCGGGGCCCGAAGCGCCGGGAGATCGGACACGGGGCGCTGGCCGAGAAGGCCTTGGTCCCGGTGATCCCCTCAATGGACGATTTCCCGTACACCTTGCGCCTGGTATCGGAGGTGCTCTCCTCCAACGGGTCCACCTCGATGGGCTCGGTGTGCTCGTCAACCCTGTCGCTCATGGACGCGGGCGTGCCCATCAAGGCGCCGGTGGCCGGCATCGCCATGGGACTGGTGTTCCACGAGGGCCAATACACCACGCTCACCGACATCTTGGGCGCTGAGGATGCCTTTGGCGACATGGACTTCAAGGTGGCGGGCACGGCCGACTTCGTGACCGCCCTCCAGCTCGACACCAAGATCGACGGGCTGCCCGCCGATGTGCTCGCCGGTGCGCTCAATCAGGCCCGCGATGCTCGGCTCAAGATCTTGGAGGTCATGGCGGGGGCCATCGACGCCCCCCGGGACGATGTTCGCCCCACTGCTCCCAAGATCATCAAGTTCGAGATTCCGCTGGACAAGATTGGCGAGGTCATCGGGCCCAAGGGCAAGGTCATCAACACCATCCAGGCCGAGACCGGGGCCGAGGTAAACGTGGACGACGCCCAGGACGCCGGCATCGTCACCATCTCCTCGCCCGACCGAGACTGCGTCGACGAGGCTGAGCGTCAGATCCGCTTGATCCTTGACCCCCCCACCGCCGATGTTGGTGAGGTGTACAGCGGGAAAGTGGTGAACATTACGTCGTTCGGGGCCTTTGTGAACATCCTTCCGGGCCGCGACGGTTTGGTGCACATATCCAAGCTCGGCCGAGGCCGTCGGATCGATCGGGTCGAGGATGTCGTTGCATTGGGCGATGATCTAGAGGTTGTCGTGGAGGACATCGATCCCAACGGCAAGATAAGCCTCAAGCTGACCGGCGACGACAGCAGCAGCGATAGCGGCTCGGAACGCCGGTCTGAGGATCGGGCCAGCCGGGACCGAGGTGACCGCAGGGACCGTGACGACCGCCGAGACCGTGACGACCGTCGAGACCGCCGGGACCGCGACAATCGCCGTTCTGATGATCGGGGCAGTAGGGACCGAGATGGCCGCAGGGACCGTGATGACCGCAGGGACCGTGACGACCGTCGAGACCGCCGGGACCGCGATGACAGCCGGGGTCGTCGGGATGACCGTCGGGACCGTGACAACCGCCGTTCCGACGACCGGGGTGGTCGGGGCCGCGGTGACTGGGAAGGGCCTGCCGAGGCGGCTTCCTTTGAGGCTGATTTCGAAGCCCAGCTGCGCGACGAGTTCGGTGATCTCGGACCGAGCGGGGGTTCTCACCGTCGAGGCGGAGGGGGCCGCGGCCGCGACCGGGACCGCTCTTCGCGCTAATCCGGCCCTCGGCTGGCCCGTTTTCGAAGCCGTAATGCCCCGGCCGGGCCTATAACGTCTCGTTCATGCTACGGGTAGGGGTGTTCGGGGCGGGGGGCCGGATGGGGGCCACCGTTTGCCAGGCGGTGGCTGATGACCCTGATTTGGAGCTCGTGGCTGCCGTCGACCCTCATCGGGTGGGCGCTGCTTCAGGAGGGGCCGTCGCGGTTGGCGACCGCCAAGCTCTGGCCGATGCCCAGGCTGATGTGGTGGTGGATTTCACCATTGCGGAGGCCGCCCGCGACAACCTGATCTGGCTGGCAGAGCAGCGAATGCACGCCGTTGTGGGAACGACCGGGTTCACCGATGAAGACCTGGTGAAGTTCGACGCCGCGTTCACCAGTGCTGATCGGGCCTGCATCATTGCCCCCAATTTCGCCATCAGCGCGGTGTTGATGATGAGGTTTGCCGAGCTGGCCGCCCCCTACTTCGACACCGCTGAGGTAATCGAATTGCACCACGACGCCAAGATCGACGCCCCCTCGGGCACGGCCCGGCTAACTGTGGAGAAGATGGCCGCCGCGTCGGACACGTGGGCCCCCGATCCCACTGAGCACGAGATGCTGGCTGGTGTGCGGGGGGCGGAGGGTCCCGCCGGCATCCGAGTGCATGCGGTGCGGATGAGAGGGATGGTGGCCCACCACGAGGTGATCCTCGGTGCCGAGGGCCAGACGCTCACCATCCGCCAGGACTCCACCGACCGGTCCTCGTTCATGCCCGGTGTGCTGGCCGCAGTGAAGGCCGCCTCAGGTCGCTCTGGGCTCATCGTCGGCCTAGATGCCCTGCTGGACATCTAGTGGTGCGTCGCTGAGTCCAGTCAATGCCCTGCTGGACATCTAGTCACCAAGCCCAGTGATGTCGCCCCGGCGCCTGCTGCTTCACATCGTGGTATTGCTGGCGGTGGCCGCCATGGTGACCGCGGGCTTCTGGCAGCTCCATCGACTGTCGGAGCGCCGGGATCGCAACAGCGTCATCACCAGCCGCAGTGAGATGGCTGTAGTCGAGATCCAGGCCTTGGTGGGGGCCAACGACCCCTACCAGCGGGGAGGCGAGATCGAGTTCCGCCCGGTCCGGGCCACCGGCGTCTACCTGCTGGCCGAACAGGTGCTGATTCGCAACCGCACCCACCAGGGTTCGGCCGGGTATTGGGTGCTCACCCCGTTGCGGCTTGATTCCGGCGCTGCGGTGGCGGTCAACCGGGGTTGGATTCCCCACGGGGTGGGTACGGGCGCTTCCCCGGCGGACTTTGCGCCTCCCGGCGGGCAGGTGGAGGTGAGCGGACTGCTGCGGGCCACGGTCACCGCCGCGGGACTACAACAGGCCGATCCGGCTGGCGGCGTGCTGGCCGAAATGGCCCGTCCCGATCTGGCCCGTCTCGCCCAGCAACTCGACGCCAACCTGCTCCCGGTCTACGTGCAGCTCCAATCCCAGAGTCCGTCTGCGGGCGACCTGCCCATTCCCGTCCCGCCCCCCGACCTCGGCGAGGGTTCGCATTTGGCCTATGCCGTGCAGTGGTTTGTGTTCGCCACCATCGCCGCCATCGGCTACCCCCTGATCCTGCGCCGCAACACGTCACGGAGCTGACGGCGGGGAGGCCCGTGGAGGCGTTCAGCCTTCAGAGGTGCTGACCAACGTGCTAGGGCAATTGTCGGGTTCCGGCCAGCCCAGTTGCCGACGATCCATGCACCCTATTCCACTGGTTTCGATGGTTTGCTCGTTTTCGCAAGTTGGCATACGGATGTTGTCCATGATTGAGCAGTCACGGGGATGTCCGAAACCAAACAGGGAGTGACCCAGCTCATGGGCGACGATGGAGAAAAATTGGACGTAGGCCGTTGTGCGACAACTGTTGTCTCTGGTTTGTTCACGCACACGGTCGGTTGAATCTTCAAAAGTACAATCCGGCAAGGCGGAAAAGTACTTTTCGACGGTAGCTGAGATGGCCCAGTTGCCAGGTATCGGTGCTAATCCGTATGCCCCATTGCCCGGAGAGATGTCTACCATTATCAGGTTGTGTTGGTGGTTGAAGTTTCGTACTTCAGGCCAGCACGGGTTCTTATCTTCCTTGTACCAATCACCAATGAACAGATTTTCCCAATCGATATTGGGGGAGACGATATCGCCCAGCACAAAGTTCAGTTTCACCATGTTGGATGACTGTTCGGCATAAAACGTGGCTACAGTCCTGTTGAGTCTGTCTATTTCGTAGAGTAGATCTGCTTCTGTGTAGTTCGCATTCTGTGCGGCGCAATAGTGGACATGCACATCCACATTTCCCTGGATCGGCCTCACGTACCTTCCCCAGCATTCCACGGTCTGATTGGTTCTCAACCCGCATGAATGCCAGGTTCCGGCAGAAACAGCCGTGAAGTGGCCGTCGGGGGCGTCGGCTTGGCTGTCGTCGTTGGCGCCCCAGCATTCGACGGCGCCGTTTTCTCGGATGCCGCAGGAATGCAGCTCACCGGCCGACACGGCCAGGAAGGGCCCGCTCGGCGCGCTCAGCCGGTCGCCCCGCCGGTCGCCCCAGCATTCGACGGCGCGGTCTTCTCGGATACCGCAGGAGTGGGCCCATCCCGCCGACACCGCGGTGAACTGGCCGTCGGGGGTGTCGAGCTGTCCGGCCCAGTCGTTGCCCCAGCATTCGACGGCCCGGTTTTCTCGGATGCCGCAGGAGTGGGCCCATCCGGCCGACACCGCGGTGAACTTCCCGCTGGGCGGGTCAGCCTGGCCATCGTCGTCTCGGCCCCAGCATTCGACGGCGCCGTTGCTGCTGAGTCCGCACGAATGCCAGGTGCCGGCGGCCACCGCCGTGAATTGGCCCTCCGGTGCTGTCGACTGCCCGTCGCTGTCGTTGCCCCAGCACGCAATCGTGCCATCGCCTCGAAGGGCACAGGAGTGGTAACCGCCAGCCGAAATGGCCAGGATCGGGCCGGCGGGAGCTTGGAGCTGACCGTAGAGATCAGATCCCCAGCACAAAACGGTCTGGTCGGCCCGCAGATGGCAAGAGTGGGTTTGTCCGGCAGAAACGGGGATGCGCGGGGTGTTGGGCTCGGGTCCGCGCGGGGGCGTGAATTCGCCCCAGCATTGGGCGGTGTTGTCGTCTCGGAGGGCGCAGGTGTGGGCGCTGCCCGCCGCGATGGCGGTGAATCGGCCGTCGGGGGCGTTCGTTTGGTTGTCGTCGTTGTTGCCCCAGCATTGGGCGGCGCCGTTTTGGTGGAGTCCGCAGGTGTGCCAACTGCCCGCCGCGATGGCGGTGAATCGGGTGTCGGGGGCGGTGGCTTGGCCGTAGTAGTCGGATCCCCAGCATTGGGCGGTGTTGTCGTCTCGGAGGGCGCAGGTGTGGGCGCTGCCCGCCGCGATGGCGGTGAATCGGCCGTCGGGGGCGTCGGTTTGGTTGTCGTCGTTGTTGCCCCAGCATTGGGCGGCGCCGTTTTGGTGGAGTCCGCAGGTGTGCCAACTGCCCGCCGCGATGGCGGTGAATCGGGTGTCGGGGGCGGTGGCTTGGCCGTAGTAGTCGGATCCCCAGCATTGGGCGGTGTTGTCGTCTCGGAGGGCGCAGGTGTGGGCGCTGCCCGCCGCGATGGCGGTGAATCGGCCGTCGGGGGCGTCGGTTTGGTTGTCGTCGTTGTTGCCCCAGCATTGGGCGGCGCCGTTTTGGTGGAGTCCGCAGGTGTGCCAACTGCCCGCCGCGATGGCGGTGAACTGGCCGCTGGGGGCGCTCGCCTGCCCGTAGGTGTTGTTGCCCCAGCATTGAAGGGTGCCGGTGTTCAGGATGCGGCACGAGTGTTCGGCGCCGACGGCGATTGGGCTGTACTGGTTCTCGGGAATCACCGGAGCGTCTAGCTGGCCGTAGAAGTTGTTGCCCCAGCATTGGGTGATGCCGTCTGGGCGGATCCCGCAGGTGTGGTAGCCGCCAGCGGCGATGGCGGTGAACTGTTCGCTGGGGGTGGCTGTCTGCCCGCTGTTGTTGTGGCCCCAGCAGGTGATGGTGCCGTCGAATTGCAGGCCGCAGGTGTGGGCCCAGCCCGCGGTGATGGCGGTGAACTGGATGGCGGGTGCGGTCAGTTGTCGGGCCCAGTTATGGCCCCAGCAAGTGGTGGTGCCGTCGAATTGAAGGGCGCAGGTGTGAGCCCAGCCGGCGGTGATGGCGGTGAACCGGCCGTTGGGTGGGGAGGCTTGCCCGTAGAAGTCAGATCCCCAGCAGGTGATGGTGCCGTCGGCTTGCAGGCCGCAGGTGTGGGCGCTTCCCGCGGTGATGGCTGTGAACCGGCCGTTGGGTGGTGAGGCTTGGCCGTTGTCGTTGAGGCCCCAGCATTGGGCGCTGCTGTCTTCTCGGATGGCGCACGAGTGCCAGGCGCCGGCGGCAACGGCGGTGAACCGGCCCCGGGGGGCATCGGCCTGGCCGCTGGGGGCGTTCGTCCGGCTGGTGTTGCTGCCCCAGCAGGTGATGGTGCCGTTGGCTTGCAGGGCGCAGGTGTGGGCGCTTCCCGCGGCGACGGCGGTGAACCGGCCGCTGGGGGCATTGAGTTGTCCGGCCCAGTTGTTGCCCCAGCAGTCGACGGTGCCGATTTCCCGGATGGCGCACGAGTGCCAGGTGCCGACCGACAAGGGGTTCTGCTGGACGAGAAGCTCGGACTCGGGCTGGGATTCGGCAATTTTGGTTCGCAGCAGGGTTGTTGCCTGGTTGTCGAGCACCAGATAGCAGGCCCCGGTGTCGTTGGGCAGCCATCTGATGTAGGCCAATATGCCGGTTCCATCGGCCGTCTTGGCCACCGGGACCGGGGTCGCCCCGAAGCGGTGGACCGCCGAGCACCGCTGGGATATGGCGTCGACGGGCCCAGTCGGGAGGGTGAAGGCGATGGCATCGGCTCGAAGCGTGGTGATGGCGTTTTGATCGAGCACCAGATAGCAGCCGATTGACGGGTCGTAGCCCCACTCGACATGGGCCAGCACGGTGGTTCCGTCGGCGGTTTTGGCCACCGGAACCGGGGTCGCCCCGAATTGGTGGACCGCTGAGCATCTATCGGCCGCGGTGTTGGCGGCCGCGGGGCTGGCCGCTATAGCGGCCACTCCAGACGATGCCAACAGCACGGCGAGGACCGCGGCAAGCAGCTTCTGCATCACGCCCCGCGCCGGCCCGGTCAATTGTCGGCCCAGCTTGGGAGCCCCGCCGACATATTCGCCGCGGCATCAGGCCCCGATTCCTGCCTGGACACCTGTGGGACCCCCGCCGTCATCTTCACCACGCTACCGACCCGCCAGCCGGCTCGAAAATGCCTATTGGGGTGTCAACGGCGGGGGAGAGCGGCTCGCTGGTGGAATATGGGGATAGCTGTGGAGGGGGGCTGGAGTAGGGTGGGCTAGTGAGCCGTTTGCCGGGGGCAGATGATCTGGTGATGCGGGCGCTGCATGCTCTGCGGACCAAGGGCATGGCCGATGAGGGGGCAATTGCCCAGGCTGCGGGGGTGTCGACTGAGCAGGCGGGCGCGGCGCTGCAACAGCTGGCCGAGCAGGGGTGGGTGCGCTATCGGGACGGCAGCCGGGCCAAGGGGTGGATGCTGCTGGGCGCGGGCCGGGTCGAGGGCGAGCGGCTGGTAGCCGCGGAGGTGGAGGCATCCGGGGCGCGGTCCCAGATTCATGGGTTGTACCGCTCGTTTCTGGTCTTGGATCCCGAGTTGAAGACGGCCTGCACCGACTTCCAGGTGCGGGGTGACCAGACGCTGAACGACCACTCCGACCCGGACTACGACAACGAAGTCATAGGCCGCCTGGCCGAGATCAATCGGCGTGTCCAGCCCGTCGTCGCTCAGCTGTCCGAGGTTTTAGACCGCTTCGGCCACTACGGCGGGCGGCTCGACAACGCCCTGAATCGGGTGGTGGGCGGCGACCTCGACTGGTTTACGAAGCCGTCTTTGGATTCCTACCATGAGGTGTGGTTCGAGTTGCACGAGGATCTCCTGGCGACTCTGGGCATCGACCGGGCGGCCGAGATGGCCGCCGAAGCGTAAGGAGGGTCCATGGCTCAATTCGGCAGGGTGTTGACCGCCATGGTCACTCCATTTGGCGATGATGGCTCGCTCGACTTGGACGCGGCCGCCCAGTTGGCCCGGTGGCTGGCCGATAACGGAAACGACGGCCTCGTTGTGGCGGGAACCACCGGCGAGGCGCCGACGCTTACCCACGACGAGCAGATCGATCTCATCGCCGCCGTCGCCTCGGCCGTGGATGTCCCTGTGGTGGCCGGGACCGGCAGCAACGACACGGCCGCGGCGGTTGAGCTGACCGAGCGGGCCACCGAGGCTGGGGCCGACGGCGTTTTGCTGGTGGCTCCGTATTACAACCGACCCTCTCAAGCCGGTCTGGCCCGCCACTTCCAGACAGTGGCCGCGGCCACCAGCCTTCCGGTGGTCATCTACGACATTCCTGTTCGCACCGGGCGCAAGGTAGACACCGCGACGCTGCTGGATCTCGCCCATGGGGTGGACAACGTGGTCGGCCTCAAGGATGCGGCCGGCGATCCGGCCGAGACGGCCAAGCTCATCGCCCAAGCTCCAGACGGCTTCGAGGTGTACAGCGGCGATGACAGCCTCAACCTGGCGTTGCTGGCTGTCGGTGCGGTGGGGTTCATCAGCGTGGCCGCCCACTGGAGCGGTGCCGAGCACGCCGAGATGATTGCGGCCTTTGAGGCCGGCGACATCGCGGCGGCCCGTCGGATAAATGCCGGCCTCATCCCGTCGTATGACTTTGAGACCGGGCTGGCTGCGCCCAATCCCATTCCCGCCAAGGCCATGATGCGACTCATCGGGCTGTCCGTCGGGCGGTGCCGACCGCCCCTGGACGTCGAGCCCGACGACCTGGCCGAGGCCGCGGCCAGCGTGTTGGCCGGCACCCGACTGGGAGCCCATGCCTGAATCGGTTCAGATCACCTTTCTAGGCGGGCTGGGCGACATCGGGAGAAACTGCGCGGCCATTGAATGCGGTGGCGAGGTGCTTCTGTTGGACTGCGGGGTGCTGTTCCCCGACGAGGACATGCCCGGCGCCGATTTCGTGCTGCCCGACTTGGAGTATTTGCGCGACCGGGCTGATCGCATTGTGGGCTGTATCTGCACCCACGGTCACGAGGACCACATCGGCGCGCTGTCTCATGCGCTGGACTGGCTGTCGTTTCCGGTATACGCCTCGCCGTTCACCTTGGGGTTGATCCGCCACCGCCTCGAGGAGCGGGATGCGATCGACCGTACGTCCCTCATCCCTATCGGCGACCACGATCGCCATCGCATCGGATCGTTCGACTGCGAGTTCATACCGGTCACCCACTCGGTTCCCTCCGGGCTCATCTCCGCCATCCGAACTCCTCAGGGGGTGATCCTGCATTCCAGCGACTTCAAGCTGGACCTGAACCCGGTTGACGGTCGGCGCACCGATCTGGCCCGCATCGGGTCCATCGCCCACGACGAGGGGGTGCGGCTGCTGCTGTGCGACTCCACCAACTCGGAGATACCCGGCAGCTCCCGGTCGGAGACCGAGGTTGGAGAGGTGCTGCGAGGAGTATTCGCCGCCCATCCCGATCGACGACTGGTAGTGGCCGCGTTCGCCAGCCACATCCACCGGGTACAGCAGGTGGCGGACGCCGCGGTGGACTCGGGGCGCAAGGTGGCCACGCTAGGGCTGTCCATGAAGCGCAACTTCGCCCTGGCCCGGGAGCTGGGCCTGCTTCGGCTGCCCGACCACTCGGTGATCGACGTGTCCGAGTGCGAGCGTTTTCCACCTGGGCAGGTGTGCGTGGTGGCCACCGGCTCTCAGGGGGAAACCCGCTCGGCCCTGGCTATGGCCGCCACCGGCGACAGCCGCTGGATCAACATCGGCCCCGAAGACACTGTGGTGCTGAGCTCCAGTCCGATACCCGGCAATGAGGCCCGGGTGGCCCGCATGATCAACAATCTGGTGCGCCGGGGGGCAGATGTGGTCCACAGCGGCCAACTGGATGTCCATACCACCGGCCACGGCAAGCAGGACGAACTGCGCACTCTGCACACCGTGGCCGACCCCGAGTACTTCGTGCCGGTCCACGGTGAGAGCCGCCACCTCGCGGCCCACGCCGCGCTGGCCACCGGGATGGGCATGCCCCCCGATCGGGTGGTGTTGGCCCGCGACGGCCAACAGGTGGAGTTGAGCGACCACGGACTGGTCAACCGAGGGCAGGTCACCTCCGGCGACTACTACTACGTGAACGGGCGGCTGATCGAGAGCGGGCAGGAACTGTTTCGCGAGCGGTCCATCCTCGGCGGCCAAGGAGTGGTGAATGTGGTGGTGGTATTGAGCCGCGCCAAGGGCCGTTTGCTGGCTCGTCCCCGCTTGGAGAGCAAGGGTTGGGTCGGGGCCGACAAAGTCGAGGATCTCGAGCTGGCCGGCTCTGAAGAAGTGGCCGCTGTGGTGGAAGGCCACTTGGCCTCCGGGGAAACCGATGGGCTGGAGCGGGCGGTGCGGCGGGCCGCAGGCCAGTTCGTCAACCACAACACCGGCCGCCGCCCAATGATCGTCCCCATCATCATCGAGGTATAAGCGCCGCGCCCTGCCGATTCTCTTGGGGCAAACCGTTGGTTGCTGGTGTTGCCAGTGGTACGTTTGTGGTTGTTGTGGCTGCTCGAACCGCTCGTAAACCCGTTTCCAAGCCCAGCGCGAAGACCGGTGCCAAGGCCAAGACCGCTGCTCGTTCCAAGGCCGAGTCCAAGTCTGACAGCAAGCTGAGGCAGGCGTCGGCCGCGGTCTGGGCCACCCACCGCGGCGACATCATCGCGGTGGGCTTCATTCTCGCCGGACTGGTGGCTGCCTGCGGTATCTGGGCGGATGTGGCCGGCCCGTTCGGCGCGGGGCTGCGAATTGCCGCCGGAGCGCTGATCGGCTCGGTGCGGGCAGTGGCGCCCATCGCGCTGGTGGGGATCGGGGTCATGCTGCTGCGGGGCCCCCGGCCGGGAAATGCCCCCGACGAAGGCGCTCAAGACGGCGCGGTCTTCGATGCGGAGAGCAATCCGGCCCGGTCTGAGCTGGTGCTGGCCGTGCGCTTGGGGATCGGCACCGCATTGCTGTTGCTTTCGATCACCAGCCTGTTGCACATAACGCTGGGCCGCCCCGGCATCGCCGACTTTGACGATTTGTCGGGCGCGGGCGGGGCGCTGGGCCTCGCTATAGGGGGCCCTCTGACTGCCGCCATGGGCGGGTGGGGCGCCAGCTTGGTGATGGGTGCATTCGGACTGCTGGGCGCGGTGGTGCTCACTCGGGTGTCATTGCGGGCTTGGGCCCGCAAGGTGGACGGCGCCAAAGTCAAAGCCGCGCTGAGCCGGATTATCTGCTCGTTCACTGCCAATGCACCAACGCCGAATCCGCCTGCAGAGCAGGTCCCGGGTCCTGAAAAGTCGGAGCTGTCCGCCGCCGATGTAGTGGTGATCCCCGCCCCGCTCCCCGAACCCGAGCCGGCGTCAAGCGCCCCACCATCGCCGCCGGCGCCCGAGCCAGCGCCCGAGCCATCGTCTTCGGATTCCGAGCCCGATTGGCAGGCACCGACTGTCGTCTCCGGCAAGAAATCCCGGTCATCGAAGCCCAAGTCGTCGAAATGGAAGCTCCCCTCGCTCGATCTTCTCACCGGGTCTGACCCCCGGCAGATCAACCAGGAGGAGGCATCACGCAAGGGCGCCGCCCTAGAGCAGGCCCTGGCGGCCCACGATGTGGACACCAAGCTGGTGGGAATGGTCATAGGCCCCACCGTGACCCGCTATGAGCTGGAGTTGGCCGCGGGGGTCAAGGTCAGCCGGATCACCAGCCTCAGCAAGGACATCGCCTATGCCATGGCCTCGCCTGATGTCCGCATTCTGGCCCCTATCCCCGGGCGTCAGGCCATCGGCGTGGAGGTGCCCAACCGCGACCGCCAAGTGGTATCGCTGGGCGGGATTCTGGCGTCGGCCGAAGCCGGCAAGGCCACCCATCCCCTGGAGGTAGCCATCGGGAGGGACATCAACGCCAAGCCGGTGATGATGGACCTGTCTCGAATGCCCCACATCCTCATCGCCGGGGCCACCGGGGCGGGCAAGTCGTCGTGCATCAACTCGATGATCACCTCAGTGCTCATGCGCTCCACCCCCGACCAGGTGCGCATGATCCTGGTCGACCCCAAGATGGTGGAGATGGCCCAGTACGAGCATGTGCCCCATCTGCTCACCCAGCCGGTCACCGATCCCAAGAAAGCGGCCAACGCTTTGGCCTGGGCGTGCCGGGAAATGGACCGCCGCTATGAAGTGCTGGCCTCGGTGGGCGTCCGCGATATCGACGGCTACAACGAGGCCTGCGATCAGGGAGTCTTCGAAAATGACCGCCGACTGGGGATCGACGACTCCGAGCCCAAGGAGCGGATGCCGCTCATCCTGGTGGTGGTGGACGAGTTGTCCGATCTGATGATGGTGGCTCCCCGCGACGTGGAGGATTCCATCTGCCGGATCGCCCAGAAGGCCCGGGCGGTGGGAATCCACCTGGTGATCGCCACCCAGAGGCCGTCCATCAACGTGATCACCGGTGTGATCAAGGCAAACATACCGGCCCGGCTGGCCTTCTCGGTGTCCAGCCAAACCGACAGCCGGGTGATCCTCGACCAGCAGGGGGCGGAGCGCCTGGTGGGTCGGGGCGACATGCTGCTGCTCAGCCCCACTTCCACCTCAGCCCAGCGCATCCAGGGCGCATGGGTGACCGAGGCCGAGGTCCGCAGCGTGGTGGCCGCCTGGCGGCGTCAGGCCGCCGCCATGGGAAACAGCAGCACGCCGACACAGGTGACCTCTGACGGGGGAGACGGCGACGACGATCCACTGGCTCCCGCCCCGTCGGCGGCCGCGGCCGGTGGCGGCGACGATGATGACGAGCTCTTGGTGCAGGCCATGAGGCTGGTGGTGGAGAGCCAGCTCGGCTCCACGTCGATGCTTCAGCGCAAGCTCCGGGTGGGATTCGCCCGTGCCGGGCGGCTGATGGATCTGATGGAGCAGCGGGGCGTGGTGGGGCCATCTGAGGGGTCCAAGGCCCGTGAGGTGTTGATGGCCCCCGAAGAACTCCCTTCATGAATTCTGACTGAGCGTCGGTAGTCTCCTCCTGTGGCGTTAGCAGCGGTGCTCCTGGCTGGAGGCTTACTTGTGTTGGCGGTGGGTGCCGACCAACTGGTGATCGGGGCATCCCGGCTGGCCTTCGCCCGGGGAATCTCGCCGATCGTGATCGGGGCGCTGGTCATAGGCTTCGGCACCAGCGCTCCCGAGATGCTGGTGTCGGGCCTGGCCGCCGCCGACGGCAACGTCGATTTGGGGGTGGGCAACATCGTCGGCTCCAACGTGGCCAACTTGAGCTTGGTGCTGGGCTTCTCCGCCCTGGTGGCGGCGGTGGCCGTGGGGGGCCGCTACATCCGGGTGGCCAACAGCACGCTGTGGCGGGAGGGCGTGGTGTCGGTGGCCGCCGCGGGGTTGTTCTGGGTGCTAGTGCAGGATGGTTTGGAGCGCTGGGAGGGCGTCGTTTTGCTGGTGGCCTTCGTGGTGGCCATGACCGCCATCTTGTGGCGGC
Organism: Candidatus Poriferisocius sp.; assembly: GCF_965204015.1. Lineage (GTDB taxonomy): Bacteria > Actinomycetota > Acidimicrobiia > Acidimicrobiales > Bin134 > Poriferisocius. The sequence continues at coordinate 588,823 of NZ_OZ241965.1, read as the reverse complement.
CGGCCTACGACGGCAGCGCCGCCGACATCGTCCATACCGACAAGCCGATCAGCCAGCCCGCCGAGCTGGTCCGCACCGTGCTGGGGCTGGCCGCCACCGTGGTCGGTGCCCAGCTGGCGGTGACCGGTGCGGTGGACATCGCCCAAGAGGTGGGCCTGGGCTCGGGATTCGTGGGGCTTTCGCTGGTGGCGTTCGGCACCTCGCTGCCCGAGCTGATCACCGGAGTGCAGGCGGCCCGCCGGGGAGAGGCCGACCTGCTAGTGGGCAACATCTTGGGATCCAACACGTTCAACAGCCTGCTGGTGAGCGCCGTGGTGGCGCTGGTGGGGCCCGGGCCGCTGGTCGACGGGAACCTGTCGGGGTTGGCGGTGTGGATCATGATGGGCATCTCCGTTGCCGCCTGGCTGTTCATGTTCCGGGGAGACGGCTTGGAGCGGTGGTGGGAGGGCGCTCTGTTGCTGGCCGTGTATCTGGTGTCGCTGCCGTTTCTGATCTCCGACCATGAGGAGGAGGCTTTGGATCCTGCGCCCGCGGTGGTGGTGGAGCAGGCGGCTGGCGCTGGTGGTTCTGGCCTCGATTCCACCTAATCTCGGTACGGTGCGCCGGTTTTGGATTGAGACGCTGGGGTGTCCCAAGAACCAGGTGGACTCCGACAAGATCACGGGTCTTTTGGTCCGCGACGGGATGGTTTCTGCCGGAGCCCCCGACCAAGCCGATCTGGTGGTAGTGAACACGTGTGCCTTCATTGAGGAGGCCCGCCAGGAGTCGGTGGAAACGATTTTGGCGCTGCGCTCGACCGCCGCCGATGCCGAGTTGGTGGTCACCGGATGTATGGCGGAGCGCTACGGCGCTGAGCTGGCCGAGGCCCTGCCCGAAGCCGATCGGGTCGCCGGCTTCGGCGTGCCGGTCAGCATCGGGGCGAAGCCCTCGGCGACCGATTTGCCCGAGTTCGACCTGTTGAACCTGCCCCGGCCGCCCGCTGAGGCGCCATGGGCCTACGTGAAGATCGCCGAGGGGTGCGATCGGCGTTGCGGGTACTGCGCCATTCCCAGCTTCCGGGGCCCCCAGCGCTCCCGTTCGGCCGAGGCCATCTTGTCTGAAGTTGAGGCGCTCGAGGTGCGAGAGGCGGTGCTGGTGGCTCAAGACCTGGCTTCCTACGGTCGCGATCAGGGCCAGGGGGAGCGGGGGATCATTCCGCTGGTGGAGTCGCTTTGCCGCCGGGTCCGCTGGGTGCGCCTGTTGTACCTGTATCCGTCCGACCTCACCGACTCGTTGATTGACGCCATCTGCGCCACCGGTGTGCCGTACTTCGACCTGTCTTTGCAGCACGTATCCCGGCCATTGCTGGCCAAGATGCGCCGCTGGGGCGACGGCGATCGCTTCGCTGCTCGGATTGCCGACATACGCCAGCGTCAGCCCGAAGCGGTGTTCCGGTCGAACTTCATTGTGGGTTATCCGGGAGAGACCGAGGCCGACCACGACGCGCTCTTGGAGTTTGTGGCCCAGGTGGGGTTGGACTGGTGCGGGTTCTTCACCTACTCCGCCGAGGCCGGCACCTACGCCACCACCCTCGACGATCAGGTGCCTGCGGAATTGGCCGCTGAGCGTCGTCGGGAGCTAGCCGAGATCCAAGACGAGATCACCGCGGCCAAGCGTGACCAACTCATCGGCCGGGAGGTCGAAGTTCTGGTGGACGCCCCCGGCATGGCCCGCAGCTATCGAGAAGCCCCGGAGATCGACGGCATCGTCTCGGTGCCCGAACATCTGGCCGTCGGCCAGTTCCACACCGTGCGAGTGATCGATGCCCACGGTCCCGACTTGGTGGCCGAGGCGGTGTCGCGGTGAGCAAGGCGGTGTTGCCATGAGCGGAGTGGGGGCCTACACGTGGGCCGATCTGCGGTTGACCGCCAACCTCATCACGTTGGGGCGGATACTGCTCTCGCCCCTGCTGTATGTGTTGATCTTGGCTGCCTCCGACAGCGCGGGGACGTCGTGGGCGGTGGTGGCCGTGGGCTGGGTGCTAGGGGCCAGCGACTACTACGACGGCTGGGTGGCCCGGTCGTCGGGCAGCGAGAGCCGGTGGGGGGCCTTCTTGGACCCATTGGCCGACAAGGTGATGATCCTGGGTGCGGCCTGGTGCTTTGTGGCCGTGAACCGCCTGTTCTGGGTGCCGGTGCTGATCATCACGGCGCGGGAGCTCCTGATGAGCGCGGCCCGCACTCGATGGGCCCGAGATGGCCTCTCGCTTCCCGCCCGCCACTCGGCCAAGCTCAAAACCCTGATGCAGGGGGTGGCCCTCACGGTGGCCGCCCTGCCCCCGCTGGAAGACGTCGACTGGGCGGTGTCGCTGGCCATCTGGCTGGCGGTGGTCATCACCCTCTATTCCGGCTGGCGCTACTGGGCCGACGGGCGAGCCGGTGCCATTGCCGCCTCAGGCCAATAGCCGAGGGCGGGCGGCGGTATAGCCTCCCTGCGTGAATTGTGAAGTAATCGCGGTTGGAACCGAGCTGTTGCTCGGCCAGATTGTCGACACCAACTCGTCGTGGATCGGCGAGCAGCTGGCGATGGCCGGCATCGACTCGCACCACCAGGTCAAGGTGGGCGACAACTTCGGGCGCATGCAGGCGGTGCTGGAACAGGCCCTAGAGCGCAGCGACTCGGTGATCATGTGCGGCGGGCTCGGCCCCACCCAAGACGACATCACCCGGGACGTAATCGCCGCTGCTCTGGGGGTGGAGCTGGTGCGACGCGACGACATTGTGGAGCGCATCTCCCGGGTGTTCGGAGGCCGGGGCCGGGCCATGCCCGAGAACAACCTGCGCCAGGCCGACGTGCCTGACGGCGCCGAGGTGCTGCCGGTGATGCCCGGCACCGCCCCCGGCTTCAAAGTGGAGACCAACGGCAAGGCGGTATACGCCGTGCCCGGCGTGCCCTGGGAGATGCAGCAGATGGTGGGGGAGTGCGTGCTGCCCGACCTCAAGCTCCGGGCCGGGATCACTGCCGTGATCAAGAGCCGCACGCTGCGCACCTGGGGCGACTCCGAGTCGGGGCTGGCCGAGAAGCTGCACGAGGAGATCGAGCGGCTGGACGAAACCGGCGAGTGCACCATCGCCTTTTTGGCCTCCGGCATGGAGGGCCTCAAGGTAAGGCTCACCGCCAAAGCCCCCAGCGAGGTCGAGGTGGACGAGATCTTGGCCAACGAGGAGCAGATCGTGCGGGGCATCATCGGCGACATCGTGTTCGGGGTCGACGACGAGACCATGGAGTCCGCCGTGCTTGATGCTCTGCGGAGCCGGGGCTGGACGCTGGCGCTAGCCGAATCGCTCACCGGCGGGTTGATCGGCTCCCGCCTCACAGCCGTGCCCGGCGCCAGCGACGTGTTTCGAGGAGGCCTGGTGTCCTACGCCAGCGACGTGAAGTTCGACCTACTAGACGTACCCGAAGGCCCGGTGGTCAGCGAGGAGGCCGTAACCGCCATGGCCCACGGCGCCGCCAAGCTGCTGGGAGCCGATTGCGCCATAGCTGTCACCGGCGTGGCCGGCCCCGACCCCCTAGACGGAGAGGACCCCGGCACCGTCTGGATGGCCACCCTGGTAAACGGCCAGGTCGAGGCCACCAAGGTCAAGTTCCCCTTCGACCGCGAGCGCACCCGCCAGTTCACCACCGTCTCAATCCTCAACAACCTCCGTATGAGGGTTCTGGCTGGCAGATAGGCCCCTCTTGAGGATTGAGGGGCCTGCTCTTTGTTCTAGACCTCGGGATTGACTACTCCGCAGAGCATTCCTCCGTCGGCGACGAACTCGGCGCCGGTGCTGTAGGAGGATTCGTCGGAGGCGAGATAGACGGCTAGGCGGGCGATCTCTTCGGGTTGGCCCACCCGGCCAAGGGGGAGCATGGCGTAGGTTGCCTCGCGGTCCTCGTCGGAGATGGCGTCGCCCAGGGTGTCGGGAGCGGTCATGGCGGTGTCCACGCCTCCGGGGTGGATGGAGTTGGCCCGGATGCCGTATTTGCCCAATTCCAGGGCGGCGTTCTTGGTCATGCCCCGGACAGCGAACTTGGAGGCGGTGTAGGCCACGGTGCCGCCGTAGCCGGCCAGCCCGTTGGTGGAGCTGATGTTCACGATCGACCCGCCGCCGGCCTCGATCATGGCCGGCACTGTGTACTTCATGCCCAAGAAAACGCCCACCTGATTGACGTTGATCACCCGCATGTAGTCGTCGAGGGAGGTGTCCACCATCGACACCCCGAACAGGAGGATCCCGGCGTTGTTCACCAGGACGTTGGGCGGTCCGTAGCGGTTGATGGTTTCGTCCACCGCCTTCTGCCACGCCCCCTCGTCGGTTACGTCTAAGGGGATGTAGTGGACATTGGGGCCCACATCGGCGGCTACCGCCTCGCCCTCATCGTGGAGCACGTCGCCGAACACCACCTTGGCGCCCTCGGCGGCGAACAGCCGCACCTCGGCCTCGCCCTGGCCCCGGGCGCCCCCGGAAATGAGGGCCACCTTGCCGTCCAGTCTTCCCATTTCAGTTCTCCTCTCCGGTGAGATCGCGGTCGAGCCTAAGCGATGCCGAGTTCATGCAGTAGCGCTCGCCGGTGGGGTGGGGGCCGTCGGGGAAGATGTGGCCTAGGTGTGCGCCGCATGCGGCGCACACCGCCTCGGTGCGGACCATGCCGTGGCTCTGGTCGACGTGGCGGATTACCTTGCCCTCGCCGACCTCCTCGTAGAACGACGGCCAGCCGGTTCCTGAGTCGTATTTGGCCTCCGAGGAGAAGAGCACTGCGTCGCACACCCGGCAGCGGTACACGCCCTCGTCTTTGCAGTCCCAGTACATACCGGTGAAGGCCCGCTCGGTGCCGGCTTGCTGGGTGATGTGGTACTGCTCGGCGGTCAGCCGCTCGCGCAGTTCCTCGTCGCTGAACGCTATCTCTGACATACCGCTCACCGTATCGGATTTTTGTGGGAAACAGGCAGGCAGGAGCGGCGGGGTGCTTGTGAAATTCGGGCATCGTAACTACGCTGATGTCATTACTCGGGGACAAACTGTCACTGGTCGTCTTTAGAGTGTGGCTCAACGTTCCCCCGTGAACTCGCAGCCGCGATACCCATGACCTTAAGGAGGAGATGTGGAGCGAGATAAGGCACTAGAGATGGCCCTCGGCCAAATCGAGAAGCAATTCGGCCAAGGCGCCGTGATGAAGATGGGCGAGAAGGGCACCATGGCCATCGAGACCATCCCCACTGGGGCATTGGCCCTCGACTTGGCGCTGGGCGTCGGGGGGCTGCCCCGGGGCCGGGTGGTGGAGATCTTCGGCCCGGAATCCTCGGGCAAGACCACCCTGGCGCTGCATGCGGTGGCTGAGGCCCAGCGGAACGGGGGGATTTGCGCGTTCGTCGACGCCGAGCACGCCCTCGATCCGATCTACGCCAAAGCCATCGGTGTTGACGTGGACGAGCTGTTGATCTCACAGCCCGATACTGGCGAGCAGGCCCTGGAGATCGCTGACATGTTGATCCGGTCGAGTGCGCTCGACGTGATCGTCATCGACTCGGTGGCCGCCCTCACCCCCCGGGCTGAGATCGAGGGTGACATGGGCGACACCCATGTGGGCCTGCAAGCCCGCCTCATGTCCCAAGCCCTGCGCAAGCTCACCGCCAACTTGAACAAGTCCAAGACGGTGTGCATCTTCATCAACCAGCTTCGGGAGAAGATCGGCGTGATGTTCGGTTCGCCCGAGACCACGCCGGGCGGCCGGGCGCTCAAGTTCTACTCGTCGGTCCGCCTCGACATCCGCCGCATCGAGTCCCTCAAGCAGGGGGTGGATGTGATCGGCAACCGCACCCGGGTGAAGGTGGTCAAGAACAAGGTGGCCCCGCCGTTTCGGCAGGCCGAGTTCGACATCATGTACTCCAAGGGCATCAGCCGGGAGGGCTCGCTGCTGGATGTGGGCGTCGACTTGGGCTTTGTCGAGAAGTCCGGGGCCTGGTTCACCTACGAGGGTGAGCACCTCGGCCAGGGCCGGGAGAAGGCCAAGGCGTTCTTGGCCGAGCATCCCGAGATCATGGTGGAGATCACTGACCGGGTGTGGAACACCGTGAACCCCCCAGCCGAGGATGACGCCGAGGCTGCCGAGGCCACCGAGGACGCCGCCGCCCAAACCGGCTAGGAGGCCCGCCGCAAACCGGTTTGTGGGCTCACAAACCGGTTAGTGGGCCACTGGAGGCCGACAGGTAGCCTGGCGGGGTGAGCCGCAGCTATTTCATCCGCACCTACGGGTGCCAGATGAACGAGCACGACACCGAGCGCATCGCCGGACTGCTGGAGGCCGATGGGATGACCTCGGCCGACGCCATGGAGTCGGCCGACGTCATCGTGCTCAACACCTGCTGCATCCGGGAGAACGCCGACAACAAGCTCTACGGACAGCTCGGCCACCTCAAGCGGCTCAAGCAGGCCCGTCCCGACATGCAGATCGCGGTAGCCGGCTGTCTGGCTCAGAAAGACCGGGAGCTGATCCAGGAGCGGGCCGACCACGTGGACGTGGTGTTCGGCACCCACAACGTACACCGGGCCGCCGAGCTGATCGGGTCGGCGGCCGACGGGCCCGTCATCGAGATCCTGGAGGAGGCGGTTGAGGACGACCGCGACAGCTTCCCCTCAGCGCTGCCGGTGCGCCGCGACGCCCCCTACGCGGCGTGGATGACCATCCAGGTGGGCTGTGACAACTCGTGTGCATTCTGCATCGTGCCCTCGGTGCGGGGAGCAGAGATCAGCCGCCCGCTGGAACTGCTGGTGGGCGAGGCCGCCGATCTGGTCGAGGGCGGGGTCACCGAGATCACGCTGTTGGGCCAGAACGTGAACTCCTACGGCCGCGATCTTCAGCGGGATCGCCGCCAGGCCGGCGAGCGGGTGCCGCTACGCCCATTGTTCGCCGATTTGCTCCGGGCCGTGGGTGCGGTGGAGGGCATCGAGCGGATCCGGTTCACCAGCCCCCACCCCAAAGACCTGCGGCCTGAGACCATCGAGGCCATGGCCGAGGTTCCCGCGGTGTGCGAGCACCTGCACCTGCCCCTGCAATCGGGCAGCGACCGCGTGCTGGCCGCCATGCACCGGGGCTACACCGCAGAGCGGTATCTGGAGCGGCTGCGGGCTGCTCGGGACGCGGTGGACGACCTGGCGGTGTCCACCGACATCATCGTGGGCTTCCCCGGCGAAACCGAAGACGATTTCGAGCAGACCCTGTTGGTGGCCGCCGAAGCCGAGTACGACTCGGCCTTCACCTTCATCTTCTCTCCTCGACCAGGGACCGAGGCCGCCGACATGGCCGACCAGTTCTGCGACCCCGACGAGGTCGGGGACCGCTTCGAGCGGCTCCGGGCAGTGGTCGAGCGCTCTAGCCGCCGGGGCAATCAGGCCCGGATCGGCCGTCGCGAAGAGGTGGTGGTGGAAGGCCCGTCGAAACGAGATCCCGAAGTGCTCACCGGCCGGACCCGCCAGAACCGCTTGGTCCACTTCCCCTCCCCGCAGAAGCTGAAGCCGGGAACGTTCGCGGCCGTCGATGTCACATCAGCGGGCGCCCACCATCTGCGGGGCGAGTTGGCCGAGGTCACTGCCCCACCCCGGTGGCGAACCCGGATCCCGGTGGCCGCGCTCTGAGCAGCGTCCCGTCCTCCGAAGTCGGTGGCGCGTCGGGCGCGCTGGCTGTTGTCGGAGTAACCGCTACCGGCAAGTCGGCTGTGGGGATGGCCATTGCCCGCCGGCTGGGCAATACCGAGATCATCTCGGTGGACTCCATGCAGGTGTACCGGGAGATGGACATCGGCACCGACAAGCCCACTGCCGCGGTGCGGGCCGAGGTGACCCACCACCTCGTCGATGTGGCCGACCCGTCGGAGGACTACTCCCTGACCATGTTCCAAGCAGCGGCCCGCCAAGCTCGGTCTGAGATTGCCGAGCGGGGCCGGAGGGCGGTGCTGGTGGGGGGCACCGGGCTCTACCACCGGGCGGTGATCGACGATCTGGAGATTCCCGGCCGTTATCCCGAGGCGGCAGCCGCCCTGGAAGAGGAGGCCGACACCGAAGCCCTGCACCGCCGTCTGGCTGAGCTCGATCCGGTGGCCGCGGCCCGCATGGAGCCCACCAACCGACGGAGGATCGTCCGGGCCCTAGAGGTGACCGTGGGCAGCGGCCGCCCGTTTTCCTCGTACGGGCCGGGGCTGAGCACGTACCCACCCCGCGGCATCGCCCAATTCGGATTGTCGCTGTCTCGAGCCGAGATCGACCGTCGCATCGAGCAGCGCTACCACCAGCAGATGGAGGCCGGGTTTCTGGCCGAGGTGGAGGCACTGGTCGACCGCCACCCGCCGCTGTCGCGCACCGCGTCGCAGGCCCTGGGCTACAAGGAGCTCTTCGAGCATCTCAACGGCGAAATGTCGCTGGATGAGGCCGTGGCGCTGGCTGTGGCCCGCACCCGTAAGTTTGCCCGCCGCCAAGAGCGCTGGTTCCGGCGCGACCCTCGTATCGTCTGGCTGGATGCTGATGCCGACGCCGAGTCGCTGGCTGACGAGGCCCTCTCCCGCATGCCTACGCACACTGCTCAGGAGTGAACGTGCAAATGGTGCGCGGAACGGCGGGCAGAACTTGTCAGACTGGGACGATGCAACTGACCAAGCACCACGGCTTGGGAAACGACTTTTTGATCGCATTGGCCGATGCGCTGCCCGCCGACGCCCCGGCGCTGGCCGAAGCCGCTTGCCACCGCACCCGCGGTGTGGGTGCTGACGGGTTCATCTTCGGCCTGCCCGGCGATGCTGGGGCAAACACCGATGTGACCATGGTGCTGTTCAATGCCGATGCGACCCGGGCCGAGATGAGCGGCAACGGCATCCGGTGTCTCGCCCAGGCGTTCGTCCTACACGACGACCGCGGCTCCAACCGTGAGCTCTCCATTGGCACCGATGCCGGGATTCGAACCGTGAGCGTTGAATCGACCGAAGATCCCACCGTGGTGCAGGCTCGAGTCGACATGGGGCCGATCGGTAGAGGCCCTGACCTCGAGGTGGGAGAGGTCGCCGACTACCTCCGCAATCACGGATTCGCTGATCACTTCTCCACCGCCGATGTGGGCAACCCTCATCTGGTGGTGGGAGTCCATGACGTGCATCAGATCGACGTGGCCAGGAACGGGTCCGAGCTCTCCCGCGTGGCTGGCGGAATCAATGTGGAGTTCATCAGCGCCACCTCAGGCGGAATCGATATGCGGGTGTGGGAACGAGGGGTCGGGGTGACTGAGGCGTGTGGAACCGGAGCATGTGCCGCCGCCCAGGCGGCCCACCAATGGGGAATGGTCGGACCGGTGGTGTCGGTGTCGATGCCCGGTGGTGATGTCACCGTGGAGCTGGGTGACACCGCGGTGCTGGTCGGTCCGGCGGAGTACATCGCGACGGTGAACTATGGGTGACAACGGGAGGCGCTCCCGGAGACGCTCCGGCCACGGCGGCGAAGCGGAGACCCACCGAGGCGGATTTGGAACCCATGGCGGGGAGTCGGGCGCGTTCATCGAGCGGGTTTTTCGGGAGAAGATCGTGCTGGTGGGCGTCACCCTCGGAGGTGCCGACCCAGACCGCACCGAGGCCGACCTCGACGAGCTGTCCCAGCTCATCGACACCGCGGGCGCCGACGAGGTTGGCCGTCTGGTCCAACGCCGCAAAGCGCCTGATCCCTCCACGTTCATCGGCAAGGGCAAAGTCGACGAGATATTGGAAGTGTGCCAGGGGGTCGACGCCGACACCGTGGTGTTCGATGACGAGTTGAGCCCGGCCCAGCAGTTCAACCTGGAGAAGATCCTCGGCCGCACGGCCATCGACCGCACCGCGGTGATCTTGGACATTTTCGCCCAGAACGCCAGCAGCCAAGAGGGCCAGGCTCAGGTGGAGCTGGCCCAGCTCCGCTATCGACTGCCCCGCCTGCGCCGGGGCGGCGGGTTCAGCCAGCAGGCCGGCGGGATCGGCACCCGGGGACCGGGCGAGACCCAGTTGGAGGTGGACCGCCGCCGCATCCAGCGCCGCATCCACAAGCTGGAGGCCCAGCTCCGCGACATCGCCAAGAACCGCAACGTGCAGAGCCGGAGCCGACGGCAGTCGGCCCAGAGCGCGGTGGCCATCGTGGGCTACACCAACGCGGGCAAGTCCCGACTGCTCAACCGGCTCACCGACTCCGATGTGCTGGTGCAGAACCGGCTGTTCGCCACCCTCGACGCCGCCACCCGCCGACTGGAGCTGCCCGGCGGGGAGCGGGTGTTGTTGACCGACACCGTCGGCTTCATCCAGAAGCTGCCCCACCAGCTGGTGGAGGCGTTTCGGTCAACGCTCAGTGTGGTGGCCGAGGCCGACCTGTTGGTGCACGTGGTGGACGCCGCTGGACCCGACCCCGATGCCCACATCGCCGCGGTGCGACAAGTGCTGCGAGAGATCGGCGCCGGGGCGGTTCCCGAGCTGCTGGTGTACAACAAGAGCGACCTGATGGCCGGCCGCGACATCCCCCTCGGCGCCGACAAGGACGCCGTCATGGTGTCGGCGGCCACCGGCGAGGGAACCGACAAGCTGCTGGCCGCCATGGCCGACGAGCTGCGCTCCAGCGGGATCATCGTCGAGCTGCACGTTCCCTATGCCCGAGGTGAGGTGCTGGCCGCGGTGCAGCGGGCCGGCCATGTGCTGGCCACCGACACCGACGATGTCGGCTATCGCATCCAGGCCCGCCTTGATGAGGCGTCGGCTTCTCGATTGTCTGAGTGGGTAATTGGATAGTGGCCGGTTTCGTTCCCCCGCCCTATCCCTACGACAGCCTCGACGAGCTGCGGGAGGTGGCCGACACCTTCAACAGTGGCTGTGTCGACCTTTCGGTGGGCGCGCCGTCGGACCCGCCCCCGTCGGCGGTGGTTGAGGCGCTGTCGGCCTCCGGCGCCGAGCGGGGCTACCCGGCATCGCTGGGCTCGGCTGGCTACCGGGAGGCGGCGATGGGCTGGCTGGCCCGCCGATTCGGCGTCGACACTTCCGAGGTCGCCATCGCCGGATGTGTGGGCACCAAGGAACTCGTGGCGTCGGTGCCCCATTATCTGAAGCTGCGGGATCCCAGCCGCGACACCGTGCTGTACCCGGCCATCTCCTATCCGACGTACGCCATGGGCGCGGCACTGGCCGGCTGTCGGGCCATCGCGGTGCCGGTGGACGCCCAGTGGTGCCTCAACCTCGATGCGGTGGATCCAAGCGATGCCGCTCGTGCCCTGTGCCTGTGGGTCAACACGCCCGGCAATCCTGCGGGTGGACTCGAAGACCTGGCGGCCATTACCCAATGGGGGAGAGATCACCGGGTGCCGGTGTTCAGCGACGAGTGCTACATCGAATTCACCTGGGGCGCCGATGCCGGTGCCAGCATCCTTCATCACGGTGCCCAGGGAGTGATGGCGGTGCACTCCTTGTCGAAGCGGTCGAACATGGCCGGAATCCGGGCCGGGTTCTATGCCGGCGATCCCGAGCTGGTGGGCTACTTGTCCGAGGTGCGCAAGCACGCCGGGATGATGATTCCCGGCCCCGCGCAAGCTGCTGCGGTGGCCGCCTTCAATGACGACACCCACGTCGATGCCCAGCGGGCGGTGTACACCTCACGGCTGAACCGCCTGCGGTCGCTCCTTATGGCCTATGACCCGCAGGTGGCCCTCCCCGGAGGCGGGCTGTATCTGTGGGTGGCGTCTCCTGACGGCAACGGCTGGACCCTGGCCCGCCGGGTGGCCGAGGAAATGGGGGCCCTGGTCAGCCCGGGCGAGTTCTACGGCCCAGCAGGGGCGGGCCACGTCCGGGTGGCTGCGGTGGCCCCCGACGCCCAAATCGACCTGCTTGAACAGCGTATGGCGGCCTGATGCGGCGATACCGTGAGGAAATGACGATGAACAATGCGAGGTTGAACTCATGAGCGATCTGCAAGCCCGGATCGAGGCGCTGTGGGATGACCGGACCCCGATCACCGAGGGCGACCCCGATGCCCGGGCCGCGGTGACCGAGGCCATCGGCCTGCTCGACGCCGGCGAGGCCCGGGTGGCCGAAGTGAACGGCAACGGCGAAGTGGTGGTGAACCAATGGCTCAAGCAGGCCATCCTGCTGCTGTTCTCCATGGCCGAGATGGAGACCATGGAGTTGGGTCCGTTCGAGTACGCCGACAAGATCCCCCTCAAGACCGATTATCAGGCCGCCGGGGTCCGGGTCGTGCCCGGGGCATCGGCCCGCTGGGGATCATTCTTGGACCGGGGCGTGATCATGATGCCCAGCTACGTGAACATCGGCGCCCGAGTCGGGGCCAACACCATGGTCGACACCTGGGCCACGGTGGGCTCGTGCGCCCAAATCGGGGCCAACGTCCACCTCTCCGGCGGCGTGGGCATCGGCGGTGTGCTGGAGCCCCCTCAGGCCGCCCCGGTAATCGTGGGCGACGACTGCCTGATCGGCAGCCGCTGCATCGTGGCCGATGGCGCCCGCGTCGGCGACGGCGTGGTGCTCGGCGCGGGCTGCGTGCTCACCGGCTCGATCCCGGTCATCGACGCGGCCACCGGCGAGGAGCTGGGCCGCGGCGTGGTGCCCGACTGGACGGTGGCGGTGTCGGCCACCCGGTCCCGCACCTTCGACGGGGGGACCTTCGGCATGCCCTGCGTGCTGGTGATCAAGCATCTCGAGGCCGGCGAGCGCCACGACAAGGCCCAGTTGAACGATGTACTGCGCGAGCACGGCGCGGCCACTTAGACATGGGTTATCCACAGGCAGGCCTCTTAAATGGGTCGGCGACGTCTGGTTCGGCGAAAATCGTTGACAGGGCAGGCCATGAGCGCTGATCTGCTGGCCAAAACGGCCGAGCTGATCGACATCGCCTCGGTGTCCTACCACGAGAGCACAATCGCCGATCTCATCGAGGAGCGGCTGCGGGCGGTGTCGGGACTCACCGTGGAACGCGTGGGAGACAACGTGGTGGCCCGGACCGATCTGGGCCGACCCCAGCGGGTGCTGATCGGCGGCCACAGCGACACAGTGCCTCCCAACAACAACGCCGTCGCCCGTATCGACGGCGACGTGGTGTGGGGTCTCGGAGCCGCCGATATGAAGTCGGCGCTGGCGGTGATGCTGGAGCTGGCCGCCGCGGTGGTCGAGCCAGAGGTGGATGTGACGTGGCTGTTCTACGCCCGCGAGGAAGTGCGAGTCGCCGACAGCGGATTGCGGGAGCTGTTCGACGTCCGCCCCGACCTGCTGGCCACCGACGTGGCCCTTCTGGGCGAGCCCACCGGCGGAGCGGTGGAGGCCGGCTGCCAAGGATCGATGCGGGCGGTGGTGACGCTGGCCGGCGCCCGAGCCCATACCGCCCGACCCTGGATGGGAGTGAATGCCATCCACCGACTGGGATCGGTGCTCAAGCTGGCCGAGGCATACGAACCCCGCACCCCGGTGATAGACGGGTGCCAATTTCGGGAGTCGCTTCAGGCGGTGGCGGTGGAGGGCGGCGTGGCCGGAAACGTTGTGCCCGACCGGGCTGAGGTGACGCTGGGCTATCGCTACGCTCCCGATCGCAGCCCCGACGAAGCCGAGGACATCCTGCGGGAGATGTTGACGCCCGTGTTGGGCGACGACGATCGATTTGAGGTGACCGAGCACGCCCCGGCCGCTCCTCCGGGGCTGGGCCACCCAGTGCTGCAACGGCTGATCGCCGACAACGACCTGGAGATCAAGTCCAAGCTGGGGTGGACCGACGTGGCCTTCTTCGCGGCGCGGGGCATCCCCGCGGCCAACTTCGGGCCCGGAGAATCGACTCTGGCCCACACCGCTGAGGAACGGGTGGACAGGGCCGCGCTGGAGGCCTACCACCGCGTCTTGGAGGCGCTGCTCACCGCTCAGTGAAATACCGGGCTGGAATTTGCAAACGTCCAGCTAGACAGCCGTTTTCCAACCAACTGTCACCGCGGTCTGGACAATGGTCACATGGCTTTACCCATGTTTGATCAACCAATGGCCCAGCCCGCTTTGGAGCCCGCATTGGTGTTGGTGACCAACGACCGCCGTGAGCCGCCGGTGTCCCGGCGATTGCCGGCCAAGGTGTACTGGTTCCGAAGGGCGCTGATGGTGTCCGCGTTTTTTCTCTTCCTGTGGGCGAGCTCATTTCTGGCCGCCAAGCTCCACTGGTCGCTGTCCCCCGAGGCTCCGGCCGCGGGGCTGTCCCAGTCAGAGCCGGCCTATGTGCCGGCTTATGTGATCGCGGGCGACACCGCCTTGCCGGTCAGCTCCGTCAACCGCTGATCAGCCGGGCGCGGTGGCATTGAGGGTCGGTCAATGACTGAGATAGCGCAAGAACAGAGTGTGGTCCTGGGCCAACACCCGCACCAGCCGGAGCCGATCGCGCCGGGGCGGGGCGCCCTGCGCCATCCGAGGGGAGTCGCCGCCGGCCAGCGTCGGCGAGATCGTCCAGCACACCTCGTCCAACAGCCCGGCGGCCAAGAGCTGGGCGTTGAGGCTGGGCCCGCCTTCGGCCAAAACCACCCGGGCGCCCGCTTGTCCAATCTGGCGCAAGACCTCGGCCAACTCCACCCGGTCGGCGCCCAGGCGGTGGACTGCGGCCACCGCTTCGGCCCGGGCCAGCCGATCAGCGGGCGGGTCGGCCACGGTGAACAGCATCGGCGAGGGATTGTCGTCGAACAGCGGGGCGGCGAAGTCCAGATCCAGGGAGCGGCTCACCACGGCCAGGCGCGGTCTCGGTGCTTGGCTCCGGCTCGCTCTGCCCTCAGCCAACTCCGGGCGGATCTTCGGCGGCCCGTAGCTCTCGCGTCGCACGGTTTCCGCTCCGACCAGTATCACGTCGGCCACCGCTCGGATAGCGGCGAACACCTCTCGGTCCTCGGGACTCGACAAGCTCCCGGACACGCCGCCGCTCGACGTTGCGCCGTCCGCGGAGGTGACCATGTTCAGCATCAGCCACGGGCGGTCAGGGTGCGGATCGCGGCGATCAGACGCATACAGAGCGACCGGATTGACGTCGGAGACAAACCGAGGGAGCAGCTGATCCACCTGCCGCCGACCGTAGCAGGCGACTCCAGCCGTCACGTCTCCAGAAATTCACCTGAAATCCACAGGGAATCCCATTTCTTCTCCTTACTGTCCACAGGCTGCATGCTCTACGGTGAGCTTCTGCTGCGGCGTGGGGGGCCGGAATGGTGGCTGACGCCGACGACCATAGTGGGGTTCAGGCGACTCCTTGGGGGGTTCAGCCCGCCGATTAGACGGGTTGGCATGCCTCTTGATGAGGCCCCTTTGACCTGGCCGCTCACGCCGCAGCCTCAATCGACACCGTTTCCAATAAAATACGAAGGTGGAATGCGCCCAACAGAGCCGCATTCCTTTGAGGAGTGCTGATGGCTCTGGCATCTGATCGCACCAGGATCGGCCTGGGCCGCTACTTCAGCCGCGTCGATGTCCATCCCTACGACGAGGTGGAATGGCATCGCCGCGATGCCCGAATCACCGGCGCCGACGGCGAGGTCGCCTTCGAGCAGACGAATGTGGAGTTCCCGGTTGACTGGTCGGTCAACGCGGGCAACATCGTGACCCAGAAGTACTTCCGGGGCGGGTTGGGGACCCCGGAGCGGGAGACCTCATTGCGCCAGGTCATCGACCGGGTGGTGGACACGCTGGTGGCGTGGGGCACCGAGTCGGGGCACCTGGCCGAGCCGGAGGAGACCACGGCGTTTGCCGACGAGCTCCGCTGGCTGCTGGTACGCCAGCGCGCCGCGTTCAACTCGCCGGTCTGGTTCAACCTCGGGGTTTCCGGCGCCGTGCCGCAGTCGTCCGCCTGTTTCATCCTGTCAGTGGACGACACCATGGAGTCGATCCTCGACTGGTACGGGGAAGAGGGCCGCATCTTCAAAGGAGGGTCGGGGGCGGGTGTCAATTTGAGCCGCATCCGGTCCCGGCAAGAGCGCATGAGCGGCGGGGGCGCCCCCAGTGGCCCGGTGAGCTTCATGCGGGGCGCCGACGCCTCGGCCGGCACCATCAAGTCGGGGGGCAAGACCCGTCGGGCGGCCAAGATGGTGGTGCTCGATGCCGACCATCCCGACGTGGAGGAGTTCGTCTGGTGCAAGGCCGTCGAAGAGCGCAAGGCCCGGGCGCTGCGGGACGCCGGATTCGACATGGATCTCGACGGCGCCGACGTTCACTCCATCCAGTACCAGAACGCCAACAATTCCGTGCGGCTAAGCGACGAGTTCATGTCGGCGGTGGCCGATGACGAGAAGTGGCATCTGACAGCTCGCACCACCGGCGAGGTGGTGGAGACGGTGTCGGCTCGGGGCCTGCTGGCTCAGATCGCCGAGGCCGCCTGGGAGTGCGCCGACCCCGGGGTGCAGTTCGAGACCACCATCAACCGGTGGAACACCGCGGCCAACACCGGTCGCATCACCGCCAGCAATCCCTGTTCGGAGTACCTCCACCTGGACAACTCGGCCTGCAACCTGGCCAGCTTGAACTTGTTGTCGTTTATCGACGACGACGGCACGTTTGACGTGGAGGGATTCAGCGCGGCGGTTCGGGTGATGACCGTCGCCCAGGAGATTTTGGTCGGCCCGTCGCACTATCCCACCGAGCAGATCGGGGCCACTACCCGCCGGTTCCGCCAGCTGGGTCTGGGCTACGCCAACCTGGGAGCCATGCTGATGGCCTTGGGCTTGGCCTATGACTCAGACGAGGGCCGAGGCCTGGCCGCATCCGTCACCGCGCTGATGACCGGGGTGGCCTATGAGACCTCGGGCCGCATGGCCGCCCGCCTTGGACCGTTCGAGGGGTTCGCCGAGAACCAGGAGCCCACCCGGCGGGTGCTGCGGATGCACCGCGATGCCTTGAGCCGACTGGAAGGCGAGCCGGTGCCGTCAGAGGTGCTGGACGCGGCTCGAGCCGCGTGGGACGCCGCGGTGGAGTGGGGTGACACGGTCGGCGTCCGCAACTCGCAGGCCACCGTGCTGGCCCCCACTGGCACCATCTCGTTCATGATGGACTGCGACACCACCGGCATCGAGCCAGACTTGGGCCTGGTCAAGACCAAGAAGTTGGTGGGCGGCGGCACCATGCCCATCGTCAACCAAACGGTGGATCGGGCGCTATACCGGCTGGGCTACAGCCCCGCGCAGGTTGCCGACATCGAGGCTCATGTCCACCAGCAGGGCACGGTGGTGGGCGCCCCTCATCTGGATGCTGCCCATCTGCCAGTATTCGCCTGTTCCATGGGCGACAACGTGATCTCTCCCAACGGTCATGTGGCCATGATGGCTGCGGTGCAGCCCTGGCTCTCGGGGGGAATTAGCAAGACGGTCAACGTCCCTGAGGAGACCACTGCGGCGGAGATCGAGCAGCTCTTGGTGGACGCCTGGCAGATGGGGGTCAAGGCTCTGGCGGTCTATCGGGACAACTGCAAGCTGGGCCAGCCCCTGTCGGTCTCCGACGCCTCGGCTGCCCAGCCCGACCAGACCCCGGGCTCGGCGACGGCGCCGGCATCGCCGCAGCCTGAGCGCCGCCGGCTGCCCCGGTCCCGCACCAGCCGGACCTTTGAGTTCCGGGTGGCCGAATGCAAGGGCTTCGCCACCGTCGGGGAGTACGAGGACGGCCGCCCCGGTGAGATATTCATCCGTGTGTCCAAGCAGGGCTCCACGCTGGCCGGAGTGATGGACGCATTCGCCATGGCCATCAGCCATGGCCTGCAATACGGGGTGCCGCTGCGGGCCTATGTGGATGCATTCACCGGCATGCGCTTCGAGCCGGCCGGGATTACCGACGACCCCGACATCCGCATCGCCACCAGCCTCCTCGACTACCTGTTCCGCCGCCTGGCGGTGGAGTACCTCGAGCCCGAGGAGCGCCATGGCCTGGCCATCTACACCACCGACGAGCGCATCCAGCCCACCCTGCCCGGGGTGGAGGAGCAGGTTCCGGTCACCGTTTCCGGCGACGTCGTGGAGCCCGACCCCCCGTCGCCGTTTACCCGGCAAACCCCC
The DNA here is from genome assembly GCF_965204015.1 of Candidatus Poriferisocius sp. Lineage (GTDB taxonomy): Bacteria > Actinomycetota > Acidimicrobiia > Acidimicrobiales > Bin134 > Poriferisocius. The sequence continues at coordinate 570,757 of NZ_OZ241965.1, read as the reverse complement.
CGCGACTCGGCTGCCCCCGTGTGCTTCGACTGCGGTGTGCTCATGGTCCGAGCCGGAAGCTGCCACGCCTGCCCCGACTGCGGCTCCACCTCCGGTTGCTCCTGACCGGCGCATAGCGTCACAAGAGCTTCGGCATTTAGGCGCCCCCCGTTGGTAGTTTGGCGAAGCTTGCCCTGGGTCAGACTGAGGAGGAACTCATGAGAGCAGCGCTGTTTCTGGACGGGCACGAAGACTTGGTGGTGGACGAGGTGGCCGTGGCTGCCCCAATCGGCCGCGAGGTGCTGGTGCAGACGGCGGCGTCGGGGCTGTGCCACAGCGACTTGCACTTCATGGAGACCGAGGGCTGGGTGGTACCCCGTCCCGTAGTGCTCGGCCACGAGGCCGCTGGCATCGTGGAGGCGGTGGGGCCCGACGTGCGCGAAGTGCAGCCCGGCGACCACGTCATCTGCTGTTTGTCGGTGTTCTGCGGCCGCTGCGAGTTGTGCCTGAGCGGCCAGCCCTACATGTGCCTGAGGAGCCGGACCGAGTGCGTCCGCGCTGAGGACGAGCCCGCCCGTCTCAGCCGGGGCGGCCAGGAGGTGTTCCAGTTCGCCAATCTCTCGTCGTTCGCCGAGCAGATGCTGGTACACGAGAACGCAGTGGTGAAGGTGCGCGATGACATGCCGCTGGACCGGGCCGCGCTCATCGGCTGCGGGGTCACCACCGGAACCGGCGCGGTGTTCCGCACCACCGGGGTAGAGCCCGGCTCCTCGGTGGCGGTGATCGGCTGCGGCGGGGTCGGCATATCGTCGATCCAAGCCGCCCGCATCTCCGGCGCTACCACCATCGTTGCGGTGGACCTCGAGCCCCGGAAGCTCGACACCGCACTGCGCTTAGGCGCCACTCACACCGTCAATCCCGCCGACGGCGACCCGGTGGAGCAGGTGTTGGAGCTGACCAGCGGCGGCGTGGACTACTCCTATGAGGCCATTGGCTTGGCCCTCACCGCCCAGCAGGCATTCGGCATGATCCGCCGCGGGGGGACGGCCACGGTCATGGGCATGATCCCACCGGGAACCATGGTGGAGATCGAGGGACAGGAGCTGTTCATGTCCGAGAAGCGGCTCCAGGGGTCGCTGATGGGATCCAACGTGTTCCGGGTGGACATGCCCCGTCTCGTCGACCTCTATCTCGACGGCCGGCTGATGCTCGACGAGATGGTGTCGGCCACCATCACGCTGGACGACGTGAATGACGGCTTTGCCGCCATGAAGGCCGGGGACGTGGTGCGCAGCGTCATCGGCTTCAACTGAGCAAGAACACCAGCAAACAGCAAGGCTTCGGTGGTCATGGCCCAAGACAACGTGCGCTGGTGGGACCGCGAGGTGGGCTATGAGGTGTACATCCGCTCATTCGCCGACGGCAACGGCGACGGGGTCGGCGATTTCCCCGGCCTGACCGAGAAGCTGGACTACCTGGCCTGGCTCGGGGTGGGCATCGTGTGGATCACCCCTTTCTACCCGTCGCCCATGTGCGACTTCGGCTACGACGTGGCCGACTACACCGGGGTCGACCCCCTGTTCGGCACGCTGGACGACTTCGACGCTTGCATCGCGGAGGCCCATCGGCTGGGACTCCGGGTGCTGATCGACCTGGTTCCCAATCACTCCTCCGACCAGCACCCGTGGTTCCAAGCCTCCCGGGCCGATCCGGACAGCTCCATGCGGGGCTTCTACCACTGGCGGGACCCGGCCTTGGGCGGTGGACCCCCCAACAACTGGGTTTCGCACTTCGGGGGATCGGCCTGGACCTTCGACGAGGCTTCCGAGCAGTACTACCTGCATCTGTTCTTGCCCGAGCAACCCGACTTGAACTGGTCCAACCCCAAACTGGTGCGGGAGTTCGACGACGTGCTCACGTTTTGGCTGGATCGCGATGTGGACGGCTTCCGGGTGGACGTGGCCCATGGCCTGGTCAAGAACATGCTCATGCCCGACAACCCGCAGCGGTTTCCGGTCACCCCCGACATGAGCCCTCGTCAGGCGTTCGGCTGCTACGACCATCGCTACGACCTCGACCAATCTGGCACCACCGCCATCTACCGCCGGTGGAGGGCTATCGCGGAGCGCTATGACGCCCTGCTTCTGGGAGAGGTCTACCTGAGGGACAACAATCCCAATCAAGTGAGCCGGTATGTGGCCAACCAAGACGGGCTGCACCGGGCCTTCTATTTCGCCCCCATGCACACTCCCTGGGAACCGGCGGCCATGTGGTCCACGTTCAGAGATGCGCTCGACGCCGCACCGAGAGACTTGTCGTGGGCCATCAGCAGCCACGACGACCCCCGGGCGCCCACCCGGTTGGGGGGCGGCGGGCTGGGCCGGGCGCGGTCGCTGGCCCACTGCGTGCTCCTGTTCGCCCTGCCCGGCCTGCCATTCCTCTACCAGGGCGATGAGCTGGGTCTCGAAGATGTGGACGTGCCCTTGGATCAGCGCCTGGACCCGGTGGCCATCCGGAACCAGAACTCCGCCGATGGCCGGGACGGATGCCGCACACCGATGCCGTGGTCGCCGGGGCCGACGGGCGGGTTCACCGATGGCGCCGAGCCGTGGCTACCCGTGCACCGAGCCGACGCCGACACGGTGTCGGCCCAGCGAGACGACCCCGGCTCAGTGCTTTCTAAGTATCAGGAGCTCCTCACCGTGCGCCATGAGCTCGGCGATCTCCATGGTGGCGAGATGGAGTGGCTGACCGACCGCTCGGCACCGGTGATCGGATTCCGCCGGGGCGATTGCGTGTGCGCTCTCAACGTGGGCGACATTGCCACCGACTTCCAGCTGCCGCCGGGGCAGTGGCGGCTGGCGTTCTCCTCCCAGCGGTCTGCTGGGGCGGTGGCCGAGTCGGCCATCGGCCTCGATGCTCCCGAAGGCGTGCTTCTGGTCCGGGTGCCGGACGCGGCCTGACCGGATCGAGGCTCAGGAAGCAGGAGCCAGGCCCAGCATTGCCCGAGTCTTGCCGACGGTGGCCAGCTCAGCCCCTGAGTCCGCGATGCAGCCGGCCAACGCGGCCACAACGTCGGCGTTGGTGGGAGTTCCCAGTTCCAGGTACGGATAGTCGCCCAGCCCGGCGATGAGATGGCCGCCCCGGGCGATCACCTCAGGGGCCAGGGGCCGCAGATCGGCCCCGTAGGCCAAACAGCCCCACACTGCCCGGCCGTCGTCGGGCAGAAAGCGGGTCATGGCGTCGATGCCGTCCACCGTGGCCGGATGACCTGACAGCCACGAGTCCGACAGCGTCACCTCGCCATAGGCCGGCGCGGCCATGTCCCCGGTGTCAAGAAACGCCGCCAGCAGCCGGGCCGATCCCACCGTCCACAGCGCGCCCATCGGCTTCATCCCGGCCTCGGCCGACGCGGCCACCATCTCACGAAGCGCCCGCAGCGGGGTGATGTACACGATGTCGGGGTTGCCGAAGGCGCCGGTCGCCGGGTCATAGGGGTCGATGTTGAAGCTGCCCAGGTCGATGGGGGCCAGCTCGGGCCGGGTGGCCGCATCGGCGGCCAGTTCCAACACCGGGGCCAGCCGGGCGTGGGGGTCGGGCACGGTGGAGGCCCCCAGGGTGGGCATGAGGATCAAGTCGCAGGCCTCGCGCACCCCAACGATGACCGCCCCCAGCGTGTCGGCATCCCACACCGGCGCCCCGGTCGAGGGGTCCCGGCCGTGGAAGTGATAGACCGACGCCCCGGCCTCAGCGCAGGCCACCGCGTCGGCGATCAACTCGTCGACCGACCAGGGGACGTTGGGGTTGGCCTCTCGGCCGGTGTACTCGTTGGCCCGGACCTCGATGAACACAGGAGACATTGGCGGCTATCTCTCTACAGGCTCTCTACAGGGTGGTGGAGTAGCCGCCGTCCACCGGGATGACCGCTCCGGTGAGATACGACCCGCCCCGTCCCGAGAGGAACACGGCCGCCCCGGCCATGTCCTCCGGTTGACCCAGCCGCCCCAGTGCGGTGGCTGCCGCGATCTCATCGCCGAAAGTGTCCAGGGTGTAGGCCATCATCTTGGTGTAGAACGCCCCCGGGGCGATGGCGTTGACCGTGATGTGGCTGGGCCCCAGCTTCTTGGCCAGCACCCGGGTCATGTGGTGGACCGCGGCCTTGCTGGCCGAGTACGAGTAGTTCTCGATGTCGGGGGCCTGGAGCCCCTGCACCGATCCCAGATTGATCACCCGGGCCGGGTCTTCGGGGGTGGCCGCCGCCTCCAACAGCGGGAGCAGGGCCACCGTCAGTTGAAACACCCCCTTCACGTTGAGGTTCATCACCTTGTCCCACGCTGAGTCGGGGAACTCCTGCATCGGCGCCCCCCAGGTGGCCCCGGCGTTGTTCACCAGGATGTCCAGCCGATCGGTGCGCTCGCCGACCGCCTCGGCCAGCCCCACGCAGCCTTGTTCGGTGGAGCAGTCGGCGGCGATGGCCTCCACGGGGCCGATGGCCGACAGCTCTGCTACCGCCTCGTCAAGCTGCTCTTGTCGGCGAGAGGAGATGATCACTCGGGCCCCGGCGCCCAAAAGGCCCTCGGCGATCATTGCTCCGATGCCTCGGCCGCCCCCGGTGACCAGGGCGATCTTGCCGTCAAGGCCGAACAAATTGGTTGGGGTCAAGTCGGTCATAGGTGCTGTCTTTCGGTGATGGGCGAGGCCGTCGCGGCGGTTACAGCTTCAGTTCGAACAGCAGGTGGCGGCTGAGGTCGCCCAACTGGTCCACCAGCATGGTCCGCTGGTCGAACCACCACTGGCCGTCGATGAGGTGGAATGTGTCGTGGTAGCGGCCGGTGATGATGGGCTGGAGCGGGAAGTCGTCGAGCTGCTGGAAAACGGTGTAGTAAGAGCGGGCCGCCGCGGTGCCGGCATCGTCGTCAACATCGATGATGGCGTTGGTGGTGACGTGCTTGGTCCGGGGCGTGCCGCAGGGGTATAGGCGGGTGGAGCCCTGGTACATCCCCAGCACCTCGTCGCGCCCGGCCACCACTGTTTCCACCGGTGCGTCGGGGGAGGCCACGATCCGGCCGTGGGCGAACAGGTCGGCCACCCCCTCCAAGTTTCCGGCGTCGATCCGCTCGGCGTAGGTGTACATGAGGTTTTCAATCTGTCGCGCACTGTCGATCATGGGGAGAATCTAATCAGATCGCCCGCCGCCTGGGATAAGTGACCGGGGCCGTCGCGTGGCAGAGTGGAGCGGTGATGCCAGCATCGATTCCCAGTCCCGGCTCCAACAGCTTGGACATCGGCTCCCTGGAACTGCGGGCCTATGGCCTCATGATTGCCCTCGGCGTCTTGGCCGCGGCCTGGCTGTTCGCCCGCCGGTTCATCCAGCGGGGCCATTCCCCCGAGTTGGCCAGCTCGACAACCGTGTGGGCGGTGATCGCCGGATTGATCGGCTCGCGGATCTATCACGTAATCACCGACTGGAAGACTTACCAGGGCAACTGGGGCGAGGTCTGGAAGATCTGGGAGGGGGGCTTGGGCATACCCGGCGCGGTTGCCGCCGCTGCGGCGGTCATGTGGGTATACGCCCGCCAAAAGGGCATCCCGCTGTCCGATATTGCTGATTCGGTGGCCCCCGCCCTGCCTCTGGGCCAGGCCATCGGACGGTGGGGAAACTGGTTCAACCAGGAGTTGTACGGGCGGCCCACCGACTTGCCGTGGGCGCTGGAGATCGATCCCGAACACCGCCGGCTGCAATATCTCGACGATGAGACCTTCCACCCCACGTTCTTGTATGAGTGCATCTGGAATCTGGCATTGGTCGGAGCGTTGTTGTGGATAGGCAAGCGCTTCACGCTGAAGCCGGGCCGCCTGTTCGGGCTGTACGTGCTGGGGTACTCCCTTGGCCGGCTGTGGATCGAGTTCATCAGGGTTGACTTCGCCAGCGAGCTGGCCGGAGTGCGGGTCAACATCTGGGTGATGCTGGCCCTGATCCTCGGCTCGGTGGCTTACCTGATCTACGGCCGGGGTGGAAACGGCAGTGATCAATCCGGGGAACAGGCTCCCGACGAGCCGTCTTCCGACGAGTTGGCGCCCGAAGAAGCCTCGCCTGAACAGCCGGAGTCGAAAGACGAGCCCGCCGAAAACATCTCTTTGGAGACCTGAACCCGGTATCCTGAAGACGCGGGCTGGCGATCATTCCGCTTCCTTTCGCAGCCCGGATCACAGATGACAGAAGAATTCCGCGTTTTGGGCGTGGCCTCAGACCTGGTGGCCTCGCTCAAGGAGCGGGGCATCCACGCTCCGTTCCCCATTCAAACCCTTACCATTCCCGACGCCCTTGCCGGCCTGGACGTGTGCGGCAAGGCCAAGACCGGGTCGGGCAAGACCCTGGCCTTCGGCCTGCCCATGGTGGAGAACCTCTCCCGGGCCGACTCCCACTGGGTGCGCGGCCTAGTCCTGGTTCCCACCCGGGAGCTGGCCGTGCAGGTGGCCAAGGAGCTGCGCCCGCTGGCCCGGTGCCGTGGCCTCGATTTGGCTCCGGTCTACGGCGGGGCGCCAATCGAAGCCCAGATCAAAAGGATCGAGGCCGGTCTGGACATCATCGTGGCCACCCCCGGACGGCTCATCGACCTGATCGACCGCAAAGCAGTGTCGGTGGCCAAGCTGGAGATCGTGGTGGTGGACGAGGCCGACCGCATGGCCGACATGGGGTTCTTGCCCCAGGTGGAGTGGATTCTGCGCCATGTGGAGTCCCGCCACCAGACCATGCTGTTCTCCGCCACCCTCGACGGGGCGGTGGACGCCCTCGTGCGGCGCTACCAGAGCGATCCGGTGCGCCACGAGGTGCAGTCCAAGCAGGTGACGGTGGACGAGATGCAGCACCGGTTCGTGGCCGTCCATGAGATGGACAAGGTCAAGGTGACTGCGGCCATCATCCGGGCCTCCAACCGGGCGCTGGTGTTCTCCGCCACCCGCCACGGATGCGACCGGCTCAGCCGCAAACTCAAAGCGGAGAACGTGCGAGCCGAGCCCATCCACGGCGACCTCCGCCAAAAGGCGCGGGAGCAGTCGTTGGCCCGGTTCGCCTCCGGTGATATCCAGGCGCTGGTGGCCACCGATGTGGCCGCCCGGGGACTGCACATCGACGATGTGGACGTGGTGATCCACTACGACCCGCCGCCCGACCACAAGACCTATCTGCACCGCTCGGGGCGCACCGCCCGGGCCGGGGAGACGGGCATGGCCGTCACGTTGTCGCTGTGGAACGAGGAGCTCGAGGTCAAGAGACTCCAGCGCCGGCTGTCGTTGGACGTCCCCATCGTGGAGATGTTCTCCAACGACGATCGGCTGGATGCCCTAGACCGATGGGATCCGGTGGCTGAGCCCGTCTGATCCGTTGGCCCATAAAAGGTTGAGCCGGATATCTGGGCTCCGCTACCCTGGTGGGATACATCAAGAGCGGCTTGCCGCCCGAGTCAGCGTGCTCGGATGGGGAGTCCAGCAACCTGGGAGGGACACCCAAGGTGCTCACCCGCTTCGGCGGGGGATGTGGCTTCTGGCTCAGCCAGGCGCAACCAAGTGTCCGTGCTTGACCGCTGCGGAGACAGTGACCCTCCCCTAGACAGACGAAGGGAGGACCATGCCGACAGACGAGAACCTCAGTAGCGAACAGCGTCCTCCCGCGGAGCCGGCCGATAGCGTGACCCCGGCGGTCCATCCCCGGGGCTACAGCGCCGAATTGCCGGTAACCGGGGCGTGGCTGCCCGGCGACCCTCCCGGCAACCGCCAGTTCTTCACCTTGGCGCGCCCCCACTCCTTCGAGTTGGAGGGCGGTGGAGCGCTGAGGAAGGTGACCGTGGCCTACGAGACCTGGGGGAAGCTGGCCTCCGACGGATCCAATGCGGTGCTCATCTGCCACGCTCTGACCGGCGACTCCCACGTGTCAGGCGTCGCCGGCCACGGCCATCCCACCCCCGGCTGGTGGGGAGAGATGGTCGGTCCGGGCAAAGCCCTCGACACCAATGAGCTGTTTGTGGTGTGCGCCAACGTGCTGGGCGGCTGCCAGGGCACCACCGGTCCGGCATCGCCCGACCCCGACACCGGCACGCCGTATGGCTCGTCGTTTCCCACGGTGACGGTGCGCGACATCGTGCGCTCCCAGCGCCGGCTGGCCGACCATCTCGGCGTCCGGCGGTGGCTGACAGTGGTGGGGGGCTCCATGGGGGCCATGCAGGCCCTCGAGTGGGGGGTCATGTTCCCCGACCGGGTGGGGTCGGTGTGCTCGCTGGCCGGCTGCATGGCGGCCAGCGCCCAGCAGATCGGCTGGTCGGCGGTGGGCCGCACCGCCTTGGCGCTGGACCCCAACTGGCGGGGGGGCGACTACTACGACAACCCGCCCGGCCAAGGCCCTCACGCCGGGTTGGCCATCGCCCGGTCGCTGGCCCAGATCACGTATCGGTCCGATGAGGTGTTCGAGGACCGCTTCGGCCGGGAGCTGTTCGACATCCACTCGGTGTACGGCCCGTGGGACCGGTTCCAGGTGGAGTCGTACCTCGACTACCACGGGGAGAAGCTGGTCAAGCGGTTCGACGCCAACACCTATCTGGTGCTCAACCGGGTGATGGACCTGCACGACATCGGCCGGGACCGGGGCGGCATCGCCGCGGCGGTCTCTCGAATCACCTCGCCGGTGCTTTCGCTGAGCATCACCAGCGACACGCTGTACCCGCCCCGCCAACAGGTCGAGCTCCACGATGCGGTGGTGGCAGCCGGCGGCCGGTGCGTGTACACCCTGGTGGAGAGCCCGCACGGCCACGACGGCTTCTTGTTGGAAGTCGAGGCGGTGGGCCAGGCCATTAAGGACTTCTTGGAGAAGGTGGGCAGCAGTGTCGGCTGAGGCTGGTTGGGACGAGGCGGGCAACAGCCGAGAAGCCGTGGCTGCGCCCGATCCGGCGGGGTTCACCCACCCCGACACCCTGGCCGTGCTGGCCGGCCGGCGCTCGGGCGGAGCGGAGCTGGCCCCATCGCTACACCCCACCACCACGTTCCGCATTCCGTCGCTTGAGGCTGGCCGGCGCATGGCGCTTGACCCGTCGGAGAGCCACTACTACACCCGCAACGGCAATCCCACGGTGGCGGCCTTCGAGGAGGCCATGGCCGAGTTGGAGGGGGCTGAGGCCTCCCGGGCCTTCGCATCGGGAATGGGCGCGGTGAGCTGCGTGATCCTGGGGCTGTGCTCGGCGGGCGACCACATCGTGGCCCAGCGCCAGCTTTACTCCGGCACTCAATTCCTGCTCCAGGCGGTGTGCCCCCGCTTCGGTATCGACGTGACCTTTGTGGACGGCACCGAGCCGGGGGCGTTTGAGGCCGCGGTGCGGCCGGGCCGGACCATGCTGGTGTTCGCCGAGACCCCGGCCAATCCCTGCCTCGACTTGGTCGATTTGGAGGAGCTGGGCGCCATCCGAGGTCCGCTGAAGGCGGTGGACGCCACCTTCGCCCCGCCGAATATCACCCGACCGCTGGACTACGGGATTGACCTCAGCGTGCACTCGGCCACCAAGGGCCTGGGCGGCCACAACGACGCCACTCTGGGGGTGGTGTCGGGCAGCGCCGATCTGATCGCCTCGCTGTGGGCGTTCGCCATCTTGCAGGGGGCCAACGCCGCTCCGTTCGACGCCATGAACGGCCTGCGGGGCTTGCGCACCCTCGGGGTTCGCCTTGAGCGCCAGAGCGCAACGGCCCAACAGCTGGCTGAGGCGCTGTCGAACCACCCTGGAGTCGACACAGTGCGCTACCCCGGCCTGGCTTCCCACCCCCAACACGAGCTGGCCAAGCGGCAGATGCGCATGTTCGGCGGGCTGTTGGCCTTCGACCTGGCCGGGGGGCACGAGGCGGGGGAGCGGTTCGTGGAGGCGGTGAGGCTGGCCCAAGTCGCCACGTCGCTGGGCGGACCCGAGACCCTGGTCACCCACTCGGCGTCCACCACCCACGCCGGGTTGACGCCCCAAGAGCTGGCGGCCGCGGGCATCGGGCCGGGCACCATCCGGGTGTCAGTGGGCCTGGAGCACGGCGACGATGTGGTGGCCGACCTGCTGCACGCCGCCGACAAAGCCACGGCCTGAGACCGCCGAGTACATCGAGGTCGGTTTCACTGCCTGAGATCATCGAGGTCGAGTACTACCGCCGGGCCGCGGCGGCCACCGTGGGCCGCACCGTCTCCCTCGTCCATGCCCCCGATAGCTGGTTCATCAAAGGGGGCGCCGATGCTGCCGCGCTTGGTCTGGCGTTGGACGGCTGCACCGTTGTCGGAGTGCGCCGGATTGGAAAGCTCCTGATGATGGACTTCGGCGATCCCGACGAACAGGCCAGCGCGGTGCTGGGCCTTCGGTTCGGCATGACCGGGAGGCTGGTGGTGGACGACCACGCGGTCATCGAGAAGCTGGAGTATTCCAGTGCCCGGGAAGTTCCCGAGTGGCGGCGGTTCGAGCTGGGCTTCGCCGACGGGGGGACCCTGGTCATAGTCGATCCCCGGCGCCTGGGCGGCGTGGAATTGGACCCCGATGACACTCGGCTGGGCCCCGACGCCTTTGCGCTGACCGCGGATCAGTTGGCTGGGGCTCTGGAGAACAGCCGAACCGCGCTGAAGGCTCGGTTGCTCGACCAGCGGCGAGTGGCCGGACTGGGCAATCTGCTGGTGGACGAGATCTTGTGGCGCATTGGTCTGGACCCGGCCCGGGAGGCGGGCTCGCTGAGCAGGGCCGAACAAGGGCGGCTGGCCGAAGCGATCCGCTCCACGGTTGCCGAGTTGGCCGATCGGGGAGGATCGCATACCGGCGACCTCCATCTGGCTCGAGTGCGGGGCGGATCGTGCCCCCGAGACGGCGAGCTGTTGGACCGGCGGACCATCGGCGGGCGCACCACCTACTCCTGTCCCCAACACCAGCGGTGAGCGGACCCGCGGCGGCACTGCACTGCGCGAGACTGGACACCGTGCGTGCTCATGGCCAGTCTGCGAGGCGGCTGCTGGTCTATGGCTTGATCCTGTTGCTGCTGTGGGGGACTGCGGCATGGGGATCAGGCGCGGCGGCCTCCGGATCGTCTGAACCGGTCGCCCAGGAGCAGCCGGCCGAAACCCCGTCACCGTCTGACTCCGACGACGAGGTTCGGCTGGTGATGGCCCTGTTGATCGCGGTGGCTGTGATAGCCCTCTTGGGAACGCTGATCTACTGGGTGCGCACCGGAGACAGTCCCCGACTGGGGGCCGGCGATTCGTCGGACAGCCCAGAGCCAGAAGATACGCTCGGTTGATGGCCGACGAATTGGACGTGGAGGCGATGATCAACCGGTTCCGGGAGCGGGCCGAGGCGGTGAGAAGCCGCCCGCTGCCGCCGGTGGGCGGCGAGGAGCGGACCCTGTTCATCCGCCGGGCCCAGGAGGATTTCCAGGACTTCGCCATTATCGGCGACGCCACCGGGGCCATCGAGGACGGTTTTCTCGTCTTGCGGGTGGATTTGCGTCCCCCCGCCGACTCCTGACCTTCGCCATGGGCTCTGACGCTGCGGCCCCGAGCAACCGGCTAAGCGCCGCGTTGGCAGCCATCGATGCGGCCAACGCCGACGATCCCTTCACCATTGAAATCGACGGCAAGTCCCGGCCCAAAGAGCAGGCCCACGCCGAGCTGATGACCGAGTGGGTGCAGCGCCTCGACCCCGATGCCGACGACGCCCAACTGGTGGCCGCCCGGGCCCACCACCTGCGGCGTTGGGCGCTTCCTCGCACCGATTACCCAGAAGGCCGAGCCGGCTATCTGCGGTGGCGGGCCGCCCAGGGCAAGCGCCACGCCGCCGAGGTGGCCGACATCGTCACCGCGGTGGGCTATGACGACGACTTTGCCGCCGAGGTGTCGGCCATCGTGGCCAAGCAGGGCTTGAGCACCGACCCCCGTGTGCAAACCCACGAAGACGCCCTGTGCCTGGTATTCCTCGAAACCCAGTTCGAGGCATTGGCCGACAAGCTGGGCGACGACCACATGGTCGAGGTCCTGGCCAAGACCCTGGCCAAGATGAGCCCCGCCGGCCGCCGAGTGGCCCAAGATCTGGACTTGGGCGACCGGGCCGCGGCCCTGCTGGAGGCGGCTGGCAGCTGATCTATTGCTGTGAGTACCCCTATGGCGGCTTGCTATGCTGGGCCGTCCTGCGGATGTAGCTCAGTTGGGAGAGCGACACCTTGCCAAGGTGTAGGTCGCCGGTTCGAGCCCGGTCATCCGCTCCCAGTTGTTGATTGCCCCGATGCCCTTTCGCTGGGCCTTTGCGCTGGTCAGCGCGTGGCGAACTCGTAAGCCTCCGGCGGAGTGGCCGCCGGGTCTTTGAACAGCGTGATCCGGCATGGTCCCGCGTCCATGCCTGCGGGGCACTGGATCACCGGCCACGGCACCCCGGTGCGCTCCATCGGCACCCAGAAGTGCATTACCGACACGTGAGTGCGGTAGATGGGAGCGGGGCCCTTGCCGTAGGTGAGGGGATGGTCCTCGGCCACCACCGCTAGGTCCAGCGTTTCGCCGTAGCAGCCGTCCGACACCTGGCGGCCGCAGGTGCCGCACAGATGGACGGTGATCACAAAGGCGTCGTCGGTCTCGGTCACGGTGATGTCGGCGAAGTTGCCCTTCTGCATTCCGGCCCACTGCCGCACCCGCACCTCGGCCGGTCGGGCCACGTCGTGGGGCATCCATCCCAGCAGGGTCTGCTCCCCGGCGAAGCGGATGCTTTCCTCCAGCACGTCGGGCCCCCAGGCCCGGTAGACCTGCGACAAAACCGATGCCACGCGGTCCCGTTCCACGTCGTGAATCCGGCGGTAGCTGGCCGCTAAATCGTCGAAGGCGGCCAAGGCTGCCTCGTGGTCGCCTGATTCGATGAGCCCGGCGATGCGGTCGGCCCGGTCGGGACGGTGACGGCCGATGACGTCCTCGTCGGTCAGCCCATGCAGAAGCGCAGAACGATAGGCGTCGTCGGCTGAGCCCACCTGCGCCAATCCGTCGGCCCCATAGCGGTCGGCAACGAAGCGCTGGGTTTGGGCTATCCACGCTCCGAATCCGTCGATGAAGTTCCGGTAGGCCCGGTCGATGCGCCGAAACACCTCGACGGCGGCTTCGGGGTTTTCTGCCAGCGCTTCAACTAATTCAGCCCGGGGCGGCTGGCTGAGCTTTGCCAGTTCCTCGGCACTCAGCAGGCGCTCACCGGACTCAGCCATCGGCAGCCAGCAGCGGCATGACCCGGTTCTTGGTCAGCTCCAGGCTCTCCCAGCCGATGGCCGGGTCGATGCCGCCCACCAGCGGGTGCAGCATGGCGCTGCCCTTGTCCCGCACGAGTTGGGCGCACTGCTCGGGGGTGAGCACATCCCACTGGCCACTGGCGGCCAGCCCGGCCACGTCGTCGGCGTCGACCGCGGTGAGGTTGTGGTGGTCGTCGTACTGCCAGCTGTTGTACAGCCCGGCGTCGTACAGGGCGTGGCGCTCGATGGCCGCCCAAGTGCGCTCGGGATCCTCGGTGACCATCACCATCGACGGGCCGTCAGGCACGATGGCGAACGGGGTCTCGTAGCCCAGCCGGGCCGCTTCTTCGTAGTAGAGGTCGGCCAGCGACTGGTCGGGCGTGGAGGGGGAGAACGGCAGGCCCAGCCGGGCCGCCCGCAGGGCCGACGCCCGCACCGACCCGCCTACCATCAGCACCGGATGGGGCTCGGTGACCGGTTTGGGCGTGACCCAGATGGTGCGGCCCTCGTGCTCGAACGGCTCGCCCGACCAGCACTGCAGGATCAGCTTGATGGCCTCCTCGGTGTCGCGCCCCCGGCGGGTGCGGTCCTTGCCGAACATGTCGAACTCGAATTCCCGGTAGGCCACCCCCATGGTCACCGATAGGCGCCCCGGCGCCATCAGGTCGATGGCCGCGATGTCCTCGGCGATGCGGATGGGGTTGTGGAACGGCAGCAGCAGCGCCGAGATGGCCACCATGATGTTGTCGGTGCGGGCCAATGCGGCGCTGGCCAGCACCAGCGGCGAGGCCATGAACCCGTCATCAGCCCCGTGGTGCTCCGACACGATGACGGTGGCGATGCCGTTGTCGTCGCACCACGACACCATGTCCAGGTACTCGCGGTGCAACTGCGCATGGGTCACATCGGCGAACGGGGGGACTCGCAGCTCAAATCGGCAGGTGAACATGGCGGAGAGACTACTGGTGCCGGGCTATTGGCGAAGACTGCGGCGGTAGGCGGACCACTGGTCGGGGCGCCAGCAGTCCTGGTCCTCGCCCCAGCCGGTGCCGCCGTCGAAGTCCCAGGCGGTGGTGCTCACCCAGGTGAGCATCTTGGGATAGGGGTTGAAGATGATGCGGCTCACCGGCGTGCCGGTGGCCCGCAGCTCCCGGCCCATCTCGTCGACCGCCTCGATCTCGAAAGCGGTGGCGTATCCGTGCTGAGGATCTCGCTCCACCCGCCGCTCGCCGCTCACTATGTCGGCCCGCACGCCGTCGCGCAGGTAGTAGCCGGCGTTGATGGGGTCGCTGTCGGGTTTGGGCAGCGAGTAGCACAGAAAGGCGCTCTGGGAAGACGTGGTGGCAAAGGCGTATCCGATGCGGAAGCCCTGGAGGTCGGAGCGGGGCCCCCACGACCGGTCTCGCATGGCGCAGCAGTCCACGTCGATGTCGGTGCCGTGGAGGCGGATGCGCCCGGTGACCCTACCGGGCTGGTCGATGTGACTGGCAATGGTGAACGGGGGCTCGCCCCGGGTGAACACGTGGGGCGGCGTGAGGGCGTCGAAGCGCAGATCGGCCTCGAACATGTCGCCGTAGGGGTAGCGGTAGCCCAGCTCGTAGCTGGTGAGCGGCTCGATCACCTTCACCCGCATCCCGGTGGGCAGGGTGGCGTCGCGCAGGTCGAGGCCCTCGGGCAGCGGGATGCTGTGGTTGTAGTCGAAGAACGGCACCTCCCACGGCAGATACGCGGTGTCGTCCCACACCAGCGTGCCGCCCCCGGCGATGCCCAGATTGGGGCGGATCCAGGTGTAGAGGTAGCCCATTAGGTTGCGCTCGGGCACGCAAAAGGCATACCAGCACGTCTCGGTCTCCCACGGGTGGTTCGACGGCGGGTGGAAATTGTCGTCCTCCGGCCCGATCAAGGCGTCTTCAGCTGCTCCCACGAATTAGCTCCCTTGTCTGTTGGCATGCTCGGCGAACCGGGCCGGAATCCACTCGGCGAGCGTAGTGGCGATCTCATCGGACACCGAGGCCAGCCCATGATCGGCCTCGGGATACACCACGAGCTCGCCGCCCCCCGCCAAGGCTCGCACCGCCTCGCTGGCCTGCACTGGCAGAATCTGGTCCTGCCCGCCGTGCATCAACAGCAGGGGAGTGCCCCCCAAAGCGGCGGCGTTCTCGCACCCCGCCGACTGGGTGGCCAGCCCCACCACCCCCGCAGTGTGTTCCCCAAGGGCGACGCCAGCCTGCACTGCCACCGCGCCCCCAAACGAGTGCCCCATGAAGATGAACCGCCGCCCCTGCTCCCGAGCCGCCAAATCAGCCGCCGCCGCCGCATCCAGCAGACACCGTTCGATGATCCCCGGCCGCCGGTAGTGCACCCGCATCACCGCAACGCCCTCCTCGCCCAAGTTCTCGCCCAACCGCAAGTACAGCGCCCGAGCCGGCCCCAGCAACCCCCCAATGGCCCCGCCCAAGGTCACCACAACATCAGTTGCATCCCGAGGCCCATGCCACAGCAGCGTCAACAGCCCGTCCGGGCAGTACACCTCCAGATGGCGCAGCCCCTCACTGGTCTCCGCCTCCACAATCCCCATCACGTCCAGCAACTCCAACGGGGACCGGACGCCGCCATCGCTCATGGCCGACACCCTAAACGCCATGTGGAATGCTCAGCCCGATCCCATACACTGTCCACGCTGGCTGTTCCTACAGCCAGACCCGCGCCGGTGCCCGAGCGGACTAAGGGAGTGGCCTGCAAAGCCATGATTCACGGGTTCAAATCCCGTCCGGCGCTCAGGACTGTCAGTTCTTTTGTGTAAAGGGCCGTGATGGGCGCTTCGGTTCTGCTGTGTGGTTTCTTCTCTGGCTGACATGAGCGGGCAAGTATGGGAACCACCTGTGACACTTACCCCCCGACAGCACGCCTACGAACCGGCGAAAACACAGACCGAGTTGGAAGAACAAAAACCGGAAACCAGCGCGGAAGCTCGCGAAAAACACACATGGCGTTCCTGCAAGTACAAGCCCCGAACAGCAGCAGCGGACGATGAGAGGGCACTGCCGTCACATGTCTCCCTTACTGGGAAAATGCCATATCAAAGAATTAGTGAAGCCCAGAGACAACTACTGGAAAGGACGGCGCTGACTGCCGTCTCTTTGGAAAGAAATGTTCCAACTCGGACACAAAGAAAGAGACGCGAAGAACAGGACTCTCATAGATGAATGGGGCGGACCCCTTCGCACACTCAGGCCGCGTTGATCGTTTGTCCGCAGTCCTCGCACCAGTCGGACCACCCGCCCCGTTCGGACAGCTTGGCGGCTGGCTGTAGGCGGTTGCAGCGATCGCAGCGAAATCGGATCAACCTGCGCCACGCCGTGTCGATCACCACTGCGGCGACGAGGCACAGCACCGGCAAGAGGTAGAGCCAGCCCATGCCGCACCGTACCACCACCGGCTGGCACCGACGCGGCAGCGGCACCAGCCCGACTGGCAGGCACCTTCCAATCTGTCTTAATGGTGTTCCCCTTCGCTATGCGATGCGGCCTGTTGCCGAATGGCGAGGTTGGTCGACCCAGTCGAGCTAAGGAGGGTTCCGCGCCCGGTTACTCTCCCAACGCCCAAATGGTGTCCCTTCCGGGAGAGGAGCAAATCATGTCCGACAGGAACTCGACCGCAGGCGCAGCGCCACTCGTCGTGGACGTGTTTCGAGACCGATGCAACTTGCAATATGACTCCCTGAAGTCCTGGAAACTGAACTCCAGGCTCATCCTCGGAGCGGTCATGTCGCTTGGCGCTCTTTTGGCTGTAGCAGATGTGCCTTCAGGCGAGGAGTCGGTTGGCGATCTCCTGACCCTCGGGTTGCTCTTGGTCGCCTTCGTGGTAATCGCAGGAGTCTTCGCCAACCGATGGGAATCTGGCCCTGACTCGGGCACTCTCGTGCAGTTCGTTACAGACGGTCTAAGTGCTAGGGATGTGGAGATCGAACTAGCGACGAAGTTGGCCTCCCAAAATCAAGACAACGAGAAGGTCTTGGAGCGGGTCAAGGTCACCGTGGCCCTTGAGTTGGCCGTGGCTACGGGTGGCGTCCTCTGGCTGCTAACCCCATTGCTCTAGCTAGCAGAACAGTCTGAGCATTGAGTGTCGTGCGGCAGCTTGGCGTGCTGGGTGCCTGGCTCTTGGGAAACCTCCTCTTCGCAGGCGAGGCGCTCGGACGGTCGTCGTCTATTGCAGTGATTCCCGGATGGCCTTCAGCGTTTCTACGGTGCATGGCTTGTCGGGGTGGCGGTGGAGCATGGCGTGGCAGTTGGGGCACACCGGCACGAGGTCGTCTTTCGGGTCCACTTTGTATTCGCCGTCTTTGGCTGCTCGGGCCACAGGGGTCTTGTGGTGGACGTGGATGAAGCCGTTTCCAAAGTCCCCGTACTCCTCGCCGAAGTCGATGCCGCACACCTGGCACTTCGCGCCATGATGCTTGACGCAAATCCGGCGGGCTTCCGGGTCCCGCTCGTACACGACAACTGGGACCAACTTGGTGGCCCCTTCCACGAAACCGCCGTCTTTGTCGAATGCACCGGCCTCGTCGCCCGACAGGGAGGAATGCTGATGGTTGCCTGGGTCATGTTCTGTGTCTTGGGCATCATCTGGCGCAGCGTCGAAATACTCGTCGGCCAATTCCTGGATCATTCGGGCTGCACCGCTGGCCCTCGGCTCGGTGACGGTCCTACGCGAGTACACGATTGAGCTTTGCAGGTCGTCAGGCGCAGCAGCCTTGGGAACGCTTGATGCCAGCCACCGCACAGATCGGCGGTGATGGGCACCATAGGGTTGGGATGGGTCGTAGGCTGCTGTGCCGGTCACCCGGCCGACTGCGATCCAGTCCTCGGCAGTGCCGTGGTTCTTCAATGGCATGACCACGAGGTCGCCCACGCTGATGTCGTGGTAGAAACGCCAAACCTGATCGCGGGAGCTTGCTCTTTCACTGACTGTGTGATGCTGGAATTCCTGCTCGATGTACTCCCCATAGGCGTTCCTGTCCGCAAACGATGAGAGGTCAGGGGCAACCCACTCGTCCCAACCGATACTCGCCACACCGTGTTCAAGGTTGTGCGCGACTCTTTCCCCCTCGCGGCCAGCGCGCACTATCCAAGCCCTAGATTCAGACGATCCCTTCCGGTCGGCGGATTTGCTGGGGATCGCGTTCATCTCGAACTCCTATGGGGTTGGGATCGTCTAGTTTGCCGTGCTGCGCCCAGGGGCAACACCTAATGGGCCGGAGACACAGGTAGCTGCGGGGACACCGGCAGCTCCGCCGGTTCGCCTGACAATCCCGCCATCAATCCGCTCCAGCCCCCATTGGACCTATTCCAAGCTGAAGTACGAGGGATCGACGCTTCGGGCTTTCTCCCAGATGCACAGGTCTAATGCTCCCGGCTGGACGTTGCCGTATGCTGCGTACTGGAGGAACGTTTCTTCAAATCTGTCGTAGTGTCGAGAAACGCGCCATTCCGGTTTGAAGATGCCGACCCAGGTCAAGGCCCGCACCAGCCATACGCCGACAATCGCCACCTCGGCGCTGCCGGTCAGGTTGCGGACGATGTGGGCAGAGGTCTGGGGGCCGACTCCTCGCAGCCCCCTCAGGTAGCGACTCAATTCGAGCGGGTCGTCGGGCGGGGGTTCGGAGCGGAGCCGGTCCACTGCTGCGACGATGCGCTGAGACCGCTGCCTCGGGAACCTGTATCGGCCCAGATCACCCGGCAGCGGCTCCCGCAGCAGTTCTTCGATGTCTTCTGCCGTCGCACCAGAGTTTTCGGCAAGGAGAGCAAGCACGACGCGTTGGGCTGCGCGAGCCACCTCAGCGGTTATTCCCGAACCCCCGAGCAATCCGAACACGACTACCGACTCGATGTCGCCGCCGGTGGCCCTGTCTGCGAGACGCTCCTCGTATCCCTCTATCGCCGTCCGGTTGACCCAGAACGCCGGAGTGCCGAACACCTCATGGTTGCCCCACTCGACATCCCACGACTGCCCCCTCGCCGTGAAGCCAATGCGCTCTGAGGCGCTGCGCCCGCAGTGCGGGTCGCCTACTGGGTCCGACGGTGCTGCCCGCGCCACGGCCGACATACTATGCCGGTCAAAGAGGGCCGGTTGCGCCCGGTCAGCTTCCTCACAGCGGCAAGGGCACCAGGAACGGGGACCGCATACAAAAAGCCTCGTCGCCGTCCACGAACGGGACTCCCGATAGACCTCGGCGAAAGCGAGGCAGCTAGACCGCTAGAGCGATCAAACAGGAGACCACGAAGGTGCTACGCATCCCGCGGGCTTCGGCCAAAAGTTCGGGAAACAAGCGTTCGTGGCTTTCGTAGGACGATTCTGGCCCAGCCGCCGTCATCCCACCTTTGCGCTCTCTTTCTCCACCTGGGGGAGTGATCGTCCAGATACAGCATGGCCTTGACAAGTTCTCCAACCTGATACCCCCAATGATCCCTATTGGCAGCCCCTAGGCGCGTGGACAGAGGGAGGCCGGTCCTGCTGTCTGCAATCTCTCGGTGAATTGCATCGCGGAAGGTCCCGAACTCCTTTTTCCCGCGCCAGAATCCCGGTGGCTTCCATTGCTTCGTGTATCCATAGGGACCTCTTTCAGACCACCTTCCTTCGTCCAACAAGTAGAAGTGCAGCACGCGCACTTCTGAGGGCACATGTGGATGTTCCGAAACCGTGCCGCTGTGCAAAATCTCCTTAACCTTGTAGTGCAACAACTCTTCGGCATATTGGTATGTGCCGCCGCCTAGATCCACTAGCAGCCGTGACCGATTGTTCCGATTCACGAAATCGCTTTCTGATTGCAAGTTGTCTGCTTGAACCCATTTCGCAGGCGCGTACAACAGCCAATACACCCCAGTGACCACGCCGAACGCGATGAGGTAGAGAATCCAGCGGTGCTTGTCGTCGAAATGGGCGGCAACGGCGGTGACGTAGGAAGCCACGAAGACGGCCGCGGCGGAGCGGAAATACCACTTGTGGGTGTCCCCATAGAAGAACTTGGCTATCGGCATGACGAACCGCCCCGCGTTCGACGCGTATCCGATCCATAGCCTGCTCGGATGCCATCGGCTTCGTATCGGTATCACCCGTTCGGAGACTACTCGCTAGGTCCAGTCCAATCGGAGCACCGCCGGGAAGACCAGTTTGAGAAAGTGCCTTGCGGGACAACCCACCGGCTCAGGGCTGTTTTCGCAGGTAGAGCCGGTATTTCTGCGAAAAAGCCTCTTGGATACCTAAGTCTCCCGGCTACGCTGACTCCTTGGGTGGAGCACCCCCCCTTCCGCTAGGTGGAGCCTCTGAAAATTGGTCGAGTGCGCCCAGGTCAGATCAGGTGGCTAGAAGCCCTCTGAGGGCAATTCGCCTATTGCCCGCAATTGGACGCGACGGCTATGAGTCTCGGCCCGGTGATGTTCCCCATGCGAGGAGTGCGTCGATCAGTTCGGGGTCGCTCACTTCGAGTACAGCCCTCTTGAACTTGTGATTGGTCAAGTCCAGCACGAGCAGGGGCAGTTCGGGCCCGCTGCGAGCCGTGGCCCAGAACTGTGGGCCGATTACGTCCCGGCCGAGGTGAGGCCCGACTCGGCGCCATCCCGGATAGCGCTCACCGGAGTGGGATCCGATTCCGTTTAGGCGGTGGTCGATGCGGGACTCAACCTCATGGCGCTGGATGACAGCTGCCTCGGTGATGTTGGCTCGGTCGATCTCGACGATGCGGCGAAAGTTGGACATGCGGTCCAATCCAGTAAGCACAATCCGAAGAGTGCTGTCGGTCCGCTCAATTCGAAAGGCCACCGCGCAACATTAATGAACCTCCCCGGGAATTGCGCAGCCTGTCAGGGCCACCATTTGCAAGTTTTCGTGATAATTCATTGCACTTCAATCTGACTGGCGGTAGGGTGGCTGCACCTTGAACCAGACAAGATCGGAGGTGGGAGCGATGGGCGCTGAAAAGCAGTGGGAACAGGATGAGCAGGCTGACCAGGAGTCCTCGAATCTCACTGGTGTTGCAGCGGTCTCCGCGGAGGACGCGTCTGGGCAGGTGTTCGCTGATCGCACTGAATTTGTGCTCAGCCCTGAAGATTGGGAGGCATGGGAAGCCCTCAATGACCGGCCCGCCCGAGACATTCCCGAACTGCGGGAGCTGATGGCCAAGCCATCTCCCTTCTTTGTCGACTGACCCGCGTTATCAGCAGCCGGCACCGCTCACAGCAGGGCATCGGATTGACGTTTTCGAATGCCGTTCATCGGAGCAGACTGGGTGGCTTCGTCAGCACGCTCGTCAGTCCACTGCCGCGAATATGGCGAGGGTCTTCGTGGTCAACCAGCACAGCCAGGACGAGGTGGTCGCGTACTACGCCTGGTGCATGGCGTCGGTCAAGGCAGTTGAGCTGCCCAATCGGTGGAGGCGTGGTGTGGGCCGGTATTCCCAGCCGGTCGCGCTACTGGCCAGGCTCGGTGTGGACCTTCGCCACGAGAGGCGGGGAATCGGCAGCAGACTGGTG
The DNA here is from genome assembly GCF_965204015.1 of Candidatus Poriferisocius sp. Classification (GTDB taxonomy): domain Bacteria; phylum Actinomycetota; class Acidimicrobiia; order Acidimicrobiales; family Bin134; genus Poriferisocius. The sequence continues at coordinate 548,996 of NZ_OZ241965.1, read as the reverse complement.
CAGGATGTGATTGCTCGTGCCGCGACATTGGGTGCTGAAATCGGATGTCGAGGGCTGTTGATCCATGCTGAAAGCACCGAAGCCCGAGATTTCTACCTCCGGCAAATGCCAGAGTTTGAACCATCGCCTACTGACGACCTCCACCTTGTCCTCCTGATGAAGGACATCCACAAGACTCTGCTCGGGTGAACTTTGGGTTGGGGATTTGAGTTCTCGCCCTCGGAGGCTAAGCGGCCATTCGTAGAAGTCGATCGCCGGTCCGGGCGTCGACGTAAGCGAAACTCTGGGGAGGTCGGAAGGCTATTGGTTCCGCCCTTAGGTCTTGGAGAGGCACTCTCCTAGTCAGACGTCGCTGCTGGGTCAGCGTTAACGCCGTGCCCACTTCCACGCCGTCGAAGTAGCTCTTGAACTCGGGGAAGGACAGCTCAGCTCTTGAGCCGAACTCGCGCCACAAGTCTGAGAGGGGGGCCGAATTGGCGCTCGTGATGATGCATGTGCCGAGCAGTGCTCGCAACGGGGTGCTTGCGTACAAAAGCGCCAGTGTCGGAACCTCGATCTTGGGCGTTGTGCGGCGCAGCTCGACCGTCTTTGTGCCGGCAAGGATGGCTTCAGCGAATCTTGGCTTGAGAGACAGGACAATCATCCGGTCTTGATCGAGTTTTGCAATGTCCTCAGTCATTTCGTCTCAAACCCTCCCGGCAGAATGCCTGGCCACAAGCTTCGTCGATTTTTCGAGTAGTAGCAGGACCAGTCGGTCATTGGGCAGAACTTTCCGCCGCTCGCTGGGCAGCTTGACGGAGTTGTTCTATGTCTTTGCCGTCGGCGAGCCACTCAGCAGGGGATAGGCCGTTGAGGTCTTCGTGCTGGGTTGTGGAGGCCCATGAGGCGATCAGGAATGGGTCGGCTCCTTCGCCTAGGGCGTCTCGGAACGCTCCGATGATGTCACGGACTTCGGGTCGGATCGATTCGTTTTCGATGTCTAGCTGCCACGTCGGATACCAGGTGGTGTTGTGTCCGGGGAGGCCCAGCAGAGACCCAGAAGCCTGTCGCTTTGAAAGGGCCTGTCGGGAGACGCCTAAGACTCTCGAGGCTTCTGAGGTGTCGATTCGGTCGCCGACCAGCCGCGACCACCTGGCGCTGGCTACAACCACTTCGGCTGCCTTAGCGCCGAGTTCGCAGGCCTCATCTGCGCTGATCTCTTCGATGACGTGTCGAGCGTCCGATAGACGCTCGTGGAACGCGTCAACCAACATGTCTACGCGCTCATTCAGGAGTTGCTCGCTGGAGTGAAACTGATCTCGATTCCGCTCCTCTTCAAGGTCAGACGTGTAGAGAGTTTTCAGGTCCGATAGTGAATCAGCCATACGCTCACTCTAATCGTCAACCCGTCAACTCCTGTCGCCTTCAGTTAGTGGGGGATGTAGGTCGATGGGTTGTGGCAGACCTCGGCTCTGCTGATGGCCCATTGGCCGTTGATGATTTGTTCGCCGTAGAGGTGCAGTTGGGTGTTGCCCTGTTTGTCGCGGAAGCCGGCCTTGCTGCCGTCCATGGAGGAAAGGGTTAGCGGCTCATTTGGGCTGTTGCACTTGCCGGGTCCGTTCTCCCACCAGTCCGAGACGGCCTCTCCAAATGTGGAGAATCCCTCGAATTCACCCTCGTCGACCATGCCGGGTCCGTAATCGACATCGGCGGACATTTCGCTGTAGCACTCCAGACCCTTTGCCGTCACGTAGATCGCCGCTCCGGCGGCCGCACCCGCGCCGGTGCCCGAGCGGACTAAGGGAGTGGCCTGCAAAGCCATGATTCACGGGTTCAAATCCCCTCCGGCGCTCTAGGGGCCAATGGAGGCCACGGTGCTGCCTCCGCGGCCAGCCCGTGGGCGTGCCTGGCTGGCGGCCGACTCGGCCACTTCCCTGCACTTGGGGATGCGGGCCGATAACCCGTCGCGAAGCACTCCGACTACCGGCAGGTCTGCCATTGGAGGGGGGAGCGCTTCAATGGCCTCGTCAAGTGCCCAGGGGAGCTGCGTGGCAAGCTCGACTGCCCGCTCGGCGGTTTCTAGGGGGCTGAGGCCGAGCCTCTCGGCGGTGAGCCTCATGGCCTCGGGCTGGTCCGCGCTCCCAATGGTGACATCGCTCCCGATGCCCATGGCCATGCGGAGCATCGACACGGGGGTGTCCTTGCGGTACGGCAGCCAGCTGTTGAGGTCGTAGATTGGGGCTAGGCGCATGGTGCCTTGCCCGAGGAGCATCACCGAGTGGTTCTTGGCGTGGCTGTCGATGCTGGCTACGAGCCACTGGCAGAGCAATGCGTTTCTGAACTGCCTCATGTTCGCCTCGGCGTTAGCCGGGTCGGCCCGTCGCAATTCGTGGGCGATCTCTTCGGGGACAGGGCCTCCATCACTTTCGTATTTCATGTCCGGCCTGTATCCGAGCGCTTGGCAGAGATCTTCCTGGTGGATGCGAAAGGTGCCGTCGCTGCTGCGGTCGTACCTATCGACGACCAGCACCTCCACACCTTCGAAACGGGCCGGTCTGGTGCGAGCTACCGTCACTCCCATATGGCGGACTGTTTCCATGACCAGGTGCTCTGTCACGGCCTCGTTCGCAAACCTGTCCTGCCTCGCCAACTTGATGATGTGGGTGGTGGGTCTAGGCCCGTCTGGCACAATCCACCCGCCACCCGGTGAGCGGCGCACTGCGACCTTCGGCTGTGCCCCGTCCAAGCTGAAACCAGAATCGGCCCGGCCCGCGCGGAAGGCCCGATTGCCAGGATTGGTGCGTATCCGCTCCAGCCATTCTGCGATTTCCCCCTCAGTTATCGGCTCTTCGTCGCCGGTTGCCGAGAGCAGGTACTCGATCCTCTCGGGCGGGCAGAATTGGATCGCCCCGGCGCAGTCCACCCCCATCGAGGTGCCAAGCACCCGCAGGTAGTCCCCGCCCTGGAGGCCGTGCTCCCGCCGGAGACCGCGGATCGTGTCGGTGTCGTCGGGCAATAGGCCCTCTAGCCACCGGCGAAGCCCCTCCCCCTCTGCACGCGCCCTCGACAGCGGAATTCCGATTGACAGGGGTGGCCCGCCTCCTTGGATGTATGCGGGCGCGTACTCGAACGACGGCTGTTTTTCGGAGAGGTCGAGCGAACCGGCGACCTTCCCGCCGATCAGCACAGCGAGTTCCACCGCTAGTCCTCCGTCAGCGACTGCAGGTGAGCCTCGAAATCAAACTCAGGTTCGGGCCGTTTGACCATCACGAACATGTAGCCGGCTTCGCGCAATACGGCGAGGGCAATGCCCAGTTCAATGCCGGGCTTGCCCCTCTCCGCCTCGGACAACCACTTGCGCGACACCCCTAGTTCAGCGGCAAACGCAGATTGGGTCAGGCTCCTGTCCTTGCGGACATGCCGGATAGCGTGACCGAAATCAGACGGAGTGAACACCGGCACACCGGCTTCTGGACTCTCATCCGCAGACATAGGCAAATTCTAGCCGGTTCCCTTCTGTCGGACACCGAACGGTGTCAAAAACATCGTGCCACCGAACGGTTACTGCCACTCTTTGACACCGAACAGTGTCAAAGAGTGGCAGGACACACCGAGTCTTCTCTAAAACTGGCGGAGGCTGTCGGCAGCGCCGACCCTCAGGTGGCGGCATCGTGACGCTGGCGCCGTCAACGCAGCGAATTCCTGGCGCAACTGACTGGTTTGCATCCTCAGGGGTCCACTGGTTGCAAGACCCAATAGGCTTGCTGACCCTCAGTTGCCGGCACGTTGTCTTGCCCACCGGAGGGCCTTGATTGCGCCCACCGCCAAGATGGCCGCCAAGGTATTGAAGAGAATGTCGCGCGGGTCAAAGACCCGAGTGGGCAGCAGTGCTTGGATGAGTTCGTCGAGCACGCCGAGGACGCCCGCGATTGTGACAGCGAGGACCGCGGGGGCAGGCATTTGCGGACTCCGCGTCGCGCGCTCGTTGAGGGCTGCATGGATGAGCAGTGCAACTATGCCGTACTCGATCAGATGGGTGCGTTCTTCGGGACTGCTCATGCGAACAAACACCATGAAATAGACCGTCGCGACTCCCAGAGCGACAGCGATTTCAGCACTTCCAGGTCGCGATCGCAGCCCTTGGACGACGATGGCCACTCCGGTCAGCACCATACCGATTGCGAAGAATGCGGACATCAGTCCTGCTTCTCGCAGGGTGCTGGCCAGGCGGCCGGTAAGGCCGAGGGTGGCGTAGATCGCGGCGACGACAGCCAAGGTCGAGAGCCATAGGCGTTGCTCGCGGATCGAGGTGAAGGGACGCACCGCAGGAGCCTATGCAGCAAAGACAGCCACGGTCGAGAGCCATAGGCGTCGCACATCTCGATCGGTGCTGGTGCGAACAGGAGCCAGAAGCCGAGCCGAAAATTTCGAGAAATTCGCTAGACAACCTGAAAGTAGTGGAGGACATCACTTCGTTCCTGGGTTCCGACCAGCGCGAACAGCCTTCAGTAGCTCGAGCAGGTTTCAGGACAAAGGGTCCTCAAATTGGAGCCATTTTCCCAGGTCACAGCCCTAGGCGATCCTGAACCCACTGCACCGACTCTTTCACTGCCGGCTACTCTCCCTTCCTTAGGTGGAGCACCCCCCTTCTCTTAGGTGGAGTCCCCGATAACCATCCGGGTAGGCCCAGGTCAGATCAGGTGGCGAACACCCCTCTTACGGGGTCTTAGCCATTTGTGTGGTCTGTAGTTAGCCATTTGAGGCTGATTGTGCGGTTTTGGGGTGGTTGAGGGGGGTTTTGGGGTGGTTGGCGGGGGTCTTGAGGGTTGGTCGCGGCCCGGCTGGGCGTTGGTCGCGGTGTGGAGTTGTTTTCGGGCGCGGTGATACTGACGGTTTATGCCGTCAGCATCGTGTGGGCGTGATCAGGGGGGTTCAGGGTGGTGGTCGTTGTTGGGGGAGTGCTGTGTCGTTGTCGGGGTCGGTGTTGGTTGGTTCTGCGGCTGTTTCGGTGGGGGTGTCGTCGAGTTCGGCTTACCCGTATTCCCTGGCTAGTCGGATGTTGTAGGCAACGAGGGCGGCTGTTGCTGCGATGGTGTGCCGAGATCGGATGTCGGGGTCTGTTGATCCATGCAGAGAGTACCGAAGCCCGAGATTTCTACATCAAAACCCGCTAAACCCAGCCCGGCAATGACTATGGCTTCTACCAAGGGGCGTCGAGGTCAATCTCAAGTTGAACGAGTTCGACGGCACCATCGGAGGCAAGTTGGCCGATCACTGAGAATCGGGGAACGAGCATGCCGGCCGCGATGAAAAGCCGGTAGTCGGCGCGATCTGGAAACAGCTCGGGTAAGTCGTCAAATGACACCGCAAAGTGCTCGACGATGCGAAGCAGCTCTAGAGTCTGGAAATCGATTGCCGAAGGCTGTCCAGCAGGACCACGCTCGCTCGGGAGTGCCCTGTCTAGATCACGGAAGAAGTCCGAGGTGACCCGGACCGCTCTTCGGTCGCCGCTCAAGCGGAGCTGGAAGGGTTGGGTGGGGAAGTCCGGCTTAGGAGGCGGCTGCGGATGCGGTCGAGGAACTCGGGAGGAACCTCGCTGAGGTCGGTGACGATGCTGGCCTGGAACTCAGCATCCTGCTCGGCAGGAGTGAGCTTCTCAAACTCCGCCACCGTCCAGATCTTGCGAGCCACAAACTCAGTATAGGGAATCGGGGCAGCTTTCAATGCCGCTGGGGGTTCGAATGCCGCCCTTGGAGGTTAAGCGGCCATTCGTAGAAGTCGATCGCCGGTCCGGGCATCGATGTAGGCGAAGCTCTGGGGAGGCCGGATGCGACTTGGCTTGGCCCGCAGGTCTTGGAGAGGCACACTCCTCGTGAATGGTCGTTGCTGGGCCAGCGTTAGCGCCGTGCCCACTTCCAAGCCATCGAAGTGCCGCTTGAACTCTTGGTAGGACAGCCCGGCTCTTGAGCCGTACTCGTGCCACAAGTCTGTGTGACCGGACCCCGTTTTTTGTCCAGGTGATTTGTCACCTGTTTGTTGGTCCCGGTTTGTGGGAGTCAGGCGGACCAAAAAACGGGGTCCGGTCATGCTGGCTTTGGTGCTCTAGCCTGGAGGCATGGGCAGTCAGGAGCGCTTGCCTTCTGAGCAGGTCATCATGGAATCCCCGTTGAGCTTCGAGGGTTCGGCCAAACGCATAATCCCGGCCGTTTACGGGGGAATGCCCAAGCGACGTTGGGCTGTGCCGGTGGCCCCTGTGGTGGTGGTGCTGGTGATTTCTGTGACATGGATCGGGGTGATGTTGTGGTACGTGGTCTGGGGCGTAATTCTGATTCCGTTCCGATTGTTCCGCCGATTACAACTCAAGCAGGAAGTCGATGAGCTGCGGCACCGGGAGTTGCTCGACGCCATCCGCGATACGGACGCGGCACACGAGAGTCCTCCTGTGGACGAGGGCGGGCGAGACTCCTAGCTCCTACTCTTGGTCGGTCTCGGCACCTACCGATCAAGTCGTATTGGTTCACGCATAGCTCAGGGTAGCTGTGGCATCTAGTAGCGCTCTTCGTCTCTCACCTCTGCGAGCACTTCGGTCAAGCTCGGGCCCTCGATGAGATCAGGTAGTTCGGCAATACCCTCAATCACTTCGCCTCCATGCTCCTGGTTGTCGTTGAGCCAGGGTGAGCCTTGAAGTTGGTGCCATCTTTTTGGATTCGCCAAGACCTGTTCCACCTTCTTGGCAACCTTCCTGCGGCGGCTCCTTTTGCGGCGGAGCCTCTTTGGGCTGCTGCCGTCGTTGACCAGCTTGTCGGCGATGGCTTTGACAAGGGCGCGGAGCCATTTGGGCTTGCTCTGGAAGTCGCTTGCCTTGGTGGTGTAGTAGCCGGTGGCGATCATTTCCGGGGTGGCGGCAGTCGGGACCCCCACAAACCGGCCTGGTAGCAATTTCCAGAGTTTCAATCGACGCCTTTCGAAGCCCGACCAGCTCCTATGGTCCTTCGAGAAGACGGTGATCTCCCGCCTGCCTCGCCGGAGTCTGCGATATGAGCCGGTCACTACGCCGAGCACGTATTCGTCGAGTTCGTTAAGGGCGTCCTGGGACCCGGAGTCGCAGGCGTCGCACGCGCAGTCGGGGACAATGGTCACAACTTCGGCGGGGTTGCCGACACCTAGCACGACAGCAGGCCAGTCCACCTCTTCGATGCGGTTCCAAGCGACCACGAGCGGGATTGCGCCCGAGGCCAGGGGTACGGCTCGGAAGGTGTGGTCCACAGGGATTCTCGGCTGCTCCCGCCAAGTTACGGCGGTTTCTTCTATCTCGGCTACACCCGCTGCGGCCATAGCCGCGAACCAGGCCTCGGCTCGGGCGGCCAAGATTCTCCACCTTTGCGGGTTCGTAACCCGTGAATACTCCTCTTCCAGGGGCATGCGATCAGGGTGGGGATCGGGCCACCCGTCCAGCCCGCGTCCCGTCTCGACGAATGCGGCATCCACCGCAGCCACAAGCTCCTCCACAGAACGCACTGCACCATCATGACCTCGCACGAATCAGCCCGCACAAGGATTTCAGTGCGGCGAACTTGCCTGGCTATTGCTGCGGGCCGGCGGTTAGCGAGGGATGTAATTGGATGGGGTCCAGCAGAATTCGGCGCTGGCGATGTTCCATACGCCGTTGCTTGCTTGTTCGCCGTAAAGAAGCAGTTGGGCGTTGCCATGTTCGTCGCGGAAAGCGACCGTTGACTGACCCATCGGGGATTGCGTTAGCGGGTTTTCTTGGTTCCTGAACACGTCGGGTCTGTCGTCCCACCAGTCAGACACGGCCTCTTCTAACGTTAGGAAACCTTCGATGTCGTCCTCTGAGCTGAATCCGTGGCCGTATTCGTACAGGTTGTGGGCGACTTCGTCCGTGTAACAAGCCAGCCCTGATGGCGTTTCGAGGATCACTGTTTGGGTTGCCGTCGGTGAAGATGACGCCGTCGGGGTGGGGGTCGCTGCGATGGCGCGCGGGGGAGTGGGGTCAGGCTGGTGGGCAGTCTTGGTGGCGCTGCCGCAACCAGCGGCGGCGATGACCAACAACCCAGCGAGCAGCCAACGCACGCAACTCAAAGTAGCTGCAACCGTGCAGCAGTTGGGTGGGACATCATCCGAAGAATTCTGGATCCGATGACCAGCCCTTATTCCATAGTTAGGGGTTTCGGAGGGACGTGGAGGCCGTCGTAGAGGGTTCGCTGGCCTAGGGGCTGGGATAGCTGGATGGTGACCGGTGTGGATGGGTTGCCGGGGCATTCGGCTGGGCCGATGGGGCTGACGGCGGCGAACGCGACTAGGACGGCTTCGTCGGTTTCGATCACTTGGGGGCCGAGCAGCGCATCGCCCATCTCTCGCCCGCTGGCGCAACTCTCCTCGGTGACTAAGACGTGAATCGCGGCATCTTCCGGATTGGGAGGCGAGTTGCGGTCGAGGCGGATGGCCACCCGGTTCAGCCCTTCAGGCAGCACAACCACCGGCTCGCATGGAGGGCCGGTACCCGATCCGACGATTACCCAGTTGTCTCGTGAGGTGCGCTCGAATCTCGCGGTGCCGAAACCCTCTGAGGCGGTTACTGCAAACGTTGCGTGGTCTTCGTCGATGTTGATCACCTGCCAATCCCCATCGGGCAACTCCCACACACTGCGCTGTTGCACGAGCGTGCGCAGTGCTTCCACTGCGGGATGGTCGACATCGTCGATCGGCACTGGATTGCTGAGTTTCGAGAAGGGAACGGGCGGAATGCCGGCGCAGGTGACCAACGGGTCTTCTGCCTCGAGATCGGGAATAAGCGCGAGCGGCCCGTCGGGGAGCTCGGGGGAACGGGTGATGGTGACGCAGACCGTGCGTGGATCCACAAGCTCTGCGAACATCTTCAGCGCACCTTCAGGCGGGTCGTAGAATTCCAGGCTGACTCGGTTCTGGGACCCTGAGGTCCCCATGACCAAGAGGCCGAATTCCGGTCCCATGAATGAAGTCAGAATTTCCCGGACTTCAGCGAGCTCAGCCGTGGTGAACTCGACCTGGATCACATCGAAGACCGCATCCAGTCCCGCCAGACGGTCTTGAAGCTCCTGGCGATGCATCTCAGGATCGTCGGTGACCGCCAATACAATCGCACCGCCGTTGTCCCGGTCGATCCACAGTCCCCCATGGCTCTCCTGGTGCTCTCGCCGATAATCGAGGACCACGTCCATCGCGTCGTCATCGACGTTCAAGCCGCTGCCGAGATTGCCCTCGACGCGAGACCCCAACTCGGGAACGTCTTCGCACAGAACAAGCCCCTCAACGGACCGAGGAGTCGATACCGGCGGAACAGCGGTTTCCTCCGGTCGCGGCGCGACGCTGGTCGATTCAGGTTCGCCTTGAGGCGTGTCAGGCTCGACAGAAGCCTGTGGCGAAACCTCGCTCTGGCCTGTCGTTTCCAGGCGCTCAGAGCTGCCTCTGCCACACCCTGTTGACAGCACCACGACGGCCATCAGGATCGCCAAAGCCCAACGCACCCAACCCACAGTCATCGAGGTGACCGATGGGGGGGATATTCAGGTTCAGTTGGTAACTGCATCGACTCGGTGCCTGATAGCGCTCAATATTCAGACATCACCTTATGAGCGGAGGCGATCTTGTTGGCGGTCACCAACCGGACAATCGCACTACCCGAATTGAGCGGCGACGGCGGTGAGATGTTGGCCAACCGCAGCGGCTAGGACGGGTTCTCGGGAAGGACTACGCGCTAGTCGCGAGCGGCGGGGTCACGGCGGCAATGCGCGGTGAGCTCTATGTGTCCGAACCACTCTGCCCTGAAGCCGGCTACGACGGGGTCGTGCTCGGCGACCTCCCCGGTGGCTTGTTCCTGCGACTGCACGACGGCTGGCGTGGCTGCGGCGACAAAACGGGCGCGTGGAGCGCTGGCGTCTTACGATCCTGACCGCGGCTCTGGCTAGTCGATGAACTGTCGCCCGGCCTTTTTGCCGACCGAGTGCGCCTATTTGAACGGAGGTGACGTGCATGGATCCTGAAACAGCTATCGCGACGGTGGGAGTCTCCCTTCTTCTTGTCGCGTTCGCCCTCAACCTCAAGGGGACTCTCGCCGCGAATTCGGCGATCTATCAGGGAATGAATGCGATCGGGGCTGCGCTGGCCTGCCTCGCCTCGGCGATGATCGGCTTCGTGCCGTTTGTGATCCTCGAAGGAGCGTGGCTGGCCGTGGCCTTGTCCGCGCTTGCGGGCTGGCGACGGGCGGGAGCATCCCCGTAAGCCTGAGCGCCCGGGTGGTCGATCCGCCACTAGGCGGGCATGTGCCCCGAATCTGCTCATGACACCTGGGCTGTTGTTGACCTCGTTCGCGCTCGGTCTGCGCCACGGCATCGACGGGTTCAAATCCAATCCCGTGCTCCAAGCCTTTCTGTATGGTTCAGCGATGGAGAGGGCGGCTTTGTTTGAGGCTGTTGGAGAGCAGCGCCAGCGTTTGATCGGCGCTCTTGAGGGACTGGGCGACGAGCAGTGGAACGTGCAGTCGTTGTGTGAGAAGTGGCGGGTGCGCGATGTGGTTGGGCACCTCGTCAGTATCTTGGATATCTCAGCTGGCCGTTTCTTGTGGCGGTCGTTTCGGGCCAGGAGCTTCGACGCCTACGCCGCGGTCGTGGCGCGCGACTACGGCTCGCAAGACCCCGGCCAACTTCTCGCAGAGTACCGCCAACTGGCCAGCAAGCAGATTGCCCCGCCGATTATCGGCCCCATCGCGCCGTTGACCGATGCCCTTGTCCACACCCGCGATATCGAGCGGCCGCTCGGCCTTTCAGCAACGCTGAACCCTGAGGGTCTGCGAGCCGCACTCGATTTCTGTTCCGGCGGCCGTGCCTTCGGCTTCGTGCCCAGGAAGCGCACCGAAGGCCTTCGATTCGAGGCCACTGATATGGACTGGTCGGCCGGTGACGGGGAGTTGGTGTCGGGACCGGCAGAGGCGATCTTGTTGGTGGTCACCAACCGGCCTATCGCACTCCCCGAATTGAGCGGAGACGGCGTCGAGAAGTTGGTCAACCGCATCGGTTGAGGCCACTGGAGCCGTCGATCTTGCCGTCGGCGCTGGCGGTCTATTGCGATTGTGCCAGTTCAGCGACGTGAGCGCCGTACCTCTGCTGGGCTGCTTGGCGGGTGACGCCGAGCATGAAGCCGATCATCGCCCAAGACCAGCCGTCCTTTCGTGCGGAGGCAACTGCTTGTGCCAGTTCTCTCGCGGTTTCGTCGCGTTGGTCAGCGAGCCTTCCCACCAGTTTCAGCGATGAGGAGTCAATGATCTCCAGATCAGCGGGATCGACCTCCTCCGCCCATTTCTCAAGAGCAGCCAGCTTCTCGGCCCACCGTTCTTCTTGACTGCCCATCAGTTCCACACTCCTTTCAAGAGTTTCAGCCGGGCGGGCATCGCATGTATCACCGCAAGGCCGTCGTCATCATCCAGAACACCGATTTCCAATGGTTCAGCGGTTCTGGATGGTCCGACATAGATGATTACTTCAGGGTCATCTGTAGCGATCGGAAACAGGTAGTGCTTTAGAGCGTGGGTCATGTCTTCGTCGCTGATGCCGTGTTTGCGGGCGCTTGGTGCGATAGCGGCCAATTCAAGGTAACGGTCCATCGGGTTGATGTCAACAAACATTGACAATGGGTTGGGTGGGGCCGCTACTGGCCGATAGTGGAGGGCACTCTACTGTGAGGGTGTGACAGTGAGGCGATGATGACCACCGTGAGCTGATCGGCCCCTTTGGTGGCGCTGTTCTGCCAAGATTGCTGTTGCTGCGGGCTTGTCCACGACTGGGAGGAGAGTTCGGTGGGGAAGGCGACTGAGACTGATTTGCCCGGTGTGGGGGTGCGCTTCGAACTGGAGACGAACGCGGGCCGCTGTGTCGGCGTGGTCGTTCATCAGACCGGGCGGCGCGATCTGGTGGTCTATGACGAGCGGGACGTTGACCGCGCCTGCGAGAGCGTCGTGTTGACCGAGGACGAGGGGCACACCCTCGGTGAGCTGCTGGGCGGTAACCCGGTGCTGGAGCATCTCGACGACGCAGTGCATCGCCTGGAGGACCTTGTGATCTCGTGGATCACTATCGACCCGAAGTCGTCTCTGGCCGGGCTCACCCTGGCCGAGGCCGAGCTGAGAGCGAAAACCGGGGCGGGCGTTGTAGCGCTCGTCACCGACTCGGGGTCCATCCCCATCCCGGGCGGTGCCGACCGTCTCGAACCCGGCGGTACGGCAGTGGTCGTCGGCGTTCCGACCGCCGTGAAGGCGGCCACCAAGCTGCTGAACGAATCGGGCTAGCCCATGCACACGGGCGGCGATCTGTTTGTGATCGAGCTCGGGGCGGTGGTGCTGGTCTTGGCCATCGTCGCCCGCCTGGCCCGAAGGATCGGCCTGCCCGCGCTTCCGCTGTACCTGCTGGTGGGATTTGCCCTCGGCGAGGGCGGTCTCGTCGAGTTGCCCGCGTCGGAGGAGTTCATCGAGGTGGGCGCCGAGATCGGCGTCATCTTGATGCTGCTGATGCTGGGACTCGAGTTCTCCGCCCACGAGCTGATCGACAACGTGCGACGGTCAACGCTGGCCGGGATCGTCGACATCGCCCTGAATTTCCCGCCCGGTTTCGTGGCTGGACTGCTGCTGGGGTTCGACCCGATCGTCGCCGTCCTGCTCGGTGGCGTGACCTATATCTCCTCGTCGGGCATCGTGGCGAAGCTCGTCGCCGACCTCGACCGCATCGGCAACCACGAGACGTCGGTGATCCTCAGCGTGCTCGTCATCGAAGACCTGGCCATGGTGATCTACTTGCCCATCGTGTCGGGCGTGCTCTTCGGCGGCTCGCTGCTCAGCACCACCGTCACCGTTATCGTCTCCCTGCTCGTGGTCATTGCGGTGCTCGCGGCTGCCTACTTCTTCGGCGACCGGCTGAGTGCCATGGCGTTGAGCCAATCCAGCGAGGCGCTGTTGTTGACCCTGCTCGGCGGCACCCTGCTCTTCGCTGGCATCGCCGGACGCCTCAACCTGTCTACGGCGGTGGGCGCCTTCGTGGTGGGCGTCGCACTGTCGGGTGACATCGTCTCGCATGCCCGCGGGCTGCTGTTGCCGCTCCGCAACCTCTTTGCCGCGGTTTTCTTCGTGTTCTTCGGCCTGCAAGTGGACCTCGACCTCGTCCCCGATGTCGCCGTGGCCGCGGTCGTCATCGCCGCCGTCACCATCGCCACCAAGTTCGCCACCGGATGGATCGCCGCAGGTCGAGCCAGCATCGGCAAACCCGGCCGGGTCCGTACCGGGGCCGCCCTCATCGCCCACGGGGAGTTCTCGATCGTCATCGCCGAGCTCGGCATCACCCGCGAGAGCGACCTCGGCGCACTGGCCGCCACCTACGTCATCATCCTCACCCTGGTCGGCGCCGTGTTCTACCAGTTCTCCGACTCCCTAACCCTCCGAGTCCCAACCAGGCACCACCGCTCCCGGTGGGAGCGGACATCTCGCCTGGTGCAAGGAGTTCGCAGGCGCCGCTGAGGACCAACGCACCGGCCACCTAGTCCGAGGAACGCAAGTGGCGAACTACCCTCTTGGCGGTTTCATAGTTCGGGGGTTGGGTTGACGACGAAGATTGTCTGCTGGAACATCGCCAAGCGTCATGCGCCGTGGCGTGAGCTTGTAGCAATGGGAGCAGACGTCGCTCTGCTTCAGGAGGCTGGTCAGGTTCCAGAAGACGTTGCCAGCCAGGTTGAAATCGACAAGGTAGACCGGCCTGGTGATCTATACGACCGATGGCCGATGGTGGTGAAGCTGTCGGATCGGGTTGAGGTCGAGTGGTTCAAGCCAGTCAGTCCGATGATGAGACCCGAGGCAGACGAGATTCCGGTCAGCGACGTGAGCACAATTGCTGCTGCCCGGGTCAACCCCCAGGGCGCCGAGCCGTTCATCGTCGTTTCCATGTACGCGCGCTGGGTAATGCCGCACTCGTCAACCGACACGAAGTGGGGCGTCGGGCATTCTGACGGATCAGCGCACAGGATCCTGTCGGACTTGTCGGCGTTCATTGGCAGCACCGACCCGAGCACGCACCGCATTCTGGCCGCGGGTGATCTGAACATGTTCTATGGCGCTACCGAAGACAACCGGCTGGCGCTGGCAGCTCGGGACGGCACCGTGTTCGACAGAATGGCCGCCCTCGGTCTGGAGTTCCTGGGTCCCCAGTATCCCGGTGGAAGACAGGCAAGCCCCACGCCCCATGGCCTGGAGCCGAACACCAAGAACGTCCCCACCTATCACACGGTCCGCAAGTCCCCGGAGACTGCTGAGAACCAACTCGACTACGTGTTCGTCTCCCGCGGTTTCCACGAGGAAGTCACCGTGCGGGCAATGAACTCTCCCGAAGAATGGGGCAGCAGTGACCACTGCCAGCTCTGGATCGAGGTCGGAACGTAGTACTGAGGGCTTCCGCGTTATAGCAGGGGGTGGGTGGGTCGCCTTGCTTAGTTGGCGGGGGATCCCAGCGCGTCTGCGGCTTGGGTGGCGGCGTGGTGGCCGCTGGAGAGGGCGCCGTTTACTGAGGGGATGGCCATGTAGTCGCCGGCCAAGTAGAGGTTGTCGATGCGCCCGGCAAGTTGCCCCGGAATCTTGGCCATCTCGGCGAGCATTCCGGGTTTGCCCATGCACAAGGCCTCCTCCCAGCGGTACACGCGGAAGAAGAGGCCCTCGTCGTCGCCGGGCAGAGCGGAGCCGGGAGGGGCGTTGCGGCGGGCGGCGCCCAGCATTTGGCGCTTTATCTCTTCGTCGTCTTGCGGGATGAGCTCTTTGGCCCGGTCGAGGCCGATGAGCAGGTCGAGGATGCTGTGGCCTGGAGGCGCGCAGGCGGGCAGGAAGGTGGTCCGGTCCATTAGCAGCGGGGTGTTGTCGTCCTCTGGGTAGAGCGCGCCGTGCCAGCCCGCAGGGAGCGGGCGGCGGTCGAGGCCTATCACCATCCGGCAGCCGGTTGAGTAGTCAACGGTGCTGAGGGCGCGGCGGGTTTCTTCGGGCAGCTCGGGGATGAGGCCAGAGACTTGCGTGCCGGGCACGGCGCAGATCACCGCGTCGGCCTCGATGGTCTCGCCGTCTACCACGACGCCGGTCGCCGCGCCGTCGGCCACGGTGATTCTCCGGACGGGGCTCGACACCCGTATCGCATCGGAGCAGGCGTCGGCCAGCGCGGTATTGAACGAGCCGATGCCGCGCTCGGGCATGTACACCTTGCCGCCGCTGAGCATCGTTTCTCCGATATAGGCCCGCATCAGCGCTTGGCCTGCGGGCCCGGCGTCGCCCAACACCATTTTCAGGGGGCCGCTGAGGGAGATCTTCAGCTTCTCGGGCACCTTGTGTCGATTGAGGTAGTCGCCGTAGGTCTCGTCGTCGTCGATCTCGGCGAGGCGGCTGTCGCTGGCGAAACTCAGGTATTCCTCCTGGCGATACAGCTGTCGCATCACCTTGGAGCCGGCCCGCAGACCTGAGGGGGAGAGGAAGCCCATGGCCAAGGCGGCAGGCAGCTGCCGAATGAAATTCAGGAGCGATTGGTCGGGCGTCGTGGTGACCCACTTCCCATTGCGGTAGTGGCCGAAGATCATCGTCGACTCCACGAGCGGGAGGCCCAGCTCCTCGCAGATGCGGAAGGCCGTGTCATAGGTGGTGGTGAAGACGAATGCCCCCATGTCCAGGGAGAACCCTTCGACTCTCTCGCCTTTGCCGCGTCCGCCCGCGCGCTCGGAAGCCTCGAGCAGGAGGGGAGTGATGCCCCGCTTCTTCAGCGTGTAGGCCGCGCTGAGCCCCGCGAACCCCCCGCCGACAATGACGACCCGCCTCGTGCTCATCCGAGCGGCTCCCCGTACTCGCTACTGATGCTGCTAGCCTGGCACATTCCGGGCCGTTAGCTCAGTTGGCTAGAGCACCTGCATGACGCGCAGGGGGTCAGGGGTTCGAGTCCCTTACGGCCCACCGAATGGATGTCGCCCAGTCCAGTGATCGACGGCGGCTGGGCTGGCTGCTCGCCGGGGTGGGGATGCTGTTGTTGTCCACCGACTCGCTGTGGATCCGGCTCTCGGAGGCCGACGGCATTGATGTGGCGTTCTGGGTGGCCTGTTGTTCCGTGCCCCTCTACACCGGGTTGAGCCATCGGGTGGACCGCTGCTGGCCGCTGGAGGCGTTCCGCCGCCACCCATGGCAGCAACTAGTCATCGGGGCGCTTACCGGGGGCAGCCAACTCTGCTTCGTCATTGCCGTCACCCAGACCCGAGTGGCCAACGTGGTGGCCATCGTGGCCGCAGTGCCGTTGATGTCCGCGGTGTGCGCCTGGATATGGCTGAGGGAGCGCATCAGCCGGACGATGGCCATCGCCATCGCAATCACCATGGCGGGCATCGGGGCAATTGTGTCCAGTTCGGTGGGGGAGCCCACCCTTACCGGCGACCTCTTGGGCATCGTGGTCATAATGAGCCTTGCGGTGAGCTTGACCATGTGGCGCCGGTATCCCGACATGAGCCGGCTGGTGGGATTGTCCATTGGCGGCGTGATGACGGTGTTGGCCCTGGTGTACTGGGCATCGCCGCTCTCGCTCGACGTTCGGGCCTACCTGTCGATCGCCGCCATGGGCCTGGCGTTCAACCCCTTCGGCCGGCTGGCGCTGTCCAACGCCCCTCGCTTTGCCCCGGTGGCCGACGTGGCCCTGTTCACCCCAATTGAGACCGTGGCCGGCACGATATGGGCCGCCGCGTTCTTCAACGAACTGCCCCGCCCGGTCGCCGCCGTCGGCGCGGTCATCGTCCTCATAGGCGTCTGCTACGGCACCATCGCCACCACCCGCCCCCGAGCCGCCACAGCCCACTAGAGGCTCTATCCCCAGAGGGGGTGTGGGAAGTAGCGTCGCGGGCTATGGCCAAGCCGAACATCTTGGTGGTGATGGCTGATCAGTTGGCGCCGCATTTCACTGGTGCCTATGACCATCCTTTGGTTAAAACACCGGCGATGGATGCCTTGGCTGAGCGGGGAGCTCGGTTCGACGCGGCGTACTGCAATTTTCCGCTGTGTGCGCCGTCGCGGTTCTCGATGATGTCGGGGCAGTTGGCGTCGGCCATCGGGGCGTGGGACAACGCGGCTGAGTTCCCGGCGTCGATCCCCACGCTGGCCCACTACCTCAATTTGGCCGGATACCGCACGGTGCTGGCTGGAAAGATGCACTTCATCGGGCCCGACCAGCACCACGGGTTCGGTGAGCGGCTCAACACCGAGATTTACCCCTCTGACTTCGCCTGGACCCCCGATTGGACCAATCCCCACCAGCGGATCGACAAGTGGTACCACAGCATGGACAGCCTGGCGGAGGCTGGCCAGGCCCTGGCCACCTACCAGCTCGACTACGACGAGGAGGTGGGGTTTGCGGCCATCCGCAAGCTCTACGACTTGGCCCGCGACAACGACGACCGGCCGTTCTTCCTCACGGCGGCGTTCATCCACCCCCACGATCCCTATGTGGCCCGCCCCGAGTGGTGGGACCACTACGACCACGACGCCATCGACCTGCCCGAGCCGGTGGATTTCGAATCACTCGATCCCCACAGCCAACGGATCCGCCGGGGCATCGAGGCCGACACCGTCGGCTACACCGAGGAGCAGTGCCGTAACGCCCGCCACGGCTACTACGCCAACACCAGCTACATCGATGCGTGGCTGGGGCGGATGGTCCGAGCGCTGGAGGAGATCGGAGAACTCGACAACACGGTGGTGATCTTCACCAGCGACCACGGCGACATGCTGGGGGAGCGGGGGCTGTGGTTCAAGATGAGCTTCTTCGAGCGGTCACTGCGAGTGCCGTTCATCATGGCCGGTCCTGGGGTAGCCAATACCACGGTCCCCAACGCCTGCTCACTGCTCGACCTGGCGCCCACCCTGCTGGACATCGCCGCCGGGGGCCGGACTCCGGTCGAGCCGGCGGTCCCTCTGGCTGGGCGGAGCCTGTGGAATGTGGCCGCCGGGGGGAGCGACCCCGGTGATGGGGCCCTCGCCGAGTACACCGCGGAGATGACCTCCCACCCCATGTTCATGATCCGCCGGGGCCGCAACAAGTACATCCATTGCGACACCGACCCCGCCCTGCTCTACGACGTGGACGCCGACCCGCAAGAGCTCACCAACCTGGCCGACGATCCCGACCATGCAGAGCTGGCCGCGAGATTCGCTGCCGAAACAGCCCAGCGCTGGGACAGCGAGGCCATTAGGGAGCGTGTGCTGGCTTCCCAGCGGGCCCGGCGGCTGGTGCATGCCGCCACGGGCGACGACAGCCGCATCTCATGGGACTACTCGCCGGTCCAAGACGCGGCCAACCAATACGTGCGCGACCACATGGACTGGGCCGAGGCCGGCTCCCGCAGCCGCTACCCCGAACTTGACTGAACCTTGTGAGTCTGCTGGTCGAGCACCAAGCCAAGCATGAACAGGAGCGATGAGGGCGGTACTGTGGGGCCACCCCAGCCAAGGAGGAGGCATGGCCCGTATCAAGATCCCCGATGGCCCCGCGGAGGAGCTCCATCGGTTGTGGATGATGTGCCCGGAGCTCACTGCTCCGGCATCGGCGTTCAGTGCGGCGGTGTACAACAAGAGCAAGCTCTCGGTGCGGCTGCGGGAGCTGCTGCGGATGAGGATCGCCCAGATCAACCACTGCGTGGTTTGACTGGACACCCGGGTTGCGTCGTTGGCGCAACATGATCTCACCGAAGACGACTACCTCCACGTCGGCAATCGGGACGAATACGACGGCTACAGCGAGGCCGAGCGGGACGCTCTGGAGTACTGCGAGAAGTACGCCACCGACCACCTGGCCATAGACCAAGCGTTCATGGACCGCATGGTCGGGCACTACGGCGACGAGCTGATGGTGGACATGACGCTGTCCATCGGCTGCTGGATCGCCTTCGGACGCATCAACCAGGTGATGGACGTTTCGGTCTCGTGTCCGCTGCGCATGAAGGGCCCCGAAGAGGCCCTCGAAGCGATGGAGGGCAACGGCCAGGGCGAGGACGACATCCTGGCCATGCGCTCCGCCCGATTCGCCTAGCCCCATCTGCCGCCGACCGGCGGCGCGTCAGCGAAACAAGCGGCCGAAGGCCCGCAAGTCTTCGGTGAACAGTTTGGGCTGCTCGAAAGGGGCGAAGTGGCCGCCTTTGGGCTGCACGGCCCAGTGGACGATGTTGTAGCGGCGCTCGGCCCACGCCCGCGGCGTTTGCAGCAGCTCTCGGGGGTAGACGGCGTGGCCGGTGGGCACGGTGACCTGGCCGGCCCAGGCATCTACCGCCGAGGTCCCGGCCCGGGCCGACTCCAGATACAGCCGCCCGGATGACGCCGCGGTGCCGGTAATCCAATACAGCATCACATTGTCGAGCAGCTGGTCTTTGGTGAACACGCTCTCCAGGTCGCCGTCGTCCAGATCACACCAGTGCTGGTACTTCTCGATGAACCACGCGGCTAGACCGGCGGGGGAGTCGTTGTGGGCCATGGCCAGTGTTTGGGGCTTGGTGCTCAGCATGGCCATGTAGCCGGTGCCCCCGGTGATCACCTCCAGCGACCGGGCCATGGCCGCCTGCTCTGCCTCGGTTACCCCTTCCATCATCTTGGCCTGATCCGCGGCTTCCTCAGCGGTGGGCTGGGCGAAGAGCATGTTGAAGTGGGCGGCGATGAGCCGGTCGCCGTAGGCCTCGGCCATTCGCCGAGTGACCAGCGCCCCCCAGTCGCCACCCTGCACGATGTAGCGCTCATACCCCAGTTGCTCCATGACCCCGGCGATGGCGTCGGCACAGCGGTGCATGTCCACACCGGGGTTGGTGGTGGGACCGGAGAAGCCGTAGCCGGGCAGCGACGGGACCACGATGTGGAAGGCGTCGGCCGGATCGCCGCCATGGGCGGCCGGATCGGAAAGCGGGCCCACCATCTCCCGAAACTCCACCACCGAGCCCATGTACCCGTGGATCATCACCATGGGCAGCGCGTCGGGCTCCGGCGAGCGCACATGGTAGAAGTGCACTCGCTCGCCGGCCGCAGCTGCGGTGAACTGGGGAAAGGCGTTGAGGTAGGCCTCCCGGGCCCGCCAGTCGTAGCCGTCGGCCCAGTACTCGCAGAGCTCCCGCATGTAGACCACGTCGCCCCCGTCTTCCCAACCGGGCCGCACAGAGTCGGGCCACCGGGTCATGGCCAGACGCCGGTGCAGGTCGTCTAGGTCGGCTTGGGGGACGTCGATCTCAAACGGCTCGATGCTCATTCCCGCAGCGTGTCACGTCAGGCTCGCCTAATCGAAATGATCCGCGCGGCGGACGACGAAGATCCAGGTGAGCACGGCCGACAGCACCACGAGCACGCCCGACCAGATGCCGGCCTCGGCCACGAATGCCTCCTCGATGCTGTTGAACGCCTTGGTGGTGAGGGTGGGGAAGTCGAACGGGGCGATGAGCAGGGTGATGGGCAGCTCCTTCATCACCGACAGCATCACCAGCCCGCCTCCGGCCAACAGCCCGGGGGCCATGAGCGGCAGCTCCAGCGACCGGAAGCGGCGCACCCATCTGGCTCCCAGGGTGCGGGCCGCGTCGGTCAGCCGGGTCGACACTGCGGCCACCGCCACTTGGGAGGTGCGCATGGTCTGGCCTCCGAAGCGCACCATGTAGGCGAACACCAGCAATACCAGGGTGTTGCGAAGGTAGCTGCCCGCGTCGGTTTTCAGCGTCCAGAACAACAGCGCCAGCCCGATGAGGATCCCAGGAAGTGCGAATGCCGACACGATGACCGCGTTGGCCACCGTGCCGACCCGGGACCGGTGGCGCACCACCAGATAGGCGGCGGGCAGCACCACGGCCACTGAGACCACCGCCGCCAAGATGCTGCCGTAGGCGGTGTTCCAAGTGGGCGACCACACGTCCTGCCACCCCACTAATAGGTCCCGTCCACCGGAGGCTTCCAGCCTGATGCCGTCGATGGTCCAGTCGGCCAGCGATGCCATTGGCCCCAACAGGGCCAGCGCCACCGCACCGACCAGGAACGCCACCGCGAGGGGCTTTGCCCGCCCCAGGCGATAGATCACCGGGCTTCTCGACCGCACAGGGGCGGCGTGCTCATAGCGCCGAGTTGCGCCCCGCTCAACCAGCACCACCACCGCTGCCAGCACCAGCAGGATCACGCTGAGGGCCATCGACACTGGTTGATTGTTGAGCCGAGTGGTGTAGATGGCCCGACTCAGCGTGTCGTAGCGCATGAGTTGCACCGCGCCGAAGTCGCTGATGGCGTAGAGGAACACCAGCAGGGTGCCGGCGCTGATGGCAGTCGCCGTTTGAGGCAGCACCACTCTGCGGATGACGGTTAGCGGGCTGTCGCCCAGCAATCGAGCGGTCTCCTCGGCCGACCCGGGCAGGCGCCGAAGCCGGGCGGCAACGGGCAGGTACACATAGGGGTAGGTGAACAGCGTGAGCGCCAGCCACGCGCCGAATAGGCCCCGTATCTCCACGTCCCACACCAGACCCAGGTTGTCCAGCCAGTCGGACAGCAGACCACCGGGGTTGAGGGTCCGGATCAATGCCGCGGCGCCGATGAACGTGGGGAACACCAGCGGAAGGGGCAGCAGTGCCTGCCACATGCGCTTGAGCGGGACGTCGCACCGGGTGGTCAACCAGGCCAGAGCGGTGCCGAATACCGCGGTGGACGCCGAGACCAGCACGGCCAGTCGCAGTGTGCGCAGCAACGGTCCCTGGGTACGCTGGGAGAACAGCACGCCCAGCGGATCGCTGTGGAAAGTGAAGTTGCGCCACACCAAGTAGCCGGCGGGAAAGGCGAATCCCACGGTCACCACGATGGCGACGACCTTCAGCAGTGCCGGGGAATGGATTGTCGGCGACCGCACAAAGAGCGACTTTATCCACAGGAGCCCAGAAAGGTAAAGCTTGCTTTACACCTATTGCGAAGCAGTCTGGAGTTTGCTGCCGTCGATTGATGGTTGGGATCAGCCGCGGGCGAAAGCCACCGCAGGCGGGCCGATGTAGGAGGGGGCGACCCGGTCCCCGGAGGAGAAGCTCTGCGTGCCGCTGACTCGCACGCGGAGACGGATTCCATCGGGGTTGGCCACGGTAACCACGGCATCAGCACCCTGGAACTCGAAGTTCTCCACGGTGTGGGTGGCACCCTCGCCCTCGACCGCACGCAAGTCCACGTCCTCGGGCCTCACCGCCACCTCAACCGGGCCCTGACGAGGTTCGAGGAGGGGAACAGTCCCGAAATCGGTCTCGGCTGTGGCGCCCGCAGCCTCCGCGGGGTACATCGACACCGCGCCCACGAACGCCGCCACCCAGGGTGTGGCCGGGTGGTGGTAGACCTCAGACGGCGATCCGGACTGCACGATGCGGCCCTCATCCATCACCGCCACCCGATCGCCCAGCACCAATGCCTCTTCTCGGTCGTGGGTCACGAACACCGCGGTCATGTCGGCATCGCGCAGCAACTCGCGCACCTCGGTGCGAACCTCGCGCCGCAGAGCGGCGTCCAGATTGGAGAAGGGCTCGTCCAGCAAGAGCACTTTGGGCTTGGGGGCGATGGCCCGGGCCAGCGCCACCCGCTGCTGCTGGCCGCCCGAGAGGGTGTCGGGGGCGCGTTCCTGCATTCCCGGCAAGTTCACCAACTCCAGCGTTTTGGCCACCTCTGCGATTCGCTGACGTCGGGGGACCCCGTAGCCCACATTGCCGGCCACATCTAGGTGGGGGAACAGCGCCCAGTCTTGGAACACCATGCCCACCTGACGATCCTCAGGCCGGATCCAGGAGCGGTGGCCATCCACCGGATTCCCGTCCAGCACTACCTTGCCCTGATCGGCTTGCTCCAAGCCGGCGATGAGCCGCAGCAGCGTGGTCTTTCCGCACCCGCTCGGTCCCAAGAGCGAGAGCATCTCGCCGGCATGCAGCGTCAGATTGAAGTCGACCAGCACCTGGGTGGCGCCGAAAGACTTGTACACGCCCTCGACGGACAGCAGCGGAGCAGCGGAATCGGCGACTGACACTTGGCCGACAGGCTAACCGGCGATATCAGAGGCCGGTTACATGTACTGGCCTGCTCGGCCTCATGGCCTCTGGGTTACAGTCCCGGATTGTGATGGTGCCCACCGAATACGGACCGATCGAAGTCCACGTCCAAGGCGAGGGTCCGCTGGTGGTGATGCTGCCGTCGTTGGGCCGGGGGGCGGCCGATTTCGACGATCTGGCCGCCGATGTGGCTGCCGCCGGCTATCGGGTGGCCTGTCCTGAGCCTCGGGGTCTCGGGGCTAGCGCGGTGCCCGACCGGGAGGAGACCCTGGCCACGCTGGCCGCCGATGTGGCCGCGGTGATTGCGGAGCTTGGCGACGGCCCCGCAGTGGTTGTGGGGCACGCCTACGGCAACCGGATCGCCCGCATGACCGCCACCAATCACCCCGAACTGGTGGAGAGCCTGGTGCTTTTGGCCTGCGGTGGGTTCATTCCGGTCACCGACGAGATGGCCGTGGCTTTGCGGACGATCTTCGACCCCCGCAACCCGCCTGAAGCCCGTCTCGATGCGGTGGGCCGGGCGTTCTTCGCGCCGGGCAACGACGCCAGTGTGTGGGCCGACGGATGGTACGGAAAGCTGGCCCACCAGCAGGAGAAGGCCACCGTGTCCACGCCGGTGGGGGACTGGTGGGCCGGAGGCCGCGCCCCCATGCTGGCGGTGCAGCCCGCCGACGACCGCCTGGCCGTGCCGGCCAACGCCGACGCTCTCGTCGAAGCCGTCGGCGACCGGGTGGAGGTAGTGGTCATCCCCAATGCCGGCCACGCACTGCTGCCTGAACAGCCCGAAGCCGTGGCTCAAACGGTAATCGGCTGGCTCGACCGCAGGTTTGGCCGTTCCCCCGTCGAAGTGGGGTAATGGCCGAAGTTAGTTCCGGGGGACCTCGTTCCAGGGGATGGCCTTGTCCACCCGGGGCTCGCCGGGGAGGCCGAGGATTTGCTCGCCCAGGATGTTGCGCATGATCTCGGTGGTGCCGCCTTCGATGGAGTTGGCCCGGGACCGCAGGAAGGCGTGGCCCAAGCCGTTCTCGGCACCGGTTTCCGACACCACGTCAGGACGGCGGAAGGTGTAGTCGAAGTCCACCGAGCCGGCTGGCCCTTGGAGGTTCACGCACTCCTCGAAGATGGACTTGTTCAGCTCGGCGTGGATGGCCTTGGCCACCGAGCCCTCCGGACCGGGATTGCCGGCCCGGCGATTCTGCGAGGCCCGCATGTTGGTGAGCCGCAGCGTCTCCGCCTGGCTCCACAGTTTCATCACCCGGTCCAAACGGGCTGAGGTGCGCTGCTCGTCGGGCAACTCAGCCCACACCTGCACCAGTTCGGCAATGCTGCCTGAGCCCCGCTTGGGTGAACCGCCGCCCCCGATCACGGTGCGCTCGTTCATCAGCGTGGTGAGCGCCACCCCCCAGCCTTCTCCCTCGCCGCCGATCCGGTCGGCATCGGGCACCTGTACGCCGGTCATGTACACCTCGTTGAACTCGGCCTCGCCGGTGATCTGGCGCAGGGGCCGCACCTCCACTCCCTTAGCGTGCATGTCCAGCGCGAAGTAGGTCATGCCCTTGTGCTTGGGGGATTCGGGGTTGCTGCGGGCCACCAGCATGCCCCGATCGGCCAGGTGGGCGAGGGTATTCCACACCTTCTGGCCGTCTAGGGTCCACACCTCGCCGTCGCGCACCGCCCGGGTTGCCAGACCGGCGAAGTCGCTGCCCGCGCCCGGCTCGGAGAACAGCTGGCACCAGCGCTCTTCGCCGGTGAACATGGGCCGCAAAAAGCGGCGCTTCTGCTCGTCGGTGCCGTGGGTCACGATGGTTGGCCCGGCCAGGGTGAAGAAAAAGATGCCGGGATCAGCAGAACCGGCACCGGCGTTGCGCAAACGGGTCTCGATATGGCGCTGGAAACGGGGGGCCAGCTCGAGGCCGCCGAAGCCCACCGGGAAGTGCACCCAGGCCAGGCCAGCGTCGTACTGGTAGCCGCGGAACTCCTCCACCGACATGGTGGTGGGGTCGTGCTCGGCCAATAAGGCGTCGATGGCGTCGTCGACTTCTTGGGGGATTCCTTCAGTGCTCACAAGGCCAATCTAGCTTTCAATTCCTCGAAGCAGGCCATCGACTGGCGGGCCGCCTCAGCCGGTTCCATGCCGTCGAGCGATTGGTAGAACACCTCGACGGCGAGCGGGGCGTCCACCCCCCGCTCGGCGAACTCGGCCAGCATCCCGGCGATGTCTCCGTGGCCCTCGCCGGGCATCAAGCGGCGGTGAATGCACTCGTAGTTGAGCTCTTCGCCCGTCGGGTTTCCTTCGGGCTCAGGCCCGGTGTCGCCCACTTGGATTTCCTTGATCATGGCCGGGTCGATGGCCGGGTCCAGCCGCCCGCGCTCCGGTCCCCGCCACAGATGCCAGGTGTCGAGCAGCAGCCCCGCGTTGGGCCGGTCGGCCCGCTCGACAATCTCAGCGGCCACCCGGTGGTCATTCAGCGGCGACCAGGCGAACGGCTCGATTAAGGCCAGGATGCCGTGCTCAGCGGCTTGGTCGCTGACTTCAGCCAAGGTGGCCGCGGCCTGGGCAATGTTCTCACCGGGGGTCCAATCGGAGTGCTCCAACACGGTGATCGACCGTGCCCGCAGAGCAGCGGCGGCATCAACCGCCTCCTCGGCACCCTCTGGGGACCGCATGGTCATCACCACGCCGTCGTACTCGGCCACTCGCAGATCGAGGTTGTCCAGCAGTTCTCGCACCGCACCGTCGTCCCATCCCCGCTCGTGCAGCTTGCGGTGCTCCCATCCATAGATCGACAGCCGGGCGAATCCGGCGTCGGAGGCAATCCGAGCCTTTTCCTCCCACGGGATCCGGCCCAGCGTGCCGGTACACAGATAAGGCGGATGGTTCACGGGCCGAGACTAGACGCGGCATGGCCGACAAGAGCCCAACTACCGTGCACCCATGGAGTTCGACGCCCGCGACCCGTCTCATGAAGTCGACGGAGTCCCGTTTCACACGCTGGCCCGCATACGCACAGAACAGCCCATCTGCCCATCGCCCAAGGGGGGCTGGTACCTCTCGACCCGCCGCCACATCGACACCGCCCTCAAAGAGGTGGAGACGTTCGTGGCCGATTTGGCCGCCATGGCTGGGCTGGCCGGCACCGAGATGGTTCCGCCCGAGGAGCTGTTCCTGAGCGAGATACCCGAGCCCCGCCACGGGCGAATCCGCCGGCTGTACAACTCCAACTTCGCCCCCCACCGGTTGCGCAACACCGAGGAGTTCGTCACCCGAACCTGCCACCGGCTGGTCGACCCGATGCTGGCCGCGGGGGAGGGTGACCTGCATGCGGGCTACGCCATGCCCATCCCCAGCGCCACGCTGGCCGACCTCATGGGGCTTCCTCCCGAGGCAGGCGACAAGTTCATGGGATGGTCGTTCGACGGGACGCTGATGCAGCGCCCGGGCACGCCGGGGATCAAGCCGACCGGCCCGCCCATCCTCGACTATTTCCGCGATGCGCTAGCCGAGCGCCGGTCGTCGGCCGCCGCCGGGGACGAGCGGCCCCACGACGTGATCATCGGGCTGATGAGCGCCGAGATCGACGGGGTGCCGCTGAGCGACACCGAGATCGTCACCCAGCTTCAGTTCATGGTCATGGCCGGGGTCCACACCACTCGGGCGCTGCTGGTACACCTGGCCCACCGGCTGCTGCGCGACCGGGAGCTCTTCGAGCGGGTATCGGCCGACCGTGATCTGGTGGCCCCGCTGGTGGAGGAATCGCTGCGCCACGACGCCCCGGTGCAGGCCACCACCCGGCGCTGCACCCATGACATCGCGCTCGACGGGGTAGAGATGCACGCTGGCGACTGGGTGGAGGTGGGCATCGGATCGGCCAACCGGGATGAGACTGTGTACGACGACCCCGACGTGTTCCGCTTGAACCGCGACGACCCCCGCGATCACTTGGGATTCGGGGGCGGTCCCCACATCTGCCCCGGTGCCACCCTGGCCCGCATCGAGGCCACTTGCGCGGTAAACGTGCTGTGCGATCGGGTGGCCGAGATGTTCGTGGTGGAGGGCGTGACCTATCCGCCGCTGCCCGGCGGGATGTCGCATCTGCCCATTCCGGCCAAGTTGATTCCTAGGTAGTCCGGGGCCGGGCCTCGGCCAGTTCGGCGATGTAGGCCAGCTCCTCGTCTGTGTCGGCTCGGATGGTGAGGCCGGTGGCCTTGGTGTCGCTCCAGCGGGCGAAGCGCTCTTTGATGCGCTGGCGGGAGCCGATCAGCGCTCCGTCGTCGATGTACTCGTCGGGCACCGCGGCCACCGCCTCGTCCCGGCGCCCGGCCATGAACAGCTCCTGAATGCGCTCGGCGGCCTCGCCGAAACCCCTCCGCACCATGGCGTCGCGGTGGAAGTTGTACTCCCGAGTGCCGTAGCCCCCCACCAGGAAGGCGAACTGGGGCTTGGCCTCGTCGATGGCCCCCTGCACGTCGTCGGTGATGGAAACCCGGGCCCCGGCCTGGATCTCGATGTCGTCCCAGGTGCGCCCGGCCCGGTCGAGCCCCTTCTGGATGGCCTCGGTGTAGAGGTGGGCGCTGCCCGGTGTGTAGCCCAGGGGCAGCCACCCATCGGCCAGCTCGGCCATAAGGGCGGTGTTGGCCGGCCCGCCGGTGGCCAAGAACACCGGGATGTCGGGGTTCATGTGCAGGATCGACTTGAGCGGCTTGCCCACGCCCAGCGCGCCCTCGCCGGTAAAGGGCAAGCTGATCTGTGACCCGTCATGGGACAACGGGCCCTCTCGGGCGAACACCTTTTTGATGATCGACACGTAGTCGCGCAGTAGGGCATTGGGCTTGCCCCACGGCTGGCCGTACCATCCCTCCACGATCTGGGGGCCCGACAGTCCCAACCCGCAGATGGCCCGCCCCGGCCCGGCCAGCGCCTCCAAGGTGCCGAATTGCATGGCGGCGGTCACCGCCGGGCGGGCGGCCACCTGGCACACCGCAGTGCCAAGGCGGATGTGGCGGGTGTGGGCCGCGATCCAGGCCAAGGGAGTGATGGCGTCCACGCCGTAGATCTCCGCCGACCACACCGAGTCGTATCCCAGTCGCTCGGCCAGCTGCACCCTGGCCAGCTGCTCTTGGGCCAGCGAGGTGTCCAGCCTGGCCTGGTTCCATATGTCCACACCGATTCCCAGCTTCATATGCCCGCACTATCCCACTCCCGGTGGCCTGTAAGTGAATTGGCCGTGGGTAGAATTCGGCGGTGCCTTCCAAGTTCTTGCATGGGTTCACTCCGCCCGCGGCCGACGACTTCATCACCATCGTGCGCGCTGAGGGCTGCACTCTCTGGGATGACCAGGGGAAGCGGTACCTCGATGCCCTGGCCAGCCTGTGGTACTGCCAGGTGGGCCACGGCCGGGCCGAGATCATCGACGCGGTGGCTGACCAGATGCGGCGGTTGGACGCCTACCAGACGTTCGCCCCGTTCACCAACGAACCGGCCGAAGAGCTGGCCTCAATGGTGGTGGAGCGGTCGCCCCATCCCGATGGGCGGGTGTTCTTCTGCGGATCGGGGTCGGAGGCGGTGGATTCCGCGCTGAAGATCGCCCGAGCTGTCCACCAGCTAGAGGGCGATACCGATCGTCAGGTGATCATCCGGCGCACCGACGCCTACCACGGCACCAACTTCGGGGGTACCACGGCCCAGGGCATCGCCGGCAACCGGGAGGGGTGGGGTGACTTGGTGCCCCATTTCATCGAGGTGCCCCGCGACGACATAGAGGCGGTGAGCACCACCATGGCTGCCAACGAGGGCCGGGTGGCCGCCGTCATTACCGAGCCGCTGCAAGGGGCCGGGGGCGTATATCCGCCGACCGACGGCTATCTGGAGGGGCTGAGGCGGCTGTGCGACCAGCACGGGGCGCTGCTGATCCTCGACGAGGTGATCTGTGGGTTCGGCCGCACCGGAGAATGGTTCGGGGCCCAGCACTACGGTGTGACCCCCGATCTGATGACGTTCGCCAAAGGGGTCACCTCCGGCTACCAGCCGGTGGGCGGGGTGATCGCCAGCCGGGCGGTATGCGATGTGCTGGAGCAGCCCGGATACACGCTGCGCACCGGGTACACCTACGCCGGGCACCCCGCCTGTATGGCCGCCGGAGTGGCCAATCTGGCCCTGATGGAAAAAGAAGAGCTTGTGCAGCGGGTGCCGCACCTGGCTGAGAAGCTCACCGAGGGTCTCGCCGCCCTCCAAGCTGACGGGATCATCCAGAGCTACCGGGGCGCCGGAGCGGTATATGCCGCCGAGTTGGGCTACGACGCCGCGGCCGCCCGGATGCGGCTTCTGGACGCCGGAGTGGTGCTACGGCCAGTCGGCACCGGCTTGGCCATGTGCCCGCCCCTGGTGATCACCGACCACGAGATCGGGATCCTGTTCGACACCATGGCCGACGTTCTGTCCAAAGAGCAGGCCTAGACCAGCCGGCTCAGCCGATCACCTGGCCGGCGTCCACGATTATCTCCTGGCCGGTCACCCCCCGGCCCCGCTCGGAGGCCAGAAACAGCACGGCTTCGGCGATGTCTTCGGGGTCGACGTGGCGGTTGAGTGCCGCGGCCCGGGCCGCCCGGTCCGATACTTGCTGGGCGGTCTTGCCGGTTTGCTCGGCGATGTTTCCCCACAGCCGATCGAGATTGTCGCCGGTGATGTAGCCCGGCGTGACGATATTCACCCTGATGTTGTGGGGGCCCAGCTCACGGGCCATAACCATGGATGCGGTGTGCATGGCCGACTTTGTGGAGGTGTAGATGGCCATCTTCTCGGGGACCGAATGGGTGCTAAGCGTGCTGATCTGAACGATCGAGCCTCCGCCAGTGGCCTTCATGTGCTCGGCGGCGCGACGGCTCACCTCCAGGGTGCCGATCACGTTTAGCTCGAAGGAGTAGCGGTAGTCGCCCCAGTCGATGTCGGCCACTGCGGCGCGGGCGCCGCCGGCGGTGGCCACATTCACCACCGCGTCCACTCGGCCCAACTCAGCGGCCGCAGTGTCGGCCAGAGCCGCGGCCGAGTCGTGGTGAGCGATGTCGGTGGGAATCGCCAGCACCCGCCGACCCGTAGCCGCGGCCACCTCAGCGGCCAGCGCCTCAAGCGGCTCGGCCCGGCGGGCCGCCAGGGCCAAGTCAGCGCCATCCGCGGCCATGGCCAGCGCACACGACCGCCCCAACCCCGGCCCCGCCCCAGTGACGATGGCCACCTTGCCGACCATTGACATGTTTTTGTTCACAACAGTCCTTCGGTCCGATGCCTGCGGCGTCGGAATGTCACAGCACTTATTCACTCTCGGGCATGTCGGGGGCCCAGTTGGCGCCGTTGATGTGGCTGCCGCCGTCCACATACAGCGTGTTGCCGGTGAGGTACTGGGCGTCTTCCGACGACAAGAACAGAGCCACCGGGGCGATGTCACCCTCGGGGTCGCCCATCCGGCCCATGGGGTTGGCCGCCTCGGCGTTGCGGATGAGATCGGGCATCATCTGCTCCACCCGGCGGGCTGACGCGGTCTTGGCCCCCGGGCAGATCACGTTCACCACGATGCCGTAGGGGGCCCACTCCCGAGCGGCGGTGCGGCTGAGCGTCCTCAGCGCCTCCTTGGCGCAGTTGTACTCCAGCGTGCCCATGTGGGCATTCACCCCGTTGAGCGAGCACAGGTTCACGATTCGCCCGTACTGCTGGTCCCGCATAACCCGGAAGGCGGTCTGCATGGCCCACAGCGGGCCATAAAGCCCCACGTGCATGGCGTCGTTCATGAGCTGGTCGGTCTTGACCTCCACCCGGCACAGCTCACCGCCGCCCCAGGCGTTGTTGATGAGCACGTCCAGGCGGCCCCAGTTCGCGACCGCGGCCTCCACCATGGCCAACACCTCGTCCTTTTCGGCCACGTCCACTCGCATCGGCCGGGCATCGGCGCCAAATTCCTCGCGCAGCTCGCCGGCCACCCGCTCGGAAGCGTCGTTGTCGATGTCGGTGACTAGCAGCTTGGCCCCTTCGGCCGCGAACCGCCGACAGATGCCGTGTCCTATGCCATCGCCGCCGCCGGTGACCACCGCCACCCGGTCGTCCAGTTGTCCCATTGTCGTGCTCCTTTTCGATGATGCAGCAGGGGAGGGGTTGCTCAGAAGGCGATCACCGAGCGCAGGGTTTCGCCCGCCTTCATGGCGGCGTAGCCATCGTTCACCTCGGTGATGTCGATGGTGGCCGACACCATCTCGTCCAGCTTGAGTCGCCCGTCCAGATACAGGTCGATGAACTTGGGCATGTCCAAGCGGAAGCGGTTGCCGCCCATCAGCGACCCCTGGAGCTTCTTCTCGCTCAAGATGATCTCGCCGCCGGGGATGGTCACCTGGCTGGTCATGGGCAGCATCCCGATCACCGTGGCCGTGCCGCCGATGCCGATCATGGCCCAGGCCTGCTCGGCGGTGGCGCTCAGGCCAATGGCCTCAAATGAGTAGTCGGCGCCTCCCCCGGTGATTTCGTGGACTGCGGCCACCGGATCGACCTCCGAGGCGTCCACCGTGTGGGTGGCGCCCAGCGTGCGGGCCATCTCCAGCTTGGAGGCCACCAGATCCACCGCGATGATCGGCGTGGCTCCCACAATGCGGGCCCCTTGCACGGCCGATAGGCCGATTCCGCCGCAGCCGATCACAACCACGCTGGATCCGGCGGGGACCGCCGCGGTGCGCATTACCGCGCCCAGCCCGGTGGTGACCCCGCACCCGATAAGCGCGGCCCGGTCTAACGGCATGTCGTCGCGGATCTTGACCACTGCCCGCTCGTGGACCAGCAGCTCCTCGGCGAACGAGCCCAGTCCGGCGAAGGCGGTGCAGCCTCGCCCGTCGTCAAAGCGCAGCGACGGGGTGGGCCGGCCCGAGCGCATGGAATCGGCGTCGAGGCACAGGTAGGGCTTGCCCTGAAGGCAGGTGCGGCACACCCCGCACCACATCGACACACAGGTGATGACGTGGTCGCCGGGTTTCACATAGGTCACGTCTTCGCCCACTGCGGCCACCACACCGGCCGATTCGTGGCCCATCACCATCGACTGGGCCACTGGCCAGTGGCCGTCCATGAAGTGCAGGTCGGAGTGGCACAGCCCGGCGTGAGTGGTGCTGATGAGCACCTCGTTGGGATTGGGCTTGTCGACGGTCAGATTCTCGACGACCAACTCGCCAGGACTGGTGTGCAAAACGGCGCCGCGCATGGGGTTCTCCTTGATTGTTGGGAACTAGGTAGTGGTCAGGAAAGTTTCTATCAGGCTGATCACGTAGCCGATGTCTTCGTCGTCTAGGGAGTGGTTCATGGGGAGGACTACGCCTCGCTCCATGATGGCGTCGGCGTGGGGGAGGCCGTTGTCGGGTTGGCGGAAGTCGACGCTGGCCATGAACGGCTGGCGGGTGGCGTTCCCGGTCCACACGGTGCGGGTGTCCACGCCGTTGCCGTCGAGATGGGCTTGCAGGTCGGCCCGCACGAAGCCCGCATCGGGGGCGATGGTGAGCGGATAGCACAGCCAGGCGGTGTCCAACCCCTCGGTCTGGCGGGGGAGGCGGAAGCGGTCGGCGTGGGCGGAAAAGAACTCCGTGTAGAGATCGAAGCTGCGGGTGCGCCGGGCGAAGTTCTGGGGCACTTTGTCGAGCTGTTGGCGACCGAAGGCGGCGCCGATCTCGGACGGCTCGAAGTTCCAGGCCAGCTCGTCGAAGATGAACTGGTTGTCGTAGTGAATGCCGTCGAGGTCTTCCCAGAAGTTCCGGTCCCGGCGCTTGGAGCCGTAGAAGTGCAGCTCGGATCGGCGGCCCCAGCGGCGCAGCAGCAAGCCCCGGTCTCGCAGGTCCTCGTCGTCGAGCAGCACCATCCCGCCGTTGCCTGCGCAGGTGATGATGTGCGAGGAGGCGAAGCTGGTGACCGTCAGGTCGCTGCGGGTGCCGGTGGGCGTGCCCCTCAGCGTGGGCCCCAAGGCGTCGCAGCTGTCCTCGATCACGAACAGCCCGTGGCGGTCGGCGATGGCCCGAATGGCATCCCAGTCGGGGGCGTTGCCGATGAGGTTGGGGGCCAAGATGGCTCTGGTGTCGGGGCCGATGAGGCTCTCGATGGAGTCGACGTCGACCTGGTAGGTGTCGGGGTCCACATCGGCGAATACCGGCACCAGTCCGGCCCGCACCAGCGGGGCCACGTCGGTGGAGAAGGTCACCGCCGCGGTGATGACCTCGCTGCCCGGCGGCAAGTCGGCCAGTTCCACCGCCAGATACAGCGCGGAGGACCCCGAGTTGCACATGAGCCCCCGGTGCTTGCCGAACCGCTTGGCTACCTCCCATTCAAAGGCGGTGACATTGCGCCCCGGCCACAGCGCCCCCGCCCCTCCCCGCAATACCTCAACCACCGCATCGATCTCGGCCTCATCATGCACACTGGCCGCATAAAAGATCCGCTCACCCATCGGCCCTCAGTCTGCCTCACTCACGAACTCGGGCTGCGATCAGAGGGCCGGGTCAAGGCCCGTTGCGATTCAGCCCTTTGGCCGCCTCAGACCGTGTGGCAGGGGTCGGAGTGGCCGGCGGACATGGCTTCGAGGAAGCCGGAGGCCCGTTCTTGGCGGGGGTAGCGGTTGGCCAGCTCCCAAAAGGCGGGACTGTGATTGGGCTCGCTGAGGTGGGCCAGCTCGTGGACGATGACCGCGTCGAGCACCCAACCCGGTACGCGGGCCAGGCGGGTGGATATGCGGATGGTGCCCCGGGCCGATGTGCATGACGCCCAGCGGTCGTTCTGCTCGGCCCAAGTGACCGACTCCGGATGAGGCAGGCCGTAGCGGGAGGCCAGCTTGACGGCCCGCTCGGCCAAATTCACACCGCCGGCCTCGGCCGCCCGCTTGCGCTCGAGGCGGGACACCAGGCTGGCCACCATCTCGGCCTCGGCGTCGGGGGTCATCCCGGCAGGAACCCGCACTTCAATACAGTCGGGCAGGATCTTGGCCGCGGCCGTCTTTCGACGCCTTGGACTGCGGATAACGCGGATCGGCAGCGGCGGCAGCGCCGCAGGAACTGCTTCGACGGCAGTGACCGCCGCAGTGTCGATCACTGTGTCCACGAGGGCCGAATTCACGTTTCGACCATACCGACGGGGAGTGACGGTTTGGTGGATGGTGGGGTAGCCAAGCGGCTGCGGTAACGTCCGGCCAAAACCAAAGGGGGAGATAGAAATGGCTGATCAGACCAAGACCCAGGCCGCGTGGGCGGAGATGGTTGATGCGTTGGGCGAGGTGAGCAAACGCTTCTGCGGCGAGGAGTGGGGAGTGTCTGGTGAGCAGGACATCGCCGACAGCCACCGTCTGGTGCTGCACATCCTCCAGTCGGCCCTGTTCTCCCACGCCGAGTTCGATCCCGAGCGCCCGGTGTGGCGCCGGATCGTGTCGCCCACCCGCAAGTTCACCGGTGACAACGCCGATGCGGTGTACTTCGAGGCCCCGGTGACCGGGGATCTGGCCTATCGGGTCACCGGCAACTTGGCCGGAGCGGTTTACACGTCGTTCACGGTCGAGCTGGGCTCATCCGAAGGCCGATACGCCACCGGCACCGGCGGGGTACTCAACGACGACGACATCGACGTTGACGCCGACGGCAACTACGAGGTGTTCCTTGGCGGCGATCCCCGGGACCGGAACTGGCTAGACCTGCCCGCCGATGCGGGCCGTATCACCACCCGGCACTACTTCGAGGTTCCCAAGCCGGCCGCGGCTGACGAGTCGCTCCACATCCCCCTCACCATCGAGTGTCTGTCGCCGGTGGGGCCGGCCACCCTTTGGAACGACGAGACGGTGGCCGCGGCCATCGGCCGGGTCAATAACCACCTGCTGGGCAAGACTCTCCAGCAGCCCATCCCCGGCACCTACCCCATGCCGACGTGGGTCAGCCGCGAGCCCAACGTTCTGCCCGATCCGCAGCCGCCCGGCACCATGGGCTTCGCGGCCTTCGACGCCTACTACACCTTGGGGCGCTATGTGCTCGGCCCCGACGAGGCTCTGGTGATGACCGGGCGTTGGCCGGAGTGCAAATTCGGCAATGTGTGCCTGTGGAATGCTGCGGGGCAGACCTACGACTACGGCAACCGCATCACCAGCCGCAATCGGGCCAACACCACCCTGGAGGCCGACGGGACCTTCAAGATGGTGATCGCCCACGAAGACCCCGGCGTGTACAACTGGCTGGACACCGAGGGCCGCCCCACCGGCAGCATCTTCTGGCGGTTCTTCCTGCCCACCGCAGGCGTGGAGCGCATCGAGCCCGAGCTGGTGAAGCTCGCTGATCTGCGCCGGTAACCGCTTCCGGCCCGGTATAGTTTTCTCACCTTCCCCCGCAAGCAGTTCATTTCGGAGAACTGATATGGAACAAGCCATCATTGTCATGCTGGGGGTAATCATCACGTTGATGCTGTATCTGGACCGGTGTCGTCGCGCCGACATCGCCCAGCTGAGGGTCTACACCGAGAGGGAGTTCGCTGCACAGCGGGAGGAGACCCGGGCTGGTTTTGAAAAGCTCACCGGGGCAATCGTCGATCTGGTCGGTCGAGTGGGCCGACTCGAGGGACGCTTGGAAAGCCGGGCGGAGTCTGCTGAAGCCCCCTGATGCCCGCGGGTGAGCTGCCTGAGGGGCTGGACTGCGTCGATCCTGATCTGCTGGAGAAGCTGCGGGACGGGTCGATCGACAAGCTCCCCGAGCGGGCCCTGGACTGCGTGCCCGCCGATGTGCGGGACCGCATTCCCGACGAGCTGATTGAGTTCGCCACGTCCAACCCCGAACTGGCGCTGGCGGCAGTGGTCGTCGCCATCGTGGCCTCGATGGTGTTCCTGTACAAGCTGGCCAAGCGGGCCTTCCTCGTCGCCCTGGTCGCGGGAGCGGTTGCCGCTGTGGCCTGGTGGTGGTGGCTGTCCGAGCCCAATATCGTCTGACCATGAGCAGCCAGCCGCTTTGGGCGCCCGATGGGGATCAGGCTGCCCAGACCAACCTGGCCCGCTTCGCTGCCGGGGTGGGGATCGACATCGGGGCCGACGGGGGATTCCAGAGGCTGCACCGGTGGTCGGTGGACGACTTGGGCGGCTTCTGGTCGGCGGTGTGGGACTTCTGCGGGGTGGTGGCCTCGGAGCGGGGGAGTGCGCCGGTGGTGGAGGCCGAGCACATGGCCGACGTGCGGTTCTTCGACGGTGCCCGGCTCAACTTTGCCGAGAACCTGTTGGCGGGCGCCGACGATGAGATCACCATGGTGTTCGCCGACGAGTCCGGCGCCCATTCCGAAACCAGCCGAGGCGAGCTGCGGGCGCTGGTATCCCGGCTGGCTGGCGCTATGCGGGCCCAAGGGGTGGGTTCCGGCGACCGGGTGGCGTGCTGGATGCCCAATGTTCCCGAGGCCTATGCGGTGATGCTGGCCGCGGCCTCGGTGGGGGCGGTGTTCTCGTCCACCTCTCCCGATTTCGGCACCGCCGGGGTGCTCGACCGCTTCGGCCAGATCGAACCGGCTGTGCTGATTGCGGTAGACGGCTACGTCTATGGAGGCCAGCGATTCGACTGCCGCAACCGCCTCGCTGAGATTCGAGCCGGCCTTCCCACTGTCGCGGCCACCGTGGTGCTGAACCGCCTGGGTCTTGACGAGAACCCGCCAGAAGGCACCGTGGACTTCGACGCCTGGCTCGAGCCCCATCCCGCCCAGCCGATCCATTTTGAGCAGCTTTCCTTCGACCATCCGCTATATGTGCTGTACTCCTCGGGAACCACCGGTCGGCCCAAGTGCATCGTCCACCGGGCTGGCGGCATCCTGCTCAAGCACCTGTGCGAGCACCAGCTCCATTGCGATGTGCGCCCCGGCGACCGGGTGCTCTACTTCACCACCACCGGATGGATGATGTGGAACTGGCTGGCCTCGGCCCTAGCGTCGGGGGCCGCTGCGGTGGTGTGGGACGGCAACCCCGCCCATCCGAGCCTCGATGCCTTGTTCGACGTGGTCGACCGGGCCGGAGTCACGTTGTTCGGAACATCGGCCCGCTACATCGACTCGCTGCGCAAGGCCGAGATGTCGCCCCGCCGCACCCATGGCTTAGGTACGCTGCGCACAATCTGCTCCACCGGCTCGCCGCTGTCACCCGACGGGTTCAACTATGTGTATGACCAGGTCAAAGCCGATGTCCATCTGGCCTCCATTTCAGGGGGAACCGACCTGTGCGGTTGCCTGGTGGCCGGAGACCCCACCAACCCGGTGTGGTCGGGCGAGATCCAGCGGCCGGCCCTGGGGCTGGACATCGAAGTGCTCGATGCCGATGGTTCGCCGCTCGGGCCGGGTCAGTTCGGCGAGCTGGTGTGCTCGTCGCCCTTCCCCTCGCAGCCCCTCCGGTTCTGGGGCGAGGGAGGCGAAGAGCGATATCGGGCCGCGTACTACGAGCGATTCGGGGGACGGTGGCACCAGGGCGACTACATCTGCGCCACCGAGCACGGCGGATTCGTGATCTCGGGTCGCTCAGACGCCACGTTGAACCCCGGCGGGGTGCGAATCGGTACCGCCGAGATCTACCGCCTGGTGGACGCCATGGACGAAGTTGTCGAAAGCGTGGTGGTGGGCCAGCCCGTCGACGGCGACACCCGGGTGGTGCTGTTCGTGAAGCTGGTCGAGGGCGTGCTGCTGGACGATGCTCTGGAGGCGGCCATCCGGGCCGCCATCCGAACCGGGGCAACCCCCCGGCACGTACCTGCGGTGATCTGCGCGGTGGACGACATTCCCCGCACCCGTAGCGGCAAGACAGTGGAATTGGCGGTGCGCGACGCCGTGCGTGGGCGGCCCATCGTCAATATTGAGGCCCTGGCCAACCCCGAGGCCTTGGACCATTTCCGCAACCGACCGGAGCTGGCATGACCGAGAACCCCCCGACAGAGGATCAAGAGCCTCGCCCCCGCCGTAAACGAGCCGACGTCTTGGCTCCGCTGCCCCGGATGCGCAGCTTGTTGTTCGCCCCAGCCAGCCGCCCCGATGTGTGCGCCAAGCTGCCCCGTAGCGACCCCCACGGAGTGGTGCTCGACTTGGAGGACGCGGTAGCCCCCGCGGCCAAAGCCGAGGCTCGAGTCCAGGCTCGGGCCTCGGCTGCCGAGCTGCGCCGCTTGCACCCTGATCTGGCCATCTTCGTTCGGGTCAATCCGCTGGGCACCGAATGGTTTGCTGCGGACGTGGCCGAAGGCCTGGACGAGGAACTGACCGGGATCGTGGTGCCCAAGCTGGAGATGGGTGCCCAGGTCGATCCAGTGCTCGATGCGCTGATTGAGGCCGGCCGAAATCACCTCAGGCTCTTGGTTGGTGTCGAGACTGCCGCCGGGGTGGCCAACGTGGCTGGGATCGATCGCATGTTGCGGCACCCCCGTATATGCGGGGCCTATTTCGGGGCCGAGGATTTCATCACCGACATGGGCGGCGTCCGCACCGACGAGGGCCTCGAGGTGCTGTACGCCCGCTCCCAGGTTGCGCTGGCCGCCCGGCTGGCCAGAGTGCCGGTGCTTGACCAGGTGGTGGCCGCGTTCGGCGACGACGAGCGCTTCTTGGCCGACGCCGCAGTCGGAAGATCCATCGGCTACAGCGGCAAGCTCTGCATCCACCCCTCCCAGGTGCCGCTGGCCAACCAGTGTTTCTCCCCATCACCTGAGGAGCGGGAGCGGGCCCGGGCACTATTGGCCGTGTGGGAGGAAGCTCAAGCCCGGGGCGAGGCGTCGGTGGCCTTCGAGGGCCAGATGGTGGACGAGCCGCTGGCTCGCCGGGCCCGGGCATTGTTGGACGAGTGATTACCCATCCGGTAGCCGCGATCCTTCCGCTCGGTCAGTCAGCACAACCTCCTAACCTGCGATTTGGGGTCTGCGATGAACCGATATCGTGCCGTGGGGTGATTGATGGACATGGAAGCTTATTCAGAGCGGAGCGGCATGCGCATCGCTGCCCTGGTGCTGGCCGCGTGAGAGGTTGGGTGCTGTTCTAGAAGCCATGTCTCCCCTTTTAGCGTTCCTTCTTGCCGTTCTGGCTACCCCACGCTGGTTCTGGGGTCAGTTTGAGTCTGTGGGGCTGCCTGTTGTTGCCAGCGCCATAGCCGGTTTGGTTGCGGCTCTCTTGTTGGGGATGCTGGTTCGCTTTGTGGTTGCCGTGCTGGACGAATCCGCTAGCCGGTGGATTAACCGGCGCTGGCCGAACTAGGCGACCCGCCCCAGCTCACCGGCTAATTTTGCGGGGAAGCCACCAGCGGAACAGGGCAAACTTACCGAGAGCATAGAAGGGTGCCATAAGCGCCACTGCCAGTAGCCACCACACGTTCAACCCGCTACCACCCTTCAATAATGCCCAAGCCAAGAGTGGTAATTGCGCAAATACAACGAGCAGCAAATCCTCGATTTTGTTCGGTTTGGGCTTGCCCTTGTCGTCGTAATCGCGTGGCAGCGGGCGGTGCTTGAGCCAAAACACGGCATAGCGGGCCGAGAAGCCGAGGCAGCAGACCGCAAGCAGACCCATAAGGGTTATGGTCAGTTCCGGCGCTACTGGCAACAGCGCCCCCCCTAGAGCTATAACGACCGCCGCAAAAACGACCAAGCGGCGGCCTGCGGGCGGTGCAATCGTGGGCGGTGTTTGGTGTGGCGTTGTGGGTTGGGGGCTCATGGCTGCCTTTCGGTTGTGTTGGGGGTTTGCTGCCACCGCTTGACTCGGCGTTGGGCGGTAGCCCGGTTCACGGGGGCATGGCGGGCGATCTCGTGCCAGGAGCAGCCGACGCTGTTGGCGTGGCTCATGGCGGCTGTCAGCGCTTCTGTGTCGGCAGCGACCTGGCGGCCTATAGAGGCGACCGCCGCCAGCGCTTCGGCCCTTTGCTGGCGCACGAGCGGCGACAAGCGGGGCATCAGTCGAGTTCCCAAGCGGGGGCCATACAGCCAACCTAACACCTATTCGGCTTTATACAAAGCTATTTGGGGGAGATCGGGCTGGCAGCGCTTGCGGACGCCTCAAAAGTAGGTATAGAGTTGGCTCCGACTACAGAAACCCGTGGGGTTTTCCCCTGCGGTCAAGCGTGTTAGCGGCTCGGGTATTGGCTCGTCCCCTCCGATATGGATTGGGCTTGACCTTGGTCTCCTTCGGGCTTGGCCGCGGGTTTCTGTAGTCGGAATTACCCGACCGCCCGAAGGAGGCCGCCCAATGGCCCGCCGTTTTCTCAGTCTGTTTGCCGTGTTTTGTGTTGCGGCAGCATTGTTGCCCGCTACTGCCAGCGCTCACGATCCGACCACCACGAGAACAGAAATCACAAGGAGGGAGCCCTACCAGGTCAAGGTGGGCGAGGAGCGGGTGGTCACCGGTTACAAGAACGGCGACCGGATAGCGCCGTTCACAGAGACCTACGAGGACGAAGAGGAATACACCGTTCAAGGCATCACCGGTTACAAGAACGGCGACCGGATAGCGCCGTTCACAGAGACCTACGAGGACGAAGAGGAATACACCGTTCAGGTGGTCACCGGTTACAAGAACGGCGACCGGATAGCGCCGTTCACAGAGACCTACGAGGACGAAGAGGAATACACCGTTCAGGTGATTGTGGGTTATCAGCAGGTCCGGGTTGACCCGCGGTACATCTCGATTCCGGCTTTCAACTATGTCAATGTTCCGCAGTATGAGGATGTTGTCACAAAGAGGTTCATAGGCAACAAGCAGGTGAGGGTCCCGCCCTACACCAAAAAAGAGCGGGTCGCACCTTTTACCAGGTCAAAAGAAGTCTTCAACTATGAGACAGTATGCGTTGGCGGTCCAGGAGGCGGTTGCATCCAGGTTCGGGTCGATCCGCGCTACATAATGGTCCCGGCTTTCAACTATGTCGACGTTCCGGCCTTCAACTATGTGAATGTTCCGCAGTATGAGGATGTTGTCACCAAGAGGTTCACCGGCTACAAGAAAACCAGGATTCCGCCCTACACAAAAACCGAAGAAGTCTTCAACTACGAGAACCAGCCGGTCTACGGTGATGAGACGAGAACCCGCACCGTCACGAAGACCAGGGATGTCTACAACTACGAGCAAATTCCGGTCTACGGTGATGAGACGAGAACCCGCACCGTCACGAAGACCAGGGATGTCTACAACTACGAGCAAATTCCGGTCTACGGTGATGAGACGAGAACCCGCACCGTCACGAAGACCAGGGATGTCTACAACTACGAGCAAATTCCGGTCTACGGAACCCAGGCAAAATACGAAACTCGATACCGCACGGTCGGAACTGGAGAATACGAAA
This sequence comes from Candidatus Poriferisocius sp., assembly GCF_965204015.1. GTDB lineage: Bacteria > Actinomycetota > Acidimicrobiia > Acidimicrobiales > Bin134 > Poriferisocius. The sequence continues at coordinate 507,600 of NZ_OZ241965.1, read as the reverse complement.
GCACCACCACCCACGATGCCCACCCTTGCCTAGCTGGCTACTACTCTCCGCCGTTGCCTAGCCCGATGTGGATACACATAACCACCGGTGCGACAACAACCGACTTGAATTCAGTGGGAACAACTACCCGCACGCTCTATGAGCTAGCCGTTTGGGAAAAACAGGACGAAACCCACGACTGCCATAGGCCCAAACTCAAAGAAGCCACCCCGGTAGACATTGCAGGCACAGTCACAAAAGTTGTTGTCAACGGTGTTGAACATGTCGTCAACGCCGGAAAAGTTGTTATTGGCGGTGTGGAATACGTGGTCGAAAACGGAAAGATTGTAGTCGGTAAGAGTTCTGATATTAGAGGCGAAATCAGAACTGCAATAACCAACGGTTTTGAGCAAGCGCTGAAAGCATCCGTTAAGGCTGGAACGCAAGGTATTTGCCGCAACCAGGCTACTCAATGGGCTACGGGAGTCGCTGTAACCGCTGTGCTGGCAGCAACGGGAGTTGCAGCAGCGCCTGCTCTGGTTACTGGTGCCGCCATGAGTGGATTGGTGGTCGCAGCTTGCTGGAACATCAGGCAATGGCTAGAAGTTAACGATCCCACGTCTATAGATTCCAACACCAGGCCCACGCCGACGCCCACGCCGACACCGACGCCCACGCCCACGCCGACGCCGACACCGGTTGTCTCGGGTGCGGCTACACGCTATAACGCCAACGGCGATGCGAAGATCGACAAAGCGGAGTTCGACCAGGCGCTCAGCGACTTCGGTGCCGGGAGGCTCACTGCCCAGGAGTTCAACGAGGTCGTCGTGGCCTATTACTGGTCGCTGCATGGCCGCTGAGCCGAACGCTAGTCGTCCGCTCCGCCATCGAGGGGCCCAACCGGCAACCTGATCAAGCTGGGGCGCTCAGCGCCGGCTGTGGCGGCCCTGGAGCTGTGCTGAGCGCCGGCGTGGCCACCGCGGCCTCGATGGCCGAGGGCCTCGATCCCTGGAACTGGAGCTGTGCGGCCGCCTAGGCCGCATGGCCACCCTGATATGGAAGACGGACTAGTTGTTCTGTCCACAGAGGTTGTTAGCTCGGGCAGGTAGCTCCGCTATTGGGTGAGCCTCCGATGCCAGTGTGGTGGTTGCGTACTACCGCACTGAGCAAGGGAGGCTCGATGTCGCACGCTAATGCACCTTTCACCCCGGCTGGGCGTTTGTTGATGGTCCAGCGGATCGAGGGCGGGATGCCCCAGGCCCATGTGGTCGCCCAGATGGGCCTGTCGCGGTCCACGGTGGCCAAGTGGTGGAGCCGCTGGGTGGCCCACGGCGAGGCCGGGCTCAAGGACCGGTCGTCTCGCCCGCGCCGGTCGCCTCGTCGCACCTGCGCCGCTGTGGAGGAGCGGGTGTGCCGGCTGCGCCGCCAAAAGCGGTGGGGTCCGGCCCGCATCGGCGCCCGGTTGGGGGTGCCGGCGTCGACGGTGCACAAGATCCTGGTGCGAAACGGGCTCAACCGGCTCAGCTGGATCGACCGGCCCACCGGCAAGGTGATACGCCGCTATGAGCGCCCCCATCCGGGCGACCTGGTCCATCTGGACGTCAAAAAAGTCGACAAGGTGCCGCCCGGCGGCGGGTGGAGAGCCCACGGCAGGGCCAACACCCCGGCCCGCGGAGCCCGCCGCCGCCCCAGGGTCGGCTACAGCTACCTCCACGTCGCCGTCGACGACCACAGCCGCCTCGCCTACGTCGAGGCCCTCGACGACGAGACCGCCGACACCCTGTGCGGTTTCTTCGAGCGGGCCCGCATCTGGTTCCGCTCCATCGGCGTGGCCGTAGACGAGATCATCACCGACAACGGGGCGAACTTCCGGTCCAAGAAATTCGCCGCCCACCTCGCCCGACAAGCCATCGACCACACCTTCACCCGCCCCTACAGGCCCCAGACAAACGGCAAAGCCGAGCGCTTCAACCACACCATCGCAGACGAGTTCCTCTACAACTACACATTCAGATCAGAACCCGACCGCCGACGCCGACTCCAAACCTGGATCCACCACTACAATCTCCACCGCCACCACACCGCCATCGGCGGCACACCCGCCTCACGCGTCCACAACCTCTATGGGCATTACAACTAGTGCCAGGAGGAGTGCCGACGAGCCAAGCGTCGGGCGGCCGAACTGCTGGTTGAGGCAGTTGTTTCCGTGGGGCGAGCAATGTTCTCCGGACGGCTCGCTAGCCGTACTACTGCCGGCCGGTCTCGGTGATGAGAGGAGAATCAGGATTTGTTTGCAACTCCGACCGCTCGGCGCTCTGATTGTCGACGCCTTCCCCGACGGGCTGTTCAGCTTCGATGGCGAACCGGAAGGAACACGGTCGGTCTCGACCCTTCGCGGGATCGTCTGGCAGGGCGAGGGTGTCAATGCGCGCTCGAAGTGGGCCAATGGCTGCTATGTGGCAATTGCCGGTGTGACCGACGTGGAGGTTCGCGCCATGTTCGAGACCGACAACGATTCGCTGGTCTACATGCAGCACATCGCGCGAGTTGATCTCGCCAAAGCGAGGCAGGCCGACGGTCGGATTTTGGCGCTGTTCGCCAGCCAGTGTGAGACTTCCGATGAGGGCTACGCCTGGCTCAGCTTCACCGAGTTGGTCGGCGAGGGACGGCTCGACCGTGATCCGCCCAAGCTGATCTAGGAGGTCTATTCGCCGGAGCCCCTAGGCAGGTTCGATTAGTGACCTCCCAATTCGACGGACAGGTTGTAGTGATCACTGGGACGGCGCGGGGCCAAAGCTTCGAGGGCGTTCGGCTGTTTCACCTGGAAGGCAACGTGGTTGTCCTCACCGAATTGGGCCGCGATCCCCCGCTGTAGAAGAGTCGAAGACATATCGCCGACCACTGTCTTTCTGGCAAGCCGGGCAGCGGCGTACTTCACCGGGACTGAGATGGCCATTGACCCCGGCATGTCGGCCGGGATCCCCATGCTCATGCGTTAAGCCCGGACAGTATGCGAAGCTGAGAACATGGCAAACCGACGCGACAAGATCCGCCTCAACCCCGAAGAGCTCGAGGTTTTCATCGAGGAGCAGAAGAGCCTCCAGGTAGCCACCATCAACCAAGACGGGACGCCCCATCTGAGCACTCTGTGGTTCGCGGTGGTGGACGGTGAAATCGTGTTCGAGACCTACACCAAGTCGCAGAAGATCAAGAACCTGGAGCGGGACAGCCGCATCGCCCTCTTGATGGAGGACGGCCTCGAATACGACAAGCTCCGCGGCGTGGCCATCAACGGGCACGCCGAGCTGCACACCGACCCCGAAGTGGTGCACGGCTATGCCTTGGAGGTGATGGTCCGCAACAACCCCGGCGTCGACCGGGAGATGCTGTCCAAAGCAGCCGAACACATGGCCTTGAAGCGCACCGCCGTGGTGGTCAAGGCCGAGAAGACCATCAGCTGGGACCACACCAAATTGGGCGGCAGCTACTGAGCGCGCCCCAGACCCCGTTTCGCAACCGATAGCGTTTGGGGTCAGGTGAAGGACTTGTTGAGGTGGCTGTCCCACCTGCTCCGGCTCGCTGTGCTCATGCCCATGCTGGCGCTGGCCTTGGCCGCCACCTTGTTCGTGGTCTGGCCCCCGACCACCGACGTGCTGAGGTCGTGGGAGTCCACCCCGGTGGAGGTCAACCTGACCGAGGATGTCAGTCTGAACGAACTGGCCATTCGTTCCTACGTCTACGACGCCAACCGTCAGATCATCGACGTGTTCAGTTACGTGGAAAATCGGGTGTTGGTGGACCTCGACGACATCTCCGAAGAGGTGAAGCACACGGTTATCGCCATCGAGGACGAGAACTTCTATCTGCACACCGGCATCGACCTCAGCGCGGTATTCCGGGCCGGCCTGGAGAACGTCGGGGCCGGGGGCATCACCCAGGGCGGGTCCACCATCACCCAGCAGCTCATCAAGAACCTGGTGGTGGGCAACAAGGTGGAAGCCGAGCGCAAGCTCCAGGAGATGGCCATGGCCAAGCGTTTAGAGCGGGAGATGGGCAAAGACGAGATCCTCAACCTGTACCTGAACACGGTGTACTTCGGCCAGGGTGCCTACGGCGTGCAGGCCGCTGCCGAGGTGTACTGGGGGCTGGACGCCGCCGATCTGGGCTGGGGGGAGTCTGCGCTGCTGGCCGCGCTCATCAGCAATCCCAGCAGCTACGACCCCATCAACAACCCCCTGCGGGCATTGCGCCAGCGGCGGATCGTGCTCAACCGGCTCGCTGTGCTGGGCTACATCACCGAAGAGCAGGCCGACCTGTTCCACCTCCAGCCGCTGCCCACCGCGGTCAACGAGATCGAGCTGCCTCCCAAGAGCTATTTCGTGGAGGAGGTGAAGCAGCAGCTCCTCGACGACCCCAAGTATTTGGGCGGGAGTCCTGAGGATCGCTTCAACCTGGTGTTCAACGGCGGCCTCAGCATTTACACCACCTTTGACCCGGTCGCCCAGCGACAGGCGGAGGACGCGGTTGCGGCCACGTTGGTTGAGTACAACGAGGGAGAACACGGCGGCGTGGAGGCCACCATGGCGCTGGCCGCCCTTGAGCCCGATACCGGGGCGGTGCGAGCGGTGGTGGGCGGACCGGGATTCGCCCAAGATGAAGAGGAGTTCAACCTGGCCACCCAGGGCTCCCGCCAGCCGGGGTCGGCGTTCAAGACGTTTGTGATGATGACCCTGTTCGAACAGGGCTACCAGCCCAGCGACCGGATCAGCGGGCGGGGACCCTGCCAGATTCCCAATCCCGGCGGCGTGCCCGACCCCTATGTGGCCAACAACTTCGCCAGCTCGCCCGGTGATGTACAGACCATTACTGATCAGATCAGGGTCTCCTCCAACTGCGCGTTCTTGCGGCTGGGCCGGGTGGCGGGCATTGAGCCGGTCATCGAAACCGCATCGAAGATGGGAATCACCACTGAGTTGGAGCCGGTGGCGTCGCTTCCGTTGGGCTCCGAGGAAGTCCACCCCATCGATATGGCGTCGGCCTACGGGGTGATGGCCACCGGTGGGATCCGCTACGAGCCCTATTTCATCGAGCGGATCGTCGACCGCCAGGGCAACGTGCTCTATGCCCATGAGCTGTCGGGCGAGCGGGTGGTGTCGGAGCGCTCGGCGTGCTGGGCCACCGACGTGCTGGAGAACAACATGGTCAACGGCACCGGGCGACGGGCCCAGTTGCCGCTCCAGGTTGCCGCCGGCAAAACCGGCACCACCGAGGAGTCGGCCGACGCCTGGTTCGTGGGGTTCACCCCCCATCTGGCCACTGCGGTGTGGCTGGGGAACCCCAACGAGCGCATTCCTATGCGCAAGGTGACCGGCAGCTCCTATCCCGCGGTGGCGTGGGGGCGGTTTATGACCAGCCATCACGAGGGCCTGGAGGTGGTGGACTTCCCCAGCTGTCCCAACGAGATCCGGATCAGCGAGCTGATAGAGCTGGAGGACGTGTTCACCGTGGGCGTTCCCTGCGCGACGCCACTTGAGCCCGAAGACCCGGAGGTGATCGTGCCCATCATCGTGCCGGTGGACACCGACGACGACGGCACCCACGACGCCTGCGTGGACCTGTTGGTCACCGAGGGAGTCGAGCCCTGCGGGTTCAGCGAGTTCGCGGTGGAGGGCGGAGAACCCATCCCGCTGTACTGCGGAACCCCCACGCCCATCGAAGTGGAGTGCCTCGACGGTCAGTTCCCCTTGGACTCAAACGATGACGGTGTCGCCGATACCTGCGTGGGTCCCGGATCCGGCTCGGACTCGCCGGGCGACCCCGGCTCCGACGTGGGGTCCGAATCCGTCGACGGCCCCGATCCGGCCACGGCGACTGATCCCGAAGCCTGATTACTAGGATCGCACCGTGAGCGACGATCAATTCCAGCGGTTGCTGTCAGTGCAAGACCACGACACCCGGATCGACCAGCTCCGCCATCGCTTTGAGACCCTTCCCGAGCGGGCTGGGTTGGCTGCCAGCCAACGGGCCCGTCAGCAGATCGACGACCAGCGGGAGGCGGTGCAGGTTCGCCGCCTGGAGTTGCAGCGGAATCTCAAGCGCAACGAGGACGAGTTGGCCGTCTTGGAGGAGCGGATCAAGCGGGAGAACGACCGGCTGTACTCGGGGGAGGTGACCGGAACCCGGGAGCTGCTGACCCTTCAAGAAGAGGTGGACGGATTGCGAACCCGACGCTCCGACATGGAGAACGATGCCTTGGAGTTGATGGAAGCGATCGAGGAGGTCGATGCCGAGGTGGAGGCCCTGGCTGCTGGCTCGGTGGCCGCCGAGGCGGAGGTGGCTGGCTCGCGAGAGCAGCTCGCCGAGGCTGAAGCTGTCGTCCAGGTCGAGATCGACCAGGAGAACTCCGCCCGCTCAACGGAGGCCGTCGACATTCCCGAAACGGCTCTGGCCAGCTACGAGGACCTGCGGAAACGGATGGGCGGGGTGGCGGTGGCCCGACTCCGCAATGGCACCTGCGAGGGCTGCCACCTCGGCCTGTCGGCCATGGAGTTGGACCGCATTCGCCACGCACCGGCCGACGAGGTGTGCTACTGCGAGGAGTGCGGCCGCATTCTGGTGCGGACCTGATCGGGAAGGCCCGGTGTTCTTCTGGTTCTTGGCTCTCAGCTTCGTGCTGGTGGCCTTGGTGTTCGACAGCCCGGCGCTGGACTACCGGATGGTGATGCTGGGATCGGTGTTGCCGATGGTGGAGCTGTTGGCCGGTGGTCCGTGGGCGCTGCACACCCTGCTGGCCCCGCTGGCGGTGCTGGTGGTGGTGATGCTGGTCACCCGAGGACGCCGTCTGGCTCGACGCCGGTGGCTGGGACTGCCCATCGGACTGTTCTTGTACCTGGTGCTGGATGGGGCCTGGTTGCGCACCGAGCTTTTCTGGTGGCCGGTTTTCGGGGTTCGGGTGGATAGCGCCGACTTGCCCGACTTCAAGCCCTGGGCCGCGCTAATCGTGCTAGAGCTGATCGGGCTGGCCGTCGGGGCGTGGGCAGTTCGCCGCTACGGCCTTAGCGACCGGGAGCGGTTGCGCCTGCTCTGCACCCAGGGCCGCCTGGATCGAGGCCAGATGGGCAGCACCCGGCCGCGGCGGCTCTGATGCGCCAATTCCAGATGCGCCAATTCGAGATGAGACTGCACGGTGAGTCGGCCTGTAGGCGGGATTCTGTCCGGGTCCTTTCGGACCGTAGGCGGCCATCCATCTACGCGGCCTACCCGGGGACTGCCCCTGGTGGGGCGGCGGGCCACCATGTCCCCTGCTTGGCCTTGCTCCCGGTGGGGTTTGCCGAGCGAGCCGGGTCGCCCCGGCCCCTGGTGCGCTCTTACCGCACCGTTTCACCCTTGCCTGTGCCCGGAAATCCGGGTCTGGATCACCGTTGCCGGATCACCGTTCCCGAAAGTCCGGGCCATCGGCGGTCTGTTTTCTGTGGCACTTTCCTTCGAGTCGCCCCGACTGGCCGTTAGCCAGCACCGTTGCCCTGCGGAGTCCCGACCTTCCTCGACATCGCTTCCCGGAACCCCAGGCCTCAATGCCGCGGCCACCCGGCCGACTCACCGTTGCCCTAGTCTGCCAGCCCGATCACGCGGGGGCGAGAGGGTTTTCGTGAACCCGCCAGTGATGCTGGGGCGCTGCGGGCCTTACAGACCGATGTCGGAAAGCTCGGGATACCAGCGGGCGGCGCGCCCTACCGCGTCGTGCCAGCGGTCGCGGTCGATGGCCGCCTCCGGCTCGATCACCGCTCGAGGCGACCACGAATCGGCCACCTCCGGCCAGCTCGACCATTGGCCCAGAGCCTTCCCGGCCAACACCGCGGCGCCCAGCGCGGTTCCCTCAGGCACCGGGCACAGCTCCACCGTGCGGCTGAGAGTGTCGGCCAGGATCTGGTTGAACACCGGGTTCTGTGACATCCCTCCGTCCACTCGGATCCGCTCGATCTGATGGCCGCTGTCGGCCTCGGCGGCTTCCAGCAAATCGGCGGCCCGGTGGGCCACGCCCTCGAACACCGCCCGCACGATGTGGGCTGCGGTGGTTCCCCCGGTGATGCCGAACAGCGCGGCCCGAGCCCCGAAGTCCCAGTGCGGGGTGCCCAGGCCGTAGAGGGCCGGTACATACACCACCCCGCCGGAATCGGCCACGCTTCCGGCCAGCTCAGTCGACTGGGCAGCGTCGTCCAGCAGGCCCACGTCGTCGATCAGCCAGCTCAGGTTGGAGCCGGCGGCGATCATCATGGCCTCCACGCCCCAGACGATCGCCCCGTCCTCCTGCCAGGCCACGATGGGAAACGTTCCCCGGTCGCTGCGCTTGTCGGCGATCGGCCGGTCGGGGCCGGTACACACGTCCAGAAAGGCGCCGGTGCCGAAGGTGAGCTTGGCCAGACCCTCGAGCACGCAGCGCTGTCCGATCAGCGACGACTGCTGGTCGCCGATGATCCCGGCGATGGGAGGGGCACCCGGTAGAGCGGTGGCTGCACCCACCACCCCGGTGGAGTCCACGATTCGGGGTAGGCAGCTAGAGGGCACCCTGATTTGCTCGGTGATCTCGTCGGACCAGCGGCTTCCGTCGTCGCTCAACATTCCGCTCATGGCCGCATTGGAGGGATCCACCACATGACTGGCGCCTTGCGACAAGCACCACACCGCCCAGGTGTCCACCGTGCCGAAGCACAGGTCTCGGGTCCGATCAGGGTCATGCTGGTCGAGCAGCCATACCAGCTTGGTGGCCGACTCATTGGGTACCAGCCGAAGACCCTCGGCTTGCCAGGCCAGGCACTCGCCCACCGTGCGCAGGTCCTGCCAGCCCAGGCCCGGGCCCACTGGCTCACCGGTTTCGCGGTCCCACACCACCGCCGATCCCCGTTGATTGGTGACGGCCACGGCCTCCACGCCGCCCACCTCCTCCACTACCTCGGTGGCGGTTTGCAGAATCACCGATGCCATCTCGTTGGCGTCAAACTCCACCAGTCCGAGCTCAGGCATGTCGGGCGGCGTGCGCTGCTGGCGGAAGCAGACCACCCGATGCCCATCGGTCACTGCCGAGCGGATGCTGCTGGTGCCCACATCGATGACGCAGAAGTTCATGAAAGAGATTGTGGCAGGGCGGGGATGATGGTCCACACTAAGACGGTGAACCTGGACGAACACGGAGGGTGGGCCGGGTTATTCCGCCAGTTGACGGAAGGCGGCCACCTCTCCACCGACGCAGCCAATGCCGCCATGACCGAAATACTGAACGGAGAGGCGACCCCGGCGCAGATCGGCGGGTTCGTGATGGCCCTGCGCACCAAGGGGGAGACCGCCGAGGAACTTGTCGGCCTGCTGTCAGCGATGCGGGCCGCTTCGGAAGCAGTCCCATTGGATGCCGCCGGCCTCATCGACACGTGCGGCACCGGCGGCGATCACAGCGGCAGTATTAACGTGTCCACCGCGGCGGCGCTGGTGGCCGTGGGGGCGGGGGCCAGGGTGTGCAAACACGGCAATCGGTCGGCGTCGTCGCTGTGCGGCTCAGCCGATGTGCTGGAAGAGCTGGGTGCGGTCATCGACCTCGGCCCCGCTGGGGTGGCCCGCTGCGTGACCGAAACCGGCTTCGGTTTCTGCTTGGCCCCACGATTTCACCCGGCCATGCGCCACGCCGGTCCACCCCGCCGGGAATTGGGGGTGGGCACGGTATTCAATTTCCTGGGACCGCTGGCCAATCCGGCCGGTGTCAGACGCCAGCTGGTGGGAACCAGCGACCGGGCGATGGCCGAGATCATGCTGGAGGTGCTGGCCGCCACCGGCTCGGAGCGGGCCATGATTGTGCACAGCCATGACGGTTTGGATGAGCTGTCCACTACCGGCCCGACCGACATCTGGGAGCTGAGGGAAGGCGATACGAGCCGCCACACAGCGGACCCGGCAGAGCTTGGTTTGGCACCGGCATCCCTGGATGACCTGAGGGGAGGGAATGCGTCGGTCAACGCCGACTGCCTGCGCCGGGTGTTCGACGGCCAAAGGGGAGCGCACCGGGATATCGTGACGCTCAACGCGGCTGCCGCCCTGGTGGTAGCCGAGGTCTCCGGCACATTGGCCGAGGGGCTGGAGGCTGCCGCAGCGTCGATAGACGACGGCCTGGCTGGGCAGGTCCTAGAGGACTTCGTCTCAGTCTCCATTCAAGCCCGGGCCGAGGAGGAATGAGGATGAGAACGGGAGATAGTCCTGCCAATGGAGTATTGAGGGAAGCGTTGATTGCCGCAGTGGAGGTGGCTCGGGAAGGACAGAAGGAGAAGCCTTCGATTGACCCGCCGGCCCGGTTGAAGCAGCTCTTGACGTTCAAGAAGTTCTCAGAGCGGGCCTTAGGGCAAGTGCGGGAGGTGGTGGAAGACGACGAGGAATTCCGAGCGCGAGTGGTGGAGGCGGTCAACGAGGAAAAGGTGGGCCGGCTCGGGTGGCTGTGGCTGGCCCGCCCGGACGGTTGGGAGCAGGAGTGCGCCGAACTGTCCGCGGCTGCCGAGCAGCAGTCGGAAATGGCCGCCGACGCTCAGAGCCACCAAGTGCTGGAGCAGAAGTTGCGAAAGGCCGAGGCAGCCTCGGAAAAGGCCGAGCGTCAGCGGGACAAGGCCGTTCGCGACCGCGATGGGGCCCGGTTGGAGGCCACCCAAGCCCGTGCCGAGGCCCGTCAATCCCAAGAGCAATCCCGCAGGCTGGCTGCCGAATTGGCCCAGACTCGAGGGGATCGGGACGCCATCCAAAAGAACCTGGAGCGCATCCAGCGGAAAGAGTCTCGAACCGACGACAGGCTCAAAAAAGCACAGAGGGAGATCGACCGGGTCAACAAGGAGCTAAAGGACTCGCGCATCCAGCACGAAGAGGAAGTCAGCAGCCTCAAGAAGCGGTTGGCGGCCGCAGAGGAAGAAGTGGCGATGGCTCGGGAGGCGGGGTTCGAGCTCCCGTCCGAGCTGGAGCCTGAGCCGCCGCCCCCGATCTCTTCTCAGAGGCCAATCCCCTTGCCTCCGGGCATACTCAAAGAAACGGTGGAAGCCGCCGAGCACCTGCTGCGGACGCCCAAAGTGGTGATGCTGGTGGACGGCTACAACGTGACCTTCAAGAACTGGCATGACATGCCGGTGCGAGAGCAGCGGGTGCGGTTGCTTCAGAAGCTGGAGGAGTTGAGCGCCCGCTTCTCCGAGGCCGAGATTGTGGTGGTCTTCGACGGCACCGAGACCGACTACGACTACATCCCCACCACGGCCCGCTCACTGGGGGTGACTCCCCGGTTCTCGCCTCCAGGGACAGAAGCCGACGACGTCATCATCAAATGGTGCCGCGACTATCCGCTGTCGCAGCCGTTGGTAGTGGTCTCCCATGACGGCCGGGTCCGAGAAGGTGCTCGGAACCTCAAGGCCAACGTCGTGCAACCCAGCAAGTTGCTCAAGCTGATGGGGATTGAGGTAGAAGCCGATGGCGATTCCTTCGGGTTCATGAGCCGGTGAGCGTTCTCAACGCCGACGAGGTGATCGCGGCTGGTTTGGCCGCCGGACTCGACGCCGTTGGGGTGGCGTCGGCGGAGCCGTTCGAGTCCACCCGGGTCACGCTCTTGGAGCGGCGGGAGCGAGGACTGCACGGGGGAATGGCCTTCACCTACCGCAACCCCGACCGTTCCACCGACGCCGCGAGAACCGTGCCTGGTGCCCAGTCCCTGGTGGTGGGCGCGCTCGGCTATCGCAGCTCTGCTCCGGCCGCGCCTGACCGGGCCGCGGGGCGGGTGGCTGCCTACGCGCGAAGCGACCACTACGCCAAACTGCGAGCATTGCTGGGCCACATTGCCGAGATGCTGCGGGGCGGTGGGCACAAGGCCGTGGTGGTGGCCGACGACAATGCGCTGGTCGATCGGGAGGCGGCTCGGCGGGCCGGGCTGGGATGGTACGGCAAGAACAGCAATATCCTGCTGCCCGGACTGGGGAGCTGGTTCGTGCTGGGTACGGTGATCACCACCGCCGCGCTCGAACCCTCGACCCCGGTTCCCGATCAGTGCGGGCCGTGTCGCCGCTGCTTGGACGGCTGCCCGACCGGCGCCATTGTGGCCCCGGGCGTGGTCGACGCCCGGCGGTGCTTGGCGTGGCTGGTGCAGGCTGACGGAGACTTCCCCCTCGAGTTCCGCGAAGCGCTGGGCGATCGGATCTACGGCTGCGACGACTGCCAGGAGGTGTGCCCGCCCAACCGACTAGCCGAGTCGAACGGCCCCGGTGCGGGAGAAGGGCTCAATGATGACGCTGCCTGGGTCGACCTGGTGGACCTGCTGGAGCTGGATGACGACGAGCTGATGGCCCGCTACGGCCGCTGGTACATCCCCCGGCGGGAGCCTCGCTATGTGCGGCGCAACGCGTTGATTGCACTGGGCAACTCCGGACGGGGGGCCGATCCTGAAGTGGTCGACCCTGAAGTGATTGACATAGTGCACCGCTATCTATCGGATCCTGATCCGATGCTGGCGCGCCACGCAGAATGGGCCGCCCGCCGCCTGGGTGCGGGCGCAGTGACGCCGGTTTGAGCAATGGCCCGGCACCTGCTGGTCACCAACGACTATCCCCCCAAACTCGGGGGCATTCAGAACTACCTGTGGGAGCTGTGGCGCCGGCTGCCTCCTGACGATGTCTGTGTGCTGACCCGCTCCCATCCCGGAGACGCGGCATGGGATGCCCAGCAGAATCACCAGGTGATCCGATCTGCCCGCCAGTTCCTTCTTCCCACCCCCGAAATGGGCGAAGAGATCACCGAGTTAGCCGACGAAATCGGCGCTGAACTGGTTCTCTACGACCCCGCCGTTCCCTTGGGAGCGCTGGCCCCCCGCCTGCCCCACCCCTATGGCGTAATCCTCCACGGTGCTGAGGTGACCGTTCCGGGACGCCTGCCGGGCACCAAGCAGCTCTTGGCTCAGGTGCTGCGCGGCGCGCGAGTGGTTGTCACTGCCGGCCGGTACTCGGTGGCTGAGGCCGAAAGGGCCGCAGGGCGACCGCTGCCCGCAGTCATCGTGCCCCCGGGGGTGGACATCGAGCGCTTCAAACCCCTGAATGCGGCCCAGCGGCGACAAGCCCGCCTTCGATTCGGACTACCCGTTGACGCCCCGGTCGTGGTGTCGATCAGCCGTTTGGTGCCTCGCAAGGGCATGGATGTGCTGATCGCCGCGTCGGCCCGCTTGGCCGATCGGCATCCGGGGCTCACTGTGGCCGTGGCCGGGGCGGGGCGCGACCGGGCCCGGCTGGACCGCCTCATCGGGCGCACTGGCGCACCCGCCCGCCTCCTCGACCGGGTGGCCGACTCGGATTTGCCCGACCTCTACGGCTGCGCCGACGTGTTTGCCATGATGTGCCGCCAGCGCTGGGGAGGCTTGGAGCAGGAAGGCTTCGGCATCGTGTTCTTGGAGGCAGCCGCGGCTGGAGTGCCGCAGCTGGCCGGAGACAGCGGGGGAGCGGCCGAGGCGGTGGAACACGGAAGGACCGGCCTGGTGGTAGACAGGCCCAGCCATCGTGATGCGGTGATCGCCTCGTTGGACGCCCTGCTGTCGGATCGGGTTCGCCTTCGCCAGATGGGGCTGGACAGCCGGCTGAGGGCGGTGGCCGAATTCTCCTACGACCACATGGCCGAGCGACTTCGAACCGTGATCGCCGAGGTTATCGCCCGCGGGAAGGGCCGCTGATGGCATGGCGCCATCGCTTGGTGCCACCGGGAGTCGAGGGCCGGGACCTCCTCCGGGCCTGCTGGGCGGGGACTTGGGTGTTCACTGCGATGGCCGTTGCCACCACTGTCTTCCCCGACCCAATGGCTGTTCCCATTGCCGTGGTGTCGCTCGCGCTGCTGGCGCTGGGCTGCTGGGCCATGCTGTGGGCCTTTCAGCGGGCATTGCAGCGCAGCCGCTACGAGCTGATCGGCGTGGGCGGCCTGTATTTTTTGGCTGGCTGCGCTCCCCGCTCGGTGCGGTTCTCGATGATGGCCGCGCTGGGTGTCGAGGTGATCGTGGCGCTGGCCGCCGCTTCGGTGCGTCCCTTTACCGCCTCCGCGTTCGGTATCCTGGTTCCCGTCTATGCGCTGGGCTTGTCTGGCGCATGGGGAGCCAGGCATGGGACCTTCCCGCCCCGGCCCTCCGACAGCACAATTCAAGGACGCAGCGATCCCAGCAGGAACGGTGACGATGTTTGACCAGGCCACCAAGAGCATTGCGATTGAAGCATCGCCAGAGCGCTGCTTTGAGGTGGTGTGCGACTTCGAGGCCTATCCGGAATGGGCCACCGAGGTGAAGCAGGTCGAGGTGATCCGGCGAGACGACGACGGCCGGGGCGGTTTGGTGTCGTTTCGGGCCGCGGCCATGGGCCGCAGCACCAACTACCTGCTGGAGTACTACTACGGGTCCAACCCGCTGCGGGTGTCCTGGCGCCTGGTGCAAGGCGATCTGACCCGGCGCCTCGACGGGGAGTACTGCTTCAACCCGGTTGCCGGCGAGCCGGATCGCACCGAGGTCACCTACCACCTCGCCGTCCAGATGGTGATGCCCCTGCCCGGCTTTGTGAAGCGCCGAGCCGAGGCTCGCGTCATGCGAACCGCGCTGGACAACCTTCGCCGCCGAGCCGAATCCGGCGCCGGGAAACTCAGCTAGAGAAACCCAGTTAAATCCACCTTTTGGAAAGTAGATTGAACCCGTGGAGTTCCGCCGCATCAACAACCTGCCCCCGTATGTCTTCACCATCATCAACGACCTGAAGGTGGAGGGCCGACGAGCCGGTCACGACATCATCGACCTGGGGTTTGGCAACCCCGACCTTCCATCGCCCGATATTGCGGTGGAAAAGCTGGCGGAAGCCGCCCACAACCCCCGCAATCACCGCTACTCGGCCAGCCGGGGCATCCCCAAGCTGCGCGAGGCCGTTGCCGGGTACTACGCCCGGCGGTTCGGGGTGTATCTCGATCCCGACACCGAGGTGATCAACACCATCGGGGCCAAAGAGGGGTTCTCCCACCTCATGTGGACCCTGCTGCAACCGGGAGACGCTGCCCTGGTCCCGTCGCCGTCTTATCCGATACATCTGTATGCCCCGCTGTTCACCGGCGCCGAGGTGCGGGAGATTCCGCTCAGCACCGGAACCGATTTCTTCGGCACCATGCAGGAGCGGTGGCAGTACTCCTGGCCCAAGCCCCGCATCATTGTGCTGTCGTTCCCCCACAATCCCACCACTGCCTGCGTGGACCTGGAGTTCATGGCCGGCGTCGTGGCCTTTGCCAAAGAGCACGATGTGTTGCTGGTCCACGATTTCGCCTACGCCGACCTGGGGTACGACGGCTATTTGCCGCCGTCAATCATGCAGGTTGAGGGGGCCAAGGATGTGGCGGTAGAGCTCTACTCCATGACCAAGTCCTTCTCCATGGCTGGCTGGCGGGTGGCGTTCATGGTGGGAAATCCCCAGGTGGTGGCGGCGTTGGCCAAGCTCAAGTCGTATCTGGACTACGGCACCTTCCAGCCCATTCAAATTGCCGCCACGGTGACCCTGAATGAGGCCCCCGGTTTTCCCAAAGAGGTGTGCGACATCTACCAGAGCCGCCGAGACGCCCTTTGCTCGGGGCTGAACCGCATGGGCTGGGAGGTGGAGCCTCCCAAGGGGACAATGTTCGTGTGGGCCAAAATCCCCGAGCCCTACCGGGAGATGGGTTCGGTGGAATTCGCCTCCTGGCTGGTTCGCGATGCCCGGGTGGCGGTGTCTCCCGGCGTTGGTTTCGGCCCCGGTGGTGAGGGCCATGTGCGGTTCGCCCTCATCGAGAATGAGCAGCGAACGGCACAGGCCGTCCGCCAGCTCCGCCAATCGCTGACCAAGCTGGGTTAGCGGGCTAGCCCCCCATGAGAGTCGGCGTGCTGACCGGAGGCGGCGACTGCCCCGGACTGAATGCGGTGATACGGGCCATCGTGCGCAAGGCCGAGCGCCATTACGGCGACACCGTGCTTGGCTTCCTTGACGGCTGGCGGGGAGTTCTCGAAGGCGACTTCATCGAGTTGGATGTGGAGCGGATGCGGGGCACTCTGCCCCGAGGGGGCACCGTTTTGGGCACTTCTCGGATGTCGCCCCGGATGTACGAGGACGGGATCGAGCGGGTGCGGTCGACCATCGGGGCGACGGGCACCGACGCTTTGATCGTCATCGGAGGTGAAGGCACCTTGTCGGCGGGCGTCGGAGTCAATGAAGCCGGAGCGGCCAACGTCGTCGGTGTTCCCAAGACCATCGACAACGACATCGGACTCACCGAGCTCACCTTCGGATTCGACACCGCGGTGGGGGTGGCCACCGCGGCCATCGACCGACTGCACACCACCGCCGAGTCGCACGATCGGGTGATGGTGGTGGAGGTGATGGGCCGCCATGTGGGGCACATCGCCACCTGGGCGGGTATCGCCGGAGGCGCCACGCTCACCCTGATTCCCGAGGAGCCCTTCGACATCGACGCGGTGGCCGAGGCCATCACCCGGCGCCATCAGCGGGGCCGGTGGGCGTCCATTGTGGTGGTGGCCGAGGGTGCCCGGCCCATAGAGGGGACCCTGGAGATGCCCGAGCCCGAGATCGACCAGTTCGGTCATGCCCGGCTGGGGGGAATCGGCCAGTTGGTCGCCACGGAGATTGAGGCTCGCACCGGTTTCGACACCCGGGTGACGGTATTGGGCCACGTCCAGCGGGGTGGCACCCCCTCCGCATTGGATCGGGTTCTGTGCTCGCGGTACGGCATCGCGGCCATCGACGCCGTCCACGACGGGGACTGGGGATCGATGGTGGCCTTCAGAGGCGGGGAAATGGCCCGGGTGCGATTGGCCGATGCGGTGGCCGAGCTGAAGCCGGTCAGCCCCGCTCTCTATGACGTGGCCAAGGCCTTCTTTCCCTAGCCAGCGTTCACCTTCAGGGTCGCGGTCTCAGGAGAAGTCAAGGGTGAAATCTGGGGGCAGCCCGGGCGGCAGGGTGGGCCCGGGCTCGGGGGTAGGAGTTGCCGCGACGGTGGGTGTCGGTGTCGGGGTGGGCGTTTCGGGCGGCGCGGTGGGCGTGGGGGTCTCGGTGGGTGTGGGGGTCTCGGTCGGTGTGGGTTCAGGCGTGGGTTCGGGCTGGTAGTCGGGGTCGACCGACTGGAAACCGCCGCGGGTCACCGGAACGTCGCTTTCGCCGTTGTCGGTGGGAAGCGGCACGGGGTTGCCGTTCAGCAGCAGGGAGAAGCGGGCGGTTCCGGTGGTCTCGGTGGCGGTGAACACCAACTGCGCCACCGCCAGCTGGCGGTTCTCGCCTTCGATGCGCTCTTCGAAGACCTCTGATTCCAGGGCCACGGTGACGAGGTCGCTGGCTTGGTCGATGTCAACGGCGACCACTTCGACGTCGGCCGGTAGGGCCGTGGACAGGGCTTGTTCGGACTCCTCTTCGTTGGGCGCGGAGAACAGGGCCTCCAGCACCGTGATGGGGCGGGCCGGGCTGGCCACGTCGCGGGCTACCGCAGACAGCAGGTTGTTCTCGTCGATCAGGTAGATGAGCACCTCCTGGGTGACCAGCGGAGTCGGCTCTGGAGTGGCGGTAGCCGCCACCAGGTCATCGGGGAGTAGCGAGTAGTCCAGCGCTCGGGGTCGGCTGTCCTCGGGCACCGAGCAGGCTGCGGCCAAGAGCAGGGCTGCGGCCAGGCCCGCCCAGATGCGCCAGAGTGCTGCTGGCCGGGTCATAGGACTGCGATGGGCAGGTGGACGACGAAGCGAGCACCTGGGAGGCCGTCGAACCGGTCTTCACACCAGACCCGACCCTGGTGAAGGCGCACGTGCTCGGCTACCAGCGCTAAGCCCAAGCCCACACCAGTGCTGACCCCCCGCTCGCCTGCTTCCCGGCCTCGGGAGAACCGGTCGAAAATATGTTCCTGCTCGTCGGCGGAAACGCCCGGCCCGGCGTCTTCCACGACGATCTCAATGTTCTGTCCTTGATGCTGGAGGACGATGCCGGTGGCGCCCCGGGCGTACTTTTGAGCATTGGTCAAGAGATTGTCGATGACCTGCATCAGCCGGCGCTTGTCGGCTTGGACCCGCACAAGGGCGGTGGCCGGATCGCAGTGGATGGGGATGTTCACCGGGCTGGTGGCCGCTACCGCGTTCTCAACGAACTCGAGCAGGTTAAATGTGTCGAGGTCCAGTTCGGCGGTGCCCACATCGAATCGGGAGATCTCCAGCAGGTCCTCTACGAGGTGCTCGAATCGGTTGACATCCTCGGTCAGCAGGTCTAGCGCGGTTCGAGCCCGCTCGGGCAGTTCGGCCCGCCGAGTGTTCATGACCTCCACCGACGCGGAGAGGGTCATGAGGGGCGACCGCAGTTCATGGCTCACCTCAGAGGCGAACCGCTCGTCCTGGGCGATCCGGTTTTGGAGGGCGCCCACCATGTCGTTGAACGAGTCGGTGAGCGCGGCCAGCTCTCGGGCGGCCCCGGCCTCCAGACGAGTGCTGAGATCGCCTTGGGCGATGGACTGAGCGGCTTCGCCGATGCTTACCAATGGGCGCAGCAGGCGGCGGCTGGCCCAAAAGCCGACTCCGGCCGATGCCAGGGTCACACCCGCGCCCGCGCTGGCCAGGATGATTCCCAGTGAGCCCAGGGTGTCCTCAATCTCGTCCAGCGGGGTGGCCTCGTAGTAGGAGGCGTTGCGGTCGGGGATGGGGATGCCCACCACCAGGAAGGGCTCGCCCCTGACCCGGTAGCGCATCTGGGCCGGCCTCCCGCCCTCTACCGTGCGGCGCAGGCTCTCGTCGATGTCGCCCGACTCGAACTCGAAAGACTGCTGGAACCAGTCGCCCCCCACCCGAAGAACCGGGCGGGAGCCTTCCGGTGTGGCCAGCGTGCTGATCAGGTTCTGGAGGGCTTCCGACTCGATGTCGGGATTGAGGCGGCGGCTGACCGTGGAGGCGTTGAACCCCACCGTGGCCAGGGCATCGTTCTCGCGCCCGTTGAGCAAGTTTTGGCGGGTCAGCGCAAACACGGTCACGCTGAGCAGTGCCGACAGCAGAAGGGTGGTGAACACGAAGGCCAAGATGATGCGAGTGCGAAGCCCAAGTCGCCGGGCCCGGGAGCCCGCTCGGTGCCAAATGCGGGAGCGGGGTCCCGGCCGCGTCGGCATCAGCTTCGTCCCTATGCCTGGAGCTTGTACCCCAAACCGCGGACGGTGACCACGTAGCGCGGGTTGGCCGGGTCGGTCTCGATCTTGGTGCGCAGCCGCCGGATGTGCACGTCCACCAAACGGCCGTCGCCGAAGTACCCGAGATCCCACACCCGCTCGAGGAGCACTTCTCGGCTGAGTACCTTGCCGGAATTGGTAGCCAACTCGACCAAAAGTCGGAACTCAGTCTTGGTGAGATGGGCCTCTTCGCCGCTGACGGTCACCATCCCCTGCTCGGGCATGATCTCCAGTTGGCCGAATCGGAGATCGCTCATGGCGGTGTCGGTGATTCGCACTCGGCGCAGCAGGGCGCGGATGCGGGCGGAGAGCTCCTTGGGAGCGAAGGGCTTGGTCAGGTAGTCGTCGGCCCCGGCCTCCAATCCGGCCACCACGTCATGGGTGTCGGCTCGGGCGGTCACCATGATGATGGGCACGTCGCTGGTCCGGCGCAGCGTGCGGCACACCTCGAACCCGTCGATGTCGGGAAGCATGATGTCGATGAGCACCACATCGGCGGGCGTCTCGGAGAACGCGGCGAACGCCTCCTGACCGTTGGCCGCCTCTAGAACGTCCCAGCCCTCGTCTTCGAGAGCCAGACGGACCGCGGTACGAATCCTCTCGTCGTCCTCAATGGCCAAGATGCGGGTTTCCACCCTTGAATGGTGCCCGATTTTCGGCCCAAATGCGTGGCAGGAAGGCCTATATTTGGTCGGCCTCGGCCTCCCGCAGCAGTTTCAGCAGGGTGTCGGCCACTCCCGGCGAAGCCGCAAACACGAAATCGCTGCTCGGAGGGCCGCCTTTCAGGTCTTGGACAACCGCGCCGGCCTCTTCGGCTATGAGGGCTCCGGCGGCGTAGTCCCACGGATTCAGCCCCACCTCGAAGAAGGCGTCCACTCGGCCGCAGGCCACCGTGCAGAGGTCGACCGCCGCCCCACCCACTCGCCGGATGTCGCCGATGAGGGGCAGCAGCTCCCCCAGCACCTCGGCTTGGCGCGGTCGCCGTTCGTGGGCGTAGGAGAACCCGGTGGCCACCAGGGCCAGAGCAGGGTCGCCGTCGGGGCGGACGGTGATGGGACTTCCGTTGCAGCGGGCCCCGCCACCTCGGTGGGCGGTGAAGGTCTCGTCGAGCATTGGATCGATCACTGCGCCGGCCACCACCTGGCCGTCGGTCTCGGCGGCCACCGACACCCCGAAGCCCACATGGCCGTGGACGAAGTTCACCGTTCCGTCGATGGGGTCGATGATCCAGCGCACCCCGCTGGTGCCGTCGCGACCCGAGCCCTCTTCTCCCATAACCCCGTCATCGGGCCGATGAGCGGTCAGGAAGTCGACAATGGCGGCCTCGCAGGCCAGGTCCATGTCGGTTACCAAGTCGGTGCGGGAAGACTTGGCCGTGATCTGGCGTTGGGCACCGGTCTCGGCTCGCAGCAGCGATGCCGCCACTTCGGCGGCGTCGGCGGCCAGCTTCTCCAGGTAGTCCCAGGCAGGAGTCCCTGGCATTGGAGATGGTTCAGGTTCTGGCACAGATGAACTCTACGCTGATGGGGATGGTTTCTCGCGGAGTGGTTGATCTTCGGTCGGACACGCTGACCCAGCCGACGGAGCCCATGAGGCAGGCCATGGCCACCGCGCCCGTTGGGGATGACCGCTACGGGGAGGACCCGACGGTCAATCGCTTGGAGGAGCGGTTCGCCGAACTGGTCGACAAGCCCGCCGCGGTCTATGTGCCGTCGGGCACGATGGGCAACCAGATCGCCCTTCGGCTGCACGGAGTGGCGGGAAGCAACGTGGTGGTGGGCCGGCGGCAGCACTTGATGTCCTATGAGAGCGGTGCTGCTGGCATGAACAACGCCTTTCAGATCTACGCCGTGGACGATGTCGGCGGAGTACTGGATGCCGATGCGGCGGCCGAGGCAGTGGCGGCTGGAAACGGCGGCTTTTGGCCTCCGGTGTCGCTGATCTGCCTCGAGAACACCCATCTCGCCTCTGGTGGTCTGGCCGTGGGGGCTGGGGAAATGGTCGCGGCTGCCGCACTGGGGCCGCCCGTGCATCTGGACGGCGCCCGCCTGTTCAACGCCGCCATCGCGTTGGGAACTCCGGCTCAGGAACTGGCCAAAGTGGCGACCACAGTCATGTCTTGCGTGTCCAAGGGATTGGGGGCACCGGTGGGCTCGCTGCTAGCCGGGCCCGCCGATCTGGTCACCGAAGCTCGTCTGCACCGGCGGCGGCTGGGCGGAGCCATGCGGCAGGCCGGGGTGATCGCCGCCGGCGGGCTATTCGCCCTAGAGCATCACATCGATCGGCTGGCCGACGACCACGCCCGTGCCCAGCGGTTGGGCGACGTGGTTGCCGAGCGGTGGCCCGGTACTCGCTTGGGCGAGGCCGAGTCTGCCTGCGGGCGCCCCCACACCAACGTTGTGGCGTTTCGCCATCCCGACGCGCTGGCCCTGTTGGACCATCTCCATCAGGCCGGAATCCGAGCCGGGCTACTGGCTCCCGGTATCGTGCGCTTCGTCACCCATCTCGACGTGGACGACAGCGACATCGACCGAACCGTCGCCGCCCTGTCGTCTGCTCCTGAATAGTCTGGGATTGCGTCTAGTAGGTGTCCCGGTCTTGGCGGCGGCCGCCGAAGCGGCGCCACTCGTCCATAGCCCGCAGAGTCAAGATGGCCACCACCGCCAGTCCCACCGCCCCGGCCACCGCCCCCACCAGAGCGCCGAGCCCAGTCCACAGGCCGCAGTTGCCATCGCACTGGAGGTCGATGTAAGCGAACCCAATCAGCCCCCCGCAAAGCCCCCCAAGCAATATCGCCGCAAACGCCAGCCACCTCGCCCCCTTGGGAGGCAGCGCCGAGCGCTCCTCAGGCGAACCCGGATCGACCATCCGCCCATGTTACGGGGCGATTGGCTGTAAACCGACTCTCCGTTGTTGTAGTAGCTGGTGCGGTAAGGAATGGAGATCCACAGTGCCCGGTCAGGAAGCCGGCCATTCTCACTTCGGATTTCTCGGCCTCGTGCTAGGGGCGAACAGAGGGCGTTTGGGATTGGCGGTGTTTTTGATGCATGGGTCTGACCAGGACTTTTGGCGCTCAGCGCACATCGTGGCCGATTCCGGTGCGGTGGCGTGGGGTGACGGCACTGAAGTCGACGCCTATCCGCTAAGCCTCCATCTCGACATCACCGGTCAAACCTTCGACGAACTGTCTTCTTCGGAAAACCTTCTCAGCAATCGCTGACTAGCCGGCTGGCCGGGTGTGGATCCGCTGCATGGCATGCTTGTCCCATGCCTGGGCCCCGTGCAGCCGACCACAGCACCGCGGGGGCCGATGCGCTGGATGCCAGATCGCAGATGACCGAGACCGCCTTCACCGCTGTGTGCCAGACGGCCAGGATCTCTGCTCTGGTAGTCCTGTTGGGCGTGGTATTCCCGTGGATCAGAGTCCGCGGGGAGGCGTCAGCGAGTTCTGTGGAGGGTTACGAGACCGCCGATGGTGTATGGGTGTTCGTCCTGGGATTTGTCACCGTCGTTGCCGTCGCCGTGTACAAGAACACCGAGAGGTTGTGGTCGCTCGTCCTGGCGTCCCTGTCCTCGCTGGCGATCACCACCACCGCGGTCGTGGACATGGTGTCGCTGCGGCGGCTGGTGGGCGACTGGCCCGAGCCGCGTGAGGCGAGCGTGCAGTTCGGCCTGTACACGGTGCTGGTCGCCAGCATCGCCCTGGCAACCGCAGTCGCCGTACTCGTCTTTGAGTATGCGAGGCAGGACAAGGCTGATCGGCAGCGTTAGGGCTCACCTGCCCCCGCTATCACGACCCCCACGAGCCCTGCGTCGGAGTCCGCCTTGCGCAAGTGCGGCGACCTTCTCCATTGGCCCCTGCGGTGTACGCCGGGATTGCGTGCCGTCTTATTGGGGGCGCGACAGTGAACTTTGGACGAAATGTGAGCCATGTTGCTTATGTTCAAAACGGTTGTGGGCCGTCGGTGCCGGTTTGGCCGGAGGCGGTTGACGTTGCCGGGCTGTCGCTGTTGGAGTTGCGGGAGCGGCTGGGGCTGATCAAGAGGGCCGAGGCTCGGCTGGCTGCGATGAAGACGGCCGCTTTGGGGGAGTATGCCAGCCGGGGAGGCGAGGGGTTGGCCCGCCGGGTGGCTTTGGAGGAGCTTCAGACCTCCAAGCAGCAGGCCCGCCGGGAGGTGGAGACGGCCTCCCAGTTTTCGCAGGTTCCCGAGACGCTGGACGCGTTGGGGGCGGGGGAGATTCCCGAGGCTCATGCCAAGCAGATCGCCAAGGCCGCTTCCCAGGGGCCTGTTGATGAGACCGTGCTGGTGGAAGCGGCCCGACATCAAGACTTCGGCACCTTCTCTCGGACGTTGCGCGACCACCAGCACGAGCAATCGGGCGACGACGGCAAGTCGCTGATGGCCAAGCAACGGGAGCGCCGCAACTTGAGCTTCTTCAAGTCGCCCGACGACGGAATGTTCATTCTGAACGGCCGGTTCGACCCTGTAGCCGGGAATCGCATTGAGGCTGCGTTGGCCGATGAGGAGCGACGTCTGCGCAACGACAAGAGCGACCAAGCGGCGGCCGATCAGGCTACGTTCAACCAGCGCCTAGCCGATGCCCTGGAGAACCTGGTCTGCGCCGAGTCTGGTGATCGCAAGCCGCAGGGCACCACCCTGGTGGTGACGGCCGATTGGGACTCGCTGAACCAGAAACTGGCCAATGCCCGCCTGCTCGACGGTACGCCGCTGCCTCTGTCTGAGGCTCTGCGGCTGGGCTGCAACGCCGACATCCTGCCTGCCATATTCGACACTCAGGGGCAGGAACTGTGGGTGGGGCGCAAGTACCGCTCGGCTACCGACGCCCAGCGGGATGCTCTCATCGTGAGGGACAAGCACTGCATCGGATGCGGCCGTTCGGCTGCTTGGTGCGAGGTGCATCACATCGTCGAATGGTTCCGAGGCGGGCTCACCGATATCGACAATCTGGTGCTGGTCTGCCCCAGTTGCCACCACAGCATCCACGACGACGGCTGGGTTGTGCATCGAAACAAGAACGGCACCTACGAGTTACGACCGCCACCCGAGCCTTGCGCCGATCTCCCAATCTGGAAATCCAAGTCCAATTCGCCTCCCCACGAGTCCGAGCCATTTCCCGATGTAGGAGTGAGCAACCATCGGCCCCGCAACGTTGAGCCTGTGTTGCTGAGTTGAACTCAGGGCGTGCTGTCGCTGGGTCGGGCCATACTGGTGAAGTGGCGGAGGCAGTGTCGGGGCGAGTTCGGGATTGGGCGGTGGCCGGGGGAGTTGTTCAGCGGGGGGAGCAGTTGCTTTTGGTGCGCAATCGGCGCCGGAATGACTCAGTGGAGTGGAGTACTCCTGGCGGGGTGGTAGATCCAGGGGAGACGATGCTCGAGGCGTTGGGCCGGGAGGTGCTGGAGGAGACCGGGATCCAAGTCAGCGTTTGGGAAGGGCCGCTGTATGAGATCACCGTGGACTTCACCGACTTGAGGTGGCGGCTCAGAGTGGAAGCCCATCGGGCGGTGGATTGGAACGGCGAGATCGTCCTGGAGGATCCTGACGGCATCGTGGAGCACGCTGACTTCTATGACTCCGACGATTGCGAAGCCCGCCTGGTGCAGAGTCCCCGCTGGGTGCGCGAGCCGCTGTTGGAATGGTGGCGTCGGCGCCCTGAGCAGATGCTGAGCTACCGCTACGAAGTGACCGGCGCTGAGATTGATGGCCTCACGGTGACTCGGTTGTAGATCGTGTCGGCGATGACGAGGAAGGCTCAGAGCGAAAGCCCTCGTCCGCAGTCGGGTTCGATCCTGCATGTGGACATGGACGCCTTCTTCGTATCGGTGGAAGTACTCCGACGCCCCGAGCTGCGAGGCCTGCCGGTGGCAGTGGGCGGTACCGGCAGCCGAGGGGTGGTGGCATCGGCGTCCTACGAGGCCCGGGCTTACGGTGTTCACTCAGCGATGCCCGCCACCCGGGCCCGCCGTCTGTGCCCCGACATCGTGTTCTTGCCCGGTGACCACCCGCTCTATCAGGAGGTGAGCGGGCGCATCATGGGCATCCTGCGGTCGTTTACCCCGCTGGTCGAGCCCCTTTCGGTGGACGAGGCCTTCCTTGACGTTGCCGGTGCCCATCACTCCCCGGTGGAGATCGGCCATCTGATCCGGAAGCAGGTGCTCGACGAGGAAGGCATCCACTGCGCGGTGGGGGTGGCTGCCGTCAAGTTCTTGGCCAAACTGGGCTCCAAGCTGGCCAAGCCCACCCCCACGCCCGCGGGGCCGTCGGAGGGGGTCGGGGTGTTCGAGGTTCCGGTTGGCCAGGAGCGGGCCTTCTTGGCCCCTCGCCCGGTCACCGAGATCTGGGGGGTGGGTCCAGCCACACTGGCCCACCTCGACCGGATTGGGATCGCCACCATCGGGGAGTTGGCTGAGTTCCCACTTGAGAGGCTGGAGGAGGCAATCGGCAAGGCCCACGGCCAGCATCTGCACAACTTGGCCAACGCGGTGGACCCCCGTCCGGTGATTCCCGAGACGGCAGCCAAGTCCATGAGCCGGGAGGAGACCTTCGCCCGCGATCTGCACACTCACGAGGACCTCGGAGTGGAACTGGTGGCCTTGAGCGATTCGGTGGCCTCCCGGCTGCGGGCCGCGGGAAAGGCCGGGAAGACGGTCACGGTCAAGATCCGCTTCAGGGATTTTCGCACCATCACCCGGTCGCACACTCTGGCCAGCGCAGTCGATTCTGGGGTGGTACTCGCTCGAGAGGCCAAACAATTGCTGAAGTCAGTGGATGTGGCTCCGGGCGTGCGCTTGATCGGGGTGGGCGTTTCCGAGTTGGAGGATTCCGACCAACGACAGCTCTCTTTTGAAGACTTTGCCGACTCATCTGCCCCTTCTTGGCATGATGTTGACTTGGCAATCGACCGCATTCGAGACAGATTCGGATCGGGGGCCATTCGCCCTGGAGGTGCTGTTGATACCCGATCCAAGGGAACTGCGTAAGAAGATTGGGGGAGACAACTGGCATTGTCTGGAGAGCCGGCCTGTGAGACACTAAACGGGTGCCACTTTCCGAGGACGAGCAACGCATCCTCAGCGAAATAGAGGAACAGCTTTATGAAACCGACCCGGCACTGGCCCGTGAGGTCGGCCGGACCACGGTCTTCACCCACCCGGCCCGCAATCTGCGGCTGGCCATCCTGGCCTTCATCGCCGGGCTGGTGTACATGATTCTGACGCTCTCCACATCGTTTTGGCTGTCGTTCCTGGGGTTCCTGGTCATGCTGGCCGCATCGCTTTGGGGCTGGAGCAACCTGCGGCAGCTCGGACGGTTCGGGCTTCAGCAGATCAGCGACAGCATCAGCCGGGGCGAAGTGAGCAGCTATCTGCGGTCGCCGGGCCGTCGCATCGTCAACCGCTTGCGCCGCGGCGGTGCCGAGCAAACTGGGCGCGACTAACCCGAGCTCTACGCACAGGAACTACTAGATCAGGGGGTTTGCCCGCGCCAATCCCGCCGCGGCGAACCGATGAGCGGTCGAGGATTGAAGGCGGCCCTCAGCTTCTGCCGGCGACTTACCCTGAAATTGACTTCGGCTCGCACCGACAGCGACCAAGTCCGGGCTAGCCACTGGTTGCGGTCGGTGGGCTCGGTGGGAGCGAAGGTGGCGGCCGCGGCCAGCTCTCCCAGTTGGCGCAAGTCAGGACTGTGGAGCGGGACTTGCTCGATGGCCCGGCGGGCGAACTCGGCGTATGTCTCATCGAGCCGAGGGGCCATATTAATGAGGGCCAGTGACTCCACCGTCTCCTCCCAGAGCAGCCGTATCTTCCCCCGATTGCCCTGCACCCCCAGGAATCTCCGCTGATTCCGGATTCGCTTGAACCAAGGAATGAGCAATATCAGCAAGACGAACAGAAGGGGGGCGGCGATGGAGATCCATGTCTTCCAGGTCAACCCGCCGCGGCCGCTACTGGCCGGTGGTGGCGCACCGCCAAGATCCTCCAACTCGGAGGGGATAAGGCTCTCGAAGTCGATCGGGGGTTCGACGGCGTCGGGCTGGTCGGTCGCCGAATCCTCCTCGAGCATCGCCAGATCGGACCCGCTGACGGCTTGGTTTTCGGCCAAACCGGTGTAGTTCTGAGCGCCGGGGGCTCCCCGACCCGGTGTGGGCTCGAAGGCGACCCAGCCAACACCGGATAGATAGACCTCGGGCCAGGCGTGGGCGTGCCTTCCCCGCACCACATAAAGGTTGGGATCGGCCGGGTCGGCCTCGCCCACAGTGAAGCCCACCGCCACCCGAGCCGGCAGTCCCAGCGACCGGGCCATGGCGGCAAAGGTCCCGGCAAATTGCTCGCAATAACCCCTTCGGGTGTCCAAAAACTCTTCGATCCGGTTTCCGGAGTGGCCGGGGGCCACATTGGCGTCGTAGACGAAGCCACCGTTGCGGAAAAAGTTCTGAAGAGCCAGAGCCTGCTCGTAGCCTGATCCGGCCCCCGTCGTCAGCTGGTTGGCCAGGGCTTTCACCCGGGGGCTGAAGTCGGACGGCAGCGCGGTATAGGAAGCCACCTCGGTGATGGTGGTCGCATCGAGGGGGATAGCCTTGAGAACCTCGGGGTCGAATCGGGGCAGCGCCGACGAGACGGTGTAGGTGAGTCCGTTGGAGCTGGCCAGTGAGGGGCCCACGATGAGTGTGGAAGATGAGGGCTCATAGCTGATGTCGCTACTACTGGTGTTGCCAGTGCCCATGCTGCCGTTGCTGCTGATGTCGTTGCTGGTGACTTCGGCTTCGCTGGTGGCGCCGGTGGTCGCCACCAAGGATCGGGGTTCGAACGCGGCGGGCAACCACACCGCGCCCAGCCGTTCGATGCTGTACTCCTGGACGGATTCCTCCACGCTGGAGCCCGACTGGAACAGCGACGGCAACTGCGTGGGCCGAGCCGCGTAGTCGGCCCGGGAAGTCCACACCCGTCCGTCGAACTGGTCCAGCGAAGTGAGGCGCCAGTAAGACCGCTCATCGGCCCTGACGCGGAACATCACCGTCTCGGCCTGGCTTACCAGTCGGCCCCTGATGTCCACCAAAGGGCTGATCACCACCCTCCCTGCACTCCTCCTGCCCCGCTCAATGGTCTCGGTAAGGTCGATGATCGGGTCTTCGTCGCTGCCCAGCACCGGTCCGGCGGCGACCCCTGCGGCCAACGCCACTGCGGCTATTGCCGCACTCCCGGCCAATAGCGCCCGGCGCCCGGTTGCCGCCCGGCCCTCACCCCCCAGCCAAACGGCATCCGCGGTGCGGGCAGCCACCCGGTGCACTGAGGTGAACACCAGCAGGGCCGCAGTGAACACCCCGATGGTCAGAATCCGGTTCTGGTCGTCGCCCACCAGCCCCACGAAGCCGAAGGCGGCAATCGGCAGCACCATGGGCTCGAACAAGGTCCGCGTTCGCATCGCAGTCCAGTCATTGAGGAAGGCCAGCAGCCACAATGCGGCCATGGCGCTCACGATGAAGCCGTCCACCGGCTCCACTGGAGGACTGAGGTCGCCGAAGGAGGTCCAGGCTTGCTCTACGTCGTCGGCTAGTGCAGTCCAAGTGTCACCGACGGGCAAACCCCAGAAGGTGGTGGCCCAGTAGTGGGACCATGCAACCGTCAGGATCAACCCGACCGCGGTGGCCAAAGATGAGATCAGCAATCCCCAGCCGATGCGACGAATGGCCAGCGCCAACAGATGGCTGATCGCGGCGGCCCCGAATACGGGCAGTATCCAGGCGTCTCCTTCGAAGACTCGGATGAGGCTGAAGGCGGTGGCCGCGGTCAGAACCGGTCCGGCGATTTCCATGGCGGATTCCCACCCGGTCGGCCATCGGCCGTTCGATCTGGCAGGGGCGGTCATGGACGGGGATGGGGAGTGGTTGACTCGGCCGGGTTGGGCAAGGTCGAGGGATCTTCGCTGGAGGCCGCATGGGCAGTCCATACGTTGGCGAATCCCAAGGGTTCGTCCACCACCAGCAGTGTCGAGTCGGGGATGAACGCCGGGGGCGTCTGCTCCGGTGAGGCTGGCTCGGCACTAGCGAACAGCACCACCGTCTTGGAGCTGAAGTGCGAGCCCAACGACATCAGCGACCCCGGTTCGGTTCCGTCCACCGCAGCCGCCACCAATACCACGAGTCCGCCGCCCTGGCCTCGACTGAGCCATTCGACGGCACCGAACAGGCTGCCGAAATCGGGGCTGACCAAGGTCAGATGCCGATAGATCTTGTGCAAGTGGGCAGAGTCCGACCCATAACCGCTGTCGAAATCCGCCGTGGTCACCAGACGAACCTGGTCTCCCCGGCGCTGGCTGGCCCGACAGATGCTGGCCGCGGCCGACACCATGGCCTCGAATCGCTCCCCGTCTCCTACCTTCGAATGGAAATCCAGCAGGACAGCCCTGGTGTCCAGAAGAACGGTGGTGTGGGTGTGGGAGAACTCCTCGAATTGGCGGACGATCAGCTCGTCGTGGTGGGCCGACGACCGCCAGTGGATGCGCCGCGGGTCATCGCCCCGCTGGAATGGGCGCAGTCCGTACAGCTCGTCGCCGCTTTGGGCCATGGGGCTGCGCCGCACTGCATCGAAGGTATTGCCGGGCAGGCGGGGAGGCGGTCTGATGGGGACCACAGCGGGATAGACCAGGGCCTCAGCAGGCTCGCCGATCTCGAAGTGCCGAGTCGAAATGCCCAGCGGATCGGTCAGCGTCAGGGTGAGCGGTCCGGTCTTGAGCTGCCCGCGCTTCACTGTGGGCAATCGGTAGGAGACCGTCAGCTTGTCTCGGCTCGGGATGGGGGCCGCCAGCATGTCGAGCGACAGGAAGTGGTCGGTAGAGGTCTCGGTGGAGAAAGACTGGCTGTCGGCGAGTCGCAGCACCGGGCTCCGCAGGCGGCTGGGGTTGGTCAGTTCAATGCGAGCGTGGCAGTCGTCGCCGACGTGCACTTGCTGGGGTTTGACCGATCGGGCCGTTATCCGCAGGGGCTGGCGGACTCGGACATAGGCCACTGAGAGGATGACTACCGAGATGCTGGCGATGCCCACGGCCAGCAGTTCGCTGGTGCCGAACACCCGCCCCGCCCCCACCAGAAGCGCGGAAAAGACCAAAAGCAGCCAGCCCGTTGGAGTGAGCATGGTCGGGGGCTTGCTAGTCGACCGGGGAGGTCGTCCCTGGCGAGGTAGGGGGGCGATCTGCCATCGGGCGTGGGCAGTCAGTCGACCGGGGCCGGGACCGAGCTCATGATTTCGTCCACGATTTGAGCGGGCGGTGTGCCCTGGGCCCGAGCTTGGGGGTTCAGCAGCAGCCGATGGGCCAAGACCGGCACAGCCAGCTGCTTCACATCGTCGGGGAGCACGTAATCCCGCCCCTGAGACGCCGCCCGCACCCGGCTGGCCCGCTGCAACGCGAGGGTAGCCCGGGTGGACATCCCCAAGATGAGGCTGGGGTGGTCTCTGGTGGTGTTGGCGATCTGCACCAGATACCGCTTGATCCCCGGGGCCGTGAATATCGCGCTGGCGTGGTCGGCCAGCGCGCTGACGGCTTGAGAGTCCACCACGGGGCGAAGAGTGTCCAACGGGCCGTCGGCGCCATGGGCTTCGAGAATGTCCAACTCTGCCTGTTTGGAGGGGTAGCCCACCTCGATACGCATCAAGAATCGGTCGAGCTGGCTTTCGGGCAGCGGGTAGGTGCCCTCGTGCTCCAGCGGGTTCTGGGTGGCGATCACCATGAACGGTCGGGGGAGGCCATGGGTGGTGCCGTCCACGGTGACCTGCCGCTCAGCCATAGCCTCCAATAGCGCTGATTGGGTCTTCGGGGAGGCTCGATTGATCTCGTCGGCCACCACAATGCCGGAGAACACCGGTCCAGGCTGAAAATCCAGGGTATTGGCCGTCCGGTTCCAGATAGTGGCCCCCACCACATCGGAGGGGAGCAGATCGGGGGTGAACTGGATGCGGCCGAATTCGGCCTGCACGGTTATGGCCAGCGCCTTGGCCAGGCTGGTCTTGCCGACGCCGGGGGCGTCCTCGATCAGCAGATGCCCCTCGGCTAGCAGACAGGTCACAGCCAGATCCAGCACATTGGGCTTTCCCAGGATGGCCCGGCCGATGTTGGCGGTGATGGATTGGAACTGCTCGGCGAACAGATTTTCTTCTGCTCTGCTCATTGCCATATCGCTGAGTCTCTCAGGTAGCGCGGAGTTGCGGCCAGCGCGCGGGCATGTCAACGAGCATTCCGTCGGGACTGGGGCCGTGGTCGCGCAACGTGCCCCGGCGCCGGATCGCCAGGTCATAGCGCTCGGGTTGGGAAGTCCAGCAGACGTTTGGGACTAGCCCGGAGATGATGGCGTTGTCGCAGTCCTCCAGCTCTACCCGGCGGGCACCCGACAGCCACACGGTGCGCTGGAGCACCCAGGCGGCCTCGGCGGCCTCAGGATCGAGCACCTGCTCGCACCAGCGGACGAACCCACCCTTGAGTGGACGACCGCCGAACGGCTCAGGTGACTCGATCTCCAGGGTCGCAGCCATCCGCCAGCGGTAGACCTCGATCCCGTCGCGCTCGATCCAGGCGTCGAACGGGGGCTGGTCCCAATCGGGCACGGTGGCGTCGTACTGGCGAGTGCCGACTCGCCCCCGGGCGGCGTGGAGCACCCCGAGCACGGCGGCGTCGTAGAGGTGGGTGCATTGCTGACGGATGTCGGTCCAGAAGAACACCTCCGATGCGGCGGTGGTCAGCGGGCAGCCCACCAGGGCCTGGAGCTGGTCGAGTGCCCCCGAGCACGGTTCCCAGGGCATCCGGGGTCCGGCGGCGGACGCCTCGGTGATGCGCTGGCCGTCATGGGTGAGTGCCGCTTCGTAGTGGTGCATGTCGTCCTCAAGGCCGACCACCACTGTCTTGTCATCGGGGGCGATCATCCGCAGCCGGCGGCGGAAGGCACCGCTGCCGTGGCGGTTGCGAACCAGCTCAGGCTGTCGTTCATCCTGGGGCACTGGCTGATGTTCTCACACCGGGATCGGACGACCAGATTTATCGTCGGGGCAAGTACTGTCGGCAGATCGTGCCAGCCCCGCCTTCTGCGCTTCGCGCTCTGTCCCATCGTTCGTTCCTGCTGTTCTTCATCGGGGTATCCATCGCCACAACCGGCCAGTTCATGCAGTCGCTGGCCGTGCCCTTCTACATGAACGAGCTGACCGACTCGAATTGGTGGGTGGGCAGCTCGGCGTTCGCGGTGCTGATCCCCTCGCTGTTCATGACCCCGGTGGCCGGCATCTGGAGCGACCGGATCAGCCGCAAGGCCATCTTGTTCGGGTCGTTCTTCACTCAGTTGGCCTGCTCGGCGGTGTTTTTGGCGCTGTTCGCCGCCGATCTCCTCACCCCTTGGCTGATGATCGGCCTCCAGGTGGTGGTGGGGGTGGCCTCGGGGTTCCAGTGGGCGCCCACCCAGGCGATGACCGCGCTGTTGGTGCCGCCCGAGGATCTTCTGTCGGCGGTGCGCTTCGTGTCGCTGTCGTTCACCGCCGGGCGGGCGCTGGGCCCGGCAATGGCCGGGATCACCTTGCTGTATTGGGGCCCGGGACCGGCCTTCGCGGTGACGATTGTCGGCTTCGCCCTGGGTCTGGCCTTGATGGCTCCGATGAGGCTGCGGGCCGCGGAACCGGTCGAGCAAGAACCGTTCTGGTTGCAGTTCCGCCACGGTTTGGAATACGTCAGGCGCCGTCCCGCCATGCGCTTGGTGATGTTCACCTCGTTCATTGTGGCCTGCGTCGGAGCGGTCTTCGCTTTTGCCCTGGTGGCCAGCGTGGCCGACGACGTGTTCTCTCTCGGCGATGGCGGTTTGGGCTGGCTCACCGCCACCTTCGGATTCGGATCGCTGGTGGTGGGCTTGTACGTCACCCGTTTCGGCGACCGCCACCTTCGCTCCCGGGTCGAGATGGCTGCCGTCGGGGTGTACGCCTTGGGAGTGCTGGTGGTGGGGGTCACTCCGTGGTTGGCATTCGGATTGCTGGGCTACTTCGTGTTCGGTGCGGCCCACATGGCCCACGGGGTCACGGTGAACAGCGCCCTGCAAGTGCAGGTCGATGAGCAGTATCGAGGCCGGGTGATGTCGGTGTGGCTGATGTCGGTGCTGTCCGGGCTGCCGATCGGCTCGCTGATCGGCGGCTTCCTGGGTGACCTGGTGTCGATGCGATTCGTGTTGCTGCTGTATGGCGGGCTGCTGGCTGTCTTCTGGGCCATCACGGTGATCCGATCCAACGGCTTTGCCGGCCTAGATCTGGGCCCCGACTAACCATCGGATTTCTCACCCAGCAACGTCGGGGCTCGCTCGCGGAGTACGGTCGAAGGGCTATGGGAGAGAGCAGCCAAGCGCCGGGAACGCGGTTGAGCCGGCGGGACCGGTTTTTGCACGAGCCTCGGTTTCGTGATTGGAATTGGGTGGAAACCAACTGGTTCTGCTTCTTCGTTCCCGCTGAGGCCATGGTCGGGCACTTGCGCTCTATGTGGCGGCCCACGCTGGGCATCGTGGGGGCCAACGTGTTCGTGTACTCCAACCGGGGGCTGGATGCCACCGGGGCATTGGCCAACGACATGCACGAAGATCGCTTCGCCATGCCGATGCCCCCTCACAACTTGGACGACTACCACCTGGACAACGGCATCTCGGTGCGCCAGACCGAGGCATTCCAACGCTGGGAAGTCCGTTACGACGGCATCGACGGCACGGTGTTCGACCTGGAGTACACCGCGCTGATGCCGCCGGTAGAGGTGGGGGAGACCAAGGTTGCCGGGGCAGGACAGGGGTTCGGGTCGATCCAGCGCGCCGACGCCAAATTGGCCCACGGCCATATCGATCAGACTCTCCACGTTTCAGGGGAGGTCGTAGTGAACGGCGAGCGGTTCGAAGTGGACTGTGCGGTGAACCGGGACCATTCCTGGGGACCCCGCCGGGAATCAGTGGCCCGTTTGGGATGCGGCAACTTCGACGACGGCCACTGGGGAGACGATTTTCATTTTCTCGTGCAAACCCGCAATGACTCGCCCGAGTCTTGCGTCATCACCCACGGCTACCTACTGGACGGGGGAGATATCGTCCGCATCACCGAGGGGACCGGACGATTTGAGCTGGACGGCTACCACACCACCGCACTGGTGTATGAGATCGCCGACGAACGAGGCCGCCACCACCGCTTTGAAGGCCGGGTGGCCCGCACCATCGAGAAGGTGTCCACCAACGCATTCTCGTGCAACGGCTTTGTGGACTGGGACTATGAGGGCGAGCCGGGCATAGGGGAATACCGCTGGCACTGGGGTGTCCGGGAGCTGCGGGAGTGGCTGGCCGCCAACCAATAGGACGCACCAAGAGGAGGAAGAGCCATGAAGACGCGGGCTGCGGTGTATCGGGAGCCGAATGCACCGCTGGACATCGTCGAGTTGGACATCTGCAACTTGGCCCCCCAAGACGTGCTGGTGAAGATCACCCACAGCGGCGTTTGCCACAGCGACCTTCACGTGTACCACGGCAACCGCGACTGGGAGACCCCCATGATCCTGGGCCACGAAGGAGCCGGGGTGGTGGAGCATGTGGGGGAGGGTGTCACCGGGATCAAACCCGGCGACCGGGTAGTGCTGTCGTTGGTGGCCAGTTGCGGCCGCTGCCGGTCTTGTGCCATGGGCTTCGCCAACCGCTGTCAGGTGCTGCCCGCCTTCCCCATCGGCACCTACTACGACGGTGGCCATCGCTTCGAGAAAGACG
This sequence comes from Candidatus Poriferisocius sp., assembly GCF_965204015.1. GTDB lineage: Bacteria > Actinomycetota > Acidimicrobiia > Acidimicrobiales > Bin134 > Poriferisocius. The sequence continues at coordinate 472,620 of NZ_OZ241965.1, read as the reverse complement.
GCGAGATCCACCACTCGTTCTGCACGGTGGGCTCTTTTGCCGAGCACGCTGTGGTCCACTTCTCCAAGGCAGTGGCGGTGCCCGACGACGTGGGGCTGGACGTTGCCTGCCTGGTGGGCTGCGGGGTGCCCACCGGAGTGGGCTCGGCGGTCAATACCGCCCAGGTGCGCCGGGGCAGCACGTGTGTGGTCTACGGCTGCGGCGGAGTGGGTCTCAACGTAATCCAGGGCTGCCGCCTCATGGGGGCGGCCGAGATTGTGGCGGTGGATCTGCTGGCCGACAAGCTGGCGTTGGCCGAGCGGTTCGGGGCCACCCACACCGTGAACGCATCCGACGACGATCCGGTGGCCGCGGTGATGGAGATAACTGGGGGCCGAGGCGCCGACTACGCCTTCGAGGTGATCGGCACCGGAGCCACCTACATGAACGCCTGGCATTCGATCGGCATGGGCGGGTTGGCGGTGATGGTCGGCGGACCGCCGGCCGGGACCCCGTTCCACATCGATGCCACCGAGATCTACTTCGGCAAAGCGCTGACCGGCAGTATGTACGGCAACTCCTCGCCGGCCCGGGACTTCCCGTGGATCTTCGACCTCTACCGCTCCGGCGAACTCCTGTTGGACGAGCTGATCACTCAGCATCGCCCCCTCGACGACGTCACCGCCGCCCTCGACGAGCTAGACACCGGCGGCGTGGTCCGCACAGTGCTGGACATCAGCGAGGAATAGCCTGGCGGATTATCGCCGGGCCATCAGGCACAGCCTCTTTACCCGAACTCTTCGATCCAGCGGGTGTAGTCGTCCAGCACCGGCAGCACCTCGTCGGCTGAGCCGCCGTGGGGGAACCGCAGCACCACTTCGGTGATGCCGATGTCTCGGTAGTAGGCCAGCTTGCCGGGGTCGGGATGAGTTCCGTAGGTGATGAGCTCCAGTTCGTCGAGGCTACGCCCGACTGCCGCCATGGCCTGGGCCAAGTCGGCCAGTGCGGCTCGCATGCCGGCGCCGCCGATGGGCATCCAGCCGTCGCCGAACTCGGCGATGTGGGCGAAGGTCGTTGGACCGGGAGCGGCGCCGATGATGGTGCGGATGCGGGGCTGCTGAATGGGCTTGGGCCAGCTCCACGAGGGCTCCATGGTCACGAACTCCCCGTGGAACTCGGCTATTTCCTGTCCCCAAAGCGCCTGAGCACAGAGCATGTGCTCTCTGACCAGAGCCCGCCGTCGGCGGACATCGATGCCGTGGTTCTCCATTTCCTCGTGGTTCCAGCCGTAGCCGATTCCCAGCACCAGACGGCCTCCGCTCATCCAGTCGAGGGTGGCGCACTGCTTGGCGTAGGTGATGGGATCATGTTGAGCGGGCAGCGCCACTCCCACTCCCAGCCCGACAGTTGTGGTGGCTTGGGCGCAGGCGGCTAGCGCAATGTAGGGGTCAAGGGTCCGGAAGTAGGTCTCCGACAGTTCGTCCTCGCCCGTGGGAGGCGGCGTGCGCCTGCTGGTGGGGATATGGGTGTGCTCGGGCAGGTAGATGCAGGCGTAGCCTCGGGCCTCTGCCTCCTGAGCCAGCCTCACCGGCGACATCGATCGGTCGGTGGTCTGCATCATCACCCCGAACCTCATGGCCAAAGCGTATGTCGCTTGGGCTGCCAGTTTCGCTGCTGGCAGGGGTACTGTCAGGGCCAGCTAATGAGACAACAACCAAAGATCAGGCTGGTAGCCACCACCGAGGTGCCTATGAAATGGGGGCGATTCGCCTGCCACGCCTTCGAGTCGATGGACGACGGTGTGGAGCATGTGGCGTTCACCCTCGGCGATATAACGGGCACCGATGAGGTCTTGGTGCGGGTGCACAGCGAATGCCTCACTGGGGATGTGTTCGGCTCGTTTCGCTGCGACTGCGGGGCTCAGTTGCACGCGGCCATGGACGCCATCGCGGCCTGCGGCACCGGCGTGCTGGTGTACATGCGGGGCCATGAGGGAAGGGGCATCGGCATCGGGCACAAATTGCAGGCCTATGCCCTTCAAGACCAGGGGCGTGACACGGTGGACGCCAACTTGGAGCTCGGCCTGCCGGTGGACGACCGTAACTACGGCGTCGGAGCGGCCATCCTGGCCGAGCTGGGGGTCACGCGAGCGGCGCTGATGACCAACAACCCCGCCAAACTCGACAGCTTGGCCTCCTTCGGCTTGGAGATCGCCCGCCGGGTTCCTCTGGTAGTGCCCCCCAGAAGCGAGAACGTGGACTATCTCCGCACCAAAGAACAGCGCCTCGGCCACTTGCTCAACTTGGGGTAGTTCTCAGCAGAATACGGGGGCGATGTGCTGGGCAAACGCCCGCATCCAGGTTTCCTTGTCGTCCATGAACTGGGCCAACACCATTCGATTCACGCCCCGCTCGGCTAGCTCGGTCAATCGGTCGACGCAGTATTCAGGAGGGCCGGCGATGGTGCCCCGGCTGGCCAGGAACTCGGTCAGGCCGTGCTTGTCGGCCAGTCCGGCGTTCACGTTGGCCCCGTCGGCGAAGGCATGATGGCGGCTGTCGTACTCGGCCATCATGGCGGCCACCTTGGGCTTGATGTCCTCGGGCAGGCCCTTGCCGTCCATGTGGAATCGGTACACATGGTTGGCGGTACCCGCGATCAGGAACTTGATCTGCTCCAGGCCGGCCTCTTCTGATTCGGCGAACAGCAGATTGGCAAACCACCACACCTCGATCTCGTCTGGGTCTCGGCCCACCGAGCGGGCCCCGTCGGCGATATTGCCCAGTACGATCTCGCACACGTCGGCGGGCAGGCTGTTGGACAAGATCACGCCGTCGGCGATCTGTCCGGCCATGTACTGGGTGCGGGGGCCCTCAGCGGCGATCCACACCGGGACGGGGGCCGGACCCCAGCGCATGTGCAGGTCCCTGCCCTGCCATCGGGCCGTCTCTCCGTTGCTGAGTGCCTTGACCGCCGCGGTGTAGTCCCGGAGATAGTCCACTGTTGCCGGCCGTTCGCCGATGTTGAGCAGCGCGCTGTCGCCCGAGGCGATCCCGTAGCGGAACCGCCCCCCGGAGATCTGTTGGAGCGCCATGGCGGTGGATGCAGCCGCCGCGGGGTGACGGGTGACCGGGTTGGTGACGGTGGTGGCCAACAGGGCGTTCTCGGTGTTATTGGCCGCCACAGTGAGGGTCATAAACGGATCGGCCCACAACGACTGAGAATCGCCGGCGACGACCATGGAGAACCCGCAATCCTCCGCCAGGCGGGCCCAAGCTCCGTAGGTCGACAGGTCTTCGGGGACCTTTCCGGTGCCGAATGAGATAGAGAGGCTCATATCCCGACATTAGAGGTCGCTCGCATGGAACGCTGTGCGCCTACCATCTTGCCGGTGCCGGATGCCCCACCGATCGATTTGAGCCAGCCCCTGTCGCTGGGCCCGTTGTTGGACCGGGCCGTGGCCGCGGCACCCCAGAAGACCGCGCTCGTGGGCGCCAGCGGGCGGTTTACGTACGCAGAGTTGGCCGACGAGGTCTTCCGAACCGCCGCTGTGCTGGCCGAGCTGGGGGTGCGGGCTGGCGACCGGGTGGCCGTGTGCTTGCCCAACGACATCGACGTCGTGGTTGTGCTTATGGGCATCTGGGCCCGGGGCGCGGTGTTCGTAGGAGTCCACACTGTTCTGGCCCCGCCCGAGAAGCGCCATTTGATCGACGATTGCGACCCTAGGCTCTTTCTGACTGCCGATCCCTCAGAGGAAGTCGGCGCGCGGCGCGTCATCGGGTTGGACGAATGGCGGTCACTGTTGGCCACCACCGCTCCCATCGACCACTGGCCTGAAGTCGATCCGCTGGCGGTAGCGGCAATCGCCTACACCTCAGGTACCACTGGCAATCCCAAAGGGGTGATGCACAGCCAGCACAATGCCCTGTTGCCGGGGGCGGTAGCCGTGGTCCGGGGCAGCTACGACGCCGACGACGTGTTTCTGTGCGTCCAGCCGCTGACGATATTGAACCTTCAAGTCCTCAATCCGCTGACAACCGTGCAGGCGTTGGCCACGTGCGCCGTTGCCGATCGCCACGACCCCGTATCGCTGGCCCGGTGGATCAAACAGGAGGGTGTGACCCACTTTGCGGTGGTGCCAACGGTGGCCTACGACCTGCTGACCCATCCCGACGTTCATCCCGACGACCTGGCTACCGTCACCAAGCCCCGAGTGGGGGGAGCGGGGATGCCCGAATCTGTGAAGCTGCTGTTCGAGGAGCGGTTCGGGGCCAAGCCCGCCACCAGCTATGCCCTCACCGAGGGGCCGACACTGGTGGCCCGCCAAGACCTCGGCCGCCCCATCATCGAGGGAAGTTGCGGGCGACCGCTGCCCCACGTGGAGGTGCAGGTGCTCGACGACGAAGACCAACCCGTGCCGGTGGGCGAGGTGGGGGAGATCTGTTTCGGCCCCCGTCGAGACGGTCCGTGGGCCGGGGTGTACCGCACCATGCTGGGCTATTGGGGACTCCCCGAACTGTCAGCCGAGACGTTGCGGGGCGGCATGGTCCACTCCGGCGACCTGGGCCGGTTCGACTCCGGCGGCGAGCTGTACATCGTGGAGCGACGCAGCCAGCTGATCATCCGGGGCGGCAACAACATCTATCCCGCCGAGATCGAGCGGGTGTTGGGGGCCGACAGCCGGGTGGCGGAGTGCTGTGTGGTGGGTCGGCCCGACGACCGCCTCGGCGAGGTGGTGGTGGCCTTCGTGCAGTCGGCCAACGGCGTAGAAGTGGCGGCAGAAGACCTGCTCGACCTGTGCCGGGCCAATCTGGCCTCGTTCAAGGTTCCGAGCGAGATCTGCTTCGTAGAGGCATTTCCCCGCAGTCCTCTGGGCAAGATCGCCCGATCCCAAGTACAAACAATGGCCACAGGCTGAGCGGGCGGAGGCACCGATGAGCGACGAACACCAATCCGAGACGGTGGCCGACTACGAAGATGTGACGGGGTGGGGGTTGGAGACCGACGCCGAGGAGGCCATGCTGGCCGCCCAAACCGAGTGCACCTTCATCTGGGCCAACAAGGAGGGGTGGCCAGTGGGGGTCATCATGAGCTTCATCTGGCGCCAGGGGCGGTTCTGGCTCACCGCCAGCGGCCAGCGGGCCCGCATCGGCGCGGTGCGCCGCGACCACCGGGTATGCGTCGTGGTGACCAGCACCGGGGCAGCCGGGGTGCCCCGCAGGCAGACGGTGACCTACAAGGGCATCTGCCGTCTGCACGACGACGACGAGACCAAGGCCTGGTTCTACCCGGAACTGGCTGCCGCCCTGCACCGGGATGAAGAGATGCGGGCGCATTTCGCCCGGTTCTTGGACTCCCCGCGACGGGTCATCCTCGAGGTGGAGCCCACCCAGCGCATCTCCTTTGACGGGACCAAACAGGAGGTGGCCACCGCGGCGTGGATTGAGGAAAGCAGCTGATGCCTGCTGGCGGAGCGGTAGCCCTCTAGACCGCGGCGGGAGGGCGGAGACGGTCGGCGATGGCCCGGGTAAGCCGGTCAAGGATGCTGGCCAGCAGCACGATGGCGATGCCGGCTTCGAATCCCCGGCCGACCGCATCGCTGCGCCGCAGCCCTCGAACAGCCTCCAAACCCAAGCCGCCCCCGCCGACCAGGCCGGCGATAACCACCATGGCCAGGATCAGCATGATCACCTGGTTCACGGCCACCATCAGCTCGGGGGCGGCCAGCGGCATTTCCACCCGTCGGAGGCGCTGGCTGCGGGTGGCGCCGAAGCTCTCGGCCGCCTCGTGGATCTCCGAGGGCACCCGGCGCAGCCCCAGGTCGGTGTAGTGGACCGCGGCGGGAAGGGCGTAGATCACCGAGGCGATGATGCCGGGAATGCGGCCCACGTGGAAGAGGGTGATCACCGGCACCAGCAGCACGAAACTGGGAATGGTCTGGAAGAAGTCCAACACCGGTTTGAGGGCGGTCCGCAGCAGATCGTTGTGCGAGGTCATGATCCCCACCGGCACCCCGATGGCCAAGGTGATGGCCACCCCCACGATGGTCTGGGCCAAGGTATCCATGGACAGCGCCCACATGCCCAAGAACCCGATGGCGAACAAAGCCGCTCCGATGCCGATGGCCAGACGGATGCCCCGGGCCCACAGGCCAAGGACGACTCCGATCCCGATCATGGCCGGCCACGGGATGTCGCTCGAGAGCAGTTCGCGAAGCGGGGTAACGAATTCGAGGGTCACGAAGTCGCTGAACGGGCCGGTCCCGATTCCCGATCCGCCGATGTCGTAAAGGTTGTCCCGAGCCCAATCGGTAGCGTCATTCACATAGGGGGCGAATTGCCAGTTCAGTGATTCGGGGAACTCGTTTTGACCCAGCAAGCCCCCGACAACGGCCACCACGGACACCGCGGTGGCCAGCCACCGAATGGTCTGGGCATCGCGACCCGGGTCCGCGGTGGCGATTCCGGTGGAGAAGCGGTCCAGAATGATGGCCATGATCACAATGGCGATGCCAGCCTCCGACGCCTTGCCCACGTTGATGCTCTGCATGGACCGCAGCACCACTTGACCCAGGCCACCAGCGCCGATGAATGCGGCGATGACCACCATGCTCATGGCCAGCATCGTGGTTTGGTTCATCCCCGCGAAAATGGCCGGCCGGGCTTGGGGGAGGCGAACGAGCCGCAAGGTCTGCCGTTCGGTGGCGCCGAACATCTCCGAGGCTTCGACGGTTACCTGAGGGACAGTGCGCAACCCCACCTCGGTGAGCCGTACCACCGGCGCCAAAGCGAAGATCACCGTGGAGATCAAGGCCGGGACCCGCCCAAACCCGAACAGCAGCACGAACGGGATGAGGTAGACGAACCCCGGCATGGTCTGCATGGCGTCCAGGGTGGGACGTACCACTCTGGCCATCGCGTCACTGCGCCAAGCCGCTATACCCAACGGAATGCCGATGACCACGGAGATGAGCACCGACACTCCCATCAGGGCGAGAGTTGCGAAGGACTCCTCCCAGAGGTCCACCACTCCGATCAGAGCCACGCTGGCCAAGCCCAGCACTCCGGCCACTCGCCCTCGGGTCCACCACAGCCCGAGGCCGGTGAACAGCGGGTAGGAGTACCACGGAAACCACTTGAGAATGGATTCCAAACGGCGGATCCCCCAGTCGATGGCGTCGGTAATGGGGTTCAAGAACGCGGTGTACAGCCAATGGGAGGTCTGGTTGTTGATCAGCCACCGCCGTGCCCGATCGATGGGATCGGCCAGTCCGATGTCCCAGTCGTCGGGGAAGACGCCGAAATTGGTGGACAGACGAAACACCAGTACCAGCACGATTATGGTGCCGACGGCCAGGATGAAGCGCGCCAGGCGACTGTCAGTCCCGGTTCGAAGCCCGCCGACCATGCGACGGGCCTCATCGACTGCCGTCATGGGTGGTTCTCAGAAATCACACCCGCGACATCGTCTCCGTGGAGCAGGCCCACCGGCGTGTTGTGCTCATCGCAAACCACCACGGGGTGGGTCGACCCGAGCAAGTGGGGGAGCGCAGTCTCCAACGGCGTGGTCAACGACACCTGCGGCCATCCCGGTTCGATTGCGGTCCCGTCGAGGGGTCGCATCAGCGAACAGGCCTGCAAGACCTTGGCCACTGGGGCATCCTGGGTGAACGCCCGCACGTAGTCGTCTGCCGGATTGGTCAGGATCTCCACCGGGGTGCCGACCTGCACGAAGGTGCCGTCGTTCATGATGGCGATGCGGTCGGCCAGCTTCAGCGCCTCGGCAAAGTCATGGGTTATGAACACAAGGGTCCGTTGGAGCTTCATCTGGAGGTCGATCAGCTCATCTTGCATGTCCCGGCGAATGAGGGGGTCGAGGGCCGAGAACGGCTCGTCGAAGAACAGCACCTCGGGGTCTACAGCCAGGGCTCGGGCCAATCCCACCCGCTGCTGCATGCCGCCGCTGAGCTGTTGGGGGTAATGGTCGCCCCAGCCGTCCAAGCCGACGGTTTCCAGCAGTTCCCGGGCCCGATCTTGGCGATCTTGGCGATCCACTCCTTGGACTTCGAGCCCGTAGGCCACGTTGTCCACTACCTTGCGATGGGGGAACAGCCCGAAGTGCTGGAACACCATCGCCATCTTCTGGCGGCGCAGGTTTCGCAGGGTGGCGCTGTCGGCCCGGGTGAGCTCGGTGCCGCACAGCCTGACCCTTCCCTCGGTGGGCTTCACCAAATGGGAGACGCACCGGATGAGGGTGGACTTGCCCGAGCCCGACAAGCCCATGACCACGAACGTCTCACCCGGGGCCACCTCGAAGGTGATGTCGCGAACGGCCACCACGCTGCCCGTGGCGGTCTGGATCTCCTCCCGGGAGGCACCGGTCTTGGCCATTGCCCTAGCCTCGCGGGCCTTTCGCCCGAAGACCTTCCACACGCCTTCGACCTTGACTTGGGCTGTCTCGCTGGCTGTGTCCATCGCCGCCCCCCGGACCAGACTTTACCGTCCGAACAGACGGGTATTGGTTTGGGGTACCCTGACCCGGCAATGGGAGAAGCTGCCGGGCGGCCCAGAAATCAGCCGGTTCAAGAGCGGGCCGTGCTGACCCGCGACCGGATACTGCAAGCGGCCACCGACGTCATCAAGCAAGAGGGAGTCTCGTCGCTGACTCTTGACAAGGTGGCGGCCCGAGCCGGTGTCAGCAAGGGCGGATTCCTGTATCACTTCGGCTCCAAAGACGCTCTGATTGTCGGGTTGCTCAATCAGGTGATGGGAGTGCTCGACCACGAGCTCAACGTGCTGGCCGACGGCATCGAGGCCAGCCAGGGAGCGTTCGCGCTGGCCTATCTCGACTATGTGCGGGAGCCGACCAAGGCGGCCACCGACACAGCGGTGTCGATTCTGGCCGCGGCCGCCGTGGACGACGACCTGCTGGACAGCACTCGGGCCACTTTTCGGCGTTGGCAGGACCGGCTGTGCCATGACGACGGGCTCGATGAGGTTGGGGCCCTGCTGGCCCGGATCGTCGGCGACGGGCTCTGGCTCATCGACCTGTTCGGTTTGGCGCCGCCCACCGGGGAGGAACGCAGCAAGGTGATCGACCTGGTCTCCAGCCTGATTTCCGATCATGGAGCGGCCCGGGATTTGATCGACTCGGCTGAGTAGACCGGGGCATCCTGGGGCGCTAGGGGTTGGCTGCCCAAGATGAGGTCGGCCGCCTTCTCGGCGATCATCATCACCGGGGCGTAGATGTTGCCGTTGGTCACGGTGGGCATCACCGAGGCGTCCACCACCGCCAGGCCCTCGGTTCCGTGAACCTGCATCGTTGCGGGATCCACGACTGACTGTTCATCACACCCCATGCGAGCCGTCCCCGCGGGATGCAGCGCGGTCTCGGCGTCGCGGGCGACCCAGTCCATGATTTGGTCATCGGTGGCGACTTCGAGGCCTGGTGACAGCTCGCCCGCGTTGTAGGCGGCGAACGCCGGTTGGCTCATGATGCTGCGGGTAACTCTGATGGTCTCCACCCACTCGCGCCGGTCCTGCTCTGTGGAGAGGTAGTTGAACTGAATCGCCGGCTTCACCCGGGGGTCGAGCGACTTGATTCGCAGATGGCCCCGGGCGTCTGAGTACATGGGCCCGACGTGAACTTGGTAGCCGTGTCCGCTGCTCGGCGACGAGCCGTCGTAGCGGATGGCCAACGGCAGGAAGTGGAGCATGAGGTTCGGGTAGGACTCGTCGGGGTTGGAGCGGACAAAACCGCCGCCCTCGAAGTGGTTGGTGGCCCCGGGCCCTTTTCGGGCCAGCCATTGCAGGCCGATCCAGGGCCGGCGCCACAGCTTGAGATGGGGCTGCATGGAAACCGGTTGGCTGGAGGCGTACTGGACGTACACCTCCAGGTGGTCTTGGAGGTTCTCTCCCACCCCGGGCCGGTCAGCCACCACCGGGATTTCCAAGGACTCCAGCAGGCCAGCCTGCCCGACTCCGGAGAGCTGAAGCAGTTGGGCTGAGCCGAATGCCCCCGCGCACAACAGGATCTGCCCCCCCCGGGCGGTGTGCTGGCGTCCCCGTCGGCGGTACTCAACGCCGACCGCTCGGTTGCCCTCGAACAGCACCCGGCTGATGAGAGTGCCGGTCTCCACCTCGAGGTTCTTGCGGTGCATCACCGGGTGCAGGTAGGCCCGCGACGCCGAGAGCCGCCGTCCCCGGTGGACGTTGCGGTCGAACGCGGCAAAGCCCTCCTGGCGGTACCCGTTGACGTCGTCGGTCAGTTCGTACCCGGCCTCCTGCACTGCCTTGAAGAAGGCGGTGAACAGGGGGCTGTCGGCCGGCCCCCGCTCCAACACCAGCGGCCCTTCCTCACCCCGCCATTGGTCGCCACCGGCCAGGCAGGTTTCCATGCGCTTGAAGTACGGCAGGCAGTGGCGGTAGTCCCAGTTCTCCATGCCGGGTTCGGCGGCCCACTTGTTGTAGTCGGCGGGGTTTCCCCGCTGGAAGATCATGCCGTTGATCGAGCTTGAGCCGCCCAGCACCTTGCCCCGGGCGTGATAGACCCGTCGGCCTCCCATGTGGGGCTCGGGCTCGCTCTCGTACTTCCAGTCGTAGAAGCGACTGCCGATGGGAAAAGCCAGGGCCGCGGGCATGTGAATGAACACATCCCACTTGTAATCCCGCCGCCCTGCTTCCAGCACCAGAACGCTGTTGTCGGCCTCCGCACTCAGTCGGTTGGCCAACGCACAGCCAGCAGAGCCGCCTCCGACAATGATGAAGTCGTACAACGACTGCTCCTAAAGAGAGGAAAAGAGAACCGGTGCCGGCAGCTCCCGCAAGCCGCCGGCACCGGTTCTCAGCTGGAGCCTAGGAGGGGAGCCAAGCGCTCCAGACGTTTTCGTTGGCCTCGATCCACGCGGCTGCCGCGTCGTCCACTGACAGGCCATCGTTTTCGATGGCGGCCAGCATCGCGATCTGGTCGGCGCTGGTGTAGTTCATGGCCCTCAGGAATGCGTCTGCATCAGGGGCGTTCTCAGCCAGGTCGGTGTTGATGATCTTGAACAGCACGTCTGCCGGGTAGTCGCAGTCAACATCCTCGGGCGCGCTCGCCGCTGCCTCGCCGCATGCGTCGGTGTACTCGGGAAGGAGCACATTGGTGAGGTCGTAGTTGTTGAATGCCGAGTGCGGCGTCCACAGGTAGACCAGGATCGGGTCTTGACGGCTGTAGGCCGAATCAACCGCGGCCAGGATTGCGGCCTCGGAACCGGCGTAGACCACCTGGAGAGGCAGGCCCAAGTTGTTGATGATCGCCTCGTCGAACTGCACGAAGCTGGGGTCGCCGCCCAGGAACTGTCCGAGGTCGCCGGTTTCCGCAGTGGCGAACATGCCCGCCAACTCAGGGTTGGCAAACCCTTCCCATGTAGCTAGTTCTGGGTGCTGATCCACCATGTAGGTGGGGATGAACCAGCCGATCTTGCCGACGGGTCCGAGCAGTCCAGCGTTATCGATGTTTGCATCTGGGTTGTCGATGAAGTCAACGACGTCTTGGGCGTGTCCAGAAGGCCAGATTTCGAGTGATACGTCGATGTCGCCGGTGTTGATGGCTGGCCACTGGGCGTTCTCGTCGATGTCCACGCGGACAACGTCATATCCGAGTTCATTCTCAAGCAGTTGGGCGGCTACTGCGGAGTTCGCCGCAGCCCCGTTCCATCCGTTGACTGCAATCGTGATCGTCGTTTGCGAGCCTCGGGAGTCGTCATCGTCATTTCCGCAGCTGACGGCAACGAGTGCCAGTACAGCCAGGAGCAAGGCGATGACCCTCCAGCCTCGTAGCGATTTGATCGTGTCTGTCCGCATGGGATCCCCCTTAAAGTCGATTGCCAAAAACAGGCTAACTGGACTGTTTTGTAACATAGCACATCGCTCAGCCGTGCGCTAGAGCCTCTTCGCATTTGGCAGAGCAGGCGCGGGGCGGGCCATGCTGGACCTTCCCGACGACAGGAGAGAGCGATGGCCGATCTGCCGACCGATCCCAACGAACTGGTGAGCCAGTTTTGCGCCGCGTGGGCCAACGGCGATGCCGACGAGCTGATGGCCTACTTCACTGACGACGCCGTCTATCACAACGTCCCGATGGACCCCTTGGAGGGGGCAGAGGCCATCCGGGCGTTCTTGGAGGGGTTCTTCCCCGCTTCTGGGGGCATTGTGTTCGAGACCCACCATCAAGCAGCCAACGGCAACGTGGTCTTGAATGAGCGGACCGACTACATCAACACTGGCGACGGACAAATTGCCTTGCCGGTATGCGGAGTGTTCGAGGTGCGCGACGGGCGCATTGCCCGCTGGTCGGACTACTTCGACATGGGACAGTTCGCCGGCGGCTGAGCGCGGCGCCCCAAAGGGGGTGGCTCAGCCGCCGAACAAATCGGACAGGGTGTCGACCACGTAGCCGATGTCGTCTGACCCCAGGCCGTGGTGGGTGGGGATGCACAGCGCGTGGTCCATCACCAGGTCGGCGTTGGGGAAACCGTCGGCCGGGGCCCGGTGCTCGATGCCCGAGAAGCCGGGCTGGCGCAAGATGTTGCCGGTCCAGACCATGCGGGACTGCACGTTGCGGTCTTCCAGGAAGTTCTGCACCTCGGTGCGGTCGTGCCCCGCCTCGGGACGGAGGATGAAGCCATAGCGCATCCAGGTGGTGTCCAGCTCAGGGGTCGTGCGAGGCAGGATCACCTTGTCGGTGTGGTTGACCAGTAAGTCGTTATAGCGGTCGAAGGCGTGGCGCCGGCGGGCGTTGAACTCTTCGAGTTTGGAGAGCTGCACCAGTCCGTAGGCCGCGCCTAGTTCGGAAGGCTCGAAGTTGTAGCCCAGATCGTCGAAGATGAAGATCTGGTCGTACATGGTGCCGTCGTCCAGCGGGCCCCAGCGGGTGTCCTCGCCCTTACGGGAGCCGTACAGGTACGACTCCGAGCGCCGCCCCCAGCGCCGGCGGGTCAGGCACTTGTCATGCATCTCGGCGTCGTCCATGGCCACCATGCCCCCGTTGCCCGCACAGGTGAGCGAGTGGGAGATGGCGAAGCTGGTGAGGCTGATGTCGCTGCGGGCACCGATGCGGGTGCCCCGCAGCCGGGTGTCCAGTACGTCGCAGGAATCCTCGATCACCTTGAGGCCATGCTCATCGGCGATGGACCGGATCACGTCCCAGTCGGGGCAGTTGCCCATCAGGTTGGGGGTCATGATGGCCTTGGTGCGGGGGCCGATCATCTCGGGGATCCGGTTCACGTCGATCTGGAAGGTGTCGGGCTCCACGTCGACGAACACGGGTACCAGCCCGCATTGGACGATAGAGGAAACGTCGGTGGAGAAGGTGAGCACCGAGGTGATGACCTCGTCACCGGGCTCCAAGTCGAGCAGTCCGATGGCCAGCAGAAGCGCCGAGGAGCCCGAGTTGACCATCACCCCCCGCTCCTTGCCCAATATCGTGGACACCTCGTCTTCGAAGCGGGCCACGTTCTCGCCGATGTTGAGGTCGCCCGAGCGCAGCACCTCGAGCACGGCTTCGATTTCGCGCTCGTCTTGGATGGCCCCCGCGGGCGGCAGGGTGCGGACAGGTTGGTTTGGCATGGCGGTTGCTCCTAAGCAGGGCGCTGCTCGACGAGCCGCACCAAGGGGATCTGGCGGTGGGGGGCTTTGGCCTGGTAGTCGGCATACCAGGCCCGGTCGGCCACTAAGCCGTCCCAGGTGGCCTGATAGTCGTCGCCCTCGCAGATGTCGGCCACCGCCCAGAACTGCTGGCCCTCCTCGGTGATCAGCAGCTCGGGGTTGGCCTCCTTGTCGGCGATGTTGAAGTACCACGAAGGATGGGCCTTGGCCCCGGCGAACGACGCCACCACGATGCGATGGCCGTCGGGATCGCGCCAATAGGGCAGGGCCACCTTGTGCTCGTTGCCCGAGCGGCGGCCGACGGTGCGGATCAGAACGTGGTGCATACCCGCCTGGCTCCACACCATGGGGTCGTCGCTGGACTCCATGGCCTCCACGTGCATCTTGGTGATGACCGGGATCTCCTCCAATGAGGGCGTCTCCCAGGTCTGCTCGACTCTCTGATCGCTCACGGGTTGTCTCCTATTTGTTGTTCAGGCGGGATCGTCAGTCCAGCTTCAGCACTCGGCGGGAATTCTCCCGCAGAAAGCTGGGCCATACCTTGTCCCGGAATGGAACGTCTTTCATGTCGGTCATGATCCGCTCCAGCGACAATCCCATCGGGAAGTAGCCCGCGTAGATCACTTTCTCAGCGCCCCGGGTGTTGGCGTAGCGGATGATGGCCTCGGGGTAGTGCTTGGGGGCGAACGCCGAGGTGGAGTAGTGCAGGCCGGGCCACTTCAACATGAGCTTCACGGCGAGGTCCTCCCAGGGCTCGCAGCCGTGGCGGGTGACGAACGTCAACTCGGGGAAGTCGTACATCACCCGGTCGATGCGCTCCACGTGCTGGGGCGAGAACGGGAACCGGGGGCCGGGCACGCCGGCACACACGAAGATGGGCAAGTCGAGCTCCACGCACTTGGCGTAGATCGGATAGAACTTGGCGTCGTCGATGGGCACCTGGGGAAAGCAGCCCGCGGGGAACGCTCCGACAGCCTTGACGCCCCACTCCCGGTGGAGCTGATCTATGCGGCGCACTTCGCCCATCACATCGTTAGGGTCGACGCTCATGGAGGGGATGAACCGCTCGGGGTAGTCCTTCAGCGCCCGCTGGCCGCTGTCGTCCTCACAGGAGATGAGGGCCAACTCGATGTTGAACCGGTCCATCTCCTTGAGCGTTACCTGAACCGGGTCGTCATCGGTGCCGTACAGCTCTTTGGGGACTCCCTTGAACATGTATTCCACCGGGAAGTCGAACTCCTCGGACGACTGGGTGTCCTTGGTCTGGGTACGGATGAAGTCGTAGGTGGAGAAATCCGGCTTGGGGAACCCGATCATGGTGTCGATGATTGGGATGTCGGTGGGCATGGCCATGGTGTGCTTCCTTCCGTCAGTCGGTTCGGTGGGGTACGACGATGCTCAGGCGGCCAGCGCGGAGCGGGGAGTGATCACGTCCCAGGCGTTGTCCCGCATCATGGCCTTGGCCTCGGCGTCGGTGAAGTTGGGGATGTCGTAGATGAAGTCGGTGGGCACTTCCAGCCCCTCGGCGTGGGGGTAGTCGGAACCGAACAGCATGTGGTCGGCGCCTATCGTCTCTTTGATGAGGTCGATGTCGTCCTCGTAGTAGGGCGACACCCAGACGTGGTTGATGAACTGGTCCACCGGGTCGGTGCTGAACTCCTGGGGCATCTTGCCGTAGGCGATCTTCAACTCCTCAACCAGGCGAGGGGCGAACATGCCCCCGTTTTCGATGCAGGCGATCCGCAGGTTGGGATGACGGTCGTACAGCCCGTGGCACACCAGGGCGGCCATGGTGTCGAAGATCTGGCGGTCGTGGCCGGTGATCTGCTTGAACGTGGAGGTTCGGAACGACTGGAAGTCGGCGGTGGGCTCCCACCGCTCGTTGTAGTCGTGCAGGCCGCCGTCGCCGCCGTGCATGCCCACGGTGATGCCGGCCTCGGCGATGCGGGCCCACACCGGGTCGTAGTGGGGCATGCCCGGCGAGCGGTCGCCCCCGTCGGGAGTGGGCACCGGACCGGGCACCATCACCACCATGCGGGCGTCGTTGGCCAAGGCCCATTCCACCTCGGAGACGGCCCAATCCACATCGATCATGGAGATCACCGGAGCCGCGAAGATGCGCTCTTGGTAGGCGAAGCCCCAGTCCTCGGCCAGCCACCGGTTGAATGCGGTGAAGGCGGCCACCACCGCGGGAGGGTCGTGGCGCAGCGACTGCTCCATGCCCACACCCAGGGTGGGGAAGAACAGGGCGGCTTCGATGTTCTGGGTGTCCATCAACTCCAGGCGCTTGTCCCGGTCGCGGTACTCAGGGCGCTCGGAGATGGGGTCGAGCTCGCCGAACATGGTCTTCACGTCCACGCCATCCTTGTTGCGGCCCCGGAAAAAGTCCTGGAGCGCCCCCGGCTTGGACACCGGGTCGAATGTGGGGTTGGGGATGAACCGGTTGATCTTGCCCGCCACCAGCAAACGCTGCTTGCCGTCGATGTCGGCCCACTGCATGCAGCGCTTCTTCATCGCCGGGTCGATGTGGCGAATGAAGGCGTCGGTGGCCTCGTAGTAGTGGTTGTCAGCGTCGAACACCTTGAACGGCAGATCTGCCATGTTGCACCTCTGGGAGTGGCGGGGCGGGCGTTGCCCCCGATTTTCGCCGCGCCAGCCCAACCCCACAAATCCCGGCGCAGCCAATCAGGTCACTCAGATATCCCGCAGAACAAGGCGACCATCCATGGCCTGCTTCAGATTCCGTTAGCGCTGGCCGGGCCACTAGCGCGTTGGCTCTATACGGTCCTAAAGCTCAAGCGACCCCAGCAGGTGACGGTCCCGTTGGTTGTGATGGCGCACGAATGGTGATTTCCGGCGGCGATGGCGGTGAACTGGCCTGGGGGAGAATTGATCTGACCTTGGCGGTTGTCTCCCCAGCAGGTGATGGTCCCGTTGGCTGTGATGGCGCACGAATGGTGATTTCCGGCGGCGATGGCGGTGAACTGGCCTGGGGGAGAATCGATCTGACCTTCAAAGTTGCCTCCCCAGCAGATGATGGTCTTGTCGGTCCTGATGGCGCACGAATGGTCAATTCCAGTGGCGATGGCGGTGAACTGGCCTGAGGGAGAATTGATCTGCCCAATCTCGGTGCGACCCCAGCAGGTAATGGTCTTGTCGGTCCTGATGGCGCACGAATGCCCGAAGCCGGCGGCGATGGCGGTGAACTGGCCATCGGGTGCGTCTGTTGGGTCGGCATACTCCCAACCCCAGCATGTGATGGTCTTGTCTGATTTGATGGCGCACGAATGCCAGGGGCCGGTGGCGATGGCGGTGAACTGGCCTGAGGGCGAATCAATCTGGCCTCGGCGGTTGTCTCCCCAGCATGCGATGGCCTTGTCGGCATTGATGGCGCACGAATGCTCATCTCCGGCGGCGATGGTGGTGAACTGGCCTGAGGGCGCGTCTGTTTCGCCGTAGTCGCTGTTGAAGCGGAGGCCCCAACATGCGATGGTCTTGTCGGTATTGATGGCGCACGAATGCTCGGAGCCGGCGGTGATGGTGGTGTAAGCATTTGCGGTGGCCAACGAGGGTGCAGACGCGTCGGTCTGCCCAGAGTTGTTCAGACCCCAGCATTTGATGGTCTTGTCGGTATTGATGGCGCACGAATGCCAGGGGCCGACGGCGATGGCGGTGAACCGGCCCAAAGGAGCGTCGGTCTGCCCGAAGGTGTTCAGGCCCCAGCATGTGATGGTCTTGTCGGTTTTGATGGCGCACGAATAGTGCTGATCGGCGTCGATGGCGGTGAACTGGCCATCGGGTGCGTCTGTTGCGCCGGTTCTGTCGATTTGGCCGGCCCTGTTCGAACCCCAGCAGGTGATGGACCCGTTGGCTCTGATGGCGCACGCATGGTGACTGCCGGCGGCGATGGCGGTGAACTGGCCCTCGGGCGGGTCTATTACGCTTCCGGAGTTTGACCCCCAGCATGTGATGGTCTTGTCGGTCTTGATGGCACACCAATAGCCCTGACCGGCGTCGATGGCGGTGAACTGGCCCTCGGGCGGGGCGGCTTCGTCGATTATGTGGCTGCCCCAGCATGCGATGGTCTTGTCGGTCTTGATGGCGCACGATTGAGTGATGGCGGTGAACTGGCCTGCGGGGGCATTGGCCAGCCCAAAGAAGTTACTGCCCCAGCATGCGATGCTTTTGTTGGTTTTGATGGCGCACGAAAGCTCACCACCGGCGGTGATGGCGGTGAACTGCCCAAAGGTGGGGCGGTTTCGTGGACATTGTCGCTGCCCCAGCATGCGATGCTTTTGTCGGTTTTGATGGCGCATGAATGCTCACTGCCTGTTGCGATGGCGGTGAATTGGTTGCCGGTTGTGGGTGTCGGCAGGTGGTTGAGCCTACGGTCTAGGTATTCGATGGCGGCTATGGGGTTGATGATGCCGTAGCCGAGGTCGTCGGTGCGGAAGCCGAGGTGCAACAGCGCCGTGTTGAAGGAGCGGGGGTTGGCGTTGGGGTCTTGGTGGGCAGTTGCCAGGATGGCGGTTGTGATCTGTTCGGGGGTCGCTTGGGGGTATCGGGCTTTCATGTGGGCGATTGCCGCGGAAACCATCGGCGCGGCAAAGGATGTCCCCGATCTGGTCACTGTCCCGCCAGCCTCCTCGTAGCGGGGAAGCCTGGATCGTGTGGTTAGGATTTTGCCGCCGGGGGCGGCTACATCGACGGATCCATTGCTCGTGCTTGAAACCCTCCGCTGTCTGTCCGCGTTGATGGCTGCCACGGAGATCGTCTCTGGGTAGGAGGCGGGGTAGTCGAACTGGTTGTGGCGGTCGCAGCCATCGTTCTCCCACGCATACTTCCATTCAGACTTGTCGTAGTCCCCTTTTGGGTTGTCTTTGTCGGCACTTCGCACCCAATCCCTGCGGCCGTCCCCGTCGGGGTCGGCCCATTCCTCGGGGTGGTCGTCGCCGCAGTTTCCCGATGCGGCGACTGTCACGACTCCTTGGCGTCGGGCTACTCGGATCGCCCACCACATCGTGTCCGTGGACACGCAGTAGGCTGACGGTCCTAGGGGTATGCGTTGGGTTCTGCCGCCTGGGCCGGGGGCGCAGTCGAGGATGATTCTGGTCGTCCCATCAGATTCTTCTAGGGGCCAATGCAGCGATATGTTGATGATGTCCGCGCCGCTGGTGCGGGCGTCGTTGATGGCTTGTGTCACTGTGGGGAACAGGTCGTCCTTGCAGTTCTTATCAAGGCGATCAATTCTGATGGGCAGTATCCTGGCTTTGGGGGCGATCCCGGCCACGTCCACTCCGTTGCCCTGTTCGGCGGCGATGATGCCCGCCACCAAGGTGCCGTGGCCGTGATCGCCTTCCTCGTCGATCCTGTTGCACTCATGGCCTGTCGTCAGCACGTTCGCGTCGAGGTCTCGGTGGCCGCCGTCCACCCCGCTGTCGATGACCGCCACGGTCACTTCGGCCCCGGCGGGCCAGCCGGGAATTCTCCGCTTGTTGCCCTGGTCGTCGGTGTAGTCCCACCCGTCGGGGTCCCACAGCTTGTCGGCGCCCATCGTCTCCAGGTGCCACTGCGGGAGCGACGGGTCGTCGTAGAGTCCTGACGGGGTCTGCAACGGCACCACATCGATTACGGGGAAGCCGACGGCGAACACCGTCGGGTCGCTGGCCAGCTCGGCCCGCAGATCGGCCATGGTCCTCCCGGCGAGCGCCACGTACTCCAGCACGACGCAGCCGTCCTGGATGCGGCCCACCTCGGCCACCCCGTCGAATGACTCCGGGGCGTCGGCCTGCGGGCATACTGCGCCGTCGTCCAAGGTTTCCACTGCCGCGGCGAGCCGCTCCTCGTAGCGTTCCTGCGCCACCGCGGCCGCCGCTGTTTGCAGGATGGTGATGGCTTGGTCGTCTAGCACGAGGTAGCAGAGGTTGTGTTCGGAGCTGTAGCCCCACCGCACGGTGGCCAGCACGGTTTGGCCGTCAGCGGTCTTGACGACGGGGACGGGGTCGGCGGCGAATCCGCGCTGGGGGTTGTAGGCGCGGTGGCAGCGGGCAGCCGCGGCCGCGTCCTGCGGCGGGTCGGTTCCGATGATCTCGTCCCTTTTGGCCCGCAGGACGGTCACGGCTTGGTTGTCCAGTACGAGGTAGCAGAGGTTGTGTTCGGCGCTGTAGCCCCACTCCACCGAGGCCAACACGGTTTGGCCGTCGGAAGTCTTGACCACAGGGACCGGCTTCTCGGCGAACCGGAACGACGCAGCGCAGTCCGCGGCGTCGTTGACCGGTTGCGCCACGGCTGGAGAAGCGGAACTAAAGGCCAGGCCGGCTGCGAGAACAGAGGCCGATACTGCGGTCCAAAGCACCCTCGCGATCCCAGTTGTCGTCATCTGAGGTTCCACGCCATTTTTTGGAGACATCTTGTGCAAGAAGATGTGTATCACATTCGGTTCATAGCTCCTGCACATCGAGGGTGTGCCCGTTGGCTTCACAGAGATGGAGGATGTCGTCAATGTCGCTGGTGGCGACTTGATCTCCTCGTTCGGCAGCCCCGACCACGACTACAGCGTCGACGATGTCAGATGTGCCAGCGCGCCCACATGCAGCTCCGGCTGTTCGGGCTAGCTGTTCGTCGAGAGGCTCTATGCGACAGCCAGCTAGCAACCTGGACATCAGCGGCTGTGGGCCGCCTCGCCATCCTTGGGCGAGAACACCTGCTGGGACTGTGGGTACGACGCCTCGACCAAGGGCCTCTTGGTGTAGCACCCACATTTGATGATTGCTGCGCTCAGCGGCAATCAATGCCCCGGTGTCGTAAGTGATCCCTGTCAACGGTTTTTGAGGTTCTGGTAGTGCCGCTCGCCTCGGTCCAGTACCTCGTTCGCCCAGGCGATCTCTTCTTCGGTGAAGGGTCCGTGCTCGGCTTCCCACTCTGCTACGGCGGCAAGTCCCGCTTTGATGATTTCGGCATCTTCACGGGCGCGGGAATCGCTGTCATCTGTCGCGGTGGTGGGATTCGGCTGAGGGGCAGAAGACATGGCGTGAGCTCTTTGCTCTTCTTGTGCCATCGTCTGATCTTGGTCTGCGACCTCAGGCATATCATGACTTTACATGATATTGGGTGTATGTCAATCACTATTACGAGACCGCTTGGCAGATGCGCTAGCGCGCGCACGGCAAACGAATTGCGGGTGGCTCAGGACTGCGGTTGATTGCCGGTTAGGGGGCCGCTTTCGGGGTCGGCAGGGGGTCGGAGGTCGGCCCAGATGGCCAGATGGGCTTCGGGCTTTTTCTTGTGGAGGGCGAAGATGGGGCCGACGGGCAGATCGTGGTGGGCGGCCAGCCGCTGGGCCGCCTCGGCAAACCCCCGGTCGCCTTGGCCGCGGCTCTCATCGGCGGCCTGTTCGGTAAGCCATTCGTAGAGGGAAATCCGTTCTCTGGCCTCGGCAGCGACGGCGGCCAGCGTGCCGTCGATCCAGCCATGGAACTCTTCGGGCATGACCGACCGGATGGCCTCAATGGGATTTTCGGGCTGGTCGAGCAGGCCCGTTACCGTCTCCGGGGGAAGGCGGAGGCGGGCGGCGATGTGCTTGGGGGATATACCGCGACGGGCAGCGTCAAGCACGGCGGCCGCTGTCCAGATGTGTCGCCGGTTCAGTCCGGTGACCACCCGGTGCTGCTCTACATAGGCGGGCCACTTCATTTTGAACCGGAGGTGGGGTTGATGGCTGCCGGTATCGTACCGGACTACGAAGCCTTCCTCGGGGTGGTAGTCAGGACGGGGCCTGGCCATGTGGTCAGCAAGATCGTTCAACGAGGCGAATTCTCGGCTGGCGGCCACCGGGCCGGGCCAGTCGAACCGGTCCAGCGGCAAGTCAGCGCCGGTAGCGATGTCGATGACCGCGAGCAGAATCAGATCGCGCATGTCACCGTGGTTCACAACGATCCGGTTCTGCGGGTACACGATCTCGAACAGCGGGGTTATCTCGTCACCTACGTCTATGACTGCGTATCGCTCCTGCCATATGCGAGTTGCCTCAACCGCCTGCTCGGATTCCAGGCTGCCTCGGGTGGATATGCGGATATCGCCGTTGGGGTGCCGGTAGGCGATCCCCAGGGATCCGTCCCACTTGTCGGTGACCTGCATCGGCCCCTCTGCGGGCACCGCCGGGGCACAGGGCTCGGAGGGGGCGAAGAACTTGGGGAACGGACGGGCCAGCACCCGTCCATGCTGGTCGGCGATCAGCCCCCGGCAGGTCAGAGTGGCTTGGTTCCACGCCTCGGAATACTGGGCCCGGGCGGTGTAGTTGTACACGGTCAGCCCCTCGGCGGAGGTCCGGGCAGTGATGTGCTTTTCGGCGATGGCCGACTCCAATAAGCCGAGGTCGGCGATGTCTCGGAGGAATGTTGGGGCCACCCGGAGATGGTACGAGGGCGGCTTCGACCTCCCTTACTGGATTTTCTCTGAGGCAGATTGGTTGGGGGAAAGGGAGGGGGCGGGACGTACCATTAGGGGGTGAGCGACGCCGTGATGAGTCTGGCCGGGGACTTCGACCTGGCTGGGCGGGACCAGTGGATGGAGCTGGTGGAGCAGGTGCTGCGGGGGGCGCCGTTCGACAAGAAGCTGGTTAGCACCACCTACGACGGCATTCGGGTTCAACCTCTCTACACTGGCGCCGACCATGCCGGAGACGCTGGCCTGCCCGGGGTGGCGCCGTTCACCCGGGGCAGCCGGGTTGTGGGCGGTGCGTGGCAAGTTCGCCAGGCGCATAGCCGCGCAACCGGCAACGGCGCGGTGCGGGACGACTTGGGCGGGGGAGCTGATGCCATCGAGCTTCACATCGAGGGCGAGACCAGCCGGGAAGAACTCGACGACCTTCTCGAGGGCGTTCCCCCAACGGTTCCGATCATGCTGGCGCCGGGGAGCGAGGCCGCCATCTGGCATCTGGTCGACATTTGGGACAACAGGGGAGTCGCTAGAGATGAGGCTCTCGGCGGCTTTGGGATGGACCCTCGAGATCCCGCGGTGGCTGAGGCAGTGGCCAACACCTTGAACCTGAACTACCGCAACGTTCTGGTCGCGGCCGTGAATGGAGCAGGATTGGCCGACCAAGGCGCGAGCGAGGCTCAGGAGCTGGCCGGATCGCTGGCCGACGGAGTCGCCTACCTGCGGGCCTGTGAACAGGCGGGCCTCGACCTGGCAATGGCGGCCGACAGGCTGGAGTTCCGCTACGCCGCCGGGGTGGATCAATTCTTGACCATCGCGAAGCTTCGGGCTGGCCGACGGCTGTGGGCCCGGGTGACCCAGGCTTGTGGCATCGAGCCCGCCGCCCAGCGTCAGCACGCGGTCACCTCTGGCGCCATGATGAGCCGCCGCGATCCGTGGGTGAACATGATCCGCACCACGGTGGCCTGCTTCGCCGCCGCGGCGGGCGGCGCCGACGCCATCACCGTCAGCCCGTATGACTCGGCCATTGGGGTGCCCGATCCTCTGGGGCTGCGGATCGCCCGCAATACGCAGCTGTTGTTGCGGGAGGAGTCCCACATCCATGAGGTGATAGACCCTTCCGGCGGCTCCTACTACATCGAATCGCTCACCGATGCCCTGACCACCACTGCCTGGGGACTGTTCCAGGAGCTGGAGGCGGGGGCCAGCCTGGCCGAGCTCATTGAAGCCGCGCACCAGGCCCGCAGCCGGGATGTGGCCACCCGCCGCCTGCCGCTCACCGGCGTGAGCGAGTTCCCCGACCTCGATGAGCCGGCAGTCGATCGGCCACCGGTGGCATCGGATCCCGGATTGCGCCGCCTGGCCGAGCCGTTCGAGGCATTGCGGGATGCCGCTGAGGCCGGCCCGTCTCGCCCGACCGCGTTCTTGGCCAGCTTGGGCTCCATCGCCGTCCACACGGCCCGGACTGCCTTTTCAGCCAACCTGCTGGCTGCTGGCGGAATCGATGCCGTCGGCGGCGATGGCTACGACACCCCGGAAGAAGCGGCCACGGCGTGGACAGCGTCGGGCACGCCCATCGCGGTGGTGTGCTCGTCTGACGAGATGTACGAAGAACATGCCGCTGCAGCGGTGGCCGCGCTGAAAGAAGCCGGTTGCAGTTATGTACTGCTGGCCGGCCGCCCCGATGATCGCTGGGGGGCCGACGACTACATCCACATGGGCTGCAACGCGCTGGCTGCTCTGGGTGCCGTCCACGACAGGTTGGGCCTGTGACCGTCCCGGACTTCTCCCGTGTGGACCTCCACGCCTCTCCTGCTTCTGGCGCCAACGGGCTGGGCTGGGCTGATCTAGTGTCGGCACAGACCGGGGAGGGTACCGACCAACTCACCTGGGCCACCCCCGAGGGATTCGGCGTGCGTCGGCTCTACACCGCCGAGGATCGGGCCCCGCTGGACTTCTGCGACACTTATCCCGGACTGGAGCCCTACCTGAGGGGTCCCTACGCCACCATGTATGCCACCCAGCCGTGGACCATTCGCCAGTACGCCGGATTCTCCACCGCCGAGGACTCCAACGCCTTCTACCGCCGCAACTTGGCTGCCGGGCAGAAGGGCCTGTCGGTGGCCTTCGACTTGGCCACCCATCGGGGCTACGACTCCGACAATCCGCGGGTGAGCGGCGATGTGGGCATGGCTGGCGTGGCCATCGACTCCATTCTTGACACGCAGATCTTGTTCGACGGCATTCCGCTGGACCAGATGACCGTGTCGATGACCATGAACGGGGCGGTGCTTCCAATTATGGCCATGTACATCGTGGCCGGCGAAGAGCAGGGAGTAGCCCCCGAGAAGCTAGGCGGGACCATCCAGAACGACATCTTGAAGGAGTTCATGGTCCGCAACACCTTCATCTACCCGCCGGCGCCGTCGATGCGGATCATCTCCGACATCTTCGCCTTCACATCGGCCAACATGCCCAAGTTCAACTCGATCTCCATCTCCGGCTATCACATGCAAGAGGCCGGGGCCACCCTCGATTTGGAGCTGGCCTACACCTTGGCCGACGGGGTGGAGTACGTGCGGGCCGGGCTCGACTCGGGGCTGGACATCGACGCCTTCGCCCCTCGGCTCAGCTTCTTCTGGTGTATCGGCATGAACTTCTTCATGGAGGTGGCGAAGCTGCGGGCCGCCCGCCTGCTGTGGGCCAAGCTGATGCGCCCGTTCAATCCGACAAATCCCCGATCGCTGTCGCTTCGCACCCACAGCCAGACCTCGGGGTGGAGCCTCACCGCCCAAGACGTCTTCAACAACGTGGTCCGCACCACCATCGAGGCTATGGCCGCCACCCAGGGCCACACCCAGTCGCTGCACACCAACGCCCTGGACGAGGCCTTGGCCCTGCCCACCGATTTCTCGGCCCGGATCGCTCGCAACACGCAGCTCCTATTGCAGCATGAGTCGGGCACCTGCCGGGTGGCCGACCCCTGGGGCGGCTCGTACTACGTGGAGCGGCTCACCCACGATCTGGCCCAACGGGCGTGGGAGCACATCAGCGAAGTTGAGGCCGCCGGTGGCATGGCCGAGGCCATCGAGGCCGGGATTCCCAAGATGCGCATCGAGGAGGCCGCCGCCCGCACCCAGGCCCGCATCGACTCCGGTGCCCAGACCGTGGTGGGGGTGAACCGCTACCAGGTGGAAGGCGAAGAGGGCATCGAGGTGTTGAAGGTGGACAACGCCGAAGTGCGGGCCTCCCAGATCGCCCGACTGGAGCGGCTGCGGGCCGAGCGGGACAACGAGGCCTGCACTCGTGCCTTGGACGCGTTGACCGCGGGGGCAGACAGACCCGTGGGCAGCCAGGGCTCTAATCTGCTGGCCCTAGCGGTGGACGCGGCCCGGGCCCGGGCCACAGTGGGAGAGATCAGCGACGCGCTGGAGAAGGTGTATGGTCGCCATGCGCCCCGGATCCGGACGATCTCCGGGGTATACCAAGGGGAAATGGGACAGAACGACGGCAACGGCATTGGTCAGGTGCGGGATGCGGTGACTGGCTTCGCGTCCCGAACCGGGCGCCGACCCCGCATCTTGGTGGCCAAGATGGGCCAAGACGGCCACGACCGGGGCCAGAAGGTGATCGCCACTGCATTTGCCGATCTCGGATTCGATGTGGACGTGGGACCGCTGTTCCAAACCCCGGCTGAAGTGGCTCGCCAGGCGGTGGAGGCCGATGTGCATATTGTGGGGGCTTCATCGCTGGCCGCGGGGCACTTGACGCTGGTGCCCGAGCTGCGGGCCGAGCTGAAGAGGCTGGGGCGCGGCGACATCATGATCGTGGTCGGCGGCGTGATTCCGCCTAGCGACCACGACGAACTGCGGGCCGCGGGGGCCGAGGCCATCTTCGGTCCCGGCACGGTGATCGCCGACGCCGCCCTAGAGCTGCTGGCCGCTCTGGACGATCACAAGTGATCGACCTCGACGCCTGTGTCGAGGGGGTGCTGGTTGCCGACCGCACCTGGCTTGGCCGGGCGGTCACCCTGGTGGAGAGCACCAAGCCAGATGATCGGGCATCGGCTACCGAGCTTCTTCAACGGCTGCTGCCCCACACCGGGGGAGCACGGCGAGTGGGCATCACCGGGGTGCCCGGGGTGGGGAAGTCCACCTTTATTGACGCGCTGGGCACCCACCTCACCTCACAGGATCACCGGGTGGCTGTGTTGGCGGTAGACCCCTCCTCAACGGTGTCGGGGGGCAGCATCCTGGGAGACAAGACCCGAATGCCCAATCTGGCCATCGACGACGCGGCCTACATCCGCCCGTCGCCATCTTCTGGTTCGCTGGGCGGGGTAACTCGCACTACCCGCGAAACCATGACCGTGGTGGAGGCAGCCGGATTCGACGTGGTGCTGGTCGAGACGGTGGGCGTGGGCCAGTCGGAGACCGCAGTGGCCGACATGGTGGACTTCTTCTTGGTGATGATGCTGCCCGGCGCCGGCGACGAACTCCAGGGCATCAAGAAGGGGGTGTTGGAGTTGGCCGACGCCCTGGTGGTGAACAAGGCCGACGGCGGCAACGAGATCGCCGCCCAACGGGCGGTGCGGGACTACCGGGCCGCGCTGGCCATGACTGCCCCGGCCAACCCCAACTGGGTTCCCCCGGTGCTGGCGGTCAGCGCAATTGAGGGTACCGGACTCGACCAAGTGTGGGATCAGATACAGGCCTACTACCAAGCGCTGAGCGATTCTGGGGAGCTCGCCGGTCTCCGGGCAGACCAGCAGGTGCGGTGGATGTGGGCCATGGTGGAAGACCGCATCCGCGACCGCCTTCAGGCCTCCTCAGAAGTGGCTGAACTGACCGATCTTCTCGAGCAGCAGGTGGCCGGTGGGCAATTGGCCCCCGCAGCGGCCGCCGAACAAATTCTGGCCGCGTTCGACGCCTAGTCGCCGTTGTGCAATCGCCCGGTGTAGCGGGCGCTGGGGCGCATGATCTTGTTGTTGGCGGCTTGCTCTAGGAGATGGGCACCCCAGCCGACGACCCGGCTGGTGGTGAAGGTGGGGGTGAACGCCTCTTGGGGCAATCCGGCCAGGTGGAGTACCACACCGGCGTAGTACTCCACGTTGGTGACGATTACCGCATCAGGCTTCCAGTCGGCCAGATAAGGCAAGATTCGGCTCTCGATGTCGAGGGCCCGTTCTACCATCTCGCCGCCCAATTCGATGGCCACCGCTTTCAGGGTTTCAGAACGAGGGTCGGCCGCCCGGTACACCGCGTGGCCGAACCCCATAATCTTGCGTCCAGCGTCGAGCTCGGCCGCGATCCAGGGCACCGCGTTGTCGGGGTGGCCGATGGCGTGCAGCATGTCTAGAACTCGACCCGGTGCCCCGCCGTGCAGCGGGCCGGCCAAGGCGGCCAGCGCTCCGCCAAACGCTCCGGCGACGTCGGTGCCGGTGCTGGTGATGACCCTGGCGGTGAACGTCGAGGCGTTGAAGCCGTGATCAGCAGTCAGGCAAAGATAGGTCTCCACCGCCCGGGCGTGCTCGGGGAGCGGCGTCTCGCCCAGGGTCATGCGCAGGTAGTCGGCGCTGTGGGACAGCGATTCGTCGGGGTCAAGCGGCTCAGCCCCAGAGCGGATGCGGCTGACCGCCCCCAGCACGGTAGGGGTGATCCCAATGGCCCTCATGACCGCAGCTCGGCGTTCGCCCTGTTCGAGATCCAATGTGGGCCGCGGGTCAACCTCCACTCCCAGCACGCCGCGCAAGATGGGCATTGGCGGCAGATCGGTTTGTGCCAGCGCCGCGACCAGGTCGGCTGCCTTCGGAGTCAAGCACCGGGCCGCAGCCAGCTCGGCCCGAAATGCCTCCTCGGCTGCGCCGTCTGGTAAGTCTCCGCCCAACAGCAAATGGGCCACCGCCTCAAACGAGTGGTCTCGGGCTAGCGAAGCCGCGTTCCGCCCCCGGTAGTGGAACCACCCCTCATGCCCGCGAACTGAGCCCACCTCCGTGTCAGCCACAATCAACCCCTTGAGGCCGGGTGGAGCGATGTTGTCAGTAAGCGGAGCAACAGCATTCATGCCGCCCATGATGCCGTTAGATTGATATATTGACAACATTGATCAATATCTACATTGATTAGTCAATATAGAGAGGAGGTGGAATGGACGCTTGGCTGACCAGCACAGAGGCGGCGGCCCGCCTCGGAGTAAAGCGCGCCACCCTCTATTCCTATGTGAGTAGGGGCCTACTGCAACGAGTAGTGGACTCGGACGGTCGCAGCTCGCGGTTCAACCCCGAAGAAGTGGATCGCCTCCGCTCCCGCTCTGGTCGACGAGGTGACGACGAGATCGGTGTCTTGGTATCCACCGGCATTACCCAGATTGCCGATGGGGAGTTGAAGGTGCGCGGGCGGGACTTGATCGGGCTGGCTGCCGATACCCGATTCGAAGATGCGGTCGATTTGGTGTGGGGAGCAGAGCCCGATGCCCGCTGGAACTACATCGACGAGGCAGAGGAATTGTCTCAACGCATCCAAAGCGTGCTGCCCGATAGCGCCCCGATGATGGACCGGCTCAGAGTCGCGGTGAGCGTCGCCTCGACCACCGACCCGCTCCGCAACGACCTCTCAACCTCATCGGTTGGGGCTGCGGGCCGAAGGCTGCTGCATTTGATGGTGCACTCACTCCCGCTGGTCACCGCGCCGAAGGAGAGCAATCTGGCAGAACGGCTGTGGAGTCGACTGGCCCCGGGACGATCCAATGCACGGCAGCGGGCTGTTCTCAACCGGGCCTTGGTCCTGTTGCTGGACCATGGACTGGCCAGCTCAACGCTTGGCGTTCGTGTCGCGGCGTCAGTAAGGGCTGACCCCTATTCGGCGGTCGCCGCCGGCCTTGGGATTCTGGGCGGGCGGCTTCACGGCGCGGCCAGCGGCCCCGTCCACCGCATCTTTCAAGAGGCAGCGGCCAGTGGTGATCCAGCCGCAGCGCTGGGCGAGGCCCAGCGAAGGACCGGCTATACCCCCGGCTTCGGCCATGCCGTCTACCGGCATCGGGATCCTCGTTGCAGCGCGCTCATGGAAGCAGTGGCCGGAGCGTGGCCATCGCATGAGCATCTTCCCAAGGTGCTCACCGTGCAGACACTTGCCAGTGAGCGCACCGATGCCCCCGCCACCGTAGATTTCCCATTGGGCGCCATGACCTTTTTGGCTGGCATGCGCCCTGAGGCTGGCGAGGCGGTGTTCGCCATCGCCCGCACCGCGGGCTGGATCGCCCACGCCTTAGAGGAATACGAGGAAGACCCGGTTCGGTTCCGTTTCCGAGCCCGCTACACCGGCAGTTAGAGAATCTGGGACAAGAAGAGCTGGGTGCGTTCTTCTTGGGGGTTGGTGAAGAAGTGCTCGGGTTCGCCGACTTCGACGATTTCGCCGTCGGCCATGAAGATGACCCGGTCGGCTGCCTCTCGGGCGAAGCCCATCTCGTGGGTGACCACGATCAGGGTCATGCCAGTTCTGGACAGTTCAAGGATCACTTCGAGCACTTCGGAGATCATCTCGGGGTCCAGCGCCGATGTGGGCTCGTCAAACAGCATGATCTTGGGCTGCATGGCCAGCGACCGGGCAATGGCCACCCGCTGCTGCTGGCCGCCGGAGAGCTGGCCGGGGAATTTGCGGGCTTGCTCGGGGATCTTGACTCGTTCCAGCAGCTCCATCGCCCGGTCCTCGGCTTGCTGCTTGGGCATCTTCAACACTTGGCGAGGCCCCAGGGTGATGTTGTCGATGACGGTGAGATGGGGGAACAAGTTGAATTGCTGGAACACCATCCCCGTCTCCCGCCGGATGAGGGCGATGTTGCGCACGTCATCGGTGAGCTCGATGCCATCGACCACAATGTGGCCCCGGTCGTGGTGCTCCAACCGGTTGATGCAGCGGATGAGGGTGGACTTGCCCGATCCCGATGGCCCAATCACCACCACCACCTCGCCTGCACCGACCTTCATGTCGATATTGGTGAGCGCCTGAAAGGTCCCGAAGAACTTGTCCACGCCAGACATCTCGACCATGAGTTGTCGTCCGCCGATCTGGGTGGCGTCGCTGTTGACGTTGGATGTTGTTGTAGTTGTGTCTGTCATCGTTCTCCGACTCCGAGGTGGCGCTCGAGGCGCTGGCTTTCTTTGGACATGGTGTAGCTAAGGGCCCAATAGGCGAAGGCCACGAAGACCAGGGTTTCCGCAATGGCAACGGTTGTGTACTCCTGTTGGGAGTGGATCAGCTCGCGGGCCCGATAGAACTCCACCACGCTGATAAAGGCGAATAGCGTGCTGTCCTTGAACAAGCTGATGAACTGTCCCACCATGGCCGGGATGACTGCCCGCAGGGCTTGGGGCAGCACGATCAGCCTCATCACGGCCGGCGGTTGAAGGCCTACGGCTTGCCCGGCCTCGATCTGGCCTCGGGGCACGGCTTGCAGGCCACCGCGCACTACTTCGGCCACATAAGCCGAGCTGAAAATGGTAAAGACAATGATCGTCCGGGTCGTCAAGGAGAGCGGCGTGTCGACGTTAAGGAAGAAGTCGATGAAGATCTTCGCTACGAACAGCAGGGCGATGAAGGGGACGCCCCTGAAGAACTCGATGTAGGTCACGCAGAGCCAGCGAATGGCGGGAAGAGAGGAGCGCCGTCCCACCGCCAGCAGCAATGCCAGTGGGAACGACAGGATGATGGCCGCACCGGAGGCCACCAACGTGAGATACAGCCCCGACCATTTGTCCCAGCTCACACTGGAGGTTTCGCCGATGAGCAAGTAGGCGATGCGGACCACCACTACTGCTGCGACCACGGCCACGATCTGGACTGCCCGCTTGAGCCGCACGAGATCTCTGGCGGTGACAAGTCGCGCCTGGCCGAAAATCGGCCAGGCCATCGTCGTTCCCAAGTACCTGGTGAGATCTCTCGCGTTGGCGAGTTGCAAGGCGGCGAATGCGAATAACGCACTCATCCACCACCATGCGTTTCCGTTTGTGCCCGAGACCACCTGGAAGGACACGATGGCCATGAAGGTCGCCGCGTACCAGCAGATGCGCCGAGAGGAGCGGGGTAAGCGCATGGCCCCGGCGCGCACCGCGAGCCCAACTGCGATGGTGGAGAGGGTGAACAGCGTTGGCCAGATGGTGCGGGTGAACACCAGGATGACCACCAACAGCAAGAGGATGGCCCAGTAGCGGCGCAGCAAATCAAGGGGAGTGGGGCGCGGTGCGACGACGCCAGTGTCTTCGGCCTGGTCTTGGCTTCGGGCTGTGACCGTTCCCCAGGCCAACCCAAGGGCCGAGGCCACTATGTACATCTGGGCCACAAGCCGCCAATGCTCGTTACGGGGGTACACGCCCAGCATGAGGAGCGTGAGGTTCTTGCGCACTGCCTCCCACTGGCCGGTGACGAATATGAAGCGTCCGCCGTAGTACAGGAGGATCGCTCCGACTACCACCGCTAACACGGTGATCAGAGCGTTGTACCAGCTGTTGAACAGATTCTTGCGCAGCCAGGTGCCGGGCGAGACTCGCATATCGGGCGGCAGTCGGGATGGGTCGCCCTGTGGGCTAGCGTCGGGGGAAGGCACGGTGGCGGTCATCGGATCATCGCTCTTTGAGCTGGATGGATCGGTTGTACACGTTCAACAGCGCCGACACGATGAGGTTTATGGACACGTAAACAATGACAACTATGAGGATGAGTTGGGGCGCGGGGAAGTTGATGCCCCATGCGGTGACGACCACGAGGAAGAGGTCGGGATAGGCCACGGCGAGTCCTAAAGAGGTGTTCTTGATCAAGTTGGCGCACTCGCTGATGTAGGGGGGAATGGCGATCCGCTGTGCTTGGGGAAGGACGACATGGCGGTATCGCTGACTAGATTTGAGCGCCACCGAGGTCGCCGCCTCAGTCTGGCCTTTGGGGACGGCGAGGATAGATCCGCGGATGATCTCAGCAACGAAGCTGGCCGTGTAGAGGCCCAAGCCCAGAGTCAGTGCCATGTAGCCCGAGTTGGTGCTGAAACCCCCGACCACTCGCCGCCCGTTCTCCGACACTGCGGGCCACGACCAGGAATAGGGGCCACCCAGGGCGGCGAAGCACGCGACCACGATCACTGCGAAAACCCCCACCGACCACAGCACGCGGTGATGGGGTTCGCCGGTGGCGTTGTTGCGACGAGTCCGCCATTGCCACACGGCCACGGCGATAATCGCCGCCGCCAGCACAAGCAGCCAGAACACTCCTACGTTGCTCTCAGAAGCCAGCGATGGGATGGCCCATCGGTCCCGGCTGACAATGATCCAGTTGCTGTCGGAACCGAAGAACGTTCCCTGCCACGGAGGGTTTGTTGGGTTGAAGCGGGGGAAAGGGCCGAAGGTAAACAGTGCCGAGCCAAAGAAGATGATGACGACCAGCGGCGGGATGTTGCGCAGGCTTTCCACATAAAGACTGGCCCCTTTGGCCACGAGCCAGTTGGAGGAGAGTCGGGCGATGCCCACGAACAGCCCCACTACGGTAGCGATCAAGATGCCCACAACTGACGCCACGACAGTGTTCTGCAATCCGATGAGCAGCCCCCTCCACACGGGATCGCGTACGTCAAAGCCATGGGCGTCCCGCAGGGCTACCCCGTAGGGGGATTCGAGAAAGTCGAAGCCCTTGGGCAGGCCAACTTCGTCCATCCTCACGATGAGGTTGTGGAACATCCATCGGATGAGGGCTACGACAACAATCACGGCCAGCACTTGTGCAACTAATCGGAGGACTCGCACGTCGCGCCACAGAGCAGGGATACCGGGTTCAGGGACTCTCGGATCATCGGTGGGGAGAGCCCGCTTTGTCGTGCCGTCGTGAATGGTGCGAATGCCGGCCGCGGCCATGCCTGGCGTCTGTCCGATGCGCGCCGCATCGATCACAACGATGGCAACGACCGCCACAGGCACTGCCACCAGGAATACCCAGGCGAGAGCGAGTTCCGGGATGTCGCTGTAGTCGTCGAGCAGGCGCAGGCCCAGCTGCCAAACCGAGATGGCGGCAACGAGGGCCAGGATCACCAGATCGGCCAACAACGCCAGCACTCTGCGGCTGAGAGGCGCGGAAGGTACTGCGGTGAGATCAGCTGGCGTACTGGCGAGATCGGCAGGGCTGCTCATAGCAGTGTGACCTTGAACATTAGACGAGAGCGGCCCACCGGTCGGTGACCGGTGGGCCGCTCATCGCGTCAGTTGTTGCCCGTCACGAGACGAGCGGGGTTTTCCCTAGCGGTACGGCGGAACGTACATGAGCCCGCCGTTGGTCCAGAGGTCGTTCACGCTGCCTTCGAGGACACCCAACTGCGGATAGCGGTTGAAGATCTCCTCGTAGTTACCCACTTGCTCCACCACATTGACGGCGAAGTCGGTGGGCAGGCCGAGGCCGGGATCGAAGCCGTCGCGGCCCAGGAAGTTCAAGATGTTGGGGTCATTGCCGTCGTAGCTGCCGATGTTGCTGGAGTCGAGTCCGAACTCCCAGGCTTGCACAGTGGCCATGGTGGCCCAGTTCACAACCTGTGCCCACTGGGAGTCGCCGTCACGCACCACGGTGCCCAAGGGCTCCTTGGAGATGATCTCGGTCATGATGTGCTGGTCGGGACCGCCTTTGGCCTCGATCTCGAACTTGTAGACGCCGAGCACGCTGCTGTCGGCGGTCATCGCCTCACATTGGCCCTCTTCATAAGCCGGCACCAGGGTGTCGAACCCTTCAAAGGTGACCGGGTTGAAGGGGATGCCCCGGGCGGCGAACACCGCGGTGAGGTTCAGCTCGGTGGTGGTTCCGGTGCTCACGCAGATGTTGGCGTCTTCCAGGTCTTCCAGGGTGGTGAAGCCGGTGGAGGCTGGCACCATGAGGCCCTGGCCGTCGTAGTAGGTGGTGAACAAGAATTCGGCGCCCTCGGTACCGTCACGGGTGGCGGTCCAGGTCGTGTTGCGGTTCATCACCTCGAACTGGCCTGAGGCCAAAGCGGTGAAGCGCTCGGCGCTGGTAACCGGCACGATCTCTACGGCGTCGGCGTCACCGAAGACGGCAGCCGCCACCACCCGGCACATGTCGATGTCGAAGCCCTCGTATTGGCCGTCTTCGTTTAGCAGGGCGAAGCCGGGCACGTCATCCCGGGAGCCGCACAGCACATGACCGCGATCCAGCACGGCCTGCAAGGTTCCACCGTCCTGAATAAGGTCAACGGTTGCTTCCGGCGCCTCTGTTGGCTCGGGCGCTTGGGTGGCTGCCTCGGTGGCCTCAGGGGCCGCGGGGGCCGCGCCTCCCTCGTCGCTGTCGTCGTTGCCGCATGAGGCGGCGATCAACGAGAAGGCCAGCACCAACCCGAGTAGGGCCAGCAAGCGGTGAATGGTCTTTTGCATGTGATTGCTCCCAACGTTGGACTCAAGGGACGGTCAAACGCTAGCGGCTGAACCGCAGCCTGACTAGGCCCGCTCAAGTTTTGTCATGGATTCTTTAAGAAACAGCTAGTTTAGATCGCCGCGGCCAGAGCCGCCTCGCGTTGACGGGTCGAGCGGTGCATCGGATCGGTGTCGATCACCGGGATGACGTGCTTGCCGAAGTTCACAATTGTCTCGCGCACCACGTCCATGGGCAGCGTGGAGGTGAGCGGGCTGATCACGTACTGATCGGCTCCCACCCGCTCGTACTGGCGGGACACGTGGATGCAGTCCTCGGCGTTGCCCACGCACAGCGAGCCGCCTTCGATGGCCATCTTGACATCGTCATGAGTCGGCTCGGGGATGACCGCAGGCCATTCGGGAATCCCGTCGGGCTTGGGGAAGGTGTCCAGCCAGCGGTAGACGAGGCACTGGTAGTAGTACATGTGGCCTCGGGTGGCCCAGTCGATGGCCACCTCCCGGTCGTCCAGGCAGATGCCGAACCCAACGCACATGACGTTGTCGTGGACATAGTCGCCCACTGGGTTCTTGCAGCTGGCCACCTCGTTCTTGTAGATCTCGATTAGCGGGGCGATCTCATCGGGGGTGCCGATGGTGAAGCACAGCACTCCGATGCCCAGCTTGCCGGCTTTCTCAAACGTGCCCGGGCTGCCACACGCCACCCACAGCGGGGGATGGGGCTTGGTTACTGGCTTGGGGAAGATCTCCCGGGCTGGCATCGAGAAGCTGTCGCCCTCGTAGCTGTATGCCCCCTCGCGCCACATGTGGGGGATCTGGCGGATGGCCTCGTCCCACAGGCCGCGGGTGACCTCGGTGTCGGCCAGGCCGGTTTCCGGGTCGCGGGGTGTTCCCGGCATCCCGAATCCCATCACCTCGGTGGACGAGGAGCCCCGGCCGGTACCCAGCTCGAAGCGACCGTTGGACAGCACGTCGATCATGGCCGCCCGTTCAGCCGAGCGCACAGGGTGATTCACCGGAGCGGTGATGTTGAAGATGGCCGAGCCCAGATGCACGTTCTCGGTGGTGGATGCCACCGCCGACAAGAACACCTCGGGGGAGGACATGTGGGAGTACTCCCGCAAGAAGTGGTGCTCTGAGGCCCAGATGTACTTGAACCCGTGGCGATCGCACAGCTGGGAGATCTCCAGGTTGTCGCGGATGCGCTGGGCCTCCCAGTCGGGATTCCCCTCGTAGCCGAAATCAGGCACGAAGCACTGGGCAAAATATCCGAACTCCATCGTGGGCAACCCCCGGGTATTGGCTCTTCGAGCGGGACTGTACCGGCGCTCGCCGTCGATGATCTATCCAAGAGGAGAATCGGCCGCGCTGC
This sequence comes from Candidatus Poriferisocius sp., assembly GCF_965204015.1. GTDB lineage: Bacteria > Actinomycetota > Acidimicrobiia > Acidimicrobiales > Bin134 > Poriferisocius. The sequence goes on along the minus strand of NZ_OZ241965.1, from coordinate 436,790 downwards.
GGTGTGGGCTGCTAAGGGGGGTATGGTCGGCGCCCATGGCTTGGACCTTGCGCCGACCGGCAGCCCGAGTGGTGCTGTTGGACCGCCAAGGGCGCGTCTTCTTGATGCGGGCCAGCGACCCCATTGATCCGCGCAAAGATCCGTGGTGGGAGATACCCGGAGGAGGGCTGGGTCCGGGGGAGGACTCGGCTGCCGGCGCCCGTCGAGAGCTTTGGGAGGAGGCCGGATTTACCGATGTGGAGGTCGGCCCCTGCATCTGGACCCAGCATGTGGAGTTCGACTTTGCCGGCATCCACTTCGATTCCAACGAGCGCATCCATGTGGCTTGGTGCCCTGATGGGGGTGAGTGGAACCCCCAGCACCTCGAAGCATTGGAGGCGGCGGCGTTTGAGGAGGCCCGCTGGTGGAGTTTGGAAGAGGTGCTGGCCTCAGAGGAGAAGATGCTGCCGGAGAGGTTGCGGGAGTTCTTGCCCGCAGTGGTTGCGGGGCGGCTGCCGGTTGAGCCGATTGACATAAGCCCTTAAGCCAAGGGCTCTTCTCGGTCGGCGGCGCGGACTGCGTAGGAGAAGATGATGGCGGGGGCGAGGACGAGGGAGCCGACGAGGAGGCAGGCAATGATGGCGGTGACCAGGGAGCTGCGGAAGCTGGTGGCGAAGCCGATGAAGAACAGGGCGGCGGCGGCCAGATAGAGCAGGTAGCCCAGCCGCTGGCCGGTTGTGGTCAGCCGGGCGATGAGCCGTCGGCGGGCGGCCAGGTCGTCGGTGCTCATGGTAGCCATCCGGCGTCATCCAACAGCGCGACCAGGTCTGTTCGGACTCGTTCCAAGGAGAAGTGCTGCTGGGCGATGGCTTGATTCTGGTCCAACAGGTCGGAGTCGGGGCAGTTCAGAAATGCCTGGATCTCATCGAGGCCGTCGGAGGTGAACCACTGGAATCCGAACTCGGCCAGCTCGTGGGCCACCGGGTAGTCACCTACCACGCAGGGACGACGCCAGTTGGCTGCCTCCACCGGCGGATTGCCGAATCCCTCCCAGATTGACGGGAACACCACCAGATCGGCGGCGGCGTAGATGTCGGGAGTGCGGGCTACCGGCCGATGGATGACCGGACAGCGGGCATCGGCCAGAAGTCGCTCCAGGGTGGCGTCGTATCCCTCCTCGGCTTGTCCCATCAGCCAATAGGTGCCGCCCAGCGCCTCGGCGATGGCAATGGCCCCGGGGATGTTCTTGCGGGGGATGGCCCGCACCGGGTGGGCCACGAGCAGCGTCTCGTCATCCACTTCCAGCTTGGCCCGCATCGCGGCCCGGTCGCCCTCGGGGCTGGTGGTGTCGAATCCGTTGTAGATCACCGTGGTTTCGATGCCCCGCCGGGAGAACTGCTCGGCGGTGAATCGGTTGATGACCACATGGCGCCAGGAGGGGTCGTCGGGGGGCAGCTCGGTCACCGCGGCGAACCGCTCCCGCTGCCACGGGGGATCGTGGTGGTGGAGGATGGCGGGGCGCCCGGCCAGGGCGCGGGCCACTGTCCGGGCAGCTGGGAGATTCAGTGGGATGGTGCAGAGGTTCTCCACCACCACCAAGTCGGCATCAGACACCGCGGCGGCAAACCCGTCGGGGTCGGGACCGTCGAGCTGGTCGATGCCGAGGCCGGGGACCAGCCGGTCTACCGGACCTTCCCCGGCCACCGTCACCATGTCGAAGCCGATGTCGGCCAGCATCTTCTGCCAGAGGCGGGCGACCACAGACACGCCATCGCTCAGCCCCAGTCGAAATGAGACGATTGCGGCCCGGACCATGCCTACGAGGTAACCAGATCGCGTCCAATCGTGAGACTCTGGAGATATGGACGAGCCCGAGGGATTCGACCGCTCAGCGGTGCGGAACGCGGCTCGGGCGGTACTGGAAGCCCATTGGGTTCCCGAGGGCTACGCCGTACCGAATCCTGCGACCTACCCCTGGCAGTGGCTGTGGGACTCCTGCTTTCACGCGTTGTGCTGGGCTGAGCTGGGCGACGACCGCGGGCTGACCGAGCTCCAGACTGCGTTGTCGGTCCAGGCCGTCGACGGGTTCGTTCCCCACATGAACTATGTGCGCCATCCCGGTGTGGCCGCCGATCTGTGGGGTCGAGATGAGGCGTCGTCAATCACCCAGCCCCCCATGTACGGGCATGCCATAGCGGAGTTGGTGCGGCGGGGGGCAGACGTCGACGAGGAGACGTTGGCCAAGGCCGAGCGCGGCCTGAGGTTTCTGCTGTTCGACCGCCATCGCCATCCGAGCGGGCTGGTGTCGTTGTGCCATCCGTGGGAGAGCGGCGCCGACGACAGCCCCCGCTGGGATGACTTCTGTCCCGGCGGATTTTCCTTGGAAGCTTGGCGGCCGATCAAAAACCAGCTGGTGATGTCGATCGAGCGCAGTCCGGCGGGCTCTCCGGTGGCCAATCCGGCGTTCGAATCCGCATCGGCGGGGTTCAACGCATTGGTGGTGTTCAACGCCTGGGAGCTGGCCGCAGTGGCCGGGCGGTCGGAGGTGACCGACCGGGCCGACGAGCTGGCTGGGTATCTAGCCGCCCGATGGGACGAGTCTCGTCGGACCTGGGCCGATGCCGGCCCATCGGAGAAGGGGTCGGGCCGGGTGCGCACGTTGGACGGCCTGCTGCCGATGCTGGTTGCGGCCGAGCCCGACCGGATCGACTCCGTGGCTGCCGACCTGGTCGATCCCTCGGCCTACGGCGGACGCTGCGGGCCGGCGGGCGTTCACCGCGAGGAGCCCGGCTTCGATCCCCGCACCTATTGGCGAGGCCCGGCATGGCCCCAGCTCAGCTACCTGATGTGGGTGGGATTGCGCCGACACGGCCGGAATGAAGCCGCTGAGGCGGTGGCTTCAACCACAGTGAGGGGAGCGATGCGGAGCGGGTTTGCCGAGTACTGGGATCCCGACGACGGCACCGGGGGTGGGGCCGTGCCGCAGTCGTGGTCGGCGTTGGCCGCGCTGATGGCTTGAGGCGCGCCAGCAGCTCAGACCTACAGCTCAGAGGCCGATGCCCTCCACGTCGGTCTTCAGGAGCCACCGATTGCGGTCGAACACATAGCAGGAGATTCGGCGGCGGTAGTTCTCGCCCTCCCAGTCGGTTCGGCTGGGGGTGATCATGCCGATGTCGAGCTCTGACAGTTCGTAGACCAGACCCACAAACGGCTCAAACCGCTCATAGCACTGCATTAGTCCCCAATCGTTGACTGCCTTTTCTCCGGGATAGGGGGCACCGGCCGGGGCGTCGTGGATCACGATGGCATACACCTGGGCGTTGTGAGGGCGGGTGCAGCCGATGGCAGTGGTCAGCTGCGCAGGCAGATCGTTGCGGTCCAGATACCGGTACTGGTTGAAGCAGGTCCCCACCAAAAGGTCGTAGGGCTCGGTGACGAGTCCCTCGAACCGGTCCCGCAGATCTTCTTCGGTGGGCAGCAGGTCGGGCTCGGCCGTGGGCTCGACGAACACCTCGTCGAGTCGGGACTCCTCGGACTCTTCGTCGGCGCAGCCGGCAGCAGCCAGTGCCAGCACCAGTGCCACGGCTGTCAAGATGCGGCTGACTCCCAGCGTCTTGCGGTTCATCAATCAGTTCATCAATCAGTACGAGGGGAGGATTCTGTCGATGTGCCAGAACGCCATGAACATCACGACCAGGAAGGGTAGAGCCGACAGAGCGTAGGCCGGCAGCTTCTTCCATCGGCGGCCCGCGAACAGGGCGAAGAACCAGATGGCCAAAGCGGCCAAACTCCACAATATGGCCGGCGGCCATGCGTCGGCGTCGCCGTCGAGGCCCTCGCCGAAGGAATCGGTTGTCGCGGCGGGTGCCCGCTCCGCGGGGACGGGGCTTTGCGGCTCGGTAGGCGGTTGGTCTTCAGCGGCGGCTACCGGTGCCTGCTCGGGGGCTTCTTCAGGAGCCTCCGGAGTCGGGGTTCCCGCGGGCGCCTCTTCGGTTGGACCAGCCGTTGGCGTCGGCGTCGCCGTAGCGTCGGGGGCGGTCGTTGTCGTCGGGGTCGCTGCTGTGTCGGGGGCGGTCGTTGTCGTCGGGGTGGCCGTGACCGTCTCAGTAGGGTCGGCCGTCTCGTTCACGTTCTCATCGGCCAGCTGCACATCTGCTTGTCCCTCCTCGCCGAGTTGGCGATAGGAGGGAACGGGCTCGCCCACCAGCTCGGCCACCACGATGATGCGCTGTCGGGCCGAGCCCTTGGGATGGCAGGCGGTGAGGGTGAGCCGATTGGGGTGCTCGCTGAAGTCCTGGTCGAGCACCTCAACCGCACTGGGCGGCACGATGAGGTGCCCGTGGCCGTCTCCTTGGGCCACCACTTGGTAGACGAATCTCCCTTGGATGGTCTCGACGAAGATCTGGTTGCCGGGAACCAGCTCGTCGATTTCTCCGAAGGGCGCCCCGTAGGTGGTGCGGTGCCCGGCGATAGCCGCGTTTCCTGCCTGTCCGGGCATGACGGTATTGGGGTAGTGGCCGGGGGCTTTGCGGAGGTCGCTAACCCGGACCCCCTCAACCACGGTCTTGGACACCCCGAGCGTGGGGATGTGGATCCGGGCGATGGGCGATCCCCAGTCGGGGTAGAGCAGTTCCAGCCACTCAGGATCAGGGGTGGGCTCAGGAGTGGGCTCAGGAGTGGCGGTGGGTTGGGGAGAGGCAGTCGGGGTCGGGCTCGGTGTTGTCGGTACCGGGTCGGGTTCCTCCACGGCAAGGGTCTCTTCGGCGGGCTCTGTTGTGGGGGTGGGGTCGGGCGTGGGCTGAAGGGTTGGTTCGGGGGTGGGGGTCACCACCGGATCGGGGGCCGGAGGGCTCAGGGATTCGGAAGCCTCGAGCAAATCGGAGAACTGGCCTTCTAGATCCTGCTGGGCCCGAGCCTCGATGACGCCGGTCCCCCATAGCTGGAAGATCCCGAACAGCAGGATGATGAGGCCAATGGAGATGACCGTCTTGCCCAATGTCCCGAGGACCCGTGCAACCGTCACAACCGAGATTGTATGAGTGGACTGCGGCGAACCCACAGCAGGCGTTGAGAGCAGTGGGGTGGATACGGTGGGGGCATGAAGGTTGCTCTGTGTGTGGGAGATTTCCTGGCCCGGGCCGCGACGGTGTACGGCGACCGGGTGGGAATCGTCGATGAGCCGGATCAGCCGGCTGAGAGTTGGGGAGAGCTGACCTATACCCGAATGGCCGAATTAGCCCGAGCTCAGGCCGCATCGTTGGACGAGCACGGCATCGGTTTCGGCGAGCGGGTGGCCATCGTCTCCCACAACGCCGCCCGACTGATGGTCTCGCTGTTCGGGGTGAGCGGGAATGGCCGGGTATGCGTGCCCATCAACTTCCGGCTCAACCGGGAGGAGATCAGCTACATCGTGGAGCACTGCGGAGCGTCGATGCTGCTGTTCGACCCGGAGCTGGCCGACACGCTGGCCGATGTCGACTGCCCCCACCGCTATGTGCTGGGCGCGGAGTCTGACGAGGCCCTGTACCGGTTCGACGTCGAGCCCGAGCCGTGGACTCCCGATGAGGACGCCACCGCCACCATCAACTACACGTCGGGTACCACAGCCCGCCCCAAGGGCGTGCAGATGACCCACCGCTCGCTGTGGCTCAATGCCGCGACCTTCGGCTGGGCCGCCGGGGTGAGCGACCGGGACGTGTATCTCCATACTCTGCCCATGTTCCACTGCAACGGGTGGGGCATGCCCTATGCCGTCAGCGGGGCCGGGGCCCGCCACATCGTGCTGCGCAAGGTGGACGGTACGGAGATCCTGCGGCGGGTGGAGCGCCACGGGGTGACGTACATGTGCGGGGCCCCCGCAGTGGTGGCCGCGGTTCTGGATGCAGCTCAGAATTGGGAAGGGGACATTCCCGGCTCGGGGCGAGTGCGCATGACGGTGGCTGGCGCCCCTCCGCCCACCCGCACCATCGAGCGGATGGAAACTGAGCTGGGCTGGGAGTTCATGCAGCTCTACGGCCTGACCGAGACCGCTCCTTACCTGACCATCAACCGCCGACGGGCCGAATGGGACCACCTGAGTCCAGCCGAGCGGGCCTCCAAGTTGTCCCGACAGGGCGTGCCCGCGTTGGGCATCTCGCTGGCCGTGGACGAAAGCGGCGAAGTACTGGCCCGGGGGAACCATGTGCTGGAGGGGTACTGGGAGCAGCCCGACGCCTCGGCCGAGGCTTTAGCCGGGGGCTGGTTTCACACCGGCGACGGCGGCCACATCGACGACGAGGGCTACCTCTCGCTGTCGGACCGCAAGAAGGACGTGATCATCTCCGGTGGCGAGAACGTTTCGTCCATCGAGGTGGAGGACGCCCTGTTCGCCCACGAAGCGGTAGCTGAGGTGGCCGTCATCGGGGTGCCCGACGAAAAGTGGGGCGAGACGGTGAAAGCCCTGGTGGTGCTGGCGCCGGGGGCGTCGGCGTCCGAGGACGAGATGATTCAGCACTGCCGCAGCCGCTTGGCCCACTACAAGTGCCCCACCTCGGTGGAGTTCCGCGACGAACTGGCTCGCACCGCGACCGGCAAGCTCCAGAAATACCGCCTCCGCGAGCCTTACTGGTCTGGCCACGACCGGAGGATCAACTAGCTCGCTAGCTGATGGACACCGGGGTGGACACCTCGGTGAAGAAGTCGTTTCCTTTGTCGTCGGTCACGATGAAGGCGGGGAACTCCTCTACTTCAATGCGGTACACCGCTTCCATGCCCAGTTCGGGGTACTCCAGCACCTCCACCTTGCGGATGGAGTCCTTGGCCAGGCGGGCGGCGGGGCCGCCGATCGATCCCAGGTAGAACCCGCCGTGGCGGGCGCAGGCGTCGACCACCTGGCGCGACCGGTTGCCCTTGGCCAGCATCACCAGGCTGCCCCCGGCCGCTTGGAACTGGTCCACGTAGGCGTCCATGCGCCCGGCGGTGGTGGGGCCGAACGACCCGGAGGCGTAGCCCTCGGGGGTCTTGGCCGGACCGGCGTAGTACACCGGGTGGTCGCGCAGATACGCGGGCATGGACTCCCCGGCATCCAGCCGCTCCTTGATCTTGGCGTGGGCCAGGTCGCGGCCCACCACCAGGGTGCCGGTGAGCGACAGCCTCGTCTTGACCGGATACTTCGTCAGCTCGGCCCGGATGTCGTCCATGGGCTGGTCTAAGTCGATGCGCACCACTTGGCCGCTCAGCTCGTCTTCGGTGATCTCGGGTAGGAAGCGGGCCGGGTCGGTCTCCAACTGCTCTAGGAAGATCCCCTCTGAAGTGATCTTGCCCAGGGCCTGGCGGTCGGCTGAACACGACACAGCCACTCCGACCGGACAGGAAGCCCCGTGGCGGGGCAGCCGAATTACCCGCACGTCGTGGCAGAAGTACTTGCCGCCGAATTGGGCCCCAATCCCGAAGTGCCGGGTCAGCTCCAGGATGCGGTCTTCCCACTCCAGGTCCCGGTAGGCGTGGCCGGTATCCGATCCTTCGGTGGGCAGCGTGTCGAGATAGCGGGCCGAGGCGTATTTGGCCACCTTCAGGGTGTACTCGGCCGAGGTGCCGCCGATGACCACGGCCAAGTGGTAGGGCGGACAGGCCGCGGTGCCCAGGGTGCGGAGCTTCTCGTCCATAAAGCGGGTGAGGGTGTCCGGGTTGAGCAGCGCCCTGGACTCCTGGAACAGGTACGACTTGTTGGCCGAGCCGCCGCCCTTGGCCATGAACAGGAATGAGTAAGCGTCACCCGGCACCGCATAGATCTCGATCTGGGCGGGCAAGTTGTTGCCGGTATTGCGCTCCTCGAACATGGACAGCGGAGCCAGTTGCGAGTACCGAAGATTCGAGGTCTGGAAGGTGTCGAACACTCCTCGGGCAATGGCCCGCTCATCGTCGGCATCGGTGAGCACCCGCTCGCCCTTGTGGCCCATCACCACGGCCGTCCCGGTGTCCTGGCAACCGGGCAGCACCCCGCCGGCCGCGATATTGGCGTTGCGAAGCAGCTCGGTGGCCACAAATCGGTCGTTGGGCGAGGCCTCGGAGTCTTCCAGGATGGCGGCCAGCTGGGCTAGGTGCCCCGGTCGAAGGAGGTGGGCAATGTCCCTCATGGCCTCGCTGGTGAGCAGGCGGATGCCTTCGGGGTCGACTTGGAGGAACTGGCGAGCGCCCAGCGCGACAGGGGAGACGTAGTCCGTGGTCAACAGGCGGTATTGGGTGGTGGTGTCAGGCCCTTTGGGGAGCAGTTCGGAGTAGGCGAATTCGGCCATGCGCTCGGTTCATTCCGCGGGAGTTCTGCTCAGCCTAACGCCGGGGTTCCCGCGAAGGGCGATGGGTCGCCCGCGTCGGGGATCACCGGGGGATGCCAACTCATTGCCGCGCTGAGCTGGGAGGCAAAATCTCTCCAGTCAGGCGGATTCCAGCCCTGGGCCGAGGCCCGCAGGTTGAGCTGGTGGTCGAGATGGACAATGGCGGGGAGCGACTCCAGTCCCAAAGCTCGCACCACTGAGCGGTCCTCGTCGGCGAAGGTGAGGATCTCTTTGGTCCAAGGACCGAGGAACTCCTCGGCTTCGTCGGGCGATGCGGTGACCAAGAACGCCACCCGGCAGTCCGCGCCGACGAAGTTGCGCAGAACGCGGCCGGCAGTGTCGATCATCCAGGAGCTCTCGTAGGTGTACGGGTCGAGAACAACAACGACCAGATGAAAGACAGTGACCCAATCGCCAAGAGGGCGGGGGTCGCCGGTCAGCGGAGTCAGAGTCACTTCGGCGTCAAGCGTGGTGGACATCGCATTCGAAGTTACCCCAGGGCGGTGGCACAACCTCATGTCGGGGCTGATGATCAGATCGCGGTCGCCTACGCTTGAACGGTGCATCCGATCGAGCACCTGCGCTACGTGGCCCGGTCTTCCGGGGTGGGCCAGGAATCGTTGGTGCGGGAGACGGCTGGAGCACTGTTGAGTTTCGGCCACGACCCCGCCGGGCTGGTCACCACCTGCCGCCGCATGATTGCCCGCCAGCCATCCTCTGGTCCGCTCCTGTGGCTGGCCTCTCGGGTTCTCACCGCAGCCGACCCCCGCTCGGAGGTCCGAGCATGCATGGAGGCGATGGCCGAGGACAAAACCGCCCGCCTGCTGTCGCGCCAACTGCCTGTCGAGGCCGCAGTGTGCGTGCTTGGCTGGCCCGATCTGGTCGGCGGCACGCTTCGGCGGCGGGGTGATCTTCGGGTATTGGTCGTCGATGTTGTGGGGGAGGGGTACCACTTGGCGCGCCGGCTGTCGGAGCAGGATGGCTGGGTAGACGAGGTGCCTGAGAGCGGGCTCGGAGCGGCTGCGGCATCAGCAGACCTGGTGCTCTTGGAGTCAGCCGCGGTTGGCCCTGACGGATTCTTGGCGGTCTCCGGGTCTCGGGCCGCGGCGGCGGTGGCCCAAGCCGCCGAGGTCCCGGTTTGGCTGGTGGCCGGCAAGGGGACGGTTTTGCCGGGTCCGATGTGGGACTCGCTGGTCGAGAGAGCATTGGGAATGGTGGAGGCGTGGGAGGCTGACGAAGAGGTTGTCCCACTCACCTTGGTGGACCGAGTCGCCGGTCCCGACGGACTGGTCTCAGTGGCCGAGGCGGTTTCCAGTACCGACTGCCCGGTGACCCCAGAGCTGTTCTGCGCAGCCATTTGACCGGCCAACATCTGCTCTCCCTGCTGGCGCGCCGATCAAAGACGGCTGTGCTGGCTATATCTGTCGGCATCGTTGTCTGGTTAAGCGGATGTGGGGGCCAAGAGCCCGACGCCTCTCCCGCAACTCCAACGCAATCCTGGGATTCGGCCGAGATTGAGAACGAGATTGAGGTGCCGGTTTCTGCCTCTTCTGCCACCCCTACTCTCTCCACGGACCCGAGTTCTGCAACGGCCCCTTCTCCTATACCAACTCCAGAGTCAGCGCTCTTGCCTGAGACCACGCCCGCACCTGAGACCACGCCCTTGCCCGAGCTCGTCTCGACGCCAGATGCGGCTCCCACTCCAGCGAAGCCTGCTCCTACGCCAACCCCATTGCCTACTCCCGCCTCGGTTCCAGCACCCCGACAGGCCCGGTTGGCCTTCACTGGAGATTTGTTGTCGCACGGTCCGGTATTCCGTCAGGCGGAGGCCAACGGCACCGATGGGCTTGCCTACGACTATCGCCCGATGTTCGAGTTGGTGCGGGAGGCTGTGAGCGATGCCGATTTGGCGATCTGCCACCTAGAGACCCCGCTGTCGCCCGACAACAGCGCCCTTTCTGGTTACCCGTTGTTCAATGCCCCAGGAGACTTGGCCGTTGCCATTGCCAACGTGGGTTACGACGGCTGCTCGACTGCGTCGAACCACTCGCTCGACCAGGGTGTCGCAGGCATTGAGGCCACCCTCGATCTGTTTGACCAGGCAGGGCTGGGGCATGCTGGCATGGCCCGCACCCAGTGGGAAGCTGCCGTCCCGCGGCTGTATCAGGTGAATGGCATAACTATCGGCCACTTGTCTTACACCTACGGACTCAATGGGTTAATCCTCCCCGACGACCAGCCTTGGGCTGTGAACATCAATTCTGTTGAGGGCATCCTGACTGAGGCCCGGTCAGCCATCGAGGTCGGGGCCGAATTCGTGGTGCTGAGCATCCATTGGGGCGCGGAATACCGAGTGCAGCCCACCGAACAGCAGCGGGCGTTAGCCAAGGAGCTCCTCGCGGGAGACGAGATTAACCTCATTGTCGGTACACACGCCCATGTGATTCAGCCAGTGGAGCGACTCGGCGGCAACTTCGTGATCTATGGGCTCGGGAACTTCCTGTCCAACCAGTCACCCCAGTCATGCCGGTCGTGTCCGCCGGAAAGCACCGACGGAGTCATCGTGCAGGTTGATTTGGTGGAAGGCGATTCTGGCGACTTCGAAGTGGCCGCGATCAGCGCCGTACCGACCTGGGTGGATCGGCGAACCTTCACCATCGTCGACGTGGGGGCCGCACTGACCGCCGATTCTTTCCCTGAGCTCACCAGACAACTCGAGCAGTCGTTGGCCCGGACCACGACCACGCTCCGCAGCTACGGCGTGGACGTGGAGGTCGCAGGGCAGCCTTAGGCGGAGGCGGATGGAGGTGCCCAACGCGGGGTTGTAGGAAGGCAGGCACTATCCTGCCTGCTGTCAGGGGATAAGTCAGCCCCTGCCCGAGGAGTCCAAGTGTCTGACAGCCCGCCGTTCGACTCGGCCTTTTTCCGCCAAGTGCTCGGACAGTTCCCCACCGGGGTGACTGTGGTCACTGCCTCAGGACCCGACGGACCCGCCGGGCTGGCTATTGGCTCATTCGGCTCGGTGTCGCTCGACCCGCCGCTGGTTATGTTCATGCCGGGCAAGTCGTCCACCAGCTGGCCGGCCATCGAGGCCGCGGGCCAATTCGGGGTGAATATTCTGGCGGAGGACCAAGTGGACATGTCCAATTTGTTCGCTTCCAAAGCGGAGGACAAGTTCGCCGGTCTGGAGTGGTCGACAAAGGTCACCGGTGCTCCCATCTTCGAGACCTCCCTGGCCTGGATCGACTGCGAGATCGACCAGGTGGTGGAAGGTGGAGACCACTGGATCGTCCTGGGCCGGGTGTTGGACCTGGGAGTCCAGCGAGACGATGTGGGGCCTCTGGTGTTCTTGGCCGGAAAATACGGCGCCTTCGACCCGCTGGGCTGATCAGCTGTGCCGCTGTACGCATTGGGGGACATCGAACCCGACATCCACCCTGAGGCGTTCGTTCATCCGCAGGCGGTGATCATCGGCAAGGTGAGCGTGGGAGCCGAGTCGACCATTTGGCCCGGAACGGTCCTCCGGGGTGACGGGGCCGGAATCACCATCGGGGCCCGCACCTCGATTCAGGACAATGCCGTCATTCACAACACCGACGAACTGCCCACGGTGGTGGGCGACGACGTGACCGTCGGGCATCTGGCCCATTTGGAGGGTTGCACCGTCGAGGACGAAGCGCTGATCGGCGTGGCATCCGTTGTGCTGCATGAAGCGGTGGTGGGCCGAGGGGCGTTGGTAGGCGCTAGCGCGGTGGTTACCAATCATATGAAGATTCCACCGCTGGCTTTGGCCATCGGCGTGCCGGCCAAGATCCGGGAGGGTCACATGTCCGAAGGGCAAAACCGGGAGGACGCCCAGGGCTACGTGGACCGCTGCTACCGATATCGGGCAGAGATGCGCTTATTGGGCTGATCGCCGGTAGTATTCAGGTCAGCCACGTCACGCCCATCGCTAGGATTTGGATATGTCGTCGGAAGCCCTCGCCCTTGATCTCGGCCGATACAAGCTCGGCTGGAGCGACGAGGAAGATTACGTCTTCAAGCCCAAGAGAGGGCTCAACACCGACATCGTGCAGGAGATGTCGTGGATGAAGAGCGAGCCCGAGTGGATGCGGAACTTCCGCTTGAAGTCGCTTTCCCGATTTGAGAAGCGGCCCATGCCCTCGTGGGGCGGCGACATGTCGGGCATCGACTTCGACAACATCTACTACTACATCAAGCCCACCGAGGGTCTGGCCGACGACTGGGAAGCGGTGCCGGACTCGATCAAGGACACCTACGAGAAGCTGGGCATTCCCGAGGCCGAGCGCAAGTACCTGGCCGGGGTGACCGCCCAATACGAGTCCGAAGTGGTGTACCACCGCAACCGGGAGGACTTGGAGCGCCAAGGAGTGCTGTTCTGCGACATGGACACTGCCCTCAAGGAGTATCCCGACCTGGTCAAGGAGCACTTCGGCACCATCATCCCGCCGGGCGATAACAAGTTCGCCTCCCTCAACTCCGCGGTGTGGTCGGGAGGCAGCTTCATTTATGTGCCGCCCGGTGTGACGGTGGAGATGCCGCTCCAGGCCTACTTCCGGATCAATGCCGAGAACATGGGCCAGTTCGAGCGGACACTTATCATCGCCGACGAGGGTTCGCAGGTTCACTACATCGAGGGATGTTCAGCCCCGGTGTACACCAGTGATTCGCTGCACTCCGCGGTGGTGGAGATCCTGGTAAAGAAGTCGGCCCGGGTCACCTACACCACAATCCAGAACTGGTCCAACAACGTGTACAACCTGGTCACCAAGCGGGCCAAGGTCGAGGCCGAGGGCCACATGGAGTGGATCGACGGCAATATCGGCTCCCGACTGACCATGAAATACCCCGCGGTGGTGATGGTCGGCCCCAAGGCCTCAGGCGAGGTCCTATCGGTGGCTTATGCCGGCCCTGATCAGCATCAAGATGCCGGGGCCAAGATGACCCACGCCGCCCCCGAGACCACCTCCAAGATTGTGTCCAAATCGATTTCCAACGGCGGCGGTCGCACCAGCTATCGAGGACTGGTCCGGGTGGAGGACGATGCCTACGGCTGCCGCAGCCACGTGCAGTGCGACGCGTTGATCTTGGACGAGGACAGCGTGTCCGACACCTATCCCTACATGGAGGTGGGCGCCCGGGACGCCGAGATCGGCCACGAGGCCACTGTGTCCAAGGTGGCCGACGAGCAGCTGTTCTATTTGATGAGCCGGGGGCTGACCCAGGAACAGGCCATGGGCATGATCGTCAACGGCTTTATCGAGCCCATCACCCGCACCCTGCCGATGGAGTACGCCGTGGAGTGGAGCCGGCTTATCGAGTTGCAGATGGAGGGATCTGTCGGCTGATGCCCATGCGGCAGGATTGCAAGTACTTCGAGAGCCGGTCGTACCCCAATGGGGAGACCGTGCGGAAGTGCGATTTGGACCTGGCCCCAGAGGCCCCGTGGCGTTGTCCCGACGACTGCTCCGCCTATGAGCGGCGGCTGGTGGACGTGAACTGGTCTCATGGCACCTTGGTCACACCGCCCACTCCCGAGGCGCCGTCCAGCGTGGGAAGCGACGACAGTATCGGCGCCCTGCTGGACGCCGCCGAAGACATCGTGAACGAGGCCGGTCCCCGGGTACTGGCCGAACTGGAGAAGGAGAAGTCTCGGCGGCGGCTGAGAGCGGGCGGCGGCGGAAAGGCAAAGCGGCGGAAGCGTCGTCGGCGTTCGTGAACGAAACCCAATTCACCCCCGAGGCGGCCGGTGCCATACCCGGCCCCGATTGGCTGGCCCGCCGTCGAGTGGCTGCCGCCGAGCAAGTGGCTGCTGCGCCGATGCCCTCGGTGGAAGAAGAGGTGTGGCGGTATACCCCTATCGGGCAATTGGACTTGGGCCGTTATCAACTGGCGACCGATCCCGGCGCCCAGTCGCCGGCTTCTGTTCCCGAGCAGGGCGCGATTGCCGACACGAGCAACGGCCGGTTTTGCGGTGCAGCACTTACTCCAGAGGTCGCAGGCCAGGGGGTACTGGTCCGTCCGCTGGGCGACGGCGACGCCGAGTTGGCCGCCTCTGTGGATGTCGACCTGTTCGCTCTCATGAATGCCGCGTTCTGCGCTGAGCCGCTGCTAGTGCAGGTGCCCCCGGGAGTGAATGTGGAGGGGCCCATCGTGGTGCGGCATTGGCTCGACGCCGATGATGGGGCAGTGTTTCCCCGGCTGATCGTTGACGCCGGGGCTGACTCCTCGGTTGAGGTGTTGGAGCTTTACGGCTCGGCCGACGTGTCTGCTTTCGTGGGCCCGGTAATCGAGGTCAGGGCGGCCGCCGCGGCGAGGGTCGGCTACCTGGCCGTACAAGACCTCGGGCCCAAGGTGTGGCACATCGGCTCACAGGTCAGCCATGTCGGCGCACAAGCCCATTTGAGGGCGTCGACCGCCGCGCTGGGAGGGGAATACGCCCGGATGCGGTTGGACACCCACCTGTCGGGCCGGGGGGCCACCGGTGATCTGATTTCGCTGTACTTCGGCGATGGCGAGCAGACGCTGGACTTCCGCACGTTTCAGGACCATGCCGCTCCCGACACCACCAGCAGCCTGCTGTTCAAGGGGGCGGTAGACGACGCCTCCCGGTCGGTGTACACCGGGCTGATCAGGGTGCGACCCGACGCCCGGGGTACCAACGCATACCAGACCAACCGCAATATCAAGCTGTCGGAAGATGCCTGGGCCGAGTCGGTGCCCAACCTGGAGATCGAGAACAACGAGGTCCACTGCAGCCATGCATCTGCGGTGGGCCCCATCGATAGCGACCAGCTGTTCTACCTGGAGAGCCGGGGGGTGCCCACCGAGACCGCCGAGCGGCTCATCGTGACCGGGTTCTTCGATGAAGTTCTGGATCGATTCCCTGTTCCCGAAGCGGTGCCGGCGGTGCGTGAGCGGCTTCAGGCCAAGATCGCGGGGCTGAGTCACCATCATGCAAGGGGTGGGGACTCGGCATGAGCTCAGAGCGAGTGGTGCTGTGCCCGGATGGCGAGTTGGGCGACAGCGAGGCCCGGCGGTTCGACGTTGAAGTTGGCGGATTGGTCCACCGGATCGCGGTCATCCGCGTGGGTGATGACCTTTACGCGCTGGGCGACACTTGCAGCCATGACGACTACTCCCTGGCGGAAGGGGAAGTAGACGCTGAGGAGGGCACCATCGAGTGCTGGAAGCACGGCAGCCTGTTCAACCTGTCTACTGGGGAAGCTGAGACCTTGCCGGCAATTCGCCCGGTGCCCGTCTATGACGTTGGCGTGGAAGACGGCCAGATCTGGCTAGAGGTCGGTCACGATGAGTGAGCAGCAGAGTGATCAAGCAATGAGCGAATTGGTCGTTGAGGACCTGCATGTCCAAGTCGGTGGGCAAATGGTGCTGAATGGGGTGAACCTGCGGGTGGCGTCCGGCGAGGTCCATGCCGTCATGGGCCCCAACGGTTCCGGTAAGTCCACTCTGGCCTACGCCATCATGGGCCGTCCCGGCTATGAGGTCGCTGAGGGGTCAATCGTTTTGAACGGTGTCGACCTGGGGGACCTGTCCCCGTGGGAGCGGGCCCACGCCGGGCTGTTCTCCACCCAGCAATACCCCACCGAGGTGCCGGGAGTGGGTCTGGAGAACATGCTGGAAGAAGCAGTGGAAGCCGTGGGAGGGGACCGGAGCGCGGTGGAAGCTCAAGTTGCCGCCGAGGCCGAGCTCGTCGACTTCGACCCCGATCTCTTGTACCGGTCGTTGAACGTAGACCTGTCCGGGGGCGAAATGAAGCGAAGCGAGGCGGTGCAACTCGGCGTGCTCCGCCCCCGCATTGCAATTTTGGACGAGTTGGACAGCGGCCTCGATGTAGATGCCTTGGCCGCGGTGAGCCACCGCATCGAGCAGGCCACCCATGAGGACAACCTCGGCGTTCTGGCCATCACCCACTTCAGCCGTCTGCTCACTGTGCTCCACGCCGACGTGGTCCACATCCTCATCGACGGTGCAATCGCGGAGACCGGAGGCCCCGAGTTGGCTGCCCAGCTGGAGGAGACTGGTTACGATCCCTGGATCGACACCCGCGCCGAATCACCGGTTGAGATTCATCTAGGAGGCGACCCATGGCCGTAGACGCCGATGCCAAGAGACTGCTTAGCGACGAGGAGATCGCCGCCGCCTTGGAAGACTTGCCCGGATGGGAGCGCCAGGGAGACAAGCTCGCCGCCACATTCAACTTCTCGGATTTTTCCGAGGCCTTCGGCTTCATGTCCCGAGTAGCACTGATCTCCGAACGCCTCTTCCACCATCCCGAATGGTCCAACGTCTGGTCCACCGTAGAGATCGCCATAACCAACCACGCCGCCGGCGGCCTAACCGAGCTAGACCTAGAATTCGCCCGCCGCGTCAACGCCCTCGTCTAGCCAGCAGAACAACCTGGAGCTGGAAACTCTTTGCTTCTAGCACTCGGCGAAGTTCTTCGTCGTCGCTGGCTGAAACCACAACGAGCTGAGCATCGCCGCGGCCGTTGGCTTCTGATTGCGCCAAGTTCAGAGCAATCCCTCGATCAGGGCCACCAATTTGATCGACTACGCAAGTCGGTCCGCCAGGGTCATAGATCGGTGGTTCGACACTGGGAGACCCTATGGCGTAGTTGCCCCTGTCGTCACTAACTGCCAGCGCGCCGGGAATTGATGGGTCGAAGGCGACTCCTCCGAACGTGTGTGCTGGCCCATCGGGTCTCTGCTTCGGGATATTCGGGACGCCCGCGACTTGGGATGCATCAGTATCCGGAGGACTCTCATCCAAGAGTTTGCTCCAGTACGACGAGATCGGCGTTGCCCCCGCTGAAGAGAGGGCATCAAGGCGCTCGGTGTCATGGGTAGAAGCACACGTCACCCACCGTCCCGAGCCCAGGTCGCCAGCCAGGAGTTCGGCCACTCCTCCCCAGAGTTTGGGATCCTGCAAGCACAAGTCATCGACCCAAATGTGGTGGGGTTGATTGGCTCTTCGAAAAAAGCCAACAACGGTGTCTTCGTGGACGAACACACTGGCTTGCTGATCGGGAGACCCAATAACGAATTCCAAGAACTGGGCGTGGGCGGCATCAGCACCAGCCCGAGGCCGAAAATACACCGGCGACCAAACTGCAAGCTGACCACGCATCGCCGAAGTCAGCTCGAGGATCTCAACGAAGTCTTTTGCCTGTGCATCTCGCACTCTCAATTGCTTCATCTGAAGGCCAGGTCTTCGCAGCGTTGGAGGGCTCGATTTACGGCTTGGCGGTCGGGGATGAGGATGGCGGTGAGCCAGACGCCGTTTTGCTCGATGAGGATGTCGGAGGCTCGCCGTTCGACGTCGGCTCGGGGGAGGTCGGGGCGGGCGGCGGCGATGAGGGCGGCGAGCTGTTCTAGGTAGCGTCGCTGGGCGGATTGGTTGATGTCGGCGAATTGGGGGTCGACACCGGCCAGCGACCACAGCTGGAGTCGCAGGCTCAAGTAATCGGGGGCCAGGAAAGCGGGGTCGAGGGCTTGCCGAAGACAATGGCGAAGCTGATCGGCGGCATCCGCATCGGGCGGGGGAGTGACCAGTTCCATGTCTTGGTCGCCCACTCGGCGCAATGCCGCGCATATCAGCGACGTCTTGTTCTCGAAGTGGTAGTTGGCCAGGCCCACCGCGACGCCAGCCTCCCGAGCCACGGCCCGCATGCTGACCCCGGCGATGCCCTCTCGGGCCAGAACCGCAAGGGTGGCGTCCAAGATCCGCTCATCGGCCATGCCCAGCACTTCGGCCATCGCTAGAACCGCATTTGCTGAATCTGAGCGGAGAGGCCTCCATCGAGCACCCACAGCTGGCCGGTGGCGTAGCGGGCTTCATCGGAGACGAGCCAGTGGACCAGGTTGGCCATGTCGGTTGGGGTGCCGATGGTGCCCAAGGGGTGGATTCGCCTGGCTTCGGCGTGGGCATCCGCTAAATCGACATGATCGGGGTAGAACTGCTCCAGCATCGGGGTGTCGATGTAGCCGGGGCAGATGGCGTTGACCCGGATCCCCTCACGCCCATGGTCGCAGGCCATGGCTCTGGTTAGGGCGTGCACTGCCCCTTTGGTGGCGCAGTAGGCGGCCAGTTTGGGGTCGGCGATGAAGCCGTCGTATGAGCCGAAGTTCACAATCGACGCGTGGGCCGACTGGCGCAGCATCGGCAGGGCGTGCTTCGAGGTCAGGAACGTTCCGGTCACGTTGATGGCGAAGATGCGATCCCACTCCTCAAGCGACGTGTCTTCGATGGTCTTCTCGATCTCGATACCGGCTGCGTTGACCACGATGTCGAGGCGGCCCCGGGCTGCTTCGATGGCGGCGATGCCAGCCGTGACCTCGTCCTCGGAGGTGACATCGAAGCGGAGAAATTCACCGGCCGCGGGCTCGTCGCCGCTGATGCCCTCGTCGCTGAGTCCAGCCGCATAGACGTGGGCCCCCTCGTCGACGAAGCGGCGGCAGACAGCCCGTCCAGTCCCGCCCCGGCCGCCGGTCACCAAGGCGACCCGTCCTTCCAGCGTTCCCGTCATGAAGCGACTCCCTTGTAAGTGTCCAGCACGAGTCCGTGGAAATGGTGCACGGCGTGTTCAGACAGCCCCGACCCGCTTGGGTCATAGACGATCCGGCCCTGCTGGAACGCCGGGGTCGACATGCCCCGCTGCACGCTTTCCACCAAGTTGATGTCTTCTACCTGGAGCACCTCGTCGAGGTAGCGGATCGACTCCAATTCAGCCTCGTTGGGCTCGGCAGTCTCCAAGAAGAAGTCGTAGGTCTCATAGGTGAGGTCGGGACCAACCGGGATGATCTTCAAGACGATGAAGTTGCCTCGACCGGGGTATCGCATCATGCAGGTGTTGGGCCATAGCCACCACACCGCGTGGTCGGTCACCGTGGCCTCGCTCACGTCATAGGCGGTGTTGGCGGATTTGCCGGCTTCGGCCATGTGGCTGGAGTAGATGCCGTGGGTGGTCACCACGTAGGTGTCCATGTCGACCAACGACACGAAGTCCTTGTGGGCAATGTGGCAGTGGTAGCACTCCAAGAAGTTGTCCACCACGTTCTTCCAATTGCTGTTGATCTTGTAGGAGAGGCGATGCGCGTGAGTGAGCTGCTCCACATCAGGGGCCCAGTGGGCGATCTCAACCCCCAGATCGCCCGCCTGCTCCTGAAGGGGAGCGGCCTTGGGGTCGAGGTTGACGTATACGAACCCGCCAAATTCGGTGATCTGCACCGGGTCGAGGCAGATCTGATCGGTGTCGAAGTCGGCGAGGTGATCGGTGTGGCGAGCGGCTTGAAGCTGGCCCGACAGGTCATATGACCAGCCGTGATAGGGGCAGACCAGGTTCTTCAGTTGACCCTCGCCCTCAACGAGCTCGTGGGCCCGGTGCTGGCACACGTTGTAGAACGCCCGTAGCTCGCCGTCGAGGCCGCGGATGGCGAAAATCGGCTGCCCGGCGATGGCTTCGGCCACAAAGCTGCCTCGGTCGCGGAGCTTTTCACCGTGACAGATCCATTGCCAGGTTCGACTGATGATTGCCGATTGGTCAGCGTCGAACCATCGCTCCTCGGTGTAGGCATCGGCGTGTAGTGAGCGCGAAGAACCGGGGTCCGGATGCCATCCCTGCCCGATATCGACGGCGGACTCTCCGCTCATTGCTCAACTCCGTGAATTGGGCCGTGTATTGGGCCGTGAATTGGAATGCATCCTCGCAGCACTGAAACCAATCTAGCAGTATTGAACGACCGTTCAAGATGGATCGGCCTGGCCGAGCTAGGAGTTGGCTTGGGCCTCTTCCACGGCTTGGGTGAGGGTGTGCCAGGAAAGGGTGGCGCACTTGATGCGAACCGGGAACTTGACCACGCCTTTGAGGGCTTCCAGATCGCCGAGCTTGACGTCGGCGCTGTTGCCGTTGGTGGGGGCGGGGTCGTCGGGGTCGGGCTCGATAGACATCATGGACTTGAAGGCCCGGTTGAGCTGGTGCAGGTCTTCGATTGTGCGGCCCTTGACGGTGGCCGACATCATCGACGAGGAGGCCTGACTGATCGAGCAGCCCTGGCCGCCGAACTTGATGTCTTCGATCACCCCGTCGGCCAATTGCACATAGATGATCACCTCGTCGCCGCACAAGGGGTTGAAGCCCTCGGCCCGAACGGCGGGCGGGGTATCCAGCTCTCCCCGATTGCGGGGGTTGCGGTAGTGGTCGAGGATGATCTCGCGATAGAGATCTTCAAGATCAGGCATGGCGACGGTTCAACAGTCTACGGGCGAGGGCTCAGCGATATGCAGTCTTTCTTCATTCAAGACTTCACTCGATGAAGAAGGCGTCGGCATCGGCTAGGGCATCGGCCAAGGCATCGACGTCTGACTCGTCGTTGTATACGTACATCGAGGCCCGACTGGTGGCGGAGCAGCCCAGCACCCGCATCAGCGGCTTGGCGCAATGGTGGCCGGCCCGCACGCATACCGCGGAGCGGTCCAGCACCTGGGCCACATCATGGGGATGGATCCCCTTGTACTCGAACGACAGCACCCCGCCCCGCTCGGCTGGCTCCGTCGGCCCGTGGATGGTGATGTCGTCGCCGTAGCGCTGGTTCAGGGTCCGCAGGGCGTAGCCGGTGAGGGCCACCTCGTGCTCTCGAACCTGCTCCATGCCCAGACCACTGAGATAGTCCACCGCCGCTCCCAGCCCGACCGCCTCAGCGATGGGCGGAGTTCCGGCCTCGAACTTCCACGGCACCGCCGCGGTGCTGAACCCCTCCTTGGTCACGTTGAGGATCATCTCCCCCCCGCCCAAGAACGGCGGCATTTCCTCCAGTAGCTCGGATTTGGCCCACAGCACTCCGATTCCGGTGGGGCCGCACATCTTGTGCCCGGTGAAGGCCACGAAGTCAGCCCCCATCTCCGCCACGTCAGTGGGCAGGTGCGGGGTGTACTGGCTGGCGTCCACCATCATCAGCGCGCCGGCCTCGTGGGCGGCGTCGGCCAGTTGGCGAATGGGGTTGATGGTGCCCAGCACATTGGACACCGCGGCCACGCTCAGCAGCCGGGCGCCGTCGAGCAGGCGGTCGAGATCGGTCAGATCCAGATGGCCGTCGCTGCGAATGGGGATCCAGCGCAGCTCGATGCCCTGCTCGGCGGTCAACATGTGCCAAGGGACGATGTTGGCGTGGTGCTCCAACTCGGTGATGACCACCGGGTCGCCCGGTCCCAGATTGGCCCGGCCCCAGGTTCGGGCCACCAAATTGATTGCCTCGGTGGCGTTTTTGGCGAAGACGATCTCTGAATCCCGAGAGGCTCCAATGAACTGGGCGACCTTGGCCCGAGCCTGTTCCAACGCCTCGGTGGCCTCCACCGCCAATTGGTATGAGCCGCGGTGGACGTTGGAGTTGAACCGCTCGTAGTAGTCGGTGACCGCATCGATCACCGCTCTGGGTTTGTGGGATGTGGCGGCTGAGTCGAGGTACACCAAGCGCTGGCCGTGCACCTGCCGGCAGGTGATGGGGAAGTCGTCTCGGATGGTGGCAGGGTCTAGCGCCATGCCTCGTACCCCTCGGCGTCCAATTGCGCGGCCAACTCGAAACCGCCGCTGGCCGCCAGTTTCCCGTTCATCAAAATGTGGACATGGTCGGGCTTCAAATGGTCCAGTAGACGGCGGAAGTGGGTGATGGCCAGCACCCCCATATCCGGCCGGGAAGCCCGAACTTCCTGAACCCCGCTGGCCACGATCTTGAGGGCGTCGATGTCCAGGCCGGAGTCGGTCTCGTCCAAGATGGCCATCTCCGGCTCCAGAATGGCCAGCTGGAGCACCTCGTTTCGCTTTTTCTCGCCCCCGGAGAAGCCATCGTTCAGGTAGCGGTCGGCGAACGACGGGTCCATGTCAAACCGCTCCATCCACTCCATCACCGCCAGGCGCAGCTCCAGCACCGACAGGTCGATGCCCTTGCGGGCCGACAGGGCCTGACGCAGGAAGTTCATCACCGACACGCCGGGGAACTCCTGAGGGTATTGAAAGGCCAGAAACAGCCCGGCCTTGCCCCGTACATCAGCGGGCCAGTCGGTGATGTCGTCGCCCTTGAAGCGGATCCGCCCTCCAGTTACCTCGTACTCGGGGCTGGCCAACAGTGCGCTGGCCAGAGTTGATTTGCCCGAGCCGTTCGGTCCCATGAGAGCGTGAACCTCACCGGCCCGAACGGCGAGGTCGATGCCCGACAGGATCGGGATGCCGTCTTCAGCGGTCGCGACGTGCAGGTTCTCGACCTCGAACAGCGGGGCCTCGAGCTGGCTCACCAGATCAGTCTACGCCGGAGGAGTTGCTATCCCTATCACCGGAAAGCCGTATGACGCGCCGATGGCGGGCCTACCAGCCCCGGTCGATCCACTCCTGGAGATGGGGGCTCTCCGTGCCGATGGTGGTCTGATCGCCGTGGCCGGGGAGAACCATGGTGTCGGCCGGCAGCGGGGAGAAGATCCGCCGGTCGATGGACTTGATGATGGTGTCAAAGTCGCCACCCTCGAATCCGGTGGCCCCGGGTCCGCCCGGAAAGAGGGTGTCGCCCGAGAAAAAGATGGGCGAGCCCTCCAGACGGAACGACATCGACCCCGGAGTGTGGCCCGGCGTGTGGATGCAGTGCAGGCGGAGCCGACCCACTTCGATCACCGACTCGTCCTCCAGCAGGTAGTCGTAGGCGTCGAGCATGGCGGCATCCTCGGCGGTGACCCCCACGTCGTAGCCGGCGTTGCGCACTGCCGGGATGGCCTGGATGTGGTCCCAGTGCCCGTGGGTCTCCAGAACGGTGCGGACCCCGAGAGTGGAGCACATCTCCAGCAGCAGATCGTGCTCGTTGGCCGCGTCGATCAGCACCGCATCGCCGGTTTGGCGGCAGCGGAGGACGTAGACGTTGTTGTCCATCGGCCCGACGACCACTTTGTGGATCTCGGCCTGGGTGTCTTGCCAGTGCAGGGTCATGGCGGGCTCTTCTCGCTCTCCGACTTTGGGAATACCAGAATGTCACACCGATTGTGCCCCATCGAGACAACCAGTGACAGGTTCGAGCGTGGCTACTCGGGGCGCGGTCTAGTAGAAACAGGGCTGTGAATTTTGCCTTCAGCGAGGAACAAGAGGAGCTGCGGCGCTTCGTCCGGCAGTTCTTAGAGGACAAATCGCCAGAATCGGCGGTCCGAGAGCAGATGGACACCGAGAAGGGCTACGACGACGCGGTCTGGAACCAGATGGCCGAGCAACTTGGATTACAGGGGCTCATCATTCCCGAGGAATACGGAGGCAGCGGCTTCAGCTATGTGGAGCTGATCGTGGTGCTTGAGGAGATGGGCCGGGCGCTGCTGTGCGCTCCGTTCTTCTCCAGCGTCGTGTTGGCCGGCAATGCCCTCATCCACAGCGGGGACGAAGAGGCCAAGGCCGCCCTGCTGCCCGGCATCGCCGCCGGTGAGACGGTGGCCGCGCTGGCCTTCACCGAGGAGAACGGCCGCTGGGACGAGTCGGGCATCACCGTTGAGGCCAGCTCTGACGGCGACGGCTGGAGGATCAGCGGCACCAAGATGTTCGTGATCGACGGCCACACCGCCGATGTGGTGCTGGTGGCTGCTCGCACCGCCGGCGGCGTGAGCCTGTTCTGGTGCTCCAGCGACGCCGAGGGGTTGACCCGCACCGCGCTGTCCACCATGGACCAGACCCGCAAGCAGGCCCGCCTCGACTTCGACAACACTCCGGTCACCCTGATTGGGGCTGAGGGCGGTGGTTGGGCGGTGCTGGAGCGAGTGCTCGACCTGGCCGCGGTGGCTCTGGCCGCCGAGCAGGTGGGCGGCGCCCAGATGTGCCTGGACATGTCGGTGCAGTACGCCAAAGACCGGGTGCAGTTTGGGCGGCCCATCGGGTCGTTCCAGGCCATTAAGCACAAGTGCGCCGACATGCTGCTGGAAGTGGAGTCGGCCAAGTCGGCCGCCTACTACGCCGGCTGGTGCGCCTCGGAGCTGAACGACGAGCTCCCCTCGGTGGCCAGCTTGGCCAAGGCCTACTGCTCGGAGGCCTACTTCCACGCCTCGGCGGAGAACATCCAGATCCACGGCGGGATCGGCTTCACGTGGGAGCACCCCGCTCATCTGTACTTCAAGCGGGCCAAGTCGTCGGAACTGCTCTTCGGCGACCCCACCTACCACCGCGAGCTGTTGGCTCAGCGCATCGGCATCTGACGCTCTTATTGATTCTCGCCGCAGTACTGGTGGTCGGGCTGGCGGCCTATGCGGTGATGCGGGTCTCGTCCCGTTTGGCCCACACCCGGACTCGAACGGTCTATGACCTCTTCGAGGCGGTGGACTTTGTGGCCGAGCGTCTGCCCGAAGCGTTGTCGGCCAAATTGAGTTACGACGATGTGCAGGAGATCTTGCTCTGGCGACTGGATCACTTGCGGCTTCAGGGCTCTGCCACCTATGGGCGGGCCGACATCACCGCCACAGAGGCAGAGAGCCAGGACGAGGATGTGGTGACCAGCGACGACGACTCGGTGGACTATGTGCTGGCCAAGGCCACAGAATCTGAGAGGGACATCGACGCCCTCGACGTGGTGATTGTGCTCGACCTGGAGAGCCAATACCTCCAAGCCATCGGAGCTCTCGGCCCTCCAGCCGAAGAATCCCCCTAGTGAAACGGTACGGTTTGGGGATGGACAGGCCGCGGTCGCTGGAGGGCTTTCGGTACGTGGGGGACAAGCGGTCCCAGTTGGTGTACGACTTGGATGAGGTGGGGGACGAGTCGGTCATCGAGGAACTTATTGCATCCGAGCAGTTCCTGGTGTTCGGACCCGACACCCTGGCCGAGGCCCGAAACCGCGGCTATCGGCCCCGAACGGTATGACCTGCTGGAAATTGTCCAATTGGTCCGCACCGCGGGAGCCTTTGGCCAGGATCGCATCAGTGTGACTCATTGGCAGAGCTCTGGCGGGCTCAAGCTTGCCGGGCATCTGACCCTGCCGGAGAGTCGGCGAATGCGGGCGCTGCCCGGAGTGGTGCTGTGTCCTGGCTTTCCGTCGGCCGCCAACGGGGGTGCTCGGGCTGCTGAGCGGATCTATCCCCTGGCCGACCGGATCGCCCAGAATATGGAATGGGCCGCTCTGGTGCTCAACTACCGGGGTTGCGGCGACAGCGAGGGCGATTTCTCGCTGGATGGATGGACGGACGACATCCGCAGCGCCGTCGACTATCTGAACGGGCTCGAGCAGGTGGAGGGGGTTTGGCTGGCCGGATTCGGCATCGGCGGGGCACTGGCCGCCCACGTGGCTCAGGATGACAATCGAATTAGGGGAGTCGCCACCATGGGGGCCCCGGTGGACTTCGCCCACTGGGGCCTCGACGCCTCTCGTGTTGTTGACTATGCCCGGTCCCTCGGGATCATCTCTTCCCCCGAATTTCCCGAGGCCATTGATTCCTGGGCCAAATCGGCCCGTTCGATCCAAGTAGACCGCTGCGCCGCCGAGATCGCTCCTCGCCCCATGCTGGTACTTCACGGATCCAACGATCGGGAGGTTTCCCCCCTTGACGCCAGGGCCATCGCCGACGCCCACGGCGACGCCGGTTTGCGCATCATCAGCGGAGCCGGCCACCGCCTCCACTCGGACCCCCGCTGCATCGCCATCCTCCTAGGCTGGCTCGACTCCCAAATAACCCTCATCCCCTGAGGCGGGGAATCCATTCCGAGGATGCTGACAGGCATCAAATGCACACCAGGGTTTTCTCGGACAAGGGAGTATGCTGAGGTCGTGGCACTTCAGGACGTGGTGTTCCAATTCGACGATGACCTTGTGGAGCAGTTGGACAAGCTGGCTGCTAAACAAGGGACGAGCCGCTCTGTGCTGGTGCGTCGTATCGTCACCACGGCCATTGCTGCCACGGAATGCGAGGCCTCAGATCAGGAGTTGCAAGAGGCCTACCGCCGAATTCCACAAGACCAAGGTCTTGTGGCCTCCTCCTCCCGGGTTGCTGCTATCACCGCACCTGAGTGGTAAGCCGCGGCGACGTCTTCTGGGCAGACCTCGGCCCGCCGCACGGACGGCGTCCTGTCTGCGTCCTCACCCGCAACGCCGCGCTTGCAGTGCTTACTTCAGTCACTTGTGCTCCGATTACTCGGACTATTCGGGGAATTCGCTCCGAAGTCGAAGTCGGCCTAGAGGAGGGGCTGTTGTCGCCCAGCGTGATCAATTGCGACAACGTCCTCACCATCTCGCAAACCCTGCTTGACTCCGAGCCCGTCGGCCGCCTCAGTGTCGATGTCCGAACACGACTCGACCAAGCCCTGCGCTACGCACTGGATATTCGCTACTGATTGTCTACCCCCGGCACCGACAGGAATTGATGGATGGCGTGGAGTGAGGAAATGACGCTGCACCGGCCCTCAGGGAGGGTGATGGAGTTGTGATCATGGGGGCGGCGGGCAATGAGGAGTGCGGCCATGTCCAGGTTGAGGGCGGGGGCGATGTCGCGGGTAAGGCTGTTGCCGACGAAGACGGCCTGTTCAGGGGCTATTCCGAGTTGGTCTAAGGCCCGCAGGAACGGCTCGGGGTTGGGTTTGCCGATATCGAACTCGCCGGCGACGACGGTGGGCAGGCCGAGGCGATCTAGTCCGGTAAGGCGCAGCTTGGTTCGCTGCGTGTCGGGGGCACCGTTGGTGACGATAGCCATCGGTATCTCTGGCTGAAGTTGGCTGATGACTGGCTCGGCGTCGGGGTAAGCCTCCATGCGGTTGAGGCGTTCGTCGACGAAGCGTTCGGACAACTCCTCAACCGTGCGAGGGTCAACGGTGGTCTGACGCTCAATCGCCTCACGCCACACGGCCTGTCGATGCGAAAGCCGCACTGCCCGGAGGTCAGACAATTCTTGGCCGGGCCCCTCGAAGGTCGCCCACAGGGCTTCCCAACTGGCGATGCCCACCCGGCGAGCAAAGTCAATGGTGGGCAGGCTAGACCATTGGGACTTGGCCTCGTCAAAGACGTCTTGCTCGAGCTGTTCCGGGTCGACGTCGAGAACGGTGGAAGCATGCCGACACGTCGCCGCCATCGCTGCTTCGGCTGCGGGCCGCTCGACAACGAGAGTGTCGTCTAGGTCCCAGATCACTGCGTCAACTGAAATGGGTAGACCGTCTCTTTGATTCTGGTTGGCCAAGCGATCTCGCTCCGTTCAGCATCACACCGCCACGGCTGATCCCGGTGTCGTCTGAACCATACTGCGAGATACGTCCGATTGGAGTTGGCTCGAAGTGAAGTTGCCACTGGAGTCAATAGGCTCAAAGACTTGGCAGAGCGTGGAAAAACACCCATCGTGGGTAGGATGTCGTCGTGGATGCAGTGCGCGTTGTAGAGGTTGAGCCGAGAGGGCTCTACCGGTTGTGGCTGCGCTTTGCCGACGGCGTCGAAGGTGAGGTGGACCTCTCTCGCTGGGCCTCGAAGGGCGTGTTCTCCGCGTGGTCAGATCCAGCCTTCTTCCGGAATGTGAGCATTCGCGATTACGGGGCAGTGGCCTGGGGCGACGGCGACGACGTGGAACTCAGCCAACACGGGCTCTATATGGACCTCACTGGCAAGTCGCTCAAGGACCTATACCCGAAGCCCTGGCAACCACTTTTGGACTAGCCGGGCTGCCGATGCCAGAACTCAGTCGCTTCTACGGCATTGTCATTCGGATGTTCGCCAACGACCACAACCCTCCGCACTTCCACGCTCAATATGGCGAGCACAGTGCAACGATCGATATCGCCACGCGTTCGATTATTGAAGGATCACTACCCAGGCGATGCCGAAACATGGTTGCAGAGTGGAGCGAGCTTCATGAACAAGAGCTCATGTCAGCGTGGCACACCCTGAAGAGCGGAACGCCTCCACAGAAGATCGCCCCGCTTAGCTGAGCTACTTCTAAACGCACCTCAGTGCGCCAGGATTCTTACTGGCATTCAGTCTTGCTTGGTTTTGCCTTTGGCTTTTTGGGCTTTTTTCCAGGCTCTTACTTCGGCTAGGGCTTCGGGGCTGTCTATGTCGGCGACGGTGCGGGGGGTGGGGTCGGAGAAGGGGGCGGCGGCGGTTTCCCAGCCTTCGGGGGTTATGTCGAAGCGCTTGGCCAGGACGGCGAGGAAGATCTTGGCCTTTTCGTCGCCGTAGCCGGGTAGGGCCTTGAGGCGCTTGAGCAGTTCTGGACCGGTGGCGGCTTCAGTCCATACCCGGCCAGCGTCGCCGTCATAGTGGTCTACGAGGTGGCGGGCAAGCTCTTGGGCTCGGCGGGCCATTGATCCGGGGAACCGGTGGAGGGCGGGTTTCTCCTTGAATGCGGCCTCGGCTTTCTCGGGATCCATCGCAGCCAATCCCGCGGCCGAGAAGTCTTCGGGGATGCGCTCCTTCAACCGCGAAGGTGACTTGAAGGCCCACTCCATGGGGACTTGCTGGTCGAGCATCATGGCCAGCAACAAGGCAAATGGGTCATCGATGAGGAGTTGGTCGGCGTCGTGATCGCCGGTAACGGCAAGTGTTCCCATCGGCCCATCGTACCGGCCACGAGTTACAACGCGTAGCCTGGAACCGTGGCTAGATCGTTCGCCAGGCTCCTCGGACATCCCAGCCTATGGATTACCGCGGTGCGGATGGGATGGCGGTTGAGGTTGCTCCCCGATCCGGCATATTTGAAGTTCCGGATGGTCACTATGTACGGCGATGCCGATGCCCAGCCCCGCGCCGATGACCTGATTACGTACTTGCGATGGTGCAAGGTTTGGGAGCGAACCGGGTAATCCGCGCAAAGCAGCCCGGCGGGTTCACTATGGTTTTCCCCATGAGCCGGGCGCTGGTGCTGAACGCATCTTTCGAGCCGCTGAGCGTGGTGTCGCCCCGGCGCGCCCTCGTGCTGGTGATGGCCGAGAAGGCTGAGGTCGTGCTGGAGTCCGGTGAGCGGTTCCGCTCCGAGCGGCTCGATCTGCCGGTGCCGTCGGTAGTCCGGTTGCGATACTACGTGAAGGTGCCGTTCTTCCGCACGGGCGGGCTCAGTCGTCGGGGAGTGTTCGCCCGAGACGGCTATCGCTGCCAGTACTGCGGTCGCCATGCCGATTCCATTGACCATGTCCGGCCTCGCAGTCGGGGAGGGACCCACTCGTGGGAGAACGTGGTGGCCGCTTGTCGGCGGTGCAACATGGCCAAGCGGGATCGGCTGCTCTCCGAGACCCACATGCGGCTCATGCGTCCGCCGGCCGAGCCGCCCCGCTCCGCCTGGGTGGCCTCTGCCGTGGGCCATGTGCCCCACGACTGGCTGCCCTACCTCGACCCATCGGCTGAGTCCGTCGCCTGATCCCTTGTCCATCGGGGGCGGATGGACAATCCGCCGATTGGGCGGATCGGTGGGGGAGTTGCACGACCTCAACCCTGGCCCCGATGTCGATCGGGAGATTTGGCTGATGTCACCCCATAACACGGCGCTGGTGCTCGGATCGGCCCAACCCGAGGAGATCGCTTCGAGCGCGATCACCGATGGGTCAACGGTCGTACGCCGCCGAAGTGCAGGGGGCGCAGTGCTGGTGGCGCCCGATCACTCGGTCTGGGTCGACGTGGTGATCGGTTGCCGCGACCCGCTTTGGGATGACGATGTGAACCGGGCACCCCTGTGGCTGGGCGAGGTCTGGGCCGCGGCCCTGGCCTCGTTGGGCATCGGGCCCGGCGAGGTCTTCGACCGCTATGAGCCCGGTCCGTGGGGACGGTTGGCCTGCTTCGCCAGCCGGGGGCCCGGCGAGGTGCTCGTGAGCGGGGCCAAAGCGGTGGGTGTCACCCAGCGGCGAACCCGGACCACCGCGCGATTTCAAACCCTCTTGTATCGCCATTGGGACCCCGAAGAGCTATTGGCTCGCCTGGCGGATTCATCGGCCCAGCTTCGAAACGCCCTTTCGTCGGCCGCCTGGCCGGTAGAGGCCCAGCCTGCCGATATCCACGCGGCGTTCTTGGCCTCCCTGCCTCGTTAGGCGGCTCTAGAGGCTTCTCCATTTCCATTCGCGCTTGATGGCGTCTTGATGGCGTTCGCGTTTCCACGCGGCCGCGGTGGTACCTGCCACATCTATTTCGTTGGATTGGGTTGCATGGGTGGGGCAGGGGGGGATAAGGTGGGACGAAGTGGGAGAGAAGGGGAGACGCTCGGGACCCGTTGGGGGGAATTGTGCTCACCGGTGAGCACGCTCGTTCCCTTGATGACAAGGGCCGGCTCTCGCTGCCGCCGGCCTTCCGCTCGGTGCTGGCCGAAGGGGCCTATGTGGCGATCTACAAGCAGTGCCTCGGAATCTGGACTGCGGAGGAGGCCCGAAGCTCGCTGGAGCGGCTCGAGGCTGCCGTGCGGGCCGGGGAGGCCACCGGCGATGAGTTGCGCCGATTCTCTTCCAGCCTGGAGCCGGCGACTGTGGATGCTCAAGGCCGATTGAGCCTCCCCACCTCCAAGCGTGAAGTTCTGGGTCTGGACAAGAACGTGGTGCTGGTCGGTGTGTTCAACCGCGGAGAGGTGTGGGACGCGGAGCAATGGCAGTCGCTGCAAGCCGAACTCGGCGAGGCAGACGTTGACCGGTGGTTGTGATGTGGATCCGCAAACAGAGAACAAGGTTGGTGACCTCCATGTAGGCCAACAAGGAGTGCGCTCATGGGCAGTCCTCCGTCCGACGAGATGGAAGGCCCCTACTCCGCCCGCTTGCCATCTGACACAACCGGGGAGAAATCCCGGAGTGCGGTCGCCGGGCGGAGGACTGCCGATGGGCGACATTCTTGCCGTCCGATCACATCGGACGCAAAAAACAGGCCCTTCACCAGTCCGTCTGCTGAATCGCCAGGGAGGTGAATGAACATGAACGGGGGGACATCGACAGCGATCGAACGTCGTTTCGTCCATCATCCCGTCATGGTGACAGAAGTGGTGGCGCACTTGTCCGCGGTCCCGTCGGGAGCCTTTCTCGACGCCACCGTAGGCGGGGGAGGTCACGCTCGGGCGCTCTTGAACGCCCGTCCTGATCTCTCGCTGATAGGCCTCGACCGTGACCCCTCCGCGGTCGAGGCCGCCACCACTGCATTAGCTGGCCGAGGAGCGACGATCCGCCACGCCAGCTTTGGCCAATTGGGCGATGCCTTGGATTCCCTGGGCGTAACTCGCATTGTGGGATCCCTGTTTGACTTCGGGGTCAGCTCTCCGCAACTGGATCACCCAGAGCGGGGTTTCAGCTATCGCCACGACGGTCCGCTGGATATGAGGATGGATGGCGGCCAGCAACTCTCGGCCGACGAAGTGGTGAACAAGTGGTCAGCCTCTGAACTGATTAAGATCCTGCGGTCCTACGGCGATGAGCGCTACGCCAACCGAATTGCCGCCGCCATCGCTTCGGCCCGGCCGATCGCGTCCACCACCGCGTTGGCCGAAGTGGTTCGCGATGCCATTCCCGCTCCCGCCCGACGCCGGGGAGGCCATCCGGCCAAGCGGACCTTCCAGGCCATTCGCATCGCGGTCAACGACGAGTTGAACCAGATTGAGCCCGCCCTGGATACAGCCATCGACCGGATGGTGCCTGATAGCCGGGGGGTGGTCCTCAGCTATCACAGTGGAGAAGACCGCATCGTGAAGCAGGTGCTGCGTCGCCAAGCGGGGCTGGATGATGAAGCTCGTTTCCGGGGGCTGCCCCGGCCTGCGGCCCACATGCCGCCCGCCATCGAACTGGTTCCCCGAGGCAGCCGCCGACCGCGACCGGCTGAGGTCGCCGACAACCCCAGAGCTTCCAGCGCCCGCTTCCGGGCCTTCGTCAAGCGAGGGGCGGCTACCGATGAGGGAGAAGCATGATGGCTGCTCCTCGGCACCATCCCCGCCCAACGCCCACAGGGCCCGCCGAACGTCCTCGCCGGCACCTACAGCCAGCCCCGAGGCCGCGCCGCAGATTGATGTCTTTGGTGGGCTGGGTCATCGCGGTGACGGTGGTGATCGCCCTGTTTGCCCTGGCCCTGTTCCACGCGGTGATTGTCGATCGCCAGGCCACCCTCGACGATCTGAATGAGCAGCTCGAAGAAGTCCAAGTGGAAAACGAGAAGCTGCGGCTCTACGTGGCCAGGGCCGAGGCTCCCGACCGCATCAGAGCGGAGGCCCTGTACCGATTGGGGATGGTGGAACCTGAAAGCCGCATCTATTTGGCACCGGTGGAACTGGTTGAGGGCGGAGTGGGGTGATCACCTCCGACAAAGCTGGGCGGACTCGCTCCCTGCGCCGACGAGGGGCCGCGATCATGGTGGTCTTCACCCTGATAGGGGTGGTTCTCAGCGTCCGGCTGGCCGACCTTCAGCTCTTTCGCTCAGACGCCTACGTGGAGTACGGCCAACAACAGCGGATACGAACCATCAAGCTGACGGCTGACCGAGGCCGAATACTCGATCGCCATGGAGTGGAGCTGGCCATATCGGTGCCCCAGATGACCGTTTGGGCCGATCCAAGCCAGGTAAAAGATCCAGCAGCTGCGGCAAGCGCTCTTGCCCCCGTGCTGGAAATGGACGTGGGGCGGCTTTTCCAGCTGCTGAGCGAGCCCGATCAGCATGCCTATCTGGCCCGCACCGTGACCGATAACGTGGCTGCCCAAGTGGCCGCTCTCAATTTGAGCGGTGTGTTCCTGCTGGAGGAGTCGGCGCGATTCAATCCGGCTGGCGCCCGCTTGGGACAGGCTGTGGTGGGAGCCGTGGACGTGGACCACAATGGCATCAGCGGCCTCGAGTACCAATACGACGACCTGCTGGGCGGAATACCCGGCGAGATGGTGCTGGAGAGCAGCCACGATGGACGCACGATTCCTACCGGCGCCCGGAAGATCAAGCCTGAGGAGCCGGGTGCCGATCTGTTCTTGACCATCGACCGCTCCTTGCAATTCGAGGCTGAGCGGGCGCTGAAGCACCAAATCGACCAAGTCAATGCGTCCAGTGGCACTGTCGTCATCATGGTTCCCACAACCGGCGAAATTCTGGCCATGGCCTCTGTCGGGCGAGACCGAGAGGGCAATCCGGTCTCGCTGGGCGAAAACCGCGCGGTGACTTGGTCTTATGAGCCCGGATCGGTGATGAAGAGCGTGGTGTTCTCCGGTGTGATCGAGGAGGGGCTGGGTGCCCCGCACCATGTACGCGAAGTCAACCACTGGCTTCACCTCTACGATCAGGAGTTCACCGACCACACCGAGTACGGCACCGTGCTCTACAGCATGGAGGAGATACTGGGCCGCTCGTCGAATACCGGCACCGTGGAATGGGCTCTGGTGCTTGGCTCCACCCGCCTGGCCGCGTACCTGTCCGGGTTTGGGCTGGGATCGGCTACGGGACTGGGATTCAAGGGGGAGTCATCCGGTTTGGTGCCCCAGCTCTTGAACTGGAGCGGCACCGACGTGGGCAGCTTCGCGTTGGGCCAGGGCATTTTGGCCACTCCGCTGCAAGTACTGATGACGTACAACACCTTGGCCAACGACGGCGTGCGAGTGCCGCCCACCCTGGTTCGCTCAGCGGTCGGGGCTGATGGACAGGAGATCCCGGTGGAGCGAGGTGAGCCGGTGAGGGTCGTGTCAGAAAGCACGGCCGCGCAGATGACCCAGATGCTGGTCACCGTTGTGCGGGAAGGGACGGGACGGAATGCCCAGGTCGAGGGCTACTCCATTGCTGGCAAGACCGGAACCGGTCAGAAGGTGTTGTCGAGCGGCAGCTACGAGGACAGCGAGGGGTTCAGCCGCTACACGGCCACGTTCGCCGGCTTCTATCCGGCAGAAGATCCCCAACTCTCGATGATCGTGGTGATTGACGAACCCACTACCAACTTCTACGCCAGCCAAGCCGCCGCTCCGCTGTTTGCCGAACTGGCCAAATACTCCCTCCAGCGCCTCCGTATTGCTCCGCCGGCCAAATTCGTCACCGTCGTACCCAAGCTGGGACCCGCCCCCACACCCCAGCCAGCCCCCGCGCCGACCCCCGAGTCCGCGCCGGCACTGACCCCCGCCCCCACACCCCAGCCGACGCCCGAGCCCACGCCCCAGCCCACGCCCCAGCCCACGCCCCAGCCCCCGCCCGAGGCGACGCCTGAGCCGACGCCCGATGACCCTGATCAGGCAGTGGCACCTCAAGAGTCGGGGGCGCCCGCGCCGGTGCCCAATGAGGCGCCCCCACCGGAGGACGGACCATGACGACACCGGCCATGGCGCTGCAAGATCTGGCGGAGGCTGCCCCTGGGCTGGTTGGCTGTCGCGGTCAGGCCGCGATCACCGGGCTGGCCCACGATTCCCGGGCGGTGAAGCCCGGCGACTTGTTTTTCTGCGTGCCCGGTGCCGAACACGACGGCCACCAGTTCGCAGCTGATGCCATTGGTCGGGGAGCAGTTGGCCTGGTGGTGGAGCGCCCACTGGGACTGGGCTGCCCCGAAATGGAGACTGCTTCGGTGCGCCAGGCCATGGGGCCGATCAGCTCCACCTTCTACGGCCACCCTTCCCAATCCATGGCTGTCATCGGAGTTACCGGCACCAACGGCAAGACCACTGTGTGCAGCCTGCTGGGCTCGGTGCTGACGGCTGCGGGCCTGCAAACCAAGGTGCTCGGCACGCTAACCGGAACCAGAACCACTCCTGAGTCCCTCGACTTGCAGCGTCAACTGGCCTGCTGGCGGTCGGCTGGTGTGGAGGCGGTGGCCATGGAGGTTTCCAGCCACGCCTTGCACCAACACCGGGTGGACGGGATTCGCTACACCGTCGCGGTCTTCACCAACCTCACCATCGACCACCTCGACTACCACGGCACCGCCGAGGAGTACTTTGAGGCCAAGGCCCGCCTCTTCGCCCCCGAAATGGCCGACCGCGCGGTGGTCAACCGGGGCGACGAATACGGTCGGCGGCTGCTGGCCGATCCCCGTATTCCCACTTTGGGCTACGACTCCTCAGATTTGTCGGTTGAAGTGGGGCCGCGGGGCTTGACCATGCGGTGGC
The DNA here is from genome assembly GCF_965204015.1 of Candidatus Poriferisocius sp. Classification (GTDB taxonomy): domain Bacteria; phylum Actinomycetota; class Acidimicrobiia; order Acidimicrobiales; family Bin134; genus Poriferisocius. The sequence goes on along the minus strand of NZ_OZ241965.1, from coordinate 401,468 downwards.
AGGGCCACAATGTCGCCCTGTCGCTCATCGGTCGATTCAATGCGGCCAACGCCTTGGCCGCGGCGGAAGTCGCCGTGTTGCTGGAAGTGGGCGTACCCGAGGTGGTGGCCGGTCTGGAGTCGGCCGTCCCCGTGCCGGGCCGTTTCGAGACCATCGAGTCCAGCCGCCCGTTCACGGTGGTCGTGGACTATGCCCACACACCCGACGGATTGGCTCAGGTGCTGGCCGCTGCCCGGGAGTTGGTCGCCAGCTCTGGACGCCTATGGGTGGTGTTCGGATGCGGGGGCGACCGGGATTCCAGTAAGCGGCCGATGATGGGCCGGGTGGCGGCCGAGCTAGCCGATCAGGTCATCGTCACCTCCGACAACCCCCGTTCAGAGGATCCCGAAGCCATAATCGCCGACATCTTGAGCGGTGTGCCCAAGAACACGGGTGCCATATCGGCTCAGCCCGACCGTCGGGAGGCCATAGCCCATTGCTTGGCCGATGCATCGGAAGGCGATGTGGTGCTGGTAGCAGGGAAGGGCCATGAGACCACGCAGGTGATTGGCGACCAGGTGATTCCCTTCGATGATCGAGAAGTGGTCCGAGAACTGGTGGCTGGCGGGGGTGAACGCCGATGATCCGCCTCTTGTTCGCCGTTGCCATCGCCGGGGTGGCCTCGGTTATCGGCACCCGCTTTCTGATCACCTTCCTGCGCAAGCACTCCATCGGCCAGCCGATCCGCTTGGACGGACCTCAAGGCCATGTCAGCAAGGCGGGGACACCCACCATGGGTGGAGTGGCCATCGTGGTCGGCGCGCTGGCCGGATATGGCATCAGCGACCTCTACAACGGCATCTTCACCCGCACCGGTTTGATCGTGATGCTTGCCATCATCGGTTCAGGTGTCGTCGGGTTCGTCGACGATTGGCTCAAGGTCTCCCGAGCGCGCAACCTGGGACTGGGCAAGCGGACCAAGATCTTGGGCCTGTTGATCGTGGCCGTGGGATTCGCAGTGCTGATGATCCATCTCACCGATGTGCGCACCGAACTCTCCTTCACTCGGTACGACTCTCTGAACATCGACTTGGGGCCGTGGGGATGGGGACTCTGGGCGGTACTGCTGATCCTGGCCACCAGCAACGCGGTGAACCTGACCGACGGTCTCGACAGCCTGGCCGCGGGGGCCTCGATATTCGCCTTTGCCGCGTTCGTGATCATCGGCTTCTGGGCCTTCCGCAACCAGGACATCTACGGCATCCCCCACGCCTTGGACTTGGCCATTCTCGCTGCGGCCCTGTTGGGCGCCAGTGCGGGGTTCATGTGGTGGAATGCCGCTCCGGCCCGCATATTCATGGGCGACACCGGTTCGCTGGCCCTGGGTACCGGCATGGCCGCCCTGGCCTTGGCCACCAACACCCACCTGCTGTTGCCCATCATCGGCGGCCTGTTTGTGATGGAGACCCTGTCGGTGATCATCCAGGTGTTCAGCTTCCGCGTGTTCGGCACTCGGTTGTTCCGCATGGCTCCCATCCACCACCACTTCGAGCTCGGCGGGTGGCCGGAGACCACGGTGATCATCCGGCTCTGGATCATGACGGGGTTCGCCACTGCTGTGGCGCTCGGACTCTTCTACGCCGACTTCGTTTCCATCGGAGGAGCAGATTGAGCCGGGCACCTGTTCTGCTGGTTGGCTTCGCCGTTACCAACCAGGCGGTCTGCGCCCAGTTGACCGAGCGCGGCCATTCGGTGATGGCCACCGACGATGCCGCCGATGAACAGCTCCGCAGCCAAGCCGCGGCGATGGGCGTCGACCTGCTGGAGCGGCCCGCTCCTGACGACTGGATGGCCCTGGTAGCCGATGCCCGAGTAGTGGTTCCCACCCCGGGGCTGCCCGAGTCCCATCCCGCGCTCGGTGCTGCGGCAGCCGCGGGCACGCCGGTGGTCTCCGAGTTCGATTTGGCCCAGCGATGGGATTCCCGTCCGACACTGGCGGTGACTGGTACCAACGGCAAGACCACGGTGACGCTTCTGGCCGCGGCCATGCTGGAGGCTTCCGGCATCGCGACGAGCGTGGCGGGAAACACGGAGACCCCGCTGGTGGAGGCCATCCGGGATCCTCAGCCGGCCGCGTTCGTGGTGGAGGCATCTTCTTTCCGGCTGGGCCACAGCCAGTGTTTTCGCCCCTCGGTAGGGGCATGGTTGAACTTCGCCCCCGACCATCTCGACGTTCACGCGTCGCTGGACAGCTATCGGAAGGCCAAGGCCGCGTTGTGGCGCCAGGCCGATGAGCACACCACTGCGGTGGTGAACCGAGACGATGCGGTCGTTGTCTCCCACACTCCCGGCAAAGGCCGGGTAGTGACGTACGGACTCAGCGAGGGCGACTATCGGGTGAGTGACGGGGCGCTGTGGGCAAAGTCGGAGAAGTTGGCCGATATCGCGGAGTTGCGCCGGTCGCAGCCCCACGAGCTGTCCAACCAGCTGGCCGCGGCAGCGGTGGCTATGACCGGGGGGGCCCATTTGCAGGGAGTGAGGGCAGCCATGAGGGAGTGGACCGGGTTGCCCCATCGGATGACGCTGGTGGCCGAGCACGGCGGCGTTCGCTACTACGACGACTCCAAAGCCACCACCCCCCACGCGGTGTGGGCCGCAGTGCGGTCGGCGGCGCCAGCGGTACTCATCGCCGGGGGGCGCAACAAAGGCCTCGACCTGCGACCGCTGGGCGAGGTTGCCGACGGGGTGCGCGCCGTCGTGGCCATCGGAGAGGCCGCATCCGACGTAGAAGAGGCCTTTGCCGGGCGGTGCCCGGCGACGCCGGCAGAGTCGATGGACGAAGCGGTGAGATTGGCAGCCGAGCGGGCCCGAATCGGCGACGCGGTGCTGCTGTCGCCGGGTTGCGCCTCTTTCGACTGGTACGGCTCCTACGCCGAGCGGGGCGATCACTTCGCCCAGCTCGTTCGAGAGATGATCGGAGGGTCGCCATGACCGCCATTACTCCCCGGGTCCCACGACGAGCGTGGGCGACAGCACTCCGGTCGGCGCCCGTGGGCCAAGCCACCGCGCCCTTTTACGTGCTGTTCGGATCGGTCATAACCCTCACGGCCATCGGCCTTGTCATGGTGCTTTCGGTCTCGTCGGTCACCGGGCTCTATGTGGGCCAGTCCACCTGGTTCACCTTTCAGCGTCAGCTCGTGTGGAGCATCGGGGGGCTGGTCGCCATGGTCCTGATGATGCGGGTGGACTATCGGTACTGGCGGAAGTACGCCAATGCCGTGGTGGCGCTCACCATGCTGCTGCTGATAGCCGTGCTTGTGCCGGGAATCGGCACGACGGCCAAAGGGGCTACCCGATGGATCTACTTCGGCCCGATCAGCTTCCAGCCCTCTGAGCTGGCCAAGCTGGCCATGGCCCTGTTCGCCGCCGCCTGGCTGGCCGACAAGGCGGGCCAAGAAGACAATGCCCGGGTCACTATTCGGCCGGTGCTAGTGGTGTGCAGCCTTATGGCCGGGTTCATCCTGCTCCAGCCGAATCTGGGCACTGCGGTGATCATCGGATTGATCGCCTTCGCCGCGCTATTCATGGCTGGAGTGCCCCTTCTCCCGCTGACCGGATGGTCGCTGTTCAGCGCAGGGGCGGCCGCGCTGGCCGCCTGGGGGTCGGGCTACCGCCGCAACCGGGTGCTGTCGCTGCTCGACCCGTGGGCCGATCCGCTCGACTCCGGCTGGCAGTCGATCCAGTCTCGGGTGGGCATCGCCTCGGGCGGCCCCACCGGCGTCGGGTTGGGGGAGAGCCGGATCAAGTGGGGATTCCTGCCCGAGGCCCACACCGACTTCATTTTCGCTGTTCTGGCTGAGGAGATGGGTTGGCTGGGTGCGATATTCGTGATCGGGTTATTCGCTGGGTTTGTGTTCTGTGGGATCGGCGTGGCCCTCCGCAGCCCCGACCGATTCGGGCAAGTATTGGCCGCAGGCATCACCATTTGGGTGGGCAGCCAGGCGTTCGTGAACATTGCCGCGGTGGTAGGAGTACTGCCGATCACCGGGGTTCCCCTCCCGTTCTTGTCAGTCGGCGGCTCTGCACTGTTGATGAACATGGCAGCCGCCGGTTTGTTGTTGAGCATTGCCCGACAAATCCGAGTCGAACCGTGAACCTCCCAGCTCAGCCGGACGGGTCAGAAGAAGGGCAACGTCCTTCTGACGGTTCCCCGGTGTGGGCGGTGATTGCCGGAGGCGGGACCGCAGGCCATGTCCACCCCGGATTGGCAGTGGCCCGGGCGTTGGTTCGGCGCGGCTATGAACCCGAGAGAATCCACTTTGTGGGCTCGGCCCGGGGAGTGGAGCGAGATCTGGTGCCGGCTGCCGGATTCGAGTTGACCATGCTACCCGGGCGGGGAATCAAGCGGCAGCTGTCGTGGCAGAACCTGTCGTCAGCCTGGGGGCTGGCCCAGGCCGTGGTTCAGGCCACAGGACTGCTGCGGGGCCTGCGGCCGGCGGTTGTGCTGGGGTTGGGAGGCTACGCCAGCGTGCCCTGCGCTCTGGCAGCTCGACTGCTCAGGATTCCGTTGGTCGTGTGCGAGCAGAACGCTGTGCCTGGCGTGGCCAATCGCTTGGCGGGGCGTTGGGCTCGGGCTTCCGCGGTGTCATTCCCAAGCACCAAATTGCCCCGGGCGGTGCTCACCGGCAATCCGGTGCGCGACGAGGTCCAGAGGGTCAACCGGGACAATGACCGGCTTGCGGCCCGAGCCTCCCTCGAGGTGGGTGAGGAACGCCGTCTGGTGGTTGTGGCCAGCGGGTCGCTGGGCGCGGCCCGAATCAACCGAGCCGCGTTCGAAGCGGTTGGCCACTGGGCCGATCGGGAAGATCTGGCGGTACACCATGTGATCGGTCGGAGAGATTGGCAGGAGCTGGCTCACCTGCGACCCGACCTGTCTCGCGCCGCGCTGGACTACAAGGCGGTGGAGTACGAGATGGACATGCCCACGGTGTATGCCGCCGCCGATCTAGTGGTGGGACGAGCCGGAGCGTCGAGCGTGGCCGAGTTGGCAGTTCTCGGGTTGCCGTCGGTGCTGGTTCCGCTGCCGGGAGCGCCCGGCGATCACCAGACGGCCAACGCCGCCTATCTGGCTGCTGTCGGAGGGGCCGTTGTGGTTCCCGACGCTGAGATGGGCGGCACCCGCATGGTCGAAGAAGTGGACAGCCTGCTGAAGGTTCCCGGTCTTTTGGGGGCCATGGGACAAGAGGCGGCCGGTGTCGGTCTCCGAGACGCCGACAATCGAGTGGCCGATCTTTTGGAGCAGCACGCCCGCAGTTCCCACCGAGGCAACCGGGGGAAGCAACAATAGAGCCATGGTCGATTTGTGCCCGACAGCCCGGGTTCACCTCTTGGGGGTGGGCGGGGCAGGGATGTCGGCCATTGCCGTGGTGTTGCACGGGTTGGGATGTCGAGTCAGCGGCAGCGATTCGGCCGACTCAGCCGTGCTCGACCGTCTGCGGGAGATCGGGGTGGACGTTTTCGTCGGCCACCACGCGGCCCAGATTTCCGGTGCTGATTTGGTGGCCCGATCCACCGCCGTGGGCGATGACAACCCCGAGGTGGCCGCGGCCCGGCAGGAGGGCATTCCCGTGTACCGCCGGGCCGAGATCCTGACGGCAATTACCGCGCTGAGGTCCACCGTGGCGGTGGCCGGTACCCACGGAAAAACCACCACCGCGGCCATGCTGTCCCACGTGCTCATGGCGGTGGGGGCTGATCCGGGATTCGTCGTGGGTGCAGTCTTGGCCGACGGCAGCATCGGGGCCCGCTGGTCGGAAGGGCCGTGGCTCGTGGTGGAGGCCGACGAGAGCGACGGAACGTTCGGGGAGCTGATCGTGAGCCGGGCGGTGGTGACCAGCGTCGAGCCCGATCATCTGCGCCGCGACCGCCCGGTGGCCGAGCTGGAGGCGGAATTCGCCCGGTTTTGCGCCGGTGCCGCCGATGGGTTGGTGGTGTGCGCCGACGACGCCGGTGCAGTCAAGGCCTCTGAGAACTGCGACCGGGTTCTCTATGGCACCGGGCCTGAGGCCGACTACCGCTGGACAACCCGGCGCCGCGACCGGAACATGATCGTCGGCGAGGTCACCGGCAGCGACGGGTCGCTGGGACCGGTGACCGTGCCCATGCCCGGAGATCACAACGCCCTCAACGCGTTGGGGGCGCTGGCCATGGCCTGCGAGCTGGGGGTGGACTGGTCTGATGCCGCCAACGCCATGGCCGGGTTCGAAGGGGTGGCCCGGCGGTTCGAGCACCGTGGCACGGCCGCTGGAGTCGACTTCATCGACGACTATGCCCACCTGCCCACCGAAGTGGCTTGTGCGTTGAAGACCGCATCTGAAGGGGGTTGGGATCGGGTGGTGTGCGTGTTCCAGCCCCACCGCTACACCCGGACCTCGCAGCTTTGGACGGAGTTCGCCCACTGCTTCGAGGCCGCCGACGCGGTGATCATCACCGACATCTACTCCGCGGGAGAACCGGCCATCCCCGGGGTTTCCGGGAAGCTCATCTGGCAGGCGGTGACCGACGCCCACCCGGGGTGGGACGCGTCCTATGTGGCGGGCCTCGATGACGCCGCCAACCATCTGGTTGGTGTGCTGCGCCCCGGCGACCTGTGTTTGACCCTGGGGGCCGGTGATCTGACCGAGGTGCCAGAGCGGGTGATCTCAATGCTCGCCGGGCGACGATGAGCATCTGCGACTGGGGCCAGCTGGCTGAGGATCTGGCTGAGGTTCTGGGGTCAGAAGCGGTGAGCCGAGAACACCCGATCGGTCCCGACACCACCTACCGGGTGGGGGGCGCGGCTCGGGTCGGTGCGACCCTCGCCGTTGACGTCGACTTGACCGCGGTGGCCGAGACACTGGCCGCCCACCGCACAGCTGTGCTGGTGGTGGGCAAGGGTTCCAACTTGCTGGTGGCTGACGCCGGATTCGACGGCGTGGCCGTGGGGCTGGGCGCCGGGCACGACTGGGTAGAGGTCGATGGCCAGCGGCTCAGGGCCGGGGCTGCGGCTGGGCTTCCGGTGTTGGCCCGCCGGAGCGCGGCTGCCGGGTTGACCGGCTTCGAGTGGGCGGTTGGGGTGCCGGGTTCATTGGGAGGCGGGGTCCGCATGAACGCTGGTGGGCACGGTGCCGACATGGCCGCATCCCTGATCCGGGCCGAAGTGGTCGATCTAGGAGTCGGCGGTGTGGAGCAGTGGGATGTGGAGCGGCTCAAGCTGGGTTACCGGAGCTCCGCGTTGGCCGACCACCACTTGGTTGTGTGGGCCGAAATGGGGTTGGCCACAGGGGACGAGGCAGCCTCGCAGGCCCTCATTGCCGACATAGTGGCGTGGAGGCGCGAGAATCAGCCCGGAGGACAGAATGCAGGCTCCGTGTTCACCAACCCCCCCGGCGACCACGCCGGGCGGATCATCGACGCCGCGGGCTTGAAAGGGCGCCGGGTGGGCACTGCCTCGGTCTCAGACAAGCACGCCAACTTCTTCGTCGCCGACCGGGATGGCTCGGCCGACGATGTCTTCGCGCTGATGTGCGATGTCTTCGCGCAAGTCCAGGAGAGGTCCGGAGTCTCATTGCAGCCAGAGACCCGTCTCATCGGTTTCGGTTCAGGCCCGTGGAGTGATCAGGCAGGCTGAGATGTCCTCGGATCAGACACCTGAAGACAAGCACAAAGATCAGCTCCCTCCGGTTGATCCCCGGATCGAGGCTCGGCGCAATGACGTTCGGACCCGTCGCCGGCTTCGGGTATGGATCACCGTGGGGGTTGCCTTTGTCTTGGTGGCCGCGGGCTTCGGGATTTCCCAGAGTCCTCTTCTGGATGTGGACGAGATCGAGGTCATCGGCGGGCCGCGCACGGGCGCTGACCAGATCTTGGAGGCCGCGGGGGTAGAGGTGGGAACCCCGCTCTTGGGGCTGGATTTGTCGGGTCCCCGAAAGTCCATTGCCGCCCTGCCGTGGGTGGATCAAGTTCGGTCCAGCCGGACCTGGGGGGGAAAGGTCACCTTCGATGTCACTGAGCGAGAAGCAGTGGCCCAGATCCCTGTGGATGAGGGATGGGCGCTGGCTGATGGCCAGGGAAGAGTGCTCGAAGTCACCACGACTTCTGCCAACCTGCCGGTGGTGTTGATCAGCCCGGTTCCCCAACCAGGGGGGTGGCTGCGAAGTGCCGCCCTGCCCCTCTTGGAGGCCAGCGAGGCTTTGATACCTCTTCAAGGGGAGGACATCGGGTCGATTTCTTTGGTGAACGGGCAGGTGATTGTGGATCTTCCCGGAGGAGGGGAGGTCTTATGGGGAGGCCGAGACGACCCGCGCGGGAAGGCGGTTGCGCTGGCCACTATGTTGGCCAGAGTCGTCGACGAAGACTGTTTGGAGCGGTTGCAGAAGATCGATCTGAGCGTCCCTGAGCTTCCGAGCTTGACCCCAAAGGACGCCTGCCCTTAAGCTAGATATACCTCAACTAGAGGAATAGGTTCTAAAGCCTCAATCTCTCATTCAGATAAACCGTTTGTTGAGAGTGAAGGTTTGAGCTTTGGAGTGAGGAATCCCCATGATTGAACCCCAGAACTACTTGGCAGTCATCAAGGTCATTGGCGTGGGCGGCGGCGGTGTCAACGCGGTTGACCGCATGATTGAAGCTGGCTTGCGCGGCGTCGAGTTCGTAGCTGTCAACACCGACGCTCAGGCTCTGCTCATGAGTTCAGCCGAGGTCAAGCTCGACATTGGTCGAGAGTTGACTCGAGGGTTGGGCGCAGGCAGCGATCCCGAAGTCGGCGCCCAGGCGGCGACCGATCACCGCAAGGACATCGAAGAGGCGCTCAGCGGCGCCGACATGGTGTTCATCACCGCGGGCGAGGGAGGCGGCACCGGAACCGGGGCTGCCCCGGTCATCGCAGAGATCTCCAAGAGCATCGGCGCGCTCACCATCGCGGTGGTGACTCGGCCATTCGGCTTTGAGGGCCGGCGCCGCTCGGTGCAGGCCGAGGGCGGGATCCAGGCCCTCAGGGACAAGGTCGATACCCAGATCGTCATCCCCAACGACCGGCTGCTCTCCATCTCTGACGACCACACCTCGGTTGTGGACGCGTTCCGCAAGGCCGACGAGGTGCTGCTGCACGGAGTGCAGGGGATCACTGACCTGATCACCACCCCGGGGCTCATCAACACCGACTTCGCCGATGTGCGGATGGTGATGCAGGACGCCGGGTCGGCGCTCATGGGCGTCGGCATCTCCTCCGGCGAGGGGCGGGCGGCCAGCGCGGCCCGCAAGGCCATCGCCAGCCCGCTGCTCGAAGCCTCCATCGAGGGTGCCCGCGGGATCCTGCTGAGTATCTCAGGCGGTCCAGATCTGGGCATCTTCGAAGTGAACGAGGCCGCGGAGATCGTCCAGGGAGTTGCCCATCCCGACGCCAATATCATCTTCGGCACGGTGGTGGACGATTCGATGGGCGACCACATCCGAGTGACGGTGATCGCCGCCGGATTCGACCGGTGGGAAGGCGAGCGAGCCACTCGGATGTCGGTTTCCGAATCTGCGGGTCCGTCGGACGTGGCCGATGTGTTCGGTGGAGCAGACGACGATCTGTTGGCCTCCGATGTCGACGACGAGTTCGACATCCCCTCCTTCCTTCGGTAGCCCGATGGCCGGCCTCGGTTGGCCGATCCCGTGACCAGCGCGTCAGAAGTCACGCAGCACTTGGGCGCCCTGCGAGAGCGGCTGGCTCGCGTCGGGGGCGATCAAGTGCAGGTGGTGGCTGTGACCAAGGGCTTCGGCCCCGAGACGGTGGTCGCCGCGGTGGGCGCCGGGCTTATGGATGTGGGGGAGAACTATGCCCAGGAACTGCTGGCCAAAGCGGACGGTGTCAGTGAAGAGTTGGACGCCGAGATCCGACCTCGCTGGCACTTCATCGGCCGGCTCCAGCGCAACAAGATCCGCAAGATCGCCCACCTCGTGGACTTGTGGCAAAGCGTGGACCGCATTGAGGCTGGGGTCGAGATCGCCCGGCGGGCACCGGGTGCCCGCGTCCTGGTCCAAGTGGACGTCGCCGGCATTGGAGAACGCGGGGGATGCCCGCCAACAGACACCGCTCAACTGGTCACTGGCTGCCAGCGGGCCGGTCTCGAAGTCGTGGGCCTGATGGCGGTGGGAGAGCCCGGCCCTCCAGAGCGCGCTCGTCCTGGTTTCCGACTGCTGGCGACCCAAGCCGCTGATCTTGGCCTTTCTGAGCTGTCTATGGGCATGAGTGGCGACATCGAAATCGCGGTGGAGGAGGGTGCCACCATGGTCAGGGTGGGCACCGCGCTGTTCGGCCCTCGCCCTCGCTGAGGGTTTCAACGCTGCTCAGGGGAGAGGGGTCAGAACCCTCTGTCCCCGATTCGGGGGCTGCTTCCTGTACCATCGACAGGATCAAGTGAGCGACTGCCGAGAGGGGGATGCGCCTATGTCATCCATGTGGCAGAAAACAAAGTTTTGGCTCGGGTTCGGGACGGAGGAGGAGTTTCCCTCCGGGGGCTACATGGAGCAGGAGCCCGACATGCGCCTCGTGGCGCCGACATCCGAGGACCAGTATTCGCCGGGAGGCGATACCGGCTCGGTTCGACCGATACCGTCGAGCGAGCCGGCTGAGGGCGAGGCCAGGGGCGACCAGCCCCACACCAGCTTTGTCCGTCCCATACCCTCGGTTTCTTCCAAACCGTCAGTGGTGACTCCCACCTCGTTTGACGATGCAAAAGACGTGGGAGACTGCTTCCGAGGTGGTCAGGCGGTCATCGTGAACCTGCAGCACGGCAGCCGGGAGGTGGCTCGGAGGCTTATCGACTTCTCCAGCGGTCTCTGCTATGGACTGGACGGCCGGATGGAGCGTGTCGCCGACCACGTGTATCTGCTGACCCCTTCCAACGTGGAGGTGTCGGCCGAAGAACGGCGCCGCATGGAGCAGACCGACTACCAAAACAGCTGACTTTCTGTATCGCTACTCAGCTCTTTCCAAGTGGACTTGCAAACGACCCGCGTCTATATCCGATTCGCCGGCTGACACTGCCTCAACCTCTGCGGCAATGAGCTCTAGATCGCCGACGGCCAGAACTTGTTCGCATACGTAAGTCTGGTGGACCTTGACGGCTTCAACTATCTCCGTTCCCGCAGTCAGCTTCACTGCGATCCGATCGGTGACGTCCAGGTCTTGATTCTTGCGCTCGGCCTGGATCGCCCGGACCACATCTCGGGCTATCCCCTCGGCGGCCAGTTCGGGGCTGACGGCCGTGTCGAGGACCACCAGGGCATCGTTGGTGCGCAATGCGGCGGCTGTGGTGCCCTCAACCGGGTTGAGAGCCAGTTCGAACTCGGTGTCTGACAACGTGTGCCCGGCAACCGTGACAGTGCCGTCGGGGCTTTGCTCCCAGCGGCCGGATTTGGCGGCGGCGAACACCTCCTGCACATCCTGGCCCAGACGGGGGCCCAGCACTTGGCCGTTGGGACGGAGCACAAACTGTCCGTAGGCCGTCAGGTCGCGGCTGAGAAGAACCTCCTTCACGTTCACCTCATCAGCGATCAGATAGGTGAACGGCGCCAAGGTGTCCACTTCCCGGCCGGCCACGGTGAGCGACAGCAGGGGCTGGCGGACCCGTATCCCCTCGTCCTCCCGCACACGCAGCCCAGTGGAGCACACGTCACGCGCCCGGTCCATGGCCGCGGCCAACTGAGGATCGGCTGGCAGTTCGGCAGGGTCGGGCCAATCGGACAGGTGGACGCTCGTCTCCCCCGTGAGTCCCCGGTGGATCTCCTCGGACACCAGGGGCAGGAATGGGGCGAGCAGTCGGGTCAGGGTGGTGAGCACGGTGTACAGCGTGTCGTAGGCGTCTTGCTTGTCGTCGGCCGACGACGGGCGGGCTGGCGCCCAGAAACGGTCTCGGCTGCGGCGGATGTACCAGTTGTTGAGGGAGTCGATGAACCCCTCCAGCTCGGAGGCCGCGCCAGGCAGGTCGTAGGCGTCCATGCGCTGGGTGACTGCCTCGACCAACTGACGGGTCTTGGCCAGGATGTAGCGGTCCAAGAGTTCCTCGGAGCCGGTTCGAGGCTTGGCCTGGACGCCGTCGGCATTGGCGTACAGTGCGAAGAAGTAATAGGCGTTCCAGATTGGGATGATCACCTGACGGAGCACGTCGTCGATCCCCGAGTCGTCCAGGCGGAGGTCGCCGCCCCGGACGATGGGCGAGCCCATCAGGTACCAGCGCAGGGCGTCAGCCCCCTTGGTCTCGAAGATCTCCTCGGGCTCGGTGTAGTTCCTGAGCTTTTTGGACAGCTTCCGGCCCTTGGCGTCGAGCAGGATGCCATGGCAGATCACGTTGTTGAACGCCGGCCGGTCGAACAGGGCGGAGGCCAGGACGTGGAGGGTGTAGAACCAGCCCCGAGTCTGGTTGATGTACTCCACGATGAAGTCGGCCGGGAAGTGGTGCTCAAACCACTCCTTGTTTTCGAACGGGTAGTGAACCTGGGCGAAGGGCATCGACCCCGACTCAAACCAGCAGTCCAACACCTCGGGAACCCGCCGCATGACAGATGCGCCAGTGGGGTCGTCGGGATTGGGCCGGGTCAGCTCGTCGATGAACGGACGGTGCAAGTCGACTGGTCGCACCCCGAAATCCCGCTCGATCTCGTCCAGGCTGCCGTAGACGTCGACTCGGGGGTACTCGGGATTGTCGCTGCGCCACACCGGGATGGGCGAACCCCAGAACCGGTTCCGGCTGATCGACCAATCGCGAGCCCCTTCCAGCCAGGTGCCGAACCGGCCGTCGCGCACATGGCCTGGCACCCAGTTGATCTGCTGGTTCAACGCCAGCATCCGGTCGCGGATCTCGGTGACCCGCACGTACCACGAGCTGAGCGCCCGGTAGATGATCGGCTCGTCGGTGCGCCAGCAATGGGGATAGTTGTGCTCGTAAGTGGCGTGGCGCAAGATACGCCCTTGCTCCTTGAGCCGGGCGATGATGCCGTTGTTCGCCTCAAAAACGTTCGTTCCTGACCAGTCGGACACGTCGGCGGTGAAGCAGCCCTGGTCGTCCACCGGCACCACTACGGGCACGCCGTTGGCCTCAGCTACCAGCTGATCTTCTTCACCGAAGCCAGGGGCCGCGTGCACAACTCCGGTGCCCTCGGCGGTGTCCACGAAGTCGGCCCCCACCACCCGGAAGGCGCCGTCTGAGATGAGGGGAGCGAAGTAGTCGAAAAGTGGCTGGTAGCGCCGCCCGATCAACTCGGTCCCGGCCACGGTTCCCACCACCCGGCCCTGGTCCAACTCGGCCCCATAGGCCTCCAGCGTTTCCGCAGCCAGAATGACGTGGCCGTCGTCGTGCTCCACGATGGCGTACTCCACCTCCGGGCCCACCACCAGCATCAGATTGGATGGCAGGGTCCAGGGGGTGGTGGTCCAGGCCAGCAGGCGCAGTGCCCCAGGGTCGCCGGGCTCGGGCATCAGATCGAAGGCCACGGTGATGGCAGGGTCCTGCCGGGGTCGGGTGGCGTCGTCCAGGCGGATCTCGAAGTTGGACAGCGGGGTCTCGGCCGCCCACGAATAGGGCATCACCCGGTAGGCCTCATAGACGAGGCCCTTGTCCCACAGCGTCTTGAACGCCCACATGACCGATTCCATATAGGGCAGGTCCATGGTCTTGTAGTCGTTCTCAAAGTCCACCCAGCGAGCCTGCCGGGTCACGGTGGTCTCCCACTCCCGGGTGTAGCGCTGCACCGATTGGCGGCAGTAGTCGTTGAAGCGGTCAACGCCATAGGCAGTGATGGCGGCCCGGCCCGACACCGCCAGTTCCTTCTCGGCCTCCATCTCGGCGGGCAAGCCGTGGCAGTCCCATCCGAAACGGCGCTCTACCCGGCGGCCCCGCATGGTGTGGTAGCGGGGGATCACGTCCTTCACGTAGCCGGTAAGCAGGTGCCCGTGGTGGGGGAGTCCGTTGGCGAACGGGGGGCCGTCGTAGAACACGTACTCGTTGTCGCCGTCGGCGCCCGCGGGCCGAACCTGCACCGAATGGGCGAAGGTCTTGTCCTGGTTCCACGATTCCAGCACCCGCCGCTCGATCTCCGGGAAGGAGGGTTTGGGGTCCACTTCGGAATAGGGGGTGGTCGGATCGGACAACGGGCCTCCAGGCATGGCAGGAAATCACAAAATAACCCGTCCTAGGGCCGGTTCAGACATTGTTAAGCCTCCCTGGACCATTTGAAAGTAATTGGCGGCAGCGGCGGCTACACTGCCGCCTGCAATGGCTGCGAAGAAGACCGCACCAAAGACATCTGCCAAGAGCAAGGCCGGCGGCAGCAAGCCCGCGGCGAAGAAGCCCGCGGCCAAAAAGCCCGCGGCGAAGAAGCCCGCGGCGAAGAAGCCGCTGTTCGACAAGAAGTACCTTGACAAGCAGCGGCGGCTCCTTTTGGAGGAGCGCAGCCGCTACATCGATTCCGCCACCCGTCTAAAGGCCGAAGCCGATTCCCTGGTAGAGGAGAGAGAACCAGGAGATGTCCAGTTCGATGAGGAATCGGGCGAGGGCGACACCTTGGCGGTGGAGCGGGAGCGGGACCTGGCTCTCAGCGCCCATGCCCGCGCCGCGGTCGATCAGATCGACGCCGCCTTGGCTCGGATTGACGACGGCACGTACGGCATCTGCCTGGTTTCGGGCAAGCCGATTCCCCGGCAGCGTCTCAATGCCATTCCGTGGGCGGCGGAGCGGGTTGAGCATAAAGCCGGTGGGTTCTAAGACCCCCGAGACAGATCTCCGATCTCGCCGCCACAATCTGGTCTTGTTGGGGGTGGCCGCCTTCGTGGTGGCTGTAGATCAACTGACCAAATGGTGGGCACTTGAGGCGCTGAGCGACCGGGACATCGATTTGGTCTGGACCTTGCGACTTCATCTGGTCCACAACACCGGAGCCGCCTTTGGCGTGGGCCAGGGTTTGGAGACCGTGATCGCGGTGGTGGCCCTGTTGTTCGTGATCGTGGTGGCATGGGCCAGCTGGGGAGGCCGCCGACTGGCGCTGCCGCCGGTGCTTCTGGGCATGGTGCTGGGTGGCGCCATCGGCAATCTGGCCGACAGGGCGGTGCGGTCCGGCGACGGATTTCTGGGTGGGGCAGTGGTCGACTTCATCGACCTCCAGTGGTGGCCGGTGTTCAATGCGGCTGACTCCGCCATTGTGGTGGCCGGGATCGCCCTGGTTCTGATCGCTCCCCGCTATCGCCAGCCCCAGTCTGCCGACGGGACTGACAATCCTGGCGAGGCTGATGAGGCCTGAGGAGGTTGTTCCCGAGGCGCTGGCCGGCGAGCGCCTCGACCGGGTGGTCGCACTGGTTTGGGAATGCAGCCGAACCGAGGCCGCCCGCCTGGTTGACGGCCAGAAGGTGGCGGTCAACGGTGTCCCCGCGGCCGGACGGTCGCAGCGGATGGCCACCGGCGATCGGATCACGCTGTCGGAGGTTCCCGCGGTGGGCCGACCAGCGCTGACGCCTGATCACTCAGTGGAGATCGAAGTGGTGTATGCCGACCAACAGGTGATCGTGGTGAACAAGCCCGCTGATCTGGTGGTCCATCCTGGACCGGGCCATGCAACCGGGACGTTGGTAAACGGCCTGATCGCTCGATTCCCCGAAATCGCTGAGGTCGGTGCACCGGAGCGCCCCGGCATCGTCCACCGGCTCGACCGAGGCACCTCGGGGCTGCTCATGGTGGCCCGTACTCCGGATAGCTATGAGGTGCTGACCGCGGCGTTGGGCGGCCGGGAGGTGCACCGGGGCTATACCGCCCTCGTGGCGGGGATGCCGGCCGATGACCGGGGGGTGGTGGACGCCCCCGTGGGTCGCTCAGCTCGGCACCCCGTCAAGATGGCTGTGACCGCCGACGGTCGTCCGGCCCGAACTCACTATCGGGTGACGGCTCGAATGCCGGTCAGCTCCGAGCCGTCCGAAGAGGCGGTCCCGTATGACACCGCCTGTTTGGAGTTGGAGTTGGAAACAGGCCGAACTCATCAGATCAGAGTGCATTTGGCCGCCATCGGCCACCCGGTTCTGGGCGATGATCTCTACGGCGGCCCGACCGTTCTTGGCATCAGCCGCCCCGCACTGCACGCCCGTCGGCTGGCTTTCGACCATCCCAGCACCGGCGAGCAGCTCTCCTTCGAGGCCGAGCTCCCCGTGGATCTCTCCCGGCTCTACCGGCTACTCCGCGGCTAACTGGAAGATCTGTCGGATCCGGGCCAGGGGAGCAGGCCGTTGGCCGTCTTGGCGATGTCGGCCAGGGTGTAGTTGCTGAGCAGGTCGTGCATGATGTCGCCCACATGGGTCCAAATGGCCAAGAGCACGCACTGGCCCTCGTGGTCGCAGGCGCCGTCACCATGGGGCTCGCCGAAGTCACCCAGAACGATGGGCCCGTCCACTGCGCTCACTATCTCGCTCAGCCTGATATCGCAGGCCGGTCGGGCCAGGGCGTAGCCACCCCCCGCTCCCCGCTTGGAGCGCACCAGCCCGGCACCCTTCAGTGCTTGGAGGATCTGCTCCAGGTAAGGCTGGGGGAGTCCGGTGCGCTCGGCGATGTCCCGCGCCGAGGTGGGACCGGACTCGTCGGCGTGCAGGGCCAGAGACAGCAGCGCCCGGCTGGCGTAGTCCCCACGGGTCGATACTCTCACCGCCTCTCACCCTAGTGGTGCCGATTAGGTTGAAGGCCGGATGGAGCGTCACCCCGACAACGACAGCTTGGCCGCTGGCAGTCCGGCGACGGGCTTTCCGGTGCTGCCCGACTACCGGGCAGCCTGTTTGAGCAACGTGGTGCCCGCCCTGCTCGGCCCGCCGGATGCCTCGGGCTGGCTGCCCACCCCGGCCCGCGAGGCCAAAGCAGTGGTGCTGTTGCTGGTGGACGGCATGGGGTGGGAGCAGCTTCAGGAGCGAACCGGGTTGGCTCCGGTGCTGTCGGGCATGGAGGGCGGCGCTATCACCACGGTGGCCCCCACCACGACGACCACGGCGCTGACCTCGCTGACTACTGGCGCAGCTCCCGGCGAGCACGGCTTGATCGGCTATCAGATTCACATCCAGGGGCAGGTTCTGAACGCCCTGCGGTGGACGGCGGGGCCGAAGAAGGCCGATGCCCGCAAGAACATCGTGCCCGAGCAGGTGCAAACCCGGCCCGCCTTTTTCGGGCGGCGGGTGCCAGCAGTGGGCCGGAGCGAGTTTCGCGGGACCGGCTTCACCCGGGCCCATCTCGACGGTGTCGACCACCGGGGCTACAAGCTGACCAGTTCCATTGCGGTAGAGGTGCAGATGCTGGTGGACGGCGGCGCGCCACTGGTGTACGCCTACTACGACGGACCCGACCGGGTGGCCCACGAATACGGATTCGGCCCTTACCTGGACGCGGAGTATGCCGAAGTGGACCATTTGGTGGGGCAACTCCTCGCCGCGCTGCCACCAGAGGCCGCGCTGCTGGTGGTATCTGACCACGGCCAGGTCATGGTGGGCGATGCCACCGTCGAGCTGGCCCGCGACGTGTTGGCCCTGTCGTCGGTGGTCTCGGGGGAGGCCCGGTTCCGTTGGCTGCACGCCCGACCCGGCCGGGCTGGCGAGCTCCTGAGCGTGGCCACCGAGCGCTACGGCCAATATGGCCTGGTAGCCGGGAGGCAGCAGGTGCTGGATGAGGGGTGGCTTGGTCCCTACGTAGGCCCGGAGGCCCGGTCGCGGATGGGTGACGTGGCCTTGGTCCCCCGCGACCCGGTGGCGTTCACCGAGCCCAAGCCTCCGGATCGGAGTCCTGCCGGCAACGAGTCCAAGCCGATTTTTCAGCTGATCGCCCGCCACGGCTCGCTTACCTCAGCCGAGATGCTGGTCCCCTGTCTGGCCGCCTATGGAACCCGAGGCTGAACAACGTTGTCCGGGTCTCGGTAGCAGCGGGTAGATTGCCAGCCATGTCCGACACCCGTCAGCCGATGCCCGCGGAGGCCGCCGAGGTTGTTCACGATGGGCCCCATCCCGTCAGCGGGCCAGCTGAGCCGGAGACGGCCGGAGAGGCCATCGAACAGCCGGCCAAGGTGATGAGGGTCGGCACGATGATGAAGCAGCTCTTGGACGAAGTTCGCCAGTCCTCGCTGGACGAATCCAGCCGCGACCGGTTGCGGGACATCTACGCCACCTCGATTGAGGAACTGGGCTCGGCGCTGTCCGCCGATCTGCGCGAGGAGCTGGATCGCCTGATCCTGCCGTTTCCCGAGGATCACCCCCCCAGCCAAGCCGAGCTACAAGTAGCCAAGGCCCAGTTGGTGGGCTGGCTGGAGGGTCTCATTCAGGGCATCCAGGCGGCGCTGTTCGCCCAGCAGGTCTCCGCGCAGCAACAGCTGGCCAATATCCGGGCCGAACTTCCCCCCGGAGCCGCCGCCCCCGGACCCGACCGGGCCCCGGGCACGTACCTCTAGTTCATTCCTCTCGTACCCTATAATCAGGGGAAACGCGGGGAATCAGTCGTCGATCAGCACGTGTCGCCGGGTCTTGGTATGGTCGGGGTAGGCCAAACCACAAGCCTGTAGTTATCCACAAGCAGGCCACAGATCGTCCACAGGAGCGCCGTGTCCAGTTCCTTCACCCACCTCCACGTACACACCGAGTACTCCATCCTCGACGGCGCCTCCCGGGTGAGCGAGCTCGTCCAGGCCGCCGCCGCCGACGGGCAGCCCGCGCTGGGAATGACCGACCACGGCAACATGTACGGGGTTGTCGACTTCTACAAGAGCTGCCTTTCCGAGGGGATCAAGCCGGTCATCGGCACCGAGGCCTACATGGCCCACGAGAACCGGAGTGAGCGGCCCGCCCGGAGGGGCAAGGTCGACGACAGCGGCGGCATCACCGAGGGCGGCCATAAGCTCTACTACCACCTCACCCTTTTGGCCGAGAACAACACCGGCTACAAGAACCTCATCCAGCTGTCCAGCCGGGCGTTCCTTGAGGGCTACTACTACAAGCCCCGGCTCGACTGGGAGCTTTTGGCCGAGCACAGCGAGGGGCTGATCTGCTCCACCGGCTGTCTGGGCGGCCATGTGCTCCAGGCCTTGCTGCGCAACGACTACGACGATGCGGTGGCCAAGGCGGCCCGCCTCCAGGACATCTTCGGCAAGGAGAACCTGTTCGTAGAGATCCAGGACCACGGCATCGACGCGCAGATTCGCACCAACCCCGAACTGATCCGGCTGGCCCGCCAGATCAATGCCCCCCTATTGGCCACCAACGACAGCCACTACACCCATAGACACGATGCCGAGTCCCACGATGCCCTTTTGTGCGTGCAAACCGGCTCGCTGGTCAGCGACACCGACCGCCTGAAGTTCGATGGCAGCGAGCACTACCTCAAGACGGCGGCGGAGATGCGCCATGTGTTCTCCGACCTCGTCCCGGCCTGCGACAACACGCTGCTGATCGCCGAGCGGGCCAACGTGGAGATCGAGTTCGGCAAACCGCAGCTTCCCGACTTCCCCATTCCCGACGAATACGAGAACGCCGACGACTACCTCCAGGCCCTGACTTTGAAAGGCGCCGAAGCCCGATGGGGGAGTCCCCTGACTGAGGAGGTGGCCGACCGGCTGGCCTTCGAGCTCAAGGTCATCTCCGACATGGGCTTCTCCTCCTACTTCCTGATCACCTGGGACCTGATCCGCTACGCCCGAGAGCGGGGCATCCGGGTGGGCCCAGGCCGAGGCAGCGCGGCTGGGTGCGCCGTGGCCTACTCCCTGCGCATCACCGACCTGGATCCGATCCGCTACGACCTGCTGTTCGAGCGCTTCCTCAATCCGTCCCGGGTATCCATGCCCGACATCGACATGGACTTCGACTCGCGCTACCGCGACGAGATCATCCGCTACGTCTCCCACAAGTACGGCGAAGACCATGTGGCCCAGATCATCACCTTCTCCACCATCAAGGCCCGGGCTGCGGTGCGCGACAGCGCCCGGGTGCTGAACCTCCCCTATTCCCTGGGCGACAAACTGGCCAAGGCCATGCCCCCCCTTGTGCTGGGAAGAGACACCCCGCTGTGGGCCTGCTTGGAGAAGACCGATGAATTCGCCGATGGCTACACCGCGGCCGCCGAGCTGCGGGCGATGTATGACAGCGACGAGGATGCCCGCAAGGTGGTCGATGTGGCCCGGGGCTTGGAGGGCTTGCGCCGCCAGGACAGCATTCACGCCGCCGCCGTGGTGATCACCAAGGATCCGCTCACCGAGCACCTCCCCATTCAGCGCAAGGCCTCGACGGGGCAGACCTACGAAGAGGCCCCCATCGTCACCCAGTACGAGATGCACGCGGTGGAGGATCTCGGTCTGCTCAAAATGGACTTTCTGGGCCTGCGCAACCTCGATGTGATCGAGGACACCGTGGGGCTCATCAAGCAGTCCCACGGCGTGGACATCGACATCGACAACGTGCCGCTGGACGATGCCGCCACCTACGAGATGCTGGCCCGGGGGGAGACCATCGGCGTATTCCAGCTGGAGAGCGGTCCGATGCGCTCGTTGATTCGATCGCTGAAGCCCACCTGCTTCGACGACGTGGCCGCCCTCGTGGCCCTCTACCGGCCCGGCCCGATGGCGGCCAACATGCACAACGACTATGCCGACCGGAAGAACGACCGCAAACCGGTGCAGGTGTTCCACGACGACGCCGCCGACATCCTGGGCGACACCTACGGGCTGATGATCTACCAGGAGAGCGTCATGCGGGTGGCCCAGCGATTCGCGGGCTATTCCTTGGCCGACGCCGACAACCTCCGCAAGGCCTGTGGCAAGAAGGACCGGGAGTTGATGGCCAAGGAGCGGGACTCCTTCGTGGCGGGTTGCGAGCAGGAGGGATACGGCGAGGAACTGGGCACCCAGCTCTTCGACATCATCGAGCAGTTCGCCGACTACGCCTTCGGCAAGAGCCACTCCTATGGCTATGGGCTCATCGCCTATCAGTGCGCCTTCCTCAAGGCCAACTACTCGGTGGAGTACATGGCCGCCTTGTTGACCAGCGTCAAGAACAAGCTGGAGAAGGCCGCCGTGTACCTGGCCGAGTGCCGCCAGATGGGGATCACCGTGGCGCTGCCAGATGTGAACCTCTCGGAGTCGGATTTCGCCGCCATAGGCGCCCCTGACGGCGAGAAGGCCATCTCGTTTGGTCTATCTGCCATCCGCCACATGGGCACGGGCACCGCCCAGATGATCCTCGACGAGAGGAGGGAGAACGGACCGTTCGCCGACTTCCACGATTTCTGCTCGCGGGTTGATCCGATCGTGCTCAACAAGGGCGTTGTCGAAGCCCTCATAAAGGCGGGCTGCTTCGACTCGTTCGACCATCCCCGCCAGGGGCTGCTCAACGTGTCCGAGACGATCGTCCGCCGCTGCATCCAACAGCAGCGGGAGCGCAGCCAGGGAATTATGAGCCTGTTCGGCGAAGGCAGCGAAGAGAGCTTCGAGGAGCGCATCGATATCCCCGATGTCGAGTTCGACAAGGCCCGGAGGCTGGCGGCCGAAAAGGAGATGCTGGGGCTCTACGTGTCCGACCACCCCATCATGGGCATGGAAGGGGTGCTGGCTCGAAGGACCACCCATCGGATCGACCAGCTGGCCGAAGTGGAGGAGGGCACATCGGTGAAAGTCGGCGGGGTGGTCAGTGGCCTGCGCAAGCGATGGACCCGCAAGGGCGAGCTGATGGCGTCGTGCGACCTTGAGGACATGTACGGGAACATGGAGGTGACGCTGTTTCCCCGGGCTATGGAGGAACACGGCCACAAGCTGGCCGACGACCTGGTGGTGGTGTTCGAGGGCCGGTTTGACCGCCGCGATGACGAGCCCAACCTGATCTGCTTCGGAGTGGAGCCGATCGATCCGGCTTTGGCCAACGGAACGCCCACCCTGAAGCTGAACCTCGGATCCTATGGACTGTCTCCTGATCGTATCGACTTCCTCAAGTCGGCTCTCGCCGCTCATCCCGGCAAATCAGAGGTGATCCTGATGCTCAGCGTTGACAAGGGGATCAAGCTTTCACCGGCCTATGGGGTGGACGCGGGAAGCGGGTTGATCGGTGAGCTGCGGGAGATGCTGGGCGAGAACGCCATCGCCGTGTAGCCCGACAAGCTGGCATTTTGCCGTCGTCCAAGCTATCGGCAAAACCCTTGTATTCCTGCGGGTTTGCACGCCTGCCTGGGTGATTGATGGACTATAGGGGTACCCACAGGGGGAATCTGTGGGAAATCAGCGAGCGAGGAGGACGAGCAGCACATGGCTATCGACGTCGAAACCAAGGACTGCACAGCGGTCACCGACGCTGAACTGGCCGAGATGGCAGACATGTGCGCTGACGGCCCCAACCCGTTTTCGGTGGGGTTGCTCTCCAAGCAAACCGAAGAGTGGGTGCTGATCTCCACCGCTCGGGAGAACGGGAAACTTCGGGGATTCTCCTTCTCCACCCTGGAGCGCATCGGTGGAACGCCGAGCGTGCTGGTGGGGCTGGCATCGGTGGCCCGCACCTCCAAGCGCAGCACCGTGCTCCGCCAATTGACCGAGGCCCAGCTCCATCGGGCGCTGATGGCCTTCCCCGACGAAGACGTGCTGATGGGCACCCAGTTCGACAACCCCGGTGGATTCGACACCTTCAAGCCCCTGGTGGACATCGTTCCCCGCCCCGGGCACAAGGCCTCCGGCGAGGAGCGGGCCTGGGGACGCCGGCTGGCCAAGCGGTTCAACATCAGCGCCTCTCGGTATCTCGACCGCGACTTCCGGGTGGTGGGCGACGACAACCAGGCCTGTTTGCTCGACTACGAGACGGCCAAGCCCGACAGCATCGACCCTGACGTAGTTGCCCTGTTCGACAAAGTGGACCGCGGCGGTGGCGACACCATGATTGCCTTCGGCTGGATCATGGCCGAAGACCTGCTCAAGTACGCCTGAGCAACACGCCACCTCTTCGGCGGCCAATGTGCCGCAACTTTCTCCCCGATCCTCTTCCCGATGGCGTCGTCGATGAATTGCTTGACCAAGCGCGCCGGTCACCGTCGGCTGGCAATGCCCAGGCGGTGGAGTTCTGCGTGGTCGCCCAACCCGAGCGCTACTGGCAACTGACCCTCACCCCGGATCGGCGAGCCGAGTTCCCCTGGCCCGGCCTGCTGGTCGCTCCCGTCCTCGTGGTGGTGCTCACCGAGCCCCAGCGCTATGTGCGGCGCTACGCCGAGGCCGACAAGGCCCACACCGGTTTCGGCGAGGGCACGGACTCCTGGCCCGTCCCTTACTGGTGGGTTGATGCCGGCATGGCGGTACACAACCTGCTGCTGGGGGCCACCGCTGCCGGCCTGGGTTCGTGCTTTTTCGGCGCCTTCGAGCACGAGGCTGCGGTGATCGAGGGTCTTGGCATCCCTGCGGGACGCCGCGTCGTCGGAACCGTGGCCCTCGGCCACCCCTCCGATCAGCGTCCCAGTTCATCGGCCACCCGCCCCCGTAGGCCATTGGGGGAGATCATCCACTACGGTGACCCGCCATGAGCATGCCTGACCCCGTTGACCGCCTGGCCATTGAGGACACCATCGTCCGGTACACCATCGCCATTGACGACAAGGACTGGGATCTACTCGACACGGTGTTTACCCCCGATGCCCATCTGGACTACTCCTCGTCGGCTCCTGGCGTGGATGACGCTAACGCCGACTATCCCACCGTCAAGGGCTGGCTCCAAATGGCCCTTTCCATCTTCCCCATGACCCAGCACATGGTGGGCAAGACCTACATCCGCAGTTGGGACGGTGACACCGCCGAGTGCACAACGATCTTCCACAATCCGATGGGTATGCCCATCAACGACGATGGAAAGTTCGACCCCAACGGGTCGGGGCTGCACTTGTTCTTTGTGGGCGGTTGGTACCACGACACCGTCACCAGGACTCCTGAGGGTTTTCGCATCAAGAAGAAGGTCGAGACGTCGGCCTACATGGACGGCGGTTTCCCTGAGGGATTCGACATCCCCCAATAGCCGGATCTCGGCCCGCCCGCCCGTCGCAGTTGGGCCGCTGCATCGGGTGCTGGGATAGTCTGTCCGTCGTGCAAATCCCACTTGTGGACTATCTCGTCTTGGGCGATGAGCCCCACCTGCAAGCCAATGAGTGCGCCAATTGCGGCGCCCGCTTCTTCGGCCGGCGCAACGCCTGCGCCCATTGCGGCCACCGAGAGTTCAATTCGGTACGAGTGAGTGACACCGGCACCCTTCGCACCTTCAGCATCGTCTACCGGGCGGCTCCCACCATCCCCACTCCTTACGTCTCGGCCATCGTGCTGACCGACGACGGCACCTCGGTGCGCTCCAACCTCATCAACATCGAGCCCGATCCCGCCAAGATCACGCTCGGCATGAAAGTCAAGCTCGACACCTATGTCGTGGGCACCGACGACGACGGCCTAGAGGCCGTCGCCTTCGGGTACGCCCCGGTGTGACAATCAATCAATAGGAGGCCGACAATGGCACAAGACATCTGGGTTCTGGGAACGCACATGACGGCGTTCGGCCGCTACCCCGACCAGGACGCGGTGGACTTGGCCGCCGCGGCGGCTTTGGGGGCACTGGACGACGGCGGGGTGACCATCTCCGACATGGATCTGCTGGCCTGCGGGACCCTGTTCCAAGCCAACGCCGGCATGGGCCAGCAGGTGCAGAAGCAGATCGGCCAGACCGGCATCCCGGTATACAACGTGTCCAACGCCTGTGCCACCGGGGCTACCGCCTTGCGCACGGTGATCATGGCCATTCGAGCCGGCGAGGCCGACTTGGGCCTGGCCATCGGCGTGGAGCAGATGGGCAAGATGGGGCTGTTGGCTGGCGGCGCCCGCAAGGAGAAAAACGTGTATGAGCCGTCGGGCCGCTTCGGCGCGGTCATGCCCATCGACGGCATTCTGGGCACCGACACCATGCCCGGGGTGTTCGCCCAGGCCGGCATGGAGTATGCCAACGACAACGACGGGGTGGGTTTTGCGCAGTTCGCCAAGGTGGCCCAGAAGAACCACGCCCATTCCACTCTGAATCCTTTGGCCCAGTACCAGAAGGAATTCACCCTGGAGGAGGTCATGGGCTCGCCCATGCAGTCCTACCCCAACACCCTGCTCATGTGCTGCCCCACCGGCGACGGGGCCGCCGCCTGCGTGTTGGTGGGGGAGGAGCGGTTCGCTTCATTGAGCCGCGAGCAGCAGTCCCGGGCAGTGAAGATCTCTGCCTCGGTACTGACCACCGATCCCTACGTGGAGTCGGGTGCCATGCAGCCCGATGTGAACACCCTCACCCGCAATGCCGCCACCGCGGCCTATGAGCAGGCCGGGGTGGGCCCCCAAGACCTCAGTCTGGTGGAGCTGCACGACTGCTTCGCCACCGCTGAGCTCATCCACTACGACAATCTGGGGCTGTGCGAGCCCGGCGGCGCCGGCGACTTCATCGACCGGGGTGCCCCGTGGCGCGACGGCGACACCCCGGTGAACGTGTCCGGCGGCCTCATCTCCAAGGGCCATCCCATCGGCGCAACCGGCGTGGCCAACGTGTACGAGGTGGCCACCCATCTGCGGGGCGAGGCCGGCGACCGCCAAATCGAAGGGGCCAACGTGGGCCTAGCCCACGTGATCGGCCTGGGTTCAAGCTGCGGCGTCCACATTCTGGAGAAGAGCGGGATCTAGCAGCCCCAATCCCCGAAGGAGGGGCGGCAAACATGAGCAGCACTTGTCGGGGCGTGGTCTTCAACGGCGACGGTACCTTCTTGATGCGGGACGACTTCCCGGTGCCCGACCCACCGGCAGGCGGCGGCGTCCTCAAGGTGGAGGCCGTGGGCATGTGCGGCAGCGACGTGGCCCAGCTCCACGGCCACAAGCACGTCCCCGGAGAGAAGTCGCCTCTAGTGCCCGGCCATGAGATCGTCGGCCGGGTTCACGCCCTAGCCGACGACGCCAACCTGGGCGTGGCGGTGGGAGACCGGGTGGCGGTTGACCTGGTTGTGCGAGCGCCGGTTTCGGAGACCAACCCATTCGGCTTGGGGGAGGTGTACGGCTACACGATGGGCCTCGAAGACGGCCACGGGCTGTGGGGCGGCTACGGGGAGTACATGGGCGTGTTGCCCAACACCCATCTGGTGAAGCTCACCGACGACATTGATGCCGCCGAGCTGACCCTGTTCGAGCCGCTGGCCAACGTGTGCAACTGGTTCAGCTCGATGCCGGTGGGCGAGGGGGAGACCGTGGTGGTGCAGGGTCCCGGCCACATGGGGCTGGTGTACGCCGCGGAGGCCAAGCGCCGGGGCGCAGAGACGGTGATCGTCACCGGCACTGATGCCGATGCCCTGCGCCTGGAGGTGGCCCGCGAGGTGGGCGCCGATGTGACTGTCGATGTCACCGCTACAAACCTGGTGGAATTCGTGGCCGATCTCACCGGTGGGGCCATGGCCGACATGGCCGTGGATCTGGCGGATACCACCGCGACCGTGCCCCTGTGTCTGAGCCTGGTTCGCCAAGGGGGCAGGGTGCAGCTGGCCGGATTGAAGAACTTGGCGCCGGTGGAGATGATCACCGACCTGATCGTGCTCAAGGGGCTAACGGTCCAGGGGGGCAGCGGTTCCACCCCCAGCTCCATGAGGGAGGCGGTGGCCATCTTGAACAGTGGGGAATTCCCCACCGGACCGCTGCTGGGCGAGGTGTTCGGCCTCGACCAGATCGAAGAGGCCATGGCCCTGCTCCAGCGAACCGCCGATCAAGACGCGGTTCGGGTCGGCCTCCGACACGGCTAGCGGTAGCGAGGGGATGAGCGTCGAGATCGACCACTCCGGCAAGGTGGCGCTGGTCACCGGGGCGGGAGCGGGCATTGGCCGGGAGATCGCCCGGTGGATGGGTCGGGCTGGCGCATCGGTGGGGGTGAACGACATCCGAGCCGCTAACGCCGAGGAGACCGTGGCTCTCATTGCCGAGGAGGGGGGCAGCGCCGCCGCGTTCCCCGCCGATCTGCGGGACGACGCCGCCATCGAAGCCCTGGTGGGCGATGTGGTTGCCTGGGGCGGGAGCCTGGACATTGCCGTCAACAACGTCGGCATGATGGCGGGACGATCCCCAACTCGGTTTGTGGACATGGACGGAGAATTCTGGCGGGATCTTGTCGATCAGAATCTGGTGCTGACCGCGTTGTGTGGCCGGGCTGAAGCCTTGGTCATGATGACGCAGGGCGATGGCGTCATCATCAACGTCAGCTCCGGCGAGACCACCCGGCCCTCTCCCATGATGTCGAGCTACGCCGCGGCCAAGGCGGCCATCAACCACCTCACCTGGTCGATGGCGGTGGAACTCGGCCCCCACAACATCCGAGTCAACGCCATCGCCCCCGGCACCACGCTCACTGAGCTGGTCAAAGAGGCCTTCCCCCCTGACCACTATGACGCCATCGTGGCCGCCACCCCGTTGCGCCGGGAGACCCTGCCCGAGGAGTTGGGCCGATTGTCGGTGTACCTGGCCTCCGATCTGGCCCGCTGCACCACCGGCCAGCTCATCTTGGCCGACGCCGGGGCCTTCCTGTCTCGAACCCGACCCCCGAATCTCGGACAAGACGCCAGCGAGGAGGCACTGTGATGGATCAAGCCCTGTTAGACGAAGCGGTCGGCGAATTGCGAGCCATGGTGGCCCTCGACGGCGGTGACGTGGAGTTGGTTTCGGCTGGTGCGGGCACGGTAGCCCTGCGCCTGATCCTGGAAGGTGCCGAATGCCGGGAGTGCGTCATGCCCAGGGAATTCCTCGAGCAGATCGCCCTCGACCTGGTCAGCACTCGCCTTTCTGATGTGAGTGCCGTCACCATTGAAGATCCCCGAGATGGCCCCACTGGGCCTTAGTGCCCACCTACCGGTGTCGCGGCACCGGCAGGGTGGTCGTAAACTGGGCGGTCGATGAAGGGACTCATCTTGTCGGGGGGTGCGGGGACGAGGCTGCGCCCGCTGACCCACACTCGGGCCAAGCAGTTGGTGCCCATCGCCAACAAGCCGGTGCTGTTCTACGGCATCGAGGACATGGCCGACGCAGGGATAATCGACATCGCCATCGTCGTGGGTGACACCCGAGAAGAGATCCAAGATGCGGTGGGCGATGGGTCGCGATTCGGGGTGAGCGTCACCTACATCCACCAGGAAGCACCCTTGGGGCTGGCCCACTGCGTGCTTGTGGCCCGGGACTTCCTGGGTGACGACTGCTTTGTCATGTATCTGGGCGACAACATGTTGGAGCAGGGGCTGGCCGAGTTCGTCGCGCAGTTCGAAGGGGAGCGAGAGCAGGGTCCCGGCCAGAGTCGGGCGCAGATCCTGCTGACCCCGGTGGACAACCCCTCGTCGTTCGGGGTGGCTGAGCTCGACCCCAATGGCAATGTGGTCAACCTGGTGGAGAAGCCCGCCGACCCGCCCTCCAACCTGGCCTTGGTGGGGGTGTACATCTTCGACTCCGCCATCCATGAGGCGGTGGCCGCCGTCGAGCCATCGGCCCGGGGCGAGTTGGAGATCACCGACGCCATCGACTGGCTCATCCAGAACGGCCACCAGGTGAGCCATCGGATGCTGGGCGGCTGGTGGATCGACACTGGTAAGAAGGATCCTCTGCTGGAGTGCAATCGCCTGGTGCTCGACACCCTGGTGCGCCGGGTGGACGGAGCGGTGGACGACGCCTCCAAGGTCGAGGGGCGGGTGGTGGTGTCGGAGGGGGCCAAGATCGTCAACTCCACCGTGCGGGGCCCGGCGATGATCGGCGCGAACACCCGCATAGAAAATACCTTTATCGGTCCCTACACCTCCATCGGCGACGAGTGTGTGATCAACGACGCCGAACTGGATCACTCAGTTGTGCTGGAAGGCTGCCGCATCGACGGCATCAGCCGGATCACCGACTCCCTGATCGGCCAGCACGTGCAGGTGACTCAGTCGCCCGAGCGCCGCCCGGTGTCCCGGCTCATGCTGGGCGACCATTCCCATCTGGAACTGGGGTAGATGTTGGCCGATCATCCTCACTTGGAACCGGGGTAGAGCAGTGGCTGAAGTAAGCCCTTGTGAGGCGATTTCGGGCGTGTTCATCGTGTCTCCCGACATCCATGGCGACGAGCGGGGCGTGTTTGTGGAGACCTACCGGCGGGAGTGGATTCCCGGGGTCCGGGAGATGATCCAGGCCAACCGGGGCGACCGGCGGGCCGGCTCGGTGGTGGGCTTGCACTACCACCTCCATCAGGCCGACTACTGGTATGTGCCCGTTGGCCAGGCCCGGGTAGTGCTCCATGATCTGCGGTCAGGCTCGCCCACCGACGGGCGCACAATGACGCTGCCTCTGGGCACCGAGCCCGACGGTGTGAACCACCATCGGGGGGTGTACATCCCGCCGGGGGTGGCCCACGGGTTTGCCGCGTTGTCGGACATGACCATCAGCTACCTCGTGGACGGTTACTACAACCCAGCCGACGAGTTGGGGGTGGCCTGGAACGACCCCGAGATTGGGGCCGACTGGGGGGTGGACAACCCCGTTTTGTCGGCTCGAGACCAGTCCAACCCCCGCCGCTCGGCAATTCCCGACCACCTGATTCCCCGTTTCGAAGCCCAAGGGTGACATGAAGCTCTTTGTGACTGGGGGCGCTGGGTTTATCGGCTCCAACTACGTCCGCCATGTGCTGGCCCACTCCGACGACGCCGTGTTGGTGTACGACGCCCTTACCTACGCCGGCAACCGGGACAACCTGCGAGACCTCGAAGACGACCGCCGTTTAGCGTTCGTGAAGGGCGACGTGTGCGACCGCGACGGGGTGGCCGAGGCCATGGCCGGCTGCGATGCCGTGGTCCACTTCGCGGCCGAGAGCCATGTGGATCGCTCTATTGTCAACCCCGACGCCTTCGTTCGCACCAACTGCGGCGGCACCAACGTGGTGTGTGACATCGCCCGGCGGTTGGAAGTGCACAAGGTGGTCTGCATCTCGACCGACGAGGTGTATGGGTCGATTGATGTGGGGTCGTTCACCGAGACCGACCGGCTGGCGCCCCGATCGCCCTACTCGGCATCCAAAGCCGGGGCCGATCTGATCGCGCTGGCCTATCGGGAGACCCACGGGCTGCCGGTGACCATTGCCCGGCCATCCAACAACTTCGGTCCCTACCAGCACCCCGAAAAGGTCATCCCCTTGTTCACGACCAACCTGCTGGACGGTTTGGCGGCACCCCTCTACGGCGATGGCAAGAACGTGCGGGACTGGTGCCATGTGGAGGACAACTGCACGGCTATTGACTTGGTGCTGCGCCAAGGGCTGCCGGGGGAGATCTACAACATCGGCGGGGGCAACGAGCTGGCCAACCTCGATCTGGCGGCCCGCCTGTTGGCGCTGTGCGGTCGGGACGAGTCGTTCATCCAGCCGGTGGCAGATCGGCTGGGCCATGACCGGCGGTATTCGGTGGACTCCGCCAAGATTCACAGGCTGGGTTGGCGGCCGGCCCGGGAGATGGAAGAGGCTCTGGCCGCCACGGTGGTCTGGTATCGGGACAACCGCTGGTGGTGGGAACCGCTCAAGAGGGCTGCAACATGAGGGCCGTGGGGCCGTGAGGGTCTTGGTCACCGGCGCTACCGGGCAGCTTGGTCGAGACACAGCCGAGCGGTTCGCCGCCTCGGGTCACGAGGTTGTTGCCGCGGGCCGTCGGGAGTTGGATGTTGCCCATCGCGACCAGGTGCTGGGCATCGTCGGCAGTGTGAGCCCCGATGTGGTGGTCAACTGCGCGGCCTTTACCGCGGTGGACGCCTGCGAGGCCGAAGTCGACCGGGCGTATCAGGTCAACGCCCTGGCGGTGCGCCATGTGGCCGAGGCCGCCCGCCGGTTCGGCGCTCACTTGTGCCACGTCTCCACCGACTACGTCTTTGCCGGCGACAAGGGAGGGCCCTATCACGAGTGGGACCAGCCCGATCCCCAGTCGGTCTATGGGGCCACCAAGCTGGCTGGCGAACAGGAAGCTGGCGAGGAGGCCACTGTGGTGCGGACCTCGTGGCTGTGCGGCCGTCACGGTTCCAACATGGTGACCACGGTGTTGCGGCTGGCCTCAGAGGACGGGTCGATGCGGTTTGTGGACGACCAAAGGGGGTCTCCGTCGTTCACTGCCGATGTGGCCGCGGTGATCGAGCGGCTGTGCACCGACCGCCGTCCGGGGCTGTATCACGTGACCAACCAGGGGGAGGCGTCTTGGTATGAGTTCGCCCGGGACATCATGGCGGCCGCCGGCCACGATCCCGACCGGGTGGCGCCCATCACCACCGCCGATCTACAACCGCCCCGCGCCGCGGCACGCCCGGCCAATTCGGTGTTGGAGAACCGAGCGCTGGCCCTCGCTGGCCTGGACCGCCCGCCTGATTACCGGGCGCCGCTGAGTCGTCTGGTGGCCGACTTGTTGGGCTGACGGTCGGCGTCAGGCCGCTTGGGCTCCGATGTGGGGTTGGCACTCGTCGACGGATTCTTTGTCGGGTTCGCCCAACGTCTTCGGGCCCTCTATGCAGGCCAACTCAAAGAAAAGGGCGAACGCGTCGGGGTGTTCGACCGCGAGGCGCTCCAGGGCTTGTTGGCGGGCGGCGGCTTCTCGCCGGGTTCGGGGCAGGGAGCAGACGTCGGCCACCCCGTCGCCGTTGCTGTCGTGGGCGTAGGTGGTGGGTCCGCCCAGGCTGTGGTTGAAGCAGAAGTTAGGGCCGTTGATGACCCCCGAGTAGAACAGATCATCTCCAGCTTCATCCGGCGATCGGCCATTGCCGTCGGGCGGTTCTGGGGTGGTAGATACGGGCGGTGGCGAACCGGTGTCGGCCGGCGCGTTGGCCGAGCGCTCTCGGTGCTGCTGGCATTCGTCTGCGGGTTCTTTGTCGGGCTCGCCCAGGGTCTCAGGCACCGAGAGGCATTCCTCAGCCAGATAGGCGTTGAAGCTCTCTCTGAACCTGGGGAGAAGAGCAATGTCTTCTAGGGCTTGTTGGCGGGCGGCGGCTTCTCGGCGGGTTCGGGGCAGGGAGCAGACGTCGGCCACCCCGTCGCCGTTGCTGTCGTGGGCGTAGGTGGTGGGTCCGCCGAAGCTGCGGTTGAGGCAGAAGTCGGGGCCGTCGATGATCCCCGAGTAGAAGAGAGCGTCATCGCGCGATGCCTCCTCTGGCGAGGTGGGCTGATCGGTGTCGGGGACGAGTGTCTCCTCCGAGAAGCTGAACACGAACTTGGTCGACAGCAATTGTCCCTGCCCGCGTTCCCGGGCCGCGGTGTTGATCCGGCTCTGGAGCCGGCTACCGGAGACGGTAACAGAGCGGCTGGTGCCGGTGATCCGTATGTCGGCGTTGTCCACACGGCCCGACGCTCCCGTTCCGCCGGTGATCTCCATGCCCTGGAGCCGGCCCACCGCGGTATCGGGGTGGTTGTTCAACCACTGGTTGAACTCGCGCACCGTGTAGACCCGCTCCCAGGAGGCATAGGGGCTGTGCTGGGGGTCGAACGGGTCGGGCTTGGCCGGCAGGTAGGGGAGGTCGGCGTAGAACACATAGCCGCTGCGCTCGGTGTGGCCGCCGTTGGACGCGGAGTAGAACGCCCGGATCGGTACCCCCCCATGGAACAGAACCTGGCCGGCCGTGTTGGCGACCGCTTGGAGCCATGTTCCCGCGTCGGCGTGCTTCTCCCGGGTGTCGCCCACAAACGCTTGGTCCCAGACGGTGGAGTACAGGTCGAAGGGCCTGGTCCACGTGTCAGACGCCCGCCGCTCTCGGAGCGTGGCGGCGGCGTAGCTGCGGGCGGCGATGGCCTGGGCCTCGTGCGCGATCAGAGGCCAATTCATCGGGGATTCGGCCACGCCCCGCAGATAGTTCTCGATGGAGAGGGAGTCGAGGATGATGTAGAACTCGCTGGACGTCCCGCCGGTGGAGACCAGGTTGATGCGTCCATGGGAATAGGAGCGTCCGGTGTTGGAGACGGACACGGAGGTACCGGTGGCGAAATGGAGTTGCGCAGTGGTTCCGGTACAGCCCGTGCCGCAGACGTCGGTGCCGCTATAGACGATGTGCCAATGGTCGGCGTGCCGGGTGACGGCGACGGGAGTCCCTGCGGGCACCCGGATATCGCCTTGGCCATCGATGGTGATGCGGTTGAGGCCCTCTGGAGTCAGCGTGGTGCCGGTGGCGGTGGCCAACATGACGCGGATGGCGTCAGTGGGATACCTGGGCTCAGGCGGCGGGTCGAGCTGTGGTTCGGACGTTACAACGGCTTCTGGCTCCGGTGACCCCGGGAAGGAGTTGTGGGGGTCGGTGAGGTATTTGTCGATGGTGAGGGAGTCGAGGGTGATGTGGAACCGGGTTGGGTTTTGGTCGGTGGCGATGAGGTTGATGCGTCCGTGGGAGTAGGAGCGTCCGGTGTTGGAGATGGCCACTGAGGTGTTGGTGGCGAAGTGGAGTTGGGCGGTCTGGCCGGCGCAGCCGGTGGGGCAGACGTTGATGCCGTTGTAGGAGATGTGCCAGTTGTTGCCGGCTCGGGTGACGGTGATGGGGGCGCCCGGTGGGGCCCGGGTGGCGTCCTGGCCGCTATGGGCGATGTCGGCGTTGTCGATGGTGATGCGGTTGAGCCCCTCGGGGACCAGCGTGGTCGTCACCGAGGTGGCCAGCAGCGCCCGAATTGACTCCTCCGGCTGCTCTTGTTCTGAGCCCGGATCGTTGTGGGGGTCGGTGAGGTATTTGTCGATGGTGAGGGAGTCGAGGGTGATGTGGAACCGGGTTGGGTTTTGGTCGGTGGCGATGAGGTTGATGCGTCCGTGGGAGTAGGAGCGTCCGGTGTTGGAGATGGCCACTGAGGTGTTGGTGGCGAAGTGGAGTTGGGCGGCCTGGCCGGCGCAGCCGGTGGGGCAGACGTTGATGCCGTTGTAGGAGATGTGCCAGTTGTTGCTGGCTCGGGTGACGGTGATGGGGGCGCCCGGTGGGGCCCGGGTGGCGTCCTGGCCGCTATGGGCGATGTCGGCGTTGTCGATGGTGATGCGGTTGAGCCCCTCGGGGACCAGGGTGGTTGTGTCCGCGGTGGCCAGCAGAACGAACACCTGATCCTCGGGCGAAGTCGATATCGAAGTTGGCTGCGGCGAGGGCGTCGGTGCCGGGGTGGGTTCGGGGTCGGCGGCAGGTCGACCATAATTCTCGACTAGCTCGGTGCCCTCGTAGTAAAAGGCCAGGATGTCGGCCACGGAGTGGCCGGCAATAGCCCGGGAGTAGGCTCCCCACTGGCCCATGCCCACACCGTGACCCCAGCCGCTTCCGGTGAAGGTGATCGTCGCGTCGGGGTCGACGATGAGCGCCGGCTCGGGATCAGCGCTGTCTTGGGCAGATGACGGCGCGGCGCCCAGCACCGATGCCGCGACCGCGAGAGTCAATGAGACGGCGAATAGCGGGGATAGGCGAAGGCGTCTCATCGACGCCGACCGCTGCCAATGCATAGAACGTCCAAAACGGTTGGCCGCCCGCCCTGCCATGCTCCCAGTTTCGACCCCTTCCATCAAGTACACCCCGCCGAGCAGTGGTGTTGTCAGGG
Organism: Candidatus Poriferisocius sp.; assembly: GCF_965204015.1. Lineage (GTDB taxonomy): Bacteria > Actinomycetota > Acidimicrobiia > Acidimicrobiales > Bin134 > Poriferisocius. The sequence continues at coordinate 366,874 of NZ_OZ241965.1, read as the reverse complement.
CTGTCAGCGGTTTGCAGAATGGTTCGGTGGGTGAAAGCCAGCAATTGGTATCGGGATAGGGTGTCGTAGTGGTCCGGCGCCTTCTCGAGCGAGTTCTGCCTCCGGGGACCCGTCGCCGAAGGCTGATTAGCGGGGCAATGATGATTGTTCGAGAGGCCCGCAACGCCGCGGTGCGCGCTCGACTCGAGTGGCAGCGGCGTCGGAGCGGTTCCGAGCCTCAGCTTGGGGCGGGACCGCTCTCCGAATCGTCGGCCGAACCCGCCGGGATTTCCTATCAAGACTGGTTCTGCCGACTTCCGCCCGATCCCAGCATCTTGGCGGTTCAACGCCAGTGGTTCGAGGAGTGGCCGCGGCCCCGGCGAGTGTGGGGGCTGGTGGTGGACGACGGCGGCGATGTGGCGGCCACCGAGGCGTCGTTGACCAACCAGTCGTGGGGGCTGGTCGAGGTGGTCAAGGTGGAACCCAGCGGTCTGGCCGATGAATTCCATCGGTTGTCGCAGGAATGCCCGAGAGACTTGGTGGTGCTGCTGAGGGCCGGTGATCGCCTGCGGCTCGATGCGGCATATCAGATTGCTCAGGCCGCCTGGCGCGACCCTTGGCTCGAATTGGTGTATTGGGACGACGATCTCGGCGGCTTGGCCGAGGTGTGGGAGTGGCACCAAGACGGGATGCCCGGCGGGGTTTACCTCGCCGGCGATCTCGACTGCTTGAGCCAGCCTCGCCTCAAGCCGGACTGGTCTCCCGATCTCCTGGTATGCGCCAACTACATCGGGCGAGCCTTCGCCGTGCGGGCTCGCAATCTGCAACCGGAGGCCGCCCGCCGCTATCAGTCGGCCGGGATCAGTGATGACTCGCTGTGGTGGGATCTTTTGCTGAGCCTCAACCTCAACGATCAGCAGGTGAGCCGCTTGCCGGCGGTGCTGCAAACGCTCAGCGGACGCGACCATCGCATCGAACCCCACCACCTTGAGCTGGTCAACCGCTGGTTGTTGAGTCGGGATTGGCCGGCTCGGGCCGAAGCCGGAGAACGCGGCGTCAAACTGGCGTGGACGACGGATCGAGAAGTGCCCGTCACCATCATCATCGCCACTCGTCACAACCGAGAGCTGTTGGAGGGGGCGTTCGAACTGGTCCGTTCGGCCGACTATCCCGCCCTTGAGCTCATCATTGTCGACAACGGCGGCCAAAGTCCCGACAACGAGGCCTGGTATCAGAATCGGGTTGGCGACCTCAGCCCTCGGATCATCTGGTGGGATGAGCCCTTCAACTACTCCGCGGTCAACAATCGGGCTGTTGAGAAGGCCACCGGCGATGTGCTGGTGTTTTTGAACGACGACACCTCGCCTGGCCACCCCCAATGGCTCCGCCACCTCGTTGGTTGGGCCCAGCGCCCGGAGATCGGGGTGGCCGGCCTCCAGCTCATCGACGACCACGGCCTCATCCAGTTCGGCGGAGTGATCATGGGGATGACCGGCCTGGCCGGTCATCTGTTCCAGGGCATGGCGCCGCAGTCCGACACCCTGTTGGGACCCACCGATTGGACCCGCAACACCGTGGCAGTCACCGGCGCCTGTCTGGCCATCCGCCGCTCCGTGTTCGAGGAGGTCGGCGGATTCGACGAGCGATTGGAGTTGTGCGGCAGCGATGTGGTGCTCGGTCTGCGGGTCCGGCAGGCCGGGTATCGCAATGTGGTCTCCGCAACCACCCCGATCACCCACAGGGAGTCGGCCACCCGAGGCCCGCATGTGCCCGAGAACGATGTGTTCGCCAGCTATTGGGCCTACCAGCGGTGGCTGATGGGAGGCGACCCTTACTTTTCCCCGAACCTCAGCGCACACCATCCTGAGCCGACGTTGCACTGCGAGGAGAAGCCGGGCGTGCTCAAACAGCTAACCGAGATGCTGGGGCGGCCCATGGAGGTCTTCTACCAGCGCAACGAAACGGGAGAGGCCCACGCCCTGGCGCTCGCCTCTAAAGCCGACCGGGACCTCGCACAATCGGTGCGCGATGGCCACCGGGCAGTTGGGAGCCGCCGGGAGGTGAAAACGGTCAACTGGTACGTGCCCGAGTTCCAGAACCCGTTCTACGGGGGCATCCACACCGTGTTCCGCCTGGCCGACCATTTGGCCATCAACCATGGGGTGGAGAACCGGTTCATGGTGATGACCGGTCCCGTCGACCATGACGAGCGGTGGTACCGGTCGGGGATCACCGCCGCCTTCCGGTCGCTGGCCGACTGCCCCATCGTCTACCACGACTCATTCGCTTTCGACCCCGACGATGTTCCTCCAGCCGACGCGGCCATCGCCACCATGTGGACCACTGCCTACTTCGCGGCCCGCACTCCCGGCCAGGACCGCCGCTTCTATCTCATCCAGGACTTCGAGCCCATGTTCTATCCGGCGGGCACTCTCTACGCCCTGGCTGAGCACAGCTACCGCCTGGGGCTCTACGGGCTGTGCAACACCGGGCATCTGGCCGATGTCTACCGAGATCGCTACGGCGGCGTTGCCCGCCATTTCTGGCCCGCAGTGGACAGTTCGGTCTTTCACGCCCGAGACCGCATCGAGTCGGATCCCGATCGCCCGGTGACCGTGTTCATCTACGCCCGCCCTGGCCATCTGCGCAACTGCTGGGAGCTGGCCGCTCGCGCTGTGCGCCTGGTGAAAGATGAGCTGGCCGACGACGTGCGCATCGTGACCGCCGGATCGTGGGCCTTTCCCGAGCACATGGACGCCCTCATCACCCATATGGGACAGCTCGACTACACAGAGACCGGCCCGCTGTACCGCACGTGCGACATCGGAGTGGCCCTAACCACCTCCGAGCACCCCTCTTATCTGCCGCTGGAGTTGATGGCCTGCGGCGCTGCGGTGGTGTCGTTCGAGAACCCGGCCGGCGACTGGCTACTACGCCATGACCACAACTGCATGCAATCGCCCCAGACCGCCGACGGGTTGGCCGCGGAAATCGTCGCCTTGGCCCGGGATCCGGATCGCCGCCGTCGGTTGGCCGAGCAGGGCCTGGCCGACATCGCCGCCCGCCACGCTCGCTGGGATCAGAACTTGGCTGGCGTGTACGACTACCTATGCGATCCCGAGTCCGGCCATGACTGAAATGACCAGCAGAGGCGGTGTTCTCGAAATCTGGGGCTACCGCGAGCTGATCGGTCGCCTGGTGCAGCGGGAGTTGGGGGCGCGCTACAAGCGCTCGATACTGGGCTGGCTGTGGTCGATGCTCAATCCGGCGGCCACATTGGCCATCTACGCACTGGTCTTCGGGGTGCTGTTGAAATTCGACCCCCCTCGGGCAGGCAACGGGCGCTTCGACAACTTCGCCCTCTACTTGTTCTGTGCGCTGGTCATGTGGAACGCCTTCTACGGGGTGATCACCGGGGCCATGAGCGCGCTGCTGGACCTCGGTTCGCTATTGGGGAAGGTGTATTTTCCCCCGGAGGCGCCGGCCGTGGCCGCCCTCGTCACGGTGCTGTTTCAAGCAGCCATCGAGGGTTCCATTCTGATGCTCATCCTCATCTGCCTGGTCAACGTGAGTTGGACTTTTCTGCTGTGGCCGGTTCTGCTGCTGTTCTTCTCGATCTTCGCCCTCGGGATCGGCCTGGTGCTCAGTGTCTGGAACGTGCGCTACCGCGACGTGGGCTATCTGTCCACGATTGTCTTGCAGTTTCTCTTCTACGTGACCCCGATCGTCTATCCGCTGTCGTTGATTCCCGAACGAGCCATGGGGCTGCCGGCCCGAGACATCATCCGGTTGAATCCGCTGTCTCAGTTCACCGAGGCCTCCCGCGAGCTGCTGTACGGGCTGGACTGGCCTGGTCTGCTTCGATTGGGCCTTATGGCTCTGATCTCGTTGGCGGTGGGCGCCGGCGGCTGGCTGATGTTCAAGGTTCGAACCCGCGACATCGCCGAGGAGCTATAGCCGATGGGCAAGAACGCGGTGGTCGTCGATGGTGTATCCAAGCGCTTCCAGTTGACTTTGGACCGGCCCCTCAGCTTGAAGGAAGCGTGGACGGGGTTGCGGCCCGGATCAGGCCAACCGTTCCGCCGAGTGCGCAGTGAGCCATTCTGGGCGCTTCGTGACGTCAGCTTGGAGGTGCCCCAGGGTTCGCTTTATGGACTGGTCGGACGCAATGGGTCGGGCAAGTCCACCTTGCTGCGGGTCATGGCCGGCATCTACCGCCCTACTGAGGGCCGGGTCGAGGTCCAAGGCCGGACATCGGCCCTATTGGAGCTGGGGGCTGGGTTCCACCCCGCGTTGAGCGGGCGCGAGAACATCTACCTCAACGCCTCGGTGCTGGGGGTGCCCAAATCCCAGATCGACGACCGGGTGGATCAGATCGTCGAGTTTGCGGGCCTGGAGGAGTTCATCGACAGCCCGGTGAAGATCTACTCCAGCGGCATGTATGTGCGGCTGGGATTCGCGGTGGCCGTCCACGTCGATCCCGAAGTCCTCATTGTCGATGAGGTGGTGGCCGTGGGCGACGAGGAGTTCCAGCTTCGCTGCTTCAGCCATCTAGAGGCGCTGCGAGCCCAAGGGGTGACCATCGTGCTGGTCAGCCATGACTTGGGGATGCTGCGGGCCAACTGCGATCAGATGGCGTGGCTGAATCGGGGCCTGGTGGCCGCGGTGGGGGAGCCCCAAGATGTCATCAATGCCTACCTCGATACCGTCGATACCGAGGGGGCGGCTTCGGTGGGCCATCGTCCCCGTCCCGATGACGAGGGAGAAACCCCGCTGCGCATCACCGATTTGGAGTTCTATGACGGAGCGGGACACCGGCCTAAGACCTTTGCCTCCGGCGACCCGCTGATCGTTCGCATCCACTACCGGGCCTCCGAGCCCATCGATGACCCGGTGTTCTCGCTTGGCTTCTACGACCACAACAATCTCCATCTGGCTGGCCCCCGTTCCCATGTGGGCGGGTTCCGTCCCGGCAAGTTGGACGGAAAGGGATGGGTGGAGTTCCGATTGCCTCGCATCCCGTTCCGCTCGGGTGCGTTCCATGTCAACGCCGCCGTGCAGGACTCTGATGCCTCCTTCCTCTACGACCGCCGAGCCCGGGAATTCTGGTTGCAGGTCTCCGGCGAACCCGACCCCGGTGCCAACGGGCTGTTGAACCTGGACGGCGACTGGCGTGCTGGGTGCTGAGCGCGGGGTGTGCCGGTGAGTCTTGAGCCCCGCCCGGTTATCTCAATCGGCGACTCACTGCCCTATGCCGACGGGGCCGAGGCTGAGCTATTGGCCATGTTCCGCGCCGCCGAGGACCGCCGAGTGGGGTCGGATGAACTGGCTGCCGAGATTCGAGATTGGCCCACTGCCTATCACCTGGCCCCAGAGCGGGCCGTCCTCTTGGCCCCGGTGAACATCGGCCCTGATGACCGAGTGCTGGACGTAGGGGCAGGATCGGGGGTCAACACCCGGATATGTGCCGACCGCGGGGCGGCGGTGACCGCGGTGGAAGGCAGCGCGGCCCGAGCGGAGTTGATCGCCCACCGGTGCGCCGGACTTGAGGGCGTCGATGTCTTGTGCGGCCCACTCGACAAACTCGGGACCGAAGGTCGGGAGGCCTACGACGCTGTCTTGTTGGTAGGGGTGCTGGAATACGCCGGGACCAGCCACGGCGGAAGCGAAGGGCCTGCCGCGTTACTCAGCCTGGTAGAGAAATGGTTGGCTCCCGGCGGGGTGGTGGTGCTGGCCATCGAGAACCGCCTGGGGCTCAAGTATCTGCTGGGTTTTCCCGAAGACCACTTGGGCCTGCCCTGGGTGGGTTGGGAGGGCTACCGCGACGGCGAGCCGACCACGTGGTCTCGACGAGAGCTGGCCCGGATGCTGGCCGACGCTGGGCTGGCGGCCCAGAAGTGGCTGTACCCGTTTCCCGACTACAAGCTGCCCACTGCGGTGCTGGCCGAGGAGATCTACGACCGGCCCGGCGGGGTTGATTTGGTCGACCAGATTGTGGGTCGCCCCACCAGCAACGAGTACGCCCGTCCGGTGCTGGTCGCCGATGATCGGGCCGCCCACCGTGCGCTTTTGACCGCGGGCCTGGGGCCCGATGTGGCCAATTCGTTCTTGATTGTGGCTGGCCGGGATCCCCATGCAGTGGCGGAGCGGGTTGACCGGCGGGTGCTGGCGTGGCGGGTGGCGCCTGACCGCCGCCAGCGGTGGAGGCAGCAAGCGATGGTGGTCGACTCGAATCAGGGCTTGAGGATGAGAAGGCGTCTCATGGCCGAGGACAGAGCCGAGGATTTTGAAGAATGGCTCGGGCAAGTGGAGGTCTCCGAAGAGCCCTATTACGCGGGCCGGAATCTCGAGCAGTGTCTGGTGGACTGCGTCCGGGAAGGGGATGCGGACGGGTTCGCCGAGCTGTTGCGGGAATGGCGAGCAGCGTTGTCCGCTCGGGAGACCTCGATCGAGTCGGTTACCGCCCCCCACCCCTATCTGCCAGCCGACACCGACCGGGCGCTGCCCCCGGTGTGGCTGGATTCCGGGCCTGACAACTTCGTGGTGACTGCTGACGGCCTCAAGTTCGTGGACCGGGAATGGGTGGCCGCCGGGGGAGTGGATGTCCGGTTAGCCGTGGTCAGAGGGATTTGGAAGGCAGTGTCGGCCATGTTGAGCGCTCGTTGCCATCTGCCTTGGCCGGTCACCTGGAGCAACGATCGCTTGGTGGCCCACCTGGGCGGGTTGATCGGCGAGGACATCGATGACGATTTGCTGGAACAGTGGCGTCAGGCCGAGGAGGACCTGATTCGCCGGGTCTACCGCCAGCCCGCAGTCCGGCTGGCCGAACTGCACGATGCCGGAAGCCGCTCGCGGATGGATCTACTCGAGTCGCCGCTGGCCCCATACCGGCGCATGGAGCACTTGGTTCATCGGCAACAGGAGCTGATCACCGAGCTCGCTGGCCCCCGTCACATGGCCGCGGACTTGGAGCAGGCGCAAACCCGCCTGGCCCAAGTCGAGGCGGAGCTGGCCCAAGAACGGGCAGAGCTGGCTGTGGCTCGGGCGCGCCTGGCCCGGGTGGCTTGGCGGGAGCGGATTCACAACAAGATCGGCGGGCTGTTTCGGCGATTTGGCCCGCGCTGAGGCTGTCGGCGGGATCAAGCCGCCGTGTCGAGCAGGTCCTTTAGGGCGATCCACATCTGCTCGCGGGTGACCGAGATATCGAACCGCTGGGCTGATCTGATACCGCGGTCGCGCAGGCACTGATTGAGCTGGCCGTCGCGCAACACCCGGTGCAGGGCCATAGCCATTGTCAATGGCCGCTTGTCTCTGAGCACGATGCCGGAATCGCCGACTGTTTCGGCTACCGCGGCCGCGTCATAGGCCACCACCGGCAGGCCGTGGGCCATGGCCTCCACCAGGGGCACGCCGAAGCCCTCGTGCTCCGATGCGCAGGCGAACACGTCCGACTTCCGATACCACTGGAGCAGGCTCTTGTCGGAGACCTTGCCGGTGAAGACCACCTGGTCATAAACGCCAAGCTCTCGAGCCAAGCTCTTCAGGGATTGCAGGTATTGGGGCGGGGAAGCGTCGCCCACCAGCACGAGCCGCGCCTGGGGGCGGAATCGGGATAAAACGGCGAATGCGGCGATGAGATCGTGCTGGCACTTGTTGGGTGCCAGCCGACCCACGAATAACACGGTCCCACCGTCTTCAGATGCCATATCGCTGCTCAGTCCTGCTTGAACTGCGCTGCTCGATATTTGCCACAGCACGGGGGATACCACGACGTCTTCGATGCCCAATTCTCTGAGTTCTTGGGCGTTGAACTCAGAGTCGGCAATGCCTCGGACCGTGAGGGCGGCCAATTGGCCGAGTTGCATGCGCCCCCGCGCCACGCTCTTGGCCAATTCCGGCTGCCAGGCATCGAAGAAACTCGAAGGAGTGATGTTGTGGTAGTTCAACACGACTGGGGTCTTGCGCCGGATCACCTGTTGGGCGACCTCTGAGCCGATGGAGTGCTGGAGTATCGACACCTGGCCATCAGCCCTCCATTTGTCTATGGGGATAGCGGCACTGCCTGACCGGGTCTTGCGCTCTACCACGATGCGAACTTCGATGCCCCTCTCCTCGAGGAGCTCTTGAATCAGCCGAGTGTGGTTGCTGGTGGCGTCACCCGTGGCCATCTGCGGAATCAAAATATCGACCGCGGAGCTCATGATTGGCTCGGGTTGGAGTCGACCGACGGGATTGCCGTGCGGTGGGCCACGACGATCTCTGCGATGCGAGAGTCGGGACAGGACTCCAGGCGGGCGTCGAATCCGGCCCGTTCCAACAGGTGTCGCCAGGTTATCGGCGAGATGCCCAGCCCTGATCCGAGATCTGCATCAACCCGGCTCCGATTCGCGGGATCGGCCACCACCACGATGATCCGCCCCGGGTTCATGAGCGTGCGGCTGGCCTGGTCGATCACTCCTTGCAGGTCAACGAGCGACAGCTTCTCCACGAATCCGGTCAATACGATCGTGCCAAACCCCTCGGTATCGGCATCGGCCAAATGGGCGAGCGCATCACCGGGTCGGATGTCGATCCCGCGGCGCAGGCCCGCGAGAACGCGGTCGGGATCCTGCTCGACGCCGCGGACACGGATGCCTCGTTCGCCGATGGCCTGGACGATGGCGCCTTCACCTCCCGACAGCACCAAGCACGGCCCCGAACCCGCCGATTCCGCCACGCGGGACGCCACCGTGGGCGATGGCTCAGGAGGGTCGTCCAAGCAGACCAGGGTCGTCGAATCAGAATGGTCGTCGGGTTGACTGGCGGCCGCTTCCAAGTGCCCGAGGCGGGCTTCGAGGCTGCGCAGGTGCCGGATCAGCAGTCCGGCGAACACGTTGAACTGGTCGGTCAAGAAGCGGATGTACCAGTAGGTCAGCTTGCGGATCAGCCATTTGACGCCGCGTAGTCCGCGACGCGATTCGATGGGCACATGGGGGTCGAGTGCAGCCAGGCTGGCGGCCTGGTCCAAGAGATGGCCGTCGTCCCCGCCGGCCACCGCTTCTGGTGGGGTGATGTCGGCCCATGTCTGCTCGATCGTGAGTTCGAGCTGGGCGATCTTGCCGTCTTGGCGGCGCTCCTTCTCGGCCTCAGCCTCGATTGTGGCGCTGACCCGTTCGGTGTCGACCAGGTCGGGACTAGGCATCTTTGCGCGATCCCCGGGCGATCCGCCGAGCGAGCCGAATGATGGCCGAGCGGTCCAGTTCATCGCGCAGGCGGACGATCTCGGCATCCCGCTCGGCAATGCGAGTGTCCCGCTCGGCAATGCGGATGTCCCGCTCGGCGATCCGAGTGTCTCGCTCTAGAACGCGGTCTTTCCACTCTTCGATGAGAGTGTCCTGCTCGACAACCCGGTCTTCCAGCTCGGCGATCCGCTCGTCTCGGTTGGCTACCCGGTCGGCAAGAAACTGGCTGCGCGCCTCAGCGCCCAAAGCACGATCGCGCAAGTTGAGGATTTCGTGGCGAAGTTGTTCGCGGTCATCGCCATCGACGAGATCGGCGGTCATGGATGAATCGTAGCGGTGGTCCGTCTCGGAATTGACGGGGGGGTGCCCCGGGTTGGCCCCTTCGCCCCAGCGAGTGATGAACCGTTCCCATTCCCACGGCTCGATAACCGGCGGCCGACTGGCGCTCTCGTGGTGGATGAGGACGGCGGCGGGCTCCACCACTACCCGCAAGCCCGACCGCATAAGTCGCAGGCACAGGTCGATGTCGCCGTAGGAAGCCGGGAACTCCAGCGACATGCCGCCCACGGCGAGGAGGTCCTTGCGCCGGGCAAGCAGGCAGGCACCGGTGACGCTGCCCACATCATGGGCTGTGTCGGCCCCAGCCGCGGCGGCTTCGGACAGCTGGCACCCCCGAAACGAGTGGATGGGCTGGGCATCTTCGAATTCAATGCCGATGTGCTGTATCGACCGGTCGGGATACAGCAAGGTCGCCCCGACGGCTCCGATGGTCGGATCATCGAGGTGGGCGGCCATCCTCCCGAGCCAGTGGGAGTCTTCTGCTTCGATGTCGTCGTTGAGGATGAGAACCAGGTCGCCGCGGCTGGCCAGCACACCGCAGTTCACCGCCAGGGAGAAATCGAAGGGTCCGGCGCCTCGGTATGTGACCCGCATCGGCAGGCCGTTCACCTGTTGGGGAGGCTCACCCTGGAATTCGTCGCCCACAACCACAATCACTTCTAGGGGATTTGGCACTTCTGCGGGTTTCGGCTCAAGCAGAGCGAGCGTTTCCAAGCAGCGTTCGAGCATGGAACTCTCGGCGCTTGGTTGGGCATGGCCAGCGCTGGGAATAACTATCGAAATGCCAGTCGTCGACAGCAGTTGGGCATTGTCCATGAAGCTTGAACGATGCTACCGGGGGGCAGGCCGGGCTGACAGCCATGGGGGCTGAACGATGCTACCGGGGGGCAGGCCGGGCTGACAGCCGACGAGGAGTGCTCGCTAGTCGATGACCGCGACTACGTCGCCGCCGCCCACCGCGTCGCCCTCGGCCACCCGGACCTCTGTCACGGTGCCGGACTTCTCGGCGCAGACGTTGTTCTCCATCTTCATTGCTTCCAGTACCACGATGGGATCGCCCGCCTCTACCGTGTCGCCTTCGGCCACCATCACCTTCACGATGGTTCCCTGCATGGGAACGACCACGTCACCGCTGCCCGCGCTGCCCCCGCTCTTGCCGGCAGCCGCCCGCTTGGGGCGCTTGGCGGTTCCAGTCGCGGAGGCCGCGGTTGAAGCGGTCTCTGGCACCCACATCCGCACCGAGTAGCGCTGGCCGTTGACCTCCACGTCGATGTCCCGCTGCACCCGGGGTTCGTCGTCGTCAACCTCTGGGGGCGCAGTGGCGGCCCCTCCGATCCCGGTGAGGTCCAGCGTCTCCTCCACCCACTTGGTGGAGTGGGTCAGGGCGGCGAAATCGGGGTGGGCCAAAATGGCCTTGTCGGCGCTAATGGTGGTGGCCACGCCGCTCACTTCCAGCTCGTCGAGGGCTCGCAGGGTTCGGGCGATGGCGGTGGGCCGGTCCCGCCCCCAGCAGATGAGCTTGCCCACCAGATTGTCGTAGAACTGGCTGATCTCGTCGCCGGCCTCGTAGCCCCCGTCCCAGCGGGTGCCATAGCCGCTGGGCAGGCGCAGGCCGGTGATCGGCCCCGGCGACGGCAGAAAGGCGCCCTCGGCGGGATCTTCGGCATTGATGCGCACCTCGATGGCATGTCCGGAGATCTCGATGTCGTCCTGGGTGAACGGCAGCGGCTCGCCGGACGCCACCCTGATTTGCTGTTCCACCAAGTCGATCCCGGTGATCAGCTCGGTAGCCGGATGCTCCACCTGGAGCCGGGTGTTCATCTCCAGGTAGTAGAAGTCGCCGTCTTCGTAGAGGAACTCCACCGTGCCGGCGTTCACGTAGTCGCAGCCTCGGGCCACCTTCACGGCGGCCTCGCCCATGGCCGTCAGCACGTCGGGGTCGATGCCCGCCGCGGGGGCCTCTTCGATCAATTTCTGGTGGCGGCGCTGGGCGGAGCAGTCGCGGGTTCCGAGGTACACGCAGTTGCCGTGGCTGTCGGCCAGCACCTGAACCTCCACGTGGCGGGGCTTCTCCAGATAGCGCTCCATGTAGATTTCGTCGCGGCCGAAATAGCTGAGGGCCTCTCGCTGAGCCGACTCTATGGCCTCCTCGACCACGCTCTCGTCGGCCACCACCTTCATGCCCCGGCCGCCGCCGCCATAGGCCGCCTTGATGGCCACGGGATAGCCGTGCTCGGCGCCGAAGGCTCGCACCTGCTCAGGGTCGGTGATGAGGTCGGTCGTGCCGGGAACGCCGCTTACCCCGACCCGCTCGGCGGCCTGGCGGGCGGAGATCTTGTCGCCCATGACCTCTATCGCCTCGGGATTGGGGCCGATGAACGCCACCCCCCGGGCGGTGATGGCCCGGGCAAAGTCGGCGTTCTCGGAAAAGAACCCATAGCCGGGGTGGACGCCATCAGCCCCGGTGCGCTCGATGATGTCGAGGATGGCCTCGGTGTTCAGATAGCTCTCGGCCGCAGTCTGGCCGCCCAAGGCGTGGGCTTCGTCGGCCATTCGAACGTGGAGGGCGCTGCGATCGAGTTCGGAGTACACCGCCACAGTGGCGATGCCCATCTCTTGGCAGGCCCGGATTACTCGTACCGCGATCTCACCCCGGTTCGCCACCAATACCTTGGACAACACGGCAATATGGTGGCAGACAGGCTCTCAAGCACGCGAATAATGGCAGGGCGAGATAGGACGGAGCGAAGTGGCCGACTACGAGATTGAGTGGGTGAACGAAACCGGTTCGACGAACGCCGACTTGCTGACTGCCGCCCGACAAGGGGCTGAGGCGAACACGGTTTTGGTGGCCGACTACCAGAGTGCGGGGCGGGGGAGAAGGGGACGTGCTTGGGGAGCCGCGCCGGGATCGAGTTTGTTGTTCTCGGTGGTGGTCAGGCCTCAGATCGATGTGGAGCGGGCCCATCTGGTGACCACTGCGCTGGCGTTGGGAGCGCTGAAGGCCTGCGATTCGCTGGCCGGAGTGCGACCCGGGTTGAAGTGGCCCAACGACCTGGTTGTCGGTGATCGCAAACTGGCTGGCGTGCTGGCCGAATCGGTGGTGGCCGGCGAACGGCTGGAGGCTGTGGTGGTGGGCATGGGTCTCAACGTGAGAACCGGTGCGGCCCCCACCGAAACTGCTGACACCGCCGTGGCCCTTGAAGATGTGTGTGGTGCGGTGATCGACCGCCGAGAGCTGCTGGGGGAGATTCTGATCGGTTTTGCCCAATGGATGGAGAGGGTCGAGGGAGCCGGCGGCCAGGCCGCATTGGTGGCTGCGGCGCGCCGCGAGTCGGCCACCCTGGGCTGCCAGGTATCGGTGGAACTGGGCGACGGCACGGTGTTGGAGGGCTTGGCCCAGGACTTGGACGAGCGAGGTGCGTTACTGCTGGCGGGTGGGCGAAGGGTGGTGGTTGGAGATGTTGTGCACCTTAGGGGTCGATCTGGGTCGCCTTGAGGCGGGCGAAGGCTTGAATCGCGGCCTGGGTGAGGGGGCCGGGGGCGGCGGGCAGCTGATGGCCGTCGACGGCGTGGATGGGGTGAACGTCGCGGGTGGTGGAGGTGAGAAACGCCTCGTCGGCGGCGGCGAGGGCACGGAGAGGCACGTCTTGTTCGACGGCGCCAGTCAGGTCTATCACCAGCTGGCGGGTGATGCCGGCCAGGCATCCTGAGGCCAGCGAGGGCGTAATGAGCCGGCCTTGGTGAGCCAAGAACACGTTGCTGCCGGTGCCCTCGCACAAATCGCCCTGAGTGTTGGCGAAGACGGCCTCGCTGGCCCCAGTTGCTTTGGCCGATGCCAGGGCCCGCACGTTGGCGCCATAGGAGACGGTCTTGAGGCCGGTCAGGGGGCCGTGCTCGTTGATGGTCCAGTGCATGGTGGCCACCGCGGTGGTGGCTGGCCACGGAGGCTGAGGGGTGGCGGCCACGGTGGCGGTGGGCGGGCTGTCGCCCCGGCTGCTGCCCAGCGGGCCGGTGCCGCTGCTGACGGTCACCCGCAACCGCCCCTCTTCGAGCCCATTGGCCGCGGCCACCGCGATCATGGCTTCCCGGAGCACGTCGGCATCAGGCACCGTGACGCCCAAGTGCTCGGCTGAGTAGGCCAGCCGCTCCAGATGACGGCGGGCGGCGAACGGCATGCCCCGCACGATGACCAGGGTTTCGAACACCGCGTCTCCCACCAGCCAGCCGTGGTCGAAGGGGGAGATCCGGGCCTCGTCCTCGGGAACCAGCGCCCCATTGATCCACACGATTCGGGGGTCAGCAAATGTCATAGGGGTATGTACTCACCGGTGGCCACCGCGAGCAGCCTTTTGGCCTTCAGCTCGGTCTCCCGCCACTCGTCTTCGGGATTGCTGTCGTAGGTGATACCGCCGCCAGTGCCGAGGTGGAGGTGCCCGTCCTCTAGCCAGAGTGTGCGGATGGCCACGTTCAAATCGCCCTGCTGGCGGTCGGCGTCCACCCAACCCACCGCACCGCAGTACACCCCTCGGGCCTGCGGCTCCAAGGCCGCGATGGCATCGAGCGCAGCCAGCTTGGGGGCGCCGGTAACCGAGCCGGGGGGGAATGTTGCCTCGATCAGCTCGGGCCACCCGCAGTCGGGGCGCAGACGCCCTTGAACAGTGCTCACCAGGTGCACCAGTCCCGGATGGTGCTCCAGGGAAAACAGCGAAGGCACGCTGATCGTCCCGTAGTCGCAGACCCGGCCCAGATCGTTGCGCACGAGATCAACGATCATCAGATTCTCGGCCTGGTCTTTTGGAGTCAGCTCGGACGGCTCAGCCGCGGTTCCCTTTATGGGGGACGACTTCACCCACGGGCCGTCGCGGACCACAAACCGCTCGGGCGATGCCGAGGCGATGTGCACACCGTGCTTTGGCAGGCGCAGTACGGCGGCGTAGGGAGCGGGGTTGCCCTCGGCCAATGCCGCCCCCAACGCGGCTATGTCGGTGTCGGGGTGGATAAGCGGCGCGCTGAGCCGGCGGGTGAGGTTCACCTGGTAGACGTCCCCGGCGCCGATCATCTCCCGGATGGCTGACACTCCGCCGGTGAAACCGGATTGGTCAAGAGAACTGGTCCAGGTGTCGGCCGGGAGGCCCTTCCAGGGGCGGCCCTTCCAGGGGCGGGCGGGGCGCACCGAATCGAAGCGGGCGCACACTGCTCTGCCGTGAAAGTCGATGGCCACCGCCCAGAACCCGCTCGACTCCAAGGCGGTTAAATCGTCGGTGACGTCGGCCAGCCTGGAACACAGATGGTGTCCCACCACGGCAACAGCCGCCACCTCCATCGGGTGCAGTGTACTTATGGCGCGCGCCAATGGTGCACCCCCGTTTTTCGGGGCGCTGAACTCGCATCGGATTGCGCGGGCTGAACTCCAACTGGTTAGGGGGCCTCTTACACTGGCAGGCGATGAGGCGCGGCAGGCGGCGAGTGCGCAGGAGAACCTGGTGGCAGCTCATGGTGGTGCTGTTCGGGCTGTTGGTGTTCGCCGCCGCGGTGGGCGGGGCTGCGGGTCTGGCCGTGGTGAAGTCGCAGATAAACAAGATTCCCCGAATCTCGGTCGGGCTGTCGCTCTCCTCCGAGAAGCAGGGCGATTCGGAGGCCCAGAACTTCCTGTTGGTGGGGATCGACAGTGCTGCCGGGGTCGACCCCGACAGCCCGATTCACATCGACCGAGACGTCAACACCCTGCTGACCGACTCGGTGATCCTGGTTCGCATCGATCCTGATGCCGACCGGGTGGCGATGCTCTCGATTCCCCGCGACCTTTGGGTGCCGATCGCCGGAAAAGGGTGGAGTGAGCGGGTGAACGCAGCGCGGGGCATCGGCGGGGCCAGCACCCTGATCGAAACCGTGTCGGATTACCTCGGGGTGCCCATCCACCACTACGTGGAGATCAATTTCGCCGGATTCCTCCGGATCGTGGAGGCGGTCGACGGTGTGCCGGTGGAGATCGCCCAGCCCATTCGGGATGACTCGGTGGGGTTGAGGATCGAGCAGGCCGGGGTGGTGACCCTCGACCCCGACGCGGCGTTGGCCTATGTGCGGACCCGTCGGCCGCTGACGCTGGTCGAAGGGGGGAATCCGGCCAACGACAACGACTGGGTGCGTCTCGGCGTGTGGAACGACCTGGAGCGCAACCAGCGCCAGCAGGATTTCATGGTGGCCACCCTCAAGCGGGCGGTGGAGAAGGGAATTCGCAATCCGCTGACCTTGCGGCGGGTGGCCAACGAGCTATTGGACGACGACAGCCCCAGTATCACCCTGGACGATCGCATCACCGTGGGTCAGCTGGTGGATTTGGGCGATGAATTCCGGTCGTTCCGGGTAGATCAGATTGAGCGCTACAAACTGCCGGTGACCGATGCCACCATCGACGGCAAACAAGTGCTTCTTTTGGCTGAGGAGGCGGCCCAGCCGGCGCTGGAGTTCTTCCGGGCTGGGAGTCTGGCTGGCGTGCGGGTGAGAGTGCTGAACGGCACTCCGTCGGGCACCGTGGCCGGGGTGGAGGATGCCTTGGAGCGGGCTGGGTTCTCCGTGGTGGCCAGGGGCAACGCCGACCGGTTCGACGTGGGCAGAACAGTGGTTCGCCATACCGCGGCATTCGAGGACGAGGCGCAAATGCTGGCCCGCCATGTGGAGCCTGCGCCGAGGCTCGAGCTGGTGGTCGAAATCGACGGTGCCGATGTGGAGCTGGTGGTGGGGGCTGACTATGCCTCGGTTTCCGGCACGCCTCGCGACTCGGCTTCGTAGCGGTTGGCCAGATACCACTGATAGGTGCGGCGCAACCCCTCGGCGAACGGCGTGGAGGCCTCGAAGCCGAACAGCTCCTTCGCCCGGGTGGGGTCCACGCAGCGGCGGGGCTGGCCGTCGGGTTTGGTGGAATCCCATTCGATGCGGCCGGCGAATCCGGTGATCTCGGCCACGTCATGCACCAACTCCTTGATGGCGACCTCATGGTTGGCCCCCAGGTTGACCGGCTCGGCTCCCCGATAGTGCTCGGCGGCGAGCAGAATACCCTGGGCGGCGTCGTCCACATAGAGGAACTCCCGGCTGGCTGTGCCGGTGCCCCACACCTCGATGCTGTCATGGCCGGCTTCCACCGCGTCCACGCACTTCTTGATGAGCGCGGGGATGACGTGGGACACCGAAGGGTGGAACTTGTCGCCTGGGCCGTACAGGTTGGTGGGCATCAGATAGATGCCTCGCTGGCCGTACTGGTCCCGGTTGGCCTGGAGTTGCACAAGCTGGGCCAGCTTGGCCACTCCGTAGGGGGCGTTGGTCTCCTCGGGGTACCCGGTCCAAAGAAGGTCCTCGGTGAACGGAACCTTGGTGTGCTTGGGGTAGGAGCAGATGGTGCCCACCACCACCAGCCGATCGGTTCCCGCCAGCCGGCACTGCTCGATGACGTTGGTGCCCATGAGAAGGTTGTCGAGGTACAATTCGGCGGGCCGCTGGAGGTTGGCGCCGATGCCCCCCACCCGGGCGGCCAGGTGGATGACCACGTCGGGCTGGGTCTCAGCCAGCAGCCTGTGGGCGTCTTCGGCGGTGCGCAGGTCGTAGTCGGCGCTGGACGGGGCGGCCAGCAAGGAGGGTTCTTGCCGGTTGAGCAGTCGGCAGACCGCTTGGCCCAAGAATCCGGTGCCGCCGGTGATCAGGACTCGTTTGCCAACCCAAAAGTCACTCATCGGACTTCACACTAGTGGTCCGCCGCGTACACATTGAGTTGGGGCTGGCAGACTCAGAGAAGTGAGAGTGGCCATTACGCTGGAACAGTGCTGGCATCCCGTGCCGGGGGGGACGGCCACGGCCGCACTGGGGTGCGTGGAGGCCTTGGGGCGGCTGTCGGTGCCGCCAGAGATCGTTGGCGTGTCGGCTTGGCATCGAAATCCTCCCCAAGAGCCGTTCGCACCGGGCATCGCGGTGGAGGCGGTGCGGTTACCCCGAGCCGGCCTGTACTGGGCGTGGCACCAGATGCGATGGCCGGCGGTGGAGCGGGCGGCAGGGCCGGTGGACGCGATCCACGCTACTGGCATGGCGGTGCCTCCCCGAACCGCGCCACTGGCGGTGACGGTCAACGACCTGGCGTTTCTGCGCCATCCAGACCACTTCACCCCCCGGGGCGTGCGGTTCTTCATTCGATCGCTTGAGCTGACGCGCATCGACGCCGATGTCGTGGTGTGCCCGTCGCAGCACACGGCCGACGATTGCGCTCGGGCGGGGATCGACGGTGATCGGGTGCGGTTGGTGCCGTACTGGGTCAATGACCGCCTCGTGCCGCCTGAGGAGGTCGACGAGGTGCGGCGGCGGTACGGGCTGGGTGATCGGTTTGTCCTGTGGGTGGGCACCGCGGAACCTCGCAAGAACCTGGCCGGGCTGCTGGAGGCGTGGCGGATGCTGGGTCGGACTGCGGAGGAATTGGTCTTGGTGGGCCCGGAAGGGTGGAAGTCAAACCTAAGCAGGACAATGGCCTCGTCTGGTCAGTCGATCCGCCGGTTGGGGTTCGTGGCCGAGGCTGACAAGCGGGCGCTGATGCGGGCCGCCGCGGTGGTGTGCTATCCGAGCCTGACCGAGGGATTTGGTCTGCCAGTGCTGGAGGCGATGGTGCAGGAGGTGCCGGTCGTGACGTCGGCGACGGGTGCTACCGCGGAGGTGGCCGGCTCGACCGGGGTACTGGTGGATCCCACAAGGTCTCAGGAGATCGCCGACGCGCTGGCTGGTTTGCTCGACACCCCCGACGATGCCGCACGCTTGGGCAAGCAGGGCCGAGAGCGGGCCTTGGCCGAGTTCACCTGGCAGCGAACGGCCAATGGGCTTTTCGATGTGTACCGAGAACTGGCCGGCTGATGGGCTCGTCTGATCCGGCCGGCCTGTCTGATCCGGCAGGCTCGTCTGATCCGGCAGGCTCGTCTGATCCGGTGGTCTCGGTAGGGGTCAATTTGTTGTGGCTGCGGACAGGCAAGGTGGGGGGCTCCGAGAACTATGCGGTCAGACTGCTTTCGGCTATCCCGCCGGCCGCTCCGGTGCGGCTGACGTTGTTCGTGTCGCGTGGGTTGGCCAAGGCTCACCCGTCGTTGGCTGAGCGCCACGAAGTAGTCGTGTCTCCACCGGCGAGAGGTCGACCGCTGCGAGTGCTCATAGAGAACACTTGGCTGGCCCGCCAATGTCGCCGCCGCGATCTCGCCGTGATCCACCACCTGGGGGGGACCGTGCCCTGGGCGGGCATGCGGCCCGCAATCGTGACTATCCACGACTTGCAGCCCTTGGATCATCCCAAGCGCTTCAGCGTGTTCAAGCGGCTGTACTTGCGGGTGATGCTGCCATGGTCGGTGCGCCGGGCCGAGATGATCGTCACCGTGAGCGATTTCTGCCGTAGTCGCCTGGTGGAGCGCCTGAAGGTGGATCCCCAGCGAGTCGCCGTTGTTCCCGCACCGGTCGATGCTTCCTCGACTGCCTCGGACATGCCCCTGGCCGCGGCGGTGCCCGACTTGGCCAGCCCGTTCGTGCTGTATCCGGCGGTGACCTACTCCCACAAGAACCATGAGGTGTTGCTGCGAGCCTTGGCTCGCTTAGCCTCGCACGGGATAGACGTGGCGTTGGTGGTCTCAGGAGGCCCCGGCCCACTGGACGCCAAGCTGGACCATTTGGCCGATGAGCTTGGAGTGGGAAGCCGGTGGCACCGGCTGGGCCGCATCCCCCGAGCCGTGCTAGACGGCCTGTATCGGCAGGCAGTGGCCCTGGTGTTCCCTTCGAAATATGAGGGCTATGGCCTTCCGGTGGTGGAGGCCATGGTTCGGGGCTGTCCGGTGGTGGCCGCCAATGCCGGGAGCCTGCCAGAAGTGGTGGGGTCGGGCGGGCGCTTGGTGGATCCCGACGACGTTGATTTGTGGGCCGGGTCGATCGGCGAGCTGGTGGGCGATCCCGATGCTCGACGAGAGCTGAGCGAAGCGGGAGTCTCCAGGATTGGCGAGCTGGCCGAGCTCGACCCGGGAGCGAAGCTGTGCGGCCTGTACTCCAAGGTGGCTCGATGATGGACCCACTTCGCATCTTGGTGCTATGTCCGCACTATGAGCCGGATACCGCTCCCACCGGGGAGGTAATGACCGGTATCTGCGAGCAATGGACGACCCGCGGCCATCGGGTGGAGGTCATCACCAGCCTTCCGTGGTACCGCGACCACGCAGTGGCCGAGGGATGGTCGGGGCGCCTCATCCGCACTCAGCGCGAATCGTGGGGTCGGATCCGGCGCTGGCATCCGTTCCCGGCCGACAAGGGGCGTTTGGCGGCCCGGGCGGCGGCATTTGCCGGGTTTACCGTGTTGGCGGGGGTCGATGCCGTGGCCGCAGTGGGTCGCTGCGATGTGGTGATCGCTATGTCACCCCCGCTAACCCTGGGGGCAGCGGGGTGGGCCGCTGCCCGGCGGGGACGGGTGCCGCTGGTGTTCAACGTGCAGGATGTGTTCCCGGATGCCGCGGTAGAGACGGGTGTTCTGCGCAGCCCTCGGGCGATAGCCGCGGCCGGCAGGCTTGAGCGTTGGGTGTATCGGCGGGCCGATGCGGTGACTGTGCTTTCGGAAGGCATGGCCGAGAACGTCAGAGCCAAGCTGGATTCCGGTGATGACCCGCAAAAGGTGGTGGTGATTCCCAATACGGCCGACGCTGATCGCATCGTCCCGTCTGATCGGTACAACTCCTATCGGGCCGACCTTGGACCGGGCGGCGACTCAGACAAGACGGTGGTGATGTACGCCGGAAACCTGGGGCATTCCCAGCCCTTGGACTTGGTAGTTGCCGCCGCCGAGAAATTCGCTGATCAAGGGCGGACCGATGTCCAGTTTGTGGTCAACGGCGACGGGGTAGCCCGTTCATCGGTGGCCGCGGCGGCCGGGCGGCTGGACAATCTGCATCTGGTGGGCTGGCAGCCGCCGGAGCGTTTGGGAGAGGTGCTGGCCGCCGCCGATCTACACGTGGTGCTGCTGCGGGCCGGACTCGGCGCGTCCAGCGTGCCTTCCAAGGTGTACTCAGTGCTGGCCGCGGGTCGCCCGGTGCTGGCCAGCGTCGACCGGGACAGCGAAGTGGAGCGGTTGCTCGACGAATCCAAGGCGGGGCGAACGGTTGGGCCCGACGACGTCGATTCCTTCTGTGCGGCGGTGGCCGAGATGGCCGACGATCCCGACGGCCTGGCCGAGATGGGTCGGCGGGGGAGGGCCTACGCCGAACAGGCCGCCGGTCCCCAGCAAATTGCTGACCGGTATCTCGATCTGTTCCAACGATTGATGCGCTGATCACAAGTGGCCGACCGGTATCTCGATCTGTTCCGGCGATTGATGCGCTGATCGGGCCGTCAGGCCAGTACCCTGTAAAGCCGTGGCAAGAGCCTCTGGTTCTCGAAAAGTGGCGCGGGCTGCGTCGATGGGCGATGTCGGCCAACGGCGCCGCATCATCGGATTTCCCGCTTTGGTGGTGCTCATCATCCTGGTCGGC
This sequence comes from Candidatus Poriferisocius sp., assembly GCF_965204015.1. Classification (GTDB taxonomy): domain Bacteria; phylum Actinomycetota; class Acidimicrobiia; order Acidimicrobiales; family Bin134; genus Poriferisocius. The sequence goes on along the minus strand of NZ_OZ241965.1, from coordinate 345,813 downwards.
TGCGGCGTGGTGGCCATTGCCTGGAGTTTGCGGGAGGCCGAGTCTCGCCCCGGGCTCAGCGATCACTGGCACTCGGCGTACGCAGTATGGGACTGCACCGACAACAATGGCGAAGGGGCGTTCCAACCGATCTTCGAGGGTCGGCTGAACCCCCAGGGCTATCCCTATGACCCTGAGGGGATCCACTCCCACTCCGACGGGCTGATCCACATCCACCCGTTCACCGCCAACGCGGCGGGCGAGGACGCCGTCATGGCCAAGTTCTTCGAGTCGATGTTCGTGAAAATGGATGTGAACGGCATCACCGCGTCCGAGTTCGGGGTGATCAGCGCAGTGGGCGCGGAGTGCGACGGGCAGCCGGCGGTGATGCAGATCGTGCGGTGGTCTAGAGCGCTCACCGCGGTCGCTGCCGAACCTGACGAGCGGATCTATGAGGACTTCGGCGCTGTCCGCTTCAAGAGGGATGGCGAGGCCTTCACCATCGCATTGGCGCCCCGTGATGCCGTGGTGCCGCTGCCTCTCACCGTCAATGATCTTCTCGGGGTGTCGCCGTCACTGGTTGCCGACCTCACCCAACCCGAGGGGCCGGTTGAGTTCGACGACAGCATCGACGAGGACGTTCCCGGCGTCAGGGTGGAAGACGACGGTTAGCCCATAGTGGACGCAGTTGTACTGGTCGGCGGCTTCGGAACCCGGCTTCGGCCCCTGACCCTGACCCGTCCCAAGCAGATGCTGCCGGTGGTTGACCGCCCCATGATCGAGCACGTGGTTGGGAGGCTGGGCCAGCAGGGAGTCACCCGGGCGGTGCTGTCGCTGGGATATCGGCCGGATGCCTTCGAAGCTGCCTATCCCCAGCACCGCTGTGCCGGGGTGGAGCTGTTCTACGCCGTGGAGCCCGAGCCATTGGACACCGCGGGGGCCATTGGCTTCGCCGCCCGAATGGCCGACGTGAAGGACACGTTCATTGCGGTCAACGGCGATGTGATCAGCGACTTCCCGTTGGCAGACCTGCTCGACGCCCACCGCGAAAAAGGTGCGTCAGCAACCATCGCCCTCACCCCGGTGGACGACCCCTCCCGCTATGGGGTGGTGGTGTGCGACCCCGATGGTCGGGTGCAGGCCTTCGTCGAGAAGCCGCCCGCTGATGAGGCACCCAGTCGGTGGATAAACGCCGGGATGTATGTTCTTGAGCCCTCGGTGCTCGACTTGATGCCCGAAAGCCGCCCCTCGTCAATCGAAAGAGAGACCTTCCCGTCCCTCGTTCAGAAAGGGTTGCTGTACGCCGTGGCCCAAGACGGCTTTTGGATCGATGCCGGCACTCCCGCCGCCTATCTGGAGGTCCAGCTGGCCCTCGCTGGCGGCTCGCACATTCATTCCACCGCCAACATCGCGCCCAGTGCCCGCATCGCCAACTCGGTGATTATGGAGCACGTCACGGTTGCCGCCGGTGCCCGAATCGCCGAGTCCGTCTTGCTTCCCTACAGCACGGTCAAGGCGAATGTGGAAATCAACCGGGCCATCATCACCCCCGAACACCACATCACCATCTAGCGAAACAGATCCTCAGCGGGGGAGCGGAACCATCTAGCGGAACAGATCCTCAGGGGGGGAGCGGATCAGGTCGGCTTGAATGTTGCCGGGGCCGAGCCAGGCTGGGTCAATGCCCCGGATGACGGCCACCGGGATGTTTTCCGCCTTGCCCATGACCAACTCCGCGGCGGCAGCCAACTCGTCGACGATGGCCACCTCGGTCACTTGGAGTTCCCGGCCTGTGGTGTCTTGGGTCCCCCGCAGATCGAGGATAGGACGGACACCGGCCGAGCCAATGGCCACGTCGGCTACTCCTCGTCGCCAGGGACGCCCAAAGGTGTCGGACACGATCACGCCTGTCTCCACCCCCGCCTTGGCTCTGATCCCGTCGCGGATGCGCCGGGCCGAGCGGTCGGGATCGTCGGGCAGCAGAGCGGCCTGATCGGCGTCCACGTTGGACCGGTCTACCCCGGCGTTGGCGCATACGAATCCGTGCTTGGTCTCGCTGATGACTAGATCGCCCCGCCGCCGAAGCACCCGAACCGATTCCCGCTCTACCACCGGCTTGTGCGATAGGGGGTCATCGGGGTCGACGGTGACCATGGCGCCTTCGGCCTTGGACACGATCTTCTGAGTGACCACCACGACATCGCCGTCGGCCAGATCGGCTGCTTCGGCGATGAGGCCGGCCAGGTCGTCGCCCGCTTTGATCTCGGGCATTCCCTCCACGCCGAGGATCTCAAGTCTCATCGGTGGACTCTGTCAGAGGCGCAGCCCAATACCACGCGGGCCAGCGCAACGGACGACTCGACTCCGTCCATGATGGTGGGCGCCACCACACAGGCCATACCGGCGGATTCCACGCCGTCGGCCAGGTGGGCATCGGCCTCGTCGATCACCAGCGTGGATGCCACATCCCGGTAGAGCCGGGCCACTCCGACCACCGAGCACTCGTGGCCCAGTTCCCGCATGAGCCGGTCGGCGGGGCCCTTCAGTGCAGCACCGCCCACGATGGGCGACACCGCCACCACCGCGTCCCGGCGGGCGGCCACTGCCTCCCGCACGCCGGGCACCTCCAGCACTGGTCCGATGGACACGATGGGATTAGAGGGCGCGATGACGATCTGCTGGGCTGCGGCCAAGGCCTCGATGAGACCGGGCGCAGGCTGGGCATTCTCCGATCCGGTTACCCAGACAGCGGACACGGCCACATCGTGGCGGCGGCGCACGAAATAGTCTTGGAAGCCGATCTCGCCCTCGTCGATGGTGGTGACTCTGGTCTCGATCCGGTCATTGGTAACGGGCATAACGGCCAACTCCAAACCCCACGCCGCCGCGATCTCTGCGGTGATGGTGGCCAGATCGGCCCCTTGGCTGAGTCGGTGCGTGCGGTACAGATGGGTGGCCAGGTCGCGGTCGCCCAGCCTGAACCAGGTGATCCCGCCGTAGCGGTCCAAGGCGTCCATGGCCTGCCAGGTCTCGCCAGCCAGACCCCAGCCGGTCTCGGGGTTAACCGCATTGGCCAGCGTGTAGACCACGGTGTCCAGGTCGGGGCTCACGTGAAGACCGTGCAGCACCGTGTCGTCGGCGGTGTTGACCACCGCGAGCTGGTCGTCGGGTGGGTGGGCTCGCATCAGGCCGGTGAGCAGCTTGGCCGCTCCCACTCCTCCAGCCAGCGTGATGACGCTGGGGGTCACGAGATCCCTTTGAGCTTGCCTTGAAGCAGGTCCAAATCGGCGTCCACCATCATGGCCACCAGTTGTTGGAACCCCACTTCCCGGCGCCAACCGAGTTCGGAGGCGGCCCGGCCAGCGTCGCCCACCAACAGGTCCACCTCGGCGGGGCGCATAAACGCTTCGTCGATCACCACATAGTCCCGGTAGTCCATACCCAGGTGGGCGAATGCCAGTTCGCAGAACTCCCGTACCGAGTGGGTCTCCCCGGTGCACACCACGTAATCGCCGGGCTCGTCCTGCTGGAGCATCAGCCACATGGCCTTCACGTAGTCGCCCGCGAAACCCCAGTCGCGCTTGGCGTCCAGATTCCCAAGGCGCAGCTCGTGCTGGCGTCCCATCGAGATGGCGGCCGCGGCGTGAGAGATCTTGCGGGATACGAACTCCAGGCCTCGGCGGGGGGACTCGTGGTTGAACAAGATGCCGGAGCTGGCGTGGAGGCCGTAGCTCTCCCGGTAGTTGACCGTGATCCAATGGCCGTACACCTTGGCCACGCCGTAGGGGCTCCGGGGATGGAACGGCGTGGTCTCGGTTTGGGGCACCTCTCGCACTTTGCCAAACATCTCGCTGCTGGAGGCCTGGTAGAAGCGGATGCTCGGATCCACAATACGGATGGCGTCGAGCAGGCGGGTCACTCCCAAGGCGGTGGTCTCGCCCGTGAGCACCGGCTGGCCGAAGGAGGTTTGCACAAACGACTGGGCCGCCAGGTTGTACACCTCGTGGGGCCGGTGCAGCCGGAGAGCCTCGATGAGGGAGGCTTCGTCGAGGAGGTCGCCGCTGACGATGGTGATCCGATCTTGGAGATGGGCGATGCGCTCGAAGCTGACCGTGCTGGACCGCCGCACTAGGCCCACTACCTCGTACCCCTGGTCGAGCAGAAGCTCGGTCAGGTAGGAGCCGTCCTGGCCGGTGATTCCGGTGATCAGAGCTCGGCGGGAATGGTGCTCAGCCATGGATCTCTCCAGTCTGGCGGGGATGGCGGACACTGTGTTCAACCATGGACTGCTCCAGTCTGGCGGGAATAGCGCAGACGCATGTCGGCCAGCAGGTCGGCCAGGGTGTCGGCCAGGGCGATCTCGGGGGCCCACCCGGTGGCCGCCCGGAGCTTGGTGTTGTCGCCCCGCATAACGGGCACATCAACGGGGCGGAACAGGCGCGGGTCCTGCTCAAGGGTAAGCGGCGCCTCGGCCAGGCCCAAAAGGGTCTCGGCGATCTCAGACACAGCCACATCTTGGCCGGAGCACACGTTGTAGGCCTCGCCGGGTACCCCGTCCGCCATCAGCAGGCGATAGGCCCGCACCACGTCGCGGACGTCGGTGAAGTCGCGTCGGGCTGACAGGTTGCCCACGGGCACTCCCGTCTTGCCGGTTTGCTCGTTGCCTACGATCCGTGCGGCCAGCGCGGGGGCCAGGAAGCGTTCGCTCTGGCCAGGACCCAGGTGGTTGAAAGCCCGAGCCCGGATCACCCCGAGGCCGTGGCCCAAGAAACCCTGGATGCACACCATCTCAGCGGCGGCCTTGCTGGCCGCGTAGGGATTAACCGGCCGGAGTGGCGCGTCCTCGTCGATCGGCAGCTCTTCGGGACCGACCAGTCCGTAGATGTCGCTGCTGGTCACCGACAGCAGGCGCTCGACGCCAGCGTCGATGCAAGCCCGAACCACGTGCAGGGTGCCGTCGGCGTTGGTCTGGAATGTGCCCAACGGGTCGTCCCACGAGCCGGCCACGTCGCTTTGGCCGGCCAAGTGGTACACCGCGTCCGGCTTTGCCTCTGCGATCAACTCGGATACCGCGCCGGCGTCTTCGATGGGGGGACTGCCGATGACGCGGTCCACCTCGATCACGTCATCGGCGCAGGCATTCAGATGAGCGACGAGGTGAGTTCCCACAAAACCCCGCGACCCGGTGACCAGGGCTCGCATCGCCACGAGTGTGCCACTTCGGGCGCGTGTGTGCCCTACTCGGTGACGAGTCATCAAGATGTCACAGCCGTGCCTCTTTTGCCGTCGGGCGGGCCGGTACGGTGGTGAGGTGGGAGAAGCGCGGTCGGATCAGGAATCAGGAACCGAGGACGACCCGCTGGTCGAGTGCATCCAAAACGCCATCTACACCGCAGTGGGCCTTGGGCTGCTGGCCATCAACCGCTTACAGGCCGCTCGGCGGGACCTGACCGGGCAGATGCCTGACGACTTGCGAGACGCGTTCGCCGATCTAGCCGAGCAGATCCCCGACGACGTCCGGTACGCCGTGGCCGACCTGGCCCGACAGCTTCCCGATTCCGTCCGCACCGTGTTGTCCGATGCCGTCGACCAAGCCCCCGCCCTTGCGGCCGCCCTCCGAGAATTCCTCAGTCGCACCGAATCCTGATGACAGCCAAATCCGACATCAGAATCCAAATTGTGATCGTGAGCCACGATCCGGGTTTGTGGTTCGACGAAATGTTGGAGTCGGTTGCCGCCCAAGACCTTCAGTTGGTGAATGTGACCGTGGTGGACACCGGCAGCGAGGCCGACCCGACAGCTCGGGTTCACCGCTTCCTGCCCCAGGCCACCGTCCATCGGCTGGAGCCCGATTCCGGATTCGCTTCGGCGGCCAACCGTGTGCTGGAGGCCGATCCTGCCCCCGGTTTCATCGCGGTGTGCCACGACGATGTGGTGCTGGCGCCCAATGCGCTGCGGCTGCTGGCCGAGGAGGCGATTCGCTCCAACGCTGGGATTGTCGGTCCAAAATACGTGGACTGGGATGATTCGTCGGTCATCCGACAGGTGGGCCTCCTGGTGGACAAGACGGGGACTCCGGTCTCCACGGTGGAGCCGGGAGAGCTGGACCAACAGCAGCACGATGCCGTTCAGGACATGTTCGCGGTGCCGGGAGGGTGCGTGCTGGTGCGCGAGGACCTGTTTCGGGCAGTTGGCGGCTTCGATCCGAAGATGTCGTTTTGCTACGAGCACGTCGACCTGTGCTGGCGAGCCCGCACCGTGGGAGCGCGGGTCATGGTGGTGCCCTCGGCGGTAGTCCGCCATCGACAGCGGCTGCACGAGCGCCTCACCCCTGCGCTGGTCGGCCGGCTCTACCGCCGCCACCGAGTGAGAACCCTGCTTTCGGTCTACGGGTTGTGGCACACGCTGCGGGTGGTTCCTCAAGCGATGATACTGGCGGCGTTCGGGCTGCTGGCGGCGGTGCTCACCGGGCATGTGAGCCGGGCCCGCCAGATCGCGGGATCGTGGGGCTACAACCTGGTGCGCCTGGGATCCATCAGGGAGCGGCGGCGGGAGATCACCCGCGTCCGCCATGTCGGAGATGCCCATATTCGGCTATCCCAGGCACGGGGCTACGCCCAGCTGAACTCGTTTTTGACCGACCGCGGGGGAGGGGCGGGCAGTTCTGGGTTTGGACGCGGGCCCTCGGCTCGAAGCGCCCTTCTATCCCGGTTGAGCCGCTCACGGGTTTCGGTGGTGGTGTGGCTTGCCGCATTGGTCCTGGTCTTGCTGGGGGCCCGCGGCCTCATCACCGGGGGTATTCCCGTGGCGGGCGGGTTGACCCGGCTTGGATCCAGTTCCGACCTCTTGAGCGGCTGGTGGAGCGAATTCCGCCCTGTCGGGTTGGGCCAAGTTGGGTTCGCTCCCACCGGGTTGGGAGTCTTGACCCTGCTGAGCTGGCTGTTCTTGGGGGAGACCGGCCTCCTTCGCACGGTGCTGATCGTGGGGATGGTTCCGCTGGGAGGGTTGGGGGTATGGCGGCTCATGCGCCCGTTCGGCGCCCTTTGGATCCAGGTGGTGGCCCTCGCGGTGTATCTGGCCAATCCGGTTCCGTACAACGCGTTGGCCAACGGCGTTTGGGACGCACTGCTGCTATACGGCGCGGTTCCCTGGCTGATGGGGGCTGTGCTCGCCGGGGGGAGGCTCACACCCTTCGGCTCGTCAGAGGGCATCCCCGGCTCGGAGGCGCGTCGACCAGCATTCCTGAAAGGGACCCGTACTTGGCTACCCGGCTCGTGGTCGTCAAAACAACGGCCGTTGGTCGTACGGGAAATCCTTGGGGTCGGCCTGCTGCTTGGTTTGACCGTTGCCATGGTGACGGAGGCATTGGTGGTGGTGGTCCTGCTGCTGGCTGGTCTGCTTCTGGGATCGTTTCTGGCTGGGACCGCCGCAGGGGCGGCGCGGATAGTACTGGTGGTGGTGGCCGGTGCGGCCGTTGCCGCGGTGCTGAATCTGCCCTGGCTGTTGGACGGCTTGTCGCCGTTGTTCGGCGACCGGCCGGGAGGTGGCCACGGAAACTCCTGGGCGGAGCTCCTCAGGTTTGACACCGGGCCTTTCGGCGACGACCGCCTCGGCTGGGCCCTGCCGGTTGCCGCGGTGCTCCCTCTGGCTTTGGCTGACGACTATCGCCTGGCTTGGGCGGTGCGGGGGTGGACGCTGTACATGGGGACCGCGGCGGTCGCCCTGGCCGCTGAGCAAGATTGGTCCCCGGTGCCACTGCCGCGGCCCGAGGTCATTCAGGTGCCCGGCGCCGTGGGCCTGGCGATCGCCGCAGCCATGGGAGTGGCCGCATTTCAAGTGGATGTGCGGCGCTATCGATTTGGCTGGCGACAGTTCGTGCCGCTCACTGCGCTGGTCGCCCTGGTGGCGGCCATGCTCCCACTGCTGGCCATTGTCGCCGGCGGCCACTGGAACGCCACCGACGACGACTACACCGACGTCGTTCCGTTCTCCGACAATCCTGCGGGAGGTGGCGGCGGCGAGGGCCGGGTCTTGTGGATCGGCCATCCTGACGTCCTGCCGCTGGGCAGTTGGAAGCTGGACGATGGCTTGTCGTTTGCCGTGTCGGACAGCGGCGCTTTTCCCACGGTGGCTCAGCGCTGGGTCGGTGAAGTGGACGACCGCACCCGCCAAGTGGGGCAAGCGGTCGTCGGAGCGCCGACGGCGGGCACGAAGCGGTTGGGTGCCGAGCTCTCCCAGTGGGGGATTGACACGATTCTGGTGGCTGAGCGCCTTGCCCCTGCTCCCTATGGCGACTTGTCGCAGCCCGCTCCTGAGTGGCTGTTCGACATGCTTGACGGCCAGCTCGATTTGGCCCCTGGCAGTCTGACCGCAGGCATCGCCACGTATCACAACACCACCCCAATACCGCTATCGGCTGAACTCTCGGTGGCCGTGCCACCCGACGACCGCGCCTCTGGACCGACCCGGCTGCTGTTGGCGATGCAGCTTGCATTATGGGTGGTGGCTCTGATCGGGCTGGCCCGTCTCAGCACCGATGAGGAAAGCCGCCGAAGATCCTCCCGGGGTGAGACGCGGTGAGCGTCGGAGATGGGCGCGGCAGGGTAGTGCGTTGGCCATTGGTGGTGCTGGCCATGGTGACGGTGGTCGGGCTGGCGGTGGCGGACCGAGGTGGTGACGATTCAACACCTGGTGCCCCTCTGGTGGGCCTAGGGGTCACCAGCGCTGCACTCGGTCCTGACGCGGAGGGAGGGGTTTGGTACTGCGGGGAGGGAACGTCGATGCCGGGGGAGTTCGCCGATCACTCGGTAATCGTGGCCAATCCCACCGACACTCCGATGACCGCCGAAGTGTCGGTGTTCCCGGAGACGCCGGTGGGCTCGGTGTCGCCGTCGGCGGTACCCCGAGAGGTGACGCTGGCGGTGGCCGCCAAGTCAGAGGCGACCCTGCGGTTGGCCGAGGTGGTGGAGTCTCAGTACACCGCGGCGCTGGTCGAGATCGATTCAGGCCAGGCAATTGTCGAGCAGCGAGTGCAGGGTCCCACAGGCCTCGACGTCATGCCTTGCGCGACCCGCTCGTCGGCTGTCTGGCATTTTGCCGCCGGATCGACTCGGCGAGATACCCGGTTGGTGTTCACCCTGTTCAACCCGTTTCCCGACCGCGCCGTGGTGCAGTTCACCTTCTCCACCGATGAGGGAATCCGTAAGCCTCAGTCGCTTCGAGGGGTCTTGGTGCCAGCTCGGTCTCTAGTGGTGGTCGATGCCTCCGAGGTGGTGCCCCGGTTCTTGTCGGTCTCCACCACCATCGAGTCGCAGGTCGGGCGGATCGTCGCCGGGAGGCTCCAGCTCTTTGACGGCGCCGACGGCCTGGAGGGCCTGACCGCGGGCCCGGGGATCCCGGAACCGCAGATGCAGTGGGTATTCCCGGCTGGACCGGCTGACTCCGGCATGGTTGAGCACATCGTCTTGTACAACCCTTCGGAGAATGAGGCGTCCGCCCATGTCGGCATCCGGCTGGACGCCACCGACACCGGTGGCGCGCCGACGCCGTTTGAGGTGTCCGTGCCACCCCGGCAGCAGATTGCCCTGGTGTTCGGAGATATGGGGGCGTACCCGCTTCCCCCGGCCCCCTTCTCCTACAACGCCGCGAGCTTGCTGCCCGACGGGATCGGGTTCTGGACGGCGGTGCAGGTTTACAACGGAGTCCCCATCGTGGCTGAGCGGGTGGCTGCCGCGTCGGCGTTGTCGTTAGGGGCGGGGGTGGCCACCGCGCCGGGGGTTCCGGTCACCGCAGTCCGGCATCTGATCGCGGGCAATCGGGCCGATGGGACCGAAATAGCGTTGGCCGTGGTCAATCCCTCGCCCGACTCCATTGCGCTGGTCACCGTGTCGAAAATCGCCGACGGCCGGCTGGCCCCGATCGCCCAGCTCGATCCCCTGGAGGTGGCGCCGCACGGCCGTTTGGTGGTGCCCGTGGACCGGTTGGCCGAGGGCGACGCCTACGCCTTGCTGGTAGAGGCCAGCCAGCCGGTGGCGGTGAGCCGCTCGCTGCTAGCTCGGGTTGGGACCGGATCAGCCTCGGGAAGCGCTGTCCCCTTCGATCCTGTCGCCCTCGACCCCTCAGCTTTCTAGCTCTTCTCGCTGCCTGCCTACCATCAAGTCATGGACGCCCCCGCCGACGCCCTGCCCACTGTGCGAGACCTGGTCTTGAGCCGGGCCGATGACGACAGCCTGGCCATGCTGTTCGAGGACGAGCAGCACACCTACCGAGAGTTCACCGCCGGATGCATCGCCCGGGCCCACTTGCTGCTGGACCGTCGGAGGCAGGGGCCGTTCCACGTGGGCGCGCTGCTGGACAACGGGCCGGAGTATTCCATGCTGCTGGGCGGGGCCGCCGTGGCCGGAGCGGCGATGGTGGGCATCAACCCCACTCGACAGGGCGCGGAGTTGGCCCGCGACATCACCCATGCCGACTGCGGCTTAATCGTCACCGAGAGCCGCCACCGGGGTTTGCTCGAGGGGCTGGACCTCGGCGCAGCCAACGGCCGAGTGCTCGACGTGGACTCACCGGATTGGGCCGCAGCCCTGGCCCCCTACGCCGATGCCCAGCCGCCGGAGGCCGACATCGATCCGCTGGCTCCCTACCTCTTGCTGTTCACGTCGGGCACCACCGGCGACCCCAAGGCGGCCATCTGCTCGCAGGCTCGGCTGGCTCGGATCGGTCAGGTCATCACCGAGATGCGGAAGCTAACGCCCGACGACGTGTTCTACCAGGCCATGCCCATGTTCCACTCCAACGCGCTGATGGCCGGTTGGGTTCCGTGTCTGACTGCGGGGGGCGTCGCCGGCTTCCGGCGCCGCTTCTCGGCGTCGGGCTTTCTACCCGACGTGCGCCGGTTTGGTGTCACTTACTTCAACTACGTGGGCAAGCCCCTCACCTACATCTTGGCCACTCCCGAGCAGCCCGACGACGCCGACAACACTCTGCGGATCGTGTTCGGCAACGAGGGCGCGGTTCATGATCTGGAGCGGTTCTCCCAACGCTTCGGGGTGCCAGTGGAGGACTCCTATGGCTCTACCGAAGGGGGAGTGGCGGTGAGCCGCACCCCCGACACACCGTCCAATGCCTTGGGCCGGGCCGACGACAGCGTGAAAATTCTCGATCCCGACACGGGCGAAGAGGCGCCGCTGGCCGTGTTCGACGACACCGGCAAGCTGCTCAACGCCGATGAGGCTATCGGCGAGCTGGTGTCGATGGCCTCCGCGCCGATGTTCGAGGGCTACTGGAACAACCCCGAGGCCGACGAAGAGCGGACCCACGGGGGCGTCTACTGGTCGGGCGATCTGGCCTACCGGGACGCCGAGGGGTTCGTATATTTCGCCGGTCGGAACTTCGACTGGCTGCGGGTGGACGGAGAGAACTTTGCGGCCGCCCCAGTCGAGCGGATCTTGGTGCGCCACCCCGACATCGACTTGGCCGCGGTGTTCGCCGTGCCCAGCCCGACAGTGGGCGACGACGTGATGGCCGCGGTGGTGCGCCGGCCGGGAGCGGTCTTCGACCCGGAGGGGTTTACGGGGTTCTTGTCCGGCCAGGACGATCTGGGCACCAAGTGGACTCCCCGCTATGTTCGCTGGGCCGACACCCTGCCCCAAACCGAGACCAACAAGATCCTCAAGCGCACGCTGCGCCGTGAGGGCTGGGAATCGGAGGACGAGACCTGGGTGTTGGACGGCAACCGATACCGCCGGCTGGCGCCGGGGGATGCTGAGGCCATCAGAGCCGAGTTCGAAGCCCGGGGCCGACTGTCGGTGCTGGACGTCTAAGCCTGGGCGGCCTCGCTAGCCGAGGGCGCCTAGCCCAGAACGACTGCGGCGATGGCCGTCACAGTGGCCGCCATGTGGGCCCGCTGGTCAGCGTCAATGGCCTCGTAGACCTCGTTCATCCGGGCTGTGGTGATCTCCTCAGCCTGCTGGTGAATCGCCTTGAGGGGCTCGGGGTCGGGGAACGGCCCGGCCCAGCCGAACATCTGAGCCTGCTCGGGGCCGAGCTGGGCGACCACGGCCTCGACCGGGGTCATGCCCACCGCGCTCAACCCATGCACGTGGAATCCGAATCGCAGCTCGCGCAAAATCTTCAGTGCGAGGCCGGTAGCCGCGGCTGGATCATCGGGCACGGGCATGGCCCGCCAGCCGGCATACAGCGGCTGGCTCATCGGATTGGTGGCATCGAACACCGCGCGGGCCGCGGCGGCGAAGTCGGCTAATCCGTCGAGATGGCCGAACGTCTCAGCGGCCCACCGGCCCAAGCCTTCGGCAAAAGCCGCCGCCGCATCCGTAGGCGTCCCCTGCTCCTTGGTCTGGGTCCAGCCCATCTCGATAAAGGACGGGCTGAACAGGGCGAACGCCGACACCACCACGTCGGTAGCCACATCACCCAAGACCCCGCCTCGGCCTCCCACATAGCCGGACAACCCGGAAAAACCGGCTTCCGCCAGAGCCGCATTGGTGGTCTCGCTGAAGTAGTACTTGCTCCCGAGCATGGCGATAGGGAGCGCAGTGGCAGCCGCCACTTCCTCTGGTGTCATTGCTAGGGCCTTTCTTGGGACTGGCGCGGCGAGCGCCTCATGAAGTGGATGAAGAATAGTCAGACGAGGCCGTCGGATTTGGCTTGGGTTAGGCGGTTGGCGTCCCAGCCGAGTAATTCGGCGTAGACCTCGGCGTTGTGGGCGCCGATGGGGGGGCCGGGGTGGGCGATGGTGCCGGGGGTCTCGCTGAGGATGGGGGCGGGGGAGGGCATGGGTACCGATCCCAGCACTTCGTGGGACACCAGGGTGACGCTGTTTCGGGCCTGCACTTGGGCGTCGGCCAGCAGGCCGGGCAGGTCGTGGACGGGGGCCACTGGGATGCGAGCCTCGACGAAGATGGCGATGGCCTCGTCTAGGGGGCGCTGGGCGATCCAGTCGGCCACCAGGGTGTCGAGCTCGTCGTTGTGGGCCAGCCGGTCGGCCATGCGGGCGAACTTGGCCTGGTCTTCGGGGCCGTCTCGCCCGGTCAGGGCCAAGATGCGCTCTACCTGGCGGTCGGTGGTGCCCGACAGGCACAGGTAGCGGTCGTCGGACGTGCGGTAGATGTTGCGGGGGACCCCGGTCTCCAAGCGTGATCCGAATCGTGCTGGGGGAGGGTCGTCACCGTCGGGGTCCCAGGCGGCCAGGGTGCTGCCCATCAGGGTCAGGATGGGCTCGTACATCGAGACGTCCACGTGCTGGCCTCCCAGGCCGTTCACATCCCGGCCGTAGCAGGCCACCAGCGCGCCGATGAGGCCGAAGATCCCGGTGAGGGTGTCGCCCAGCGGGATGGAAGTGAGCATGGGCGGGCCGTCGGCCTCCCCGGTCATGTAGGTGAGCCCGGCGAAGGATTCGGCCATAGTGCCCGCACCGGGCCGGTCCGCCAGCGGGCCGGTGTGTCCGTAGGGGCTGACCGACACCATGACCAGATCGGGATTGATGGCCTGCATCTGCTCCCAGGTGCAGTCCCAGCGCTCGAGCATGGCAGGGGAGTAGTTGTGGACCAACACGTTCACTTGGGCTACGAGCTGTCGGAGGATGTCGCGGCCCTCGGGTTGGTTCAGGTCGCAGGTGATGACCCGCTTGTTGCGCGACACCATGGCCCACACCAGCGACTCCCCATTGCGGCTCGCCCCGATGCGGCGCAAGGCCTCGCCGGACGGTGGTTCGATCTTGATGACATCGGCGCCGAAGTCGCCGAGGAAGGTGGCCACTTGGGGCGCGGCCAGAAACGACGAGATGTCCAGCACCCGAAGGCCGGCGAGCGCTCCTCCGGATTGCGTCATTGGCTACCCAAGGCGAAGGGGAGGTCGGTGGTGAGCAATTGCATAGACGACACCTCGTTGACGAGCGGCTCACCGGCCAGCAGGCGCCGGAGGTTGTCGCAGAACAGCTCCGCGCCTCGATCCCAGCGCCCGATGCCCCCGCCGGAGGAGTGGGGGGTTAGCACCACCTTGGGGTGGGTCCAGTAGGGGTGGCCGGGTTCCAGAGGCTCGGTGTTGAACACATCGAGGACGGCGGTTGCCAAGCGGTCGCCGTCCAAGGCTCGCAGCAGGGCCTCGTCGTCCACCAGCTTTCCTCGGGCGATGTTCACCAGCACCGATCCCGGCTTCATGGCAGAGAGGAAGTCGTCATCCACCAGGTTCTCGGTTTCAGGGGTGGCGGGGGCGGCCAGCACCACCACGTCGGCCTCGGGCAGGGCCGCGGGCACCTCGGCTGGGGAGATCATGGCATCCACCGGCTCGTCGCTTTGGGGGTGGCGGCGCACCCCGGTCACGTGGGCCCCGAACGCTCGGGCCCGACGAGCAGTTTCCGCGCCGATGGCCCCGAGGCCGATGATCAGCCAGCGGGATCGCCAAAGCTCCCGGAAATTGTGGTGCTCCCAGCGGCCATCGGCTTGGGCACCCCGCCAGCGCCCAGCGTCTTGGAACACGTCGAGCACAGCCCGCAGCACAAATTCGGCGATGGGGATGGCGGTGAGGTGGGCGTTGCACATGCGGCCACCCCTGCTCATTAGCCGCTGGTACTCCTCGAGGTCCACGCCGGCGGCGGCCGACTGCAGCCAGCGAAAATCGGGCGCGGCCTCCACAATCTCGAAGAACCGTTCGATAAGCCCACCGAAGAACACATCGCTCGACAGCCACCCCACCTCGGGGTGGGCTTCGGAGGGCCCGTGGAGTACGCCGTCGTCAGCCAGACGCAACCACTGGAGGCCGTGGCCTTCCTTGTCCAGCGCGTCGAAATGGGACCGGTGCTGCTCATACGCCTTCTCAGTCACCAGGCCATACATCACGCCGATCATAAGCCCGCCAATGGTGGCTGCCGCGAGTTGCTTGGTTTCTGCGTAGTGAGAGCACCCCTGTAGCCTGAGTGGAGTTGTGGAATCTGCTGTCCGGCTCCGGGCCGCTGTGACGTTGTTGGGGCGGTTTCCCGCCTTGGCCGGAGTTGATCTCGACATCACGCCGGGAGAGATCGTCCTGCTCAAAGGGCCCAACGGGGCGGGCAAGACCACCTTGCTGCGCCTTTGTGCCGGGCTGTGCACGCTGTCTACAGGACAGGGCTGGGTGCTGGGCCACGATCTGAGTTCAGAGCGGCGAATGGTGCGCCGCCGGGTGGCGCTGCTGGGCCATCGCACCGGGCTCTATGACGATCTGACGGTGGCTGAGAACGTGGCCTTTTGGGCTCGGGCTGCGGGGGCCGGTCCCCAAGATGTCGATGAGGCACTTGAACGCCTTTCGCTCACCGGGCGGCTGGCCGACACCCGGGTAGCGCGACTGTCGGCCGGTCAGCGCAGGAGGGCTTCCATCGCCTCGCTTGTAGTGAGGCGGCCCGAGCTTTGGCTGTTGGACGAGCCCCACGCCGGCCTCGACCAACAAACGCGCGACACCGTGGACACGCTGGTGCGCGGAGCGGCCGCGGCGGGGGCCACCGTGGTGTTGGCCACCCACGAGCTGGAGCGCATCGCGGCGCTGGAGCCCCGAGTGGTGAGCGTCGTCGGAGGCGTGGTGCGCGGCGACAATCCGACTGAGTCGCATAGCCCGAACTCCCCGTCAGACGCAGAGGGAGACCGCCGTGGTTCGTGATGCGTGGCTGATCGCGGGCAAAGACCTTCGGATCGAGATGCGCTCTCGGGTGGGGCTCAACCAGATCGTCCCGTTCGCGGTGACGGTATTGGTGCTGTTCGCCTTCGCCCTGGACACCGATCAAGAGGCTCTACGTACCTATGCGCCCGGGTTGTTCTGGGTGACGGTGCTGTTGGCCTCGCTGTTGGCCATCGGCCGATCGTTTGCGGTGGATTTGGCCGACGGGGCCTCCGACCGGCTCCTTTTGTCGGGAATCGACCCCATCGCGGTGTTCGGGGGCAAGGCGGCGGCCATCGCCATTCAGCTGGTGGTGCTGCAAGTTCTCTTGGGGGCTGGCGTCGTTCTGCTTTTCGACGTGACCGTGCACCGCTACGGCCTGTTGGTGTGCGCCGGACTGGCCGCCGCTGCCGGGGTGGCCACCGCGGGCACGCTGTACGGGGCGCTGGTGGCCGGGCTTGGGGTGCGGGAAACCCTGTTGCCGGTGCTGTTGTTGCCGGTGGTGGCCCCGGTGCTCATTGGGGCTACCCGGGCGTTTCAGGATGCGTTCGGCGTGGCCGGTGCCGAAGGATGGGCCTGGTTGGGCCTTCTGGCCGGTTTCGCCGCAATCTATGGGGTATTCGGAGCGCTGAGTTACGGCGCTCTCTTGGAGGAAGCGTGACCACGGCAACCACCTCGTTGACGGGAACTACCGACCACATCCCGGCGACCACCTCGTCACGGGCGACGAAAGTCCTGGGATGGTTGGCGCTTGGTGGATTCGCGGTGCTGGTGGCGCTGGCCTTCGCCTGGGTCCCCGAGGATACCCGCATTACCGAGCAGGGCGACGTGGTGGGCCAGTTTGACGCGGTGCGCCTGATGTTCGTCCATGTGCCGTCGGCCATCTTGGCCTACACCGGTTTCGGGTTTACGTTCCTGGCCAGCTTGGCCTATCTACGCTGGCGCACCGACTGGTGGGACATGATGGCCCATGCCTCCGCCGAGATCGGCGTGGTGTTCGGCGTGTTGACCCTGGTGACCGGCTCTATTTGGGGCCGTCCTACATGGCAAACCTGGTGGGAGTGGGGCGACGTCCGGCTGGTTACCACCTTGGTGATGGTGTTGGTGTTCATCGGCTATCTGGCCGTGCGCCGCATCCCCGCGGAGATCGCGGTGAGGGCCCGTCGCTCGGTGGTGATCGCCCTGGTGGGGGCGGTGAACATCGTGATCGTGAACCGGTCGGTGGACTGGTGGGAGAACCGGACCCTGCACCAGCAGTCCACCCTCATCGCCCGCAAAATCCGCGACGAGACCCTGTTCACCCTGTCGTTCTCGTTCGCGGTGGGCCTAGTGCTGTTCGCCTGGCTATTGCTGCACCGATTCCGCCTGGCCTACCTCGAGAGCCAGCTCGAACAACGAGAAGTGGACGAAGCGCTAGAAGAGCGGCGGGCGGAAGCGGGCCATCCTGAGTATGGAAGCGAGCAGTCATGACCCACGTGAGCTATCTGGTTGCCGGCTGGAGTATCACGGTGGCCGCGGTGCTGGCCTATGCCGGATGGGTGCTAATGCGGGGCCGTTCGCTGAGCCGGCGAGTGCCCGAGAACCGCCGCCGTTGGATGATGCCCGATGACTGATTCTGGGGTTGGAGGGCCAGTCGACCTCGAAGAGGATATGGACCTCAGTCCTCGACCGGCCCGGCCCGCCCGTCGGGGCCTTCGGCGGTGGGGCCCGGTGCTGGTGATCGCCTTGGTCGTGCTGGTGATCGGGATCGTTCTGTGGCGAGTGTTGGCCGACGCCACCCTGGTGTTCCGCGAGGTGGACGATGCGGTGGAGCGGCGAGAGGAACTGGGCGACGACCGGTTCCGGATGATCGGCTCCCCGGTGAGCGGGTCGCCGAAGAACATCACTTTGGATGACGGTCGCCCGGCGGTGGCCTTCTCGGTGACCCTCGACGGGGTGGTGGCCGATGTGGTCCACACCGGTGCGACGTCCGACCAATTCCAGCCCGAGGTGCCGGTGGTCATCGACGGCCATTGGGTGCGAAGCAGCGCCTATGCCGGAGTGGCCGACGACGGCTGGTACTTCGCCAGCGACCGGATGCTGGTCAAACACGACAACGACTACCGGGTGGAGAACCAAGACCGCATCGACGACGCCGAACAGCGCGGGCAGTACGGGTGATCTGAGGCGATGAACATAACCCTTGGGGTTTTGGGCATCGCGGTGGCGATGGCTTCGTCGGCCATCGGGGTGTTCATGGTGGCCGCCCGTCGGCTCGACCGGGTGCGGTTGTGCGCCTGGCTGGTGCTGGGCGGGGCCGCGCTTTCGGTGTTCGCCATGGAGCGGGCCCTCATCACCCGGGACTTCTCGGTGTCGTATGTGGCCGAAAACGGCAGCCACGCCACCCCGGCGCTGTTCAACGTGGCCACCCTGTGGGCTGCACTGGAGGGCTCCATCCTGCTGTGGGCCCTCATACTGGCCGGATATCTGGTGTTGGTGGCCACCAAGTTCCGCCACCGCCTGAACGATCCGCTGGTGGGATGGGCCATGGCTGTGTTGTTCATCGTTTGCCTCTTTTTCTTCGTGCTGATGTTCAACTGGCCCAACCTCGATTTGGCCCAGCCCTTCCGACGAGTGGACGTGCCGCCGGGCTACGACGGCCCTGGCCCCAATCCACTGTTGCAAAACCACTGGCTGATGGCCGTACACCCCCCGATGCTGTACCTGGGCTATGTGGGCTTCACCGTGCCGTTCGCCTTCGCGGTAGCCGCGCTGGCCACCGGGCGACTGGGGGAGGGGTGGCTAATCGAGACTCGGCGGTGGACCCTGTTCGCCTGGGCCTTTCTCACCGCGGGAATCATCTTGGGGGCGTGGTGGTCGTGGGACGTGTTGGGCTGGGGCGGCTATTGGGGATGGGACCCGGTGGAGAACGCCTCGCTGTTGCCGTGGCTCACCGGCACTGCGTATCTGCACTCGGTGATGGTGCAGGAGCGCCGGGGGATGCTCCGGGTGTGGAACCTGTCGCTGGTGTGTGCCACGTTCGCCTTGACCATCTTGGGCACGTTCTTGACCCGTTCGGGGCTGGTGGACTCGGTACACGCTTTCTCGGCCGATGCCGTGGGGCCCGCGCTGCTGGTGTTTTTCGCTCTGATTGTGGTGGTCACGGTGGGGCTCATCGCCTGGCGGGGCGACCGGCTGCGCTCGCCGGGCCAGATCGACTCGGCCCTGTCGCGGGAGGCCTCGTTTTTGGCCAACAACCTGCTGTTCGGGGTCTTCGCCTTTGTGGTGCTCTTGGGCACGGTGTTTCCCCTCATTGTGGAGGCGCTCAACGGCGACCGGATCAGCGTGGGCACTCCGTTCTTCGACCGGATGACCATGCCAGTGGGTCTATTGCTGTTGTTCCTAATGGCGGTGGCCCCGGTCCTGCCCTGGCGCAAGACCACCGCCGAGCGGCTGTCTGAGCGACTGATGTGGCCGGGCTGGGCGGCGGTGGCTGGCCTGCTGATCGCCCTTTTGGTGGGAGCGCGGGGACTGGCCCCGCTGTTGGCGTTCGGACTGGCCGGGTTCGCAGGCGGCGCAGCGGTGCGCCAGTTGGTATTGGCCTCCCGGCGCCAGGGATGGCGAGGACTGGTGGGCCGGGCCAATGGTGGCATGGTGGTACACATCGGCGTGGTGGTAGTAGCGGTGGCGCTGGCTGCCAGCAACAGCTATCTGCACCAGAGCGAGTTGACCGTCGCGCCCGGGGAGGTGGCCTACGTCAGCGGCCATGAGATCGTGTATGTGGGCACCCAGGAAAAGGTGTTCGACAACAAGACCAAGATCGAGGCGGTCGTGCTGGTGGACGGCTCGGTGGTGCGGCCCGGGGTGAGCCGGTTTGCCAACGGCGGTGTGGTTCGCACCCCCGGCACCAAGTCGTCGCCGGTGCGGGACATTCAAGTGGCGGTACTGGATCTGCCGGACGGCCCCGGAGGACCAGCCGGTTTGCGGGTGACCGTTCAACCCCTGACCCTGTGGCTGTGGATCGGAGGCGCAGTCATGCTGCTGGGCGCGGTGTTCTCCGCCTTCCCCGGCCGCCGCCGCTCGCCCACCCAGCCGGTGTCGGCCCCGGTGCCGGGAGTTCCCCTTCGAGACCGCGAGGTGCCAGTTGCCTGAGCCGTCGCAGTCCGCCGACCAGCCGGTCGATTCCGATCAGCCCGACCAGCCGCCGCGGCTGCGAACGGTTCGGTGGGTGGTGCTGGCCGTCGGCGTGCTGGCGTCAGCCCTGGTTGTGGTGTTCGCGGTGTCGGAGCGCGACCGGAGGGGGCCGCCAGTGCCCGACTTCGCCCCCGAGTTCTCCGGTGAGACCCTCGACGGGGGCAGCTTCGACATGGCCGCCCAGAGAGGCCGCTGGGTAGTGGTCAACTTCTTCTCCACCTGGTGCGTGCAGTGCGTGGTGGAGCATCCCGAGCTGGTGGCCTTCTACGACCGCTATCGCAACGACCCCGATGTTCGGCTGGTGAGCGTGGTCTTCCAGGACGAAGTGGACGTCATTGCCCAGTTCTTCGCCAAACGGGGCGGTGAGTGGCCGGTGGTGATCACCAACACCGGCCGAACAGCAATTGACTTCGGAGTGACCGCGGTGCCGGAGACCTATCTGGTGGACCCCCTCGGCCGGGTGGTGTCCAAGTTCACCGGTGGTGTCACGCTGGCCGGGCTTGAAGACCAGCTTGCGCGGGCCGGGGCGCCGATATGATCTCCCGTCGCCGAAAGGTGATCTTGTCGTGGCTCCTGGTGGCGGTGGCGGTGGCCACCATGCTGGCGTTCGGGGTGGTGGACGGCCGCGACGACCGCACCAACGCCGAGCGGGCCCACGACATCGGGGCCACTATCGCCTGTCCCCAGTGCGTAGGGCAGTCGGTGGCGGAGTCGGACGTGGCCATTGCCCGGGAGATCCGAGCGGAGATCGGGCGGCTGGTGGTGGCCGGGCACAGCGACGACCACATCCGGGCCCGGTTCGCGGAGCAGTACGGAGACTGGGTGATCCTCACGCCCTCGACGTCGGGGGTGAGCGGTTTGGTTTGGATCATTCCGGTGGTGGGACTAGTCGTTGGTGTGGGATTGCTGGGAGTAACGCTGAGCCGCTGGCGTCGAGCGAGCATGACCGGTGAAGAAGTCACGGATCAGGACCGCTCCCTTGTCGAATCTGCCCGCGCCGGAATGAGAGAGCGGCGCGATGGATGATGAACGGGAGTTTTGGCTGGAGTCGCTGAACGACTTGGACGAGGAGTTGGACGCGGGTGACTTGGAGCCGGAGGATCATGAGGTTCTAAGCCGGAGCTATACCCGCAAGGCGGCTGAGGCACTTCGGGGCGATCAAGGGCCGTCCGATGTGTCAGAGGGCGGGGGGCGGGGAAGGTTGATCGCGGTGGTGGCCGCGCTGGTGGTGGTAGGTGTGGTGGCCGGGTTCTTTTTGGCTCGAGCGGTGGGATCGCGACACTCGGGGGACACCATCACTGGGAACGACGCGGTTTCCAGTGTGCCCACCCTGCTGAGAAACGCCGAGGAGTCGGCCGCGGCTGGGGACTTGGCGGAGGCCATTGCCATCTACGACCGAGTGTTGGAGCGGTCGCCGTCGAATCCGACCGCCCTGGCCTACAAGGGGTGGTTCCTAGCGTTGGAGGGTCGGGAGGCCGAGGCCGCCGATGTGCTGGCCGATGCGGTGGTGGCCGCCCCCGACTATCCCGATGCCCGGGCGTTTCATGCCATCCTGCTCTATCGCACCGGCGACTGCTCCGGTGCTGCGGACGAACTGGTGGCCTTTGATGCCGCTAACCCGCCTGAGTTCATCAACCAGCTAGTGGAGTCCCAGGGCCTGCGAACCAACATCGCGCTTTGTCAGATCGCGTTGCAGGCTCCGGAGCGATTCCGGACCCTGTCTGACCTCGGCCTTGCCGCCGACGACGCGGTGGCCGCGGCCCGCGCTCTGTGGGATCCCACCACCCCGGACCAAGGCGACCCGGCGCTGGCATTGCGAGTGTATGAGGCGGTGTTGGCCGACCAACCCGACCACCCCGGGGCATTGATCTACAGCGGGGTAATGCTCACCCAGACCGGCCTCGACGATCAGATCGCCGAAGGCGCCCGCCGGATTTTCCAGGCGGTGGACGCCGCCCCCGACGATCCCGA
The DNA here is from genome assembly GCF_965204015.1 of Candidatus Poriferisocius sp. Lineage (GTDB taxonomy): Bacteria > Actinomycetota > Acidimicrobiia > Acidimicrobiales > Bin134 > Poriferisocius. The sequence continues at coordinate 324,048 of NZ_OZ241965.1, read as the reverse complement.
GGCCCGTCTCTGGCGAGCCTGGCTGGCCATCGGCCTCGGTCAAACCGACCAAGCCGAAGCCGACCTCGACCACCTCGACACCCTCAACCCCTCTCCCGAGATAGCGCGACTCGCCGCCGACCTGCGCTTCCGTTTGGGGTAGTCCCGGTCAGTTGTGGCTGGGGTGGGTGGGGTAGTGGGTGAACCAGGAGATGGGGGAGGGCTGGCGGGCGAGGACGGCGGGCCAGAGGTCGCCGGGTTCTTCGGTGAGGGGGTCGGCGGGGTCGGCGTCGACCACGAACCAGGCGCCGGATTCGATCTCACCTTCGAGCTGGCCGGGGGACCAGCCGGCGTAGCCGGCGAACAGGCGGACTCCGTCTACCGCGGTGGCCACCTCGTCGGCGTCGGCTTCCAAATCGAGGGTGCCCACCAGGCCGAGCACGGGGGTCCACCACCCTTGGTCGGGGTCTTGTCGCACTCGGGCTAAGGCCACCACCGACTCGTTGGACACCGGCCCACCGATGAACATGGTGGGCGGCGGGGCCAGATGCGGAGCCCACTGGGGCAGGGCGTCGCTGACCAGCAGGCCCGACGGACGATTCAGCACAACACCGGCGGCGCCCTCCTCCTGATGGGCCAGCATCAGCACTACGGTACGATCGAAGTTCCCGTCGCCGATGAGCGGGGTGGCCACCAACAGCTTCCCGGTGGTGTCAGCCCCAGCATCCACTGCTACAGATTCTCCACCACGTAGTCGATGCAGCCGCATAGCGCGGCGATGTCCGAGGGGGGAATGGCCGGGAACAGGGCCACCCGGAGCTGGTTTCGGCCCAAAGCCCGATACGACTCCACATCGACGATGCCATTAGTTCGCAGCACGGCGGCCACCTCGTCGGCCGACACCCCTTCGAAGTCGATGGTGGCCACCACGTGGCTGCGGATAGCGGTGTCAGACACAAACGGGGTGGTGAAGCTGCGGTTCTCGGCCCAGGTGTAGATGACGTCGGCCGACTGGTCGCAGCGGGTGGCGGCCCACTCCAGCCCGCCGTTGTCGTTGATCCACTCCACCTGGTGCACTGCCAAGAAAACGGTGGCCAGCGCCGGGGTGTTGTAGGTCTCGTCTTTGCGGGAGCTTCCCAGGGCAATGGCCAAGTCCAGGAAGGGCGGGATCCAGCGGTCGGACACCGCGATCCGTTCGATGCGCTCCACTGCGGCTGGCGAACAGCAGGCCAGCCACAGCCCGCCGTCGGCGGCCAGGCATTTCTGGGGGGCGAAGTAGTACACGTCGGTCTCGGCGGGGTCGAAGCGCAGCCCGCCGGCGCCCGAGGTGGCGTCGACCAGCACGAGGCCGTTGTCGGCTGGACGGCGCAGCTCCATCGAAACCCCAGTAGAGGTTTCGTTTTGGGTGAGGGCATAGGCGTCCACTGAGGAGTCGGCCACCGCCTCGGGGTGGGTGCCGGGCTCCGAGCTGATGATCACCGGCTCTTGAAGGTGGGGGGCAGCGGCCACACCGGTGGCAAACTTGGACGAGAACGCCCCGAAGCTCAGATGCTGGCTGCGGGCTTCGATCAAGTTGAAAATGGCCGCGTCCCAAAACCCGGTGGTACCTCCGTTGCCCAGCACCACCTCGTAGCCGTCGGGCAGGGAGAACAGCTCGGCCACCCCGTCCCGGAGCCGATGGACCACGTCTTTGACGGTGGCCTTGCGGTGGCTGGTGCCGAGGAAATTGTCGGCTGCCTCAGCGAGGGCGGTGGCGGCCTCCGGCCGTACCCGCGAAGGCCCGCTGCCGAAGCGGCCGTCTTCGGGCAGCAGGTCGGAGGGGATGGTGACTGCGGGGGTTTGGGCAACACTGCTCACGAGGCCCCACGATACCGACGCCGCGGGCTCATTCGGCGTTGTTCGCCCTGGTGCGAATTGACATCCGCTTCCCGGCAGCGGTGTGAAAAGCTGCGCTCATGGCTCGTATATCCCAGCGCATTTCCGCGATTGCCCCCTCGGCCACTCTGGCGGTGGATGCCAAGGCGAAGGCACTCAAAGCCCAGGGGGCGCCGGTGATCAGCTTTGGGGCAGGTGAGCCCGACTTTCCTACCCCGGCGGCCATCTTGGATGCGGCACGAGCCGCGGTGGACGACCCGAAGAACCACCGCTACTCCCCAGCCGGGGGCTTGCCCGAGCTGAGAGAGGCCATCGCGGCCAAGACCATGCGGGACTCGGGCTATCAGGTGGAGCCGTCGCAGGTGGTGGTGACCAACGGGGGCAAGCACGCGGTGTACAACGGCTTCGCCGTGCTGTTGGACCCCGGCGATGAGGTGTTGCTGCCCGCGCCCTACTGGACCACCTACCCCGAGGCCATCGCCCTAGCTGGCGGGGCGAGCGTGGAGGTGCCCACCACTGCCGATGATGGCTTCATGGTTACCGTCGAGCAGCTTGAGGCGGCTCGCACCGACCGCACCAAGGCGCTGGTGTTCGTGTCGCCGTCCAACCCCACCGGGGCGGTGTACCCCCGCGACCGGGTGGAGGCCATCGGCCGGTGGGCCGCCGACAACGACGTGTGGGTGATCACCGATGAGATCTACGAGCATCTGACCTACGACGACCACGAGTTCAGCTCTATGCCGGTGGTGGTCCCTGAGTTGGCCGACCGGTGCCTGGTGCTCAACGGCGTGGCCAAGACCTACGCCATGACTGGTTGGCGGGTGGGCTGGCTGATCGGCCCTCCCGACGCGGCTTCTGCCGCGGTGAGCCTTCAGTCACACCAGACGTCGAACGTTGCCAACGTGGCCCAGCGAGCCGCCTTGGCCGCGGTCAGCGGGCCGTTGGACGCGGTGGCCGAGATGCGGGCCGCCTTCGACCGGCGGCGACGAGCTATGCACAAGATGTTGAACGGGATCGACGGGGTGACCTGCTTGGAGCCTCAGGGGGCGTTCTACGCATTCCCGTCGTTCGAGGGCGTGCTGGGGCGTCCGGGGGTGCCCGACAATACCGCCGACTTGGCCGGATGGATCCTGGACGAGGCCCAGGTGGCCATCGTGCCCGGCGAGGCCTTTGCCGGCCCCGGCTATGCCCGGCTTTCGTTTGCCCTCGGAGATGACGACTTGGGCGAGGGCATCGGCCGCATCGCCGACCTGTTGCAGTGAATCAGGCGACAACCCTGCCTTACGGCAGCTGGCCGTCGCCCATTTCGGCTCAATCTATGGTGGCCGACGCGGCACTGCCAGTGAGCTTGTGGAGCCAGCAGGGCCGGATGTGGTGGACCGAGTCGCGCCCGGCCGAGTCGGGTCGCAACGCACTGGTGTGCGACGGTCGCGACCTGTGGAGCTCGGTTTCGGTTCGGACCCGGGTGCACAGCTACGGCGGGGGCGCCTGGTGGCCCGACGATGCCGACGGGGCGTATGCCTGCGACGACGCCGACGGCCGCTTGTGGCATGTGTCGGCTGACGGTACGACCCGCCCGGTAACCCCCGAGCCCGCATTCGCCCACGGATGGCGTTACGCCGACGGTCGGGCCCTCGGTGATGCCACAGTGTGCGTTCGAGAGGACCACCACGCAGCCCGGGCCGCCCAACAAGAGGGGCGCACTCTGGAAGAGGTCAACCAGATCGTGCGGCTGAGCGGGGATGGATCGGACGAGGCCGAGATCGTGGCCAGCGGAGCTGATTTCTACGCCTGGCCCCGCCCCAGCCCCGACGGCGAGCGGTTGGCGTGGGTGCAGTGGAACCACCCGAACATGCCCTGGGATCAAACCGAGCTGTGGGTGGACGGCCGGTGCGCGGTCTCGGGCGTCGGCTCGGTAGTTGAACCCCAGTGGGGCCCCGACGGCCGCCTCTATGTAGTAAGCGACCACAATGGCTGGTGGAACCTGTATTGGCTCGACGACAGCGATCTGGTGCCAGTGTTCGAACTCGACGCCGAGGTGCACCGCCCGGCTTGGGTGTTCGACGATCCCAGCTATGCGGTGTGCGACGACAACACGGTGGTGGTGGCGGCCATGCGGGGATCGCTGGCTGAGCTGTGGGCCATACCCCCCGAGGGATCCGAGCCGCAACTGGTGGATCTGCCCTGGACGTCGTACGCCAGCGTCCGTCCCGTCGGACCCCATGCCGTATGCGCCGTTGTCGCCTCTCCGACTCAGGAACCCACCGCTGTGCGCATCGACGTGGCCGACGGAACCCACGAGGTCATCCGTCCGCCGGCCCGGTCCGCGGTCGATCCGGCCTACCTGTCCTCCCCTCGGCCGATTTCCTTTCCCACCACCGACAACGCGGAGGCTCACGGGCTGTTCTATCCGCCAAGCAACCCCAGCGCGAGGGGACCGGAGGAGGAGAAGCCGCCGCTTTTGGTCCTGGGTCATGGCGGGCCAACCGGTGCAGCCCGCAGCCAGCTCCAGCTCGGCATCCAGTACTGGACCAGTCGAGGGATCGCGGTGGTGGACGTCAACTACCGGGGCAGCACCGGCTACGGCACCGCCTACCGGGAGGCCCTCAAATGCCAATGGGGCGTTCGAGACGTAGACGACTGCGTGGCCGCAGCCCGCCACCTGGTGCGCACCGGCGAGGTGGATGGCGATCGGCTCATCATCCGGGGCTCCAGCGCCGGCGGCTACACCACCCTGTGCGCGTTGGCTTTCCACAAGGTGTTCGCCGCCGGGGCCAGTCGCTACGGGATAGCCAATCTGGCCGCGCTGGCCATCGACACCCACAAGTTCGAGGCCCGCTACATGGACAGCCTGGTGGGGCTGTACCCCGAGGACGAAGAGGTGTACGAGGCCCGTTCACCCATCCACTTCGTGGACGATTTCGAGGCTCCCATGATCGTGCTTCAGGGCTCCGAAGACGTGGTGGTGCCCCCCAACCAAGCTGAGATGATTGTGGCCGCCCTCGAGCAGCGGTCGATACCGGTGGCCTATCTGCTGTTCGAGGGAGAACAGCACGGATTCCGCAAAGCCGAGAACATCGTGACTGCTCTCGAAGCCGAACTCTCGTTCTTTGCCCAGATGTTGGGATTCGACCTAGCCGACGACATCCCGCCGGTGGAGATACGCCGCTAGCGGGCACATTCACTCGGGCGTTGCATATTGGTCCCCGGCCAGTCACTGAGCGCGGTTTATTCTGAGGGCCGATGGCCAAGGTTCTGGTAGCCGAGAAGATCGCTGACATCGGGGTGGCCAAGCTCCGCCACGCCGGCCATGAGGTTGACGTGCGTACCGGGATGAGTGACGACGAGCTGCTGGAGGCAGTGGCGGGAGTGCAGGCGCTGATTATCCGGTCGGCCACTCAGGTGACTGCCGAGGTGCTCGACGCGGGCCGCGATCTGGTGATCGTGGGCCGGGCCGGGGTGGGATTGGACAATGTGGACGTCGACGCCGCCACCGAGCACGGGGTTCTGGTGGTGAACGACACCTTGTCCAACATCATCTCGGCCGCCGAGCACACCATGGCATTGATCTTGTCCCAGGCCCGGAACATCCCCCAGGCCCACGCTGCGCTCACCGACGGGCGGTGGGAGCGGGGCCGCTGGGAAGGGATCGAGCTGAGCGACAAAACGCTGGGCATCATCGGGCTGGGCCGCATCGGCCGGCTGGTGGCCGAGCGGGCGTTGGGCTTCGCCATGCGGGTCATCGCCAGCGACCCCTATGTGTCGGAGGAGTCGGCCCTCCACAGTGTGATGGCCCTGGTGTCGTTGGAGGATCTGGTGGCCCAGTCCGACTTCATCACCATCCATGTGGCCCGCACTCCCGAGACCGTCGGGCTGATCAACTCTGAGCTGCTGAAGCTGGCCAAGCCCAACCTGCGGATCGTCAACGTGTCGCGCGGCGGCATCGTGGACGAGGCCGACTTGGCCGAAGCAGTGGACTCGGGCCGTATCGCCGGTGCGGCCTTGGACGTGTTCGACGGCGAGCCCATCACCGAATCACCGCTGTTCGACCTCGACTCAGTGGTGGTCACCCCCCATTTGGGGGCCAGCACCGAGGAGGCCCAGAGCAAGGCGGGCGACGCCATTGCCGAACAGGTGATGCTGGCGCTGGCCGGGGAGTTTGTGCCCGCCGCGGTGAACGTGCCGGCCAAGAACGTTCCCGATGTGCTGCGGCCCTATCTGCCGCTGGCCGAGCAGCTCGGACGCCTGTTCGGAAACCTATGCGAGCGGCTGCCCGAGGTGCTGGAGGTGGAGCTCATCGGCGAGATTGGCAAGCCCGATAACACGGTGGCGGTGATGTCGGTGGTCAAGGGACTGTTGAGCGCAGTGTCGGACATGCAGGTCAGCTACGTGAACGCAATGGACGTGGCTAAGGAGAAAGGCATGGAGGTTCGGGCCATCAGCACACCCACCTCCAAAGAGCACGTGAACCTGCTCACCGTGCGGGGCGCGGGGCACAGCCTGGGCGGCCGACTGACCGGGGCCCGCCAAGAGCCGGTGCTGGTGCTCGCCGACAATCACAGCCTGCACATGCCGCCTGCCCAGCACATGATCTTGATCGCCAACGAAGACCGACCCGGCATTATCGGCGCGGTGGGCACCCTGCTGGGCGACGCGGGCATCAACATCGACGACATGGACGTGGGTCAGTCGCCCACTGGGGAAGGGGCCTCCATGGTGATCGCCACCTCCCAGCCGGTGCCCAAGGCCGTGGCCGACGCGCTGGTGGCCATCGACGGAGTACAGGCGGCCCGCTACCTGGGCCTAGCGCCAGCCGATTAGAAGCCCCGGCATGTTTGGTAAACACCCATGCTTCGGCCTAGAATTAACCCGATGAGCCGCATCCACACCCACCTGCTGCTCTTGTAGGGCGAGCACCCAGAGGTGCTCGCCCCGACCCCCTGAACCCGCAAGGGCAGGGGGTTTTTTCGTGGGTCAACTCCAATCGAGGCCATGCCATGAAAACCGGATTACACCCCCAACAGCCGTCGGGAATGCCGATTCACAAATACCAGGCATTCGAGCCGGTCAAGCTGATCGACCGGACCTGGCCCGACGCTGTTCTCACCGGCGCGCCCCGGTGGTGCTCAGTGGACTTGCGCGACGGCAACCAGGCCCTCATCGAGCCCATGAACCCCGAGCGGAAGTGGAAGATGTTCACCGCCCTGGTGGAGGCTGGGTTCAAGGAGATCGAGGTGGGCTTTCCCTCGGCATCCGAAACCGACTTCCGGTTCGTGCGGGAGATCATCGAGCAGAAGGCCATCCCTTCCGATGTCCGCATCCAGGTGCTCACCCAGGCCCGCCAAGAGCTGATCGAGCGCACTTATGAGGCCATCGACGGCGCGGCTGACGCCATCGTCCACCTGTACAACTCCACCTCCACCGTCCAACGCCGGGTGGTGTTCGGGCTCGACATGGACGGCATTACCAAGATCGCCACCCAGGCATCGGAGTGGTGCCGCTCGCTGGAGTCGCAAGTGCCCGACACCGACGTGTTCTACGAGTACTCGCCAGAGTCGTTCACCGGCACCGAACTGCCGTTCGCCAAGCGGGTGTGCGACGAGGTAACCGGCATCCTGGCCGACGGCCACGACAAGCCGGTGATCATCAATCTGCCAGCCACCGTGGAGATGTCCACCGCCAACATCTACGGCGACATGATCGAGTGGATGCACCGCAACCTGGCCCGCCGCGACCGGATTGTGCTCAGCCTGCACCCCCACAACGACCGGGGGACCGCGGTGGCCGCGGCCGAGTTCGGGCTCATGGCCGGTGCCGACCGGGTAGAGGGAACCCTGTTCGGCAATGGCGAGCGCACCGGCAACGTGGATGTGGTGAACCTGGCCATGAACCTGTTCAGCCAGGGGGTGGACCCGGAACTGGACATCTCCGACATCAACGGGCTGCGCCGGGTGGCCGAGGACTGCAACCAGCTCCCCATCCATCCCCGCCACCCCTATGTCGGCGATTTGGTGTACACCGCTTTCTCGGGATCGCACCAAGACGCCATCAAGAAGGGGTTCGAGGCCATGGAGGAGACCGGCCAGAGTTTGTTCGAGGTGCCCTACATCCCCATCGACCCCAAAGACGTGGGCCGCACTTATCAAGACGTGGTGCGGGTGAACAGCCAGTCGGGCAAGGGCGGGGTGTCGTACCTGCTCCAGGCCGAAGTGCAGCTCGACCTGCCCCGGCGGATGCAGATCGAGTTCAGCCGGGTCATCCAGCAGATCGCCGACGAAACCGGCGAGGAGATCACCGCAGACCAGATCCACAGCGAGTTCGCCACCGAGTACCTCGACTTGGACGAGCCCTACCGGCTGAACGGCTATGAGTCGGCCCAGAACGCCCGTGGGGCCGACCGTACCGTGGTAACTGCCCGGCTGACCGCCGGGGAAGACCAAGTGGTGGTGCACGGCGAAGGGGCCGGGTCGCTGGATGCCTTCGTGACCGGGCTGAATGAGATCATTGACACCCCGGTCAAGGTGGTGGACTACCACGAGCACGCCCGGGGGGGCGGGACCGACGCCGAGGCGGTGGCCTATATCGAACTGCTGGTGGATGGCCGCGAGCTATGGGGCTGCGGCATCCACACCGACATCACCACCGCGTCGATGCGGGCCATTGTTAGTGCGCTGAACCGGGCTTGTGCTGGGTTGGGGTGATCCTCCGGCGGGGCGGCGGGCTGTATTAGCGGGGCCGTGGCGGCGGGTCCTGTCGCTCTACGGCGGCCTGGCCGTCGGAGCGGCCAGGTCCGCCTCCGGCGCCACCCCCCGCCCCGGCCCATTTTGGTGCCCGCCGCCCCGCCTAGGTTGGGCCCCACACTCTTTAGTTTGAGGAAGATAGGGGGAGGTGATTCTCGACTTCGAACGTGTTGAGGTTGTTGGCTTGGAGGGCTTGTTCGGACATGGTCCATAAGGTGTCGCCGATCACGAGAAGGCGCTGGATGGGTGGAGCCCATATCCAGCAGATGAGGAGTTTCTCGTCGTCGGCGATGTCGATCGAGGGCCACTCTGTTCGAACCCACCCGGGATAGAAGATCTGACAGTCCTGGTCGCCGTAACTGTCGGGGGCTTCGAAGGGGCAGATGCGGGTCTCGTTCCTGGCTGTGGGATAGCGACTGGGTTCCCCATTGTCCACTGGGCGGCAGCCCTCGACCACGAACTGCTGCTCTCGGTGCGACACCCGACCGAGTTCGGCCACGCCGTCGCGGTTCACCCGCAGAGCCACTGCGCCGAAGAAATCGTCGTCGCCCTCATGGTCATAGCGAGAGAGCGGGATGGCCACCATTTCCTCGGGGGCCCAGTAGAGGAAGGCCCGGTGGTCCCACTCGGCTTCGCTGTTGGCGTCGGGGAACACGATCACGTCGAGCTCGCGGGGATCGGCCGGATTGCTCACGTCGAACAGCGACACCTTGGTGCCGCGGGTGCGGCCGGTGTCGTCGGCGTCTTGGCCCACGCCGATGAGGAGGCCATCGCCTATGGGATGCAGATAGGTGGAGAAGCCCGGGATCTTCAGCTCGCCGGCCACCGAGGGGGCGGTGGGATCGGCCAGGTCGATCACGTAGAGGGGGTCGACCTGGCGGAAGGTCACCACGTAGCCGATGTCGCCAGCGAAGCGGACTGAGAAGATGCGCTCGCCCCGGCCCAGGTTGTCGACCTTGCCCACCTCGGTGAGCCGTCGGCCCTGCTGTTCGAGCACCACCACCTGGCTCTCGGAAGTCTCGGTATTCCACGGCTCACCGATGGTGGTGGCCACCCGGAAGTAACCGTCGTGCTCGTCCATGGAGAATTGGTTGAGCAGGTGGCCCTCCACCGTGCCGGTGGCCTCGTAGCGGGCGGGGCCGTCGAGCGACACTGAGAACTTGTGTACAACGGTGCTCCACTCCGTCGGGGTCGACATGCTGACTGAGTCGCCGTCGTCAACGGCGGGCTCGGCCCAAACCGGTTCGCTGGAGGCCAAATAGATCGACTGGCCCGAGCCATAGAGGGTGTGGCCGTCGGCCAGCACCGAGGCGGCGTCGCCGGTTCCCAGCGGCTCGGCCAGGTTGAAGCTCAACACCGACAGCACGGTGAATCCGTCGAACTCAGCGGGGGTGTAAAGCTGGTCGCACTCAGGCAGCAGGCCGGCTCGGGTGCCGTCGGGTCCGTCGAAGCGGTAGGCCGGCAGCCAGGCGCCCAAGTCGGCGGTGGCCGCGATCTGCTTGTTGGCCGCTTCGGCGGCTTCCTCCGCGTCTGGGCCGCTGGGGTACACGAACTGGAACTGCGCCGGGTAGCTGGACATCGACATCCACACCACGTCGCCCACCGCCCGGGCACTGAGGTAATTGCCTTCCACCCGCAGTTCCGACACCACCTCCATAGAGGCCGGGTTCGACAGATCCACCTCTTGGATCAGCGATACCGGGCTGCCCCCAAAGCTGATGTCTTCAGCGACAGCGTGGTCGCCTTCCAGGTCGCTGGCCGCCACCGGCTCCAGCCAATAGGCGTAGCTGGTGGAAAACACCATGGCCCGGTCGCCCCGAATGAAGATCTCCTGGCCCCAGCCCTCGGCTGATTCGCCCACCAAATCGACGCTGCCCAAGTACCGGGGCTGGTCGCCGGAAACGTCCACGTAGTGCAGCCGGCCTTGGGCCACAGCCAGGATTCGATTGCCATCGGTCTTTATGATGTCGGGCTCGTCCACTCCGGCTACCTGCACGTTGGTCGAAGAGAAGTCGCCGTCACCACCGGTTGGCGCGGCATCGGAGGCGGGGGCCGTCTGGGCCGCAGAGTCGTCGGCCATCATCTCAGCTTCTTCAACCATCATCAGTTCCGGGATGCCGAAGCGAGGCCCGTCGTCCAATCCATAAGGCCCCACCCGGCTGACCGTCTCGGTCCGCAGATAGTCCAACAGCGCGGCGCAATCCCTAAAGCTCCGCAGCGCCGACAACAACTCGATGTCGTCCAGCACCACCGTCGGCTCCGACGTCCCATCGGGCACAGATGCGCCATCGGGCCCCGCTGTCGCCTCATCCGAGGTCCGGCCCGAGACACCGCCGGTGATCCCCGGCGTATCAACAGAGTCAGACGAGCACGCCGCAGCCAGCAACGTCAGCGCAAGCAGAACATGGACAAGCCTCAGGAACTTCATCATGTCCTCTAGGACGATGCCCGGGTGACGCCGGGTTCCCAGCTTGCGGAGAAATCCATGCTGAGCACCCTACTCAAGGGAAGTGACAGCTAGTCCTGACAGAAAATTGTTGTGGCTACAAGAGCTGAACGGTACCCTGCTCGAAACCACTCGAGGACAGTGGATGCGGTCCTCCTCTAATGAAAAACACTACGGAGGAGGCCACCAGTGCCTGTGAGTGAACAGCAGCGCCAGGTGCTGCGCAACCGTCTGATCGAGATCCTGGGGGAGGAGGAGGCAGGAGTTCTGATGGATAGCCTTCCCCCCGTCTACTGGCACGACCTCGCCACCAAAGACGACCTCGTCGCCAGCGAAGACCGACTTCGCACCGAGATGAACGGCAAGTTCGCAGTTTTTGCCGCGGAAGTGCGGGGAGAGTTTGCGAACGTCTATGCCGAGTTCAAGACGCTGCGGGCTGAGAACAAGGAGCTTCGGGGAGAGATGGCGCTTCAGTTCGCCAAGCAGACCCGGACGATGGTGTTCACGATGCTGGCCTTCGCAGTGCCGACCTGGGGCTCGATCCTGGCCTTTGGCATTTCCTGAGCCTTCCGGAAGGAAGTCAGGCCAGCGACGGCATCCAGGCCGGGCGGCCGGCCTCAAAGGTGTCGATGGCCTCGGTGTGGTCAAGGGTGAGGCCGATGTCGTCGAGGCCGGCCAGTAGGCGGAGTTGAACGGCGGTGTCCAGGTGGAAGTCGGCTTTGACGCCGGCCTGGAGGCTCAAAACGGTGAGTTCCAGGACGTCGATGGTGATCTCAACGGTGGGAGCGGAGGTTGCCCAGAAGAGCAGGGAGCGGGCTGTCTCCTCGCTCACTTCCACGGGGACCAGGCCGTTCTTGGTGGCGTTGTTGCGGAAGATGTCGCCGAAGCGGGGGGAGATGACCGCCTCGAAGCCGTATTGCTGGATGGCCCACACGGCGTGCTCTCGGGAGGAGCCGGTGCCGAAGTTGGGGCCGGCCACCAGGATGCGGGCGTCGGCGTAGCGGGGGTCGTTGAGCACGAAGTCGGGGTCTTCGCGCCACTCCGAGAACAGGCCCTGTTCGAAGCCGGTGCGCTCCACCCGCTTGAGCCAGTCGCTGGGGATGATCTGATCGGTGTCCACATCGCTGCGGTCCAATGGCAGCGCGGTGGCGGTGATAGTGCGAACCGGCTTCATGACAGGTCTCCCGGGGTGGCGAAGGTGCCGGCCACCGCGGTGGCGGCGGCCACTGCGGGCGACACCAGATGGGTGCGGCCGCCCTTGCCCTGGCGGCCTTCGAAGTTGCGGTTGGAGGTGCTGGCGCAGCGCTCGCCGGGGGTCAGCTTGTCGGGGTTCATAGCCAAGCACATCGAACAGCCCGGCTCACGCCAGTCGAATCCGGCGGCTTTGAACACCTCGTGGAGCCCCTCAGACTCAGCCTGGGCCTTGACGGCCCCGGAGCCGGGGACCACGAAGGTGCGCACGCCAGAGTGCACTCGTCGGCCCTCCACCACCGCGGCGGCCACCCGGAGGTCTTCGATGCGGCTGTTGGTGCAGGAGCCTATGAACACAGTGTCCACCGGAATCTCCTTCAGCGGAGTACCCGGCGTCAGGTTCATGTAGTCGAGGGCTCGGGCGGCCGCCTCTCGCCCGCTGCTCTCGGCGAAGCTGTCGGGGTCGGGCACCGTGCCGTTGATGGGGGCCACCTGAGCCGGGTTGGTGCCCCACGACACATGGGGCACCAACTCAGATCCGTCGATCACCACCTCTTTGTCGAAGGCCGCGTCGTCGTCGGTAGACAGGCTGCGCCAGTCGTCCAAGGCGGCTTCCCAGGCCGCGCCGGTTGGAGCGCTTGGTCGACCGTGCAGGTATTCGAAGGTGGTGTCGTCGGGGGCGATCAACCCGGCTCGGGCGCCGGCTTCGATGGACATGTTGCACACCGTCATGCGCCCTTCCATCGACAGCGCCCGGATGACCGGTCCCCGATACTCGATCACTGAGCCGATACCCCCGCCGGTACCGATGCGCCCGATGATGGCCAATATCACGTCTTTGGCGGTGCAGGTCACCGGAAGAGTGCCGTCCACGGTCACCGACATGGTGCCGGGCCGCTGCTGGGGGAGGGTCTGGGTGGCCAGCACATGCTCCACCTCGCTGGTGCCGATCCCGAAGGCCAGGGCGCCGAACGCCCCATGGGTGGAGGTGTGGCTGTCGCCGCACACGATGGTCATGCCCGGCTGGGTGAGGCCCATCTCCGGTCCGATCACATGGACGATTCCCTGACCGGGGCTTCCCATCGGGTACAGGGTGATGCCGAATTCCTCGCAGTTGGCCCGCAGCGTCTCTACTTGCTGGCGGGAGATGGGATCGGCGATGGGCCAAGCGATGTTGTCGGTGGGGACGTTGTGATCTTCGGTGGCCACCGTGAGGTCGGGCCGCCTCACGGCACGGCCGTTCATGCGGAGTCCGTCAAAGGCTTGGGGCGAGGTCACCTCGTGGATGAGGTGCAAGTCGATATACAGCAGGTCGGGCTCGCCGTCGGCTTGGTGTACCACATGGCGGTCCCAGATCTTCTCGCTGAGGGTTCGGCCCATTTTCGCTCCGATTTCTTGCGTTATGGCTGAGGCTATCGGCTGGCCTCAGAAGTGGATGGGTCAGACAGTGAACTGCTTTCGGTAGGGGTCCGATCGGGTACCCCCACGGAGTCGAGAGCCTTGCTCAGACAACCCCAAAAGCTGTCAAAGTCGGTGACCACCGAGGCGTGGCCACCCCGATAGGAGAAGGCGCTGATGTCGTCGAGTGCCTCGGTCAGCCCCTGTTGGAGGTCGTCGGGCACCACCTCGTCGCCAAGGGTGCGGACCTGGGCGATCGGCATGGGCAGCTCTGCGATCCACGGAGCCGAGTCGAAGTTGAACAGCTCGGTGCCCGCGTCCAACAGCGCTTGCGGATCGCCCTTGAGAATCTCCGCCTGGGCCCACCTGCCGATATTGGTTCCGATGACGTTGAACACCGTCTGCTCCCAGCCCCAGTACCGCAGCTTCACGGGGGCCAACCGGGAGGCGGCGGCCACCACCGGGAGCAGCGCGAATCGGATTGCCCGCCATCCCCGGCCTCGGAAGCTGGTGGCGGTGGCGCCCAGAACCAGCCCGGTTATCCGATCGGGTGCGGCCCGGGCCACTAGTTGGGCGATGGCGCCGCCCATTGAGTAGCCCACGCAAACGAACTCCTCGATGCCCAAGGCGTCGACCACCGCCAAGACGTCGGCCGCGCAATCGGAGAACTGGAATCGCTTGGTGGGAAGGCCCTGGCCGTGGCCCCGATGGTCAAACGCCACTACCGAGGCCCGCTGCGACAGCGGCTCAAAGGCCGGATACCAGTTCAGATCGGCGGTCACCGTCCAGCCGTGCAGCAGCACCACGGTGGGCGATCCCGGCGGCCCGGAAGCCTGGCGGACGAACACTTGCCCCCGCTCGGGCAGATTGATGAACTCTCCCGGCGGCAGGCTGGGACCGACTGGTGCGCCGCTACTGCTCAAGGGGGACCGTCCGACCTGCTCTCCGGAAGAGGTCGCTTCTGCTATTCAAGGCGCCGCTACTGCTCAAGGGACACGATGTGAACGGCCAGGGTCCCGCCTGCGGGGCTATCGAACGACACGGTGTCGCCGACGCTGGCCCCGATGATGGCCGCCCCCATCGGAGAGGCGGGGGAGATCACGTCGAGGCCGTCGTGGCGCTCCTCGATTGATCCCACCAGATAGGTCTCAACGTCGTCGGGGTCGCCGTCGTGGGCCACGGTAACCACCGACCCCACTGCAACGGTGGTCCCGTCGCCCGCCTCAACGATCTGGCAATTCCTCAGCAGCGCGCCGAGCTGGGCGATGCGGGTCTCCATCTTCCCCTGCTCGTCTTTGGCCGCGTGGTAGTCGCCGTTCTCACTCAAATCGCCCAGCTCGCGGGCCGCTTCGATCTTGCGGGCGATGTCCACCCGCCCCACTGTGGTGAGCTGCTCGAACTCGGCGTTCAAACGGTCGTATGCCGTCTGCGACAGTTCATGGGTTTCCGGCATAGCCAACCAGTTTAGTGTTCGCTTTAGGAGTCGCCGTATTCGTATTCTGATGGGCCATGGCCCACGTTATTGGAGTTGTTGGCGGCGATGGAATAGGTCCGGAGGTCGTCGCCGAGGGCCTGAAGGTGCTGTCCGCGGCCGGCGTGGAGCTCGACACGGTGAACTACGACTTAGGCGGTGCTCGTTATTTGCGGGACGGCACCGTGCTGACCGACGAGATCATGGAGGAGTGGCGGGGACTGGACGCCCTCTACGTGGGGGCGGTGGGCACTCCCGACGTTCCCCCCGGTGTTATCGAGCGAGGCCTGTTGCTGCGGATGCGCTTCGAGCTCGACCTGTACGTGAACCGCCGTCCGTTCCGGGATCCCGACGGCTCCTTCGAGTTCGAGGTGATCCGGGAGAACACCGAGGGCACCTACGCCGGCGAGGGCGGGTTCCTGCGCCGATTCACCCCTCACGAAGTGGCCACCCAGGGATCGGTCAACACCCGCTTCGGGGTGGAGCGCTGCGTGCGCTACGCCTTCGAGTTGGCCCGCAGCCGTCCAGGCCGCCACCTCACCCTGGTGCACAAGACCAACGTGTTGACCTTTGCTGGCGACCTCTGGGAGCGGACGTTCAACGAGGTGGCCGAGGACTATCCCGATGTGGCCACCGCCTACAACCACGTGGACGCCGCCTGCATCTACTTTGTGGAAGACCCCAAGAGCTACGACGTGATCGTGACCGACAACCTGTTCGGCGACATCCTCACCGATCTTGGCGGAGCGGTCTCCGGTGGAATTGGGCTGGCCGCCTCAGCCAACCTGAACCCCGATCGCACAGGGCCGTCGATGTTTGAGCCGGTTCACGGCTCCGCGCCCGATATCGTGGGGACCGGCCGGGCCAACCCCACCGCCGCGATCTTGTCGGCCGCGATGATGGTTGAGTTCCTGGGCGAGACCCACGCCGCCAGCCGGATTCGGGCTGCCTGTGCCGACCCGACAACTCAATATGGGACCACCACCGAGATCGGCGATGCCATCGCCGAGCGGGTGTAGGCCCATCGAATAGCAAAGCAGTGATTCCAGAAAGGACCTGAGCACGATGCCTATCGAGACCACGGAGAAGGTGTGGATGGATGGCGAGCTGGTGGACTGGGCGGACGCCACCGTGCATGTGCTCACCCACACGCTCCACTACGGCAACGGCGTGTTCGAAGGCATTCGGGCCTATGAGACCGACGAAGGAGTCGCGGTGTTCCGGCTCACCCCTCACATCCGCCGTTTGTTCGCCAGCGCCAAAGTCCTCCAGATCGACATTCCCTACACGGTGGAGGAGCTGGTGGCCGCCACCAAAGAGACCGTGCGGGTCAACAACGTGATGAGCGGCTACATCCGTCCGCTGGCCTACCTGGGCTACGGCGAGATGGGTCTGAACCCGCTGTCGTGCGAGGTGAACGTGGCCATCGCGGTGTGGCCTTGGGGCGCATATCTGGGCGATGAGGGGATCAGAAACGGGGTTCGGCTGATGGTCAGCTCCTGGCAGCGCCACGACCCCAACTCCATGCCCACCGCGGCCAAGGGCTGCGGGAACTACATCAACAGCCAGCTGGCCAAGGTTCAGGCGGTGAAGGCCGGCTACGACGAGGCCATCTTGTTATCGCCCCAGGGCTACGTCAGCGAGTGCACCGGCGAGAACCTGTTCGTGGTGCGCGACGGCACCATCATCACCCCGCCCACCTCGGTGGGGGCGTTGGAGGGGATCACCCAGGATGCCATCCGAACGATGGCCAGCGATCTGGGCATCCCCTACGTGGCCGACAACCTGCTGCGCAGCGATCTCTATCTGGCCGACGAGGCCTTTTTGTCGGGGACCGCGGCCGAGGTGGTGCCCATCCGCTCGGTGGACGACCGAGAGATCGGCGACCCCGGTCCGATCACCCGCAAGATCCAAGAGGTGTTCCAAGACGCGGTGCGGGGCCGGCAGGCCCAGTATCGGCACTGGAACGAGCATGTCGACCGTTGACGCGGCCGGTCCCCGGTCCCTGCCTGCCTCCGTAGAGATCTACGACACCACCCTTCGCGACGGGAGCCAGCTCGAGGGGATCTCCCTCACCGTGGAGGACAAGCTCCGCATCGCCCGCCAGCTCGACTCCCTCGGCGTCCACTACATCGAGGGGGGCTGGCCAGGCTCCAACCCCAAAGACGACGAGTTCTTCGCCCGGGCCCGCGACGAGTTGGCCCTGAAGACCAGCACCCTGGTGGCCTTCGGCTCAACCCGAAAGGTGAAGGGTCGCACCGATGAGGATCTCACCTTGGCCAACTTGGCGGCTTCTGGTACCGAGGTGGCCTGCATTGTGGGGAAGTGCTGGGACTACCACGTTCTGGAAGCCCTGCGGACCACTCTGGACGAGGGAGTGGCCATGGTGGCCGACTCGGTGCGGTTCTTGAAGGACAACGGTATGCGGGTGTTCTTCGACGCCGAGCATTTCTTCGACGGCTACCAGGACAACCGGGAATACAGTTTGGCGGTGCTCGAAGCGGCCGCGATGGCCGGAGCCGAGCGGCTGGTGTTGTGCGACACCAACGGGGGATCGCTGCCGACCCGGGTGGAAGACGTTGTGGGTGCGGTGGTCGACTACCTGGACACGCCGGTAGGGGTCCACCTCCACGACGACACCGGGTGCGGAGTGGCCAATGCCCTGGCCGGAGTAAGGGCCGGGGCCATCCAGGTGCAGGGAACTATCAATGGGTACGGCGAGCGAACCGGCAACTGCAATCTGGTGCCCATCATCGCCAACCTCAGCCTGAAGATGGGCGTGGAGACCGTTCCTCCCGATCGGCTGGAGCGGCTCACTGCGGTTTCGCACCATGTGGCCGAGTTAGTTAACTTCACGCCCGACCCGCAGCAGGCCTACGTGGGATCGTCGGCCTTCGCTCACAAAGCCGGCCTCCACACCAGCGCCATCGCCCGCCGCCCCGACGCCTACGAGCACATCAACCCCGCCGCGGTGGGCAACGGCACCCGGTTCGTCGTGTCGGAGATGGCCGGGCGCTCGACGGTAGAGCTCAAGGCCGAGGAACTGGGTCTCGACCTCGACGGCAAGGCAATCGGCGAGATCGTGGACACCCTCAAGAAGCTGGAGCACGCGGGATACCACTTCGAGGTGGCCGACGCCTCCCTGGAACTACTGATGCGGGGGGCATCGGGATGGAAGCAGCCGTATTTCGAGCTGGAGTCGTTCAAGGTGGGCACCGAGCACCGTTCGGGCACCGGGGCGAGGGCCTGGAACGAAGTGGCGGTAGAGATGGAAACCGAGGCCACGGTGAAGCTCCACGTGGGGGGCGAGCGCATGGTGGCCACTGGGGAGGGCAACGGCCCAGTGAACGCCCTGCACGCCGCGTTGATGCTGGCAATGGGCGACCGGTATCCGGCATTCCGGTCGATCTCCCTCATCGACTACAAGGTGCGGGTGCTGGACACCGCGGCGGGCACCGCGGCGGTGACCCGGGTGATCATCGACTCCACCAACGGCGACCGGGTTTGGACCACTATCGGGGTGTCTACCAACATCGTGGAAGCGAGTTGGCAGGCTTTGGTGGACAGCCTGGTCTACGGACTGCTCCACAGCGACGACGCCGACACCAAAGAAAGCTGAGGGTAGCGATGGCCGCGCCTGATTATGTGCCCAACGACACCGCGGCGGCCGACCGCCACTATGTCTCGCCGCCGCGGCGGCCCCAACCATGGGTGGCCGACCGGCCGGCCGAGCTGACCAATGGGCAGCCCACCGGCGCTGGACTGGGAATACCCGGACCCGACCAGGGCTACGCCCTGTGGCTGGCCCGCCGTTTCGAGGATCAGTTGCAATTGCAGCCCGGCGAGAAATTGGAGGATGCGATTGTCGGCTGCGTGGGCGTGGCGTTGAAGCGAGCGGCCATCTTCGGACGGGCCCCGGTTGCTACCGACCTGGAGGTCGCCTTCCGGTTGTTTGGGTACCTGACCCCGAGTCCCACCTCATCGCTAGTTGCTTGGCGCAAGGAGTTGTTCGCTGGCATAAGCCATCCTCACCACTATGCCGAGGCTCGGCGTCTGGTGGACTTGGTGTCGGAAGATAATTTGCGGGATCCGCCCCCTGACACCGAGATAGCTCTCGGAGGTGGAGCCCATTTGGCAGCAACAGCCAGTGAGCCCCGCTGACAAGCCTCGGGTACGGTTCGCGCCGTCGCCCACCGGTTACCTCCATGTCGGCTCGGCGAGAACGGCCCTGTTCAACTGGCTCTACGCCCGCTCCACCGGCGGCACCATGGTGCTGCGGATCGAAGACACCGATGAGAGCCGCAACCGCCCCGAGTTGACCGACGCCATCTTCGAATACCTGGCGTGGCTGGGCATCGACTACGACGAGGGGCCGTACTACCAGTCCGAGCGGCGGGAGCGTCACCAACAAGCCGTCCAGCAACTGCTGGACGATGGCCGGGCCTATTTGTGCGACGCCGACGACAACGAGCTGGCCGGTACCGAGATGGCCGACGGCCGGGCGGTGCGGTTCCGGACCCCGGAGGGGACCACGGTGATCGACGATGTTGTCCGGGGCGAGGTGGCCGTGGACCACCAGCAGCTTGGCGACTTTGTGATCTGGCGCTCCGATGGTTCGCCCACCTTCGTACTGGCCAACGCAGTGGACGACGCCGACATGGCCATCACCCACGCCATCCGGGGCGAGGACCTGCTCTCGAGCACCCCCCGGGCCGTGCTGGTGGCCGAAGCGCTGGGGGCGACCCCGCCTGTCTATGCCCACCTGCCGCTGCTGGTGAACGAGCAGCGCAAGAAGTTGTCCAAGCGCCGCGACGACGTGTCGTTGGAGAGCTACCGGCAACGGGGATTCTTGGCCGAGGCGATGGCCAACTACCTGGCCCTTTTGGGCTGGGGGCCGCGTGACGGGGTGGAGATCAGGCCCGTGGCCGAGATCATCGAGCAGTTCCGGCTGGAAGACGTGAACAAGGCGCCGGCGTTCTTCGACATAGCCAAGCTGGAGCACTTCAACGGCGTCTACATCCGCGAGCTCGATGCAGAAACGTTCCTAGCCGCCCTCGAACCCCACCTGGCCGGCGAGGACGTGCCCTGGCCTCCCGAGCGCTACCGCCCCGAAGTAGTCGCTGCCATGGCCCCGCTGGTGCAGGAGAAGCTCCGCACCCTCGACGGCATCGTGGCCCAAGTGGACTGGCTCTTTCTCGCAGAGCCCATCATCGACAGTCAGTCGTGGGACAAGGCAGTAGTTCGCGGCAAAGCCGCTGCCGAAATCCTCGACGCCACCATCGCCGCCCTCACCGACTGCCCCTGGGACCCCGAAACCGTCAAAGACGCCGTGTTCGCCGCTGGCGAGACCCACGGCGTCAACCGCTCCAAGTCCCAAGCCCCCGTCCGAGTCGCCGTCACCGGTCGATCAGTAGGCCCCCCACTCTTTGAGCCCATGGTGCACCACCTGACACGCGACGAAGTCCTCCGCCGCCTGCAAGCGGCCCGCTCTCAGCTCTGAACCCCTGCCTTAAGCGTTGTTCCCCCGTGGGAGCAGGGGAGTACACTGGCCGCTGCTCTCGGGAGTGGTGTAATTGGCAACACACCGGGTTCTGGTCCCGATATTGGGGGTTCGAGTCCTCCCTCCCGAGCTTGATGCCTCCGCAGGTGGCGCAGGGATCGTGGCATGGGTAAGACTGTCTGCCGCGTTGTATAGCCGGTACGCCGCCAGAGGAGCGCGCCGGTCCGTTTAAGGGGGAAACGTGAAGCATCTCCGTTGGATCATCGGCCTCTTGGCCATATTCGCATTGGTCGCAGTGTCGTGCGGCGGCAACGACGATTCGGGCGATTCCGCCCCTGCTGCGGCACCGACCGAAGCCCCCGACGATTCCATGGACGACATGGGCGACGACATGGGTGATGACTCCATGGGCGACGACATGGGTGATGACTCCATGGGCGACGACATGGGTGATGACTCCATGGGCGACGACATGGGTGATGACTCCATGGATGACGACATGGGTGATGGCTCCATGGATGACGACATGGGTGATGACTCCATGGGCGACGACGACATGGACGAGGGCGATGCCGAGCCAGTTGCCACCGAAGAACCCGAAGTCGACCCGTGCGAAGCTGTTGACCTCGAGGCCACCGACATCGGGGTCACCGAAGACACCATCACCGTGCTGGTCATGGCCGACGTCGGCTCCCCGCTGGCCCCCGGCCTGTTCCAGGGCTCCATCGACGGTGTCAAGGCTTGGGCCAACCACGTGAACGCCGAGGGCGGGTTGGCTTGCCGCCAGGTCGAGGTAATCGAGCACGACTCGGCCATCAACCCCACCGAGACCACCAACGGATTCTTGGTGGCCTGCGAGGAGGCTTTTGCCCTGGTCGGCACCACAGCGCTGTTCGCTCTTGATACCACTGATCTCCAGACCTGCTCTGATGCTCATGGGAACGACATCGGGGTGCCTGACTTCGCCTACATCACCACTGAGCCGCCTCACCAGTGCTCGGTCGTGACGTTTGCCACCAGTCGGCCCAACAGTGAGTGCCCCTACGCCGGTACCGGCGACCGGGCCGTGCAAAGCCAGGTGGGCCACGTTCAGTGGCTCCTGGAGAACGTGACTCCGGATATCAACGGTGTGTACCTGATCCCATCCGACCTGCCGTCCACCATCGCCACGTCGATGCCCCAGGTGCGATCCTTCCAGGAGATCGGCATTGTCATCGACGGCGAGCCTGGCGTGAGCGGGTTCACCACCCAGTCGGAGTACGGCGCATATATCCAGATCATGCGGGACAACGACTCCAACTTCGCCTACTCCGGCTCCGACGATCAGTCGATGATCAAGTGGCGCAGTGAGGCCGAAGCCCAGGGCTTGGATACCGACAGCGTGATCTGGATGTGCCAGTTGGCCTGCTACACCCCCAGCTTCCTTGAGGCCGGCGATGTGGTGGAGAACACCTACATGTGGATCTGGTTCCTGCCGTTCGATGAGGCCGACACCAACCAAGAGCTGGCCGACTTCATGGAGGCCATTGATGACCCATTCCCGCCGGCATGGGCCGCGGGCTCATGGGCCGATGGGGTGCTCTTCGAGAACGTCGTCAACGCCATCGTGGCTGAAGACGGCCCCAATGGCCTCACCCGCCAGGCAGTGCTGGACGGTGCCCGCAACCTGACGTCGTTCGACGTGAACGGCTGGTGGAGCCCGGCTGACTACTCCACCACCGAGAACATCATGCCTTGCTTCATGCTGATGCAGGTGCAGAACAACGAGTTCGTCCGGGTGCATCCCGCAGAGCGGGGCGAACTGGACTGCAACCCCGACAACGTGGTCGGCCTGACCAGGGATTGGGGCGCTGAGTTCGGCGGCTAGCCAGGACAGATGTGAGGAGGCCAGGAAGGTCTGAGCTCTTGTGATCTTCGGGGTACGTCATTCGGTTGCGGTTGCCACCGCACTGGGGACGTTGGCGGCAGTGATCATCGCTGTTTTCACCTGGAAGGGCGCCCCTGTCACCAGCGAGACCTTCCTGGTCACCACTTACATCGGGCTCTTCCTCGGTGCCCTTTGGGCCATGTACGCCACCGGTTTGGTGGTGGTGTACACCACCACCGGGGTTTTCAACTTCGCCCAGGGAGCCATCGGCGTGTTCGCGGCATTCTTCTATTGGGAACTCCATGTAAATCGGGGCTGGCACTCTATCCTCGCCCTGTTCGTGGTGGTGGGCCTGTTCGCGCCCGCGCTGGGCGTGGTGCTGGACATCGTGATCATGAGGCGCCTGCGTACCGCGTCGCTGGTAGTGCAGCTCATGGTCACCGTGGCAATCATGGTGCTGCTGTTATCGGTGGTGGGCGACATCTGGGAGGCCGATACTGCTCGCCGGGTGCCGTATTTGTTCGGCATCAACAACGGCATCGACTTGGGACCGTCTCAGCTTCCCTGGCACCGGCTCATCGTGTTTGTGGTGGCTATCGCCATTGCCGTGGCCATGCGATATTTGCTTCGCCGCACCCGCATCGGCACGGCCATGCGGGCGGTGGTGGACAACAGGGAATTGGCCGCCCTGAACGGGGCTCGCCCCAACGTGGTGTCGTCTACCTCCTGGGCACTGGGCTCCATGCTGGGTGCGCTGGGGGGCATCCTCATCGCCCCCGAACTCGGGCTTGATCCCGCAACCCTGAACAATGTGGTTATCATCGCCTTCGCGGCGGCGGCCTTCGGCGCCCTGAAGAACCTGCCCATGGCGGTGATTGGGGCGATGTTGATCGGACTGCTGCGAGCCCACACAGTGGCCTGGCTGGACTTCGGATCCGATTTCCGCTTCGCCCACCTCTCTATTGCCCCGCTGTTGCTGCTGTTCGTGGTCATAGCCTTGCCCCAGGCCCGCCTGGAGGTAGGACGGCTGGTCCATCATCTCCGTCGCCACGAGCGCTTCACCAAGTGGTGGGAGGGACTCATCGGCTGCGGGGTGATCATTTTGCTGGCGGTGGCATTTTCCGGCGGCTGGTTGGACTTCGGAATCTGGGATCCTGGTGCTTGGGGCAGCCGAGAGCTGAACTCGGCCAATGAAGCCATGGCCCTGGCTCTCATCGGCTTGTCGCTGGTTCCCTTGATCGGCTGGGCCGGTCAGATCAACTTCGCGCCGTTGGCCTTTGCCGGATTCGGCGCCTTTGTGTACCTGAAGGTGATAGGAGGAGGGTGGGTCACGTTCTTGGGTTTGGATCGCCTCGGCCTGGATCCCCAGGACATCAGAGATATCGACAACGGCTACTGGATCCTCCTGGTAGGGCTGCTATGCGCGCCCTTGGGTGCCTTGGTAGCCCTTCCCGCCGCCCGTCTCAGGGGCTTGTATCTGGCTCTCATGACTATGGCCTTCGCCCAGGCGATGTCGCTTATCTTCTTCCCCAACCCGTGGGTTATGCCCATCATCGGGACTGGTCGGCAGTTTCCCCACATTGAGCTGTTTGGCGTTACCTTCGACGACCGCCGGGGCTTCTTCCTGCTGCTGATGTGCGTATTCGCTGTCGTTGTCTACGCGCTGGTATTGCTGCGCCGGTCTCGGTATGGGCGAAGATGGATGGCCATCAATGACTCGCAGGCCGCGGCAGCCACCCTCGGGGTACCAGTGGTGTGGACCAAGGTTGTGGTGTATGCCCTTTCAGCGGTGATAGCCGGCATTGCCGGGGTGTTCTGGGCCACTGTTTCGGGCAACGTCGACAGCGTGCAGGGATTCGACTTGCTGATCGGTTTCAATATCGTGCTGTTGGTGGCGGCTGCCGGAGTGTCCATACCGGTGGCTGGCATCTTCTTGATCTTCATTCCGCTGTTCACCGGGCTGGGACACCGGCTGGAAGATGCTGGGAACGTGGATTTTCTGGTCACGCTGCTCGACATCATGACTACTTATGGACCGGGGCTGCTGGTGCTCGGCATGGTGTTCAACCCCCGGGGGGCCATCTTCGAGATGGGCCGGGGATTCTCGCCCATTCTCCCGTGGCGCAGTGATGCCCGAGCCGAGATCGCCGCGGAGAACGCCCAGAAACGTGAGCCGGAGATCGGCGAGTTGGGCCTGGAGCGGCCGTTCACCCCCGAAGAGGTGATCGCCATCGACCGGCGTTTGGGGATCTTGGACGACGTGGTACCGAAGGAGGGCTATGGCGCTTCTCGAAGCTGAGAATGTGGTCATGCGCTTCGGCGGCGTGGTGGCCCTCGACAACGCCTCGGTGGACGTCGACCCCGGTCTAGTCACCGGGCTGATCGGCCCCAACGGCGCGGGCAAGACCACCTTGTTCAACGTGGTCACCGGCTTGCTTCCACCCACCAGTGGCCGGGTGAGATTCGACGGCGTAGACATCACCAGGTCCGGGGTGGCCAAGCGGTCGCAAATGGGCATCGCCCGCACCTTCCAGAAGCTGGAGGCTTTCAACACGCTGAGCGCGTTCGACAACGTGAGGGTGGCGGTGGAGAAGAACCATCGCACCAAGTGGAAGCACCAGCGGGTCAACGACGTGGCCCATGAGATGTTGGGCAAGGTGGGCCTCGACGACGTGGCCGATGTGACCGTGGGTACCCTTCCCACCGGCAGTGCCCGACTGGTGGAGCTCGCCCGGGCCTTGGCCTGTCGGCCCCGGGTGCTGCTGTTGGACGAGCCGTCGTCGGGCTTGAATGAAGAGGAGACCTCCTCCATTGGCCAACTCCTGCTTGAGTTAGTGGCCGACAAAGACAACGATCTCGCGGTGCTTCTGGTAGAGCACGACATGAGTTTTGTGATGGGGGTGTGCGCCCGCATCCACGTGCTGGACTTCGGCAAGATCATCGCGGTGGGCACCGCCATGGAGGTACAGGCTGACTCTGCTGTTCGGGCGGCCTATCTGGGCGGCGACGAATTTCGCGGGGCCTATGCGGAGATCGACGAATGAGCACCAAGTCGGCAACCCCGCTGTTGGAGCTGGTCGGTATCCGGGCCGGCTACGGCACCATCGACGTGCTGCACGGCGTAGATCTGCGGGTCATGCCCGGTCAGGTATATGCCCTCTTGGGGCCAAACGGTGCGGGTAAAACCACCACCTTGAGTGTGGCCAGCGGTCAGATACAGCCCCACGCCGGCTCAGTGCTGCTCGACGGTCACGAGGTGAACGGGGTCTCCCCCGACAGCTTGGCCCGGGCCGGGGTGTGCCTGATCCCCGAGGGCCGGGGCATCTTCCCCAACCTGACCGTGGCCGAAAACCTGCGGATGTGCACCTATGCCGGTGTTTCCTACAAAGACGTACAGGAGCGGGCCTTCGCCCAGTTCCCCCGTTTGCAGGAGCGCCGCAACCAGGTGGCGGGCACTCTGTCGGGCGGCGAGCAACAGATGCTGGCCATGTCCCGGGCACTGTCCACCGACCCGGCCCTGCTGATGCTCGACGAGCTTTCCATGGGGCTGGCGCCCATCATCGTGGAGGAGCTGTACGAGCAGGTGGCCACCCTGGCTGAAGCCGGACTGTCCATCCTGATTGTGGAGCAGTTCGCCCAAGCGGTTCTGGGTGTGGCCAATGAGGCCGCCATCATGCTTCACGGCCGAATCCAGCGCACCGGGCCGCCCGAAGAGATCGCTGAAGAATTGACCGCCGCCTATCTAGGCATGTCCTGAGGAGACACCATGAGTGACACAACCGACGCCACTGGCGACAGCAGCCGGCTGGAGGAGTTCCACGACGAGGTATCCAAGCTCCGCGCTTCCGGCGGCCGGGCCAACCCCGACCGGTGGGTGTTTCGCATCGGCTTGATCCTTACCTTGGTTGGCCTGGTCTTCACGGTGGTCTCCTTCGTCTTGACGGGCAAGGCCTACGACACCGAGGGCACCACCCTCCATCAGTCCAACCACCTTGACTTGATTGTCTCGGCCATATTCGGCTTCAGCATCACGTTCATCGGCCTGGTGATGATCGCAATCAGCTCCTTCAAGCGGTTCATGCGCTATTGGCTGGTCCGGCTCGTCTACGAATACCGCGAGCAGACCGACCGGGTGGTGGGCAGCTAGCGCAAAGGGCGCCGGGCTCAGAGCTCGTCGAGCAGGGCCCGGAGACAGTCGCTAGAGGGGTTCTCCAGCCAGAACGGGTTGTCGGCGGGCATGTCGCCCCGCAGCACGGTGCGGTTCATCACCCGGACTACGATGGCGGTGTAACGGGCCGCGGCGAACACCTCATACCAGGTGGTGTCGCCCGGATCACTCCCGGCGTGAGCGGCGTACATAGCCCGCTGTTCGGCCCGGGTGGGCTCGCCTGCGAGGCGGGGCTGGTTGCCCATGTGCTCGTGCGACCACCGGTCGAACATCAGCCACCACCCCAAGTCCACCAGCGGGGAGGCGATGCAGGCGGCCTCGAAGTCGGTGACGCAGGCGGGCTCGAAGTCCTGCCAGATGATGTTGCCGGGCCGCCCGTCGCCCCAGTTCAGACATAGTCCGTCGTCGGCGGGCATGCTCTCGTAGAGATAGTCGAATCCGGCCTCCAGCACCGGGTGGTCTCGGCCGTCGAGCTCCCGGTCGGAGTAGTCCCGCCAGATCCGCACCTGGGTGGCGGTGCCCGGTTGGTCGTTGGCGGCCACCAGCCAACTGAGCCCGGCAGCCTGCCAATCGATGCCGTGGATCTGGGCCATGGTTCGCAATCCCCGGTCCACCAGTTGGCGACGCTGGTCGGGCCGGGCGTCGAAGAAGAAGCCGGCGCTGGTGTAGATGGGATCTTCTCGCGGAATGTCACCGCCCACGTACCCCATGGCGAAAAACGGCCCGCCCAGTACTGATTCGTCGGCCTCATAACCCACCAGCGGGGCGATGGGGGCATCGCTGTGGGCGGCCACCGCCGACATGACCCGGTACTGGATGTCGACCTCGACGTCCAGCTCGCCCGGCGCCTGCTGAGGGTAGACGGGGGGTTCGGGCAGCTCCCGGCGGAGCACATAGCGCTCGGTCTCCAGGCCACTGCCCCGGTCCACGTCGGCGTCGAACAGCAGGGTCTCCGCCGAGTAGCCCCCTGACGGCACCTCGAATGGGCCTATGTCCACGTTCCGAGCGCCGAGCCGCTCAGTCAGCCATCCGGCCAGTGGTTCCCTCAGTTCAGATCGGTCGCTTCTCGCCCCCAGGATGTCGGGCCCCTGGTCGCTCATGGATCCGTTACTTGTATTCCTCAGCCCGGGGAACCTCGTACAGCGGGTCGGGCGTCATTTCGAGCGGGCCGCCGTGCTCGATCCGCTGGCGAGTGCTGCGGTGCAGCGGGTCTTTGTCCAGTTTGGGGATCACGTGGGTCCCGAACAACCGGATGGTCTCCAGGCAAACCTCATGGTCGAGCTGGATGGGAAGGCCGAATGACACCTGGTCGCAGCCGATCTCGTCGTAGCGCTTCACCTGCTCCAGCACTTCGTCGGGGTCGCCGCACAGCAGGAACCCGGCGGCAATGCGCTCCTCTACGTCCTCGATAGTGGGCTCGGGGACTAGCTCGGGGTACACCGGCAGGCCCTCGGGCTTGGGGAAGGTGTCGTGGTACTTGAACACCAGCGACTGGAGGTAGCTGAGCTGCATTTGCTCGCACACCACGCGGCGGGCCTCTTGGCCGTCCTCCAGGCACACCAGGCCGTTGGCGATCATCACGTTGTCGTTCACGTACTCGCCGGCGGGCTCAGCATGGGGGATGGCGTTCTTGTAGGCCTCCACATGGGGGGCCATGTCGTAGATGGCCGACACGTTGAACCCCAGCACGCCGAGCCCGTGGCGGGCGGCCTTCTCATAGGTGGGGGTGTTGCCCGCGGCCACCCACATGGGCGGATGCGAGTGGCAGTAGGGCTTGGGCAGCACGTTGAAGGTGCCCCAGGTACCGGTCTCGGGAGTCTGGAAGGCGGCGCCGTCGGGGTGGGAGTAGGCGGTGCTGCCCCAGATCTTCTTGAACTCCCAAATCACCTCGTCCCAGTTGGCCTTGGTCTCCGACGGGTCGATTCCGAAGCCGCCGATCTCGTGGCTGCCCGCCCCCCGGCCGGTGCCGAACTCGAACCGGCCCTTGCTCATGTGGTCGAGCATGGCCACCCGCTCGGCCAGCTTGAGGGGATGGTTCACGATGGGATTGAGGTTGAAGATGCCCGAACCCATGTGGATCTGAGAGGTCTGGGCGAAGGAGTAGGCCATGAACACCTCGCTGGCCGAGGTGTGGGAGTAGTCCTCCAAGAAGTGGTGCTCGCTCACCCAGATGTACTTCCAGTTGTGCTGGTCGGCGACCCGCACCATCTCCAGCTCGTTCTCAAAGGCCTGATGCTCCCAGTAGGGGCTGCGGGCCCCGCCCCGGCGAGGCGATCCCTGCAAGAAAATGGCGAACTCCACGACGCTCCTCCCTCTGTCGCTGCGTCCGCAGACTACTCGCCGGTTTCTTGGCAGGCTCAGCCCGACGAGAGGTCTAAAACCACCCGGCCGATCACCTCGCGGCATTCCAGGGCGTCCATCGCCTCAGGAAGTTCTTCGAACGGGTAAGTGGCGGTGACCACTGAGCGGATGCTGCCCGCGTCCCACAGCGCGCTCAGCTCGCGGTGATCATCCAGCCGCTCCTCCCGGCTGTAGCGGGAGGGGATGGCCCCTACCACCGAGTAGTTGCGCTGCACCATGTGGCGGACGTTCACCGGCGCCCACTCGCCGCTGGCGAATCCGATGATCACCAGCCGGGCGTCGCGGGCCGCGCACCGCGACGCTGCGGTATAGGCGTCGCCTCCCACGGGGTCGTACACCACGTCCACCCCCCGCCCGTCGGTCAGCTCCATGACTGCGGCGGCGATATCGCCCTCCCGGTGGTCCACTGTCTGATGGGCCCCGAAGCCTGCGGCCGTCTCACAGCGCTCCGGTCCGCCGGCCACCCCGATCACCCGGGCCCCCAGCGCGGCGCCCAGCGAGCAGGCCGCCGCCCCGGTGCCCCCGGCCGCCCCCAGCACCAACAGGGTTTCGGCCGCTTTCAGCCCGCCCCGGCGCACCAGGCCTATCCAGGCGGTGTGGTAGGGGATCAGGAATCCGGCCGCCGCGGCGTCGTCCATGGAGTCGGGCACGGTGAACGCCGAACCCCCCAGCCCCAGGCACAGCTCGGCGAATCCGCCGTCGCCGGTCTGAAACGAGGTGACGGCCATCACTCGCTGGCCTGGCACCAAGTCCACGCCCTGGCCGGCCTCCACCACCGTCCCGCACACCTCCTGGCCTGGGGTGAACGACCCCTCCGACGGCCCCAGCGGATAGATCCCCCGGCACATGAACACATCGGGCAGGCCGACGCCCACCGCGCCCACCTTCATCTGGAACGTCCCCTCCCGAGGATCAGGGGCGTCCCTGTCTGCCAACCGCAGCACCTCACCCGGCGCCCCCGACCCTTCGACCACCCAAGCTCGCATCCACCTAGCTTCGCCCACCTGGACCACCAGGTGCGAAGCTAACCCCATGGCTGACCGGTACGGATTGGAAACCATCGCCACCGAACTCGACTCCTCTGGAGTGCTCACCGCCACGCTGAACCGGCCCGACCGGGGCAACGGCCTCAACAAGCAGATGCACCTCGACCTGCGGGACCTGTACCGCCGCATTGCCGAGGACGCCGAGGTGCGGGCGGTGGTGCTCACCGGCGCGGGCCGTTCGTTCTGCGTGGGGGCCGACTTCGCGGTGATGGAGGAGAACCTGGAAACCGGGTATCCCGAAGGGCGCCCCGACCTGCTCGACGACGGCATCGACATCGCCCGGGGCGCGCTGCGGGTCCGCCAGCCCATGGTGGCCGCGGTTAACGGCCACGCCATTGGGCTGGGCGCCTCGCTGGCCCTGTTCTGCGACATCGTCTATCTGAGCGACGCCGCCCGCATCGGCGACCCCCACGTGAACGCCGGGCTGGTGGCTGGCGACGGGGGAGCAGTGCTGTGGCCGCTACTGGTCGGGCTCAACCGGGCCAAGGAACTGCTCATGACCGGCGACCTCCTCGACGCCGCCCAAGCCGAGCGCTTCGGCCTGGTCAACCACGTGGTGCCCGCGGAGGAGGTCCTGTCATCGGCGGTCGTTATGGCCCAGCGGCTGGCCGCAGGTCCCCGCCACGCCATCGAGTTCAACAAGCGGCTGTGCAATAAGGAGTTGGAAGACCGGGTCAACCGCCTCTACGACCTGGCCTTCGCGCTGGAAGCCATCACCTTCGACACCGACGACCACCGGGAGGCGGTGGACGCCTTCTTGAACAAGCGCACGCCCAACTTCGGCCAGGGTGAGGAAGGCTGATCGTGGCCAACAACAAGATCTACATCCACGAGTTCATCGACATCATCGGCCACAACCGGGCCAACTACATGCACCACATGACGGCCAACTGGTCACCCATCGCTCAGGACGAACGCGACCAGCTCTGCTACGGGGTATGGGCCATCGTCGGCACTACCAGGGGTTGGCCGCAAGTGCTGAACCTGTGGGAGGAAGACGGCTGGGACGGCATGGCCACCTCATTCCGCCTCGAGTGCCAAGGCGCCGGTGCCCAAGACCCCAAGCTTGCCAAGTGGTGGGCCCAGGCGGCCAACTACCGCAGCGGGGGGACCGATCGGCTGCTGGTGCCCGCCCCCTGGACCCGCACGATCGAGGAGTTGTGCGCCGACGGCGTCACCGGGGAGTGCTACGCCCACGAGCAAATCACCCTCAAGCGGGGAACCTCAGCCGAGTTCCTGGAGCGTGTCCGCACCAACGCCATGGCCGCCTACGAGCCCTTTGGCTGGGAGCTGGTCGGGGCGTGGGAAACGGCCATGGTGGCCGATAACGAGGCCTTCCTGCTGTGGGCCATCCCCACCTGGGAAGCCTGGGCCGATTTCGAGAAGGCCCAGCACACCGGCCCAGGCCTGGCCCGATGGCAGGCCTCGGTGGACGAAATAGTGGAGGGCTGGCACCGCTTCCTGCTGGTAGACGCCCCCCTATCCCCCTTCCGCACCGGCCGCCAACCGGCCCGAAGCGACCGGATCGACTACGAAGATCTTTAGCCGGGAAGATCCCCGCTAGACCGTGATCTTGTAGAGCTCGGCGGCGTTGTCCTGGAGCACCTTGCGGGCCACGTCGTCGCCCACATCGCTTAGTGCATCGGTGGCTTCTTCTAGGCCGAAGGGGTACAGGCAGGTGGGGTGGGGGAAGTCGGTCTCGAAGAGCACGTTGTCGGGTCCGACTTGGTTGATGAGCTTGTCGGGGGACAGGTCCTCGAACCAGTAGCAGCCGTACATCTGGCGGCGGAAGTACTCGGTTGGACTCAGGCTGAATTGGGCCTGTACGTCGGTGCGGAGCTGCTCCATTTGGTAGTCCAGCGACTCCAGCACAAACGGGATCCAGCCCACTCCCGACTCCACCGACACGATCTTGAGCGTCGGATGGCGTTCCAACACACCGGAGAAGATCAGGTTGGCCAGCACCCGGGCATTGGTCAAATACATCATGGCCGAGCCGATGGCCAGCTTTTCGTCGTCGCCCTGCGAGGGCCAAGGCGAGGTGCCGAACCAGCCCATGGAGCTCTCGCTGGCTCCGATGTGGAAGTTCACCGGCAGCTCGTGCTCGCAGCAGAACTCCCACAGCGGCCGCCATGCCTCCTCGCCCAGGTCGGGCAGCCCTCGCAACTGGGGATCGCTGCACATCACGATGCCCCGCAAGCCCAAACCCACGATGCGCTCGGCCTCGGCCAGCGAGCCCTCGATATCCCACCACGGGATCAGCCCCATCGGGAACAGCCGCTCGCCGGAGTTCTCCTGGATCTCGGCCATGGCGTCGTTGTACACCGATACGCACAGCCGCTTGAGCTCCACGTCTTCGATCTGACCGAACTTCTGGCTGCCGAAGCCGGCCAGGTTGGGGTAGAGGATCTGGGCGTGGATGCCGATCTGGTCCATGACCTCCACCCGGGCGTCCATGTCATAGGCGCCGGGATGGACGTCTTCGATGGTCCAGCCCATGAAGTCGGTGCCCAAGGCCTTGCTGCCATCGGGGCGCACCACGCCGCTGGCGGTGGCGAAGCCCAGGGGTTCCCCGTCGAGGACCCAGTGAGGCCTCCCATCCACATCGGCCACCCTCGGAAGGCGGTCGGCATAGTCCGCCGGCGCCCGGCTGCTCCAAAGGTCGTGGGGTTCGGTCAAATGCGTATCGACGTCGATTACCCGGATCTGATCTCGCGTTGCGGTCATGCCCAAGTTTGACACGTTTTTCTCGACTGCTTCTTTGTCGGGCTCAGATGGGCGCCCCGTCGGAGAGGTAGGCGCGGGCGACCCTCAGAACCGCGTCGGCGAGAGGGCCCTGGGCGACGAGGTCGGAGTCGGCGGCGGCCATGCGGCGGGTGGCGACCCGGCACCAGTGTGATGCGGAGCCGGTGATGCTCTGAGGGGCGCCATCCTCCCCGTAGGTCCAGGCCTGGCCTGACGGTGCCACCAGCTCCAGTCGGAGCTCTGACAGCGGAGCCGGCTGTTCCACTTCTTGGCTCCGGAAGGCGTAGGGGAGAGCCCGGTAGCCGATGTGGGCCACGTGGCGGAGGCGGTCGGTGTCCACCGGCTCGACCCCGGCGGTGGTGAAGCAGTCCAGCCCGTGGGCCCAGGTCTCCATCAGCCGGGCGGTGGCAAACGATCGGCAGGTCATGGGGCCGTCGCCCCAGATCACCGGGTCTTTGGCGTCCAGGGCGAACATGGCCTCCAGGCTGGCGGCCCGAGACGCCCGCCAGTTCTCCAGTACTTCGGCCGGGTCGGCGGGCAGGGGAGGGCCGGGCCAGTACCCGGAAGAAAATATCTGGTCGCTGTGGCCGGTCAGGGCCAGCAGCGCGGCGCCCTCGCTCACATCCAGGTGGTGAATCTGGTCGGCCAGCGTCCACCCCGGCGACGGCGACGGTCTGGCCCACACCTCCGCAGGCAGCGGGGCCACCAGATCGTCCAGCACCTGATGCTCGGCGGCGAGGTCGCCCAATAGCATGTCGTCCATCCCACGAATGTACTGATCGGGGCGGGCCACTAGAGTGGCGCAGGTCGAATAGTCCAGGGGGAAATAATCGGGTGGGCGAGTTCATCCAATTACTCGTGAGCGGAGCAATCGCCGGCGCCATCTACTCGCTGATCGCCGCCGGGCTCACGCTGAGCTACACCTCCACCGGCATCTTCAACCTGGCCTACGGGGGCATTGCCTACACCTCGGCCATGCTGTACTTCCAGCTGATCAATGCCCTGGGCATCGAGAGCCTAGGCATGCGACTGCTGTCGTTCTTCCTCGTGGTGGTGGTGTTCTGCCCGCTGCTGGGCCAACTCTTGAACGTGGCGGTATTCCGGCCCCTGGCCCGGGCCAACGACGCGGCCAAAGTCATGGCCACCATAGGGATTCTGGTGGCTCTGCCCGCCCTCACCGACTTGCTCGTCGACTTGGGCACCAAGACGTGGGATTGGGGCCTCCAATCCACCGACTATGTGTTCCTCACTCCCGGAGTGTGGAAGGTGCCCAGCGAGACCTGGACCTACGATCTCGGCAGCTTCGACCTGCGGATAAGCAGCAACCAGTGGGCCGTGCTGGTGGTAGCGGTGGTTGTCGCGGTGGCGCTGTGGGCACTTATGCGCCACACCCGAATCGGCCTCCAGATGAGGGCGGTGGTGGACCGCCCTGATTTGGCCGGACTGCGAGGGGTCAGCGAATCGTTCACCTCGTCGGCGGCTTGGATCATCGGCACCATGTTGGCGGGGCTCGCCGGGGTAATCGGAGCCCCGGTGTTCAACTCGCTTGAGTCCAATCAGTACAACGTGTTCATGTTCATCGCCACCGCTGCCGCGGTGGTGGGCGGACTTCGCTCCATACCGTTGGCGTTTGCGGGAGGCGTGGCCTTGGGCGTGGTCACCAGCTGGGTGGGCCGGTATGCCACGTTTGCCCAGGACATTCGGGGTTTCGAAAGCTCGGTGCCGTTCGTGGTGCTGTTGGTGGGGCTGCTGTTTATGGCCCGGGAGCGCACCCGCCGCAGCGGAGTGGTGGCCGATGCTCCACCGGCAACCGATTACACCAACGACCTCCCCGCATGGCGAGTGCGCCTTCCCTGGATGCTGGGCGGGGTGTTCATCGTGCTTCAGGTATTCATTTTCGCCGATCAGTTCTGGCTGGGGCTGTGGGTCACCGGTTTGGCCTTCGGTTTGGTCTTCATGTCCTGGGTGCTGCTCACCGGCCTCGGTGGCATGGTCAGCTTGGCCCAAGCCGCGTTCGTGACCATGGCCGCCATGACCGCCGGATTGATCTTGGACAAGACCGGGCTGCCCTTCATTCCCGCCCTGATTGTGGGCGTGATAATCGCAGGAGTCCTGGGCGTCATCGTGGCCCTGCCCGCCCTGCGGCTGGGCGGATTGCCATTGGCGCTAGCCACTCTGGCACTGGCGTTCATGAGCGAGCGAGTGCTGTTCGAGTGGAGCTGGTTCAAAAACGGCCAAGGAACCAAGGGGTGGGACATCCCCCGCCCCGAGCTGGGGCCATTCGACTTTGAAGACGAGAAGTCACTAGCGGTGCTGCTGGTGATTCTGGTGCTGGCTGCGGCCTGGCTGGTACGCAACCTCCAGCGCTCGGTCACGGGCCGGGCCATCATCGCGGTGCGCAACTCCGAGCCCGCCGCGGCCACCTCGGGACACTCGGTAGTTCGCACCAAGCTGGCAGTGTTTGCCCTGTCGGCACTGTTGGCCGGGTTCGGCGGGGTGTTCTTCGCCACGTTCATCGGCAACGTAACCCCGTTCACGGCCACCACCCAGGCCGGGCTGTTCTGGCTGGCGGTGGTGATCTTGGTCGGCATCCGCCGGCCTGGCGCCGCGGTGATGGCCGGCATCATGGTGGCGGCCAGTGGCCACACCTTCGGAACTGGTTGGCACTGGGATTGGATGGAGTCGTGGCACGTGGTGCTGGTGGCATCGGTTGTCGGGGCCGCGGCGGTTGTCACGGTCATCCGAGATCGCCAAGTCGGACTGCCGTTTTCGCCGCCCATACTTGGCCTGTTGGCGGTACTGGCCTTTATCTGCCTGGCCCGGGTGTACTCCTGGTACCCCATCGACTGGGACGGGTTCGACCAATACGACGAGGCCCGAAACATCACCGCCTTCATGTTCGGCCTCGGCGCCATGCAGCTCGCCCGCGAACCCGATGGAATCCTCGCGTTCACCGCCGCTCAGAACCGGGTCCGCCGTGATGCCTGGCGTCGGCGTCTCGCGGCATGGCGCGAGGGCGCAGTAGTTGACGCGCCGGTTCCAGCCGAGGTCAGAACTCCGGCCCCAGCCATCGCCGCCTCGGAGTTTGCCGACACTCCAGAGCCAGCCGAATCGTCGGGCGACCAATACGTCGGCGATCACCCGCCCGCCCTGGAACTAGTGGGAGTGCGGGCCAGCTATGGCCTGGTGGAGGCGCTACATGGGATCGACTTGTCGGTGCCCCGGGGTGAGATAACTGCGCTGCTGGGTCCCAACGGCGCTGGCAAGTCCACCACTTGTGCGGTGGCTTCGGGCCTGCTGCCCGCCACTCACGGTGTGGTCCGGCTCGACGGGGAGGACATTACGGCGCTGCGCAGCCATCGCCGAGCTCGCCGGGGCATTGTGTTGGCCCCTGAGGCCCGGGGCATCTTCAGCGGACTGACCGTTCGAGAGAACATGCAGCTCTGGTTGCCCGACCCCGATGACCGCGATCTGTGCTGCGAGCGGTTCCCGATCCTGGGGGAGCGCCAGAACCAGTTGGCCGGCAACCTGTCCGGGGGGGAGCAGCAGATCCTTACCTTGGCCCCGCTGTTGGCCCATCCCCCCGAAGTGCTGATTGCCGACGAGCCGTCGCTAGGTTTGGCCCCCCTTATCGTGAGTCAGATCCTCGAATTGTTTATTGAATTTAAAGAGCGGGGTGTGGCGCTGCTGCTGGTGGAGGAGAAGGCCCGCGACGTGCTGGAGATCGCCGACTCGGTAGCGTTCATCAGCCTGGGACACATCACCTGGCACGGCCCCCGTTCCGAAGTGGACCACGACCAGCTTGACGCCGCCTATCTGGGCGAGGTCACGGCAAATTCAGACCGACCATCTTGAGGATGACAGTCGATGGTCGCTGTCCTACTATGTCGGCAGCCCAGATCCCGGAGGGGGACATGAAGAAATCATTGTTGTACAAGCTTCTCGCGCTCTTGGCCGCGTTGACATTGGTAGTCGCTGCGTGCGGCAACGACGACGATGACGACGGCGCAGCCGCGCCCGCGCCTGCGCCTGAGGCCACCGAAGCACCTATGGACGATGACGAGCCTATGGATGACGAGGAGCCCATGGACGACGCCGAGCCCATGGATGACGAGGAGCCCATGGACGATGACGAGCCTATGGATGACGAGGAGCCCATGGACGACGACGAGCCCATGGACGACGAGGAGATGGCAACCTCCCGCACATGGGGCGCCTACACCTACGAGATTGACTTCGAGCCCTCCACCCGGGGTGTGAGCGACGACACCGTGCGCCTTGGTGCAATGACCCAGGATGCGCTGTACGGCGGATTTACCGACGGCATCAACGCCCGCCTCGGGCGGGCCAACCGCGACGGCGAACTGCCCGGCGGGCGGTCGGTCGAGCTGGTCCAGTACGTGGACGACGGCAGTGATCCGCAGGCCAACTTTGAGGGTGCCCGGAGCATGGTGGAGAACGACGAGGTCTTCGGCATCATGGTCACCTCTGCGGTTTCGCTTCCCCAGACCACCGACTACCTGGACGAGAACCAGGTGCCGTTCACCGGCTGGGGGTTCATGCCCGGCTTCTGCGCTCCCAACGACTGGGGCTTCGGCTTCAACGGCTGCCTCAGCGGCTTTGCCTTCGGAGTGGAGGGCGCTGATCCCCTCGTGTCGGTCCAGAACATCTGGTACGACTTCTTCGGCACCGAGGACATCGTGGTCGGCATCTTCAACAGCGATGACGACGCCGGTCGCGCCGGCCATGCGCTGTACGAGAATCTGTGGGCCGGCAAGCTGGCCTTCAACGACTTCGTGCCCACCCAGACGGCCGGGGGCATCACCGATCCCACCCGGTTCGTGAACACGGTGCTGGAACACGAGCCCGACTTGGTGATTCTCTCCACCGACTTCGCCGGAGCCATCACCCTCAAGGCGTCCATCGCCGCTTCGGGCTATGAGGGCCCGGTGGCCGACTACCTGACCTACGTTCCCGGTCTTCCCGGATCCAGCCCCGACTTGGGCCAGGCCTTGGAAGGCGGCTACGCCGTGACCCAGGTACCCCCGCTGGACGACTCTGAGCCGGCCATTCAGCAGCTCCTGGAAGACTACGACGCTGTCGGGGCCTTCCCCGGCTTCGGCAGTCTGGTGGGCTACTGGTCAGCCGATCTGATGATCCAGCTGATCGCGGCTGCCGGCGAGGATCTGAACACCGGCAGCTTCTACCAGGCGGTCAACATCGACGGCTTCACCACTACCCAGCAGTCCGGCGCTCTCGGCCCAGTGAAGTGGCCGGCCGACCACGTCATCGCCCCCGACTGCACCGGCATGGTGCAGGTGGTGGACGCCGACTACGTGGTGGCTCACCCGTTCGTCTGCTACGGCGATCCCGACCGGTAAATCACTAGGGCAAAAGGCCCCATAGTCACTGTGCCGTGCCCGATCGGCTGCCTTGTCGGCGGCGGGTCGGGCACGGCCGCGTCTTCATCCTCTAGCCGACCATGACCGGCGGACCGCTTAACGGCATCCGAGTGGTGGACCTCACCCGGATCTTCTCTGGACCGATCTGCGGACGAGTACTGGCCGACCTGGGGGCCGATGTCATCAAGATCGAACCCCCCTCCGGCGATCTCACCCGGCCGGTGCCCCCGGTGGACGATGACGGCATCTCGCCCACGTTCAGCCACATGAACGCAGGCAAGCGCAACATCTGCGTCGACCTCAAGGCCGACGGCGGCCCCGAGGTGGTGGCCGGGCTGGCCGATCGGGCCGACGTGCTGCTGGAGAACTACCGCCCCGGTGTCATGGCCCGCTACGGGCTCTCGTACGAGGATCTCTCAGCCCGCAACCCGCGGCTGGTGTTCTGCTCTATCACGGGGTTCGGCCAGACCGGCCCGTGGTCGCACCGCAAGGCCCACGCCCCGATGATGCACGCAGAGGCCGGCACCATCGAGATGGCCGCCCGACTCCGGGGGGCCGAGCCGCTCCAGGAGATCCACCAGCACGGCGACCTGTACGCCGGGTTCATGTCGTTATCTGCGGTGCTGGCCGCCCTCTATCAGCGGGAGCACACCGGCGCCGGACAGCAGCTTGACATTGCCATGGCCGAGACCCTCATCTACGCCAACGACCAGACCGGCAACGATTTGTCGGGCTACGACGGACCCCGGGAGTTCGACACCTGGAACTACGCCATTGCCCACACCGCCGACGGCCAGGCCGTGTCGCTGGTGGGCAACCCCCAGCGCCTCCTGCCCCGGTGGGTGGACGCCCTGGGCGGCGACCCCGCCGACTATCCCGACAATCCCACCCAGACCGAGGCCGTGGCCATCCTTCGGGAACTGGCGGCCACGTTTGCCTCTCATGAGGATTTGGCCAAAGCGGTGGAGGGCCAGCCGCTGCCCGCGGCCCGCATCCGCTCGGTGTCTGAGCTGGCGGCCACCGACTGGGCTCAGGATCGGGGCTTGATCGCCGAGATCCGCCCCGGTGTCCCCGTGCCAGCCAAGCCGTTCGCCATGGGCGACGCCACCGTCGGCGTCACCCCCCGAACGGCCCGCCTCGGCGAAGACACCCGCGCCATCCTGGCCGAAGACCTTGGGATGAACGACGAGGAGATCAACAAGCTGATCGCCCTGGGCGCGGTCCAAACCGCCGACTAGCTGGCCAACTCCGTTGGGCCGAAAGCAGTCAATTAGGGTCGCAGCCATGTCTGAAGGATCGTGGACCACCATCTGCGAATTGGTTGACGATGCGGCCCGTCGGTTCCCTGATTTGGAGGCGCTGGTGGACGGCGAAGTGCGCTGGACTTTCCCCGAACTGCGCGACCGTATTCGAGCCTCTGGCCGGGCGCTGATGGCATCGGGAATTGAACCCGGCGATCGAGTGGCGGTATGGGCCCCCAACATCTGGGAATGGGTGGTGGCCGGCCTGGGAGTCCATATGGCCGGGGGCGTGCTGGTGCCGGTAAACACCCGGTTCAAGGGCCGGGAGGCCGACTTCATCCTCCAGAAGTCGGGGGCCCGAATCCTGTTCACCGTCACCGACTTCCTCGACACCGACTACGTGGCTCTGCTACGGGATGCTGACGGCGGCCATGGCCTCGACGAGGTCGTCGTGCTGCGGGGGACCGTTCCCGAAGGGACCACCGGCTTCGCCGACTTCTTGGATCGGGCCGAGCAGGTGGCCGAGGCCGACGGCGACGCCCGGGCCGCCGCGGTGAGCGGCGACGACCTGTGCCACATCATGTTCACTTCGGGCACTACCGGCCTGCCCAAAGGGGCCATGCTCATCCACTCCGCCATCTGCCGGGGCTTCCAGTCGTGGTGCGAGGTGATCGGGCTGCGGGCCGGTGACCGCTACCTGATCATCAACCCCTTCTTTCATGCATTCGGCCTCAACTCGGGCATCTTGGCCTGTCTCATGACCGGAGCCACGAACATCCCCCACGCGGTGTTCGATGTGCCCGCGGTAATGGCCCGGGTGCCCGAGGAGCGCATCTCCATGCTTCCCGGCCCACCGGCCATCTACCAGACCATCCTCAACCACCCCGACCTCGACAGCTTCGATATGTCCACCCTGCGCCTTGCGGTCACCGGCGCGGCGGCCATCCCGGTGGAGATGATCCTCCAGATGCGGTCCCGGCTGGGGTTCGAGACCATCGTCACCGGCTACGGCCTTACTGAGGCATCGGGAATCGCCACCATGTGCCGCCACGACGACGACCCCGAGACCATCGCCAACACTTCGGGCCGAGCCATCCCCGATGTGGAGGTGCAGATCACCGACGACGACGGCAACGAGATGCCCCGGGGAGAGCCCGGTGAGATCGTGGTCCGGGGCTACAACGTCATGCTCGGCTATCTGGACGACCCCGAGCAGACGGCCGAGACCATCGATGCCCACGGCTGGCTCCACACCGGCGACATCGGGGTGATGGACGAGCGGGGAAACATCGACATCACCGACCGCAAGAAGGACATGTTCATTGTGGGCGGCTTCAACGCCTACCCCGCGGAGATCGAGAACATCATGCTGGCCCATCCCCAGATAGGGCAGGTGGCCGTGATCGGAATGCCCGACGATCGGCTCGGCGAGGTGGCGGTGGCCACCGTGGTTCCCGCTCCCGGGGCCGAGCTTTCCGAGACGGATGTCATCGCCTGGTGCCGCGACGAGATGGCCAACTATAAGGTGCCCCGCCGGGTGCGGTTCACCGACGCCCTCCCGCTCAACGCGTCGGGGAAAGTGCTGAAGTACGTGCTTCGCGAGCAGGCAGCTGCCGATTGAATGCTGTTATAGCCCCTGACACTGCAATTATCGCCATGTCATGAACAACTCAAATGTGGGTCGGGTGGCCACCTCATGAACAACTCGAAGTGGGGGCCTATCGGGGTCGGAGTCGCCACCGGCTTTCTGTCCGGGTTGTTCGGAGTGGGCGGCGGGATCCTGATGGTGCCCTGCCTCGTGCTGATGTTGGGAATGGAGCAGCGTCGAGCCCATGGCACCTCTCTGGGCGCCATGGTGCTCATTTCAGCTTCCGCCCTCGGTGGGTTCCTGCTTGAGGGCTCGGTGGCTTGGGCGCCCGGCCTGCTGATCTTTGCCGGCTCCTCGGTGGGGGTCACCGCCGGAACCTCGCTGCTCGATCGAGTTCCCATCCGGTCGCTTCGGGTTGGCTTTGCCCTGCTGCTGCTGGCTACCGCAGCCCGCTTTTTGGCCGTCGCCCCCGACACCGACGGCCACAGCGACATCACGGTGGCTCTGGCCTTTGCCTATGTGGCCTGCGGCCTGGCCACCGGGCTGTTGTCGGGCACCATGGGGGTGGGCGGGGGCGTGATCATGATTCCGGCATTGATCCTTTTGTTCGGCTTTGTCGACCCCACTGCCAAAGGCACCTCGTTATTGGTGATTCTCCCCACCTCCATCATCGGCACTCTCCGGAACCGCCGTTCCGGCAATATCGACCCCAAGTCGGCGCTGACCGTTGGGGCATCCGGGGTGGCCTCGGCGTTTGTCGGCGCCCTCGGCGCCAGTGCACTCAGTCCTCGGCTGTCGGGCATCTTGTTCGCCATCCTGCTTATCGCCAGCGCAGTGCAGATGCTGCGCCACGCCAACGATCCCCCGCCGCCGAGCGAAGCGGTATGACCAACCACGAACTCAAGTTTTTTGGGATGCACAGCGAGAGAACAAGATAGGATGGAGGTGGATGAGCGATACCCAAATTGTGTGGCTGAACACCGAGACCGCGGCTAAGCGGCTGGGTATCACCACCAGAACGCTGTACCGGTTCATTAACGAAGGCGGCCTGCCCGCGTATCGGATGGGTCGGGTGATCCGGGTCAAAC
This sequence comes from Candidatus Poriferisocius sp., assembly GCF_965204015.1. Lineage (GTDB taxonomy): Bacteria > Actinomycetota > Acidimicrobiia > Acidimicrobiales > Bin134 > Poriferisocius. The sequence goes on along the minus strand of NZ_OZ241965.1, from coordinate 281,942 downwards.
AGACCGATGTGGATACCTTCATCGAGCGCAGTCGAATCGAGCCCGGCACACTGGGTCATCTGTATCCCGATCCCGTCTCCACCGGCGGTGACGATGGGGGCGATGACGGCGACGCAGACGCCGACTCCTGAATGACCACCGCCGCGCCGGTCACCATAGACATTCCGCGCAATGGGCTCATGGCAGCCCTGCTGGGTGAGCGCGACCAGCATCTCCGCCAGATCGAGCAGTCGTTTCCCGACGCCGACATCTTCGTGCGGGGCAACCGGATCACGGTGTCGGGCCAAGGCGCCGAACGGGTGGCCGGGCTGTTCGACGAAATGGTTCAACTGGTGCAAGGCGGCCACCAACTCGATACCCGTACGCTGGGTCGGGCGATCAAGATGGTGGAGGCCGACGAGAGCCCCTCAGGGGTGATGGATACCGATGTGCTGCGGTCGGGGAGAGGCCGGGTTATCCGGCCCCAATCGGCTGGCCAACGCGGCTATGTCGACGCCATGCGGAGCAACATAATCACCTTCAGCATCGGACCGGCCGGCACCGGCAAGAGCTGGCTGGCGGTGGCCACCGCGGTGCGTGAGCTGAAGGCCCACAGCGTGGAGCGGATCATCCTGACCCGGCCCGCCGTGGAGGCAGGAGAGCGCCTGGGATTCCTGCCCGGCGACATGATCGCCAAAGTCGACCCCTACCTGCGTCCCCTCTACGACGCCCTCTACGACATGCTGGACGCGGAGGAGGTGCAGTCGCTTATCGACCGGGGGGTCATCGAGATCGCCCCGCTGGCCTACATGCGGGGACGCACTCTCAATGACAGCTTCATCATCCTGGACGAGGCCCAAAACACTACCCCTGAGCAGATGAAGATGTTCTTGACCCGCATCGGGTTCGGCTCCAAGGCAGTGGTGACTGGTGACGTGACTCAGGTGGATGTCGAGGGCGGCCGCAGCGGGCTGGTCTCCCTGGAGAAGATCCTGGCGGGCATCGATGGTCTGTCGTTTATCCATCTGAGCTCCCGTGACGTGGTTCGCCACCCCATCGTGGCCGACATTGTGAACGCTTACGAGCGGGCCCAGCAGTGATGGCCGACGGCGACGGGGTTCCTAAACCCAGCGGTTCTGAGTTCGATCGAGAGGTGGTCGTGGTGTCCGACCGCCTACAAGATCTGCTCGTGGCCCAAGACCGCTGGGCCGGGTTGCTTCGCCGGGTGCTGGCCGAAGAAGAGGTGGCCGCCCCCTGGGAAGCAGGATTGTCGTTCGTGGCTGCCGGCGAGATGGCCGCGCTCAACGCGGAGCACCGGGGCATCGACCAGCCCACCGATGTCCTCGCCTTCGGTACCGACGACGGCAGCGCCCCCCGAGCTGATGATGAGCCCCGCCTAGTGGGCGATGTGGTGATCTGTCCTTCGGTGGCCGAGTCCAACGCGGCAGCCCACGGCAGGACCGTCGACGAAGAGCTGGCCTTGCTGATAGTCCACGGTGCCCTGCACTTGCTGGGCTACGACCACGTCGACGACAACGACGCCCGGTTGATGGAGAGACGGGAGCAGGAGCTGCTGGCGTTGGCATCGGCTGGGGACGCGTTGGCTGGGTCACAGGCAGGGCCGCCATGAGCGTCTTGGGCCGATTCGGGCTTCTGGGGCGGCTGCTGCGGGCCAGTTGGAGCCGGGAGTCACCGCAGGTGTCCGAGGAGGAGTTGCTGGCCATGGCCGAAGCGGCCGAGGCATCCGACGCCATCGAGCCTGAGGAGCGGGAGCTGATTGGACAGATCATCGAGTTTGGCGACACCGTGGCCCGCGAGGTGATGGTGCCCCGCACCGACATGGTGTCGATGAGCGATCAGCACACGGTGGCCGAAGCCATCGGAATCGTCATCCAGCATGGCTACAGCCGAGTGCCGGTGTACGCCGAGGGGATCGACGATGTTGTGGGCGTGGTGCACGCCAAGGATCTGATGCGGGCCGAGCGGGAGCAGGGTGAGGGTTCTCCAGCGGTTGCGGTGGCTCGGACCCCCCGATTCGTGCCGGAGACCAAGCGGATAGCCCTGCTGCTGCGGGAGATGCAGGCAGAGAAGTTCCACATCGCCATCGTGGTGGATGAGTACGGCGGAACCGCCGGAGTGGTCACGCTGGAAGACCTGATCGAGGAGTTGGTGGGCGAGATTGTCGACGAGTTCGATGTAGAGGAGCCCATGATCGAGCGGGTTGGGCCCGCAACGGTGCGGGTGAATGGCCGGGTGCCCATCGACGAGCTGAGCGAGGTACTGGGCGCACCGCTGCCCAACGGCGACTGGGACACCGTCGGCGGCCTGATCTTCAACACCCTGGGCCACGTGCCCGACGAGGGGGAGACGCTGGTGGTGGATGGTTGGGAGCTGCTGGTGGAGCGGATCACCGGCCGTCGCATCGCCCGGGTGATCGTGAAGCCGGTTTCGCAGCCGGTGTCGGACGGTTAACGCGTTTCTCTGATCAGTTCATCGCAGGAGCATCAGCGTGGCGAAAGTGAGCCTGACCGAGGCCAGTCTTGCCCTGGGGGAGACGTCCAAAGTGATGGCCGGGCTCGTGGAGCGGTTCGGACCTGCCCGATTCGGTCCCAAGCCTGCGGTAGGGGAGCGGTTCGAGGTGCTGAGCCGGGAAATCGCCTACCAGCAGCTGGCCGGCAAGGCGGCAGGGGCTATCTGGGGCCGGGTGAGGGAGCAGACGCCGGAGTGGGTGCCGGACGCGGTGCTGTCTTTGGGGGAGGAGCCGCTGCGGGGCGCGGGGCTCTCAGGGGCCAAGACCCGGGCGATGCTCGACTTGGCCGCCCACTGCGAACAGGGATCGCTGGATCTGGCCCGGCTGGGCCGACTGTCCAATCAGGAGGTGATCGATCAGCTCACCCAGGTCTGGGGTGTCGGCACCTGGACCGCTCAGATGTTTCTGATCTTCTCGCTGCGTCGCCTCGACGTCTGGCCGGTGGGCGACTTCGGGGTCCGCAAGGGTTACGGCTTGGCCCACGGCTGGACCGAGCCCCCCACCCCCGAAGAGCTCGAACCTCTCGGCGACCAGTTCCGTCCCTACCGCAGCGTCGCCGCCTGGTACTGCTGGCGGGCCACCGAGGTCTGATCGAGCGACCGGCGGTGGGCGAGGGTGCCGTAGGCCACCGCGATGCCGAGCCACATGGCGGCGTGCTGGGCGAGGGAGCCGATGCGGAACTTCCACAACAGCGAGGCGGGGATGGTGGCTGGAATATCGACGGTGCCGCTGGGGGCGAGGTAGAGGAGCAGAGCGCCACCGGTCACGGCTGCGCCGATGCCGGCCGCCCACCGCACTTCAGCACGCTCGGTGCGGCGGCGGGCGACTTGGGCGGCCGCGAAGCTGACCCCAACGAGCACCAAACCGAGGAGAATGATGGCCAGATAGGTGAGCGTGCGGTCGTTGACCGTGCCGGGGTCTCCCACGGCCGGGGGGTTGGCGGGCACCTTCAGCGCGGGGAGCACGGCGATTACCCCGAAAGCCAGGCCACCGAGACTCAGCGACCGACCGAGATCGGTGTGGCCGGCCAGGCGGTGCTGGGACCGGGCGTATACCACCGCAAAGACCACGCCCAACAGCAGACCCACCACCACGGCGGTGACCGTTCCCCCCACAAGCTGCGTGGTTCGGGAGATGAGCTCATCCTCGTCGCCATGGGAATGGCCTTCAGCGGCGGCGTTCTCCAGATCGATGGCCTTGGTGATGTGGGGCTCAACGGCGAGCCACAGTGCGATGGCCGAGGCCGCCCCGCCCGCCAAGCCGGCGCACGCGCCGCGGCCGAGCCGCTGAACCCAGGTCTCGACGCCCATAGAACCAGAGCGGTTAGTGGCAGGGAGCGCCGAGGGCGTGTCGAGCGTCGTGGGTGAACTCGTGCAGATAGTTGGCGACCTGTTCGGAGAACAAGACCCCGTTCTCTTGCAGGATGAGGTACACGGCGAACAGCGCGACTGCCGTGAGCGCCCACTCGACCATGGACAGCCGCCCGCCAGCAGTTGGACCTAGGACTTGGGTGGTGGGGGAGCTCATGGTGACAGGCTAACCACAGCGTCATAAATAGGTCAATGGACATCGACAGGTAGCACCGGAAGTTGATGCGTCGATAGCTGTTGACGTGTTGGCGGATTGGGCGTAAGGTTCCCTCAAATCTGTTCCGTGGCACCAAGAGCCGACGGAGACCCGCGGTTTCGTGGCCCTTGTGGAGCAGAGGAAAAGAGAGAGGGGAAGGCCACAATGAAGGGTTCTTCAAAGTCCAAATCGGTTGTAACCTCAACGGTTCCGACCCCTGGTGACAACAGCACGATCGATCCGATCCTGGAGCACCTTGACACAAAGGGGATGTCCCGTCGGGATGTGCTGCGGATGTCGGCCGTCGGCTTGGCGATGGCCGGGATCGGAGTGGCCTGCGGCAACGATGACGACGCGCCCGCACCGGCCGCCACGGCGGCACCGGCTACCGCGGCGCCCACGCAGACCGTGGCCGTTGTCTCCCGCAAAGAGGGGCGGCTTGCCCACCTCATCTTGACGCCCAACCAGTACACGCGCACCATGGCCGACGCCGGCCGTCAGACCGTCGAAGTGCTGGGCATCTCGGCTTACACCGAGGGCAACACCAACCTCGACCCGGTGAACTCTGTCGACCTTGCTCGCCAGTACATCGGCAGTGGCCACAACATGATCTGGGTGTCCGGCATTGATGGCTCGGAGGTCCGACCCATCAACCAGGCAGCCACTCCAGCGGAGGCCTACCACTCACAGATGTGGGCAGCCGGACCGTGGTTCATGCCCGTTGACACCAACGAGTACTACACGGCGTTCTGGGATCTGCACGACCCGCCCAATATCTACGGGTCGACCAAGCTCATGTGCCAGGAGATCGTGAACCGGCTCGGCTCGGCCGAGGGCAAGATCTTCCACATCGCCGGCTTCCCCGGCGGGTCGCTCGCCTTCCGCCGCACCGCCGGCGTCCACCAGGCCGTGGATGAGTTCCCCACCCTCAGCATCGTGGGAGAGCTGCCCGGCAGCTGGGACCCGGTGCTGGCTCAGCAGGCGTTCCAAGACCTCGTCGGACGGCACGGCAAGCCCGACGGCGTAGCCTGCTCGAACGACGCCATGCTCACCGGCGTGCTGCCCGCCGCCGAGGGCTTGGGCTACACGCCGGGCGACGACGTGCTGTTCTGTGGTCAAGACGGCAACCCCGACATCCTGGAGAACATCCAGCGGGGCGAGGTGTTCTCAACCAACTTCCACGGCCCGCACTCCTTCGCGGTCCATCCCATCACCCGCATGTACGACACGCTGCAAGGCGTGGAGTTCGGCCCGATTGAGCGGCAGATGTGGGTGAACGGTATTCACGTCACGCAAGAGAACGTGGATGGCCTGATCAGCCGCTACTACGGCGCGGAGGACCGTCTCCCGTTCGATCCCATTCTCGCCTCTCGGGTGCACAACCCGGATAGCTGGGATCCGCAGACCAGCCTGGCCGCGATCCACCTCGAGGAATACTGGGTAGGGATTGCCGACCCGCCGTCGGGTTACCAGCTTCCCTCTGACTGGTCGGAGGCCGCGGCAGCCGGAGGCATCGCCGAGACCGATGCCCTCTACGAGAGCCACTACAAGATAAAGATGGACAACTTCGACTTCACCGGAGTGCAGCTCTAAGCCATCGAAACCCGGCAGTCCACCAGCCCTTTCGGGGCTCACCTGGCGCGGCCGATACGTCGATCATTGTTGACGTGTCATTGCATCACGCGTAAAGTTCCACCATTCCGCGACCCGAAGTGAGGGGGAAAGAGCCTAGCGATGCTCCGGATCGAGGGCGTCACGAAGCGCTACGACGCTCAATTGGCGCTTGACAACGTCACCCTGTCGCTTGAGCCGGGAAAAGTCACCGGTCTCGTCGGCGAGAACGGGGCTGGGAAGTCGACGATGCTGAACATTGTCTGCGGCATTACCCGGCCCGATCGGGGCGCAATGCACCTCAACGGCGACCGGTTCGACCCTCCCAGCTACAAGGCGGCCAACACCCTGGGCATCTGGCGGGTGTTCCAGGAGCCCGCGTTGATCGCTGGCATCCCTTTGTACGAGAACCTGTTTCTGGGCCATGAGATCGCCTTCACCAACCGAGGGATCCTGAGCCACTCTCGGATGATCCGAGAGGCCCAGCGAGTGGTGGACGAGTTCGGCATCCATGTGGACGTGACCCGCCTCACCAGCGAGTTCAACTACTCGATCCGCCAAGCTGCCGAGGCGGTGAAGGCCACCGCCGTGCCCGACGTGCTGGGCCTGCCCCGCACGTTCGTGCTCTTCGACGAGCCCACCGCGGCGCTCAGCCACGAGGAGGTGCCCCACCTGCTGGGCATGGTGACCGAGTTGGCCACCCGGGGGCTGGGAGTGGCGTTCGTCTCCCACCGGCTCAAGGAGGTACTGGAGGTTTGCCAGGACATCGTGGTGCTTAAAGACGGCGAGAAAGTGGCGCAGACCACCGCGGCGGATACCGACGAGGCCACGCTGCACGAGCTCATGGTAGGCCGGGTCCGACAGGCCGACTTTCACGCCGAGGACCGCCAGGGCAGCGGATTGCAGGACCGGATCGTGCTGTCGGTGCGGAGCGCGGGTTGTCGCGACCGGGCGCAATACAACCGGGCCGACGCGCAGAAATTTCTGTTCCGCGACGTCACCTTCGATCTGCGTCAGGGCGAGATTCTGGGCATCGCCGGCTTGTTGGGCTCGGGCAAAACGTCGCTGGCCCGCAGCTTGGCCGGCGCCGACCGCATGGATGAGGGCCACATGACCTTCAACGATGCCTCAGTGCACCGCGCCTCCACTGTTCGCATGAAGCGCAGGGGGCTGGGCTACCTGTCCCCCGACCGCCACACCGACAGCCTCATCCAGACCGATTCGGTGAAGTTCAACCTCTCGCTTCCCAGCGGGGACCGCGACGAGTACGGATTCGTGTATCGGGGAGGAGTGTGGAAGAACCGCTTGGAGCGAAGCGAGACCGTGGCCGCCATCGGGAGGTTCGACATCAGGGCCACCGACGGCCAGAGAATCTCGCAAGTGAGCGGTGGGAACCAGCAGAAGGTGGCGCTGGCCAAATGGATCCGCCGGGAGCCGGGGGTGCTGATCCTGGAGAACCCCACCGCCGGAGTGGACGTGGGCGCCAAGGGAGAGATCTACGGCATTCTGCGCGACCTGGCCGAGACCCACGCGGGCATCATCATCGTCAGCGACGACCTGCCCGAGCTGATCGGGTTGAGCGATCGCATCCTCGTCATGAGGAGCGGCCGCTTGGTGGAGACCATCGACGCATCCAGTGACAACAAGCCCGATGAGGCCTACGTCATTGGGCTCATGACATGAGTCACGAGAGATAAGAGATAAGGAAGACGCCGGATGGCAGACAACGAGACTCCGGGCCCCGAGCCAGCCGCTTCCGAACAGGCCGCGGCCCGCCCTGTCGAAGTCTTCTTCGATGTGGTGGAGTTCATTCAGCGGTGGGGGCGGCCGCTGGTGCCCGTGCTGGTGCTGCCGGTACTGATCGGCTTGTTCACCGCCTTCGAGTCGCGCTTTATCTCCATCACCAACCTCAATGTGATGCTCACCCAGGCCGGTCCACTGTTGATGATCTCGCTGGGGGCAACACTCGTGGTACTGATGGGATCAATCGACCTGTCGGTCGGAGCCATCGCTACCCTGTCCGCGGCCGCGGCCGCCGTCTTGATCTCCGATCACGGATGGGGTACGGCCGGGTTTATCCTCACCATCTTCGTTGGAATGGCCCTCGGCGGGTTCAACGCATTCTGCTCGATTGCGCTGAGGCTTCCATCGTTCATCGTGACCCTGGGAACGCTCTCGATCTTCACCGGGATCGCTCTGCACATTCTGTCGGGCAGGGCCGTCTTTGTGGACGAGCTGCCTTTCGAGTGGCTCGCCCGGGGAGAGCTGATCCCCGATGTCCCCAACACCTTCCTGGCCGCGATCATTGTGTGGGTACTGCTGGTGTTCATCAACCGCTACACCCGCTTTGGGCGGTATCTGGTGGCCATCGGTGCCGGTGAACCAGTAGCCGCGCTGAGCGGGGTGCCCGTCCGCCGCTACAAGACGCTGGCCTTCATCGTGTCGGGAGCTACCGCTGGTTTCGGCGGGGCGATTCTGCTGCTGCAACTTGGATCGGCCACTCCGAGAATGGGCGAGTCATTCTTGCTCGACGCGATCGCGGCCATAGTGATCGGGGGCACCGCCCTTACCGGGGGAGTGGGGGGCATGCCTCGGACACTTCTGGGGGTGGCGTTGTTGACTGTTCTGAGCAACGGCCTGAACGTGACGGGGGTGTCGATCTTCACCCAGGAAATCCTCCGGGGCCTCGTCGTGATCCTCGCCGTGCTGGTCACGATCGACCGGGGCCGCATGCAGAATTTGGTGAAGTGAGCGGGTGTTTTATGGTTCGGCGCAGCACATTGATGTGCTCAGAGAGAAGAGTCGAGGTGTAGGATCTCATGGTGCGTCCATCTACTGAGAGTCTTGCTTTTGATGCCCTGTCGGACGGAGTTCGGCGGCAGATCCTGGCCATTTTGAGCGAGCACGGCGAGTGCACCGTGTCGGAGATCACCGAGCGGATCGACTCCGTCGGACGGACAACGGTGTCATCGCATTTGCGGGTGCTCCGCACCTCTGGAGTGGTCCAGGAACGCAAGGTTGGGCGCTATCGCTATGTTCGGTTGGACGCTGACGGTTCGGTGCGCGAAGCGCTCGATTTCCTTCAGCGGATCATGACGCAGGCAGCAGACGAGTTGAGCGCTTCGGCCTCGACCGCTGAGCCCCGCGACCCATTCGAGGAGAAATTGGCAGTGGGGTGACTTCCGCGACCGTCACCCTGTCGAGTGAGGCTGACGTCAATCTGACGCCAGCAGAGGCATTCGAGCGCTTCGGCAGGCGGGACGACGCGGGGTGGATGTTCCGGGCTCGGTGTCACCGGGTCGCGCCGGGCTACGCGGTGGCCATCGATTTGCCCGGCGGCTGCGATGCCCAGGTGCTGGGCCGGCTGCGGGTTGTACTCCCCGGGCGCGAGATCGTTATCGAACAGGACCAGCCTTGGCGGGGGCAGCTTCGCATCAAGTTCGAGCGGACCGGCGCGGCGCAGACCCGGGTGCGGTTCCGGGCGCAGGTGCCGTCGGAGGGCATCGAATGGCTCGCCCGCCACCGGGGGGCATCGCTGCCTTCGCCCGCACCGACCGGGGCTCGTCGGATCGGCCTGTTGACCAGCAAGTCGGGGTCGGGGGCGGTGTACTCGATGGCTGCGGAGTACATGGCCCAGCTCGCTGTCGAACAGGTCAACACCAGCGGGGGAGTGGATCATCGTCCGGTTGACCTCCTCATCGCCGACGACTCGACCGATCACCTCCAAGCCCGCCGGGAGACCATCAGGCTCATCGAAGCCGGCTGCCAGGCCATCTTCGCCTGCGTCACCTCGGCCAGCTTCGCGGCCGCCACCGAAGCCGCCGAAGCCCACGACGTGCTCATGGTGCATCCGGTGATCAACGAGGGCGGCATGGAGGCCCGAAAGGTGATCCGGTTTGGCGAGCGCCCCGAAGCCCAGATGAGCGCCTTGTCGCGAATCGTGGAGCGCGAGACCGGCGGGAATCGCTGGTTCCTGGTGGGCCAGCAGTACAGCTGGTCGTTCGGAGCGCATCGGGCGGCAGCCAAGATCCTCGACGCGTCGGGCAGCCGGGTGGTGGCCCAGCGCTTCACCCCGCTGGGGACCCGGGAGTTTGCCCCCATCATCGACAGCATCCGCGCCTCGGGTGCCGATGTGGTGATGTCGTCGCTGGTGGGCGCCGATGAGGTTGCCTTCCAGCAGCAGGCCCATGAGGCCGGGCTGCGCGACCTGGCCAACCACGTGTCGTTGGTGATGGACGAGTGCACGCTGGAGCATGTCGGCCCGGCGGCGGGCAATGGCATCTGGACCGCCCTCAACTACTTCCAGAGTGTGACGAGTCCGGGCAACAGCGAGCTATTACATGCTTATCGCGAGCATTTCGGGCCCTGGGCGCCGCCGCTCTCGTCGCTGTCCACCAACGTGTATGAGGCCATCAGGCAATACCTCGAGCTCGCTGCCCTCCACCCCGACGCCACTCCCAGCCAACTGGCCGCCGATTGGCGAACCCGCAAATCCGACCGGGACAGCGTCGGCCAGCGCAACATGGCCACCCAGCGGCTGTACCTCGCCCGAGCAGAAGAAGACGTGATCAGAGTGCTCGACGAGGTGGTGGCGTAGCAGGCCGCTATCTGCTGTCTGGCCGTCAGGTCTATAGGTCGATGCTGATTGACACGTTCGGGGGCGCGGTCTAGGGTCGAAGCTCTAGGAAGAGGAGGCGCTTGATATGGACGGTATTCACGACCTCGGGGGCCGGCATGGCTTCGGCCCGGTTCTTCATCCCGATGACGAGCCCATCTTCCACTCCGACTGGGAGAAGTCTGTCTTGGTTTTCTTCCCGGCCATGGCCATGGCCGGCGCCTTCAACCTCGACGAATTCCGCCACGGAATGGAGCAGATCCCCCCGCACGACTACATCACGGCGCGGTACTACGAGCACTGGATCGATTCAATGATCCATTACGGCGTGGAAAGGGGCGTCTTCGACGCCGATGAGCTTGAGCGCCGCACCCAGTACTACCTCGAAAACCCCGACGAGGAGCTACCCCCCAGCAGCAAGCCGGAGATGGTCGAGACGCTGAAGGGGCTGATCGCCTCGGGAGACGACTACCACCGGCCCAATGACCAGCCCGCCAAGTTCGCCACCGGCGACCGGGTGACGGTGATCGACGGCCCGTCTTTGGGTCACACCCGGCGGCCCGCCTACGTCCGGGGCCGCACCGGGTCCATCGCCACCGTCCACGGCTCCTACGTATATCCCGACACCAACGCCATGGGCGAGGGCGAGGGCTCAGAATACGTGTACACCGTCGAGTTCTCCGGCGAGGAGCTGTGGGGCGATGAGGGTGCCAACTCGACCGTCTACATCGATCTGTGGGAGCCGTATCTTCTTCCGGCCTGAGCGACCTCAGGCCGGCTCGCACTGTTCGTCACCGCCAACCCCGTCACCACGATAGGAGGCCCAAATGACAACGCAAGGTCCACACCCAGTATCGGGAACCTTCCCCCGCAGCGACGAGGAGATTGCTGCTCGGGTCAAGGCAATGGAGTCGATCCTGGTGGAGAAAGACCTCATCGCCAGCGACGCCATCGACTACATGTCTTCGGTGTTCGAGAACGAGCTCGGGCCGCATCTCGGCGCCAGGGCCACCGCCCGAGCCTGGGTCGACCCCGAGTTCAAGCTGTTGTTGTTGGCTGACGGCACCGCGGCGTGCCGCGAGATCGACATCGGGGGCATCCAGGGCGAGGAGATGATCGTTCTTGAGAACACCGAAGACGTGCACAACGTCGTGGTGTGCACGCTGTGCTCGTGCTATCCGTGGCCGGTCCTCGGGCTTCCCCCCAACTGGTACAAGTACCCCGCCTACCGGTCCCGTGCCGTGCGGGACCCCCGCGGTGTGATGGCTGAGTTCGGGTTCGATCCCGGCGATGACGTGGAGGTCAAGGTGTGGGACTCCAGCGCCGAGCTCCGCTACTGGGTGCTGCCCCGGCGGCCGGAGGGCACCGAGGGTTGGAGCGAGGAGGAGCTCGCCGCCCTGGTCACCCGTGATTCCCTGCTCGGGCTCACCGACGCCACCTCTCCGGAGTAAAGGCCATCGGTGTGACCCTGCCCCCTATGAACGAGGTGATCCCTCCCGAGGTTCGGGAGAGGCTGGAGCGCCTTGTCGACGAACTGCCCTACAACGAGGAGATCCCCCGCCGGTCTGGGGACGTGGCGTTCAACCATGCCTGGGAGATCAGGGCCTTCGCCATCGCCACCGCCATGGCTGACGATGGAGCCTTCGACTGGCGGGAGTTCCAGGGGGAGCTGATCCGCTCGGTCCAAGCCTGGGAGTCGGACAACGACTCGACTACTGGCTGGAGTTACTACGACCGGTGGATGGAGGCTCTGGAGAAGCTCCTGGGCGACAAGGGCATGCTCGACGCCGAAGAGCTCGACCGGCGCACCGCCGAGGTGCTGGCGACGCCCGCCAATACTCACCACCACCCACCGGCGCGCGAGCCGGTGGCCATCGTCCCGTCTCGGGCGGGCGAGGGGAGACCCCTTGAGTGACATGCGAAGTTCCCAGCTCACCGTGGAGGACGTCCAGGCAACCGCCGCGCTGATCGACCTCCCGCTCACCGACGCCGACGCTGTGGAGGTGGCCGAGCTGCTCAGCGCCTGGATGCCTGCCGCCGTCGCTCTCAGCACCCGCATGCAGTCGGTTCAGGAGCTGATGCCGGCCTCCACGTTCAACACCACAACCGGGATGGCCCCCCACGAGTTGGCAGGGGCAAAGGGATGACGGCCCGCAGCGAGCTTCTGACCATGGAGCTCCATACGGCCGCGTGGCGCGTGGCTGCTGGCGAGGTGTCGCCGGTCGATCTGGTGGGGGCATGCCTCGACCAGGCGGCCGCCATCTCCGACACCAATGCCTACATCTCGGTGTTCGAAGATGCCCTTGAGGTTGCCGAGGCGTCGGCCGCCATGATCCGGGCCGGCTACCGGATCGGACCGCTCCACGGCATGCCTATCGCCCTGAAGGACAACATCAACGTGGCCGGCAAGCTGACCACCGCCGGCAGTGCAGTTCTCAAACACAACATCTCCACCAGCGATGCCACGGTGGTGGAGCGCCTGCGTTCGGCCGGGGCCATCATCATCGGCAAGACCAACCTTCACGAATTCGCCTGGGGAGGCACCTCGGCCAACGTCACTTTCGGATTTGTGAAGAACCCCTGGAACCAAGAGCGGATGCCCGGCGGCTCCAGTGGGGGCTCCGGTGTGGCGGTGGCGTCGGGGGCTTGCTTCGGCGCCTTGGGCACCGACACCGGCGGATCGGTCCGGCTGCCCTCCGCGCTCAACGGGATAACCGGCGTGCGGCCGACCATCGGCCGGGTTTCCAACGCGGGCGTCATTCCGCTGGCCTGGAGCATGGACACCGTTGGGCCAATGGCTCGCAGCGCCCGTGACTGCGCGCTCTTGCTCGGTGCGCTGGCCGGCTACGATCCCCGCGATCCTGGTTCGGCCGATGTCGGTGTTGACGACTATGCCGGCGCCCTCGATGGCGGGGTCAGCGGCCTGCGAGTCGGGCTGATCGAGGGCTACTCGCTCCACCACATGCAGGCTGCCGTTGAAAAGGCGGTTCGCGAGGCCGTCGACGTGCTCCAAGATCTCGGCGCCGTGGTGAGGGAGGTGTCCATCCCCGATATCGAGGGCAACATCTCCGCTCAGCTCACGGTTGAGTCCGTCGAGCCCAGCACGTATCACCAGCGCTCGCTGCGGGCCAACCGCGATGACTATGCCGACGATGTCCGGCTGTTGCTCCAAGTCGGGGAGTTGATTCCCGCTGTCCACTACGTCCAGGCCCAGCGCTATCGGGCGCTGTTGCGCCAGCAGATGCTGGCGGCCTACGGCGAAGTGGATGTGATCGTGTGTCCGACCCTTCCGTTTACGGCCACACCCCTGGGAGACACGCTGGTCAACATCGACGGCGAGGACGAGGACATGCTGTCGGCGATCATGCAGTTCACCGGGCTTCCGTCGCTCACCGGGCTTCCCGCCGTTTCGGTTCCGGGCGGTTTCGACCAGGATCGTATGCCCGTGGGCGTGCAGCTCATCGGGCGCCCGTTCGCCGAGGCGACGCTGTTGCGGTGTGCGGCCGCAATCCAGTCAGTTACTGATCATCACCGCCAACATCCTCCGGTGCTCGCTGCCTAGCGGTCCTACGCCGCCATGAGCCCATCACATCCGGTCGACGACTGGCAGCCGGAATGGAGTTCGTTTGGCGAGTTCTTCGCGGGCCCGGCGATCGACCGTCCCGACGCTCCCTACCTGACCGAGATCGACCACGCCAGCGGGACTCGCCGCCAGTGGACTCGGGCGGAGTGGCTTACCCAGGTGGCGCGAACCGCGGCCGGACTGGCCGAGCGGGGAGTCCAGCCGGGCGAGCCGGTCTCGGCGCTCGCCGGCAACGCCGCCGACGCTTTGGCGGTGGCGTTCGCATGCTGGACACACGGGTGGGTGTACCTGCCGTTGAACGCGCACGAGACGTCCGAGCGCCGAGCCTTCATCCTTAACCACGCCCGGGCCCAGATCCTTATCCACGGCCCCTCTGAGGCCGCCCGAGCCGACCAGTTGCGCGAGGCTGCCGGCGTCCCGACTGTCCCGTTCGCCGAGGTGGGGGCTGCCCCCATGAGCCTTCCCGGCACCGGAAGCGGGTGGGAGACTCCGGCGCTTCGGGTCTACACCAGCGGCACGACCGGTGAGCCGAAGGGCGTTGAGCTGAGCACCGGCAACCTGATCGTCGATTGCGATGCCCTGAGCCGGGCAACCGGGTGGGACGCCGACACCCGGGTCATCGTGGTGCTCCCCATCCACCACGTCAACGGACTGGTCGTGTCGTGCCTTCAAGCCTGGTATGTGGGCGGCTCGGCCGTTCTGTGCGATCGCTTCCGCTCTGATCGGTTCTGGTCCGATGCCGAGGCAGAGGGGGCCACGGTGTCCAGCCTGGTCCCGACCCTGCTGGAGTTCCTCCTCGGCGAGGGCCGCGGTCCGGCACCGGCCTGTTTCCAAGAGGTGTTCTGCGGTGCGGGGCCACTCATGACCGAAACCGTCGTGGCCTTCGAAGAAGCCTTCGCCATCCCAGTCCGCCATCTGTACGGGCTCTCTGAGGTGACTGCGGTGTCAACCATGATGCCCTCCATGTCCAACGGTGATCGCCGGTCCTGGTATGTCGACCATGGGTTCCCGAGCATCGGCTGCGCCATACCCCACGTGGAGGTGCAGATTCAGGACACCAACGGCCAGGAGTGCCTGGCGGGGGAGCGGGGAGAGATCGTCATCCGGGGGGCCACGGTGATGGGCGGATACGCCGGGCGACCAGAGGCCACCGCCAGCGCCTTCGAGGGAGGCTGGTTCCACTCGGGCGACGAGGGCTTCTGGCAGCGGGCCGACGACGGCACCCCGTACTTCTTCATCTCAGGGCGCATCAAGGAGCTGATCATCCGCGGCGGCATCAACATCTCCCCGTTCCAGGTTGACGAGGTGCTCAACTCCCACCCGGCGGTCCAGTTCGGTCTGGCCGTCCCGTTCGAGAACCGCTACTACGGCGAGGAGATCGCCGCCTACATCGTGCAATCCAGCCCCGTGACCGAACAAGAGGTCCTCGACTTCTGCGCCGAACGGC
This sequence comes from Candidatus Poriferisocius sp., assembly GCF_965204015.1. GTDB lineage: Bacteria > Actinomycetota > Acidimicrobiia > Acidimicrobiales > Bin134 > Poriferisocius. Next base: position 266,611 of record NZ_OZ241965.1, on the reverse strand, counting down.
TCGACTTCGCCTACTGCCCCAAAGTCGTGCTGTTCGGCGACGACGTGCCCTTCACCGTCACCGGCAAGGCCAAGCGCCTCAGCCTCAAAGACCAGCTGGCCGAAGAGCTGAGCAAATACCGGGACGCCCAGTTCCGCCGCCGAAGCACTGCCGCGCCTGAAGGCTGAACCAGAGAGCCCCGTATTTGGGTGAGCACGACTTGGTGCGAGCCTGCCCTATTCCACGGTGGTCTGAGAAGTGGTCCAGGCGCTATTGCCCCACTCGTTTCGGGCGCGCACACTTACCTGGTATGTCTCGCCGCGTTCTAGGTTGCGGTAGACGGCTTTGAATTTGTTGGCGCCGGTCCGCTTGGTTTTCTTCGCCTTCTCCCCTTCGCTGTCTTCGATCTTCACCTGGTAGCCGGAGGGCGCGCCGCCGCTGGCCGGGGCATTCCACGTCGCGATGATGCGATTGTCCTTGACCGTGAGCTCGAGGTCCTGTACCGGACCTGGCGGCGTTTCGGAGTCATCGCTCTCAGAGGCGTAGAAGGCCGGAACCTCCTCCTCTTGGGGGCATAGGGAGGAATCGGGTCGCAGGTGGCAATGCTCCTCCAGCCTGGTGCCTCGCAGCACGTTCAAGAAGTAGAGGTGAACCCCTCCGTCAACATGGACACCGAGCCAGATCTCAGTCCTCTTGGCAAGGTTCTCAGCGAGGGGGATGGCCGTGCTGGTCTGGCCGGACGCATCGACCCTGGTGTTGGGGGCGGTCAGTCTGTTGTGGCGGGTCGGATGCTCGAAGTCGGTGGCGGCCCGCACCTCTATCCAATAGTCCGAGCTTGCATCCCAAGTGGGCGTGACCGTCACTGTTTCCACATCGGACGGCACCCATATCGAATATGTGGAGATCCAGGAGTAGAAGTCGGGTACCCGATGGAGGGCGAAGTGGGGCACGTGGCTTGCGGACGGCACCATCGGCACCTGGTTGCCGTTGCCGTCGGTAACCGTCAGGCCGGTCAGGTCGCCGCGCAGCAACGGGTATGGCGTCTGTGTCACCGTCACCGTGTAGGTCTTGGTCGTCACCGCGTCCTGCGCGGTCACCACGACGTCGATGACGTTCTCGCCGGCAGACAGGCTCACCGGAGTGGCGGGGTCGCCGCCGTTCACGGTCACAGTGGCGTTGGAGTCGCTGAGGGCGGGGGTCACGAGCACCTGGCGGACGTGATCTCGCACATTCACCGTGTACGCGGTGGTCTCAGAGGAGAAGGCCTCGTTGAGCGACACCGCCAGCGGAGGCTGCACCGCCTTTTGGCGCATCAGCCTGTCGGTGGCGTCATCGCTCAGCAGGCTGTGCAGGGTAGAGGGCCTGACCAGGGTCAGCCCGGCGAGGTCGGCGTCGTCGGACGTGCCCTGCGCGGCGGCGGACGGAATGGCCGCCCCAACTGCCAGTAGGGCGGCGGCCAACAGCAGGGCCAGCCAAGAGCGGGCTCCCTTCACTGGAGAGGGGAGCCCGTGCTTGGATGAGGTCGAAGCCATGTATCGCATCGCGGGCATTCTATAAGTGAACAATCGCGAATCGGCACAGTATTGATGTGATTAGCAGATGAATAATATTTCTTGCCATATCAAAAGACGGATAGCTAGCTAGCGGGATCCGGGCGGGGTCCGGCTATTGGGGTTAGGGCAGAGGCAGTGTGATGGTGGCGTGGACGCGCTCTCCCTTGCCGGCCTCATTGCGGGCCCGGACCCACACCCTGTAGGTCTCGCCGGGAGTGAGCCCGCTGTAGGTCACCGCTGTCTTCTTCGCTTTCGGCGTCTTGGTCTTGCCCTTGCCACCGTGCTGGGGGCGCAGATGCACGATGTAGCGGTCCGGGTCACCTCCCGTCGTGGGGGGCTGCCAGCTCACCGTCACCTCGCCCGAGGCGCTCGATGACAGGCTCATCTCCGTCGGCGGGCCGGGCAGCTCGATCGCGCTGCGCTGCATTGGCGGCGTGGTGGTGTCGGTCACTTCAACCCGCACCGTGCTCACCAGCACGTTTTCGTAGTCCGCGCCGGAGCGGGTGATGCGGTGCGAGACGGCGACGCTCTCGTCTTGGGTGTCGTCGTCGGATTCGCCGGTCACGGTGAAGGTCGCCACCATGTTCCAGTTGTCGGCGGTGAAGATGTGCGATGCCGGCGACACCGAGCAGGGTCGGGCCGGTTCCGACCGGGCCATGGACTCAAGGCCGGGCAGCCCGGCCCGGCCCCGCACTTCGTAACCGGTGAGGCCGGGCGTTGCGGAGTGGGCCCCCAAAGTGGAGCTGGGGGGAATCGAACCCCCGTCCGCTGGGCGGTGTCTGACTGTGATACGACCATTCCCGGTGTGCGGCGTCGATGGCAGCCGCGTCGCTGGGTCGGGTGACCCCGCTAGGGGGCCCGCCACCGGGTCTGTTTCCCGGAGTCAGCGGTCTTTCCCGCCGTCAGTGGTCTGTCCCTACTGTCTCCACCGCTTCTGTTGCCGGGCTGCGATGGACCGGCCCCGCGTGCCGTTACCGGTCGCGATGACTCTCTAGACCTGATGGATCAGGCTGCGAGAGGGACACTTTTGGTGTCGGTTATTTGGTTGCCCCGTTTTGCGAGTCTGAGCAACTCGGGTCGCACAGCGCAGCCCCCGGTCCCAACGTCGAAACCGATCAGCCCCGTGTGCACTTCTTGTCAAGGTGCCCTGCCATGATACCGGCTCACCCTGACGGCGTTCCCCTGCATTTGGCGGCTCGGCCCATTTCGCGGCGAGCCTCCCGGCGGGCGTCTTGTTCGGCGATGACTTGGCGTTTGTCGGCTCGGCGGCGGCCCCGGGCCAGCCCGAGCAGCACTTTGGCTCGGCCTTGCTTGAAGTACAGCGACAGGGGAACCACGGTTAGGCGGTCCTGCTCCAGGCGGGCCTTGATGCGGTTGAGCTCGCCGCGGTGAAGAAGCAGTTTCTTGGGGCGGTCGGGGTCGTGACCTGACGCCCCCCCGGCATGGGAGTACGGGGCGATGTGCAGCGACTGGAGCCACAGCTCGCCGTCGGCAATGCGGGCGTATGACTCGGTGAGCGTCACGTTGGATTCCCGCAGCGACTTCACCTCCGAGCCCACCAGCACCATGCCGGCCTCGTACTCGTCGAGGATCTCGTAGTCCCGCCGGGCGCGGCGGTTCGTGGCCACCACCTTGGTGCGCTCCTGCTCGCTATTCGATCCCGGCTTCGGCCCGGCCATTGGCTCAAAGTACCCCGCCGATGGGGGATGGGCGGCGGCAATTGACGGGTAGTGTGGGCACAATGGCCGACCAGGGAGATATGTCGACGCCCCAAGATGTCGGCGACTCCGGCGGTCAGAATCTGTGGGAGGGCTTCCGTTCGGGGTTCGTGACGCTTTTGGGCCGCCCCAACTCGGGCAAGTCCACCCTGGCCAACGCCATCGTGGGCACCAAAGTGGCCATTGTGTCCGACAAGGCTCAGACCACTCGCCACGCGGTACGCGGTGTGCTGCACCGCGACGGGGTGCAGGTGGTGTTCGTGGACACCCCCGGCATCCATAAGCCCAAAACGGCGTTGGGCGAGCGGCTGAATGCCACCGCGGTCGAAGCGGCCGACGATGTTGACGTGGTGTGCTTGTGCATCGACGCCACCCGGCCGCTTGGCCGGGGAGACCGGTTCATCGCTGAGCGGCTCGGCCCCGACTCCATCGTGGTGGTGACCAAGATCGACGCCGCTCCTCGGTCGAAGGTAGTGGCCCAGTTGGCCGCGGCCGGCGAGCTGGGTTTTGCCGAGTACTTCCCCACTTCGGCCCGTACTGGCAACGGAGTAGACGCCCTGGTCGACCGGCTGTGCGAGCTCATGCCCCCCGGTCCGCCGCTGTACCCGGTCGACATGGTGCGCGACATGCCCGAGGCCCGCTGGGTGGCCGAGTTGGTGCGCGAACAGCTCTTGGCTGTGACCCGTGAGGAACTGCCCCACTCCATCACCGTGGCGGTGACCGAGTGGGAGTGGCCCCGCATCAAGGTGGAGATCCTGGTGGAGCGGGAGTCGCAGAAGCCCATGGTGATCGGCAAGAAGGGCACGGTGCTCAAACAGGTGGGCACCGCCGCCCGGGCCCAGCTTCCCGAAGGAGTGTTTCTCGAGCTTCGCGTGGGCGTGGAGAAGAACTGGCAGCGCCGCCCCGAAATGCTCGACCGCTTCGGCTACGGACCGAGGTCTCAGGCTGGCCTCGATCTTTAGGCCTCGATCTGTAGATCAGACCCCGTCGCGGATCATCCTCAAGAGGGTGACGGCCCGGTCGCGCTCAGCGGTACGGGGGAAGGGGGGAAGGGCGTCGACGAGCGTCCAGCGGTAGCCGGCCCGAGCCATACGGGAGTCGAGTACGGCCACCACGCCCCGGTCGTCGCCTCGACGGATCAGCCGCCCGGCGCCCTGGGCCAGCCGGGTGGCGGCGCGGGGCAGGTCCACGAGGCGAAAGGCCTCTTTGCCATAGCGCTCCCGCCGGGCTTCCAACAGGGGATCGTCGGGACGGGGGAACGGCAAACGGTCGATCACCACCAGCGACAGCGACTCGCCGGGCACGTCCACCCCCTGCCAGAAGCTCATGGTGGCGAACAGGCAGCTCTCCACCTCGGCAGCGAAACGCCGCAGCAGCTCGGGTTTGGGCAGGTCACGTTGCGTGTAGATCTCGAAGTCGAGCTGCTCTTTCAGCACTTCGGCGGCTCGGTCCATGGCCCGGTAGCTGGTGAACAAAGCCAGGGTGCGGCCTCCAGCGGCCTCAATCAGCGCGGCCAGCTCCTCGTGAGCGGCTGGCTCGTAGTCGGGATTGCGGGGGTCGGGCAGGTGTTTGGCACAGTAGAGCAGCGCGTTGGCCTCGTAGTCGAACGGGCTGCCCACGTCGATGGCGTCGTGCTCGTCGGGGTCGAGCCCCAGCACCTCACCCAGGTTCATGGGGATGGTGGCGCTGGTCAGCACTGCGGTGGTGTGCTCCCACAAGTGCTCGATCAGCAGTTCTCCCAGTTGGATGGGGGCGATTCGCCACGCGGGCGAGGTCTCAGCGCCCGACACCCAGGCCACCTCGGCGGGGGTGGTCTCCACCGCCCGAGCCAGGTCCTCGGCCAGGGCTCCGGCCGACAGCATGGCCCGTAGTTTGCGGGGGGCGACATCGCCGGGGGCGTCGTCGGGCACTCCTCGCAGCTCGACAAGAGCCTGCTCCACCCGGCCTCGGGCTAAAACGGCCATGCTCTGGAGCTCGTCGGGCAACGGAACCGGCAACGGCTTGTCCCGGTAAGGGGACAGGGTCTCCCGCAGCAGCGCGCCGGCGTCTTCCAGATCGCCTGCCGCGGCCGATTCGGCTACCACCGCCCGGACGCGTCGGGCCAGATCGTCGAACCGCCCCCCGCTCAGTGATAGCCCTGCGGTGTCGGACACGATGTCTTCCAGGCCGTGGGCTTCGTCGATGACCACCGTGTCGTGCTCGGGCAGCAACGGGACTTCGCTGAACAGGTGCAGACAGTAGAGGTGGGTGTTCACCACCACGACATCGGCGGCGTTAGCCCGGTGGCGGGCCTTTTCCGCGAAGCAAACTTCACCCGATGGGCAGCGCTGTGCCCCCGGACACTCCCGGCCCGACACGCTGAGGGCATCCCAGGCGGCGGGGGAGGGTTCGAAGTCCAACTCGGCCCGGTCGCCGGTGTCAGTGTGCCCAGCCCACGCCGCCAGCCGGGAGATCTCCGCCCGGGTGCCGTCGGCGATGTCCAGGCTCAACTGGTCGTCGGCGAGATGCTCCTCCAACCGCTGGAGGCACAGGTAGTTGGATCGTCCCTTCAGCACGGCGAAGCGCACCGGTTGCCCCAGAGCCTCGGCGAGTTGGGGGAGGTCTTTGTCGACCAGTTGGTCTTGGAGGGTTTTTGTGGCGGTGGCCACCACCGAGGGGCCCTCACCCAGCACCAGCGGCACCAGGTAGGCCAGCGACTTGCCGGTGCCGGTGCCGGCGGCAACCACTAGGTGCCGTCCCGACTCCATCGCCTCAGCCACTGCATGACACATGTCTCGCTGTCCGGGACGACGCTCGCCTCCGCCGTCCAACGACGAGACGGCCGCCTCCAGGGCCTCCTCAACCGCGGCGATTTCCGGCATCACTCCGACGCTACTTGTGGGTGGGCGCCCGATTGCGGAGAAACCGGATTGAAGGCCCTCTCCCGCACCCTGTCGGGGCTCGCGGGGGAGTACCGTGCAGGTGTGGGCCTGTCCGACCATTGCCTTGACCGGGATCGCATTCCCCGCCACGTCGGATGCGTGATGGATGGCAACGGGCGCTGGGCCGAGCAGCGGGGCATGGCCCGCACCGAGGGCCACGAGCAGGGCGAGCATGCCCTGTTCGATGTGATCGAGGGTGCGCTGGAGCTGGGCATCAAATGGCTCACGGTGTATGCCTTTTCCACTGAGAACTGGAACCGCCCCGACGACGAGGTTCGCTTCTTGCTGAACTTCAACCGCACCATCCTGCGTCGGCGCTGTGACGAGCTGAACGAGATGGGGGTGCGGATTCGCTTTGTAGGCCGCCGCGATTGGCGGGTGCCCAAGGGCCTGATCAAAGAGATGGACGAGGCCATCGAGCTCACCCAGCACAACGAGCGGATGACGCTGGTGGTGGCTTTCAATTACGGAGGCCGGGCCGAGATTGTGGACGCGGTGCGACAGATTGCCGCCCAGCGGATCCCGGCCCGCATGATCAATGAGCGGACCATCGCCCGACACCTCTACGACCAGGAGATGCCCGAGCCCGACCTCATCATCCGGACCTCGGGGGAATACCGCATCTCCAATTTCCTGTTGTGGGAGCTGGCCTATTCCGAACTGGTGTTCAGCGATGTTCTGTGGCCCGACTTCACCCGCCACGACCTGTTCGCCGCCATCGCCGAATACCAGCACCGCCATCGCCGCTTCGGTCGGGTGAGATAGCGGTGGCCCCGGTGCGCCATTGCCGGGGTTGGAGAGTGGGAGACTAGTTGCGGTGAGCCTCTACCGGGACCAGGGGATCGTGCTTCGCACCTACAAGCTGGGCGAGGCCGACCGCATCGTGGTGTTCTGCACTCGGGGGCACGGCAAGGTGCGGGCGGTGGCCAAGGGAGTGCGCAAGACCCGCAGCCGGTTCGGCGGGCGCCTCGAACCCACCAGCCATGTGCAGGTTCAGCTCCATCGGGGCCGAAGCGAGCTCGACATCGTGACCCAGACCGAGTCGGTAGACCAGTTTCGGGCGGTGCGGGAGGATCTGGTCCGGCTGGGCAAGGCCATGGCCATGCTGGAGGCGGTCGACCGGGTAGGCGTCGATCGGGAGTCCGACGGCGCGCTATACCGGATGCTGCTGGGCGGCCTGCGGACCCTGGACGCGGGCGATTCGACGCTGGTGGTGCCCGCGTTCTATCTCAAGCTGTTGGTTCACGACGGTGTCGGGCCCGAAGTAGGGGTGTGCGCCTCTTGTGGAGCCGCTGACGGCCTCGCCGCCTTCGACTACGCCAGCGGCGGCGCGCTGTGCCGCAACTGCCGCCGGGGATCCCCCCTGTCGCCCGACGCGTTGGAGTTGATGCGAATGGTGCTAGGCGGCAACCTAACCGCCGCCCTAGCCCTACCCCCCTCACCCGCCACCAACGAGGTAGAGCACCTGTCCACCGCCGCCCTAGAACACCACCTAGAACGCCGCCTCCGCGCTGCGGGCGCCTACGGCTGAGAGGTTCAGGCCGCTACTGGTTTTCGGTGCCAGCTCTGTGGCTGAGGGCCGGTAGCCTGCGGGCCATGAGCAGCGGTGATGTCGTCCATGGTGGGGGCGACGAGGTGATGGACAAGGTGGTGAACCTCTGCAAGCGGCGGGGGTTCGTGTACCAGTCGGCGGAGATCTACGGCGGTTTCCGTAGCGCCTACGACTACGGCCCGCTGGGCGTGCTGCTGCTGCGCAACGTGAAGGATGCCTGGTGGCGGACCATGGTGCAGCTTCGCACCGATGTGGTCGGCCTCGACGCTTCTATCCTGTCGCCTCCCCAGGTGTGGGAGGCATCGGGGCATTTGACCAACTTCACCGATCCCCTGGTGGACTGTCGAAATTGCGGCGCACGCCACCGCGAGGATCAGCTGGAAGACCCCGATACGTGCCCGAGTTGCGGCGCAAAGGGCCAGTTCACCGAGGCCCGGGAGTTCAATCTGATGTTCCAAACCCAGGCCGGCCCGGTGGCCGGGGCTGGGGCCGACGTGTACCTGCGGCCCGAGACAGCCCAGGGCATGTTCATCAACTTCGCCAACGTGCTGAACACCATGCGCAACAAACCGCCGTTCGGCATCGCCCAGATCGGCAAGTCGTTCCGCAACGAGATCACCCCGGGCAATTTCATCTTCCGCACCCGGGAGTTCGAGCAGATGGAAATGGAGTTCTTCGTGCCCCCCGACGAGGCCGCCATGTGGTTCGAGTACTGGTGCGGTGCCCGAATGGACTGGTACACCGAGCTGGGCATCCCCGCCGACAAGCTGCGGCTGCGGCCCCACGACGCCGACGAGCTGAGCCACTACTCAGCTGGCACCGCCGATGTGGAATACCTGTTTCCATGGGGCTGGGGTGAGCTGGAGGGCATTGCCAACCGCACCGACTACGACCTTACCCAGCACGCTGAGCACTCCGGCGTCGACCTGGACTACTACGACCAGCAGGCCGACGAGCGCTATCGGCCCCACGTGATTGAGCCGGCCGCCGGGGCCACTCGCACGATGATGGCGTTTCTACTGGCCGCCTACGACACCGAAGAGGTGCGAGGGGAGACCCGCACGGTGCTTCGGCTCCATCCCCGGCTGGCCCCCTACAAGGCCGCGGTGCTGCCGTTGTCGAAGAAGCCCGAGCTCCAGGCGGTGTCCGAGGAGGTGCTGGGCCTGCTCCAACCCCGCTGGATGACCGACTACGACGTCACCCAATCGATCGGCCGCCGCTATCGGCGTCAAGATGAGATCGGCACCCCCTACTGCATGACGGTGGACTTCGACACCCTGGATGACCGGGCGGTCACGGTGCGCGACCGCGACACCATGGAGCAGGACCGGGTGCCCATCGAAGGGCTGGCCGAGCACTTGGACGACAAGCTCGATTTGTGAGGCGACTCTGGTGACCGGCCCGATCGTTGCCGCGGTGCAGGCCGCCGAGCGGGGCGAGCTGGATCGGACCGATGCGGTGCTGGCGGTTGCCCCTGATGACGTGGAAGACCTGCTCCACGCCAAGATGACCGACGACCCGCAGGTACCGGTGGCCGCCCATGGGGTGGCGGCTTCGCCGGGAGCGGCGTCGGGCCGGGTGTGCTTGACGGTGGACGCGGTTCTGGACGCCGACGATGAGGGCATCCCCGCCGTGTTTGTGCGACCGTTCACCACGCCGGCCGACGAGGTGGCCATGTCGGCGGCTGCCGCCATCATCACCGCCAAAGGGGGCATGGCCAGCCACGCGGCGGTGATCGCCCGAGGCTGGGGCATTCCCGCGGTGGTGGGGGTGGAGACCCTGGCGGTGGACCTTGCCGCCGGAAAAGCCCGGCTGGGCGACGTGGACCTGTGCGACGGCGACCCCATCACCGTGGACGGGTCGGCAGGAACGATCATGCTGGGGGCCGCTGAGGTGGGCGACGTGGAGATCCCCGACGAGCTGTTCACGCTGCTGGGGTGGGCCGACGAGCTACGAGGCGGGCGGCTGGCGGTACGGGCCAACACCGACGACGCCCACTCGGCCCGGCTGGCCCGGGAGTTCGGGGCGACTGGGGTGGGGCTGTGCCGGACCGAGCACATGTTCTTGGGGGAGCGGCTGCCGCTCATCCAGCGGGCCATCACCGACGGGGGGCCGGCTGCGCTGGACGCCTTGGCTGAAGCTCAAGTAGAGGATCAGGTTGAGCTTTTGGAGGTCATGGACGGTCTGCCGGTGACCGTCCGGCTGCTGGACCCGCCGCTGCACGAGTTTCTGCCCGACCATCCCGAGCTGGTCGAGGAGAACCCCATGCTCGGTGTGCGGGGGGCCCGACTGGGAGTACTGCGCCCCGAGCTGTATCGAGCTCAAGCGAAAGCGGTGGCTGAGGCCGCCGCCCGCCGGCTGTCTGCCGGGGGCGATCCCCAGGTGCAGATTATGGTGCCACTGGTGGTGGGCGGCCCCGAGCTGGCCCATGTGCAGGCCGCGGTAGCCGAGGAACTGGCCGGTTTCGGGAGCCGACTGGGGGACCGGAGGATTCCCGTCGGGGCCATGATCGAGACGCCCCGCTCGGCGCTGGCCGCGGCCGAGATCGCCGCCTGCGCCGACTTCTTGTCGGTGGGCACCAACGACTTGACCCAGATGACCTTCGGATTCTGCCGCGACGACATTGAGGCTCGGATCATGCGTCCCTACATCCATCACGGTCTGCTGGAGGCCAACCCGTTCGAGACCCTGGACGAGACCGGGGTGGGTCGGCTGGTCGCCGATGCGGTGGCTGCGGCCCATGCCGCCCGCCCCGGCATCGAGATCGGGGTGTGCGGCGAACACGGTGGTGACCCCGCGTCGATCACGTTCTGGGCCGCCGCAGGGGTGGACTATGTGTCCTGCTCCCCGCATCGGGTCCCGGTGGCTCGCCTAGCAGCGGCCCAAGCTGTTGTGGCCTCGGGGTCCGGCTAGCGACTGCCCAAGCTGTCATCGGTTCGGCGTAATCTCACACTGTGGGCATCCACGACGAAGACGTGGCCCGGGTGCGAGAGGCGACGGACATCGTCGCGGTCATCAGCGAATACGTGCAGCTGAAGCGGGTCGGGCGCCGCTGGCAGGGACTGTGCCCGTTTCATGCTGAGAAGACTCCGTCGTTTTCGGTCAACGCCGAGATGGGCGTGTACCACTGCTTTGGGTGCAAGGCCAGCGGCGACGCCATCACCTTTGTCCGGGAGATAGAGCACGCCGATTTCGTTGAGGCGGTGGAGCGACTGGCTGGCCGGTCGGGAATCGCACTGCGCTACACCGCGCCGGGAGAGGGGGCCGATCGCGCCAAGCGGGGCAAGCTCTCCGAAGCGCTTGAACAGGCGGTGGAGTGGTATCACCAGCGCCTGCTGACCGCTCCCGACGCCGGTATGGCCCGGCGCTACTTGCGGGAAAGGGGCTACGACGGCGACGTGGTGCGCCAGTACAAGCTGGGGTGGGCTCCCGACGATTGGGACGCGCTGGCCAAAGACCTGGGGGTGGGCACCGAAGGGGGAATGCCGGTGCAGGTGTTCTCCGATGCCGGGCTGGGGTTCCGCAACAAGGGCAGGCGCATTCAGGACAGCTTCCGGGCCCGGCTCCTGTTCCCCATCTTCGACCCCAGCAGCAAGCCGGTGGGGTTCGGCGGGCGCGTGCTGCCCGGCGGGGAGGGTCCCAAGTACAAGAACTCGGTGGACAACGCGGTGTACCGCAAGTCCCGGATTCTGTACGGCCTCAACTGGGCCAAGCAGGACATCGTGAACGCCGGCGAGGTGATCGTATGCGAGGGCTATACCGATGTGATCGGCTTCGCCCAGGCCGGCATCTCCCGGGCGGTGGCCACCTGTGGCACGGCGGCAACCGAAGACCACATCCAGATGTTGCGTCGATTTGCCAGTCGGATCGTCTTGGCTTTCGACCCGGACACTGCTGGAAGTGATGCAGCTGAGCGCTTCTTGCAGTGGGAAGGGGAAATTGAAGTCAAGGTGGCTGTTTTCCCTACTGGCACCGATCCTGGAGAGTTGGCCAAGACCGACCCGGAGGGGTTGGTAGTTGCTGTCGAAGAGGCGATGGCTTTTCCGCGGTTCCGCTATGAACGGGTCTTGTCCCAAGCCGATTTGGCGACTATCAGAGGTCGTTCTCTAGCAGCCAGGCAAGCTACCGAGGTTGTGGCCCCGATCAAGGATCCTTTGGTTCGCGATCCCTATTTGCTGGAAATCGCTACTAGGTGTCGCCAGGACGACGCGAACGCCTTGGAGCGCCTTAGTCGTATAGCTCAGGAATACCGCCCGCCGCGTCCTCGTAATGCCCGCTTTTCCGCTAATGATCGGCCAGACGATGCCCCTCACCCTGCTGAGACTGCCGAGGGTTTCGCTAGCGAAAATGGCGAGAGATATAGCCAGCACGAAACCATCGACGGTAACCAGGAACTACCGCCCAACAATGTGGAGCGCCAAGTGCTGTGGCTGGCGGCCAACGAGCCCAGCGCAGTGTGGCCGGAGATCGGCCCCGAGATGTTCCACTATCCCCTGTACCAGGATTTGTTGAAGGCTCTGCTGGAGTACCCCGAGATGAACGCGCTGCTCGCCGAGGCCGACCCGAGGCTGGTGGCCCTCATGCAGGAACTCTTGGTCGTAGAAGACGAGGACCTGCGAGCCAGCAGCCACCGCCAAGAAGTGGCCATGGCCATCCTGCTATACGAGTCGGCCCAGCGGGAGTTGACCTACCTCGAGCGCCAGGCCCGCACCGGCTCGGCCGACGACGACCTGCTGCGCCGGGTGGCCACCCTGAAGACCGCCATGGACAAGCTCCGCGAGTCGGAGTGGGAGCCCGAGCAGGCCCACGCCCTACTGGAGCTGCTGCGCCCGGAGGCGTAGGCGGGGGACCGGGTCACCCCAATACCTACAGCATCCACCCAGAATCCCCACCGTGCCCGTAGCCTGATAGAGGATCCCTCAACAGGGTAAGTGCGCCCCTGGGCTGCCCCCCTCCGGCCCAGGGGCGCAGCGCGTCCATTCGACAAAAGGCGGCCACAGCATTTTCTCGCCCCGCCGAGCGCCGAAGAAGGGGCGGGTTAGAAGTCCTCGTCGAAGGCCACGTCGCCCTCGACGCCTACTTGGTAGGAGGCCACCGTGCGCTCGAAGAAGTTGGTCAGCTCCTGCACGTCTTGGAGCTCCATGAACGAGAACGGGTTTTTGGACCCGAATTGCTTGGGCAAACCGAGCTGGGTCAGACGCTGGTCGGCCACGAACTCCAGGTAGCGGCGGGTGTCGGCCACCGACATTCCGGGAACGCCCTGGCCCAACAGATCTTCGGCGAACTGGTACTCGCAGTCCACCGCCTCGCGGATCATGGTTGTGACCTGCTCGCTGAGCTCGGCGTCGAACAGCTCGGGCTCCTCGGACCGAACGGTGTTCACCACCTCTAGGGCGAAGTTCATGTGGCAGCTCTCGTCGCGGAACACCCAGTTGGTGCCGGCGGCAAGCCCGTTCAACAGACCCTTGGACCGCAGGAAGTACACGTAGGCGAACGCCGCGAAGAAGAACAGCCCCTCGATGCAGGTGGCGAAGCAGATGAGGTTCAACAGGAACTGGCGGCGCTGCTGGTGGGTTTCGCACCGCTCGATGTCATCCATCGAGTTCATCCACCGGAAGCAGAACTCGGCCTTTTGGCGGATTGAAGGGATGTTGTCGATGGCCGCGAAGGCGGCCTCCCGCTCGGCGAGGTCGGGGATGTAGTTGTCGAGCAGGGTCAGATAGAACTGGACGTGCAATGCCTCCTCATAGAGCTGCCGGGACAGATACATCCGGGCCTCGGGGGCGTTGACGTGCTTGTAGAGGTTCAGAACAAGGTTGTTGGCCACGATGGAATCGCCGGTGGCGAAGAACGCCACCAGTCGGTTCACCAGGTGCTTCTCTGCGGGCAAAAGGGTGCGCTCCAGATCGACCAAATCGTCGGAGAAGTCGATCTCGTCCACCGTCCAAGTGTTCTTGATGGCGTCGCGGTACATGTCGAAGAACTGCGGATAGCGCATGGGGCGCAGTGTGAGCTTGAAGCCGGGATCGAGAATGCGACCATTGGCCGGTGCGGCCGCTGGCGCCGGTTGCGGCGCGGGGCTGAGGGCCAGGTCTTCTTCGAGGAAGGGGGTTTCTGCCAGTGCCATCAGTCGCATGCCTCACACATTTCGGGGTTTTCCAGGGAACAGGCCACCGCCTCGGCGTCGGTAACTGGGGCGGAATCAGGGACTGTGGGAGTACCGCCGGTGGTGGTCTGGTTGATCCGGGTGGCCGGGCGGGACCGCAGGTAGTAGGTGGTCTTCAAACCCGACTTCCAGGCGTGCGAGTACATGGAGCTGAGCTTGCCGATGGTGGGCGACTCCATGAAGAGATTCAGCGACTGGGATTGGTCGATAAACGCCCCCCGGTCGGCGGCCATGTCGATGAGCGATCGCTGGGGGATCTCCCAGGCGGTGCGGTACACCGCCTTCAAGTCGTCGGGAATGCGATCGATGTCGGCTATTGATCCCTCGGAGCGCTTCACGTCGGAGATCATCTGGTCGTCCCACAGGCCCAGTTCTTGGAGGTCGTTCACCAGGTACCGGTTGATCTGCAAGAACTCGCCGGACAGGGTCTCCCGCTTGAACAGGTTGGACACCTGGGGCTCGATGCACTCGAAGCACCCGGCGATGGAGGCGATGGTGGCGGTGGGGGCAATGGCGATGAGCAGGGAGTTGCGCAGCCCATGCTCGGCGATGCGGTCCCGCAGCGTCTGCCATCGAGCCGGATCGGAGCTTTCCTTGCCCCACAGGTCGAATTGGAGGTGACCGCTTGCTGCCCGGGTTTCGGGGAACGCGGGATGGGGACCGTGCTTCTCGGCCAGCTCGGTGGAAGCCCACAGGGCGTTGAAGTAGATCTCCTCGGAGATGCGGGCCGACAACCGGCGGGCCTCGTCGCTGTCGAACGGCATGGCCAGATGGAAGAACACGTCTTGGAGGCCCATAAGGCCCAGCCCCACCGGGCGCCACTTGGCGTTGGAGCTGGCCGCCTCGGGGGTGGGGTAGAAGTTGATGTCGATCACCCGGTCCAAGAAGGGAACCACCGAGCGGACCACCTCGCCGAGCCGATCGAAGTCCATCTTGTTGGTGTCGGTATCGACGAACGCCCCCAGGTTGACCGACCCCAGGTTGCACACCGCGGTCTCATCGGCGCTGGTGACCTCGATGATCTCGGTACACAGGTTGGAAAGATGCACGGTCCGGCCTTCTTGGCCGGTCTGGTTGCAGCGCAGGTTGGAGGCGTCCTTGAAGGTCATCCAACCGTTGCCGGTTTGGGCCAGGCATCGCATCATGCGGCTATAGAGCTGGCGGGCGGGGAGCTGGACCTCGTACTTCTTCTCGCGCTCAGCCTCCTCGTAGGCCTCCCGGAACTCATCGCCGTACAAGTCGGTGAAGTGAGGGACCTCCTTGGGGTCGAACAGCGACCACTGCCAGTCCTTTTCCACCCGCTCCATGAACAGGTCGGGAATCCAGTTGGCCAGGTTGAGGTTGTGGGCTCGGCGGTTGTGGTCGCCGGTGTTCTCCTTCAGCTCCAAGAAGTCCTCGATGTCGGCGTGCCAGGTCTCCAGATACACGCAGGCCGCGCCTTTGCGCTTGCCCCCTTGGTTGACGGCGGCCACCGAGCTGTCCAGGGTCTTGAGCCACGGCACGATGCCGTTGGACAGGCCGTTGGTGCCCCGGATCAGCGACCCCTTGGAGCGGATGCGGTGCCAGGCCACGCCGATGCCGCCGGCGAACTTCGACAGCCGGGCGATGTCGGTGTACCGCTCGTAGATGCCCTCGAGGCTGTCCTCGGGGGAGTCGAGCAGGTAGCACGACGACATTTGGGGATGGGCCGTGCCCGAGTTGAACAATGTCGGGCTGGATGGCAGGTAGGCCAGCGAACTCATCAGGTCGTAGAAGGCGATGGCCTCATCGGCGTCGGCCGACAGGCCGCAGGCCACCCGCAAGAAGAAGTACTGGGGGGTCTCGATCACTTGGCGGGTGTCGGGGTGGCGCAGCAGGTAGCGGTCGTACACCGTGCGCAGGCCGAAGAACTCGAAGTTCCGGTCGCGTAGCGAGCTGATGGAGGCGTTCAGCGCCGGGGCGTGTTTTTCGGCGAAATCGGCGGTCTCATCGCTGATGAGGCCCAGGCTGTGGCCAGCCTTGATCGATTCGGTGAACCACGGGATGTTCTGGTTGCGGACCTCTTTGTCGATGCAGGTGGACAGGAGGCGAGCGGCCAGCCTGGAGTAGTTGGGCTCGGTGACGATGAGTCCGGCGGCGGTGCGGATCGACAGGTCGTCGAGCTCTCGGGTGGTGGCCCCGTCGGCCAGCGCGGAGATGGTCCGAGTGGCCACCCGCATGGGGTCGACGCCCACCAGTCCCTCGGCGCAGCGGGCCACCGCGTTGACAATCTTGTTGACGTCTACCGGCTCCAGTTCGCCGTTGCGCTTGCGCACTCGCATCCCGGTCGCGCTGGCCCCATTCTGGTCGGCATCGGCCCCATTGCCTGCTACTGCGGCCAGTGGCTCCTGTATGAGTGTCATCAGTCCCCCCTGAGAACGAGGCTTGGATGCTGCAAGCGCTAAGTCCTCAAAGTGTAATTACACACGGGAAATTACGCAATAGTCATTGCGGGTTAGGTCTGTGACCTGGGCCTTTAGAATGGGGCTACGAAAAAGTGGGCGTATTGGCGCGCGCGGACTAGGCGTCTCGAACGGTCAACTCGGTGGCTTTGAGAGCGGCCCAGCACCGCGATCCCGCACTCAGGCCGAGTTCGCCCACTGCTTGGGGCGTGACCCACACATGGCAGGGCAGAGGCCACTCCAAAAGCACCCGTACCCGGTCGCTTTCGGGTTGGATTCGGGCCACTTGGGCCTCCCAGGTGTTGCGGGCGCTGGTGTGGGGTTGGACAGTCGACAAGGTGACGGCTGCGGGGGAGAAGGTGACCAGCACCGGCCCGTTCTTGGGGGTGGCGGTGGTGAGGGTGAGTCCGCAGTCGAGGGCCACATGGGTGCCAGAGGCGTGGCCGGTGACCAGGTTCACGTCCAAGAGCCCCGCGGTCCAAGGGGTTCGGGGGTCGGCGGTCACCTCCTCGGGAGTCCCGGATTGGACGACCTGGCCTTCTTCCATCACCAGGAGCTGGTCGGCCAGCACTCGGGCCTCGACGGGGTCGTGGGTGATCAGCACCCGGGTGGTGTCGATGTCGGCCAGCAGGTGGCGTACGTCGGTGCGGGTTTCGGCGTCGAGAGAGGCCAGCGACTCGTCGAGCAGAAGCACGACTGGTTGGCAGGCCGCGGCCCGGGCCAGTCCCACCCGCTGAGCCTGGCCGCCGGACAGCTGAGCCGGGCGCAGTTCGGCCAGATCGGCCAGGCCAACCTTGTGCAGCCACTCTTCGGCCATTTGGCGGGCGGGGCGAGCGGCCAGTCCTGAGCACCGGGGGCCAAAGGCCACGTTGTCTACCACGCTGAGGTGGGGAAACAACAGGTTGTGCTGGCTGTGCAGGGCGATAGGCCGACGGTCGGGAGGTACCCAGATGCTCTGGTCGGGATCGTCGACCACCTGACCGGCCAACACAACCTTGCCCTGTTGCACGGGGATCAGCCCGGCCAGTACATGGGTCAGGGTGGTCTTGCCCGCTCCGTTGGGGCCGACGATGGCGGTGCAGCTTCCCATCGGCGCGTTGAATGCTGCTTGGATGGCGAAGTCTCCGGTTGCGGCGTGGATGTCTGCTTGGATGCTCATGACGGCGAGGTCTCTTGCGAACGGGGCGGCTGAGGCTGGCGGGGGGCGATCCAGCGGTGGCGCAGGCCGATGAGGATGAGAAGCGATACCCCGATCAGCAGCACCGACATGGCAATGGCCGCCTCGGGCTGGCCGGCTTCATTGGCCTGGGCAATGGCCAAGGGCAGCGTGCGAGTGCGCCCCGGGTGATTGCCGGCAAAAGTAATGGTGGCCCCGAACTCGCCGAGAGCCCGGGCCCACGACAAGGTGGCCCCCGCGGCCAGCGACGGGGCCAGCAGCGGCACGGTGATCCGGCGCAGCACCGTCCAGCGCCCGGCGCCCAGGGTGGAGGCGGCCGACTCCAGCCGGGGATCGAGCTGTCGCAGCCCCGCCTCGGCGGTGATCACGAAGAACGGCATCGACACGAAGGCCGCGGCGATCACCGCTCCCGCCGTGGTGCCGATGAGGGTGTCAAGGCCGAACCAGTTGTGCAGCGCCCGTCCGACCAGCCCCTTTCGTCCCAGAGCGAAGAACAGGGCGATGCCGCCCACCACCGGGGGCAGCACCATGGGCAACAGCACGATGGCCCGGACCAGCGCCCGGCCCCGGAACGTCAGTCGGGCCAATACCCAGGCTAGAGGGAGCCCCAGCACGACCGACACTGCTGCGGCGAGAAGCGAAACCACCACCGAGACTCGGAGAGCCTCCAAGGTGGCGGTCTCACCCAGGGTGGTGCCCAGCGAAGACCACGGGGTCCGCTGCAACAGGCCCACCAGGGGCAGCGCCAGGACCGCCAACGCGATGAGGGCCATCACCATGACCGCGATCGGCGGCCGGTTGTTCGGCTCTTTGGGGGGTGAGCGATCGGTCATGGCGATTGGAATCCGTGGCTGCGAAGGATGTCCTGCCCGTCGGGTCCGAGGAGGAAATCCACAAAATCGGCGGCAACAGCCCGCTCGCTGACCGCGGCCACTGGGTAGTCGTTGAACCTTATCTGGGGGCCGAGGGGCACGGAGGCCACCTCGTTGCCGCCAGCCGCCACATCGGTGGCATACACCAGTCCGGCGTCGGCCTCGCCGAGGGTCACCTTGGTCAGCACGGCCCGCACGCTTGTCTCTTCGGTGTCGGCGTCAGCGTCGACCCCGGCGTCGTTCAGCACGGCCCGGGCCAGGGCGCCGCAGGGCACTTCGGGGGCGCACATGGCCAACACCAAGCTGCCATCTGACAGGTCTGCCAGCTCGGTGACATTGCCCGGGTTGTCGATCGGCACCACCAAGGCCAGTCGATTGCGGACGAACAATACGGGGGGTGCCGCTGTGCGCCCTTCGGCCGCCACCCGGTTCATGGTGGCACTGTTGGCTGACGCAAAGACGTCGGCTCGGGCGCCGGCGCTGATTTGGGCGGCCAGCCGGGCGCTGCCCGCGAAGTTGAGTTTCACGTCGACATCGGGGTTGGCCGCCTCGTACTCGGTGGCCAAGTCCTCGAACGCCTCCGACAGCGACGCCGCGGCGTAGACGGTCACTGTGGTCTTGCCTCCACCCCCGCATCCTGTCACCAACCAGGCAAGAACCCCGGCTAGAACACCGAGGCCCAATGCGCGCATGTCAGGCCGCAGTCTCGGTTTCCAGCTCGGCGGTCACCGACAACTCCGGGCCCACCGTGGTGAGCAGTTCTCGGCACCGCCCGGCGTCGGCCACGTCGTCGGCCACCTGCTCCAAGATGGCCAGCCGCTCGGCGGTATCGGTGACGGTGGCGGTGGTGATGGCGGTGGCCAGGCGCACTTTGGCGTCGCTCTTGATGCGGCGAATCTCCCGAAGGGTGTCGGCTGCCACAGCGGCGGCCTCGGGGTTCACGTCGCCGGCCGCGGCCCGCAGCTCGGCGCTGACGGGCCAGGCGGAGCGGTGGACCGAGCCCTCCTGCCACCACGACCACACTTCCTCGGTCACGTAGGGCAGGAACGGGGCGAACAGCTTCAGGTAAGCGGTGAGAGCAGTCTCCAGGGTGTAGCGGGCCGATTCGCCCTCCGGTCCACCCCGGCCGCCGTAGGCCCGGTTCTTCACCAGCTCCAGATAATCGTCGGTGAACGACCAGAACGACGTCTCGGTGCTCTCTAAGGCTCGGGCGTAGTCGCCCTTGTCGAAGGCGGCGGTGGCATCGTCGATCAGGTCGGCCAGGTGGGCTAGCAGGGCCCGATCGAGGGTCTCGGTGGGCTGAGCGTCGGCGGCCGACTCTTGGCCGAGCACGAACCGGCTGGCGTTGAGGATCTTCACCGCCAGGCGCCGTCCCACCTTCATCTGGCCTTCCTCAAAGGCAGTGTCGGTGCCAGGCCGCCCCGACGAAGCCCAGTAGCGCAGGGCGTCGGCGCCGAATTGCTCAAGGGTGCCCATGGGGGTGACCACGTTGCCCTTCGACTTGGACATCTTCTTGCGGTCAGGGTCGAGCACCCAGCCGGAGATGGCCGCGGTGGACCACGGCAGCCCGCCGTGCTCGAAGTGGGCCCGGGTCACGGTGGCGAACAGCCAGGTGCGGATGATCTCGTGGGCTTGGGGGCGCAGGTCCATGGGGAAGGTGCGCTCGAACAGGTCGGGGTCGTCCTCCCAGTAGCAGGCGATCTGGGGGCTCAGTGACGAGGTGGCCCATGTGTCCATCACGTCGGGGTCGGCGGTGAACCCTCCGGGCTGGTCCCGCTGGTCTTCGGCGTAGCCGGGGGGCGTGTCGGAGGAGGGATCGATCGGGAGGCCGGCCTCATCCGCGGCGATGGGGTGGTCGTAGTCGGGCTGGCCGTCGTCGTCCAGCGGATACCAGATGGGGAAGGGCACGCCGAAGAAGCGCTGGCGGCTGATGAGCCAGTCGCCGTTCAGCCCGCCGACCCAGTTCTCGTAGCGGACCCGCATGTGCTCGGGCACCCAGTTGAGCTCCCGGCCCCGTTCGATGAGGGCGTCGCGCAGGGCCTCGTCGCGCCCGCCGTTGCGGATGTACCACTGGCGGGAGGTGACGATCTCGAGGGGGCGCTGGCCCTTCTCGAAGAACTTCACCGGGTGGGTGATGGGCCGGGGCTCGCCGATCAGCTCGCCCGACTCGGTGAGGAGCTCCACCATGCGCTGCTGGGCGCCGTGGATGGTGCGCCCGGCGATCTCAGCGTAGGGGGCAGGGTCGATCCCCTCGGGGGCGTCGGCCACAATGCGGCCGCCCCGGTCGACGATGGCTCGCACCGGCAGGTTCAGCTCCCGCCACCAGGTCACGTCGGTGGTGTCGCCGAAGGTGCAGATCATGGCCGCCCCGGTGCCCTTTTCGGGGTCGGCCAGGGTGTGGGCCACCATGGGCACCGCCGCCTTGAACACGGGAGTGGTGATGGTTTGGCCGAACAGGGGCTGGTAGCGCTGGTCGTCGGGGTGGGCCACCACAGCCACGCAGGCGGCCAGCAGCTCTGGGCGGGTGGTGTCGATGGGCAGGTCGCCGCCGTCGGGCTGGCGGAAGGCCAGCCGGTGGTAAGCGCCGGGGCGCTCTCGGTCCTCCAGCTCGGCCTGGGCCACTGCGGTGCGGAATGTCACGTCCCACAGGCTGGGGGCCTCGCTCTGGTAGGCCTCGCCCCGGGCCAGGTTGCGGAGAAAGGCCCGCTGAGAGGCCCGGCGGCTGCGCTCGTCGATGGTGGCGTAGGTGAGAGCCCAGTCGATGCTCAGGCCCAGGCGGCGCCACAGCTCCTCGAAGGCCTGCTCATCGGTGGCGGTGAGCTGCTCGCACAGCTCGACGAAGTTGCGCCGGGAGATGGGGAGCTGGTCTTTGCCGGGCTCGTCGGGGGGCTGGTAGTGCGGGTCGTAGGGGAGGGAGGGGTCGCAGCGGACGCCGAAGTAGTTCTGCACCCGGCGCTCGGTGGGCAGGCCGTTGTCGTCCCAGCCCATGGGGTAGTACACCTTTTTGCCCTGCATGCGCTGATACCGGGCCAGGGTGTCGCAGTGGGTGTAGCTGAACATGTGGCCCACGTGGAGCGAGCCGCTGACGGTGGGGGGCGGGGTGTCGATTGAGTAGACCTGGTCGCGGGTGGCGGTGCGGTCGAAGCGGTACGTTCCGTCGGCTTCCCAGATTTCGTCCCACTTGGCTTCGAGGCCCTCAAGCGCGGGCTTCTCAGGAACGTTGCGGGCGGCGGTCATCGCCTGGTCATCGTACTTGGGTACTTGTTGCGGGTTGCAGTCGTTACGAAGCGGGTTGGGCGTAGTTGTGGGGGTCGTTGCCCCGTATAAGGCGGATGTCAAGGCGGGGGTTGAAGTTGCCGATGGTTTTGGTTTCTCCGCGCCAGATGTCTTCGCAGTGGGCGCTGGCGTAGTGGACGGCGATAGCGCGGCGAAGGTCTTCGGTGCGGTTGTAACCGGAGCCGTGGACCAGCAGGGGGTGGAAGAAGAGGGTGTCGCCGGGGTCCATCTCGAGGTGCACCCGCAGGTCGACCTTGATGCCCTTGGCCCCGAAGAACAGAAAGTTCTTGTGCTCCCAGTCGGGGTAGTCGTGCTCCAGGAGCTCACCGGTGTGGGTGCCCGGGATGACCACCAGGCAGCCGTTCTCTCGGGTGATCTGATCGAGCGCCGTCCAGACGCCGACGATGTGGTCGGCGGGACGGAGCGGGAAGTAGAGCAGGTCTTGGTGGAGGGGGTGGCGGCCGTCGACGTCGGTGGGCTTGTTGAGGTACATGCTGTTCAGGGCGATCAGGTCGTCGCCGATGAGCTCGGTCACCTGGTCGATGATCGGCTCGTAGTGCGCATAGCGGGACATCACCGGGTCGCCGTTCACGAAGTTCACCTTGGCGATGCCGTGCGCTGGAGTTCGGGGGGTGACCAGCCCTTTGGCGATCTCCACGTTGCGGGCTACCTGCATGTTGGGGGCTTGGGCGACGGTGCCGTCGGCAATATCGGCGAACCGCTGGTTGAGGGTGTCGATCATCTCCTCGGGCACCAGCTTGCGCCGAATGAAATAGCCGTCCCGCCAGTAGTCGGTTTCCATCACAGACCATATTGCCCCAAAAGGAGGCCCATTTTCACAACCCCTACGTCACCTTCCTTCTGACCCAGGTGGCAAGAAGTTCGATGGCATAAACCACGACGAATATGCAGAAGATGATTCCGCCTAAAGTTTCCCACTCCAGTTGTCTAGAGGCATTGATCACCAGGAATCCTATTCCACCGCCACCGACGATACCCACGACTGCTGAATTTCGTACTGCAACATCTAATAGATACATGGAGTTGCTGATCTTGGAAGTGATTACCTGCGGCAAAACTGCAGTAGTTGATTCCTGAAGCCTGGTTGACCCAGTTGAAGTCACCCCGTCACGAATTCCCTGACGGGCTTCTTCTATGGCATCAGCAAATAGTTTTGTGATAAAGCCAAACATTGCAATAGCCAGTGCAAGCGAACCAGCTCTAGGGCCTGGGCCGATTGCTGCAACAAATATAACAGCGACTACTAGTTCGGGAGCGCAACGGACAAGAAGCATGAATGACCGTGAGCAGAGATAAACAAACCGTCCTGGGGCCGTGTTGCTCGCAGCAAGGAATGAGAATGGGATTGCGAACAGTAGTGCCAACCCCGTGGCAGAAATTCCGATCCCCAACGTATCAATGAGGTCAGAAACGATTCGATCGGTGAACCAAGACCAATCATTGGGGGTTAGTCTTCTTAGCATCTCTGGTATGTTCCCACTACCAGTAATCACTTCATCAGCACCGATGTCTGGGATGATCAACGAAAGCACGAGGAGTGCAGAGAATATTAGACCAACTGTATTTACTTTTACCCGCTCTGTAGTCCACGGTGGGGTCAGGCGCCTCGGAGATAATTGATTACGTAGCGTGGCTCTTTGTCTAGATCTGTCGATAATCCAATCTGCTATCTTTTTTCCAGGACTAGCCAGGCCACTTCCTAATCTATTGGACTTTGCCTGTTTTACTTTACCCGAGAGTCTCTCGGTTGTTCCGAGAAGTGCATGGCGAGTCAATGCAGAGAGCGCTTCTAAGACAATCACAAGGACTACGATGAGTAGCGTGACTCCAAGCATTTCCTGATAGCGGAGACTGCCTTGGTAGGCGCGGAGAAGAACCCCAATCCCTCCTGCCCCTACCCAACCAAGAATAGGAGCGGAACGGAAATCAAGTTCCAGCCGATACAGGGAAATTGTGATAACTGTTGGAACCATCTGACTCCACACACCGGTGGAAAGGTCCTGCATAGGGCCAGCACCCGTAGAAGCCACTCCTTCACGAGGGCCGGGATCAATGTCTTCTGCTGCATCAGCGGTGAGTTTGCCGATCATACCGATTGAGTGAATGCCAATCGCTATCACTCCAGGTAAAACGCCGATGCCGTATATCCTGACGAAGAAGATTGCAAAGACCAGAGCAGGTATAGCCCGTGAGAAGACTATTGCCAATTTTGCGAGCCCACGAACAGGGGCCCATGGCATAACGTTCCTTGCTGAAAGAAGACCGAGTGGTATTCCTAGGACCAATCCAAGCGCTGTACCGGCAAAGGCCATGAAGAACGTATCAAAAGCGGCGGATGTGACTACATCCCAATCTTCACTGGGTATAAACGGTGGCACCATTCTACCGAGTAGGCGCCAGGTTGCCGGCCAGCCTTCAATGATCTCTGCTATACCACTGAATGAGAGACCTACACGGCGAATAGACCAAACAAAGGCAACCACAACGAGGACAACGACACTCCAGATTTGTGCCCTCTGGAGGGTCCATGGGCGAGAAACCTGATCCGAGAAGCCGCTTTTCGTACCGTTATGGTTTCTTTGGGTTCGTTGATCTGAGGTTTCTAGAGTACTCATTATGAGATGGGGTCAATATCGGAGCTAGCGTATTCATCTCGTTTGGCTCCGGTTGGGTCCAACTCCCGATAAACATCCATAACCCTATTGTGGTCCAGCGATTCATCAACTGGTGAATCTAGAACTACCTTGCCATCGCGAAGCCCTATTAGACGGTGTGCCCATCCCAACGCCAGATCAACTTGATGGAGACTGCAAAGAACTGTGATTTCATCTTCTATGCAGCATTGGACAAGCAAGTCCATTACCTGTCCTGAAATTTCAGGGTCTAGGGACGCAACAGGCTCATCGGCGAGAACGATCTTAGGCTTCTGCATCAAACTTCGCGCTATAGCCACACGTTGTTGCTGACCCCCAGAAAGTGTGTCTGTTCTCTGCCAAGCCCGATCGGCCAGCCCAACTCTGTCAAGTTGTTCGAATGCTTCGACGCGCAACCATTTTGGATACATCATCGCGCCGATACGTGGTCCTCGTATTCGACCTAGCGCACCACTTAGAACATTCTCTATGCAGGTAACTCTTCCAACTATATTAAATTGCTGGAAAACGAAACCGATATTACGTCGAAGAATCCGCAGTTCTGGTCGGGTCAGTGCAGGCACGTCTTGACCGAGAACCTCTACCGACCCTTCTGTTGGTAAATGAAGTCTGTTGAGATGGCGAAGCAACGTTGATTTACCAGAACCAGAAAGCCCAATAATAACGAGCAATTGACCTTTAGGCACGGTAAAGGAAACCCGATCAAGGGCCGTAACGCTCCCATTGTCAAACGTCTTGACGAGATTTATAACCTTAACAGCGGCTTCCCCCGAATCTGGAACGATAACGTTGCCATCATCGGGGGAAGCCATACTGCCTTGACTCCTGTCAATAAGAGTTCTGGCGTGTAGATGTGACTTCTCTGACTAGCCTTCACACTCGACAGCGCCAGTTATTTCACAGACTCGACGGATACCATCGTAATAAGAGTCGCCTCCTACGTCGATGTATCCCCAATCTCCAGGACCTCCTGCACCGATGTTACAAGTATGGTCGTCTTCAGTCCCCTCGCAATAACCGTTGGCTATGGCGTAGGTAGCATTAGCTTTTTCGTTCAGGACAGTTGTGATCTCGTCGACCATATCTTCAGGAAGTGTATCTGTATTAATTGCGAACGGCGCGCCAGCAATGAATTCTGTTTTCCAGATGATTGCTAATTCAGCATTTTCAGGGTTGACATCAGATCCAGGATCCACTCTGTCGAGAATGCCATCAAGGTCTCCGGAGTCTTGGAGCCTGCCGGGACCAGCGTCATCGGGTTGGCTCTTTAGGAAGATATCGGCTGCGAAACCTGCGTCACAATCTCCATTGGCGACGCTCAAGACGGATGCGTCGTGCCCACCGGCAAAAACTGGTGTTATATCAGTTGAGCCTTCTGATGGGTCAAGACCTACTGAGAGCAGACCCTCTGAGGGGAATAAGAAGCCCGAAGTTGAACCTGGGTCGGTGAAGCATACTGACTTACCTGCAAGATCTTCGAGGCTTGAAATTCCACTATCCTTCCCAGTTACCAAATAACTTCGATACCCTGGAGCCGCTCCTCGTTTCCTAATGGCGGCACCAGCGACTTCAAGGTTGGCCCCATTCTTAGTTGCGATTACATAGGCAAAAGGACCGAATTGGGCCAAATCAATGCGCCCTGCGATAATGCCTTCAACCATTCCAGCGTATTCAGTGGCTAGGACGAACTCTATTTCTTCTAGGCCTTCAACATTGTCAATGAGAATGTCAATCGTCGTTGAGTAGGCCTGGGCCATACCGGTTGCATCTTCGGCTGGCACCTGACTGAAGACAAGTTTGCTAGGTCGGCCATCATCATCGTCTCCGCATGCGGCAGCTACAGCCCCCAGCAGTATGAAAGCGATGGCAACAGTTAACAATCGATATGTGTGTGTGTGTGTTCGCGACATGACCCCCCCTTATATGGACCATTTGGCCGACCTCAAGGTGGACCATCCGGGTCGCTGGGCTATACCGTAACAGGCTTTGGGGAAGCGTGCCGTTGAGGTATGCAGTACGCCGGCGTTGTCGTCAACATCTCGTCGGCCGCCTCCACCAGTGGGCAGGTCCACTGTAAGTTCAGGTGGTGGGAATGATCCGGACGCTGCGGTCAGTGGCGCGGTTTCGGCGCTTTGAGCCGAAACGGGCCAAGCGGCGGTTGAGCCGGGCGGCGTCGGTGGTCGACCTGCGGGAGATGGCCCGGCGGCGGCTGCCTGCGGGGGTGTTCGACTACATCGACGGCGCGGCCGAAGATGAGCTGACCATGGAGCGCAACGCCGCGGCGTTCGACCAGTGGGAGTTCGTCCCCCGGGTACTGCGGGACGTGTCGGCGCTGGACACTTCGGTGGAGCTGCTGGGCCGGCGCCACCCGCTGCCGCTGGCCTTATCGCCCACCGGGTTCACGCGCATCGTCTGCCCCGACGGGGAGCTGGCCGTGGCCCGAGCCGCGGCCCGCAAGGGAATCGCCTATTCGCTGTCCACGCTGAGCACCTGCTCTATTGAAGAGATCAGAGAGGTGAGCGACGGCCCGCTGTGGTTCCAGCTCTATTTCTGGCGAGACCGGGGCCTGGTGGCCGAATGGCTCCAGCGGGCGGTCGACTGCGACTACGAGGCCCTGCTGGTGGCGGTGGACACGCCCGTGTTCGGCCGCCGAGAGCGGGACGTGCGCCGGGGCTTCACCCTGCCGCCCACGTTGGGTCCCGACACCGTGCTGGACGGCCTGCGCCGACCGGGCTGGACGTGGTCGCTGCTGCGGTCCGACCCCATCACCTTTGCCAATCTGACCGGAGTGCAGGGCTACGACGGCAGCTCGGCGCTAGGCCTGGCCGAGTTCGCCCACAACCAGTTCAATCAGGCGCTGTCGTGGGATGACCTGGACTGGCTGCGAGAACGCTGGACCGGAAAGCTCGTATTGAAGGGCGTTCAATCAGTGGCCGACGCGCAGGTAGCCGCTGAACAGGGGGTCGACGGAATAATCCTCTCCAACCACGGCGGCCGCCAGCTAGACGGCGCACCCCCCATCCTGGAACTGGTCCCCCAGGTGGCCGATGCCGTAGGCGGCGACCTCGACATCATCTGCGACGGCGGCATCCGCCGCGGCAGCCACGTAGCTATGGCCCTCGCCCTGGGCGCCGACGCCGCGATGTTCGGTCGCCCCTACCTCTACGCCCTAGCCGCCGCCGGCGAACCCGGCGTAGACCACCTAATCGACCAATTCACCGAAGACCTCCACCGCACCCTCGCCCTTATCGGCGTCCCCAAAGCGTCTGATCTAACCCCCGCCTCAGTCCGCCAACGGCAATAAGGGCCTCCTTCCATGGCAGCTTGGGAGTCTTTCAGGTAGACGGTCGGTATAGTCACAAAATGGTTCACCATCCGGTTGAACAGGCAGGTGCTGAAGCTTCCCAATGCGAGCATGCCCTGGCGGTTCAGTTCAGTTCTGACGGTGTGCCAGACAGCGGGCCAGGTGATGGAGACCCGCGTTTATCGCCCGAGGGTCGTCGGGCCTTGACTGAACTGCTCGAAGGGGACGACCTGTGGGCCATCTTCCAAGAAATCGGCGAGGAGGACCCCAACTTAGCCTTCCCCTAGGGGGATGCGTGTTGGTTTTCGTATCCGCTTGTAATACAATATGCGGTTAGAAGACCGCTTTGATTTAGACCTTCTCGATGACAATGACCCGTTTGAGATCGACTACCAGGCAGCTCACCTGTTCAAACATGGCTCTCTGGGCATTGATGACGTCATCGAAATGTGGCAGAGCGATCCGCTTTTCTTCCCGGCGAAACCCCCAGCCCACTGGCTGATGGTGTCTGCTTTGGGGGGAAGAGTTCTGGTCGTGCCATTGGCTCCGCCAGATTCTGGCAAACCAGAGAAGTGTCGCCCCATTGGGTGTTACGTCGCGTTGGCCCGCTTGGCAATGCAGTACATGGAGGATCGATGAACGATTCGAAAATGACTCCTGAAGAGGAGCACGCTTTCTATAGCAATCCCGAGAACTTGACTCCTCAGGGACCAGGGAGGCGGCGCAAGCAGCGTCTGACCGAGTTGGTGCCAGTGAGGTTTCCTCCTGACGTGCTAGAACAAGTCAGGGCAGCCGCAAAAGCCGACGACCGCTCGGTGTCCTCTTGGATCCGCCAAGCTGTCAACCGCGAACTCCAAGTAGATAGCCCCTGATCTCAACTCATAGCTGCCTTGGATGGCGTTGATTTATCCGGTGGGGCCTTCGGCCCATAGGCGCCAGGCCAGGACGGCGGCGGTGCCGGCTACCAGGCCGGGGGCCCATCGCACTCGGGCGGTGCGGCCCTCGCGGCCCAGCGCGGCCGCCGCGATGGGCCACTCGGCCAGTGCCCCGGCGCACAGGGCCCACCAGGCCCAGGGGATGCCCCACCACCCGGCCAGCAGGCTGTTGACGATGATGAGCCGCACGTCGCCGTAGCCGATCTTTTCGGGCCATTGGCGGTAGACCAACTCAAGCAGCAAGGCCACCGACGCGGCGGCGGCCGCGGCCAGCCCCAGTCGGAGAGGGTCGCCGGTGGCCGCGGCGGCGCCGGCCAGCAGTGCGGCGATGGCCCCGCCGGCGGTCCAGCAGGCCCGGCGGGGGATGATGGCCTCTCGCAGGTCGGTGATCGAGACGTAGACCCCCATCACGGCCCACACCCCCACCGCGGCCCACACCAGACCTCCTTCAAACACCGCGCATCCTGACAGAGCCTGGGGATCCAGGCTTAAGAGTTGGGTGGTGGTGGTGGGTCGTCGTCTGTGATTGTGCCCTCCACCTGGGTCTTCCAGTAGCCCGGCTTAAGATCCCCGACGGGATCAACGGGCATCCTGTACGTCGAAGCATCTTTGTCGTCGCACTGAATTTCGATCTCGGAACTCTCCTCCATCGGGTTGGCCAGAGCAGGGGCGTCGGGGGCGCACGGGCCTGCGAGAACTAGCTCCAACTCAAGTTGAAGAGTCTCATCTCCCTCGTGATCGTCGTCGCCGATGACGGGGACTTCGATTTCCCAAAAGCAGCATTCCCCCTCGTCGACTACCACGGAATGCGCGCCTGTTATAAGTGCTATCCCCTCGTGTTTGATTTCCACTCGTTGAGTGTTGGGCGTGCTGAACCTCATCTCGAACACGAGTTTGTTGTCATCGCCGGGATCGCCCTCCTGTACTTCTTCTTTGGCGTCGGCGATGGAGACTAGGAGGCGGGGGGGAATCGCCACTACCTCGGCGGCCTGGCCATAGAAACTCACCGTGGGGAATATGCCGCGCAAGGGCGCTGGTCTGGGCAGGTGAACGGGGTGCTGGGCGCGGCGATGACCCCAGTTGCGGTGTTGGCGGCATCGGCCACCTTGGTGTTCAGCGGAGCGGCGGGGAATGCGTTTCGAGACAGCCGTAGAGACCGCAGCCCATTCGCGGTCCAAGTCGGCCTGTCTCTGGTGTACGTGGGGCTGACGGTGGCATATTTCGCCGCCGCACTGGCTGCGCTGTCGATTCCGCCGGCAACGCCTTTGCGGGCTCTTGTAGTGGGCTTTGCCTACATGTTCTTGGGCGCGGTGCTGGGAGCGTCGTTGGCGATGCTATGGCGGCTGCTTGCCCTGGAAAAGGCAGCCCTCGGTGAAGCCAATGGAGAAGGCACCAAAGCCTGAGAGGGTTTCCCACCCGACCCGCAACAACCACCCCGCCCGCTCCCGGCGGCTGCGGGCGAAAGGGTCAGGCCGCCTCGGCGGTGGGCTCGTCAGGCGGCGGCGTCGGCCAAATCTCCAAGCGCCCCTCGATGCGGGCCAGGCGCTCCCGGACCTCCCCGATGCTGGCAGCCGTCTCCAAGTGGTACTTCTCAATCAAGTCCCGATTCCTGTCCACCAGCTCCCGGTTCTCCTTGATGAGATCCCGGTTCTCATCGCTCTTCTCCTTGATGAGCTCGCGGTTTTCCTTGCTCGCCTTGTCGATGAGCTCGCGGTTCTCTTTGCTCGCCTTGTCGATGAGCTCACGGGTCTTCGTGCTGTCAAGGTGCTGATAGCGCATCAGCCCAGCCACGACCACCACCATAGTGGCGAAAAACGGGATCAAATCGACCGACATGAACGCATCAACCTCCTTGCGACCACCTTACACTCCGCCCTCCGGTAATACAACTAAAATACATTTCAATATACTTCCGTTCTAAGTCGACCCCGAATTGAGACGTGGTTTGTCGGTCTGCCTGGAAGCGGGGTCTTGTGGTGGCTCGACGGTCGCTGCCAGAGCCAGGGTTGCCGTACATATATGGTTGTAATACCATACTTATATGGGTTCTAAGACGACCATTAACTTCGATGATGAGATGGAAGCAGCACTCGCGGAGCTGGTGGCATTGGACGGCACTAAGAAGCTGGCCATCAAGCGGTCTCTTCTCGCCGAGGTGAAGCGGCGCCGCAGCAGTCGCGCGATGCTCGACATGATCGCTTCGTGGGAGGCAGATGAGGGCCCCATCGGCTCCGAGCATCTCGAGTGGGCCGACGGCGTTCTTGACCGGCAGGGGGTGGGTCGTTGATCGTGGACGCTGGTCCGCTGATCCTCGATAGCGAGAACCTGAACTCCCGGTTGTGGGCTCTGATCAAGCGGGCCGCCGAGCGCGGCGATGATCTGCACACGACCCATCCGGTGCTCGCGCAGGTCTGGCGGGAACCGGCGAGACAGGCGAACCTGTCCCGTGCGCTGCCCTCCTTCTATATCCACCCTTTCGACGAGTCGGTGGGCGTGGGGCTCAGGCTCGCCGACTCCGGTACCTCAGATGTGGTTGACGCCCATCTCGCCATCGTCGCAGAGAGCCTGGGCACATTCATCCTCACCACAGACCACGAGGACATGTCACAGCTCAACGCCCGCTTCGAACGCTACTGACGGCGGGGTCCTCGTCACCATGTCAGTTCAGCTAAGCAAGATCTCCTTGCCAGAGTCGGTGGGCGAATTCGGTGGCCGGCAGGATGTCGATGCCGTCGTCGGTGCGGCGGGAGCGGGGTTCGAGGCATACCACGGTTTTGCGGACTTCGGGGTGCTCTTCGGCCAGGGTGCGGAGGCCCTTGAGGTGTTTGCTGGTGATTCTGGCGGTCGCCTTTGCCTCGATGGCGAGTCGCATGTCTCCGATTATGAAGTCGACTTCGATTTTGCTGGGGAGTCGCCAGTAGGCCAGTCGCTCGTCGAGGTCGCGATAGGAGACGAAGGCGGACAGCTCGTGGAAGACCCAGTTCTCGAATGCCTTGCCGTAGCTGTCGGAGCCGCGTTCGAGCTCGCCCCGGCGCGCCAGGCGGTTCACCACGCCCACGTCGCCGAAGTAGAGCTTCGGCGCCCCGGCGAGGCGGCGCTTCGCCCGCCGCTGCCAGCGCGGCAGCCTGTGGGCGAGCAGCGTGTCGGTGAGGATGTCGAAATAAGACTTGACGGTGGGGCCAGATACGCCGCACTCGCGGGCGATGTTCGAGTAGTTGACGGGGTCGCCATCGCTCAGCGCAGCCGCGTCCAAGAAGTCGGAGAAGGCGGGCAGGTTCCGCACCAGGCCCTCGGCGGCCACCTCCTCTCTCAAGTAGTCGGCAATGTAGGCATCGAGGAGTTGCCGGGGCCGGGCCGACTCGTAGATTCGGGGCAGGTAGCCGTGGTTGAGGGCGCGGTCGAGGTCGAACCCGTCGCCAATCTCCCCGGCGGTCAGGCCCCGCATCTCATAGCGGATGGCGCGTCCGCCGAGCAGGTTCGCCGCGCCCCGGCGAACCTTCCTTGCACTCGACCCGCAGAGCGCGAAGCGCAGCCCGCGGTTCTCGATCAACCAATGCACCTCATCGAGCAGGGCGGGCACCTTCTGGACCTCGTCGATGACGACTTGTCGGGAGGGGTCCGGTCCCGATGCCTCGAGCTCCTGGCGCAGCAGTTCGGGACGCGTCGCATAGCGGCGGAACTCGTCCGCCTTCAGCAGATCAACCCACACGCCATCGGGATAGAGCTGTTTGAGCAGGGTGCTCTTCCCCGCCTGCCGCGGCCCCCACAAGAAGAAGGTCTCCGTCCCAGGCGCCGGCAGCACCAACAACCGATCAAACATAAACTTTAGAATATCATGATGTCCTAAAGCCTGGCTTCCTCCTTCACCCTGATTCCGTTCTTCGGATTCGCCATATTGGTCATCGTACAGCTGGCTGCCGACCAGCAATAGTCTGGTCTAGTCTGACCAACATAGGGTAGGGTAGGTTTATGGTGATCAATGTTTACGAGGCCAAGACCCATTTGTCGAAGCTGCTCGAACGGGTTGCCGAGGGGGAGGAGTTCGTGTTGGGCAAGGCCGGCAAGCCTATGGCTCGGCTGGTGCCTTACCGGGAGGTACGGCAACCTCGGAAACCCGGTCGCCTGGCGGGGAAGATGTGGATTGCCCCTGATTTCGACGAAACGCCAGAGGACATCATCGCTGCCTTCGAGGGCGATCTTGACGATGAGAGCTGGGAGTGAACCTCCTGCTCGACACCCACGTTCTGCTGTGGTGGGCCGACGAGCAGAAGATCTCCTCCGAGGCATTTGCGGCGATCGCTGATCCCGACAACATCGCCTATGTGAGTGCGGCCAGCATCTGGGAGATCAGCATCAAGCGGGCTAGCGGGAAGCTGAAGGTTGACGACGCCATATTCGACGTGAGAATTGACGACTTCGAACCGCTTTCCATCTCCCACGACGACGCCCGCCTGGCCGGTTCTTTGCCTGATCACCACCGGGACCGGTTCGACCGCATGCTCATCGCCCAAGCGCTGAACCACGACCTTCTGCTCGTCACTCGAGACTCCCAAATGGGGCTCTACGGGGTCAACATCCTTCCCGCCTAGAAGCTGGCTAACATCTCGCCACCAACGGGAAAGGTCAAATAGCCTCGGGCGGTGGTTGAGGCGGCTTTGTTTGATTTGGGTGGGGTGATTGTGGTGGGGCCTTGGGAGGGGTTTGCGACTTATGAGCGGGAGAATGGGCTGCCGGAGGGGTTGATTCGGAGGATCAATTCGACTGATTCGGATACCAATGCTTGGGCGCGGATGGAGCGGGGGGAGATTGGGCTGGAGGAGTTTGCGGCCGCGTTTGAGGGGGAGGCCCTAGCGCTGGGGTATCGGGTGGATGGGATGGCGGTGCTGAACGGGCTGAGCGGGGAGTTGCGGCCGGAGGTGGCTGAGGCGGTGCGGCGGTGTTCGGAGCGGCTCAAGACGGGGCTGTTGACCAACAACTACTCGCCGATGGCGTCGTCGGAGCGGTCGGCGGAGCTGGCCGAGGTCATGGGGTGGTTCGACGTGGTGGTGGAGTCGTCGGTGTTGGGGGTGCGCAAGCCCGATCCGGCGTTCTACACGATGGCCTGTGAGGCTTTGGACGTGGCGCCGTCGGCGTGCGTGTTTCTCGACGACTTGGGGGTGAACCTCAAACCGGCTCGGGCTATGGGGATGACCACCATCAAGGTGGTAGATCCCGACGAGGCTTTGGCCGAGTTGGAGGCTGTGGTGGGGTTTTCGCTCAGGGGTTGAGCCGGAGGGCGGAGTTGATCTCGGCCCGGAGCTCGGGGATGCCCTGGCCTTTGGTTGCGCTGGTCCAGATGACATCGCCGGGGGCGACGCCGAGGCCCTTGGCCAGTTCGGCTTTTCGGGTGCCCCGTTGGGACGATTTCACCTTGTCGGCTTTGGTGGCCACCGGTTGCAGGGGCACGTCGTGGTGCGCCAACCATTCCACGGTTTGGAGATCTAGAGGGGTGGGGCCGATGAGGCCGTCCACCAGCAGCAGCACCTCCACCAAGGTCGGGCGGTCGATCAGGTAGCCGTCCATCATCTTCTGCCATCCGACCCGCTGCGCTTTGGGCGCTTTGGCGAAGCCGTAGCCGGGCAGATCCACCAGCCAGCGGCCGGGCTCGCTCTCCAGCTCGAAAATGTTGAGCAGCCGGGTGGCTCCCGGGGCCTTGGACGTGCGGGCCAAGCCCTTGCGGTTGGCCACCGCATTTAGGAGCGACGACTTGCCGACATTGGAGCGCCCTACCAACGCCACCTCGCAGCGGGACTCGGGCAGCTGGCCGGCGTCGCTGGCCGACCGCAGAAAGCGCAGGGCCAGCGGCTTGGACATTCCGACAGGCTACCGGCCCCTTCGTCGGGCCAAGTTGAGGGTTGCCAGCGGCTAGCTGTTCATGACCTCGATGTCGAGGAGGTCGCCGAAGCGCTCGAGGGCGGCGGCTCGGCGGGTGGGGATGTGCTCGGTGGGGAAGCCGTCCACCGCGGAGTACTCCTTTAGGGTGCGGCGGGCGATGGACACCTTGTGCACCTCGTCGGCACCGTCCACCAGCCGGGAGGCCCGGGCGTTGCGGTACATCTCTTCCAAGGGCATGTCGGCCGAGTAGCCCAGCGCGCCGTGGACCTGGATGGAACGGTCGATGGCGTTGTACAGCATCTTGGTGCCGTACACCTTGATCATGGCGATCTCGGTGCGCGACGCCGATGAGCCGTGCTTGTCCATGTGCCAGGCGGCGTGGAGGCACAGCAGCCGGGCCGAGGCGATGTCGATACGGGTCTCGGCGATGAAGTCCTGCACCATCTGCTTCTCGGCCAGAAGGCTGCCGTGGGCGTACCGGGACAGGGCCCGCTCGCACATCATGTCCAGCGCCCGCTGCGACTGGCCGATCCAGCGCATGGCGTGGTGGATGCGGCCGGGGCCGAGGCGCTTTTGGGCCAGCACGAACCCGTCGCCAGGATTGCCGATCAGGTTCTCGGCGGGCACCCGCACGTCGCGGTAGATCACCTCGGAGTGGCCCATGGGGTGGCGGGCGAACTGGCCGGGGTAGGGGTGGTGCATGTTGGGCACGTCCCGCACGATCTCCAGGCCGGGAGTGTCGGTGGGCACCACGATCATGGACGACCCCTGATAGGGGTGGACGTCGGGGTTGGTCACCACCATGGCGATCAGGAAGTCGGCCCCCGAGCCGCCGGAGGTGAACCACTTGTGGCCGTTGATCACCCAGGTGTCGCCGTCGCGCACCGCTTTGGTCTCCAACAGGGTGGGGTCGGAGCCGGCGGTCTCGGGCTCGGTCATGGAGAACCCCGAGCGCAGCTCGCCGGCCAAAAGCGGCTCCATCCACCGCTTCTTCTGCTCCTCGTTGCCGCCGATGGCCAACAGCTCGGCGTTGCCCGAGTCGGGGGCGTTGTTGCCGAAGATGGCTGGCGCGATCGACGACCGACCCAAGATCTCGTGCATCAACCCCAGCTTCACCTGGCCGAAGCCCTGGCCCCCCAGCTCGGGGTCGAGATGGCAGGCCCACAGCCCCCGGTCTTTCACCTGCTGCTTCAGCGGGGCGGTCAGGGACTTCCACTGCTCGTCGGTCACCTCCAGATCGATGGTCTCCAGCGGCAGGATGTGCTCGTCCAGAAAAGCCCGGGTCCAGTCCAGTTGCTCTTGGAACTCGGGCTCGGTTTCAAAATCCCAGGCCATGACGCTGATTCCTTCGGTTGGATATGAGGGTTCGCCGGTCGGCTAAACGGCCAGCTGCGACAGGCCGGCGCCGTTGTCGCACATGATGCGGCGGATGTCGTCGTCGCTGAACCCGTCGAGGTCGTCCACGAACGAAACCGGGTCGGCCAGCCCCTCAGCGTGGGGGAAGTCGGAGCCGAACAGCATGTGGTCGGTGCCGATCAGCCCGGCCAGCTCGTGCAAGTCGTCCTCGTAGTAGGGCGACACCCACACCTGGTTGCGGAACGTCTCCACCGGGTCCTCGTCGAAGGCGTAGCGGTGCTGGCCGTAGGTCTTGGCCAGCTTCTGGATGAGGGGTCGCACCCAATAGGAGCCGGTCTCGATGGTGGCCACCCGCAGGTTGGGGAACCGCACCAGCACCCCGTCGGCCAGAAGCGAGGCCATGGTGTCGCTGATGGGGGAGTGCGACAGCAGGCTCTGGAGGGGGTTGTAGCGGAAGGCCTCGGTCTCGGTGCCGAGCCCCCAGCGGTGGTTCATGAACGAGTAGCCCGAGTCGCCGGAGTGGAAGGCCACGCACACGCCGTGGTCGTTGAGGAACTGCCACACCGGGTCGTGGTCGGGATGGCCCAGCGAGCGGTAGTTGCCGTGGCCGTCGGGCACCGAGGTGGCCCGGAAGTTCACCAGCCGCAGGCCCCGGCTGATGGCCCACTCCAGCTCGCCCAGCGCCCAGTCCACATCCACCAGGCTCAGGTACAGGGCGGTGAACAGGCGCTCCTGGTAGGAGAAGCCCCAGTCTTCGTCCAGCCAGCGGTTGAAGGCACCGAACGCCGCGGTGATGGCCCCGAGGTCGTCTTCCAGACAGGCCTCCATGCCCACCCCCAGGGTGGGGAACATGAAGCAGCCGCCCAGGCCCTGCGAATCCATGAGGGCCAGGCGGGCGTCGCGGTTGCGGTAGGCGGGGCTGATGGGGTCGAGCTCGCCGAAGGCCTCCCGCATGTCGCTGGCCGAGGTCTTGGCCCGGAAGTACTCATCCAGGATGCCGGGTTTGGCCACCGGGTCGAAGGTGGGATTGGGGATGAACCGGTTGATCCGCCCGGCCACGATCAGCCGCTGCTTGCCCCCGATGTCGGCCCACTGCATGCAGCGCTTGGCCATCTTGGGGTCGATGTGGCGGGTGAAGGCGTCGGTGGCCTCGTAGTAGTGGTTGTCGGCGTCGAAGGCGAGATATCCGAGCTCAGTCATGGCTCTATTCTGGCTTGTTTGCTCGGCAATCGACCACCGGCGGGGCCGTGCCGGGGCGTTTTTCAGCAGACCACCACGATGCGACCGGTGGTGAGGCGGTCCTCCATCTGCTCGAGGGCGGCGGGCAGCTCCTCGAAGGGCACGGTGCCGCCCACCAGCGGGGCGATCCGCCCCTCGGCCAGCCGCTCGCAGAGCTCTTCGTGGATCCGGTCGCCCAGTGATCGGGGGTTGATGTTGAACCCGGCCATGCCGCCGTAGACCGCTGGGTTGCTGCTGTAGGCCAAAAGCACCCCTCCGATCGACACTTGGGAGAAGCACAGCAGCCTCGGGGGGAGGCCGACGGCGTCCTCGGCCTCGATCTTGCTGGCGAAGCCGATGATCATCAGCCTCCCGCCCCGGGTCATGCACCGTAGCGAGGCTTCGGTAACTTCGCCCCCCACCCCGTCGAACACCAGGTCGACGCCCGCTCCGCCGGTGATGTCGCGCACCTCGGTGGCGAAGTCTCCGTCCCGGTAGTTCACCGCGGCCTCGGCTCCCAGGGAGCGCACAAACTCGCACTTGTCCTCGCTACCCGCGGTGCCTATTACCCGGGCCTCGGCATCCACGGCCAGCTGCACCGCGGCCGAGCCCACCCCGCCAGCGGCGGCGTGGATCAGCACCCACTCTCCCGGCTGCACCTGGCCCCGCTCGTGCAAGCCCAGCCAGGACAAGTGGAAGGGGAAGAAGAAGGCGGCCGCCTCGGTGTCGTCCAGCGACTCGGGGGCGTCGAACACCATGTCGGGCTGGCAGATCACCTTGTCGGCGTAGCCCCCGAAGGCGCTCTCGGCGGTGGCATGCACCCGGCGTCCGAGCCACTCCTCGGCCCCCTCTCCCACGGCGTCAACCGTGCCCAGCACCTCCATGCCCAAGGTGTAGGGGAGATCGGGGTTCACGGTGCGGTAGCGCCCGTGGCAGCCGTCGATCTCGTTGAAGTTCAGCACCGTCCGAGTGGGCGCCACCCGGATCTTTCCCGCCTCCGGCACCGGCTCGTCAATCTCGTCCAGCCGCAGCGCCTCCGACGGCCTCCCATACTGATGCACACGCCAAGCTCGCACGGCAGCGCAGCCTACTGCGGTGGCGGCGACGGTCTGCCAGGCAACTGGTCGGGCGGTAGGGTCGCTGGGTGGCTGATCGACCGGGGTTTCGGGCTTCGACTCGGGCCCTGCGATTGCGCAACTTCCGGTTGTTCTGGTTCGGGGCTCTGGTTTCCAACACCGGGACGTGGATGCAGATCTTGGTGCTGGCCTATGTGATCGACGAGATCACCGACCGGGGGGCGTGGGTTGGGCTGGTGACGATCACCCAGATGATGTTGACCGTGTTCACCAACCTGTGGGCCGGGCCGCTGGCCGATCGGGTGCCCCGCCGCAGCATCATCCTGGTGACCCAGAGCCTGCTGTGCGTGGGGGCTTTCGGGTTTGCCGCCCTGTGGGGAGCCGGGGTGCGCTCACCGGTGATCTACATGCTGTTGGCCTGGGGTTACGGCATTCTCAACGGCTTCATGCTGCCTGCCTGGCAGGCGTTCATATCCGAGCTGGTGCCCAAGGAGCTGTTGTTGAACGCGGTCACGCTCAACTCCACTCAGTTCCAGGCCACCCGGGCGGTGGGGCCGGCTCTCGGCGGAGTGCTGCTGGGATTCTTCGGGCCGGGCTGGGTGTTCTTCGCCAACGGGGTCTCTTTCTTTGCAGTGCTATTCACCGTGTTGCTCATCCAGGTGCCCCGCCTGCTGCCCGACGACCCGCCCCCCATCAGGGTGTTCGCCGATCTGCGGGAGGTGCTGGCCTACTGGAGAACCCAGCCCGGCATCAAGCGGGCGTTCAAGACGGTGCTCATCACCGCCACTTGCGCCCAGCCCCTGATCTTTTTGATCGTGGTGTTCGCCGAAGAGGAGTTCAACACCACCGGGTGGCAACTCGGCCTGCTGGCCGCCGGCACCGGCATCGGGTCGGTGATCTTCTTCCCGCCGGTGGCCGGAAGGGGACAGTTCACCGCCCGATCCCGATTGCTGGCTATCGGGCTGAGCGCCTACGGCCTGGCGCTGGCCGGGTTCGGCCTCGCCCCGTGGTACGCCATGGCTATCTTGTTCCTACTGATCCTCGGCGGCTGCCACCTCGCCACCGCCTCCACGCTCAACACCGTCATCCAACTCCAAGTAGAGGAGTCCATGCGGGGACGGATCATTGCCCTGTACCTGATGGCCATCAACCTGGCCATCGGCGCCGGCACCATGATCCAAGGGGCGCTGTTCGACTGGATCGGCCCCCGAATCACGGTGTCGATCAGCGCGGGCATCATCGTGGTTCTGGCCGCCTGGCTGGTTAGCACCCGTCGTTTCGCTTCCATGGACGTGGGCACTGCGGTCACCTGACCCGCGGGCGCTCGCGGCGGAGGAGTACCGTCGGTTGGGTGCGAGTGCTGGTGGTGTCCCACTCCAAGACCGGGGGGACCAAAGCCATGACCGAGGCCGTAGTAGCCGGGGCCACCCATCCCGACATCGACGGGGTGGAGGTGGTTCAGGTAGCCGCGCTGGAAGCCACCGCCGATGATGTGATGGCCGCCGACGGCTACCTGCTGGGCACACCGGAGAACTTCGGCTACATGAGCGGCGCGCTCAAGCACTTCTTCGACACCGTGTATTACGACTGCTTGGACCACACCCGAGGGCGGCCCTACGGGCTGTTCGTGAGGGCCGGCAACGACGGCACCGGCGCGGTGCGGGCAGTGGAGCCTCTGGTGACCGGGCTGGGGTGGAAGGCGGTGGCTCCGCCGGTGGTGGCCACCGGCGAGCTGACCGATGCCCATCTGGAGGCCTGCCGCGAACTGGGCATGACCCTGGCCGCCGGCTTGGATCTGGGCATCTACTGAGTCCACGTCCCAATAGCCGCGACCATCCTTCCCTGCATGAGGGTCAGCCTGGAGCGGTTCGTAAGATCGGGCCATGAGCAGTTTGTTCGACTTGACGGGGAAAGTGGCGGTGGTTACCGGGGGGACCAAGGGCATCGGCCGGTCCATTGCCAAGGGCTATGCCATGGCCGGCGCCGAGGTGGTGATCACCGGACGGCGCCAGGAGGGCTGCGACGAGGCCG
This sequence comes from Candidatus Poriferisocius sp., assembly GCF_965204015.1. Lineage (GTDB taxonomy): Bacteria > Actinomycetota > Acidimicrobiia > Acidimicrobiales > Bin134 > Poriferisocius. The sequence continues at coordinate 226,508 of NZ_OZ241965.1, read as the reverse complement.
CCGCTGAGCTGAATGATGAGTTGGGCGGCCAATCGGTGCGAGGCATTGCTTGCCACATGGGGGAGTGGGACCAGATCGACGCCCTGGTCGATCGGGTGTATGGCGACTTCGGCCGCATCGACGTCCTGGTGAACAACGCCGGCATCAACCCCGCGCCGGTCACCGTGTCCGACTGCACCGAGGCCTACTTCGACAAGGTGTACGCGGTAAACGTGAAGGGGCCGATCCGTTTGGCCGGGCTCGTGGCCCCCCGCATGGGCGAGGCTGGTGGAGGATCGATCATCAACGTGACCACCATGGGGGCCTACGGCGGCGGTCCCGGGGTGGGGATCTACACCTCCAGCAAGGCGGCGCTGCACAACCTCACTAGGGCCATGGCCGGAGAGTGGGCTGGGCTCAATGTGCGGGTCAACTCCCTGGTGCCGGGGCCCTTCATGTCGGAGATGATGAAGGGATCGATGCGGTTCGACCCAGAGTTTCCGGAGAGATCAGGCAAGGCCACCATGATGAAGCGGGTGGCCGACTGCGACGAGATCATCGGCCTGGCCCTGTACCTGGCCTCCGACGCCTCGTCATACGCCACCGGCCACGACTTCAAAATCGCCGGCGGCATGTAACCCGCAGCCCTTCAGACTCCGTTGGACAAACGAGCGATCTGAGCCTCTTGCGAATTGGACTGGGGTCCAGCCGCCGGACGAGCGGCTCGCACCGCGGCCACCGCATGGTCGAGGTCCATCCCCCGGGACGTCAGCACGGAGATGCACACAATCCCGGCCCGTCCATATCCGGCCCCACAGTGGACCACCACCCCCGTGCCCTGGTCGAGGTGCTGGTTGATGTCGTCTACCAGATCCCGAATAGTGTCGTCGCCAGTGACCCCTTGATCGACAATCGGCACATGTATGGCCTGGTAGGGGGTGGGGTCGGCCAACCAAGCGGGATAGTCGGGATAGCGCATGGAAATCTCCGCGTCGGTGAGCAGACACACCATCACCTCGGCCCCCACATCCTCCAGCGCCGCCGCCGGATCAGGCCCGGTCACGGCGAATGCGGTGGCGTGGAGATGCCCGGCCGCTTCGGGGACCGGAATCCTGTGAATCCCCCCCGCCATCTGATATCGCGCCGTCCCCACCTGCACTGCATCACCCTACTGACCGTCATTCGGGGTACCAGTGGTGGAAGCCAGCGGGGCGGGTAGGGGATGCTGGGGGGATGGATGACTTCTCCGGGAAGGTGGCTCTGGTGATGGGGGCGGCGTGTCCACCGGAGATCGGGCGGGCGGTGGCGGTGCGGCTGGCCCGGGCTGGGGCCGATGTGGCATGTGCTGACCGGGTGGAGATTGGCCACCCGGATACCGCCTGCGCGTCCCCGGAGGCTCTGGACGCCACGGTGGAGGCGGTGCGGACCGAGGGGCAGGCGGCGTTGCGACTGGAGGCCGACGTGGCCGACGCCGATCAGGTGAACGAGGCGGTGGGGCGGTGCATTGCCGAATTCGGGAGGCTCGACCTGGTGGTCAACGTGGCCGGCGGGCTTGGGCCCGACATGGGGTGGGCACCGCTGCTGGAGCTGTCCGAGGCGTCGTGGAGGCGCTCGACGGACGTGAACCTCACCGGAGCGTTCCTGGTGGCCCAGGCCGCCGCCCGCCAGATGGTCGAACAGGGTGAAGGCGGGTCGATTGTGCTGCTTTCTTCATATGCCACGGTGGCCGCGGCCGTCGGCACCTCGGCATTCGCTGCAGCCAAAGCCGGGGTCGACCGGCTGGTAGCTGCGCTGGCCATGGAACTGGCCCCCCACCGGATCAGGGTCAACGGAGTTCGCCCGCTAGGAGTCGATCCCGACGCCACCGACAGCGGCCATCCCTATCTGGAGCAAACCGTGGCGCAGTCTGGAGGTGATCGCAGCCAATGGGTGCGGTCCAAGATCGCCCTCGAACGCTTGCAACACCCCGACGAAACCGCCGCGGTCATCGCCTTCCTGCTCTCCGACGAGGCCTCGTTCGTCACCGGCGAATGCATCACCGTCGCCGGCGGCTCCCGCTGGTAGTCAGTCGTCGAGCAGCTCGGCGGTCTCTAGGAGGGGGGCGTCGGCAAGAGCGACCTGAACGTTCACCTGGACGGCGCAGGCGGGGCAGTAGAGGCGGCGGATCTCGAAGCGGTTGGCGCCGGGGCGGGATGAGGGCCAAGGGGTGCGCTCGTCAACAGGGGAGCGGGCGATGGCTAGCAGACTGACTAGGGGCTCGGTGGTGGGACCGTGGTCGTGGGCGCAGCGACGGCATAGGTAATGGCCGTCGGTCAAGACCACGGTTGAGCTGAGCCGTCGACCTAGGGGAGGCTCTTCTTGCGGCGGAGCCGGGTCGCGGCCGATGCGCTCTTGGCGGCGGGCTGCTCGCAGGGTTTCGGTGGCCGCCTCATCGCCGATTACCACGCCGTAGTCACGGGTGGCACCGGCTTTGGTGACCAGGCCTTCGGCCACGTCGTGCTCTACCGCAACGGGGTCGCGATCCAAGGGATCGCCCACTCCGCCCCCGCCGCCGCAGAGGTTGGTGTAAACATCACCGGGGGCCAGTTCGCCTACTTGTTTGGGGGGTGGCACTTCTATTGTGCTGTCGGACCGCTCGTACACCCCGGTGTGCTGCATGCCGGGTTCGCCGCCGAGCACGCCCGCGGCGGTGGGGGGCTGCTGGCCGTGGGCGAACACCGTCGAAGTCGCCGGCCCGGTAGCCCGGTGCAACTGGTAGGCGTTCTCCACGCCTACTCCGCCTCGCCATTGGCCGGGGCCGCCAGAGTCGGGGCGCTCTTTGCGGTAGCGGTAGAGCACGGGGTAGTGCTGTTCGTTGGTCTCGATGTTGGTACACAGGCCGGCGGGGGAGGTGAGATAGCCGCCGGTGTCGGGGCCGTCTCCGCCCCACCGGGCTCCGGACCCGCCAGGCAGCCCGTCGAGGAGCATGGCCGAGAATTCCCGCCCGTCGTCGAACGATCCTGAGATGGTCTGGGTAAACGACCCTGACACGCACGACGCCAGGATCTGACCGCGCACGTCGGGGTCGTCGGTGGCATCGAACATTCGGCTCAAGCAGACGTTTACCGCGGTGCGCACTTCTTGGCCGGCGGCGGTCACCCCCATGGACATACCTGCCGGCCAAAGGCAGTCCACGATGGTGCCTGGAGTGGTGTCAACTTCCATGACTCGCCAGAACGCCGCGGGTGTCCAGGGTAGGCCGTAGCCCAGCACGGTCATCACTGCGGCCATGGCGTAGCTGGAGGTGATGGCTCGGCTGGTGTTGATCAGCGCCGGGGCCTGGGGGCTGGCGTCGGTGAAGTCCAGGTGCAAGGAGTTGCCCCGCTTGGTCATGGTCAAACCGATCTCGTACACCCGGTCGTCGATGCCGTCGTGTTCCACCAGTCCACGATGGCGCCACCGCCCATCCGGCAGAGAGGCCAACCGGGATCGCACTGCGGCCTCGGTGCGGTCGATGAGTCCGTCGAGCACGGCCACAACAGTGTCGGTGCCGTAGCGATCGCATAGCCCGCTGATCCGACCATCCACCACCCGGTTGGCTTCGATCTGGCCCAGCAGGTCGAGCCGGTTCAACTCCGGAGTGCGGGACCGGCCCAGGTACTCCTGCTCCACATCGGCGAGCAGTTCCCCGGCCTCCACGATTCGGGTGGGGGCCATGGGCACGGCCTCCTCGTAGATAGATGTGGCCCCTACGGTGATCGACCCCGGTACTGGTCCGCCCACGTCGTTTTGGTGGACACACGAGCCGCACCAGGCGATCAGCCGGTCGCCCCGGAACACGGGGGCCATGACCATGACGTCGGGCTGGTGGGGCGCGCCCACGTAGGTGTCGTTGGTGATGAACATGTCGCCGGGCCCGATGCCGGGATCGTCGCCGAATTGATCGATGACGTGTCTCACCACCTGACCCAGTGCTGCCGCGTGAACCAACACATACGGTCCGGCCAGGGCCACCTCACCGGTTGCGGTCAAGATGCCGGAATTGAAGTCGTTGCCCTCGGTGGCAATAGGCGACCCCGACACCGCCACGATGGCGTCCACCGCCTCGTCGTTGATGGCCCACAGCCGGTTGCGCAGCACCTCGAACAACGCGGCGTCCAGCGGGGGAGCGGGACTTGAGCTCATGACGGTGGTCCGGGGAACAGGCGGGTATGGCCCTCAGCGGTGATCTCGGCCCGATCACCAGGGCGTAGCACGATGGCGGTGGATGGATAGTCGATGAGCGCTGGGCCATCCAAGCGAGTGCCCGGCGCCAAGCGAAGGCCGTCGTACACCGGACAGGAGATGAGGTGACCGCCAAACCAGGCGTCGCGGTGTCCGACCGACGGCGGCTCTGCCCCAGAGGTGTGCAGCGGCCCAATTCCCGCTTCTCCTCCAGCTACGCCCAAAGCGGAGAACACCGATGCGGTTGCGGGTACCACGACCTCGGCCACACCCACTTCGGCGGCGTACCGGGTGGCGTACTGGGGGGCAGCGCCGCCATAGGCCAGCATGGTGAAGCCGGAGGGGTCGTGGCCACGCTGGACAGTCACTCGCCGGATCAAGTCGGCCATCTGGGAGCAGGCCACCCCAACCACTGCATCGGCCGCGTCGGGCACCGACAACCCCAACGGTGCGGCCACTTCCTGTTCCAAGGCGAAGGCGGCCGCCTCTCGGTCCAATTCCAGAACCTCACCTAGTCCACCGAGGTAGCCCAGGGTCACTGCGGCGTCGGTCAGGGTGGGAGCGGTCCCGCCCCGGCGGTAGCACGCCGGTCCAGGCTGGGCGCCGGCTGACTGGGGTCCGACTCGCAGACTGTCCAGCACCGGATCTATCCAAGCCAGCGACCCGCCACCGGTGCCGATCGACACCACCTCCACCACAGGATGAGCAAGGGCCCAGCGTCCGATCATGGGGCGCGTCGCCATGGTGGGTTCGCCGCCGGTGATCAGGCCGACATCGAAGCTGGTTCCGCCCACGTCGGTGGCGATGGCCTCGCTTCGGCCCAGTTGCTGGACCAGTTCGGCTGACGCCAACAGCCCCGCAACCGGCCCCGATCCCAGGGTCTCCACTGATCGGAGTGCGCCGCCGGCAGCACAGGTGCTACCACTGGACTGCATGACGCGCAGGTGCCCGGCGAATCCCCGCTCGGCCATGGCTTCGACTAGGGCCCGAATCTCTTCGGCCACCAGCGGGGCGGTGCTGGCGTCGAGCACCGTGGTCATGGTCCGCTCGTATTCGCCGATCCTGGGTACTGCCGACGACAACGACACGTGGGCAGACGGGTGGATTTCGGCGATCAGCTCGGCGATGCGGACTTCGTGGCGGGGGTCGGCCACCGACCACAGCAGGCTGACGGCGTAGCTGGTCACCCCGTCGTCCCGCAGCGCCTTGATGGCGGCAACCGCGGCGGCCTCGTCTAGCGGGCGAACCATGTCGCCATGGGCGTCGATCCGCTCGGGCACGCCCACGATGCGCCGACGGCTCAACAGCAGCGGGGGTTTGGCCCAGCAGACGGCCTCGGTGGCCTCAGCGGGGGACAAGCCGGCCACCTTGGCTGCCCGGGCCACCGGCAAAGTGGCTTCGAATCCCTCGGTGGTGATCAGGCCGATGGGTGCTCCCGTGCCGGTCAGGAGGGCGTTGAGTCCAACGGTGGTGGCGTAGCCGATGGAATCGGCCCGTTTGAGCACTTCGGCAAGCGGCTGGCCTAGATCACTGGCGGCCGCCTCAACTGCGGCCAGTGCACCTGCGGTCAGATCGCCAGGGTTTGACAGCGCCTTGCCCAGGCCGATCCGGGTTTCTCCCGGGCCGGAGTCCACCACCACAGCGTCGGTGAACGTCCCCCCGGTGTCGATGCCGATGCGCACAACTCCGAGGGCCGGAGCGGTCAGGCTGGCCGCAACCTCAGCGGTTGACGCCCTTGTTCCGGGTGGTGAACCCGGCCAAGTCGCGGTCTTTGCCTTGGTGGCGGCCCTTATCAAATGATTGAACCGAGATGTCGTGGTCGGCGGCGGAAGCCCGCAGTGCTCCCACGGTGCAGTCGGCCCTTTCCCGGTGGGCGAACGGGTCGTACTGGTACCAGGCCATGGCGTTGAGGTGGGTGATCTTGTCCACCTCATCGTCGGGCACACCGGTCAGCGTCTCGTCCAGCAGCTCGGGGGCGTTGGGCCAGGTGGAGTCGCTGTGGGGGTAGTCCATCTCCCAGCAGATGTTGTCGATGCCGATCTCGTGGCGCAGCGCCACCCCAACCGGATCGTTGATGAAACAGGTCAGGAAATTCCGCCGGAACACCTCGCTGGGCAGCAGGTTGTCGAAGTCCTGCCCGGTCCACAGGTGGTGCATGTCGTAGGTGCGGTCGGCCCGGTCCATGAAGTAGGGGATCCAGCCGGTGCCGCCCTCCGACAGGGCGATCTTCAGGTCGGGGAAGCGGCGGGGGATGGGCGACCACAGCAGGTCGGCGGCCGCCTGGCTGATGTTCATGGGCTGGAGCTGGATCATCACGTCCATCGGGGCGTCGGGGGCGGTGATCACCATCTCTCCCGACGAGCCCAGATGGATGGAGCACACCGAGCCGGTGTCGCTGAACGCCTGCCACAGCGGGTCCCAGTAGTCGCTGTGGAAGCTGGGCTCGCCCAGCTTGGCCGGGTTCTCGGTGAAGGTCATGGAGTGGCAGCCCAGTTCAGCCACCCGGCGTACCTCGGCGGCGCATTCCTCCGCGCTCCAGATCATGGGCAGGGCCATGGGGATGAACCGGCCCGGATAGGCCCCGGCCCACTCGTGGATGTGCCAGTCGTTGTAGGCCCTGATTAGGTCGGCGGCGAACTCCTTGTCGGGGTGGTTGGCGAACAGCCGGCCGGCGAATCCGGGGAACGACGGGAAGCACATCGAGCCCAGTACCCCGGCGGCGTCCATGTCCTTGACCCGGTCGTGGACGTTGTAACAGCCGGGGCGCATCTCATCGAAGGCGGTGGGCTCGATGCCGTATTCCTCCTTGGGCCGCCCGGCCACCGCGTTCAGCCCCACGTTGGGGATGATGGCGCCGTTGAACGACCACACGTCGTCGCCCGACTCGGTGTGGATCACCTTGGGGGCCTCATCCCTCCATTTGTCCGGAAGATGGTTGTCGAACATATCGGGGGGCTCGCACAAATGGTCGTCCACGCTGACCATGATCATTTCGTTGAGGTTCACAGCGTCCTCCGTCGGTTTACGTCGCTCGCCAGTGTGACTCCAACGATACTTGGCGCAGTAATATTCGCCAGCCGAGCTATCCCCCAGAAGCCCCAGGAGGCCCCAAATGTCGAACCCCATGAGCTACGAAGGCCGCAACGTCGTGGTCACTGGCGCCTACTCCGGCGTGGGTGCCGCGCTGGTCGAACTACTGGACGATCTCGGAGCGGCGTCGATCACCGCGTTGGACATCAAAGAGCCCCAAGGTCCGATAACCCGCTACATCCCCACCAACATGGGCGACCCAGTGGCCGTCGACGAGGCCGCCGCGGCCATCAACGCTCCGGTACATGTGCTGTTCAACAACGCCGGTATCGCAGCCACCTTCTCGCCCGAGGACGTGATGAAGGTCAACACCCTGGGGCTGATGCGGCTCACCGACGCCCTGCTGCCCAAGATCCCCGCGGGGGGCGCAGTGGTCAACACCGCCTCGATCGCCGGCATGAACTGGCCGGCCCACCAGGGCGAGATCACCGAGCTGTTGTCCATCGACGACTGGGACAAGGCGGTGGCCTGGGTGGAGGAGCACCCCGAGGTGGTGGCCGACGGCTACATGTTCTCCAAGGAGTGCGTGCAGATCTTCACCATGCAGGCCGCCAAGGGAATGCTGTCCAACGGCGTTCGCATCGCCAGCGCCTGCCCGGCCCCCATCGACACCCCGCTCTTGCCCGATTTCAAGAAGACCATGGGCGAGGAGATGATCGACTGGACGGCCGCCCAATCCGGGGGCCGCTATGTGACCGCCGCCGAGGTGGCCAACCTGCTGGCCTATCTGGGGTCGGACGCGGCGTCATTCGTGTCGGGTGTGAACGTCAACATCGACAACTCCTTCCAGGGCTCGATGATCACCGGCCAGGTGGACTTCGGCGAGTTGGCCGGCTAGCTCTCGCCCTTAGGCCGTGGTGGCTAGGCGTTTCTGAAGATCGGCGGTGAGCGAGGCCACCTTGTCGGCGGTCTCGGCCAGCACATCGGCATCCAGCGCGTTGGCCAGTTCAGGCGCGCCGGCCTGGCTAAGCATGGGGGCCAGCCCACCGGTGCGGATCTTGTCTATCGCCCATTCGGCAATGGGGCCGTGGGCGGTCTCGTCGAAGGGGATGATGTGGTTCCGCCCACCGCCCAAGTGGTTGTAGTGGTAGTGGGGGGCGTCTTCGAACAAGTCGAAGCGCAGATACTCCCACTCGCCGTCGGCGTCGAAAACATGCAAAGACACGCCCCGGTCCTCAATGCCCAGAGGTGCGGTGCGCCGCAGTTCCTCGATGTAGGCCTCGTCGGCCTGGTAATACTCCATGAGCGCCTCGGGGTTGAGGTCGCGGTACTCCACCCCGACTTTGATCGCTCCAGCGTCGAAGTAAGTGGTATAGGCGTCGTCGGGCCGCATGGGCGGCATCTCATAGACATGGCCGATCTCCATGACGGCCAGCGTAGCCTGCCGGGTTGGTTCTGCCTCTAGGTGCAAGGTGCCCGCTCACTACCATCGATTTCCCATGGCCCAGCGTCGAGTCGACTTGGAGGAGTTCTTCCACCCTGACGGGGTGGCGGTAATCGGCGGGGTCGACCGCGCCCAGACTGAGGATGCGCTGCGGGCCGCAATGGACTCTCGGTGGGGGCAGGGAAACTGGCATCTGGTCAATCCCAAGGGCGGGTCGATCGGATCGGTTCCCATCCATGAGACGGTGGCCGACGTGCCCGGGCCGGTGGCGCTGGCGGTGCTCTCGACCCCGCCAGCGGCATGCGCCCAAATCGTGGACGAGTGTGGGGCCGTGGGGGTTCGGTACGCCCTGGTGTTCTCGTCGGGATTCAGCGAGGTCGGCCCCGAGGGGGCCAAGCTGGAGGCCGAACTGGGGGAGGCGGGCCTTCGCAACGGCATCCGCATCTTCGGCCCCAACACCAACACCAATGCCTTCGAGCCGGTTCCCGAAGTGCCAGGGCTGCGGGGCGGGAAGATCGGGGTTGTCACCCAGTCGGGCCACAACGGCCGGCCCATCGTTCAGGGGGTTCACTTCGGCATTGGGTTTAGCCGCCAAGTGCCTTGCGGGAACGAAGTGGATCTAGAAGTAAGCGATTTCATCGAGTACTTCGCCTACGACGATGACACCGCAGTGATCGCCGGCTACATCGAGGGTTTCCGCTCGGCTGACAAGCTGCGCACCGCGCTGGAGGCGGCCAACGCCCAGCACAAGCCGGTGGTGCTGTTGAAGATCGGGGCCACTGATGCCGGATCGCGCATGGCGTCGTCGCACACCGGCCACCTCACCGGGTCGGACGCGGTGATCGACGGCCTTTTCGAGCAGTACGGGGTGGTGCGGGTGCGCGACCTGGACGAGTTGCTGGAAACGGCCGCCCTGTTCGCCAAGCTGGGGCCCGATGTTGGCGAAGGCGCCGGGCTTTATTCCATTTCTGGGGGCTCGAGCACCCTCATGGCCGAAGCCGCGGAGCTGGCCGGTGTGTCCGCCCCTGAGTTGGCTGAGGAAACCCAGAAGAAGCTGCACCGCCACATTCCTCGCTACCTGGCTGTGTCCAACCCCGTCGACAACGGGGGCACGTTCATCATCACCCAGCCGGCCGAGATCCGCCGACAGGTGATTAGAGACATCGACGACGATCCGGTGGTGGGCTACACGGTGATTGGCATCACTGGGGCGGTTCCGTCGATGTCCGACCCGCTGGGCGACGACATCGTGGCGTTGGCCGATGAGGTGGACAAGCCCATCATCGCCACTTGGAACTCCTTCAAGGTCGATGAGGTGGGTTTTGACCGGCTGGTGGAATCGGGGATTCCGCTGTTTCGTTCCTTCCGGGGATGCTTCGCCGCGTTGTCCGCCTATCACCGCTACCAGCGCCATCGGTCCACGTTCCGGGTGCGACCACCGTTGCTCGCTGCCGTGCCAAAGGCCGCGGAGGCCGCCCTGGGTGCTCCGGTGTCCGACACCGGAGCGGTGCTGCGCGCGTTCGGGTTGCCATTGGTGGCCAGCGATGTGGCCGCTTCGCCCGACGATGCCCTCCGGGCCGCGGAGCGCATCAGCCTGCCGGTGGCAGTGAAGATCTGCTCTGCCGATTTCCCCCACAAGTCCGATGCCGGATTGGTCGTGCTGGGAGTGGACACCCTCGACGGAGTGGAACAGGCCGCCCAGCTGATACTGGACCGGGCTCGGGCCTCCGCCCCCGGCGCCGCCATCGACGGAGTGGAGATTCAGCAGATGGTGTCCGGTGGCACCGAGATGATTGTGGGCGTGACCCGCGATCCCACGCTCGGTCCCGCCGTCATGGTGGGCACCGGCGGCGTTTTCGCCGAGGTGCTAGCCGACACCTCTGTCCGCCCACTGCCATTGGACAAGGCCGACGCCTACGAGATGATCCAGTCTCTTAAGGGCTTCCCCCTGCTGGACGGTGCCCGCGGCCGCCCGCCCGCCGATGTGGACGCTCTCGTCGATGTCATCATGGCCACCGCAACCCTGGCGGCAGCCTTGGATGATCGTCTGGCTGAGCTCGACCTCAACCCTGTGGTTGTGCTCGACCGCGGCCAGGGAGCCGTTGTTGTCGACCACCTCATGGTCCTGGCCGTCGGCAATCCGGTCGACGGCTAATTGAGCTCTGCAAGCAGCCGGCGCAAGGCCGCGGCGTCCAGGTTGCCGAGGCCGGCATTCACTGCGGCCTCATAGAGGGGAATAGCGGCGTCGAGCAGAGGAGCGGGGGAGTCGAGGCTCCGGGCGTGGTCGGCGATGATGCTCGCATCTTTCAAAATGATGGCGAGGCGGGCAGACGGTGGCTCATAGGTGTCCGCCGCCATCATCGGGCCCCGGATCTCGAACATGGCCGACGAGCCGACACCAGCCGCGATCACCTCTTGGACGACGTCGGGGTCGAGACCGCACGCGCTGCCAAGCTGGTGGGCCTCTGCCGCGGCCAGGGTGTGCACCGCTACCAACAGATTGGCCACGAACTTCATCCGGGAGCCGTTGCCGAAGGGGCCGAGATAGAAGGTCTGCTTGCCGATCAGGTCGAAGATCGGGGCCACCTGTTCATGAGCGGCCCGCTCTCCGCTGGAGTACACCACAAGGGTCGCATCGGCGGCCTGAAGACCAGTTCCGCTGACCGGAGCATCGAGGAGGTCGACGCCGCTCGAAGCCAACAGAGCGCAGGCGGCTTCCTTGTCGGCCAGCGGTAGCGTTCCCATCTCTACCGCAACCGACCCGGGCGAGGCGCCGTCGGCCAACTCGGCGGCGACTTGGGCCAGGGCCTCAGATGACGGGAGGGAAAGCAATGTAATCGGGGCCCGGCGAGCGACGTCAGCTACCGACTTGGCAACCGAACCGGCGAATTCGGCGCGTCGAACGGGATCGATGTCGAATCCGACCACTTCATGGCCTGCCGCGATGATGTGGCGCGACATGGCCGAGCCCATGACACCGAGACCGATGACCCCGACGGTTGCCCTCTCCACCACTGCGCTCAGTCCTTGGCGATGGCCACTCGGCCGGCGTCACCGTCGAGCATGCCCAAACGAGGGCCGGCCTTGACGATGTGGGCGATGGGGCAGTTGATGACCGCGGGAACCGTCAAGGAGCGGGCGACTTCGAACAGGTGGGCGGTGGGTGCCCCTCCAACGGTCACAATCCCGGCGGCATCCCACAGAAGGGGAGAGAAGTTTTGAAGCGGATACTGGGTGACGATGATGTCACGGGGTTGCACATGCCCAGTCTGCTTTGAGCTGTCGAGCCACACCATTCGGCCCGCACCTACCCCGCCAACGCTGGGTTCGCCTTCGTGGACCTCTCCCTGAAGGGCCAACACCCCCGCCAGAACCGGTTCCCAGCGGCCGATGCCCCGTCGAGGGGGTGCGGCGTCAGTGGCCACGAGGTACTCGACCATGCCCAACAGCTTCTGGGCCAGGGCCAGGTCGACCGGCTGCAGCTCTCGCAGTGCGTCGATTGACTCGTTGGGACGGTCGCTCTTCATCCGCCTCAGCACGAGCCCGGCCTGGGCCAACGCTTCTTGCTCGGGCTTCCCCCACGCTTGAGCGGTCAGCGTCGCCGCAATTCGGCGGGCCTCGTTCAGTACCGCATCCCGGTCGCCCGTCGGGGTATACGCCGAGGCCTCCAGACCAGGAGGAGCAGCCGACAGCCAACCGAGCACCAGCTCGTCGCCGATTGCGCCGGGGTAGCGCTGGGCCAGTCGCACAAAGTCCAGCGCAAACGGGTGGGCCAGCGCCGCGGGCACCACCATCGCCTCCTCGGGTTCGTGCCCGGCCGAACGCTGAACCTGCAACAAGATGGGATCTCCGGCAACGATGGCCCACTCAATGAGGTTGAAGCCCAGCTCCCGTTCCACCCGAAGCGCCATATCGGCGATGGTCAGCGTCTGATCTTCGCCCACCAAGTCGGCGCACTCTGTTCCCCGGAGAACGCCGTCTTCGACCACGGCGCGCACCCCGGGGACCCATCCCGCCATCAAGTCCCGCGGCGAACCCTTTACTGCGTTGACGGTCACCGCGCCGGCGGAATCAACGATGGCGGCCCCGCCGAAGTCAGGTTGCACCTCAGACTGAACCAGCACCCCCATCGGCGCGCTCCCCGGCGCCAACTCGGCGGCTTCGAATCGTTCCAGCACTTCGATGGAAAAGCTGGTGGCCCACACGCTCTTGGCCGCCTGTCCGATCTCGTCAGACAGGACTTCGGGAACCGAGGTGAACGCCCCCGACCACTGGCCGCTGCCCTCCAGGACACTCGAGGAGCGAACGATGAAGGGGGGCTCGAGCGCGGCGGCCAGCGGCTTGATCTCGTCGACCAGTGAATCGGGCAGCGGGTAGCCGATGATGGCCATCCTCGCTCCGCCGGTGCCCCGCTCCTCAAGCAAGTTGACCGCTCGGTCGAGGGCCTCTTCGGAGCACGCCGGGGGGATGACGAACCCATCGAGCACCGGGAACCCTGCCGCCCGGGCGCGGGCCAGACCAGCGCCCTTGGCGCCGCTGATAGCAACCTCAACAGCAGATGGATCGTCGAGACCGCGGACTTGAAGGCGGTCTGCGGTCATCCGGCGCGGATGATCTCGTGACTCTTGTAGGTGGACAGCATCTCGATGCCGGTGTCGGTGACTGTCAGCATCTCTTCGAGCCGCACTCCGAATTCATGAAGCTTGCCGTGTTGGGTTTCGAGGGCGAACACCATTCCCGGTTGGATCTCCTGGGGGTGGTCCAGCGACCAGATCCTCGAGATCACCGGTTGGTCGTACTGGGCCAAGCCGAGACCGTGGCCCCAGAGGTTGGCGGCAGCCTCATCCTCCTCCTCGTAACCCCAAATCTCCTTGGCCGACGGCCACACAGCGGCGATGTCGGCCGTAGTCACGCCCGGCCGGACCATGTCGATCGAATCCCACAACCACTTGGAGGCTAGGTCGTAGTACTGCTGATGCTCATCGGTGGGCTCCCCGCCCACGCAGTAGGTCCGGTAGACACACGACTTGAAGCCGTTCCACGTCAGCGCGGCGAGGTCGATGATCACAATGTCGCCGGGCCGGATGATCCGGTCGCCGTGGTTTCGCCAATTGGGCCAAGCGTTCGGCCCCGAAGAAACGATGACGTCTTCTACATTTTCCATCCCGGGGAAGTTGTAGAGGTATTCCATGGTGAATGCGGTGACCTCGTTCTCGGTGATTCCGGGCTTCAGCCACTGGGTCAGCTCGTAGTGAGTCACGTCACAGATGGAGCCAACCATCTGCATCGCCTTTTGCTCATTCGGGCTCTTGATGGACCGGGCTTCCATCATGGGAGTCATACCGTCAACCCAGTTGAGGCCTCGCTCTTCAAAGGCGCGGATCATATTGAGATCCATGAAGTCAACGCCCAGGGGCTGATCGGTGACGCCGGCGTCTTCCAGGTCGTTCACCAGTGCATTGGTGAACTTCGCGACCTGTGCTGTGGATGCCGGCCCGGCCGCGCCTTTTATCCAGGCGTAGGAGTAGCGGACGTTCTCCTTGGGGATCCACGGTGAGTGCTCGCGGATGTGATAGCCGATGTCGCCCTGCTCGTAGAGAATCGGCTCCTTGCCCTCGGTGAGCACGGCATAGCGCAAGCCCGGCTTGAGCTGGTTCCAGCCGGGAGTCATCGTGGAGGTGACATAGCGGATGTTCTCGTCGTACATCAGCAGCATCGCCCCGAGGCCGTGGCGGCGCATTGCCTCCCGAGCCCTTCGCAAACGCCATTCGCGGACTTCTTGCCAGTTGATGCCTTCGCGCCAGTCGGTAGCGAGAACGCCGAATGCTTCCTTCATGTTGGCTCCATTCATTCCACTTCCATCAGCACCTTCAGCGTTGATGATTCTTGGGTTGCGGCGAGGGCTCCGTCGACGTCTTCAAGGCTGAATCGCGCCGAGACAAGGGGAGCTCCATTGACTACTCCATCGGCAACCAAGGCGATTGCCTGCTCGTAGTCCGCCATCGTGGCTCCCCGCGGGTTTCGCAACGTCAGCTCCTTGTAATAGAGCTGATAGTAGGGCAAGCCATTCCCGACACCGGTCGTGGTGCCAAAGAACACGACGGTGGCGGCCGACCCGGCCAGTTCTATGGCCTGGGAAAAGGTCTGTACCGTTCCCACCGCCTCGAAGACAACGTCGGACCCGCGGCCGTTGGTGAGTTCAGCCACCACCGCGGCTGCCTGGTCAGGGGCGGCGGTGGCTGTCACCCCCAGCTGAAGCGCGAGCTCGCGCTTCCACTCCGACCGAGTCACGCCGACGACTTGCGCGCCCTGGGCGGCCAGGATCTGGGCGATGAGTTGGCCGGAAACGCCGAGGCCAAGAACGACAGCGGTATCGCCCGGCGAAACCGGTGCCTTGGACACCGCGTGAACGCAGGTGCCCAGCACCTGGATGACGCCAGCCGCGTCCGCGGTCACGTGATCGGGAACGGCGAGCAGCTGGCGTTCGTCCATCGCGGCGTAGTCGGCGAACAACCCGTCGACTTCTCGGCCGAGCAGACCTCCGTTGGGACAGAGATTGGGGTAACCGCGGCGACACAGCTCGCAGCGTTCGCAGAACAACCCGGGATTGATGAGGACCCGCTGGCCTATTGAGAAAGCCCCAGTGGAGCCGGCCACTTCGATGGTGCCGATTCCCTCATGCCCCATCACTCGAGGCATCTCGACCGGGACCTTTCCGGCCACAATGCTCAGATCGGTGCCGCACAGCCCCAGAGTCTCCATCCTGATGACGGCCGACCCTTCAGAATCTGGCGGGGACTTGTCTACGACCTCGACCACCCCGGGTGCGGTGAGTTGCGCGGCGCGCATTTGATGAGACTAGTTGTGAAGTGGCCCCTCGTAGTCGCCTGCGATGGAACTATTGTTGGTGGTAGGCCCGCCAAACGAAGGTGTCACCATCTCTCATGCCGCGACTCACCAAGCTCGACCACGGTTCAATATGCGTTGGCGACATCGACGAGGCGGTTGCCTTTTATGGCGATGTGCTGGGCTTGGCCCAGATTCCGCGACCTGATTTTGGCTTTCCGGGCGCCTGGTTCGACGCCAGCGGCACCCCTGTGCACCTGACAACTAACGGCACTTTGAGGGGTGCCGAGGCTCCGATCAGGGCGAATGAGAGCCACCTGGCCTTTCAAGTAGACGACGTCGAGGCCA
This sequence comes from Candidatus Poriferisocius sp., assembly GCF_965204015.1. Taxonomy (GTDB): domain Bacteria; phylum Actinomycetota; class Acidimicrobiia; order Acidimicrobiales; family Bin134; genus Poriferisocius. The sequence goes on along the minus strand of NZ_OZ241965.1, from coordinate 210,658 downwards.
TGATTCAGCATCTTGATGGGCACGGCGTGACCGTTTGGGAGCTCCCTGATTCACCGGCTGCCCTCCGCCAGGTTTTCTTCAACGATCCCTGGGGCAACATGATCGAAATGATCGTCTACTGACGGCCCAGGTCTCGCCGGCTCAGTACATCACCAGTCCACCGGTGACATTGACGTCGGCACCAGTGATCCCCGCGGACTCATCCGAGGCCAAGAAAGCAACAGTTTGGGCCACGTCGGCCGCGGTTACTAGCCGCTTCAGCGGTGTCATGTTCTCGGCGTCGGATCTGACATCGTTCACGGGACGGTCTTGCTGGGCTGCCTGTTGCTCGAAGACCCATTCGATTCGCTCGCCCTCCACGAAGCCAGGTGAGACGAGGTTGACTCGAATCTGGTGCGGTCCGGTCTCCACCGCCAGGGTGCGAGTGAGACCGATGAGTGCCGCTTTGCTGGCGGCATAAGCAGTGCGGTTCAGCAGCGGGCGTTTGCCGGTGATCGAGCCGATGTTGATGATCGAACCCGACCGGCGCTCGATCATCGACGGCAGCATGGCCTGACAGCACAGGTAGACCCCGGTCACGTTTACCGCGAAGGTCTCCTCCCAGTCGGCGGGCTGCACCTCCCACAGTGGTGCCGAAGGGCCGCCGATCCCGCTGTTGTTCACCAACACGTCGATGCGGCCCCACCTAAACAGGACCCGACTGGTCAGCGAGGTCACCGCATCGGGGTCGGAAACATCGGTTTCAACCACCTGGGCTTGGCCACCGGCGGTTTCGATCATGCCGGCAACGTCTTCCAGGGCGCCGACGGAGCGGGCCGCCAAGACCACCATGCCCCCTTCTCGAGCACAGGTCAGGGCGATCTCCCGGCCGATTCCTCGGCCCGCGCCGGTGACAACGACGACCTTCCCGTCGAGCTTCATAAGGCACCTGCTTTCGGTCGGGCCGCTGACGGCATCCTGATATCGTCGTACATCGCCAGCCACGATGCATCGCGTCGGGTTTGATTGCCGAAATCGATATGACGTTCAATCTCGTAGTCCGGGGCGGCACGGTGGTGACCGCCACCGGCCGACAACGCGCTGACGTGTACGTCCAGGATGGCCGCGTGGCGGCAATCCTCGACCCGGACTCGCCCGAATCCGCCGATAAGACCCTTGACGCCGATGGCCGATTCGTGCTGCCTGGGATGGTCGACACCCATGTCCATCTGATGGAGCCGGGTGATTCGACCCGAGAGGATTTCCCGACGGGGACTCGGGCCGCCGCCCGCCAGGGCGTGACCACAATCGTGGAGCACACCCACGGCTGGCCGCTCACCAGTGCCGGGCGCTTCGAGGAGAAGTGGCACCACCTGCGGGATCGGTCGTATGTGGACTATGCGCTGGCGGCTCACGCATTTCCGGAGCATGCCGGCGAGATCCGCAGCCTCTGGGAGGCCGGCGTCACGTTCTTCAAGATCTTCACTTGCACCACCCACGGGATCCCCGCGGTCACAGCCGAGATGCTTTTGGAGATCTTCGAGGAGCTGGCCAGCCTCGACGCCGCTTGCCTGGTTCACTGCGAAGACGATGTGATGACGGCACGCAACGAGCGCCGCCTCAAGGCTGAAGGCCGCATCGACCCGGGGGTCATCCCCGAATGGCGCTCCAGGGAGGCGGAACTTGTGGCGGTGGGGTCGGCTGCTCTCTTGGCCAAGGTCACCGGGGTTCGGGCCACGGTCGCCCACGCCAGCAGCGCCGATGTGGTCGATCTGATTCAGCGGGAGCGGGCCGCCGGATCACCGATCGTGGCGGAAACGTGTCCCCAGTACCTCTACCTCCATGAATCGGAGATCCATGACCACGGCCCATTCCGCAAATTCACCCCGCCTGCCCGAATCCGCTCGGCGGAGGACGAAGACCGGATGTGGAACGCCTTCAACGACGGCTCGATCAGCCACCTCTCCACTGATCATGCCCCGTCGACCGAGGCCCAAAAGCGAGAGGGCACCATTTGGGAGTGCCATTTCGGGTTGCCTGGGCTGGACACGACCGTACCTCTCATGGTGGACGCCGCCCTGAGCGGTCGAACAACGCTGGAACGGCTGGTCGAGGCCTACGCCCAGCAGCCCGCCGAACAGTATCGACTGCGCGGCAAGGGCCGAGTGGAGGTGGGCTATGACGCCGACCTCGTCATCCTCGATCCTCACGCGACTTGGCAGATCACCAACGAGGCCGTGGTCTCAAGAGCAGGATGGACGCCCTTCGCTGGTCGCGACGTGCAGGGCCGCGTGGAATCGGTGCTGCTGCGTGGGCACCCCATCGAAGACGGGGCCCCACCCCGGGGTCGTTTCATGCCGGGTCCGGGCGGCTAGTCGCACTCCCCATCACATAGGGTTCGGATTTGTCCTTGGAGAATGCGGTTAGGGGAACCGGCAATGGCTGAGAGTTGGCCGACGATCGACGTTCACTGCCATCTGGCCACGCCATCGGCTGGTGAGCTGCTTAGTCCCCATGGTCGGCCCCAAGACGAGCCCTATATCTACTTCATGGGCCAGGATTCCCTTGACCAGAACAAGGTCATGTTTCCCCAGATCTTCGATGCCCTGACGAAGCCCGAAGCCCGGATCGAACACATGAACGAGATGGGGGTTGACATTCAGGGCCTGTCCACGTTCGTGTCCGAGTACGGGTATTGGGCGCCGCCGGAGGTGGGGGCCGAGGCTGCTCGACTCCAAAACGACAACCTGGCCCAGGCCGTGGCTGACCGGCCGTCCCGGTTCTCGGCGTTCGGCGCTACGGTGCCCCTCCAAGACATCGACCTCGCCATCGCCGAAATGGACAGGGCGGTTGACGAGCTGGGTTTCAAGGGCTTGCAGATCGGCGGCACCATCGCGGGCCGCAACCTCGACGAACCGGGCTTTCGACCGTTTTGGCGAGCGGTGGCGGCCAAGGGCATACCGGTGATCTTGCACCCCAACGGTTACGAGGAGAGTCACCGATTCGGCGAATACTTCATGACCAACTGCATCGGCAACCCCCTGGAGACCATGGTGGCTGTCAACCGCATGATCTTCTCCGGGCTGTTCGAGGAGCTTCCCGATCTCAAGTTGGTGCTGGTGCATGGGGGCGGCTACCTGCCGTTCTACGCCTCTCGTTCCGACCACACCTGGGAGGTCCGCCCCGAGACCCGGGTGAACATTCCCGACCATCCCCCCAGCCACTACATGAAGCGCCTCCTCTACGACACGATGGTCTTCCAGCCGCTCTATCTCCGCCACCTTGTCGAGGTGGTGGGCAGCGACCGGGTGATGGCCGGCACCGACTTCCCCTTCGACATGGGAGATCCCGACCCCATGGGTCTCATCGACCGCACCGAGGGACTTACCGATGCCGACCGGATCGCCATGAAAGGCGGCAACGCCGCCCGGGTGTTCGGGTTGTAGCCAACTACTCCCCAGGGCGGAAAGGATCAGAGCAAGAGCTTTTCCTCGTATTCGACTCGGGAGAGGACCCGGGGCTCGCCCTCGGTGATCAACACCATGTCCTCGATCCTCACCCCGCCACCGCCGGGAACATCGGGCACCCAAACCAGTGGTTCGACGGCAAAAACCATGTTCGGCTCGAAGGGGTACACGGTGGCGCCGGGCATGTTCTCGCCGATGTAGGGCGGCTCGTTGGCACCCATGCCGATGCCGTGGCCGATGAACAGGCTGAACAGGTGCTCGGCGAGGCCATGGTTGCCGATCGTCTCAACGATGGCATCAGCGGCGTCCTGGTTGGTGAAGCCCGGCCTCATCTTGTCGATGCCCGCCATGAGCCCCTCATAGACAGCCGTGTAGATCTCCTGCTGGCGCCGGGATGGCTTGCCGATGATTGTGGTCCGACCGATGTCGGCGAAGTAACCGTTCCACATGGCGCCGATGTCGATGAAGCAGAGGTCCATGTTCCGGGTCAGTTTGTCGGTGGCCAGCCGATGAGGCGGCGACATGTGCTCGCCGGTGGCGACGAACGGGGTGATGACGTGGGCCATCTCACCACCGAGATAGAACAGCGTCTGCATGGCATCGCCGGCGATCTCCAGCTCGCGCCGGCCAGCGCGGGTCTCGTCGAGCGCTCGTTGGGTGACCGCGTCGCCGATGGCGCAGGCCTCCTCGATGATGTCGATCTCCACGTCGGACTTGATGAGCCGAGCTCGCTGCATGAGGCGGTCGCCATCGACTAGCTCAAGATGGGGGAGATGGCTGCGGACAGCGTCGATGAACGAGATATTGGCGGCGTCGAGACCCAGCCGACCACTGTCCAGTCCTCGGTTGCGCAGGATGGGCCGGAGGATGTCCTTCACGAAGCCGTCCACCAACTCCGCCTGTTCCATGATGGGGATGGCGTGTGCTTCGCCGATCCACGGCATACCCAAACGGGCCTTGTCGATCTCACCGCCGGAGCACAGCAGCACCGGCTCGCCGTCGGGCTGGAGCAGGGCGCCGTTCAGCGCTGTGGTCTTGCCGGCGATGAGTTGGGCTCGCAGTGAGGTCAGGTAGCGGACGTTCTCGTCTTTCCAAACCAACAGGCCGTCGACTCCCGAATTGCGCAACTCCCGCTGCGCGGCCTGGACGCGCTCGATCCGCAGCCGAGCCATGTCGTATCGGGTTTCCCAGTCGACTGCGAATGGCCCTTTTGCGTAGCCCGCCATCAGTTCTCCGATCGGACACAGCCTACTGAGGCTCGCCGGAACGCCGCCTTGCCGGTTGACCAGAGTGCACGGCGAAAGCCTGCCTCTTATCCTTTGCCTCACTGCCACCGAGCCTCGCTGGGGAACCGCTGCATGACATCGTCGGGGATCAACCCGCTCCAAATCGCCATCGCCGGCGGATCCATCGGCGGCCTGACGGCCGGGATACTCCTTCACGAGCTTGGCCACGACGTACACATCTACGAACGGTCCACCAACGCTCTTGAGGGTCGAGGCGCGGGCATCGTCGTGCTGCCGATGACCGAGCGCTATTTCACCGAGAGGGGTTCTGCGCTAGGGGAGGGCCAAGCCGGCGCGGCTGATGTAGCCCTGACGCTTACCAACTGGAGCTATGTCGATGAGTCCGGCTCCATTGTCGACGAGGCGGCGACGTACAACCGCTTCACGTCCTGGAATACCTTGTACCGGGCACTGCTGGAGGTGCTGCCCGGCGATCGCTACCACCTCTCCCACTACGTCACCGGGTGTGCCCAAACGTCGCAGGGCGTCACCGTCTCGTTCGAGCACGGCGAATCGCGGGATTGCGACCTGCTCGTGGCCGCGGATGGAATCGCCTCAACGGTGCGCGCCATCGTCTCACCGCACACCACCACCGACTACGCCGGTTATGTCGCCTGGCGGGGCACCGTGCTGGAGAGTGACCTCCAAGCGGATACCGCGGCGGTCTTCGAGGACGCCATGGTGTATCAGGTGCTCAACCACGCCCACATACTGGCCTACGCCATCCCCGGCCCGGGCGACTCGATAATCCCCGGAGAGCGGGCCCTCAATTTCGTGTGGTACCGCAATGCGCCGGGACCCGAGTTCGAAGAGCTCATGGTGGACCGAAACGGCGTGCACCGCCCGGCCACCATGCCCCCCGGGTTGGCCCAAGACCGTTTTGTGACCGAAATTCGCCACGACGCAGAGCGGCTCCTTGCTCCGCAGTTGCGGGAACTCGTCTTGGTCTGCGAAGAGCCGTTTATCCAGGCCATTTTCGACATGGCCGCCGATCGATTTGTCCACGGTCGCATCGCGCTTATCGGCGATGCAGCCACGGCGCTGCGCCCTCACGTGGCGGCCGGAACAGCCAAAGCATGCGCCGACGGCTGGGCGCTGCGCGACTATCTGGGCACGGGCGACGATCTAGACGCTTCGCTGGCTGATTGGGAGCGCCAACAACTCGAACTGGCTCAAACCGTGGCTGGCAAGTCGAGGCGAATGGGTGAGCGAGCGCAGTTCGAGTCGACAATGGTTCCCGGTGATCCAGATTGGCGGTTCGGGTTGTTCGGACCGGGCAACTGATTGGGTTGCCCCCAGAGGCCAACAATTGACTCTGTTTCGCTGGTCACGAACCGATTGAGGGCTGGCGGAGTCCAACCACTGAGTTGGCCACCAGAACAGCGATGACAATCGCTCCTCCGACCAGCGCCTCGGCATTGGGCTGCTCCTCCAAGATCCACCACACCCACAAGGGGCCAATGATTGTTTCAAGAATCATGAGCAGCCCGGTTTCGGGGGCGGAGAGTCGTCGTGGGCCGTGTCCAATCAGGGCAAAGGAGATGGGAAGAACCAGGATCCCGCTGGGAAGCAGCACGGCAACGTCTTCACCCGAGATGCCGAACGGATCGGCAAAAGAGGCGGCGAAAGCAGCGGCCAACAGGCCGCCGACCCCCCAGGCCGGGACCATGCTGACGTGGCTGTTGCGGCGCATGACGGTAAGGCCGATAGCCATGGCCAGAGCGGCGCCTGCTGCGGCGAGATCGCCGCCGATGCGACCGGTGCCGATGCTGCCAAAGAAGATGTACAAGATCGCTCCCAAGCTGGCCGTTACCGCCAGCCAGACCCGTAGGGGGACCGGTTCGCCGAGGAAGATCCTGCTGAGCACCGCCGCGAACAACGGAGCGGTGGCGAAGATGACCAGCGTGTTGGCCACGCTGGTGTGGGTGATCGAGGTTGCAAACAGGGTGAGTTGCGATCCGAACAACATGGCAACGACGAGCCCCACGCCACCGAGGGAGCGAAATTGGGCCACGGCATCGCCTCGCGACCACACAGCCGTTGCCGTCAAAACGGTCAGCCCCATGAGGAAGCCGCGCCAGAACACGAGGGTCCACACGTCGGCGTCCACGAGCCGAATGAGCAGGCTGTCCGGCGAAAGGACCAGGACGCCGAGGGTGGTTAAGAGCAGTCCAATGGCGTGGGAGGAGAGCCGCGTTGGGCGGCCGGCGAGTCCTTCTACCACCTGTTGCTTGGTCTCTACTTGATTGCCTGGGGGTTGAGGGGCGAGCCCACCGCCCGGGGTATCACCAGTGGCGGGGCAACGAGTTGGAACTCATAGACCCCGTCTTCGGCACAATCGGCCGCGAGCTCATCGAGGTACCAAATCTCGCCGACGAACAGTCCCATGGCGACGATCATGACCAAATGCAGCGGCTGGAAGCTGCCTTCGATCTCATTGGGCCGCACCTCGGCGCCCCAGGTATCGGTGGCAATGGCAGCCACTTCCCGATCAGCCAGCCAGGGTGCTGACAGGAGCGACAAGCCGGGCGAGTCGCCCGCCGAGAATCCATCCCAGCCGGGCAATTCACGCCGCCGAGCCATGTCTCCGGTTCTGATCAGAACCATGTCGCCGGTGCCCACTTCGACTCCATGGTGCTCACAGGCTGCGTCCAGGTCTTCGCCAGTGATGGCATCGCCCGGTTCCAAGTGCTCAATCCCTCGCACTCGCGGGATGTCCAACAAGACGCCGCGCGAAACCACGGTCTTCTGGTTCTCGATGCCGTTTTTGTCGGCCCCGGTGCTTGACACGAGCCGGGCGTCATAGCCGTTGTACATCAACCCGTCGTGGAATATGTGGGCCAGTGCATCCCACTGGGTCCCGCCCTGCAAGAACAAGAACAGTGTGTCGTCGGCCACCCCCCAACCCATCGGCCAATCCTGGGCGCCTTCGGCGTGATCGGTGCCAGTGGCCACCATCTGATGGATCGGATTGACCCGGCCGAATGCGCCGGTTTGAGGCCCGTTTCCGTCCAGAGGCAGTTGTAGCGAGAAGACCTTTCCCTGACGAACGAGACCAGCCGACTCGACGATCTTCTCGGGGGAGATGTGGTTCATGGTCCCGAGTTCGTCGTCATCACCCCAACGGCCCCAGTTGCGGTATTCGTCGCAGTATTTGTGCAACAGCTCAACGGTGATGTCTGGCGCAGCCATACGCTCGACTCCTCCCTCGGGTGTTCACCGGCTGCGAAGCCGGTGAACGTGGCGTGGATGCATACTTCACGCGATCCATTCGAGTTTCAAGTGTGACCTGATTTCGTAAGCTAGTGAGACTTGCTTTGAACCCGGCGGCGAATATGCGCCGCGGCAGCGTGGATGAGCCGCACTCGCGGGGTGCGCCAGCATTGCAAACGGGTGGCCCCTTCGTTCTCGAGGCAGAGGTTGCACGAAGTGCAATCGAACCGGCCCCGACGCCCGGCTTCGATCTGGGCCACCACGTCCGGCTCACGAATGAGCGGCCGGGCGAGGCAGACGAAATCGCAGGAGCCTTCGGCCAGGACCCGCTCAACTGTCTCGGTGGTTCGCATCCCGCCCACGAGAAGCAGGGTCAAGTCGGGAACGACTGCTCGGATGGCCTGGGCGTAGGGCTCGAAGTACGCCTCGCCGCTTGGCGGTGAGAACATCCGGAAGTAGAGGTGGTCGGCCAACGCCCGCCGCCGATCCACAGCAACGTACTTGTGGCAGGAGTCGGCTCCCGAGGCCATGAGGCCGACGCTCACCTCGATGCCGTCGAGTCCGAGGCCGGCCAAGTCCCGGACGCGCTCCACACTTTCGGATAGCTCCAGGCCGTTGTCGACCTGATCCTCCATACCCACCTTGGCGGTTACCGGAAACTCGGGCCCAACCACGTCACGTATCGACTGGTACACGCGAGTCAGCAGCCTGGAGCGCCGCTCCGCATCACCACCCCACCGATCAGTACGGATGTTGGAGTGCGGCGAACCGAACGAGCTGATCAAGTACCCGTTGGCGGCATGAATGTGGATGCCGTCGAATCCCGCTTCCCGCGCCCGGGCGGCGGCCGCGCCAAAGGCTTCGATCACCTCTTCGATCTCCTCGTCGCTGGCCGGCTCAGCTACCGACCCGGTGAGGGCGTTAGCCATCGCTGAGGGGGCCACCATGGCGAAGTCACTCATCCCACCCTGGTTGCCCGCGTGGGCGAGTTGGGCGAAGATCTTGCCGCCCGCACTATGGACCGCTCCGGTGAGCTGGGCGAGGCCGGGGATCATGTCATCGTCGTGGATTCCCGTCTGGTTGGGCAGCGACTGGCCGCGGATGTGGACGAAGGCGTGGCCGAGCAGAGACAGCCCCACGCTGTTGGCGGCCAGCGTCTGGTGAAGCTCAATGAGTTCGGGGGTGACTTCACCGCGGTCGGTGGCCATGGTCTCCGACGTGGCGGCCCGGACAAAACGATTCTTGATCTCAAGGCGACCGATCCGGCCGGGCGTGAAGGCGTGCATTTGTGTCCCCCCAGCAGTTCTTAAGAACAGCTCCGAAAAAGACTCCTAAACTGCGCGGGCCAGCGCAAGCGACCCGACGGGCAGGGGGACTCATGAGCGCCAACAGTGAAGTGCGAGACGGCATGCGGATCGACTGGGATGTCATCGTAGAGATGGACGACGGTCTGCAATTGCGGGCCGACGTGTTCCGCCCCGACGACGACGGGCAGTACCCGGTCATCTTGAGCTACGGCCCCTACGCCAAGGGGCTGGCCTTCCAAGAGGGCTATCCCAGCGCTTGGGACCGGATGGTGGAAGAGCACCCCGACGTGGCCGCTGGTTCCACCAACAAGTATCAGAACTGGGAGGTTTGCGATCCCGAGAAGTGGGTGCCCGAGGGCTACGCGTGTGTTCGGGTGGACTCCCGGGGAGCGGGCCGCAGCCCCGGCTATATCGACCATTTCTCACCCCGAGAGACCCGGGACTTCTACGAGTGCATCGAATGGTCCGGTGTCCAGCCCTGGTCCAACGGCAAGGTCGGCATTTCGGGGATCTCGTACTACGCCATCAACGCCTGGCATGTCGCCTCGCTCCAGCCACCCCACCTCACGGCGATGATTCCCTGGGAAGGGGCCGCCGACTGGTACCGGGACATGACTTACCACGGCGGCATCCTGTCGACGTTCTGGGACAACTGGTACGACATGCAGATCAAGACCGTGCAGCACGGCGTCGGCGAGAACGGGGCGAGGAGCATCGTGACCGGCGAGCTGGTGGCTGGCCCCGACACGCTGACAGATGAGGAGCTTCGGGCCAATCGATGCGACTTCGGCAACGAGATCGCCTCTCATCCCCTCGACGACCAGTACCACCAGGATCGGTCTCCTGATTGGTCCAAGGTGACCGTGCCGTTTTTGTCGGCGTCGAACTGGGGTGGTCAGGGACTGCACCCCCGCGGCAACATCGAGGCCTATATCCGGGCCGCTTCCACTGAGAAATTCCTCGAGTGCCATGGGATTGAGCACTGGACCGAGTACTACACCGATTACGGCGTCGATCTCCAGAAGCGCTTCTTCGCCAAGTATCTCCAGGGCGATGACGCCGCGTGGGACGATCAGTCGCGGGTACAGCTTCTGGTTCGCCATGTCGACCGCTTTGTCGAGCGGGCCGAATCCGACTGGCCCATTCCACGGACCGACTGGACCAAGCTGCATCTCGATCCCTCTGACCTGACGCTGGTGCATGATCCGGTCACCGCGGAGGCGACGATCACCTACGACGCCATGGGCGACGGGCTCACTTTCTTCATGCCGCCTGTGGAGGAGGAGATCGAGGTGACCGGTCCGTTGGCTGCCAAGCTCCACATCTCCTCGTCCACTACCGATGCCGACCTCTTCTTGGTGTTCCGGGTCTTCGACCCCGATGGCGAGGAAGTCACGTTCATGGGTGCCATTGACCCCCACACGCCGATCGCCCAGGGCTGGCTGCGGGCGTCACATCGCAAGCTGGATGAATCCCTGTCTGAAGAGTGGAGGCCGTACCATACCCACGACGAGGAACAGCCCCTGACACCGGGGGAGGTCTACGAGCTCGACATCGAGATCTGGCCCACGTCGATCGTGATACCGCCGGGTTATCGCGTCGGCTTCTCCATTCGAGGACGCGACTACGAATGGGACGGCGACACCACTGGATTGCGGCTGTCGAACTTCAAGAATGAGCTACGGGGTTGCGGCCCGTTCCTGCACGACGACGTCAGAAGTCGACCACCAGAAGTGTTCGACAACCAGGTCACGGTGCACTTCGGACCCGACCATCCGAATTGGGTCCTGGTCCCGCAGATCCCCAACGACTGAGCGGGTCCTGGTCAGTCGGGTGGCTCGGCCTCAAATGCCCCGATGAGCTGGGCCAATAGCGAGTAGTAGCCGACAACCATCAGCAACTCGACGAGGCGGTCTTGGCCGAAGGCTTCCACCGCTCGGCCGTACACATCATCGGGGATGGACTTGTCGTGCAGAATCGACAGGCAGATGTCGTAAGCCGCGTTGAGGTCGGCCGCTTCCAATTCGGGGCGTGTCCCATTCCGCAGGGCGTCGATCTGGTCATCGGAGAATCCGACACGCCGGGCGATGGACTCGTGGGCCCACCGCTCGAACTCGCAGTCGTGGTAGGTCGCGACCACGAGAATGGCTAGCTCCCGCACGGGCGCGCTGAGCTCGGTGTGGAACCTCAATGCGGCCCCCAGTTGCTGGATAACGTCACCGACCCCGGGGCTGTAGAGCAGCACATTGAAGGGCCCGACTAAAGCCCCGGTCTGGTCGGTCAGCGGAAACGAGGCGTCCTTGGCCCGATCGCCTCCCGCGATGGAGTCGTACAGTGCCCGCTGCTCGGGATTGAGATTGTCCGGGGGGAGGCCCGGTAGTCGCGCCATCTCAGCCGAGGTCGACGATGGCGGCGACCGACCCGCCCCCGGCCGGTCCAGATTGGAGCCCGGCCACCGATACGAACACGGCCGGGTCTCCCAGCGCGGCGGCGGCCACACCCCCGACGGCGCCCTTGGTGTGGTGGGTGTGGTGGATGTCCGAATCGTTTTGCGACACTTGCCGCCGGCCTCGCAATCGTCCGCTGGGATGGATCTCGCATTTGATAAAGCAATTGACCACCCGACCGTCGAGGTCCTCGGGGATCGGCCGCTCGGGCAGGTCGAGGCCAGCCGAACGTATCGCCCGGTAGATCCCGGGGAAGTCGAGGTTGTCCTCCATGATCGAATGGCCCGACCGGTAGCGGCCGCCGACGCCGAGGCGATTACCAACCACCACGACTTGGGCTTGGGTCTGCTCGACGCCCGACGAACACGAGGCCACCGACGAGTAAACCGACAGGTCTTTGGCGATCTGGTCCTCGCGGGGCCGCTCGATCTCGCCCAGCGCAGTGGCGATGCCCAAAGCCGACGTGGCGTTGGAAACCGCCATCGACTCCATGGTGTCCTCCAAGGCGACGGTCTTGCCTCGGGCATGGGCGTCGGCGATGCGCTCGGCGGTCAACAACGGCGTTTTGGTTTGCACATAGTGGACATCGGCCGGATCCTCAATGCCGGCATCGGCCACAGCCAGATTTACCGCATCGGTGACCTTGTCGAGCATGGCCAGTCGGCCGATCTCCTCGGGCAGAATTGGCACCGAAACGGCCTGACCGACGGTGAGGCGCTTCTCGTCCGCTGGCTCCGCCGGACCGTCGACTTTGGCAAAGACCGTCATGTGCGGCGAGATCACCCCGTCGGTTCCGCCAGACCAGGCGATGGGCACTTGGAGCGCCGACTCACGGGAGTGCTCGCATTGTTCCACCAAGAAGTCGCGGAGCACCCGGTCGGCCAGGATTCGGGAGAAGTCGTTGACGCCGCCGTTGCCCTCAACCTTGCCAACCACGCCGACGATTTGATCGCCCCGGAAGGCGCCCTCCGCGATGGCTTGTTCGAGCCCGGAGGTGTCCGTGACGTGTTCGAATGGGATCTTGCGCACTTCAAAAGGCATAGGAACGAAGCTCCTCCATGTCGCCTGCGCCTAAATCTTGGCAGACTGCAACCCGATGGTGGACGAGGAACATCTGAACGACGTTGAGGCCTTCGTGCCCAACAGCGTTGCCATGGGTGGCTCGGGGGAGGGCAGCTTGAAGGGCCGCACGTTCGTGGCCAAGGACCTGTTCAGCCTCCAAGGCCATCGAAGCTCCTTCGGCCACGAGCGCTGGCGGTCGACTGGTGCCGCCGCGACGGTGACGTCGCCGATATTGACCCACATGCTCGACGCCGGCGCCGACCTCGTCGGTCTGACCAAGCTGGACCAACTGGCCTATTCGCTGATCGGCAATGTGGGCGAGGGTGCGCCACCGCGCAATGTGCTCGACGACCGGCTCTTCTGCGGCGGCTCGTCTTCGGGATCGGCCGCGGCGGTGGCCGCCGGGCTGGCTGACATCGGATTGGGCACCGACACGGCCGGCTCGATTCGGGTGCCCGCAGCGGCTTGCGGGCTGCACAGCATTCGGCCGTCGCACGGATTGATCGAACCCGACGGGGTCATCCCGCTGGCGCACTCGTTCGACGTGGTCGGTGTTTTCGGGCTTCAGGCCTCGATCATCGCCGATGTGCTCAAGGTGCTCGCACCGGGTGCTGACAAAATAACGGAACCTCCCAAAGTTAAGTTCGCGGCCGACGTGTTCGATGAGGCTGATGCCCAGACGGCCCGGATCGGAAGAGCCGCGGCCAGCGCCGCGGCCGATGTAATGGGCGGTCCATTTGAGGAGACCGAATTCGGGGAGTTCACCAGTACCGATGTCGGTGATTTGTTCGCCCGGCTGCAAGGACGGGAAATCTGGTCGAACCATGGGCCTTGGGTCGCCGAGCACGGTTCGTCGTTGGCCGAAGACGTGAGGATGCGGCTCGAACGGTGCGAGCGCTTCTCCCAGGATCCTGACCGCGCTCAACAGAATGACCGGGCGGAGAGACTGGCGTACACCCGATCCCTCCGGGTCGCGGTCGAGCCGGGAACGGTGGTGGTGCTCCCGGTGATGCTCCGGCATGGCCCGATGCGGGACTGGGACGACCGGCAGTTGGCCCAATTCAGAAGCGAGTGTTTCCGGCTGGCTGCTCCCAGCAGCCTTACGGGGGCACCTCAGGCGGTGTTTTCGGTCCACCGAGATGGCGATCCCCGTTCGGTGGGAGTCGGCTTGCTGGCTGCCCCCGGTGGTGAGTTTCGCCTCCTCGAGGTCATGGCCATGCTCGGCGACGACGCCCGGGCGACCGGGATGGGGTTTGGATAGGGTTTTTCCGTCAGGCATTCCCCGTGGGGAGGTCCCGAGTTCGATGGTCGACAAACACGTACTGCGCCCTGCGGGGGTGTGGGACCCGTCCTCAGCGGGCTTCGAACATCCCCAGCCATTCTCCCAGGGCATTGTGTGCGAATCCGGCCGGATGGTTTTCGCTGCCGGGCAAGTTGCCCTCGATCCGGATGGCGCCGTTATCGGCGTTGGAGACCCGGCAGCCCAGACCGAGGCCACGCTGGAGAACCTCCAACGAGTGCTCAACGAGGGCGGGGCAACGTTGAAAGACGTTGTGCGGCTGACCGTGTTCCTCACCGATATGGCTTACCTTCCCGCGGTGCAGGAGGTGCGGGCCCGGTATTTCCCAACTGATCCCCCGGCGAGCTCGACAATTGAGATCAGCGCGCTCGTCGTCCCGGAATTAGTGGTCGAAATCGACGCCATCGCGGTGGTGGATCCTCCCCCGAATTGAGCGGGACGTGGTCTGGTAAATTGCCTTAGACCAGTAATACCCGAACGAGCGGAGACCAAATCATGGCCGATGAAGATGATGGATATTTCCGAGAAGTAGTCGTCCGTTTGAACCAGCAGCAACTGGAGTTGGTTGACGATTCCGTTGATGAAACGAGTTCCGGAGACCGGGAAGACCTCCTTCTGCGGGCCTTGCGGGAATTCCACAAGGAACATTCCTCATGACCGAGCGAAGGCTGTTGTATGAGCACATCATGGAACCGGCCACCGGCAAAGCAGTCGAACTCCTGGCCGGGCAGGTCATGCGACTCGAACAGATCGGAGTCGCCGGTCAATGCGCCGACTTCAATTGCTTCAATCTCCACGATTACAAGGAGTGCTTCCACACCGGTCGGACCAGGCACATGCATGGAATGCATCCAACCACGGGCGATTTCCTCTGGTCGGCACCGCCGCGAGACCGGCCAATAGCGGCGATCATCACCGACACCGTTGGAACCAACGATGTGCTGTATCCCCGATGCAGCGGCTTGCTGTTCGAATACCAATTCGGGGTGGATCCGCATACGAACTGTCACGACATTCAAGCCGAAGCCCAGCGAGAATACGGGTTGACCAGCGACGACGTGCATGACTCGTTCAATTTCTTCATGCACACCGGCGTCGATCAAGCAGGACATCCGTATATCGCCGAAAACGTGGCCAAGCACGGGGATTACATCGAGATCATCGCCTTGATCGATCTGCTAGCGGTGCCAAACGTGTGTGGTGCGGATACCTTCGCCACTAGCAGCTTCGAGCTGAAGCCTCTGCGGCTGGCCATCTATGAGGGCCTGCCTGAAGACCTCGCCCAGTTTGAAGGCCGGCCGGAGTTGGTCAAATACCGATCTCAGCTCACCACTGAAGACTTGGCGGCGCAGCCCATCAAGGCTGATCGAGAGCTGTACAAAGACCCTTCGTACGTCCCGAATTACGTCAACTACCCCATTGTGCTCACCGACGTCCCCGTCAACTTGAGCCCCGAGCATCAAACCATGCTTGATGAGCTTGTGGCGACGGGAGAATTCGGTGAGACCGATGCGGAGGTACTTCGGTATGTGTTCTTCAGCTGGTGGATTGTGAACTACATGAAGGGCCCGAAGCACTTGGATCAGGTGGCGGAGGATTAGCAGAAGCTGCTGGTGAGCGGTCCCTCCACAGAGCGAACTCCAATGACGACCCACGCCATCACGGTTGAGGTCAACGGCGTGGCCTTTGACCGAACGGTCCCGCCGCGACTGCTGCTTTCCGACTTTCTGCGTCACGAGTTGCACCTGACCGGGACCCACGTGGGCTGTGAACACGGCGTGTGCGGGGCGTGCACCGTCCAACTCAACGGACAAGGGGTGCGCTCATGCCTGCTTTTCGCGGTGCAGGTCGACGGCTGCGCCATCAAGACCGTGGAGGGACTGGCCAACGGCGACGACCTGCACCCGCTTCAAGAAGCCTTCAGCGCCGCGCACGCCCTGCAATGCGGGTTCTGCACTCCTGGATTGCTCATGACGATCGACTCGATGCTCGATGAGCTGGCCGCAATGACGGAGGCTGAGATACGAGAAGCGCTCAGCGGCAACATCTGCCGTTGCACTGGCTATCAAGGCATCATTGAAGCAGTCCAGGCCACGCTGGCCAGCCATCAACAGGAGAGTCGCTAGCGGATTTTCCCAGCAGCGTTTAGTGTCCAAGAGGGGGGATAAGAGTGCCCAACGTCGATGACCGGTTGTCCGCACTTGGGAACGCAGGCCGTTCATGAGCGCTGACGATTTGGTGCCCCAAAAGGTCGAGGCGATCCTGAACCCGGGCCGGATGCTCGCCGACGGCATCCCCTACCCGGACTTCGAAGCTGCCCGTGCCCTGGACGACCTAGCCGAATGGCTGCCGTTTTGGGCCGACACCGCCGAGCGTTACGAAGCCCTGGGCATGGCCGCGTTGGAAGCTGGCGATCGGGTCAGCGCCGGCGAGTGGCTGTGGCACTCGTCGTTGTCGTGGCACTACGGGCAGCTCATGTGGTTCCACGAACCCGACCGCCGCGAGCACGGCCAACACAAGAAGGTCGAGTTGTACAAGCGGGCTGCGCCCCATCTTGTGGCTCCGGCCGAGCGGGTGGAGATCGCATTCGAATCGACGATCATCCCCGGCTATCTCCGGCTACCCGCCGGGCCCGGACCTCACCCATGCGCGGTCCTCATCGGCGGTCTGGAGTCCACCAAAGAGGAGAGCTACCATTTTGAGGCGCTGTGCCACCGCCGCGGGTTGGCCACCTTCGCGTTCGACGGTCCCGGCCAAGGCGAGATGTACTTCGACGTGAAGCTCTGCGCCGACTTCCATCGCTACACCTCCGCCGTCCTCGACACCATCAGCGCCCGGCCGGATGTGGACAGCAACCGAATCGGAGTGCTCGGCCGCAGCCTGGGCGGCTACTACGCCATGCAGTCGGCGGCCTTCGACAAGCGGCTCAAGACCTGTGTGGCGTGGGGCGGATTCTCCGACATGTCGGATTTCGACGGCATGCCTCCTCACACCAGGGGTGGATTCGTATACGTGTCGGGCTTCGAAGATCTCGAAGAGGGCCGCGCCTATCTGCAAGAGACGTTCGACTTATCGGAGTCAATCGGCGACCTGACCTGTCCCACCCTCCTGCTCCAGGGGGTTCACGATCCCATCTTCCCCCCGCACCAGACCGAGCTGCTACAAGCTGGGCTAGCCCACAACGATTTGGCCGAGATCATGGTCGAGCCCGATGGCGATCACTGCTGTCACAACATGGGACCGGTGGTCCGTCCCCGAATGGCCGATTACTTGGCCCGGAACTTGAGGGAGTAGCCCATGTTGACGCCAGCGGTACTGAGGCCGGGGAATCTCGCAGGGGTGGAGACCCGCAATCGGATTATCCGGTCGTCCACCTCAGAGACCATGGCCGACGACCGCGGCATCATCACCCAGCAATACCATGACTTCCACACCCGGCTGGCTCGCAATGGCGTCGGGCTCATCTTCACCGGCCACTGCTCCGTTCACCCCCGGGGGAACTACATCCGAGGTATGACGGCGCTGGACCGCGACGAAGTAATTCCGCCCATGCAGAAGCTGACCGATGCCATCCACGCCGAAGGCGGCAAGATATTCGCCCAGCTCAACCACGCGGGAAGCCAGAGCCGGGACGAGTCGATCGAGCCGCTAGCCCCGTCGGTGGTGGAGAACCCGCAGTTCCACCGCCTGCCCTTGGCCGCGGCCTCCTCCGACGAGATCTGGGAGGCCATCGAGGGATTTGGCAACGCGGCCAGGCGGGTAAGGGAAGCCGGCTTCGACGGTGTCCACGTACACGCGGGCCACGGCTACCTCTTGTCCGAGTTCCTGTCGCCGGCCACCAATCACCGGGAGGACGAATGGGGCGGATCGCTCGAGAACCGCCAACGCCTGCTGCTCGAGACCTACAGGGCCATGCGGGCTGCGGTGGGCGACGACTTTCCGATCACCAACAAAATCGGGCTTTGGGACTACGTACCCGATGGGCTGACGGTTGAGGAGGGACGAGCCACGGTCACGATGATGGACAACGCCGGAGTCGATGCCATTGAGATTTCTGCCGGCCTCATGTCGCCCAAGGCGGAGAGCGCGGCCCGATACGCGGGTGTGACCCGGAAGCGGGCCTTGCAAGACAAGCTTCTTCATCGTGTGCTGGCCGCACCGGTGAAAGAGGCGTACTACCGGGAGGAGGCTCGCCGCCATAAAGCAACGGCGAAGGGAAAGACCATCCTTGTTGGTGGCGTTCGCACCATCGAGCTGATGAACGAGGTGATCGAAGACGGGTCGGCCGATTTCGTCTCGCTGGCCCGTCCGTTCATTCGCGAGCCCGATCTTGTTCGCCAGATCGAAGCGGGTCGAACCGGCATGGTGGACTGCGTCTCTTGCAACATCTGTTTGATGCACGAAGGGTCGGTGGCCCTGAAGTGCTGGCGGGAGTCCAACGTTGATCTCCTGAAACATGCCTGGGCGCGGATTCGCAGGGAGGTCTGATGAAACCGCCTGATTTCGACTACGTGGCGCCGACTTCGGTGGACGACGCAGTCAAGGCCTTGGGGAGTGATTCAGAGGCCAAGGTACTGGCTGGGGGCCAGAGCCTGATTCCGCTACTGGCCTTTCGCTTGGCCGGGCCTTCGCTTTTGGTGGACTTGGCCCGGGTGGACGGGCTTGACCACATCACCGACGATGGCGACAGCCTGGTCATCGGGGCAATGACACGGCAGCGCCGGGCCGAGCGAGACCCTCTGGTGGCCGAGCGGTGCCCCCTTCTGGTTGAGTCACTGCGCCATGTGGGGCATCCGCAAATCCGATCGCGGGGGACGATCGGCGGAAGTGTGGCCCACGCCGACCCGGCAGGGGAGTTACCGGCGGTGGTCTTGGCCCTCGGAGGCCGGGTGCATGTCACCGGCCCGGCTGGCGACCGGGCCATCGAAGCCGAAGAACTATTCCAGGGGTTCCTGAGCACTTCGATTGCTGACGGGGAAGTATTGACGGCTGTCGAAATTCCTGCATCGGGCCCTCGGACCGGATGGTCGGTGGTGGAGGTCGCCCGACGACCCGGCGACTACGCATTGTGCGGCGCGCTCTGCCAGGTTCAATTGGATGGCGACGGCACCGTCCTGAATGCCCATCTAGCGCTGATCGGGGTCGGGGATCGTCCCATGCGGGCCCACGCCGTGGAGGCCGCCGTCCTCAGTGGGGCCAGCCCGACCGAGGCCGCCACGCTGGCGCCCGACGGGCTCAACCCCGGCAGTGACGTACACGCCTCAAGTGACTACCGTCTGCACCTCGCCACGGTGACCAGCCGGCGGGCACTCACCCAAGCCCTGGAGCGGGCCGCATGAGCGATCACGCAGTCACCATCCGAGTAAACGGCGTCGAGAGGTCGGAATCGGTGCCGGCCCGTCTCACCCTGGCCGACTTCCTGCGAGAGCGGCTAGACCTCACTGCCACCCACCTGGCCTGCGAGCACGGCGTCTGCGGCGCCTGCACCGTGCTCGTGGATGGCGAGACCGCCCGAGCGTGTCTGCTGCTCACCGTGCAGGCCGACCGCAGCGAGGTAACCACGCTCGAAGGCCTCACCGAAGGCGACAAGCTCGGCCCCATCGAACAGGCGTTTTGGGCCAAGCACGGAATGCAATGCGGTTTCTGTACCCCCGGATTCGTGTTGACCATCGCCGAGATGCTCGACGAAAACCCCAACCCGACTCGCGAAGAGATCATCGAAGGCCTGGGCGGCAACCTCTGCCGGTGCACGGGCTACGTCAAGATCGTGGAAGCAGTGGAGGAGGCGGTCAGCCTCCGGGGAGGTGGAGCGTGAGCTTGTTCGGAGCGAGCATTCGCCGAAAAGAAGATCCCCGCCTGCTCCAGGGGAATGGCCGGTATCTGTCCGACATCAAGCTGCACGGCATGGTCCACGCGGTGTTCGTGCGCAGTCCCCATGCCCATGCGCTGATCCGGGGGATAGATGCCAGCACGGCGACGGCCGATCCTCGAGTGGTTTGCGTCCTCACAGCCGACGATCTCCCGCCCGAGCTGCCCCCGCTGCCCTGCATTGACGCTGAGGAGACCACCAAACCGTTCAACCAGCCCATCCTGGCCACCGAAAAGGTCCGCTTCGTGGGCGAGCCAGTGGCGCTGGTGGTCGTCGAAGGCGACCGTTACATCGCCGAAGATATAGCCGGATTGGTGGACGTCGACTATGAGCCGCTTCCCGCGGTGTCGACGGCCGAAGCCGCCATGGCCCCCGAGGCACCACTGGTCCACTTCGAATCCAACGTGGTTGATGTCTTGGAGTACTCGGTGGGCGACGCCCCTTCGGCGCTGGCGGCCGCCCCCCACACGCTCACCGAGCGGTTCGTCACCCAGCGTTATGCCGGTACGCCGCTGGAGACCAGGGGAGTGATCGTCCAATGGGACGAGCCGCGCCGCGGCCTGACCATGTGGTCGTCCACCCAGGTTCCCCACAGCCTCAAGGCCACCCTGGTCGGCTATCTGGGGCTGCCGGAGAACGCCGTCCGGGTGATCGCTCCCGATGTGGGCGGCGCCTTCGGCGTGAAGCTCCAGCCCTATCCCGAGGAAATCGTCCTCGGATTGGCCGCCGAGCAGGTCGGCCGTCCCATCAAGTGGGTGGAGGACCGCTACGAGCATTTTCTGGCGTCCACCCACGGCCGCGAGCAGTACCACGACGTGGAGGTCGGCTACGACGACAACGGCAGGATCCTGGCCATCCACGACCACGCGGTCACCAACACCGGTGCCTATCTCCAGCGACTGACCTTGGTGGAGCCCTTCATCGGGGTCTCCATGCTGTCCGGTCCCTATGTGATCGAGCATCAGCAACTGGTGTCGACCGTGGTCATGACCAACACCACCCCCCTCAACCCCTTCCGAGGCGTCGGCCACGTCCAAGCGGCGTTCACCATGGAGCGCATCATCGACCTCGTGGCTGAAGCCGTTGGCATCGACCCCGGCGAAGTGCGGATGCGCAACATGTTTTCCAACGATGTGTTCCCGCTCCACCGTGGCATCGGGAACGTGTTGGCCGGCGAGATCATCTATGACTCCGGCGACTATCAGGAGTGCTTGCGCCGGGCCATGGAAGCGGCTGAGTGGGACAATTTCCGCGGCGAGCAGCAGAGCGCCCGGGCTGAGGGTCGCTACCTGGGCATTGGCATCGGCTTTTTCGTCGAGGAGACCAGTCTCGGCCCCTACGAGAGTGGTCGCGTCCGAGTCGAACCATCCGGCCAGGTCATTGTGTTCACGGGGGCGTGCAGCAGCGGACAAGGCCACGACACCGTGCTGGCCCAGATCACCGCCGATGAGCTCGGCGTCGACTTCGATGACATCGTGGTCGTACACGGAGACACCGATCTGGTGGCCAGCGGCGTGGGCACCTACGCCAGCCGCAGCGCTCCCATTGGCGGCACCGCGGTGCGTCATGCCGCCGGCTCTATCAAAGAGCAAGCCATCCAGATCGCCGGGGAGATGCTGGAGGCTTCGCCACAGGATCTTGAGCTGGTCGAGGGAGAGGTCCGGGTCAAGGGATCGCCGGCCAGCAGTGTCTCGTTGGCCCAGGTGGCCGGCAGGGTGGCTCCTGGTCAGCCATTGCCGGAAGGAGTCGACAACTACACCCTGGATGCAACCGACATCTATCACCCTCCGACTAACGCCTTCTCCTACGGTTGCCACGTTGCCACCGTCGAGGTCGACGTCGACACCGGTGTGGTCACCCTGCTTCGCCATGTCGTGGTCAACGACTCGGGGGCCTTGATCAACCCCCTCCTGGTGGACGGACAGGTGCAGGGAGGCGTCGCCCTGGGCATCGGGGGTGCGCTCCTCGAGGAAATCGCCTACAGCGATGACGGCCAACCCCAGAACGCGAATTTCATGGACTACTTGGTTCCCGCCATCGGCAACATGCCCGAGATGGTCGTCGAACACATGATCGTCCCCACCCCCCTCAATCCCGATGGGATGAAGGGGGCAGGTGAAGGCGGTGCGGTGGGCGCCCCCGCCGCCATCGCCAACGCGGTGGCCGACGCGCTGATTCCACTGGGAGCCAAGATCACCGAGACGCCGCTGGGGCCGGAAACGGTCTATCGGGCGGTTCAAGACGCTAGCTGACCGGTCGTCCCACAGGAGACGGGCAGAGACGCTCAAGAGAATCGAGGCACACATGACTGAAAAGGCATTGTCCGGCAAGAAGGCGATCATCACCGGTGGTGGGAGGGGGATCGGTCGGGCCATCGCCATTGCCCTGGCTGGTGCCGGTGCCGATGTTGCCGTGATCGGCCGCACGGTTGAGTTGCTCGACGAGACAGCGACGGAGGTGCGGGCCCTCGGCCAGTCTGCCGGGGTCAGAGCCGCCGACTTGACCGATGTGGGCGGTATTCCCGGAGTGTTCGGGGAGCTGGCCGACGAGCTCGGCGGATTCGACATTCTGGTTAACTCGGCCGGCGTGCAGTTGACGGCGCCGGCACTCGATGTGTCCGAGCAAGACTGGGACGCCACCATCGATGCCAACCTGAAGGCCCTGTTCTTCTGCTGCCAGGCGGCGGGCCATCGCTTTGTCGAAGCGGGTGCGGGCAAGATCATCAATCTCGCCTCGACATTCAGCGAGGTCGGCTTTCCCGGGTTCGCCGCCTATTGCGCCTCCAAGGGCGGGGTCATGCAGCTGACCCGGACGTTGGCCTTGGAGTGGGCCCCCCACGGGGTGAACGTCAACGCCATCGCGCCCACCGCGGTTCGAACCGAGATGAACGCGTACCTGCTCGACGACCCGGGCTTTTTGGAGGCATTCCTTCCCCGGGTTCCCGCCGGGCGCGTCGGGCAGCCCAACGATATTGCCGGCTCGGCTGTTTTCTTGGCTTCGTCGGCGTCAGACTTCGTCCACGGGCACCTGTTGTACGTGGACGGGGGCTACACCGCCGTCTGACCGTCCTCTAGGCAAACACCTCGGTGTCCTCTAGGACGCCCGATGCCTCGGTCATCTTCACCACGCCGTCCAGCTCCCACGGAACGGCTACGCCCTTGCGGGCATACCACTCGCGAATCAGGGCCGGGCCGTCGGTGACCAGTCCAAGGTGGAGGGAAGTGACCAGCAACGCGGCGGCTTCAGCCTCTTCGCTGGCCCCGGCCACGATGTCGCCGGGCACAATGACCCGAAAATCGCGGTTGGCGGCATCGAAGGCCGTCGACAGCACGCAGGCGTCGGTCATCGTCCCGGTAAGCACCAGGTTCTTGATGTCGAGCTGGCGGAGCAAGAACTCGAAATCGGTGGGGACGAACGACGACAGGCGCTTCTTGGTCCGGACGTAGTAGTCGCCTTCTTCCTCCTCGACCATGATGTCCAGCCACTTGGTGCCTTCCCAGCTGTGCTCATCCATGGACGGATTCGGCGGCAGATACAGCTCGTAGAGCACCCGCCAGTTGGCCATGCGGTTGTACTGCTTGGAGTTCAAGTCGTCAATCCCGCCGTACCGCTGCCAGTGCTGGACATGGATGATGGGGATGTCGATGGCCCGGGCCATTCGGTGGAACATGTCGTGGGCGGGGATCTTCGCCCGAGCCCGCGGACACGGACAGGTCAGCTCCTCCTCAGGACCGATGTGGCCGCGGTGCATGTCGATGCAGGCGATAGCGGTCTTGTCCGGGTCGAGCCAGCGCTCGAAGGCATCCTCGAAGTTGCTGGTGCCCGAGGGCAACACAACGCGGTCTTTGCCTTCCAGGTATGCGTACATCTCGGTCTTCATGGGTGGCTCGGCTTTCGTGTGTTGCCTCGAAAGGCTGGGCTTCTACCGAACTGAATTTAATGGCTGTGCGTCATGTGCGCCACAAGCCCTAACCCTCTTGTTGGGCCGAGAGCTGAGTCAATACCCAATCGGGGGTGATCGGGAGCGCCCTCACCACGCCGGGGTCGCCCAGCGCGTGGCCCACGGCGGCGGCGATTGCCCCGCCCGCCCCCGCGATGCCGGCTTCACCGGCGCCCTTGGCCCCCAGGGGGTTGGTCGGAGTGGGAGCGTTCTCCAGGATCGCCGTTTCAATAGGGGGAAGGTCGGCTGCCGTGGGCATCAGGTAGTCCATGAAGTTGGCCGCCTGGGGCTGCCCGTTCTCATCGAAAGTGAATTCCTCGAGCAGAGCGCCGCCCAAGCCTTGTGCGAACCCCCCGAGTACTTGGCCTTCGACGAGCTTGGGATTGACCGCCTTGCCGACCTCGCACCCCAGCCACACTCGGTGTAGTCGCACCTGGCCCGACTCGGGATCCAGGGAGGCATCGACCACCACGGCCCCGTACGGATAGTTCATCCGCTCGTCGAAATGCACTTCACGAGCACCGAGTCCCGGCTCCTCACCCCGTTCGGCCGCTTCCAGCGTCCCGCAGGCTTCGGCGACTTGGCCCAGAGTCACCGACTTCGCCGGAGCCCCCGCGACGTGCACGCCGCCGTCGGCCAAAATCAGATCGTCGGCCGCGGCTTCGAGCAGGTCGGCGGCAATCCGCTTGGCCTTGTCGGCCGTGTGGCGGGCCGCAGTTTGCACGGCCATCCCGCCGATCACCGTTGAGCGGCTGGACCACGAGCCCACTCCGTCGGGGACAAGGTCGGA
The DNA here is from genome assembly GCF_965204015.1 of Candidatus Poriferisocius sp. Taxonomy (GTDB): domain Bacteria; phylum Actinomycetota; class Acidimicrobiia; order Acidimicrobiales; family Bin134; genus Poriferisocius. The sequence continues at coordinate 185,998 of NZ_OZ241965.1, read as the reverse complement.
ATCTCCGTAGATGACGTGGATCACCGAAGGGTCAACTCCCAGCTCGTCGGCGGCAATCTGCGCCATCACGGTCTCGATGCCCTGCCCTGAGGACGCGCCCCCGATGAAGACCCGGACGGTCCCGGTCGTATCGATATCAACGGCCCCGGTCTCATAGAAGCCAAGCCCGCTCTTGTCCATGAAGATCGACAGCCCGATTCCCCGACGGTGGTCGTTCATGTCTTTGATGTGGTCGCACCACTCGGCGTACTTGGCCCCGGTCTGTTCAATCAATCCAATGAAGTCCCCGGAGTCGAGGAGAAACGACTCGCCGGCCAGCTCGAATCCGGGTTCATAGGGCAATTCGGCGGCCGTGAGCAGATTCCTGCGGCGAATCTCTACCGGGTCGAGGTCGAATTCCGCGGCGGCCAGGTCGAGGAGCTGCTCCCGGGCCACGGTGAGCTCATAGCGGCCGGGCGCCCGATAGGGGCCCACTGGGGTCTTGTTGGTGGTGATGACATGGATCTTGGCCGCGTAGGCCGGCAGTCGATAGGGGCCGGGGATCATTCCCAGGGTCAGCTCAGACACGATGACCCCGGTGGGACGGATGTACGCCCCCTTGTTGTGCCACACCTCAGCCTCGAGCCCCAAAAGGCGCCCTTCGGGGTCGAAGGCGCCCCGCAAGCGGTGGGTCTGCTCGCGAGCATGGTTGGTGGTGGTGAGGTTCTCAGCCCGGTCCTCAATCCACTTAACCGGACGTCCGGTCAAAACCGCCCCGTGGGCAACCAGAAAGTCCTCGGGAAAGAAATCGCCGCGGACCCCAAAGCTCCCGCCGGCGTCGGTCGAGCGCATGTGGATGGTGGCCGGCGACCGCCCCAAGAGGCGGGCCAAGACCTGGCGGTGGTAGTGCGTGACCAGTGTCGCACCCCAAACGGTGAGCTCGTCACGGCCGGTATCGAAATCGCAAACCAGTCCTCTGGTTTCAAGGGGCACGCCTGAGTGACGCCCGATAGCGACTTCTGTGACCACCACACGCTCTGCCAGTTCAAACGCCGCCGCGATATCGCCGTAGCCCTTCTGAAGGACGCAGAGCTCGTTCGACGAGTCCGACCACAGCGACTGTTGGCCGGGGGCGCGGAGCATGTCGACCACCGCATCCAGCGGCTCGATGTCGACAACCACCGCCTCCGCAGCATCCTCGGCCAAATAGGGGTCATCAGCTAGAACGAGCGCTATGGGCTCGCCCACGTAGCGAACTCGCTCTTGGGCGAGGACTGGTTGAAGAGCGGTTTCAAGCCCGAGGCCGTCGAACGGCAGCCGCAACGGAATGGGCTCTATATGGGCGACGTCGGCGCCGGTGAGCACCAACCGAACCCCGGCCATGGCTTCCGCCGCGGCAGTGTCGATCCCCGCCAGTTGGCCGTGGGCATAGGTTGAGCGCACGACCCTCATCCACAGTTGGCCGGGCAGATCGACATCGTCCACAAATCGACCCGCACCACGCAAGAGCCGGGGGTCTTCGAGTCGAGGTACCGAGCTCCCGACGAAACTCATTGCGCTCCTCCCTGGGCCGCTACGACACTCCCGTTGGGCTTCCGGCCATGGCCAATGCGAGCTCATCCATGGTCAACTCATCCACGCTGCGCTCCAGCACGGCCCGCCCCCGGAACATCACCACAACCCGGTCGCTGAGCTTGAGGAGCTCTTCCAGATCCAACGTCAACAGCAGTACCGCCGCCCCCGCCTCTTTGACCTGGAGCAACCGACGGTGCACATAGTCAACCGCGCCGACATCGAGCCCCCACGTGGGGTTGTCGGCGATGAGCACCTTGGGATCCCGCGAGAATTCCCGGGCTAACACCACCTTCTGTTGGTTGCCGCCCGACAGGGTGCCGGCAAAGAGATCGGAATCGGCCGGTCGGACGTCGTATTCCTCAAGCAGTCCGGCGGCCTGATCCTTGATGCGCTTCCAGTCGAGCAGTCCTCGACGGGAGAACCGGCCCGCGGGGATCTCGTTCATGGCGAGGTTCTCAGCCAGGGACATATCGAGGATCAGCCCCCATCCGTGGCGATCTTCGGGGATGACGGCCAAGCCGCTGTCGCGGAGCTTGGCCGGTTCAGATCCGGTCACATCCACCCCGTCGATCACCACGGTGCCGGACTCGAGGGGGCTGAGCCCGGTGATGGCACTGACGACATCTCGTTGTCCGTTCCCTTCGACTCCGGCAACGCCGAGGATCTCACCGGCGCGGACCGACAGGCTCAGGCCATCAAGAGAGTTGCCCCCGACACCGGTCGTCACCAGCCCGTTTGCCTCAAGAAGGGTTTCAGCCTCATCCCCAAGCGACGTATGGTCCACTTTGACGGCGGTGATGTCTTGGCCGGTCATGGCCCTGGTAAGGGTGCGCTCGTCGAAGTTCCCCCGTTCGACCTCGGCCACCTTCTTGCCGGCGCGAATGACGGTAACCCGGTCGGCGACTTGAGTGACCTCGGCCAGTTTGTGGGTGACTAGCACGATCGAGTGCCCCTTCGAGCGCAGATCTTCGAGGATGCCCAACAGGTTCTCGATCTGCTGGGGCCCGAGCAGCGAAGTCGGCTCGTCGAGGATCAAAATGTTGGCGCCCCGGTAGAGCACCTTCAAGATCTCGACCCGCTGCTGAAGGTCAACGGGGAGCTGGCGAACGGGAGTGGAGGGGGGGAGCGGCATGCTGTACTGCTCAGCCAGCGAGGAGATCTCGCGGCGGATGGCCAGCGGTTTGAGGCGGAGATCGAGAACAGGCCGCGATCCGAGCACAATGTTCTCGGCCACCGTGAAGGTGGGCACCAATGAGAAGTGCTGATGCACCATCCCGATTCCCAGCGCCAGCGCGTCATGGGGCGACTGGATGTCGGCCTTTTGGCCCCTGACCAACATGGTTCCGGAGTCGGGGAGAATGTGGCCGAACATCACGTTCATGAGCGTGGTTTTGCCCGCTCCGTTCTCACCGAGCAAGACGTGGATCTCACCGGCGCGCACATCAAAGTCAATGCTGTCGTTGGCTTGGACATGGCCAAATCGCTTGGAGATGCCGCGAAGCTCTACAACCTTCTCATCCACAGCGGATCATTTCCCTCGGGTGGTTTTGGGTCACCTCAACTCCGTTGGGTCGAAGCCACATTGAGTCTCCCACTTGAACACCGGCCCGTGCCCGGGGGGAGATGACGTTCGGCTGAACGACCAAGACCGTGCCGTCGGGATAGGCCCAGTCGTCGGGGTGGGTGGCGCCGCGGTTCGGCCGAGTGCGAACAATTGGCGCCAAATAGCCACCGCCCCCGTAGCAATGCACGAGATCGTCCCAAATGTCAAAGCCCGCCTCGTGTATGGACTGGGCCCGGTCCAAGACTTCTCCGATGGTCACACCAGACCGCATGACGCTCACAATGTCCGAGTAGGTGTTCTCGGCCACCTCGTACATCTCCTCGTACAGCGGAGTGGGCTCTCCCGCGATGCACAGCGTCCTCAGGATCTGCCCGGTGTAGCCCCAAAAGGTGGTGCTGATCTCGGTCACCAAGACGTCGCCGGCTTTGATAACCCGGTCGGGCTGGTATTGGTGGGGCACGAAGAACTCCGGGTTGGCCATCGAGGTGGTCAACGTGAAGTGGATGAGGTTGGTTCCCCGGCGATGCAGGTAAGCGTCCTCGATCACCTTGGCCAGCTCATACTCGTTCATCCCCGGAACGGTGTTCGACGCCAGCGCGGCCACGGCGTCATCGTTCATGCGGGAGGCGATGCGGACGTACTTCATCTCCTCTTCGGTCTTGACCACTCGAATGGCGAAATAGTCGGCGTTGAGATTGACCAGGCGCTCGGGTCCGAAGGCAGAAGCGTCGGTGTAGGGCACCACGCCGATCGTGCCGATGCGGCGGTAGCCGGACAATCGCTCGGCGACGCGAGCCACCAGATCGGAATGGTCGTCGCCGCCAAAGCTGATGTTCTGGATGACCGAGATGCGTTCGGCATCAGGAATGTGATTCCAGAGCCGGACCACCATTTCGGGGTCGTCGTCACGGGGCACGATCAAGTACACCGGGAACAGGGGCGGCCAGTTGCAGTAGTACTGGACCGAGGTGTCGTGCGGCCCGGTGGCCCCTCCGATGAGGACCGCATCCAGGTCGTCGCGGTCCATGAGCTCCCGGAGCTGGCGGTACCGCTGGGCCATCTCCTCGGGCGAGTATCTCGGATAGCCGTTGACTTGTGGGATGTCATCCATTGATGGCCCTCCAGATCTTCTCAGGGGAGAGGGGCATATCAAGATGTTCTACACCCATTGGCGCAAGAGCGTCGAGAACCGCGTTGTGGACCGCCGGCGTCGACCCGATAGTGGTGGCCTCACCGATGCCTTTGACCCCCAGCCGATTCAAGGGAGTCGGCGTGACCATGCTGTTGATTTCGTATGTGGGCAGCTCTTGAGCGGTAGGGGCGAGGTAGTCGAGCAGAGTTGAGGTCACCGGTTGGCCGTCAGTGGTGTAGACCATCTCCTCCCACAGGGCCTGGGCCACTCCTTGGGCGATTCCACCGTGTTGCTGGCCTTGGGCCAGCATCGGGTTGACCACGTTCCCGCAATCATCCACGGTGATGTGACGGATCAACCGAACCGCGCCGGTCTCCCGATCAACCTCCACCACCGAAACATGCGCGCCCGAGGGATAGGTCCGCGCTCCTTGATCCAAATCTAGCTCGACAGCCAGTGGAGCCAGTTCAGCCCAACTGATGGCGGTGGCGGGACTGCCTATGATCCCGACCCCAACGCCGTCGTAAACCACCATGTCGGCAGGATTGGCCTCCAGCCGTTCGGCGGCGACCTGGCTGGCTCTTTCGACGACCGCCTCTGCTGCCTTGTCGACCGCGCTGCCGGCCAACTGGAGGGAGCGGGAGCCGTAGGTCCCATTGCCCCGGGGAACGACGGCGGTGTCGGACTGGATCACCCGGATCTTGTCCACCGGCAGACCCAGCTGCGCGCCAGCGATTTGGGCGTAGGTGGTCTGGTGGCCCTGTCCGTGAGACGAGACACCGCTGAGGACGGTCGCACTGCCATCGGTCTCGATGGTGACGGAGGCGAACTCCTGAGTGGGTCCGTTGCCCGTCACCTCGATGTAGGTGGATACCCCGATGCCGAGAAGCCACCGGTCTCCCCGAGCCCGACGCATGGATTGCTCTCGACGCAACGTCTCATAGCCGGAGGCTTGGACGACTAGGTCCAAGGTTCCGCGGTAGTCCCCGGAGTCATACACCGCACCACTGGGGGTGACGTGGTTGGTGTTGTGCGAATCGAGCAGGTTGCGCCGCCGGATTTCTACCGGATCGATGTCGAGCCGGCGGGCCAGCAGGTCGATGGAACGTTCGAGGAACGCGGTGGCTTCCGGCCGCCCGGCCCCCCGGTAGGCGCCGACCGGTGCGGTGTTGGTCACCATGCTTCGAGCGCTGAAGGCCACTCGGGGAATGCGATAGGTCCCGGTGCACATAAGCCGGGTGTAGTTAGGTAGCCAGGCGCCCACGTGGGGATAGGCCCCGGCATCGGCGACAACCTCGACTCGAAGCCCGGTGATAGTCCCGTCGCGTTTAGCCCCCAAGGCCACATGCTGAACCTGGGCCCGGCCATGGGTCATGTTGAGGAGATTCTCGGACCGGGTCTCCTGCCAGGCCACTGGTTTGCCGGTTAGGTGGGCGATCGCCGCCACCACGATGTGTTCGGGATAGGTGTGGCCCTTGGCTCCGAATCCTCCCCCGACTGCTGGTGCGATCACCCGGACCCGGTCGGTGTCGAGCTCCAGTGCAGCGGCCACCGCGGCCTGGTTGTCCCACGGAAACTGGGTGGAGACCCAGAGGCACAGGCCTTCACCGTCTTCATCGGGCACAACCAGAATGCTGTTCGTCTCGAGGGGGACCGGGGCCAGTTTCTGGTTCAAGAACGTGGCCTCGACCACCACGTCCGCTTCATCCAGCACCGAGGGATCCACCATCGGCTCCACTTCGAAAGCCACTTCGTCGCTCTCAAGAGGTGAGGCCACCGGAGGAAGCGGCTCGATTTCGGCGTATACGTCACCGGCCAGGTCTTCAGCCTCAGCCATGCTCGTACCGGTAACCACGGCGATGGGATCGCCGACATAGCGGACCTTGTCTACCGCTAGCAGATCCCGGGCGTACCGGTCGGGGGTCGGCGGCCACGGCACGAGCTTGGGCAACTCCAGCGATGCGGCGGTGTAGAGACTGGGACCGCCGGAGACGCTCACGAGGTTCCCGTGGGCAACGGAGGAGCGGATGAAGCGGGCGTGAAGCGTGCCGCCGGTGATGAGGTCGGCGGTGAACGGGCGGCTGCCCGTCAGGAGCCCATCATCCTCGACCCGTAGGACGGAATTGCCAAGGATGCTCAACTACTGGTTGCTCAGCTAGGCGGCACGTAGGCGATCAGGTCCATGAGGAACTGGGCACCGGGGACTTGGAGAGGCCCACCGATCTCTAACGTCGTAGAAGCGGGCCGGTCACCAGGGAAGTAGCTGGCCCACTCTTCAATCGATTGCTGGAAATGGGTGAAGTCATCGTGGAAGCACTGGCGTCGGACGATGTTCTCGACGCTGGTTCCGGCCGCCTCGCAGATCGCCGAGACGTTGTCCATGATGTAGGCCATCTGGAGCTTGGGGGGCTGGCCGTACCACGGGAACTCGGGATGGCGCTGTACCGACTCGGGCAGGTTGCCGAGCTCGTCATAGGCAATGGCGGTACTGAAGAACAGGAAGTCGCCAGCCTTGACCGCTTGGGGCTCATGCCACGGCGGCTGGACCGCATCGGAAGTCTCGATGGTCTCGATTTCGATTGAAGCGTCGTCGGCGAGCACCTTGAGAGCGATCTCGACCCGGCTTCCCTTGCCGCCAAGACCCATGTACGGGATCACCACGCGAGCGGGAGGATTCTCGGGGAACCACTGCTTCCAGACCCGCTCCATGCCGGCGAAGTCGGCTGGGCTGGCCAGATACACCGTTGCCTTGACGGTGTTCTGTATGGAGCCACCGGCAGCCTGAACGATCTTGTCCAGCTTTTGGAGGACGTATTCGGTCTGGCTCTCGATCTCCGATCCATACCAGAAGTACGGGTTAACGCGAGCCTCGGGAGCGACGCCGCTGGGGGTCCCCATGTCGTTGCCCTGCATGTAGTCGCCCATCCAGTCAACGGGGATTTCGCCGGCACAGAAGATCCAATCGCCGCGCCGAATGGCGGGGGAGTACCCGGCCAACGGCGATGGGACGCCTTCAGGGACCTCGAAACCCTCGCTCCCGCCGCCGGGAATGGCGATCATGTCGACTTCCAGAATGGTCTTGTTGACCAGGAGCCCTGTCTCGCGGATTCCCATACCGGTTGACGCTGGCCGCGGCGGATGGACGAACTCGTCTCGGGTCCGCAGATACGGGGTGATGCTGATCTTTGGCCAGGAGTTCCCCTCCCAGAACTCATCGATGGTGGGATGGGGAGACGAGAACCACTGGTAGATGCGCACGATGTCGGTGCCAATGTCGCAGCCGGCCGCTTCCAGGGTGAGCTGGAGATTCTCCAACACGAATCGAGATTGGAGCTCGAGGGCGTCGTACCCGTTGGGGTTTCGGCCGTCGCCCCCGGCCTCTGGCGCGAGGCCCGTCACAAAATCCGACGCGAGCTGGCCGGCCACGAAAACCCAACCGCCCGCTTTGATTGCTGGACTGTAGGGCATAAGGGGTTTGGGCTCGCCCCCCCAAACGGCTACTCGATCGTTCTCAGCCATGATGTCCTCTCCTGTTCGTTTCTGCCTGTTCATTTGTAGTCGTTCGTCGTTCTGGCGCGAGGTCGCGGCGGCAAGCATCCTTAGCACTGCCAAAGAACTCACCCGGGGGCTGAAACCGCAGTTCCATGCCCCCGGGCAAGCCCATTACTCAATACCGTCGGCTGGTTAGCGTGGCGTGCAGCCGAGGGCTGTTACGTCAATGGAAGCTGCCGAACCAGACGTACCGATGGTGGGATCGCCAGCGGTCTCGTCGGGAATGGTGATTTCTCCGGTACGGACCTTGGCATCAATGTCCTCGAAGATCGCCCAGTCTTCATCGCTGAGCACACCGGCGTTGTCGTACAGCGGTGCGGCAATGATACCCGCCGTGTTGGTGACGTCGAACTGATGGTACGACCCCGGACCGATCTCACCGGCATAAGCCCGTTCGATCATGACCTGGCCAGCATCGGCCAGTCCGTGAACCGCCGAGGTGAGAACCACGTCAGGAGCGATGTCGAAGCTGTCGTAGTAGGACGGCACCACCCAAACCTGGGTGTCTGCTTCCTGGGCAGCATCGATGATCCCCAGCACCGCTTGGTCAGTGGCCGACAGGATCACATCGGCACCCCCCGCAATGAGGGACTGCGCGGCCGCCTTGGCCACCGCGGTGTCGACCCAGGTGTTGATGTACTCCTGTTCGAAGTTGATGTCGGGATTCACGCACCGGGCGCCAAGGTGGAAGGCCTCGGGCTGACGGGTCAGTGCCGGGAACTCAAAGCCATTGAGCGACCCGATGGTGCCGGTCTCGGTGGCCAGTGCGGCAATGACACCGGTCAAGAAATTGGCGTTGTGCTGGTCGACTTCGACCCAGCACATGTTGTCGGGAATTGGCGGTGCGTCAGGCGCAGGATGGTGTGGTGCCATGCATATCTGAGTGTCCGGGAAGTTGGAGGCAACTTGGATCGCAGGATCGACCATGGCGCCATGGGCGAACAGGAGGAAGTCGTAGCCCTGATCGGCGAACGCCGATCCTTGCTGGACATAGGCATCCGGCTCATTGAGCAGCTCGACGAATTCCAGCTCGAGGTTGGGGATATTGGCCGCCGCCGCTTGGGCGCCGTCCCACCACGCGTTCGACCAGCTGATGTCGTCGTTGGTGCCCGGGTAGAAGAACGCCACGCGGAACGGCTCCATCTCCTCTGGCTCCGGCTCTGGCGCGGGCGCCTCTGTCGCCGCTGGCTCCGGCTCTGGCGCGGGCGCCTCTGTTGCGGCTGGCTCCGGCTCTGGCGCGGGCGCCGCAGGCTCGTCATCGTCGTTTCCGCAAGCGGCTACGACCAGTGCGAGCGCAAAAAAGATGGCCAGGAATTTCGGTAGTCGATGACGTGACATATCCCCCCCTAGGATTTAGGCCCTTTTGGCCTTGCTATAAATGTAGAGGGCAATCAACGTAAGCGCCAGCGAGTCATGCTCGGCCGGCGGCTTCTCGCCTCCACGGAATTCCCACCGCCGCCGGATACCGACTGCCGCGCGACAACAAGACGGCTAGCACGGTGGCAACGTAGGGCAGGGCCAGCCAAACCTGGCTGGGGATGCCGTCGAGCAGGTCCACTCGGCCGGCGACGAACTGAAGGGCCTGGCTGAGGCCGAACAGGGCGGATACGGCCAATGCCCAGATCGGGTTCCAGCGGGCCACGACCACAACGCCGAGGGCAATGAAGCCTCGACCCTCGGTCATGCCGGGGACAAAACCGCCGGCCGACGACATGACCAGGGCGCCTCCACCGAGCCCGGCCAGGCTGTTGGCCAGGATCACTGCGGGGTAGCGCAGGCGCTGGACGTCGAGCCCTCCGGATTCGGTGGCGTGCGGTCGCTCACCGGCGGCCCGGGCGTACAAGCCCCACCAGGTGCGATTCATCAAATAGAAGACGAGGAGAACGATGGCCAGCGTTATCCAGAACATCGCGTCCTGTCCGTTGAGCACATCTCCGACCTTGGGGATATCCCCAATCAGCGGTATGTCAATTGGAGACAGCGTCGGTCCGATCTGGCCTCCAACGTACCGGTCGTCCAGCAATCCGGTGAGGCCGAACGCGAACACATTGAAGAGCAGGCCGGTGACGATCTGATCGGTCCCGCGATTGACATAGAGGAACGCCAAGACCACCCCGGCGCAGATTCCGGCGAACCAGCCGAAAGCCAGGGCCAACGTGACATTTTCGGCCCTGATCCCGACAAGGGCCGTGGCCAGCGCCCCGATCAGCATGGAGCCTTCGATACCCACGTTGAGCACGCCGCTTCGCTCCGAAACCGTTTCGCCCAGCGCCGCTAACAGGATCGGCACCATCAACTGCAAGCCGGTGGCGAAGAACGCTATTACGACGGCTTCGGTTGGCATCAGTCGCTCACGTTCTGGGCGTAGCGGAATCGAATGGCGCCGGTGACCATCAAAAGGATCACGAAGGTGGCAACCAGGATGTCGCCCAAAGAGGGCGAGATGTCTGCCGAGGCCTGGAGGCTGTTGCTCCCGACGCGCAGCATCGAGAACAAGAAAGCGGCCGGAATGATCAGCGGCGGCTTGAGGCGAGCCAGCAGCGCGACGGCAATGCCAATGAACCCGAAGTTGCTGGAGAAGTTGAGATCGAGGTCGTCGAAGATCCCCGCTACAGCCACTCCGCCGGCCAAGCCCGCGAAGCCGCCCGCCACCAAGAAGGTCAGCATCGTTACCTGTCTGGTCCGAACGCCGGCCAGCCGGGACGCGTTGGGATTGGCCCCGATTGCCCGGATGGAGAAACCGAGCGACGTCTTGGCCATCAGCAGCCAAGCCAATGCCGCCGCCGCGAGGGCAATGATCACGCTGATGTCCACGGTGCCGTCGTCCCAGATGGTGGGGAATTTGGCGTTCTCGGCAATCGAAACGGTCTTCTGGCTAAAGGGGTCGGGCCAAACCTCGGAGATGATGTAGTTGGCGATGAACACAGCGACAAAGCTCAACATCAGCGTCGTGACAATCTCACTGGCCCCGTAGAACGCCTTCAATGCGCCGGGGATGAGCCCCCAAATCGCTCCACCGAGGAACGACCCCACGATGACGATGGCGATGAACAGCACCTTCGGGGTGCCCGACGGCAACTCGATTCCCAGGGCCACCGCGGCGATGGCGCCGGCGAACATCTGCCCCTCGCCACCGATATTCCACAGCCTCGAGGTGAAAGGCAGGGCCGCGGCGAGTCCGGTAAGGGCAAGGATGGACGCGATCATCAGGGTTTGACCGAGGAAGAACGGCTCGATGAGCGATCCCTCGATGATCGCCTTGGCCGCCTCCCAGGGGTTGGCTCCGATGGCGAGAATCAACACCGCGACCAGTGCGAGCGTGATGGCCAGCGAGAGGAGCGTGTTTACAGAAGGAGGCAGCTCAGAGCTTGGCGGGAGCTTCCACCATGGTCGGGCGGGTTGCTCGATGTTCTCGACTTGACTCACCTACTCACCCCGCTGTCGGTAGGCGGGAGAATAGTCGCGGCATTCAGATATCGCTCAAAAAGGCTGAACCGCCCGAAACTCAGCGATTGGGGGTCGTGGTAGCGTTCAATGCCATCGAAGACATGCGGCGTGGACGAGTACAGGTTGTCCGAGCCTCTGAGCCCGGACCGGGATTGTCGGTGGTTGAGGCCGGTGGGTCGGCTCATGCGGTCGTGTGGCCCGGCTCAGGGGCAGAGCAACGCTCGATGCACCTCATAACCCTCGACCCCGGTGGGCGAACCGTCGATTTGAGCCATGAGTCGGAGTGTGTGTACCACGTCTCTAGGGGTTCCGGCACCATGGTGGACCTCGATGCCGAGGAGAGCTACGAAGCGATCACCGGGTCGATGTTCTTGATCGAGCCAGGAACCAGCTACCAATTCACCGCGGGCACGGAAGGGGCCGTGATCTTGGGCGGTCCTTGTCCACCCGATCCCGCGCTCTATGCCCACATAGGAGATTGAGCAATGGCCATCAAACAGTTCCATCGAGACCAGCCCGATCACTACATGCCGTTGATCTCCAACGACGCCCGCCTGGTGGTATGGCCGGGGGTGGGTTCGGAGATGGCGAACATGAACTACGTCGTGCTCGAGCCCGGCGAAGAAAACGTTCCTCATGCCCACTCCGAGTCGGAGGACACGATTTTCATCCTTGAGGGCCGCGGTTCGGTGGCCGACCTCGATAATGACATCGTCCACGAGTTCGAGGCCGGGGACGCGGTCCATGTACCTACCGGCGTGAAGCACGCAGTTCGAGCCGACCGTGACAGCCGGATCGTCAGCGTTGGCGGGCCATGCCCTCCAGACCGGTATCTGCTCAAACTGAGTGGCGCCCTATGACGCGCCCCGTCTCGATTGGGCTGGCCCAGATGGGGAGCCCACCGGGAGACGCAGGTGCCAATCGATCTGCAACGGCCGAAGCAGCGAAGCTGCTGTTTGACCAGGGAGCCCAATTGGTCGTGCTTCCCGAACTGGCCGTGCCCTGGTACACGGTCAACCCAGAAGAAGTGGATGACCATGCGGAACCTCTTTGGGGGCCCACGGTGGATGCCTGGGCGGCGGCGTCCGCTGATCACTCGGGTTTGATCGTTGGCGGCTTTTGCGAGCGCGACGGCGGTGAGTTCTTCAACACCGCTGTCGTCGTCGATCAAACCGGGGTCATCGGCCACTACCGCAAGCTGCATCTGTTCGCCGATGAGAAGATGTGCTTCACACCCGGTGATCGGGGTCTCCCCGTTGTCGATACCCAGGTGGGCCGCATTGGACTGTGCATTTGCTATGACCTGCGGTTTGTTGAGGTGGTCCGAGTATTGGCGCTCTCGGGGGCCGAGCTCATCTGTGTTCCATCCGCCTGGATCACCGGATTCGATGCCCAGCGGTGGGACGCCGGTGGATTCTGCCCCCAGGCCCACGGCGCGGTGTTGCAGGCCAATCTCAACCAAGTCTTCATTGCCTGCGCGAGCCAGGTAGGGGAACATTCGGGTTTTGAGTTCCTGGGTTCGTCGGTCGTGGTGGACAGCTTTGGGAAAGTTGTCGCTGGTCCGCTGGGGGGTGCCGAAGACGAACAGCATGTTGTTGACGTGGATTTTGACGATGTGCGGCGCTCTCAGATCCGAGGTTCGCTCATCCATCCCCGAGACGACCGGCGCACCGACGTTTACGGCGTGTCGTACGACGGCTCGATCCTGTGAAGCCCGCAGCTTTCCAGTACGAGCGGCCCCGTGATGTAGCTGAGGTCCTCGACCTCTTGGCCCAGCATGGCGACGAGGCCAAGATCCTGGCCGGCGGGCAGAGCCTGGTCCCGATGATGAACTTTCGCCTGGCCCGGCCGGCAGTGATCATCGATATAGGAGCGGTGCCCGGCCTTGGACAGGTGTCCAGGGACGAAGAGACGGTTGCCATCGGCACCCGGGTGCGCCATATCGAGTTGGAGCGTCCCCCGTTCGATGGCCCGCTGAGTTCGCTGCTGGCCGATGCAGCCCGACACGTCGGCCATATCCCCATCCGTCTGCGGGGCACCTTCGGCGGCTCTATTGTCCATGCCGATCCCGCGGCGGAGTGGTGCCTGGTTGCTCAAGCGCTGGATGCCGAGATGACAATGGCGTCGGTCCGAGGGGAGCGCGTCATCACCGCGGCCCACATGTTCCAGTCGGCATTCGTCACCTCAATTGCCGACGATGAACTGCTCACCGAAGTGCGCCTGCCGTGGTTGGGCGGCGATTGGAAGACTGGGTTCTCGGAGTTCAGCCGCCGAGCGGGCGACTTCGCGGTGGTGGCGGTGGCCAGCGCCGTCAGGCTCGCCGATGGACATGTCGCCGAAGCGCGGATCGGGGCAGTGGGAGTCGGTGCCGTCCCTGTTCGTCTTGCCCAAGCCGAGGCAGCGCTGGTGGGCCAGCCGCTAGGCCCGGATGCCATCAACGCGGCGTCGGACGTCGCCGGCGAGGAAGTCGATCCCCGAGGCGACATCCACGGATCGGCCGACTATCGCCGCGACCTCGTGCGGGCCCTGACTCGGCGAGCGCTCTCATGACCATGACCGATCTCTGGGTCGGACGTTCCATTCGTCGGGTGGAGGACCCGGCGTTGGTGCGCGGTGAGGGCCTCTACGTCGGCGATGCGGCGTTGGGGATGGAGACGGCCCGCTTTGTGCGCAGCACGATCCCATCCGGGGTGATTCGATCCATCGAAGGCCCCTGCTACACCATCGCAGACCTCGACGCGGCCGGCGTCGGCGAGATTGAAGCCGTGCTTCACCGGCCTGATTTCGTGAATGTTCGCCAACCTCTGCTGGCCCGCGACCGGGTGCGCTTCGTGGGAGAGCCCCTCGCCGTCGTGGTCGGACGATCACCTGAAGAGGCTGAAGACCTGGCCGAGCAAGTCGTCGTCGAGTTGGACCCCGACGACGAACCACTGGTCCACCCCGACGATTCCGACACCAATAAGGTCATCGAGGCCCAGCTCGCCACCGAAGACTTTGAACAAGCCCTCGACCAAGCCGATCATCTCATCGAGGTGGTGCTCACCTCCCATCGACAGGCCGCCCTGCCCCTGGAAACGCGCGGTGCCGCCATCGAATTCAACCGGCGGACCGGACGTCTCACCATCCAAGCCTCAACGCAGGCACCGCATATTGTGCGAACCGCCGTTGCCGACCTTCTGCGAATCCCCGAGGCCGACGTCCAGGTGGTGGCACCCGACGTCGGTGGAGGATTTGGCCAGAAGCTGCCGCTGGCCCGAGAAGACATCGTGGTGGCATGGCTGGCGTTGCAACGACGGGGGAGCGTCGCCTGGATCGAAGACCGGTCGGAGAACCTCACTTCGTCGTGGCACAGCCGTGACCAGGTGTATCGGGTCAAAGGCGGGTTCACCGCCGACGGCGAGCTGCTGGCGATTGATGCCGAGATCAGCTGCGACGTGGGGGCATGGTCCTGCTATCCGGTGACCTGGGGGGTGGAGCCTCTGATGGCGATGGGGGAGATGTCTGGCCCCTACAAAGTGGCCCATTATCGGGCTCGAACCAGCGGTGAGAGCAGCTTTCGCTGCCCGATGGCGCCCTACCGCGGCGTCTCCCGCCCGGTGATCACTGCTTCGCTCGAACGGTTGATGGACACTGCGGCCCGTCGCTTGCAGATCGATCCCGTGGAGATTCGCCGCCGGAACCTGGTGACCGTGTTTCCCCACACATCTGCGACCGGTGTGGCGCACGATGCCGGCACCTATGTGGAATCGCTGGACGTGGCGGTGGAGCACTTCGATTTGGACGAGTTTCGCAGCCGTCAAACAGAGGCCCGCAGCAGTGGCGGGCCGCTGCTCGGGGTTGGGATTTCCACATTCGCGGAGCGGACCGGATACGGCACGCCGGTGTTCGCCACTCGGGCCATGGGGGTCACCCTCGGGTATGAGACGGTCACCATGACCATGGACCCATCGGGATACGTCGAAGCAGCCATCGGGGCATCACCGCACGGACAGGGCCTGGAAACCACCCTGGCACAGGTGATCGCCGATCAGCTGGCCATCGACTTGTCCCAGATTCGGATTGTCCATGGCGACACCGACCGCACGCCCTATGGCTGGGGGACCTTCGCCAGCCGCTCGATGGTGATTGCTGGCGGTGCTGTCCACATCGCCGCGGGACGCATGCGCGGTCGCCTAGCGCAGGTGGCTGGTGCGGTGCTCGAAGCCAATGCCGACGACATAGTGTTCGCCGCCGGTCGGGCGACTGTCGCCGGGACGGATGTCGGGGTTCCCGTCGCGGACCTGGCGCGGATCGCCCACCATCACACTGAACGCCTCGAGCCTGGGACGCCAGCTGGACTGGCGGTGGAGGCCTCCTACGATCCTGGTGGCACCTTTTCGAACGCCTGCCACATCGCCGAGGTGGAGGTCGACCCGGAAACCGGTGCGACCACTGTGACCCGGTTTGTGGTCGTCGAAGACGCCGGCCGGTTGATCAACCCAATGATCGTGGATGGCCAGATCCGCGGAGGCGTCACCCAGGGAATCGCCAACGCGTTGTTCGAGGAGATCGTGTACGACGAAGACGAGAACATCTTGACGGCCACCCTCATGGACTATTTGCCGCCGACCGCGGCCGAGATTCCCGATATCGAGATTCGCCATCTTGAGACCATCACCGATGCGACCATTACGGGGGCCAAGGGACTCGGGGAGGGAGGGACCATCGGAGCGCCGGCCGCGGTACTCAACGCCATCTCCGATGCCCTGGCCCACTTGGACCTGGCCATCGACGAGATGCCAGCCACACCCGAGCGGGTTCGAGCCCTCATCCGCACGCAAGAGGATGGCCTATGAGTTTGGAGCGAAAGCCGCTCACGCTGGCTGTCAACGGCGAAGAGCACCACGTGCAGGTGGAACCACGGCGGACCCTCGCCGACACGCTTCGAGAGAACTGCGGCCTGACGGGCACCCACCTGGGCTGTGAACAGGGAGTTTGTGGTGCCTGCACCGTCTTGTTGGACGGCGAGCCTGTCCGCTCGTGCCTCATGTTCGCGGTGCAAGCCGAAGACTGTGAGATCTCCACCGTCGAGGGCCTTGCCGGGGACGATTCAGAGCTTCATCCTCTTCAGGAGGCCTTTTCTGCTCATCACGCCCTTCAGTGCGGATTCTGCACGCCGGGATTTTTGATGTTGGCCCAAGGCATTCTCGACCGACAGCCCGACATCGACGACGATCAGCTGCGCGAGGCCCTGTCTTCCAACCTCTGCCGCTGCACCGGATACCAGACGATCATCGAGGCCGTGCGCAGCGTTCGCGACCAATCGTGATTGGAGAGTCGGTACGCCGACTGGAAGACGGCCCGCTGTTGCGGGGACGTGCCCGGTTTGTCGCCGACGTCTCGTTCCCCGACGAAGTCCATCTGAGGGTGGTCCGCTCAGAAATCGCGTACGGGGAGATCGTCGAGGTCGATGTCTCCGAGGCGCTACAGGCCGACGGCGTAGTCGGCGTGTGGACTGGTGAAGACCTGGCTTCCGTCCCGCCCATCGATTTCCGCCAGATCGGATACGACGAGCTCTTGCCCTACCGACAACCCGTGTTGGCCCGAGGATCGGTTCGCTACGTGGGCGAACCAGTAGCCGTAGTTGTCGCCGAGGATGCCTATATGGCTGAAGACATCGCCGAGCTTGTCATCGTGGACATTGAACCCCGCGAATTCGAGCCGGTCGAGGCCATGGTGCTGCACAGCGAATACGGTTCGGTGGACCAGGCGTTCTCGGAGGCCGACCATGTGCTGGAGCTTGAACTAACCGTCGGCCGCCATTCGGGCATTCCCATGGAGACGCGGGGGCTGATCGCTCGGCCAGATCCAGACTCCGGCAACCTCGAGTTGCACGGTGCCTCAAAAGTTCCGCACTACACGTGTGCCGCCATCAGCATCATGCTCAATCTGGACCCCCGCTCGGTGGTTGGCCGCGAGTGCGCGGTAGGAGGAGGATTCGGTATACGCGGCGAGCTGTATCCGGAAGACGTGCTGGTGGCCTGGGCTGCCCTGCGCTTAAATCGCCCGGTCAAGTGGATCGAAGATCGGCGCGAGCACCTCATCGCGGCCAATCACAGCCGCGACCAGCGCCATCGAATCAGAGCTGCCGTAAGCGGCGACGGGACGATCACAGCGGTCGACGACGAGTTCTGGTACGACCAGGGAGCCTACGTTCGAACCCACGGGGCGACCGTGCCATCGCTAACCGCCGCGATGCTGCCCGGGCCGTACGTCTTTCCTGCCTACCGATCCCGGGGTCACATCTGTCTTAGCGACAAGACCCCGGCGGGAACCTACCGAGCTCCAGGACGATTCGAAGCCACCTTCATTTGCGAGCGGGTGGTTGAGGCCGCGGCTCGCTCGACCGGGCTTGATCCGGTCAGTGTTAGGCGTCGAAACCTGATCGCTCCTGACGCAATGCCATTCGACCGGCGACTTGCGGTGCTGGGAACCTCTGTTGTTTTGGACTCGGGCGACTATCCCCGGATCCTTGAGCGCCTCGTGGAACACATCGACTACGAGCGCCTCGAACGCGAGCTGACTCAGCGGAGATTGGCCGGCGAACTCGTCGGCCTCGGCCTGGGCATGTTCGTCGAGAAGTCGGGACTGGGGCCCTACGACGATGTGCAGATCTCAGTGCACGGCGATGGCACCGTAGAAGTGGTTACGGGCGCGGCGTCGGTGGGACAGGGAATCGAGACCGTGATAGCCCAGATCTGCGCCAACGACCTTGACATGGATTACCGAGACATCGAGGTAGTTCACGGCCAAACCGACCGCATCGCGCGCGGTATGGGCGCGTTTGCCAGCAGGGTGACGGTCATGACTGGATCGGCCACCCACCTCGCCGCCGACGCCATCAAAGAAGTCGCCCTCGATCTCGCGGCCGACATGCTCGAAGCGAATGCGGAAGACTTGGAATACCGCGGGGGAGCGATCGGCGTTCGAGGACAGCCCGATAGGGCATTGACCCTGGCTGAGATCGCTGCTGCCAGCGGTGAACCACTGCGAGCGGAGGCGTCGTTCACCACCGATCACATGACCTATCCGTATGGGGCCCATGCGGTGGTGGTCAACGTTGATCCCCATACCGGGGAGGTCGAAATCGAGCGTTACGTGGTGGCCTACGACGTGGGGCGAGCCATCAACCCGATGCTGATCGAGGGACAGATCCAGGGTGGAGCGGCTCAAGGTATTGGAGGCGCCCTTCTTGAAGAGTTCCTCTACGACAGCGCGGGCCAACCACTGGTGACGTCGTTCATGGACTACTTGATGCCTACGGCATCGGAGACGCCGGCGGTGGAGATGCTGCTGTCCGAGGACGCTCCCAGCCCTTTGAACCCGCTCGGAGTCAAGGGGGCAGGGGAGGGCGGGACCAATGCCTGCGGGGCTGCGCTGGCCACAGCAATCGAACAAGCCATCGGCAGGCCGGGCGCCGTCACCGAACTGCCCGTCACCCCCTCGATGATCAAGGCGCTGATGAAGTCCGCTCTCTAGGTCCGGCGCCAGCGGCCCTTTGACCCCCGGGCCCTGCTTTTCGGCAGGACCGATTATCGATTGTCTAGGGTGAGCCCAGGGAACCAAGGGGGGGAACCGCGATGGCGTCCTATTGCCGGCCTCGCACGGTGAGTGAGGTGCTCGCCGTGCTGGCTAGCGCTGAAGGTCACGGTCGAATCCTCGTCGGGGGTACAGACCTCCTCGTCCACCTGCGTAAGGACCCATTCGCCCCGACGGTCGTCGTTGACATCAAGTCCGTCAATGACTTTCCGCCCGCGGTCGAGATGGGCGCTGATGCGGTGCGATTCGGTCCGACTGCTCGGATGTCCGAAATCTCAAACGACCCATTCATCGCAGGCCACCTGCCTGCGTTGGGCGCATCGGCTCGTGTTGTGGGATCGATCGCCATCCGGAACCGAGCGACGCTCATAGGCAACATCTGCAACGCTTCTCCGGCGGCCGACACCGCTCCTGCGCTTCTCGTCTACGGCTCGACCGTGACCTTGACCGGGCCCGGCGGGGAACGGACGATGCCGTTGGCCGACTTCTTCGTCGGGCCCGGCCAGACCCAGTGCGGGCCGGACGAGATTGTGATCCGCATCGACGTGCCAATTCCTGATCGTGGACATCGATCGGCGTTCCAACGCCTAACCCGGCGTAGAGGGGTCGACCTGGCGACGGTCAGCGTGGCGGCCGGTGTCGACGCGGACGGCAGGATTGTTCTCGGTCTGGGATGCGTTGGGCCTACGCCGCTCTTGACCGATGCGAGCCCGCCCATCGATCTCGCTGATCCAGGCGCAATTGAGGGGGCCGTTGAAGAGCTGGTGTCCATCGCAACACCGATCTCCGACGTTCGGGCCGCCCGCGACTATCGCGAGGCAATGGTCCGTGTCCTCGCCGTACGGGCCGTTCAGTCTGCCGTGGCCTCTCCCGAGGGGGTGTCTTCATGACGGATGCCTCTGTGCACCCGACAAGTGAGGTGGCCGTTGCGCTGGAGCTGAACGGCGAACGTGTTCATGCCACGGTCCCGGCGCATCGGACGCTGCTCGACATGCTTCGAGATGACCTCGGCCTTTGCGGCACGAAACGCTGTTGCGCCGAGGGTGAGTGCGGTGCCTGCTCCGTGCTCCTGGACGGCGAACTCGTCAACTCCTGTCTCGTGCTCGGCGCCGAGGCCGACGGCGGAGTCCTCCTCACGATCGAGGGGCTGTCCAGCAACGGCGTCACCGACCTTCAGGCGGCGTTTCTGGCCGCCGGGGCTGTTCAATGCGGGGTGTGCATTCCCGGTCAGATCATGGCGGCCGAGCAACTCCTGCGAACAAATCCCGACGCCTCCCGAGATGAGATCCGAGACGTCATGTCGGGCAACCTGTGCCGATGTGCCAGCTACCAGCGGATCGTTGAGGCGATCCAATCAGCGGCGGCCGGAAGGCAAAGCGATGCCTGACGAGAAGCAACGCCTTTCCTCCAATGGCCCCATTGCTGGCACCGACCGGGTAGTCGGCCAGCGGGTTCACCGATACGGGGGGGTAGACCGGGTAACCGGCGCTCAGCGTTACCTGAGCGACATCACGTTCACCGATGCCGCACACGTGGCGTTCGCCACCGTTCCCGTCGGATGCGCCGCGATCGACGCGATCGATACCTCGCCGGCCGCGGCGATGCCCGGCGTCATCGCGGTCGTACACGCCGATGACCTGCCCCAGCCCGTGGCGCGGTTCGGGATCTCTCATAGGGACCGACCAGTGATCGCAACCGAGACGGTCAACTACCACGGCGAGCCTGTCGTGGCGGTGGTCGCCGAGACCGAGGATGAGGCCCGGGCTGCGGCCAACGCCGTCGTCATCCACTACACCGAGCTGACCGGTGTGTACGGGCTCGACGCGGCCCTCGCCGACGACGCTCGTTTGGTCCAGGACCCTTCGGTACGGCCCGGCGATGACCTGAACTCGACCAATGTTCTCGAGCAGGTTGAGTACGCATGGGGTGGCGTCGACTCGGAGGGCGCTCGTTCGCACACAATCATCGAGGACACCTACAACTTCCCGATAGTCACCCACTTTCCGATCGAACCCGGCGGAATCGTCGCCGCACCGACCGATGACGGCGGTATTGAGGTTTACTCGCCGGTCCAGCACCCCTACCTCCTCCAGCGGACGATCGCCGAGGTGTGGTCGCTTCCGCTGTCGCGAGTCCGGGTCATCGCCCCCGACCCCGGCGGAGGGTTCGGCGGAAAGCAAACCCCTCGATACGAGCCCCTGGTTGCTTTCCTTGCCCTCAAAACGGGACGTACCTGCCGCCTTGTTCTCTCGCTGGAAGAGGCGTTTCAGATGATGCGGCGGTCGGGTTGTCGGATCCACGCGCGCACAGGATTCACAGAGGCGGGCGATCTGACCTTCCACGAGATGCGGGTTGACTTCGTGGTCGGGGCCTACGCCGACGTCGCTCCTCGGGTCATGACCAAGGGCAGCTATGTGGGTGCCGGGCCCTATCGGATTCCTCGCGTTTCGATCAACGCACGCGCCGTTTTGACCAACACCGTCCCCAGCTGCGCTTTCCGAGGGTTCGGCGCCCCCCAGGTCGGGTGGGCGACCGAGTCCCAGCTCGATGCCGGAGCCCGAGCGTTGGGGCTTGACTCGCTTGAGATTCGCCGGCGCAACCTTGTCAAGCACGACGAAGCCTTTATCCGCGGCGACTACGAGGCCCGGGCGGACGGCCGCTGGCACGAGAGTCTCGAGAAGGCGGCCGAGCTGATCGGTTGGCACGAGCCGATCCCCTCGGGTCGTGGACGAGGCATTTCCGTCGGAATCAAGCCGGGAGCTACCACGGGTCTGTCCCAAAGCCTGGTCCGCCTGCTCTACGACGGCAGCGCGATGGCGTATGCGGGCACGTCGGATATGGGGCAGGGAGCTAGGACCCTCTGGAAGCAGATTCTGGCTGACGAGTTGGGCGTCGATCTCGATCTGATCACCATCATCAGCGGCGACACGAACGCCGTGCCCTTCGACCTTCAGACATCGGCGAGTCGTTCGACCGTGTTCATGGGCAACGCAGTACTGGCGGCGTGTGAAGACATCCGCGACCGAGTTCTCGAGCTCTACGCCGAAGCCACCGGGACCGCACAGTCGGAGCTGGCCCACTTGCCCGGCCAACTTGTGACGCCGTCAGGGGCGATTTTGCTGGTCGAGGCGGCTCAGACCGCGCTGGGAGGGCTGCGAGGCGAGTTCGTCGGCCAGGGAACCAGCCGGCTATGGGGTACGAAGGGCCACCCGCTCGGTGGCGACGCGGCGTTCTACGAATTCAACGCCACGGCCATAGAAGTCGAGGTGGATCGCGCCACCGGCGAGATCCTGTTGACCAAGCACGTGACGGTCGGCGATGTGGGGACAGAGATCAATCCACTACAGGTCGTCTCCCAGGATGAAGGCGCCGCGATCATGGGACTGGGGCACAGCCTCATGGAGCAGATGCTGTTCGACGATCACGGCCAGATCCTCAACTTGGGCGCCATAGATTACCGGATCCCGACTTTCAACGACGTCGCGCTCCACATGGAAACTGCATCTGTCGAGAACCACGACGGCCCTGGTCCCTACGGGTGCAAGGGACTCAGCGAGGGGGCGCTGCTTTGCACGGCGGGCGCCGTGGGCGGGGCGGTTGCCGACGCCATCGGAACACCGGTTCGCGACCTGCCGATCACCGCGGAACGGGTCTGGCGCACCATCCGCGACGCCAACTGCGACTCGCCGGATTAGCCGTGCCACACCCCACGACAAGAACGAACTGACAACAACAAAGGAGACAAGCCAATGCCGAACACCACCGTGTGCCTCGCAGGTACCCTCGACACGAAAGGTGCCGAGTACGAGTTTGTGCGCGACCGTCTCATCGAAGCTGGCGTCGACGTATTGGTGATCGACTGCGGGGTTCTCGGAACTCCGCACTTCGCCCCCGACATCTCCGCTGACGAGGTCGCCAGCGCGGCTGGGATTGACCTCGCTGATTTCCGTGCTGGCGTCGAGGGCGCCGGAGGACGCGTTGCCGCAGTTGAGAGCATGGGCGAGGGCCTCGCCGTCGTACTCGGCGATCTCGTGTCGAGCGGACGCATTCACGGGGTGATGGGCTTAGGCGGGTCCGGTGGCACCTACATCCTCACCGATGCGTTCCGAACGCTGCCACTCGGCTTTCCAAAGCTCATGGTCTCGACCATGGCATCGGGTGACGTCCGTCCCTATGTCGGGCATTCCGATATGCACATGGCCAACGCGGTGACCGACATTGCCGGTATCAACAACGTCTCCAAGCTGGTCCTGTCCAATGCCGCAGGATCGATCGCGGGGATGGCTCAGGGATACGAGACCACCAGGGCATTGGCCACCGAAGGTGAGCCGCTGATCGCCATCTCGATGTTCGGGGTCACCACCCCGGGCGTGATGCGGATACGCGAACAACTCGAGTCCGAGGGATTCCAGGTCGTTACCTTCCATGCCGTCGGAGAGGGCGCCGGCATGGAGCACCTCATTGACGAAGGCGTCATCGACGGACTCATCGACTTCACGCTGGCCGAATTGCTCAACACTTGGAATGACGGCATTTTCCGTCTCGACATCGAGCGGATGTCGGCCGCCACCCGCAACAGCATTCCGCTCGTGGTGGTACCCGGCGCAATCGAGTGTTTCAACTTCAACGCGCCCGAGACCATTCCCGAGAAGTACAACACCCCGGAGCGCAACATCATTCTTCACAACCCCAACATCACATCGCTGCTCGCGACCCCCGACGAGATGACTCGGCTAGGCGAATATCTGGCCGACCACGTGAACCGGAGCATTGGGCCCAAAGCAGTTGCCCTGCCCCTCCAAGGGCTTGACAACTACTTCAAGGAGGGCAGTCAATGGCACGGGGTGGACATCACGCCGCTGTTCGACGCCATCCGCTCAAACCTCGATCCGTCCACTGAGCTCGTCGAGATGGACAACCTCATCAACGACGAACCCTTTGCCGACGCAGTTTTCGATTTGTTCATGGAGCGCTGGAAGCAGGCGCGATTGCAATGAGCCCAGTCCCAGTGAGCACCGGCCATAGCGGGATGGGGCGACCGAGATGACCTCTGAGGGCGGGCGCGCGGTACAAGCGATTCTCCTTCGCCACGGCCAAGTCGCCCACCATCGCAGCGATGTGGGTCTCACCGATCTCGGGGTTGCCCAGTCCGAGGCCGCCGGTCGCTGGTTCGCAGAACAGGGAATCGCTATCGAGGGCCTGCTCAGCGGCGAGACGGCACGGACCCTCGATACGGCAACCGCGTTCGCCGCCGGTTATCGCGGTGTGGCCGGCTCTCCCGAACTGCCTGAACCCGTGGTGAGCTTCGCCCTCAGAAACCCCGACCTTTACCTCGGTGGGCACCGGGTTAACATCGCGGAGGGTGCCGAAGCGATCGCGGGGCAGGTTCCCGGCATCAGCGCCGAGGACGTGATGAACTCTCCGTTCTTCGGCAAACTAATCAGCGCCGAGGAGCGGGTCGGTTATTGGCTGGAGCATCCGAACCCGCCTGGAGAAGATGCCCACGCGGTCGCTCGGCGGATCGAGTCGTTCGTCCGGAGCCTCGGCGATAGCGCGGGTCGAGCGGGAGCAACCATTGTGGCCATCACCCACTCTCCAGTGCTCAGGGCCGTCCGGCTTGGATTCGAGAACGTGTACACCCGGGAACCTCCCTTCCTCCACGGCTTCTCGCTCATCGCCGGCCGAACCGGCGACATCACGTTCTCATTGTTCGAAACAGACACTGGTGACATCCCGGCGACGTCAAGGCCGGGGCCCGGACTGGAGGAATCCTGATGCGGTCCTTTCAGGTCCGCTTAGCCGCGCCAACCGGCCAGCGCGAAGGCTGGTCCAACTTCGGGCGGGCACCGGTATGGGCTATCAGCGTCGTCATCGCCGTCGTCGTGGTGCTCGCGGCTCTATTCGATTTCTGGGCGACAACCTTCGTGGTCGGCGCGACCGAGAACGCTCCGCTGGTGCTCGCCGCTTTCGGCTTCGCCCTGCTGTACCGCCTCACCGGCCTCCTGAATGTCGCCTACGCCGAGACCATTACCCTTGGCGCGTACTTCGCAGTCTGGATGAACAACTCGTGGGGGCTGGGCTTCTACGTGGTTCTTCTACCCGCCGGCCTGCTTGCCGGCGTGCTCAGCGTGGTCACGTACCTCGCAATATTCCGCTATGCCAAGGAACGGCGGGTGGGCACCCTCGAGATGATCGTCATCTCTTTCGGGTTGTCAATCTTCCTGCAACACGCGTTGCAGTTCGTATTCGGCTACCGCAGACGCGCCTTTGACATCCCGCCTCCCAACACGATTGAAGTGTTCGGGGTAGGGGTGTCCTCGTTCCGGTTGCTGGCGCTGGCCAGCGTCGCCGCCCTGACGACCATCGTGTACCAGTTCATCCAGCGCACGAGCTATGGGCTCCAGATCCGTGCGCTGGCCAGCAACGAGGGCTTGGCGCAGGCAAGCGGAGTTCGGCCTCTCCGCGTGACCATCTTGATCTGGTTCGTCGCCGGGGTGTGCGGTGGTCTGGCCGGCGTGTTCTACGGGGCGGGCGCCTCGGTGGAGTCCTCCCTCGGCATCGAGGAATTCCTCTTGATCCTGCTGGTGGTGCTGGTGGGTGGAATCTGGGGCCTGCTCGGCGTCGTGGTGGTCGGCATGGCCACTGGAGTCGCGCTGACCGGGATCACGCTGGAATACGGCAACAGCCTGTACGCGGAGCTCGTCCTCGTTGTCGCCTTTCTCGGCGTGCTCAAGTTCCGTGGTCGTCGGCTCACCGACGCATCGAAGGTTTGACGATGAACCTCGACTGGCTCGACGCGTTCCTCATCTTCGGTGCTTTCAAGGTCGTTGAGATCATGGGCCTTGGCCTCTTGGTGCATCTCCAGCTCGGCTTGACCCGGGTGGCGAACTTTGGGGTCGTGGGCTTTTGGGGCGTGGGGCTGTATGCGTTCGGCGTTGCCCATCTGAAGGTTGATTGGCCATTTGGGGACCTATACCAGTTCCTCGTTTGTGCGGCGATCGCGACGATTGTGGCCGCGGCAGCTGGCTTGGTCGTCGGGTGGTTGATCTCAGATCTCGACGACGACGGGACACTCGTCGGAACCCTCGGATTTGCCACGATCGTGGTGATCCTGGCGACCACGCAACAGGGGTTGACGGGAGGGGCACTGGGCCTTGGGGGCCTTGGCTTTCCGTACGATTTCGGTCGGGTGAAGACCCATGAGTTCACGTGGCTGCTCATTACAACAGCAGTGGTGGCCCTGATCTTTGCCTACGCCTGGAGGGTTTACCGCACGCCCCACGGCCGTCTGTTGATTGCCGTTGGCTCCAACGAAGCGCTGGCGCGCAGTCTTGGAAAATCCGCCACCGCGGCCAGGCTCCGCATGATGACGGTCACGTCGGGTGCCATGGGACTACTCGGAGCAATGCACGGGGTCATGGTGCGGTCGCTGGAAATCAACAGCCTTGATGTCAGCGTGACTCTGGCTGCGCTGGCGGCGTTGATATTGGGCGGCACGGCCCGCGTGTTCGGGGCTGTCGTCGGCGTCTTGTTGACTGTCGCCCTCTTCGACATCGTGATCCAGTTCTATATCCCGATTCCAGACGGGTGGAACACCCAGGCTCTCCCCGTGGCCCGCGAGGCCGTGTTCGGAGCCGCCATCGTTCTCATGTTGATATTCCGGCCACAAGGACTGCTCGGCCAGATGCGGCGTCCTGCTCTCATGCGGAGGCTCCATGGTGACTGGTGAGGACCTTCGGCCGCAGATTCTTGTTCGCGACGTCACCAAGTCGTTTTCGGGTCGCGTTGTCGTCGACGTTGACGAGCTCGTACTCGGCGACGTCCCGGTGGAAGGACTGCTTGGTCCCAACGGTGCCGGCAAGACAACGCTGATGCGCCTCATCATGCACTCCATCCCCCTGGACGGGGGGACGGTCACCCTCAGCCGACCTGGTCAGCGCGATGTGGTGCTGTCCGCCACTCGCACCAGCCAGATGGCCGGGCTTGGCGTTGTGAAGTCGACCCAGGTGATCACCGACTTCGAACACCTCACCATCCTCGACTCCGCGCTGCTAGCGGTGACCGAGGCGCGCTATGAGCGTCCCTTTGCCGCGGCGGCGGATCGAACGGTGCGCAAGCGACACGAAGACGAGATCCGACACTGGCTCGACTACTTCGGCTTCGATGATCCGCTAGCCGTCGCCCTCTCGGGCGGAGACAAGAAGCTGCTCGACATCGTGCGCTGCCTTCTGCTCGAGCCCGCCGTTCTTCTGTTGGACGAGCCGACTGCCGGTCTTTCGGAAGACCACACTGAGCGGGTAAAGGCCGCGGTTCGAGAGCTGGCCAGCAGAGGTACGTCGGTGGTGATCGTCGAGCACGACCTCGATGTGATTTGGGACTTGTGCGATGAGGTGATCTTCATGGCGGAGGGGAAAGTTCTTCTCAAGGACAACCCAGCTACCATTCGGGCCAACCCAACGGTGGTCGAAAGCTACTTGGGGGCCGGAAGTGCGTGAACAAGCGGTGGTCAATGGCGGCGGCGCATCCGTGACCCCGGCTGTGTCCGTAAACGGGCTCTCCAGCGGATACGGCAGTGTGGCGGTACTCCACGAAGTCGAGTTCACCGTCGGCCACGAGATTTTCGCGGTCTTGGGTGCGAACGGCGCTGGAAAGACGACCCTGCTCACAACGCTGGCCGGACTCCTACCAGCATTTTCCGGCTCCATCGCCTATCACGGAACCGATGTGACAAACCTTGCGGCATCGGAGTCAGCGCGCCTCGGAGTTGGGTACGTGCCCCAGGAAGCCTCGGTGTTCCCGGATCTGTCCGTACTCGAGAACCTCACCGTCGGCGGGATGATTGGGACCAGACCTCACGAAGAACGCATCGAAGAAGTATTCGAGACGTTTCCCGACTTGCGCAACAAGCTTCATCTCCGGGCCGGGAACCTCAGCGGTGGAGAGTCGAGGATGGTGGCTTGCGGTCGCGCCCTGATGCAGGACCCAACCGTGCTGCTGCTCGACGAGCCCACCGCTGGCCTGTCTCCGCTCTACCTCGAGCTCTTCTTCGAGAAGGTGGCCGAGATACACCGCACCCGCGGGGTGTCCATCGTGCTGACAGAGCAGAACGCAACCCAAGCCCTCGGCATCGCCGACCGGGTGATGGTCCTCAGCCTCGGCGTCGGCTCGGAACCGATGTCTGCCGACGCTGTCACCACCGACCTACTAAGAGAGGGATACCAGATCTAGCTCCCAGGGGGGCCAGAGCTTGGGCCACTACCAAGGCCCGAGCAGACAAGAAAAGGAGACCAACCATGAAGAACAACAAGAGGTGGATGCAAGTCATTGCCCTGATCTTCGGGTTTGTACTGATTGCCAGCGCTTGTGGAAACGATGACGACGCTCCGAGCTCCGTCGAGCCGTCGGCGCCCGATTCCTCCGCTGACGCTGGCGACACCGCCGACGCTGGCGACACCGCCGACGCTGGCGACACCGCCGACGCTGGCGACACCGCCGACGAGGCTGCGGCGCCGTCCGATGAACCAGTGATCGTGTGCGAGCTTGCCTATTACACCGGTGAGTTCGGCGAGTATGGCCCGGCCTTGACCGCCGATGTGCGGTTCCCGATCGAGGAGGTGATCAACGAGGACCCGCCCCTCGGCAGAGAATGGCGACTTGTGTCGGAGGATCTCGGTACGGTCGGTGAGCCGCAGGCGGCTCGGGCGTGCTTGGATCTCCACGACGCGGACGTCATCGTCAGCATCGCCCACGGGTACCGGACGTACCGGCCTTTCATGATTGAGCATTGGGCCGAGAACGACAGCCCGATCGTGCCCTCCGTCCACGGCGGGGCCATTCCGGGCAACCTCGGTGGAACCGCGGCGGAACCGATTTTCCGAGCCCAGGGCTTGGACGAGGCCCTTGGCACCACCGGCATCCTGTATGCGGAATCGATCGGTGCCAGTTCGGTTGTCATCTTCGCGACCCAGGTTGAGGGCTTCCAGCTTGCTGCCAATGCGGCTCAGGCCGCGGCCGAAAGCGTCGGAATCGATGTGCTCGACCGGATAGATGCGCCGGCCGAAGAGCCTTCGTATCGGGCACAGGTAGAACGCATCGCCGACCTCAATCCCGACGTGGTCATCCTCCAGGTAGGCCCAGTCGAGGCCGGCACCATCATCAAGCAGGCTGCTGAAGCGGGCTTGTCGCTCGAGTGGATCGGCGAGACCGGCATGGTGTTGCAAGAGTTCGTCGAGACCATGGGAGTCGATGTCATAGACACCCAGCAGGGCATCGGCTTTGCTGCGTTTACGTTTGACGATACGACGCCGGCCTGGGATTACTTCTCGGCCGCTTGGGACGGTGCTCCCGGCTATGGCGACGAGTTCGGCCCGGCAACGGACCTGTACCACTTCTCGACCTACGACGTCTTGGTCCACACGGCCTTGGCGGTTGAAGCTGCGGGCTCCTTGAAGGCGTCGGAATGGGCCCCGGCGATGCGGGCGGTCGGCTCTGCTCCGGGCACCGTGTGCTACACGTACCTCGAGTGCCTGGAATTGATCCGAGCTGGCGAAGACGTTGACTACGAAGGTGTGACCGGTTCCGGCGACTACACCGCGGGCGGCGTGAACAACGTGACATCGGCGTACACGCCGTTCAACTCCGACGGAACCACGGGAACCGCCGTGATCCTTGACCCAGTTCGCTCGCTGGAGATCATCGACGCCATCGCGACGCAAGCGGTGTGCGACGACGACAACAACTGCGAGTGGTAATGGCTCTGCGGTAGCAGACCACCGAACGTCGGAACGGGCGGCATGGCGGACCCCTCCGCGCCCTTGCCGCCCGTTCCGACGGGTCTCCCTCAACAACAAGAGGCGAGCGGTCCCTCCTGGGGACTAGAGCCACCTAGTGTGGCAGTGTGCATGTCCGCTTGGGCGCGCTGCTGGTGGGAGCCGCGGTTTTTTCCGCGGCGTGCGCGGGCGCCGACAATGCCGACCGGGACCCAGCTTCGACCACCACGACGGCGGACGCCCCTGACGAGGACAGTGCCCACCCCAGCGCGACTGCCAGCGCAGCGCCGGTCGTTGCTGCCACGCCAGCACCTTCGCCTACTGCCGCGGTGGTGCTGGACCCACGTGAGACCGGGGGACTGAGGAACTTCCTGGGCTACGAGTTCCCGCCTGCGCCCCAGGTGCCCACGGGTCCGCTGTCACCGGCAGCCACCGACCAACTCGACTTCATCTGGTCCAAATTGAGCACCGGCGGGCTCGACGGTGCCGAGGTGTCCCGGCTCGCCGAGTCGGGCGATGCCCGGCTGGCCTGGATCTTGTCTGACCTCTTGAGGTTCGTTCGCCCCGGCGACATCTTCAACGGGGCGGTCTCGGCCTTTGAAGAGCTGACCGGCGCGGCGCTGGCCGACGATCCGGTGGCCATCAGGAGCCCCTGGCAATCGATGACCGATCACCTCATTGCCTGGGATCTGCCCGTCTTCGAAGGTTACGCCGACTACAAGGGCCGGCTGTTCACCTTGATCGAGCCCGGCTGGCAGCCGTTCTTCGAAGACGCCGGCTCCGACATCGACTGGCGCTTGGTGAGCTGGGGCGGGGTGCTGATCGACAACCGGGAATTCGGCGATCCCCGGCCGTGCCCGCGGGGCTGCATCCCGGCCCTCGACGACCCGGGCGTGACCGACGCCGAGGGAGGCTCCTGGTACCCCGACGACAGCATCGTGTTCGCGGTGGTGATCGGCGACGAGGCCAGGGCCTACCCCCGCCACATCATGG
The DNA here is from genome assembly GCF_965204015.1 of Candidatus Poriferisocius sp. Lineage (GTDB taxonomy): Bacteria > Actinomycetota > Acidimicrobiia > Acidimicrobiales > Bin134 > Poriferisocius. The sequence goes on along the minus strand of NZ_OZ241965.1, from coordinate 155,409 downwards.
AAATCCACGAGATGGTCAACGACTCGCTCGGGGGGCGCCGCATCGGCATGCCGTACTGCACGCTATGCGGCTCGGCGCAGGCATATTTCACCGACGACGTGCCCAACGGGGTCGAGATGCCCGTCTTGCGCACATCGGGCTTGCTATCACGGTCGAACAAGGTGATGTACGACTTGGTCACCAAGTCGGTGTTCGACACGTTCACCGGGCGTGCGCTGTCAGGGCCGCTGCACCGACAGGGGCTTGTGCTTCCCCAAGTCACGGTGGTCACCACCACCTGGGGCGACTGGAAGGCTGCGCATCCCGCGACCACGATTGTTGCCCAGGGCGGCGGTATCGGCCGGGTGTACCCCTTCAACCCACTGGGCGGGCGCGACGATCATGGCCCTATCTTCCCGGTGGGCGACGTGGACGAACGCCTCGGCGTCCAAGATCAAGTGTTCGGTGTGGTGCTGGACGACGGCACCCCGGTGGCGTTCCCGGTGGAAGCTGCGGCTGCCGCGCTGAGAGCGGGCGAGGCGGTGGAGTTGAGCGGCGTGGAACTTCGCCTGGACGGGGGCGGGGTGCGGGCCATCGACGCCGACGGCGACGAGATCACGGGTCATCAGGCGTTCTGGTTTGCCTGGAGCCAATTCATGGCCGACACCCTCCTGTGGGCGCCGTAACGGGTCAGGTTTTCTTGGCGGTCGGGGGCAATTGGCCATCCCACAGCTCATCGCGGAGCTTGGTGCGGAGGACCTTGCCGGTGGGGTCCCGGTCGACTGTGGGGCGGATGATGTAGCGGCGGGGCCGTTTGTAGCCCGCGAGGTGCTCATTGCAGGCGGCGTCGATGGCTGCGGTCACTTCGTCGGGGGCAAAGCCGTTGGCCACGGCCAGATACACCACCACCTGCTCGCCCCGGTCGTGGTCGGGTCCGCCCACCGCACAGGCATCGGCCACCCCGTCAACTGCAAACACCACGTCCTCGATCTCGGCTGGATAGATGTTGACCCCCGCGGCCACGATCACCTCGGAGCTGCGGCCCGACAGATACAGATAGCCGTCCTCGTCGAGGTAGCCGATGTCGCCCACCGAGAAGAACCCGGAGTCGTCGTAGGCGTCGTCGGTCTTGTCGTCGGCGTTGATGTAGCGGAAGTAGCGTCCCTCGGGTCGGCGGAAGTACACCGTGCCGGGCTCACCGGGGCTCAGGATTTCGCCATCGTCGTCCACGATTTGGATGACCAGCTCTCCAATGGGGGTGCCCACCGTGCCCGGCCGGGCCAGCCATTCGGGCGAGCTGCACATGGTCATGCCGCCCTCGGTGAAGCCGTAGTACTCGGTGAAGATCGGCCCCCACCAGTCGATCATGCGCTGCTTAAGGGGCACGGGGCAGGGTTCGCCGCCGTGCAGGACGGTGGCCACGCGGGAATGGTCCAGTTCGGCCTTGCGCTCCTCGGGCAGGGCAAGGAGCTGGCGGAACATGGTGGGAACCATGATCGTGGCGGTCACGCCGTCATTGATCACCCTCACGGCCCGCTCGGCGTCCCAGCGGCCCATGATCCGCATAGGGGCGCCATTGGCCAACGCACCCAGGGCGAAGGCCAGGGGAGCGCCGTGGAAGAGCTGGGCCACCATAAGGTGCTTGCCGTCGCGGGGAAGCCCCAACCCTTGAGCGCCCAGCGAAGAGAACTCCCACCACTCCTCAAAGGTGGACTCCGAATCCAGAGTGCGCTCCACACCCTTGGGCCGACCGGTGGTGCCCGAGGTGTAGGGAATCCGATAGCCGGTGCCCCCCGCCGGGAAGGGAGTTGGATCCTGGGAATCCACCCAGGAGTCGAAATCGTCGCCAACCCACACCACGGGACGTTCGCCCGCCGCGTCTCGGGCCGCGGGGGCGTCGGCAACCACCAGTGCTGAGGCCGCGTCGTCCAGCACGTAGGCGATCTCGGTGGATGTCCAATTGGTCTTGATCGGGGTCATTTTCAGCCCTGATCGGAAGCAAGCCAGCATGACTTCTACGAACTCGGTGCGATTGGAGCACACCAGTCCCACATGGTCGCCCGGCGAGGCCCCTGCGGCCAGCAGCCCCCGCCCGATGGCATGGGTACGCCGGTCCAGCTCAGCCCAGCTCACCTGGTGAGAGTCATCCTCCAACGCCAGGTCATCTGGGTCCCGCCTGGCCAACTTCGCCAGCACCGAGGGTTCTCCCACCGCTGGGACACTAGTGGTCCCGGCGGTCAATTTGGCGGCTACAATTCTCTTTATCGCGGACTGGATTTCCGAGGCATTCAGCGAGATTCCGGGGGCGGTGTGAGTAGCACCATGTCCTTGGCGGTAGCCGACCGTATTGTCGACGCCGCGCTGGCGGCAGCGGCCGATCACGGTTTCCCGCCGATGACGGTCGTGGTGCTTGACCTGGGCGGGCATCCACTGGTGGTAAAGCGCGACGAGCGGTCGGGCATCGGTCGGGTTGAGATCGCCATGGGCAAAGCCCACGGGTGCCTTGCTATGGGTTTCGGCGGCCGCGAGTTGGCCCGACGAGCCGACGCGGTTCCGAAGTTCTTCACCTCAATTGGTCAGGTGCTGCCGCACGGGATCGTGCCCGTCGCCGGCGGAGCGCTCATCCGCGACGACAAGGGAACGCTCCTCGGATCCATAGGCATCAGCGGGGGAACGTCAGACGACGACGAGATCTGTGCCATCGCCGGGATCACCTCGGAGGGTCTGGTAGCTGACACGGGAGATGCGCAATGATCGGAAGACACGGCGGTGGTGCCGTCCTCTTCAAGAACGTGCACATCTTCGACGGCACCGGGGTCGAGCGTTTCCCTGGTTCCCTGTTGGTCCGGGGCAATCGCGTCGCGCAGGTAATCGCGGGGAGCGACGAGATCGACGCCCCCGAGGCCATGGTCGTAGACGGCCGGGGCGGCACCCTCATGCCGGGTATGGTCGAGGGGCACGCTCATCTCACCTGGCCGTCGTCGATCGAGAAGGTCATCAACGCCATGGATCTCCCGATCGAGGAGCACATGCTCACCACGGCGGTGAACGCACGAATCACTCTCGACGCAGGCTTTACCAGCGCCTACTCAGCCGGGTCGCTCGGCGAGCGCATGGAAGTGGCTCTGCGTGACCACATCGACGACGGCCGACTGCCGGGTCCGCGACTGCGCGCCTCGGCAATGGAAAAGGGCATGGAAGGGATCATGGGCGTGCCCGCGGGGCACGATCCAACCCACGACCGCAGCATTCCGGGTCTTCAGCAGTACGTACGCGACATGGCCGACCTCGGCGTCGACACCATCAAAATGCTCATGTCCAGCGACAATGGATTCAGCCCTGGCGGCGCCAACCTGCTGATGTACTCCGAGGAAGAAGCCCAGGCGGTGGGCGTGGCTGCTCGCGAGGCGGGCATGTGGTTGGCGTGCCACGCCCAGGCTGCCGAAGCGGTAAAGCGGGCCGTGCGGGCCGGCTTTCGCTGCATCTACCACTGCACCCTCGCCGACGAAGAGGCGCTCGACATGCTTGAGGAGAATCGGGATGAGCTGTTCGTGGCGCCGGCACCGGGGCTGCTCTATTCCCGCATCCACGAGGCCGAGGAATTCGGAATCGACCGAGCGGTCGCAGAGCAGATGGGTGCGGTCTCTGGCCTTGAGGCCATGGAGCGGATCTACCCCGAGATGAAGCGCCGCGGCATCCGCGTGGTCCCTGGGGGCGACTACGGCTTTCCGTACAACCCCGTCGGGCGCAACGCGCGCGATCTCCAGCTCTTCGTGGATCTCTTCGGCTACACGCCGGTCGAAGTGCTGGTGGCGGTAACGAAGACCGCCGGCGAGATGGTCGGATTCGATGTCGGCACCATCGAGGAGGGCCGACTGGCCGACCTGCTGCTCATTGACGGGGATCCGACTATCGATGTCTCGATTCTTCAGGACAAGGCTCGAATCGTCGCCGTGATGCAAGACGGGTCATTCCACCGGGCGCCCCCCTGGCAGTCGCTCGCAGTAAGCAGCCAAGACAACGGCCAATAGCTCAAGAGGGCTTGCGGCCGACGCCGATCTGGCGGGCGATGATGTTGCGCTGGATCTCGCTGGAGCCGGCCCCGATGGTGCCGAGACGGGCGTTGCGCCAGTGGAGCTGCATGTTGGAGTCAAGGGTGTAGCCGTAGCCGCCCATCACCTGCATGCCGGTGTAGCTGGCCCGCATCATGGCCTCGCTGATCCACAGCTTGGCCATTGACACCTCCAAGGCACACTGCTCGCCCGCGGCGATGCGCCGGGCCAAATCCCAGGTAAGGGTGCGGGCGATGTTCAGGTCGACGGCTACGTCGGCCAGCATGTGCTGGACGGCCTGGAAGCGGCCGATGGCCTGGCCGAACTGCTCCCGGGTGTTGGCGTATTCGATGGCCTCCTCCAAGATGGCCTCCATCGGACCCAGGTTGATGGGCAGCGAGGAGAATCTCTCCCGCTCAAGATTGGCCTGGAGATTGCGGTGTCCCTGGCCTGCGGCCCCCAGGATGTTGGCCGCCGGGACTCGGACGTCGGTATAGGCAACCATGTTGGTGCCGCTGGCTCGCTCGCCGATGGTTTCTATAGGGGTGATTTCTATGCCGGGGCTGGACAGGTCGACCACGAAGAACGTGATGCCGTCTTGCTTCTTCGGCTCATCGGAGGTGCGGGTAGCCAGCAGCACATAGTCGGCGTGGCGGGCGAAGGAATTCCACATCTTGGTGCCGTTCACCACGAAATCGTCACCGTCGCGCTCAGCCCGGCACTTCAGGTTGAAGGCGTCCGATCCCGCGTCGGGCTCACTGAGCGAGAAGCAGAACTTGTATTGCCCGGAGGCGATGCCGGGTAGGAATCGCTCCCGCTGCTCCTCGGTTCCGTAGATCTGGAGCCCACCCGAGGCGTGGATGGCCGAGCGGTAGACCATGATGGCGAACGACATCATGGCCCGGCTCAGCTCGTGCAGCACGATGGCCACCTCCACGATGCCGCCACCCTGGCCGCCGTATTGCTCGGGGATGCCCACCCCCATGAACCCTGCGTCGGCGAACCGCTGGTAGGTTTCCAGCGGGGGCTCGCCCTTGATGTCCCACTCCCGGGCGAATCCGTCGGGCAACTCCTTGGCCGCGAACGCCCGTACCGATTCCCGCAGCATCTCCTGTTCGGGGGTGAACTCCATGGGCGCCTCTTCGTGCCGAAGTTGCTCAGTGGCCGCCGATGAGCACGTCGACGGCGGTGACCCCTGAAGTATGCACGATGAGCGGATTGATCTCGGCCTCGGTGTGGTGGCGGGCGGCGATGTACCCGAGTCGAACCAGCACCTCGGCGGCAGCGTCCCGGTCGTATGGTGGATGTCCTCGGTAGCCGTCTAGCAGCGCTCCGGCCCGGGTGGCGTCCAAAAGGGCGTGGGCCTCCACGATGTTCAACGGAGCGGGGGCAATGGCCACGTCGTCGACCAGTTCGGCCAACACCCCTCCGAGGCCGACCACCACGCAGGGACCGGCCTCCGGGTCCAGCCTGGTTCCGACGACCAGCTCGATGCCGGGACCGGCCATGGGCTGGGCCACCACCACAGCATCCGACAGGCCCAATTCACGGCGGCGGGCTTCCAGGCGGTCGGCGACTGCCGCGATGTCGCCGGGCTTCACGTTGAGCTCGACTAAACCCAGATCGGTCTTGTGGTTCAGGCCATCGCCTACGAGCTTGACCGCGGCCGACTGGTCTTCGGGGTATTCAGCGGGGGCGCAGGCCGGGGCTGCTATGTCGGCCAGCAGGTTGTCCAAGGTCTCATCCGGCCAAGTGTGCGGCTCTTCGCTCGGCTGTTTCGAGTCCCGCCGGTTTTCCCAAGCCGCCAGGCAGCGGAACAGGCGATCAGGGGAGTTGAACACCGGGATGCCGGCATCGGCCAGTTTGGGGTAGTCCACCGGATGCCACCCCGGTGCGCTGAACACTGCCACCGGCGTTCCCCGGTTGGCCTGAGCCACGAGGGCGTCCATTTGCTTGTCAATAATGATTTCGGGGCCGATCAGCATCCCGTGTACCAGGGCGTCCAAACCGGGGTCGTCGCCCATGGCTTCGAGTGCGGCGGGCAGCAAATCGTGGTCGACCACCGATTGGCCGGTGAGATCCAGGGGATTGCGGGGTTCGCCCAGCGTCATGCACTCAGCCAAAGCCGAGTGGCTCGTCGGTCCCAATGGGGGGACTTCGAAGCCGTTCTCGCGGGCAGAATCGGCCAAAATTCCTGCCATGGCCCCCGACGACGACAGCACGCCGATCCGGCGCCCCCAGCGGCCCCGGGCCAAGGGGAGCGCGGCCAATTCGGCCAAGTCGTGGGCCATGAGGATGCCGTGTCGGTGGCAGCGGGCCGCGAACGCGTCGTAGTCGCCCACTAAGGCCCCGATATGACTACGGGCCGCGTCGGCGCCCTCGGGGGAGCGGCCGGCCTTCATCACATGCACGGGCTTTCCTGCGTCTCGGGCCTCATCAGCCGCCGCGAAGAATCGGTCGGCATCGTGCAGTCCCTCGGCATACACCACGATCTGCTCGGTGCGATCGTCGGTGGCCAGGTACCGGACGTAGTCACCCACCGTGAGATCGATGCCATTACCCACCGCGAACCCCACGGTGAGGCCGAGGCCATTGCCCAGCAAATGCTGGACCAGTGACGACACCAGGGCCCCGCTCTGAGACACCACCCCGAGATTCCCCGCGGGCAGCTCGTCGGCCATGGCATACGGGGGGAACCCAGCCGCGACCCGGTCGATGCAATTGATGATGCCGTTGGTGTTGGGCCCGCACACCGCCATCGGTGTTTCGCTCAGGAAGCCCTTCAGCTCCAGATCAAGCGGGGATCCGGCCCGGTCTCCTTCGCCAAACCCGCTGCTGAACAAGATGGCGGCCCGGCTGCCGAGCGCCTCGGCCTGGCGGAGCACGTCGATAGCGGCAGCCGCCGGTACCAGTATCAGCACCAATTCGGGGGGTTCCGGCAGTGACACCAGGTCGGGATAACAGGGCCTCCCTTCCAGCGAGTCGTAACGGGGATTGACCAGGTAGAGCTCCGCGGAAACGTCGTGTTTGAGCAGGTTGCCCAGCGCCCAGGATCCCAGCTTGTTGCTCTCCAGCGGGGTGGCCCCCACCAGCGCGATGGACCGGGGCCGCACCAGCGGGGTGAGGTCTTTGGCCGGTGCGCTCATCCGGTGATGGTCAGGCCCGCTTGGCCGGTGCGAACCACCATGAACTCCATGCCTTCAGGTCCTGCGGTGAAGCCGTACTCGACGTTAGCGGCCAATAGCAGTGTGTCGGGGGGCTCTACTACCACTCCGCTGTCTAGAGTGGCGCTGCCGGCCAGGACCACCATCAGCTCGTCGCGGTCGTGGCTGTGGGGTGGAATCACATAGCCGGGCGCCAGCCGGATGGCATGGGCGAAGAATGACCCCCGGTGCAGCCACGCTTTCTGCAAATCGGTGTCTTCCGGGTCGGGGTTCTCGCCGGGTTGGAACCACTCCACGTCGCGATATCGGGTGAGGGCCATGGGAAATTCGTAGCACGGCCAGCCGGGTTCCGGCTCTTAGGCGAGCCAATATCATGGCGATGATGCATGTGGTTGTGGCTGGCGCCGGGGGAATTGGCGGTGCCATTGCCGGCGAGGTGGCCCTCAGCGGCGGCGACGTCAGCGTGATCGATGCTTGGGCCGAACACATAGAGGCCATTAGGGCCGACGGTTTGCGCTTGGTGGGTCCAGATTCGACTGGAGAGCGAAGCGTTCGGCTTCCCGCGTGGCATATCGGGGAGTGGCCTCGGTTAGCCCCCATTGATGTGCTGGTCATCGCGGCCAAGGCGTTCGACAACCGGTCGCTTGTCGCGCGGTTGTCCCCTCGGCTGGCCGAAGGTGTCACGGTGATCTCGGCCCAGAATGGGGTCAACGAACCCCTATTGGTCGAGCTGCTGGGCCCAGAGCCGGTGATAGGTGCTGTCGTGCTGTTTCCCGCCGCGCTTGTCGAACCGAGCCGGGTGAGGCTCGATTGGCCGCCCACGCTTCAGATCGGCGAACTCGATGGAACCCGCACCGACCGGCTGGAGCGGGTGTCATCGGCTCTAGGGGAGGGGATCGGCACTCCGGTGAGCGACAACATCTGGGGGGCCATCTGGTCGAAGCTGGTGATGAACTGCATGAGCAACCCGGTCAACGCGGCACTCGGCGGGCGGGCCCGGGATTGCCGGGAGCAGCCCGGCCCCCGTCGGGTGAGCCTGGCCTGTGGTTCGGAGGCCGTGGCGATTGGCCAGGCACTGGGTCATTCCATCGAGCCGGTGAGCGGGATAGAAGCCCAACTAATCCTCACAGGAGGACAGGGCGGACCGGGGGCCGCCGAATTAGTCACCAAATGGGCCGCTACCGCCACCGAGTTGGGCGAGGTCAAAGGTTCGATGCCAACCGACATCGAGCAAGGCCGCAGAACGGAGATCGATTCATTCAGCGGGTTCGTCAGCCAAGAAGGATTGCGTCTGGGCATCCCCACCCCGGCCAATGACGCAGTGTTCAAGATGGTGCGAGAGATCGAACAAGGCCGGAGAACCTCCGGCCCTCAGAATCTGGATGAGCTGTTGAGCGTGGTGGCCTAGCGACCCTGCCAGCGGGGAGGGCGCTTCTCCGCGAAGGCCCGAGGTCCCTCTTGGGCGTCGTCGCTGGCGTATACCGGCTCGTAGATCTCGTCGGCGATGGCGGCCGCCTCGGCGGGGGACAGCCCGGCGGTGGCCCAGATCATGGCCTTGCCGGCCCGGACGGTGAGCGGCGCATTGGCGGCGATCGCCGCGGCGAGGTCGGCAGCCGCCGGTTTCAGCTCGGGCCCGGGCACAACCTGGTTGACCAAGCCGAGCTCGTAGGCCCGTTGGGCAGAAATCGGCTCGGCGGTACACAGCAACTCGATGGCTGTTCGGGGCGGAATCAGCCAGCCCAGCTGATTGGCCCATGGGGAGCCCCGACCCACTTTGGCCTCAAGAATGCCCAAGCGGGCGTGGTCGGCGGCGACACACAGGTCGCACTGCATCACCAGATTGAAGCCGAAGGCGTAGGCCAGACCGTTCACCGCGGCGATTACCGGCTTGGTAACCCCGCCGTCGGCCAAGCGCCCCCCGACGAAGTGAGACGGCAGTCCACGCTCAGCTCGGGCAGCCATCTCCTTGAGGTCGGCCCCGGCAGAGAAAGCGACTTCTCCTGCCCCGGTCAAGACGGCCACCGCGATGTCATCGTCGGACTCCACCCGATCCCATGCCTCGGCCAAACCCGCCGATACCGCCTGGTTGACGGCGTTGCGAGCCTCCGGGCGGTTGATGGTCACCCACGCCACCCCGTCGGCGACCTCGAACAAGACCGCGTCCTGATCAGCCATTGAGCACCGCCAGGGCCAGGTAGTGGTCGGGGGCATCGTCCAAAAGCTCCAACTCCCAGCCCCCTTCGGCCAGCAGCGGCCCGATGCGGTGAGGGTCGATGTTCATGTCGTGGGCCTGGGCGCCCCGGTCCTTGTGGCGGGCGGCCAAGGCGAGACGGCCTATGGGATGGAACACAGCCAGTCGGGCGCCGGGCTGAGCCACTCGGGCCAGCTCCCGCAGCGTCCCCGCGGGGTCGGGCAGATGGGGAAGCAGTCCAGCAGCCAGGATTCCGGCGGCACAGCCATCCCGCACGGGCAACTTTCCGACATCTCCAATGGCGCACACCGAAATAGCCTGCCGTCCGAGGCGGGCGGCCTCGTGGAGCATGGCCGGAGTGGCATCGATGCCCAGTACTGCGCCGCGGGGACCCACCGCGGCCCGCATTGGAGGCAGCGCCCGGCCCGATCCGCAGCCGGCGTCGACGGCTACGTCTCCGGAGGAAAGCTTGAGCTGGTCCACCGCCCATTTGAACAAGATGTCGTCATCGGGGTGGCGGTCCTCCCAGCCGGCCGCCCGAGAGGTGAAGAACTCTCGGGTCTGCGCCAAATCCCTCGACAAACCCACTGGATCAGACTGTATCCGGGAGCTGGCGGGCCGATGCGACGAGAGCTGACAGCTCCGCCTCGGTAGCCGGTCCGGCCAGAGAGGCGCACACTGCGCCGTCCTGATCGGCCAAAACCGTCAGGGGAACCGCGTCGATCGCGTAGCGGCGGTGCAGTTCGCCGTGGCGTCGATGCTCTACCTCCTGTACCGCCAGCGCCTCGTCGGCCAACCCCTCAGCCGCCTTGAGTACCGCCGCACAGGTCGAGCAAGTCTTCGAGGTGAACACGGCCAGCAGCCAGTCGGCATTGGGCTGGGCGAAGTCCCAGCGCTCCAGTCGGGTGGGCACCGAGTATGTGGGCGCAGTCGGGTTCAAGGGGCGGAAGCGGCGATAGAGCCAGGCCGCCGCCAGAGCACCGGCGATGACCCCCAGAGCGATCAGGGTGCGGGCCACGACTCCGGGGCGTCAGGCTCCTCCATGTCGGCCGCCGAAGCTGCGGTGGTCGCAGCCGAGCCCCGCGTTGCCGCCGTGCTCCGAGAACTCAGAGCAGCGCCGATCACGTCTCGGGGATCTTCGATAGGGCCTTCGGTGCCCAATTCCACCAGCCGGGAGACTTCTTCACCAGAGATCGTCTCGTGCTCCAGCAAAGCCCGGGCCACCAGGTCCAAGCCGTTGCGGTGCTTGGAAAGCACCTCCCGGCACCGGTTCTCCTGGGCCCGCAAGATCTCAGCCACTTCCTCGTCGATGACCCGGGCGGTCTCGTCGCTGTATTCCCGGCTAGTCATCATCTCGTCGCCCAAGAACACCTGACCCGAGCTCCGCCAAGCCATCGGCCCGATCCGGTCGCTCATGCCCCATTCGCGCACCATGCGCCGGGCGAATTCCGTGGATCCGGCCAAATCGTCGGCCGCGCCGCTGGACGAAACGCCGAACACCAGCTCCTCGGCGATGCGCCCGCCCATGCGCATGACCAGCATGTCTTCGAGATAGTTGCGCCGCAGGGTGTGACGGTCTTCCTCGGGAAGGGTCATGGTCACCCCCAAGGCCATGCCCCGGGGAATGATGGTCACCTTGTGCAGCGGGTCGGCGTGGGGCAGTACCGCGGCGCACACCGCATGACCAGCCTCGTGGTAGGCGGTGATCTGCCGCTCCTCTTCCGACATGACCATCGACTCCCGCCGTTGGCCCATCAGCACCCGGTCACGGGCGTTCTCGAAGTGGATCATGCGGATCTGATCCGAATCGCTGCGCACCGCGAACAGCGCCGCCTCGTTCACCAGATTGGCGAGGTCAGCCCCGCTCATGCCCGGTGATCCCCGGGCGATCAGGGGAAGATCCACATCGGCGGCGATCTTCTTAGACCGGACGTGGACATTGAGGATTTGCAGCCGGTCGTCGGCCTCGGGCAGCGGAACCACCACCTGGCGGTCGAACCGTCCCGGCCGCAGCAACGCCGGATCCAAGATGTCGGGCCGGTTGGTGGCCGCCATCATGACGATGCCCTCGGTGGCCTCGAAACCGTCCATCTCCGACAGCATCTGGTTGAGGGTCTGCTCCCGCTCGTCGTGGCCGCCGCCGAGCCCGGCACCCCGCTTGCGGCCGATGGAGTCGATCTCATCGATGAAGATGATGGCCCGGCCCATCTTGCGGGCCGACTGGAACAGGTCCCGCACCCGGCTGGCCCCCACGCCGACGAACATCTCCATGAAGTCCGACCCGGTGACCGATAAGAACGGCACCCCCGCCTCGCCGGCCACGGCGCGGGCGATGAGCGTCTTGCCGGTGCCCGGCGGCCCCACGAGCAGCACGCCCTTAGGTATGCGAGCGCCGATCTGGGCGAACTTGTCGGGATGCTTGAGAAAGTCGACGACCTCGACGATCTCTTTCTTGACCCCTTCATAGCCGGCCACGTCCTCGAAGGTGGTTCCGGGCCGCTCGGTGGTGTAGGTCTTGGCCTTGGAGCGGCCGATGGACATGATCCCGCTCATCTGCCCCTGGGCTCGGCGCTGGAACCACCAGAAGATCAAGAAGATCAGCGCAACGGGAATCAAAAGCGGCAGGATGCTGGCCCAGATACTGCTCCGGGGGGTGTGGAACTCGAATGTGGGGATGTTCTCCAGCAGGAGCTTTTCGTTGGCGTCTCCCAGCGGGACGCTCCCGGTGGTGTGGAACCTGGAGACGGCCACCGTCTCTCCTTCGATCTCCACCGTCGCGCCCTCGATCATCGTGCCCTTGATGGCACCGGTGTTGTTGTTGTACTCCGCTTCCGCAACCTTGCCGTCCTCGACCGCGGTCAAGAGCACGTCGAAGGAGACCTGCCTGCCGTTGTCATCACCTCGGAAAACGTTGGAGAACAGCAAAGCGGCCAACAGCCCGAGCACGATGAACCACACCCAGCGGGGCATCCGGCTCTGTGGGGGCTGCTGCTGACCCGGCCCGCGCTCGGGGTCTCGCCGCTCTGGCGGCGGAGGAGGTGGCGGCGGGGGAGAGGCCATTGGACAATTCTACGAGGGCTTGGTGACAAAGTCACCATTACGCTGCGGGCCGGTGGCAGCCAACGATCAGAGCAAAGTGCGGGAGATCCGCTGGGGTCTGCCCGATGTGTTCATCGGCTTGATGATCTCATGGGTAGCGGCAGTCGTGGTCTTGATTGCCGTGCTGGCCGCGTTCGATCTGGATACCGGCGGGGAGACGGGTACAGGGTCATACGTCGGTCGTTACGGATTGGGCGACCACCTCGATCTGGAGCGAAGCGATCCGGCGCTGCCGTTGTGGACTCTGCCGGTAGGACAGCTTGGGCTATGGGCTGGGCTGGGGCTTACTGCGGTGGTGGCGGCAACTTTTCGGGGAAATGGCTTGCGCCGAGACTTCGGCTGGTCGATGAGGATGTCGGATATCCCCGTGGGGCTGGCAGTGGGCGTATTCGCCCAAATCGTCGTGGTGTGGCTCATCTATGCCCCGTTTCAACAGTTCTTCGATTTCGACGTGAGCGAGGCTGCCCGGCAGATCACCGACCGAGCCGCTTCCCCCGGCGACATCGCCCTGGTGATGCTGGGGGTGGTGGTGGGGGCACCTATTTTCGAGGAGCTTTTCTTCCGGGGGCTCACCTTGAGGGCTTTCGAGCGGAAATGGGGACCGGTGGCAGGTGTGCTGGTGTCTTCGGTTGTCTTTGGAGCTGTGCACTTCCAACTCCTTCAGTTTCCTGCACTCGTGGTCTTCGGAATCATCGCGGCTTTGCTGGTGAAGCGATACAAGCGGCTGGGACCGGCCATCTGGGCCCACGTCGGCTTCAATCTGATCGCGGTGATCAATCTGATCTGGCTGGCTTGAGGGGCACCGCGGGGTTCTTTGTGTTTACGTTGAGGTTGTGAGCAAGCCGGGCGTGCTGCGTGGGACGGTGCAGCGCTACGCATGGGGGTCGCGGGAGGCCTTGCCCCGGATTATGGGCGTGCCGCCCACCGGCGAGCCCCAGGCTGAGCTGTGGCTGGGCGCCCACCCCCGGGGACCGTCGATGCTGCGACGCGGCGGCGAGGACCATTCACTCGACGAGGTGATCGCCGACAACCCGGTCGCCGAACTGGGAGCGGAAACCACCCGGTCGTTCGGCAATGAACTGCCTTTTTTGCTCAAGATCTTGGCGGTGGACCAGCCGCTCTCGCTCCAGGCCCACCCCACCCGCCAGCAGGCCCAGGCGGGGTTCGAAGCCGAAGATGAGCGGGGCATCCCCGTTGATGCTGACAATCGGTCGTATCGCGACCGCAGCCACAAGCCGGAACTGATCTGCGCGCTGGAGCCATTCACCGCATTTTGCGGGTTCCGACCGCCGAGCACCGCGGCAGAGCTACTCGACTCGCTCAAGGTCTCCGATCTGACCCCAGCAGTCGGCTTTTTGGTGGCGGACCAGTCCGACCAAGCACTTCGATGGCTGCTGGAGCGACCCCCGTCAGCCGGTGCGGAGATCGCCCACCGCGTGGTGGAAGCCTGCGCCATGCCCGGCCCTTATCCCGCTGAGCGGCAGTGGGCGGTGCGAATCGGCCAGCAACATCCCGGCGATATCGGCGTGGCCACTGCCCTGATGCTGAACCTGGTGGAACTGAGCCCAGGACAAGCCCTTTTTCTAGAGGCTGGCAATCTGCATGTGTACCTGCACGGGGTGGCGGTGGAGATCATGGCCAACAGCGACAACGTGCTGCGGGGCGGGCTCACCCCCAAGCATGTGGATGTTGCTGCCCTCTTGGAAGTGGTGGACTGCCGTGCTGACCAAGTTCCGGTCATGACCCCCGACAGCTCGCACTTTACGTTTCGGCCCCCAGTGCCCGATTTCTGCCTGAGCCGCATCGAGGTGGAAGGGGAAGTTCGCTGTCAGCCTGATGGTCCAGAGATCGTGCTCTGCACGTCAGGCCAGGTCAGCGCGGCCGGCTGCGAGATCACCGGCGGCGAGGCAGTGTGGCTGCCAGCGGGGACCGGTGAGTACGCCATCTCGGGAACCGGGCTGGTGTTCCGCGCCCAAACCAACCACCGGGAATAGGGCAGCGGGGGCAGCCCATCGGTAAGACTGTGGCCATGGCGCTGGACCCCCGACTTCTTGAGATTTTGGCCTGTCCCGACGACAAAGGGCCGCTGTTGTACTTCCCCGACGAGGACACCCTCTACAACCCCCGCCTGCACCGCCGCTATCTGGTGGAAGACGACATCCCCAACATGCTCATCGACGAGGCCGATGCCGTGGACGAGCCCGAGCACGAGCGCCTGATGGCCAGGGCTGAGTCTGAGTCCATTCCCTTCACGTTTAACCCGTGAGCAACCGCACGCCCACCAAAGATCGGAGCCGCCGATGAGCGAGCGGGTGGACACACTGGGGATGTGGCCAGCGGTCAATCGGCTGCCCGAGCAGATGCTGGACGCGCTCGACCGGACCACAGACTTACCCGGGTTGCCCAACCGCTCCGAGATCACCAATGTGCTGGTGCTGGGAATGGGACCGGGCGGGTTCGCCGGCGATCTGCTGGCGGTTACCGCGGGGCCGTTCATGCCCCTGCCCATCGTGGTGGTCAAGAGCTACCAGCCGCCTTCGTATGTGGACGAGCAAACTCTGGTGTTCGCCCTCTCCGCCAGCGGCGACACGCCGGAGATCGTCCAGGCCGCGGCCCAGGCTGCCGAAGCGGGGGGGCGGGTCGTGGCAGTGACCGGCGGCGGCCAGCTGGCCAAGATGGCCAACGCCTGGGGCGCCCCGCTGGTCGAAGTGGACCCCATGCTGTACCCGCCCAGAGCCGGGTTGAGCGTTCTGACCGTGGCCCCCATGATCATCCTCGAGCAGATGGGGCTGTTCCCCGGGGCATCCCAATGGGTGCGCTTTGCTGTCGATCAGATTCGCAGTCGCCGGGAGGCGTCTCGCGCATCGTCAGCCGCTCGGGCCCGGCGCCTCGCTGGCACCGTGCCGCTGATCTACGGCGGGGGAGGGCTGGGTTCGGTGGCCGCTCGGCACTGGAAGAACATGATCAACACCAGTGCCAAGGCCCCGGCGTTCAGCGCCGGCGTGCCCGACCTGCTGCACAACGAGATCGCCGGGTGGGGCCAGCACGGCGATCTGACCCGGCAGGTGTTCAGCATGGTGGTTTTGCGCCACGATCACGAGCACCCCGAGGTGATGCGGGGCTTCGACATCATGATCGACCTCATGGACGAGGTGGTGGCCGCCGTCTATACCGTGGAGGCGGCCGGAGAGGGCCCGGTGGCCCAGATCTTTGACCTCATGTACCAGGGATCGATCACCGCCTTGGAGATGGCTGCCGCAGTGGGCCTCGATCCCGGTCCGGTGCCGGCGGTCGTGGCTGCTCGACAGGCGCTGTCCGGTCGCACCCAATGACGGCTCCGCCAGGCATACTCCCTAGATTCAAGCGGGAAAGACCGCCAGGAAACCTCAACAGCAAGGGAGGGTCGCGTTGACCCTTGAACACGATTTCAAAGTGGCCGACTTGGCCTTGGCCGAGGCCGGACGCAAGGAGATCCGCCTGGCCGAGCACGAGATGCCCGGCCTGATGGCCCTGAGGGCCCAGCACTTCGACAGCCAGCCCTTGGCCGGGGCCCGCATCACCGGCTCGCTCCACATGACCGTGCAGACCGCGGTGCTCATCGAGACCCTCACCGCACTAGGCGCCGAAGTGCGTTGGGCGTCGTGCAACATCTTCTCCACCCAGGATCCCGCTGCCGCCGCGGTGGCCGTGGGTGTCAGCGGCACGCCCGATGACCCCCAGGGGGTTCCGGTCTACGCCTGGAAGGGCGAGACCCTGGAGGAGTACTGGTGGTGTACCGAGAAGGTGCTGCGCTGGCCCGACGGCGGGGGGCCCAATCTCATCTTGGACGACGGCGGCGATGCCACCCTTTTGGTCCACATGGGGGCCGACGCCGAGGCTGTCGGCGACGCCGGCGATCCCGATGAGGCCGATTCCGAGGACTTGGCCGAGATCCGCCGTCTGCTGGGGCGCACCCTGGACAGCGAGCCCGGACTGTGGACCGCCATGGCTGAGGGCGTTCGAGGGGTGTCGGAGGAGACCACCACCGGGGTCCACCGGCTCTATCGGATGAAGGCCGACGGCACGCTGCGCTTCCCGGCCATCGACGTCAACAACTCGGTGACCAAGCAGAAGTTCGACAACCTCTACGGCTGTCGGCACTCGCTGATCGACGGCATCAACCGGGGAACCGACATGATGATCGGCGGCAAGACGGCCGTGGTGTGCGGCTACGGAGATGTGGGCAAGGGCTGCGCCCAATCGCTGCGGGGCCAGGGCGCCCGGGTGGTGGTTACCGAGGTGGATCCCATCTGCGCGCTGCAAGCGGCCATGGAGGGCTTCGAGGTCCAACGGCTCGAGGATGTGCTGGAGACCGCAGACTTGTTCGTCACCGCCACCGGCTGCAAGGACGTGATCAGCGCCGAGCATCTGGGCCGGATGAAGCACCAGGCCGTGGTGGGCAACATCGGCCACTTCGACAATGAGATCGACATGGCCGGGCTCAACGCCCTGTCTGACGTGCAGCGCATCAACATCAAGCCCCAGGTGGACGAATACGTCTTCCCCGACGGCCACTCGGTGATCATCTTGTCGGAGGGGCGCTTGCTCAATCTGGGCAACGCCACCGGTCATCCCAGCTTTGTGATGTCGTGCAGCTTCACCAATCAGGTTCTGGCCCAGATGGAACTGCACGCCAACGCGGAGGCCTACGGCACCGATGTGACCACACTGCCCAAGGAGTTGGATGAGATGGTGGCCCGGCTGCATCTCGACGCCCTCGGCGTACGCCTCACCACGCTCACCCCGGCCCAGGCCGACTACATGGGGGTGTCGACCGACGGACCGTTCAAGGCCGACCACTACCGGTACTGACTCGGACGGTTTGAGCGATGTCGTCGCCGGGGCTTGAGGGCTCTCCCATTCCCCCCACCATCGAGTGGATGGGCGACCACATCCGGCTGATCGACCAGCGGCGGCTCCCCGACGAGTTGGTGTTGGTGGAGGTGCACAGTATTGAGAAGCTGTGCGAGCGCATCTCCACACTGGCCATTCGGGGCGCGCCTGCGCTGGGTGCCGCCGGGGCCATGGGAGTGGCTCTGGCCTCCATGCAGGGCCGAGACATGTCCGAGGTGGCCTCGATGCTGAAGGCCACCCGGCCAACGGCAGTGAATCTGGCCTGGGGGGTGGACCGAGCTTTGGCCGCGCCCGACCCGGTGGCCGAGGCGGTGCGGATCGCGGCCGATGATGTGGCCGTCAACCAGGCCATCGGGGCCCACGGCACTGAGGTGGTGCCCGACGGCGCCCGGGTGCTCACCCATTGCAACACCGGATCGCTGGCCTGCGTCGGCTGGGGGACTGCACTAGGCGTCATCCGCTCATCCCATGAGGCCGGGCGACGACCCTCGGTGTGGGTGGACGAAACCCGACCAGTGCTCCAGGGCGCCCGGCTCACCGCCTGGGAGCTTCAACAGCTCGGCATCCCCGCAACCCTGGTGGTGGATTCCATGGCCGGCTCGCTCATGGCCGCCGGAGAGGTTGACCTGGCCATAGTGGGGGCCGATCGCATCGCGGCCAATGGGGATGTGGCCAACAAGATCGGCACCTACTCTCTGGCGGTGCTGGCCCGGTACCACGAAGTTCCCTTCTATGTGGCCGCGCCCACATCCACCATCGACCCGGCCACCCCGTCGGGATCGGACATCGTGGTGGAGCAGCGCCCCGGTGCCGAAGTGGTCGAGGTGGGCGGAGTGCGGCTTGCCCCCGAGGGCATGGCCGCCCAGAACTGGGCGTTCGACGTCACCCCCGCCGAACTGGTCACCGGCTTCATCACCGAACAGGGCATCAGCACAAGCATCGGCTGACAACCGGTCGGTGCCTGATCAATGGACCGTGTTGCTGCGGCTGAAGACGCAGCTCAAACCGGGATGATGTTGATCCGGCGCTGGCTGGCGGCCACAAGGATGTCCAGGTCGTCGGGATCAGAGGTGATGATCTCGTCGCCGTGATCAGCCATGGCGACGAGCGCGGCGTCGATAGCGTCCGACATCCCGCAGCGGGAGAGCAGTATCCCGGCTCGTCGCCCCAGATCGTCATCCAGCGCGACGATCTCCACCGATCGCAAAGCTCTTGCCATCCGGGCTTGGCCTCGGGTTCCCCCTCGCCACACCTGGGCAATGACTCCGCCGTGGGTCTTCAGCGGGATCCCCGATAGTCGGGCGCGCTGGAACCGCCGCCGTATGAGCTGATCGCCGTTCTCCAGTGCGATGAATGCGCCCGCATCGAGTATCTCGCTCATTCGGCTTGCTGGGCTGCCTGCTGCCGCTGCCACGCGGCCAGCTTCCTCTCGCCCTCTAACCTCCAGGCTGCCGACGCGTCTCGGTCTAGCTGTACCTGCTCGGCGATCTCCTCGTCGGTGATGGGGCCATACTCGGCTTCGAAATCGGCGATCAGCTCATCCATTGCGACTAGCCGGGCGTCCTTGGCCATTTGCTCGGCCATGGCTTCGCAGATCCACTCGCTTACCGACCGGCAGACGCCCGTCTCCACGGCTGATTTGGCGTGGTTGAGGAGGTCTACTTCCACCGTGATGGTGACCCGTTCTTTTGACATACCTTCATCATACTTTAGTGCTGAGAAAATACACACGATTTGGTATTGCCAGCTCAAGCGCTGTGCTCCCCGGCTCGAACTGTCACTGGTCGTCCTTAGGGTGGGGCCATGTTGTTGCTGCAAATTTGCGCGGGATGCGGAGGGTCGGGGCCGTCGCCGTGCGAGCAGTGTCGGGCTGGTATGCGGGCGGTGGGGGAGATGCCCCCGCCTGAACCCCTGTCCGGGTTGTGGGCTGCCTTCGCCTACGTCGGGGCAGGCCGGGAGTTGCTGGCCCGGCTCAAATACCGCAACCAGCGGTCGTGCGTGCGCTGGGTGGCGTCGGCCATGGCCGGAGCCCTTCATTCGGACCTGGTTGCTGACGCGGTCACATGGGCGCCGACTTCGCCTCGCCGCCGCCGCCGTCGGGGTTTCGACCAGGCTGAGCTGTTGGCCCGGGCCTTGGGACGAGAGATCGGTCTGCCCGTTGTCGGACTGTTGAACCGGGTTGACGACGCGGGCCAAACCGGCCGGAGCCGCAGCCAGCGTTACTGTGCCCCGGTCTTTGCTCCCCGCCGCTCTCCGCAGGCTGCGGTGTTGGTGGTTGACGATGTGGTCACCACCGGAGCCACCCTCCAAGCGGCAGCCTCGGCCTTGATCCGGGCCGGTGCCCAACGGGTGGACGCGGTGGTGGCCGGGGCAACCCCGCTGCCCTCCTCACAACGGCCGCCCGGTGTGGCTACCATGAGAAGTCACAACTAAACCCCAGCCGAAAGGGAGCCGCCATGGAAGTGACCATTAGCAGCAGCGGGATGCAGGTGTCGCAGAGACTGGGGGAGACCACCCGAACAAAGGTGGGCAAGCTGAGCCGTTACTTGTCGGGCATCGATCACGCCACGGTCCGGTTCAGCGAGGAGAAGAACCCCCGAATCGCCGAGCCCGACATCTGCGAGGTCACGCTGGAGGGTCACGGCTATCACATCCGCAGTCGGGTGAACGGACCGACGCCGTTCGCCGCTCTCGACCGGGCCATCGCCAAGCTGGAGCGCCAGCTCCGTCGCACCAAGACCCGCCGGGTCGACCGCCAGCACCACTCCCGGGAGCGCCGGGCCAGCTAAGCCCCGTTAAAGCGACAACCGGCCTTTCTTCGCGTCTGCAGTCAGGGGCACGCCAGGCGTATTTCAAGCCATCTCTGCTGACTAGATGGACAGGGCGTAGCGGTAGAGTAGGGCTGACATGAGTGTGTTTCAGAAGATCCTGAACACTGGAGAGGGCAAGAAGCTCAAGGCACTGGAAGACCTGGTGCCCGACATCAACGCGCTCGAACCGGAGACCAAGGCGCTATCGGATGATGCGCTGCGGGCCCGCACCGGGGAGTTCCGCCAGCGCTTGGAGAACGGGGAAGACCTCCACGACCTGCTGATCGAGGCCTTCGCGGTGGTGCGGGAGGCGGCCTGGCGGGTGATCGGCCAGCGCCATTACGACGTGCAGTTGATGGGGGGCGCGGCCCTTCACTTCGGCTGGGTGGCCGAGATGCGCACCGGCGAGGGCAAGACCCTGGTGTCCACTCTTCCCGTGTATCTGAACGGCCTGGGCGGCGAGGGTGTGCACGTGGTTACGGTGAACGACTACCTGGCCGCCCGCGACGCCGACTGGATGGGGGCTATCCACCGCTGGCTGGGCCTCACCGTCGGGCTGGTGGTCCCCGGAGAGCGGGGTTCGGAGTTCAAGCGCGAGCAGTACGGCTGCGACATCACCTACGGAACCAACAACGAGCTGGGCTTCGACTATCTGCGCGACAACATGGCCATGTCGGCTGACCGGCGGGTCCAGCGGGGCCACAGCTACTGCATCGTGGACGAGATCGACTCCATCCTCATCGACGAGGCCCGCACCCCGCTCATCATCAGCGGGCGCCTGGCCGATGCAGCAAAGATGTACTACAAGTTCGCCAGCGTGGTGCGCGGCCTGCGGCGAGACGTCCACTACGACGTCGACGAGGAGAAGCGCATCGTGGCTCCTACCGAGGATGGGGTGCATGCGGTGGAACGGGCGCTGGGGGTGGAGAACCTCTACGACTCGGTCAGCGCCAACCTGGTTCACCAGCTCCAGGCCGCGCTGCGGGCCAAGGAGCTGTACCACCGCGACAAGGACTACATCGTGCAGCGGGGCGAGGTGAAGATCGTCGACGAGTTCACCGGTCGGATCCTGGATGGCCGCCGCTGGTCGGAGGGACTGCACCAGGCGGTGGAGGCCAAAGAGGGGGTGAAGATCAAAGAAGAGAACCAGACCCTGGCCACCATCACCCTCCAGAACTACTTCCGGCTCTACGACAAGCTGGCCGGCATGACCGGCACCGCGGTGAGCGAAGCCAACGAGCTGTTCAGCACCTACGGCCTGCACGTGGTGCCGATTCCCACGAATCTGCCGGTGGTCCGGGCCGATGAGGGCGACCTCATCTACAAGAGCGAGAAGGGCAAGTTCGACGCCATGGTCGATGACCTGGTCGAGCGCTATGAGCGGGGCCAGCCGGTGCTGGTGGGCACCGTCTCGGTGGAGAACTCCGAGAAGCTGGCCGACGTGCTCAACAAGCGGGGCATTCCCCACGAGGTGCTCAACGCCAAGCAGCACTTCCGGGAGGCCGAGATCGTGGCCCAGGCCGGTCGGCTGCACGCCATAACCGTGGCCACCAACATGGCCGGACGAGGGGTGGACATCGTGCTGGGGGGCAACCCCGAGGCCATGGCCCGCCGGGACGCGGTGGCCGAGGGCCTCGACCCCGCCAGTGACGAGGGCCAGGCCCGGGCAGCAGAGCTGCTGGAAAAATACGAGGCCGAGTGCGGGGCCGAGGGCGAGAAGGTGCGGGAGTTGGGCGGCCTGTATGTGCTAGGCACCGAGCGCCACGACAGCCGCCGCATCGACAACCAGCTCCGAGGCCGCTCCGGGCGCCAAGGCGACCCCGGCGAGAGCCGGTTCTACCTTTCGCTGGAAGACGACCTCATGCGGATCTTCGCCACCGGGGCCATGAACTGGGTAATGGACAAGGCCCTGCCCGAGGACGTGCCCATCGAGGCCAAGATGGTCACCAAGGCCATCGAGCGGGCCCAGGGCACCGTGGAGCAGAAGAACGCCGAGGCACGCAAGAACGTGCTCAAGTACGACGAGGTGCTCAACGAGCAGCGCAAGGTGATCTACCAGCGGCGGGCCCAGATCCTGGCCGGTGAAGACCTGCGAGGCGACGCCCTCGAGCACTTGGGCGAAGCGGTCGACGCGGTGATCGGCGGGCAATGCACGTCGGAGGATCCCGCCGACTGGGACCTAGAGCAGCTGGAGACCGAGATCCGAGTTCTGTGGCCCACCACGCTGGGGGGCGAAGAGCTGGGCGCCGCGGTCTCCACCGACGACCTCTACGACCAGCTGGTGGGCGAGGCAGTGGCCCACTACGAGCAGCGGGAAGAAGAGGTCGGCGCTGAAGCCATGCGAGAAGTGGAGCGCCAGATCATGCTGCGCATCATCGACCAGCGCTGGCGCGAGCACCTCTACGAGATGGACTACCTCAAAGAGGGCATCAACTTGCGGGCCCTCGGCCAAAAGGATCCCCTCACCGAGTGGCAGCGGGAGGGGTTCGAGATGTTCGGCCAGATGATGGCCGGAGTGGCCCGAGACTTCGTCACCTACATCATGCACGTCGAGATCAACGTGGAGGCCCCCACCCGCGCCGACGACACCGGTACCAGCAACATCACAGAGACGGGTCCGGCCGACCCGTCCACCCAGTCGACTCTGGCCAGCGCTTCGGCCGCCCCGGAGGTGGTGGAGGAGTCGGCCCCCAGGTCGAAGACGCCGGTGGTGAAGTCGGAATTCGACAAGACCCCTCGCAACGCCCCCTGTCCGTGCGGATCAGGCCGCAAGTTCAAGCAGTGCTGCGGGCGCTGACTGTCTAATCCCATAATCCCCGTGTCTGATTTCACCGGCGACCTCGCCCTGCTCCGATCCAAACTGGACGAAGCCCGCCGCTACCTGCACATCGACGACCTGATCGCCCGCCGCCCCGACCTGGAGAAAGCCGCGGCCGCCCCCGGCCTTTGGGACGACCCCGACCGGGCTCGCAAGGTGACCCGGGAGCTGGCCGAGCTGGCCGAGGACATTGAGCTGTTCGCCGGCTTGGAGGCCGCGCTGGAGGATGCCGACACGCTGCACGAGTTGGCCGTGGAGGAGGGCGACGAGTCACAAGCCCCGGAGATCGCCCAGATGCTGGAATCTCTGACCGCCAAGGTGGACGCCCTGGAGCTGCGCTCGCTGCTGGGCGGCGAACACGACGGCTCCGATGCGGTGTGCGAGCTGCACAGCGGAGCAGGCGGCACCGACGCCCAGGACTGGGCCGAGATGCTGTTGGCGATGTACCAGGGCTGGGCCGAGCGCCGCGGCTTCGACTTCAAGGTGGACTCGGTGTCGGAGGGCCAGGGGGCAGGCATCTCATCAGCCGACTTCACCATCTCGGGGCGCAACGCCTACGGCCTGTTGCAGTCGGAGCGGGGAGTACACCGGCTGGTGCGCATCTCCCCGTTCGACTCCGACGCCCGCCGCCACACCGCGTTCGCCCAATTCAAAGTGGTGCCCTTCTTCGACAAGGTGTCCGACGAGGTGGACATCGACGACAAAGACCTCCGCATCGACACCTTCCGCTCGTCAGGAGCAGGCGGCCAGCACGTGAACGTGACCGACTCCGCAGTGCGGATCACCCATCTGCCCACCGGCGTGGTGGTCTCCTGCCAAAACGAGCGCAGCCAGCACCAGAACAAAGACCGCGCCATGCAGATCCTGGCCGCCCGCCTCGCCGACCTCAAACGAGCCGAACGAGAAGCCGAAATCGCCGGCCTAGCCGGCGAACACCAAAAAACCGAATGGGGCAGCCAAATCCGTTCCTACGTCCTCCACCCCTACCAACAAGTAAAAGACGACCGCACCGCCGTCTCCATAGGCAACGTAGAAGCCGTCCTAGCCGGCGACCTAGACGAACTAATAGAGGCCTACCTCCGCTGGCGCCGCATGAGCTGAATCAGATGGCCATCCGCTGCTGATACCGGGTGGCACCCATTTCTTGCCCCATTGCTTTGTCAGGTCCATTGAGTTTTGGCAAAGGGTTGGTTAGGGGTAGTAGGCGAAGTTCTGGGTGAACCAGACCCTTGATCCTTCGAGTGCAATGCCGACACCGAGGGTGTTAAAACCGGGGTTTGTCATGTTGGCGTAGTGGCCCGGACTGTCCACGAGCCCGTCAAAGGCCAGTTGCAACGCACCTAGAAGCGCTAAGCCCGAGACCCAGGCAATGTTCTCCCCGGCTAGATACCAGCCAGGCGGGTATTGGGAGGAGTAAATCGGGTTGTGGACGAACTCGCCTGTGTCCCTCATCGCTTGTGACCAATTACGGGCCACACGGGCCACATCGGCGTTGTATGACAGCGGTGCCAGACCCAGGCTTTGGCGTAGTTCGTTCACCAGCCTGGCCATCTCGGCTTCGGCAGCGAGGATGTCTCTGTCATCGTCGATGGGGTCCGGCGTCGGGTCCGGCGTGGGGTCCGGCGTGGGGTCCGGCGTGGGGTCCGGCGTCGGCTCGGCCGTGGGGTCCGGCGTGGGGTCCGGCGTGGGGTCCGGCGTGGGGTCCGGCGTCGGGCTAGGAGTGGGGTCCGGCGTCGGCTCGGCCGTGGGGTCCGGCGTGGGGTCCGGTGTCGGGCTAGGAGTGGGGTCCGGCGTGGGGTCCGGTGTCGGGCTAGGAGTGGGGTCCGGCGTGGGGTCCGGTGTCGGACTGGGTGTGGGGTCCGGGTTGGCGGCGTTGCGGAGGGTGGTGAGGGCGGCGTTGTCGAGGGTGAGATAGCAGCCGATGGTGTCGTGGTAACCCCAGTTGAGGCGGGCGAGCACGGTTTTGCGGTCGGCGGACTTGGACACCTCCACGGGCCGCTCTCCGAACTTGTGATGGGCAAAGCACCGCCTCGAGGTGTCGGTCGCCGCGGAGGGCAGGCCCGGGCGCGGTGGGTCCGCCTGCAAAGCGGCCACCGCCTCGTCGTCGAGGGTGAGATAGCAGCCGATGATGTCGTGCCAATTCCAACTCACCTGAGCAAGCACCGTCTGACCATCGGCGGATTTGGCGACGTCGACGGGCTGGCGGCCGAACTTGTGGTGCTCAAAGCACCGCTGCGCCACGCTCTGCTGCCCGCTGCTTTGAGCCGTAGCCGAACCAACAGTCACCACCGAGGCCGCGAATAAAGCCCAAGCACCGAACACCACGACAGCCCTGGAAACAACACCGCGCCCCACAGCCCAACCTTCTACCACGCCCACGTGCTGCACCTCTGCCAAGTGCTTGTCTAGACGATTCGCAGGGCCATCTTGGGAAGCTGACCGGACAGGTGGACCTACCTAGGCCAGTCGCTCCAGCTTTGGCCCCAAATGCTCCAGCAGTCGACGGTTCCGTCGGCGCGCACGCCGCATCCGTTCCGATTTTGGTTGCTGACGGAGATGAACGTGCCTGTAGGGGCTTGCCCGCATGCGCCCCAGCATGAAGCGGTTCCGTCGATGCGCAGCGCACAACCCGAGTATGTGCCAAGGCTGACGGACTCGAACGGGTCGCCGCCCAACCCGCCCAACGTGGTAAACCCAGGATTGAAGGCGTCCCAGCAGGTCACAGACCTGTCGGCTCGCATTCCGCAGCCCCTTTGTGTTGCAATTTGTATGCTAACGAACTGTCCTGGCGGCGAGTTGACCGGGCCGAATCCGCTTCTCCCCCAGCAAGCGACTGTGCCGTCTTTACGCTGCGCACAACCAAATCCCCCGTCGCGAATGTCCGGGCGATGTTCCCCGAGAAACAAATCGGTGAATTGTCCGGCGGGGGGGTCAGACCATGGGTACCATTCATTTCCGCCCCAGCAGGCAATAGTGCCGTTGGTCCGAATCCCGCAACTCGCTCCACCCAAGCCGCCCGAAGATGTGCCGAGGGCGATGGTGGTGAACGTGCCGGAGGGCGGGTCAGCAAAACCATATTGGTTGTTGCCCCAACAGGCAATGGTGCTATCCGTCCGCAGACTGCAAACGTAGTTATTTGCGCCGAGGGCGAAGGTGGTGAATGTGCCAGGGGGCGGGTCGGCCTGACCGTGATCATTGTTGCCCCAACAGGCAATGGCGCCATTAGGGCGGTGCCCGCAGCCGAAATTCCAGCTAAGCGCGAAGGTGGTGAATTGGCCAGAGGGGGGGTCGGCCTGACCGTGATCATTGTTGCCCCAACAGGCAATGGCGCCATTAGGGCGGTGCCCGCAGCCGTATTCGCCGAACAGCGTGATCGACGAGAATTGGCCGGAGGGTGGGTCGGCTTGACCGTATCGGTTATCGCCCCAACAGTCGATGGTGCGATCAGGCCGCAGACCACACCCGACCCTATGGCTGAAAACGGTAGAAGTAAACGTGCCGCCAGCCGCAAACGTAGCCAGTCCCCAGCACGAGACGGAGCCGTCGGTGCGTAGACCACACCCGATATCCTTATGCCAGGCGATGGAGGTGAATGTTCCGTCTGGGGCAGTGCCGGCCAGTAAACCCCAGCAGACGATGGTGTCATCAGTGCGCAACCCGCAACCACCCCGCACATTGGCACCGGTTTTTTCAACGGTGATGGCTTTGAAACGCCCTTCGGGAAGGGTATCCGAGCGGGGGACGGTGGGAAAACCCCAGCAGGCGATGGTGTCATCGGTGCGCAGCCCGCAACCAAAGGCGTCGTGCAGAGCGATCGACGAAAATGTGCCAGAGGGCGGATCGGTCCGACCGCCCAAATTGCTGCCGCCCCAGCAGGCGATGGTGCCGTCGGTGCGCAAACCACACCCGTAGGCGATACGGGTAAACTGCTTATCGTCGGTGGCCAGCGCGATCGACGAAAATGTGCCAGAGGGCGGATCAGTCTCGCCGTTGGAACCATACCCCCAGCACGCGATGGTGCTGTCGGTGCGCAAACCACACCCAAACTGCTCCTTCATCGCGACGCTCAAGAATTTCCCGCTAGGCGGGTCAGTAATGCCGCGAGATTTGACGCCCCAGCAGGCGATGGTGCCGTCGGTGCGCAAACCACACCCAAAAAGCTCCTCTATGACGATGCTTGAGAACTTCCCGCTAGGCGGGCCCCCTCGCCGTCCGTTGTCGCCCCAGCAGGCGATGGTGCCGTCGGTGCGCAAACCACACCCGGAGTAGTAGTGAAGGACAAAGGTGGTGAATTGCCCTTCAGGTGGGGTCGCTTGCCCCCGGCTATTGTCGCCCCAGCAATCGATGGTGCCGTCGGTGCGCAAACCACACCCGAAGTTGAGTCTGCCCTCACCGCCAATTCTGAAAAAGGTGTACGGACCCTCGCCTGCGGCTACTTGGGTTTCGGGTGTTGGGTCAGGAGTCGGATCCGGAGTGGGATCGGGCGTCGGGCCAGGAGTCGGATCCGGCGTCGGGTCAGGAGTCGGGTCAGGAGTGGGATCCGGAGTGGGATCGGGCGTCGGGCCAGGAGTCGGATCCGGCGTCGGGTCAGGAGTGGGATCCGGAGTGGGATCGGGCGTCGGGCCAGGAGTGGGATCGGGTGTCGGGTCAGGAGTCGGATCCGGAGTGGGATCGGGCGTCGGACTGGGAGTGGGCTCCGGTTGGGCGGCGGTGCGGAGGGTGGTGAGGGCGGCGTCGTCGAGGGTGAGGTAGCAACCGATGGCGTCGTTGTAGCCCCAGCTGAGCCGGGCGAGCACGGTTTGGCGGTCGGAGGACTTGGCCACATCGACTGGCCGCTCGCCGAATTTGTGGTGCGCGAAACATCGCCTTGACGCGTCGGTCGCTGCGGAGGGCAGGCTCTGGGGTGGCGGGGCGGCCCGCAAAGCAGTCAAAGCCCCATCGTCGAGGCTCAAATAGCAACCAATGGCATCGTGATGGCCCCAACTCACCTGAGCAAGAACACTCTGGCCATCGGAGGTCTTGGCAACGTCGACTGGCGTCCGGCCGAACTGGTGGTGCACAAAGCACCGCTCCGCCACGCCCTGCTGCCCACCGCTTTGAGCCGCAGCCGGCCCCGCAATCACCAAACCCGCTGCAAACAACACCCAAGTACCGAACACCACGACAGCCCTCGACACAACACTGGGTTTCACAGCCTAAACTTCTAGCACACCCACCTTCTACACCCCTATCAACAGGCCAAATGCCACCCCACCGGACTGTTGATCGGCAACACGGAAAACGTCCTTTCCGACTACCACTGCAGGCGGAGGTATAGGTCTCCCTCATTTGGAGTTATTGACCGGCGGCGCTGTTGATTGCTGCGAGCTTTGCCGCCAGGGCGGGCACATCTTGGGTGATGGGGTTCCACAAGACGTCAGGGTTTGCGACAAAGTATTCGTGGGTCAGCTTGTTGCGAAGAGACTTCGCCTGCCTTACGGGAAGGTCAGGATGGCCCCATCATCGTAACCCGGCCAGGCCCTAGTCGGCGGGCTAGGGTGCGGGGCTGTGAAATACAGGGTTGCTTCGGTTGTCGCGGTGTTTGCCCTGTTATTCGGGGTGGCGGCGATACCAAGCAACCCGGTTACGGCTCAGAGCCAGGACCAGCAGAGTGTGGCGGAGCAGTGCTTTGAGTTTCACGGGTTCGGGGCTCAGCCGGTGGATGTGGCCAAGACCGCCGACGGCGAAACTGTGCTTGCGCAGACGAACTGGAACTGGCACGACGACATTGGCTGCTACCTCACCCTCGACGAACGGGCCCTGGCTGTGTTGCGGGCCGCTCCGCCGCCTCAAAAACTCCCTGAGGTCCCGACCGATTCCTCAAGACAGTGTTTTGAGCACCACAAATTCGGTGAGAGCCCAGTTGATGTCGCCAAGACCGCCGATCGCCAAACCGTGCTCGCCCGCCTGAGCTGGGGCTATGACAACACCATTGGCTGCTTTCTCGTTATCGACGACATTGCCCTCGCCACTCTCCGCACCGCCGCCCAACCCGATCCGACGCCGGACCCCACGCCCGATCCGACACCCGACCCCTCGCCGGACCCCACGCCCGATCCGACGCCCGATCCGACGCCGGACCCCACGCCCGATCCGACACCCGATCCGACGCCGGACCCCACGCCCGATCCGACACCCGACCCCTCGCCGGACCCGACACCCGACCCATTGCCGTCTGGCGAGTACGTTGCGGTTGCTGCGGCCAGCAAGCATTCCTGCGCCATCAAGGCCGACCAGACCATCGAGTGCTGGGGTGACAGCGCGAGCGGGAAGTTGGATGCGCCGTCAGGCGTCTTCACTTCCATTTCGGCTGGCTGGTGGCATACATGCGCCCTCGCTGCGGACCAGACCATTCAATGCTGGGGCGACGACGACTACGGCCAACTCAACGCGCCGGCGGGCCGCTACACCGCCATTTCGGCCGGCAATCTGCATTCGTGCGCCATCGGAACCGACCAGACCATCGACTGCTGGGGCTACAACATCGGCGACGGCACCCAGCAGGTAGTAGCCCCGTCGGGCCGCTACACCGCTATATCGGTTGGAAGATCTCACGCTTGCGCCATCAGAGCCGACCAAACCATCACTTGTTGGGGCGACCCGTGTGCCACCAATCTCGATCGGACTATCGGCTGCCTGGGCGACAGCACCAACGCGCCCGCGGGCCGCTTCACCGCCATCGCCGTAGGTGGAACCAGTAGCGGACACTCAGCCTCCGGGCATTCGTGCGCCATCAGGGTCGACCAGACCATCGCCTGTTGGGGAAGCAACTTCTACGGCCAGTTGCGGTTTCCCGCCGGCCAATACACCGCCATCGCCGCGGGCGACGCCCACACCTGCGCGATAAACACCGATAGCTCCGTTGCCTGTTGGGGCCGCAACCAAGACGGCCACATGTGCGCCATTGCCACCGACAATGCCCCCACTTGCTGGGCACAGAACACCGCTGGGCGTTCCGATCCACCTGCGGGCAAATACACCGCTGTCACCGCGGGAGTAACCCATTCGTGCGCCATCCAAGTGGACAAGACCGTCGTCTGCTGGGGAGATAACCGCTACGGGCAGGCAAAGGCAACGCCAAGCCCAGCGCAATTGCCGCCCCCGGGCCGCTACAGCGCCGTTGCTGCTGGCCGCTACCACGCCTGCGCCATCACGGCGGAACAAGCCGCCTCTTGCTGGGGCCGCAACGACTACGGCCAAACCGATGCGCCGGCGGGCCAATACACCGACATCGCCAGTGGCGGTTTCCACTCGTGTGCCATCAGGACCGACGAGACAATCGCCTGCTGGGGCTCCATCCTCAACGGACAAACACTTCTCCCGTCGGACCCGCCCCCAGGCCGATACACCGCCATAGTCGCTGGGGAATCGCATTCGTGCGCCATCAGAGTCGACGAAACCCTCGCCTGCTGGGGAGGCTTCGGCCAGGCGGCCGATGCGCCCGCGGGCCAATACACCGCAGTTGCGGCTGGCGACTTGCATTCTTGCGGTATCAGGACCGACGAGACGATCGCCTGCTGGGGGGACAACAGCCTGGGTCAGGCCGATCCGCCCGCGGGCCGATACACCGCCATCGCCAGTGGCGGTTTCCATTCTTGTGCCATCAGAACCGACCAGAACATCGCATGCTGGGGGAACAAATTCCACGGCCAACTGAGAGCACCTGCGAGCCAATACACCGCTGTCGCCGCGGGTGGCGACCACTCCTGCGCCATCAAAGCGGACAGGTCCATTGATTGTTGGGGATACAACCACTACGGCCAGGCGGATGCCCCTGCGGGCCACTACACCGACGTGTCCTCCGACCGGCGGTATTCGTGCGGTATCAAAGCCGATGAAACCATCGCATGCTGGGGGAGCAACAGCTGGGTCATAACGGAAAGGGCGGCCCTCCCAACCGCCGCTCCCATCGCCGCTTATGGCGACCATACCTGCGCCATCAAGCCCGACCAGACCATCGCATGCTGGGGAAACAACGATTCCGGACAAGCTGATGCGCCTGCGGGCCGCTACACCGCCATCGCAACCGGCGGGAGGCATTCTTGCGCCCTCAAAGGTAATCGATCGATCGGTACCCTCCTACCAGACTCCAACATCTTCTGCTGGGGAGAGGATTTCGCTGGCCAAATGAAAATGCCCACGGGCCAATTCACCGCCATCACCAGTGGCGAGTGGCATTCCTGTGCCATCACGGCATACCAGGCACACGTCGCATGCTGGGGGGCCAACTCCCACGGCCAATTACTTCAGCCCGCGGGCCAATATACGGCTGTTTCCGCCGGCAAATGGCAAACCTGCGCCATCAAATTCGACGGGACCATCGCTTGCTGGGGCTTGACTGACCACGGCCAGGCGGATGCGCCTGCGGGTCAGTACATGGCCGTTGCCGCGGGCAGCAATCATGCGTGCGCCATCAGAGTCGACCATTCCCTCGCCTGCTGGGGGGACAACTCCCTTGGCCGCGCCGATCCTCCCGCGGGCCAATTCACCGCCATCGCCGTTGGCGAGTGGCATTCGTGCGCCATCAGAATCAACCAATCCATATCCTGCTGGGGGGGCTTCAGCCCGGTCCACACCGATGCGCCCGCGGGGCGATTCATCGCTATCGCCGTTGGTCAGTCGCACACATGCGCCATCAATGTCGACCAATCCGTCGCATGCTGGGGGGCCAACCAAAACGGCCAAGCAGACCCGTTCTCAGTTCCCCCTGACCCCGTACCCCATTACATCGAAACCGACTCAGATACTTCTGATTGGTGGTCTCGGCCTCGGGGCTTGCTGCGGGTCAAGTTCCATGTGTGTACAACGGCGGAACTGCGTCCATTCATTCCTGCGAACTTCATAGACACCCATGTTGCTGCATTGAACGAGCGAGTCGCCCCATTTTATGGCTGGCAATCCTCTGGTCTGTTGAGTGTGCAATTCGAGGCGGGCCGAGTACTCGAAACCCCGTATGAGAAAGTGGTAAAGGGGCCTTCGTCGAAAGCATGCGTCGAGCAGGTCCACGACGGCATTGGCGGGGGTGGGCTTGCCCATCAGTTCTACGAATATGGAACTGGCGTCGCCAACGCATCTGGATCCATATCTGCCGGGAGGGGTTCGTTAGGCGGTCCGTTGAGTTCCATCTTCCACCCCCATCGGCGCGCAGAAGATCCGAGAGCACCATCGGGACTCAGTTTTGAACGGGTGCTCTTTGTTGCGGGCAACGAACTGGGCCGCAACATAGGCCTTCGTCACATCAACGAAATCCGCGGTGTACAATGGCGTTTCAATGAGGGGGTGATGTCAGACAATACGGCGTTTAGGAGAGTATATGCCTGCTATGAGGTGAGCCGCATCGGCTGGCCGGTGGGCAAGGGCCATCCGGTATGCGCTCTCGACCCCGGACTGCCACCGGTGAGGGATGTCAACTTTATAGACGCTGGAGATGGTGTCGCCCTTCTATGGTGGCGAGAGCCATCTTTCTTTGGCGACTCCTTACCCGTAAATGTCTACAAAATCAAGATCCACAGATTTGAACTTCAAGGTGATATAGGTTCGACACTTGACTTGATCGAGCAACATGAGGTGCCTGCGACTCCCAGATCATTCCGGTTACCGCAGCAGTTGCTTCCGGGGCGATACGAGGCGGAGATACAGGCACTCGGCGACTTTGGCGACTCTAAGCCTACTTCAATTGGATTCTACATCGCTGGGGATGAATACAATGTCAAGATACGTGCAGTCCCTCCATCCTCTGGATGGGATTCCTGGACTACGACTATGGATATTCCCATTGAATACGAGTTGAGCTGGGATCCTGTCCCTGGTGCCACAAGCTATGAGATATATGGTCCATCAGGTTGCTCGGGAGAGTCCCGCTCTTACAGCGCCAATGCATTCTGTGTGAGAACTGAACCACGCATTACGTTCTCAGAATCCCGAGCAGAACTGGTGGAAGGTACAACTTACTTCCTGCCAATATACGCAAGGCTCTCTGAATCAACGCTGGTTCCATCGTTAAGGATCCTGGTCGGCACGGCACACTTCACCGCCCATCGCAACGTCCCCGAGTGGTGGACCGGGCGACAAAACACACCACCCTTCTGACGGCCGACCCTAAGGCGTCCACCATCTCACGCTGACGTTACAGCCGCTACGAGTTCCACTGCAACGGTCGGCCCAGCCGCCACGATCATCGACCGGTTTTTTCGAAGGGCAAGCTCGGGAGGGGCGGGGCCGCCTGCAAGGCGACCACCGCCTCTTCGTCGAGAGTGAGGTAGCAGCCGTTGATGTTGTCCCAATTCCAGCTCACCTGAGCAAGAACGGACTGACCATCGGCGGTCTTGGCGACATCGACAGGCTGGCGGCCAAACTTGTGGTGCTCAAGGCATCGCCCTGCCACGCTCTGCTGCCCGCCATCTTGAGCCGCGGCCGGACCCACAACCGCCAACGCAGCCGCCGACATCACCCAAGACCGAACACCGTGGCGACCCCGGAAACACCACCGGGATTCACAGCCCAACCTTCTGCCACGCCCACGTGCGGCACCCTTACCAACAGGTCAAAGGTGACCGAACCGGAGTCTCCATCGACAAAGTAGAAGCCGTCCTAGCCAGCGACCTCGACGAGCGTCCGCTTAGACCCCCTTATGTGGGACTATTGACCTGCGGCGTTGCGGATTGCAGCAAACTGTGTTGCTAGGTCGGGAACATCTTGGGTGATGGTGTCCCACAAGATGTCGGAGTCTGCAACAAAGTACTCGTGGGTAAGTTTGTTGCGAAGCGACTTCGCCTGCCTCACCGGAAGGTCAGGATGACGGGCGACGAACTCGTCTGAGAGGCTGTCGAGCGCCTCCCCGATGACCGTGAGGTTGTAGTTCGCGGCGTCTCTGAGCACCCAGTCGCCGTCGTATGCGGGGCGTCCACGGACCGCTATCTCGGCGAGGCGGCCACAAGCCTCGAGGATGTCTTGTATCCGCTCGTCGTCCCTTCGGGTCACAGCGGGATGGCGTCGTCGAGCATCGCGCGGCAGCTCTCCCGCACACATGACCGGGGAACAACGTCGACTCGGGCCCCCAGCAGGTCTTCGAGGTCTGCTTCCAACCCGCCGATGTCAAACAGAGTGACGCCCTTTTCGAAGTCGACCAAAAAGTCATAATCGCTGTCGTGAGAGTCTTCCCCGCGAGCCACCGACCCCACCAGCGCGATGGCACGGCCATGGTTGCGCTCCGCTGCGGCACGGATCGCAGCCCCGTACTTCACCAATACGTCATCGCGACGACTCACGTCCATCATCGTAACCCGCGGCGACGCCGTGTCGATCCTTGCGTTTCTGGCCACCGGCTCATAGCTTCGTCGGCGGGTTAGGGTGCGGAACTGTGAAATACAGGGTTGCCTTGGTCTTCGCATTTTCTGCTTTGGTGTTGGGGCTGGCACAGATCCCTAGCGACCGGCTTCTTCGAGTGGCCGCCTAGTCTGCCTTCTTTGAACATCTCCCAATACCGGTTGGGAAGCCCAAGACTATGTGCTACATTGAAGCACATGACTGAAGTAGGCATTCGGGCGCTGAAACAGAATGCGTCGGCAGTGGTGGCCCAAGCCGCCGCTGGTGAGATTGTGACGATCACGAGCCGGGGCCGTCCGGTCGCCCTGATGACGCCCATCCCCAAGTCGCGCCTACAAGAGCTGGCCGATGCAGGATTGTTGACAGCAGCGACGAGGGAACTCGCCGATCTGCCCGCCCCCATCGAGGGTCCGAGTTTGACCGATGTGCTCGCCGAGATGAGAGAGGAAGAGCGCTACTAGATGGCGTTCTACGCCGATACCTCGGCCCTCGTGAAGCTGGTGGCCGCTGAGCAGGAAACGCAGGCGTTCCAAGCCTGGCGACAGCAGAACCACCTAGATCTGGTATCAGGTGACCTGGCGCGAACAGAGCTGCTCCGTGCCGCCCGAAAGTTGACGCCCGCCCATGTACATGTGGCCAAAGAAGTACTCGCCTCTGTGCGGCTTCTCAGGATTGGGGAACGTGTCTTTGAGAAGGCCGCAACGCTAGACCCTCCCTCCCTGCGTTCACTTGATGCAATACACCTCGCCTCGGCCCTAGACCTCGGTCCCGACCTCGAGGGAATCGTCACCTATGACAAACGGCTGGCTGATGCGGCCACACTGAATGCCCTGAGGGTCGTGTCGCCCGGAGCCGACCTCTAACCAGCCCTGAACCTCCCCGGGTATCACGTCTACGCAAAGCCCAGGGACACCCAA
Organism: Candidatus Poriferisocius sp.; assembly: GCF_965204015.1. Taxonomy (GTDB): domain Bacteria; phylum Actinomycetota; class Acidimicrobiia; order Acidimicrobiales; family Bin134; genus Poriferisocius. Next base: position 120,122 of record NZ_OZ241965.1, on the reverse strand, counting down.
CAGACCGCGGGAAACCCGGGGAAGTTCACTAGAGTGCGGGCCTGTGAAATGCAGGGTCGCTTTGGTTGTTGCGGTGTCTGCCTTTGTGTTCGGGCTGGCGGCGATACCGGGCAATCCAGTCTTGGGTCAGGGTCAGCAGAGCGTGGCGGAGCGGTGCTTCGAGTTTCACAAGTTCGGAGCTCAGCCGGTAGACGTGGCCAAGACCGCCGATGGAGAAACCGTGCTCGCGCAGACGAGTTGGAACTGGCACGACGATATTGGCTGCTACCTCAGCCTCGACGAACGGGCCTTGGCTGTGTTGCGGGCCGCTTCACCGCCTCAAGGACTGCCTGACACCCCGACCGATTCCTCAAGACAGTGTTTTGGGCACCACAAATTCGGTGAGAGCCCAGTTGATGTCGCCAAGACCGCCGATCGCCAAACCGTGCTCGCCCGCCTGAGCTGGGGGTACGACGACACAATTGGCTGCTACCTCGTCCTCGACGACACTGCCCTCGCCACCTTGCGCGCCGCCGCCCAACCTGACCCGACTCCCGACCCCACGCCTGACCCGACTCCCGACCCCACGCCAGACCCGACTCCCGACCCCACGCCAGACCCGACTCCCGACCCCACGCCAGACCCGACTCCCGACCCCACACCCGACCCGACGCCGGACCCCACCCCCGAGCCGGAGCCGCCCACTGAGTATGTTGCGGTTGCCGCAGCCAGCAAGCATTCGTGTGCGATCACGACCGACCAGGTCATCGAGTGCTGGGGCGACAGCGTGGGCGGCAAATTGGATGCACCAGGAGGTGTGTTCACCGCCATATCGGCTGGATGGTGGCACACATGCGCCCTGGCAAGCGACCAGACCATCGCCTGCTGGGGCGACGGTGACTACGGCCAACTCGACGCACCGGCGGGCCGCTACACGTCTATTTCGACGGGCAAGCTGCATTCGTGCGCCATCAGCACCGACCAGACCATCACCTGCTGGGGCTACAACATTGCAACCGGTACCCAGGAGGTGGATGCACCAAGCGGTCACTACACCGCCGTATCAGCTGGCCGATCCCACTCGTGTGCCATCAGGGCCGACCAGACCATCACCTGCTGGGGCGACCCGTGCGCCACCAACTCCGACAGCGGAAGGCCTCACCCAAGTCCTCGCTGGGAATGTTGGGGCGACAACACTGACGCGCCAGAGGGGCGCTACACGGCTATTGCCGTCGGCGGTTCCAGCAGCTACGACAGCTTCTGGGGTGCCGGTTCGACCTATGGGCATGCGTGTGCAATCAAAGTCGACCAGACCATTGCCTGTTGGGGCAACGACTCCTTCGGCCAATTGCAAGCACCTGCCGGCCAGTACACCGCCATCTCCGCGGGCGACGCCCATACCTGCGCCGTGAGGGTCGACCAGGATGTCGCCTGTTGGGGTCGGAATCTCGAAGGCCACCAGTGCGCCATTAGAACCGACATTGCCACCGACTGTCGGGGCCAGCATTCCTCTGGCCGCTCGGATCCACCCTCCGGCCAGTACACCACCGTCGCCGCGGGCCGCTACCACTCGTGTGCCATCAAGGGCGACAAAACCGTCGAGTGCTGGGGAGACAACCGTTACGGCCAGACTAAGGCAAGGCCGACCCCAACGGAGCTGCCACCGGCGGGCCGTTACACCGCTGTCGCCGCGGGCCGCTACCACTCGTGTGCCATCAACACCGACGAGGCCGTCGACTGCTGGGGCCGCAACGACTACGGCCAGTCCGATGCTCCTGTTGGCCGGTACACCAGCATCGCAAGCGGCGGGTACTACTCGTGTGCCATCAGAGTCGACCAGTCCATTGCCTGTTGGGGCGACAACACCAATGGTCGGGCGGAAGCTCCCACGGGCCGATTCACCGCCATCGCAGCCGGTGAAGGGCACTCGTGCGCTATCAAGGTCGACCAGAGCATCTCCTGTTGGGGCGACGAGGACGACGGCCAGACATATGCGCCCACCGGCCAGTATTCCGCTATCGCCGCGGGCCGTTACTTTTCGTGCGCCATCAGGGACAATGGAAGGGTCGTCTGCTGGGGCGACGCCAGCGATGGCCAGGAAGGCGCCTACACGGGTAGCTACACCGCTATGTCGGCTGGCTGGTGGCATTTGTGCGCCATCAGGTCCGACCAGACCATCGGCTGTTGGGGCAACGACGCCTTCGGCCAGATTGAAGCGCCCGCGGGCCACTACACCGCCATTGCCGCAGGTCCGAGACATTCGTGCGCCATCAAAGCCAGCGGAGAGATCATCTGCTGGGGCGACAACTTTGAAGGCCAGACAAACGCTCCCGGCGGCCAATTCACCGACGTGTCATCCAACCGATGGCACTCGTGCGCCATAAGAGCTGATGAGACCATCACCTGCTGGGGCGATAACAGCTGGGTTGTAAAGGAGGAGGCAACCCGCCCCACATCCACAGCAAGCACCACCACAACCGTGGCCGCTGGGGGAGACCACACCTGCGCTATCAAAGGAGATGGGACCATCGCCTGTTGGGGAAACAACAGCTCCGGTCAGGCAGACGCACCTGCGGGCCGATTCACCGCTATCGCAATCGGCGGTACCCGTTCGTGCGCCATCAGAGCCAACCGAGTGATCGGTGCCATTCTGTCGGACTCCAACATCGTCTGCTGGCGGGGCAATGGTTTCGACCAGGGAGAAGTGCCTGCGGGCCACTACACCGCCGTTGCCGCGGGTAGCAGCCATTCGTGCGCCATCCGGATCGACAGGACTATCGCCTGTTGGGGAGTCGATGTCTTGGGCGAAACAGCCGCGCCCCCAGACCGATTCACCGCAATAGCTGCGGGCGGTGAACATTCGTGCGCTATCAGAGAAGACCAGACCATTGCCTGCTGGGGTGACAACCGCTATGGCCAGGCAGATGCGCCCGCAGGCCGATTCACCGCCGTTGCCGCGGGTAGCAGCCATTCGTGCGCTGTCAGGGTCGACCAGACCATCGCCTGCTGGGGTCACAGCTGGGATGGCCAGTTAGACGCACCGGAAGGTGGCTTCACCACCATCGCCGCGGGCGGCAACCAATCATGTGCCATCTACATTGACCAGACCATCGCTTGTTGGGGTGACAACACCTTCGACCAAGCAGACGTACCGGCGGGTCTTTACACCGCCATCGCCGCGGGCGGCAGTCATGCGTGTGCCATCGCAACCGACGGGACCGTCGCCTGCTGGGGCGACAACACCTTCGGCCAGGCGGACCCGTTTTCAACTCCGTACGCTGGTGACAGCCACTACCTCAATGCCAACGTGAGTGCCGATTCTTGGTGGGACCAGCCCCGAGGTCTTCTGAGGGTCAAATTCCATGTGTGTACGACACCCGAACTGCGTCCGTTCATCCCTGCTGACTTCATCCGCGACCATGTAGTCGCCCTGAACGAACACGTCGCCCCCTTCTATAGCTGGCAATCCTCTGGCTTGCTGAATGTGCATTTCGAAGCAGGCCAAGTGCTCGAAATGCCATACGATACAGAGGTTGAAAGGGAGGAATATTGCGAAGGACAGGTCTACGATTACGACCGCTCTAGCAGCGCTGGAATTGCCCACCAGTTCTACGACTATGGAACAAGTTTCGCCAACAATTCCAAATTTGGAGGCTGGGCCCAGTTGCAAGGTCCGCTTAGCTGGATTATTCACCGCCATCCGCGCGGCGCAGCCCCGCGAGCACCATCTGGACTCAGCATTGACCGGGTGCTCTTTGTTGCGGGCCATGAATTAGATCACAACATAGGAATTGGTCATTTTTATGGGCGCAGTATCGGAAACACGCGCTCTGCTGATGGCGTATGGGGGAAGTTCAACGAGGGAAAGATTTCAGATAATCCAGCCTTTTCGAGAGTGTATTCCTGTAGTGCAATGACACAACTCGGATGGCCGATAGGTGCAGGTCACCCCGCCTGCGCACTTGTAGCCGAACTGCCTCCAGCAAGGGGAGTGAACATCGAGAAGGCAGACGATGGCAGTGCCGTTCTGGTTTGGCAAAAGCCACTGCACTTTGGAAGCCCTGTGTTGATCACCGGCTACAAAATCGAAATTAGCAGGGACTATGGCTCGTCCATGGAGGTGGTCGAACAGCATGAGGTGTCCGTAGCCACAAGGGAGTTTCGATTGCCTCAGCAGTTGCCGATGGGACGATACGTGGCGACCGTACAAGCGACTTCCGATATTGGCGATAGTTTGCTCTCCTCTGCTGAGTTCTCATTCATCGGCGATGTCGAAGTACACGCCGTCCCTCAGTCCCTCGATTGGCATTCCCTCAATTCAAGGTCAGACTTCCCCATCGAATACGAGCTGACCTGGGACCCTGTTCCCAACGCGACAGGCTACGAGACCTCCCGTCCAGAATGGTGTCCTGGTTCGACCAGAAACGACTTTTGTGTGACCAGTGAACCGAGGATTTCGTTTTCTGAGTCCGAGTGGGCTGGGCAGGTCGTGGAGGGAACTACCTATGACATAACCGTATACGCTAGGTTCTCTCCGTTCTTCAGGGTCCCGATCGGCGTGGCCCAATTCACCGCTGATCGCAACATCCCCGAATGGTGGAAGGGGCCCAACAACTCTCCACCCTTCTAATCGTCTGCCCTGAAGTGCCCGCCAACACGCACCGACGTTGTGCCCGCTGATGCGGCCGGTTTATGTTTCCGCATGTGAAAGGCAGGGTTGCGTTGGTTCTTGCAGTGTCTGCCCTGGTGGTCGGGCTGGCGGCGTTACCGGGCAATCCTGTTTGGGCTCAGGGTCAGGGCCAGCAGAGTGTGGCGGAGCGGTGCTTTGAATTTCATGGGTTCGGAGCTCAGCCGGTAGATGTGGCCAAAGCCGCCGACGGAACTGATGTCCTGGCGCAGACGAGTTGGAATTGGCACGACACTATCGGCTGCTACCTGACCCTTGACGAACGAGCCCTCACCGTGTTGCGGGCTGCGCCGCCGCCTCAAGATCTACCCGACGCCTCGACTGATGACTCCAGAAAGTGTTTTGAGCACCACAAATTTGGTGAGAGCCCCGTTGATGTCGCCAAGACCGTCGATCGCGAAACTGTGCTCGCCCGCCTGAGCTGGGGCTACGAGGACACAATTGGCTGCTACCTCGTTCTCGACGACACCGCCCTCGCCACTTTGCGCGCCGCCGCCCAACCTGACCCGACCCCAGACCCCACACCAGACCCGACCCCAGACCCCACACCCGATCCCACCCCGGACCCCACGCCCGATCCCACACCCGACCCGACTCCCGATCCCACGCCCGATCCCACACCCGACCCGACTCCCGATCCCACGCCGGACCCCGAGCCGCCTACGGAATATGTTGCGGTCGCCGCAGCCAGCAAGCATTCGTGTGCGATCACGACCGACCAGACCATTGCCTGCTGGGGCGACAGCGCGGGCGGCAAATTGGATGCACCAGAAGGGGTGTTCACCGACATCTCAGCCGGCTGGTGGCATACATGCGCCCTGGCTTCCGACCAGACCATTGCCTGCTGGGGCGACGACGATTACGGCCAACTCGTCGCGCCAACAGGCAGCTACACATCAATATCGGCCGGCAAGTTGCATACATGTGCCATCAGCACCGACCAGACCATTGCCTGCTGGGGCTACAACATCGCGACCGGCGACAGTGAGGTGGACGCGCCTGACGGCCAACACACCGCCATTTCGGCCGGGCGATCCCACTCATGTGCCATCACCGTCGACCAAACCATCGTGTGCTGGGGTGACCCGTGCGCCACCAATTCCGACTGGCCCATCAACTGTTGGGGTGACAGCACTGCGGCACCCGAGGGCCGTTTCACCGCCATCGCCGTCGGTGGATCCAGCAGCCGCAGCACGGCGTACGGGCATTCGTGTGCCATCAAAGTCGACCAGACGATTACCTGCTGGGGAAACAACTCCTACGGCCAACTGAGAGAGCCCGCTGGCCAGTACACCGCGATCGCGGCAGGCGATGCCCATACCTGCGCGATCAGAACCGACAACACTGTCACCTGCTGGGGCCGCACGCTCGAAGGCCATATCTGCACCATCAGACTTGACAGTGACAACTGCTGGGACAGGAATTTCTCCGGCTGGCCGGACCCACCCGCCGGCCAGTACACCGCCGTCGCCGCCGGCCAGACCCACTCGTGCGCCATCAGAATCGACCGGACCATGGCCTGTTGGGGAGACAACCGCTACGGGCAGTCGCAAGCAAGGCCGAGCTCAGAGGAACTCCCGCCTTCGGGCCACTACACCGCCATCGCAACCGGCCGCTACCACGCGTGCGCCATCAACACCGACGAAGCCGTCATGTGTTGGGGCCGCAACGACTACGGCCAGTCAGACGCCCCCTCAGGCCGATACACCGCCATCGCGACCGGCGGCGTCCATTCGTGCGCCATCAAAGACGACCAGACCATCGCCTGCTGGGGATACAACCGAGACGAGCGCACCGCCCTCCGGTCAGTTCCTCCCGCAGGCCAATTCACCGCGATCGCTGCCGGCGGCGCGGGGCATTCGTGCGCCATCAGAATCGACCAGACCATCGCCTGCTGGGGCGGCACCTTCGGAGTTAGTGCAGATGTGCCGGCGGGCCAATTTACCGCTATTACCGCCGGCTCAAGGCACGCGTGTGCCATCAGAGTCGACCAGACCATTGCGTGCTGGGGCGGCATCACGAGCACCCACGCCCAAGTACCTGCGGGCCGCTACACCGCCACCGCCGCCGGCGAATGGCACTCCTGCGCAATCCGAACCAACCAGACCATCGCCTGTTGGGGCCTCAACAGCGGGGCCCAGACAAACGCCCCCGCCGGCCAATACACGGCCATTGCCGCCGCTCACGGCCACTCGTGTGCCATCAAAGCCGACGAGAGCATCGCCTGCTGGGGGATCAACAGCGGCGGCCAGACAGACGCCCCCGCCGGCCAATACACCGCCGTGTCAGCCGACCGCTGGTATTCGTGCGCCATCAGAACCGACCAGACCATCGCCTGCTGGGGCGACAACAACTGGGTCTTGAGGGATAGAGCGACCCAGTCGGCAATCACCACACATACAACTATCGCAGCCGGCAGTGATCATTCGTGTGCCATCAAGCCTGATCAGACCATCGCCTGCTGGGGCCTTAACGATTACGGCCAGTCAGACGCTCCCCCAGGTCGGTACACCTCCATTGCTGCCAGCCGAGACCATTCGTGCGCAATCGTCGCCAAGACAAAAATTGGCGCACTCGTGCTCGATTCCGATATCTCGAACATCGTTTGCTGGGGTGACAATCCCTATATACAGGCAGGAGCGCCTGCGGGCCGATATACCGCCGTCACTACCAGTAGAAGCAACACATGCGGGGTCAGAACCGATCAGTCAATCGCCTGCTGGGGAAACAGCCCGGGGAGTCAAGCCAATATTCCTAGTGGTCGTTTCACTGCTATCGACTTCAGCACCCTTCACTGGTGTGCCATCAATACTGATCAAACCATCGCCTGCTCGGAGGGCAGCCACTTCAGCACGGCGGATGTACCCGCGGGCCGCTACACCGCGATCGTTGGAGGCGACGCCCATTTCTGTGCCATCAATACTGATCAAACCATTACCTGCTGGGGCCGCAATCAGTATGGCCAGTTAGACGCTCCCTCAGGGCGGTACTACGCCATCGCCGCTGGCGTAGTCCACTCGTGTGCCATCAAGACAGATGGGGGCATCGCCTGCTGGGGCAACAACAACTCCGGCCAGACCGACGCGCCAGCAGGCCGATTCACCTCTATTGCCGCCGGCGACTATCACAACTGTGCCATCGGGTCCGACGGAGCCGTCGTCTGCTGGGGAGAAGGTCGCTTTGGCCAGACGGATCCGTTCTCTGCTCCAAGCACCAGTGATGGTCACTATTTCAGTGCCGACGTAGGTAAAGATTCTTGGTGGGATGAGCCGCGGGGGCTGCTCCGGGTCAAATTCCATGTGTGTACGACCCCTGAACTACGCCCGTACATCCCTGCCGACTTCATAGGCGACCATGTCGACGCTCTGAACGAACAAATCGCACCCTTCTATGACTGGCAGTCATCTGGACTGCTAAGTGTTCAATTCGAAGCAGGTCGCGTGCTCGAAGAACCATATGAGTATCAGCCGGTGATCGACGCAGGGGAGTCTTGCGTGGAGCAGGTCTACGAGGGGCCTGGCGAGGGCGGTCTTGCCCATCAGTTCTACGTGTATGGAACCTCAGGTGCCAACCACGACGATGCCCCCGCTGGCCTGGGCATGCTAGGTGGCCCGTTGAGCTGGATCTTCCACCCTCATCCGCGCAGCGAAGCTCCGCAAGCACCTTCGGGGCGCGAACTTGCGTGGGTCCTCGGTGTTGCGGGCCACGAACTGGACCACAACCTCGGAGTTCCCCATTTCTACGGGGCAAAAATTGGGCCTACTCGTGGGGTCGCCGCAGAAGGGTCGAGCCGCACTTTAGGTGTGACATCAGACATTCCGGCTTTTTCCAGAGTCTATTCCTGTTTCGCGAGACGCAACCTTGGATGGCCTACAGGTGAAGTCCATCCTGCGTGCGTACTCGTACCGGAACTGCCCGGTGTGAGGAATACCGGAATCGTAGAAGTTGAAGATGGTACAGCTGCCGTAGTCTGGCAAGAGCCAATTCAACTTGAAGACCCCGTACCAATAGACGGCTACGAAATCAGGATTCAACGAGACAACGGTTCGATGTGGGAATTAGTCGAACGACATGAAGTGTCCTCGTCCACAAGAACGTTTCCGCTGCCGAAGGAGTTGTTGCCGGGCTCATATTTTGTGACAGTCCGAGGACTCACCAATGTTGGCGGTGCTCCAGGCAGCAGAGTCGAGTTCACCATATTAGGGGATGAATACGACATAGGAGTACGCGCTATTCCTGCTTCCCTAGAGTTCTACCCGCAGGGCACCACAGGAGAGTTTCCCATCGAGTACGAGTTGAGCTGGGATCCTGTCCCCAATGCCCGAGGGTATGAAATCTATTCCCCTGAGAATCGTTGCCCTTCCCCAGGTGTCAATGATCTCTGTGTGACCACGGAACCACGGATCGTGTTTTCTGAATCCCGGGGAGAACTCGTGGAAGGCGAAGACTATTCCTTGACGATTTACGCCAGGATCACCGACCACTTCAGGATTCCCGTCGGAATTGCCGAATTCACCGCCCACCGCAACATCCCCGAGTGGTGGAAGGGGCGAGAAAACACACCGCCCTTCTGACCAGCACGAGCAGACGGCCAGGTTCAGACGATGCTCAGGGGATCTTCGTGGGTGAGGAGGTCGGTGGCGCTGATCGCTGTGATTTGGTCAGTGAGGGGGAAGCGGTGGGGGCCGGCGTGAATGAGGTATAGGTGGTCTAGATGTAGGTCGGCGAGAGCGCTGTGCATGGATTTGGACACGGCTGGCTGGGAGGTGCGCTTGATCTCAAAACCCAATACTCGCCCGTCTGTCTCCAGGCGGAGATCGAGTTCGGCGCCACCGTGGGTCGACCAATAGGACGGATTGGCGTTGGCAAATCTGGCGAGGATCTGCTCGACGACCATGCCCTCCCAACTGGCGCCGAGCATCGGGGAACGCTCTAGTTCGAGCATGCTGTTGATGCCCAGCAAACGGTGCAGTAGCCCTGAATCCCGTATGTAGACCCGGGGTGACTTGACCTGGCGCTTCGAAATGTTGGCGAACCAAGGCGGAAGCTGGCGCACGACCAGAGCATCGGTGAGCGCGTCGACGTATCTCCTGACAGTGGGCTCCGATACATCGATCGAGCGGGCGATCCGGGCTCCGTTCCAGGTCTGCCCGTGGTAGTGGGCCAGCATCGTCCAGAAACGCCTCATCGTCGTGGCCGGAAACCGGAAGCCGAGATTGCCCAGGTCGCGCTCGAGGAAGGTGGATATGTAGTCGTCGCGCCAGCGGTTCGATGCCTCGTCGGTTTCGGCGAGAAACGACTCGGGCAGGCCGCCGCGCAGCCAAAGTCCATCGAGTGCGTCGGCACCGACATCAGACAGCCGAAAGCCTCCCAACTCAACGAACGTGACCCGACCGGCCAGCGACTCAGAGGCGAGTCCCACGATGTCTGGCGACGCACTGCCGAGAACGACGAACCGGCCTGGGCGGCGGCTCTCATCGACGAGGACTCGGAGAGTTGGAAAGAGCTCCGGGAGCCGCTGGGCCTCGTCGATCACCACTGTTTCTCCGGTATCCCGTAGCGCAAGGGTCGGTTCTGCGAGGCGAGCGAGGTCGCGGTGGTCTTCGAGGTCGAAGAAGGCTGATCGGGAAGAGGAGATGTTCTGGCGGGCCAAGGTGGATTTTCCTGCTTGACGAGGTCCCGTGAGCAGCGTCACTGGAGCGCGGGAAACCGCCTCTCTCAGGCTCTGGGCGTCGGCTGGCCGGTCCACCAATGACATCGGCACAGTTTATCCTTGAAAAACAGATATAGCACGTAGGATTTGGCAGAAACTGTCCTCGCACCCAGCAGCGATGAGGCGACCAAACCAGATGACGCTCCCAGGGGAAGGTGATCCTCCCTTGGGTGCGTCGTCGGGGCCGGGCGCTGGTGATAGCGTGGGTCGAGCTTTACAGCTTGCTACTGCGGGCTGTCTGCCGGGGGGTAGTTCGGAGTTCACATCGCATGATCAGAATGGAGAATGTCACCAAGGTGTACAAGGGCGAGGTGCTCGCCCTTCAAAACGCCACCTGCGAGGTCCAGCGGGGGGAGTTCGTCTTCTTGGTGGGTCCGTCGGGGTCGGGCAAGTCCACCTTCATGCGCCTCCTGAACAAAGAGGAGAAGCCCGACCGGGGCCGGGTCTTCGTGGCTGGCCGCGACATCGGCGAGCTGCCGAGCTGGAAGGTGCCCTTTTTGCGGCGCAACATCGGCTGCGTCTTCCAAGACTTCAAGCTTTTGCCCAACAAGACCGTGGTCCAGAACGTGGCGTTCGCCCTGGAGGTGATCGGCCGTCCCCGCAGCGTGATCAAGTCGAAGGTGCCGGCCATTTTGGAACTGGTGGGGCTGTCCAAGAAGATGCACAACTATCCCGACGAGCTGTCGGGCGGGGAGCAGCAGCGGGTGTCCATCGCCCGGGCCTTCGTGAACCGGCCTCTGATCTTGCTGGCCGACGAGCCCACCGGGAACCTCGACCCCAATACCTCGTTGGGCATCATGACGCTGCTCGACCGCATCAACCGCACCGGAACCACGGTGGTCATGGCCACCCACGACCGGAGCATTGTCGACAAGATGCGCCGCCGGGTTGTGGAGCTCGACCGGGGCCAGATTGTCCGGGACCAGTCCCGGGGCGTGTACGAATAGCCGATGGGCAAGAGTGATCCCGGCAGCGGGGGTCGATCGGTGGACGTGAGCCGATGAGCCTCAGGTTGGACTACGTCCTGCGGGAGACCATCAGCAACTTCCGCCGCAACATCACCCTCACCCTGGCCACCGTCATCACCGTCACCATCTCGCTGACGCTGCTGGGCGCGGCGCTGCTGTTCGGTGACGCGGTGGACAACGCCACCGTCCGCTGGAAGGACGGGGTGGAGTTCATTGTGTTCATGGAGCCCGATATCAGCCCCGAGCTGGAGGCCGACGTCCGCCGCCAACTCGAGGGCTCCCCCGAAGTCAGCGGATTCACCTACATCGACAAAGACGAGGCCTACGCCGAGGTGCAGGATCTGCTGGGCGACTCGCCAGAGCTGGTGGACGTGATCACCCCTGAACGGCTGCCGGCGTCGTTCCGGGTCAAGCCCACCGACACCCTCCCAGAGCGGGTGGACGAGTTGGCCTCGGTTTTCCGGGCCCAGCCGGGGGTGGCCAAGGTGGTCACCGCCAGCGAGACCATCCGGGCCATCGAGGATCTGTCCAGCGGGCTTCGCCAGAGGGTGATCATCATCGCCATCGTCTTGCTAGTGGCCGCCGCCGTGCTGATCTTGAACACCATCCGGATGGCGCTGTTCTCCCGCCGACGAGACATCGAGGTGATGAAGCTGGTGGGGGCCACCAACTGGTTCATCCGGGTTCCGTTCATGTTCGAGGGGCTGATCCAAGGGCTCATCGGCGGAGTTATCGCCATACCGCTGATCTGGCTCACCAACAACTTCTTCAGCGTGATCAACGACGACGTGTCCCTGGAACTGCTGCGGGGGTTCACCGTCGATCCCTCCCGGGTCTGGACACTGGGATTCCAGATGGTTGGACTGGGCGCAATCGTGGGCACGGTGGGCTCCGGCATCGCAGTGAGCCGCTTCCTAGACGCCTGACCGGCTCGCCTTACCCGACCGGCTGGCCTCGCCTTTTCGGCCCTTGTTGGCCACCGGGCATTCTCAGGGCGTAGTAGATTCGCGGCAGATGGCCGCGGCTGTGGTGGCCGATGGCCAGGCAAAAGGAGCAGCAGATGGCCCAGCAGGTTCAAGCCGTAATCGCCAAGGCCAAGGGCGACCCGGTCAGCATCGAGACCATCGAGGTACCCGACCCCGGACCGGGCGAGGCCGTGGTGGCCGTGCAGGCCTGCGGGGTCTGCCACACCGATCTGCACTATCGGGAGGGGGCCATCAACGACGAGTTCCCGTTCCTTTTGGGCCATGAGGCTGCCGGAATCGTGGAGTCGGTGGGCGATGGTGTGACCAATGTGGCCCCCGGCGACTTCGTGATCCTCAATTGGCGGGCAGTGTGCGGCAATTGCCGATCGTGTGATCGGGGCCGTCCGTGGTATTGCTTCGCCACCCACAACGCCACCCAGAAGATGACCCTGAACGGCCAGGAGCTGTCACCTGCGCTGGGCATCGGCGCTTTCGCCGAGAAGACGCTGGTCGCCGCGGGCCAGGCCACCAAGGTCAACCCCGAGGCCAGCCCGGAGGTGGCCGGGCTGATCGGCTGCGGGGTCATGGCCGGTCTGGGCGCGGCCATGAACACCGGCGGTGTCGGTCGGGGCGATTCGGTAGCGGTGTTCGGCTGCGGCGGCGTAGGCGACGCGGCCATCGAGGGGTCCCGGCTGGCCGGTGCCCACACCATCATCGGGGTAGACATCGACGACACCAAGCTGGAGTGGGCCAAAGAGTTCGGCGCCACCCACACGATCAACTCCGCTCGGGAGGATCCGGTGGAGCGGATCCGAGAACTGACCGGCGGGCACGGCGTGGATGTCGCCATCGAGGCCATCGGCCTGCCCCAGACCTACGAACAGGCTTTCTACGCCCGGGACTTGGCCGGAGTGGTAGTGCTGGTAGGGGTGCCCAACCCCGAAATGAAGATCGAGTTGCCGATGATCGAGGTATTCGGCCGGGGCGGCATGCTCAAGTCCTCGTGGTACGGCGATTGTCTGCCGTCTCGGGACTTCCCCATGCTGATCGACTTGTATCTCCAGGGGCGGCTGAACCTGGAGCGGTTCGTGTCGGAGACCATCGGGTTGGAAGGCGTTGAAGGGGCATTTCACGCTATGGAGCGGGGAGAAGTGCTCCGCTCAGTTGTGGTGATCTGAGTCTTCCTGCATTCCGCAGGCAAGATTGCCGATTGACGTTTGTGGAACAGGTGGGTACGCTTTTGTTGCGGGTGGGGCTCTAGGGGCCTGTGTTGCTTGAGTAGATCATGGGTCTGCTCTCGCCGGAGACACCTGATATGCCCGAATTGAACCTGACCACGGTAGTGACTTCCCTCATCGTGCTGTTGCTGCTGTCCTTGCCGTTTATCGCCGCCCGGTTGCCGCGCTCTCGCCACCTCCCGTCTCGCCAGGTTGAGAAGTCGGGTCCCGGCCCGGGTTTCACCTATGCCCTGGTTCCCCCCGAGGGACATCCTGACAGCGGCGACCCTGAACAAAGGGGCTCCTGGCAATGGTGCCTGGCTTTCATCCCCGAAGAAACCGACGACGGCGGATCCGAGATGCCGCCCTGGTGGGCACCGGCACCGCCCTGGGATGCCGACGCCGAGCGAGTCACTGCCCCCCTTGACAGAGACTTCACCCGCGATGCCGACGCCCTGCAAGCGGTGTTCGAGGAGACCGGCGTTTACCCTGCGGCGAAGGCCCAAGGGCGTACATAGACCCTTCTCTGCGCCTAGGTAGGTGCGGTTGGAGCATCATTAGCCATGGCTAGGGCTGCTGAAGACCGGCACCGAGACCGGCGAATGGCCATGGTGCGCCGTCAGATTGAAGGGCGGGGAGTTTGCGACCCGCGGGTCCTAGAGGCCATGAGAACGGTGCCCCGGCACCGTTTTGTGGCCCGATCGCTGGCGGGAGATGCCTACAAGGATTACCCGTTGGGCATCTCCGCGGGCCAGACCATCTCGCAGCCCTACATCGTGGCCCTCATGGCCGAAGCCGCCGCGATTGGGCCGCAGGATCGAGTGCTGGAAGTGGGAACCGGTTCGGGCTACGGGGCCGCCGTGCTGGCTGAGCTGGCTGCCTCAGTGGTCTCGGTGGAACGCCACCGAAAGCTGGCCGACGCCGCAGCCCGAGTGCTCGCCGAGTTGGGATACGCCACCGCCACCGTGGTGTGCGCCGACGGGTCGCAGGGCTATCCCCCCGGCGCCCCCTATGACGCAGTGGTCGTGACCGCGGCTGCTTTCCGCATCCCTCCGGCGCTGATCAACCAGTTGGCCGACGGCGGCCGGCTGGTCATCCCCGTGGGGCCGCCCTCTTTCTCCCAGAACCTCACCCTGGTTACCCGGATGGGGGACGAGACCACCTCCAAGCGGTTCTGTCCGGTGCGGTTCGTCCCCCTCGTGGAGGAGACTTGAGCAAGACTCCCTTCAGCTCGCCACCTCCAACGGCCAATGACTGAGCTGGGTATAGCGGGCACCGTCGGGGTGGAGCTCGCTGTCCACCAGCCAAAGCTCGGTGGCCAGGAACTCAGCCTCGAACGGCAGCCCGACCACCGTGGCCGGTATCCGCTTGCGAGCTCGGGCCAGCGTCAGGTGTCCGGTGAAGTCTCGTTTGTCAGGCGGCTGCCCGATGTCCGCGGTCAGGGTGCGCACTTCAGCCGCCAACTCGCCCAGCCCAGCCGCCGGCAACACCAGCACCCGCGCCCCCAGCCGCCTACTGACCGGCCCCAACCGCACTGAGGCCGCCGATCCCCGAAACCCCCGCAAGCTGCGATCCACGTCCTCAGCCTCCGCCTCCCCCAGAAACCTCAACGTGATATGCCACTGCTCCCGCTTCGTCCACCGCACCCCCTCCACCTCCGGCCGCTCCACCTCATCCAGTCGCTCGATGACGTCGGCCGGCGGAAATACAGCCAAGAACAGCCGAGCCATACATCGCAGGCTATGGGCAGAACAGGATGACAGGGAGAACCGAAATCGGCTGAATGAGGCCGGGGCAGGGGTAGGGTGAGCGAGTGCTGCGGTTGAGTGGTGAGGTTTATTCGGAGGTCATTGCCCATGCGCTTTCGGGGCTGCCCAATGAGGCGTGTGGGCTGTTGGCGGCTCCTGGTGGGGGAGAGGTGGTCGACCGGTTCTTCCCGGTGCGCAATGCGGCGGAGTCGAGCCAGATATATCGGCTGGATGATGCCGAGTATCTCCAGGTAGAGCGGACCGCTGATGACGAGGGTCTGGCGCTGGTGGCGGTGATGCACTCCCACACCCACACCACCGCCTATCCGTCGCCTACCGACGTGCGCGATGCCTCGGCCTTTGACCCCTTTGGGGCGCTGCTCTACGTGATCGTTTCGCTGAAGGATCCTGAGCCCTCGCTGCGCTGCTACCGCATTCTCGATGGCGGGATAACCGAAGAGCCGGTGTTAGTCGAGGGGTAGCCTGGAACCTGTGGCTGCGCACAAATCGGTGATTGATCTCATCGGCAACACACCGATGGTGGACGTCACCGTGCTGTCGCCCAACCCGTCGGTATCCATCCACGTCAAGCTGGAGGGCGTGAACCCGGCCGGTTCGGTGAAAGACCGGGTGGCCCGCCAGATGATCCTCGAAGCCGAGGCCGACGGGACGCTGGAACCGGGTCGCACCATCATCGAGCCGTCGTCGGGCAACACCGGGATCGCCCTGGCCATGATCGCCCGGCTTCGGGGGTACCCGATCAAGATCGTTATGCCCGAGAACGTCTCGGCCGAGCGACGCCAGCTCCTTGAAGTGTTCGGCGCCGAGATCATCTGGTCGCCGGGCACCGAGGGGTCGAACGGCGCCGTCCGCCTGGCCCAGAAGTTGGCCGACGACAACCCGGAGTGGGCGTTTCTGTACCAGTACGGCAACGAGGCCAACCCCAGAGCCCACTACAACACCACCGGCCCGGAGATCTACGCCGACTGCCCCCAGATCACCCACTTCGTCTCCGGGCTGGGCACCAGCGGAACCCTGATGGGGGTGGGGGCCTACCTCAAGGAGCGCAAGCCCTCGGTGCAGGTGCTGGCCGTGGAGCCCCCCGCGGGGGAGATGGTGGACGGCCTTCGCAGCCTCGACGACGGGTTCATCCCCCCGGTCTACGAGAAGTGGGGCGGCGATCAGCTCCTAGACGGCAAGCGCATTGTGCGTCCCCGGGAATCGATCGAGTGGACCCGGCGGCTATCTGAAGAGGCGGGAATATTCGCCGGCATTTCCACTGGAGCGGCGCTGGCCGGGGCGGCTCGGGTGGCCGAGCGGACCGACGAAGGCACCGTCGTTGCGGTGTCGGCCGACGGCGGTTGGAAGTACCTGTCCACTGGAGCGTGGACCGATCCGATCGATCAGGTAACGGCCCGAGCCGAGTCGATCATCTACTTCTGATCCTTGCTTTCAAGAAATTGCCAGTGGGGCAGGTTTTCTTTTCCATGATGTGCTATAAGCGCGCCGCACTGCTACAATTCGTCCACCCAAACCACACCACCACGCTGGAGCACTGCTCCAGCCGAACGGCCTCGACTCATCCCGCCAGAGTCGAGGCCGTTCCTCTTGATAGGAAGAATGGGATAGAAACATGAGATTCGACGGCCGGGCGGCCGATGAGCTGCGGCCCATCCGCTTTGAGCGGGATTTCACTGAGATGGCCGACGGTTCGGTGCTGGTTTCCTTCGGCCGCACCCGGGTGCTGTGCACTGTGTCGGTGGACTCCGATGTCCCCCGATGGATGAAGGGCCGGGGAACCGGCTGGGTCACTGCTGAGTATTCGATGCTTCCGGGCTCATCTCCTGAGCGGGTCAACCGGGAGGCCGCTCGAGGTCGCCAGTCGGGTCGCACACAGGAGATTCAGCGCTTGATCGGGCGCTCGCTGCGGGCGGTGACCGATGCCGCCAAGCTCGGCGAGCGCCAAGTGGTCTGCGACTGCGATGTGCTGCAAGCCGACGGCGGTACCCGCACCGCCGCCATCAGCGGCGCCTATGTCGCCCTGCACGATGCCTTCACTCGGTTGGTGGTCGCAGGCCAGATCGAACAGCACCCGATGATCGAGGCGTGCGCCGCGGTGTCGGTCGGGGTCATTGACGGGGTCCCATCGCTCGACCTCCCCTACGAGGAGGACGTGGCCGCCGAAGTAGACATGAACGTAGTAATGACCGAGTCGGGCCGTTTCGTGGAGGTACAGGGCACCGCCGAGGGCCAGCCCTTTCGCCGAGACCAGCTGGATGCGCTGTTAGACCTGGCCACATCGGGGATCGAGCAGATCATCAAGCAGCAGAACGAGCTGCTGGCCGACCCGCCCCCGCCCCGTTGAGCCTCACCTCAGGGGAAACACCGCACGTGGTGGCGGCCACCGCGAACCCTCACAAGCTGGCTGAGATCGCGGCCATCTTGGGAGGGAGCGTTGAACTGCTGCCCCGACCCGCCGATTTAGGCGAAGTGATAGAGGATGGCGACACCCTGGAAGCCAACGCACGCCTAAAGGCCGCCGCCGTATGCGCGCACACCGGACAGCCCGCAGTGGCCGACGACACCGGTTTGGAGGTGGCGGCATTGGGGGGTGCGCCGGGAGTGCGGTCGGCCCGCTATGCCGGCGAGCACGCTGATGACGCCGACAACCGGGCCCGGTTGCTAGCTGAATTGGAGGGAGCCGCCGACCGATCAGCCCGTTTCCGCACTGTTGCGATAGTGGTGTTTCCCGACGGCCATGAGCTGCTGGCCGAGGGCACGATCTCAGGAACCATTGCCGCTGTACCCCAGGGAGACCGCGGCTTCGGCTACGACCCAGTGTTCGTCCCCGACGGGGGAGACGGGCGCACATTTGCCGAGATGTCGCCCGACGAGAAGAACGCCGTCTCCCACCGGGGCCGGGCTTTTCGGTCCTTGGCCGCCCAGTTGGGCCTATAGCCTGGCTCCATCGAGCTACGCGCCAGTGGCGGAATTTGGCAGACGCGCAGGGTTTAGGTCCCTGTGGGCGCAAGCCCGTGTGGGTTCAAATCCCACCTGGCGCACATGACTGATGACTTCCGGCGGATTGTGACTGCGGTGGACGGCGACGGCCACTCGGTGGTGGACGGCGATGGACCGCCGCCGGTGGTGATCAGCCCCCGCCATCCCGAGCAGTTCCTCACCGCCTTATGGGCAGTGGAGGAACTCCCTGCCAGTTACACCGCCCCAGGTGACCGGGACGGGTTTCAGCTTTCGCCGCCAAGCGGAGGGGTGAACATCATCCGCAACAAACTCCCGCCCGACTCGGCGGTCTACGTAGACGCCGATGGTCATCCCCGCCCGGTGGGCGACGAGGAGAATCTCCATCGGACTGCCACGGTGGACTTCATCTGCGTATTGGAAGGCGAGCTGTGGCTGGTGCTGGAAGGCGACGACGACGTTCACCTCCGCGCCGGGGACTGCGTGGTGCAGCGGGGGACGGTTCACGCGTGGCGCAACCGCACCGACCAGCCCACCACGTTTCTGGCGGTGCTTTTCGACGCTGACGAGGACACGCTGGCGGCCACCCCGATCGGCCCGGAGGCGCTGTGAGCGACCCACAAGAGAGCAGGCCAGCCAGTGAAACCCGGCGGGCTTGGCAGGACCTGCTGGGCGCGCTGGCGGAAATCGACGCCGACTGGATTGGGCCGCAGCGGGGCCTGGCCCCCGGCCGAGAGCACTTGGGCATTCGGGGGTTGGGCATGGCGCTGTGGGGGGCTCTGGACCTCTACCTGGAGAACGAACCGGAGCGGCCCCACTTCGTGCGCCTTATCTCGCCGTACCGCAAGTGGGGCGACAACCCGGACGCCATCTACTTCTTTGCCCCACTGCGGGGCGACCTCACCTACCGGGTTCAGGGTCGGCGAGGGCGGGAGGTCTACCTGTCGCTCACCGTGCACGGTGGTGACCGCGACGGGCACTGGCCAACCCGGGTGGTGGCCGAACTCAACATGGACGACATGGCGTTCGACGCCGACGGCTCCTTCGAAGTCGTCCTGTCGCCAGAGGCTCACAGGGTCAACTGGATGCCCTTGGAAGAAGACGCCGGATCGGTGGTGGTGCGGTTCTACTTCAACGAGGCACAAGCCGCCTCGGCCCAGCCCGAACTAGTCCCCGATCTGCGCATCGAAACAGTCGACGGGCCCGAGCAGGTCCCGGTGCCCGACGATGAGACGGTGGCCCGTCGACTGAGGCGGGTGGAGGCATGGGTTCGCTCGAAGTTCGGCGGACAGATGCTCGGCCCGCAGCCCCGTCGCCGTCCGAGCTGGTATTCCGAGGTGCCCAACACCATGGGCCCGCCGGTGGATTGGACCGACGGCGACGGCGGCGGATGGGGAGCGGTGGACATCGCCTACTCGGCCGGGGAGTACGAGTTGGGCCCCGACGAGGCCCTGGTCATGGAGGGACGGCTGCCCGAGGGTCTGTTCACCAACGTGGTTATTTGGAACGAGCTCGGTCAAACGGCTGACTATCTGGAGCGCACGGTGTCGCTGAACGACACCCAGATGGAGCTCGGCGAAGACCGCCGCTACCGGGTGGTCATTTCCCACCGCGACCCCGGCGTGCCCAACTGGCTGGACACCTGCGGCGAGCCCCGGGCCGCGGTGTTCTGGCGCTTCATGCTCCCCGCCGAACCCCCTGAGGCGCCGGTGTGCACGGTGATGCCGGTGGATCGGGTGGCCGATGGAGGGCAGTAGGCCGGTACGATTGGGGCCATGACCGACCCCGTTTTGTTCGAGCCGGGCAGCCCTGAGCGCGGCGCTTTCGAGATCTACAACCGGTTGCTGAAGAACCGCATCGTGTTCTTGGGAACCGCCGTAGACGACGACATCGCCAACTACATCACCGCGCAGCTCCTGTACCTCGAGGGCGAGGACGCCGAAAAGGACATCTGGCTGTACATCAACTCGCCAGGCGGATCGGTCACCTCGGGCATGGCCATCTACGACACCATGCAGTTCATCGCCCCCGATGTCGGGACCATCTGCATGGGCCTGGGCGCCTCGATGGGCCAGTTTTTGCTGTGCGCCGGCGCGCCCGGCAAGCGCTACGCCCTGCCCCATGCCCGGATCATGATGCATCAGCCTTCGGGAGGCGTGCGGGGCCAAGCCACCGACATCGCCATCCAGGCCGAGCAGCATGCCTATGTGAAAACGCTGCTGGCCGAACGCATTGCCACCCACACCGGCCAATCAATAGAGCAGGTAGAAGCCGACTCCGATCGCGACCGCTGGTTCACCGCCGAGGAAGCCAAGCAGTACGGCATCATCGACCACGTCATCGTCAAGCGCGGCGAGATGATCTGACCCTTCAGATCATCGACACTCAGCCGGCCAGCGTCAGCCCGCGACGTCCAACCGCACCTCGCCGGTAATCCGGTCGGTGTCGAAGACAATGGCGGGAGTCTCGGGATTCAGATCCAAGCCGCAGTGTTCGGCTGCGAATCGGGCCAACTCGGTGGCGGCTTCGGAATAGGCGGCCATCTCGCTGTCCATTTTCTGCAAGGAATCCTGGCCGGCGGTATCTGAGCCGCTCAAGGCGGTCAGAACGAGGCCCACGGTGTCGTTGATCACGGCCAGCGATGGCTTGATTTCCAACGGGGCGGCTCGGTGCAGATTATCCAATTCCTCAGCAGCCACCTCGGCGGCATCGGGGTCGGTGGGGGCGAGCGAGGCCAACGCTCCCTCGGGTCCCGAAGCGACGCGGAGCTTCTCACAGAACGCGGCCAGGTCAGACTGATCTCCGCCCCCGCACGCCCCGATGGCCATGACAAGCGGGGCAACCGCGACCAATAGCACAGCCGCAATCGGCAGCCGGCGGCGAACCACTGGCACGGTCAGCGGTCGGTGGCCGCGTCTCGCAAGTCGGTGATGGCGTGGTCAAAGCCCCGCTCATCGGAGAACACCGCGCTGCCGGCCACGAACACTCCGGCCCCGGCCTTGGCGGCTGCTCCGATGGTCGCCCGTCCGATGCCGCCGTCAACCTCCAACTCCACGTCGTGGCTGCCTTCGTAGATCATCGCCCGCATCTCGGCCACCTTGGACTCCATCGACGCGATATACGACTGCCCGCCCCAGCCGGGGTTGACGGTCATCACCAGGACCAGCCGGCACAAGTCCAGCACATGGGCCACCGCCGAAGCCGGCGTAGCCGGGTTGAGAGCGACCCCGGCGTCGATGCCCAACTCTCGGATGGCCCCCAGCGTGCGGTGCAGGTGAGGGCAAGCCTCGGCGTGGACGATGAGCAGCTCGCAGCCGGCTTCGGCGTAGCGGGGGGCCAGCTCATGGGGCTCCTCCACCATCAGGTGGGCCTCGAACGGCAACGACACCAGGGGTCGGATCGAGGCGATCACGTCGGGGCCGAAGGTGAGGTTGGGCACAAACCGCCCGTCCATCACGTCCCAGTGGATGCGGTCGGCCCCGGCCTTCTCCAAGCCGATGCACTCTTCGCCCAATCGGGCGAAATCAGCGGGCAGCACTGAAGGCGCGATCAAGACCTCAGAGGCCATGCCCCGACCCTACCCGGTGCCGGACCGCAACTAGCGCACCTTTACGGCCTGCGCCGATTGCCCAGTTCAGCGCAGCATTCCCCCGTCTACGAACACGGGGCGGCCGCTCATGAACGCCGAGGCGTCGCTGGCCAGGAACACCGCTGCGCCCACGAGATCTTCAGGAACGCCGAGGCGCCCGAAGATGGTCTCTTTGGCCACCTCCTGCTCGAATCGGGCCCGGGCGTCGGGGTCGCGGGGCAAGATCATGTCGGTGGCCACCGGGCCGGGCACCAGCAGGTTCACCCGCACCCCACGGCTGGCCCACTCTCGGGCCATGGTGGTGGTCCAGTTGGCCATCGCCGCTTTGACGGCGCAGTATGCACCGATGCCCTCCATGGGCTGAAAGGCCCCCAGCGCCCCGATGTTGATGATCGACCCGCCCCCGTCGGCGGCCAGGTGATCGAGGGCAGCCTGCGACAAGAACAGCGGGCCCCTGAGGTTCACGGCCAAGACGTCATCTAGCTCCTCGGGGGTGACCCGGGTCGTATGGTGGGGTCGCAGCACCCCGGCGTTGTTCACCAGCACATCGAGGCGGCCGAAGCGCTCAGCGGTGGCATCCAACAGCCGCTGATGCTGGTCTAGCTGGCCCACATCGAGCGATACGGCCATGGCTTCTCCGCCACCAGCGGTGATCTGGTCGGCCAGCTCCTGGCAGGCATCCAGGGTGCGGCTGGCGGCAACCACCTTTGCTCCGGCCTCGGCCAGACCAAGGGCCAAAGCCTGGCCGATCCCCCTGGAGGCCCCGGTGACGATGGCCACCCGCCCAGTCAGGTCGAACCTATCCATCGCTACCCCCAGCTTTCTGATCAGCCGATTCTTGCGCCGCCAGCCAATTCTCCAGGCTGGCGTCCTCCCAGTCGTCGGGGCCGTACACCGTGCGGGGAAGGGGAGTCATCAGGTGGGTATCACCGCCGGTGACGTACTCGGCCGAGCGCTGCTCCCAAGCGGTGATTCGCTCGTCAGCGGTGCCCTCGTCGCACAGGCCCCGGGTGGTGTCGCGGTTCTGGCGGAAGGTCATGTGGGAGGCGATGTCGGTGGCCCACACCATCACCACCTCGTGCTGGTTGTTGAGCACCTCGTACAGCCCAGTGGGGCGGTGTCCGTAGTCGGCCATAAGGGGAACTCGCTCCTCGGCCACCGCGCCCAAAAACTCCAGCGGTGTGCCCGGCCGCACGGTGAGAATCTCGTTCACGAACAGCGTGCCCTTGATACCCGCCTGGGCAATCTCGGTGGTGCTGGGGCTGCCGGGCACGCCCCCGCACAGCCGGTCGAATCCGCCGGAGCGCCATTTGGCAGCCTCATCCCACCAGTCCCCGTAGAAGGCTTTGCGCCGCTTCAGGTTGAGCCGGTCGAGGTTTTTGGCCAGGCCCTTCCAGCCCTCCGATCCGATGTCCCAAATATTGATGACTTGGGGCCACCGCCCGCCGCCCGCGCCCAGGATGTAAAACGCGCCCTGGAGCCCGAACATCTCCGGCATGCGCAGCACTGGGTCTTGCCACAGGTGCTCCATGTAGTCGTATTGGCCCTGCCCGATGACGTCGACCACCTCGTACAGGTACAGGTCTCGATTCATGCGGAGCGTCCTAGGCGGTGGGCGAGCTGGAGGTGGCTGTCCATCACCCGCCGACGTTACTGGGCCGGGGCAGCCGAGTCGGGCGAGGCCAATCGCCGCCGAGAGTCTCCGGTAGTCTCCGAGCGTGCGGCGCGAGACCCAGGTGGAGCTGATCCGGGAGCTGCTGGCCCACCACGCCGCGGGCACTACGCAGCTGGCCGACGACATGCTGGTGCTGCCCGCCGAGGTCTACGTGAGCGAGCAGCATTGGCAAGCCGAGCGGGAGACGCTGTTCCGCCGTCGCCCGGTGGTGGCCTGCCTGTCGGGGGCGGTGGCCTCACCTGGCGACTATGTGTCGCTCACCGTGGGCGGGGTGCCGGTAGTGGTGGTGCGGGGCGACGACGGGGTGCTGCGGGGGTTCCGCAACGTGTGCCGCCACCGGGCGTCGTCGGTGGTCAGCGGGTGCGGGTCCGGGGCGGCTTCGCTGCGGTGTCCGTTCCACGCCTGGACCTACCGGCTGGACGGAACGCTATTGGCCCGGCCTCAGGCGGGGGAGGGGTTCGATGGAACTGACGAATCGGAGCTCGGCCTAGTGCCGGTGCCGGTGGGTGAGGCCCACGGCCTGGTGTTCGTCCAGCCCGAAGGAGACGATCCGGTGGACGCGGCCAGCCTCGTCGGCGAGGCCGCATTCGATCTCGACGACTTCAACGTGAGCAGCTACCTCCCATTCGACCGGTGGGAGTCGAGCTGGCCGTGCAACTGGAAGCTGCTGGTGGACACGTTTTTGGAGTCGTACCACGTGTTCTCGCTGCACCGCACCACAGTGGGCAAGTACTACCTGTCGCAGCCCATGACCTACCGGGGCTACGGCCCCAACCTGCGGTTCCAAACCTGCCAGAAGTCGATCCTGGAGTTGGCCGAAGCCCCCGAGGACGACTGGGACCTGCTCAGCCGAGCCACCGTGGAGTACTTGATCGCCCCCAACGTCATCCTGAGCCACAGCGTGGACCACTTCGCGGTGTACCAGTTTCTGCCCACTGCCGTCGACCAAACCGACGTCACCATGACCCTCTACACCCCCGAGCCCGTCACAGAACAAACCCGCCCCCACTACGAGCGCACCCTGGAGCTGCACCAACGAGTCGGCGCCGGCGAAGACTTCCCCCAAGCCGTCAAGATCCAGCATTCCCTATCCTCCGGCCTGGTCGAAGAGACCCTCGTAGGCCGCCACGAAGTAGCCCTGATCCACTTCCACCAAGCACTGGATGAACTGCTCGAAAGCGGAAACTAGCAAGCCAAAATGGGGCAAATGCCCTGATTAAAGGCAAAAAGGGGCTTGCGTCCCCTGGTGTCATACTTTAAGCTGTCAATGTATGACGATGCTTAGCTTCCGGGTGACCCCCGAAGAGGCAGCAAGAGCAAAGGAATGCGCCGAGTACATCGGCGTTGCCCTCTCCGAGCTGTACCGCGAGGCGATACGCCGGCACATCAACGCCATCCTGGCCGAGCGCGATGCCGAGATCTACGAGAAGATGCCACTCACCGAAGACGAACTTGCATTGAGCGCTGTCCAGTATTGGCTCCCTGCCGAAGACTGGTCTGACTGGATTGAGTGGCTCGATGCAAAGGGGTGAGATCTGGTTCGCCGAGACCCCTAACGGTGACCGCCCGGTGCTCGTGCTCACTCGCGATCCCGTTGCTGCCCGCATCGGGAGCGTGGTTGCCGCCGGCCTTACCCGCAGCATCCGGGGCCTGCCCTCTGAGCTCCCCCTGTCTGTTGACGATGGTGTCCCCGTCGAAAGCGTCGTCAACTTCGACACGATCTACACCCTCCCTCGAAGCGACTTCCGACGCCGCGTCACCCAGCTCACGCCCGCCCGCATGGATGAGGCCTGCCAAGCCCTCAAAGCCGCCACTGGTTGTTAGCGGAGGCGTAGCTAGTCGCTTCTAGCCGAATTGTTCGGCTTGCCAGGCTCGGGCGGCTTTGAAGCCTTGGGTTCTTATGATGTGGCCGAATTCTTGGGCGGCGGGGGATTGGTGGGCGATGACGTTGTGCTCGCGGGCTGCTTCTTGGGCGGCGGTGTAGCCCATCAGCTCGAGGACTTTGTTGCAGATGGCCTTGTTAGCCGCGGAGATGTCGTTGGGCACGGTGGCCACTCGGCGGGCTAGGGCGTGGGTGTGCTCGGCCAGGTCGTCGGCGGGCACGGCCTCCAGCACAAAGCCGGCGCGGGCCGCGGTGGCACCGTCGATCATGTCGCCGGTGAGCAGGAGGCGCTTGGCCCACTGGGGGCCGGCCAGGTAGGTCCACATGTGGGTCGAAGGCGAGGCCATCGACCGCACGATGGGGTAGCCGAACTGGGCGTCGTCGGCGCAGACGGTCATGTCGGCGTGGAAGGCGATGTCGGTGCCCACCGCCAGGCAGTAGCCGTGGACCGAGGCGATGATCGGGGTGCGGAGTCGCCACATGTCCTCGAAACGGCGAAACGGCTCCACCAGCACCAGTTCCTGCTCGAAGGAGCGGGAGTCGTAGTCCAAGTCGATCTCGTCGGGGTCGAGGTCGATGCCCGAGCAGAATGCTTCGCCGGCCCCCTGGATCACAATGGCCCCGATATCAGCCGCGGCCTCGGCCTCGTCCAGGGCGTCGAAGAGCTGGCCGAGCTGGGCCATGGTCAGGGCATTGCGCCGCTCGGGACGATTCAGGGTGATATAACGGACCCGCTCTCGATCCTCGACGAGGGTGGCAGTCTCAGTTTCTGGGGTTTCTGGCACGGGACCGACGGTAGCGCGCCCTTCAGCAGGCCGGAACCCGCTGTCCAAGCAGACACCGCCAAGGGCCCAGCGGTAGCCTGGTTTCGTGGACGAGCTCGGTTATATCCCCTTCGACTGCGACAACCATTACTACGAGGCGGAGGATGCCTTCACTCGCCATGTGGACCCGGCCATGCATCCCCGATGCGTGCAGTGGGCCGAGGTGAACGGCCGCCGCTACCACCTGGTGGGCGGCAAGATCAGCCATGCGGTGGTGAACCCCACTTGGGATCCCATCGCCCTGCCAGGCGCCATGCACGACTACTTCCGGGGCAATCCCGAGGGCCGAAACCCGGCCGACATGCTGAGCAAGCGGGAGAAGCTACCCCGCTACTACGTGGACGACCGGGATGCCCGGGTCGAGAAGGTACACCAGCAGGGACTCCAGTCGGTGTGGCTCTTCCCCACCTTGGGCGTGCTCTATGAGGAGCTCGTCAAGGAGGACATCGAAGCGGTGTGTGCCCTGTTCGGCGGATTCAACCGCTGGCTGGACGAGCAGTGGGGGTTCGCCTACCGCGACACCATCTACGCCGCTCCCTATATCGCTCTGGGCGATTTGGACTGGGCCTGCCAGGAGTTGGAGTGGGCCATCGACAAAGGCGCCCGCACCATCGTGATGCGCCCGGCCGCGGTCTGGACCGCCGATGGGTTCATGTCGCCAGCCGACGAGCATTTCGACCCGTTCTGGGCTCGGGTCAACGAGTCCGGTATCTGCGCGGTGGTCCACGCCGGCGACAGCGGCTACACCACCCACGGCTACGACGTGGACGGCTTCGCCTCGGCTGGAGTGGGCAAGGGGCGCAAGTACAAGCCCAGCATCAAGGCCTACAATATCGAGCGGGCCGCCTATGACTACCTGATCACCCTGGCCCTGGAGAAGTTGTTCGAGCGGTTCACGAACCTGCGAATCGCCTCGGTGGAGAACGGGTCGCAGTTCCTGAGCGACATGTTCCGCAAGCTGGGCCATGCCACCCACAAGAGCATCGGCTGGTTCAAAGAAGACCCCTCAGAGCTGTTCCGCCAACATGTGTGGATCAACCCCTTCTGGGAGGACGACGTGGCCGAGGTGGTCCACTACATGGGCGCCGACCGGGTGATCTTCGGCAGCGACTGGCCCCACATCGAGGGCATGCCCCAGCCGCTGGACTACCTGGTGGAGCTCAAGGACAAAGGCTTCGACGATGCCACCAAAAAGAAGATCCTCCTCGACAACGTCACCGAGTTGAACCAGCTGCAACCGGCCTGAGTCGGCATCCTCACTACCCGGTGGGGTCGAAGTGGGGGCTTTTGAGGTTGTAGCGGGCGATGGCGTCTTCGGCTACCGCGGGGTCGAGGTCGCCGTCAGCCGCCAAGGCGCTTAGAACGGTGGAAATCACGCTGTCGGCGTCGGTTTCGAAGAACCGGCGCAGTGACTCGCGGGTGTCGGAGCGGCCGAAGCCGTCGGTGCCCAGCGGGACGAATCGGCGGGGTACCCAGCGGGAGATCTGGTCGGGCACCAGGGTCATGTAATCGGTGACCGCCACCACCGGCCCGCGGCCCCCGCCCAACCGCTGGGTGACTATGGGCACCTGGGGCTCCTCGTCGGGGTGAAGGCGGTTCCAACGCTCGACTTCCAGGGCCTCCTCCCGAGCTGCCTTGAAGGAGGGGGCGCTGAACAGGTCCACACCGATCCCGTAGCGCTCCGCCAACTCGGCCTGGGCATCGCGGGCGGCCTGGTGGGCGGTTCCGGAGAAGATGATCGAGGCCTGCTGCTCGGTGCCGTCCAGCGGGTGGTTCCACTGGTACAACCCCGACAGGATGTGCTCGTCGCTGATGAAGTCGGCCCGGCGGGGTTGGCGGTAGTTCTCGTTGTAGATGGTGATGTAGTAAAAGACGTCCTCACCGCCGCCATTCCCGTACATCCGGTGCAGCCCGGAGCGCACGATGGCCCCGAGCTCGTAGGCGAATGCCGGGTCGTAGGCGCAGCAGGCCGGCACGGTGGAGGCCAGCAGGTGGCTGTGCCCGTCTTGGTGCTGCAATCCCTCGCCCAGCAGCGTGGTGCGCCCCGCAGTGGCCCCCATCAAGAACCCTCGGGCCCGGGAGTCGGCCGCCGACCAGATCAGATCACCCACCCGCTGAAACCCGAACATGGAATAGAAGGAGTAGAACGGCACCATCGGCACGCCCATGGTGGCGTAGCTGGTGGCCGCTGCCGTCCACGAGGCCAAAGAACCCGCCTCGGTGATGCCCTCCTCCAAGAGCTGGCCGTCCTGGCCCTCGGCGTAGGAGAGGAGCAGGTCGTGGTCCACCGGCTCATAGAGCTGGCCCTGGGAGGCGTAGATCTTGAACTCTCGAAAGAGTGAGTCCATGCCGAAGGTGCGGGCTTCGTCGGGGACGATGGGCACGACGCGGGCCCCGAAGTCCTCGTCTCGCATCATGTTGCGCAGCATCTGGGTGAACACCATGGTGGTGGACACCTCGCGCCCGCTGGATCCCTCGTCGTAGTCGGTGAACAGCTTGTCGTCGGGCAGTTTGATGGGCCGGCGGATGTTCACCACCCGGATGGGGAGGGGGCCATCCAGCTCCTTGCGGCGGGCCAGCAGGTACTGGTGCTCGGGAGAGTCGGGCGGCGGCTTGTAGTACGGCGGGTTGGCGTCGTCCTCAAGGGCCTCGGCGGAGATCTCGTCTTCCAAGCGGAGCCGGGACCGCAGATCCATGAGCTGGGCGGTGGTCATCTTCTTGATCTGATGGGTGGCGTTGCGGGCCTCCAGGCCCTCGCCCAGCGTCCAGCCTTTGATGGTCTTGGCCAGGATCACGGTGGGGCGGTCGGTGGCCTCCACGGCGGCCTTGTAGGCGGCGTACAGCTTCAGGTAGTCATGGCCGCCCCGGGGCAGGTCTTGGAGCTGGCGGTCGCTCAGGTGGGCCGCCATCTTGCGCAGTCGGGGATCGGGCCCGAAGAAGTTCTCCCGGATGTAGGCGCCGGTCTCGGTGGCGTAGCGCTGGTACTCCCCGTCCACCGTCGACATCATCTTCTCCAGCAGCACGCCGTCGACGTCGGCGGCCAGCAGCTCGTCCCAGCGGGAGCCCCAGATCACCTTGATGACGTTCCAGCCCGAGCCCCGGAAGTTGCCCTCCAGCTCTTGGATGATCTTGCCGTTGCCCCGCACCGGCCCGTCGAGGCGCTGGAGGTTGCAGTTCACCACCCAGATGAGGTTGCCCAGCTTGGCCCGGCCGGCCAGCGATATCGACCCCAGCGTCTCGGGCTCGTCGCACTCGCCGTCGCCCACAAAACACCACACCTTGGAATCGCTGGTGTCTTCGATGCGGCGGTCGTGCAGGTAGCGGTAGAAGCGGGCGTGGTAGATGGAGTTGATCGGCCCCAACCCCATTGACACCGAGGGGTACTCCCAGAAGTCGGGCATGAGCCGGGGATGGGGGTAGCTCGACAGCCCGCTGCCGCCGATCTCCATCCGGAAGTTGTCGAGCTGCTCCTCGGTCAGGCGGTCTTCCAGGTAGGCCCGGGCGTAGATGCCCGGCGCGGCGTGGCCCTGGATGTAGATGGCGTCGCCGGGCAAGCCGTCTTCTTTGCCCCGGAAGAAATGGTTGAACCCCACCTCGTACAGCGCGGCCGACGAGGCGAAGGTGGACAGGTGGCCGCCGATGCCGTCGGCCCGCTTGTTGGCCTTGACCACCATGACGGCGGCGTTCCACCGGATGAAGGCCCGGATCCGGCGCTCGATGTTCTCGTCGCCGGGGAAGAACGGCTGGTCGGCGGTGGGGATGGTGTTCACATAGGGCGTCTGCACCGTGCCGGAGAGGCCCACGCCCAACTCGTCGGCTCGGTCGAGGAGGCGGCGCAGGAGATATCGACTGCGCTGTCCGCCCGAGGCGCTGACCACTGCATCGAGGCTGTCGAGCCACTCCTGGGTCTCGTCGGGATCAGTATCGGGTAGTTGGTGTGAGAAATTCACGGCCACGGTCCAATGCTTT
The DNA here is from genome assembly GCF_965204015.1 of Candidatus Poriferisocius sp. Taxonomy (GTDB): domain Bacteria; phylum Actinomycetota; class Acidimicrobiia; order Acidimicrobiales; family Bin134; genus Poriferisocius. The sequence goes on along the minus strand of NZ_OZ241965.1, from coordinate 89,927 downwards.
CAATTCTGAAGCGGTCATGCCAGCATGAGCAGATGCCTGCTGCTGGAAAACCCACTGTGGTGTACACCGACGGCGCCTGTCGGGGGAACCCCGGACCGGGCGGATGGGGTTGGGTGGTGCCCGATGGGCCGTCGGGGGCGGGCGGTGCCCCGCAGACAACCAACAACCGCATGGAGCTCATGGGGGTGCTGGAGGCACTGCGGTCGCTGGACGGGCCGCTGGACATTTACTGCGACTCCACCTACGTGGTCAATTGCTTCAAAGACCGATGGTGGGAGGGGTGGATCCGCCGAAGCTGGCGCACCGCCGACAAGAAGCCGGTGGCGAACCAGGATCTCTGGAAGCAGATCATCGAGCAGGTTCAGGCCCGCTCCATCGCCTTCCACTGGGTGAAGGGCCACTCCGGCAACCGCTGGAACGACGAGGCCGACCGCCTCGCCACCGAGGCGGCCGACACTCAGGACGTGGTCGAAGAGCAGTCGTTGTTCTGACCTGGTTTCGATCAGCGCAGAATCTCTTCCAGCGCCCCCCGCAGGTCAGGGTGGCGGAACTCGAAGCCCGCATCGGTTAGCGCCGCGGGACGGGCCCGGGTGCTGGAGAACAGGAGGCCGTCGGCCAACTCCCGACCCAGCAGCAGCCGGGGACCGAATCGAGGGACCGGGAGAGCCGCGGGACGGCGCAGCACCGAGGCCAGCGCCCGGGTGAACTCTTTGTTGGTGACTGGATTGGGAGCGCACAGGTTCACCGGTCCAGCGATGTCGGACTCCAGCAAGAAGGCCAACGCCCTCACCTCGTCTTCCAGGGCAATCCACGGCCACCACTGCTGACCGTTTCCCAGCGGCCCGCCCAAGCCCAGCTTGAACAGGGGCAGCATTCGGGTGAGGAAGGGAGCGTTGTCGGCCACCACCAGCCCGGTGCGGGTCAGGGCCACCCGGATACCGGCGCCCTCAGCCCCGAGAGCGGCAGCCTCCCAGTCTGCGGTCAGGGTGGCCAGGAACCCTGTGCCGGGCCCCGACTGCTCGTTGACCACCTCGTCTTCCCGGTCGCCGTAGAAGCCGACTGCGGAGCCGGCCACCAGCACCGCGGGGGGAGGAGCGGCCGCGCCCATAGCTTCGACCAACAACTCGGTGGCGTCCACCCGGCTGAGACGCAGCTCCTGCTTGCGGCGCTCGTTCCAGCGGCGGTCGCCGATACCCGCGCCGGCCAGGTTCACCACCCCGTCGATGCCGTCAAGAGCATCGTCGTCGATTTCGCCGATGGCCGGGTTCCAGTATCGGGCTCCGTCGGTGCGAGATGCCCGATCGCGTACCAGCCGGACCACTTGGTGGCCGCAAGACTCAAGGTGGCTTACCAGCGCCGTCCCGATCAGCCCCGATGCTCCGGCAACAGCCACTCTCATGAGGCCAGTGTACGGTCAGTTCGGCTCCGTCACGCTGCCTTAGGCCTCACGGCGCGAGTAGCGTGATGCCATGTCTGAGCCCGAATCGAGACCTCTCTACGATCAACAGGGCACTGCAGAGGCAGAGCCGAAATCCCGGTCGTTCACCGATGTGCTCCGGCAGATCAACGCCCGGATGGTGTTGGGCGTGCTGGCCGCGGTGGCGTTGATCGTCTTCATTGCCCAGAACACCGATGAAACCCGGGTCAACTTCTTGGGATGGGACTGGGACCTGCCGCTGTTCCTGCTGCTTTTGATCACCATTGTCCTGAGCGTGGTCTGCACCGAGATTGTGGGCTGGTACATGGGCCGTCGGAGCCGCCGACGCACTCGCTGATGCCCTACCGCTGATGACACTGTGAGCACACGCCGGTTGATTCTTTTGGCCTTGCTGTGCGGGGTGGCCATCTTGGTGGCCTTCGCCGTTCAGGCGGTGCTCATCCTGCGTTGACCAACTCGCCTATAGGCTGAATGCCATGAGCAACAGCCATGACGTGGTGGTAGTCGGCGGTGGCCCCGGCGGTTACGCAGCCGCGCTGTACGGCGCCGCCGCCGGTCTCGACGTGGCTCTGGTGGAGAAGCAGAAGCTGGGCGGGACCTGCCTGCATGTGGGCTGCATCCCGGCCAAAGAGCTGCTGGAAACGGCGTCGGTGTACCGCACCGTGGCCCACGCCGATCAGTTCGGCATCACCTCAGGTTCGCCGACGGTGGACATGGCGGCGGCCCAAGGCCGCAAACAGAAGATCGTGGATCAACTCCACAAGGGAGTGGGCATGCTGCTCGAGGGCCGCAAGGTCACGGTGCTCGACGGGTGGGGCTCGCTCGGGCCCGACCGGACGGTGACCGTGGCGGGCGGGGAATCGGGCGATGCGACGCTGACCGCCGACCATGTGATTCTGGCCACCGGGTCGGTGCCCCGGACTTTGCCCGGATTCGAGGTCGACGGCGAGCGGGTGCTGACCAGCGACGAGCTGCTGTCCATTACCGAGTTGCCCGGGCGGGCGGCGATCATCGGCGGGGGGGCCATCGGCTTGGAGTTCGCCTCGATGCTGGCCGATCTAGGGTCGGAAGTGACCGTGCTGGAGGCGCTTCCCCGAATACTCGTGGGGGCCGACAACGACGTGGTCAAGATGCTGACCCGGGCGTTCAAGAAGCGCAAGATTGAGATTCGAACCGGCGTAGCGGTGAGCGGCTGTCGCACCACGGACATTGGAGTGGAACTGGAGATCGACGGCGCCGACCCTCTGAGTGTCGACGCAGTAGTGGTGTGCGTGGGCCGCCGTCCGTTCACCGAAGGTCTGGGACTCGACGACGCCGGGGTGAAGGTGGACGACGGGGGCTACGTGGTCGTCGACGAATACTGCCAAACCTCTGCCGCGGGGGTGTACGCGGTGGGCGATGTGGTGAACACCCCGCAGCTGGCCCATGTGGCGTTTGCCGAGGCAATCATGGTGGTGAAGCACTTGCTGGGGGAGTCCCCCTCGCCAATGGACTACGCCAATGTTCCCTGGGCCATCTATTGCCACCCCGAAGTAGCCTTCGTCGGTCACACCGAGGCATCGGCAAAAGAGGCCGGGTTCGAAGCGGTGACTTCGATGCACCGGTTCATCGGCAACGGACGGGCCATGATCGTGGGGGACACCGACGGGCTGGTCAAGGTGATCGCCGACCGTTGCGACGATGGGACGGCTGGACGCATTCTCGGGGTCCACATGGTGGGTCCGTGGGTGACCGAGCAGCTCGGCCAGGGGTATCTGGCGGTGAATTGGGAGGCCACGGTACCCGAGGTGGCCGAGTTCATCCAGCCCCATCCCACGATGAGCGAGCTGTTCGGTGAGACGGTGTTGTCGCTCACCGGCCGGGCCCTTCACTGAGCGGAATTTGACTGAGCGGAATTAGGAGAATCGATGTCTGAGGTCAGAATGCCGCAGCTGGGCGAGACGGTGATGGAAGGCACCATTGTCCAGTGGTTCAAGCAGGTGGGCGACGAGGTGGCCGAAGACGAGCCGCTTTTCGAGGTGTCCACCGACAAGGTGGATTCCGAGGTCCCGTCGCCCATGTCCGGGGTTCTTACGGAGATCGTGGCCGCCGAGGGCGACACCGTGGAGGTAGGGGCGGTTATCGCCGTCTTGAGCGAGGACGGGGTTGGCGTCGGTGCTGCGCCCGCCCCCGCGCCCGCCCCGGTTGAAGCGCCGCCCCCGGAGCCAGAGCCGCCACCTGCGCCGACGGCCGCGCCCGAGCCCCAGTCGAGCGCCCCAGCCGCCGCCGACCCAGCCCCGGCCTCGAGCGGCAGCAGCATCGTCTTGTCGCCGGTTGTTCGGAGGCTCATAGCCGAGAATGGGCTGGACCCCTCGCAGATTTCCGGCACGGGCAAGGGCGGCCGCATCACCCGCTCCGACGTCGAGACCTACATCGCCCAGAACCGCACTGCCAGCCCCCGGCCCGCGCCGGCCGCGCCGCTGGCCGCGCTATCTCGAGCAGCCGGACGAGACACCGTCGTTCCGCTCAGCAACATCCGCCGCATCACCGGGGAGCACATGGTGCGCTCCAAGCAGGTGTCACCCCATGTGCTGACCGCGGTGGAAGTGGATTTCGAAGGGGTGGAGCAGGTGCGCCGGGCCCACCGGGAGGAGTTCAAGGCCGAACACGGTTTCAGCCTCACCTACCTGCCGTTCATCGCTCGGGCGGTGTGCGACGCCATCCACGAGTATCCCCACATCAACGCCTCGGTGGGCGACAACGAGCTGGTGGTTCACAATTACGTCAACCTGGCCGTCGCCGTCGACCTCGACTTCCAGGGTCTGTTGGCCCCAGTGGTGGTCGACGCCGACCGCAAGCGCCTGACGGCGATTGCCGAGGAGGTGGCCGATCTGTCGAGGCGGGCCCGGGCCAAGAAATTGAACGCCGATGAGATCTCCGGGGGCACGTTCACCATCACCAACCCCGGCCAGTGGGGCACCATGATGCAGTTCCCCATCATCAACCAGCCCCAGGTGGCCATCTTGTCCACCGACGGGATACGCCGCCGCCCGGTAGTGATCACCGCAGCCGACGGCAGCGAGGCCATCGCCATCCACTCGGTGGGCGTGCTCGCCCTGGCCTGGGACCATCGGGCGTTCGACGGGGCCTACGTGGCGGCATTTCTAGACCACGTGCGGTCGATCATCGAGACCCGAGACTGGAACGTCGAAATGCCATGAGGGTTCGATGAGCCCGCTCCGCATTCGATGGCTGGGGCGCGTGTCCTACCGGGACGCCCACGCCTGCCAACAGGCCATGTTCGACCGGGGGAGCGACTACCTGCTGCTGCTGGAGCATCCTCATGTGTTCACCCTGGGGCTGCGGGGCGACGAGGCCAACATCCTGGTGGACCCTGCTGAGGTAGGCGCCGAGGTGGTGTACACCGACCGGGGCGGCGATGTCACCTACCACGGACCAGGCCAGCTCGTCGGCTATCCGGTGTTGACCGTGCCCGGCAAGCGGGGCGGTGGGATGGCCGACACGGTGGCCTACGTGCGCTCGGTGGAACAGCTGGTGATCGACACGCTGGATGATCTGGGCCTGGCTGGTTGCGGCCGCCTCGACGACTATCCCGGTGTGTGGGTTGACCCCGACGGCGACAACCCCCGCAAGATCGCGGCCATCGGTGTGCGCCTCAGCCGCACTCGGTCCATGCACGGCTTTGCCCTGAACGTGGACTGCGACTTGGACTGGTTCAGGCGCATCGTGCCCTGCGGCATCCCCGACAAGGCGGTGACCTCGCTGGCCGTAGAGGGGCGTCGGGCGACCATGAAACATGTGGTGGATGCGGTATCTGCTCGGGCCGCCGACCGCTGGGGCGACGGGGGAGTGGACCGGGCCGATGTGGCGTGGCGGCAGCGGCCCGAGGACTTGAGCCCATTCAGTCGGGGCATGGGTCCGGGTGATGTACCCGGCCGGCTCGTTCGACTGAAATCCCGGATGGACGAGGCCGGGCTGTCTGATGGGCTGGCCATCAACGGGCGCAAGCCGGAGTGGATGCGGGTGCCACTGCGCACCGGTCCCGAGTTCCGGCGGCTGCGGTCGGTGCTGCACAGCCGGGATTTGGTGACGGTGTGCGAGGAGGCCGGCTGCCCCAACATCTACGAGTGCTGGAACGACGGCACCGCCACCTTCATGATCAACGGCGAGCGCTGCACCCGGGCCTGCGGGTTTTGCCTGGTGGACACCCGACGTCCCGAGCCCCTAGACCCGGCTGAACCCGAGCGAGTGGCCGACGCCGTTGAGGCCATGGGATTGGAGTATGCGGTGATCACCGCAGTGGCCCGCGACGACCTGCCCGACGGAGGGGCAGCCGGGTTCGCGGCCACGGTGGCCGCCATCCGCCGACGCACTCCCGGAGTGCGGGTTGAGGTGCTCATTCCCGACTGCAAGGGCGACCCCGATGCGTTGGCCGTGGTCTTCGACGCTCGACCCGACGTGTTGAACCACAACATCGAGACGGTGGCCCGGCTCCAACGGGTGGTGCGACCCTCGGCCGGCTATGCCCGCAGCCTGGCCGTGCTGGCCCGAGCCAAGGCTGCCGGGCTGACCACCAAGTCGTCGATCATCGCGGGACTGGGGGAGACCGACGACGAGGTGGCCCAGACCATGGCCGATCTGGCCGCGGTGGGCACTGACATCGTGACCGTCGGCCAGTACCTGCGGCCCACCACCAATCATCTGCCCGTGGCCCGATGGGTGCCGCCCGACATATTCGAGCACTTCCAGGAGATCGGCCGCTCGCTGGGCATCGCCCATGTGGAGGCCAGCCCCCTTACCCGCAGCTCGCACCATGCCCAAGAGGCCCACGCTCAGGCGTTGGCTTCTCCCGCCGGGACTGTCAGAGTAGGTTGACCTCGATGTTCAGTCAGCGAATCGACCGTGTGCGGGGCCTCATGGCCGAACAACAGGTGGACGTCCTGTTGCTGTCGGTGGGGGCAGATCTGCCCTACTTCTGCGGCTACGAGGCCATGCCTATGGAGCGGCTGACCATGCTGGTGGTGCCCCGCGACGGCGATGCCCGGCTGATCGTCCCCCGGCTGGAGGCCCCCCGGGTGGTGGAGCGGCCCGATGTGTTCAAAGTCGTAGCGTGGGATGAGACCGAAGACCCCATCGAACTAGCCCGCTCGCTCATCGGGCCGGCATCGGTGGCGGCCATCGGCGACCATACCTGGGCCGGGTTCCTGGTAGATCTGATGAGGGTGCTGCCATCGGTGGAGTTCCGCCGGGCATCGGAGCTGACCAGTCCGATTCGACAGGTCAAAGATGCCGCCGAGGTTGAGTCGCTGCGGGCCGCGGCCGCCGCCGCCGACCGGGTTGCGGTCGACCTCCGATCAGGGAACATTGAGCTGGTCGGCAAGACCGAGGCCGAGTTATCGGCTGAGCTCGGTCGTCGACTGCTGGCCGAGGGTCATCAACGGGTGAACTTCGCCATCGTGGCTGCGGGGGAGAACGCGGCCAGCCCCCACCACGAGGCCGGGGAGAGGGTGATCAAACCCGGAGAAGTCGTGTTGTGTGACATCGGGGGGACGATGATGGATGCCAACGGAGTGGGCTATTGCTCTGACATCACCCGGTGTGTGCATTTGGGCGAACCGCCTGCTGATCTGGTCGAGGCCTACGACGTGTTGTTCGAGGCTCAAGCGGCCCAAGTGGCCGCCGCGGTGGTCGGAAACAGTTGCGAGTCGGTCGACCGGGTGGGGAGGGCCATGATCGCCGAGGCCGGGTACGGCGACTACTTCATCCACCGCACCGGCCACGGGATCGGCACCGAGGCCCACGAAGACCCCTACATCGTGGAGGGCAACACCCAGGAATTGCGTCCTGGCCACGCCTTCTCCATTGAGCCCGGCATCTACTTGCCCGGGAAATGGGGTCTGCGCCTGGAGGACATCGTGGTGGCCGCCACCGACGGCCCCGACAACCTGACCACCACCGATCACCGCCTGGCCGTAATCGACGCGTGATCGAGCTTCAGCCGGCCACGCTCCTGCTGCAACTGGCTGTCGGCGGACTGGCGTTTACCTGGCTCACCACCCGCCGGCGGGAGGCTGGGCTGGGTTACGGGTGGCTGATGCGCAGCACCTTCGGACTCGTGGCCGCCGGAGGAGCTTGGTTGGGATTTGCCACCGATCCGTTGGCACTGAGGGACTGGACCGCGGTAGCGACCGCGGCGGCTGCTGGCCTGGCCTTGTTGGTGTCAGTCATCCGGCGCAAGGCGGGTGTGAGCGGTCAGCGCGAGAAGGTGGAGCGGCGCAGCGCTGAGGTAGCGGCCATGACGGGGATCGACCGGGCCGAGCAGCGTTTCGACCGAACCCGGCCTGAGTTTCCCCCGGTGCTGGATTTGATTGCTCCGGTAGTGGGATTGATCGGGGTGGTAGCCGGAGGACTCGATGCGGGCGACCCAGCCGCGCTGGCGGTGGCCCGGACCGTGATAGGGGCGTTCTTTTTGGGAGCGGTCACCGACGCCATGCTTTTGGGCCACTGGTATCTCGTACAGCCGGGCCTCGCCCGAGGGTCGTTACTGGAGCTGGTTCGCTGGACCGGACTGTTGTGGCTACCCGAGTTGGTGGTGATGCTGTGGCCCACCGGTATGGCCTCGGTGCTCAGCGGGAGCATCGACGACGGATACAACGGGCTGTTGGGCTGGTTCTGGGTGGCGTGCGTGGTGACGACCGCGGGGCTGGTCGTGCTGGCTCGGGCCGCCTTGCGGGAGCGGTTCTATTCTGCGGTGATGGCGGCGACGGGTCTGCTGTATCTGGGGATCCTGACCGGATTCGGGATGGATCTAGTGGCCCGGGTGCTGCTGGATACCACTTAGCGGGCGACGAAGTATTTGGCTTGGGGGTGGTGGCAGATTAGGGCGGAGGTGGTTTGCTCGGGTTGGTATTGGAAGCTGGTCTCCTCGCCGACCTGGATGCCGAGGCGCTCGGCTTCGAGGAGCTGGGCCACGGTGAGGTTGTCCTCTAGGTCGGGGCAGGCGGGGTAGCCCCAGGAGTAGCGGCCGCCCCGGTATTGCTGGCGGAACAGTCCAATGAGAGTTGGGCCGTCCTCGTCGACGAAGCCCCATTCGGTGCGAATGCGGTGATGCCAGTGCTCGGCCAGCGCCTCGGCCATCTCCACGCCGAGGCCGTGCAGCAGCAGGTAGTCCTGATAGCGGTTGTCGGCGAACAGCTTGGCGGCCGCCTTCGACACCTCGGCCCCCATGGTGACGATGTGGAAGGCGGCGTAATCCACCTCTTCGCCGTCGGCCGGCCGGAAGAAGTCGGCGATGCACAAGTACGGGTCTTTGGGCTGGCGGGGATACCGGAAGCGGCAGACCTCGGTGGTTCGATCGGGGCTGTCCCACACCACCAGGTCGTTACCGCTCCCGCTCACGGGGAAGTAGCCGTACACCACCTGGGGCACCAGCAGGCCCTGAGCCATGGCCGACGTGAGCTGCTCGCGCATGGTGGGGCGGATGCGCTCCTTGAATGCGGCATCGTCCTCGCCGTCGACGGGGCGGAACTGCCATTGATTGCGGAACAGGGCGGTCTCGTTCACGTACTCGGCGATGTCGGCCACGGGAATGCCCTTGACCACCCGGGATCCAACAAATGGTGGCTTGAATACGGGATTGTCGGTTTCCACTGACGGGGCTCGTTCGGGCAGGTCGGCAGGCACCGCACCGGACGCGTCTCGACGAGGACGGCGGGGCAGGTCGCGTCCTCCGGGACGGCGCCCGAACTCGGGGTCGTCGACCCCGGTGCGGCGCAGCTCGCCCAGACGGTCCATCACCGCCAAGCCCTCGAAGGCGTCCTTGCCGTAGAACACCCGACCCTGGTAGGTCTCCCGCATGTCGCGCTCCACGTAGGTGCGGGTCAGGGCTGCCCCACCGAGCAACACCGGCAGGTGGTGGAGGTCGCGGGTGTTCAGCTCCTCGAGGTTGTCCCGCATGATCAGGGTGCTCTTCACCAGCAGCCCGCTCATGCCGATGGCGTGGGCATCCACCTCCAGGGCCCGATCGATCATCTCGGCGATCGACACCTTGATACCCAGGTTGTGAACGTCGTAACCGTTGTTGGTCAAGATGATGTCCACCAGGTTCTTGCCGATGTCGTGGACGTCGCCCTTTACGGTGGCCAGCACAATCCGGCCCTTGCCACCGGTGTCGTCGGCCTTCTCCATGTGAGGCTCCAGATACGAAACCGCGGTCTTCATGGTCTCAGCCGACTGGAGCACGAACGGAAGCTGCATCTCACCAGAGGCGAACAGCTCGCCCACCACCTTCATCCCCGCCAGCAGCGTGTTGTTGACGATGTCCAGCGCCGGGGTACTGGCCAACGCCTCGTCCAGATCGGCCTCCAGCCCATCTCGCTCGCCGTCGATGATGCGCCGTTCCAGGCGCTGTTCCACTGGCCACCCGGAGCGATCCTCTTTCACAGCCGCAGTGGCGGTCACGTTCTCGAACGCGGCCAGGAGGTCGGTCAGCGGGTCGTAGTCGTCCCGGCCGTCTGAGGCATTCCCGGCTGTGCCTCGCCGGTCGTAGATCAAGTCAAGGCACACGTCCCGGTGGTGGGGGTCCACCCGGTTCAGCGGGATGATTCGCCCGGCGTGGACAATGGCCGAGTCGAGGCCGGCTTCCAAGCACTCGTGCAAGAACATGGAATTGAGCACGTGGCGGGCCGCGGGCTTCAACCCGAACGAGACATTGGACACTCCCAGCGTGGTGTAGGCCCCCGGCAGCTCGGCCTTGATGCGTCGGATGGCCTCGATGGTGGCCAGGCCGTCTTTGCGCAGGTCGTCGTCGCCTGTCGAGAGAGGGAAGGTCAGGGCATCGAAGATCAGATCGGAGGGCGCCAGCCCGTAGCGTTCTGTGGCCAGGCGATAGAGGCGATGGGCCACCCGCATCTTCCACTCCAGGTCGCGGGCTTGGCCCTCCTCGTCGATGAGCAGGCACACCACCGCGGCGCCGAACTCCCGGGCCAGCGACAGCACCCGGTCGAGGCGCGACCCCTCAGCCTCGCCGTCTTCCAAATTGGCCGAGTTGAGCACCGCCCGACCGCCGATCCACTCCAGCCCCGCCTGCATAACGTCGGGCTCGGTGGAGTCGAGCACCAGGGGGGCGGCCACTCCGGTGGCGAACCGTCGGGCGAGTTCGTCCATGTCGGCAGTGCCGTCGCGGCCCACATAGTCCACGCATAGGTCCAGCAGGTGGGCGCCCTCGCCCACCTGGTCGCGGGCGATCTGGAGGCAGCCGTCCCAGTCGCCCTCCAGCATGGCGTCGCGGAACTTGCGCGACCCGTTGGCGTTGGTGCGCTCGCCCACAATGAGAAACGACGTGTCCTGGGCAAATGGCACCGCGGTGTAGATGGAGGTGGCCGCAGGGGGAAGCTGGCCGAGTCGGGGGCCGGGCACGAGATCGGCACAGCGGTCGATCACCGCCTGGAGGTGCTCGGTGGCGGTACCGCAGCACCCGCCGATCACCGACACTCCCAGCTCGGTTATATAGCGGGCCAGGTAGTCGGCCAGTTCGTCGGGCCCCACGTCGTAGTGCATGCAACCATCCACCACTTGGGGGAGTCCGGCGTTGGGAATGCAGGCCACCGGTACCGGACACTGCTCCGAGAGAACCCGCAAGTGCTCGCCCATCTCGGCTGGGCCGGTGGCGCAGTTCAGTCCGAACACGGCCGGACCCAGGGGGGCCAGCGCGGCCAGCGCGGCACCGATCTCTGTGCCGGGCAGCATTCGCCCGGTCATCTCGATGGTTACCTGCACTTGCAACGGCACCTCTCGGCCCACCGCAGCCATGGCCCGACGGCATCCGTTGATGGCCGCCTTGGCCCCCAGGAGGTCGTATTGGGTCTCGATCATCAACAGATCGACGCCGCCTTCCAGCAGGCCCCGGGCTTGGACTTCGAAGGCGTCCCGCAGCTCGGCGTAGCGGATCTGGCCCAGCGAGGCCAGCTTGGTGCCCGGTCCCACCGAACCGGCCACCCACCGGGGCTGTCCGCCAGTTGCGTAACCGTGGGCCACCTCTTTGGCGATGCGGGCTGCGGCCAGGTTGATCTCATAGGCCTGATCGGCGATGCCGTACTCGGCCAGAGGCACGGCAAACGCCCCAAAGGTGGCGGTTTCTACCGCGTCTACGCCGATGCCCAGATAGAGGTCGTGCATTTCAGCGATGAGGTCGGGCCGAGTCAAACACAAGAGCTCGTTGCAGCCTTCCAAGTCGGGGCCGCCGAAATCGTCTGCTCCCAGGGGCTGTTCTTGCACATAGGTTCCGAAGGCGCCGTCGTAGATGAGGACGCGCTCGCGTGCCGCCTCCGAATACGAACCCATAAGAAGCGAGGCTACTTGGCATGGGGCCGAGATTTGCTGCCAGATAACATCGCTGGGGCTTGAATCAAACCGAGGAGACCTGGTGATCGCGTTTCGAACCGGCAGAAAAATCCCGGCCAGCGCCGAGCTGCACGCAGTGGGGGTGTGTTCAGGGGGCGACGCCCAGCGGCCCGACGGGTTGGACTGGGGGGTGCTCGACGGCCGGGGATTCGAGGCCAATCCCGGTCAGGTGGAGATCGTGTCGGGACAAGACCGCCCGATTGCGGTGGTCGGGCTGGGACCAGCCGACAAGGTCACCGCCGCGGTGATACGTCGGGCGGCTGCATCGCTGGCCCGGTCGGCCAAGCGGATGAAGCGCATCACGGTGTCGATACTCGACGCCGTGCCCGACAGCGTCGACCGCGCCGAGGCGCTGCGGGCCCTGGCCGAGGGCATGACGCTGGGGGCCTACTCCTACGGCGACTTCAAGTCGGAGCACAAGCCCAACAAGCTGGAGAACGTGCATGTGATCGGCCCAGGGGGCCGGGCGGTGACCGAGGCGCTGGAACAAGGCCAGCGGGTGGCCGAGGCGGTGTGCTTTGTGCGCGACCTGGTGAATGAGCCCGGCGGATCGCTCACCCCCATCCGCTTCGCCGAGCTCGCCGAGGAGATGGCTGAGCGTGAGGGCCTGGAGATCACCGTTCTCGACTTGGACGCCATCCGCGAGGCCGAGTTGGGAGGACTGCTGGGGGTGAATCGGGGATCGGACCAGCCTCCCCGGTTTGTAGAGGTGTCGTATGCCCCCGACCCGGAGGCCGAGTGCCGGGGGTCGGTGGCGCTGGTAGGCAAGGGCATCACCTTCGACTCCGGTGGCCTGTCGATCAAGACCGGCACCGGGATGATGACGATGAAGTGCGACATGAGTGGGGGAGCGGCGGTTCTGGGCGTGATGGCCGCCATCGCCGCGGTGGCCCCTCCGGTGAAGGTCACCGGCTATGTGCCGATGACCGACAACATGCTGGGGGGCGACGCCACCCGGCCCGGCGACGTGCTCACCATGGCCAACGGCAAGACGGTAGAGGTGCTCAACACCGACGCCGAGGGCCGCCTGGTGCTGGCCGACGCACTTTCGCTGGCCTGTCGGGCCGAGCCCGATGCCATTGTGGATCTGGCCACCCTGACCGGAGCGTGCATGGTGGCGCTGGGCCCCAAGGTGGCCGGCCTTATGGGCAACAACGAGGCATGGGTCGACCAGCTGGCCGATGCCGCTGAGCGCACCGGCGAACGGGTGTGGCGGCTCCCGCTGCCCGACGACTACAAGGCCCAGCTCGACTCGCCGGTGGCCGACATGAAGAACATCGGCGGCCCCCACGGCGGAGCGCTCACCGCCGGCCTGTTTTTGTCCAACTTCGTGGAGGAGGGCATCCCCTGGGCCCACCTAGACATCGCCGGCCCCGCCTTCACCGACGCCGAAGACGGCGAAACCACCAAAGGCGGCACCGGCTTCGGCGTGCGAATGCTCCTCGACGCCCTAGTCAACTTCGAGCCGCCCTCAGCCTCGGAGGACGACTGAGCCTGGTGCCCTAACTCTGAGCGGGCTAGGAGGGGTCGAGGCGGGCGCGCAAGGAGGCGAGTTCAGCCTCGGCGGCTTTGGCCCGAGCCTCGGCGGCTTTGGCCCGAGCCTCGGCAGAGTTGGCCCGGGCGGCTTCGTCTTCATGGTCTCGCAGCCAGGTGCCGATGGCGGGGTGGTAGAGGCGGAGTTTGGGAGGCGCCCAGCACAGGTCGAGGCCCAGGGCATCGCTGTGGCCTCTGAGCTGGACTCCGTTGCTGCTGGGTGTCTCAGCGGTGACGGCGATGGGTTCCCAACGGCCCATTCGCCGACGTTCGCCAGCCAAGGGGGTGCCGAGGAGTTCACCGCCCGTGGGGTCAAGCCGCCAGTACTCCGCGACGCCGAGGTCGGCGAATGTGGCGGGCTTTTCGTGCAGGTCTCTCTTGTGGGTGGTGGGCGAGGCAATCTCCAGCGCGAACGCCGGAACGGCGCCGGCCTCCCACACCTTGTAAGTGCCCTTGTTCTCAACGGCGGCGGTGTTGACGCCGAACGCGACCGCCACGTCGGGGGCTACGACGACCCGTGGGTCGCCCTGTTGGTAGTAGATGTTGATGTCGCTACACACCCAGGCGTCGGGGTGGTGTTCGGCCAGCCAACCCCGCAAAGCCACGACCAGCTCCATGCGGCGGCGGGTTTGCATGTCGCCTTCGGGCACCCGCGGTCCTTCCGGATAGTAGACCTCGGCTCCCGGTTGGCGGGCCGCCAACATGCTCACCGGAGCGACTTTCTGAACACGTCGCCCACACTACTTCGGACCTGTTAGACGTACAACCAAATATGTATGAAATGACATGCAATACATGTACATTTGCAGTGCCTGCGTGCTTGCGCTTGGACACCCCGACCAGTTTCTGAGCGGGCTAGGAGGGATCGATGCGGGGAATGCGGGCTAACACTTCGGCGGCCAGTTCTTTTATACAGGCGCTGTTGTCTGTCTCGGTTCCCAGCTCGAGGTCAACCAAGCGGGCGCATTCTTGGGCGACGCGGACCGCGGCGGTGGCCATTTGGGTGGCGAAGCGCGGGGTGGCGTCTTCGGGGTTGCCCGGGACATAGGTGTCGCCGAGGTAGGTGCTGGTTTCTCGCCACACCGAGGCCTGCTTGCCCGTCACCGGGCCCATCGCTTCGCGCAGCTTCCTGGCCTGCTCGCCGCTCAACCCGGCGGTGGCCGCATCGCCAATCAGGCCGCCGATGTCGTGGGTCCGGTCGGGGTGGTCTCCCTCCAACGCGTGGATGAGCGCCTTCAACGCCGTTTCCATCACCGTCTGGGCCAAGACGCAGATGTCCAGCATCCTCGCCTGCCTAATGCGGGAGGCACGCACCGGATCGCGGGCCTCGCGCTCGGTCTCGTCGGCCGGCAGGCGGGCGTTCAAGCTGTATAGACCTTTCAGCGTGCTGGTGAGCGCTCCTGCGGCTTGGGCGGCGTCGCTGGGCGCCATCCCGATCTCCTTGGCGTAATCGATGGGGCGCGCCGGAGGTCTGCCAGCCAACTGAACGGCATGGCTCGCGATATGCCGCTCAATGCTCGATTTGCACCCTACCGACCTTTTTCGCCACTCGGCGCGGTCGGTCACCTTCACATCAGCGGGGATACCAGTGGCATCGCGGATACGGCGGCGGGCGTCAGCCACGAGGTTTCGGCGTTCGGAGTAGTCGCCCAGATCGTCGAACACCAGGCACAAGTCCAAGTCCGACCCCGGATGCGGGTCGCCGCGGGCCACCGACCCGAACAACAGCACCATGCCTGGATCCAAATCAGCAACCGAATCCGCCGCCCGCCGAGCATCCTCCAACGTCGGAACCGGTCTAGCCGCCGCCAGCGCTCGGGTGCCCATGCCAGCAGCCTACCCAGCAACACCCAGTTTCCTGCGACGAATTTCCCCTGCTTATTTGCCGCGCCAC
The DNA here is from genome assembly GCF_965204015.1 of Candidatus Poriferisocius sp. GTDB lineage: Bacteria > Actinomycetota > Acidimicrobiia > Acidimicrobiales > Bin134 > Poriferisocius. Next base: position 74,661 of record NZ_OZ241965.1, on the reverse strand, counting down.
CAACATTAACTCGGATGACTGAGTCGGCCAAGAAGTTAGCTGAGCGAGTTATCCATCGATGCCACCCCCGTTGAGCGCCCCCCAGTTCAACTCTATCTAGGCTGTCTTGTTAGCGTACTGGCCCCAGCATTCGACGGTGCCGCTAGCCCGCAGCCCGCAGGAGAAGTAGTTGCTGGCTGAGACGGCGGTGAACACGCCGTCGGGCGCATCGCTCTCGCCATACTCGTTGCTTCCCCAGCAATCGACGGTTCCGTCTACCCTGATTCCGCAATTGTGAGAGATGCCTGATGAGATGGCGGTGAAGGCCCCGGAGGGCAGATTCGCCTTGGCGCCTCTGCCGTATCTGCTGTTCCAGCAATCGACGGTTCCGTCGAGCCTCAGCCCGCATGCGTGTTTGTCGCCTACGGAGACGGCGGTAAAATGCCCGTCGGGTATATCGCCCCGCCCATAGTTGTATCCCCATCCCCAGCACTCCACGGTGCCGTCGCCTCTGAGACCGCAAGCAGAACTGCCGACCGAGACCAAGGTGAACGCTCCTTCGGGCGGTGGTCCGTACCCGCTATGTCCCCAGCAGGCGACCGTCCCGTCGGCTCTGAGGCCGCAGGAGGAGCTGCCACCGGAGGAGATTGCGGTGAATGGCTCATCGGGCGCATCCAACTGTCCCTGATGGTTCCGTCCCCAGCAGTTAACTGTTCCGTTGCGTCTGAGACCGCACGAGAAACTGTCGCCCGAAGAGACCGCCGTGAACGATCCGCCCGTTGCCTCCAGTTCCCTGCTGGCGTTGTCGCCCCAGCACTCGACGGTGCGGGTATCGCTGAGCAGCGCGCACACGTGGTCTTGGCCCGCTGAGACGGCCACAGCGTTGGACTCCTTTCCGGGGTAGTCCAATGCTACGGCGCTGCTTCCCCAGCACACGATCCTGCGGTCGGTTCGCAACGCGCACAATGCGCCGCCGAAATCGATGGCTGTGTACTGCCCGTCGTAGACGATCGGTTCGTAGGATAGGTGGCCGCCCCAGCAGATGACGCTGCCCTCGGTTCGCAAGCCGCACGCGTACCTTGAGCCCGCATCGATGGCGGTGTACTTTCCGTCAGGCACATTCAGAATTCCGTATTGGTTGCTGCCCCAGCAAACAGCGGTGCCGCCGGGTCGTATGCCACAGGTATAGTTCAAACCGGGTGCGATGGAGACAAAGGCGCCCTCGGGAACATCCCCCCCGGGACGGTCAACAGCGAGGAGCGTCGACCAGCACTCGGCGGTCTGGTCGGGTCTGATGCCGCAGGTGTAGGCACCGGTGTCTATCGCAATGAAGGCCCCGCCAGGCGTTTCTCCCCAGCCTGTGTAGTTGGCGCCCCAGCAAATTGCAGTACCGTCGGTCCGCAACCCGCATGAGTGAAAACCGCCGGACGTGACGGTGGAGAACTGGCCCGCAGGGGCATCAGTCGCTCCGGTATATTCGCCGTTGCCCCAGCAGGCGAGGGTGCGGTCGCTTCGCACTGCGCAGGTGTGCTGCCCGCCGGCTGAGACCGCCCTGAATTGGCCTTCGGGCACGTCGAGCTGTCCTTGGCTACCGTCACCCCAGCATCGGAGGCTGCCGCTCTCGCTCAGTGCACATGCATGGTCTCCGCCTGAACTCACAGCGGCTGCGGTGAAAGGGACGGCTGGCGCGCCTGTTTGTCTATGGTCGTTATTGCCCCAGCAGGCGACCGTCTGATCGACCCTGATCGCGCAGGAGTGCTCGTAGCCCGCGGCGACTGCCGTGAACCGTCCGCCGGTTGGCCTCGACTGGCGTTCTCGGTCGTCGCCCCAGCACACAGCCGTGTGGTCAGCCCTGATCGCACACGTGTGCCCAAGACCGGCTGCGACGGCGATGTACTGGCCTTCCAGCGCGATCACCTGCCCGCCGGGGATGGCGCGGGACCCCCACGGAAGGCCGCCGGAGGGGACAATCAGCTCGTTGCTGCCCCAGCACTCCACCGTCTGTGTGACGCTGACCGCACACGAATGGTCGCCACCAGCTGTGATCGCGGTGTACTGGCCGTCGGGCGCGTTAAGTTGACCGTTGCTGTTGGTGCCCCAGCATTCGATGGTTTCGTCTGCCCGCAAGCCGCACGTATGGTTGCTGCCGCTGGAAATGGCGGTGAACTTGGTGTCGGGCGCGTCCAGCTGGCCGACGTGGTTGACGCCCCAGCACTGGGCGGTGCCGTCGGTTCTGAGGCCGCACGAGAACCCGCCGCCCGCGGCGACACCGGCGAAGCGGCCCTCGGGCGCCTCCGTCTGGCCGGATCCCCCGTCTTGGCCCCAGCAGACGATGGCGCCGTCGGTTCTCAGACCGCACGAGTGCCGGGTGCCGGTGGAAATGGTGCTGAACTGCCCTGACGGTGGGTCAGATTTCCCGTTGCGATTGGAACCCCAGCAGGCGATGGTGCTGTCGGTTCTGAGTCCGCACGAGAAGTCCCAGCCCGCGGCAATTGCGGTAAACGTGCGAGGCGGGGTCGGGGTTGTTGGGCTGGCCGCATTGGCTCGCAGCGTGGCTAGTGCAGTGTCATCGAGGGTGAGGTAGCAGCCAATAGATTGGTGGTAACCCCAACTGAGGCGGGCCAGCACGGTCTGGCCATCCGCGGTCTTGGCCACGTCCACGGGTAGTTGGCCAAACTTGTGCTCCCCAGAGCACCGCTGCGAAGCCGCTGTTTCCACGGCAGGCAAACTTTGGGGCACAGGGGCGGTCCGCAGGACCGAAATCGCCTCGTCATTGAGAGTGAGATAGCAGCCGATGGCATCGTGCCAGTTCCATCTGGTCTGCGCCAGCACGGTCTGGCCATCCGCGGTCTTGGCTACATCCACGGGTTGCGCGCCGAAACCATGGTGCTCAAAGCACTGCTGCGCCACACCCTGCTGGATATCGCCTTGGGCCACAGCCGCCGACGTCACCAGCGTGGTCGCCAGCAAGCTCAACACCGCCAAGACAGCCATCCCACCGCGGGACACTCGTCCCAACCGCTTACAACCTGACACAAACATGGCGACCAAGCTACCCCCGGGACTGCCCAGTACACCTATCTGGTGCGCGTCAACCAGGTGCCCACCCACTTGACATGTCGGCCTATGCACCGGACTGCGAGCCTTTGGCTCGGCCTTCTAGACAGCCCATCTTGATCTGCCAACAGTTGTGGCAGGGCAAAGAGTACGAATTGTGGCGAGACGAAGACCCCAGAGCCCCGCGCACGCCGGGGCAGCGAAGGGCCGATGCCTTGGTTGAGTTGATCTTGGAAGCATCCGAGACCAGAGATCACGGGTAGATGGCGAAGTTCTGGGTCATCCAGAGCCATCCGCCCTTGAGGGCGATTCCGATGCCGAAGTGGGTGGAATCCGGGTCGACCATGGCGGCGAAGTGTCCTGGGCTGTTGACCCAGTCCCCAAAGGACTGGCGCACTGCGTCGGAGGTTGTGGTGGTGAGCTTGTTGGCGGCGATGGTCTCGCCGTTGAACCGATACCCGGTCGGATAGTCGACGCCGGCGAGCGGGTTGTGGTTGAAATCGAAAGCAGAGCCCATAATCTGTGACCACCGGCGGGCCGCGGCCGCCACACCGGGGTCGTAAATCAGCCTGTTCAGCCCGAGACTGGTACGCAGTTCGTTCACCAAATTGGCCATTTCTGATTCGGCAGCCGCCATTTCGGCCTTGGTTAGCTGTCGTCCGGTGTCGCGACCGGCCATCATCACCGTGACATAGGAAGTCCCGTCGGCGCCGGTCGCGACACCGGTGGCCAAATGGGTGCACACCGCGCATGCCGGAAGCCGCGACCCTTCCTCGCCCAAGAGGGCGGCGCTTAGTTCGGCAGGGGCTTGCGGATCGTAGATGTCGCCGGTGATGCTCACCGATCTGCCGATACTCCAGAAATCCCAGCCGGGCTCCAAGTACTCCCAGAAATCGAACCAGGTCCGAAAACTCTGAGTGTCGGCCATGGCCTGCGCGTGAGCCTCGGCAATCGCAGACAGCTCTTCGCTTGATCTGAGAATCGGCAACGACGTCGCCGGACGCCGGATCTCGTTCATAGCGTCAATCGTCAGCGCCTCAAGCCGCGCTCTGAGCTGATCAAAAGGATCAAGCGGGCGTCCTGTAGCACAGTCGTAGGGAACAATCTGGGTGTCCACACCGAACCGACACCGATAGGTGTTCAATAGGGCCTCTTGCGCCGCGATGAGGTCATCTCGGCTGGCCAAATCGGCGGCGGTTGGCGTACCCGAGAATCGCCCGGGCTGAACCGGCCCCTGCGAGGGCGCACTGTTGAGGCATCCGCCTGGAACTATGTGGCTGTCGATGTCGAACTGGCATCGGTAGGTGTTAAGCAAGGATTCTTGGGCGGCGATCAACTCATCGCGCAATGCGATGTCGCCCAGTGAGGGTGCCCCGTTGGCCTGGGGCTGCGCCCCGGCGTTGGCGGTGAGCACCGAGAGAATCAAGCACGCAGCCACCACCAAGGACGCAATAGCCCTGCGGGTGCCGCGGCCTTGCTTCGTCTTCATTTGGCGCTCAAGAGCAGGCCTGTGACGGCCTATGGCCATTGGGCGTCGTTGGAGCGCACACGTACTCCAGTTGTTGGGTTCTCCACTATCACGTACACCCGATCGGTGAATCCCCATATGCAGTATTCAGACACCTTCTCGGATGTGGAATATCTTTCCCAGACGCCGGGCGAGTACGAGTGGCTTGGCACACCGTGATGCGCGCACAGCACGTTGTAGGTACCAGGGGCAAAGTCGACGATCTCTACCCGCATAAAATGGCAGTTCGCACTGGTGCAGCCAGAATGCACACCTTGGGCATTCCGTCCTTTGGACAGCCTGACCGTCGGCTCGCCATCGGTGCCCTGGTTGTCGGTGCCTCCGCCATGAGGCCAGGTGATGACGTTCGAGTAGACGCCCCCGTGCCACAAGCCACCCCGGCGCTCAGCGCCGACAATGACGAACACTTCGCTTCCCGGATAGCCGAATAGGCAGCTTCGGGTTGCGGGCCATTCAGAGACAACATCGGAGTGGTAAACGCCACCAGGAATACCGGCGGACTCAATTCCTCTATGGGCACATGCGAGCGTGTGGGGCCCCGGGCCGAAGTTCTCGATCTCGACGTTTAGCCAGCGGCAATGAACACTGCTGCAAGTGCCGTCAGCGCCCCGAGCGCCCTGTGCGCTGGTTCCCACAGTGAGTGTCACAGTGGGTGGCCGCCCGATTTGGGGGGTTCCAGAGGCCGCAGCGGAGAAGAACGCGCTCTTTCCCACTCGGTTCTCGGCTTGGATCCTCACGAAATAGGTCGTTCCGTTGTCCAATCCGCCGATTGTTGTTTGCAGCGGGGTGCCGCTCTCCCATTCCCAGTCCACGTCAATCCAATTGGTGCTGGTTTCCCTCTGGTATTGCAGGTGGTATTCGGTGATTGCCGCCCCTCTTTCGTTCGGGGCCTTCCAATACACGGTGATCTGCCGGTCACCAGGCACGACCGTCGGCGGGTCGGGAGTCTCTGGGGTCAAAACGGGGAACTCGCAGCCGGAGCCGACCGTCCAACCGGCAGCACGCCGCTGGTAGCAGGCGATGTAGGCCCGGTCGTCGTTCGGGGCGCTCGCCCGGATGTCACGGCGCTTTCCTGTGGACTCGCCTTGGATGTAGTAGTAGCTCATCAACGACTGTGCTTCATCCACGTGCTCGTGGAGATATTTCTGCACTTCGCTGGGGCTGAGGTCATTGGGATCGCTGTGCCCGAACAAATCTGCCCATGGGTGAGATAGGTCGTAGAACGCGTGGCCGATTTCATGAGCCACGGTCTCCAAGTAGTCTGCCTCGCCTCCAGGATGCTGGTTTCTTGCCGCCACCAACGCCGGCCCTCTACCCTGGCGGGCATATCCGACGATGTCGGTCGCATCCACATCGGCCAATATCAACACGTCAGGATAGACGTCCTCATTCTCTTGGCCCGTTGCCGCTGCTTCCTCTCGGCAAGGGTCAGAATATTTCCGGCTGCTTTCATAGGCATCGAGATATTGGTTGTACCAATCGGCTATCGACTGGCTGCCCCAGTCAACGGCGGGATGCAGAAGGTAGCCAGTCTCGAACACGAGCCTTGTTCGACGAATATTGCCCGCGTCCTCGTCATAGCCTGACTGCCGCTCGATGAAGCCATCGACATGGGTTTGCAGTTCCATCACCTCGCGGCGAAGGTCCGACGCGCTGTAGGCTCTGGAACCCGTGCTGGGCCCGCAATAGTCAACTCGGACGTGGCGGATTGCCTGGCGCTCAGGATCTTCCGATACCTGAGAACTCGTCGATGAAAGCTCCGCGGTAGGTGGCAGCACTCCGTCGCTGAACGCTGCGACTGGGCTGTCCCGCAATACACTCAGGGCTGCGTCGTCGAGGACGAGGTAGCAGATGCCGTGCTGGGCGCTGTAGCCCCAATGGGCCTGCGCCAGCACCACAGAATTGTCGGCCGTCTTGGCAATATCCACCGGCTGCGCACCAAACCCATGGTGCCCAGAACACCGAGCAGCCGCGCTCGGGTCGGGCCCCAACATTGGGTCGGGCATCCGATCCGCGTTGTCCCGCAACACTTGAACCACTGCATCGTCGAGGACGAGGTAGCAGATTCCGTGCTCTGGGCTGTAGCCCCAGCGGGCCTGCGCCAAGACCACAGAATTGTCGGCCGTCTTGGCAATATCCACCGGCTCAGCACCAAACCCATGGTGCCCAGAACACCGAGCTGCCGCGCTCGAATCAATCTGTGCCCCCGCAGGCGCTGCCATAGCAAGACCAAGCCCGGAAACCAGCAATAGCACCGCGAGTATCGCCGTGAGAGTTCCGCCTCCGAGCCCGCAGTAGCTAACTCGGACATGGCGAACTGACTCGCGCCCAGGACCTTTTGACACCCGAGACCGCATCGATAAAAGCTCTGCTCTAGGAGGCAGCACTCCGTCGCGGAATGATGTGGCTACGCTCTCCGCAATACACCCAGGGCTGCGTCGTCGAGCACGAGATAACAGATACCGTGCTGGGCGCTATACCCCCAATAGACCTGCGCCAGCACCACTGATTTGTCGGCTGTCTTCGCAATGTCCACCGGCTCCGCACCAAACCCATGGTGGCCAGAACACCGAGCCGCCGCACCCGGGTCGGGTGTCAGGGTTGGGGAGGGTATCCGACCTGCATTGTTCCGCAGAAGTTGAGTCGCCGCGTCGTCAAGCACGAGATAGCAGATGCCGTGCTCGGGGCTGTAGCCCCAGCGGGCTTGTGCCAGCACTATCGATTTGTCGGCAGTCTTTGCAACATCCACCGCCTGCGCACCGAATCCATGGTGCGCCGAGCACCGAGCCGCCGCCTCGATGTCTGTAGGCAACCCGTCACCCGTCGAATCCTCCTCGACGTCCTCGATGTCTTCGACGCGCTCCTCCTGGGCGGGCTCCTCCTCGATGTCTTCGACGGGCTCCTCCTGGATAGGCTCCTCCTCGACATCTGGTTCGGACCCACCCTGAGCAGCGGCGGTGCCCAAACCCATTAAAGCCACAAGTGCTAATGACACTACCGAGAGTGTCAACTTGGGTTTTCTCATTCATTTCTCCTTTGGCCGAACACACCAAAGACTGGCGATTCTTTCTTGGGATCCCAACGAAGCAGCCAGACTTCAGTAATTGGAAATCAGAAGTGTATTCAATCTAATTTCACAGTCTCTTTTACACATAACGTCCTTAGATATCTCAGTGTAGAGTTTTCGGAGCACTCTCATCGCTTCAAGTAGACGTTCGGTCGTGTGCAAATCTTGAGCGATTTCGGTCAATTGCGCCAGTGCAATTGCATCCGAACCGCCGTATGGGATGTAACTGGTCCAACCTGGAATAACAGCTAACATCGCTCTTCCAATCAGATCTCGATTCACACAATCCTGAAGCCGCGCTGCTTCAATTTTATTGTCCACTGTATTTTTCTGTCCAGACAGATCGATAAGTACCTTAACTTGTGCATGCACTTCAACATTAGAACTGTTACGATTGTTCGGGCATTCCTTTAGATGTGTGAATACCTCTCTATATAAAGCCCTGTAAATGTCCTCAAGTGCCCGGAGATTTTCTTCGAACCCATCGAATTTACCCTCCGAAATTTCCCCTCCTTTGAGCTTGAAAGTACCTGAAACATCGGCGGATCCCTTTATCACCGCCCCATCCCAGATTTCCGCACTGCCGTAAACTCTTGCATCTCCACTGACTGTCGCATTATTCACGATTGCATTTCCATAGACCCTTGCATTATCTTTTGCGGTTGCGTTGTTGATGAGTAATGCATTTTCATAGACTTTAGCGTCATCAAAGATTCTAGATCCCTTCATGACCCACGAACACCCATCTTGCGAGAGAGAATTGTGATGCCTAGCTTGGCCTCCTTCTGACCCCTCTTTGATCACTATCTCGCTGGTGACCGTCTTCGTTTCATCCACGAAATCCCACGCAAAAGTCTTCAACGCTACATTTTTATTATTGGCCCCTCTATCGTCCACATGCTCATACTTTCCTCCGCTTGGGCACTGGCTGCCAATAGTTATCCATGACGACCAAGGACCAAACCGAGTACCTATTTTTGCTCGGACGCCGATTTTCACCTGCTGGTTATCGGGGTTGCGCCAGAACTCCGCAGCACAGATATTGTTTGTGCATGATGCATCCGCATCACCAGAGCCCCCCTTTATATGAGGATAAGGATAATTCCACCTATATTCATAAGATGTCGCACCGGGTACCTCATCCCATCTCAAATTGACGACTCTAAATCGGCCTTGCTCAAGGTAGGGTCCATGTGTGTAGGTAAGATCCTCTATTTCTCTTGAATCCTCGTTAGGCGTTGACGTTGGTCCTCGTGTAGTGACGGTGTTGGTGATTGCGGCGCTCGTTCCGATGGCGTTAGTGGCGGTAACGATGGCGGTGTAGGTGGTGTTGTCGAGCGCTCCGTTGAAGCCGAGGTGGAGCTGTGTTGCCGGTAGGTTGCGGGTTGCGACGTTGCTGTTGCCCGGCCGGGAGAAGGTGATGGTGTAACCGGTGATAGGCGAACCGCCATCGTACGAGGGCGGCGACCACGCTGCGACAATGCGATTCCTCCCGTCTCCCAACTTGGCAGTACGGACCTGTAGGCTCCGCGGCGGCGACGGAACGGTTCCGGAGGGTCTTGGAGTGGTGACTGAGCGGGTGACTTCGGAGCCTGTGCCGATCGCGTTTCGTGCCGCGACCTGAATTGTGTACGTGGTGTTGTCGTATGCTCTGTTGACTGTCCGGGTTCGCGTGCTGGCGGAGAAATTGCGGGGTCCGCCGAAGTTGCTTCCTGGCCTGGAGATGGTGACCTTGTAGCCGGTGATCGGCGAGCCGCCATTGTTTGAGGGGGGCGACCACGACGCTATAACGCTGTTCGTCCCGTCCGACTGCGGAACGACCCGAATCCGAACATTCTGCGGCTCCGACGGCACAGTACCGGCAGGTCTTGGTGTGGTGACGGTGTTTATGGCTGCGGTGCTTGCTCCGAAGGCGTTAGTAGCTGTGACGGTGACGGTGTATGTGGTGTTGTCGAACGCTCTGATGAGGGCGAGGGAGCGCTGAGAGGCCGAAAGGGTCCGGGTTGCGACATTGCTATTGCCCGGCCTGGAGAACGTAATGGTGTAGCCAGTGATCGGCGATCCGCCGTTGCTCGAAGGCGGCGACCACGAGGCAACAACACGATTCCCCCCGTCGGACGCCTTAGTAGCACGAACCTGAAGATTGAGCGGACTGCTCGGAGACGTGACTTCGGCAGGTGAAATTGTCCATCCTGTCCATTGGCCAGTACCGCCGCTGTTCTTGGCCCTTACGCGAAACCGCAACTCCAAATGTCGGGCACGAGTAATGTTCAGGTAGCAGGAAGAGGAGCAGGTTACCTCCTGTCTCGTTGTTCGTTCTCCTGCATTTCTCCACTCCACGTCGTACGCCGTGGCATCTGATAATCCCTGCCAGTTGATTCGTCCTGAGTGATAGGTCAGTCCTGTGGCGCGGCCTTGTGGAGGTTTCGGTTGCTCATCGACGCCGCGTACCGTCTCCCAGCTTGTCCAAGGGCCCAAGTTGGTGCCGCTGTTGTTTTTCCCCCGAACACGGAACTGAAGGTCCTTTGAGACAACAGGGGTGATCTGAAGCCCACACCGAGACCCGAACAAAGTTCCATCAGCGCGAGCGCATAGCACTGGCCTTCTAATATGATCTTCCCCAGCCTGTCGCCATTCAACGTCGTAGGCTGTTGCGCCGTTCAAGGGATTCCACGTGATCCGGCTGTCGCTTCTGCTGTATTCCAAGCCGGTCACTCTGCCGAGTTGTTGGACCGTCGGCGTCGGCTCTGGTGTTGGGTCTGGCGTTGGTGTCGTCGTGGCGCAATTGGCGACGCATCGCATCGTCATTGCGTCTACCCCAATCCTGCTATTTTCTAGTCCGTCTGTTCGCCAGTGCTGGACTGCCCCATTGTCGTAGACAACGATCTCGACATCTTTACCGTTGAAGTCCCACGTTCCTAGGTTTATCCATCGTCCTGCGTTGAGCTTCTGACTAATCTTCCTCGAGTACTGTCCAATTCCGTCAAATATAACTATGTACGTAACAGTGGCAGTAGCTTTTGTTCCGGGGATATAGACAGCTACTTGTTGCCTGCCAATGCGTTCGCCCATATCCCACATAGCCCAGTTATCTATTCCCCCTTCACCCCCAATGGCGTAGGTCCACCGGTAGTTGTTGGCTCCGTAGCCTTGCCCCGCATCACCTTCGTACCATGACTCCTGCGGACCCAACAGAGAGGGATCGTCGTTGATGTACCACTCGGTCTGCTGGTTTTGGAGGGCGTTGGCCGAAGTGGCAGCAGTGACGAGTCCGGCGGCAAGCAGGCAGAGGACCAGGAGGGGGATTGAGAATGTTCGGCTGTGGCGTCTCGTCCTTGGATCAGTTATTGGGGGGGGGGGGGGGGGGACGGAGACCTCACGCGGTGACCCTACAGTACAAAAGTCATTCTGAGGCAACTTCATGTCTCGTTATGGAAGGCTTATGTCTTCACCAAAGGAGAGTCTGCCTACGGGCGCGCCATCGAGGGAGAGTCGTCTCTGAGGTCCGGTATCCGCCTTGAAGAAGGGGCGAATCGGGTGGTGTCGATAGGTCAACTGGGAGCAGGCCGGCTGAGCCAGGCGAACACTCCGTAGGCTCCTCCCACCACGACAACGGTGAAGGGGGCGAGGAGCCACTTTTGGCCGTCGAAGAGTTTGTCGATGGCTTCGACTGGCCAGGAGGCGGCTGCCAGTCCGGCCACCACGGCCAGGATGTTCACAATCAAGTGGCGCCTGGTGGCTGGCATTTCGATCCGGCCGAAGCAACCGCAGGGTTCCGCTGATCCTGAGCGCACCATGGCAGCGGCGACCACCGCGAACGCGGCGTAAAAGGCGGCGAGGGCGGTGGCGGGGACGATGCCTCCCAGGATGAAGGCGCTGACCGCCACCACCAGCTCTACCAGTCCCAAGGCCCGCACGGCCCATGGGCGGTGGTAGAGCTGGAGTCGGGCCAGCGCGGCCGATGCCGGCTCAGGGGTGACGACCTTGGATGCACCCGCCGCGCCCAACAAGACCGCAGCCATCAGGTAGACCGCGGCCACGTATTCCATGAGCTATCTCGTCTCCGCGGGCTGAGGCATCTCCAGGGAACTATCGCGTGAAGCGGCGCAAAGCGTGGCGACGTCGCTCAGCATCGAGCGCGGCCCGATCATCAGAGCTGAGCCGGGGGGTGTCGGGGTGGAGACAGCCGTCGATCTCGGAGACAGGCATCAGCCGAAGTGTGGGCACCGGTGCGCTGTCGGCGTTGTTCCAGCGGTAGGTGATGGCCCCCTGGGGGCAGCCGCCCAGGGCGATCCAGTTCTGGATGCCGGGGTCTTGGTGGGAGATGACCACCCGGAGCACGCCGTCGGGGTCGAGGCGGGCCTGGGAGTCGTTCATCGTGGTGGGCAGGTTGATGTAGTCGAGGCTCTGATACCAGGTGTCGCCCACTTGGATGTTCCAGTACAGGCAGTCGGGCGGGGTTACCTCGAAGAGCAGCGCCTCGTCGGGGGCCACCTCGTACCAGCACTGGCCGTAGGACTGCTTTTCGCTTCCTCCCTGGGCGCTCTGGCTCACCTTGTGAGGGGGAACATGGTCGAAAGAGTTGATTTGGCCCCGGTCGCGCTGGCCCCCGGCGAATTCGGTCCAGAACTTGGGCACGGTGTCCACTTCCCGGGCCAGTTCGTCGAGCAGCTCGCAGGTCCGCACCGGATCGAGCCGGGCGGGCGGACCCGATGGGTCGAGGCATTCGAAATGGAGCTCGGCTTGGCTCTCGGCAGCCCAGTCGGAGAAGAACTGGCGCACGAACAGCCGACTCTCGCGCGGCTCCACCTGGAACCAGTCGCCAATGTGGTCGCCGGGGTCGGGGTCGGGGCTGAAGATCACGTTTATGCGGCCATCGCCGATGTCGGTCAGATCTGTGCTGCCGACGTCGACGAGCTGGATGATGCGCCCCCGGCCGAAGCTGTGGTCCATCAGCGACACCCCCAGGTAGCGCAGCGTGTCTATGCGGCCGGTGAGGCGGTAGGTGTGGCTCAGGTCCACCGGAGCGGTCATGTACATGGCATCGGGATTGTCCTGGCCCACCTTGAACGGGTACACCCAGCCCAACTCGGGGTGTTCGGGGTCGTTGTTCTCCACGATCCGGTCATAGGCCCAAAACAGCATCCTCAGGTGGTGGCGCAAGCCCTCAGCCTGTTCAGAGGCATCCGCCCCCCGTGCCGGGTCGAACACGTAGTCGGCCGACTGCTTTAGCGTGTCGCATAGCCGGTCCCAGGAAGCTCTCAGTTCGTTGTCCACGACCAATGTCTAGCGTCTTGGGCCTCAGGCTGCGGGCTCGGCCAGCGAGTAGTAGGAGGAGTGGGAGCGTTGGAGGTGTTGGGGCAACCGGCGGAGTTGGGCGTGGTTGAGCGGAGGCAGCCGACGCCGTATGGCGAAGCCGGCGTGGCCCTCTGACGCCAGGCGGAACATCACCAATCGGTCCAGGGTCCGATGGAGGCCGCCGCGAGGCCCGGCCTTGGGGCTGATCCCCAATTGCAATGCGATGTCGGTCACGGGAAGCTCGAATCCGTCAGGTGATCTGTCAAACTCGTGAGCCACGTGGCGCATGAGCCAAGCGGCAGTCGGGCCGATCACCCCCAGCCAGAATTGCTCCACGTATCTGGAGCGGGGGTCATGCCCCTTCTCCTCGGTGATCAGATCACGCCACGGCTCGATCCAAAGGGAAGAATGCAAAGCGGGGATAGTCATGGAAAGATCGTTTCTCCTGGCATTCGCCATACTCGATACTTAGGGGAAGCTTTAGGTGTATATTGTGCATGTTCGTGTAATCTTGTCAAGGGCCATTTATGCGACCAATCGAAGAACTTGACGGCGAGATCGCCGCGGCGAGGGCGGTCCTGAGGGATGCGCAACGGGTAGTGGTGCTGACCGGTGCGGGGATCTCCACCGACAGCGGCATACCTGATTTCCGGGGGCCGGAGGGGCTGTGGACCAAGAACCCTGAGGCGGAGAAAACGGCCACGTTGTCTTCGTATGTGTCCGACCCCGAACTGCGACAGCGCAACTGGCAGCGGTTGGCCGAAGGGTCGATGTGGGAGGGCAAGGCACCAAACCCCGGCCACCGGGCGCTGGTGGAACTCGAGCGCCAGGAGAAGCTGCACCTGCTGATCACCCAGAACGTGGACGGCCTGCACCGGGCGGCGGGCACATCGGAGGGGCGGCTGGTGGAGATTCACGGCACCACGTCCAAGGTCCGTTGTTTGGACTGCGGAGACACCGCCCCGATGGAGCGAGCCTTGGAACGGGTCAGGGCCGGGGAGGCCGACCCGCCGTGTCGGCGGTGCGGGGGCATCTTGAAATCGGCCACCATCTCGTTCGGCCAGAACCTGGTCATGGCCGACTTGCACCGGTCGGAGCAGGCCGCCATGGACTGCGATGTGATGCTGGCGGTGGGATCCACCCTCACCGTGTACCCGATAGCCAACGTGGTCCCCATCGCCCACCAGGCCGGAGCGGCGGTGGTGATCGTGAACGCGGAGCCCACCCCGTTCGACGGTCTGGCTGCCGCGGTGGTGCCCGCCTCTATCAGCGAGGCGCTGCCGCTGATTGTGGCTCCGTGAACCGGCCGGGGATTGGTAAAATCGGACTAAGTCGGTAGGATTTATGGGGAATCCTCCCTTTGCCTGACCCGATGTCCCGCCAACACCGAGGTGACCGTAGCGATGCCCACATTCAGAGATCTGCTGAGAGAAGCCAAAGCTGAAATCCGAGAGACCGACCCCGCGGGAGCCGAAGCGATGCTGGCCGAGGGAGCGGTGCTGCTGGACGTGCGAGAGCCCGACGAATTCGAGCAGGGGGCGGTGCCGGGTTCGGTCCACATCCCTCGGGGCAACCTCGAGCCCAACGTGGAGAACCGCCTCACCGACAAGGATGCCGCGGTGGTGGTCATGTGCGCCGGCGGGGTGCGCTCGGCGTTCGCCGCTCAGACCCTCCAGGAAATGGGCTATGGCGACGTGGTGTCCATGGACGGCGGGTTCAACCGCTGGAAGGACGAGGGCCGGGATTGGGCCCTGCCGGTGACCCTCACCCCCGACCAGCGCAACCGCTACCACCGCCACCTGCTGTTGCCTGAAGTGGGCGCCGAGGGCCAACTCAAACTCCTGGAGGCCAAGGTGTTGTGCCTGGGCGCCGGCGGGCTGGGCTCTCCCGCCGCCCTGTACTTGGCCGCCGCGGGGGTGGGAACCGTGGGCATCGTGGACATGGACGTGGTGGACGCCTCCAACCTCCAGCGCCAAATCCTGCACAACGTCGACCGGGTGGGCGAACGCAAGGTGGACTCGGCCAAAAAGACGCTCAACGCCCTGAACCCCGATGTGAACGTGGTGACCTACGACGTGCGGCTGGGGGCCGACAACATCGTGGACATCATCAAGGACTACGACGTGATCGTGGACGGCGCCGACAACTTCCCGGTGCGCTACATGCTCAACGACGCCTCGGTGAAGCTGGGCATCCCCGTGGTCCACGGGTCGATCTTCCGGTTTGAGGGCCAAATCACGGTTTTCGATCCCCGCAGCGGCCCCACCTACCGGGACATGATTCCCGAGCCGCCTCCCGCTGAGATGGCCCCGAGCTGCGCCGAGGCCGGGGTGCTGGGCGTGCTGCCCGGCATCGTGGGGTCGATCCAAGCCCTGGAGGCCATCAAGCTGATTTTGGGCCACGGCGACACTCTGGTGGGACGGCTGCTGGCCTTCGACGCCAGCGAGATGTCGTTCCGGGAGTACAAGCTGCGGCCTGATCCCGACCAGCCCATCACCTGGGAGAACCGCGACAAGATCCAGGTGGTGGAACTCGACGGTCTCTGCGCCCCTGCTCCAATGGGCTAACCGTGATCCAAATCGGCTAGCCCCCGCCCCGGTGGACTAGCGCCAAGCGCGGCTAGCGCACCGTCTCTCCGGCCAACTCCCGCCCCCAGCACTCCACGCTCTGGTCGGGACGCAGACCGCAAGAGATGTTCCCGCCAGCGTCCAGCGACAAAAACACCCCGGCGGGGGGCTCGGCCCGCCCGTGATCGTTGTTGCCCCAGCACCGGGCCTCGCCATTGGCCAGCAGCCCGCACGTGTGCCGCTCGCCGGTGGCCACCGACACAAACTCCCCATCGGGTGCCTCCGTTTCGCCGTAAAGATTCGCTCCCCAGCACTCGACCGTACCGTCGGCCCTCAGGCCGCACGTATGGATCTCGCCCGCGCTCAGCGACGTGAACTGCCCACCGGGCGGGTCTGCCTGGCCGTAGGAATCGTCTCCCCAGCACACCGCCGAGAGGTCGGGAACAAGCCCGCAGGAATGCCACCGCCCCGCGCTGACCATGGCGAACTCAATATCGGGCACCGCGCTGCGGTTGTACTCGTTGTCGCCCCAACAGTCGACCCGCCCATCAGGCTTGAGGGCACACGAGTGGCGCTCTCCGATCGTGACCTCGGTATAGACCCCGGTCGGGGCAACCGCCATGTTCGCCACCGGGGTGCCCCAGCATTGCACCTGCCCCGAGGGCCTGATCCCGCACGCGTGCCACGCTCCGGCCACCACCGACTCGAAGGCGTCCCCCGGTATGTTGCCGCGACCGTCCAAGTCGTCGCCCCAGCATGTGGCGGTCGAGTCAGCCGCCCTCAGGGCGCACACTTGGTTCCAGCTGGCCGACACCGACTCATACTTCCCCGGGGGCCTGAACAGCGGCGCGGCCCGATCGGTCGGCCAGCAGACGAGTTCTCCGTCGGGCAGCTCGGCGCAGGTTTCCTCCCCTTCAGTGCCTTCCCCTCGGCCTTGGCCGGCGTCCGCCCTGGCCCTCCAGCAGATGGCGCCGTCCTCAGCGGCGGCGGCGCACTGGCCTTCCCAAACCGCGGCAACGGCTTTCACCACCTCATGGGACACCCAAGACGAGCCCGTGCGATTGAGATGAATCCCGTCATCCATGCGAACTCGCACCGGCGACCCACCGGCCGGCGGCGCCACTTTCTCTGCGTAAGGCGCCCCTCCGAACAGGTCCCAAATGTCAATCATCGCCGCCTGGGGAAAGTCGGCGACGACGGCCGCCGCGGCGGCGTTGATGGCCGGCACCCCGGCAACGCTCCACGCGACGCGCATCGGCGGTAGGCCGACCCAAACGATCAGTCGATGGTCAGCCGAGAGTACGTCGAGCGCCACGCTCAAGCGCCACGACCACTCTTCTAGCCATTCCGGTGTCCCCGGTTCGACCAGGCTGCCGTCTCTGGCCTCCATGTTCTGCCATTCGCTGGCCCCAAGGAACAGCACCACCACGTCGGGGTCGTCTCGAATGGACACCTTCAACAGCTCTGCCGGCCAGTTGAAGTAGTCGGGCCGAACCAGGCTGGTCGAGTTGCGGCTGTTGACCGTCACGTCGAACAGGCCGCCGGAGGCATCTTGCAGCGTGTGCCCAACGTCGTCGGCCTGGCTGTCGCCCGCGACATGCACGCGCAGCGGCCGGTCGGAAGAAACCACCGCAAACTCCGCGGCAAACTCCGCGGCGACTTCTGTCGGCGCCGTGTCTACACGGTCAACCGCGGTGGGTTCGGCCAATTCCGGGGGAATCTCGTCTTGGCCGCTGTCTTCCAACGCCTCCACCACCTCGCCGACGGTGTCCAATCGCTCTCCCACGTCTTGGCCTACACCCCGCCAGTCGGCGATCAAGTCGTAAGGCCGATTCAACGACAAGAAGTTGGCGGCCCGGTCCACCGCCTCTGCCATGCTCACCCAGCGGTCCCGGCTTTCTCCCAGCGGCTGGCGCTCCGCTATCTCAACCAGCTTCCCGCTGGTGAGCAGGGCGGTCGAAACAAGGCAAAGCAAAACCACCAGAGAGATTCGCCTGGCCATGTTGGTGTTCCGGGTCATGACTTCTGGCTCGGCCCTCTCTGCGATGGTCTCGCCGTCAGACTCAAAGTCGGGCCAGCAGGTCCTCGGCGGTGGAGGCCGGGGCCTCGCAGGTGTAGTCGCGACAGACGTAGGCCAGCCCCTCGGTGCGACTCTCCCACAGCGGCGAGCTGTAGGGCTCGCCCCAGGCCAGCACGGTGTTGGGCCGGTACACCTCCCGCACTGCGTCCACTAGGTCGGGGCGGTCGCCGCCAATCACCACCTCGGTCAAACCGGTGGCGCTCATGTCGGTCGCCTCAAGCAGGTGGCCGAACCCGCTGGGGTGGTTGGCGGCCACCTCGCCCAAAAGCGCCAAGATGTCTACGGCCCGGTCCAAATAGTGAGTCTTGCCGGTGAGGGTTCCCAGTCGCAGCAGCGCAACCGCGGCGGCGCTGTTGGCTGAGGGGACCGCGTTGTCGGTGATCTCCTTGGGGCGGCAGATCAGCTCTTCGGCGTCGGAGCCGGTGGTAAACACCCCGCCCCGCTCATGGTCCCAGAACAGCTCCAACAGCCCATCGGCTGCCTGGACCGCCTCTTCGATCCAGCGGGCCTGACCGGAGGCCTCGCCGAGGCGGGTAAAGGCGTCGGCCGCGGCCGCATAGTCAGCGGCGTAGGCCAGATGGCGAGCCTGGGCCGGACGGTCACCGTCGCCCGCCTGCCAAGAGCGCAACCAGCGGCCGTCAGATCGGCGGAGTCGGTCGAGCAGGAAGCCGCCGTTTTTGATGGCCGCCTCCAGCCACTGCTGGTTTCCGGTGGCGGCCGCCGCCTCGGCCAGGGCGGCCAGCATGAGACTGTTCCACTCCAGCAGCACCTTGTCGTCCAAACCGGGCGGGATTCGCAGGTTGCGGGCCGACAGCAAGCGCTCGCGGCCCAGTTCCACGCTGGCCGGACGAAGCAAGTCGCCCCGCACCGGCCGCCACAAGATGTTGTGTCCCTCGAAGTTGCCGGCTTCGGTTACCCCGTACCACGCCATGAACTCAGCCGCGTCGTCCCCGAGCACCGAGGTGATCTGATCGGGAGTCCACACGTAGTACCGGCCCTCCTCACCCTCGGAATCGGCGTCGAGGGCTGAGTAGAAGCCGCCGCTGTCGTGGCGAAGGTCTCGCAGCACGAAGCCGATGGTTTCGTCCAGCACCTGGAGGAAGCGGGGTCGGCCGGTTACCTGCCAGGCGTGCAGGTACAGGCGGGCGAACAGAGCGTTGTCGTACAGCATCTTCTCGAAGTGGGGCACAATCCACTGGGCGTCCACCGAGTAGCGGCTGAATCCGCCGCCCAGATGGTCGTAGATCCCCCCCGAGGCCATGGCGTCCAGGGAGTTGATCACCATGTTGAGCACGTCTTGGTCGCCACTGTGGAGGTAGGAGCGCAGCAGCACCTCGTGGCTCATGGTTTGCGGGAACTTGGGCGCACCTCCGAATCCGCCCCAGGCGGCGTCGTACTGCTGGCGCAGCGCCGTGGTGGCCCGGCTCAAGACCTCCGAGCCGGTTCCGGCCCCGGCCCGCTGGGGGTCGGGTTGAATGAGCGCCGTGCGGTTGAGCGACTGGGTGAGCTGGTCGGCCTGGTTGTCGACGTCTTGGCGGCGGTTGACCCACACGTCTTGGATTCGGTGCATGATCTCGGCGAACGAGGGCATCTGGCCCCGGCTGACCGGGGGGTAGTAGGTGCCCCCGTGAAACGGGCGCCCGTCGGGAGTCATGAACACGGTCATGGGCCATCCGCCCCGGCCGGTGAGCGCCTGCACCGCCTCCATGTAGATGGTGTCCACGTCGGGGCGCTCCTCCCGATCCACCTTGACGTTGACGAATAACTCGTTCATCACCTTGGCGGTTTCGGGATCCTCAAACGACTCGTGGGCCATAACGTGGCACCAGTGGCAGGCCGAATAGCCCACCGACAACAAGATGGGTTTGTCGGCGGCCCGGGCCGCGGCAAAGGCCTCTTCACCCCACGGGTACCAGTCCACCGGATTGTCGGCGTGCTGGCGGAGGTAGGGACTGGTTTCAGCGCCTAGGCGGTTCATGGCCTCGACACTCTCACGTCTTTTGCGCTCTCATGGCTTCGACACTAACGAACTCCGGCGATGGGCAAGACTTGTGGAGTGATGCTTCGATGAGGCTATGGGTGCACGGGGCTCGGCCCCGGACCCTTCCCGCCGCGGTGGTGCCGGTGGCGGTGGGCACCGCGGCGGTCGCTCCCGATGTGGTGTGGTGGCGCGCCGCGGTGACGCTGGTGGTGGCGGTGGCCCTCCAGGTGGGGGTGAACTACGCCAACGACTACTCCGACGGGATTCGGGGCACCGATGCCAGCCGGGTGGGTCCGGCCCGGCTGGTGGGCGGCGGCATGGTGGCGCCGGCTGCTGTGCGCCGGGCCGCGTTCGGCGCCTTTGCAGTGGCGGCGGTGGCCGGCCTGGTTCTGGCCATTGCGGTGGCGCCGTGGCTGATTGCGGTGGGACTGGCCTGCATCGTGGCCGCCTGGTACTACACCGGCGGAAAGCGGCCCTACGGCTATGCCGGTTTGGGAGAGGTGGCGGTGTTCGTGTTCTTCGGCCAGGTGGCCACCGCGGGCACGGCCTTCGTGCAGACCGAGGAGCTGACCGGGCTGGCCGTTGCGGCCGCGGTGCCGGTGGGCCTTTTGGCCTCGGCGCTG
This sequence comes from Candidatus Poriferisocius sp., assembly GCF_965204015.1. Lineage (GTDB taxonomy): Bacteria > Actinomycetota > Acidimicrobiia > Acidimicrobiales > Bin134 > Poriferisocius. The sequence goes on along the minus strand of NZ_OZ241965.1, from coordinate 54,481 downwards.
CTGATGGCCAACAACCTGCGGGACATCCCCCAAGACCGGGCCGCGGGCAAACGGACCTTTGCGGTGCGCCTCGGCGACCGGCGGGCCGCCTGGTTCTACGTGTTTCTGGTGGTGGCCGCCCTGGCGGTGGGCCTCATCATGTCTGTGACCCTTTCGTGGGCGCCGCTGACGCTGGCTTCTCTTACTCTGGCCATTCCCGCCATTCAGCTTGCGCTGTCTTCGGGGCCCAAAGCCCCCCTGCTCAACCTCACCGCTCGCCTGCACCTGCTGTTCGGGGTGCTGCTGACACTCGGTCTGGCCCTTTCGGCGTAGCTCTTTCAGCTTCGGCTCGCGCCGCTGGGTCGCCTAACTCTTCCAGAAGGGGGCGCGCAGGGCCTGCTTGTTGATTTTGCCCATCGCGGTGCGGCCCAGGTGGTCTTCGCTGATGAAGTCGACCGTGCGGGGGCACTTGTAGTGGGCGATGCGGTCGCGGCAGAAGGCGATGACCTCAGCCTCTGCGGGTGGCCGGACCGGGTCGGCGGGCACCACGAGCGCCTTGAGCTGCTCGCCCATCTCCTCGTCGGGCACTCCGATGCAGGCCACGTCAGCCACACCGGGGTGCTCCACCAGCACCTGCTCGGTCTCGGCCGGATAGATGTTCACCCCGCCCGAAACCACCATGTCGGAGAACCGATCGGTCAGGTACAGGAATCCGTCGTCGTCGATGTAGCCGATCTCGCCCAGCGTGAACACCCCGGGCCGCAGGTGAGCAGCCGCCGTCTTCTCGGGTGCATTTCGATAGCGAATGCCCCGGCCACTGGTGTCGGTAAAAAACACCCGCCCCTCTTGGCCCGTGCGCAGCTCGTTGCCGTCGTCGTCCACGATGAGCACCTCGAAGGGGGGAACAGGGCGGCCTACCGAGCCGGGGTGGGCCAGCCAGTCCTCGGAGTCGATGTGGCACGATCCGCCCACCTCGGTGGACCCGTATCCCTCATTCACGATAGGCCCGAGCCAGTCGATGACGGCCCTCTTCACCGAAACCGGACAGGGGGCGCCGCTGTGAGTCACCGCCACCAGACTGTCGGTGCGGTACCGCTCTCTCACCTCGGCGGGCAGGGCTAGAAGCCGGCTGAAGTGGGTGGGCACCATGAACACGCCGTTCACCTGATAACGGTCGATGGCCGCCAGGGTGGCCTCGGCGTCGAAGCGTCCCATCACCACCACCGGCGCGCCCCCCATGAGGTTGCGGGTGGCCGCAAACGGACCGGCGTGGTACAGCGGTCCAACCACCAGATGCGTACCGATGGCCGCGTTGGGGGTGGCACAGGTGGCGAAGTACTCCTCCACCGTCGCTCCACCCCTGAACAGGGCAGGGGGCGCATCCACCCCCTTGGGCCGTCCAGTGGTGCCCGAGGTGTAGAAGAGATGGGGGACCGGCGGGATGTCGATAGGCGGGGGATCGGCTGATGCTTGGGCCAGACCCTGTTCCCAGGAGTCCACCGCGGGGTGATCACCACAGCGCCAACCCATGACTGCGATGGGCCGCGCACAGGGAGTTCCCGAGGTCGCTTGAGCGGCCTGCACACCTCGCAGGGCGGTCTCGGGGCCCACCAGCACCAGGGCTGAGGCCGAGTCCTCCAGGATGTAGGCCAGTTCGTCGGGGGTGAGATGGAAGTTCACCGGCACGGCCGACACCCCCGCCAAAGCAGCGGCCACATAGGCCACCACCGTTTCCGCGGAGTTCTCGGCGAACACCGCCAGCCGCCGCTCCGGGCCCAGGTCGAGGGTATGGAGCAGGTTGACCGCTCGGTTCATCATCTGGTCGAGTTCGGCCCAGCCGAGGGTGGTCTGCTGGTCGGTTAGCGCCATCTGATCGGGGTCGTCGTCGGGGATGTGCTGGGCCAGCAGAGACATGGGAGTTGTGGGGCTAGCGTCCTCGGGTGGCGGTGACCAGCTGGGCGATGCCGCCAGACAGATGCGAATGGGTCACCGCCTCGAAACCGCGTTGGGTCAAGAGGTCGAGCATCTCCTCGGTGGGGGGCATGTAGGCCACCGACTTGGGCAGGTACTCATAGGCCGTGCGGTCCGATAGCAGACCGCCGATCAAGGGGATCACTTTGCCGAAGTACACGCGGTGGCCGAGTCGCATGATGGGGTTCGAAGGCTCGGACACCTCCAGCAGCGAGACCCGTCCTCCTGGGCGCACCACCCGGGCCATCTCGGCGAACAGGCCGTCCAAGTCCACCACGTTGCGCAGGGCGAACCCGCAGGTGATGCCGTCGGCACTTTCAGGTGGGACGGGAAGGCGCAGGGCGTCGCCCAGCACCATCGGGGCGCGCAGCTTGCCCGAGTCCCGGTACTTCTTGGCCGCCCGGAGCATGCCGGCCGACAGATCGAAGCCCACGGCGCGGTACCCGGCGGACTCCAGGTCGCGGCAAAGGTCACCAGTGCCGCAGGCCAGGTCGAATACCCGGGCACCGGCGGGCAGCCCGAGCTCCCATACCGACCGCCGCCGCCACCGACAGTCCATGCCGAAGGTCAGCAGTCGGTTGATCAGGTCATAGCGGGGAGCAATGGCATCGAACATCGACCGCACCGCGGCCACTTTGGCCTGCCCCTGGGGGAGGGCGGAGTCGGAGCTCATAGCACCGTGAGCCGATACGCCCGGTTGGTGGAGTAGTGGTCGAACCCCAGGCTCCGGTAGGTGGCCACCGCGGGATCGTTGTCCGACTCCACGTAAAGAAAGCCCACGGTGATGCCTTGGTCGGCCAGGTAGTCCAACCCCGCCAGGGTCATGGGCTTGCCCAGTCCTTGACCGTGGAAATCGGGATCCACCGCAATGGCGTAGATCTCGCCCCCCGGCGGCGTCTCGTCGGGGTGGACCTTGGTCCAGCAGAAACCGGCCAAGCGGCCATCTCGCTCATGGAGCCGGAAACCCTCGGCGTCGAACCAGTCCTCGGCCTTGCGGTCGGCCAAGTCGGCCGCGGTCATGCCCCCCTGTTCTGGGTGCCAGTGGAATGCTCGATTGTTGACCTGAATGAACTGATCGTCGTCAACCCCGGGAACAAAGGCCCGAGTGGGGATGGTGGAGCGGTCGGTGGGCAGCGGTCGCTGCATCCGCCACAGGTCTCGATAGGGCTGAAACCCGAGACCCGCGGCGAACTCGTCGTCGCGATCGATGGCCTGCTCGATCCAAAGCTGTACCGAAACGCCAGTCTCCGCGTCGGCGATCGTTGCTTGGATCTGGTCGGCGGCGGCCTCGTCTCGGGAGTGGTCGGGATCCATGGTGATCGACCAGGCAAACTCTCCTTGGTCGAGTCGGACAACCGTCAGCGTCACACAATCCACGGTAGCGGTCCCATCGGTGGTTGCTCGGGTCGCTACGATCCGGTTGATGGCGAGGCCGCGCACCCCCAAGGGCAGAGCCAAACGAACACACGAGCTGCTGGCCGAGGAATATCCGGAGGCGGTGTGCGAGCTAGACCACGAAAACGCCTTCCAGTTGCTGGTGGCCACCATCTTGTCGGCCCAGTGCACCGACAAGCGGGTGAACATGGTCACCCCCGATCTGTTCGCCGCCTATCCCACCCCGGAGGCTCTGGCCGAGGCGTCCCTGGCCCACGTGGAGGAGTTGATTCGCTCTACGGGGTTCTTCGCCACCAAGGCCCGAAACATCGTGGGCATGGCCCAAGACCTGGTCAACCACTTTGACAGCGAAGTGCCCGGCAAGATGTCCGATTTGGTGAGCCTGCCCGGCGTGGGCCGCAAGACGGCCAACGTGCTGCGCAGCGTGGCTCTGGGCCTGCCCGGTCTGCCGGTGGACACCCATGTGGCCCGCATCACCGGCCTGCTGGGCATCACCGAGCACAAAGACCCGGTCAAGATCGAGTTGGAGCTGAATCCCATGGTGCCGGCGGCCGAGCGGGGCGAGTTCTCTTTGCGGCTCATTCTCCACGGCCGCCGGGTGTGCATCGCCCGCCGCCCCCGCTGCCACGAGTGCGTGCTGGCCTCGTTCTGCCCCTCCGCGGGTGATCAATAGCGGGCTTTTGGGGACAGGCCATTAGGGTTTGGACTCGCACCCAGAATTGAAAAACAGGAGATATCACCATGCAAGCGGCACGATTGGTAGAAGGCAATCTTCGGATCTTGGACGTTCCGGCACCCGAACCGGGGTTCGAAGAAGCGCTGATTCGCATCAGCTCTTCGGGGGTGTGCCACTCCGACCTCCACTTGGCCCGAGGCGATTGGATGGGGGTCTCCGGCATCGAGGTGCTGGGCCATGAGGCCATCGGCGTGGTCGAGGCGCTCGGGCCGGGGGCAGAGCGGTATAGCCAAGTGGGCGATCGGGTGATTCTCGGGCTCGGGGGCACCGGCGGCGGCTACTGGTGCGGCGCCTGCGAGTTCTGCCTGCAGGGCGAGCCCCGGCACTGCGCGCAGACCCAGGGGATTATGGGCACTTTCGCCGAGCAGTTCTGCGTGTGGGCGAAATCGCTGGTGGTGCTGCCCGATTCAGTGGGCGACGAGGAGGCCGCGCTGGCCTGCGGAGGGCTCACTGCCTACGGAGCGGTGAAGAAGCTCTTCCGCAACCAGGTGCCCCCCGGTCGCTGGGTGGCCATCATCGGCGCAGCCGGCGGGCTGGGCCACTATGCCGTGCAGATCGCCAAGGCGCTGGGCTACAAGGTGGTGGGCGTCGATGTGGGTGCCGACCGGCTGGGGTTCGTGGAGTCGCTCGGGGCCGACATGGTGGTGAGCGCTGACGACGCTCTAGAGGCAGTGCCACGCGAGATCGGTCGGGGCGGGGTGGATGCCAGCATCGTGTTCTCCGCGGCGATGGCCGGATTCACCCTCGGATTCCGGCTGCTTCGCCCCAAGGGGCTGTTCGTGGCCGTGGGGCTACCCCCCACCAGCGAGGGCAATATCGAACTGAACCCGTTCGAGTTCTTCATGAGAGATGCCACCCTCATCTACTCCGCGGTGGGCACCGTGCAGGACATGCGCGAGCTGGTGGACATGGCCGCCGCCGGGCAGGTCAAGACCCACGTTGGACGCACCGGGGCCCTGTCAGAGCTCGATGAGATATTCGAGGAGCTCCAATCCGGCAAATACGTCGGCCGGGCGGTAATCGACGACTTGGCCAACTAGCGCCGTTTTGTTGGCGGGGTTATGAGCCCTCGGCGAGGGCGGGCATGACCTTGTCCACCACCAATTCCAGCGTCTCCCAGCCGATGGCGGGGTCGATGCCGCCGCACAGAGGATGGAGGGTGGCCGCGCCTTTGGTGCGGACCAGTTCGACGCACTGGTCGGGGGTGAGCACCTCGAATTGGCCGGAGGCCTTGAGGCCGGCCACGTCTTCGGCGTCCACATGCCAGCCCGAGCGCTGGTCGGGATACTGCCAACTGGCATAGGCCGCGGCGTCGTACAACATGTTGGGCCCGATCTTGGCCCACAGCGCGTCGGGGTCCTCGGTCACCAGCACCAGGCCGGGACCGTCGGGGGCCATGGCAAACGCCCCCTCGAATCCAATCTCAGCCGCCTCGGCGTAGTAGAGGTCCACCAACTCTTGGTCGCCGATGGGCGGCATATAGGGCAGCCGCAGTCGGGCCGCCCGCTTGGCCGATGCCGGCACCGAGCCGCCCACCATGACAATGGGGTGGGGCTGGGTCACCGGCTTGGGGGTCACCCACACGGTCCGCCCCTCGTACTCGAACGGCTCCCCGGTCCAGGCCTGCTGCATGACCTTGATGGCTTCTTCAGTGTCGCGCCCTCGGCGGGTGCGGTCTTTGCCGAACATCTCGAACTCGAACTCCCGGTAACCCAGCCCGGCGATGGTGATGAAGCGGCCCGGCGCCATCAGATCGATGGTGGCAATGTCCTCGGCCAGACGCAGCGGATCGTGATAGGGCACCAGCAGGGCCGACAGCGTGCACATCAAGTTGTCAGTGGCCCCCAGGATGGCGGCGGAGATGGCCAGCGGCGCCGACATGAACCCGTCCTCTGTGCCGTGGTGCTCGCTGGTGATGGCCCCGGCGAAGCCCCGGGTGTCGGCCCACTTCACCATCTCCAACATGGCGCGGTACTGGTCGCCATGGGTGACGTCGGTGAACGGCGGGGTTCGCAGGTCAAAGCGCAGATTGAACATTTCTTCTCCCGGTCAATTCATTGGGTACAGGTAGGTTTACAGACTTCGAGTGAGCCGGTCGAGACGGCGGGTTGCTCCTCGCAAACCTCGCTCTACTTCGTAGAGCTCAAACGACACGTCCTCCCGATCGGTGCCCTCGTAGCGCCGGGCTACTTCCGACACTCGCTCCACCAGATCACGAATAACGCTGCTCAAAGAGCTGAGCTCCGCCCCGTCCGCCGCCATCGACTTGTCGTCCACAAAGAGGTTCTACCGCAAAACCTGCCGGCTGGTTTCCTCGAGGACCGGGCAAACCCTTCGTTGTCGGTGTATTGGTGCCTGTAGTTTTGGGGGTCGTGCTAGACCGACTGGACCTGCGAGGCGCGGCCGACATCGCTGGCCGTCTTCCCCGGCCTGAGCCCATTTCGGAGGGCTCGGTGACCGCGGTCCGCGAGATCATCGCTTCGGTGCGAGCCGAAGGTGATGCGGCCCTGGCCCGCTTTACCAAACAGTTCGACGGTGCCGTCCCCCCAAGCTGGCGGGTTCCTCCAACCGAGGTGGCCGCGGCCCGAGATCGGGTCGACCCCTCACTGCGAGCTGCTTTGGAAGCGGCGGCCGACTCCATCGCTGAGTTCCATCGAGGCCAAGTGTCGAAGGAGCAGACCCACACCCGCCAGGGCATCACCATCCGCAGCTGGGACCAGCCGGTGAGTCGGGCCGGCTGTTACGTGCCCGGAGGCCGGGCCGCCTACCCGTCTACTGTGCTGATGACCGCGCTTCCCGCTCGGGCCGCCGGAGTGGACCAGGTGGTGCTGTGCGTTCCGCCGGGGCCCGACGGCCGGGTGGCCGACGTGACCCTGGCCGCGGCCGCCATTGCCGGGGTCGACGAGGTTTACGCAGTGGGCGGCGCGCAGGCCATTGCCGCCTTGGCCTTCGGCACCGAGTCGGTGGGGGCAGTGGACATGGTCGTTGGGCCGGGCAACGTATACGTCGCCATCGCCAAGCAGTTGGTGGCCGGGTCGGTCGGGGTGCCGGCGGCGTTCGCCGGGCCGTCGGAGGTTGTGGTGGTGGCCGATGGCTCAGTCCCGGCAGAGTTTGCCGCCATCGACCTCATTGTGCAGGCCGAGCACGGTCCCGACGGTTTGGCCTGGCTCATCGCCTGGGATCCCGGTGCCGCCGACGCGATAGAGGCCGCTATTGCCGATCTACTGGCCGTCGCGGCCCGCCGAGACGACATCTCGGCCACATTCGACCGCAGTGGGCACATCGTGCTCGTCGATGGTCCGACGGCCGCCGCCGAGGTGGTCAACTTCATCGCCCCTGAGCACCTGCAAGTTATGACCAATGCCCCCGAAGCGGTGATCAGCCAGGTCAGCAACGCCGGGGCCATCTTCCGCGGCCCGCTGGCGCCGGCATCCATTGGCGACTATGTGGCCGGTCCCTCCCATGTGCTGCCCACCAACAGCACGGCTCGCTTCGCCGGTGCCCTCAGCGTGCGGGACTTCACCAAGCCCATGCACGAGATTTCCGTGGACGCCGAGGGATTGGCCGCAGTCGGCCCCCACGTAGCGGCCATCGCCGACGCCGAAGGACTGGAAGCCCACGCTCAGTCGGTCCGCCTGCGCGGCATCGGCGACAAGGTTCAGGAAGGATCTGACAATGAATAGCCCCGACCGCCTGGCGGTGAGAGAAAGCCTGGCCCTCATGTCCGGCTACCACTCACCACAGCTCGACGTGGCTGTGCGGCTCAACACCAACGAGTCGCCGGTGCCCCCTCCCGAAGGGTGGGCTGAGGCTCTCCGGGCCGCCCAGGCCGACATCGATTGGCACCGCTATCCCGACCGGGGCGCTCACGAACTACGAGCCGCTTTGGCCAAGCACGAGGGTGTCGCCCCCGAACAGGTATTCGCGGCCAACGGATCCAACGAGGTGCTCCAGTGCCTGATGCTGGCGTTCGGAGGACCGGGCCGGGCTGCGCTGACCTTCGAGCCCACCTATGCGCTTCACTCCCACATCTCCCGGCTGGCGGCTACCGAGGTGGTCACCGGCGAGCGGGAGGAAGATTTTTCACTGGACGCCGACTACGCCTCGGCCATGGTGGCCGAGCACCGCCCGGCCGTCACCTTTCTCTGCTCGCCCAACAATCCCACCGGCATGGTCGAGCCCCCCGAATTGGTCGAGAGGCTGCTGGCCGACGTTTCGGCGTTGCCCGGCCTGTTGCTGATGGACGAGGCCTACGGACAGTTCGACCCTCACACCGCGGTGGATTTGGTGGACGAGAGCCGGCCGCTAGCGGTGGCCCGCACCTACTCCAAGACGTGGTCGATGGCCGCCGCCCGCCTCGGCTATCTAGTCGCCCCATCGTGGGTGGTGGCCGAACTGGAGAAATCGGCGTTGCCCTACCACCTCGACACCATGAAACAGATCGCCGGGCGCCTGGCCCTCGACTACGAGGACGAGATGAACGAGCGGGTCGGCATGCTGGTGGCCGAGCGGGAGCGGATCGCCGCCGCGCTCGACCAGCTCCCAGTCCGCCATTGGGCGTCGGGGGCTAACTTCATATTGCTGCGGCCCGACTCCGGTGATGGCGAGGCGGTTTGGGAAGGTCTCGTGGAACGGTCGGTACTCGTGAGAAACTGTTCTTCTTGGCCCCGGCTGGCCGGTTGCCTGCGGGTTACCGTGGGATCCCCGGCCGAAAATGACGCGTTCCTGTCCGCTCTGCGCGAGGTGCTGACATGACAACCCCAACTCGAACTGCCACCGCCACCCGGTCTACCGCGGAGACCAGCATCGACATTGCCATAGACATCGACGGCGACGGTCAGGGCACTGCGGCCACCGGGCTGCCGTTTTTCGACCACATGCTGAGCCAGCTCGGCCGCCACGGCGGGTTCACGCTGGGAGTGGACGCAACCGGCGACCTGGAGATCGACGCCCACCACACCGTGGAGGACGTGGGCATCCTGCTGGGATCGTGCTTTGCCGAGGCTCTGGGCAACAAGGCCGGGGTCCGCCGGTTCGCGTCAATCGCGGTGCCGCTGGATGAGGCTTTGGTGGAGGCCGTGGTCGATCTGTCTGGTCGCCCGTTCCTGCACTACGACGTGAGTCCTCCCGGCCAGAAGATCCTGGGCGATCCGCCGTTCGATCCTCAGCTTTGCGAAGAGTTCTGGCGGGCGTTCGCCACCTCAGCCGCCCTGACCCTTCACATCACCATGGTGCGGGGCCGCAACACCCACCACATCATCGAGGCCAGCTTCAAGGCCGTGGCTCGGGCGTTGCGCGACGCCGTGCGGGTGGAGGGCACCGGTATTCCCTCCACCAAAGGGGTTCTGTGAGCAAGGGAGTTCGGTGACCAGGCCGCTGATCGCGGTGTTGGACTACGGCATCGGCAACCTCCGCTCGGCCCAAAAGAGCCTGGAACGCATGGGGGCCGACGCCCGGCTGACCGCCGATACCGGGCTGATCGCCGACGCGGCCGGTGTGGTACTCCCCGGTGTGGGGGCGTTCGGGCCGTGTATGGCTGCGCTCGAGGACACCGGACTCGACGAGCAAGCTCAGACCGCGGCGGCCGATGGCCGACCCTTTTTGGGCATATGCATCGGCTTGCAGCTCCTCTACGAAGAGTCTGAGGAAGCGCCCGGTACCGCTGGTCTCGGCATCTTGCCCGGCACCGTGCGCCTGCTGCCCGGCAACGTGAAGCGGCCCCAGATGCAGTGGAATCGCCTGGAGGTGCGAACTCCCAGCCCCCTGCTCGAAGGGCTGGACGACGCCTGGGTGTACTTCGTTCACTCCTACGCCGCACCGATGGACGAGAGCGTGGTCGCCACCTGCGACTACGGCGGTCCGGTGGCGGCGGTGGTTGCCGACGGCAACGTGGCGGCAACCCAGTTCCACCCCGAGAAATCAGCCCGTCCCGGCCTGCGGCTCCTGGAGAACTTCGTAAGCCAGGCCCGAGTCGCAGCCGTGGGAGCGTGAGATGCAGCTCTTTCCGGCCATTGATCTGCGGGGTGGCCGTTGCGTGCGGCTCTACCAGGGGTCGTACGACGCCGAGACCGTCTACAGCGATGACCCAGTAAGCCAGGCCCAACAGTTTGCCGACGCCGGGGCCTCGTGGCTGCACGTGGTGGATTTGGACGCAGCCCGCACCGGGGAGCAGGTCAACCTGCCGGTTGTCGCCGCCATTGCCGATGCTGTGGACGTGCTCGTGCAGTCCAGCGGCGGCATCCGCAGCATGGACGCGGCCTCCGCCCTGGCTGACGCCGGCGCGTCCCGGGTAGTGATCGGCACCGCCGCGGTGGAGAACCCCGAGTTGGTGGAGCAAGTGGCCGCTCGGCAGCCCGTTGCCGTGGGATTGGACGCCCGAGGCCGGGAGGTGGCCACCCACGGTTGGGAAAAGGGCGGTGGGGGAGACCTGCTGGAGCTGGCGGCCCGCTTTGAATCGTCCGGGGCCGAGGCGGTGGTGGCCACCGAGATCAGCCGAGATGGGACTCTGAGCGGTCCCGACATCGAAGGCCTGACGGCGGTGCTGGCTGCCACCGGACTCGCAGTGATCGCATCAGGCGGGGTGGCGTCGCTGGACGACCTGACCGCGTTGTCCGCTATCAGCGATGGCAGGCGGAGGCTGAGCGGAGTCATCGTGGGCCGGGCGCTGTATGAGGGGTGTTTCACCGTGGAGCAGGCCCTGGAGACGCTGGCCTCATGAGTGCTCCGGCAACCGTGCCCAGCAATGCCCGAGTCATCCCCTGTCTGGATGTGGATGCTGGCCGGGTGGTGAAGGGCGTGAACTTCGTGGACCTGACCGACGCGGGCGACCCGGTGGAGCTGGCCGCCCGCTATGACCAGCAGGGGGCCGATGAGGTGGTGTTTCTAGATATCACCGCGTCGTCGGATCGGCGGGAAACCACCGTGGAGCTGGTGCACCGAACGGCCGAAGAAGTGTTCATCCCCTTTACCATCGGAGGGGGAATCCGCACGGTGGGTGACGCTCGCCTCCTGCTTCGGGCCGGTGCCGACAAGGTCTCGGTGAACACCGCAGCGGTGAACCGTCCCGAGCTAGTGGCCGAGATCGCCGACGAATTCGGCAGCCAGTGCGCGGTGGCGTCCATCGATGCCCGCCGTACCAACGGCGGTCCCTTCCCGTTCGAGGTGTTCACCCACGGGGGCCGCACCCCGACCGGGGTCGACGCCATTGAGTACGCCATCCGAGTGGCCGAACTGGGCGCAGGGGAGATCCTCCTCACCTCCATGGACCGTGACGGCACCCGGGACGGTTTCGACCTGGAGTTGACTCGGGCGGTGGTCGAGGTGACCAACGTGCCCGTGATCGCCAGCGGAGGAGTGGGCACCCTCGACCACCTGGTGGAAGGCGTGATCGAAGGCAAGGCCGACGCCGTGTTGGCCGCCTCCATCTTCCACTTCGGCGAGCACACCGTGGCCGAGGCCAAGTCCCACATGGCCACCGCCGGCATCCCCATCCGCCCTGCCGACGCCTGACCGGCAGTCGGCCCGGGACTAGAGACCGGCCAGGAACTCGTCAATCAGGGTGTTGAGCTTGTCGGTGCGGCCCACCAGGAAGTGGTCGGCGCCGCCGATGGGGTGGATTTCGGTGTTGGCCCAGTCGGCAACTGTGGAGCGGGCCTGGTCGGGGGGGTTGAACTGATCCCGCTCCGGGACGGCCAGCCACTTGGGGCGAGGGTCGGGGGCGGCCTTGAATCGGTCGGCGTTGACCACCCGAAGCGGGGGGGCCACAAGGAACCATCCGGTCAATTCGGGGGCGTCGCAGGTCAAAGCCAGGTCAGCCCCGAACGACCATCCAGCCAGCACCAGCGGGCACTCGGCATCGCCGGCTTCGGTCATGGCGGCCACCGCGGCCCGCACGTCGAGTTGCTCACCTTCGCCGAAGTCGTGCTCGCCCTCGGAGCCCCCCACCCCACGGAAGTTGAACCGCAGCACCGCACAGCCGGCATCCGACAGGTGGGTGAACAGGGTCGATACCACCAGTGAGTGCATGTTGCCCCCGTGTTGGGGGTGAGGATGGGCGATCACCACTTTGGTCCGGGGCTCGGTGGGCAGGGCCCACTGGGCCTCGAGGCTGAGGCCATCGGCAGTAGTCAATGTGGTGGGGGTCGGCGTGGTGGCGGCCATAGGGGTAGAGGTTGCTCCGAAGTCGTCGGTCATATCCCTGTCACGGTAGCGTTGGCACCCCATGGCCAAGGCAGCGAAGAGCGCGAGTCGGGTCGCTCCCGAGGACAAACTCCCCATCAAGATGCTCAACGACCGCATCCTGGTGCAGCTCGACGTCCCCGAAGGGGAGCGGCGCTCCACCGGCGGCATCCTCATCCCGGCTACCGCCCAGGTGGGCAAGCGACTGGCCTGGGCCGAGGCCATCGCAGTGGGCCCCAACGTCCGCACGGTGGAATCGGGCGACCAGGTGCTGTTCAACCCCGAAGACCGCTACGAGGTGGAGGTGCGGGGCGCCGACTACCTCATCTTGCGGGAGCGGGACATCCACGCGGTGGCCGCCCCCCGCCTCGACGAGGGAAGCACCGGCCTGTATCTCTGACAAATGGCTCTAACCGGGTTGGAGTCTGCTCCTACGATGGGGCCATGCCAGCAATCACGCCCATAGAAGCTGCCCCGGGAACGCTGGATCAGGTGACGTTCAACAGCGACGGGCTGGTTCCGGCCATCGTGCAGGATCATGACGGGGGCCGGGTGCTGATGATGGCGTGGATGAACCGGGAATCGCTGGAGCGCACCTTGGAAACCGGGCGCACCTGGTTTTGGAGCCGATCCCGCCAGGAGTACTGGTGCAAGGGAGAGACCTCTGGCGATCGCCAGTACGTGCGGGAGGCGTTCTACGACTGCGACGGCGACACCCTGCTGTTCATCGTGGAACAGGAAGGCCGCGGCGCCTGCCACCTCGGGAAGTACTCGTGTTTCTTCCGGTCATTCGACGAGCCAGTGCCGCCGTCTCCGTGATCCGGACGACACGACCGTGATCAGCCCCGGCCGCAGCCGAGCGTTCACATGACCGCGATAAGCCCCGATCGCCGTGAATTCCATCGGCTCGCCGCCGAGTGGACGGTGGTCCCGGTGTGGCGGGAGTTGGTGGCCGATCTCACCACTCCGGTGGCGGCGTTCGTCCGCACCGTGGGCACCGAGCCCGGTTTTCTGCTGGAGTCGGTGGATCACGGCGAGCGCTGGAGCCGGTTCTCGTTCATCGGGCGCCGACCCCTGGGCACGCTGGTGGCCCGCGGCCGCCAGGTGGCTGCTACCGGCGAGTTCCCCGAGGGAACCCCGCTCGACCAGGGAATTTTGGCCGCAGTGGAACACATCTTGTCGCAGTGGCGCTCTCCGGCAATCGACGAGCTGCCGCCGCTGCACGGTGGCCTCATGGGCTATCTGGGCTACGACGTGGTGAGAGAAGTGGAGCGTCTGCCCAACGTGCCCGACGACGACCAGGAGCTACCGGATGCGGTGATGTCGGTGATCGGGGAACTAGCGGTGTTCGACCACTGGCGACAGCGGGTGACCCTGATCGAGAACGTGATCATCCCCCCCGGTGCCTCATCAGCCGAGATTGATAACGCCTACGACCAGGCGGTGGCTGCCCTCGAGGAACTGGCCGCCGATGGGGCCCGCCCCGTGGCCGAGCCGCTGTTGGAGCCCCCGGAGGAAGACGAGGAACTGCCCGAGGTGGTGTCCAGCATGGGTTCGCAGAGCTTTTGCGACGCGGTGGAAGCCGCCAAAGAGCACATCTTGGCTGGGGACATCTTCCAGGTGGTGCTGGCCCAACGATATGACTTCGACCTGCAAGCTGAGCCCTTTGACGTGTACCGCTCGTTGCGCCAGGTCAATCCCAGCCCCTACATGTACTTCGTGCGCCTGCCGGAGCTGTCGCTGGTGGGCTGTTCTCCTGAGCCGATGGTGCAGCTCCTCGACGGCCGAGTCATCTCCCGTCCCATCGCCGGCACCCGCCGCCGGGGCCGCACCGACGCCGAGGAGCGCCGGATGGCCGCCGAGCTGTCGGAGCACCCCAAAGAGATCGCTGAGCACATCATGTTGTTGGATCTGGCCCGCAACGATGTGGGCCGAGTGGTGACCTTCGGCACCGAGACGGTGGACGAGATGATGACCTTGGAGCGCTACAGCCACGTCATGCACCTCACATCGCAGGTGTCAGGCGATCTGGCCCCCGGGCGCACCCCAGTGGACGTGCTAAGGGCCACTTTGCCCGCGGGCACCGTGTCGGGAGCGCCCAAGGTGCGGGCCATGGAGATCATCGACGACCTGGAACCGGTAAAGCGCGGCCCCTACGCGGGGGTGGTCGGCTACCTGGACTTCTCGGGGAACATCGACACCGCCATCGCCATCCGCACCATGGTCATCCAGGGGGAACGGGCCTCGGTGCAGGCCGGGGCCGGCATCGTGGCCGACAGCATCCCCGAACAGGAAGACCTGGAGTGCCGCAACAAGGCCCGAGCCCTCCTGTTGGCCGTGCCCGCCGCCCGGCGGATGAGCCGGAGCCGACCAGCATGATCAGCACAGCATGATTGGCTTGGCATGATAGGCCCAGCATGACCGGCCCTGTTGATCTGTCGACAACCGCGGGGGCCTGCCCCACCGATCGAGGTGTGTTGGCGGTTGCAGGGCCCGACGCCGAGGACTTCTTGCAGGGCCAGCTCAGCCAAGATGTCGCCGGGTTGGCCGAAGGACAGTCGGCCTGGTCGCTGATCCTGCAACCCCAAGGGCGCATCGACGCCTTCGTTCGGGTCACCCGCCAGGGGGCCGATCGGTTCATCCTCGACACCGACGGCCCGTTGGAGCAGGTCATCACCCGGCTCCAGCGGTTCATGCTGCGCACCGACGTGGCCCTGGAGCCGCTGGACTGGCAGTGCATCGCGGTGCGCGGCCCGGGTGCCGCGGAGGCGGCCGTCGCCGGTGAGATCGTCGGTCCGGTCCCCACCGGGGGGATCGATGTGATCGGCCCCGCGCCGCAGGTGTCGGCCGATGTGCCCAGCGTCGACCCCGAAACCCTGGAGGCCCACCGGATCAGGGCGGGGTTTCCCCGAATGGGGGTCGACATCGACGACCGCACGATTCCCGCCGAGGCCGAGGTCGTGCCCTTCACGGTGAGCTTCACCAAAGGGTGCTTTACCGGACAAGAGCTGGTCGCCCGCATGGACTCCCGGGGCAGCACCGCCCCCCGGTATCTGCGGTTTTTGACCCTCCAAGGCCGGGCCAACCTGGGAAGCGGCGACCAGATCACCAACGCCGACGGAGCCGATGTCGGCGCCGTCACTAGCGCGGCGTGGGACGCAGCCGCCGATTCAACCGTAGCGCTGGGCTATATCAAGCGAGCCGTGGAGATGCCCGCCGAGGTTAACGTGGCCGGTGGCCGGGCCCGGGCATCAGCTGTTCCTCGCTGATCGGGCACAGAACCCATTCTTTGAGGAATTGAGCCGGTAGTTTTGGAACCAGTGTTCATCAAGATCTGCGGCATTACCACCGTTGACGACGCTCTGCTGGCCACCGCCTTGGGTGCCGACGCCGTGGGCTTCATCCTGGCTCCGTCACGCCGTCAAATCGTCCCGCCCCGGGTGGAGGAGATCGCCCGCCGCCTCCCACCCGACGTTCTCACCGTGGGGGTGTTCCGAGACGAGGCCCCCCAGCGGGTGATCGAGATCGTCAACCGCTGCGGCCTCAAAGCCGCCCAGCTGTCCGGTCGGGAGAGCATGGAGGAAACTCGCCTAATCCGACAGAGCGTCCCCGCGGTGATCAAGGCCTTCCCTGGTGGCAGCCCTGCCCTGTCGGTGGCCGACCAGTACGGCGCCGACATCGTGATGGTGGACTCCGACACTCCCGGGTCAGGCCAGGTGTTCGACTGGTCTCTGGCCGAAGGAGCCCCCGGCGGTATCCGACTGCTCATGGCCGGCGGACTGACCCCGGAGAACGTGGCCACGGCCATCGCCAAAGTCCGGCCCTGGGGGGTGGATGTGGCCACCGGGGTGGAGATGTCGCCGGGGCGCAAGGATCCGGCAAGGTTGCGGGCCTTTATCAACGCCGTCCGAGAGGCCGAGCCGGCTCACTCCGAGGCCGTCGAACAGGAGCAGGACGAAGACGCCCCCTACGACTGGCAGGAAGAGCTGTTGCCGTGACCATGGCCGAGCCCGTGGGCGGACGGTTCGGGGACTTCGGCGGGCGGTTCGTCCCCGAGACCCTGGTGCCGGCCTGCGAGGAACTGGAGGCGGCGTTTCGCTCCGCCTGGGCCGATGAAGATTTCCGAGGCGAGCTGAACCGGCTGCTGGCCGACTACGCCGGCCGACCGTCGCCGCTCACCGAATGCCATCGCCTGTCCGAGGAACTCGGACTGCGCCTGTTGCTGAAGCGGGAGGACCTCAACCACACCGGCTCCCACAAGATCAACAACGTGCTGGGACAGGCCTTGTTGGCCGTACGCATGGGCAAGACCCGTTTGGTGGCCGAGACGGGGGCCGGCCAGCACGGCGTCGCCACCGCCACCGCCGCGGCCCTATTGGGCCTGGACTGCGTGGTGTACATGGGCGAAGTGGACATGGAGCGCCAAGCCCTCAACGTTTTCCGCATGCAATTGCTGGGCGCCGAAGTGCGGTCGGCGCTCTCGGGCAGCCGCACGCTGAAGGACGCCATCAACGAGGCAATGCGCGATTGGGTGGCGACCGTGGAGAGCTCCCATTACTGCCTGGGCTCAGTAATGGGCCCCCATCCCTATCCCTGGATGGTGCGGGAACTGCACCGGGTGATCGGCGACGAAGCCCGTGAGCAGTGCCGCCAGCTGCTGGGGACCGATCCCGACGTGGTCACCGCCTGTGTGGGCGGTGGCAGCAACGCCATCGGCATCTTCAGCGGCTTCGTCGACGGCGATGCCGCGCTGGTGGGGGTGGAACCAGCCGGGGGAGCGGCCATCGGCCGGGGCGTGCCCGGCGTGGTCCACGGCTCCAAGTCGTATTTGATGCAAGACGAGCACGGCCAGGTGCTGGAGGCCGAATCGATCTCTGCGGGACTCGACTACCCCGGCATAGGGCCCGAGCACTCCCATCTGGCGGCCATCGGCCGGGCTCGCTACGAGACGGTCACCGACGATGAGGTGGTGGCCGCCTTCGAGCTGATGTCGCGTACCGAGGGGATCATCCCCGCACTAGAGCCAGCCCATGCCTTGGCCTGGGTGTCGCGGGCCCGCCAGGAACTGGCCGGCCAGTCGGTGCTGTTGAACCTCAGCGGGCGAGGCGACAAAGACGTGGACCAAATGATGGGCCGCCTGGTGGTTGACGGCGGGCGAACTGAGTGAGCGCTAGACCCGGCCCTTTGGAGGCCGCCCTGCGAAATCGCCGCTCTCAGGGCGGCAAGGCAATGGTTCCCTATCTGACCGGGGGGCTGGGCGACTGGCAGGGGGCACTGGCGGCGGCCGCCGACGCCGGAGCCGATGCGGTGGAGGTGGGCATCCCGTTTTCTGACCCGGTGATGGACGGACCGGTCATCCAGGAGGCCAACGACCGGGCCTTGGCCGCCGGGATCACCCCGCTGGGTGTGCTCGACGCCCTGGGACGACTCGACATCGGCATCCCGCTGGCCGTGATGACCTACTACAACATCGCCTTCCGATTCGGGCTGGAGCGATTTGCCTCGGTGCTCGCCGAACAGGGAGTGGCTGCGGCCATCCTGCCCGATCTCCCCCTGGAGGAGGCCGGACCGTGGACCGAGGCCGCCGATGCGGCCGGAGTGGAAACCGTGTTGTTGGCTGCGCCTACCGCCTCTGATGAGCGCTTGGGCCGGATCTGCGCCCGCGCCCGGGGATTCGTCTACGGAGTTGGGCTCTTGGGAGTGACTGGAGTGCGCGACGAGTTGGCCGCATCGGCGGTGGTCATGGCCAAGAGGCTCAAGCAGATGACCGACGTGCCCGTGCTGGTGGGCGTTGGGGTGGGCACCCCCGAGCAAGCCCAGGAGGTGTGCCAGGTGGCCGACGGCGCCGTGGTGGGCTCCGCGGTCGTGCGCCGAATGCTGGACGACGGGCGTCCGATGGCGGTGGGCGAATTGATCGGGCAATTCCGCCGTGCTTTGGACTGAGGCTGAGCTTTCCTCGCTCGAACTTGGCATTTTTCCCGTGTGGGCTGCTTGACTCTTGGAACTTTGTGTAAGAAGCCAACTGAATTACACTCTGGTAATTCACAATTCAGGAGGATTCCGTGAACAAGTCAGAATTGGTCAGCACCATCAGCGAGCGCACCGGCGAAACCAAGAGCTCCGTAGAGGCTGTGCTCAACAGCCTGGAGACCGTTGTCACCGAGCAGGTGATCCTGGGCAACAAGGTGGCGATCACCGGTTTTGTGTCCTTCGAGCAGACTTCAAGGGGTGCCCGCACCGGCCGCAATCCCCGCACAGGCGAGACCATCCAAATCGCGGCAGCCAGGGGCTGCAAGGTCAGCGCCGGTGCTCGGTTGAAGGCCGCCGTCAAAGGAACCTGATCCGCCTTCGTCGGCTAAGTTTCCCCCATGGCTGATTGGCTGTTATCCGCCGGCGATGCTGCGCCAGCGTTCACGCTGGAAGATCAAAACGGCGACCAAGTGTCGTTGGGCGACTTTGCCGGACGGAAGCTGGCGATTTTCTTCTTTCCCAAGGCGCTCACCCCTGGTTGAACCAATCAGGCAATCGGCGTGCGTGACATCGCCTCAGAACGTGGTATCGCCGCAGTAGGAATCAGCGGGGACAAGCCCGACCGCCAGAAGCGGTTCGACGAAAAGTGCGACCTCGGCTATTCGCTGCTGTCTGACCCTGACCACGAGGTCGCGGAGGCCTTTGGGGTGTGGCGGGAGAAGAAGATGTACGGCAAGACGTATTGGGGGGTGGTCCGCTCGGCGTTTCTGGTAGACGGAGACGGCCGAATCGAGCATGCCTGGTACAAGATCAGCCCCAAGAACACCGCGGCCAATCTGGCTTCGGCCCTGCCTGAGGAATAGCGGAGCAGAAGCGCTTCCCATGAGACCTCCGGCCGAGGTTCTCCCGCACCGCCATCCGTTCCTGTTCCTAGACGAGGTCACCTCCATGGTGTCCGGGGAGCGGGCTGAGGGCTACTGGCAGCTCTCCGGCGACGAGCCGTTCTTTGCCGGGCACTTCCCGGGTCGTCCCACGCTTCCCGGTGTGCTCATGGCCGAGGCCATCGCCCAGCTAGGGGCCTATATCGTGCTCAGTGACGACCGATTCGCCGGCAAGCTCCCCTTATTTGGCGGCCTTGACAGCGCCCGCTTCCGTCGCCAGGTCAGCCCCGGCGATCGCTTAGATCTCGAAGTGGAGATGACCCGCCTGTCGGCTCGGGCTGGCCGAGGACAAGGAAAGGCGTCGGTGAACGGCGAACTGGCCTGCCAGTGCGAGCTGCTGTTCGTGGTAGTCGACGCCGGCTGATCGACGCCGACCAGCGGTGGCCGGCTACTCGGGTGGGGGGCCGATGACGATGGTTCCGTTATGCCCACCGAAGCCGAAGGAGTTAGACAGCGAGGGCCCCGGATTCCACGGAGCCGGTGCCCCGGCCACGATCTGGATGGGAGTCATGTCGGGGTCGGGGGTCTCATACCCGTAGGTAGGCGGAACGAGGCCGTGCTCCATGGCCAACAAAACTGCCGCCGCCTCGATGGCTCCCGCCGCGCCCAGAGCGTGGCCGGTCACCCCCTTGGTCGAGGTGATCAGCGGCCCCGGAGTGCCGAACACCTTTTGGATAGCCTCGGCTTCGGCGGCGTCGTTCAGCGGGGTGGAGGTGCCATGAGCATTGATGTGGACGATATCTCCGGGGTCCAGTCCGGCATCGGCCAAGGCCAGCTCCATGCACCGCACCGCACCGGCGCCTCCTGGCGATGGGGCGGTGATGTGGTAGGCGTCGGCCGTACTGGCCCCGCCCAGGATCTCGCCCAGAATGGTCGCCCCCCGGCTCCGGGCCGTCTCGAGCTCTTCCAACACCAACACTGCCGCGCCTTCGGCTTGGATGAAGCCGTCCCGCTCCAAGTCGAAGGGGCGGCTGATGTGGCAGCTGGAAACAGCCGTCATGTTCTTGAAGGTGGCCTCGCCGGTAACGGAGTTTGAGGCCTCGCTGCCCCCGGTGATGACCGCGTCGCAGCGATTGGCGCGGATCAGCATGGCGGCGTTGGCGATCGATTGGGTTCCCGCGGCACAGGCGGTAACCGTGTTTTCGCAAGGGCCCGAGTAGCCGTAACGCATGGAGATGGCCGCTGATGCGGCATTGGCCATCAGCATCGGCACCAGAAATGGCGACACCCGGCGCTCGCCCTTCTCGATGCGTACCTGAATCTGATCCTCCAGAGTCCGCAGGCCGCCCACGCCCGTTCCCACCCACACGCCGATCCGGTCGGGGTCGGCGCTCAGTTCGCCCGCCTGCTCCAGCGCCTCGGCCGCCGCAGCCAGGGCCATCTGAGCGAATCGGTCGGTGCGGCGGGCTTCTTTGGGGCTGTCGAAGTGGGGGAGGGGGTCGAAGTGGTCCATCACCCGCCGGCCTTCGGCAGGGGCTTCCAACAGCCCCTGCCAGAAGGCGTCGCGCCCGAGACCGGGCCAGGCCAAGACGCCGATACCGGTAACTGCAACCCGGCGCGGAGTGGTCATCGGCCAGTGCTCCTTGACCGGGGGTCGGTACTGTTTTCGTCAGATGGCTGCGAGGTCATCCCAGTTTGACGGTCACCAGGTCGAAGGCTTGGCCCACGGTCTCGATGTCCTCTAGCTCTTCTTCGTCGATGGCGATGTCGAATTCCTCTTCGAGCGCCATGACCAACTCGACCAAGTCGAGGCTGTCCGAGTCCAAATCATCGGCGAAACTGGCTTCGGGGGTGACCTGGCCGGCCTCCACCGAAAGCACCTCCACGGTGCAGTTCTGGAAACGGGTGAAGTTGTCGTCGCTCACGCTGATTCATCTCCTATTCGTGGACTTGAAGCCCTTGGATGGGTTCGATCTTGCGATGTACGGGCATTCATCCTCCCATGCCCAAGCCCCCGTCTACCGGAATTACCGCCCCGGTGACATATCCGGCGGCATCGGAGGCCAAGAATGAGATGGCGGCTGCCACTTCGGTGGGTTCTCCCAATCGCCCGAGGGGCACCGCTTCAATGATGGCCGAGCGGCGCTCTTCGTCCAATTCGTTGAGCATGTCGGTGCCCACCGGGCCGGGCGCCACCACATTGACGGTGATGTTCCGGCTGGCCAGTTCCTTGGCCAGCGATCGGCCAAGACCGACCAGTCCGGCTTTGGAGGCGGCGTAGTTGGCCTGGCCGGCCTGTCCCATGATCCCCACCACCGACGACACGAACACGATGCGCCCCCAGCGGTTTCGCATCATCGACCGGGCCGCCCGCTTGGCCACCCGATAGCCCGCGGTCAGGTTGGCGTCGATTACGTCGGTGAAGTCGCTCTCGCTCATACGCATCACCAGCTTGTCCCGGGTGATGCCCGCATTCGACACCAGCACCTCTACAGGTCCCAGGTTCTCTTCGATCTCCGCGAAGGCGGCGTCGATCTGGCTCTCGTCGGTCACATCGCAGTGCACGCCCAACAGGTCAACCTGGCCGTTTGTCGATGGAGGCTCGCTGCGATAGGTCACGGCCACCCGGTGGCCTGCTTTGGCGAGCTCGGTGGCTGTGGCCAATCCGATGCCCCGGTTCCCTCCGGTAACCAGGACGATCCTGGATGTGCTCACTTGCCCCAGCGTAGCAGCGCGGCGGCCACGCTCATGCCCGCGCCGAAGCCGACGAGCAGCACCAGATCGCCATCTTGGATACTGCCCTTGGAGACCGCGGAGTCCATGGCCAGGGGGATAGACGCAGAGGAAGTGTTGCCGGTGATCTCCAGTACAGTGGCCGCCTTCTCCAAAGGGATGCCCAGGCGTTTCATGGCGCTCTCGATGATCCGAGCGTTGGCCTGGT
Source organism: Candidatus Poriferisocius sp. (assembly GCF_965204015.1). Taxonomy (GTDB): domain Bacteria; phylum Actinomycetota; class Acidimicrobiia; order Acidimicrobiales; family Bin134; genus Poriferisocius. The sequence goes on along the minus strand of NZ_OZ241965.1, from coordinate 32,430 downwards.
GAGGGACCACCGCGGCCACATCCGACGCCTCCAGCCCGGCGTCAGCCAGTACTCGCTGGCTGGCTGAGACCATGACCCGCACTGCCTGGCGGAATACCTCTTTGCCGTCCATCTTGATGTAATCACCGAAGTCGCAGATCAACAGGTCGGCGAATCGGCCCTCGGAACCCATGTAGGTGCTGAGCACGCCCCGGTCGTCGCGGCTGGTCGGCTCCATCACCACCGCACCGGCACCGTCGCCGAACAAGATGGCAGTGGAGCGGTCGTCCCAGTCGGTGAACCGGCTGAGCGTGTCCACCCCCACCACCAACACCCGCTCCATCCCGGCCGCGATCTGGGCCCGGGCCAGAGAGACGCCGTAGGTGAAGCCCGAGCAGGCGGCGTTGAGGTCGAAGGCGCCGCACGTTGCCCCCAGCTCGTTTTGAATGCGGTTGGACACCGCGGGGAATACCTGGTCGGGGGTGCAGGTAGAGCAAATGATCAGGTCGAGATCGGTGGCATCAATCTCGGCCTGCTTCAGGGCAATCTTGGCCGCTTGGCCCCCCAGCTCCAGGCAGCTACCCCCCACCCGGCGCTCGTGAATCCCGGTGCGCTCCACGATCCACTCGTCGCTGGTGTCGAGGGTCTTGGCCAGGTCGTGGTTGGTCACCACCTTGTGGCCCACCGCGGTGCCGAGGCCAGAAATGGCCGCCCTTGTCATCGCTCCTGCCTCCTCACTGCGTCCGCAGCCCTTCACTGCGTCCGCAGCCAGGCGATGGGCTGGCTGGCGGTGACCCGCTCGCCGTCCACGGCCAAAAAGCCCATGATCACCCCGGCCCAAGGGGTTCGGACCTCGGTGTCCCCCACGTGCCCCAAGAGTTGTCCGGCGGGCACGCCGGTGCCCAGCAACTGGTCGTCGGTGGGCTGGAACACGCCGACTGCCGGGCTCACCACCAGTCGCTCGGTGGCGAACAGGGCCTCGCCCTCCAGGGGACCGGCGGCGGCAACTGGTGGACCGGCCAGTGCCTCGAGCACCGCGTCGATGTCGGCCGGGGCGTTCACCTTGAGCGACTGGCAGTCTTTGGCGGTCCGTTTAACCGTGCCGGTGAGCACCGCGCCCGGCCCTAGCTCCACAAAGGTGGTGTAGCCGTCATCGCACATGTTGTGGACCGACTGGCGCCAGCGCACCGGGCTGGTCAGCTGTGAGTTCAACAGGTCGACCCAGGTGTGGGCGCCGGTGTGGGCGGACGCGTCCACATTGGCGTACACCGGGTGGTCGGGGATCCGGAACTCGGTCTTGTCCACCGCTTTGGCGAGCCGGTCGCGGGCCGACGCCATGAACGGGGTGTGAAAGGCACCACCCACGGGCAGGGCCATGACCCGCTTGGCCCCCAGGTCTTTGGCGATTGCGCCGGCTGCCTCCACCATTGCGGGCGACCCGGCGATCACCACCTGGCCTGGGGCGTTGTAGTTGGCCACCCACACGTCACCGTCGGCCTGCTCACAGGCCTGCTCCACCAAGTCGTCGTCGAGACCCATGACCGCGGCCATGGTGCCGTCTTGCTCTTCGGCGGCCACCTGCATGGCCTCGCCCCGTTCCGACACCAACCGCACACCGTCGTAGAAGTCCACCACTCCGGCGGCCACCAGCGCGGAGTACTCACCCAGGCTGTGGCCCGCGTGCCCCGCGGTCTCGATTCCCACCCTGGTAACCGCGTCCAGAGCGATCATTGAGACCATGAACGTGGCGAGCTGGGAGTTGCGGGTGTGGCGCAGCTCGTCGTCATCGGCGTCGAGCAACAGCCGGCCCACATCGCGCCCCGCTGCCTCAGAGGCCTCGGCCACCAGCTCCCATGAGGGATGGTCGACCCAAGCCGAACCCATGCCGGCCTTTTGGGATCCCTGGCCGGGATAGGTGAAACAGATCATCAGGTGTCAGACCTCTCAGACGACAGTGGGGTTTCAACACTCTACGGGAGACAGGAGCTCAGACAATATATCCAGCGAGCCTCTTTGCCCTTACGCTGGGTAGACTGCCCATTCCCCAGCCAGCATGCTGGTCGCCCGCCCGGGTGGTGGAATTGGTAGACGCGCCGGACTCAAAATCCGGTTCCCGCAAGGGAGTGAGGGTTCGAGTCCCTCCCCGGGCACCAAGTTACCTCTTGTCGCAGTCCGGGGCATGTGTTAGTATGAAATATATCGAAAAGGCTTGATAAGGGGTTTGATTATGGCGACGCAGACTCACTTCACTCCTGAGTTGTTTGAGTTCCTCTCTGAATTGCGGGCGAACAACGATCGCGACTGGTTCGGCGCGAACAAGGGCCGCTACGAGGAGCATGTCAAAGAGCCGTTGTTGGAGTTCATTGTGGACTTCGAGCCGTACCTTCATTCGATCAGCGAGCATTTCGTGGCCGACTCGCGAGCGAATGGGGGCTCTATGTTCCGCATCTACCGGGACGTCCGATTCTCCAAGGACAAGTCTCCGTACAAGACCCAGGCCGCGGTCCACTTCCGCCACGAAGCGGGCAAATCAGCTCACGCGCCGGGTTTTTACTTGCACCTGGCGCCCGACGAGGTATTCGCGGGGGCTGGCATTTGGAGGCCTGACTCACCCACCGTGGGGCGGATCCGGAGACGCATCGTGGAAGACCCCAATGGTTGGAAGAGCGCAGTAGGGGACCCCCGATTCGCGGAGAAGTTCGACCTGACCGGGGATTCACTGAAACGACCGCCCAAGGGATTTGACCCCGAGCACCCCTACCTCGAAGACCTCAAGCGCAAAGACCACGTCGCCACCTGCCACTTCGACGAAGACGAGGTCACCGCAGCAGGGTTTATCGACGCCTTCGCCGATGCCTGCCGCACCTCATCTCCCTACATGGAATTCCTGACCGCAGCAGTGGGCCTTCCGTACTAACCGACGGCGGCGGGGAGTGCTGCACTTGTTGGTGGGTCGGCTTTGATGCTTGAAACTGCTGTCTGGCCTCGTAAGCATGGGCGCCATGGAACAAGGCGATTTAGCTGATCAGCGTCGGATTCGGTTTGAGCCCGACGACAAGCCGCCTACTGCGCTGACCGCGGGGATGGGGCTCCAGTTTGCGATTCTGTCTATCGCAGGCATTGTGCTCACGCCGGCGATCGTCATTCGGGCCGCAGGTGAAAGCGATTCGTATCTGACTTGGGCGGTGTTTGCGGCGGCAGTGGTCAGCGGCATCAGCACAATTCTCCAGGCGGTCAAGTTTGGGCGTATCGGCGCCGGGTACGTGCTGCTCATGGGGACTTCGGGGGCGTTCATCGCTGTGTGCGTGGCCGCCCTCGTGCAGGGGGGCCCTGGCTTGCTGGCCGTGCTCGTGGTGGCGTCGTCGCTGTTCCAGTTCTTGCTCGCCTCGAGGCTCTCGCTGTTCAGGAGACTGATCACGCCCGTGGTGGCCGGCACCGTGCTGATGCTCATTGCGGTGACCGTGATGCCACTCATATTCGACATGGTGACAGCGTCACCGGAAGGCGAATCCGACTGGAGCGCACCGACGAGCGCCCTGGTCACCATTCTTGTGGTGATCGCCATCGCGCTGAAGTCTTCTGGCAGCCTGCGACTGTGGGCGCCGGTCATCGGCGTGGTGGCCGGCTCGGTCGTGGCCGCCGCCTCCGGGCTATACGACTTCGATCAAGTTTCCGACGCTGCCTGGATCGGTGTGCCCGACAGTGGTTGGCCCGGTTTCGATTTCTCGTTCGGCGCGGCGTTCTGGAGTCTGTTGCCCGCGTTCGTGATCGTTACGATCATCGGCGCGGTGGAGACCATTGGCGATTCAGTGGCCATCCAGCGCGTGTCGTGGCGCAAGCCGCGAGCGGTGGACTACCGCGTGGTGCAGGGAGCGGTGGCCGCCGATGGCACCGGCAATCTGCTGTCGGGCGTGGCCGGCACGGTCCCGAATACCACCTACTCATCAAGCGTCTCCATTACCGAGTTGACCGGCGTGGCCGCTCGCCGCGTGGGTGTCGCCATCGGCGTCGTATTCATCGTGTTCGCGTTCTTGCCCAAGTTCTTGGCGTTGGTGCTGGCTATCCCCGATGCGGTGGTGGCGGCGTATGTCACCGTTCTGATCTCGCTGCTGTTCGTAGTGGGCATGAGGATCGTCTCCGAAGAGGCTGCCGACTACCGAAAGGGCCTGATCGCGGGCATCGCCTTCTGGCTCGGCGTCGGGTTCCAGAACAGCCTGATCTTCCCGGAATATCTGGAAGGCTTCGCCGGAGGCTTCCTGGAGAACGGCATGACTTCAGGGGGCCTCGTGGCCATCGTGCTGACGCTCTTCACCGAGGCCACCCAATCCCGCCGCCATCGGCTGCGCACCAATCTGGCAATGCCTGAGCTGCCCCGCATCCAGGAGTTCCTGGGCGGCTTCGCAAAGCGCCACGGTTGGGCACAATCGATGTCGCAGAGGCTCGACGCGGTGGCCGAGGAGACAATGGTCACGCTGCTCGACGCCGAGCATGCCGGAGACGCCCCCGATGACCGAACACTGCGCGTCACGGCCAGCAAGCAGGACGGTCGGGCGGTGCTCGAGTTCGTGGCCGCGGCACGGGGCGAGAACATCGAAGACCGTCTGGCGGTGCTCGACGAGCCGACGGCAGACCGGCCCGTTGAGCGCGATGTCTCACTGCGGCTGCTTCAGCACTACGCCACCTCCGTGCTCCACCAGCAGTACCACGAACTTGAGATAGTCACCGTGCACGTAAACCCGCCCAGCAGTGGCGGTTCATATGAGTAGCCGCACAGAATTGGGACCTCCTGTTGAGACGACACATGGGCCGGTTCAGGGGACGTTCGTTGACACGCCTTATGGGGCGGTGCGGCAGTTCTTGGGCATTCCGTATGGCCAGCCGCCACTGGGAGAGCGCCGGTTCTGTGCGCCTGAGGCGGCGGAGCCGTGGAATGAGGTACTTGATGCGAGGGCTTTCGGGCCTGATCCCATCCAAGCGGTGGATGGCCCCTACACCGGGGTGATTCCGGGGGCAGATGCGACCTCGGTTTCGGAAGACTGTTTGACCCTTAACGTGTGGGTGCCGGCCGGGGCTGAGGGTGGCTTGCCGGTAATGGTCTGGATCTACGGGGGTGCGTTCCTCACCGGCGGAGGCTCCTTCCCGCTCTACCACGGGGCGAGGCTGGCGGCTGAGCAGCAGGTGGTGGTGGCCTCGGCGAACTACCGAGTGGGGGCCCTTGGGTTCATGGACCTGCGTCAGGTGCAGGGTGGTGAGGACACCACGGCCAACTGCGGTCTTCACGATGTGCGGCTCGGCCTCGACTGGGTGGCGGCCAATGCGGAGAGTTTCGGAGGCGACGCGGCCACGCTGACCGCGTTTGGCGAGTCGGCCGGGGCCGGATCGATCCTGCACCTTCTCGGCAGTCCGGGCATCTCGGGGGTGCTGCAACGGGCCATCATGCAGAGCCCCGGTGTCGACATGACCCAGTCGCCCGACGTTGCGGCCACTGTGGCCCGCTCCTTCATGGAAATTGCCGGCGTGGGCGATGTCGCAGGGCTCCGGCGGCTGGAACCAGAAGCAATAGTTGAGGCTCAGTTCAAGACCGTGGTGGACATGATGATCACAGTGGGGCCGATGCCGTTCCACCCTGTGGTCGACGGATCGCTCATTCCGGGGCCCCCGTCAGAGCTGCTCCGAACGAGCGCGGCGACTGACGTCGATGTACTGATCGGCGCGACTGCCCACGAATTGCGACTGTTCCACCAGGAGCTGCTGGAAGAGAGCTCCGAGCAGATCCTGCATCACATGGTGAGCGGCCATATCGCCGATCGGACCGGCGCCGAGCCGACTCCCGGCGACGTGGAAGCCGTGGTGGGGGAGTATCGCCAAGCTGCTGAGGGCACCGACTGGACCTCCGACTCCGACGTCTTGACGGCCATCAACACCGATGTCTCCATGCGGGAGCCGATTCAGCGCATTGCCGACCTGCGGGCTGCTGCTGGTGCGCGCACCTTCATGTACGACTTCCGGTGGTGTTCACAGGCTGACCCGGACAAGGGCGCGTTCCACGCCATAGATCTGCCCTTCGTGTTCGACAGCTTCCACGTCGACGGCTGGCGCGAGTTCATCGGCGCTGACCACGCCGCCGAGGCAACGGGCCGGGGGATGCGATCAGCATGGGCAGCCTTCGCCCGCACTGGCGACCCGTCGACCGCCGAGCTCGGCCCCTGGCCTCGCTACGACCTCGACCAGCGCATGACCATGATTCTCGACGCCACCCCAACTTTGGTCTCCGACCCCCTCCAAAGGGAGCGCTCCATGTGGCAGCCCACCGGCCGAGGAGACTCTCAGTAGATCTCGGGCACGAAGGTCTGGTCTGACATGGGAGGGCGCACGTAGCCGGTTCTGTCCTGGCGCTCGGGGAGCTCGACTTCTTCCCAGGGCACTTCCTCGTAGGGGATCATCGACAAAAGGTGAGAGATGCAGTTCAGCCGGGCTGCCTTCTTGGAGTCGGCGTTCACCACATACCAGGGCGCCTGCTTGATGTCGGTGTGGGCAAACAGGGTGTCCTTGGCCTTGGAGAACTCCACCCACCGGGTTCGGCCCTCGATGTCGATCGGTGAGAGCTTCCAGCGCCGCATCGGATCGTTGATCCGGTTGTGGAACCGGCGCTCCTGCTCCTCGTCGCTCACCGAGAACCAGTACTTGATCAAGATGATCCCCGAGCGCACCAGCATGCGCTCGAACTCCGGGCACGACCGCAGAAACTCCCGGTACTCCTCTTCGGTGCAGAACCCCATCACCGGCTCCACTACCCCCCGGTTGTACCAACTCCGGTCGAACAGGATCATCTCCCCAGCGGCAGGCAACTCGGCCACATAGCGCTGGAACCACCACTGCGTCTTCTCCCGGTCGCTGGGCGTGCCCAGCGCCACCACCCGCACCACCCGAGGGTTGGTCCGCTCGGCGATTCGCTTGATCACCCCGCCCTTGCCAGCGGCGTCGCGCCCCTCGAAGATCACCACCACCTTGAGCCCTTTGTGGCGGATCCAGCGCTGCAACCGCACCAACTCCTCTTGGAGTCGAGACAACTCCTGCTCGTAGTCCTTCTTCTTGATCTTCGGGCGCGGCTCGGGCCTTGGGGCATCCGCTCCAGTGATTCCCAGAACATCGCGGTCAGGTTCTGGACTCATGTCTTGAGGGTAGTTCCAGCATTATTTTCCGACAAAAGGGTCATTTGGTCGGGTCCGAGCCGCAGCAGGGGACCCGACCAGTAATTCATGCCACGGGGTCATATGATCGAGTTTGCGGGTGGGTCCGTCGGGGGCATCAAGAGTCTTCGGAGGATCGCAAACCTTGAATTACTACGTGATAGCCGCCGGCATCGTGGTCGGGGCGGCGATGGGTACAGCTTCAGTCTCTTGGATTCACCGGGGGGTTGGAACCGGCTGGATTGTCCTGGGCGCAGCGGGCGTCGGGGTTGGCTGCACCATGGTCTTCACCGCCGTGGCTTTGCTCCTCACTGGACCGGACCACTTCATGGTCGTCCATGTCGTCTATCTGGTCTGCGTTGTCGGCCTCCCGTTGGCCGGGGCGATTGTGCTGGCGTTTGGCCGTCCCAGCCCCCTGATCATCACCACCCTCTGCCTCGTCTCGTTCACGGCGATTCCGGTTGGCGTCTACGCCACCCACATCGAACCGTTCTGGCTGCGGGTGGACGCAGCGACGCTGGCCGTCGAAGGCAACGGCGAAGGCATCCGTATCGGTGTGATCGCAGATCTTCAGACCACCTCCATCGGCAACTACGAGAATGAGGCAATCGACCGCTTGATCTCCTTCGCGCCCGACGTTGTTATGTTCCCCGGAGACTTGCATCAGATCAAAGCTGGTCAGTTCGACGAGCGGGCGCCGCAATTCACGCAGCTCATACAACGGCTCGTAGACGCAGTGCCTGTCGTCTACTTGGTCAACGGGCACTCCGACACCGTCGCAGAACTTCACCAGATCACCCACGGGACAGGGGCCAAGGTGCTCGACAACGAGGTTGCCACGTTGGAGCTGAAGGGCAAAGTCATCCACATCGCGGGAGTGTCACTGCTCGGCCGCGATTATGAACCTGCTGCAAAACTGGCTGTTGACCGGCTCGCCAATGACGACCTTCCCGGCATGCGGATCCTGCTGGCCCACGAACCAGACGCAATCAAGCTGTTGAAGGGAGACACAGTGGACCTGCTCGTCTCGGGCCATACTCACGGCGGGCAGGTTGCGATCCCATTCTTCGGCCCTCCCATCACCGCGTCCAGCGTGCCCAGACACATCGCGGCCGGGGGCTTGCACGAACTCCACGGCACCCCGACCTATGTGTCCACCGGAGTGGGGCGAGAGCGGGGCAACGCCCCCCAGGTGCGTTTTGGCGTCCGCCCGTCGATAGGGATCATCGACCTGGTAGGCGAGGGCTGATTGCCCAGCCCATCCCGATTCCCATTTCGCTTGCCTCCTATCGGTTGGCCACAATGAGCCCCATGACGGCCGATCAGCTGAACCACTACAAGAACAAGCTGGATTTCGAGATGGACTCGTGGGACGTGAACGAGGCTCTGGGCAACGGCGAGCCGATCATGGTGGTCGACGGCCGGTCGGCTGAGGCCTATGCCCAAGACCACATTCCCGGATCGCTCAGCCTGCCGCACCGGACCATCAGCGCCGATTCGACAGCGTCGCTCGACCGGTCACTCACATACGTGTGCTACTGCGACGGGATCGGCTGCAATGCCTCCACCAAGACCGCCATGAAACTGCTAACGCTGGGCTTCGAAGTGCGCGAGCTCATCGGCGGTCTCGACTGGTGGAGGCGCGACGGCTACCCCACCGAGGGGGAGGGCCCGTCGCCAACCTAGGCGCTTAGCGGAGGCTCTCCAGATCGTCGACGTCCATGACCCGGAGGGTGGGCGGGATGTCTTCTACTACCTGGTTGTAGCGCATGCCCATGGTGCCGTGGCGGTGGTGGGCGGTGTCGATCCAGTTGGCGAAACCGGGGTCCTCGTCGGCCACGATGATCCGGGCCGTGCCGTCGGGCTCATACACCGCTGAGTGCTTGTTGACGGTCACCTGGAGCCAGTCGTAGTCAAGCGACTCCTCCCAAATGTTGTTGAGCTGGAAGTTCCAGTAGTACACGTCTATGGGCGGGACGTCGATCACCAAGGCCTGGCCAGGTTCGAGCGTCCAGTAACCGTGGCGGAACAACTGGGTAGGGTCGCCCCAACCGCCAGGCCTGTCGTGGGTGGGGAGGAACTCAAGAGTGTTGGGCCGCTCTTGGAACATGTCCAGCCACTCCACGAACCGTCTGGCGATGCCATGAACCTCCAAAGCTGCCCGGGCCAACCCCATGGTTAGCTTCTGCGCACTTAGCGGGGGTACAGGACCGCTGGGACCGTTGAGGCACTCAATTTGAAGCTCGGACGGCCGTTCAGTTGTGCGGTCGAGATAGAAGTTGCGAATGGCGATCTGATTGGTCTCCGGTCCTGTGGGCAGCCAACGCTGTCCGGGCTCCAGTTCTGGCTCGTTTATGCTGGCAATAACGTCCACAAGCTCGTTCGGCTGAGGATCATTGAACGCGAGGGCGCCCTGTCGTTCGGGTGGGGCCGCCCCTTGCCAAAAGCCGCCGGAGAATGAGTTGAGACTCAGATAGTTGACCGTGCCTCGCGGGCCGCTGATCCGATAGTCGAAGGCGCCATTGATTCCGACACCCTGGTAGAGGGCATCGGGATTGTCACAGCCGATCTTCAGGTTGTGGGCGATCGGCAAGATTTGGGCATGAGCGGGTCCATGGTTTTCCAGTCGCCCAAGCCCTCCCCGGGTCAATCGGCTGAGGTAGCGGAATCCCTCAAGCCGGTCGAGATCGTCGGTGCTGTTGTCGAGGATTATCTGACCGGCCTCCTTCAAGTTGTCGCAGAAGTCGGCCCAAGCCTTTCCGTTGACCGCATTCTCCAAAATCTCGTCGCCCATCGGTGACCTCCCCGTTCCGAATTCGCCCGCTGAAATGCTAGTGGGACCGCTCGCCCTGTTGAGCACTCCAAGCCGCGTTTGGCGGGACGCGGGTAATAGCATCGGCTCGTGACCCAGAGCAGGGTAGAGCGGCGGTTGGCTGAATTGGCCGACCGCCTGAAGCGGCTGACGGCCGATCTGGAGGTGGCCGAGGAGCAGTGCCTGCATTTCGAGGATCTGGCCGAAGATGCCCGACTGCGGGCGCTGGTATCGGAGACCCCCGCCGCGGAGCGCCAGCACCGCGACGCCGCCCGCCAAGCCGAGACCATGGCCAAGCACCGGAACCGGCTGCGAGAGGAGATACACAGCCTTGAGGAGCAGCAGAACGATCTGCTGGACCGGTTCTACTCCGATGTCTGACCCGTCGGCCCAGCCCGGTTCCCCGCCGACGCCCGACCCGGTCCGCCCAGAACCAGTGCGAATTGTGCTGGCCGAGGACGAGGCCATCATCCGCCTCGACCTTCGGGAGACCTTGGAGGAGGAGGGCTACCTCGTGGTGGGGGAGACCAGCCGGGGTGACCAGGTGCTGGACCTGGTGAGAGAACTCCGCCCCGACGTGGCCATCCTCGACGTGAAGATGCCGGGAACCGATGGCATCACCGCGGCGGGCCAGATCCGCGACGAACGGCTGTGCGCCGTGCTGCTGCTCACCGCGTTCAGCCAGCGGGACCTGATCGCCCGAGCCGCTGACGCCGGCGCGCTGGCCTATTTGGTCAAGCCGTTCGAGCGGGCCGAACTGGTGCCTGCGGTGGAGGTGGCTCTGGTGCGCTTCAAGGAGCTGGTGGAGCTCAACCACCAGGTGGAACGGGCCGAAGCCCGGCTGGAGGCTCGCAAGGCAATCGACCGGGCCAAGGGGCGTCTCATGGACGTCTGCTCAATGTCGGAGGCCGATGCCTACAGTCTCATCCAGCACCGGGCCATGGGCGGGCGTCGTTCCATGGCCGAGGTGTCCGCTGAGATCATCGAGATGAGCACTGACCAGTTGAGAGCTCTGAGCGAGAGCAAGGCCGATGGCTGAGCGGGGAACAGTGATGCTGGTCGACGGCAATTCGCTGGTCTATCGAGCTTTTTTCGCGGTGCCCGAGGACATGACCACGGCCAGCGGACAGGTGACCAACGCGGTTTACGGCTTCACCAGGATGCTGTTGACACTGCTGCGCGACCACGGTCCCGACCGGGTAGGGGTGGCCTTCGACCGGCGCGAGCCGACCTTCCGCCACGAGCGGGAGTCCAGCTATAAGGCCAACCGCGAGGAGACTCCCGAAGCGCTGCGCCAGCAGATGGGCATTGTCCGCCAGCTGGTGGACACGCTGGGGATTACCGCGGTGGACCACGTCGGAGTGGAGGCCGACGATGTGATCGCCACGCTGGCCACCCAGGCCCGCGACCGGGGCGAGAACGTGATCGTGGTGACCGGCGACCGGGATGCCTATCAACTGGTGGAAGACCCCCACGTTCGGGTGCTCTACAACAAGCGGGGGGTGTCCGACTACGCCCTCTACGACGAGGCCGGCATTGAGGAGCGCACCGGGGTGAAGCCGTCGGACTACGTGGCCTACGCCGCCCTGCGAGGCGACCCCTCCGACAACCTGCCCGGTGTGAACGGGGTGGGGGAGAAGACCGCGGCCAAGCTCATCAACGCCTACGGTTCCATCGACGAGCTGTATCAGCACGTGGCCGACCAGACCCCGAAGCTCCAGCAGAACCTGGACGAGGCCCAAGACCGGGTGAAGCTCAATTTGGAGCTGATGGAGTTGTTGCGAGACGTCCCCCTCGATCTGGGCGTGGAGGATCTGGGATTGGCCCCACCCAAGACCGCCGAGATCGAGGAGCTGTTCGACTTCTTGGAGTTCAGGAGCCTCCGCGACTTCGTGACCGAGGTGCTGGACGTGGATCTGGGCGGCGACGGCGACGCTGGTGGGGCATTGGAGGCCGCGGTGGAGACCATCTCAACCGCAGACGCCGCTGCCGAAGCGCTGAATCGGCTGGCCGATAGCGGGGAGCCGGTGGCGCTGGCCGCAGGCTGGGGCGATCCGTTCGACCGGAGCCAGCCCCATCGACGCCGGCTGCTGGGCCTGGCCCTAGTTGCCGACCGAGACGCCGGACAAGCGGTGTGGCTGCCCGCCGAGCTGTTGGAATCCTCGGGCCACGACGCACTGGCCGCATTCTTCTGCGCTGGCACCCCCTTCATGGGCCACGACGTCAAGCCGTTTGTCTTGTGGCTTCTGTCGCAGGGCATCGATGCCTCCGGGCTGACTCTGGATGCCCAGATCGCTGCCTACCTCCTGGACCCGGCCAGCGGGCGATTCGGGCTCGACGATCTGATGCGTACGCACACGGCGATGGAGCTGCCGGGGATCGATCAGCCCGACGAGGGCCGGCTGTTCGACGACGAATCCGGCGATACGGTGGCGCCGGCGGTGCAGGCTGGTCTTCAGGCCCTAGCCGTGTCCCACCTGGCTGCTCCACTCCTGGACGCCTTGGACGCCCAAGGCCTGAGAGGCCTCAACGATGACATGGAGGTGCCCCTGGTTCGGGTGCTGGCCCGCATGGAGCACATGGGCATCGGGGTGGACGTGGAGGGATTGACCGGCTTGCGCGACCGGCTGGTGGCCGACGCCGAGCGGCTTCGGGCGCTGGTGATCGATGCCGCGGGCGAGGGGAGCTTCAACGTGAACTCCTCCAAGCAGGTGGGCGAGCTGCTGTTCGACAAGCTGGGCCTTCCCCCTCAGAAGAAGACCAAGACCGGGGCCTACTCCACCGACGCCGGCACCCTGGAGAAGCTGCGGGGCGAGCATCCGGTGGTGGATGCGCTGCTGGACTACCGGGAGGTGGAGAAGCTGCGCTCCACCTACGGGGAGGGCCTGGTGGCCGCCGTGGGGCTCGAGCCCGACAACCGCATCCGGGCCACGTTCAACCAGACGGTGGCCCGCACCGGGCGGCTCAGTTCCGATGCGCCGAACCTGCACAACATCCCGGTGCGCACCGAAACCGGGCGGGTATTCCGGGAGGTGTTCGTGGCTGCCGAGGGCTGCGAGCTGCTGGTGGCCGACTACAACCAGATCGAGCTGCGCTGCATCGCCCACCTGGCCGAGGATCCCGGGCTGATCCACGCGTTCGAGTCGGGCCAGGACGTCCACACCTCTGTGGCCGCCCAGGTGTTCGGGATCGATCCCGGCGCGGTGGGCATCGAGGAGCGGTCCACCGCCAAGATGGTGTCCTACGGTCTGGCCTACGGCATGGAGGCCTACGGCTTGGGATCGCGGCTGAACATCCCCACCGGAGAGGCCGCGGTGATCCTCGACGCCTACTTCGGGGCCTTCCCCGCGCTGCGGGAGTACATGGATCGAGCGGTGGCCGAGGCCCGGTCCCGGGGCTACACCGAGACCCTGTTCGGGCGGCGGCTTCGGATTCCCGAGATCAACTCCTCCAACTTCCGGCTTCGCCAAGCGGCCGAGCGCCAGGCCATGAACGCCGGCATCCAGGGCTTGGCCGCCGACATCTTCAAGGTGGCCCTGGTGAGGCTCGACCACGCGCTCCAAGACCGGGGGTTCGCCAGCCGCATCATCCTCCAAGTACACGACGAGGTGATTCTGGAGGTTCCCGAGGGTGAGCACGACGGAGTGGCCGAGCTCACCGTGGCAACCATGGCCGAGGCCTACGACCTGAGGGTTCCCCTCGAAGTACACCTGTCGTCGGGGCACACCTGGGCCGACGCCAAGTAGCCCAGTTCAAAGCGTGCTGTTAGCATCATCGGGCCGGTTCAGGCTGCTGTGCCGCGCCCATTGTCCTATCCACTTCCTCCTGTGAGGCTCAACTCAACGTGTCCGATCTCGATACCGCCCCATCCCCCCAACCCGCACCGCCAGCCGCCACGGCTGTGATCGACGCCCCCGACGGTGTGGGAACCTTTGACGCTGAGGGGAACTACATCCCTCGCCAGATCACCGATCACGACATCGAAGAGCAGTCCTTGGAGGACGCCTACGCCGCCACCATGGTCCAAGTGGAAGACGGCCAGATCGTCTCCGGCAAGGTGGTCAAGGTGGACCGCGACGAGGTGCTGCTGGACATCGGCTTCAAGGCCGAGGGGATCATTCCGTCCCGGGAGCTTTCTATCCGCAACGTGATCGACCCCGGCGAGATCGTCACTCTCGGGGAGGAAATCGAGGCTTTAGTCCTCCAGAAGGAGGACAAAGACGGCCAGTTGATCCTGTCCAAGAAGCGGGCCCAATACGAGCGGGCCTGGGGCAACATCGAGGAGGTCAAGGAGAAGGAGGGCACCGTCTCGGGTCCGGTGATCGAGGTGGTCAAGGGCGGCCTCATCGTCGACATCGGCCTGCGGGGCTTTTTGCCCGCCTCGCTGGTGGAATTGCGCCGTGTCCGCGATCTCCAGCCCTATATCGGCCAGACCCTGGAAGCCAAGATCATCGAGTTGGACAAGAACCGCAACAACGTGGTGCTGTCCCGCCGAGCCTGGCTGGAGGAGACCGAGAAGGAGCAGCGCGAGGCGTTCCTGGACAATCTCAAGCCGGGCGAGCGCCGCACCGGTGTGGTGTCCTCGGTGGTGAACTTCGGCGCTTTCGTGGATTTGGGCGGCATGGACGGCCTAGTGCACGTGTCAGAGCTGTCGTGGAAGCACGTCGACCACCCCAGCGCGGTAGTGCAGGTGGGCGATGAGATCGAGATTCAGGTGTTGGAGGTGGACCTCGACCGGGAGCGCATCAGCCTGTCGCTGAAGGCCACCCAACAGGATCCCTGGCAGGAGTTCGCCTCCAGCCACCAAGTGGGCGAGCTCGTGTATGGGCGGGTCACCAAGCTGGTGCCATTCGGCGCCTTCGTCCAGGTGGGCGAGAGCATCGAGGGCCTGGTCCACATCTCCGAGATCTCCTCCCACCACATCGATTTGCCCGAGCAGGTGGTCACCCCGGGCGAGGAGCTGTGGGTGAAGATCATCGACCTGGACGTCAACCGGCGCCGCATCAGCCTGTCGATCAAGCAGGCGGCCGAGGGCGGCGTGGTGGCGGCCGAATTCCAAGAGCACTTCGGCGAGCACGCCTACGACGCCGAGGGCAACTACATCGGCGCGGTGAACGAGGACGTGGCCGCCGACCAGGACGAAGCTTGGGCCCAGTACTATTCCGAAACCGGCGAAGCCGTCGCTCCCCCTCCCTATGAGGAAGGCGGACTTGAAGATGCCTCAGAGAGCGGCGGCCCGGTTCTCGACGAGCCGGTAGAAGACCCGGTCTAGTTTCAGCCGTCTAACGGCAACCCCGTCCGGGGAATCCTGAGCGACGATATCCGCGCCGCAGCATCCCCAAGGACTGCGAGGCTGTTGCCTAGCCTGAACAAGTGCAACATGTTGGCCGCTTCGCCGTTACCCTGATCACAGTCGCCTCGATCGCTGCCACGCTCTTGGCCATACCGGCCAGCGGCCAAGAGAGCTCTGAGGACTCCAGCTCAGCGAGCGACCGAGAGGCGCTGACCGCGCTCTATGAGGCCACCGGCGGGGACGACTGGGGCAACTCGGGCGGTTGGCTCAGCGACGCGCCGCTCGACCGGTGGTACGGCGTGACCGCCGATGACAACGACCGGGTTACCCGCTTGTCATTGCCGTCTAACGGATTGGTGGGCGAACTACCTTCCGAGATCGGCAGCCTCGAATATCTGGAGTATCTCGACTTGGGCAACAACGATCTGGTGGGGGAGCTGCCCGCCGAGATCGGATCCTTGGTCAACCTCATTGAATTGGATCTCCAGAACAACCGCTTGGAGCGCGGGATCCCCGCCGAGATCGGCAGCCTTTCCCAGCTGACCGTGCTCGACCTCAAGTACAACGGCCTCTGGGGGACGATCCCTGCTGAGATCGGCCAACTCGGCGAGCTCCGTATTCTGGATTTGAGGGGCAACGTGTTGTCGGGAGCGATTCCCGCAGAACTGGGTGGCCTGGGCGAGCTGACCCACCTGACGTTGAGGTTCAACGGATTGTCGGGAGAGATCCCCGCGGAGCTGGGCAATCTTGTCAGCCTCGGGTGGCTGGACCTCGGCAACAACCGCTTGTCGGGTGCGATTCCCGCTGAGATGGGCAGCTTGTCCAACCTCACCTGGTTGGATTTCAGCAATAACGGCTTGTCGGGTGCGATTCCCGCCGAGCTGGCCGGTCTTGCTCGGCTGCGGCACCTCAGCCTGACGGGCAACAACTTGACCGGGGAGTTCCCGGTTTGGATAGGGAAGCTCTCTGATCTGCGGCATCTCAGCCTGTCGGCGAACAACCTGTCTGGCCCGATCACCCCTTGGATCGGAGCGCTCAGCCAATTGCAGGAATTGCGACTGGGGCACAACGAGCTGTCGGCAACCATTCCGGCCTCGCTGGGCCTCCTGCGAAACCTGAGAGTGCTCGGGTTGGAGGACAACGAGTTGTCGGGAGAGATCCCCGCTGAGCTGGGTGGGCTCTCCAACCTGAGGGAACTCTGGCTGGAGGACAACCGTCTCTCCGGGTCGATTCCGCCCGAGTTGGGCAATCTGGTTGAGCTTGAGAACCTGCGTCTCCAAAGAAACGGGTTGTCAGGCGAAATTCCCGCTGGACTGGGCCTTCTCGCCAACTTGGAGGAGATCGATCTCAGCGACAACTGGCTGTCGGGCGACATTCCCGCCAACCTTGCCTCGATGGCAGGCCTGAGGCACCTGGAGCTACACGACAACCTCTTGTCGGGGGAGATTCCCTCGGGGATTGGCAGCTTGAGACAACTCGGGGTGTTGAACCTCTCCAACAACCGCCTGAGGGGAGACATTCCTTCGGGGATCGGCAGCGCGAGACAACTCGAGGTACTGGACCTCTCCAATAACCGGCTGTCGGAGAAAATTCCGGCAAGCGTCGGCGACCTGTCGAACCTGGAATACCTCGACCTGCGCAGCAACCGGCTCTCCGGTGAGATCCCCGCCAGCCTCGCCGAACTCGACGGGCTAACCCACCTGTTGCTACGCGACAACCAGCTGTCGGGGGAGATTCCCATCGAGCTTGGCCGGCTCGCCAACCTGCAATGGCTGGACCTGAGCATCAACTTCTTGTCAGGAGAGATCCCTCCTGAGCTGGGCCAGCTCTCCAATCTCCGGGCGCTGTATCTGAGCTATAACCAATTGTCGGGGGAGCTGCCTCCCGGGTTGGGTGATCTGACCAACCTGAAGCACCTGATGATTCGTCGCAATCAGCTGTCGGGTGAAATTCCCGCCGAACTGGGCCAGTTGATCAACCTGGAGCGACTCAACTTGTGGGCCAACCAACTGTCGGGGCCGATTCCCGCCGAGCTGGGTCAGCTCGTCAACCTCACGAGGCTGGATCTCGACGGCAACCAGCTCTCCGGAGAACTCCCCGCCCAGCTGGCCGGACTGACCAAGCTGCGCGAGCTCTGGCTTACCGGCAACCAGCTCACCGGCGAGGTCCCCGCCTGGATCGGGGATTTCAGCGATCTGAGGCGGCTCTACCTCAATAACAACCAGTTCACCGGCGGGCTCCCCGCGGAGTTGGTAGCTCTTGGCCAACTCATACATCTGTATCTCAGCGGCAACCAGCTCACCGGCTGCCTGCCCGCAGTGTGGGAGACGGCCGATCTCCAGGGCAACGACTTGGATCTACTCGGCCTGGAGTTCTGCGAGAAGTAGCCGCCGGCATCTGGACGGATATCCTGACCTCGTGTCATTCGACCCTGAAAGACCGGCCGGTTCGGTGTTTCGAATCGATCCCATTCGGGTTCCCAAGTTGAAGAACGCCCTTCGGGTGGTTGGATCACTGATTTTCGGCTTTGTGACCTTGGGATTTGGGCCAACTCCATCGAGCCAGCAGTTCGTTGTGCGCCTGGTTGCTACGGGAGAGACCATCGGTGAATTCAAGTGGTTGGAAGGTGGGGCCCTCTTTCAGGACCTGGGCTCGAAGACCGCGGGAGAATTCGCCGAACGATGGCTCCCCGAAGCGGTCCTTGCCATGGGCGAGGGCTGAGGTGAGGGCATCCTAAGGTCAGATCACTCAATAGGGGCCGATAGCATCGATTCGGTGAGCAGCTTGGGGGACGCGGCCTTTCGGATGGTGTCGTCGTTCCAGCCTGCCGGGGATCAGCCCAAGGCCATCGCTGCGCTTTCAGAGGGGTTGGAGCGGGGCGACCGGTTCCAGACGCTGCTGGGCATCACGGGGTCGGGCAAGAGCGCCACGGTGGCGTGGACCATCGAGCAGGTGCAGCGGCCCACCCTGGTGCTGGCGCCCAACAAGTCGCTAGCCGCTCAGTTGGCCAACGAGATGCGGGAGTTCTTCCCCGACAACCGGGTGGAGTACTTCGTGTCGTATTACGACTACTACCAGCCCGAGGCCTACATGCCGGCCTCCGACACCTACATCGAGAAGGACTCGTCGGTGAACGACGAGATCGACCGGCTGCGCCACTCCACTACTGAGGCGCTTTTGACCCGGCGGGACGTAATCGTGGTGGCGTCGGTGTCGTGCATCTACGGGCTGGGCGGCCCCGACGAGTACAAGAACCTGCTGTGCATCGCCAAGGCGGGCCAGAGCTACGACCAGCGCGACCTGCTGCGGCGGCTGGTGGACATGCAGTACGAGCGCAACGACACGAATCTGGTGCGGGGCCGGTTCAGGGTGCGGGGCGATGTCATAGAGGTCCACCCGGCCTACGAGGAGTTTGTGGTTCGCATCCAGCTGTTCGGCGACGAGGTGGAGCAGATCACCACGATCGACCCGGTGACCGGGGAGCGGCTCCACACCTTGAGCGAGGTGGTGGTGTTCCCGGCCACCCACTATGTGGCCGGCGACGAGCGGATGCGCCAGGCCATCGAGGGCATCGAGGCTGAGCTCCAAGAGCGGCTGGCCTATTTCGACAAGGAAGGGAAGCTGCTGGAGGCCCAGCGGCTGCGGATGCGCACCACCTACGACCTGGAGATGATGCAGGAGATCGGCTTCTGCAACGGCATCGAGAACTACTCCCGCCACATCGACGGGCGGGCCCCCGGCGAGCGGCCCTACACCCTGCTGGACTACTTCCCCGACGACTTCATCACCGTGATCGACGAATCCCACGTGGCCGTTCCCCAGCTTCACGGCCAATTCGAGGGCGACCGCAGTCGCAAGAACACGCTGGTGGACCACGGCTTCCGGCTGCCCTCCGCGGTGGACAACCGCCCCCTGCGGTTCGAGGAGGTCATGGAGCGAGTGGGCCAAGTGGTGTTTCTGTCGGCCACCCCCAGCGACTACGAGATCAGCGTCTCCGATCAGGTGGTGGAGCAGATCGTGCGCCCCACTGGGCTCGTCGACCCCGAGGTTCAGGTACGCCCTACCAAGGGCCAGATCGACGACTTGATGAAGCTCATCGAAGACCGCACCGAGGCGAGCCAGCGAGTGCTGGTCACCACTCTGACCAAGAAGATGGCCGAAGACCTCACCGAGTACCTACTGGAGTTGGGAGTGCGGGTCCGCTATCTGCACAGCGAGGTGGACACCATCGAGCGGATCGAGATCCTGCGCGATCTCCGGCTCGGGGAGTTCGACGTGCTGGTGGGCATCAACCTGCTGCGGGAGGGCTTGGATCTGCCCGAGGTATCGCTAGTAGCCATCCTGGACGCCGACAAAGAGGGGTTTCTGCGTAGCGAGACCTCACTGATCCAGACCATCGGCCGGGCGGCCCGCAACGTGGACGGTCAGGTGGTCATGTACGCCGACATGGTGACCGACTCCATGAGACGAGCGATCTCCGAAACCCACCGCCGCCGGGGATTGCAGCAGGCGTTCAACGAGCAGCACGGCATCAACCCTCAAACCATCCGCAAGGCGGTCAGCGACATCCTGGCTGAACTGCGGCCCGCCGAAGACGGCGTGCCCATCCCCGGCGGCGCCCAGCGCTCCCGCTCGATGGATCAGTCTCGGCGCCGCCCTGAGGTGATCGACTTGGACACCGGCGGCATCGAACGGCTCATCCACACGCTCACCGAGGAGATGAACGACGCCGCCGCTGAGTTGAAGTTCGAGTACGCCGCCCGCCTACGAGACGAGATCAAAGACTTGCAGCGCGACCTTCGGGCAATGGTCTGAGAGTCCCCTTCGTCAGATCTCCCGGCCGACCCGGGCACCGGCGTGGATGGCGGCCATGATGCTGTTAGTGCCGTTGACATCGCCCGCTAGGTGGATGTTGAAGCGGGGGGCGCCGGATCGCTCTTCGGTCTCAGATCCCAAGTAATCGGCCAGTTCGCTGTTGCAGTCGTGGTAGCTCACGATCACCACGGTGTCGGCCTCGAAGCTTCTCTCCAGGTACGTACCCAGGTCGCGGGCAATCACTGCGTGCGGTGTGATCTCTCGAAGGGCTGCCGCGGGGGTGAATGAAAACGCCCCGCTGAACAGCCGCTCCCGGCTGGCCTCCACGGTGGCTGCTGGATACGGGATCGTGGCCCCTAGCTGCTCGTGGCGGCTGAGGAACGTCACCTCAGCGCCCGCGGCCATCAGGGCATCGCACACCGAGATGGCCTCGAATGTGCCGGTGTCGTCGTACACCACCGCCCGTTTGCCGATGGCGGCCCGGCCGCCGAATCCCAGCACTTCCCAACTGGTGAAGACGTGGGGCAGGTCGGCACCCGAGACCGGCTTCGACGGAGCGGAGATCTGAAAGCCTCGGCGGGGGGTGGTACCGGTGGCGATGATCAGCTCGTCTGGTTTCTCCTCGGCCACCACATCGGGATCGACGGGGGAGCGGAGTTTGACGGCCACCCCCAGGCGGTCGAGTTCGTCGGCCAGGAACGCGGTGATGGCTCCCAGGTCGGATCGGGGCGGGGCCGAAGCCGCCATACGCACCTGGCCGCCCAATTCTCCGGTCATCTCGTAGAGGACCACGTCATGGCCACGCAGGGCCGCAGCGCGGGCGGCTTCCAGGCCGGCAGGCCCGCCCCCGGCGACCAACACCCGCTTAGGTTCGGCCACCCGGTCGGCTGGCTCGAAGGGCACCTTGGTCTCCTGTCCGGCCGCGGTGTTGACCACGCAGCGCATTTTTCCGGCCACCATGAACCGGGCCACGCAGCCCACTGACGTGCCGATACAGGGTCGGACCTCGCTCTCTCTGCCGTCGCGGGCCTTGGCCACTAACTCGGGGTCGGCGATCATCCCCCGCACAATCGACACCAAATCGGCCACACCGCTCCTGATGAGGTGCTCGGCGTGGTCGAGGGTGGTGATGCGGCCGGTGACGATGGTGGGCACGTCCACCGCCTTGGTCACCACCTCGCTGGTGGGAACCTCGTAGCCCAGTCCTTCGTCCAGTGTGGACAGCAGCCGATGGAAGCGCCAGTAGGACGACAGTGACACGTCGAGGAAGTCGATGTCGGGTTCCACCAGCTTGGCGATTGCGGCAGCTTCCTCCGGGTCGACCCCACCCTCGATTTGGTCGTCGGCCGAGATGCGGATCCCGACGGGGAAGCCGGGGCTGGTTTCGGACCGGATGGCGGCCAGGATCTCCCGCAGGAAGCGGGCGCGGTTCTCCAGGCTGCCGCCGTAGTCGTCGTCGCGCAGGTTGGTGGCAGGGGACAGGAACTGGCCGATCAAATAGCCGTGGGCACCGTGCAGTTCCACTCCGTCGAGCCCGCCCTGCTCGCACCGCCGGGCCGCGGTGGCGAACGCCCCCACTAGTTCGTCGATCATGGCCTGGGTCAGCGCTTGGGGGACCACGCCCACCATTGGGCTGGGTATGGCGCTGGGAGCCAAGGGCTGCTGGAAGTTCTGGAGCGACCGCTGCTCGATGGCCGCGCCCCCGTGCCACAGCTGCTGGAACACCTTGCCGCCGGCAGCGTGCAGGCGGGCGGCCATCTGCTCGTAGAACGGGAGCACCCGGTCGGTGAACACCGGGATGTCGGTGGGCGAAGAGGGATGGACCCCGGCGATCTGGAGGATGGTGAGCGCGGCGCCGCCCTTGGCTCGGGCCTCGTGGTAGGCGATCAGGTCTTCGCCCACTGCTCCGGTGCTGTGGGCGGCCCGGACGATCCGGTTGGGCAGTGTGCAGCCGCCGATGTCGAGAGGTTGGAACACGTGGGGGTAGGGCATGGGGCTAATCGGGTCCCTTTTCTCCGACTCTTTCCATCTCTTCTGTCTCAATTGTCAGCGCGGGCCGATAAGTTCACTGCGTGGCCGACGAGATCGTCATCCATGGAGCGCGTGAGCACAACCTGCGCGACGTGCACCTGACGATACCCCGCGACCGGCTCATCGTATTCACCGGCATTTCCGGGTCGGGCAAGTCGTCGCTCGCCTTCGACACCATCTACGCCGAGGGGCAGCGCCGCTACGTGGAGTCGCTGTCGGCCTACGCCCGGCAGTTCCTGGGCCAGATGGACAAGCCCGATGTGGACTTCATCGACGGCCTGTCGCCGGCTATCTCCATCGACCAGAAGAGCGCCTCCCGCAACCCCCGCTCCACGGTGGGGACCATCACCGAGGTGTACGACTACCTGCGGCTGCTGTTCGCCCGCATCGGCATCCCCCACGACCCGGAGACCGGGGAGCGCTTGGTGCGCCAGACCCCCCAGCAGATTGTGGACCGGGTGATGGAGATGGATGAGGGAGTCCGATTCCAGGTGCTGGCCCCGGTGGTGCGGGGCCGCAAAGGCACCTACGACACGCTGTTGGCCGAGCTGGCCTCCGACGGGTTCGCCCGGGCCATCGTCGACGGCGATCTGATCGAGCTGGACAACGGGATCGACGACCTGGACTTGGCCCGTTACGAGATGCACAGCATCTCGGTGGTGGTCGACCGTCTGGTCATGCGGGAGGGCATAGAGCGGCGGCTCACCGAGTCGATGGAGACTGCGTTGGGGTTGGCCGAGGGCGTGGCCGAGCTGATGATCATGCCCCGAGAGGCCGAATCCGAAGAGGAGCCCCAGACCATTACCTTCTCTCAGCACCTGTCGCGGCCCTCCGACGGCAAGTCGTTCGAGGAACTCGCCCCCCGCAATTTCTCGTTCAACTCGCCCTACGGGGCGTGCCAGTCGTGCGACGGGTTGGGATCGGTGTTCGAGGTGGATCCCCGGCTGGTGATCCCCGATCCCGACCTGACCCTCGAAGATGGCGCCATCGCCCCGTGGGCCAAGGGCCACAACCAGTACTTCAAACGGCTGGTGGAGTCGGTGGCCGAGGATCGGGACATCCCCATGGACCAGCCGTGGGGGAGCCTCGACCGCCAGCACCACGATCTATTGCTCTACGGCAAGGGCATGGCCAACCAGCGCACCGAGGTCCGGTTCCGCAACCGCTACGGCCGGGTCCGCCGCTACAACGCCCGCTACGAGGGGGTGATCCCCTATCTCCAGCGCCGCCACAGCGAGTCGGACTCCGACGCGGTGCGAGCCCAAATAGAGGGGTATATGCGGGAGGTGCCCTGCTCGGGGTGCAACGGTGCCCGACTCAACCCGCTGTCGCTGGCCGTCACCGTGGACGACCGCACCATCGACGAGGTGTGCGCTCTCTCCATTCGGGATGCGGCCGCAGCTTTGGCCTCCCTGGAGCTGTCTGAGCGCGACCAGACCATTGCCGGACAGGTGCTCAAGGAGATCAACGCCCGGCTCAAGTTCCTGCTCGACGTGGGGCTGGAATACCTGACCCTGGGGCGATCGGCGGGCACCCTCAGCGGGGGAGAGGCCCAGCGCATCCGCTTGGCCTCGCAGATCGGCAGCGGCCTCGTCGGCGTGCTCTATGTGCTGGACGAGCCCTCCATAGGCCTGCACCAACGGGACAATCGCCGCCTCATCGACACCCTGGAGCGGATGCGCGATCTGGGCAACACCGTGTTGGTGGTCGAGCACGACGAGGAGACGGTGCGGGTGGCCGACCACGTTGTGGACATTGGCCCCGGCGCCGGTGAGCACGGGGGCACCGTGGTCCACTCCGGATCGGTTGCCGATCTGATGAAGAGCAAACAGTCGCTCACCGGCCAGTACCTGTCGGGGAAAAAGTCGATCCCAATTCCCGAGCAGCGGCGGAATCCCGGCGACGACTGGCTCACCATCCGGGGTGCCCGGGAGCACAACCTGGCCGACATCGACATCGATATCCCCTTGGGCTGCTTCGTAACCGTCACCGGCGTGTCGGGGTCGGGCAAGTCCACTCTGGTCAACGACATCTTGTACCGGTCGCTGATGCAGCGCATCTACAAGTCCAAGATCCCACCCGGCCTGCACAAGGGCATCGACGGCACCGAGGCCCTCGACAAGGTGATCAACATCGACCAGCAGCCCATCGGCCGCACCCCCCGGTCCAATCCGGCCACTTACACCAGCGTGTTCGACCACATCCGCAAGCTGTTCGCCCAGACCCCCGAGTCCCGGGTGCGGGGCTACATGCCGGGCCGGTTCTCCTTCAACGTGAAGGGCGGCCGGTGCGAGGCGTGCTCGGGCGACGGCACCATCAAGATCGAGATGCACTTTTTGCCCGACGTGTACGTGCCCTGCGAGGTGTGCAAGGGGTCCCGCTACAACCGCGACACCCTCGACATCGAGTTCAAGGGCAAAACCATCTCCGAGGTGCTCGACATGTCGTGTGCCGACGCCCTGGAGTTCTTCGGCAACCAGCCGTCTATCACCCGCCACATGCAGACCCTGGTGGACGTGGGTCTGGGCTACATCCGATTGGGCCAGCCCGCTCCCACGCTGTCGGGGGGAGAGGCTCAGCGGGTGAAGCTGGCCTCCGAGTTGGCCAAGCGACCCACCGGCCACACCATCTACATCCTGGATGAGCCCACCACCGGCCTGCACTTCGACGACGTCCGCAAGCTGCTGGCCGTACTCAGCCGCCTGGTGGACCAGGGCAATACCGTGCTGGTGATCGAGCACAATCTCGACGTGATCAAGACCGCCGACTGGATCGTGGACCTCGGCCCCGAAGGCGGCGACAACGGCGGCACCGTGGTCGCCGAGGGTCCCCCCGAACTGGTCGCCCGCTCCGACCACAGCTACACCGGCAAGTTTCTCCGCCCCGTGCTGGGCATCTGATCGCTCTGCGGCCGCGGGTATTACCAAGCCCACAAGCAGGTTGCTGGATGAATCATTAGGCTCCGCCCATGGATAGGCGCGAATTCTTGCGAGCCGCTGTTGTCGCCACCGGCGGCGCCGTGACCGTTCCATTGGTCGGCAGCGCAGTGGGTGCCCAACCCGGCTCTGGACCCTACGGCTCGCTCGACGGCATCGAGCCTGATGAGAACGGCATCCTCCTGCCACCCGGGTTCACGTCTCGAATAGTGGCGATGGCCGGTGAGCCGGTGGGGAATTCCGACTACCGGTGGCTTGTCTACCCCGACGGGGCCGCCGTGTTCGACGACGGCGAGGGCGGCTGGTACCACACGGTCAACAGCGAGGTGTTCCGTCCTGGCTTCGCGGGAGTCTCGGCCATTCACTACGGCCCCGACGGCGAAATCCTCGATGCCTACCGGCTGCTAGGCGACAGCAACGCCAATTGCGGCGGCGGGCCGACCCCATGGGGAACGTTCTTGTCGGGCGAGGAGGACTTCACCGGCTACGGGGTGATCTGGGAGTGCGACCCGACGGGGGCCAACGAGTCGGTGTCCCATCCGGCGATGGGGATCTTCACCCACGAGGCGGCGGCGGTCGATCCCGACCGCCAGCAGGTGTACATGACCGAGGACCAGTTCGACGGGCTGTTCTACCGGTTCACCCCGGCCAACTACCCCGATTTGAGCGAAGGCTTGCTCGAGGCCGCCCGTGTCGAAGAAGACGGGACCGTCACCTGGATCGAAGTACCCGACCCTTCGGCAACTGAGACGCTTACCCGCCGACAGCTGCCCGGAGAGGCGACGGCCTTCTTGGGTGGCGAGGGCATTTGGTATCACAACGACGTCGTGTTCTGGTCGACCAAGTTCGACAACATCATTCATGCCATCAACACCGCCGATCAGACCTATAGCCGGATCTACGAGGCTGATCCGGCCATGGTGTCCGAGGGCACCGCCATCCTCTCTGGGGTCGACAACCTCACCGTGGACGGAGGCAGCGGCGACGTGTACGTGGCTGAAGACGGCGGCAACATGGAGATCGTCATCATCACCCCAGAGGGCGAAGTCGCCCCGTTCCTGCGCGTCCTGGACCAGGATGGGTCAGAGATCACTGGACCGGTCTTCAATCCCCGGCGCGACCGCCTCTACTTCTCCAGCCAGCGCGGTCAGGCCCCCAACAACGCCGAAGACGTCCTTCCCGAATCAGAGATCACCGGAAACTTCACCGGCATCACCTATGAGGTAACCGGACCGTTCCGTGGCATGGTGCCCGAAGAGCCAGAGCCGACCCCCACCGCCGCTCCAACCGTCGTCACAACCCCAGCCCCAACGGCCGCCCCAACTCCCGCTCCCACCCCGGCGCCCACACCCGCCCCCACGCCAGCACCCACCCCAGCCCCCACAGCCGCCCCAACCAGAGCAGCGACCCCCGCTCCAACCGAAACCATCGCCACCGCAGCCAGCACCGGAGGCAACGGCGGCGGAGGCACAAACCCCGGAATCTTCGTCGGTATAGGCGTAGCCGCCGCAGCCGTAGTAGCCGGCGCCCTAGTAGCAATTCGACGAAGGCGAACCGCCGAATAACCAGCCCCGACCTTGCGGCCCGCCCGCGCCCACCGTGCCCTGATTTTGAATTCTCAGCTGAGAAGAACGGGATTGATGTGGGATGGTCGGTAGGAGTCGACCCCAGTGTCGGGGAAGGGGTCGGACGGTGGGTCGACGCTGCGGCGTCCGGTAGCAGGTTCGTGCGTGACCTCCCAGCCGTCGTCGTGAATACTGTGGTGGCACTTGTTGCACACCAGCACGAGGTTGGCGAAGTCGGTGGGCCCGCCGTTCCTCCAGAATTGGACGTGGTGGGCGAAACACCGGTGAGCGCTGGTGCCGCAGCCGATGCACTCCTTGTCTCGGTAAATCAAGGCGGCCCGTTGAGCGTCGGAGGCGGTGCGCCGCTTGCGACCCAGGTTCATTTCCTGGGTGGCGGCCCGGAAAACACCGGGCAGCAGGTCGGCGTCGCAGGCCAGTCGGATCAGCTCGGCTGTGGGGATGGGGCTGCCGTCGGCGAGGCGGGCATTGACCAGTTCTTGGTTGACCACGTCGTAGTCGGCCACCACCATCAACGCGGTGCCCTTGGCCTTGCCCTTGCCTGGCTCAAGGATCAGCTCAGCCAGTGCATCGGCCATCCGCTGCTGGGGAGTACGCCGGCTTTTCGGATCCTCGGCGTTCCACAGCTCCCGCTCTTTGGTTGCCAGCACTGTGTCGATGCGAGCGCCGGTGGTGGGATCAAACTCCCCTGACAGCACAAACATCCCGGTCTCACGGCTTACAAACGCCCGCCCGGTGCGGTTCTCACGCTGGCGGTCGAAAATCGACTGCCCATCGTCGTCGGACATCTCCTGCTGATGGTGTCGCAGCGTCTTGGCGAATTTGTCGTAGTTCTCCCGCTGCGCGGCCTCGGCAAGCACCGATTCGTCGATCGGCCCTTCAGAAGCCGCCCGAGCAATCAAACGGGCATGGCCCGCCGGAATCTCTCCGGCCTCCAACCCCGCCGAGGTAACCGGCAGCTCAGCCAATTGGGCTGAAGACTTCACGTCCCGGGTGGCCTCTCTGCGGGAAGATTGCAGCTCTTCACGCAAAACCCGCTCGACTGCTTCCACGCCGTGCTGATCCCGCTCCGCATTGACGAGGCGTGTCTTCCATCCCGCCAAGCAAGCCTCAGCCCGCCCCACCGAAACCAATGCAGCCCGCCGCTCAGCCCCCGACATCTCTGTCGGATCTGTCTCGGGCACCTCCAAATTGACCTCATAAGCCCTGGTCACAGCCTCATTAGCCATGTAAGGGACTATACCCACCACCTGTGACAGTTAGTCCTGCACCGTATCCAGACGTCTGGAGCAAGGGCCGGTGCGCTGCTTCATTTCATTGTCGGCAACCACCACCTACTGGGGTTTGGCGCCCGCTATCGGAATCGGGCCGAGGGCTCCCCGAAGGTCACGTTTTCGGGGTCGAAGTCGGGATTGGCCACCAGCACCTCACACTCCATCCGGTCCGGATCCCGGAAGAACATGCTGAGCTTGCGCCCGAACACGGTAACGACACCGTCGGTTGCCCCGGCTGCCATCAGCCGCTCTCTGATCTCGGAGAACTCCGCCAAGCTGGCCGCCAGCAGCCCGATGTGGTCGATCCGTCCCCGCCCGTACATCGGGGTTTGGTTGTCGGCCTCGGCATTCCCCTCGATCTCGAATACGTTCAGTTCGCAGTCGGGCCCAATGTTGATTATCGACATGCGCGGCCCACCGGGAAACTCCGGCCCGTCAAACTCAATCGAAGCCCCAAAGTTCTCCACATAGAACCGCTGAAGCCGCTCAGAGTCCTTCGTAATAGTGGCCACATGGTCAATCCCCGCCGTCAACATGGTTGTTCTCCTTCATCCAGTCCATCGTGAAGCCTACGGTGCACTGGCTTGCAATCTGCTCGCAGCGTCTCTGGCTGCTATTCCTTTACGCAGTGAACGCACAGTCCGACTACCTCAACCCTGAGGCCCGCGCTCGTATAGCGATCGATGAGCAGCTAGCGGAGTGTGGTTGGGTGGTTCAGGACTATCAGCACGCCGCGGTGGCCGCTGCTAGGGGAGTGGCGGTGCGGGAAGTTCCCACCGAGGCGGGTCCGGCCGACTACGTGCTGTATGTCGATTCGCGGGCGGTGGGGGTAATCGAGGCAAAGAAGGAAGACATCACGCTTACCGGGGTGGAGCCTCAGACCCGCAAGTACCAGGCCGCCTATCCCGAGCAACTGCCTGCCTTCCTAGTGGATGGCTCACTGCCGTTCGGCTATGAGGCAACCGGAGCGGTCACCCGCTTCACCTGCGGACTCGACCCGACCCCCACGTCTCGTCCCGTGTTCGCCTTCCACCGCCCCGAGACGCTGGCCCGCTGGCGGGACAACTACAAGGAGTTCGACGGCAACGCCACTCTGCGCAACGGCTTCAGCGAGCTTCCCGATCTAGGCACCGATCCGCCCGGGCTATGGCCGGCCCAAGCCGAGGCCATCCGCAACCTGGAAGCGTCGTTCAAAGCGAACCGCACCAAGGCGCTGATCCAGATGGCCACCGGCTCCGGCAAGACGTTCACCGCCGTCAATGCCAGCTACCGGCTGCTGCGCCACGCCAGAGCCAACCGCATCCTGTTCCTGGTCGATCGGGCCAATCTGGGACGCCAGGCAGTGCGGGAGTTCGAGGGCTTCGAGGTACCCGGCGACCGACGCAAGTTCACCGAGCTGTACAACGTCCGCCGCCTCACCTCTTCCCAGCTGGACATGGCCAATGAAGCCGCCGCCAAAGTCCACGTCAGCACTATCCAGCGCCTCTACTCCATTTTGCGGGGAGAGGAGATCGACGACGACCTCGACGAGCGATCCGGCTTCGATATCCCTCTCGATCAGCCGGTGGAAGTGGCCTACAACCCCAGAGTGCCGATTGAGTCGTACGACCTGATCATCATCGACGAGTGCCACCGCTCGATCTACGGCGTGTGGCGCCAAGTGCTGGAGTACTTCGACGCCTTCCTGGTCGGCCTCACCGCCACGCCCGGCATCCAGACGATGGCTTTCTTCAACCAGAACCTGGTGATGGAGTACGGCCACACCCAAGCAGTGGCCGACCGGGTGAACGTGGACTTCGACATATTCCGCATCCGCACCGAGATCACCGAGACCGGCAGCACTGTCCCCGCCGGCTTCGTCACCGAGTTCCGCGACCGGGAGACCCGCAGCACCCGCCTCGAACAGGCCGACACCGACATTCCCTACGACCCCGCCGAACTCGACCGCCGGGTAGTTGCCCCCGATCAGATCCGCACCATCGTCCGCACCTTCCGCGATTCCCTG
The DNA here is from genome assembly GCF_965204015.1 of Candidatus Poriferisocius sp. Classification (GTDB taxonomy): domain Bacteria; phylum Actinomycetota; class Acidimicrobiia; order Acidimicrobiales; family Bin134; genus Poriferisocius. The sequence goes on along the minus strand of NZ_OZ241965.1, from coordinate 2,512 downwards.
CCCAAAATGTTCGAAGACCGAGAACGAGACGACGACGGCCTCCTGGTCAACATCCCCAAAACCCTGATCTTCGCCAAAGACGACAGCCACGCCGACGACATTGTGCAGATCGTGCGAGAGGAGTTCGGCCTCGGCAACCAGGGGGCCGTGAAGATCACCTACCGCTCCGGCCAGTCGGGAGAGAGCGCCGAGAAGCTGCTTCAGCAGTTCCGCACCAACTACCAAACCCGCATCGCAGTGACCGTGGACATGATCGCCACCGGCACCGACGTGAAGCCCATCGAGTGCGTGATGTTCATGCGCATGGTGAGAAGCCGCAACTTCTTCGAGCAGATGAAGGGCCGGGGTGTGCGGGTGATCGACGGCGACCAGCTGCGCACCGTTACCCCCGACGCCCAGGCCAAAGACCGCTTTGTGATCGTGGACGCAGTAGGCGTAACTGAGGCCAATCTCCACGACACTGTCCCGCTGGAACGCCAGCGCCACGTGAGCTTCGACAAGCTGCTCAACCAGATCGGCCTCGGTTCAAGAGACCCCGATGTGGTGTCCTCGGTGGCATCGCGCCTAGCCCGCCTCAACCGCCGAATCACCTCAGAACATCGCACCGAGGTGGAGTCCGTAGCCGGGGTCGAGCTGAGCGAACTTGTCCGCCAGATCACCGACGCCCTCGACCCCGACCGCCAGCACGAAGCAGCCGCTGCCGAAACCGGCACCGACGACCCAACCCCCGAACAAGTAGCCGCGGCCACCCAACGGCTAATTGCAGAGGCAATCCAGCCTCTAGCCGGCAACCCTGAACTCCGGGAAAAGCTGGTAGACATCCGCCGCAGCTACGAGCAAGTGATCGACACTGCCACTCGTGACCGGGTGATCTCCGGCGAATTCTCCATCGACGCCGCCGACCGCGCCCGCACCCAAGTGGACTCATGGAAGCAGTTCATCGAAGACAACAAGGACGAGATCACCGCATTAGAGGTCCTCTACCACCAACCCCACGGCCGCGGCCTCACCTACAACGACATCAAGGAGCTAGTCAGCTCCATCAACCGCCCACCCCACCGCTGGACCCCCGACATCCTCTGGCAAGCCTATGAAACCCTCGACAAATCCAAAGTCCGAGGCTCCGGCCACCGAGTGAGCACAGACCTTGTGAGCCTGGTCCGCTACGCCCTTGGTGAGGTCAACGAGCTTGTGGCCTACCCCGACCTCGTAAACGAACGCTTCAAAATCTGGCTCAACCAACAACACACCGCAGGCACCACCTTCACCGACGACCAGCTCACCTATCTCAACCTGATCAAAGATCGCATCGCCTCCAGCCTGAGTATCGCCCTCGCCGATCTCCATCACCCGCCGTTCAGCGCGTATGGAGGACTGGGTAAGGCGCGTCAACTGTTTGGCAACGACTTCGATTCGCTGCTTGATGAGCTATCGGAGGTACTAGCGGCATGACAGGGGAACTGATGCCGGGATGGACATGGGCGGCAATCGAAGACTTGATTTCAGAAGGGGGGATCTTCACAGACGGTGATTGGGTTGAGTCGAAGGATCAAGACCCTCTGGGGGACGTGCGACTCATTCAGCTTGCAGATGTAGGAGTCGGGGAATTTCGCGATCGGTCGGATCGTCACCTAACTATTGCCAAAGCAGCGGAACTCAATTGCACCTACTTGGAGCCCGGCGATGTTCTAGTCGCTCGCATGCCCGACCCGCTTGGTCGTGCCTGCATGTTTCCAAATCACCTAGGCAAGTGCGTAACGGTTGTTGATGTCGCCATTGCTCGCCCTGGCACAGGGTCTGTGGACCCATCCTGGTTGATGTGGTCGATCAACTCGTCTCAAACGAACAGCCAGATTAATGAGTTGCAAAGCGGCACGACCAGGAAGCGAATCTCTCGCAGGAACCTCGCCCAAGTGAAACTTGCCGTCCCTCCGCTAGCAGAACAGAGGCGAATCGTTACTGCGATTGAGGAACACTTCTCCCGTCTTGATGCTGTTGACAGCGCCGTTGACGCTGCTCAGCAAAAGCTGGTGGCGTTTCGGAGTTCGTCGTTTGACCAACTTTTTGACAAGCCAAACTGGACATGGACCACTCTTGGACAGATCGCCGAGGTGAAGGGCGGTGTTACCAAGGACTCGAAGAATCAGGGTAACCCCACATTTATCGAGGTCCCATACCTCCGAGTTGCCAATGTTCAACGGGGCTACTTCAATCTCGACGAGGTCACCACGATTCGTGTCAACCCCGAGAAGGCCGCAAGGCTCAAGCTCCAGCCTGGGGACATCCTCTTCAACGAGGGTGGTGATCGCGACAAGCTCGGCCGTGGGTGGGTGTGGGAGGGGCAGATTGAGGACTGCATCCACCAGAACCATGTATTTCGCGCGCGCCTGACTTCCAGAGCATTCGATCCATACTTCGTCTCGATGCATGGGAATTCATGGGGACAAAGATGGTTCGAGACTCACGGCAAGCAGACCACCAACCTCGCATCACTCAATCTCACGACCCTCAA